>CAWDNJ010000003.1:0-942960 GCA_963803635.1 uncultured Acidobacteriota bacterium | reverse complement strand
TTCAACTCTTCAGCAACCACGGTGAAGTATCGCAGGTGTCGGAGTTCCATTTTATCAGTGTGCCATAAGCTCGGGGTAAAAGCAATGTCTTGTAGACATCGACGTGATACGTAAAAGTCCTTGACACGAGATTCCCTGTGCGTGTATGGATCATGCGTCGTTCGGGGGGAATGGTCTGCATCCTTATTTCCTGACTATAGCGGAGGAGATCATCGCATGAAGCTCGCGAAGAAAGCGCTCTTTGTTGTCTTGTTGTGCGCACTGGCTGGATGTGGGGCGGCCGAACTGTGGGCGCAATCAGCCTCTACTGGCGCAGTTTCAGGAATCGTGCACGACAAGAGCGGCGCTGTAATCCCTGGTGCGTCCGTAAAGCTGACAAGCATTGGTACAGGTACGGCACGGACGGTTACCACCGATAACGCAGGCAGCTTCACGTTCTCATTACTGCCGCCCGGAGACTATAGTGCCATGTTCACCGCCCAAGGGTTCAAAGCCACAACAGCTGGGTCGGTGACGGTTAACGTGACCGAGACTACAGTTGTGAACATTACGATGGAGGTCGGCACACAAGAACAGACGGTAACCGTTAATGCGGAAGCTGAAATACTGCAAACAGAGAATCCGACATTAGGAGGTTTGGTCGGAGCAAGGGGAGTGACGGAACTTCCCTTGGCTACCCGCAACTACACCCAGATTCTGGCACTGTTTCCTGGAGTAGTGGGCAATGTCAACAACGCCACCACGCTGGGACGCGGTTCACTGGATATCGCGGCGAGCGGCAACACGCAATACAGCAACAGCTACCAGATGGATGGCGCGGACATAAACAATTACCATTCGGATACTGCTTCTGATTACGGGGGGGCCAGGGCGGGGGTTGCGATCCCAAACCCAGATGCCATCCAGGAGTTTAAGGTCCAGACCTCGATGTACGATGCCGGCTATGGGCGAACCTCGGGCGCGAATGTCGATGTGGTGACGAAATCCGGCACGAATAATTTTCATGGCGACCTGTTCGAGTTCTTGCGCAACACCGACCTGGATGCGAACGACTTTTTTCTGAACCGAGCCCGCCAGCCGCGGCCAGTGCTGGATCAGAACCAATTCGGGGGGACGATTGGCGGTCCCATACGCAAGGATAAGGTCTTCTTTTTCGGTTCCTATCAGGGGACCCGGCAGAAGAACGGGGTGGCATCTGTCACGAATTTGACGACTCTGCCGCCGCTCACGGACGACCGCTCGGCTGCCGCGATCGGATCTCTATTCTGTGGCGGCCCCACGGCAGGAAGGGACGTGTATGGCCCGAGCAGGACGCCCGAGGGAGTGGCGGTGGCCTGCGACGGATCGAATATCAATCCGGTCGCGCTGGCGATCTTGAATTTGAAGGTGCCCGGAAGCAACCAGTATTACATCCCCACGCCACAAAAGATTGTCAACGGTCTCGGTCAGGAGGTGTTCAGTCTTCCCGCAACGTTCAACGAGGACCAATACCTGATTAACACGGACTACGTTCTTTCGGCGAAAAACACCCTGTCGGAGAAGTTCTTTTACGGGAACGATTCCACCGTAACCCCTGCCTCCCTGAGCCCTACACCCTACGGGGCAAAAGACAACCCCGACACATATATCTCCGTCCCCATCAAGCTGACGTCCACATTGCGCGCCAATTTGGTGAACGAAGCCAAGGTGGCATATGTCGAAAATTTGGGGGAGGTAAGCAACATATTTCCGTTTACGAATGCGTCTGTAGGAGTCACCCCTTTAAACCCATATGATCCGAGACTGGTGCAGACTTCTATCGTCGGTGGAACACCGACGTTTACCATTGCCGGGGGTGGTCAATTTAACCAGGTTATTTTCGACAAGAATTTCGAAGCGGGCGATCAGGTTTCCTGGCTGCATGGAAAGCATGAGATCCGCACTGGCTACGATATGACCCGCGTGTACCAGAACAATTGGGTTAAGCCAAATTCCGGAACTGTAAATTTCAACAGCATCCAAGGCTTTCTTCTCGGAATGCCAGCAGGGACCGGACCTGGCGAAAATGGCACAACGTACAGCAACGTAGCGTCGTCGTCTGGGAATACTAGTCGCCCAGTTGGCTCTAAGCATGATTTTCAAGTAGAGAATCTGGGGGCTTTTTTTCAGGATGATTTCAAGGTCAAACCTTCACTTACTCTGAATTTGGGCGTGCGGTGGGAATACTTTGGAGGGATCTGGGATTCCCTCGGAGACTTCACCAATGTCTGGCTGAGCCTGTTGAACCTAGCTGCGATTCCTCCGGCGGCTGGCACCTACCTTGGGTGGACGGTCTCAAACAATTACCCCGGCACAGTGCCATTGGCAGCTGGCGTGTTAACTCGCCCACACAGATATGAAACTCCGGATCCGCCATCGCGCGACAATTTTGCTCCCCGCATTGGTTTTGCATGGCAACCACTTGGCACCGGAGGCCACATGGTTATTCGCGGCGGTTATGGAATCTTCTTTGATCGGGTGAACGTAGCCTTTGCAAGTGCAGGTAACCTAAATTCTCCCCCCTTCAGCGCACAGGCCAATGAAGGTGGACAGATCACGCCCACCGCGACCCTTCAAGCCCCTTTCCCGCTCATTCCGACTCAGGGATTCCCGTTGCGCACCCCAACGTCAGCGCTTGCGGGGGAAGCTGTTTATAACGCCTATAAGACTCCCACCGTTCACGAATATAGCTTGGGAATCCAGTACCAGCTGCCGGCACAGATGGTGCTGGATGTTGGCTATAACGGGTCCCATGCTGTACACATTACCGAGGTTTATCCGCTTGGAGTAGCTTCGCTCGCCAGCCCGTCCAATCCCGTCAATTGCGGACTGCCAACCGGCTGTGTGACCCAGACGACCACGGCAGCCGCAAACGTTCTGTCGCGCTATCCGTATGTTGGATTTGCCGGACTGAGCGTTACCGCAGATGATGGAACGTCGAACTACAATGCCCTTTTAGCTAGTTTGAAAAAGAGCTTGTCACATGGCGTGACCTTCCAGGCTTCGTACACGTATAGCAGAAATCTAACTCCCATGTCGTCGTACCAAGGCAACACCCTTGGCTCGAACATATTGCGCAGTAGCAATGACTCTCTCGACGCCCGTCAGCAGTATGGACCAGCAGACTTTGATCGCACCCACAGGCTGGTCATGAATGCCTTATGGGAAATTCCTGGCGTGGCCAAGGGAAACAGACTTGGCCAGATGCTGCTGAGCGGGTGGAACATTTCGGGAATTCTAACCATACAGACTGGACTTCCGCTTACTCTCACGGACTCACGCGCTGGATCAGCATATTTTACGACGGCCGTGACGACTGCACCCCTTGGCGGCATCACCCCGAGAGCAAACTTGTGTCCCGGATACACTGTGGGACAGATCGAAACTCCGGGAAGTGTGACGTCGCGTGTCAACGGCTATTTCAACACCGCCGCGTTCTGCGCACCCCCTCTGATTCCCGCATCGTTGGGTGGGGACGGGATCGCGACTGGATGGAGCAACTTAGGACGCGGTGTTGTTCGTGGCCCTGACCAAGATAATACGGATCTGTCTCTGTTCAAAAATACCCGTGTTGGCGGTTTGCGGGAGGATGCCCAACTGCAGTTCCGGGCTGACTTCTTCAATGCCTTCAATACCCCGCAGTTCTCAATTCCAGTGGTGGCAAATCCGTACGCTAAGAACTTTGGGCAAATCACCAGTTTAGCTGTCGCGCCGCGCCTTGTGCAGTTTGGCCTGAAATACATCTTTTGACCTGACACCGGAAACGAAGATTCCCCGGATCAGGTACTGTGCCGATCGACAGAAAGGGGATAAAGTGAGGCCGAGGATTTTAGTAGGAGCTGTAGCCTGTGCCGTACTGCTATGCTTTGCCCTGCTACCTACACCTCATGCGGATGACAATAACCGTGCACGGCTTCGGGGCATCGAGAAACGGCTGGAAAGAGTCGAGGCGATCAAGGCGATCGAGAAGCTTCAGTCGGTTTACGGATATTACCAAGACCGGTTTCTGTTCAACCAAATTCCTACGCTTTTTGCAGACCGAGGCGCCGAAGCACATTACCTAGGTGGCGTGTGGATTGGCCAGGTGGGCGTGCAGCGGCTGTGGCTGGGATATTTGAGTAAGGCGTACAGCAACGGCACGAACGGTCCAGTCGCCGGTCGCATGTTTGATATGCCCCAGATGCAGGGCGTGGTCGACATTTCGCCGGACGGACTTTCCGGCAAGGCGAGGTATCGAACACTCGGTCGGTTCGCCGTTTACCACCAGAAGGAGGAGTGGGTAGCCGGCATCTATGAGAACGATTACGTCAAGGAAAATGGGAAGTGGAAATTCAAGATCTTTCGTTTTTGTAATACTTGGTCCGCTCCGTACCACCAAGGTTGGAAGGATGTCAAGGCGAACGCTCCGGTGCAGTGGAAGCTTTATCCGGAAGACCCAGATGGACCGGACCGGCTAGAGACCGCCGATGAGGCCTGCGAAGATCACTATCCAGAACCGGGGCTGGTCCCATTCCATTTCGCACATCCTGTAACGGGAAAGCCCGTCAAGTGGAGTCCCGGAAATTGAAAACAAACAACCAATATTCATGTCCGGGGAGTGCAACCAAAATGAAAACACCGCTACTGCCGCTTGTCATTTGTGGCGTTTTGGTCGGCATAGTCTTGTTTGGCCGTGCGCTAGGAGCGAAAGTGTCGGCCGCTGATTCCGGCCCCAATCTCTCTGAGCTGGAATACCGCGCCGGCGTGATCCAGGACATGGAAGACGTTGCGCGGTTCCACTATATCTACGCCTACCAGCAAGACAAGTTGCTATTTAGCGAGCAGGCGGATTTATTTGCAGACCACGGCAGCGAGGTTCACTTTCAGAACCAGGTGTACCTCGACAAGGCGGGCGCGCGCAGGCTCTGGGTGGGTCATTGGGGGCCAATGACGAAGAACGCCCTCATGCCCATTTATGGGCTGCTGAACGATCACTTTGAATCACAACCCGTGATCGATATTTCGCCAGACCGTCAGTCAGCCATGGCAAGGTTCCGCTCGTCCGACTACGACTTTACTTCTGCGGCAACAAGCCGCTCTTCCATGCATACCCAAGAGGTGGAGTACGAGAATAAATACGTCAAAGTGGATGGGAAATGGGAATTCAGAATATGGGATCTGTGCATTTATGCTGATGGATCATACGGCCGTGGGTATGCGGATATGCCCATTCCCGGTCAGATGGGAAATGCACCTGACGCTGCCCCGGGTCAGGTAGAAAAAAGCGAGCTTAGCGAAGGATCCCCGGAAAACTCGAATCAGCTGTTCCCATCTAATGCGATTGGGCCGGATCGCCTGGAGACGCCCGAAGAAAGCGGATGCTTCGTGGCAAAGGATCAGACGATGGTGCATTCGACGGCTTTTCCTTTTCACTATCCGAACCCTGTGACCGGGAAGTATGTCACATGGAAGAACCACTAATTATGCGGGTTGATCCCGGACAAAAACTGATTCTACGGGGTGAGGGCGTGTATGAGCATTAGGAAAAGTATTTTGCTGGCTAGCTGCTCCTTGCTGATTTGCGTGTTAGCTGTCGGAACAAGGCGTGAGCGGGTTGTGCATGCTGCGAGTGCGGATGGCGAGAGAGTTGAAGCATTGGATCGTCTGGTTACGCGCTTGGAAGACATAGAGGCTGTTAAGCGCCTTCAATATGTCTACGGGTATTATCAAGACAAGTTTTTAGTGGAACAATTGGTTGGGCTATTTTCGGATAACGCAACGGCGGATTACGACGGCGGGAAGTATTTGGGTAAGAGGTCAATCAGCCGATTGTTTCTGAATAAATTCACCATGAGCGAAGCACTAGGAAAGCAGGGACCCCAGTACGGCATCCTGAATGATCATTATGTGATGCAAGGGGTGATCGACGTCGCTGCGGATGGAAAGAGTGCCAAGGCACGGTTTAAGGATTTCGTTATCCAAGGAGTTTATTCCAAATCACAATCGGTCAGCGCGGGCATTTACGAGAACGAATATGTCAAGGAAAATGGCGTTTGGAAAATCAGTTCTCTAGTCTACTGCGAAGGATGGAGACGCCCGTATTTGGTAGGCTTCGCAGACGTGCCTTTTCCGGCATATCCACCGCACTATCCAATCCTGTATCCGAAAGACCCCGTCGGCCCGGATAGGATCAGCAACTATTCCTGCCACCCTTTCCCCTATCCAGGCATCACGCCGCCCATGCACTATCCGAATCCTGTGACGGGGTATTTCATTTATAAGCCGTAAGAGAGCTAGGCGCCGCCCGCTAATAGGGGGGCGCGGGGTTTTTGAAACCTCCTGGTGATTCCAAAAGGGACACGAGCCACTATTTCGAAACTGCACTGGACTTGTCGTTTTGTGTGCGTGCGAGCGATGACGCAGATCAGCCTGGTTTCTACCTCATCATGCTGATGGGCTCAGAACAGGCGGGATTGACTGGTCCCAAGGGATCGATCGTGCGAAAAGTCGCGGTGGGTAGGTCAGTTTCTAATCTCCAGGCCGCGCTAACGAGCATCAAAAACGCCTTAGCAGGGTGCTGAAAAACTCGTTCTTTGGAACTGCGCGTGCATTTTGATCTGCACGAAGGTCGAAAGCCGCGTTTGGGGCGGCCATTCTCCCAAAAAGAGGAGAACTTCGTGCGCGGAAATCCAAAATTGCAGAACCCGATGTTTTTCATCGCGAACACCGAGGAGCGCCTGGCAAAGAATCATCCGCTGCGAGCGATCAAGCGGCGGGCCGATGAAGTGTTGCAGCAGATGGAGCGGGCCTTCGAGGCGGCCTACAGCGAGACGGGGCGTCCTTCGATTCCGCCGGAAGCGCTGCTGAAAGCACTGTTGCTGCAGGCGCTGTACTCGATTTCCTCCGAGCGGCGGCTGGTGGACGCCATCAACTGGAACATGCTGTACCGCTGGTTCTGCGATCTCGATCCCGATGCCCTGGTCTGGGACGCCACGACGTTCACCAAGAACCGCGAGCGATTCGAACGGCACGGGCTGGTGCAGAAGTTTTTCGAGCGGGTGGTGGCCAGCGCGCTGGTCGACCAGTATGCCTCGAACGATCACTTCACGGTGGATGGGACGCTGATCCAGTCGTGGGCCTCGCTGAAGAGTTTTCGCCCGAAGGAAGAACCGCGAGACCGTCCGCCCGCTGAAGGCGGCAGCAACCCCTCGGTGGATTTTCGCGGCGAGAAGCGGTCGAACGAAACCCACCGATCCACGACCGATCCCGAAGCGCGGCTGGCGAAGAAGAGTCCGGGCGCGGGGGCGCAACTCGCGCACAGCGGGCATGTGCTGATGGAGAACCGTCACGGGCTGTGCCTGGACATCCGCGTGGCGCGCGCCGACGGCTACGCCGAGCGGAAGACCGCGAAAAAGATGTTGCGGCGCTTCCGGCGTCGTCACCGCATCGTGCCGGGGACGCTCGGCGGCGATGCCGGCTACGAAGCCGGCGAGTTCCTGCGCACAATCGAAGACGACTTCGCTATCACTCCGCACGTGCCGATCTCGGCTGAGCGAGTGGTCGCTGAGGATGCCGACGGCAATGCACGACGAAGAATGCTGCGGCGGATGAAAACGCTCGGCTATCGGATCAGCCAGAAGGCGCGCAAGAAGGTCGAGCAAATCTTCGGCTGGCTGAAGCAGCCGGGCGGACTGCGCAAAGTGCGGCACTTGGGCCGCTGGAAAATCCAGCAAGTGGCCTACCTGTGGGGCGCGGCGTACAACCTGCTCCGGTTGGCGCATCTGGGGGTCCGAGAAGCCGCGGCCTAGAGACAAGCGAACGGAAGATGTGGTGCGGAAGAACAAAACGCGGACGTGGATCGAGCAGCGTGGAACCTTGCTCCCGCGCTTTTTCGCTCTCGACTGCATTCTCATCTCGAAAATCACCTGTTCTTCAGCACCCTGTTAGAGGGGAGGGGCCCCAATAGCTTCAACCAATGAGTCAGGCAAAGCGCCTGCTCACGAGGCAGGTGCGTCACCACTTGAGACCCAGAGGACGCGTCTCACGAGCCTGCCATCGAGCGTGTACCAAAAGACATGGTTTGATACGGCCAGAATTCCGAAAGTTCGGCCCCGAGTTTTCTATGACTGGCAGGCGTCGAGCAAATAGCCCTTTGCTACACCGGCCCTCCACACCTTCCTGCGCTCGCTGGTTGGCTACTCGGAAACAACCGTGCAGCAACCGAAACTTCGTTTGGCAAATGAAGAATTCCGCGTTCCAGATACGTTCCAGTTAGGCGCAATTTCCCCGTTTTCTGCGTTTTGAGCGCCTCGAAAAATCAATAAGTTGCGTGTTTTCAATACCCGATCAAATTCCGACTCCCCCCGCCTCCATATTCTAAGTTACTTATATACAAGCACTTAGCGCCTATGGAAATGACATGTTCCAGAGGCGTTCGAGCTTGACGACCTCCGAAATCCGCCGGTCTTGCTCGCTAGCCATTCCCTCTACGCTCAGTGCCTCACTCATCTACCTCTGTAGACGGATGAACGGCCGACATATTTCAACGAGGATGGAAAATATCTCAGTGGGAGTAAGCGGGATGTGAGGTACCGGCTTAGGCAAGCAAGTGCATCACTTCCGAGTACGCCGTAATCCGACCAGAATCAGTCGCAAGCGTCACTAAAAGTTTGCAATTTACCTATCATGGAAGTCAGATAACCGGACATCTATCGGGCCACTTGTCCGCTTTGCGCGTTTACGTACACGCTCTCGGTAACGCTCACGGAGGAGCGATTGCGCTCGCGGCCAAGGTCGAGGAGGGCCGGAGGATATTGGTTGTAAACCAGAGCACCGGCGAAGAGCGAGAATGCCGCGTCGTCCATGTGGGGTCCATGCCATGAAGGACGGCAAATGGACGGTAGGAATTGAGTTTGTGGAGCCGGTCGCAAACTTCTGGAAGATAAACTTTTCCGCTTGCATTTCCAGGCAGATATCTACCGCAGGTCGCCGGTGAGGTCCGCTGTGCATTCCGAGGATTTTGTCTTGCCGAGGACCGAACGTTAGTACCGCAGACCTGTCCACCGAGGCGCAAAAACATATCGTTTTGCCACGCTCCCAACCGTAAGATTTGGTCCTTAGTTTTGAGCGCGCTGCAGGTCCAGCCGGATGAGGGTTTTGTCCATGGGCCGCGACTCGGCCGTACTAGGACTGCACTTGATTTCATAACAATGTCGGCTCCCTCGACCCGAGTAGACTTTGGTTGCATGACGACCAAGGCTCGGGAGGAAGGAGCCGAACATGGTGATTATAGGCGTGGATTATCACCCGAGCGATCAGTACATCGCGTTTGTAGATACAGAAACCGGGGAGAGCAGCGAACGGCGATTGAACCACGGTGGCGGAGAGGCAGAGAAGTTCTACCGAGAACTGACCGCACGAGGAGTCAGCGTGCGCGTGGGGATGGAGGCCACCGGATATTCACGTTGGTTCGAGCGGTTGCTGATGGAACTGGGTATCGAGGTGTGGATTGGCGACGCCGCGAAGATCAAGGCGAAGCGAATCCGCAAGCAGAAGACCGATCGTCAGGATGCCCAGCTTCTGTTGAAGCTGCTGCTGGAAAATAACTTTCCTCGCGTCTGGGTACCGAGTCCGAAGAATCGGGATCTGCGGCAACTGCTGTGGCATCGGCATCGTCTGGTGCAGATGCGAACGCGGATCATGAATCAACTCCAGGCCCTGGCAATGAACGAAGGGAATCGGCGGAAGAAAAAGCTGTGGAGCGAACAAGGGCGAGCACAACTGGAGAAGCTTCCGTTGGAGACCTGGGCCAGCCGGCGCCGGCACGATTTGCTGGAGCTGCTGGACCGAATGAATCCGACGATCGAGGCGTTAACCGCAGCCGTCGAGCAGGAAGCGAAGAAACAGCCCGAGGTGCTGCGGCTGATGACGCACCCTGGCGTGGGTCCACTGACGGCACTGGCCTTCGTGCTGATCATCGGAACTCCGGATCGGTTTCCGTGCGGCAAGCAGATCGGCAGCTATGTGGGGCTGATCCCTTCGGAAGACTCCAGTGCCGGACGGCAACGGCTGGGACACATCAGCAAGCAAGGCAACTCACTGCTGCGTTTTCTGTTGGTGGAGGCCGCACAGGCAGCCGTGCGTTACGACCCGGACTGGCGTCGTCGGTATGTGCATCTGGCGATGCGTCGAGAACGTCGCATCGCCAAGGTGGCCATGGCCCGAAGACTCGCGGTTCGGCTGTACTGGATGTGGCGGAATGGTTGGGAATATTCGCAATGGGTCGAGTTCGGTTCGAACGCGGGACAGCTCGTAACCGGACATGGCGTGAACTAGAGCGCCGTCCACTTGATTGGGCATCCCGCTCCCTCGCAAGAGGGAGTTTGAAGAAGTAATCATGGTCGAAGTTTGATCGGAGAGATGTTTGGGTCGGACGGAAGCCGACCGATCGATTACGAGCGAGCCGCGGTCGTCAATGCAAAGGCCCTACGAAAGCAAAACAGGACACTCTTCGAAGTGAACGGAGAAGTGCGCTCAGAAAAGCTTTGACAGAGCCGACATTGTTAGAGATGTCCGGTTTGGGCGTTAATCGTCCAAGTGCCGCGACTACAGGGCGGTGGAGACGCTCGTTCCGGCAGCGGCAAATACCGAGGACATCTCGGCGCGCGCGAGCGGCAGAAAGCGTTCGACGACGCCGGGATCGAACTGGGTGCCGCTGGCCGCGAGGAGTCGACGCTCGGCCTCCGCATACGGCAAGCCGGCGCGATAAGGACGCGACGAGACCATGGCGTCGAACGCATCGATCACAGAAACGATGCGCGATCCGATCGGAATCTCATCACCCTTCAGCCCGGCCGGATAGCCCTTGCCGTCGTAGCTCTCGTGATGATGCAAGATCATGAGGCTGGCACGTTCCATCCCTGGCACGTTGCGCATCACCGCCCAGCCATATTCGGGATGCTTTTTCATCAGGCTGTACTCTTCTCCGGACAGTTTGGCGGGTTTCTGGAGGATGGCGTCGGGAATGCCGATTTTCCCGATATCGTGGAGCAGCGCGGCCACTTCGAGATCAGAGAGAGAGCTTTCGTCCAGGCCGAGTTCTCCGGCGACGTGAAGCGCCCACTCCGCCAATCGCGTACTGTGCACTCCCGTGTTGAGATCCTTGAGATCCAAGAGCTGGTTGAAGGCGCAGATCAGCGAGGTGCGCAGGGCCAGCGCCTGCTCCTCCATCTGCTTGATGCGAAGAATCACACCCGACCACTGGCGGGGAACGCTCGCCGGGATGGCGAGAAACGGAAGCGCTTCCGAGAGTGCCTCGATTCGCGTGGGGAGGTCGGAAGCGCTAGCCGACGTGTTGGCCATCGTCTGCATCGGAGCGTCTCTCGGCGCCTACTGAAGCAGGCCCTGAAGAGGATTCATCGCGGACAACGTCCAGTAGACGTTGAGGCGGCCGTACCCCATGTTGAGCCCAACGAACTGCGCGTGCGAGATGGCCCACGACGCCTGGCTCTGAGTGTCCTGCGGCTGCATGTTGAAGACGAGGTCGGCCGTTCCAGCGACGAAGGGCGAGCTGAATGACGTTCCCCAGCCGGCCGCGTAGATGCCGAACGGGTAGGTGGTGATCACGCCTTCGCCGGGAGCGGCGACCCACACGATGTTGTTTCCGTAGTTCGAGAAACTCGACCGCTGGTCCTGATTATTGGTTGAAGCGACGCCCATCACGTCGTTCTGGAGGCCCGCGGGATAAACCATTTCCTCGACGCCGTCGTTGCCCGCCGAAGCCACCAAAATTACGTCGTTGCTGTTGGCGTAGTTGATGGCGTCGGTGAATTCGGTCGAGCTTTGCAGCATATCGAAGCTCATGTTGATCACGTTGGCGTGATTCTGTACGGCGTAATAAATGCCGGCGATGATGTGTGAAAGCGCGCCGTTGCCATTCGCGCTGAACGACTTCACGGGCAGGAGTTTTGCTGTTGGCGCAACGAGGTGAATGATGCCCATCACCATCGTGCCGTGCCCAAACGCTTCATACTGGGAGCCGTCGAGCATGGCGGCCGTGTGCTGGTCAAGCATCGCGGCGGTGTGTTGATTCACGTAGGCGGCCGGGCAGGAACCGCACGGCGGCGGCGCGCTCATCGAGATGTCGTTCATTTCCGAGCCGCCAGCCTGATTGCGGGTAAAGTCCCAGCCCTGAAGCAGGACACCCTGGAAGGCAGGATGATTCGGGTCGACGCCCGTATCGATATCGGCCACGATTCCGGCGCCGCTCACATTGAAGACGCTATGAGCCTGCGAGATCTGGACGATCTGCGCCGCGGGCTGATTGACGTAACCGTCGGTGACCGTGTTCCCGTAGTAGTTCACGGGTGTGTTGTCCCACAATCCGGCGGGCGGATTGTTGGTGGTCGACTGGCTGGTTGGGTTCGGCGGGATTACCAGGGTCTGATCAGGTTCGGCGCCGAGAATTCCTGTGACCAATCTGAGAACGCCGGCAAGAAGATTCGGGAGCAGTCCTTGTGTTGGCCTGACCAGGAACACCTGGTTTAGGTTCCCGTCGATGTTGCCGACGACCGAGCATCCGTTGAGCAGGCAAACGTTTTGCAATCCGGCGAGGCCGAGGTTTGTGCGCACGATGACGCCCGGCTGGGGCGACGTTAGACTCGACAGGGTGCTTCCAACGGTGGAAAGCAGACCACCCAAGAGTCCCTGGGCTGCGGCCGGCTGACCCCACAGACCTATCGCCAGAACCAACACAAGCCAAGTTCGACGCTTCATGTTTGCCACTGCTCCTTTTGCGTACCCACCCCGTAGCCGCTGCATCCTCTCGGTACTGTTACCGACCGAGTTTGGCCGCTTCGACCTATCTTGGGCCATAGTACAAACGGCTGGTTTCGAGGGTTTCCGCATTAGACCTTCTTCCTAGTACGTTTCTTGCCCTTCTTCAGCTTGTATCTAAAATGATTTGAATCAGTAGCTTCCGGGACAGACTTGGAGGCCTTGGTGGTCGGTTCCATCACGGGTAGACACAGCTCTTCCCGGGGTAGGCTGACCCTCAACTGAAGCCCCTTGCCCAAGTCGCATTCCACGTCAAATTCGCCGAAGGGGCTGGTCATTGATTCTGCAAGCACCCTGCGGCCCTGGCACAGCCGCACCGGCACTGCTCCGATACTTTTGCCGGGGTCTCTCGAATTCAGGATCTGGCCAACGAGCGCGACTCTCTCGGAATTTGACTGAGGCTCGATTCGGACGTCGATCCGGTATTTGCTCACGCCGTACAGCAGTTGGCGTTCAGCTATGGCGGCTGACCGGACGCCCGCCGCGAGCGGGGTCGCGGCGCTGTCGAACAGCAGGCTGGCAATTGCCTGGGCCGCACGCCCCACCCTGCGAGGGCGCTCAATGGCGAATGTACCTTTCACGGTGCCGACGACGCTCTGGGGCGGCACGTATGCAGATTCGCGCCTGCCGGCTTCGGAGACACGCTGCCATAGGCTCAGAGTCTTTGAGCACTGCTTGCAGCCGTCACTTAGATGACTCTCCATCTCGGCCCTTTCACGCGGCCCGACAATGTTTCGGGCGAAATCAATCCACTGCTCCATCGAAAAATGTCGCATCCGTCCTCCCCCAATGTTTGAAGTTCCTGCTGCTCGCCCCGATCCCCTTCCGGCTCCCGTCTCGACGGCTCGGCCGGAATCCTGCATCACCAACCCATAAGGGCGAGAAGGCGGCCGAAAAATATAGGGAGCAGAGAGAATCTCGTGAGGGGACGTCAGTTAGCTAAAGTCTTTCCAATCAGTACGAAAGGAGCCCAGTAGTAGGGGTGGGGGTAACGGGAGCGGAGTTCTTGCATCGCGCCCTGCAGGGCGACGGCGTTGGGCTCTCCGACGCTGAATCGACGGTAGAACGCCGTCATGAACTCGGATGTGCTGCGGTCGTGAACGTCCCAAAGCGTGAGCAGCAGGGATTGGGCGCCCGCGAAAAGGAGCCCCCGGATCAAGCCGAGCAGCTCGTCTCCGGGGCTCACCACATTCATGCCAGTGGCGCAGCCGCTGAGCGTGACCAGTTCCGCCTCCAGTTTGAGCTGATAGAGATCGTAGAGGTTCAGATACGCGTCGCCGAGGCGAATGCCGGAGAACATTGGGTTGTCCTGCCGAAAACTGCCGTGCGTGGCGATGTGAATCAGGCGGCTGCGCGATCCCTTCTCGCGAAGGTTCTTTTCGTTTGCCTCGGGACCAACGATCAACTCCGCTCGGGGCAGAATTCTTGCCACCGATTGCACCTCGTCCAGAATCAACGGGGCGCGTGAATCGGGGATTCCGAGCAGGAGTGAACCCTCCGATGCGGGAGCAGGCTTCCGCTGGCAAAGAGCGAAAATGCTGGCGCTGGGCGCGTAGGAAACGGTGACGGAGTCGATGAGGTATCCCGTGCCGTCGTACAGGGCGTGAAACGGGAGATAGTGCAGAATGCCGTGAGGCACGATCACGACGTGCTTGGCGCGCAGTTGGACGCGCACGGCTGCGAAGACTTCGTCATAAAGCTGAGCGAGGTGAGATTGCATGGCTTCGAGCAGCGGCTTCTCGAAGGTTTGCACATACTCCGCGCCCAGCCGGAATTTCGAGATCTGCAGATGGAGCATTCGGAGTAAATTGACGACCCGCGAGATCGGAGTCGCGGGCACGATCTCCAGCGCGTCGTGCGTGACAACGGCTGCAACGAGCTGATCCTTGATGCTGAAATATTCGACGAGCGCGGTTTCGGGCGGCAGGCATGCGCGCACATCTTTCAGGGATGCGATCGCGGAAACGGAGCTTGCAGTTACGCCGGCGGCTTGGGGCGCGGGAAGGTCGCGCAAGGCGCGAAGCAGCTCATTCTCGTGCGCCAAGGCCTCTTTCTGGAGTTTCTCGATGCGCTGCGGCGATGGATCTTCGGAACGCAATTGCTCAAGTTCGATGCGACGGTAATACCAATTCAACTCCTCGCGCATTTCGCGGACCCGGCGGACCAGGCCGCTCTGGCCCGCGTCCGCCACGGGCAGCACGTGGCCGTGTTGCACGAGCGATTCGGCCAGGCTGCGCGATTTGGCCAATTCCATGTAGCCGAAGGCTTCCTCGCGCGAATCGCAGCCTTCGTTTCCATTGATGCAGAGATCGACAAGGCATTCGTAAACTTCGAGGCGGTTCTTCATGAAGGCGATCTTGAGTTCTTCGCCGTGGAGGCTGCTGCGCAGAGTTTCGAGCGCGCTGCGCGCCCTCTGATACGAATCGTATGCGCCCGAAGGGTCTTCGGACGCCTGCTGAATCTGGCCCATCAGGAATTCCGCCTGGTAGCGCAAGACCGGGGCTTCGAGTGACACCAGGCGCTCCAGGGCGCGGGCGCATTCCGAGCGAGCCGCGGCGCGATCTCCCGTGCACATCGAAAGTCGCGCCAGCAGCAAGTGGCACAGCACCGCCTTGCCGGGGAGAAACGACGTGTCGAAAAACGCAGCGGCGCCCGCGCACAGGCGGCGCGCTTCAAATAAGCGGCCTTCATTATAGAGAACGACAGCCTGGTAGAGATCGATCAGCCACGGCCAGACGAGATTTTTTTCGCGGACGAACTTGGGCCTGGCCTCGGCAAACAATTCCAGAGAACGAATGGCCTTGCCGAGTTGGCTGAGCGCCATGGCTTCGTTTGCCTGGCATTTCGCTTCTTCGTAACCCATGCCGAGCTTCTGAAATCGAAGATAGCCTTCGTGAGCCGTCTCCATCGCCTCGGAACTGAGATTGAGCTCGAGATATATTTCGGACAAATCGAGGTAGCACAGCGCCATCACGTAGACGTCGCCATTTTTCTCGCACTCTTCGCGCGTGGCGCGCAGCATTTCGATCGCGCGCCCGTATTCGCCGCGCAGATAGTAGAGATACGCGATGTTGTAGTCGCTTTGCGTTACGAGCAGCTTCATTCCATGCTGGATGCACATGTCTCGCGCGCGCTGGTAGCTTGCGAGAGCGCGCGGGAAATCGTTCAGCGTGATGAGGCAAACGGCCATGTTGTACATGGCGACGGCAAGGCCCTCGGAATCGTGAAGAGGAAGGAGAGCCTCGTAGGCGCGCTCGTAGCACGCCAGCCCTTCCTCGAAGCGATCCTGACGATGGTAAATATTGCCAACATTGATCTGAACGTGCGCGAGGCGCTGCCGATCGCCCAAACGCGTGAAAATATCCTCGGCCTTCTTCGCGGTCTCGAAGGCTTTGTCGTATTGGCCAAGCAGGATGAGAGGCTGAATCGAGGGGATCAGCGTTCGCGCTTCTTCTGCTTCGTTGCGGATCTTGCGAAAGACGGCGAGGGCTTGCGCGTGAAATTCCAAAGCCTTCTGATTTTCGCCGAGGATCATCAGGGCGTTGGCCTTGGACCTTAGGGCGCGCCCCAGCGCTTCCTTGTTGCGCAGCTTTTTCGCGATGGCGATCGCCGATTCCACCAGGGCAATCGCGTGGCGGGTGTCCGAACGCAACTCGGCTCGCGCGATTTCATTGAGCTGCCGAAGCGCCGGCTCGCGATACAAGTTCTTGTGCCGGGCCAGAAATCGCCTGCGGGCGGCATCGGTGGTTAGATTTCCCAGGTCGCGAAGCAGTTTGTCGGAAAGAGGCGCCTTTGCATTCTTCTTGGTGGTCACGAAAAGCCCGCCTCAAGGAGCTTTTTGCGCAAACGATCGAGGCAACGCTGCCGGATGAAGCCGATCGAGCCCGTGGCGATTCCCAGTTCGCGCGCGACTTCCTGGTACGGGCGCGCCGGCTCCTCGAAGAAGAGCATGCGCACCAATTGCTGGCAGCGCGCAGGCAGTTCGTCCATCACACGGCGGATTCGCTGTTCCTCCTCCGTCTCGCGCAAAATGCTTTCGGCGCGCGCGGGCGTGCTTTGCTCGAAGGCCGGATCATTTGGGTCCGTCGTTTCCGTGCGCTGGGCATACTTCTTTCCGTGAAGGCACTTGTGGGCGGTTACCTGGATGATCCACTTCGGGAGCGCTTCCGGCCTTCGGAGGTTCGGGAGTTCCGCGAGGAGTTCGAGACAAACCGCCTGAAAAACATCGGAGGCGTCGTCTTGCGAGAAGTGGTATTTAACCGGGATCGAAAAGATCAGATTTTTGTATTTGTCGATGAGCACGGACCAGGCTTCTTCGTTTCCGTTGAGGCATTCGCGCACGAGGCGGCGGTCGGGCCAGGCTGGGAATTTTTCTTTGGCACGCGCTTCTCGCCGGAGTGGCATCGGTTTATCGGCTCCAGCTTCAGCGGACATACAGCTCGTCGATATTCCAGAGCGTGTAGGGATCGAGGATAGCCGGCTGAAAATTTCCGACGCGATCGCTCGCGCCGACCAGAATATTGGGGCTCACCAGGCAGATGACGGGCAGATTCTCGACGATGATTTCCTGGACTCGATCGTAGAGGCGCTTTCGCTTGGCGTAATCCAGCGTGACAAGCTGTTGCTGCATCAGCCGATCGATTTCGGCTTCCCATGGCGTTGCGGGCTTGCTCTCATTCGGATGCCAGAGATGGGTGTCGCCATTCGACATCCAGACATTCATCTCCGCGGTCGGATCGGCATCGCCACTGGCCAGGCCCATGATGGCGGCTTCGTAATCGTGACTATTTAGAAGGCGGTCGACCATCGCGTGGAATTCGAGCGAGACGACGTGGACGTTCATTCCGAGATGGCTCAGGTCGTCTTGAATCAATGTCGCGATTTTCACACGTTGCGCATTGGACGAGCTCGTCAGGATGGAGAACTCGACGGGGCTGCCCGTGCCGTCCACAAGCGTGCCATCGCTTTTCCAGGAAAAGCCGGCGGCTTTTAGCAAGTCGCGCGCGTGAGCGAAGGACTTTGGCGGGTGAGGAATGTTTGGATCGATCCAGAGCTTATTGCCGGGAGTGACCTGCGTCCAGAGCGGCGTAGCACGGCCGTTGTAGACGAGGCGCACGATCGCGTCGCGGTCGATCGCCGCGGATACGGCCTGCCGGAAGCGCACGCCCTGAAACCAGGCTTGCTTCCGTGCGATATCCGGAAAAGCTTTCGGGCCAAGGTCGTTGAGATTGAAAAAGAGAAAATTGTATTCGAGGCCGGGACCTAAATCGTCGAGGTGGTAGTGCCTGGAGGCTTGCTGTTTTGCCAGCACCGCGAAATTTTCCGCGCTGAACCGGTCGAGTATATCCGTATCTCCCGCTTGGAACCGAATCGCCTGCGCATCTTCGCTCGATACAAACAAGAACACGATCTCGTTGAGGTACGGCAGCCGGTTGCCGCTTCGATCCTGCTTCCAATAGTAGGGATTGCGCTGGAGGACGAGCCGCTCGCCCGGCACGTATTCCTTCAGCACGAATGGGCCGAGGCCTGCAAACTGGCTCGGCGGCATCGACATATTCCACGCATGCGAAAAATCGCCGCTGCGGTAGGCGCTTTCCAGGAGACGCCGCGGGAGAATTGCGAAGCCGTCGAAAAGACGATCGGCGGCCGCATAAGGCTGGGCCAACGTGAATCGGACGGTGTCGCTATCGATTTTCTCGACCGCGATCGGTTTTCCACCGACGATCAGCAAATCGCGCTGCGGCGACTCGATTTTTTCGTCGAGATAGAGTTGGAAGCTGAAGACCACGTCGTCCGCGGTGAGCGGCTGGCCGTCGGAAAAGCGGATTCCCTCGCGCAGGCGCAGCGTGTATTGCTTGCCGTCACGCGATACCGCCCATGATTTTGCGAGCGCGGGCTCCGTCTTTTGCGTTTTGCGATTGATGTCGATTAAGTCGGCGGTGACGCAGCGAATCACTTCCTGCGAGGCGGCATCCTCGGCGAGGACCGGATTCAGCGTCTTAGGCTCCGAACGAAGCGCGAGCACGAGCCTTCCGCCGGGATGTCCCAACGGGCTGTTCGTGACCATGAGCTCTTCGCCGTCTGGCCGCGCTGCAGACACACATGGCGCGACGGACAGGGAGCAAATCGTCGCAATCCCAAGGGCAAGAATGCCTGTCTGGAACCGGACCTTCGTCATGTTTCAACTCTTAACAAAGATTCGGTGGTTTTTACAGCGAGACGGACTTGAGGCGTTCCTGCAGTGCATCGGCAGCCGTGTAATAGGCTAGAAATAAGGGAATCAGCAACAGGGCGGGAAGGAACATCCACCAGTACGACGAAAGTATGTAGTACTGCTGCAGCGAGGAGAGCAGCGTGCCCCAGCTGGCCATGGGTTCGCCTACGCCCAAGCCGAGAAAACTGAGCGTCACCTCAGCCAGCACGTACTGCGGGATCAGCAACGCGAGCTGCGTGAGCACCACGCCGTAGGTTTGCGGCAGCACGTGCTTGAAAAGCAAGTGCGCGTCCGACGCTCCGAATCCCCGCGCTGCGACCACGAACTTGCGCTCTTTTGCGCTGAGAACCACGCCGCGAATCAGCCGCGCCGGGCGCGCCCACCCGATCAATCCCATCACCGCGAGGAGCAGCAGAAACACCTGCCACTCGGCGATGTGCAAGGGCAGCGCGGCGCGCACCGCGAACAACAGATAGAGCCAGGGCAGCGCGAGAAAGATTTCGTTTCCGCGCATCAGAAGTTCGTCGATCCAGCCGCCATAAAAGCCCGCGAGCGCGCCCACGAGAATTCCGAGCGAAACCGAAAGCGCCGCCGCGAGGAGTCCCGCAAGCAAGGAAATCTGTCCGCCGTAGAGAAAACGGGAAAACTGATCGCGCCCGTAGCCGTCGGTTCCCATCAGGAATAGCCGGCCATCGCCGGCGACACCGAGGAAGTGCAGACGCGCTTCGAAAAGGCCGGCGACCTTGTACGGCGACCCTTGCACTAAAAGCCGCAGCGGATAGATGTGCGTCGTCTCCGTTGCGTAGGCGCCGGGATTCGCAGGATCGTCCTTCAAGCCGTTGACGAATGGACGCAGGTGAAATTTCCCCTGGGCGTCGGTGAAATGAAGACGGGTCGGTGGCGCGAAAGGCATGTCGCGGTCTTGAACCGCGAAGCCGTATGGCGCAAAAAAGCCGGCGAAGAGAATCAGGCCGTGGAAGGCCGCCAGCAGGATCAATGCGCTCCAAAGTTTGTGCCGGGAGTTCACTCATTCTCCGTTCGGATACGCGGATCGCTGGCGAAAAGCAGCAGATCGGCGAGCAGGTTTCCTATCACGAGAAAGACGGACGAAAGCATCACAACCGCAACGACCACGTACACGTCCCTCGAGAAAATCGATTCGACCAGCAGAGGGCCCAGCCCCGGCCAGCTGAGAATTACTTCAGCCAGCATGGAGGTGCTCAGCATCGTCGCCACCGAGAAGCCGAGGAGCGAAATGAGCGGGTTCGATGCGGCCGGAAGCGCGTAGCGAAGCAGCAAGCGCGTGCGAGGAATTCCGTGGCCGCGCGCCGCGCGAATGAACGGCGATTCGAGCGCTTCGATCATCGCGGAGCGCACGTGTCGCACCAGCACAGGCAACATCACCAACGCGAGCCCGAAGGCTGGCAGGACGAGATGAAATGCTACATCCCTCGCTTGGCTCCAGAAATCCAGGCCGTCGACTCCGGGCGAAACCATTCCGCCGGCCGGAAACCATCCAGTGCGAACCGCCAAAAGAAGCAATCCGAGAAACAGCAGCAGATCGGGAACGGTGAGGATCGCGGACGTGGCGACATTCCCGATGCGATCGTTCCAGGCTCCACGTTTCGCCGCGCTCCAGACGCCGATAGGCAGAGCCAGCAGCCACGCGAGCAAAGTGGCCGTGCCGGATAAGAGGAGCGTATTACGCGCGCGCACGCGCAGCAGCGGGGCCACGGGGCTATTCGACGCCAGCGAGTAACCCAGGTCGCCTTTCAACATCGAACGCAGCCAGCGCTCATAGCGAATCGGCAGCGGCTGATCGAGGCCGTATTCGGAGCGAATGCTTTCGACGGTGTGCTGCGAGATCTGAGGATTAAGCCGCATCGCGTCGAAGAAATCGCCGGGCGCAAGCTGCAGCAAGACAAAAGAAAAAAACGAAACCGCCAGCAGCAGCAGAATCGCGTGCACGAGCCGCCGGCTGACGTATCTCATCGCGGCATCCTAGGCCAGCCGCCGCAGGCAGATGGATTCGAGCGACGGCATCGCCGCCAGCAGCGCCTTTGTGTCGGGATGCTCGGGATGGGCGAATAATTCCGCGGCCGGTTTGTGCTCGACGATGCGCCGCTCGCTCATCACCGCAACTTCGTCGGCAAACTCCGAAACCAATCGCAGATCGTGGGAAATGTGAACGTAGGTGAGCGAATGCGCGGCGCGCAGGTCCGCAAGGAGCTTCAAAATCACTTGCTGGTTCAGGAGGTCGAGGCTCGACAGCGCCTCATCTAGAATTAGCAGCTTCGGCTCTAGCGCGAGAGCGCGAGCGATCGCCAGGCGCTGGCGCTGTCCACCGCTGAATTCAAGCGGGCGCTTGTGCCCAGACCCAGCTGGCAAGCCGACGTGCTCTATCAGCTCCCGCGCTCGCAGCCGCCTGCTGTCTTTCGTGCCGATCTTCTGAATGGCCAGCGGCTCCGCGACGATCTCCTCGGCGGTGAGCCGTGGGTTCAGCGCCGATGTCGGATCCTGAAAGATCAGTTGAATCTCGCGGTGCGCGTTGAACCGTTCTCTTTTGCCGAGCCCGAGCAGATTCTTGCCCTCGAACCAAATTTCGCCCACCGTTGGCTTTTCGAGCAGCGCCAGGCACTTCGCGAGTGTCGATTTTCCGGCGCCGGATTCGCCCACGATCGCGAGAGTCGCCTCGCGATGAATTGTGAGATTCACATCTTCGAAAGCGCAGACCGCGAACGGCGTTCGCGTGAGCGGCCGGCGCTGAACGTACTGCTTGCTCAGGCTCACGATCCGCATCAGCGAATCGGGTTTGCCTACTTCGGATTTAGCACGCCGTCCCATGACTACAACATCTCCTCCACCGGATGCTCGCGCGTTGCACTTTCTTGGCCGCCCTCCGGCGCGAGCGGGGCCCTTCCCTTGCGGGCAAGCAAGGCTTTCGTGTACGGATGCGATGGCTTCCGATACAAATCATCAAACGCGCCCATTTCGACGATTTTGCCGTCCTTCATCACGATCATGCGGTCAGCGAGGCTCGCTTGAATCTCCGGCGTGTGGCTGATGAGGAGCAGCGATATTCCGAGGCTTAGCTTCAATTCGCGCAAAAGCGCTATGAAATCGGCGCGGCTTTGCGCGTCCAGCGAAGCGGTGGGCTCGTCGGCGATCAGGAACGCGGGCCGGCAAACCAGTGCTTGTGCAAGGACGATGCGCTGCAGCTGCCCGCCACTCAGTTGATGCGGATAGGCCGAAAAGATTCGCTCGGCCGAAGGTAGGCCCACCCGGCCAAGCATCGCGAACGCCTTTTCCCGGCACTCTTGCCGGCTGCATTTCCGGTGCGCTCGAACGATCTCCGCGATCTGCGTCCCGACCCGCATCACCGGGCTGAGAGCGATCCCCGGCTCCTGATACACGATCGAAATCGCGGCTCCGCGAATCTTCTGCAGGGCCTTTTCGTTCATGGCGAGCAGATCTTCGCCGCGAAACACGATGGAGCCGGAAACTTCGGCGTCTCCACGCGAAAGCAGGCCCAGTAGTGCAAGCGCGATGCTAGTCTTGCCGCAGCCGGACTCGCCCATGACGCCCAAAACCTCGCCACGCGCGACGTCGAAACTCACGCCTGCAACGGCGTCATGCGGCAGGGCCTCGGCGGAACGATAGCGGATCGCCAGGTTTTTGACCTTGAGGAGATTCTCCACCATACCCCCAAAAACTCGGTGCTGAGCCACACTCGCGCTCTTGCACAGATTAGGTTGGGGGGCGCGCATCCGTCGATAGCCCGCCAGTTCCATGTCACCAATGCGGTTATGGTACCTACGTACCAGCGACCGGACACGACGGCCTGCACTCTCTCTAACCCATTTCCTGTTATGGTTACTAGCGAGTAATGGCGCGAATCCGGAAACGATGCGATCGGAAGTCCGGTTCTGGGAAGTTCCATCATGCTAGCTCCTGGTAAGTCGGGTGGTCTCAATGGGTCGATGCAACACCAGCTCGAAGTCTATCTCGTGGAGTTTAAAGGCCAAATACGAGTGCGGGCGTCGATTCAAAGAAAACCCCGTCCTGATTAGGTCTAACTGAGGGCAGCCCAATAGATCGGTCTTCTCTGAAGCGTTAGTGCTGTATCGGACGCGCGTTTTCACGAAGCAGTGAAAATTTGGCGAGGTGCTCTTCGCGCGTTCGATACAGCCGTTTGAACGAAGCCGCCCGTGGTAGCGGCGGATGCGGGCCCTATGGGAATTGAATGACAGGAGACAGCGGCGTGGAGCGTCGCCGAAGCTGTGCGGTGGAGCAGGGCAGATGATAGCGGGAGTTGGTTACCGCGCAAGTGTATCGCGGAGACGGCGCTGAGAAAGCTGGGGGAAGAGATTGGCTCTGCGAGAAGGCACACAAGGAAGGAGCACGCCGAAACGCGCAAAGAATTCGAGATCGAGAAAGTCGTTTCATGCAGCAGTGGTGGCCAGCGGCGGAGAACGAAGTTGGATCTGGAGAGCCGTGAGCTTCTCGACGACCACCATCGGGCCACCACACTCGGGGCAGCGCCAAAGTTCATGCGAGTCGCTGGCGGATGAGACGTCTGGTTCGGCTTCCGGTTCTTTTGCCGCGCCGAGCAATTGAAAGCAAAGCGGCAGGAGGGTGGCGCGTCGGCGGTTGGCCAGGAAACCGAAGTTGCGGATCCGTAGGAAGCCTTTGGGCAGCAAGTGCAACAGGAAACGGCGCAGGAACTCATCGAGCGATACCGTCAGCAGCTTTTGTTCGTTGTGGTGAGCCGAGTCACGCCAGCGAAAGGTGACTTTGCCATCGGCAAACGAGATGAGGCGATGGTTGGAGATCGCCACGCGATGGGTGTAGCGGCCCAGATAGTGAAGCACATATTCAGGGCCACCGAAGGGCCGTTTTGCATAGACGATCCAGTCCCTTCGGAAAAGCAATCGCAGCCAGGCAGCGAAGGTTCCGGGCTGAGTGAGCGGAGTCAGATTTCCATGGAAGCTCAGTTGGCCGTTCTGGAAGGCTTGCTTGAGACCGGCGACGAACTTGCCACGAAAGACCCTCGACAGCACCTTGAGGGGAAGAAAGAACCGGTTTTGTGAGTGAACCCAGTGAGTGTGATCGAGACTTAAGCCACCGGCGGGAATGACGCAATGAACGTGGGGATGCAGGCTGAGCTTCTGACTCCAGGTGCACAGTCGAACCTCATTGTGGCAGGAGCTAGGAGACAGGCATGCATTTGCTAAGAACGCGCCAAAAATTGCGGAGTTTCGAAGCGAAGAAAGATCCGGTACGGGGGAAATTCAGCGGACCTATTGTGACTGGCCGCACTTTTTGGCGACCTCATGGCTTTGAGATCGGACAGCTGTCGAACCTGTTGTCGATGGATGAGAGTCGCCACGTAGTAGGGCGGCGTTCGACTGGCCTCGCTCTCATGTGTGGTCGTGCCTCTACTCAAGTTCAGTTAAGGGGTGCCCGGCGATTTGTCGAGCTAGGTCCGCGGTCCGCGGGTTAGGGAAATGCCTTCGGCCTGCGCAAAAGATGCGTTATCGTTTCACTGTGCCTCTGAGTGTGCCGACCCACCCAGCACAAACATGCCGGGCAGCCAAATCGCCGGATTCATACTTCAATTCTCCTAGAGCCGAAATTGACGAGGGCGCGCATCACTAGGATCTCCCAGTTCCAATCGCGCCGGAGGTACCTCGGCCGAGGGCTGGCGACAGGAACGACCTGATGTCCGAGGCCTTTCAAGAACTGCTGCAGTTTTCGGCTCCGCCTCGACCACCAACGCTTGCTTTCACCGATCACCACTAAGGAGCCTGGTCGCAAGACACGCGGCAGGGCTGAGTACTTGTCGCGGCAGAACAGAAGCTGGATAGCAACCTCGTGTTCCCGAATGCCTGAATCGTGCACGAATCCCTGTAGCTGTCGTTAAAGCAACTCAACTGGAACCGGAATTTCAGCCAGCGCGAACTGCAGAGGGACCTCTTCAGCCGATAGAAGGACGAGTTCGGCTCCCAAACCGGCAGCCAAACGAGCGGCAGTGCGCAACGCGGCAATCGTCGCTTCCGCAGTCGTGTGCACAACCGTCACACGGAGATTCAGGCTGCCTGAGTTAGACGCGCAGCCAACTCCGCCGCACACGTGCTCGAAGTCCGCGTTATCATTCGCGCTCTGGCAAAAGTCTTTCACGATTGGGGACGATACGCCTGGAGCGCTGAACAAGGCATAAACATCCCCTCACGAATTCATAAACGAGACGGGACCGTGCGGCTGCTGCAGTGGTTCGATTTCGCGGAGTTCGAGAAACACGGGTACGTAAAAAGAATGGCCGCCCAACAGGAGAGGGTCGGACGGCCATTCCACAGCTACAGCCTCGGCCACAGCACAGGATGGCCGCCCGTGATGCGGCCGAACCTAGGGAGCGCGTTGGTCAACGATTTAGGCTGTTTGACCAACCCTTCGGGACAACCGCCTCGAAAATCGAGAGGCGATCACCGAGAAAGGTGCCCTTTCTTCCGCCTACGCTTCGAATCAAGAAACAAGTTCACCAGCACGTACACCAGGAAAATCATCGCAGCGATACAAAGCCCCAAGAAGACTCGGGTCGCCATACTTGCACTCTCTCGCGCGCCTCCGTACTGGCCGTTTCGTCGAAGGTAGCGTTTACCGGATCAAGGACGCATAAACACGGCCTAAGAGCCTCATAAACGGGCAGAAGTAGCTTCTGCACTCTTTCTGGGTCTGACGATTGGGAAGGAAAGTGAGACTTAGACCGTGGATGGTTGGTGTTGGCGCCGTCGTTCAGCTAGAACAATAACGCGAACATCCTTGGCCTTGCGGACGATTCGCGGAATTAGGTCTGTACCAAGCAAGAGTCCCCACGAGCGATGTTTGGGCCTGCTGAGTAATATTTGAGTAATTCGATTCCGGCGCGCGAAATCGACTATCGTCTCCGCGGGATCATCGCCTTCCAAGATCCGCGCTTCAATGTGAAGATTTCTAGCGAAATTAAGATGCGTCTCGACCGCATCAACACGCTCGTCAGTCCGATGGTCGCCCCGGGGCGGCAACACGCCAACTGCGAAACAATCAGCGCCAAGGTAGTCGGCCATTCTGCGGCCCCGCCGAATGAGCATGGCGGAAGACGGATCCGCGGTGACATAAATCAAAATGCGATCCCGGACTTCCTTTTCTGCTACGGATGAAGAAGAAATGTCCATTCTTTCTTCGGCGTTCTCGGTAGTTCCCCTGATGTCTTGCTCATGGGCGGCTTGCCGCAGGGCCAGCTCGCGCAGGGATACGAGCGTCGATTCCTTGAAAAAATTCTCCAGTGCGCGCTGGGCCTTTTCTGGTGTATAGATAACGCCCCTTTTCAGGCGGTTCGTGAGCGCTTCAGTCGTCGCGTCAACCATGACGACCTCAGATGCACTCTTGACGAGCCAATCCGGCACCGTTTCGCGAACACGGATGTCAGTGATATGAAAAATATGGTCGTTAAGGCTTTCCAGATGCTGGATGTTCATGTTCGTCATCACGTCGATCCCCGAGTCCAACAACACTTGAACGTCCTCCCATCGCTTGCAACGCTCCGAACCAGGGACATTGGTGTGCGCTAGTTCGTCGACAACGCAGATAGCAGGGCGTCGCCTCAGGATCGCCTCGGTATCCATTTCTTGGAGCGTTACACCGCGATATCGAATCGTCTTGGTTGGAATCATCTCGAGTCCGGCGGTTCTTGCAATGGTGTCTTTCCTTCCGTGTGGTTCAAAGTAACCAACCACAACGTCTTTCCCTTGTTTCTTGAGCTGCTGAGCCTCCTCAAGCATGCGATACGTTTTCCCAACTCCGGCTACATAGCCGAGAAACAGCTGTAGCCGACCTCTCGCAGTGCGCGAATGGCCGGCACTCAAGTCGCTGCTATTGGGGATAGACGACGACATCGATTCCTTCGGCTGAGCGAATAAGGCGGTCGACGAGATTACCCCAGATTCGTGTCTGCACTCCCTGCCGAGTGCTGTGCCCCACAAAAATTTGAGTGATTCCCACTTGCTTCGCGAACTTCAAGATGGCTTCTGCGTTGTCGAATCCACTTAATATTTCCACTTGGGCCCCAAGTTCGCGGGCATGGTCCAGATTTCGTTTCAAGACCTCTTCATTCTGCGGAGAGAGCGCGCTCTCTTGTACATAAACGACGTAGAATTCGCCTTGGAAGCGGTCGGCATTGCGACGCCCGCTTTCCAGCATGTGGGCAGCGTTAGCTCGCGGGCTCACGCAAACCAGAATACGCTCTTGCACACCCCATGATTGATCCATGCCATGCGAGCGAAGATAGCTCTCAAGTTGGCGGTCTACCACGGAAGCAGCAACCAGCAGGGCCAATTCACGCAATCGGGAGAGCTTGTGTGCTTCCACGAGGGCGGAAGCGCGCTCCCCAGCCAGCGGCTCTCGCCAGAGGCCATCTTTGGCAGGAGCATCCACAACGACGATCTCGTCCGCAGTTTTGTCCAGAAATCCGCTTGGAATCGTGCACGAAGCGCGGTTGCCAGTGATACGCTGTACTTCATCCTGGAGCTTTTCGAGATACTGTAAGTTTACCGTCGTGACCACGGAGATGCCGGCGTCGAGCAATTGACCGACATCCTGCCATCGACAACCATTGGGGCTGCCCGGAGGATTTTGATAAGCAAGGCCGTCAATCAGCGCAACCTGGGGATGTCGGCGAATTACCGCATCCACGTCGATCGTTTCCGATTCGCCAATCTTCAATGTTGGGATGACCTCAAGTTTTTGGAGTATCGCTTGAACTTCGGGTGGATACTCGGGCTGCAGCGCACAAACGATTACGTCTTCGCCTCGCTGGCGGCGCCTGCGCCCTTCGTCTAGCATCTGGAAGGACTTGCCTACTCCACCGGCGTAGCCAAGGAACACCTTCAGCCTGCCGCGTCGCGCCCTGCGTTCCTCCAATTCGATTTGCGCGAGCAGTTGCTCAGGAGTTGGTCGCTGTGGCGAGGTCTTGGGCATCAGGAATTATTGTATCGAGATCGCAGCCAGGAGGGAACGAAGCTGCTCAGTGCGATGATGATTTGGTGCCTAGCCACCAACGCCGAACTGCCACCATCGACCACACCGCCTCAGCCAGTCCGAACGGCCAGGCCCCTTGAAGAAAACCGTACGCCGAACCCAATGCACATGCACCGGCAAACGCGAGCGTGTACCAAAGGCTACGACGCTCTAAGGAATAAAACAAGAGCATCAGGCTGACGGCGATTAAACCAAAAGCGGTGAGTAAATCCATAAGTCGCTGCCCACGGACAACCCCATCTCATCGAGATTTGCGCGCCACGATGAGCCACCAATTCTCGCCATAAGAGTCGTGTTGTATGAAGCGATCATCTCGGCTAACGATCTCAAAATTCGCTTGGCGAAGTTCGCCCTCCACTTGCTCGGCCGAAATTTCATGCTCGGCGGTTGCCGAGATGTCACTGCTGCCTGGCTTTGGTTCACGATCAACGACGACCAGCCGTCCCGCTGGAACCAGCGACTGGTAGACATGGACGAGGATCGCATGGGAATCGGTGAATTCGTGATACGTATTCGAAATAAGGACCGCGTTTACGTGCGCCGGCAGGTGAGGATCTGTTGGATCACCGAGCAAGACCTTGACGTTGTGTTCTCGTCTCGATGCGGCCCGAAACCAGAGGAACACCAAAGGCAGTCTGCGGATGTCCTCTGCGATAACGCGGCCGTTGTCGCCGACTGGCGATGAGAGTTTCAGCGTGAAGTATCCGGAACCGCATCCTAGGTCAGCAACCATGTCGCCGGGCCTAAGGTCCAGCGCCTGGATGACATCCGACGGCCGTTGCCAGTGATCGCGTTCAGCCTCGACTGCATTCAGACGTGAGAAGGTTTCGAGCGCGGAGTAGCCCACGTTGAGGACAACCAGGACTGCCACCGCGCTAAGGAAAAATGTAAGAAGTTTGACGCGATAAGTCACAAGTGTTTAGGTCGTCGAATTTACTTCAGCCAACAAGTCGCAATATGCCACAGGCGCCGCAGCTAGTAGAGCGAACAGGCTTGGGCAAATTTATTTCGAAACCCGGAATTTTTGGTCCAGCGCTACATTTAACAACAACACGTTGACGCGCGGCTCGCCCCAGAATCCCCAATTGGCGCGCTTGGTGAATTGTGAGATCAATTGGTTCACTTGATCTGGAGTAACACCCCGCGCCTTTGCGACCCGTGCGGCTTGGATCTCGGCATTGGCAGGACTGATCTGCGGGTCCAAACCCGACGCCGAGGCCGTCACTGCATCCGGCGGAATGGGCGCTTTCGCCGTGAATACCAACGGCGTCTTGGGGTCATTGAACGCGTCAATCAGTTTGACGTCGTCGAGGTTGCCTTGCGCGTCCTTGAAATGGTCGAGCGGCACGGATGATTGGTAGGGAAGGTTGTTGTCGAGGCAATAGTGCACAATGCGATCCTCAATGCCGTCGAAGCTGACTGTTTCCTTGCCCTTATCGTCCGTCGCGGTTGTTCCATGAAGGAGCTTGGCACTCGTCGGGCCCAAGTTCGTGCCACCCGACTGAGTGGCATCGTAACCGTTGCCCGCCGCCGAAGGCCGCGGATGAAAGAATTCTGGTTTTGCAAAAGACTGGCCGATGAGACTTGAGCCGACAACATTACCATTGACCGTGACCAAGCTACCGTTCGCCTGTCTCGGGAAAATGAGCTCAGATAAGCCCGTCATCACCGCCGGGTATAACAATCCTGTAAGAATCGTGAAGGCCAGTGTCAGCCGAAGTCCAGGTCCAAGTTCCTTGATCATTGACTTACTCCTTTACGCGAGATGCAGGGCGACCAGAATTTTGTCGATCAGCCAAATTCCGGGAAAAGGCACGATGATCCCGCCAAGGCCATAAATCAACAGGTTGCGAGTCAGCATCCGGCCGGCACTGACGGGCTTGTACTGCACGCCGCGAAGAGCCAACGGTACCAGAGCGATGATGATCACGGCATTGAAGATGACTGCCGCGAGGACCGCGCTTTGAGGTGAGTGCAGGCCCATGATATTCAGTTTGTTGAGCTCCGGATATATCGATGCAAACATCGCGGGAATGATGGCGAAATACTTCGCCACATCGTTGGCGATCGAAAAAGTCGTCAGCGAACCGCGGGTGATCAGTAATTGCTTGCCGATCGCGACGATTTCGATCAGCTTCGTCGGGTTGCTATCGAGGTCGACCATATTGCCGGCCTCTTTCGCTACCATCGTACCGGTGTTCATGGCGACACCGACATCCGCTTGAGCCAGCGCAGGAGCGTCGTTCGAACCGTCGCCGGTCATCGCAACGAGACGGCCCTGGGCTTGTTCCTTCTGGATGTACTCCAGCTTGTCCTTCGGAGTTGCCTGGGCAAGAAAATCGTCAACGCCAGCTTCTTGTGCGATCGCCGCCGCGGTCAAGGGGTTGTCACCCGTGATCATTACGGAACGAATTCCCATCGCCCGCAGCGAAGCTAGACGCTCTCGCATTCCACCTTTGACGATGTCCTTGAGGTGAATTACGCCCAGAACCCGGCGGCCGTCAGCCACCGCAAGGGGAGTGCCGCCGTTCCTTGAAATGCGATCGGAAATTTCGGACAGCAATGGGGGTACAGTGCCGCCTTCGTCTTTCACGAACTGCGCAATCGCGTCAGTAGCACCTTTTCTCAGGCGGCGGCCATCGAGGTCCACTCCGCTCATGCGTGTATAGGCGGAAAATGGAATAAACTGAGCTTCATGCTCGGCGACTTCGCGACCTCGCAGGCTATATTTCTCCTTCGCTAGAACGACCACCGATCGGCCCTCCGGAGTTTCATCCGCAAGGCTCGAAAGTTGAGCGGCATCCGCCAACTCGCTCTCGTTCACTCCGTTAACCGGCAGAAATTCGACTGCTTGCCGGTTTCCTAGAGTAATAGTTCCCGTCTTGTCCAGAAGTAGGGTATTCACGTCCCCGGAGGCTTCGACTGCCTTTCCGCTCATCGCCAGAACGTTGTGCTGCATCACTCGATCCATACCCGCGATGCCGATAGCGGAAAGCAGTCCGCCGATGGTCGTCGGGATCAAGCACACGAGCAGTGACACCAGAACCGCAACGGTCGGTGCGGTACCGCTGCCAACGGCGAGAATCGAATACTTCGCATAAGGCGGAAGAGTTACGACGGCCAGCAAGAAAATTAGCGTCAATCCCGCGATCAGAATGTTGAGAGCTATCTCGTTCGGTGTTTTCTGGCGTACCGCACCCTCTACCAAAGCGATCATGCGATCCAGAAATGTCTCGCCGGGATTGGATGTGATTCGGATCTTGATGTGATCCGAAAGGACTTTTGTCCCACCCGTCACCGCGCTCCGGTCTCCTCCCGACTCCCGAATAACGGGCGCGCTCTCGCCCGTGATGACAGATTCATCGACGCTCGCGACTCCGTCGATGACTTCGCCGTCGCCTGGAATTAGATAGCCCGCTTCGCAGTAGACAACGTCTCCCTTGCGGAGCTTCGAGGCAGGGACCATCTCGAACTTGTCCTCGGGCAGAAGTCTCCGAGCGATTGTGTCGGTCTTCGTCTTGCGAAGGCTATCCGCTTGAGCTTTCCCGCGCGCTTCGGCCATCGCTTCGGCGAAATTGGCAAACACCACCGTAAACCAAAGCCAAAAGGCGATCTGAACGCCAAAGAACACACCGCCCGACCGTGCGATTGCGTCTTTTGCGACGAATATCGTGGTCAGTGCCGCTCCGACTTCGACAACAAACATTACGGGGTTCTTGGCGACCATCATCGGGTTCAGTTTCACGAACGACTCTTTGATGGCGCGCCTTAGAATTTCCGGATCGAATAGAGGACGAGCGCGAACTCCCCTGGACAGGAGCGCTACTCCTTCCTCTTTTATCTCTGGCTTACGTTCCACCGGAGGGATACCAACCGTAGACATTTTCTAGCTCCTCGTTCCTGGCATCAAAACAATTTCCCGCCCAGCATTTGGAAGTGCTCCACAATCGGACCAAGTGAAAGAGCCGGGAAGTACGTAAGCGCTCCCACGATAATCACGGTTCCGACCAACAAGACTACAAACAGGGTCCCGGTCGTCGGCAATGTACCGCTCGTTATGGGTACAAGTTTCTTCGCGGCCAGACTGCCGGCAATCGCCAAGGCTGGGATGATAAAGAAGAATCTTCCTACCAACATGTCGAGGCCACTCGTCAGGTTGTACCAGGGCGTATTGGCATTGATTCCGGCAAACGCGCTGCCGTTATTACCCGCACCGCTTGAATAGACATACAGGATTTCCGAAAGGCCGTGCGCACCGTTGTTGTTCGTATTGGCGGCGGACGGTCCGGGCGGATTCCAGTAACCAGTCTTTGAAAATTGACCGATCGAGCTGAGAGCCGTGAAGCCAAGTATGACCAGAGAAGTCGCGAGGATCGCGATGATTGCCATCTTGACTTCCTTTTGCTCGATCTTCTTGCCCACATATTCCGGCGTGCGTCCGACCATCAGTCCACCGATGAAAACGGCAACCACTGCGTAAATCAGCATGCTGTAAAGGCCCGCGCCAACACCTCCAAAGATCACTTCATCGGTTTGAATGTTGAACAATGGAACGAGCCCGCCGATCGGCGTGTAACTGTCGTGCATGCTGTTGACGGCTCCGCAACTAGCGTCCGTCGTGACTGTGGCGAATAAAGTGGACTGTGCGATACCAAACCGGACTTCTTTGCCCTCCATATTGCCGCCTGGCTGACTGCCCGTGTAAGTATGTTCCAGGCCTAGCTGCGACATCATCGGGTTTCCGTGCTGCTCAGCCCCATAACAGATGAAAACGCCCACAAAAAACATCACGGACATCGCTGCGAAAAGAGCCCAGCCCTGACGGGTGTCACGAACCGCCTTGCCGAACGTGTAAGTCAGGCCGGCTCCAAGAGAGAGGAGCAGCAACATCTCGCCCAGATTCGACAGAGGGGTTGGGTTCTCATACGGATGCGCAGAGTTCGCGTTGAAGTATCCTCCACCGTTCGTTCCGAGCATCTTCATCGCCTCTTGCGACGCCAGAGGACCTTGTTCAATCACCTGGGTCGTGCCTTCAAGGGTCGTCGCGGTGACGGGACCTTTGAAGTTCTGGATGCATCCCTGCGAGACTAAAAACAGCGTGGCCACGATACAAATGGGAAGAAGGATGTAGAGCGTGCATCGGGTCACGTCGACCCAGAAGTTGCCGATCGTCTTCGCTGTGTGGCGTGCGAAACCGCGAATCAGCGCGACGGCGACCGCGATTCCAACGGCAGCGGAGACAAAGTTTTGGACCGCGAGCGCAGCCATCTGCGTCAGATAGCTCATCGTCGTATCTGGCGAGTACGATTGCCAATTCGTATTCGTCATAAAGCTGACCGCTGTGTTGAATGCCAAGTCCGGGCTCATCGGCGTGGCAAACGAAGGCGCCTTGGGCGTCGAGAACTCCATCGGATTGAGCGGCAGGTGTCCCTGCAATCTCTGCAAAAGGTACACGAAGAGGAAACTGAATATGCTGAGCGAGATCATCGAGGCCGAGTAACGAACCCAAGACTGCTCCTCGTCTTCGCGTACTCCGCCGACAAAATAGATCAACCGCTCCAATGGACGGAAGATCGGGTGAAGGAAAGTTCGCTCGCCTTCAAAAACCTTGTACATGAACGCGCCAAGGGGCTTGGTAATAGCGAGCAAGACGAGAAAGAAAACCAATATCTGGGCAATACCGATTGAAGTCATCTCAGCTCCTCAAAACCGTTCGGGGCGAATTAGCGCATACATCAAATATACAAACATACCGGCCGCGACGATTCCTGCGATCGCGTATTCCATCGAACCCCTCCTAAAGTCGCTCTGAAGCCTTTGTGAAGCCCCAGAGCAAAACAAAGAAAACAATTACGACGCCGATGTAGAAGATATCGAGCAGCATAGTTGATGGCGCTCCTGTCTAGAATCCCACATCATGTCCGTTGATCCGACTCGCCCGCATGCACCCGCATAGCAATGTTAGCGACAGTAAGGAAAGAGGCAGCCGTTAAATTGGCTTCTATCACGAAAAACCGATTTCCCGAAGATACGATTTCGCGCAGACGGGCCTGAATGGGATCCAGAATTTTCTCGACTGGCATCTGGTAGACATCCTCAGCGGGACTGATTACGAAATTCTTTGTTCCCTGCACGTCAACCGACAGGTTTGTCTTGAAGCTCCTCGCCAGTAGGACCGCGGTCCGCAGGACAGCCAAGACGTCCGCAATATCCGCTACCACGCTGAATGCCATCACGGCGGACGAGTTCGGCGAAACCTCGGCCGGATACGAGCTCGACGACCGCCCTTCACCACCGGAGGCGTGGTGCGGGTTTGGCTTCTCCGCCACCGTTTGGGACCGCATCTAATTTCCCCTCCGGAACGGGATGAATAGAACTCGATGGCCCTGAGACTGAAGCCGCTTTGCAATCCGGCTCTCAGCGGTAGGCCAAGGACGCTTCCGACCAGCAATGACGACCAACGAATTCGGGCGCAAGACTTGCAGAAATGCCTCAATCCGATCTCGAGACAAATACAAGTGAATGGTTACATCGAGAGTACTTGGCTCCATCTGCGACACAAGTTCAGACAAGACTTGCTCCGTAAACGAAACGGAAACCTGGGGCCGATCGAGCGGCAAACGGATTGGCACCGCGATCGCAGCCCTTAACCGTATGCACCCGTCGAGGTCTGCCGCCAAGGTCGTTGCAGCCTTAAGGGCTGATGCCGTGGCGTGCGGATCAGTGAAGATGACGTTCACTTCAAGTTGCCCTACCGCAGACGGTTCAACCGGCTCCCCGAATAGGACTGGTACCCGCTCGCTCCGCACCGTGCTGAGTTCGTTTTTCATTGTCCTTAACTCGGGCTTGATATTGCCCTAAGTGGGATAAACAACACATAAACACGCCCTAAGAAGGGAATAAACCACCGTGTTGGTCAGAATTTGAGCGTGCTCGATTAGGGCTGCTCTGGAGCTCTACTCTTGAGGGTCGGGACATGACTTGGGAACGTGGAAGCGGTACCCGGCCCAAGCGTCAGTCACAAGAAATTGCGGTTTGGATGGGTCGGGCTCGATCTTCTTGCGGAGCCGGTTGATGAACACTCGCAGGTATTCCAACTCATCGCCATAGTCGGGGCCCCACACCGCTTGCAACATCTCGCGATGAGCGATGGTCTTATTCGGGCGCGCGAGCAGGTATGAAAGCAAATCAAACTCTTTCGCGGTCAGATGGGAGCTCCGCCCTCCGACCGTCACCTGTCTAGAAGAAAGGTCAATTTCTACGCCCTGTCGGGCCAGTTGTGTCAACTCCGCATCGTCGGGCGGTTGCGGCAACCGACGCAGGGTGGCGCGTATGCGCGCAAGCAGCTCTGGCGTGCTGAAGGGCTTAGTTACATAATCATCGGCGCCCGCGTCGAGCGCATCGACTTTGTCCTTCTCCGTGTTGCTGACGGTCAGCATGATGATTGCGACTTCCGAGGTGGACCGGACCAGCCGGCACGTTTCGATTCCGCCAATTCCAGGCATGTTCATATCCAACAGCACGAGGTCGTAGGTGGCGGAGCGCAGCTTCTCGAGTCCTTCTTCGCCGGTCCGCGCATCAGTGACTTGGTAGTCGCGCCCAGTTAAGGTGGCCTTCATTGCCCGCCGAATCTGAGGGTCGTCATCAATAACGAGAATCCTGCCGGCACTCATGCGTTGCTGCTCCCTCGCGCAATGGGCAGAGAAAAACAGAAATCGGAACCTTTGCCAACCTTGCTCGCAACCCAGATCTCCTCACCATGTGCACTCACGATTTCGCGAGCAATTGCTAGCCCCATCCCTGATCCCTTGAGATTTTGCTGTTCCTTGCCCCGATAAAATTTCTCGAAGATTCGTGATTGATCCTCCTCCGCTATTCCCGGGCCTTGATCGGCCACGCAAATAACTACGCGATTCTGGCTGGGCTGTGCGGAAACCACAATCCGGCTGCTTGAGGGAGAATACTTCAGGGCGTTATCGAGTAGATGAGCGATTACCATCTGTATCAGCTCCGCGTCCACCCATACAGGGGGCAAATCGTCCGCAACGGAGACCCTGATCTCCCGCCCGTCTGTAAATGATTTCATTTGCCGAAGGGCAGCCGAAACCAACCCACTAGGGAAATAAATTCCACGATTCAGTCGAAACTTCCCTCCTTCAATCCGCGCGAGCTGGATTGCGTCGGTTACCAGCTTCGACAAGCGGTCAGTTCCCTCGTCCGCGATAGTCACCAATTCGCGCTGGTGCTGCGGCAACATGTTGGCTGGGTCAGACAGCAAATCCGTGGTAACGGCTTTGATTGACGTAAGTGGCGTCTTGAATTCGTGAGCGATTGCATCAAGAAGAGTCGATTTCAGTTCTTCACTTCTCCTCGCAACCTCCGCTCGATTTACCGCTTCTTGCGAGAGTTCGCGCTCTAGCTCAATCGCTACCAGATTCAACAGAGATTGCAGGGCCGCATCCGAAAGGGATGAGTCGCGAATTGCCAGGCTGCCGATCGGCTGTCCACCCAAACGGATCGGTGTGATCGTGAACTTAGTATTTCCATCCCGAAAAGACGTGGACCGAAGCGCTGCCTCCCGCAACTTATTTTCAATCTCGGTCAAGTCGCCGTCTGCCGCCCTATAGATCTCATTGCGGTTACGGTCGTAGAGAGCTACTACCGGAAACTCAAATGCTTGGGCGATATTTTGAACAATTTGGTTCGCCATGGGCCGTGTCGGGTCCGTAAGCAGCAGGGCGCGGCTTAGCGAATAGAGCCTCTCCATTTCGTGCTGTCTGGCAATCGCTTCCCTTGTTCTGCGTTTCGCCCGCGCCGAAAGCTGGCTCGCAGTAAGGGACGTGGCCAGAAATGCAAAGAGCGCGACCCAATTTTGCGGGTCGGCAATTGTGAATTTGCCTATCGGCGGAAAGAAGAAATAGTTGAAGCACAACATAGCGGCCACGGATGCGACCGTCGATTCTACGAGCCCGCCCGCTGTGGCTATCAGGAGGATCGCGACCAGGTAGAAGAAGCCGGTCGTCGTTGCGTTGACCGGCAGCACGCGAAAGAAGATAAACGTAACCACAGCGATGAGGCCAAGGGCCACCAGAATACGTCCTGCTAACCGCAGCGTGTTTCCAAGAAGTCTGGAGACGAGGTGGGGTTCGGATTTGGCCGAATTGGCTATCAAAGTCATCGCGATATTCGAAGCTCTTGGTTGCCTGCAGGAGATACTACCATCGAGCTGAAATTCTTAGTGGGATGTTCAACGGCCCCGGGCGGCAACAAGAAGCAAAATAAAGATGACGACAGGTATCATGGCCAGCCCCGTGTACACCAAGACGGTTTTTGTTCTGGTCGAGCGCCGTACTTTCCAAGTCTTGAGTTCGCTGCGGTCCGCGACGCCGACAGATGCCGGGTTTCGGAGATCATTGACAAACTCTCGAGCGCTCGCGTACCGATTCTCCGGTCTGCGTTCAAGTGCACGATAAATGATCTCTTGCAGCTCGATCGATATCTGCGGATTGTGTTCGCGCGGGGGAACGGGATCGTTCAGGAGTCGATCGTTCATCACAGCGAACGCGTTGTTCCCCTGAAACGGCAGCTCGCCCGTCAACATCTCGTATAGCATGATGCCAACTGCATAGAGATCGCTTCGGCCGTCGCTACGATTTGATTTCACCTGTTCGGGTGATATGTAGTCGGCCGTACCCATTGTCCGGGTAAGCTTTCCAAACGTCAGGCGCCTTGCTCCCGCGCTACTGGCGATTCCGAAATCGATCAACTTGATCCGGTCTTCGGAATCCACCATGATATTTTCCGGCTTCAGATCTCGATGAACGACGCCCTGACTGTGGATGTATTTCAGTGCCTCGCAGATTTCGACCGTTATGCGCACAGCTCGCTCTATCGTTAGCTTCTTCTCGTCGGATAAGATGCGACGAAGAAGCCGACCATCAATCCATTCCATCACCATGTAAACGCGGCTGCGGTCTTCCGAGTCGAATACCTTCATGACTCCGGGGTGAGTCAGTCTCTTGCCGATCTCTTCTTCACGCTTGAAGCGGTCGAACAGAACGGGATCAGATTCCACTTCGAAGTGTGGGATTTTAAGCCCCACGATCCGACCGTTCCGCACGTCCGTCGCTCGATAGATTGAGGCCATGCCACTTTGTGCGACTAAGCTCTCGATGCAAAAGTGGTCCAGCCGCTCGCCGATTTGCAGTCCGTTCATGGATAGAATCACCGGTCAACTGTAGGGCGGGGGACCTAAAAGCCGCATAAACAGGCCCTAGGTAATTCATAAACGTGGGCGGATCCCTCAGGAATCGGTCGGCGCCGGTCTGTCGAAAAATGATGCTGTTATGGCGGTTTTACGCTTCGTTTATGGGTTTTTGATGGGTACCTCCATATCCTTCGAGCTTAGAACGCCATCCCCCGCGATGATCCAGTCTAGCGTCGCGGCTTGGCGTTGGCGGAAATCCTCCGCCTAACAAGCGAGGGCAGCAGACGAATGGTGAAGCAGTAACGCGAGAAGAGACACTTGACGAGCGCTCTCCCCCGAACGCGATCGGACTCTTGGCGCCATTCACCTTCGCCATGCTGCCGAGCTTGCACTGACGGCACTGCAGGCAACAGCCCGGAGTTGGTTCAGTGTCGTGATGGGCAGCCTCAATTTCTTCACCAACGCATGAATTCGTCGTCGTCGCAAGCCCGCTCTCTTCTAGGGCCGCGGAGACCGTATCCTGTTCTAGCTCCCGGCCCTCTGTGCTAGGCTGCTCGGCGATATACGGTCTCTCGCGGAGGAAAGTACCTCAAGCCGTGGGGGAAATGTGTATAGCTCAAACAGCCCGTTTGAGATTTCATCGCACAACGTGAAACTGTGATCGAACGCCTGCGATTTCTATTTCGTCATATCGTTTACAACTTGCGAGGCGGATTCCTCGTCCGCCCCGTGACGATCGCGCTCGTGCTGGCCTGCAGCGGTGCCGTGCTTTCCTGGATCGAGGAATCCGAGCCTTCCATTGGAGATTGGGTGCCCCGCGTTCTCTTTTTTTCGCACTCCGATCCCGGGGTGGCGCAGGTAATTCTCAGCGACATCGCTACCTCAACGATGACGGTCGTTTCGATCGTATTCGCGATCCTGTTGATGACACTTACCCTGGCCTCAATGCAGTTCTCACCGCGCATCATTGTCAGCTTTGCGCGTGACCGCGTGACGCAGTGGACGCTCGGCATTTTCCTTGGGACGTTTCTCTATTGTATGGCCGCCCTACCGGCGGCTCACACGCTGCCGAATCCGTTCGCGCCGGTTGTGACTGTCATGGGCGCGATCGTGCTGGCCATTGTGTGCGTCGCGCTGCTGCTTTTCTTCATACATCACATTACTCAGGCCATCAGTGTAAATCACATCGTGGACAGGATAGCTTCCGAGACCGAAGTGGTCGTCGATGAGGTGATGCCACTGCCCCGTAGACACGTACACGTCGAAACCAGCGATTCGGTCGAGGCAGGCACGTGGGAAACAACACTATTGAACGATATCTCGGGCTACATCCGGTTTGTCGACCTGAAGCAGCTTTTGTCTCTCGCGACCTCTCTCCACGTCAAGGTTCAGGTTGTTCGCCGGGTCGGCCAGTTTGTGCCGGCGGGCACTCCGCTCTTAATGGTGAACAAGACCGAACGTCTTTCTCGCGAGGCGATCACTGCCTTTCGTGAGGCGTTCGACTTCGGCCCTACCCGCACGTTACAACAGGACGTAGAGTTCGGCGTGTTGCAGATCGTGGACATCGCACTGAAAGCGATTTCGCCTGCCGTGAACGACCCCACCACCGCCATCGGGTGCGTTGATCAGCTAACTCGCATCCTGATCCGCTTTGCGTCAAGGGACATGCCCGATCCTCGCCTTTACGATCTGCGCGGCGTGGCACGTGTGAGCATTCAATGGATCGATTTCGACCGCCTGTTGGACTCGGCCTTCGAGCAGATTCGAATGTACTCGAAGGGCGACATCGCGGTTAGTCTTCGCCTCTTGCGAGCGTTGGGCGACATCGCGATTACAACGAACGATGCGGATCTGCGAGAGTCGCTATTCGAACGCGGGCGCCGAGTTGTGGAAGGCTGTTCGGAGCGTATTGGGGCGGAAGAGCTGAAGCCGTTAGTCATCCGCCTGACGACGCTCGAAAAGTTTGCTATGGGATAGAAGCCTCCTCCACAGAGCTTCACTCCAACTCTCTGTTTCGTTGATAGACGCTCAGAAACTCACGAGTCACGTACTCTATGCTGTGCAATGGTTTACAAGGCCGTTGTAGCAGAACGGTTGCTGGATATCAGTCGCTCGTCAGCGTTTATCTGATTGCGCTGTGGGTGTTGACATATTTCCGGCACCCGTTCGAATGGTTTATAGGCTATTACAACAGAGAGGCAAGTCAGAGGCAGGGTTTGGCGAAGTTAAAACAATACATGTTCAGTGCACCTGTTCACGAGGCAGGTGGGTCACCACTTGAGACCCAGAGGACGCGTCTCACGAGCCTGCCATCGAGCGTGTACCAAAAGACATGGTTTGATACGGCCAGAATTCCGAAAGTTCGGCCCCGAGTTTTCTATGACTGGCAGGCGTCGAGCAAATAGCCCTTTGCTACACCGGCCCTCCACACCTTCCTGCGCTCGCTGGTTGGCTACTCGGAAACAACCGTGCAGCAACCGAAACTTCGTTTGGCAAATGAAAAATTCCGCGTTCCAGATACGTTCCAGTTAGGCGCAATTTCCCCGTTTTCTGCGTTTTGAGCGCCTCGAAAAATCAATAAGTTGCGTGTTTTCAATACCCGATCAAATTCCGACTCCCCCCGCCTCCACCAAATCCGACGAGGATTTGGTGTCCCGAGCGGAGCCCAACGGGCGAAGTCGAGGGGCACCAATATCGTGCATCATTGCTATATCCTACGGTGCGCGGATGATTCGTTTTACGGTAAGCGTCCGGTTTAGGCCGTGTAGACGGACAGTCGGAGGGCAAGGATGATGGCCTTTGTGGACACGATGATCGTGTCCACAAAGGTGGATCGTGGACACTTCGCAGCAAGCCATACAAGTGAGGGGCAGGGAGTCGAAGCGACGATTTCGCACCGTGGAGGAGAAGCGGCGAATCGTCGAAGAGACGCTTCAGTCCGGCGCTTCGGTCGCGCGCGTGGCGCGAGCGCATGGAGTGAACGCGAACCAGGTGTTTGGATGGCGGCGGCTCTATCAGCAAGGACGGCTGGAACGCGGGTCCAGTGAGACGCCTGATCTGCTGCCGGTTCGCGTGATCGGCGCCACAGCGATGGAAGCAGCGCGATCGACGGGCACGCGGAGACGGCGAACACCTTCCGGGATGATTCACGTGGAGCTTCCGAAGGGGCAACTGCGGATTGCCGGGCGCGTCGATGCGGAGGCGCTGCGCGTGGTGCTGGAGCAGTTGCTCGGATGATGGGCTTGCCCGCAGGAACGCGCATCTGGATTGTAGCGGGCGTGACGGACATGCGGCGCGGTTTTGTGGGACTGGCGGGCATGGTGCAGACGGCACTTCGGGAAAATCCGTTCTCCGGACACGTATTCCTCTTTCGTGGGCGTCGCGGTGATCTCGTCAAAATGCTCTGGTGGGATGGCGACGGGCTGTGTCTGTTTGCCAAGAGACTGGAGCGAGGGAGATTCACCTGGCCGCAAGCGGCGAGTGGAACGGTTTCGCTCACACCGGCGCAACTCTCGATGTTGCTCGAAGGGATCGACTGGCGACGACCGGTACGCAGCTACACTCCACAGATGGCTGTGTGAGCAAAGAATTTTCAGCTTTCTTGCGCATTTTCATCTGGCTGTAAAGAATCTCGTGTAGAGTGGCGGTGTGAGCGGCACTTCTTCTTCCCTGCCGGATCTTCATCAGCTTGATTCCGACGCACTGAGAACACTCATCCTTTCCCAGCACGAGCAGATTCTTTTGAAAGAGGAACAGCTCGCCTCGCGCGATGCGGAGATCGAACAGTTAAAGCTGCTGATCGCCAAGCTGCGGCGGATGCAGTTCGGGCGCAAGTCGGAGAAGGTGGAACAGCAGATCGAGCAGTTGCAGTTGCGGCTGGACGAACTGGAAGCGAGCCGGGCAGAGCGGGCATCTTCTCCTGCTACGCCTGAGACACATCGTACGACGAAACCAGTACGGCGGCCACTGCCGGAACACTTGCCGCGCGAGACGAGGCAGATTCTGCCGAAGCCAACCGCATGTCCGGACTGCGGCGGAGAGTTGAAGCGTCTGGGCGAAGACGTATCGGAGATGCTGGAGTGGGTTCCGGCGAGTTTCAAAGTGATCCGGCAGGTGCGGCCGAAGCTGGCCTGCGGGCGCTGTGACAAGATCGTGCAAGCCGAAGCACCGAGCCGTCCAATCGCGCGAGGTAGGGCCGGTCCGGGACTGCTGGCGCACGTGCTGGTGTCAAAGTACTGCGATCATCTTCCGCTGTACCGGCAGGAAGAGATCTACGAGCGCGAAGGCGTGGAACTGGACCGCGCGACGCTGGCCGATTGGGTGGGCAGCGCGAGCGGATTACTTCAGCCGCTGGTGGAAGCGCTGCGGCATCACGTGCTGAGTGCGACGAAGCTGCATGCCGATGACACGCCGGTGCCCGTGCTGGCGCCAGGACTGGGAAAAACCAAGCTGGGCCGGCTGTGGACCTACGTGCGCGATGATCGGCCTGCCGGAGATACGACACCTCCAGCGGTGTGGTTCGCCTACACGCCGGACCGCAAGGGCGAGCATCCGAAGGCACACTTGAGCAGCTTCACGGGCACGCTGCAAGCCGATGCCTACGCGGGTTTCGACCAACTCTACGAAACAGGACGCATTCAGGAGGCGGCCTGCTGGGCGCACGTGCGGCGGAAGTTCTACGATCTTCACGTCGCGCACAACTCGCCCGTGGCTCAGGAAGCGCTCCGGCGCATCGGAGAACTCTACGCCATCGAAGGAGACATCCGCGGGCGGCAGCCGGAAGAACGTCACCTGGTGCGCGGCGAGCGCAGCCGCCCGCTGCTCGGATCGCTGAAGCAGTGGCTCGAAGAAACTTTGCTGAAGCTGTCGAGGAAATCGGAGACGGCCCAGGCCATGCGTTACGCGCTGGGACTTTGGGAAGCACTGCGGCGCTATGTGGACGATGGACGACTGGAGATCGACAACAACGCCGCCGAGCGAGCGTTGCGTGTGGTTGCCTTGGGCCGGAAGAATTACTTGTTCGCAGGATCGGACAGGGGCGGCGAAAGCGCCGCCGCGATCTACAGCCTGATCGGCACAGCAAAACTGAACAATGTTAATCCCGAAACGTACTTGCGCGAAGTGCTCTCGCGCATCGTTGACCATCCGATTAACCGCATTGCGGAACTGCTGCCCTGGAATCTCGCTGCTGAGCGACCTGCTGAATCAACTCACGCTGCATAGTCAACCGCATCGGTCAAGACGGCCTCCGAACGACGCTTACGTTTTACGTAGGGGTCGCCGAAGATCCGCGTCGCCGCTGTGACGAACACAACCGCAGCAAGGGCGCAAACTGGACAACTCGGCGGCTGCCGGTCAAGCTTGTCTGGACCGAGCCGCATGATTCGCTCTCTTCCGCTCGCCGCCGCGAGAACCAACTCAAGCGGTGGAGTCACGCCAAGAAGGCAGCGCTGATCAAGGGTTCCCTTCGACTTCGCTCAGGACAAGCATAAGGCGCTTGCGCCTCCCACCGCCTCCAAAATTTCCCGGCATTTACGGCCAGCGACTATTCGCTCGATTTCAGAGTGTCGAGGCGGCGAACGAAATCGGGCCACATCCGTTGCTGGTCGACCGACGTGATCCAGCGGATCGTCTTGCTGGTTTTCGGAAACGAAAACGAGCAATCCGCAAGATTCAGGGCAGGGCGAGGATACGTCGCCTCAGTCGTGAAACCCAGGATATGCGCGACCGTTATCGTGTCCCAGATGGCCCAATGTCCCGGGCTGACTACGCCGGCTGCGAGTTCCTTGTTGTTCGTGATCCAAGTGTCAACCAATCCGTCGAGCCACTCGGCGAATTGGCCGTGGCCGCGCAGCAGGCGTGCGGCTTCCTCCTTGTCCAGCGATAGATGCTTCACGCAAACATCGGCGGCGCCGATGGTGATTGGCGCGCGCGAATCGAGAATCACCTGATAGGCGAGCGGATCGTTCTTGATGTTCCACGGGTCTGTGCCCTTGGGCCAGGATTGGAAACCCATGGTCAGGATCTCGACGCGATTCTCGATTGACGGGTCCGCCAGAAATGCCGATGCCACATCGGTGGTGGCGCCAATCGTCAGGATCAGAAGCCGATTGCGAGGCGAGTAGAGGCGCGAGGTCTTGACGATGAAATCCACGCCCGTGTTGCGCATTGGCGCGCGCGCGGTGAGCGCCACATCGGAGCCCACGAACACGGGAGGAGTCTGCGGCAAGCCCATGCGCCGCATGACGTCTCTCGCACACGCGGCGGAAGATTCCGCATTCTTGGGAAGCGTCGGCGCGTGCGTGGTGACGATGGCCTTCACGTGCACCTGCGGCACGAGCAGCAGATATGCGATCGCGAACTGGTCGTCGATGTCGGCTCCGCAGTCGGTCGTGAGGATTACGTCTCTCTGCCGTGCGAAGGTGGAAGTGCCGAGCAGCAACAGAAACGCAACCAGCAGGCATGTTTTCATAAGCATTTCAGCTGATTCTCGCGATGCAGGCTTATAGTGGCTGATCGGGGCGGATGATTGTCCGCCACATGTGGGCGACCGGGCTGCCGTCGTTGCCCAGCCCTTCTTTGGGCTGCTTGAAGTGCCGCCCGATGATGTCGAGGAAGGAATCGATCGTCACCACCACATTCGGATCGAAAGCGTAGAGGTCGTTCACCGCGACCATGCGCGGCTCCATGTACCACTTGTGCTTGCGGACCATCTGGTAGGTCGCTTCGATGTAGGGCGGCGGCATGTAATCCACGCCGAAAAGTTGCCGGTAGAGATCGGGATATTCGTAACCCACCGAGGGATCGGCGTAGTATCGCAGCGCCTGATGGTAGCGAATCGCGAACGAGACCTTCTCCGGCACGTACGGTTCGAAGAGCTGCGCGCCCCACCATCCGTGATCGGTGCGAATCAGTTCCTGCACCACGTCGTGAAGCAGGCACGCCAGAATGATTTCCTCGGACATGCCGTTTTTCATTGCGAGATTGGCGCTTTGCAGGACGTGGTGCGCCGTGTCCATGAATCGCAGCTTGAAAAAATCGATCAGCGTGGGATTCGCGGGCATCGGCGCGAGCCGCTTCACGTTTCCGCCCGTGCGCGGCACCATCAGGAAACCCGCGCCCGCGCGGTACGGCTTCGTTTCAATTTGCGCTTCCACTTCCGCGGCGGTCGGATACTTGCCGGGTGCGTACGTGGCGGGCAAGTGATGGCCGCCGTGCTTGAGCGCGATGGCCGTATTCAGTTCCGCCATCATCCGGCTCTCGAGAGCATCGGCGCGGCTCTCGGCATCCATTTTGCAGGCGGCGTCGGCGCCGCCCAAGCTATCGAGAAAAGCCTTGCGATCGATGTCCATGCCCCTATCGTAGCCGCTTTTTCGTTCCGGCAAAACGCCTGATTCGCACGCGCCTGGGGTCCCGCAACCGTGTCGATTAGAATGATTAGAATGGGTCCCCGTTGTGTGTTTTCAAGGAGTTGCGAGCGTTTCTAATCGGGCAAATGTCGATTAGAAAAGCGTGATTGGTAAGTAGTGATTGGTGAGTAGTGGCTCGTGAATCGCGAATTGTCGCTCGTGGCTCGCGGGCAGAAACTCGAACACGTGCTGCGAGTGGGTCTGCGCAAAGGAGCACTCGCTGCGCTCGCGTCTTTTCGAGGGGCTGGAAGCCCCACGCTTCCACCGGGGGCCGAAAAGCTTCACCCGCGGCGGCAGGTCCCGTCGTCAAGTTTTCAAAGAGCGTTCGGCCCTCGTCGAGAGGGCGGGCGACTTTTCATCATCCGGACCAGCATGGCACTTTGCGCCGCATACTTCACCTGTACTCGAGTACAGATTCGGCGCAGGGCTGAAATACTGTCACAGCGAGGCGATGTGACACGAATAGTGCGGCATGAATTGCTCTCTGAAGGGCACGCTCGCATAAGCCCCACCCTCACAAACCGAGGATGAGGTACCCGGCTCCGGTCAGCAGGGCGCTCCGAGCACACGCTAGCTGGCAAATCTCTCGGCATAACGCGGACGAGCTGGCGCCCTACCCAGCGACAGCCTTCCTTAGTAATTCCTTGAGGAACAGAAGCGAGGGATCGAGCGAGAGAGCCCTGGTGACGTAGTCGACCGCCTCCGTTTTCTGGCCGAGGGCTATTAAGGCCCAGCCTTTGACGCCGAGAGCAAATGCATAGCTTGGGTCGATTCTCAGCGCCCGGTCCGAGTCTTCGAGGGCCTTTTCAAAGAGCCCCTTCTCCGCGTGGGCACCTGCCCTCACGCCATAGGCCCAGGCGAGATTCGGGTCGAGTTCGCCGGCCCGACTGGCGTCAGCAATCGCGTCGTCAAGCCTACCCGCCTGCCGCTGGGCTTCGGCACGGTGGGCATAAGCCCAAGCATACTTCGGGTCCAGCTCGATGGCGCGCGTGAAGTCAGCGATCGCCAGATCGTACCTACCCGCCTGCCGTTGGGCTTCGCCCCGCTCGGAGTAAATCCAGGAGAGGTTGGGGTCCAGCTCGATCGCCCTTGTGAGGTCAGCAACCGCCAGATCGTATCTGCCCGCCTGCCGTTGGGCTTGACCCCGCGAGCCGTACGCCCACGCGGAGTTCGGATTGAGCTCGGTCGCGCGCGTGAAGTCAGCGATCGCCAGATCGTACCTACCCGCCTGCCGTTGAGCTTCGCCCCGATCGGAGTAGGCCCAGGAGAGATTGGGGTCCAGCTCGATCGCCCTCGTGAGGTCAGCGATCGCCAGATCGTAACTACCCGTCCGCCGTTGGGCTTGACCCCGCGAGCCGTAAGCCCAACCATAGTTGGGGTTGAGCTCGATCGCCCGTGTTAAGTCAGCGATCGCCCGATCGTATCTGCCCGCCTGCCGTTGGGCTTCGCCTCGATGAGCGTAGGCCCAAGCATAGGTGGGGTCCAGTTCGATCGCGCGCGTGAAGTCAGCGATCGCCAGATCGTACCTGCCCGCCTGCCGTTGTGCTTCTCCCCGCGAGCCGTAGGCCCAAGCATAGTTGGGGTCGAGCTCGATCGCCCGTGTTAAGTCAGCGATCGCCGGATCGTATCTGCCTGCTTGCCGTTGTGTTTCGCCCCGATGAGCGTAGGCCCAATCGTAGTTGGGGTCCAGCTCGGTCGCGCGCGTGAAGTCAGCGATCGCCAGATCGTAGCTACCCACCTGCCGCTGTGCTTCTCCCCGCGAGCCGTAGGCCCAAGCATAGTTGGGGTCGAGCTCGATCGCCCGTGTTAGGTCAGCGAGCGCCGGATCGTATCTGCCCGCTTGCCGCTGTGTTTCGCCCCGATGAGCGTAGGCCCAAGCATAGTTGGGATCGAGTTCCATCGCGCGCGTGAAGTCAGCGATCGCCCGATCGTATCTGCCCGCCTGCCTTTGTACTTCGCCCCTCTGAGCGTAGGCCCAATCATAGTTAGGGTCCAGCTCGATCGCCCGCGTGAATTCAGTGACGGCCAGATCGTACCTACCCATCTGCCGTTGGGCTTGGCCGCGCGAGCCGTAGGCCCAACCATAGTTGGGGTTGAGCTCGATTGCCCGTGCTAAGTCAGCGAGCGCCGGATCGTATCTACCCGCCTGCCGTTGGGCTTCGCCCCGATGAGCGTAAGCCCAAGCATAGTTGGGGTCCACTTCGATCGCGCGCGTGAAGTCAGCTATCGCCAGATCGTATCTGCCCGCCTGCCGTTGGGCCTCGCCGCGCGCCGCGTATGGCCAAAGGAGCGCCGGGTCAGATTCGACCGCCTGGCTAGCCAGTGTGATCGCTGCCTCTAAGTCCCGATCTGCTAGCTTTTGTTCCACAACTTCCCGTGCCGTGGGCATATGTTTAGATCTGCAAGTCTCGGGACTCCTCCGCGGACTCACGGAGGTAATCTGAACCCCTAGTCCGACGCTCCGGAGTAGGGTTCTCGGATGGTCGGCTCTCGGACACAGGTTCCTCAGCGCCGAGTTTAACCTCTGACCCAAAGCCGCTACGAGGACGCGCGGGTTTCGACCCGGGCGAATCCAGCGTCGCTTGTGCGGGAATGGCTGAGACTTTGCCAATTCCCTTGAGAAAATCAGTGGGGGTTTCGTACTCACCCGGGCTGTATAAGTGGCCAGGTTTGAACCACACGGTTAGAAAAAAACACATCATGAGCAGGACCGGGAATCCTACCATGAACGCAACGAATACTGTTTGATTCGGCCCGGACAGTTTGGTGACGGGATACACAAAAGCAGCCTCTACAACGCCGATCAGTGACGCAATGACGGCCAGTGGATTTTTTGCAAGCTCATTTCGCGCTGTGCGGCCCTTCGCCATTCTAGAGGTCTCGTAGAACCGAAGCGGGGCAGGGGCCCAGCCACCGGCGGCGTTCGACCGAGCGCGCCCTCGCGCCGTCTTAGGCCTATCCGAGCGACTCCCGTCTTTCTTCCGCGCTTGGCGCGTATTGTACACGCGCTTGATGCTTCTCGGCCGAATGCTTTTGCCGAGGCCGTCCTTTGGGAAGACCCTCGGACGAGATCGCGCGCGGAGTGAAATGCTTTCCTGCGTGGAAGTATCTCATCCATCGCGCCGCCGCGAAGGGCGTCGACATCCTTCACGTTTTTCACGGCGCGCGAGGTCAGAAGCGGGCCTTCAAGAGAGCGCGCAAGTCCCGCGCCTAGCGGGTGAGCCAGGTGATGAGGGCTGAATACTGCGGATACTGCGCGGCCAATTCGGCGCGATTACCGGCTTCGTAATCCTGCGGGTCGAAGCCGGGCGCCATGGTGGTGCCCATCAGCGCGAATTTTCCGCCGGGAGCGAGGCGCGAGCCTTGCCACGTTCCTCCTGGGACCATGTACTGGAGGCGCATGCCTGCCGCGATGTCCCGTCCAAGCAGGACAGCCTCGCCCGCCCCGCCGGGCTTGAGCTGCAGCATTTCGACCGGATCGCCCAAATAAAAGTGGTAGATTTCGTCGCCGCGCAGGCGGTGCAACGCCGAAAAAGTGTCGGGCGTGAGCATGTAGTAGATCGCGGTAGAAATCGCGCGCTCGCCGGGATAGGAATCGGGCAGCGCGCTCGCGGCGATCGCATCCTTCGCGCGATAGGTCTCGGCAAAATATCCGCCTTCGACGGGCAGCGGTTTCATCTTGAGCAGGTCGCGAATCTGTTCGGGCGTGAGCATGGCGTCGAAGATACGAACGCAGGGCAGGGAAGGCAAGCGAAACCTGTCAGCGCCCAACCCCAGGCAGGTCAGCCACTTCTAATCAACTGCACGGCCCAGGAACGGGCTTCGGGATTGTCAGTTGACACCCCTAAAGACCGTTTCCATAATCGCAAAAGGTAGGGAAGTGCCTTGGCCGAACGTTCCAAATCTCTCGAGCATGCCCTCGAGCAGGCAGTTTCGCGGGCATTGCGCGACAATCTCGCTCCGCTGCAGCGGACCGCGGACGAATTGCATCAGGCGTACTCCGATCTGGTAGCGGCGTGTTCGTCGAGCCGGCCGAGCAACGCGCTTCCTGCCATGCTGCGCGCGCAAACGGCGGCCTCTGCACTTGCCGCTGGACTTTCCGTCCTCTCGAATTTCGTTGCCGTCGCTCTGAACCCGCGCGAGCACGGCTACGCCGATGATTCCACAGGCGTCGCCACCGCCGAACCCGAAGCGGAAGTCGAAACCGCAGCCGAACCCGAAATCGAAACGCGAGAACACGAGCCTGCCAGGGCGCCCGCCCACGCCGCGGTTCATGCACCGCCGCCGGTCGATCCCAAATGGGCTCAGGAACAGGAAGCGCTCGCGGAAGCCGCCGTTGAGGAGGCTGCCGTCCAGGAAGTGGCCGCCGCCGAGGCCCCCGCTTTCGATCTTGCAGCGCTGCCCGATGACCTGAGAGACTTGCATCGACGGGCGAGCCGAAACGCGAAAGTCGCCATGCAGGACATACAATTGTTGCGGCCCGAGGAAGTGAAATTGGGCCGCGAGAACCACGACATCTGTCAACGGTTGCGAAGTGATCTCGACAAGGCCCGTAAGGAATATGACCGCCGCTTCCGAGCGATTCAGGATCATCCCGTGGATTACTTCCACCATTGGATGGTGGAAATTCTCGCCAAGGGCAAGAACGACGCCCTCGGAGAGTACCCGTATCCCTCGCCTGTTCTGCGGCACTAAGACTGCGATGCGAATCTCCGGTCCGCTCCTTCGCGCGACCGGCGCAATGCTGCTCGTGTGTTCCGTCTGTTTTGCGGGCACGGATCAGAAAGCGCCGGCAAAGAAGGCGCCGAGTTCGCCGGCGACCCAGCCGTCCGCTCACCGATCGTCGCTTTCCGAAAAGCAGCTCGAGAAACTTGCGAAGATGCTCAAGGATACGAAATCCAACTGGGCTTATGGGCGGCTCAGCTCGCTCGCCGAGGAGAAATATTCGGGCGCGCTTGGAGCGCGCGCGGCCCTGGCGCTCGGCTTCTTCGACTACAACAACCAGCACTATACGCAGGCGGCGAAATGGTTCGCGCGCGCGCAGAAGGATCCGCTGATCGGCGACTATGGGCTCTACTGGAGCGCTGAAAACGATTTTGCGGCAAATAATGATGCGGCTGCGGTCGGCGAGCTGGACCAGTTCCGCAAGGATTATCCCGACTCCGTGATGACGGAGCAGGCGCTCGAAGCGCTCGGCAACGCCGCAATCGCCGCGAAGCAGCCGGCCGCGGCGGTGGCGGCCCTCGATGCCTATCCGCAGACCACGCAGCGATCGGCGCTGCTGTTTTTGCGCGGCCAGGCGCACGAGCAGGCCGGGCAGATTCTCGAAGCGGCGGCGGACTACCGCAGCGTCTACGAGAATTTCCCCACGAGCGAGCACGCGCGCGAGGCGGGCGTGCGGTTCGACTTCCTTGCGGGCGCTCCGGGCGCGCAGATTCCGCCGATTCCGTTGAAAGATCGCGTCGCGCATGCGGAATCTCTTTTCGTCGCAAAGGATTGGAGCGACGCGCGCGACGAATACGCGAAGGCGTTGCCGCAGCTTTCCGGCGCGGAGGCCGAGCGGGCGCAGTTGCGGATTCTCGAGTGCGGTATGTCGCTCGGCGCCGGACCTTGGGAAGTGGCGAAACTGCAGATCACCGATCCTGATGTCGACGCGGAACGCTCCTACGCGCTCGCGACGTTTTATCGCGACCAGCTGCAGGAACCCGAGATGATCGCCGCGGTCGAAGCGGCCGCGAAGGGCGCGCCCACGAGCCCCTGGGCGGCTGCCGCGCTTTTCCTCGCGGGAAATTACTATTGGGTGCAGCTCGATCGCGCGCACGCCTCAGCGTATTACCAGCGCGTCGTCGATGGATTTCCGAACGGGCCGGACACACCGTCGGCGCAGTGGCGCGTCGCCTGGACCGCCACGATGGCGCGCCAGGCCAACGCGGCGGATTTGCTCGAGCAGCACCTGCGGAATTATCCCGGCTCGCCGTACGTGGGGGACGCGCTCTACTGGCTCGGCCGCCTGGCGCAAGAAAGAGGAGCCCAGCCGCTCGCGCGCAGTTATTTCGAGAAATTAGCCGACCGTTACACGCAGAATTATTGGGGCCTTCTCGGCGCCGAGCGCCTGCGCGAACTAGGTCCGGGCCCGACGCAAACCTCGGATGTGCTCGGCGTGATCCCGCCCGCGCCCGATCCGCCCGCGCTCGACGGCAAGATTCCCGCGGCGGTGGCAGGACTGAAGGCTCGCGCCGACGCTCTGCGCTCGATCGGATTCGATTCGTCGGCGGAGCTGGAGTTGCGCGCGGCATACGCGGCGACCAACGAGCCGCGGCTTCTTTTCGAAGCGGCGCAGGAAGCGGCGGCCGCCGGGCAATACGGCGCGGCGATCGTCACCGTGCGGCAGATTTTTCCGCAGCTCGAATCGGAGGCGTTCACCGATATTCCGCGCGAGGTTTGGCTCACCGCCTACGCGCTGCCATACGAATCCACAATCCGCCGCTGGTCTCGGCTGAACGGACTCGATCCCTTGCTCGTGGCAGGGCTCATGCGCCAGGAATCGGCTTTTCAGCCCGGCGCGGTGTCCGTGTCCGATGCGGTCGGCCTGATGCAGCTGCTACCCAAGACGGCGCGGGTAGTCGCGCAACAGCACAAGCTTCGCTATTCGCGAACGCGGCTCATCGATCCGGATTACAATATCCGGCTCGGGACCGCCTATTTCTCGGCGCTCGAGCAGCGGTTCGGCAGCGTCGAAGCGGCGCTCGCGGCCTATAATGCGGGGCCGGATCGCGTCGACGCGTGGACCACCGGACAGACGTATCGCGAGCCGGCGGAATTCGTGGAATCGATTCCGTTCACGCAGACGCGATTGTACGTGCAGATCATCACGCGCAACGCCGCCATCTATCGCCGGCTCTACGGAAGGCAAAACGCAAATGAATCCCGCACACCCCGAACGGGCCGTGGCGACTAGCACCAGTCCGAAACTTTCCTCGAAAGCCGAACGCTTCACCGAATCCGTAATCCGCGAAATGACGCGGCTGGCGCTGCGCTACGGCGCCGTCAATTTGTCGCAGGGGTTTCCCGATTTTCCCGCGCCCGCCGAAATCAAGAACGCCGCAAAGGCGGCGATCGACGCGGACATCAACCAATACGCGATCACCTGGGGCGCGAAGAAGTTTCGCGACGCCATCGCCGGAAAATTTGAGCGGACGCAGGGCGTGGCGATCGATCCCGAGCGCGAAATCACCGTGTGCTGCGGCTCGACCGAGGCCATGATGTCGTCGATGATGGCGATCATCAATCCGGGCGACGAAGTGGTGGTCTTCGAACCGTTCTACGAGAACTACGGGCCGGATGCGATTCTTTCGGGCGCCACGCCACGATTCGTCAAGCTGCAGCCGCCCGATTGGAAGTTCGATCCGGATGAACTCGCCGCGGCGTTTGGTCCCGCGACGAAGGCGATCATTCTCAACACGCCGAATAATCCCACGGGAAAAGTTTTCGAGCGCGCCGAATTCGAATGCATTCGCGATCTTTGCGTGCGCTGGAACTGCTTCGCCATCACCGACGAGATCTACGAGCACATGCTTTACGACGGCGCCGAACATATTTCTTTGGCCTCGCTCGATGGCATGCGCGAGCGCACGCTCACGATCAACGCACTGTCGAAGACGTATAGCGTCACCGGCTGGCGCGTCGGCTGGGTGATCGCGCCGCCCGACGTGACCGCCGCGATCCGCAAAGTGCACGATTTCATGACGGTCGGCGCGGCCGCGCCGCTGCAGGAAGCGGGCGCCGTTGCGATGCAATTTCCGCAGAGCTACTACGACACGCTGGCGCGCGAATACGCCGCCCGTCGCGAGCGCATGCTGGGAATTCTCGGCGGCGCCGGATTCAAATGCTTCAAGCCGCGCGGCGCCTACTACATCATGACGGATATTTCCGCGTTCGGCTTTCCCGACGATGTCGCCTTCGCGCAATATCTCGTGAAGGAAATCGGCGTCGCCGCCGTCCCCGGATCGAGCTTTTATCGCGATCCCGCCGACGGCCGCAACCACCTCCGCTTCACATTCTGCAAAAAGGAATCGACATTCCAGGCCGCCACCGAGCGCCTCGCCAAGCTGCGCCCGTCGAAGTAACGCGCTACCGTTTGTGTTGCCGGGATTGCCATCGTCTTTCTCTGTGGGCTCCGCGTCTCCCCGGTAATCCGAACGTTCCGCTTCCCGCGACAATGAGCAGCAGGATAGAGTGGAGGAGATGACTACCGCTTCATACAAGGTATATGTCGTTGTTGATCGAGAGTTCGGAGAGCAACTGGCTGACCTTGAGCAAGGCGCACCCGTGTGGATTGTGGATACGCCCACGAACAAGCCCGTGGCCCAGCGGCTTTGGAAAGAGCGCCCTGGTAAGGATCACCTAACCAGCATCACTACCTTCAAAGCGCCGGACTCCTCATCCGCAGAAGACATGCTGCTTGCAGAACTGGATACGATTGATCTGCATCATGGGCCTCACTCGGCTGACCCGCCGTACACAGTTATCGAAGTAGTGGGCGCACCGCTCACCGCAAAAACCAAAACGGAACTTTCGGAATACGGTTTCAACGAGTTCCACGCTAAGTCGAAAGGATTTACCGCAAGGCGGCCCGTGCCTTTGGATTAACGTCGGGCACATGTCCGGTTACGGCTTCTCTTGGTTTTCAATTTCGAATCTGAACTTTGGGATTGTAGATCTGGGGTCGCGGAACACATCAAAAAGATCACCGCAGAGGCGCAGAGGAAACCACCTCCTGTCGGCGACGCTGGCGGATCAGGCGAGATCAAACGACTGCAGGTAATCGGGAATCGTGACCGGCCAGCCGCGCTGCGCCACGATTGCGTCGCGCAGGGACGTCAGCCCGCTTGGCTCGCCGTGGACCATGAATGTGCGCTTCGGCGGGGCCTGAATCCCGGAAATCCATCGCAGCAGCTCGCTTTTGCCGGCGTGCGCGGAAAGCTGGCACATCTCGACCACCTGCGCCCGCACCGGCACTTCCGCTCCGTGAATTCGCAGGAATTTTGCACCGTTAAGCAATGCGCGCCCGCCCGAGCCTTCGGCCTGGTATCCGACGAGCAGCACGGTGCTGCGCGAATCCGGCAGCCGGTACGCGAGATGGTGCAGCACGCGCCCGCCCGTGATCATGCCGCTCGCCGAAATAATGATGCACGGCGCAGTGACGTCGTTGATCTTCTTTGAATCTTCCACCGAGCAGGTCATGTGGACTTCCTGGACATCCATCGGGTCGGGATCGGTCTGAGGTTTCAGATCGTGGTCCGCGCGGTGGCGAGTATAAATTTCGGTGGTGTTGATGGCCATCGGACTGTCGAGATAGATCGGCAGATGCGGAATCCGCTGCGCTTTTTCCAGCACGCGGAGGTAATACAGCAGCAATTGCGTCCGGTCGACCGCAAATGCCGGAATCACCACGGCGCCGCCGCGTTTCGCCGTCTGGTTCACCACGTCCGCGAGTTCATCTGTGACGGAACCGCCGGGGTGCTCGCGATCGCCATAGGTCGATTCGCAGAGCAGGAAATCCGCGCGTGTGGGCGATTCCGGATCTTTCAGGATCGGCTGATCGTAGCGCCCGACGTCTCCCGAGAAGACAACCAGCGTCTGCTTGCCGTTTTCGGTGATCGTCAATTCCAGCCACGTGGCGCCGAGGATGTGCCCCGCATCGTGCGGCAGCACCGAAAACTGCGGGCTGATCTTGAAGACGTCGTTGCTCGGGATTTCCCGGAATTGCTGCAGCGCCGTTTGCGATTCCGCGACGGTGTAAAGCGGCAGCGGCGGTTTGTGCCTCGAATAGCCTTTCTTCACCGCGTATCGCGCGTCTTCTTCCTGCAGGTGCGCGGAATCGGGAAGCAGCAGCGTGCAAAGTTCGTGCGTCGCGATATTCGCGTAGATCGGGCCGCGGTATCCATTGCGAACCAGCCGCGGCAGATAGCCGGTGTGGTCGATGTGCGCGTGCGTCAGCAGCACCCAGTCGATCGTCGCCGGATCGACCGTCAACTTGTCCCAGTTCCGCTGCTTCAGCTCGCGCGATCCCTCGAAGAGCCCGCAATCCACCAGCAGCCGCTTGCCCTCCGCCTCCACCAGATATTTCGAGCCCGTGACCGTTCCCGCCGCGCCCAAGAATGTGATTTTTGGCATAGTGCGGCATTCTACGCTAGATGACCTCTCGGCGCCCGTCGTTTGACGGGCGGTGGGTCAGTTTCCGATTATCCGACTAATCAGGAGTTGGCCGCTCTCGTTGTGCGTGAAGCTCTCGGCGGTGTTGAAGGAAACGGGAAGAAGAGAAAATTGCTGGACGCAGCATCTATTTCCAGTCGTACACCATGGGGTATTCGCCCCCTCCGGGGCCGAGGCCAGGCAGTGGAATCAGCTTCCGCGTCGCCAGATCGCCGATCACAAGGCGGAAGCCATTGAAGTCCACGAACATTACCTCTTTTGAGTCCGGCGAAAATATCGCGCGCATCGAAGGGGCGTTTTTTTCCGAAAGCTGGAATTGGTCTTTCCCGTCGGCGGAGCTGATGAAAACAGCGCCATCGCCGGGAGGGTAGTCCCCCTCCTCCGAGCCCTTGCCGACGGCGAGGAACCTTCCATCGGGGGACCAGTCGAAATCATAAACGCCGCGCATGATTCTCTCCGCCTTTTTCGAGTCCAAGTGCAGAATCCACAAGTCGATGACGGCGCCACCGGAATCGTTCTGCGATTCATCGTCCGCCGGATCGGTCATCATGAACGCGATGCTCGATCCGTCCGGCGCATACTTAGCTTCCCAGATTGTTGTAGCGCCCTTGTAGATCGTTTCGCGTTTGCCGGTTTCCACATTGACTGTTTCCAGGATATCCGGTTGGCCGGGTGGGCCCGTCGGATTAAATGACGGATGAACGATGAATTTCCCGTCCGGTGAAAAACTGATGGATTCATACCACTGGCCGAGATTGCGTGGCGCGTCCCCGGCGGGCGGGTACGAAGTCAGAAACAAATCCCAGCTCTTCATACGAACTCCCCCGTCGTAGGCCAGGTGTTTCTGATCGGGCGACCACGCCATACCATAGAAGACGTCCCCTTCGGTAAACTCCGCCAAACTGACGGACTGGCCGTCGAGCAGCGACAACACGTGCACGCCCTGTTTGTCGGCGTAGGCGACTAAATTCCCATCCGGTGAGAAGGAGGCGGCCCCGGCGTTTTCGGCGATCTTGCGGCGGTTCGCGCCGTCCGGAGTCGTCAGGAGCAATGTTCCGTTCTCGTCGATGAGGACCCGCTTGCCGCGCGCTCCGACGTCGCCGGCGCCCGGGCTTGTGGAAATACTAGTGCTGATAGGGCTCGCGTCCGGGGCGTTGCGGTCAGAAGTGGGCTTCGCCGGTCCGTTTGAGGCGAATTGCGTCATCACCGGGGTTCCCGCCGGAGCACCGCGAGCGATTGTCACCGGAGGAAGTTGCGCCGTGACGGACCGAGTGGGAGCAAGTGTCGATGACTTGCCGCTACCCGAACATCCGGCGACTAAGAGCAGCCCTAGAGCGCACAGCGGCTTGGACGACCTCAAGAGAATCGGCATCCCGAACCTCGCGAACTGACTTCGCTCACCCGAGGCCAGATTGGGTGGATCACTTCTCTTATGGTAGCCGCAATCCGTCCAGGACGATTGCTGTACAGGACAAGTGTTTCCTGTCGCGCATCAACGAGCTGTTTCGTTAAGTCATGATCAACACGCTAGCCGGAAACTGACCCACTGCCGTTTGACGCTCTCCGTCGCGCGGTGCTATAAAAGCAGCTATCGATGTAAACCTGCGGTGGGGCCGTGGCGCAGTTGGGAGCGCGCCTCGATGGCATCGAGGAGGTCGAGGGTTCGAATCCCTTCGGCTCCACCAGCCTTCGCTCGCGCAAGCGTGCGAAGGCTGCCGCGCCGTAGCCGAATGGCGAAGGCGGGCTACGAATGCGCGAGCTACGGACGGCTCGGCAACTATCCTCCGCGGCTTACCTCCGCTAAGCCTAAGTAGATAAGACGCTTAGTTAGCTAATCGCCGAATTTTGGCGACAGTACTTCCGGCGTATCTCCCTCGCGGCATTTTTCTGTTATTCTTGCAACATAGTGGGGCCTCCCGGTGTCTATCAGTTTGCAGGGAGATGTGCCCCGGAAAGCGCGGCGCAAGGCATGTCCGAACTCGCACACAGTCTGCCGTGGTCACGGGACGAAGCTCAGCTGGTGACGGAGCTTCAGGCGGGTTCCGACGCGGCTTTCGACTATCTCGTCACCTACTATCACGCGGGCGTATACAACTTGGTTTACGGAATCCTTGCCGATCGAGCCGACGCTGCGGACGTCACGCAGGATGTCTTCCTCCGCGTCTTTCGAGGCATTCGCGGTTTCCGCGGCGGGAGTTCGCTGAAGACCTGGCTCTACCGCGTCTCGGTGCGCCAGGCTCTCAATCATCGCCGCTGGTGCTGGCGGCATCACCGTCAGCAGGTTTCGATCGATGCCGATGAAGACGGCCGGAATTCGACGCTGGAATTGAGAGACGAGGAAGCGACGCCGTTCGAGCAGTTGGCGACGCACGAAATGCAGTCCACCGTACGCCGCGCGCTGGCGTCTGTGCCTCCTCTGTTTCGCAGCGCCGTGATTTTGAGAGATCTCGAAGGACTCTCCTACGAAGAGATCGCGGAGATTTTGGAGGTTTCGGTTGGAACCGTGAAATCCCGGATCCTGCGCGGCCGGCGAACGCTCAAGGAGATTCTCGATCCCATTCTGCACGCGCCTGAACGACACACACACGCCGCGTCCGGCAATCGTGCAACGATCACCGTCGCGGGCCGTGCGATCAAAGCAGTATCCGCGGCGCATCCTGAAACGCCAAGCGTGCCTCGCACCCCGGAAACTGCTGTCGGTGAAATGCAGGGAGCAGCAAGATGAAGTGCCAAGAAGCCCAAAGACGCCTTCCCGGTTATCTCGATGGAGCCATGCGCGCTCAGGACCATGCAGGCGTGCGCGAACATCTCGATTCCTGCGCGGAGTGCCGGGACCATCTCGAGAGCTATCATCTGCTCAACGGGTATCTTGCGCACATGGAGCCTGTTGCTGCGCCTTCCGATCTGGCGTTGAAGATTCGCATGCGCGTTTCGCGCGAACGGTCTCCGTGGGCCGGCGTCGTCCGGTTCTGGAACAGCACGTTGTTGGTCTTCGAGAATCTGCTGGGCCCGCTCGCCGTTCCGGCAACGGGCGGAGTCCTGACGGCTTTGGGCGTGTTCATTTTCGTCGTGCACGGCCTGTTGGTGGGCGTGCCCATGAACGGCGTTGTGCCCAACGATCTGCCGCTCAACCTCGTGCAGCCCGCCGAACTCGAAAGCCTCGCGCCGTTCCCGGTTCCCGGGATGATTGGCCCGAATGGCCAGCCGAGCCCGAGCGGATTGCTGCTGGAAGCGACGCTGAACGCCCAGGGGGAAGTAGTCGATTACAAAATCCTTTCTGGCCCCGAGAGTGTCGACGTGCATCACCAGATCGACCAGCTCCTCATGTTCTCGCGCTTTCGGCCGCAGATGAATTTTGGCCGGCCGATGGATGGCGGGCGTGTCCTCCTGAGCTTCAGCGAGGTTCGCGTCCGCGGTTAGCCTGATCGCCAAAGCGAGCTTCCAACCATTTCCGCGATTCTTGACTCTGATCCTTTCGACCGCTAGAGTCTGAGCCGGGCGCGCATCGGGGGAAGGTGATCGCCCAGAGCCGGAAAACGGGAAGCCGGCGGGACCCCAGATTGAGGAGCAGGCCCATCCAAAGGTACGTCCGAAATTTCAGACTTTCGCATTCTGTGCTTGCGCTTCTGTTCGCCTGCGTCGCGGCAACCGCGTTACCTGCGCCCTTGAAGGCGCAGCAGTCCACGGACAGCGACAGCATGGGCATTACCGTGCAGGCAAGCCCGCAGGTTTTTGCCACCATGTGCGCCCTGGGCGCGGCGGGCTACCAGATTGACGACAACCTGCTCGTTCAAATGCCCGCGCGCCGCGCTCTGCGCGACGATCTGCTCAAGATGCAGGGACCCGCGGTGGATGCCCTGCGCCAGTTTTATCAGGATCACGCCCTGGCCGATCCCGGCGAGACGCTTTCCCGCTACATCACCTTTGCCGTGGTCGCGGGGCCGCCGCCGGATTTCCAGCTGCCCGTGAACCAGGAGTTGCTTCCTCCAGATGTGGTTGCGCTCGATGGATTCCAGACTGTCCTCGCCAACTTCTACCGGGAAGCGCATCTCGGATCGCGCTGGACCTGGGTTGAGCCCGAATACGAGCCTCTTCTGGCGAACTATCGCGCGTCTCTCCGTCAGATTGTCACGGTCTCCAACGCGTATTTGCGCGAAATCGTGAAGCCGACGAGCCGCACGTTTACGGTGTACGTCGAGCCGCTGGTGGGCGCCCGGACGAATTTCCGGAATTACGGCGACCAGTATTCGATGGTCGTCGGCGCCGCCCCACAATTGCCCGTCGACGCAATCCGGCACGCGTATCTACACTTTTTGCTCGATCCGCTGGTGCTGAAGAATCGCCCGCTGGAATACAAGAAACGCGCCCTGCTGAGTGTGGCGGCGAGCGCACCCCGCCTGCCCGCCGAATACGACAACGATTTTATTTCCCTGATGGACGAGTGCCTGATCAAGGCCGTCGAATTGCGCCTGCGCCATCTCACGGCGCCGCAGCTTGAAGCCGCACTTCACGAAGACGATCAGTCCGGCTTCATTCTCGTGCGGCCCCTGGTCGCCCAGCTGCAGCTGTTCGAGAAGGCCGGTCCGGCCATGTCCTACTATTTCGGCGACCTGATTTCCGGCATCGACGTCAACGCGGAGCAAAAGCGCCTGAAGGGTTTTGCCTTTCCTTCCGTCGAGAGCGGGCCGGCGCCCCAGCAACACGAAAACTCGGAGGCAGTTCTCGCGTCGGAGCTCGATCGCTGGCTCGTCGAAGGCAATCGCGAACTCGAACAGAAGGACGTCTCCGCCGCTGCCGCGACGTTTGAAAGGGTGCTGGCCAAATATCCCAACGATGCTCGCGGCATGTATGGCCTCGCGATCGCTTCCGTCGTTTCCGGCAACGCCGATCGCGCCAAGGATCTGTTCCAGCAAATCACCACCGCGTCGAATTCGGACGAGGCATCCGCGTCGGTGGACCCGGAAATTCTGGCATGGTCGCACGTCTATCTCGGCCGCATTCACGATCTCGAAGACGAGCGCGATTTGGCCGTGAGCGAATATCGGGCGGCATTGGCCATCGATGACGGTCCTTTGGATGCCCGGGCCGCGGCTCAGAGCGGCGTCGATGCGGCTTACAAAGCCCCCGCGCATGCCGGCGAAAATCAGGAACCGCAACAGTGATCCATTCGTCTCATGTTCAAGTTTCTCCTAGCCGATTCCGCAAAAGGAGGACCGATCACATGAAGACTCTAATCTCGGGGTTGGCAGTTCGCATACTCTCGATTGCGTTCGCCACTTTTTTCGCCTTTGCTGGCGTTTCCCGCGCGCAAATGGCTGTAGCGGGCGGACAGCAGGCAACGCCCGTTAACTCAGGCGTCGATTCGCTGCAAACCGAGCTCCATATGCTTACGGACGTACAAAAGCAAGGCGGCGCTCAGGACCCGCAGGAAGTGAACGCCTACAAGGCCTTCTACAAGGCGAATGAACCGGCCAAGAAAATCGAACTTGGGAATAGCTTCCTCCAAAAGTATCCGAAAAGCGGGCTGGACGAGCCGGTTGACGTCGGCTTGCTGAACATCTACTACGCCCAACAAGATTGGAAGGATGTCTATGCCAGCGCCGACAGGGCGCTGGCGCTGAAACCGGATGATCTCTTCGTTCTCACGACTGTCGGCTGGATAATCCCGCATGTCTCTCAGCCGAGCGATCCGGACGCGGACCAGTTGCTCGACAAGGCCGAAACCTATGCAAAGCACGCGATTGAGATCATGCCTGCGATGAGCAAGCCTTCCTATATGAACGACGCACAATTCGCCGGGTTCAAAACTCAAGCCGCGATTCAGGCGCATAGCGCGCTCGGCTTGGTTGATTTTCGCCGCGGCGATTACGAGAATTCGGCCAAGGAGCTTCAGCAGTCGTCGCCGAGCACCGCGAATCCCGACGCGACCGACCTGTATGTCCTCGGCATCGACTTCGAGAATATGAACCGCCTTGCCGACGCAGCCGATGCCTACAGCCGTTGCGGCCAGATCGCCGGCCCTTTGCAGGATCGCTGCAAGCAAAGCGCTGACGCCGCGAAGAAGCAGATTCCGCAGTCGAAGTAACAGGAGCGGGAACGATTGAGGAAGTATGACGGCTTTCTCCATTCTCCCTGGGAGGGATACCAGATGAAAGTTTCTCGACGTTTTGCGGTTAGCAACTTGGTTTTTCTTTACGGCGCAGTTCTCGCTCTTGCGGTTTCGTCGCACGCGCAAACGCTCGGCCAAGGCATCAGCGGAGGCACGTCGCCCGGAGACGCGCGGTCGGTCGACTCCCAGGAGGCGGACATGCGCGCTCTCGTCGATGCCCAGCGCCAAACGAACGAAGATCCGAAGGAAACGGCAGCCTACAAGGAGTTTTACAAAGCGAACGAGCCGGCCAAGAAAATTCAGCTCGGCACAAGCTTTCTGCACAAATATCCCAAGAGTTACTTCGACGAACCCGTCGAAGTTGGCCTGTTGGACGCCTATTATTCCAACAAGGACTGGAAGGACGTCTATGCGACGGCCGATAGCGCGCTGGCTTTGAAGCCCAACGACGTCTACGTTCTTACCACTGTCGGCTGGCTCATCCCCCACGTTTACAATCCGGATGACCCCGATGCGGCAAAGTTGCTGACGACGGCCGAGCAGTACTCGAAATATGCCATCGACGTCATACCCAAAATGGAGAAGCCTTCCAACACCAACAACAAGCAGTTCGAGGCCATGAAGGACCAATACACCCACAAGGCGCATAGCTCCCTGGGTCTGGTCTATTTTCGGCGTGGCTATTTCGATCTTTCGGTAAAGGAGCTTCAGCAGGCCATCTCCGGTCTCCCCAATCCGGACGAAACGGATCTCTACGTCCTTGGTGTCGACCTGGACAATCTGAAGCATTATTCCGAGGCAGCTGATGCTTACGACCACTGCGCCCAGGCCGGCGGCCCCTTCGTGGACCGCTGCAAGCAAAGTGCGAGCAATTCCAGAAATCTCGCCGCGCAGCCAAAGCAGTAGGGGGTAGGAACGATCGAGGAAGGACAAGGGACAATCCAGATGACATTTTCATCCGTTCAAAACGCGATTCGCATTCTCGCCGTTGCACTCGCAGCGACCTCCGCGCTTGCCACGGCTTCTCACGCGCAGCAGCCCACCGATCCAAACACGATTCCGGACAACGAAAATCTGGCGAATCAGGCCCAGCAGCAGAAACAGAAGGAGCTTGAGGCAACGCCTCCGAAAGTTGACCCCAAGGAAGAGGCTGCCTACAAAGCCTTCTTCGACGCAAGCGCGCAGGATGCGGACCAAAAGATCCAGCTCGGCGAGGATTTTGCCAAGACCTATCCCAAAAGCAGCTATATCGAATCCGTGTACGCGGTCCTATCGCAGGCCTACTACGTGAAGCAGGACTGGAAGAATCTCTACCTCGTTGCGGACAAGGCTCTCGCGATCAATCCCGACAACGTCGATATTCTCACGATGGTCGGTTGGGTGATTCCACACGTCATCAACCCGAACACCCCCGACGCCGATCAGCAGCTCGATAAGGCCGAAACCTACGAAAAGCGCGCCATCAAGGACATTCCCACGCTCACCAAGCCTCCCGGCATGACGGACGAGCAGTTCGCCACCATCAAACTCGAGAAGACCGCCGAAGCGCACAGCGGTCTCGGCCTCGTCTATTTCCGAAGGCAGGATTTCGAGGACGCGGCCAAGGAGCTTCAGCAGGCCACCCAGAGTAACCCGAATCCCGATGCCACCGATTTCTTCGCCCTGGGGGCCAGCCTACAGAACTCAAGCCACTTCTCGGAGGCCGCGGACGCCTATACTCGTTGCAGCCAGATTATGGGAAGCTTGCAGGATGTGTGCAAGCAGAATGCGGATAAGGCCAAGCAGCTCGCCGCGCAAAAGAAATAGGAACGAGGCAGCCGTACATGACCGAAGAGGAGCGCGCGTTGCTGGAAACGACGCTCGGCTATCGCTTCCAGCGCCCCGACCGGCTCGAACGCGCTCTCACCCATCGTTCCCTCCGTCAGAGCGCGGGCGGCGTCGACAACGAACGCCTCGAGTTCCTCGGCGACCGCGTTCTCGGCCTCGTAGCCAGCGAGCAGCTTCTCGCTTCCTTTCCTCAGTGGGACGCGGGCAATCTCTCGAAGGGGCTTGCCCGGCTCGTGAGCGCGGCTTCGATCCACGCGGCGGCGCAGCGCTTGCAACTCGGCCCTCGCTTGCGCCTCGGCCCCGGCGAGGAAAAGACGGGCGGCCGCGAAAAGAAGAGGCTGCTGGCTGACGCGTTCGAAGCGATTCTCGGCGCGATCTATCTCGATGGCGGATTGGCTCCGGCGGCGGCCTTCTTGCGCCGCAGCCTGCTGGATCCCGCGCTCGAAGAAGGAGTCGAAGGCCTCGAGCGCGCCGATCACAAATCGGCGCTGCAAGAATGGCTCCAGCAGCGCGGGCTCGGCATGGCCGAATACCGCCTCCGCCACGCATCCGGGCCCGAGCATCAGAAAACCTTCGAGGTGGAAGTCTGGCACGGAGGCCAGAGGCTTTCCGCATCCGAGGGCCGTAGCAAGAAGGAGGCGGAACAAGCGGCTGCCAGAATCGCACTGGGAATCTTGGAAGAAAGTTGTGGGATCGCCTGAATGGAATCGATCGAAACAGAAGCCGGCGCGAACATAGCCGAGCCTTCCGCGCCGCCGAACGCCGCCACCGTGCATAAGGCGATCGTCGGCGGTCTTGCCGAGGTGCTCGAATCGCTGCTCGTCACGATCCTCCTCGCGCTGTTTGCCACCACGTTCGTCCTGCAGGCGTTCAAGATTCCGTCCGGGTCCATGGAACCTACTCTTCTCGTCGGCGATCACGTCCTCGTCAACAAGTTTCTCTTTGGCGGCAGCGGCGCCTGGTACGAAGAGCTTCTGCCCTATCGGGCCATTCGCCGCGGCGACATCATCGTCTTCCGGTTCCCCTATGACGATCACGTCCATTACGTCAAACGCGTCATCGGGCTCCCGGGCGAACACCTGCGCATCGTGAATCAAGTCGTCTACATCAACGGCAAGCCTCTCTCCGAGCCCTACGCCGTCCACAGCGAAGCCTACGATCCGTTCGGCGATACTTTCCCGCCGCTCGATCAGGCGCTCCTCGAGGAGCGCCTCCGCCCCGAATGGGCGGCGCAGATCGGCAAATACATCCAGAGCAACTCGCTCGTTGTACCGCCGGATCACTACTTCGTGATGGGCGATAATCGCGACGACAGCTCCGACAGCCGTTACTGGGGCTTCGTCGATCGCGACGCCATCATGGGTCGCCCGATGTTCATCTACTGGTCCGTCCGCGCCACGCCCGACGACTACACCGATCGCAGCCTTGCGGGCACGCTCTTAGGCATCGAGGACACGCTCGCCCATCTGCCCAGCCGCACCCGCTGGCACCGCATGCTCCGCGAAGTCCACTAATTTCCCGGGTTCGATTTTCTCTGTGCTCTCCTCGCCTTTCTCAGTGTTCTCTGTGTTGAGTTCGGCGTAGCACAACCTCGGGCGAGCCACAGCTTTCAGGTTTTGCAGTCTCTGCGTCCTCTGCGTCTCAGCGGTGAGTCTTTTGGGTCCGATGTATCTCGCCCGGCTTCCCGCCGTGGTATCTTCATTTGTATCCACCGTGTCCGGCACATACGCACCGACCGTCGAGCCCTCCGAGCCTCTTGACTCGGCTCCGCCGCCGCGCCGCCGCGCCTGGATTCGCTGGCTGAAATGGCTTGCGGCTCTGGTCGCGTTGCTCTGGCTGGCTTCCTTCGCCATTTCCTTGCTGATTCGCCACAGCCCCTTGCAGCGAAAACTGACGGAGCATCTCGAAGCCGCCTTCGGCCGCCCCGTCGAAGTCGGCAGCTACGATTTCAGCTTTTGGGACGGCCCTTCGCTCATCGCGAACTCGATCAGAGTCGACGAAGACCAGCGCTTCGGCCACGAGTATTTCCTCCGCGCCGATTCCATCTCCGTCCGTCTCCGCTGGGAGAGCCTTCTCCGTGGCCGCATCGAACTCGGCACGCTCTCTCTTTCGCATCCCAGTCTGAACCTCGTCCGCGATTCCGCTGGGGAGTGGAACGTCGCCGAATGGCTGCCGCGCCCCGGCGAGAATGCCGCGCCGCCCGTTGCCGTGGGCCCGTCGCTCCCATCCTCGCCGCTGCGCTTTCGCAGGATCGAGATCGATGGCGGCAGAGTCAACTTCAAGCAGGGCGACGAAAAGCTCCCATTCGCCTTCGTCGACGTAAGCGGCAGCGTCGAAACCGATAGTCCTGGCCTTTGGCGCATCGATCTGGACGCGACGCCCTGGCGCGCCGCGGTCCTGCTGCAGCAGGTGGGGACGATTCACGTCTCAGGCCACGTTGGCGGCACGTCCTCGCGTCTGCGCCCTGCCGCATTTGATCTTTCGTGGAGCGACGCTTCGCTTTCGGATGTGCTGCGCCTTGCCAGCGACGACGATGACGGCATCCGTGGCACGCTCGCGCTCGACCTCAACGCGAAAACAGAGGAACCCGACGGCATGTGGGCGCTTCGAGGCGCCGCGCAACTCGGCGAACTCCACCGCTGGGACCTGGCGTCGCGCTCCGATAATCCCTCGCTGAGCCTGATCGCGCAGGCTCGCTGGAATCCAGCAACTTCATTCCTTGAATTCACCGACGCGACGCTTGAAGCCCCGCACTCGAATCTGCACGCCGCCGGCCGGATTTCCTGGGGTCATCCCCGCAAGCCTCCAAAGGAACTGGCTCCGCCAGTTCAAATCTCCGTCACGTCTTCGCAAATCAGCCTTGATGATCTGCTCGGCTGGTTGCGGGCCTCCCATTCGAACGTTGCGGACGACGTCGCGGCGCAAGGTGTTGTCGCCGTTCGTGGCAATATCGACGGTTGGCCGTTGCGCGTCGTGAATGCTATTGGCTCAAGCGAAGGCGCGGACTTCACCGGCGCGAGCCTTCAGGCTCCCGCCCACTTGGGACGCGTGCAGTTTCGATACGATCACGGAATCATTTCCGTCCCGCCCGCTACGCTTTCTTTCGCCGGCGCCAATCGCGGTGCGAACAGTCGCTCCGCTAAAGTTGCGGCAGTTCCATCCAATGGATCATTCCAGATGAGCGTTTCGACGAAATCCGCGCACGGCGCGCTGCCCGACTGGCACATTGCGGGAAGCAGCCGCGACATGCGCGACCTCGTTTCGGCAGCAGGCGCTTTGGGCCTGAATATCTCCCGCGGCTGGGATCTTGCGGGCCCTGCCTCCTGCGATCTGCTCTGGAGCGGAACGGACGTGCCATGGCGTGGCCGCCCCACCGGCTGGATCGAATTCGGCGCCACCGGTGCAGCGGATGGCGCTGCGCTTCACGCACCTTTCCTGAATCAGCCGATCGACGAGATTCGCGCGCGCGCCGACCTCAAGCTGGGCAAGCAGCATATCGCGCTCGCGTCGGCCCGCGCATTTGGAACTGAATGGACCGGCACGTTCGATCGCACAGACATCGATCCCGAGTGGCAGTTCGTCCTCTCCGCCGATACTCTCTCGGCCGCGGATCTCGACCGCTGGCTCAATCCGCTCTGGCGCGAAAGCTTCCTCGATCGCATGCTGCCGTTTCTCAACCCACGCCTTCCCGCGGTTGCCGTGCCGGAAAGTTTGCGCGCGAGCGGCCGTCTCGCGATCGATGAATTCGCATTGCCGCCGCTCGCCGTCCACCACCTGCAGGCAGAGATGAAAGTCGGCGGCCGTCACGTCGAGCTCGCCAACGCCACGGGCCAGCTTTACGGCGGCACGCTCGCAGGTTCACTCGTCGCCGATCTGCAAGCCCCACCCTCATACAAAGTGAACGCCGCCTTTTCGCGCGTCGATCTCTCCGCGCTCACCGCCGCGTCTCCCGGGCTCGCCAATCTTTTCGATGGCTCGGCCACCGGCAAAATCTCGTTCACCGCCACCGGCGCCACGCGCGCGGATCTCGTCTCGTCGCTCGGATGCCAGGGCCAAGCCGATATCGCGAGCCCCGAAATCCACGGCATCGACCTCGTATCCTCGTTGCGCGCTTCCGCTGTGGTCCCGGGCGTCAGCCGCTTTTCGAACGCCTCGGCATCATTCGCCTGTTCGTCGCGGACGATCCAGCTCCAGAATTTGTCGGTCGCCGCCCCCGGCCCCGACATCGCCGGCTCCGGCGCTATCGCCTTCAGCCGCGACCTCGACCTGCGCCTGCACTTCGTCTCATCCGCGCCAAAATCCGCCGAGCCGACGTATCGCATCACCGGCTCGCTCGCCTCCCCCAAAATCGCCCGCATCGCCCAACCAACCCGCCGCTCCCGCTAGAAAGCGTCTCGACTTTGACCCTCGACGCTTTCTCTGGTAAAACGCACTTAATATGAACGCCGAAGAGAATGTTCGGCCCAAGGGTGACGGAAGTGGAGCCAAGGCTAAGCGCCCGCTTCAGCTTGCCTGGGTCGTTGCATTGATCGGCTGTCTACTCCGATTGTTGGGGGATTTGTCAGCTTCCTCGGGCGAAAGGATCGCAGGTAATCTGATTGCGCTATTTGGCCTCGCGGCGGGCCTGTGGTTCTATTTGGAGCCGAAGATTGGAAACCACCGGCCGCCAGACAAGACCGAGTAATTGCCGCGATCTCGCCCCACAAAATCATCGAGGGTCTCAGCCCCAGGGCCTTCCCGAAATGCGGCCGTGGCCCGGCGTGATAATCTCGGCACCGCAATAGCCGAGATAGCGCGATTCCGAACGCTGGAGGGGCGTTCCAGCCCCGCCGTAAAACGCGCGCGAAGGACGCTTCCTTTGCGCAGATCTATCCGCTGCATGTAGTTGCGCGCGCCTGCCGCGTTTGCCTCGCCTCCAGCCCTATGCTAGCGTTCAGGCATGCCCGCAGTTTTTCGCTTTTCATCGCAACTTCGCGCCTCGCGCCCGTGGCTCCTCGCCGTCATCGTTTTAATCGCCCTGCCCGCGACTGCGTTCGCCAACAAAAAAGAGCGCCTCACGCCGAAATTCATTCCCGGCGAAATCTTCCACTACCACATCGAATCGCACACCACGACAACCGTGAAGACCACGACGCCCATCGCCGATCCCGAAAGCGGCTCGGGCTCCACGCAGGCGCTCGATCTGCTCGTTCGCCTCGACGTTCTCAGCCCCGCGCCCGGCTCGCCGCCCGGCGCCACGCACTTCCGCGTCACCTACGAAAAATCCCACGCCGAGGCCGAGAGCGACGCCTTCGATCCCTCCGGACCAACCTTCGAAGATCAGTACAATCGCATCGAGGGCCGCTCTTTCGATTTCACTCTCGATCCCAACGGCACCATCGCGAATTTCAAGGGCCTCGACGACATTTTCCCCAACCGCTCCACGGCCGAGCCCGCCTACTCCTGGATCGACACACTTTTTCCGGGCAGCCGCTTCCCGAGCGACGGCGTCTCCGTCGGCCAGAAATGGAAGGCCGAGCGCCCGGTCACCGGCATGCCGCTCGACGATCTCGTCTGGTCGAGCGATTCCACCTACCTGCGCAACGAAGCTTGCAACGCCTCGATCGCCGCGGCAGCGGCAAAGCCCGCCGGAGATCCGCCCGCCGAGCCCGTGCCCGCCTGCGCCACGATTCTCATGCACTACCGCATGTCGCGCCGCGGCTCGCCGAAGTCCGACGCTACGCCGCCCGACTATAGCAAGAACGGCCTGCGCACCTCGGGCGCCTGGACCGGCTCCGGCGATAGCCTCGATTCGATCTCGCTCGCGACCGGCCTGCTCGTCACCTCCACCGAAAACAGCACGCAGCACGTCGACTACGAAATCACCAGCGCCACCTCGGGCTCGAGCGTCCACCGCAAAGGCCGCGTCCAGAGCCAGCTCATCATCACACTCATCCCGGACTCACACTGATGTGTTCTTGGAGTTTCGGTAGTGTCCTAATTTCAGATCAAGACAATCCCGTTTTTGCAGGCTACCTTGGTGGATTTAGCACGGCCCTCGGGTGCCATGGCGTGTCCGAGGCGCGAGCATATGGTGGCACAGACAATCCTGTTTGTGCGATCTGCTGGGTTCGCGGACAGAGACTCGATGTCCAAAATGCTGTGAATTCTCCGTGCCCTCTGCGCTTCTCTGCGTCCTCTGCGTTGAGTGAGGCGCCGAAATTGGCCGGCGCTGAGCAAAGGGCGAACGCGGCGGCCCAAGCGACGATTTGCCCTGTTGCGCTATAATAGGGGTTTTCGCATTCGCTCGATTTTGCTCCCGAGGCGTACTGAGGCGTCCGCATCATGAAATTCAAGCTAGCCAGCGACTACGAGCCCCGCGGCGACCAGCCCGAAGCCATCTCGCAGCTCGTCCGCGGCCTCCGCGATGGCGACCGCGACCAGGTCCTCCTCGGCGTCACCGGCTCCGGCAAGACCTTCACGGTCGCCAAGGTGATCGAGCAGCTCGACCGCCCCGCGATCGTTCTCGCGCACAATAAGACGCTCGCGGCCCAGCTCTTCCACGAGTTCAAATCCTTCTTCCCGCAGAACGCGGTCGAATATTTCGTCAGCTATTACGACTACTACCAGCCCGAGGCTTACGTCCCTTCGAGCGACACCTTCATCGAAAAGGAAGCCACGATCAACGACGAGCTCGACAAGCTCCGCATGAGCGCCACCCGCTCGCTCTTCGAGCGCCGCGACGTGATCGTCGTCGCCTCCGTCTCCTGCATCTATGGCATCGGCTCGCCCGAAGCCTACTACGGCATGATGCTGATGCTCGAGAAGAGCCAATCCATCGCGCGCGAATCGATTCTGCGCAAGCTCGTCGAAATCCAATACGAGCGCGCCGAGGATCTGCGCCGCGGCACCTTCCGCGTGCGCGGCGATACGATCGAAATCTATCCGCCCTACGACGATTACGCCGTCCGCGTCGAGCTCTGGGGCACGCAGATCGAAAACATCCGCAAAATCGATCCGCTCACGGGACAAATCCGCTCGCGCGACGGTGAAATCACGCGCATCCCGATCTACCCGAAGACGCACTACGTCCTGCCGGCCGCCCAGCGCGAGCGCGCCATCCAAACCATCTACGAAGAGCTCGAATGGTGGAAGGGCGAGCTCGGCCGCCAGGGAAAAATCGTCGAGGCGCAGCGCGTCGTCCAGCGCACGCTTTTCGATATCGAGATGATGCGCACCATCGGCTATTGCCACGGCATCGAGAACTACTCACGCCATATGTCCGGCCGCTTACCCGGCGAAGCGCCGCCCACGCTGCTCGATTACGTCCCGTCGGATTATTTGCTCTTCGTCGACGAATCGCACCAGACGATGCCACAGCTTCGCGGCATGTATCACGGCGACCGCTCGCGCAAGCAGACGCTCGTCGACTACGGCTTCCGCATGCCCTCGGCCCTCGACAACCGCCCACTCACATTCGAGGAATTCGAGCACCGCGTGAATCAGGTGGTTTACGTTTCCGCCACGCCCGGCCCATACGAGCTCACGAAAACTGGCGGCGTGGTGACCGAGCAGGTGATTCGCCCCACCGGCCTCGTCGATCCCGAGGTGGAAGTCCGCCCCGTGAAGGGCCAGGTCGACGACCTTCTCGAACAGATTCGCCAGCGCGCCGCGCGCAACGAACGCGTGCTCGTCACCACGCTCACCAAGCGCATGTCCGAAGATCTCGCCGAGTATTTTGCCGAGGTCGGCGTCCGCTGCCGCTACCTGCACAGCGAAATCGAGACGCTCGAGCGCGTCCGCATCCTGCGCGATCTGCGCCGCGGTGAGTTCGACGTCCTCATCGGCATCAACCTGCTGCGCGAGGGCCTCGATCTGCCCGAGGTCTCGCTCGTCGCGATTCTCGACGCCGATAAGGAAGGCTACCTCCGCAGCGCCACGTCGCTGATTCAGACCATGGGCCGCTGCGCCCGCCACCTCGAGGGCCGCGCCATTCTCTACGCGGACAATATGACCGACTCGATGCGCACGGCCATCGGCGAAACCAGCCGCCGCCGCGCCAAGCAGGAGGCCTACAATCGCGAGCACAACATCACGCCGCAATCGATCATCAAGTCGGTCGATATGCAGCTCGCGCGAATCATCGAGGCGGATTACGTCACGGTGCCGATGGGCGATGCGGTGATCGGCGAAATTACCAGCGAGGAACAGCTCCTGCAGGCCGTCGCCCAGCTCGACGCGCAAATGCGCGAAGCCGCCAAGAATTTCGACTTCGAGCGCGCCGCCAGCATCCGCGACCGCATCCGCGCTCTAAAACAGCGCGACCTCGGCGTCATAGCCACAACGGAAGCCCCGCCCGCCACCCGCGCTGCCACCTAGGTTTTTGGCCAGTTTTTACGGTCGCAATTGTGGTCGCAGCGGAGCCACAGGGACCGCAGGCTTCGGTCGGCGGCTTCTCGATTTTTTCTGTGCCTTTGTAGCGGCCGCCTCGTCTTTAGGCGGGCGCCTTTACGGCGCCGCCACCGCCGTCGGCCGTGCAAATGAGCACTACCCTGTCATCCCGCCTGCCCTGACGTAGGAAGGGAGCGAAGTCCCGCGCGCTTTGGCCTTCCCCGCGGTTTCTGCGGGCGCGGGACGCAGCGAGGGATCTGCTTTTTCTCTCGATGCGTCGCTCTCCCGCGATCCGCTTTTCCCCGAGCATTTCGCCCGTCGCGAAATCGCCCACAACGTGTATGCTTACTCGCTCAACGTGCCCGTGAGACCCAGCCCCCGGCGCCACACCCTGCATCTGTGCTCTCTGGCCTTTCTAATTTTGCTCGTCCTCTCCGCCGCACCGCCCGCGCAGAGCCAGGATGGCGTGCTCCGAAACGAATTCGGCGTCTGGGGCGCCTACTCCGCCAGCGCCCAGAATATCCAGGGCAGCGTAGCCAACCTGCAGTTCGGCGTCGCCGCCTTCCGCTACGCCAGAGTCCTCCATTCATCTCCCGGGTACGCGATCGAATACACCGTCGACATCGACCCCGTCGAAGTCATGCGCCAGGACACGTGGGTGAGCTGCATCGTCAGTTCCGGTGGAATTGCAATCGGCACTTACTGCCCGGCGGGTCGCGAAACGGTGTACGGTGGAGGCATCAGCCCCATCGGCTGGAAATTCAATTTCATGCGGAGCCGCAGCTGGCAGCCGCTTCTCGCGTCAACGGGCGGCCTGATCGCCTCCGAGCGCCCAATCCCCAAAGACATCCCGATGGCCACCCAATTCAATTTCACCTTTGATTTTCAGGCCGGCGTCGAGCACTTCAATTCGTCCGGCACGCGCGCGTGGTCGTTCGTAGCCAAAGTCCAGCACATTTCCAACGCCAGCCGCAGTTCGGTCAATCCCGGCGCCAACATCATCATGCTTTCCGTCGGCTACTCCTTCTTCAAGTAGCCAATCACCGCAGGGCGACGCCGCCAATCGTCTCCGCCCGATACATCGAAGCAGCTGTCATCCCGAGCGGAGTCCCGCGTCTTGCTTTTCCCGCGGTTTGTGCGGGCGCGGGACGCAGAGAGAGATCTGCTTTGGAGTTTTTGGGGGTCGTCCCTCTCTACGCGCTCTGCGTCTCCCTGCCCTGAGCCTGCAGTTGGGCGAAGGGAGCGGTGAACCCTTGCTTTTGGTTCTCGCGCCTACAACCGCTCACCAATCACCCGCCACCTCACACCACTCCTCTCTTCAATTCATCCAGCGGATAAAACGTCCCGCGCCACACAATCCCGCCCTGCCACAGCGTGACAATCGTCGACCGCGCCAGCATCCACGCGAAAATCAGCGCCCCGATCGGATACGTTAGCGCGTAAATCCCAGGCGCATCGAACTGCCGCGCCGCCCCCGCCGCGATGATCAGCGGCAGCGCGACCGCGATCGCATCGAATCCCCGCGCCCACCCGTGCGTAAACGCCAGCGCCGCCACCGGAAACACGCACATCAGCAGCAGCCCGAAAATGTGCACGCCCGTCAGCCACAGCTTGTATCCCGACGTCGCGAAAAAATTCTTCGTCGTGCCGCGGATCATGTTGCCCACCCCGGCGTGCCAGTGAACGCTCACCGCTCCTCCCGCCTTCGCCGCACCCGACCGGAATCCGCCGTCCTTCACGAGCTTGCCGAGCTTCATGTCGTCGACCACTTCCATCGCCAGCCGCCGGTGCGTTCCGATCGCCTCGTATGTGCTGCGGCGAATCATCTGAAACGCGCCCACGCCGCTATACCCGCGCGAACCCGGATCGCTCGCCGCCCACGGCCGCGTCCCAATCGCAAACGCCATCGCGAAAAACGTCATCGCAATCTTTTCGCCGAAGGTGAACATCTTCAGCGCCCCCAGCAGCGTCACGTGGTCCCATTCGCGCGCATCGGCCAGCGCGATCGCGCGCCGCAGTAAATCCGGCGCAAAGTGGACGTCCGCATCCGTGAAAATCAGCCACTCGCCGCTCGCGTGCTCGTACGCCTGCTCGAGCGCGTGCGGCTTCCCGAGCCATCCCGCGGGCAGCTTCTCGACGCGCACGTGTTTCAATCGCTTGTCGCGGCCAGCCGCCCCTTCCAGAATCGCACCCGTGCCATCCTCCGAGCGGTCGTCCACGGCAATCACTTCGTAGTTGGGGTAATCCAGCGAAAGAAACGTCGCGAGCGCGCCTGGCAGCTTTTCCGCTTCATCACGCGCCGCGAATAAAATCGAAACCGGTGGGCACTGCGCATCGAGCAGGGGATCGGCATCCGCGAGCGACGGCATCGACGGCACCCCGCGCGCGAGGTCGACCGACGCCAGCACCCACAGAAAAGCGATCAGCCCCAGCAGCACGCTCCAAAAGATGTGCAACGCCCAATTTCCTCCACGGATCGGATCGAACAAGTTATGCTATCACGCTGCATGGCACGCACCGTTTCCATCGTGGGCGCAGGACGCGTAGGAATATCGCTGGGAAAACACCTCCGCGAACTCGGCTGGCGCATCGGCGCCGTCGTCACCCGCTCGAAATCTACCGCGCGCGCCGCGGTCCGCGCCATTGGCGGCGGCACTTCTTATGCGAATCCGGCGAAGCCGGGACGCCCGGTGGAAGCGTGGGGCTTCAGCCCCGCGAAAAGCGGCGACTTAATGAGGGCTTTAGCTCTGGGAAGTGATCTTATCTTGGTCACCACGCCGGACGACATCATGCCCGCCGTCGCGCAATCGCTCGCCGAAGCCGCGCGCGCCGCCGGTCCCCGCGCCTTGCGCGGCAAAGTCGTACTGCATACCAGCGCCACGCTCGACCGCTCCGCCCTCGCGCCACTCGCGCACCTCGGCGCCTCAACAGGCTCGCTCCATCCGATGCAGGCCTTCGGCGGAAAAGTGGTGCCAAAATTAAAAGGCGTGATCTTCGGCATCGAAGGCGACGCCAAAGCGCGCCGCATGGCGCAATCGATCGCAAAATCCCTGGGCGGCATCCCCGTGGTGATCGAGACGGCCGACAAGCCGGCCTACCACGCCGCAGCCGTGATGGCGGGCGGGAGCATCTATCCCGTCCTCGAAGCCGGATTGGAGCTCCTGATGAGCATCGGCTTCACGCGCCAGCGCGCCTCGCAAACGCTCTTACCTTTACTGCGTCAAATCCTCGATAATGTAGAGAGGATCGGGCCGCGGGCGGCTTGGACGGGCCCGCTCTCGCGAGGCGATTACGTCGTCGTCGCGAAGCACATGAAAGCGCTTCGCCGCTATCCGCCCGAATTCCGGAAATCGTACGCCGCGCTAGCGCAACTCGCGGCCAAGGTCTTGTCGAAGGATCCAGCGGCCACAAGCAAGCAGCTGGATCGCGTGCTAAAGGTTTAAACGTAACGCCGGGTCCTTCAGCCCGGCACCGTTGCTTGAAGGCAAACGGAACGAGCTATCTCGGAGGAACATTCTTGAATTCATCGCCCAGCAAATCGGCCGACACGTCTTCGAATTCAGCACCGCATCTCCACATCCCCGTCGAGCACACCACGCTCGCCAATGGCCTGCGCGTGGTCGTCTCGCCGGATCATTCCGCCCCCGTCGTCACCGTCGGCGTCTATTACCAGATCGGCTTCCGCCTCGAGCCGCGCGGCCGGAGCGGCTTCGCGCACCTTTTCGAGCACATGATGTTCCAGGGCTCCGAAAACGCCGGGAAAATGGAACACATTCGCCTGATCAATTCCTCAGGCGGCCTGCTCAACGGCACCACGAACTACGACATCACCAACTATTTCGAATCCGTGCCTTCGAATGCGCTCGAGCGCGTCCTCTGGCTCGAAGCCGATCGCATGCGCGCGCTCAAGGTCGATGACGAAAATCTGCGCAATCAGCGCGACGTCGTGAAAGAAGAAGTCCGCGTCAACGTGATGAACCAGCCCTACGGTGGCTTCCCCTGGCTCGATCTGCCGCCCGTCGCTTTCCGCAATTGGCCCAACGCCCACAATTTTTACGGCGATTTCGCCGATCTCGACGCCGCCACACTGGCCGACGTGCGCGAATTCTTTGAAACGTACTACGCGCCGAATAATGCCGTGCTGGTGATGGTCGGCGATCTCGATCCGAGCGAGGCCTTTTCATTCGCCAAGCGCTATTTCGATGATATTCGGCCGAGCGCGCTTACGCCTCGTGCGGATATCACCGAGCCGCCACAAACCGAGGAGCGCCACGGCAAGGTCGAAGAGCGTCTCGGCCCGCTCCCCGCGATCGCGATCGGCTACACCCTGCCGCCGCGCGAGAGCGAAGATTGGTTCGCGATGGGCATCGTCGATCGCATTCTCCATGGTGGCCGCGCCGGCCGGGTCTATCGCAAGCTCGTGCTCGAAGAACAGATCGCCGTCGAGGCGAGCGGCGGCGCGGATTTGGTCGATACGAACGGCCCCACCCAGATGGTCACGCAAATCGTGCACAAGCCCGAATTTGCTTCGGAGGGTACCGTCGCAGTGTTCGACGAGATCATCGAGGAGTTGCAGCACAAGGGCGTGGCGCTGGACGAGCTCGATCCGGTGAAAGTGAAGTTCCGTTCCGATTTCTACTCGATGCTCGAAACCGGCATGGGCTCGCACATGCCGCGTTTCGGCCTGATGCACTATCTCGCTTGCTTCACGCTCTTCGACGCCGATCCCGGCCGCATCAATACGATCCTCGACGGTTTTCTCGCCGTCACTCCCGAACGCGTGCAGGCGGCCGCGCGAAAATATCTCGTGCCGCAAAATCGCGCGGTGCTGATACGCCGGCCGGTGAATCTCCCCACGCCCGTGAATCCGCAGGTTGGCAATGGAGGCGCGCGATGACGTCCTCGGCCACATCTGTTTCGCACGCCAGCGCGGCTCCGGCTCTCGCTCCCGAGCGACCCGTCGCCTGGCCCAAGCGCACCACGCGCGTTCTCGGTAATGGCTTGCAGGTTGTCCTCGCCGAGGCTCGCACCTTCCCGCGCATCTCCGCGAATCTCTATTTCCGCAGCGGGAATGCCCTAACCGCGCACCGCACGCCCGGCCTCGCCGATATGACGGCCACCGTCGTCCGCACCGGCACTACCTCGCGCCCCAGCCGCCAAATCGAAGAAGACCTGCGCCGCATGGGCGCGGGCCTCGGGACGCATGCCGGAGCCGATTCCAGCTCGATCGCCGCATCGGGCCTCGCGGAAGCGTCCACCGGCATTCTCGAATTGATCGCCGATCTCGCGCGCAGCGCTTCATTCCCCGAGGAGGAATTCGAGCGCGAGCGCCGCCAGCGTTTCGAAGAGCTGCGCATCGAGCGCACCACGCCCGGCTTCCTCGCAAACGAACGCCTGCGCCGCGTCCTCTTCGGCCGGCATCCGTATGCGATCGTCGCGCCCACCGAGGATCAAGTTGCCGCCTACACGCGCGACGAGCTCGTCGAGTTCTACCGCCATCACTACGTCCCCGGTGATTCGCTGCTGATCGTCGTCGGCGATTTCGCTGCGGACGAAATGCTCGACAGGATCGAGAAAATCTTCGGCGATTGGAAGGCTCCGCAGCCCGAGCCGCCCATGTCGCCCGAGCCGCCAAAACAGTCCGGCCGCCGCGTGCACCTCGTTCGGATGCCGGGCAACGTGCAGACGCAGGTGGTGATCGGCAATCTCGCCATCACGCGCCGCGATCCCGATTGGTATCGCCTCCTGCTCGCCAATTCCATCTACGGCGGCGCGTTCCACTCGCGCCTCGTGATGAACATTCGCGAGCAGAAAGGCTACACCTACAGCCCGCGCAGCGGCGCCAACCCAATGCGCCAGCACGGCTACTTTTCCGTCAGCGCCGCCGTGCGCAACGAAGTCGTCGCCGCCACGCTCACCGAAATCTTCTACGAGATGGATCGCATGCGCTCAATCCCCGTGCCTGCCGAAGAGCTCGATAGAGCCCGCAACTATCTCACCGGCGTTTTCTCGCTTGGAGTCGCCACGCAGGAAGGTTTACTTGGCCAACTTTCGACCGTCTACCTCGATCAGCTGCCCGAAGGCTACCTCGAATCCTATCGCGAGCGCATCCGCGCGCTCAGCGCCGAGGATGTGCTCCAAGCCGCGCGCCGCCACTTCGATTCCGCCAACGCGCAGATCATCGTCGTCGGCGACCGCGAGCAGATCATCGACCAGGCCGCGCTCTTCGGCCCCGTCACCGAATACGACGCGAGCGGCTCGGTCGTCCAGCCAAGGCCCAGGGACGTGATGCAAGCCTAGTAGCGAGTGATGAGTGGTTAGCGTGCAGTGACACGGGCGCTGCGAGCGATTGCGGAGCGCGCAGTAGTTCTCTGCGTCCTCTGCGTCTCCCTGCCCTGAGGAACGATGGGTGCGGTGAATTCCTCAGGGCTTTGTGACGAGAGCGGTGCTAGCGGACCGTCGAGGAAGGATCGCGAGTGCCCGCCACGGTTTTGATTTCGGCGGCGGGATCGGGATAGTAGCTGGGCGATTCGCGGGTCAGCGGAGCATCCGCGAAATAATTTCGTTCGCTCAAGCCGCGATAGATGCGGCCCGCGATTTCCGAGGCGTGCGGCCCGCTGATGATGCGGCTGCGTCCATGCAGCAGCACGACGAGCACGATTTTCGGATGCGCCTGATCCGCGTACGAAGCGAACCACCCAAGACGCCCGCCGAGATCTTCGTCATTGCACGTGCCCGTCTTGCCGAGCGCCTGCTCGCCGTAAGGATCGTAACTCTGCCGCGCCGTCCCGTAGAGCACAGCGGCCAGCATTCCCTGCCGCAGATCGGGAAGCAGTGGCGCGATATCGAGTTGCTGCCGCAGCTTCGGCTGGAAATCCTGAACCGCCGCATCGGTGCGCGGATACTGCAAATAGTATTGAGTGCCGCCGGTCGCGAGCGTGCCGACCAGTGACGCCAATTGAAATGGGGTCATCCGGATACCTTCGCCGAAGCTCGACATGCGCGCCACGCCACCGCGCAACGGCGGCGTCGCCGGCAGCGAGCCCGTCTCTTCCTCGGGAATATCGTAGCCGACGTGGTGGCCCAGGCCGAGCAGCTCGTCGTACTTGATCACGCGATCGAAGCCGAGCCTCGAGCCGACCGTTTCGAAAAAGTGGTTGTTCGAGTGCGCCATCGCCTCGGTGAGGTCCATGTAGCGGCGGCGGCCGACCTGAATCATCGTGTCGCGCGTGATCACGCCTTCCTGCAGCCCCGCAACCGCGATGAACGGCTTGATCGTCGAGCACGGCTCGAGCGCCGCGTTGAACGCCATCTTCTGGTCGACGATGGTCAGGATGCGCCCGGTCGTCGGATCGACCGCGACCACCGCGCCCTTTTCGTGCCCGAGCGCCTCCACCGCGATGCTGCGAATCACCGGATCGTCGTACGAGGTGACGTCATCCTCGCCCGGATCGACATATTCGGAGTAGCGCCGCCGGCGCACGCGATGCGCCGACGTTCGCGCGCTCACCGCAACGACCGCCGCGCCGGCCGCGTGCCGTGTGCGAACCACGCGCCGCGCGCGCACCGGATGCGCGGCCGCGCGATGCGTGCTCGTCGAATGAGTGACCGTGCGTTTGGCCGGGGTTGATTCCGTGCGGCGGGCGGCGATTGCCACACCCAGATTACCCATGAGGATCAGGCAAAAAATTGCGACAGCTTTATATAATGCCGGGGTCCGTTGCATATCAGTATTCGATGCCGATCTTCCCTGTAGCGTAAGCCAGTCCGTAGTGTAGAAAAGCCCCGCGGGGATGCGCAACTATAAACCACCTGCATTTTCCACCCCGGCACCCAATCACGCAACTGGCCAACGGGACAGGCGTGCGCGAAAGAGCCATGCTTAGAGCCGCCTCAGAAACCGAATCCCTCACCGCTGAGACGTAGAGAACGCAGAGGTACAGAACCTTACGAGCACCCGCTTGGCCGTCGGCGGAGTGCGGCGGCTCGATTGTCCCGAAATTGCTGAGGGGTTGCCGCCGGTGTGGCGTGAGAATCAGCCTTTCTCCGCCTCTGCGTTCTCTACGTCTCAGCGGTGAGGATTCTTTTTTCTGTGCAGGTGTCTAGTTCGCCGAGGCCGCGCGCGGGAACCCCGCCGAGGCCATCACCTCTTCGGCCTGCGCGCGATGGCGTTCGCCATGCGCCGCGATCAGCAGCAGCCACTGGTAGCAATCGAGCGGCCCAAGGCGCGGGTGCGGAGTCAGATGTTGCCGCAGATCGGCATCCGTCTTCGCGGCGAAGTCTGAAGTGCGTCCCCGCGCCGCTCGAAATTCCGCGAGGAGTTGATCGTGCGGCCATCGCCCGGTCGGATGGATCATCTCGGGAGCCTGCACCTTCTCGCTGCGGTTGGTCACCCTCTCAACGAGAGGCTCATCGCTCCCTTCGAAAGCGCTGTGCTGCGCGGCATCCGCAGGCTGCTGCAGCGCGCCCGTAATCCTTCCGAGAATCGCCTGCTCCACCACGATAATGTGCTCGACGCATTCGGCCACCGACCACCGGTCGGCCGCCGGCTTAAATGCAAGCTGCGACGGCGACAGCCGTTGCACCATCGCCAGCAGCCGCTCGCGTGATTCGCTGAGCGCATGGATGGCTCGTTCGCGTTCGCCTGGCGTCATTGGACCCCTCCCAGGTTCAGAGTCGTACCATCCGCGCACGCTCCGGTCAAGTTTATGGTGGTCGACGGAAGCAGCCGCCGAGGGCGATTTTTCCGCCCGTAAGAGTGTCACCAATGATGCTCTCGTCGGGGGCTTACAAGGGCCTTAAATGGCCGAAAAAGCCAGAATTGGAGGGATTTGCCACATGTCGCGCCAGCCATCGCAAAAGGACAAGACCCAGCGAGCTTTTCGGACCTACCTCGACCTAATCGACACGGCAACCTGGCTAAAACGCGAGATGCGCGCCCCGCTCGACTTCTTCGACCTGACGTTTGAGGGCTTTCGGGTGCTGGAGATGCTCTACCGGGAGGGGGCACTGACCGTCCCGGACGTCGGGAGGAGGACGAACCACAAGCGGCAGAATATGCATATCATCCTCCGGCGGCTTGAGGAGCCGGGATGGGTGCGGCAGATGGAGGTGAGGCTGCCGCCGGTGGAATTCGAGCGCAGCCATCTGCCCAGGGCGAAGAAAGATGAACAGGAGGGGCGGCTGGTCCACGTGGTGGGTTTGACGGCCCGAGGCAAGAAGTTCATTGGGAACGTCCTGCCGAGGCACGCGAAGGTGGTGAAGGCGCTGATGCGAGTCCTCGACGCGCGCGAACACGACTCGATCAGCCGCGCCTGCCGGAAGCTGCGGTCGCCGGAGGCCGTGTTGAAGTTCCTGCAGGAGATTCGAATGGTCGACGAAGATCAGGAGGCGGCGGATGTGAGAGAGGAAGCGGCGGCTGAGTTGGAGCGGCTCACAGCGCGGATGCGAATGAGGGGTCCTGCCCGCCACGGCGGGCGCAAACACCGCGCGTTGTGAATTCGGAGTTGGGAGTCAGAGGCGGGTGGGGGGTGGGTGGTTGCCCCGCGCCCCGTGGCGGCTTGTCCCGTTCTGCCCTGAAGCACGAGGAGACGCAGGAGGGAAGTAAGTCGAGCAACCACTAGCCATTTTCTGTGCGACTCCGTTCGGGGTTCTCTCGTATCCTCCGCGTGCGTTATAACCATATTGTTAATTCCACCATTCGAGGATAATCTTGCAATTTGCTTCCTTCTCAGAACCAACGTTCATGAACGCACCAGCTGCGACATCCGTGTCGGGGTTCCGAGTTCTCTCGCTCGATGGCGGTGGAGCGAAGGGCTTTTATTCGATTGGCGTCTTGAAGGAGATCGAGGCGATGCTGGGCGGGGGACCCCTCTGCGATCAGTTTGACCTGATATTCGGTACGAGCACCGGCGCAATTATCGCAGCCCTCGTGGCTCTCGGTCACACGGTGGATGACATTCATGCACTCTATAGGCAACACGTGCCCGCCGTTATGCGACGTTGGCTTCCGGCTTCTAAATCGGCTGAGCTGAAGCGTCTCGCAGATGACGTTTTTGGCGTTAAGACGTTCGCTGACGTAAGGACAAGGATCGGAATAGTTGCGACGCATTGGATGTTAGAGCGCCCACTAATTTTCAAGAGCCACGCTGACCAAGCTCACGGTCGAGCTGCCACGTTTGTACCAGGCCTTGGCCAGACGATTGCCAACGCCGTGAGAGCGTCCTGTTCCGCATACCCCTTTTTTGCGAGGACAACGCTCCAAACGACCAAGGGCGACAACGTCCGCGTGATCGATGGTGGATTCTGTGCAAACAATCCAACGCTCTATGCCATAGCAGAGGCGACAAGCGCTCTCAAAAGAGCTCCGACGGAACTCCGGGTAGTCAGCGTCGGAGTCGGAGTGTACCCCGAGCCGCGACGCTGGGGACATTCTTGGCTGATCCGACGTCTCCTCAGTGTCAGGCTTTTGCAGAAAACGCTCAATGTGAACACGGCCTCGATGGATCAGTTGCGCATCATTTTGTGCGGGGACATTCCGACCGTTCGCCTGAACGACACGTTCGATCAACCGGAGATGGCGACGGACCTCATGGAATCGGACCTCAAGAAATTAGATTTGCTATACCAGCGTGGCGGCGAAACTTTCGCAAAGCACGAAAAAGATTTGCGGGCGATGCTCGGTGGTCCGCGACCGGGGAAAGGGGCCTGATGGGCATTCCCGAATCCCAACTTGAGGTTTGGGCCAAGCAGGGGTCCATAACTCAGTCGAGTGATACCTACCAGCCTGTTAAGAGAGCACTTGAGTCACCCTCGGCAAAATACGCGGGAACAGCCTACGAGGTTTTTCTACAGGGTTCGTATGGCAACGATACAAATATTCGAGCCGAGAGCGACGTTGATATCGTGATTCGCAGCGACGCGTCGTTCTTTTACGATCTTGCTGCATTAGGTCCGAATGAAAAGACCGCGTTCTCGAACAGCTTCTCAGGAGACAACGTTGTCTATGGTTATTCGGCCTTCAAGGCCGACGTCGTCAGCGCGCTGAAGGATCGCTTTGGATCTGATGTTGAAGAAGGAAAGAAGGCAGTCAGAATCAAATCTAATGGAAGCCGTAGGAATGCGGACGTCGTGATTGCGGTAGAGCTAAGGCGCTACACCTCCTTTCCGAATCTGGCCGACTCGACGTATCATCCCGGCATATGTTTTTTCGATTCGGCCGGAAACCGGATCGAGAACTTTCCGGAACGGCATTCCGGGAACAGCACGGCCAAGCACGCCGCAACCAGCTATTGGTACAAGCCGTGTGTTCGAATCCTAAAGAACATGCGGACGAAGCTGGTGAATGACGGTGAGTTGGAAAGTGGAACGGCTCCGTCATATTTCATCGAGGGTTTGCTCTACAACGCTCCAAACGACAAATTTGGGAAAAACTATGTCGACACCATAACCGACTCGATCAATTGGCTCCTCAAGGCTGACCGGTCCGATTTCGTCACACCGAGCGGATTACACTGGCTCTTAAAAGACCGCCCCGAATGCTGGCCGGCGGCGAATTGCGACCGCTTCCTCAAAGCGATCGTGAAGCTTTGGAACAATTCGTGAGCCGCCAGACGTCCAACGGTCAGCTCATTCCCATCGCGCACCGCCTCTGCTCATCAACTCACAACTTCCAATTCTCGGCTGCCTCAATCCTCCGCCTCCTCCATCCTCATCTCCCTCACAAATTTCACGATCTCGCCCGCGCGCAGTTGCCGGCAGATCGCGCGCGGAATTCTTTGCGGAATTGGGACGCCGATCCTGAGAATTGGGGTGGCACACCTACGGCGCTCGCGATTCGATTTCCGCGTTTTCCCAGCCCTGCCGGGCTGGGCTAAATTGTGCCGCGCGTACCGCGCTTGGTGCCCGCCTGAATGCGAGGCGGCCATTACAAAGGCAACCCCGCAACCATAAGGCAAAACCGCCCGCCTGAAAGGCGGCCGCTACGAAGGCAGAGGCCCGGATAGGCTGTCAGAAAAAGACGGCTGGGGAGACGCGGAATCTTTTGCTGAGTTTTTCGATGTGATGTTTGTTGAGTTCGCGTTTGCCGCTGAGGACTTCGGAGACGACGCTTTCGGAGCCGAGGAGCGGGGCGAGGTCTTTCTGGCGGAGGTTGTTGGCGTCGATGAAGGGATGAGGCCGGCCTGAAAGGCCGCCGCTACGAAGGCAACGGCAAAGGCAACGGCAACGGCCGGGCGCAGCTGAGCAGCGCCCCTACGGAAGCGAAAACCGTACGACAAAAACCGCCGGCCTGCCCTTCGTTCCTCAGGGTAAAAAGGCCGCCGCTACGAAGGTAACGGCGACGGGCGCGGTTTCCGATTGTCGAGGGGCCGGATTTCACGTAGGCTGGCGCTATGCGGTATTCCGATATCATCACGATCGAGCCCGGCAAGCGAGGAGGCAAGCCCTGCATTCGAGGCCTCCGGATTACCGTCTACGACGTGCTGGAATATCTGGCCAGCGGAATGAGCCACGCTGACGTTCTCAAGGAATTGCCGTTCCTCACGGAAGAGGATATTCGGGCTTGCCTCGCATACGCCGCTGATCGCGAGCGCAAGCTGGAAATCTCGAACGCGTGAAGCTGCTCTTCGACGAAAACCTTTCGCCCAGACTCGCCGGAACCCTGGCCGACATCTACGCGGGCTCCGTCCACGTTCACGATTGTGGCTTGGGTAGTGCCGATGATGTGACCGTGTGGCAACACGCCAAAGACAACGGCTTCACGATCGTGTCGAAGGATGCCGACTTCCAGGAGCGAAGCGTTCTCTTCGGCGCCCCGCCGAAAGTGATTTGGCTCCGCGTCACAAATTGCACAAGCGGCCAAATAGAGAGTTTGTTGCGAACGGCCTTCCCAAGCATTCGTAAGTTCATCGAGCAAGACCAGGAGTCCTGTTTAGTGCTGCGGCTTCATCCGACGGGCGTTTAAATTATCAGCTCTTGGTGCCGAGGGGCCGGCCTGAGAGGCCCATCGCTACGAAGGCAACGGCTTAAGACCCAGGTTCCCAAGAACGGAACCTGGGGCACGGGCACCCGCACCAAGCCGAAATGCGAAAGCAGATCCCTCACGCCATCCGCAGACTGCGCGGATGGGTTCGGGATGACAGCGGGAACCCTACACACCACCGGCCGGGGCGCAGCCAGCAGCGCCCCCTACAGAATTAGGCTAATTCTTGTCTGGTAGCTCGAAGACCCAGACTGTGGATTCGCGGTCGGGGGGATTCTGGATTTCGGGGACGAGGACCGGGTACGTGGCGGTCATCGGGCCGCCCTCGCCGGTGACCACGGCGACGTACTGCTTGCCATCGACGCTGTAGGTGATCGGGCAGGAGTCGGGCACATCGTTGAGGCGCACCTGCCAGAGGACTTTGCCCGTATCGGCATCGTAGGCTTTGAGGACGCGGTCGAACGCGCCGGCGAAGACGACGCCGCCCGCGGTGGCGAGCACGCCCGTCATCTGCGGCGCGCGCTGGCGATCCATCCACAGCACTTTTTTCGTTTCGAGATTCAGCGCCTCGACGCGCCCGAGATTTCCATCGCTATCGGGCCGCAGGCGGATGAACCAGTTGTAGCCGGAGGTGAGATTGCCGCGGTGGCCGGGGCCCGCGGGGATCAGGTCCATGCAGGATTCGTTGAGCGGGATGTAGAGGATTTTGGTCGCGGCGTTGTAGGACGTGGGAATCCAGTTGCGTCCGCCGCCGGGATGCGGGCAGATCAGGTGCGGCTTGTCGTCGCCCATGATGGCGCTGGGAGCGATCGTTTTTTCGCCGGTTTTCGGGTCGATCGACGCGATCACATTCTGGATGCCGAGATCGCGCGAGAAAATATATTTTCCGGTGGCCGCGTCCATCGCTTCGTAGATTCCCATTTTGCCGGAGGTGACCACGAGCTTTTCGTCCGCGCCATTCACGGGCAGGTGGATCAGCTGCTGCTCGAACGCCCAATCGAGATCCCACTGGTCGTTGTGCACGTGCTGGAAATACCAGACGAGCTTGCCGGTATCTGGATCGAAGGCCAGCGTGGAATCGGTGAAGAGGCCGTCATTCGAAAATCCGGGGATGCGATGCAGGACGGGGCCGGTGTCGTAGGTCTGGCCGACGCCGAAATACGCGAGGCCGAGCTGCGGATCGTAGCTGCCGGGCGTCCAGACGGACGCGCCGTTGCGCTTGTCGTTGGGCAGGCCATTCCAACTGTCGCCGGGCTCGCCCTGCTGCGCGAGCGTGTGGAAGCGCCAGGCTTCCGCGCCGGTCGCCATATCGAGCGCGACGATGAAATTGCCGCCGGGAGATTGTCCGCCGACGCCCTGCATCACTTTGCCCTTGGCGACGAGCGGGCCGCCGGTGAGCTGAAAACCTTTCGTGTAATCGGCGACGGGCGAATCCCAAATCACGTCGCCGGATTTCACGTCGAGCGCGACGACGTGATCGTCCGAGGTGCCGACGAAAAGGCGGTCGCCGAAGAGCGCGATCGCGCGTTTCTGCGCGAGGCGCGCATCCTTCGGAAGCTGCCGCGAATATTCCCAGAGCAGATCGCCCGTCACCGCGTTGAGCGCCTCGACATGGTCGCCATACGCGTCGACAAATAAAACTCCATCGTGTTCGAGCGGCGTCGCTTCATTTTGGCCGGGCGGAAGCGACCACGCCCATTTCACGCGGAGATCGCCGACGTTGGATTTGTTGATCTGCGCGAGCGGGCTGAAGCCCTGGTCGTTGTAGGTGCGGCGCCAGATGAGCCATTCGCTGGCGGGCGGATTTTCGAGCTCGTCGGCGGTGACGGGCGTGATCTGCGCGAGCGGGTCGGGCAGCTTGACGACGGGCATCGGCGGAGCGAGCGGCGAAAGCGGCATCATCGGCGCGGAACGCTGCGTGGCGCCGCGCGGGATCGTCATCGTGGCGAGTGTTTGCGCGTCGGTGGGAAATTCCTTTTCGCCGGGCTGCACGCCATTCGACTGCAGCAGGAACGCGGCGATCTGCGCGTAGGTTTCCGCGCCGAGCGAGCCGGGCGAGGCGGGCGGCATCTTCGCGTTCATGTAATTGAAAAGCTCGACGGCGCTGCGGCCGCCCCAATTGTTGGTGAAGGTGAGGCCGCGCAGAGCGCTGGCAAATTCGCTGCCGTTGAGCGTGGCGCCGTGGCAGGACGCGCAACTCTTAGCGTAGACGTCCTTGCCGGCCGCTGCCTGCGCCGCCGTGAAGGTGGCGATCGAGCGGCTGTTGAATTCGAATTGGTCCGCCGGCGCTTGCGCGGCGCCGATTGGCGCAAACGCGATGGCTGCCACGGCGGCCGCAAGCAGCGCGGCGAGCGCGATCCAGCAATTTGCGATGCACGATTTTCGCGTCCGAAATCCCATGCTTCCCCCCGATACATTGCGTGTCGCGCGCGGTCATTCACCCGATGCCCGCGGGCCGCGCCGCCGTGCATTCAACCACCAATGAACCGGGAAGGCTAGGGGAAAACGAATTCCTCACGAGCGACTTCGACTCGACGAAGCAAGCTTCGCCGGACAAACAGCGGCGGCGAGCCGCCGCACTCCACACGCGTCCCTGGACCTCGCTCGATTCAGGTTAAGAGCTTACGTGGTGGGTTTACTCGGGTGCTGTTGGCGGCTGCCGCTGCGGTGGCGGGCGAGTGCCAGCAGCACGAGGACTTGCGAAGGGCTACCGCGCGGGTTCGGCGGAATCGGACTCGCCGCGATCATAATAGCCGGTGCGCGTGCGGACCGTGTAGTTGTGCCCGTGCACGCTCACGTGTATGCGGCGCAATGAGCCGTCATGGCGAGGATCCGAGGGAAAATAGCCGAGAAGGTATTGCGAGTGAAGCTGGCGGGCGATCTGCTCGAATGCCCGCGCGATCTGATCGTTCGATTTCACGCGAATGGTGCGGCCTCCCGTTTCGCGAGCGAGTTTGCGGATGCTCGCGTCTCCGTGATAGGAGGCGCCCATTAACGCGTAAAATTGCGGGTCGCTGACGACAATCGAGTAGACGATGACGTTGGCGTTTTCCGCCGATTCGATCGACTCCTGCAAATGGCTTTTGCTGCCCTGATCTTCCCCGTCGGTAACCAGCACCAGCACTTTGCGGCCGAGGCGCGCCTTCATCAATTCGTTGGAGGCGAGATAGACGGCATCGTAGAGGTGCGTGCCTCCTTGGGCGGGCGCCGCGCCCTGCGCCAGGACGCTCGTTCCCGTTTCGTTGATTTCCGCCGAATCGACCGCGCGCGCCAAGTCGGTTGTGGCGCCGGTGAAATCCTCGAGCAGCTTCACGTCTACATCGAAATTCATCACGAACGCCTGGTCGCCGGCCCGCAGCACGGAGCGCAGAAATTCCTTCGACGCCGCCTGTTCGGTGCCGAGCAAACCGCCCTGGCTGACGCTGGTGTCGATCGCGAGACCGAGGCTGAGCGCCGTATTCGTCTCGCGCGAAAAATATGTGATTTTCTGCGGGACCGCGTCTTCGGTGAGTTCGAAATCGTTCGCCTTCAGATCTCGAATGAGCCGGCCGTGGCGTCCTTCAACGATCGCATACGCTTCGACGGCCACCGACGCTGCTTTCAGCGGCTTGCCTGTGGGAGTGGCGGCGGCCGGTTGTTGCGACGCGAGCGGCGATGCGGCGGCCAGCAAACAGAACGTGGCGGCGAAAGCCATGCGGATTGCGCACGCTATTGAAGTCAGATGCATATGGTCATGACGGGCGGCCAGGGTGCGCGCGGGTTGGCTCACCGGGCGCCTTTGTTTTGCATCCTACGCAGAGCTGAGCGCGAAAGTCGACCGAAACAAAAAAGAAGGGCCGGATTTGGGCGAACGCTCGACATGCGGTCCGCCCTCATCCGGCCCTAGTATTCGAGAACCTAGTGGCGAGCGGCTGCTTACTGACCGCTCACCTGAACCGGGACGGTTTCGATCAGTTCCGGCTTCTGCGCCACAAGGACCTTCAAGTCTTTCGGCAAAGAAAAATAGAAAGTGCCGACCCTGGGCAGACTCAACGCCCTGACCGTCACTTTACCGTCGTGGCGGATGCAAACCAATTCGGACGCCTTGCTTTGATTGTTGTTACTGTCAAAGCTCTGAGGGCGGACCATCCCGACGGCGCGGGTTCCCTGGTAAACAACGATAATTCCATCCAGGGTGATATGGTTGACGGAAAAGGTGTAATCCCCTGCTTGAAGCCCTACCTTTTGCCACTGCGCGTTGAAAGGCAGCTTGAACTCGCCGCCCGCAGCCGATCCCGCTTGCAGGCCCGGCGCGATGATCACGAAAGCAAGCACAGCACCTAAAACAACCCCCGAAACCTTCTTCCAGACACTGTTCATGGACTCTCTCCCCTTGGTCTTATCGCAGCACTTTCGCCATTTTGCAGATTGTCCACGAATCCGTGACCGGTACTTCCGTACCGTTCTAGGCGATTGTTTCCAAAGGATTAGACCCGGGGAGGGCAGACCGTTTGGAGGATCCCACGCGCCTATTTCGGCTCATTCATCTCCAATCGAAAGGTGGTACAAAGTTACGATGGAGAATGGGGATAAGCCGCGTCTGCTTTTTGACTCGGTGGTGCTCGGCATCGTCGGCGGGCTGGGCGCGCAGGTCTTCATGTGGATGCTGCGCGTCGCGCAGAATATCTTCCTCGTTCGGCTCGCGGGGTATCTTCCGCCGGGGCTTCCGGAAGAGGGCGGCGCGCTTCGCGAGACGATTGGCCCGCACGGATTCTGGCTTATTCCGATCGCGACGACCCTCGGAGGACTCATCTCGGGCGCGCTCGTCTACGGGCTGGCGCCGGAAACCGAGGGGCACGGCACCGACACCGTCGTAAAGGCGCTGCACTGGACCGGCGGGAAATTGCGTGCGCGCGTCGCGCCGGTGAAGATGATCGCGTCGGCCATCACGATAGGATCGGGAGGGTCGGCGGGGCGCGAAGGTCCGACGGCGCTGATTGCGGCGGGTTTTGGCTCGATTTACGCGTCGCTGCTGAAGCGCCCCGAACGAGAGCGGCGCTTGCTGGTCCTGATGGGAATGGCCGCGGGGCTTTCCGCGATTTTTCGTTCGCCGATTGGGACCGCCATCTTCGCCGTCGAAGTTCTCTATGGCGGCATGGACTTCGAATCCGAAGCGCTGATCTACTGCATGCTCGCGGCGATCGTGGCGTATGCGGTCAATGGTCAGTTCGTCGGATGGCAGCCGCTGTTTCGCGTGCCGGCCGAATTGTCTGTCGTGAATCTTTCGGACTACGGCTGGTACATCGTCCTCGGGGTAGCGAGCGGCATCGTTGCTTCGATCGTGCCGGAGGTGTTTTATCGCATGCGCGACGCTTTTGCGGCGCTGCGCATTCCGCAGTGGATCAAGCCGGCGATCGGCGGTCTGGGTGTGGGCCTCCTGGCGCTGTGGCTGCCGCAGATTTTGGGCGGCGGCTACGGCTGGATTCAGGAGGCGATCGACGGCCAGTTGGCGCTGGGCTTGCTCCTTGTTCTGGTCGTCGCGAAAATCGTTGCGCTGTCGCTGACCGTTTCTTCCGGCGGCTCGGGCGGCGTGTTCGCGCCGAGCTTGTTTGTGGGCGCCATGCTGGGCGGAGCTTTTGCGGCAATCTTTCATCATTCGGCTGCGGGAATGGTGATTGTGGGAATGGCGGCGGTGTTTGCCGGTGCGGCGCGCGTGCCGATCGCGACGCTGCTGATGGTTGCGGAGATGACGGGCGGCTACCAGCTACTTGTACCCGCGGGACTGGCCGTGATGCTGAGCTTCGTGATTCAAATGAAACTCTCGTCCCACTTCAAATATGGCAGCCTGTACGAAGCGCAGGTAGCCGGGCGTACCGATTCGCCGGCACATCGCGCGGAGAGTGTCCGGACGGCGCTGCGCCTGATCGACCAGGGCAAGGTCACGCTCCCCGCGCAAATGAATCACCTTCATCTCGCAGCGCTTTTGCAATCGGGGCTCGCGCTCGACTTTCCAGACGGCTCGCAATTGACCGTTGGCGCGCTGCGGCCCGAAAGCCCGTGGGTGGGAAAACAGATTCAGTCGCGCCCGCTGAGCGGGCCGATGGCTGATTCGAAGATCATGGCCGTGCTGCGCGGCCGGTCCGTGATGATGCCCCGGCCCAACACCGTCTTGCAGCCGGGCGACCGGCTCTTGCTGATCGGGCCGCCGCAGGCGCAGGCCGAGGTGGCGCAGCATCTAGCGCACGTTGCCCCGCGAAATCCGGAAGCCAGCGCGAGCGCAACGAGCGCGCCGCCAGAATAGCCGAGGAGCGCCGCGCCTCGCAGCGCTCGCCTCCGGTCTAGCCTTGCCCAATGCGGGGTGCTTCGAAGCGCGAGGGTGGTGGGGTCGCTTTGCGGCTCAGACTCCGCCACTCCATTTCTGGATCGGTACCGATCTCAGGCACTTGCAAGGGGCTTGATGGCGGTAGCAGCTTTTTCGGAAGGCTCCGACGCTTTCTCGTATGCCAAAATGTCTCCGGGCTGGCAATCGAGAACCTCACACAACCGTTCCAGCGTGCTAAATCGAATTGCCTTAGCCCGCCCAGTCTTCAGAACGGAAAGATTCTGCGGCGTGATTCCAACCAGTTCCGCCAGAGCATTCAGGCGCATTTTCCGGCGCGCGAGCATGATGTCCACGTTCACGACAATAGGCACGTCCGCTCCCTTTCCGACTCAGATTCAGATAGTTAGTTCGTTCTCTTCCCTTAGATCCGTTGCCATATCCATGAACCACGCGATCACGATGATCACAGCTCCGGTAACTAGGCTGTCCAAGTTTCCCGTAAACGTCCTCGTCGGATGAGAGGAGACGGCAAACGACAACATCCAAACAAAGCTCATCACTCCCCACAGCACGCAAGCGATGCCAAACCAGCGAAGTTGACCGACGGCGTGCCGCGTGAAAATTTCGCCGCGCGCAAAATCCTCAAAGAGCCGCCGCAGATGGTAGATGCATTTGAACAAAATCCCCCACGCCGCACCGGTTATCGCGCCTAAGATCAGCCGGTGTCCGACCCCCATTCTCGCGGTTCGAAACATCACATCGCCAAAATCAACGCCTCCGAAGCCAGAAACCACGGTCACTACGGTGCCCACTCCGATGAGCGCGACTAACGCGAGCAATAAATCGCAAATCACACGAAAAACGGTGCTCGCGTGTCTGATCCTCCGAAGCCTTGTTTGATTTTCAGGACGCATATCGCTCCTTCCATGGCCGCCGACTTGCCCGGCCGCTTGTAGGTGGAGGGTAATCCCAACCCATCCGCGCACTTAGGTTCGACGCCCGTAGCGGAACACTACATCCAGAATATCCTGTTTGTCAATATAAGAATATCGTTTATCAATATTAAGTGAATGACTAGCGAGATTACCTGGCGGACAGGAGCTCCTAGGAGGTTGCCGGTAGGCGCGGGGGCGGCGAGCACAGTATCCCAGCGCCAACCGCGCATGCTCTACAACCAGAGGGTGCCAGCTCCGACTTCCGGGAGCTAGACAACTTCACCTGTACCGCCCCGCTGGATCGTCAAGGCACCAGCCCGTCGCGCTGAGACAATTCCGGTGGGACAGGCTCGAATTGTGGCTGCAGAATGCCCAGGACCGCGTACGCCTCTTGCTCCGTACGAACGACGTGGAGGGCCGGCCGCGAACCCTCGCCTTGTATTTCGAACATGCGCGCCATCCCGAAGACTTGAGACGACGGGGCGATGATTACGCGAGGGAGCTGCGGGTCCGGGAAGATCGATTCCGACCTTGCGAGTTCGCGAATCGTATCGTGGGAAACGTCGAAGGAAGTAACAAACGACAAGTCGGTGATGGCCGCGCGCGGTTTAAGAAGCGTGACCCATCGGAATCCAGCGGCGTAAAAGTCCTTGAGTTCTTTGTCGGTAACGCGCCCTTCAGCCCGGGCTCGAAGTGTCTGGTGTTTCGGGTCGAAATCGACGTGAAAGATCAAAGGAAACACCCCCAAGGGCCTGATGTCCGACGCTGATGCGCTTCACCATCTTTTACTCTTCCTCGGTCACGACTCGACGGAATGGAGGCCAGATGTCCGATAACGCCCGAACCGGGCTGCTCGCACCCGCACCTTTTTTATTTTCGTAAACCGCTGACATCCCGAAGTATACACGACCCGAAGTGAAAGCAGTCCCCGACAGTGGTTCCTTTTTTGCGGAATCTGACAAGTCGATGCCCGCCGCCTGGTCGGGCCGGCGGTTTCACGGTGGGAAGCGCCCGCCAAAAAGGCCGGCGGCGAGACGCCCTTCGACCTCACTGCCTTCCTGCGTCAGGGCGAGCAGGGTAAACCGGCGTTACGCTTTCCGAACTACACCACCAGAGTGTGGCTCGCCAGGTCGACTGTCACCACGTCGGACGGCGATTTCGAATTCAGCCCCGTGGTCGCGTCGTGATACTCGATCCGGAGCTGCTCCTGATTGACCACCACACGAAGGTAGCCATAATTCGGAGAATAGTTGTCGCAGCGGAATTCGCCGACGGTGAACGGCGGGCGCGGCGGCGAAACCATTTTGCCGAATGGCGGCTGCGAATTGTGCCCTCCCATGCCGGCCACAACGTACGGCGTCTGGCGTCCTCCCTCGATGCGCGTAAATCGCTGGTAATTGTGCGCGTGCCCTGAAAGAATGGCATGCGGATATACGCCCGCGCTGCTGAAACACGCGTCCATCTGCTTCAGCATGGCCGGGCTGCATCCGTGGCGCCCCACCACCTGCGGCGGATGGTGCACGCCGACGATCACTGCTCCCTGAAAGTTGCTGCTCTTGATTTGGTTCAACTGGTTCGTCAGGTAGGCGATCTGCTCGTCGCTCACGCGCGGGTATTTTCCACCCTCGCTCGAGATTACGCCCGGATCTTCCAGCACGTTGCTGTAGAGCCCGATGAGGCGCACGAACGGAGCATCGAACGCGAAATACACGCCGGGCTGAATCATCGACGTCCGGCTCAATCCGCCGGCCTCGGGCAGGCGCTGAAAGCTGCCCGCGCAAAATACTTTCTGGAACGCCTGCAGGCTGCCGCTGGGATCACCGGGATAGACTTCGCCGTCGTGATTGCCGGCGATGGCTACGATCGGCGCGTTGTAATCGCGAAAGGGATCGAAAAACTGATCGTAGTAGTATTCGTCTTCGCCGAAATTGTAGACCACATCGCCAAGATGGTAGAAAAACGAAGGCACGTCCGCGGGATTCGCCTCCTGCATGTCCGCGCACATTTTGTCCGCGACTTCGACGACGGTTTTCGGGCCGCTGGTCGGGCCCGTATCGCCGACGGCGTGAAAGACAATCTGCTTGGCCGAGTTGATCTCCGCAACCTTTGAGCTGCCATGCGATCCGCAGACGTCGGCCAGCGATAGCAGCAGATGCTTCGGGTCGCGCGGCGGCGGAATTGTCTGAATCAGCTGGTTGACGGTTTCCTTGTCCACCTGCTTGTAATACATGTTGTCGGTCACCGCGTGCAGATACTGCGTTGGATCGGGAGTGTACTTCGATTCTCCGAACTGCGGATTGCCCGCGCCGACGCCCGGCTGCGTGAGCTTCGGCGGCGGAAGAGTCGGCGTGGCGGACGCGGCCTTCGCTTTCGGTACGGGACGGCTGGGCTTCGGGGGACGCTTCGACTTGGGTGCCATCGTGTTCCATCCTTTCCTCGCGATTTTTACATCCTGGAACTCAAGAAGAGAGCGTCTGGGGTTAGAAATATCAACGAATAGGTGTTGCCGGCCCGGGACCGTTCAGCGGCGGCAATATAGCACGTTTCGCGCACCGGTTGATTACTATTGCGTTACGACTCTTATGTCGAAGAATGGCGTGGACCGTACCGCATCCGACGGCGAGGCGGCGCCGGCCATCCGCTTTACGCGCCGTTCGCAGTTCGGTGATAAACTCGCTCATTCAAACGCGAGCGCCGCCGCGCGGCTGCCGTGTAGCGCGCAGAAGGTTTGCAAAACAAAATTATGGTCTCGGAGGAAACAAGGAGCTTCAAAAATGATTCAAGCCATATACAAAGGCGTAGAAATCGAAATGGAAATTCATCAACAACCGCACGGCCTGTGGAAGTGCGACTACACCTTAATAAAACACCCGGGACGAACCCAAACGATCCATCATGGAGATCAGGAATTCGCCACGATGGACCTGGCCTACGAGCACGCGCTGCAAGCGGCTCGCGATGCCATCGACCAAGAAACGAAAGGGCAGCCCATAACAGAGGTCGTGGATCCGCCAAGGCAAGTGCGCATCGGGAGAGAATGAGCCTCCGCCGTATCGCGACGAGAGGTTTGCAAAACAAATGCACCGAAAGCGCGGCCCGTGACATCGAATGGGCTATGCGGTTTTGTTTTCATCTCAGCTTTTTTGAAGCCACGTCTTTGTGGCACGATGGGCAAGGCAAATCAGCGGCATAAGGAGCGATTATGGCGGACAAAGCGGAGTTGAAAGAACGGCAGAGGGCACCTCTCGCCACACCCAACAACCTTGGCGCCGAGGCGACCAAGAACATCTCGGGAGCGCTGAACGCGCTGCTGGCGGACGTTTTCGCGCTCTATATCAAGACGAAAAATTTTCACTGGCACATGAGCGGACCGCATTTCCGCGATTACCATCTGCTGCTCGACGAGCACGGCGATCAGCTCTTTGCGATGACGGACGCCATCGCGGAGCGCGTGCGCAAGCTGGGCGGGACGACGATCCGGTCGATCGGGCAGATCGCGCGCCTGCAGCGGCTGGCGGACAACGACGCGGAGTACGTCGAAGCGCAGGACATGCTGGCCGAACTGCGCGACGACAACCAGCGGCTTGCGAGCAGCATGCTCGAAGTGCACGGCCTCTGCGACGACGAGAACGACGTGGCGACCGCCAGCCTGCTCGAAGTCTGGATCGACGAGACGCAGCGCCGCGTCTGGTTCCTCTTCGAAGCGGGGCGCACCGAGCAGCACGGCGACGCGCCGAGCGCCAGAACGCAAAAGGCGCACGCGTCGTAACGAAGCGGCGATTCGGCACTCCCGGCGCGCGGATGCGTTATGCTTGTCGCGCCGGGATCAACCCTTGGTTATCGCGCTCAGACTGCTGGTCGCGCTCGCGCTGCTGGGAGCGTTCGACACGCTCTACTATCACGAGTGGCGCGCCCGTCTGCCTGCGATGGGAATCGCGGCCCGCGACGAATTGCGGCTTCACGCGCTGCGCGATTTCGTCTACGCGATTTTATTCGCCACGATTCCGTGGATTGCTTGGCAGGGATTTTACGTCTTCGCGCTCGCTGCCCTTCTGTTGATCGAGATCATTCTCACGCTGTGGGATTTCGTGGCCGAAGACTGGATTCGCAAGCCGCTCGGCGGCGTGTATCCCGGCGAACGAGTGATGCACGCGATCATGGGGATCGTTTACGGCGCGGCATTGGCGTTTCTGATTCCGACGATGCATCAATGGTGGCTTCGCCCGGCGCGCCTTGCGATTTCGGCGCCGCCGCCTTCCGTGATTCTCGGCGCGATCCTCACGCTGATGGCTGCGGGCGTGCTGCTCTCCGGCATTCGCGACTGGTGTGCGTCGACCGGGATGCGCGGCAGCGCCTGGCCGTGGACGCCGGTTGCCTGAGCCCGTCGCTGGCGCGCTGCTTGCAGCGTTCGATGCAAGAACCTGCCAAAAGCGCCCTTTTTGTGCCGCTAGGGCCACCTGTAAGCCCCCCCACCGAAGCAAAGTTACTGCTCCCTTGGGAGCATATTTGGCGCGTGTTCTGGGGCGCGGATTTTCGGTATAGTGGGAGCAGGTTTGGGTGCGGCGGCACAGGCATCATTTCAAATTTCCCGCTGCTAATTTAGGTGCGACGACATGGGCGAAGGCAAACATCCGTTCGCGACGATCGAGGAAGCCATCGAGGAGACTCGAAACGGGCGCATGATCGTCCTCGTGGACGATGCGGACCGCGAAAACGAGGGCGACCTCACGATGGCGGCTGAGAAAATTACGCCCGAAGCCATCAATTTCATGACGAAATTTGGGCGCGGGCTGATCTGCCTCTCGCTGAGCGAGCAGCGCTGCGACGAGCTGGACCTGCGGCCGATCTCGCCGCGCAACACCTCGGCATTCGGCACTCCTTTCTGCGAACCGATCGATGCGGCGCGCGGCACCACCACCGGCACGAGCGCGTCCGATCGGGCGACCACGATTCTGGCAGCCACCGATCCGAAAACGCGCCCCGAAGATCTGGCGCGGCCGGGACACGTCTACACGCTGCGCGCGCGCAATGGCGGCGTGCTGGTGCGCGCCGGGCAGACGGAAGCGTCGGTCGATTTGTCGCGGATCGCGGGCCTCGATCCTTCGGGTGTGATCTGCGAAATCATGAACGACGATGGGACGATGTCGCGCGTTCCGGAGCTGACGGAATTTTGCAGGGTGCACGAGCTCAAGATGGTCACCGTCGCGGATTTGATCCGCTACCGCATGAAGCACGAGCGGTACGTCCGGCGAATCGCGGAGTCGACGCTGACGACGAAGTACGGCGATTTCCGGATGATCGCGTATGCGAGCGACGTGGATCATCATTTGCATGTGGCGCTGGTGCGCGGCCAAATCGGCGAAGGCATGGCTGGAGCGGCTGCTGGCATCGATGATGCGCTCGGGCGCGGCGCCGAGAACGGAATTCCGCCGCTGGTGCGCGTCCATTCACACTGCCTGACGGGCGACGTGCTGGGTTCGACGACGTGCGATTGCCGCGCGATGCTCGAAGGATCGCTTGAAGCGATTGCGCGCGAGGAGCGCGGCGTTTTCGTCTACCTGCATCACACGGGCCTCGGATTTCAGATCGACACGCGCACGGAAGAAGGCGCGCTGCTGCCGCAAATCATCTACCACCGCCGCGAGCAGATCGATCGCGACCTGCGCGTACAAAGGCTGATCCAGCATGAAAGCGGAATCGGCGCGCAGATTCTGACGGATCTTGGGCTGCGGCGGATTCGCGTCCTCACGAATCACCCACGCAAGGTCGTCGCGCTCGAGGGCTACGGGCTCGAGATCGCGACGCAAGTGCCCATCGCACTGAAGAGCGCAAAGCGCGAACATCAAGTGCTGTAGGGCAGTGGCGAGTGGTTAGTGGTTGGTAGCTAGAACGCAGCCCTTCTGAACACGCCGAGTCAAATAAGCCAGATGCGTTAATGTGCAGTGGTGTGCGAGGGCGCGGAGCCTGCCGCGGGCGGAGCTTTTTTCGGCGGCGGGCCAATCGTGATGTAGGGACGCATTTTTTTCAGCTTCGATTCGGAGATGCCGCGGATCACCAGCAGGTCGGTGACGCGCTGGAAGCGCCCGGCGCGTGTGCGGAATTCGACGATCGCCTTCGCGGTGGTCGGGCCGACGCCGGGAAGCTCCTCAAGTTCTTTCGCCGTGGCGCTGTTGATGTCGATCGGATGCGCGGGCAGTTTCTTCTTCGCGTGTGCCACGCCGCCGAAAATAAGCAACGCAGCAACCAAAGTCAGAATGGATTGCGTCCGGCGGCGCATGCCTTTTCCTAATTCCCTTCGCCGTAGACTTCCCACGCGAATAACCTGAGCACTTGATGCACAGGATGTACGAGACCTTCTCGTTTAATCTCAATTCGCTTCGATAGCTTTAAGCGGGCGACATTCGAAGCGATCGTTTCGAATGAATCCACCAGCGGCGTAAGGTCTATTTGCGGAGGGGAGTGCTCGTATCCAACTACGACAACGGCTCTGCGTTCCGGACCGCCATAGGCCGCCAATTTATAGCAGTCACCTATGGTGCTTACGTTGCCAGGATATGGGTGGAGTAGGTTGACCGACCAGCTTTCTGCTTCCTTACCGTTGTCGCCATAGGGCCGTGTGATCTTGAATTCGATTGCCCACTCATTTGGGATGAGGAGATCGGGCGTTCTTTTTGTTCGTGCGCGCCCGCCGTATCTCTCAAGTTTGTTCAGATCTGTACAGACTAGCTTCACCAATTGCGGCTCGCCATAGGGACCAACGCCGGGATTAAAACTGCGAAATCGCTCTCCTGATTTGTCGATGCGAACCAGAGCGTCGGCGATATCCGAGAGAACTAGCGGCAGGCTTGTCATCGTCAGTGGCTCTAATTAAAGCGGGCGCCGCAATCGTTCGCGGCGCCCGCATCACTACTCCCTAGTCATTCATCACTTGTCACTCGGCACTAGCCACTGCGTTCTATGCCGCCTTCGATGCGAGACCGAAAAGTTTCATCGCGTTTTCTTTCAGGATCAGCGGGCGCACATCGTCCTTGAAGGCGACTTTGGCGAAATCGGCCATCCAGCGGTCGGGCGTGATCAGCGGATAATCGGAGCCGAAGAGGACCTTCGTCCTCAGCAGCGTGTTCGAATACTGCACGAGGTTCGGCGGGAAGTATTTCGGCGACCATCCGGAGAGATCAATGTAGACCTCGGGCTTGTGCAGGCACATGGAGATCGCTTCGTCCTGCCAGGGGAATGACGGGTGCGCGAGAATGATCGGCAGGTCGGGAAAATCGACGGCGACGTCGTCGATGTACATCGGGTTGCCGTACTTCAGGCGGATTCCGCCGCCGCCCGGCACTCCTGTGCCGATGCCGCTGTGGCCGGTGTGGAAGAGCGCCGGCAGCTTTGCCTCCGCGATCACTTCGTATAGCGGATAGGCGAGGCGGTCATTGGCAAAAAATTCCTGGATCGGCGGATGGAATTTGAATCCGCGCACGAGCCCCGTGGCGATCAATCGCTTTGCCTCGCGGACGCCTTCGGCGCCGCGGTGCGGATCGATGCTCGCGAACGCCATCATGATGTCCGCATTCTGCGCGGCGAATTCCACCACCGAATCGTTCGAAACCTGCGGGCGGCCCGACAGCCTTTCGTCCACCGTGAAGACCACGCAGCCGATATTCCTCGACCGGTAGTATTCCGCCAGCTCTTTGCGTCCTCGCGGCGCGCCTTCGCCGAAATATTTCTTGGCCGCTTCGTCCGTCGAGGTGTCTTCTCCCTCGTGCTCGATGTGCACGTGCACGTCGATCGCGGTCAGGCGGTCCACATCGAGACGCTTTTCATTCCCCATTCGTGTCTCCCCGTTTATGGCTTGAGTGAATTACGACGGCAGCATTCCGCGAGCTTCTGCAGACCGGCGCGAACCAAAGCAGTGCCGAACATCGCCCGAAAACAGCGCCCAAACAGTGGATGATAATACCATCCTGCATTCCCGCGCGAAAGATGGGCGCCCGGCAGCACCCGGCTAAACACCGAGAGCACAGAGAAGGCACTGAGGGCGCGGAGACCCTTCGGGCGAGGGGCGGTTCGGAAGGATCGTGGGCGACATTTTCACTCTGGCGTTTGAACCGGAATGGCTGTTAGAGTTTTTTTTCGCCATCGCATCGCGCTCGCAGGAGGCATTTCAGCCACATGAATCGACGAACATTCCTGAAGAAATCCGGATTGGCGGCGTCTCTGCCGCTGTGGCCGCTAGACCTGTTCGCAAAGGCTCCTTTCCGGCGGCGCCGGCCGACGGACGCGGACTGGCCCTCCGAAGCCGCATGGAAGCGGCTGAGCGACGCGGTTGACGGAAACGTGATTCGCGTGGAGTTTCCGCTCGCGGCATGTATCGACGCGCCAGACGGCGCCGCGTGCAAAGCTCTCGGCGAAAATCTCCGAAACCCATATTTCATCGGCGACCAACCGGGCGTGACGCAGACTTTGGGCTGGGTCGACGCGTGGACCACGAAGCCGAGCGTTTACGCGGTGGCGGCAAGGAATGCGGAGCAAATTGCGGCGGCCGTGAACTTCGCGCGCGAAAACAATTTGCGCTTGGTGGTGAAGGGCGGCGGCCACAGCTATCAGGGCACCTCGAACGCGCCCGACTCGTTGCTGGTCTGGACGCGCCACATGGACGATATCGAGATGCACGACGCATTCGTTCCGCAGGGATGCGCCAGCACCCACGCGGCGCAACGCGCGGTCACGCTCGGCGCCGGAACGATCTGGATGCAGGCGTACCAGGCTGTGACCACCAAGGGCGGCGCGTACGTGCAGGGCGGCGGTTGCACGACGGTCGGCGTGGCGGGCCTGATTCAAAGCGGCGGCTTCGGAAGTTTCTCGAAACACTACGGACTCGCCGCGGCGGGCTTGCTGGAAGCGGAAGTCGTGACCGCCGACGGCAAGGTGCGCATCGCGAACGCGTGCACGAATCCGGATTTGTTCTGGGCGCTCAAGGGCGGGGGAGGCGGCACCTTCGGCGCCGTGAGCAAAATGACGCTGCGGGTGCGCGAGCTTCCCGAATTTTTCGGCGCCGCCAATTTCACGGTCAAAGCCGCGTCGGACGACGCGTTTCGCCGGCTCCTGCGCGAGTTCGTCAGCTTCTACAGCGAACAGCTTTTCAACGATCACTGGGGCGAGCAGGCGCACATCCGTCCCGACAATGCGCTCGGCATCAGCATGCTCTCTCACGGATTGACCGGCGAAGAAGGCAAGAAGGCGTGGCAGCCCTTTCTCGATTGGATCGCGCGCTCGCCGGGCGCTTACACAATCGAAGGTGGGCCGGTGATCGCGAGCCTGCCGGCGCGAAATTGGTGGAACGTCCAGTGGTGGAAAGCAATTCTCCAACATGTTTTTGATTCGGATCCTCGCCCCGGCGCGCCCGCCACCAACGCGTGGTGGACGGGCGACGGCGGGCAAGTGGGCTGGTTTATCAATGGCTACGAGTCGCATTGGCTGCCTGCATCGCTGCTTGAAGGCGGTTCGCAGGAGCATCTCGCGAATGCGCTATTTGCAGGCTCCCGCCATTGGCAGGTCGAGCTGCACTTCAATAAAGGGCTGGCGGGAGCGCCGGAAGAGGCCGTGACGGCGGCGAGAGATACGGCGACGAATCCGGCAGTGCTCACGGCGTTTGCGCTGGCGATCGTCGCCGATGGCCAGGGATCGGTGTATCCCGGCGTGGGCGGACATGAGCCGGATGTCGCAGCCGGCCGGATATCGGCGGAGCGGATTCACCGGTGCATGAACGAACTCCGCACCATCGCGCCCAACCCCGGAGCGTACGTATCCGAGAGTAATTTCTTCGAGCAGGGCTGGCAGCATTCCTATTGGGGGAGCAACCACGCGCGCCTCGCGTCGGTGAAACGCAAATACGATCCTTCGGGGCTGTTTTTCGTTCACAACGGCGTTGGCTCGGAGGAGTGGAGCGCGGACGGCTTTACGAAGCTGTGATCTGCTGCCGGCATCGAACGTCGCGCGATCGATTTAGGGCTCACGCTTCCGCCGACGGGAAAGTCAAAGGCCCCACCCTCACAAAACGAGGATGGGGCACCCGAAAAGTCAAAGGCACGTCAGCTGATGATTGTCGGATAGAGGCGCGTGGCGATTCCCACCATCAGTGCGAGCGCCAGAATCATGATGCCGAAATCCAATCCGATGCCAAGTGTGGTGCCGCCGCCGACGATCATGAGGTGCCGCAGCGCGTCCACCTGATACGTCAGCGGATTCACTTTCGACACGCCGACCAGCCACGCCGGCATCAGGCTGAGCGGGTAGATCGCGTTGCTCGCGAAGAAGAGCGGCATCGTGAGCACCTGGCCGATGCCCATGAAGCGCTCGCGCGATTTCACGATGCAGGCCGCGATCAGCGAAAACGTCGAGAAAACCGCCGAGCCCAGCACCACCGCGCAGACCACGCCCGCGATCTCGAAGGGGCCCCAGCGCAGTTTCACGCCGAGCAGCACTGCGAGCAGATAGACGAACACCATCTGGCACAAGCTGCGCGCCGCCGACGAAATCGTCCGCCCCAGCACCAGCGCGCTGCGCGCCGCCGGGCTGACCAGAAATTTGTGCACGATGCCGAGATCGCGCTCCCAGATCAGCGAAATGCCGTAGAAAATTGCGCCGAAAAGGACGCTCTGCGCCAGAATTCCCGGCGTCATGAAATCGAGATAGCGGATTCCGCCCGTGGGCACCACGCGCGCCCGCGTGAACACTTCGCCGAAAATCAGTAGCCAGAGCATCGGCTGGACCATGCGCGTGCCGAGCTCGACGGGATCGTGGATCAGCTTGCGAATATCCGCTTCGGCGACGGCCATCGTTTGCCGCGCGAAATCTCTTACCGCGGTTGCGTCATCCGAGACGCTGGGAAGTGAGACGTGTGCGTGCGACATCTTTGAGATCCCCTCCTTCGCTGATTCCTGCGCCGGTGTAATGAATGAAGGCGTCGTTGAGCGTTGCGTCCGGGCCGAGCGGTGTCTTTAGCTGCGCCGGCGAACCGATGGCCGCGAGCGTGCCCTGGTGCATGAACGCGATCGTTTCGCAGAGCTCGTCGGCCTCGAGCATATCGTGCGTGGTCATCAGGATCGTGGTGCCGTATTCGCGGCGCAGCTCGCGAATGTCCTGCCACACCGCGCGCTTCGCGAATGGATCGAGGCCGACCGTCGGCTCGTCGAGGAAGAGCACCGCCGGATGGTGCAGCATCGACTGCGCGATTTCGAGACGCCGGATCATCCCGCCCGAGTAGTGCTTCACGTATTTGTCCTTCACGTGCGAGAGCTTCATGAATTCGAGCGCGCGCTCGATGCGGACTTTGCGTTCGGCGCGCGAGATGCCGTAGAGCTTCGCCGAGATCAGAAGGTTTTCGTAGCCGGTGAGGTCGCCGTCGGCCGAAAGCATCTGCGAGACGTAACCGATTTTGCGCCGCACCTGCCGCGGCTCGCGCACGATGTCGTATCCCGCCACGAACGCCGTGCCTTCGCTCGGCGCCAGCAGCGTCGTCAGCATTTTGATCAGCGTGCTTTTGCCCGCGCCGTTTGGCCCGAGCAATCCGAAAATCGATCCGTGCGGGAACGCGATATCGAGATGATCGACCGCGACGAGCGTCCCGAATCGCCGCGTCAGCCCGCGCGTCTCAACCGCATTTTCGGCGCCGGGCACAGCCCCCCCCGTCTGCGCCTGCTGCAAGCTGCCCGTTTCCGCTTCCGCCACGACCCTGGCCCTCCCTTGCCGCCCACAGATTCAAGCAGGGAACAGTATAGCGGTTCTGATCCGGCTCGACACTTCCACCGCGCGGCGCTACGATTTGCGCCGTGAAGTTCGCGACAACAAGGAGCCAAAACTTGTCATATTCACGTGGAAGATACCGAGGAATGCTTTTCGCGCTGCTGCTTTTCTGCGGCGCGCTTGCCATTGTTATCGCGCAAGCGCCGGCGCAATCCTCCGCAACCGACGCGCAGTCTGCGTCCGGCGCCGCGCTGGCGCTGAAAGGCGATGTCCCGACGCCGCTGTCTCTTTCGCTCGACGATCTGCGCCACATGCCGCGCAAAACCGTCACTGCGATCAACGGCCACACCCACAAGCAGGAAACCTACGACGGCGTGCCGCTCGCCGATCTGCTCGCGCGCGCGGGCCTGCCGCAGGGCGAAGAGCTGCGCGGCGCCGCCATGACGACCTACGTGATCGCCGAAGGCGCGGACGGCTACCGGGCGCTCTTTGCGGCAGCGGAGCTCGATTCGAGTTTCCAGGATTCCGATGTGATCGTGGCGGACAGGCTTGACGGCGCGCCGATGGGCGCTCACGAAGGCCCGCTTAAGCTCGTCGCGCCGCATGATAAGCGCCCCGCGCGATGGGTGCGCACGCTTCGCTCGATCACGATCGAAAAAGCGCCAAAGTAGCCGCCATCCGCGCGGCGGGTGGGTTTGTAGCCCGCCCCTACGATAAAATGCGGGATAACCGCGTTGCCCGCGGCGGCTTAGATTTGGCCGCGGCCGCCGTCGACGTCGATTTCCACGCCCGTGATGAATGACGCATCCGAGGAAGCGAGAAACGCTACCGCTCCAGCCACCTCTTCGGATTTTCCCATCCGCTTCATCGGCACCGTGGCGATCAGCATCTTGGTGATTTCGTCGATCTGTTCTTTCGGCGCGCCCATGCGATCGAAGATCGGCGTGGCGATCGGGCCGGGCGCGACGGCGTTCACGCGGATGTTGCGGCCCACGAGTTCGGCGGCCATTGAGCGCGTCATCGAGCGCATCGCCGCTTTGGTCGCGGCGTAGGCCGAGCCGTTCGCGAGTCCTTCGTGGCTCACCACGCTCGTATTCAGGATCACCGACGCGCCGTCGTTCAGATGCGGAAGCGCCTTCTGCACGGTGAAATACGCGCCCTTGGCGTTGATGTCGAACATCTCGTCATAAAGCTGCTCGGTGGTCTGATCGAGCGGAACGAATTTGCCCACGCCCGCGTTGGCGAACAGGATGTCGATCTTGCCGAATTTCTTGGCCACCGCGTCGAAGAATTTATCGATCTCGGGCAGCTTCGAGACGTCCGCCTGAACGGCCAGCACGTCCTTGCCGAGGATCGCCGTCGCCTCGTCCAATGTTTTCTGGTTGCGCCCGGAAATGGCCACGCGCGCGCCTTCTTCCTTCAGCCGCTGCGCCGACGCCAGCCCGATTCCGCTGCTGCCGCCCGTCACGACGGCTACTTTTCCTTCCAGCCTTTTCATGTTGCCTCCGCCCAAATGGTTTCCAATTCCGCTCAACACTTAGATGAAGGCCCGTCATTCTCGACTCACGATTTTTGCGTCGCCCGCGAGGCCGTAGACCCGTTATTTTCATACCTGTACCAAAGGACAGGTCCGCTTTCCGAAACAGATCGCCGCAGTACCGTTGACCCACTCCCGCCCTCCAGCTACCGTTTTCTTACGTCCACTGCTGACCGGAGATGATGATGAGATTCTGCCGATCGAGCGCGCAACCCACGCCGGATTCCATGCGGGATACTGTGCGCAACGCCTGCCGCCGCACGGCCCTGCCGCTCGCGGCCGTGCTGCTGGCTGCATTTCTGCCCGCGTTTTCGGCTCGAGCGCAATCCGCTTCGCCGAAACCCACGCCCGCGGAGCCGCAGTCGCAAACGTCATCGGAGAGCTCGTCGCAGGCGCAGCCACAGTCGCAGCCTTCGGCGCAGGCCGTGTCGCAACCGGCGCCGGCCGCGCCAGTTCTGCAAACGGTCCCGGGAGCCAAGCAAGAAACGCTCGGCGACGCCGCGCGCAAGAATGCGCAGAAACCGAAGCCCAGACCCAAGCACGTCTACACCGACGACGACCTCTCGGGCATGGGCGGAGCGATTTCCGTGGTCGGCGACGCGTCTTCATCCGCCCAGCCCGCGGATGATTCGAGCGCGCAGGCAGGCGGCACTTCTGGCGAGTCTAAAGATGAAGCGTACTGGCGCGGACGTGCGGACGCGATCAAGCGTCAGATCGCCGATGTCGATCGCCAGATCGAAGACAAGAAAGCGGAGATCGCCAAGGCCGGACCCACGTCGTTCGATCCTTCGGCGGGTCTCTCGCAGGGCGTCATAATCATTCACGACCGCAACGCCGAGCTGAAAGATCTCGAGGACCGCAAGCAGAGCCTCGAAAATCAGCTCGATCAGCTCGCCGACGAAGGCCGCAAAGCCGGCGCCGATTCCGGCTGGTTCCGGTGACAATCCGACGAGGATTGTCATCCTGAGGCCGGCGCGTTCGGTTTAGGCCGGCCGAAGGATCCCTTCTTAGCGGGATTGTCATCCTGCCTGCCCTGACGTAGGAAGGGAGGCCGACGTTTCTGATTTTGGTCGGCCGAAGGATTCCTTTCTGCGACGCGCCGGATCGCGAGTCTCGTACCCTCCCCATACTTCAGTCCTATAGCTAATTTCCGAATTGTGGCGCATGCTGTGTAAGGAGACACGCTTCCATGCAAGACACAGCCAGCAGAATCCTTCTCGACCGAATGGACCAAGCCTTCGGTGACTATTCTCAGCAAGCCGAGCGCCTCAGCACGCTGCTCGCCAAGCCCATGGGCGCGTCCAGCTGGACGCTCTATCACGATCTTCAAAAGCAGCGCACCGCGGAAACAGTCGCCTACGAGAGATATCGCAAGCTACAGGACGAGCTCTTCGAGCGCATCGCCCCGCCGGAATTGCCCCGCCGCCCCGAATCCAGCGTCGCCTGAAAATAAATGGGGCATCGCCCCGCCCTCACGCTGCGCGAAGAAGAAAAGCGCCCGCCCGAAAGGCGAGGCGGCCCTTCGATTTCACTCAGGACAAGCCGCGACAAAGGCAAAGAAAAAAGGGCGTCTGCCGTGGCGGACGCCCTTTTCGAAATTTTCCGCTTCGTAGGGGCGGGTTTCAAAACCGCCCCTGCTCGGCGAGGATTGTTTAGTACATGCCGCCCATGCCGCCGCCGGGCATGCCGCCACCGCCGCCTGCTCCCGCGCCCTTCTTGTCGTCTTCCTTGATGTCCGCCACCAGGGCTTCGGTGGTGAGCATCAGGCCGGCGATCGAAGCGGCGTTCTGCAGAGCGAGGCGTGTGACCTTGGCCGGGTCGATGACGCCCGCCTTTACCAGGTCGCCGAACTCCTCGGTGTCCGCGTTGTAACCGAAGTTATCGTCCTTCGATTCGCGGATGCGGCCGACGATCACAGCGCCTTCCTGACCGGCGTTGAGTGCGATCTGCCGCATGGGTTCTTCGAGGGCGCGCTTCACGATGTTGACGCCGATGGCTTCGTCATCGTGCAGCTTGAGCTTCTCGAGAGCGGCGATGCAGCGGACCAGCGCCACGCCGCCGCCGGGAACGATGCCTTCCTCGACTGCCGCGCGGGTTGCGTGCATGGCGTCTTCGACGCGAGCCTTCTTTTCCTTCAGCTCGGTCTCGGTTGCCGCACCGACTTTGATCACGGCCACGCCGCCGACCAGCTTCGCAAGGCGTTCCTGGAGTTTTTCCTTGTCGTAGTCGGAGGTGGTTTCTTCAACCTGCGCGCGGATTTGCCGCACGCGGCCTTCGATCTCGCTCGGCTTTCCGGCGCCCTCGACGATGGTGGTGTTGTCCTTGTCGATGGTGATCTTCTTGGCGCGACCGAGATCTTCGAGCTTCACGTTCTCGAGCTTGATCCCGAGATCTTCCGTGATGGCCTTGCCGCCCGTGAGGGTGGCGATGTCTTCGAGCATGGCCTTGCGGCGGTCGCCGAAGCCCGGGGCCTTTACGGCCGCGCACTGCAGCGTGCCGCGGAGCTTATTCACCACGAGAGTCGCGAGCGCTTCACCCTCGACGTCCTCGGCGATGATCAAGAGCGGCTTGCCCATCTTGGCGGTCTGCTCGAGCAGGGGAAGCAGGTCCTTCATCGAGCTGACCTTCTTTTCGTGGATCAGGATGCGGACATCCTCGAGCGCGCACTCCATCCGCTCGGGATCGGTGACGAAGTAGGGCGAGAGGTAGCCGCGGTCGAATTGCATTCCTTCGACCACTTCGAGCGTCGTCTCCATCGTCTTCGATTCCTCGACGGTGATGACGCCGTCCTTGCCCACCTTCTTCATCGCTTCGGCGATGATCGAGCCGATCTGCTTGTCGTTATTGGCGGAGATCGTGCCGACTTGCGCGATCATGTCGCCCTTCACGTCCTTGTGGAATTTCGCGATTTCCCCGATGGCCACTTCGACGGCCTTCTCGATGCCGCGCTTGAGGGCCGTGGGGCTTGCGCCGGCCGCCACCGTCTTCACGCCTTCGCGGAAGATGGCCTGCGCCAGCACGGTCGCCGTGGTGGTGCCGTCGCCCGCGACGTCCGACGTCTTGGAGGCGACTTCACGCACCATCTGCGCGCCCATGTTCTCGAGCGAATCCGGCAGCTCGATTTCCTTTGCTACCGTCACGCCGTCCTTGGTGATGATCGGCGCGCCGAACTTCTTTTCGATGACCGCATTGCGCCCCTTCGGGCCGAGCGTAATCTTCACGGCGTCCGCAAGTGCATTGACGCCGCGCAGAATCGCCTGGCGCGAATTCTCACCAGTTACGATTTGCTTTGCCATGTGCTCTATCTCCTCTTTCGATTCTCAGATCAGAATGGTTGGCCGCGGCGCCGCTGGGGCGCCCGGAAGTTACTTTTTGCCGCCGGCCGCCTTGGCCGCGCCGCCGATCTTCGCGAGGATTTCGTCTTCCTTCAGGATCATGTATTCCTCGTCGTCGATCTTGATGTCGTTGCCCGAATACTTTCCGAACAGGACCTTATCGCCTACCTTTACGTCGAGCGCGATCCGGTCGCCCTTTTCGTTGATCTTGCCCGCACCGACGGCGATCACTTCGCCCTCTTGCGGTTTCTCTTTGGCCGTGTCGGGGATGATGATTCCACCCTTCACGGACTCCTTTTCTTCCAGCCGCCTCACGAGCACGCGGTCGTGTAGCGGTGTAATGTTCACAGCCATTTTTGCGATTCCTCCGGTTTCCCCGAATCCCCGATGCGTCGAGGTGGGATGTTTTACAGCAGGTGCTGCTAGAAGAAGTGAACCTTTAGCACTCCTCCATGGCGAGTGCTAATATAGCAAACCTAGCGCGTCTGTCAAGGCGAAAGGCTCCACTTTCTGCCGGTTCTCCCAGGCTCGGCCACGCCCGTCTTTCTGTCGTAAGTGCAATAATTTACATCATCTTGGAGGTGTAAGATTTTTCCGACACTTGGGCATTGCACTTGCAAACCTGCTGGGGCTACTATCAGATCACTCAGAGGCGCTAGGTGGCCCTCCTCTTCTACGCTCGATTAATCGCGCTGACCGCGGGAACGCTTGTCTACCTGTTCCTGATCGCGCTGATCCTCGGGCATCGCCGGCCGCGGCTATTCGAACGGCTGCTGTTCTTTCTGGCGCTCGCGCTGCTCGCAATTTATGGCGGCGCGTTGCTGCAGCTGAATGCCGAGATTCAGTACGGTTCGCCACCCCAGGCGACGCAGTTTCTTTACAACTCTCTTCTCGCGCTCGGGGTCCTGTTCATCATTCCTTTCGTTGTCCAGACTCACCTGGAATACGTTCGGCAGGTGCGACACGCGGCTGCTTCGAGCTGGGCCATCGCCATCGCCTACGCGCTCTATTTGCTGCCGGTTTTCATCCTCGTGTACGTTTCGATCGAGACGCGCACGCATTTGACCTGGGGACCGGCGGGATTTCTCGCTGCCATCGACCGCCAGTTCGGGCTCGTCTGGGTTGCTGCGATCATTGCGGCGGCTTTCCAGCTACGAATCGCTCTGACAGCCCGGGAGCCGATGGAGCGCAGGGTATTCTGGTGGCTCTTCGCGTCTAGTTGCGCATTTGTTTTGACGTGGATGCTTGGAGTTACTTCGGTCGCGTTCGTCGAGATTGCCGGCGTGCTGCCGGGGGCCATACTGATTCACTACTCGCTGCGTCGCAACTTCCTCGATTTTGGGGCGCAGCGGAATCTGGTGTATGCACTTTCGGCGACGGTGCTCGCGCTGCTCTATCTGGCGTTCGTGCACCGGATCAGCGGGTGGCTCGCGCCGGTGTTTCCGCAGGAAGCGACGGCGAGCGTGCTGCTCTTCGTGCTGGTTTTTCTCTTCGAGCCGCTTGAGCGCGCGATCGGGCCGGCGCTGCATCGGACGTTCCGCGAGCGCGTGGACCGCTGGCAGCGGCTCGCCGTCGAGCTGCAGGAGGAGGCGCGGCACGGCGATATCGCGCAGCTTCTCGCAGGCGCCGAGCGCCACATCCGCGACGAATTCAGCCTGGCAGCGGTGCGCATTTCGGTGCCGCGCGATCCGGCGCTGCCGCCCCTCGAATCTCCGGGCGGGCTGGGGCACGTGGCGCGCATCCCGCTGAAGAAGGGACGCGAAGAAATCGGGCTGCTCGAAGCCGCTACGACGGGTTCGTATGTCACGGGCGAGACGACGGCGGCGCTCGAATTCCTCGCCGAGCAGCTTCCGGCCATGATCGATCTCTGTCGCCTGATCGAAGAGAAAATCCGCCTCGAACGCGAACTCGCGGAGCGCGAACGCCTCGCGATGCTCGGGCAGATGGCGGCGACCGTTTCGCACAATCTGCGCAATCCGCTGGGCGCGATGAAGACGGTCCTGCAGGTGCAGCTCGAAAATCCGGATTTGCCGGCCGATTTGCGGCATGATTGCACGCTCGTCCTCGGCGAAATCGAGCGTATGAGCGTGAAGCTCACGCAGCTGTTGCATTTCGCGAAGCCCTCGGCAAATGGACAACGCCTGAATGTCGCGCATGCCGCGAGGCAAGTTGCCACGCTGTTTCGCGCGGACGCCGAGCGCCGCCGCGTACGCCTCGAACTGGAAGTGCCCGCTGGCGATGCTGCCGTGCTCGCTTCGGAGGAGGCGCTCAACGAAATTCTGTCGAATCTCGTGTTGAACGCGATCGAAGCGCAGCCTGAAGGAGGGTGCGTGCGCATGCGGCTCGCGAGCAGCGGAAACCATCTCGACATTTTCGTGGAAGACGACGGGCCCGGAATTTCGCCGGATGCGCGCGCGAAAATCTTTCAGCCATTTTTCACGACGAAAGCAACTGGCACCGGACTCGGCTTGGCCATCGTCGCCCGGCGCGCCTCGGAAATGGGCGGCACGATTGCGTGCGAAAGTCCGATTGCCGGCGGGCGGGGAACGCGAGTACATGTCTCGCTGCCGATCGCAGAGGGAAGCGGTCCATCCGAGGTTTCTGCTGCCCCGGAAAAAGCAGATCCCTCGCTTCGCTCGGGATGACAATACATCCGCGGCGCGCGCACAACCCCGCGTGACACGGTTGGGCCGCGATCTGGAGATTCGCGACGAAATCGCGGCTGTAGGGGCGGGTTTGAAACCCGCCCCTACGGCGGATTCGAGACAAGGCTTTGTGGAATGGGACGACGGGGCTTTTGTAAAGCGAGGCATGACAAACTTGGGACAAGAACGATGCAAACGATCCTGATCGTCGATGATGAACAGACCGCGCGCTACGGCATGCGCCGCGCGCTCGACGCTCACTACCGCATTGCGGAAGCGGAATCGGCGAAGGCCGCGCGCGAAGCGATTGCAGCGTACCGTCCGGACCTGATTCTGCTCGACGTGGTGATGCCGGGCGAGGGTGGCATCGCCTTTCTTCGCGAGCTGCGCGCCGCCGGCGACGAGACGCCCGTGCTGGTCGTCTCCGCGCTTGATACGGCGCGCACTGCCGTCGAAGCGCTGCAGGCGGGCGCCGCCGATTACATTGTGAAAGGCTTCGACATCGAGGCGCTGCGCGCGCGCGTCGCAAACATTCTGAAGCTGGCTGAGCTCGGCGCCGAGAATCAGCGGCTGCGCAGCGAGCTAGTCGCTGACGGCCAGTTCGGGCGCATGCTCGGTGCGTCGACGGCGATGCGGCGCGTTTTCGAAATGGCGGACCGCGTGGCGCCCACCGACGCGACAGTGCTGATCCTCGGCGAAAGCGGCACGGGAAAAGACCTGCTCGCGCAGGAAATTCACGCTCGCTCGCCGCGCGCGGGCAAGGCGTTCGTCGCCGTCAACTGCGCCGCGCTGCCGGAAAACCTGATCGAATCTGAACTCTTCGGCTACGAGCGCGGCGCGTTTACCGGCGCGGCCCAGCAGCGCAAAGGGAAATTCGAACTCGCGTCGGGCGGGACGCTTTTTCTCGACGAAATCGGCGACATGAATCCGGTGACGCAGGCGAAGGTGCTGCGCGCGCTCGAAAGCCGCAAAATCGAGCGGCTCGGCGGATCGCAGTCGATCGACGTGGATGTGCGGGTGATCAGCGCGACGCATCGCGACCTGCAAACCGAAATCGCGCTCGGCAAATTCCGCGAGGACCTCTATTACCGCCTGCGCGTCGTCACGCTCGAATTGCCGCCGCTGCGCGCGCACAAGGACGATCTCCCGCTGCTCACCGAGGCGTTTCTCGAGCAACTCGGCTCTCGCCATGGCCGGCGGGCTCGCCTGAGCGCGGAGGCGGTGACGCTCGTGCAGCGCTACGATTGGCCTGGCAACGTCCGCGAGCTGCGCAACGCGCTCGAACGCGCGCTCGTCATGAGCAGGGGCGATGAAATTACGGCCGCCGATTTCCCCGAGGAAGTGCGTGACAATACAGGTCCAGCCGGCGCGCCGCGCCTGCCCGCTGTGGCGGGGGACGGGGCAGGGAACGCGTTCCTCGGCGAATCCGATTTTCGTCAGGCGAAGCGGCGATTCGAGGTCGCCTATCTCAAGCGGAAGCTCGAAGAGCACAAGTGGAATGTTTCGCAGACCGCCGCCGAGATCGGCCTGCATCGGCAGAGTTTGCAAGAAAAGCTGCGCGAATTGGGGATTCAAAGGCCGGGGAAAGGCTGAGACCCGTGGCAACCGTTGCAGCTGGAAGCCGAGGCAGCAGAGTGATGCGCGTAGTCACGCTGCTGTGGGTGTGCCTGTCGAATTTGACCTTTGCATGGATTCTGCTAAGTAACCTGCTCGATGAACGAACCCTCGATAGGCTCCTTGAATCCAGAATGCCGTGGATGGAATTCGTCGGCCCGGTTTTGATCGTTGCAATCCTGCTCGCCGGCGTTGCCCTCGAAATAGCCGACTCGCCGGCAGCGTTCTTGGTGAACGCCGGCTCCCTTGTGTTGACGATGGCATACGCGGGCCTCTTCCTGCTGGAGAGCCGGCAAGATATCGGAAGTCGAACGTTTGGGCTTCTATTGGGCGTCCCCTGTTTTTCGGTCTTGATCATCGACATCCTGCTTTACACCGCAAAGAAGCCGCTGAAAGAGACCGAGCCTCCACTATGAATTCGAACCGGCAAGTCTCCGCGTTCATTCTTGCCGGCGGCGAGAGCTCGCGGATGGGGCGCGACAAGGCACAGCTTGAGCTGGGCGGCGTCCCACTGATTTTGCGGACCGCGAAGCTCGTCGAATCGGTGGCGGGCGCGCCGGCGGTCATCGGCAATCCAGAGGCTTTCCGCGCGTTCGATCTGCGCGCGATTGCGGACGATTGGCCCGGCGCGGGCCCGCTGGGTGGCATCGCAACGGCCCTGCTCGCGGCGACCGCTCCGTGGAGCCTCATCGTCGCGACGGATTTGCCCTATCTCACGCGCGAATGGCTCGAACACCTGATTTCGCGCGGCTTTGCGTCGTCAGCCGACGCTGTCCTGCCGATGAATACGCGCGGCGCCGAGCCGCTTTGCGCGATGTATCATCAGCGCGCCGAGCCGGCGATTCGCAAAGCGCTCGAGCGCGGCACGCGCAAGGTGACCGATGGCCTCCTCGACGTTCGCGTCGAAACGATCGCACCCGCGGAATGGAATCCCTTTGATTCCGACGGCCTCCTGTTCAAGAATATGAACTCGCCTGAGGATTACGAAGAAGCAAAGGCAAAGTTGGGCCAGCGGACAATGAAGCCATCATCCTGAGCGGAGCGAAGGATCTCTCTTGGGTGGGTTGTCGAGGTGGGCGACGGATGCAGCGCGACTGAAATTTATGGCGAATCCCTACTTCGAATTTCGCAATGTCTCGAAATCGTTTGACGACAACGCCGTGCTCAAGGACGTGAGCTTTTACGTCGAGCAGGGCGAGACGGCCGTCATCATGGGGCGCAGCGGCGTGGGCAAATCGGTTTCGTTGAAGCTGCTGCTTGGTTTTCTCGAACCGGATGAGGGCCATATCGTCGTCGCGGGCAAGGACGTGACCGGCTGGAATGAGGAGCAGTTCTCGGACATTCGCCGGCGCGCGACGATGGTGTTTCAATCGGGCGCCCTTTTCGATTCGCTCACCGTCGCTGAAAATGTCGCGTTTCCGCTCACCAGCCGCGGCGAGCATGTCGATCCCGACGAAATCGACCGCAAGGTGAAGGAACTTCTCGAGATGCTCGAAGTTTCGGAGTTTGCCGATCTGCTGCCCTCGGATCTGAGCACGGGGACGAAGCGCTCCGTCGCTATCGCCCGCGCATTAGCCGACGAACCCGACGCGATCCTCTACGACGAGCCGACCACCATGGTCGATCCGTTGATGGCCGCTCACATCAGCGATCTGATCGTGCGGCTCAAGAAGACGCTGCACAAGACCGCAATCGTCGTGACGCACGACACGCATCTTGCGAAGAAGCTCGCCGATCGCATCATTTTCCTGAATCAGGGCCGCGTGGGATTTTTCGGCACGTGGAACGATTTCGAAAACTCGCACGACGATGTCCTCCGCAATTTCCTCCTCGAAGACCAGCTGATCCCCGCACTGGACGAGACGGCGTGAGCGAATCGGCCGTTCCTGCCGCCGCCTCCGACCCGAAGAAGCAGCTTCGCCGTGTGATGGGCGTCTGGGACGTCCTGCTCTTCAACATCGCCGCCATTCTCGGGCCACGCTGGATCGCAGCCGCGGCGCACAACGGCACCTCGTCGATGAGCCTGTGGGTGCTGGCCGCGACGTTCTTTTTTCTGCCGACGGCGCTGGTGGTCGTCGAACTCTCCACGCGATTTCCGCACGAGGGCGGGCTTTACGTCTGGTCGAAGGAGGCGTTCGGCGAATTTCACGGCTTCGTGACCGGCTGGACGTATTGGGTCTACACGTTTTTCTATTTTCCCGGGCTGCTATATGCGAGTGCCGCGATGGCGGCCTACGTCGGCGGCGCGCGAACGGCTCACCTGGCGCATAGCGTTCCTTTCCTGCTGATCGTGGCAATCGCGATGTTATTCGCCGCGATGTTCCTCAACATCGTCGGGCTGAACATAGGGAAGTGGCTGCAGAATGCGGGCGGCGTCGGCACCTACGTTCCGCTGGTGATGCTGATCGGCCTCGGCGCCTACATGTGGCGCACGCACGGTTCGGTGACGCACTTCACGTGGTCGAACATGCTACCCGTTTGGAATTGGGGCACAGTCAACTTCTGGCCGCAGATCGCGTTTGCCTTCACGGCGCTTGAGCTCTGTTCGACGATGAGCGAGGAGGTCCGCGAGCCCCACAAAACGTTTCCGCGCGCCATTCTCGGCTCCGGAGTTCTGATCGCGGCCGCCTACATTCTCGGCACGTTCGCCCTGCTCGCGATTCTGCCCGCCGGGACGGTGGATACGCAAAGCGGCGTCTTCCAGGCGCTCACGATCGCTTCCACCCGGCTGGGAATTGCATTCTTTGGCATCATTGCCGCCTTTTTGGTGTTATTCGGAAATGCCGGCGGCGTGGGAACTACGGTCGCCGGAGTCGCCAGGATTCCATTTGTCGTTGGCATCGATCGATATTTGCCCGCGGCTTTCGGCAAAATTCATTCCAGGTGGAAGACGCCCTGGGTCTCGATTCTGGTGCAGGCGGGAATTTCGTGCGCGATTTTGCTTTTGGCCCAGATCAAAGAGGATCCTGACGTCGCCTATCAGATTCTGGTGGATGCCGGTACGATCCTCTATTTCATTCCGTTCCTCTATATGTACGCTGCCGCGATCAAACTCGCGTCGCGTCCGGATCGCGCGACGAACGCGAACGCCGCGCTGATTCCGGGCGGAAAGTTCGGCGTTTGGCTCGCAGCTCTCCTCGGCTTTGCTGTCGTGACCGGAGGAATTGTCCTCTCGCTGATCCCGCCGGCCGAGGTGACGAATGCGTGGCGCTTCGAGGCAAAGCTTGTCAGCGGGACGCTTGGCGCTTTTCTCCTTGGCCTCGTGTTGTACATTCGCGGCGCGCGCGCCAAGGCCCGCGAGGCCGCGCGAGCGGCAATCTGAGGTTTCGCATGGAATCCGTAGGGGCAGGTTTCAAACCCGCCCCTACCGACTGATTTCCATCCGGAATCCGACGGTCCGAGAGCTACAATCCCAGCATGAACCGACTGCTCTACCTGGGGCTCGTCCTTGTCGTGCCTCTCATCGCCGTGGCTCAAACGCGAAAAACGCCTGTGTCAGTGGCGCACACTGGCAAAGATCAAGTTGGCGTGCTTTTTGTAAAAGCCTTTGAACGAGATATTGCACGCTCGGATCGTTACGAACCCGTGAAGGGGGAAGGCGATGGACTCCGCTTTTACGTGGATTTCATCACAGTGGACATCGGCGACACTGCATCCGAGCAAGGCAAGAGGTCTGTGGTCTCGGTGGTCATAGAGGAGATGGGGCTTCCCAACAGCTTTCCGGTTCCGGACATGTGGTACCACAAAGCGTTCATCGTTGACCGCCGCCGGGCCGACCAAGTTGCCTCAGAGCTGGTGGATGATATCAACGCCGCGTGGTGCCAACAGCTTCGCAATTCGACCGGCGGCTGCCCTCCGGAGAAATTGGAACCGCACCGATTTGCTAACTAGCGCCTGCCCTCGGTTGCTTTCTAAAATCCTTGCTCAATAAGGCCGCTGATTGTGAGCCGCGATTCCGCGCGGCCCTTGCGGGCTTCGAGAAGGCTTTCGACGTATTTCGCGAGGATGTCGACTTCGAGATTCACCGCGTCGTTGGGCGCCATCGCGCACACGTTCGTGTGCTCGTATGTAAAAGGGATGACGGCGATGTCCGCGACGCCGTCGTGCCAGCGCGCGACCGTGAGGCTGATGCCGTCGATCGCGATCGAGCCTTTTTCCACCACGTAGCGCCGCAGATCCTCGGGGACGCGCACCGAGAGCCACCAATTTTCGCCCTCGGCGACGAGCCGTGTGACACGGCCTACGCCGTCGACGTGGCCTTGCACGAAATGGCCGCCAAGGCGCGCGCCCGCCGCGAGCGGCAACTCGAGATTCACAAGATCGTCGGCCTTCTTTTCGCCGAATGCGGTGCGCCGCAGCGTCTCGCCGGAAAGGTCGGCGAGAAATGTAGACGCGCCCAGCTCGACCGCCGTGAGGCAGCAGCCGTTCACCATCACGCTATCGCCCTGTTTGATCGACGCGAAGCTTTCGCTTGCGCCGACAAAGCTCACGCGCAGCCGCCCGCCGTCTTCGGCGCGATCGAGCGATTCAATTTTTCCGACGTGCTCGGTGATTCCCGTAAACATCGTGAAAGTATCCTTCGACCACGAAGTCCAATCCGCATGAAGACAGCTTCAAATTGGCCAGCGCCGGCGCCTTCGCAAACACGCGCGACGAAATCTGCGCCATCGGCACGCCGCCCGTCCCCATGATTTTCGGCGCGTAAAAAAGCATCATCTTGTCGACGACCCCCATTTCGAGCGCCGCACCATTCAGCTCCGCGCCCGCTTCAAGCAGCAGGCTCAGCATTTCGCGCTTGCCCAATTCGCGCAGCACGGCCTGCAAATCCACGCGCCCGCCCCGGGCCGGCACGCGCGCGATTTCGACGCCCGCCCGCTGCAGCGCTCGCGCCTTCGGCGAATCCTGCCGCTGCGCCGCGAAAACCAATACATCGCCGTCCGCCGATTTCACGAGTTTCGATTTCAGCGGCAGACGCAGCCGCGAATCGAGCACGACGCGCAAAAGCTTCCGCCGGCGCGGCTCGCTCGTGCGATCGGTAAGCCGCGGATCGTCGGCCAGCACCGTGCCGATTCCCGTGAGCAGTGCGTCGGCGGCATGGCGCGCGCGCTGGACAGCCTCGCGCGAAGCCTCGCTCGTGATCGTTGTTGCAGTGCCCGCGCGCGAGGAAATTTGCCCGTCGAGCGTCAGCGCGGTCTTCAGCGTGACAAACGGCAGCCCCGTGCGAATCCATTTCGCGAAGTCTTCGTTCGTCTCGCGTGCGAATTTCTCGTAGATTCCCGCGTGAACCTCGATCCCCGCGCGCCTGAGCTCGTCGAATCCGCGCCCCGCCACCGCGGGATTCGGATCTTCCATCGCGGCGTAAACACGCGCCACTCCCGCAGCGATGATCGCTTTCGTGCACGGACCGGTGCGGCCCGTGGTGCAGCAAGGCTCGAGATTCACGTAGAGCGTCGCGCCGCGCGCCTGCTCGCCCGCCTGCCGCAGCGCGACGATCTCCGCGTGGTCGCGCTGGTCGTAAACGTGAAATCCCTCGCCCACCTTCACGCCTTCGCGCACCACCACCGCTCCCACGCGCGGATTCGGATGGGCCAGCGCCGTGCCCTTGCGGGCCAGCTCAATGGCCTCGGTGATCCAGTAGCCGTGGTCCGCCACCGCGCTAATCGAAGAGGGAGTTGACATAGGTTTGCGCGTCGAAAGGGACGAGATCGTCGATCTGCTCGCCCGTGCCGACGAACCGGATGGGCAGATTCAACTCGCGCGCGATCGCCACCACGATGCCGCCCTTGGCGGTGCCGTCGAGCTTCGTCAGGACGATTCCGGTCACGCCCGCGTGGCTCCAGAATTCGCGCGCCTGGTTCAGGCCGTTCTGCCCGGTGGTCGCGTCGAGCACCAGCAGCACGTCGTGCGGCGCGCCAGGAATCACTTTCGCCGCCGTGCGTTTCATTTTTTCGAGCTCGGTCATCAGATTCGATTTCGTGTGCAGGCGTCCCGCCGTGTCGACGATCGCCACGTCCGCCCCGCGCGCCTTCGCCGCCGCGAGCCCGTCGTATACCACCGCCGCCGGATCGGCGCCCGATTTCTGCTTGATCACTTCGACGCCCGTGCGCCGCCCCCACACTTCGAGCTGCTCGATCGCCGCCGCGCGAAACGTGTCCGCCGCGCACAGCACCACGCTCGCGCCCTCTTTTTTCAGGCGATCGGCGAGCTTGCCGATCGTCGTCGTCTTTCCGGTGCCGTTCACGCCCACCACGAACATCACTCGCGGCGCGCCCGCAGCGGCAGCGCCCGCAGCCGCTGCGCCCGCTGCCATGGTGCCCGCTGCCACGGTGCCTGCTGCCACAGTGCCCGCTGCGACAGTAGATGCTTCCGGCGCGTTGCCATTCGAATTCGCGCTCGACGCCGCCAAAATCTTCACGATCTGCCGCTTCAGCTCCTGTTTCAATTGCCCCGCGTCGTCGATCTTGTGCTCGTTCACCTGCTCGCGCAGCGCCGCCAGCACTTCCTTCGTGGTGCGCACGCCGATATCCGCGCTCAGCAGCGCCGATTCCAGCTGCTTCAGCAGTTCCGGATCGACGGGCCGGTTGCCCGTGAGCAGCTGCTCGACGCGCGCCGATAGCTCCGTCCGCGTCTTGCTGACGGAATCCTTCAGCTTCTCGAGAAGCGTCGGCTCCGGTTTGCCAAAAAGTGAAATCATAGACGAGTTTCGCGAGTGGGCAGCCGTAAACGCCCGTCGTCATTCTGCTTGCCCTGCCTGCCCTGAGAGCCGTGGCGAAGGGAGAGCGTTGGCGAAGGGAGCGTAGCGAAGAATCTCTCTTGGTCTTCGCCGTTTCATTCTAACAGAGGGGACGCGCATGAACCCCGGCGCAATCATGCCGTAGCCGTTGTAGCGGCCGCCTTGCTTTCAGGCGGGCGATTCTTCTTGCCTTAAATGTATCGCCACGGCTTTTTTACCCTGACGTGGGAAGGGCGGGGCGGCGGGCCCGTCCTAAGCGCGGGGCGCGCGGCACAATTTAGCCCAGCCCGGAAGGGCTGGGAACGCAGAGATTGAATCCTGCGAGCGCCGTAGGTGCGGCACCTTCGGTCTATGAGCGTGGGATCCTCCAGCACATTACGGCGTCATCTGGTGCAGCTGGAGCCCGCAGACCGCGCAGCGTGGTTCTTTATCGAGTTTCTTGCCCGGCCACTCCGCGTGGCATCGCGGGCACGGCCAATGCGCGAACTCTCGCTTCGCATGCTCGGCACGCAGCAGCTGGATGAGCCCCAGCGCCACGAAGCCGGCAAAAAGTGTCGCGGAATCTTTCTTCGGAATCCGGTGGGACATGAAAAGCGGGATCGCCGGAATGGCGAGGCCCCACCCCCAGTGAATCCACGCGAGCGCTCCAGCGCCTTTGGCCCGCTTCTCGAGTTTGTCGAATTCCTTCCACGCCTCCGCATACGGCAAGTACGCGTGCGCTGCCGTTTCCGGCTCGGGCACCCGCACACCCTCGCCGATGTCCGACGCGGTCAGCCCCGCTTCGTTGCGAGGCTCGACAGCAATCGTGCCCGCGCCGCGGCGCACGCCGCGCGCCCTCCGCGCGAGCGAAAAGACCGACGCGTTTTCTTGCTCCGCCACGCCCCGGAGTATAACTGATCGGATACCTATCGCGAAGCAACCACCATCCTCGCGCGATCCCAAGCTTCGGACGCTCCGGGATACGGGTGCGAAACGACGGCGGGCCCGAGAACTCGGTTTGAGCGCGGGACGCGCGGCACAATCTAGCCCAGCCCGGAAGGGCTGGGAAAACGTAGAGATTGAATCCCGCGAGCACCGTAGGTGCGGCACCTGACTGGCAGCCGGCGTCGGGGAACGTGTGCCACGGCGGGTGGGATTTGCCTTCGTACCGGCTTGCCCTGCTTGCCCTGAGCGTAGTGGCGAAGGGAGCGCAGCCGAAGGGTGGCCTTTTTTTTGCCCTGAACCTAGGAAGGGGTCCTTTCTGGTGGCGGGCAAGAATATCGTTTCCCCAGCAAGCAGAGACACAGAGACCTTGTCCCAACAGGAAATCTTACTGCGCCGACCAAACATTTAAGTAGGCGCCCAGCCAGTAGGCGAGAAGGAAATCTACGCCGGGCTCCTCCTGGGTGGACTGGGTGGAGCAGGCGGCGATTTGATCCGCCGTGGGGGGAGTTGCACTGCAGAGATACGTATGCCCTTTCACGATCGGAGGCGGAGGAACAGTTACCGTGCGAGAGGAGCCAGGGGAATCGATCCCGCCTGTGGACGGGGGCATCTGCCAGACAAACTCCATGCCGTTGCCGGTGCGGTCTTGAAGCGGAATGGGGAAAGTGGTGGTCCAGTTCTGCGAGTTGGAGATATTTGCATAGATTTTTATGTAGTCGGGCCAGAGCGACGTTAAGTAAACCGCGCCGGCTTGCGGCGTTGAGTCCATAGGCATGCCGCTTGTGCCCTTGACGAGATTCCATCGTGTGACCCAATCCACGAGGTCACTGGTGGTTTCCTGTTTGAGCGTAAGACTCGGGTTCGAGAGCGAGGGAGAGGAGATAGTGGCAGCCTTGACGAGGATGTCCACGAGATTGAAATAGGCGTTGCGGTGGTTCCCTGTGGCGGCGCGCATGATGTTGTAGGCCGTCAGGTAGTTGGATTGGAGAGTGGGATCTGACTCAAGGAAAAGGAGCGTGCCGAGGTAGGAATGGGAGAGATTGTATTTGTAGTAGCCGTTTAAGGGGTCGGCGGTGCTGAACCAGTCGGGGAGCCAGCAGAGCGCGGAGGCAGGGGAGTAAAGCGTGTAAAGCTGCTGGTAACTTTGGTTGGTGCCGGCGGGAACGTGCGTGGGGTCAACCGTTGCCCCGATGCGTAGCAGGAGAAGTTGAGCGTCGAAGCCGCCCATGAAGCTGGTGATGATGGTGCGATCGGGAGGCAGGGGAACGTTCCAGTGATTTAGGATCACGTAGTCGATCGCGCCATCGAGAAGGGTTCTGACCTGCGGCTGCACTTGCGGAACAAGAACGTAGGCGTAAGTGAGGCCCATGAGGACGCCGCTGTACTGATCACGGCTGAGGACGTTGTCGGCGTCGCCGCGGTTGCCGCAGGCGGTGCCGTACGAGATGGGCTTGGCGATGGAATCCACCGGCCTGATCACGCCGCCGCTGCTCGCTTGGGCCTTGAGAGCAGCCGCGTACGTCGGATAATTCTTAGTTGGCACTGTTTGTTTTCCCTTCGGTTCCGGCCCAACATCCCAACCGCCAGAAGGCTTGACGTAGAGACAAACGCCAGTCTTGATGCGAGATTGAACGCTGGCAGTCCAATCAGGAAGAGTGGATCCCGCTTCACTCGTGTAGGGAATGGTGCTGCGAGCGAAGATGAAGCCGGCTTCGTCCAGCTGGCTCTGCGGGACATTGGTGGGAATCGTGAGGTTTGTGACGATGGGAAGATTGGGTGCTGTCGGCAGTTTCAGAATAGTCGGGGAATTCGTGGCGCTCGAGACGGCGGTGTATTGATTATTTTCAAGGACCGCGTCGGTGGTGACGCTGAAGTCGGAGGCCAGGCCTGCGATCGCCGCTTGAACTCTCGCGAGCGCATTTGCGTTCTTGGTGACGGCATAACGAAAAGATTCGGCGGCGAGGTAGTGGCCTGTCCAGATAGTCGAGTCCGCGTCAATTCCTAAAGTATATGGTGGGCCTTTGGGGCCCAATATCGCGCCTGCGGTCTGCAAGAGATTTGACGCCGGGTAATCGAGCGAGAGGACCGCGTTATAGGGCATGTGCGTGGCTACGATGCCCGGCTCGATCGTGGCGAGAGGAGCGGAGAAGTCAACCGGAAGTGTTGGCGCCACCTGCGCGGCGCTCGCAGGGGGTGCCAGGCTATTCGCAGGAGGCCAGGGAATAGGGATTGGACCGCGGGCCATCGCAAGACTGGCAACGACGGAGTCGCCAAATACTTCATTGCCTGGAAGCACGATCGGCAGAATGAAGAAGGGCGTAGAGGGCAGGGTTACGTGTCCGACGGGCTGGGGAAAATCGACGCTGACTACTCCCGAAACCGTGACGGTCATCGCCCACGTATTCTGGGTGGAGAACGGGAGGAGGATGATAGAAATCTGCAAACCGTCGCTTACGTTGACGTTCGGGATGCCCAGCAACAGTGGCTCCGTCAAGGCGATCTGACCAATGAGCGAACCGTCGGGCTGACGGACGAAATTAACGGGAACGCCCACTCCGGGAAAGAGGACGGAACCGCCAATATTCACGAAGGCCTGAACGTCTACGCCGAGGAGTTTCGGGCGCGCGGGATCGCTTGGGTCGAGCGTAGACGACGCGGTAAGCGAGATGTCGTTGATGCCCATCGAGAACGGCACACTCACGGTTTGATCCACAAGATGCACCGTGCCCGTTGATATCCCTTTCGTCAGCGTGAGGTCGGCGGAGGCCGCCAAGCGTGCGTCGAGATTGCCGGAGATGGAGAAGTACCAGGATCCATTGAGCGGCGCACGCACGGCAAACCCTCCCGGCGAAGACACGAAACCCGGCGCCAGGGTGTCGGCGTTTGTTCCCAGGGTCAGGCTATCGAAGCCCATAGTCACCTGGTAGCCGGGACCGGAGAGATCCATGAAATTTTGACCGCTGATTGCCGTCAGGTGCGCCTGAAGCGGCTTAAGCTCGGTGTCAACGAGCCCCGGCCACGGCAGAGCGAGCAGGCCGTTTGCAGCATTGAGACCCGCCAGGGACGGATTGAAGGGTGATTGCTGCTGCGCATGAAGGGGCAGAGAGACAGCCAGCAGGACGAGCGCGGAAACAACGGGAGCGAAGCAGCGTTTCAAATCCATTGCGTCAGCCTCCTTTATGGCGGCGTGCACTGAATCGAGCGGGGGAATCGGGGGCCTAGAAGATTTCGCCAGGTTCGCAATGGCAATTTGGATCGCCGTCGAAGACCGTCCTGATTGTGCTCCGGCTGATTAGGATGAATCGAACGACGCTTTTTCCTTTGATCGAGAAGGAATGAAGCGCGAGAGAGATCACATGGCAACCGGCGAAGGAGCGTCTGATTTTTCTGGGCGTCCCGGCCGATCTTTAGTTTATAAGATAAATTCTTTGGTCGCAGGCATGGTTCAAACCTTCTCCGCTTCCCCGGAAAATGAGGGACGCATTCTCGGCTTTCCTTGGGCGGTCGCATCATACGCCGCCGGCGGTGGGTAAGCAATATACTAATGATATCTAATAAACGCGGTAACCGGACATCTCTAACAATGTCGGCTCTGTCAAAGCTTTTCTGAGCGCACTTCTCCGTTCACTTCGAAGAGTGTCCTGTTTTGCTTTCGTAGGGCCTTTGCATTGACGACCGCGGCTCGCTCGTAATCGATCGGTCGGCTTCCGTCCGACCCAAACATCTCTCCGATCAAACTTCGACCATGATTACTTCTTCAAACTCCCTCTTGCGAGGGAGCGGGATGCCCAATCAAGTGGACGGCGCTCTAGTTCACGCCATGTCCGGTTACGAGCTGTCCCGCGTTCGAACCGAACTCGACCCATTGCGAATATTCCCAACCATTCCGCCACATCCAGTACAGCCGAACCGCGAGTCTTCGGGCCATGGCCACCTTGGCGATGCGACGTTCTCGACGCATCGCCAGATGCACATACCGACGACGCCAGTCCGGGTCGTAACGCACGGCTGCCTGTGCGGCCTCCACCAACAGAAAACGCAGCAGTGAGTTGCCTTGCTTGCTGATGTGTCCCAGCCGTTGCCGTCCGGCACTGGAGTCTTCCGAAGGGATCAGCCCCACATAGCTGCCGATCTGCTTGCCGCACGGAAACCGATCCGGAGTTCCGATGATCAGCACGAAGGCCAGTGCCGTCAGTGGACCCACGCCAGGGTGCGTCATCAGCCGCAGCACCTCGGGCTGTTTCTTCGCTTCCTGCTCGACGGCTGCGGTTAACGCCTCGATCGTCGGATTCATTCGGTCCAGCAGCTCCAGCAAATCGTGCCGGCGCCGGCTGGCCCAGGTCTCCAACGGAAGCTTCTCCAGTTGTGCTCGCCCTTGTTCGCTCCACAGCTTTTTCTTCCGCCGATTCCCTTCGTTCATTGCCAGGGCCTGGAGTTGATTCATGATCCGCGTTCGCATCTGCACCAGACGATGCCGATGCCACAGCAGTTGCCGCAGATCCCGATTCTTCGGACTCGGTACCCAGACGCGAGGAAAGTTATTTTCCAGCAGCAGCTTCAACAGAAGCTGGGCATCCTGACGATCGGTCTTCTGCTTGCGGATTCGCTTCGCCTTGATCTTCGCGGCGTCGCCAATCCACACCTCGATACCCAGTTCCATCAGCAACCGCTCGAACCAACGTGAATATCCGGTGGCCTCCATCCCCACGCGCACGCTGACTCCTCGTGCGGTCAGTTCTCGGTAGAACTTCTCTGCCTCTCCGCCACCGTGGTTCAATCGCCGTTCGCTGCTCTCCCCGGTTTCTGTATCTACAAACGCGATGTACTGATCGCTCGGGTGATAATCCACGCCTATAATCACCATGTTCGGCTCCTTCCTCCCGAGCCTTGGTCGTCATGCAACCAAAGTCTACTCGGGTCGAGGGAGCCGACATTGTTATGAAATCAAGTGCGCGTGGCTCCCCCGACGTCCGCTTCCGGACATTTCAAGTGATACTCCAATTGAGGAAAACAGCGAGACCTAGCTTGAAGACCGGACCGCCCGTCGCACCCCCCACGCCCGCACCGCATCATCCCAACCCTCAACTTCCGAACTCCGCTACTCCCCTTCGCGCTGCATCGTAATTTCCTTTACAAATTTCACCACGTCGCCCTCGCGCAGCTTCCGGCAAATCCGGCTCAACGTATCCTGCTCACGCCCGTCGAGCACCCGCAGCAGAGACTTCACCATCTTCGAATGCCTCGGCAGGACATCCTTCATGAATCTCTTCCCCAGCTTCGTCAATCCGACCACCTGAATCCGCCGGCCACTCCGACTTCCGTTTTCTCTGCCTTTCGAAAGATGGCTTCGCTTGAATTCGACAGGCGGCAGCGCCACCATCGCCCTCCGCACCCAATTTCGCCTTTCGAGCCTTGCGATCACACCGTCCATCGCCTGCCGCCTCACGCCGCTCTTCTCGGCCACATTCACCACCACTTGCGCTCCCTCGCGGTTGAGCAGCTCCAGCAAGCGAAAGCCGGGCATGGTCAGGTCAAATGCTTCGAGCGGCATGCGAAGTTCACCCTTCAGCCAGTCTGCCGCGTCCAACAGGTCGAGGTAGGCGCGGAAAGCGCGCTGGGTCTTCTCTTTAGGAGTAAACCGATGGGACATGATGACAAACCCTCTTTTTTTCGGCTTTTCTTGACGCTTTAAGCCGACTTAACCGCCCGACGAGCGCAAGGTCCTTGCTGTAGTTAGCGCCAGATTTGGCCATGTGGAAATCCGTTTTTCTACGGACATCGTTCGGACGATTTCGAGGTAGCTGCGGCAGACTGCGAACAGCTGTAAATCCGAGGACACGTCTGTGGAGTGCGGCGGCTTGCCGCCGCTGTTTGCCGACCGGGCTTGCCCGGACGTGCTGCACCCGCGCGCCATCGCCGTGATTCTCTGTCGCGAGGGCCATAATTGCCGCCGCCCTTGCCTTGTTCGGGGATTGCCTACCGGTCGAACGAGACGATGCTGTTCGCCTAGCCCGAAAGACGGCGAAGCAAGCTCCGCCGAAGAGAAAGCGGCGGCAAGCCGCCGCACTCCACACGTCAGACTTCGACGAGGCTGGCGGTGAGGCGCAGGCGGCCCGCGTGGACGGCGGTTTCGAGGGCTTCGACCACTTTGGGATCGAAGCGCGTGACGGTGAGCGAGCGGATGCGTTCGAGCGCGTATTCGAGGTCCATGGCCGATTGATACGGACGGTTCGTGGTGATCGCATCGAACGTGTCGGCGACGGCGATGATTCGCGCCATGATCGGAATCTGGTCGCCGGAGAGGCCGTAGGGATAGCCCTGGCCGTCGAGGCGCTCGTGATGGAGTTCGATGCCGGGCAGCATGTCCTTCAGCTGCGAAACGGGGCGCATGATGTTCGCGCCTTTCACGGTGTGCTGCTTCATCAGGTCGAATTCTTCGTCGGTGAGCTTGCCCGGCTTTTTCAGGACGCGGTCGTCGACGCCGATCTTGCCGACGTCGTGCAGCAGCGCCGCGATGCGCAGCCGGTCGAGATCTTCCGCGCTTAGCCCGAGGCCGTCGCCGATGATGATCGAATACTTGGCGACGCGCCCGGAATGGCCGCGCGTGTACGGGTCCTTTTCGTCGATGGCCGCGGCGAGCATGCGAATCGACCCAAGGAAGAGCTCGCGATTCTGTTCGGCGGCCGCCTTGAGCTGATCGACGTACTGCTCGATGTGCCCGGCCATGCTGTTAAACGTTTCAGCGAGCTCGCTGATTTCCGCCGCCCCGCGCACCCGCACGCGTTCGTGGAATTCCGCGCGGCTGATGGCGCGCGTCGATTCCACCAGGCCGCGAATCGGCCGCGTGATTCCCACGGCGAAGATGTAGCCGACGAAAAGCGACGCAAACATCACGGCGACGACGAAGCGAAGCGCTTCCGCCGTGAGTTCCGCCACGCCCGCGTCGATGCGCGCGTCATCGAGGCTGCGCTGCGCGATCACCGCCCAACCCAACTCCGGAATCGTGCTGTACGTCCCGATCATTTCGATGGAATGGTTCTTATCCTTGCCCGGCAGACTGAAATTCGTAGTTTGCGTCGCCCGGAGATCCTGCGGCAAAGCCATCACCTGCTTGGCCAGCGGCGAAGTCGACGTAACGTTCCGCCCCGGGACCATGTCGCGCGTGTCCGGGTACGCCACGATTTGGCCGTGCGCGTTCACAATGTAGACCGTGCGATCGCGCACGCTCGCATCGCGTAAACGGGACTGTAGCCGGTCGAGTGACACGACGGCCGCAAACATCCCGGCAAATTGGCCGTCCGAAAGCAGCGGCACGGACATCACCAATGCAGGATGATTCTCCCGCCCCAGCGCGAAAGGCTCGCTGACCGAATCGACTCCCTGAATGCTCATCGTGAACGCCCGCTTCAACGCCGCCCCGACGAACGGGTCCTGGTCGGCGGCAAAACTTCCGGCGGATTGCCCCTTGGCCTGCCGGTCCACTGCCGTCACATACAGGATGTTGGGATTGTTTTCGATGAAGCTTTGCAGCAGCCGCGACATCTGCGGCGTGTGCGAGGGGTCGTCGACGTCCTGAATCCAGCCGGTCAGCGCGAGCACCTGGCGCTGGCTGAGCAATTGCTCGCGAATGTTCTGCTCGAACTGCAGCGTTTCGTTCGCGAGCGATCGCGTAATCTGGTTTTGCTGGACGCGCTCGGTATCCTGCAGCTTGTCTTCGCTCAGGCTCAGCACTTGCTGGTGGTAAAGCCACAAAGGTGCCGCGCTCAGCAGCAGCAGCGCCGCCATCACGATCCAGAGGATGCGCAGGCGCCGCGTGGTGAGCTGCTTTTGTGACTCGCTGGGCATAAGATTCCCGATGCAAAATCGTATCGGACACGGGTGGGCGGCACAACTGAACTACGGTACTAAGGTGCCCGATCAGCCATTGCGGCCTTGCCAGCTAAGCTACGCTGACGCTTTGGGTTACGGCCGGAGCGGTTTTTCGCTTCGATTTTCGCCCTGGTCATTTGCTCCGGTACCTGCGCTCTACCGTCTAGCCTTCAGGGTGCGTACGATCAAGACGTGCGCAAGAGTTCCTGGTTGTGTTACAACCGACGCCATGCCTTCCGACGCCACCGTCGCAAAAGCGGCGCCCGTAACGTACGACAAGCTCACCGTCATCGCCATTGCGGCGCTCGCCTGCATCGTTGAAGACATTCTGCACGAGGCGCTGGGCCACGGCGGCATGGCGCTCTTGAGCGGCGCGCATCGCCTGACGGTTAGCACGGTTGCTCTGCAAAGCGATTTCGGTACGAGACGGATTGCCGCGGCCGGGCCGCTCGTGAGCCTGATTTCCGGAGGGATTTTCTGGCTCTTGCTTCTCAAGCCGCAGCGCTACCGCCCGGCCACGCGCTATTTCTTGATTCTCGCGATGGCGGGAGGCCTATTCAGCGGCACGGGCTACTTCTTCTTTTCCGGCGTCTCGGACTTCGGCGATTGGGCGGCCGTGATCCAAGGCTGGCGGCCGCACTGGCTGTGGCGAGTGGGGTTGATCGCGCTCGGCATGATCACCTATTACGCGTCGATGCTGCTCGTGGCCCAAAAGCTGAGGCCTTTCCGGCGCAACGACGACGACCCGCGCAAGATGCGCACCCTTTGCTGGCTGCCTTACCTTTCGGAGGGAATCCTTGCGGGCATCGCCGGCCTGTTCAATCCGGCTGGGATGTTCTATGTCTTCGCGTCTGCCCTCGCCTCAACCCTGGGAGGCAATGCCGGAATGCTTTCTCTTCCCAGCATGCTGCGCCGGCCAGGTCCCGCCGACGAAGAGCCGGCTGGTTCGCTACCGCGCAGCCCGGCATGGATCGCGGCCGGCGCGATTGCGAGCTTGCTGTTCATTTTCGTGCTAGGCCGCGGCGTCACTTGGAACCGATGACCCGCGATGACAGATGCAACCTTGCGGCCGTTGCCGGAATCTTGATTGGTACGCTCACTGAGTTCGACACACTCGATGCGGAATAGAGCCTCAGCACGGTTTGCGAATCACCGGCGGCACGACGGCGTGCGACGCGCGCGGCTGCTCGCGCTGTTGCTGGCTGCACCGTTGCTGCTCGTTGGCGGCGCCCTGGCACGGCAGGCACAACAGCAAACCGAGCAGGCCCCACCGCAACCGGCACAGCAGCCGTCGCAACTCCCCCAGCTAAAGCATGCCGAGCAGCCCCCCGAGTCGTCGAAGATTTCCAGCGAGACGAAGCTGGTGACCGTGTACGCGACGGTGCGCGACAAGAAGGGGGAAATCGTCGCGAACCTCAACAAGGAGGATTTCGTGCTGGACGAAGACGGGCGCCCGCAAACGATCAGCAATTTCGTGCGCGACACCGACGTGCCGCTCACTCTCGGCCTGCTCGTCGACACAAGCTACAGCCAGCGCGGCGTGATCGACGACGAGCGCAAGGCCAGCTACACCTTTCTCGATCACATGCTGGGCGACAAGGACCGCGCCTTCGTGATTCATTTCGACCATGAGGTCGAGCTGCTGCAGGATTTCACCACTTCACGCCCCAAGCTGCAGGCCGCCATGCAGCTTCTCGATGCCTCGCCGCGCGACATGGCCGACGACGACCAAGACAGCGGCCAGCGCCACGCCGGCACGCTGCTCTACGATGCGATCTACCTCGCCTCGGACGATCTGATGAAGAAGCAACAGGGGCGCAAGGCTCTCTTCGTACTTTCCGACGGCGTCGACCGCGGCAGCAAGAAGTCGCTGGAGGATGCCGTCGAGGCCGCGCAGCGCGCCGACACCTCCATCTATTCCATTCTTTTCGCCAGTGCGGAACACGAACAACAGCAGGAACATGCACACCACGGCGGTGGACACGGCGGCTGGGGCATGGGCGGCGGTTGGCCGGGCGGCGGCGGTGGTCCTGGCGGCGGAACCGGCTGGCCCGGCGGTGGCGGCGGACAAGGTGGAGGCGGGAGAGGCGGCGGGAATCGTAACCCCGAGGAACACCGCTCCGACGGCAAGAAAGTTCTCGAGCAGATCTCCACGCAAACGGGCGGGCGCCTTTTCGAGGTCTCGAAGAAAATGTCGGTCGACCAAATCTACGCCGCGATCGAAAAGGAACTACGCAATCAGTACAGCCTGGGCTATTCGCCGAATCCCGCCAATACCGGCGCGGGCTATCACAAGATTCATCTCACCACGAACAACAACGACCTGACCGTTCAGGCGCGCGACGGCTACTATACCGACCGCTAATCCTCCCGCCGCGACGTGAGATGGTTTTCTGTCCCCGCAATCAGGCGTTGGATGTTCGCGCGATGCTTCCATAGGACGAGCAGCGAGATCGCGACCGTGCAAATCGTGACGTCGGTGGGCGGCGCGTGGCCCGGCGCGTACAAGAAATAGACGAACACCGGAAGCGCCGCCGTCGCCACAATCGACCCGAGCGACGAATACCGCCAGAATCCCACGACGATCAGCCACAGTACGGCGGCGAACAGCACGGCTTCGCGGCAGATCGGCAGGAACGCGCCGAGACCAGTGGCCACGCCTTTGCCGCCGCGAAATTGCAGCCAAACCGGAAAGATGTGCCCGATCACGGCAGCTGCTGCGGCGATCGTCATCCAGCGAACGCTTCCATGGGAAGCGCGCCCAGCGATCCAAACGGCGAGATAGCCTTTCCCTGCGTCGAGCACGAGCGTCAGCACGCCTGCAACGGCACCCGCGTTGCGCATCACATTCGCTGCGCCGGTATTGCCGCTGCCCGACTGGCGGATGTCGGGGTCGCCGCGCATTTTCACGATCAGCACGCCGAAGGGAATCGAGCCCAGCAGGTAGGCCACGCCTGCGGTCCAATAGGGAATCACGCGGCTCCCTTCACGAAGGCATAGCTCTCGATCTTTTTGTATTCGGCGCCCGAGGGCTTCGTCACGCTCTCGAAAAGGTGAAATTCTGTTGCGCGCGCCGATCCAAAAACGCGCGACTTCATCTCTTCGGCGGCACGCGCGAGTTTTTCAACGCCGCGCGAATCTTTAAGCCGCGCGAGCGTGAGATGCGGTGCGAAATGTCGCTCTTCGCGCGGGATGCCGAGCGGTTCGAGCGTGCGCTCGATTTCGGCCGCAAGCGGCGCGAGATTCGCCGAGGCATTGATGCCGCACCACAGGACGCGCGGACGGCGCTCGTCCGGGAAAAATCCGACGCCGCGAATTTGCATCTCGACCGGCGCATCCGAACGCACTGTGGCGAGCGCCGCGCGGATCGCGTCGAGCTTGCTCGCGTCAACGTGCCCGATGAATTTCAGCGTCACATGCATTCCTTCCGGGCGCGCCCAGCGGGCGCTTTTGGCCAGCGGCTTCAGCTTTGCGATTGGCTCGCGCAGCGCCTCGCGTATTTCGTCGGTCAAATCCAGCGCCACGAAGAGCCTCACTGCTGCACCCCATGCCGTGATCACGATCCCGGTGCATTTTCAGCCGAGCCTCCGACAAAAACCGCCCGCCTGAAAGGCGGCCGCTACGAAGGCAAGTCAAGACCGGGAGCCGGCCTGCCCTTCGTTCCGCTCAGGGCAAGCTGGCGCTACGCGGCTCCGGCGGCGGGCCGCGGGAACACATAATAGCGGCGAATCGCGTCGAGCGCATTTTGCGTGGCGAAATGGCGGATGCGCTCGCGATCGCCCGGGAAACGGTACGCTTTCTCGCATCGGCCGCGCTCGTCCGCGATTCCGATGTGGACGAGGCCGACCGGTTTCTCCGGCGTCCCGCCGAGCGGTCCCGCGATTCCGGTGACGCCGAGCCCGAGCGTCGCACCCGTGCGCTTGCGGATGCCGTCCGCTAGCGCGAGCGCCACTTCCGAGCTCACCGCTCCTTTCGCGGCAATCAGCTCCGCGGGGACGCCGACCATGCTCGTTTTCAGCTCGTTGCTGTAGCACACGACGCCGCCGAGAAAATACGCCGAGCTGCCCGAAAGATGTGTGAGCCGCTCGGCCAGCAATCCGCCCGTGCAGCTTTCGGCTACGGCAACCGTCGCACGATTTTCCGTCAGGAGGCGCGCCAGGATTTCCTCGAGCGTTTCGCCCTGCATCGAAACCAGATTCTCGCCGAGCGCGAGCGCCATTCGCTTCACGAGCTCATCGAGCCGCGCATTCGCGTACGCGGGATCGTCCGACCAGATTCGCGGATGGAGCTGGATGTATCCGGCCGATGCCAGAATCGTGGTTTCCGTATCCGGATACGCGGCGTAGAGCGGCCGCACGCGCTGCTCGACATCCGATTCGAAGAGCCCGACGATGCGTAATTCGCGCGTGAAGAGACGCTCTTTGCTGCCGAGCCTCGCGAGCCGCGGCTTCACTTCGGTTTCCGTCAGCGCGCGCAATTCGTTGGGCACGCCCGGGAGCAGAATCAGGATGCGGCCGTTCGCTTCGATCCACATTCCCGGCGCGGTGCCGCGCGGATTGGGAAGGACGGTCGCGCCCTCGATAATCATCGCCTGCCGCAAATTGATTTCCGGCATCGGGCGGCCGAAGCGCCGGAACCGTTCCTGGATTTTCTGCAGCGTGCCATCGTCGCGGATCAGTTTCCGTCCGAGGAGGTCCGCGACGGTCTGCCGTGTGCGGTCGTCGTCGGTGGGCCCGAGGCCACCGGACGACACAATCACGTCGGCGCGATCCATCGCGTGGCGAAAGGTCGAGAGCATGTCGTCGGGCGCGTCGCCGACCACCGCTTTGTAGACCACGCGCACGCCGATCTGCGTCAGCTCGTCGGTGAGAAACAGCGAATTGGTGTCCAGGCGGTACGGCGTGAGCAATTCCGAACCGACCGCGATGATCTCCGCTTTCATGTAGTAAGAGTTTTACTCGATGACGCCGAGCGAGCGCAAGAGACTCGCGCCCGGCCGCATAGTGCGGGTGATATTCGCAACGGCGCCCGGAAGCGCCGTCTGTAACACGTTCAGGATTTTGGGCTTGGCGTTGCGCTAAAGGTTTTTCTTGGATCGCCGATGTAGCGAATATTGGAGGATTCAAAGAAATACGTAAAGGGGGACCTTACCATGGCAACACCCGTTTCCGCCGCTGGCTCACTTAATACCGACGCTGCCAATCTGCAACTCGTGCAGGCGGCAGCAACGACAGCCAACGCTGCCCCTGCTGCTCCTTCGAACAATACTCAGGACACGGTGACGCTTTCCGCTGCTGCCCAGCAGGCGGCAGCGCCAGCCGCAACGCCTGCGCCGACGCCTCCTCCGAGCTATCTGCAGGTGCTGTACTTGAGCGAGAAGGGCCTGACGACAAATCAGATCGCGGCGCAGCTTGGCATAACAGCGCAGGCCGTTGAAACCTATTTGGGGCCGCCAGCCGCGCCGACGCCCACGACGAACACGACCGCGTAGCCCGGTAAGACGCTGGGCCCTCATCGCAAGGCCCGTGCCCGGTCTAGCTGCCGTCGGGAAATCCGCCGCAGTGCCATCGCCGCATCATCACGGTCGAATCGCAACTTTGCCGATGGCTCTGCGAAAAACGGGCGCGAGTGCGATTGCTTCGGCGCGGTGTCAGTATTCGGGAATCGCAATCTTGTCGGCGAGATCGCGGCCGACGGCGAGATCCGCTACCCATGGAATCTTCATGAGATTCATCACCTGATTGCGGACGAATAAATAAAGCCTCGATTTCGGCGCGAACATTCCCGCAACACGCAGCGCGGTCCTCTGTTTCGTGAGGATAAAAGGACCGAGGAGCTCTTGGTAACGCGCGAAAGCTCGCGCGTGGTCGCTGCCGGCGCGGTGAAGCTCGCCCGCGAGAATGTACGCTGCTATCATAGCGAGGTTCGAGCCTTGTCCGGCGAGCAGCGACACGCAAAAGGCCGCATCGCCCGCGAGCGTGACACGTCCGCGCGTCCACAATCCCTGCTGCGGATCCATTCGAATCTGGCTCACGCGATCGAAATAGAGATCGTCGCAGCCGTCGAGCCCGCGCAAAATCTCGGGGCACTCCCATCCGCTATTGCCGAAGCGCTTCCGCAGCAGCGCTTTCTGGCCTGTCAGATCGCCGGCGGCTGTCCCATCGGGCGCGGAATCCGCGAACGTCAGCAGGAACATCGTGCGATCGTCGCGCATCGCGAAGCGCCCCACCTGCTGGCCGACTTGCGTGAACATCACGTAGGCCAACTCGTCTCTCGGGCGGTAGCCATCGACGGTAAAGGCCGCGACTCTATATCCGAGGTATTTTTCAAAGCGGCTCTGCTCGCCGAAAACAAGCTCGCGGACGCGCGAATGCAGCCCGTCGGCGCCGATCACGAGATCGAACTCGCGCGCCGCGCCGTTTTCGAAAGCGACCCGAACGGAGCTTTCGGACTGCTCGATCCGGCTCACGCTGTCGCCGAAAATCGCTTCGACCTTGCCTTCAATTTTCGCGAAGATCGACGCCGCAAGATCGCTTCGAGCAAGACTGGTGTAGCGCCCCTGTGTCGCTCTCGAAAATGCGTCCGCCGGAAACGCCGCCGCGCGCCGGCCCCGTGCGTCGACGATGCGGACCTCCCTCACTTGGTATCCTTTGCGCATGATTTCCGGGCTTAGCCCCATGCGATCCGCGATCTCGAAGCCCGCGCCCCAAAAGTCGACCACGTAGCCCCCGGTTCGCAGCGCCGGCGCTTTTTCGACGATGGTCGCCTCGAACCCGTAGCGCGCCAGCCAAAAGGCGAGCGTCGGCCCGGCGATTCCCGCTCCCGATATCAGAACTCTCATCGCAAATCTAGAATACGCCAGCCACGAGACGGAAAAGATGAATAGGGAGTTACGCTGTGTCGCGGAGCACAGCCATGGCGGCGTTGCGGCCGTTGATGCCGATCACGCTGCCGCCGGGATGCGTGCACGCCCCGCACAGGTAGACGCCGGGCATCGGCGTGCGCGCCGCAAGGCGATTCGACCACATGTAGGGAGGCAGGCACTCGCCCTGGAAAATGTGGCCGCCGGTGAGGCCGACCTTGCGCTCGATGTCCGGAGGGCCGAGCACCTGCGCGTCGATCACGGCGCTCTCGATATTCGAGCAGAAGCGGGCGAGGGAATTGAGCGCGAGCCGGCGGACTTCCTCGCGGCGATCGTCCCACGTGCCGCGCGCGAATTTGTATGGCACGTATTGCGCGAAGACGCTCATCGTGTGCTTCCCGGCTGCGGCACTCGTCGGATCGTGCGCGCTCTGGAAATACAGCTCGCACCAGAGATGCTCGGGCAATTCGCCCCGGCGCGCCGCGGCGAAACCGGCTTTCCACTCGGCTTTCGTGAGCGGCGCGTTGATCTGCCCGTAGTGGTGTGGCTGATTGGCACCGGGGCGCGCGGTGAAGTTGGGCAACTCGCGCAGCAGCACGTTGAGCTTCACGGTGCAGCCTTCGATGGGAATTTCCTCGACGCGCTTGCGCCATACGGGCATCGGCGGCGTAGCCGAGCAAGCGCAGCGTCTGCCGCGGGTCGGCGTTCGAAATCACGACCGGCGCGCCAATCAGTTCGCCGCTTTCGAGCATCACGCCCTCGCCCGGCACGATCCGCGCGACTGGCACGCCTGCGGCGACCACCGCGCCCGCCTCGCGCGCGGCATCGCAGAAATAAAACGACACCATGCCCATGCCGCCCTTCACGTAGCCCCACATGCCGGGCATCCCGCCGAGGCGGCCCGAGGCGTGATGGAAGCGGATGCTGGCGGTGCCCGCATCGAACGGGCTCGCGTTCGTCCCGATCACGCCTTGGCCGAGATACGCGATCTGCAAGCGTTCGTCGCGCAGGTAGCGCTCGACGAACTCGGCCATCGACCAGTCGAAGAGCACGTGCTTGGCTTCATCGTCGTCGCCGAGCCGCGCTTCGATCTGCTCGCGCGTGGGCGGCTCGCCGACCCACAGATCGCCATCGCCCGCCGGACGCAATGCATCGCGCAGGCGGCGAAGCACGTCGCTCATCGCGCGCCAGCCTTCCACGTCGCCCGGAGCGAATCCGCGAATTTCCGCCTCGCACGCGTCGTCATCGTCCCAAAGCTGCACGCTCGAGCCGTCGAGGAAGGGAACGAAAAGCCCGTTGACCGCGGGCGTCCATTCGAAGCCGCGCTGGGGCAATCTCAGTTCGGAGACAACGAGAGGATGCAGCAGCCCGGCCAGATACGCGCACGGCGACATGCGCACGCCGGGGAACGGTTCCTCGATGGTGCATGCGCCGCCCACGCGCGTCCGGCTCTCGAGCACCAGCACGCGCTTGCCCGCACGCGCGAGATACGCCGCGCAGGCAAGCCCATTGTGCCCGGCGCCGACGACGATGGCATCCCAGCGCCGCGCAGCCAATTCGCTCACGGGTGCAGGCAAACCGATTTCGCCGAGGACAGCAGCGGTAGGCGAATTCACGGCCGATAGTATCCACCGTGGAGCGCCAGGTTGGGAAGCGGACTCAGTCTCCTGATTGGGGCTGTTCGTTTATGACCGGCTGGGTCGCGACAGGCGGCGCGGCGACTGCGTGCAGCCCTCCTCCGAACCCCTGTTTCGCGAGTTTGAATATCGTGCGCCGATTTTCGAAAATCGTTTTCATCCATGCGAAGGCGCCCATTTGCGGAAAATAAATTCCGCGGAAACAGAGGCGCGCAATAAAGATGTTGATGCGATAGCCGAGCGGCTTGTAGCCGATCGAATCCACCGCCTTCTCGATTGCCTCCGGGCTGTAGGACTTGGCCCAGCCGATGCGCACTTCCTCATGGGCTTCGTCGATGCTCATCTTCAGCGGTGTGTGCGCCATCGCAAAGGGGATGAACTCCTGCCAGTGCTTCGGGCGCGTGAGCCGCCCGGCGGCTTCCAGCCTTTTGTAAAGCGGCGTAGCAGGTAGCGGCGTCAGCAAGCCGAAAATCGGCAGCCCCGGCGGCCAACTGCGAATTTCCTTCAGCGTTCGATCCGCCGCGCCGGGCGTGTCGTTGTCCATGCCGAAAATGAAGGACGTGATGGCGAAGACGTTGTGATGGGCGAGCCGCTCGAGCACTGCGGCATATTCGCCCGGCTTGTTGAAGCCTTTTTTTACGTCCGCAAGGTTGGCGGGATCGATGGATTCCATCCCAATAAAGACCCACTTGCCGCCCGCGGCCGCGATCAGCGCAACGAGCTCCTCATCGCGCAGCAGATTCGCGCTGATCTGGGCCACCCAATGCACTTGAGCGTTGGCGGCGATGATGTCTCGCAGCAAAGATTTTGTGCGCTTCACGTTGATGGCGAAATTGTCGTCGATGAAAAATACGGCAATCTGGCCGCCCTCCGCTTTCGCGCGCGCTTTCAGCAGCAGTAGTTCATTCACCACGCTTTCATTGCTGCGAAAACGGATGGAGTCGCCGAAGAATCCCGTCACCGTGCAAAACTCGCAACCGTAAGGGCAGCCGCGCCCCGATTCCATCGGAATCACGCGAAAAGTTCCCCAGCCGGCGCCCACGCGCTTCAGCAACGGATGCAGCATGCCCGGAAGCAAATTGAATTGCTCGAGCTTGATTTTGTCCCAGGGAATCTCGGGATAGGGACGTAGCGAGGGTTTGCGCTCCTTGCCGGATTCGTCCACGGGCGCGTAGACATCCTGGAGCGCGCCGCGCGCGGCATCCTCCACGATGATGGGCCACGTCTCATCGGCTTCGCCGAGAGCGACCGCGTCTGCGTGGCGCGCTCCGCCGTCTCGTCCGAGCGCCTCATCGGCCATTTCGGTGACGTGAGGGCCGCCCATCACCACCTTGACTCCGGCGGCGCGCACCGCGTCCGCCATGCGGTACGCCTTGGCGATCATCCGCGTCATCGCGCCGATGCCGACGAGATCGATATGTTGTTCGCGCACGTAGCGCGCGATGCCTGCTTCATCCATGGGCTGGGCGTTGCCGTCGATCAGCACCACCTCATGGCTGGGAGGCGTCAATGCCTGCAGCAGGAACATCCAAAGATGCGGCATGAAATTGCGAGTCACACCATTATCTGGGTTGTACAGTAGAATTTTCACGAATCTCTTTTCGGGTGCAATTTCCGGCCGGATGAATCCTGCGATCCGGCAGGCCGTTCTACGCGGAGGAAGATGCTCTATAGTTGCGCGATCAGTTTATTTGGCGAGAGGTGACGCAGTGCGCAGGAATAGATAAAAGCTGCTTCGCACTGTGGCCAATTGAACCGTGTGCTAGCTAATCATGCGGCGCGGTTCGCTACAACAGAAAAATTGAGGTCGTGCGAATTTGACACTCGCAAACTCTTGCGGCGCGGCCCTCGATCGCCAGGCTAACCGTTGAGCGGGAGGCTGGCGACATCCCAATCGAGGGTGAAGAGGGCGCTGTTGGTGGCGATCATGGCGCGATGGCTCGGCAGCAGCGCCAAGCCGACGATGTTGGCGCCGCCGAGCACCAGCTCGGGTTCGGCTTGCGGCGTGAGGCGCACGACGCCTCGCTTGCCGCTGAACGACGCCGCGACGTACAGATTGCCGAGGCGGTCGAACGCGAGTCCCTGCGGGCGGCCGAGCCCGCGAAAGAAAACTTCCACCTCTCCCGCCGGCGTGATCCGGTAGACGCGATCGAAGCTCGAAGTGGTCGGCCCGGTGACGAACAGCTCGCCCGCCGGGCTGAACGCGAGATGGTATGCGGCCACCGACGGCTCGAGCGTCGCAAAAACGAAAATCTCGCGGTCCGGGCTGATCTTGAAAATCGTGCCGCTGCGGTCGCCCACGTAAAGGCTGCCGCTCTTATCAAACGCGATGCCGGTCGCGATGCCCATGCCTTCGATCCACTGGATCGCGCGGCCATCGGGCGAGACGCGGTGGATCGTGCCGTCGTTGCGGCAGGAGACGAAAAGATTTCCGTCGCGGTCGATCGCGAGGCCCGTGGGATTCATCAGCTCGGTGATAAACGGCTTCACCGAATGATTCGCGGTGATCTTGTAGAGTGACACCGGCACTTTCTGCCCGCGCTGCCCGCTGAACGTGACGTAGACGTTTCCGTCCGCGTCCACGGCGGGATTGCCGACCGGATGCAGGTTGTCCGCGATTTGCACGCCGAGCGCCATCGGGAAGGGCGCGCTCTCGACGCTGCCCATCCGCACGCGCACCGCGCCGCCCGCCGCGCCTTCCGGCACGCGCGCGATCAGGAAATTATCCGCGGCCATCACCAGGCTCGCCTCGGCCGCGCCGAACTGCACCTGCGGGCGCGTGTGGTTGCGCACGCCGAAACCGGTGCCCGCGATCGCGACTTCGCCTCCGGGCAGAGCCGCGCCGGGTTTCACGCTTTCGATTCTTGGCGCGCCGTTCGTTCGCAAAGCCGTACTCACTTGGTGTCCATCCCGGCTACTTCAGGGCAACCTGTCATTCCGAGCGGAGTCCCGCTTGCCCTGAGCTTCGAAGGGCGCGATTTTGCTTTTCCCGCGGTTTTCGCGGGCGCGAGACGCAGCGAGGAATCTGCTTTTCTCCCGCTATGTGTCGCGCGCTGCATCACAGCCCCGCCGCGCGCGCGATCCACAATCCGATCGCCGCGTAGATTCCGGCCACCCAATCGTCCGCCATAATGCCCCAGCCGCCCGGCAACGATTCCGCTTGCCGCGCCGGAAAAGGTTTCCATATGTCGAACACCCGAAAAAGTATAAAACCCAGCAACAAATATTTCCAGTTAAGGGCCGAGTGGTCACTGATAAGCGCCAGCGGGAAGCTCGCCGTTGACGTTTGCGTAGCCCTCCACCAGATCGGTACTGCGCATCCGAGCAGAAGCGTAAGATGCTGCCCGGACACTTCATCAATAACGACGCGTTGAGGGTCCTTCTGCTTCCAAAAGCGGGCAACACGACTCGCGCTCCACACTCCGATCGCAGCGGTTACGAGCGCGAGCCCGCACTGCAAAAGCAGCCAGCCATCAAAATGTTGGCCGGCTGGAGACTCTAGGGACACGCCGACGACTCCTCCCAGGAATTCGCCCCGTGAAAATAGGTCCCAGACTGTGTGCATAGGCAGAGCGATCATCAGAGGCACCCACACGGGCAGAAGGGGCAGCGCGAGGCCAGCGACGGAGCCGAAAGTCCCGGGAGCGAGGGGGAGATATCCAAGCCCGCAGGCTGTCGCGATGAACAGCGCGAAGCGCGGCTTGCGAGCCACGGCGGGTTTGCGCGCGGGCGCGACCGACGCGGCTTCTTGCGGCGCGTCAGTTGGTTCGCTCATCCGGGTCTCGTTCGGGAATTCCGGAATCCGATTCGTCCATGGCGGGCTCGCTGACGACATACTTCTCGCTGGCCCAGTTACCGAGATCGAGCAGGCGGCAGCGCTGGCTGCAGAACGGAAACTCCACGTCGGTCTGCGAATCGGTCGGCTTCTTGCAGATGGGGCAGTGATGCTTCACTCGATGAGCATACCGCAAAGCCCATGGCGGCGCAGCAAGCTCGACTGGCGGCAGAGAGCTTTTGTGCCTGGATTATTTCCCGCGGTCGGCGGCAGACGTGTTCCCTACGCCGGTGCGATCCTCGGTGGCGATGCCGTGGTTCAGCCCGAGGTGGACGAGCGCGAGGCGTTGCGCGGCGGTGTCGTACTGCGCCGAGAGGTGCCCGCGATACATCGACGCGTCGCGGTAGTAGCGCTGCATCCGCTCGCCGTCTTTCGCGCCGCTCGAGCTCGACGTGCGGAACATCATCTCGATCGCCTCCCACGCCAGCCGCCCGCCGTGTTCGAGGCTCGCGAAAAGCTCGAGATCTTCCTCCATCGTAAACGGCGCCCCGCCCTCGAAGCCGCGCCGGCAATATTCCATGTAGACGTCGCCCGCATTCAGCACGAGCCGCCTCGCCGCGTTCATCATGCCGAGCGCAAGGCCGAGGTAGCGCTGATAGTCGTGGTGCTGGTAACGCGGCATGATCGGCGGATACAGCGTGGTCTTCGTGCGAATGATTTTTTCGTACTCGTCGATCGCCGCGTAGCCGAGCCCCACCAGGATGGCCACAAGCTCCGCGTGAAAAAACGAGAGGCAGCGGCCCGCGTACATCGGATTGCCGTGCAGCCGCGAGCCGGGAGTGCCGTGCGCGATGTCGACGTTGAGCATGTCGAGCGGAATCACATGGCTTTTGGGGACGCGCGCGCCCTCGATCACGATCGAGTTCGATCCGCTGCCTCGCATGCCGAGGATCGCTCCCCAATCGTCGAGCATTTTCCATTGCGCGCGCGGGACGAGCGCGATTCCGGCGCGCGGCTTGGCATCCGCACTCTCGCTGATCAACACGCTCGGCATGAAGTGCGTCGCATACGGCGCTCCCGAGGCGTAGCCCCATTTGCCTTTCACGAGCCAGCCGCCGTCGAGGGGCGTCGCCGTGCCGGTGGGCGCCGCAACCGATGGCGCGGAAAAGTTTCCGTCGGGGCCGAAGCCTTCGGCTTGCGCCTCTTCGCTGAAATACGAGCCGAGCATCAGCGCGTGGCCCGAGCCGACGATCAGGCACCACGATACCGACGGGTCGCCGCGCGCGAGCTCGATGGCGATGCGAAAGTAGGTCTTGAGGTCGAATTCGTAGCCGCCGAAACGCCGCGGCTGCAGGCAGCGGTAGAATCCGGCTTTGCGAAATTCTTCGTGGATCGCTTCGGAATGAACGCTGCGCCGCTCGGTTTCGTCCTGCTCGGCGAGCAGCCGCGGTTGCAACGCGATGGCGCGCTCGATCATCACGTCCCGAGTCAACTCGGGCTCAGGCACAGGAACCGATCGCTCGCGGACAGTGGAACTCATAAAATCGCTCGCCCGAAGCATACCGCAAAGCACATCGCGGCGCAGCACGCTTCGTACAGCGGATCGCTTAGCGAGGAGCTTTGCAGGCAGGCGTATCGCTCGGCAGGTCTGTGACGGTAAGCATGCGAACCCGCGGGAGGTTGTGAGTCACGCCCTGCGCGTCCTTGAAAACAACCGACCAGCTTCTGGTAACGGGGTCCTTTTGATTGTCTTCATTCGCGACCCAGAGGACGCCTTCACAGGCGGTATAGGTGACGCCGTCCGCTTCGATTAGCTTCGGCCCGGTCCGAGAAGCACGACACCCGCATAGAAGCGTTCCCGCAAGTAATGAGATGGCGACGAGGGTTCGCATTTCTACACCATCGGTTTTAACGGGAGGCAAGGATCGGGAAAAGATTCGATTTCGCGGAAGCGTCTGGCGCGGCGGCGGGCGGAGCCGCGAACTCGACGGCGCGGCCGATAAGATCGTAATCCTTCGCGCTCGTGACTTCGATTGTGGCAAGGGTGCCGGGCGCGGGCAGATCGGCGGCATCGTTCACGCCTTCAAATTCGGTGATGTAAACCTTGCCGTCGATGTCGGGCGCCATGCCTTCGTGCCGCGCCTCCCAAATCAGATCCGTGTCTTTCGACGGGCCTTCGAGCATCACCTGCAGGCGCTGGCCGACGCGGCCGCGCAGTTTGCGCGCGCTGATTTTCTTCTGGATCGACATCAGCTCGTTGCGGCGGCGCGCAATCGTCTTCGCATCGACTTTCGCATCGAGTGAAAAGCTCTTCGCGGCATCCTCATCGGAATAGCTGAAGACGCCCATCCAGTCGAATCCCGCCGCGCGCACGAAATCGCATAGCTCCCCAAAATCCTTTTCGGTCTCGCCGGGAAACCCGGCGATAAAAGACGTCCGGATCGACACGCCGGGAATCGTCTTGCGGATTCGCTCGAGCATTTTCAGAAACGCGTCGGCGTTCGACCCGCGCTTCATCCGCGCGAGGACGCTGCGGCTCGCGTGCTGCAGCGGAATATCAAGATATTTCGCGAGGCGCGGATGCGCCGCGATCGTATCGAGCAATTTCTGCGTCACGCGATTTGGATAGCAGTAGAGGAAACGGATCCAGTGCAGATCCTCGATTCGCGCGAGGCGTTCGAGCAGCGTGGGCAGCCCGTCGCGCAGGCCGAGGTCTTCGCCGTAATACGTCGTGTCCTGCCCGATCAGCGAAATTTCGCGCACGCCCGCCGCCGCGAGGTTTTCCGCCTCGCGCACCACGGATTCGAATCGCCGGCTGCGGAATTTCCCGCGCAGCTGCGGAATCACGCAGAAGGTGCAGGGATGATCGCAGCCCTCGTTGATCTTGATGTACGCCGTGTGGCGCGGCGTGGTGAGAATGCGCGGCGTGAGATCGTGATAGAGGTACGTCGGCGATTCGCTCGCTGCATCGGTGCCCGCGCTCACCTCGCCTTCGCACGCGGCGAGAATCTGCTCCACTTCGCCCGTGCCGATCACGGCGTCCACTTCGGGAATCTGCTCGCGAATCTGATCGCGGTAGCGTTCGACCATGCATCCCGCGACGATCAGCTTTTGCGCGCGCCCGAATTTCTTGTACTCGGCCATTTCGAGAATCGAATTCACCGATTCCTGCTGCGCGGGCTCGATGAAGCTGCACGTGTTGACCACGAGCACGTCCGCTTCGTCCGCGCGCGGCGTGAGCTCGTAGCCCGCGCGCGCGAGAATACCCATCATCACCTCGCTATCGACGAGGTTCTTCGGGCATCCCAGGCTCACGAATCCCACCTTCGGCATCTCAGCGCGTCCTTTGCATCATGGCGAAACGCTCAATTCTAGCACGCCGCGCGCAGCCCGTTCACGGCCGCAAGCCGCGGCACGCATTTGTAGCGGCCGCCTTGCCTTCAGGCGGGCGCCTTTGGCTGCTAGAACCGCAGCGTCGCCTTGCAAGCCGTCGGATTGAGCAGAAGGTCGAGGGCGTTGGCAGCCCCGGCAATGAAAATATTGGCGCGCAAAAGCGCGTCCACCGCGCAGCCTTCGCCGTTGTCGACGGCCACCGCGATCCCGCCGCCTCTCTTCACAACTTGCAGCAGCAGCCTGTCGTTGTTCCCGTTGCCGAATGCCGCCACGTGCCGCAGATTGAACCGCCGCGCGAAATCGCGCTTCTCGATGTCGTGCCGCTTCCGTTGCAGCATATGCGGCACGGCGATGCCTCTAAGCTGCTGGCGCGCGGTCCCGTACGAATCGGCGGTGATAATTTCAAGATCAACCAGCCTGAGCAGCCGGCGCAAACGCGACCTTACGCCGGGCGCGAGCTTGCCGCGGCGCGAGAGCGTCCCGGTGTAATCGCTGATGACGGTGCGAATCACGCGCCGCCCGAACCCGGGAATATCGATCGCGATTCCAGGCTTTCCCATGCCGTTCTTCTCCAATGTGTCCCGCAGCCGGAAGCTTACACTCTCGGGGTCGTCTTCAAGCGCGTGATTTGGCATACTCTGCGAACGCTACGGGATCAGTCCATGAAGCCCAAGAAAAAAGCTGCCGCTCGAAAATCGCGGCCGCCCTCAAGAAAGAGCAAGAAGGTGACGGAGCCGCCGATGTTCGCGACGGTCCGCGGAATCGCGCTTTCGCTTCCTAAGACTGAAGAAGTTAGCTCGTACGGGACGCCCGGATTCAAAGTCGGCGGCGAGCTGTTCGCGCGGCTACATCAGGATGGCGAGTCCCTCGTCGTGAAAATGGATTTCGAGCAGCGCGAAGCCCTGATGGCGCACGATCCCGAAACGTACTACATCACCGACCATTACTTGAATTACGAATGGATCCTCGTCCGCCTGTCGCGCGTTCACCCAGATGCTCTGCGCGATTTCCTGCGAGGCGCCTGCCGCTTCGCCAACGCGACGAGCAATCCCACCTCATCGCACCGGCGAATTTGAACGACAGCCGGGCACGGCCATTCGCTTTGATTCGAGGTGGTCACTCGCAGATGGTAACCTCGCCCCTTGGCGCCATCGGAATCGTGACCTCGGTTACGTCCTCCTTTGTAATCTGAAATTTCACCGAATGCTCGTCGTAATATCCGGCGTACGATACTTTCAGTGTGTAGTCACCGAGAGCAAGACCACTAAAACGAAATTTCCCATGCCCGTCGGGATGCATTGAGGCAACAACTTGATCGCTCCCAACTTTGAATAGCTCCACTGTCGCCTTTGAAAACGGTGTCTGAGGCCGCGACACGTTAGGCTCTGCCTTCGGCGGCATTGGTTGCATGGCGCCCACCAGCTGCGCGGTATCCGGGCTGCGCTCTTCATAGGACACCGTGGAACGATCACCGCATTTTCCCATCACCGCGACTTCCATCTTTATTTCAAGGGAGGGGAGCGAAAACTCTCCGAACTTGATGTGTATCGGCTGAACTATATCTGTCGCGAAGGCGTTGTGCCTTACCTCGATCCTGTAAGTACCGGGCTGCAGATCGATAAATTGAAATCGTCCCATCCAGTCAGTCGTCGTTTGCAGGGTCCCGTACTTCGAACGCAGGGTCACCGATGCGTCCACGATGACGGCTCCCTCCCCGTTCAGAACCACGCCAGTAAGTTTCGTGCCGGACTGGCCCATGACGGGATCTGCGCCAATGCACAAAGCCAGCAAGATTGCGGCCGAGACCCCGAACATCGACCCACGCGAAGAGATCCTCATTCTCATATTATTCTTATATCACTCGCGGGCCTGTCAACTGGCGAGCGATTCAAGGCGCTTGATGTGTTCGTCCTTGCCGATGACGATGAGGCAATCGTCCGCGCAAATAATCGATTCGGGCGGGGGATTGAACGTCATCGTCCCATCGGCGCTGCGCAGCGCGAGAACGATCACGCCCGCCTGCCGCGGAATCGCCGGATCGGCGAGATTTTTCCCGACGAGGCTCGAGCGCGCCGCGATTTTCACTTCGCCGATTTCGAAATCCAGCCGCTCGCGCCCAAACGCAGCGTCGACGAAATCGAGCACGTTGGGGCGGAGCAGAAGCTGCGCGATGCGATGGCCGATGAAGTTGTAGGGCGAAAGGACCTGCGAAGCGCCCGCGCGCAATAGTTTCGAGGTCGCCTCTTCCTCGCTGGCGCGCGCGATGATTTTCACGTCGGGGCGGAATCCGCGCGCGGTGAGCACGATGTACAGATTTTCGGCGTCCGAGCTGACCGCGGAGACGAACCCGCGCGCCGTATCGATGTGCGCCTTCTGCAGGATTTCCTCGCTCGACGCGTTGCCCACGATGACGGGAATCTTTTCTTCTTCCGCCCAGCGCGCGCGGTTGGGATCGCGGTCGATCACCACGCACGTTTCGCCGCTCGCGCGAAGCTGGCGCGCAACCGTCCGCCCCACGCGGCCCGCGCCGCAGATGATGTAGTGTCCGGAAAGTTTCGCGAGTTCGCGTTCCATGCGGCGGCGGCCGAAGGCCTTGCCGAATTCGAATTCTAGCAACGTCTGCGAGAAGGTCGCAATCACGAAGCCCCCCGCGAGCACCGCCGCGACGATCATGAACGAATTGAAGATGCGCGCCGCGTGCGACAGCGGGCGAAGTTCGCCCGAGCCGATCGTGGTCATCGTGGTGAGGATCATGTAGAAGCCGTCGAACCACGACCAGCCCTCGATGTAGTGAAACCCGGCGGTCCCGGTGACGATGACTGCGGTGAGCAGAATCAGCGCGAGCTGCAGGCGGTTGCGTGTGGTCATCGTTGAAAGGCGGCGAAAACTCTCGGGCCGCATCGTGTGCCGCGCGGGAACGATTGTCAAGGGCAAGCGCATTATGCGCGAATCGGAGCGCGCAGCCGAAGCATGCGGAGAATCCCCTGTTTGTGATGAGAGGAGCTAGGGCATGGAAATCAGTTCGTCTCCGACTTCACCACAGCCAGATAGCTCAATCGTGAATTCACGAATCTCGCCTCTATATAGGCCGAGAGGTAATACTCGTCGTAGTTCTCGTGAAATTCTTTTTCGGTCATCGTCGGGTTCTGTTCTCGGGCTCTCGTGAGATCTTCCTGCGAGGTCTTCTTCGCAACCTCGTTCCAGTAGACGAGCGTGTTCCCTTCGCGAGCGGTCGGGTTTCCGAGAATGCCCTCCACCTGAGCGCGCGTGAGGCCTAGACGCAGGCCGGATCCGGTTGCGGTACCCCGGGCAACCAGCTCAGATTCGGCACAGTGGTCGATGCCGTTCCAAGAGCGACCGTCGGCGAACAGATAGAAAGCCAGCTCAACTTCGCCCTGCTCGAAAATAAGGAAAGTCTTGCTCGCACCCGTGGAAGACACGTAGCACGCTTGCTGTCGCGCGGTCGAAGCGTCACCCCGAAAAATCATCTCAGTCTTCCCGAGCTTCTTGGCAACCTTCGCGAATAGGTCCTCGTAGGTTAGTGCGACGCCCAGAATCTGAAAGTTCGAACTCGCGGGCTCAATCTTGTCGGGGTTCAAATGCTCACTCGGGCCCTCGTCCCGAATCATCGACCACCAGTCGGAATTGTCCGGTGTGTGGGTAGGCGAGGGTTCTTGTGCACGCACCGGTCGCGCGAGCGACAGGAGCAATCCGATCAGGATCATCGACAGCGCTCTCCCTTGCTGAGAAGGCTTGCGCGAGCGCACCAGATCGCGGATCGAGCGCAGCAGCGACGACATCTGCTCGATGGGCGCGGGGTGGCTGCCGAAACGCGCCGACTGATACAGCTCGGTGAGCTGCGCGACCGGCGCGGAAACGTCGAGCGAGGGAATTGCCGCTGCAAATTCGAGCGGCGTCTGCGAGGCCGCTTTCTTCCAGCCGCGTTTCTCGAGCAGCCGCAGCATCTCCCCGTACTCGAGCGCGGCGAGCGACGCGGTGAGATTCCCGGCGCGGCGCGCGCGCAGGCTCCAGCGCGCGAACGCGTAGCGGATCATCCAATTGCCCCGCAGCACGAGCAGTATCGCCACAAGCAGCATCAGCACGCCCGGCAAAAACCACGGCGAGCCTTCGATCCTGCGATCGAGCCCCATCAGCACGTGCATCATCGCGTCGCGTTTGCGGCGGTAGAAGTCGCGCACGCGATCGGTCCAGCTCGTCGACGAGCGGTGCACCGCCTGGCTCAGCATCATCTGGTGCGAGAAATCGTAGTTGATCACCCACTCGCCCCACGTGAACTGGAACCAATCCCAATACTTCGACAGCCGGCTGAAAAATCCCGAATGGTCGTCTGAACCCGGAGGCGTGGGATCGAACGTGATCCAGCCGTACTCCGGAAAGTAGACTTCGACCCAGGCGTGCGCGTCGCTCTCGCGGATGATGTAGTCGCCGCCCACGTCGTTGTATTCGCCGGGCATGAAGCCGGTGGCGTAGCGCGCGGGAATGCCGAGCGAGCGCAGCATGATCGTCATGGCGGATGCGAAGTATTCGCAGTGGCCCGAGCGCCGCACGAAAAGGAAATTCGCGAGGGGATCCTTCGCGCGCGGCCCGGAAAGATCGAGCGTGTAGGCGTAGTGCGTCATCAGGTAGCGCTCGATATCCGCCGCTTTGTCGTATTCGTTCTTCGAGCCTGCGGTGATCTGGGAGGCAAGCGCGGGGATCCGCGGATCGAGCCGCGGCGTCTGAAGGTATGTCTGGAGAATACCCGGGGGAAAGTGCGCCGGGGCTTTGCGCAGTTTGCGCGCAGGAATTGCCGGGACGCGCGAAAAGCCGCCGTAGCTCAGTTTGAAATTGTTGTGCTGCGGATTGAAGACAGAGCCGGTCCGGTCGAGAAAGAGGAAATTCGGATGCGAAGGTGACGCGGAAACGACGCCTTCTCCGAATTTTCCCTGCAGGGTCAGGGGCCGCGGCGCGATGAAGATCGCGTCGGTCGCGATCGGCTCCATCAGCACCGTGTAGTGCAAGTTATAGGAGTCGACGGGAGAGAGAACCGACGCGCCGAGAAAATCGTTGCCGCCAGGCGGAATCGACAGATCACCGAACGAGTACTCGCCGCCCGCGTCCTGCTCGATCAGGGTCTGGTCGCGCGTGGAAGTCGACCAGCGCTCGCCGTCGAAATTCGTGAGCACGATGCCGCGCCAGTGCATATCGGCGGCGCGGCTCGGATCGCCGTCGACGTGGATGCGCATCACCACGGCCGAGCTTTGCTGAATCTGGCCGATTGTGCCGAGCTCGACGTTGTCGGAAAAGCCCGTCATCAAGCTGGGCTGAAGGTTCATCGCGCTCAGATATCCGGTCGTGAACCGCGGGATCACAAAAAAGAGCACGAGGCCGACGGCCAGCACGCTGAACGCCACCAGAACCGACGTGGCGCCGAGCGCGCGCCCCATCTGTCGCGCCACCGGCGATCCAGCCTCGAAGGCTTGCGAAGCGGCTCCTGCGGCGCTGCGGCGGATCTCGAGCGCGACGAAGGTCGAAACCGAAAGCACCAGGAACACGACGAGCGCCACGAGAAAACCCGTCTCGACCGTCAGGATCGCCGAAGCCAGCATCGACGTGACTGCCAGCATGGTCAGAAAGACGTAGTGCCGGGTCGTGCGCGCCGAATACAGGCGAACGATCGTGGCGAAAAGCAGCAAATGGATCGCGGAAAGCAGCGCGGCGTAGAGCGGCGGATTCGGCGCGTCCGCCGCCAAGTTCCGCGAGAAGAGCCAGATGTCCGCCGGGAAAAACAGGAAATACCCGAGGACGAGCCACGTCGCCACGCGCGCCGAAAGCTCGGGCCCGCGTCCTCGCCATACGCGAATTCCCTTAAAGATCAGCGCGGCGATCGGCGCGAACGTCGAGATGGGATCGAGCTTGCCGGTCGAGACCACCGCGAGCACGCCCGTCGTGACCAGCAGGAACAGCGAAACTTCGAAATAGCGGTCGAGCGCCGGCAAGCCTTCGGCGAGCGGAAGGCGCCCGGACATCGCAGGCGTTGGCGCAGATGGTGGCGCGGCGGAAGCCATGGCAATCGACATTACGATGCTAGCATCCGCCAGCGCGTCGGCTAGGCGAGCCTTGCACCCAAGAGGCGAATCAACCAACGGGCGGCAACGTGGACAGGATGGGTAAAGCTACGCTACGACGGACAACTTGAGCTGTGCGGTCTCCTTCTCGACCGGAATAGGCTCCTTTGCCTTTTTCAGGCCTTCGACGTAGCAACGGATTGCGTCCTTCGCCATCTCGCGCGCATGTTCCAGGTTCTTGCCCTCGGTCACAAGTCCTGGCAGCGCCGGAACTGTCACGGTATAGCCGCCATGCTCGTTGGCTTCGAAGAAAGCAGTGTATTCGTAAATCCTGCCTCGACCGTTCTTCATAGCTGGATTATAGCTTCGGGAGTCCTTCCCGCCGAGGCCTATTTCCGTAGGAGTGCGATGAATTCTTCAACGGCAATTTCGGCTTGCGCGAGGATGGATTTCAAGGTCTTGGGCGCAATCTCCTCCGTGGCGCGGCACGACGACATGAAGGTGCATCTTCGTCGTGTGACGGAGATTGGCGTGACTTCCGGTCTGATGATGAATGTAGAATCCGGCTCGCTGAAGAACCCGCAGCAATCTTCTTGCGTTGAGCCTGGGCAGTTTCGGCATGGGGATGTTCTCCCGAGGAGCACGCTACAAGGGAAAGCGAACACATGGAAGAGGATTTTGCCGCTCCCGGTCTCAATGTAGCTTATCCGGCTTTGCCGGGGCGAGGCCCTGGATTCCTGCGGCGTCGGCCCGGTGGAAGCGTGGGCCTTCAGGCCCGCGAAAAGCTTCGCCATTTAAGATGGGCTTCAGCCCCGGGCAGTTCTGGTTTTGCCGTGGATGTCAGCGCCGCCGCGATCTTATGCGTCGCGCTCGACACCGGCAGCTCCGCCAGCCGATCCAGCGGCAGGACGCGCGTCCGCGTCCGCCTCGGCAGCCGCGCGACCCGAGCAAGAAAAGGCAGCAGCGTCACGTTCCGAAACGTGACGCCATGCCGTACGGCCGGCAGCGCCTCGAATTCAAGCGATGCGGGATCGAGATCGAGAATCTCCGCAACATGCGCGGCGAGTTCCCGCTGCGCGTGTCGCGCCACTTCGACCGCCGGGAATTGCCACATGCGCGAAAACAGGACGCCGTCGTGCGCGCCCGGGTCCTGCATCAGCAGCGTGCGCCCGCGCGGATCGCGCAGAATCGCGGCGGCGATACGGACGCGAACCGGCGCGCGTTTCTTGCGCGGCGCCGGGATTTCGCGCGTCAGCCCGCGCGCGCGGGCAAGGCACCAGCGCGCCACAGGACACGCGCCGCAGTGCGGAATCTGCGGTGTGCAAATCGTCTCGCCGAGCTCCATCAGCGCCTGGTTCCAGTCTCCAGGCGCCGCACGCGCGGGCAGGCGCGGCGCGAGATGATCCTGCGCCCTCGCCGAAAGGTCGCGCGAGCGCCTTGGCGCGCGCAGATCGCCGCGAATCGCTCCAAGCCGCGCAAACACGCGCGCCACGTTGCCGTCGAGCACCGCCAGCGGCGCGCCGTACGCGATGCTCAACACCGCTGCGGCCGTGTAGCGCCCGATGCCCGGCAGCGCCAGCGCTGCGTCCAGCGTGCGCGGAAATTGGCCGTCGTGCCGCGCCACAATCTCCCGCGCGGCGCGATGCAGGTTCCGCGCGCGGCTGTAGTAGCCGAGCCCCGACCACAGCTTCAGCACATCATCCTGCGCCGCGCCCGCCAACGCCTCAACGGTGGGGAATTTCTCGAGGAAGCGCTCGTAGTAGGGCATCACCGCGGCAATCCGTGTCTGCTGCAGCATAATTTCCGCCACCCAGATGCGGTAGGCGTCGCGGCAAGCACGCCCGGAAGAGGTCTCGCGGCGCGCGCGCCAGGGAAGTTCCCGCCGGTGCGCGCCAAACCAATCCAGCAGCCGCCGCTGAAAGCTTTTCATCGCCCGCGGAGTAAGCGACCTATGCATGCGGGCGGTATTGTCGCACGAACGCCGCGAAATACTCCGGCGCAGCGCTTCGACGGAAGGTTTTGTAGCGGCCGCCTTGCCTTCAGGCGGGCGCTTTTGCCTCCTCTGTGGTCTCCGTGCCTTCTCTGCGATCTCTGTGTTTCGCTTTTCCCGGTTTTACAGCTGGTCGATGAAAAGAAAATACGAGGAGGACCACAGCGCGCTCGGGATCGAGCGCTGCGGGCGTGCGGTGATGATGATCTTGAAAATCTCGCGTTCGTTGACGAGCTCGTCGAGAAACGCGCCGCCGGTTGCCGACGTCTGCGGCTCGATCAGCGCGAGCGTGCGCAGCGTATCGTAGATGATCTCGCCCGCCGGTGCGATCGGCGTGATGAAATCACGCGTGCGGAACTGGATCACCGAGCGAATCTCGTGGAAGTGCCACGCGATGCACGCGGCCATCGAGACGGCGCGCTCGAAACGCTCGGCATGTTCGACGGCAGCCGGATCGCCGAGATCGCGGCGCGGCAGCCCGATGAACGGATCGAGCACGAGCATCACGCGGCGCTCGTCCTCGCGCGCGAATTCGCGCACGGCCATGCGGCCAAGCTTGGCCGTCACCTTCCAATCGACGAAGCGCGCGCTATCGGTCGGCAGATACTCGCGCAGCGAATGGAGTTCGTGCCCGCGCCCCCGAAAATGGCTGGCCATCTCGCCGCTCAGCAGCGGCAGAACTTCGTAGAACTGATCGGTCGGCTCGACCCGCGGATACACGACGATCTCGATCGCGGAATCCACCTCGCGCGTTTTCTCGAAGAAGCCGAAAGGGAAGCGCGTGCGAATGCCAAACGCATCCTGCCGGTACACTCCGCGGCGCGGAAAGCGCAGCTCGACTTTCTGCCGCGAAGCGGTCATGCGCGGAATGTAGGGAAAGAAAACCGGGCGCGTCAGGATTTCGGCCGGCGTCTTGTTGCGTTTCGTTTGTCCCACCACGAGCAGCGAAAACGACGGCCACGCCTGCTTTTCATTCCGCAGCTCGATTTCGGCGAGGATCGGCTGCTCGGCAAAGATGTGTTCGGGCATGTCGAATTTCAGCTCGATGCCGGAAAGAACGGCGCGCGAAAGCACGCCCGAAACCAAAATCCCGCCGAGCATGCACGCGAGAATCAGGAACAGCAGGTTGTTGCCCGTGTTAATCGCGGCGGCAATCAGCACAAAGATTGCGATGAGGTAGATGGTGCCTTCGCGCGTCAGCCGGTAATCGACTTGCTGCGCGATCCAGCGCAAGCTCGTCCGCCGCGCAAGCGCCGGAACGATCGCCACCGCCACCCACGCGGCCATCCCCAGCGCGACTACCGTGGTAATCGCGGCGAGCCAGATGCGCCCCTGTTGCGCCGCGGCGGCGGAAAAAAGCGCGACCAGCAGCGCCGCCGAAAGCACGAGCATCGCGATGCCGAAGTTGCGCCACCCCGGCCGGTCGCGGTTTCGCCACCAGCGTACAGGAGCCAATTCAGGCGAATTGTGCGCGTTCGTTGCGGAGCTCATGTCAGTGCGCGCCCGGCCGCAGCATGGCTAGAGCGGAACGCGGGTCGTCTCGAGGATTTCGCGGAGGATGGCCTCGGCCTGCTCGGATTTCCTTTGCGTCGAGACGTAGCGCGCGCTCACCACCACGCGGTGCGCGAACACAGGCACGATCAGCCGCTTGAAATCGTCCGGCAGGCAATAGTCGCGGCCTTCGAGAAACGCCCGCGCCTGCGCGGCGCGATGCAGCATCACGGCCCCTCGCGGGCTCACGCCGAGCGAAAGCTGCTCGGTCTGCCGCGTGCGGTCGACGATCTCGAGCGCGTAGTCGAGCAGGCTCTCGTCGACCTTCACCTGCGATGCCGCGTCCTGCATGGCGACCACCTCGGAGGCATCCATGATCGGCACGAGCTGGCTCGGCTGCCCCGCGGCGGAATGATTGCGGATAATTTCCTTTTCGCTCGCGCGCGCCGGATAACCCATACGGATGCGCATCAGGAATCGGTCGAGCTGCGATTCGGGCAGCGGATACGTGCCGTGATGCTCGATCGGATTCTGCGTCGCGAGCACGAGAAACGGCTTCGGCAGCGGGTGCGTGTGGTTGTCGACGGTGATCTGCGCTTCGTTCATCGCCTCCAGCAGCGACGATTGCGTTTTCGGCGTCGTCCGGTTGATCTCGTCGGCCACGATGATATTCGCGAAGATCGGCCCCGGCTTGAATTCGAATTCCTGCGCCACGGGATTGAACACGCTGATGCCGATCACATCGCTCGGCAGCATGTCCGAAGTAAACTGGATGCGCTGGAACGAGCACTGAAACGATCGCGCCAGCGCCTGCGCCAGAGTCGTCTTGCCCACGCCGGGAACGTCTTCGATCAGCAAATGCCCGCGCGCGAGCAGCGTGGTCAGCGCGAGCTGGATCACGTCTTCCTTGCCCTTGACGACGCGCCCGATCGAGCGCTGCAGGTCGGCAAGGCGTGTACTGGCATTGACGGTGGTAACGTTGGCGGTCGTTTGCAATTCCCCAAGCCTTCTGCTACAAAAAGTGCAATCCGTGGGCGACTAGCTCAGTGGTTAGAGCGCTCCCCTCACACGGGAGAGGTCCAAGGTTCAAGTCCTTGGTCGCCCACCATGCCCCGTTTGATTCTCGCACCAACCCGATGGCTGCCCGTAACGCGATTTGGGACATGTGTGCTCAAGTCTTCCACGCTGGCCGCCCAGCGAGTACGATGATGAGTTCCGTGGGAGTCGATAATGAACCAGATACTCCGGTTTCTGAGGGTTTTAGCCCTGGGCGCGTGGATCGGCGCGATCATCTATTTTGCGGCGGTGGTCACGCAGGGCGCGTTCTCGGTCCTGCCCAGCCAGGACGAAGCCGGCCTGCTCGTCGGTTTCACCCTCGGCGGGCTGCACCTGATGGGTTTGATTGCGGCCGCGATCTTCGTGGGGGCGTCGGTGGCGATGAAGAAATCGCTGAAGGCGTTCGTCGAGCCCGCCGTCATCGGCGTAATTCTGATGGCGGTCGCGACGATTGCCTCGCAGGACTACGTGATCCCGCGGATGAATATGCTGCGGACGCAGATGGTCTCGATCCAGGCGACGCCGGGAAACGATCAGCGCCGCGTCGAGTTCGACCGGCTGCATCGCATTTCGGTCGACCTCGAGGGCGCCGTGCTCCTGATCGGGCTAGCCGCGCTATTTTTGACCACGCGGGAAAGGAAGACGACAATCGCGGGTTAGTGGCCACGGGCGGCGCGTGTGCGACTAGCTCGTTTTCTCCGCGCCCTCTGCGCCTCTGCGGTGAGTCTCGCTTTCCTCTTCTTCGCAGCAACTTTCCCCGTAGCCTTTGTCATTTTGCGCGCGGTAGGGCCGGCGAGCTCCACGGCGCGCCACATGTACCAGCTCGCGACCGTGCGATACGGCCGCCAGCGCTCGCCGAAAGCGGCGAGCTCGCGCGGCTTCGGTATCGCCTTCTTGCGATACGTCAGCGCGAAGCCTTTCTGCACGCCGTAATCGTGGATCGGCAGCACATCGGGCCGGCCGAGCCGGAAAATCAAAAACATCTCGACGGTCCACGCGCCAATCCCGCGCACCGAAATCAGCCGGTCGACAAGCGCCTGATCCGACATCGCGGCGGCTTCGTCGAGCGTCGGGACAACACCATCAATGGTTTTCTGCGCAAGGTCGCGCGCCGCCGCGATTTTCGCGTGCGATAGCCCGGCTTTGCGCAGCTTTTGCGTCGAGACGCGCAGAAGCTCCTGCGGCGTAGGGCAAAGGCCATTCGAGCCGAGCGCGTGGATGCGCGAAAAAATCACCCGCGCAGCCTTCCCGGCGATGCTTTGGTGAACAATCGCCTCGAGCAGCGATTCGTACACGCTGTCGCATTCATCCAGCTTGAATCGAAATTCGCCGACGCGCTCGATCAGCTGCGCCAGCCGCTGGTCGAGCCGCGAAAGATGCGCGTGCGCCTCCACGTGATCGAAAGGCAGCGCGAGGATGCTCGTTTCCGCGTTCATAGCCGCCCGAAAGCATAGCGCGCACCGCCACAACGCACAACGTCAGCGCCAGCGCTGAGCTTTTGTCTTCGATTTTCCGGGTGTCCCATCCTCGGTTTTTGAGGGTGGGGCCTTTCTCTGACGCAGGTGTGACGATCACGAAGACGATGAACTCGCAGTGTGAAACGCGGATGCGACATGCAGCTTCCGCAGCATCGAGCGTTTCTTCTCCTGGTGCGACTGCATGCGCCGCAAAATATCGTCGAGGATGCGCACGGCGGTGACGATGTACGGGCCCTTGTTGAGCATTACGCATTCGGCGCGCTCGCCCATCGCGGCGTCGGTGATTTCCGAGCGCGACGGCACGCCCGTCTTCGCGAGCGATTCGAGCACTTGCGTCGCCCAGATCACCGGCATGTGCGCCGCCTCGCAGATCCAGAGAATTTCTTCCTGCACTTCCGCTAGCCGCTGGTAGCCGCACTCGATCGCGAGATCGCCGCGCGCGATCATCACGCCGACGGCCCGGCTGCGCATCGCCGCGAGCAGCAGTGAAGGCAACTGATCGAAGCCCTCGCGCGTTTCGATCTTGAGAACGATGCCGAGATTTTCGCCGCCCAGATCGGCGAGCCGCGCCTGTAATTCGCGCACGTCCGCTTCCTTGCGGACGAACGAGTACTCGACGATATCGGCGTTCTTCACCACGAAAGGCAGCGCCGCGAGATCGTCCTTCGTGAGAGAAGAGAGGCAGAGCTGCGTCTCGGGAACGTTGATGCCTTTTTCGGCGCCGAGCTTTTCGCCCGTGGGCCGCGCGTGCGTGATTTCGACCATCACTTTATCCGGTGCGACGCTGCGGACGATCCCTCCGATTTTGCCGTCGTCGAGCGCGATCGGCTCGCCCGGACGAACGCAATCGAAAAAGTCGGGCAGCGTGACGCCGATGCGCGCCGGGCTGATCAATTGCTTCTTCTTGTCGTACTTCGCCGGCTGACCCGGATCGAGCGAGCGCGTGAGGACGAGCGTATCGCCCAGGCTGAGGCGAATCGTCTGCGGCTTCGGAGGGATCGCTCCGACGCTCGTGAGGCGCAGCGACTTTGCGATTCGGCGCCCGGCGCGCGGGTGCAGCTCGAGCGCGAGTCCGGGAACGATATAGGACGTTCGCGTGCACTCCGCCCAGCGGCTGTTGCCGTCCACGCCGGTGATCGTGAGCGAGCGAGACGCACCGCGCGAATCGGTGAAGCGCACGCGGTCGCCCGTCTTGCTTTGTGCGAGCCAGTCGCCTGGAACCGGGATCGCGGCGTCCGCCTTCGCGGGCGCGTGCTCAGGCTGCGACCCGGGCGTGAGCCAGATGCGCGCCGGCGAAACGACGCGGCCGAAATCGTCACGCTGCGGGCGAAACTTCAGCACAGCGGCGCCGTGCTCAATCGGGCCGGTGCGAAGCTTGGGGCCGGCGAGGTCCATCGAGATTTTGCAGGGGCGGCCCGTTTCCTTCACCGCGCGCCGAAGATTGCGCACCATGCCGGACCATCCCTCGGGGCCATCGTGCGCGCAGTTGATGCGCATGCAATCCATGCCGTGAAGGACGAGATCGCGGACGAGGTCGTAGTCGGTGGCGGCTTCCGAAGGCATCGTCACCATGATGCGCACGCTGCGGCCTGCCGGCGCGGGGCCGAGCAGGACCGCGGAATTCTTCTCGAGCAGCGCGGCGCCGTCGACGATTTCGGGCGCACCGTTGGCAGGATCGAAACATGCTTCGGGAGAGCCAGCGAGTTGATTGAGCACATTCATCACCGCGTGCAGGCCGGCGATCACGTGCGATTCGGTGCGGCCGAGCGACGAAAGCCCGAGCGAGGCGAGTTGCGCCTGAAGCTGCCGGATATCGTGACGCCGCAACGCGAGATAATGGATCAGGTTTGCGGCGCTGGCGCGGTGGTCCGGATGGACGCCTGCGGCATCGAGCGTGCCCGAGGCTTCCAGTTGCAGCATCTCGGAGCAGAGAACGTTGAGTTGCTGAATAAGTTGTTGGGGCAGTAGCTGGTTTCCGTTTTGCATTTGCCCGCGCCGGGAAAAGGTCAGCATTGTAACCCCAATTGGTTACAGTTCTGTGAATGATGTCACAACGCGGAGTGTGACCCGCGTCACGCGGCGGAACAACCTTCCCGAAGAGAAGCGGTCGTAGACGAATGCTGCGCACAAACCTGCGCGAAGGTTTCTGTGTGCTCCGTGCCTTCTCTGTGCACTCTGTGTTAAGCGGGCGCTGAAGCTGGCGATTGCTCAAATCGGAAGACGGCCGGCGGGCCGATGAATGCGATGGCCCGTCGCGCTCCGTGCTAGTATCCAAAGCTTATGCAAACAGGAATTATCGGGCTGCCACAGGTAGGAAAGACGAGTCTGTTCCGAATCCTCACGCGAGCGAAGGTGGAATCGCGGAGCGCGCCGAATCAGGCGCATGTCGGCATCGCGCGCGTCCCGGATGCGCGCGTCGCGAAGCTGGCCGAGGTGTTCAAACCCAAGAAAATCACGTACGCCACGATCGAGTACGTCGATATCGGCGGCTTGCAAAAGGACCGCGAGAAAAATTCGGCGTCGCTCGTCCCGTTGCGCGAGGCGGACGCACTCGCGCACGTCGTGCGCCTCTTCGAGAATCCCGCCGTGCCGCACGAGGGCGGGTCGCTCGACGCGCTTCGCGACATCGTCAACGTCGATCTCGAGCTGATCTTGAACGATCTCGAGCAGGCTTCAAAGCGCATGGAGCGCCTCGAGAAAGACATCAAGAAGAAGAAAGATCCGCAGCTCGAAGCGGAGCTGCAGGTGCTCACGCGCTGCCGCCAGGCGCTCGAAGGTGAGACGCCGCTGCGCGAACTCCAATTCACGCCCGCCGAGCAGAAGATGTTGACCGGCTTTATGTTCCTCACGCAGAAACCGATGATCTACGTCCTGAATCTTGGCGATGAAGATGCTGCGGAGATCGATCGCGCGGTCGAAAAGTACAAACTCGAAAAGCTTTCGACCAAGCCGCAGACCGCGGTCGTGCCCTTTTGCGGAAAGATCGAGGCGGAGCTTGCCGAACTCGACGACGCCGAAGCCGCAGAGATGATGAAGGCCTACGGGCTTGCCGAATCGGGGCGCGACCGCCTGATCCAGGCGACGTACCGGCTGCTCGGCCTGATTTCGTTCTTAACGTGCGGCGAGCCCGAGTGCCGCGCGTGGACCATCGAGCGCGGCATGACAGCCCAAGAAGCCGCCGGCGCGATCCACAGCGACATCCAGAAAAATTTCATCAAAGCGGATGTCGTGAATTGGGAGGACCTGCTGAAAGCGGGCAGCTTCGCGGCGGCCCGCGAAAAGGCGCAGGTCCGTCTCGAAGGCAAAGAGTACATCGTCCAGGACGGCGACGTAATCCTCTTCCGCCACGGCGGATAAATAAGGGCTTTGGCCTTTGACGTTCCGGGTGCCCCATCCTCGGTTTGTGAGGGTGGGGCCTTTGGCAGCTCACCGCAGAGGCGCAGAGAACGCAGAGAAATAACGGCGAGGGAAGTGGCCTGGAGCCTTCGGGCATTTTCCTTAGGGGGTCGGAGCTCCTAGCTCCGACATTCGGAGGCGAATGGAAGTCGGGCTTTAGCCCCTGAAGAAACTCTTCGCTTCCGCCGCGAACATTTTCTAGAGAGCTTCTACCGCAAGGGGCGCGCGCAAGAATGTCAGGCGAGACAACTCGGCTGTTGGTGGCGCTGCTGCTGGGGCTGACGGCGGCGGGCGCCAACGTGGCGGGCGGGCTGCTGATCGTGCGCCGGCAGTGGTCGCGCCACTACCTGAAATATTTCATCGCGCTCGGCGCCGGCTTCATGCTGGCGACGGCGATGCTCGAAATGATTCCCGAGTCGGTGAAACTGCGGCAGGATTCCAGCTCATTTTTCTTCGGTGACACCAGCATCGTTTTCGTCTTCGTCCTCGCCGGATATTTTCTCGTGCATTTTTTCGAGCACACGGTTGCGCCCCACTTCCATTTCGGCGAGGAAACGCACCACGCGGAAATTTCCCACGCGCACGCGAGCTACGCTGCGCTGCTCGGCCTGATGATCCACACGTTTTTCGACGGCGTGGCGATCGCCTCCGGGCTGCTGGTTTCGACGTGGCTCGGCGGCGTGATTTTCATCGCGATCTTTCTGCACAAAATTCCGGAGGGATTTACCGTATCGTCGCTGATGCTGGCGAGCGGGCAGAGCCGGCGAATGGCGCTGGTCTCGTCGGCGATCCTCGGCGCGACCACGCTTGGTGGAATGGTCCTGATGTTTTTGCTGCGCAGCACGGTGGCGGACGCGCTGCCGCTCTCCGCGGGCGTCACGCTCTACGTCGCGGCGTCAGATCTGATTCCGGAAGTGAATCGCGAGCCGGCGCCTGCGATGGCCATCCTCGTCTTCGCCGGCGTCGCGATTCTGCTTGCGCTGAAAGCGTTGTTCCACGTCTAGAATCGAATCCTGGGCTCGAGCGGCGGAGGCGCGATTGTAATTAGCCCGGCACGAGCGCAGCGAAGTGCCGGGGACCCCGGCGAAAACCAGCGAGTCCCGCAGGGATGGTTGGCCTCTGCGCGAATTCTGAAATCTCGGAATATGCAAACGCTCGAATCAAAATCCGATCGCGAATCGATTCTCGCGCGCGTCTCCGCGCTCACTTCATCGGACGCGCGCCTCTGGGGAAAAATGTCGGCGCACCAGATGGTGTGCCATCTTTGCGATTCCTACAAAATCGCGCTGGGCGAAAAATCCGTCAGCATGGCGACGGGATTCTTGCAGCGAACCCTCATCAAATTCATCGCGCTGCAAGCGCCGATGAAATGGCCGCACGGCACGCCGACGCGTCCCGAGGTAGAGCAGGGAGTTGGCGGCACCGCCCCAGTGGAATTCGAGCGCGACCGCGGCGAATTGCTTTCCTTCATCGATCGATTCTGCAGCAACGCGATCGATCCCAAAATTCAGCATCCGTTCTTCGGTCCTATGACCCGCCGGGAATGGATGCGCTGGGGCTATCTGCACGCCGATCATCACCTGCGCCAATTCGGGCGCTAGCAGAGGCCGCGCGACGGCGATGTGCGGCAAAAGCCCCCAAAAGCTTCCTTTTTCGGCCTTCTAAGGTCGGTATAAGCCCCCGCTAGGGGGATGCTCCACCCCCCTCTTACTGCAATCTTTTTTGGCTGATAATGTTGTCGAGTCAACGTTCTGCCGAGTGAGCGTTACTCGGCGCTGAGGGCTGGCTCCGGAGCTTGCGGCGACGGCCCGCGGCAAATTTCGCGAGCGCCAATAGCATCACGACGAGGCAGAAGGCGCAGACGCCCGCCCAGCCGTGCACGCGCCACGCGTAGGCTCCAAGCAACGAGCCGATCGCTCCTCCCACGAAGTAGCACACCATGTAAAACATGTTCAGCCGGCTGCGCGCGTCCGCGGCGAGGCCGTAAATCCGCGTTTGATTTGCGATGTGGCCCGCCTGCGTCCCCATGTCCATCAGCAGCACGCCGACGATCAGGCCCGCGAGAATTTTTCCCGCGACCCACATCAAAACGAAAGAAACCAACACCGAAAGCAGCGCCAGGCCGACCGCGAATCGCGGGCCGCGCCGGTCGGCGAGGCGACCGAAAAGAGGCGCGCCCGCGGCGCCGCCTGCGCCGATAAGGCCGAAAAGGCCGGCGGCCTCGCTGCCGTAGTGATACGGCGGCGTCCCGAGGAAGAAGACCAGCGTGGTCCAAAAAGCGCTGAAGCAGCAGAAGAGGCAGCCGCCGAAGAAAGCTGCCTCGCGAAGTTCCTTGTGGTCTCGGATTAAGCCGATGGTCGAGCGGAGCAGCGAAAGATACGGCAGCTCGATGGAGGGTTTGCTGCGCGGCAAAAGGAATTGCACGAGAATCACGACAGTCAACATCATCGCGGCGGCGATGAGGTAGACGGAGCGCCAGCCGAGATGCGCGCCGACCGAGCCGCTGAACGTTCGCGCGAGCAGAATGCCCAGCAGAATGCCGCTGAAGACGGAGCCGACCACGCGGCCGCGTTCGCGGGGAGGCGCGAGATGCGCGGCGAACGGCACGAAGAGATGCACGGTCGCGCCCATCATTCCCACGACGAAGCAAGCCACCGCGAGCCACACGGCGTTGCGAGCGAGCGCAATGAACACGAGCCCGATGCTTCCGATGATGAGGAGCAGCGTGATCAGCGAGCGGCGTTCGCGGCTGTCGCCCAAGGGAACGAAGAACAGCATGCCGAGCGCCGTTCCGATCTGCGTGAGCATGGCGATGAAGCCGACGTTGGTGACGCTGAGTCCGAATGTGCGCGCGACATCGGCGAGGAGCGGCTGGATGTAATAGATATTGGCGACGATCACGCCTGTGCTGGCCGCCATGAACCAGACGGTCGTGCGCGATATGGAAGTCGCGTCGGAAGCGGTGGGCGAGGAATCGGTCATCGGCAGTCGAGTCTCAATCATAGCTAATTTCTCGAAGATGCTGCTTTCATGAAGGCTCAGTTGACCGGCGTGCGTAGTGAGGCGGACGGTTGCTCGAAGACTTTCAAGTACTTACCGCGACATCAATGTGATATCATATAGATATCATTATCGGGCGGAAGGAGTTGAGCAGATGAATGCAGATCAACTAGCGGTTAATCGTGAACGCGTGGTCCGTGTACCGAATGGCTGGGCTATTTTGGTTCCGCTGACGGCGATTCTGATTTCAGATATCGCCTTTCTTGCCGTCACCAAACCAAGCGGCGTCTCGTTGTTCGTGACTTGTGGAGTATTGGTCGTTGCTGCCGTTCTTCTGCGGGGATTCTTCAGCCTACAGCCGAACGAGGCTCGGGTGCTGGTACTCTTCGGAAGCTACAAAGGCAGCGTGCGCACGAGCGGGTTCCACTGGGCAAACCCCTTCTATAGCAACGGCCGGCAGGGACAAGCTGGGCAGATTGTACGGACAGGGATTAATCCAGCCCGGATCGGGCCCGCGCGTGGTTATTTGGGTCGGAATAAGATCTCGCTGCGCGCCCGCACGTTGAACGGCGAAAAGCTAAAAGTCAATGACCGCCGTGGCAATCCGATCGAAATCGCAGCCGTCGTCGTTTGGCGTATCGAAGATACCGCGCGAGCGTTTTTCGACGTAGATGACTATGAGAGTTACGTTCCAATCCAGAGCGAGTCCGCGCTACGCCATCTCGCCAACCTGTATGCCTACGACAGCGGAGAGGGCGATGAGACGACGCTTCGCAATAATGTCGATGAAGTCTCGCAGGCACTCCGGCGAGAACTGGAAGAGAGACTCTCAAAGGCCGGGGTCGTGGTTGATGAGGCTCGCTTGACGCATCTGGCTTATGCCCCGGAAATCGCCCAAGTAATGCTCCGCCGCCAGCAGGCAGAGGCCGTAATTGCGGCCCGACAAAAGATCGTTCAGGGTGCAGTGAGCATGGTCGATATGGCGCTCAAGGAATTGGCAGACAAGGACGTGGTCCAACTCGACAGCGAACGGCGGGCCGCAATGGTGAGCAACCTTATGGTCGTGCTCTGCAGCGAATCCGAGGTTCATCCAGTTGTGAACACCGGCACTCTCTATACCTGAGGGCGACAGAATGAGGGAGCGCAAGGCCTTTCTGATGCGCATCGATCCTGCGCTTTGGGCTGAACTTGAATCTTGGGCGCAGAGCGAACTGCGCAGCGTAAACGGTCAGATTGAAATGATTTTGAGACAGGCCCTACAAAAGCGCAAGGGATCCAAATCACAGTTTGAACTAAAATCAACGGAGCGGAAAAGCGAACGTGGTTCCGGGGAGTAGTCAGACCTGCATGGGCGAGTCTTAGCAGGGCCTCACGCTGGCTTGAGTTGGCTCACGATTTCGGCGAGCCAGTCTTCGAGGAGCAGGCGTTGATCGCGCGTCATTTCGGTGAAGGCGAGGCCCATGCCGGAGTTCGGTTGGCAGTAGACTACCTTGCCCTTGGCTTCGAAGACGCCCTGATCTCTCATAATCCGCACGCCGACCAACGTCCCTTGGGGGAATGGATTAAACGCGTCGACGTAGCAGCCGCCGAGGGCTACCTCGGAGGTGCGCGCGGAGAGTCGCGCGTCGGAATTCAGGTCGGTGACCTCCGCAGAGGCGACGAGTGGACAGCGCTTGACGGCGCGGCGTGAAGCGGGGTCCGATGATCTGGTTCTTCGGCTCATTTTCGAATCATCAACTTCGGATTGCCGACCAACGACTGCGCGCCGCAATTTCGCCGCTGCGCAAGGCGGCTATTCCTTCAGCTTCTTTCAGTCAACTTCGCTCGGATTCAGTTCAAAGCTACCACGACAGTGGCTCTCGTTGTGCAAGTCGGTAGCGAGAGCGTTATCGCAATCTAAACAGGCGGAAATCGGAAATTTGAAATTGCAGATTATTGCAGATTTGAGATTGGAACCCCGAACCCCAAACTCCGAACCCGAAATTCGAGACCCGAGACTCGAAATTCGAAACCAACCTCTCCTCCTTAACAATTCGCGGCCATGCCTGCGAGTTGGATGCAAATCATTCACACACATAGAGTTACGCGACGACGGCCTGCCGCACCTGTACCTTCGGACGGTTCGCTTTTGGAATGGCTTTCCTCGGCGCAACTTTATGGTGGAGCGGGTGTTAGATAAGCTGTGGAGGCCATGGCGAGGACTGACGTCGAGCTGATGCTGGACGTGAAGGCCGGAGACGACTCGTCCTTCGACTTTCTATTGCAGAAGTATCGCTCGCCGCTGGTGAATTTCCTCCACCGGATGGTGCGCGACACGGCGACGGCCGAAGATCTGGCGCAGGAAGTTTTTCTGCGCGTCTACCGGGCGCGGAAGCAATATACTCCGAGCGCGAAGTTCACGACGTGGCTTTTCCGGATCGCGACGAACCTGGCGCTGAACTCGGTGCGCGATAACCGGTACGCGAAGCTGGCGGTCCCGCTCGATGCGCCGTCGGACGAAGATGCCGCGCCGATGGAATTGCCGGCGCCGGTGATGCGCATCGACGAGCACATGATCGAGCGCGACCGCACAGAGTTCATCCGCAGGGCCATCGCCTCGCTGCCGGAAAAGCAACGCGCCGCCGTGCTGCTGCACAAGTACGAAGAGATGGATTACGGAGAGATCGCCAAGATTCTGGATTGTTCGGAAAGCGCGCTGAAGTCGCTGCTGTTTCGCGCTTACGAAAGCCTGCGGGTGCAGCTGGCGCCGCTTGTGGGGCAGCCAGTGGAGCAGCGCGCAGGTGAAGGAAGGCCATCATGAAGTGCGAAGACGTTTCAAAGGAACTGATTGCGTATCTGGACGGCCGGGTGAACGCGGCCGAGCAGCAGAAGATGGAGGGCCATCTGGCGGGCTGCGTTGCGTGCCGCGGCCGCGCGGAGGAGATGCGCAAGGTCTCGATGCTGCTGGGCGAGGTGCCGGCGGTCGAGCCGTCATTTGGTTTTGATGCGCGCGTGCGGCAGCGCGTGGCGGCCGAGCCGCGGCGGAGCTGGTTCTGGCGGCTGGTCCCCGCGCCGCGGCCGGCGTTTGCTGTGGCGCTGCTGATTGCGCTGACCGTGCTCGTGGCGAAGCTGCCATCGAACCGAGCACCGGTGACTCCGACTGTGGCAACGAGCGCGCAGGAGCAGGAAGAGGATTTCAACGCGATCAAGAATCTGGGCGTGCTCGAGAATTACGACGTACTGACGAAGTTTGACGCGCTTGCGGATACGCCGGCGGCGAATGCGTCGCAGCCGGACGGCAAGGCGCAGCAAGGCGACGAGAGCAATGACTAAGCCTGCTGGCAGGATCAACGGAGGAATCTAGGTGCGTCGATGGGCAGCCATTTTCGTGATCAGCGCGGGGCTCCTTTTGGGGCTGGCGGCGCAGAGTGCCCAGGCGCAGAACGGCCAGAGATGGCGAGCATGGCAGGCGCGCAGAGCAGCAGCGGCGCAGAGACAAAGGGCCAATGAGAATGGCGCCCGGCAGCCGGGTGCAAATGGCGAAGCGCGCAAGCCGAATCCGCGGGCCATGGCGGGGCTTCCGCCCAAGTGGGTCGATAATCTGCGGGACATGCCCCCGGACCAGCAAGAGCGCTTCATGCAGAACAACGAGAAATTTCAGAGCCTCCCGCCCGAGCGGCAGGCGCAGATCCGCAAGAACCTTGAGAAATGGAACAGCCTAACGCCGGAGCAGCAGAATCGCATCAAAACCACTGAACGGATGCTGGAGAACCTGACTCCGGAGCAGCGCGAGCACTTCCGAAACGACATCGTTCCGACGCTGGCGGCGATGCCGCCCGGGCGGCGCGCGCGCGTGATCGGGCACTGGCGTCGGCTGCAGGGAATGACGCCGGAGCAGCAGCAGGCGGCGTTGAACGATCCGCGGTTCATGCAGGGACTGAGCCCGGACGAGCAGGGAATGGTGCGCGACTTGAATTCGCTGGGCGCGCCGCCTCCGCAGTAGTTCGCCTTTCCACAGCCAAGAAAGAACCAAAAGCAGATCCCTCGCTGCGTCGCGCGCCCGCGCAAAGACGGCGCGGGAAAAGCAAGAGCGCGCGACTCCACTCGGGATGACAGTCCCGTCTGCGTTTCCTCCCACTTTCAGCCACTGGGCACCCGGCGCATGAATTTCGTAGTACCGCGTGTTGACTCTTACAAAACAATTCCGGCTTTTCCCGCCTTTGAGCCACAAGGAGTCGAGAAGCGGCCGAAATGCGCCACAATGGGTTGTGTTTTTCGCTTTCGCGAGCGGAGATCGAGAGAGAAAACGAATTTTTCGCCGCAGCGCAGGAATTTTTCTCATTTTTGAAACATTCCCCTTGACAAGAAATGGAAGCAGTCTAGAATCGGGCAGCAAGTGGCAGGAAGTGGTCGGCAGTGGCAAATAGATTCTGGGGTGCAGCAGAGGTTAAAGAGCCAGTGACAGGCGCGAATACGCGGGGCGGCGTTCTGAAGGTCTTCGATGCTGCGGGGCAACTATCCAGCTACGGTCGACGAAAAGGGAAGAATGAAAATTCCCGCGGATTTTCTCGCCGAGCTGCGCAAGAGCGGATCGAAGTTCTACGTGACGAGCGACACGGGCGAGTACGCGCGGGTGTACACGATGAAAGCCTGGCAGGATATCGAGCGCAAGCTGGCCAAGCTTTCCACTCACAACGGCGCCAAACAGCGGTTTCTAGCGCGCGCCAACTATTTCGGGCAAGTGGTCGAGGTGGATGGGCAGGGGCGCATTCTAATTCCACCTATTTTGAGGGAATCGGCCCAGATGAAGGGTGAGGTGGACGTCCAGGGGCAGCTGACGTACCTCCAAGTCTGGAATCACGCGCGATTTCTCGAGCACATGGCACACAACCCGATTACGGCACAAGACGAAGAAGTATTGGACAAGCTGGGCATCTAGGGCGTTCCGGACCGCGGTCGTTGTAGGGACTTGGGCCAGGGATGATGGGGCACAGGTGCATGCGGTTGGGGCGGTTTCGGCTTGCGGGAAGCTGTTGAGGGCTTTTGAGCGTTCTGCATACGCCGGTTCTGGTTGCGGAAGTCGTGGAATGGCTCCGCATTCGGCCCGAGGGAACGTACTTAGACGCAACCGCGGGAACGGCCGGGCACGCGATTGAGATCGCGAAACGGCTGACGACGGGGCGGCTGGTGGCGCTGGACCGGGACCCGCAGGCACTCGAAATCGCGCGGGAACGGCTGAAAGAGTTCGGGGAAAAGGTGATTCTGGTGCATCGAGAGTTTTCAGAGATCGGCGAAGTGGCGGAGGAATTGAAGCTGCCTCCGCTCGATGGAGTGGTGGCCGATCTGGGGGTTTCCACCCTCGAGCTCGACAGCCCTGAGCGCGGATTTTCATTCCGCTGGGCCGGGCCGCTCAACATGAGGATGAACCCGGAGACGCCGCTGACGGCGGACGAAATTGTGAACCAGTGGCCGGAAAAAGAGCTGGCCAATCTCCTCTATGAGAAGGCAGAGGAGAGGGACTCACGCAGAATCGCCAGGAGCATCGTGCGGGCGCGGCCCATTCGCGACACCGCTCACCTGGCAACGGTTGTGGCAGGGGTACGAAAAGCAAGGGGAAGGCAGAAACTGCATCCCGCGACAAAAACGTTTCTGGCGCTGCGGATAGCGGTGAATCGAGAAGAGGAGGAACTCGGGCAGTTTCTTTCGCGGACCCCTGCCACTTTGAATTCGGGAGGACGGTGGATTGTCCTCAGCTACCACTCGCTCGAAGATCGTCTGGTGAAGCACGAGTTTCAGCGCCTGGCGCAGGAAAAGAGATTTCGCGTGCTGACGAAGAAAGTGATTCAGCCGAGTGAAGAGGAAGTGCGAATGAATCCTCGCGCGCGGAGCGCGAAGATGCGCGTGGCGGAAAAGATCGATCCGGCTTGGCAAGGGCCGGATGAAGCAGCCTGACAATTTCGTTGTTTTATGGCGTTGTGCTGGGGCCAAGGCTCCAGCTTCCGGGAACCCAGCGACCAGAATGCGCCGGATCGGCAGGAAATAGTCATGACGGAATATCACACAGTCAAGCGGATCGACAATTCACGGTTACAGCGTCCGATGGCGCAGGCGCGTTTGCGGGATTTCTCGCAGCGGCTGGCGGTGGGAGCCGGCATCGCGGCGCTGCTGCTGACGTACGCGTGGCAGCACTTCGAGTGCATCCAGATCCGCTACCAAATCGAACAGCTCGACGCCGCGCGCACGCAAGCCGCGCAGCTGAATCAGCAACTGCATCTCGAGGTGGCGACGTTGCGCTCGCCGATGCGCGTGGATGCGATCGCGCGGAATCAGCTTGGCCTGACGGTGCCCGTGCCGGGACAAGTGGCTCCGGCGGATGCGTCGAGCGACGCCGTGGTGGCGGAAGCGCGCACGCTGGTCGACACGCCCCGCCCGTAGCGCACCTGATTTGATACGCACCTTAGTCGAAACGCCGGCCCGCTGCGGCGAGCCTCGCCGGCGGCGCGCCACGATCGGCGCCGGACGAATTCGAGTGATCGGGCGAGATAGGGTAGGCCGGAGTCCATGGAGCAGCGCAACCCGCGTCTCCGCTGGTTAGTTGTTTGGGTCGTGGCGGTGGTTTGGATGGCGGCGGTGCTGGGCCGCCTCGCGTACGTTCAGCTCTTCTGCTACAGCGAATACCTCGCAAAAGCTCAGCGTCAACAAGAGCGCATTTTCGAAATCAGCCCGAAGCGCGGGACGATCTACGACCGCAAGGGGCGCGAGCTGGCGGTCAGCCTGCCGATGGACTCTCTGTTTGGCGATCCGGCCGAGATCACCGACGTGGACATGGTGGGGCGGCTGCTGTCGCGTGTCCTCGACGTGCCGGCGGACGACATCGAGACAAAAATCCGCGAGGCTCACTCGCCGGTGCGGCTGGCGCGAAAGCTCTCTCCTGATGTGGTCCAGCGAATCAGCGACATGAATTTGAACGGCGTGTTCTTTCAGAAAGAAAACCGCCGGGTGTATCCGCAGCGCGATCTTGCGTCGTCGGTCATCGGTTACGTGGACATCGACGAAAAGGGCATCGGCGGAATCGAGCAATCGCTCGACAAGGATATCCGCGGGCGTCCCGGCAAGATGATGGTGATGGCGGACGGGCTGCGACGCTGGTACGACCGCAGGGAATCGGCCGCCGATCCGGGCGCGAGCGTGACGCTGACGATCGACGAAACGATTCAGTACATCGCGGAGAAGGAACTCGCGGCGGCGATTTCCGAGACGCATGCGAAGGCGGGGACGGTGATCGTCCAGGACCCGAACACCGGCGAGCTGCTGGCGGTGGCGAACTGGCCGACGTTTGATCCGAATGACGCGGGATCCTACCCGGCGCAGGCGCGCACGGATCGCGCGGTGACAGACGCATACGAGCCGGGATCGACGTTCAAAGTAATCACGCTGACGGGCGCTATCGAGAACGGGGTGGCGAATCCGAATGAACTGGTGGATTGCCAGATGGGGAAGATTCTGGTGGCCGGGCGTCTGATTCACGATTGGAAGCCGTTCGGCGTGCTGAGCGTGCGCGAAATCCTGGAGCATTCGAGCGACGTCGGCGCGATCAAGGTGGCGCTGCGGCTGGGCGCGCCGAAATTCTATGAGACGGCGCGCGCGTTTGGTATCGGGCAATACACGGACATCGATTTGCCCGGTGAAAACAAGGGATTGCTGCGGCCGGTCGACGAGTGGTCGGCGAGCTCGATCGGGTCGCTCGCGATGGGGCAGGAAGTGAGCGTGACTCCCGTCCAGATTGTTTCGGCGATTTCGGCAATCGCGAATGGGGGAACACTGTATCGGCCGCGCGTGGTGCGCGAGATTCGCAATTCGGAGACGGGGACGGAACAGCCGCATCGGGGCGCCGATCCGCAGGAAGCGACCGACGCGCGGACCGCGGCGACCATGCGCGAAATGATGGAAGACGTGATGCTGGAGGGCACAGGCAAGCATTCGCAGCTCGACGGGTACACATCGGCGGGGAAGTCGGGAACGGCGCAGATGATCGATCCGGTGACGAAGCGCTATTCGGCGACGGACTACAACTCATCTTTCGTGGGCTTCGCGCCGGTGAACGATCCCGCGATCGCGATTCTGGTGGTCCTCAATTCGCCGGTCGGGGAGCACCATGGAGGAGAAGTGGGCGGGCCGGTGTTCAAGCGCGTGGCGGAGCAGGTGCTGGCGTATCTGGGAACGCCGCACGACGTGCCGTCGCCGTCGGATGTGGAGACGGCGAAGAATCTGCGCGCGGCGCCGCGGCTGGACCCAGCGTCGGCGGAGACGGATGCGTCGAAGGCGCGGTTTGCCGAAGCGGTGGCGAGAGGGAGCGAGGGCGCGGCGTCGGCTCCAACGGCGGCTTTTGCGGGAGATGACGAGGTGGTGGTTCCCCCTCTCGGCGGAGAGACGGTGCGCGGCGTGATGGAGGAGTGCTCGAAGGTGGGGCTGGCGCCGGACCTGATCGGCAACGGGATTGCACTCGAACAGTTTCCGAGCGCGGGAACGCAAGTGCCGCGCGGCAGCCGGGTGACCGTGCGATTCGGCGAGCCGGGAGAGAGCGAACCGGCGCCGGGGCGGGGGAGCGGAAATTGACATCGAGCGTCAAGCAGAAGCCGGACGTAGGAAACGCGCGGCGAAGCGGTAGACTGGAAAAGCGGCGTATGAAACTCGAAAAATTGCTGGCGGGAGCGGAGATCAAGAAGATTTCGGGCCCGTCGGATGTGGAGATTGAGTCGATCGCGTACGACAGCCGTCGCGCGACGGCGGGCGCGCTATTTTTCGCGATGCAAGGCGTGAAGCTTGAGGGCGTGGAATTTGTGGAGGACGCGCTCGTTCGTGGAGCGGTCGCCGTGGCGAGCGCGCGGGAACGGCCCATCCAATTTCCGGAGAACGCCACGTGGATCGAGCTGCTGCCGGGTTCCGAACGGCGCGGGCTGGCGCGCGTGGCTGCGAATTTCTACGGGCATCCGGCGGATGCGTTGAAGCTGGTGGGCGTCACGGGAACAAATGGGAAAACGACGACCGCGTTTCTGGTGGATTCGATTTTGCGCGCGGCGGGATACACGGACGGCCTGATCGGCACGACAGGATATCGCACACCGAAAGGCGCGCTCCCAGCGCCTAACACGACGCCGGAATCGCTCGACCTGCAGCAAATTTTCGCCGAGATTCGCGACGCACGCGGCACGCATGTGGTGCTCGAAGCGAGTTCGCATGCGCTGGCGATGGAGCGGCTTTCGGGCTGCCACTTCGCCGTGGCGATTTTCACGAACCTGACGCGGGATCATCTCGACTATCACAAAACGTTCGAGGAATATTTCGCGGCTAAGAAATTGCTATTCACGGGCGCGGGAGCAGGCGCGCCGGACGCGGGCGTGATCAACGTGGACGATCCCTACGGAGCGCAGCTTGTGGGGCTCGCGCGGCGCACGTTGAGTTACGGGCTGAAAAACGCGGCTGAGCTGACCGCGAAGAAGCTCGCTCTGAGCTTCGATGGGCTCGAATTCATGGCGCAGACACCGATAGGAAACATCGAAGTGCGTTCGCCGCTCGTGGGACGCATCAACGTCTACAATATTCTTGCGGCCATCGGCGCGGGAATCGCGCTCGAGATTCCGAAAGCGAAAATCGAGCAGGGCATCGCGAGTCTCGAACTCGTGCCGGGGCGATTTCAGCGAATCGATGAAGGGCAGCCGTTTCTGGTGGTGGTCGATTACGCGCATACGGACGACGCGCTGCGAAATCTGATTGCGACGGCGCGCGAGCTGAGCACCTCGGGACGGATCATCACTGTTTTCGGAGCAGGCGGCGAGCGCGACCGCACGAAGCGGCCGCTGATGGGCGAGGCGGCGGGATCGCTGAGCGATCTGGTGGTGCTGACGAGCGACAACCCGCGCAGCGAGGACCCGTTGCGGATCATCAACGATGTGGTCGTGGGATTGCAGAAAGTGGACGCGAAGTACCGGGTGGAGCCGGACCGCGAGCGGGCGCTCGAGATGGCGCTCGAAGAAGCGCGGCCGGGAGACATTGTGCTGCTGGCGGGGAAGGGACACGAGACGTACCAGGTGCTGCGAACTGGAACGGTCGAATTCGACGACCGCGAAAAAGCGCGAGCCATCCTGCGCCGTAAAGGCTTTGCAAAGAAGGCGAGTGGGCACGAATCGCGAAACTAGAGTCACGCGGAGATCCGGCTGAGAATGAAGGCCAGCCCATTGGAGACGCGATGCGGTGGACAGCGGTTCAAGTGGCTGAGGCATTGGGCGTCGCAGTTCCCGCTGGGCTCGACCCCATGGCCCGGCTGGCCGGCGTCTCGATTGATTCGCGCACTATCGGCGCTGACGAGCTGTTCATCGCGATACGCGGACCGCGTCACGACGGACACGCTTTTATTGCTGAGGTGCTGGCGCGGGGCATTCCGGCCGGGGTGGTGGCGCGCGACCGAATCGGGGAATACGACGCGGCGATTCGCGGCAAACTCTTCGCGGTCGACGACACACTCGATGCGCTGCAGCGGCTGGGATCGAAGGCGTGCGAAGTCTGGCGGCGCGCGCAGCCGGGGCGGCTTGTCGGCGCGGTGGCCGGCTCGGTCGGCAAAACAACCACGAAAGAGATTCTGGCGGCGCTCGTGGGCGCGCGGTTCCGCGTGCTGAAGACGCAAGGGAACCTGAACAACGAATACGGGCTGCCGCTCACGCTGCTGAAGCTCGACGACGAGCACGGCGCGGCCGTGATCGAGCTGGGAATGTCGCATACGGGAGAGCTTGCGAAGCTGACGCGGATTGCCTCGCCCGACGCAGGCATAGTGACGCGCGTGGCGATCGAACATTTGGAATTTTTCGCGTCGATCGAAGAGATCGCGAGCGCCGAGCGGGAGCTGATCGAAAATCTGCCGCCGAATGCCGTCGCGATACTGAACGCAGATGACCCGCACGTGGCGGCATTTGCGAAAGTGGCGCACGGACGTGTGGTGCGCTTCGGCGAAAAGCCGCCGGCGGAATTTCGCGCGGAGCGGATTGAGGAACGCGGCATGGATGGCTCGGCGTTCGATTTCGTCTCGCCCGCTGGGCGCGCGCGCCTCGAACTGCCGCTGATCGGGCGGCATAACGTGATGAACGCGGTGGCGGCGCTGGCGGCGGCGAGCGTCTGGGGAATCGGCGCGGAAGAGGCGAAGCGCGTGTTTCCGTCGCTGAAGCCGGCAGACAAGCGCGGCGAGGTGGCGCGGTTCGAGGACGGCTTTTCAGTGATCAACGACACGTACAACTCGAGTCCGACGGCGCTGAACACGCTCGTCGAACTGCTGGCGGCGACGCCGGGATATGAGCGGCGCATCCTGGCCGCGGGCGAAATGCTGGAACTCGGCACATCTTCGCCGGAGCTGCATCGCGAATGCGGCCGATTGGCTGCGCGCACCGGGAAGATCGATTGGATTTTCGGCGTGCAGGGCTGCGCGGAAGATCTGGTGAAGGGCGCGATCGAGGCGGGACAACCGCCGGAGCGCGCGCAGTTTTTCGCGAACTCGCGGGAAGCGGGGGAGTTTCTCGAAGGGTTCGTCGATACGGGCGACCTCATGCTGCTGAAAGGTTCGCGCGGCGTGCGCATGGAGAGAGTGCTGGAGGCAATCGACGCGCGGCACCGGCGCGTGCAGGCGGTCAAGCCGGAAACGATCGAGGCAGGCTCGAAGGGACGCCGCTGAGATGCTGTTTTATCTGTTCGCCGCGCTTCGGCCGCATTTCAGCGCGCTCAACGTTTTTCGCTACATCACGGTGCGCACGGCGCTGGCGACCCTCACCTCGCTGACCCTTGTGCTGGTATTCGGGCCGTGGATGATCGCGCGGCTGCGCGAATTGCAGGTGAAGCAGTATATCCGCGACGAGGGGCCGAAGGCGCACCAGAAAAAAGCGGGGACGCCGACGATGGGCGGCCTCTTGATCGTCGCGGCCATCACGATTTCGACGCTGCTGTGGGCGGACCTGCGGAATCCGTATGTGCCGCTTGCCGTAGCCGCGACGCTATGCTTCGGCACGATCGGATTCGTCGACGATTACAACAAGGTGGTGCGACGGCGGAATCTCGGGCTGACTGCGCGGCGTAAATTTTTCTTTCAGGTGCTGACGTGCGTGTTCGTGGGCGCAGTGCTGCTGGGCTTGCAGACCAAGGGCGTGTATTCGACGCAGCTGAGCGTGCCGTTCCTGAAGCGGCTGCATCCCGACCTGGTCATCGATTCGCTGCTGCAGCACCGGTTCGTTTGGCCTCTGGCGTACGTGCCGTTCATTTTGTTTCTGGTGCTGGTGATTGCGGGTTTCTCGAACGGCGTGAACCTGACGGACGGCCTGGACGGATTGGCGATCGGGTGCGTCCTGATTTCGTCTGTGGCGCTGACGGTGATCACGTATGTATCGAGCAATGCGCGCTTCGCGGAGTACCTCGAGATTCAAAGAATTCCGGACGCGGCCGAGCTGACGATTTTCTGCGGGTCGCTGGTGGGCGCATCGCTGGGATTCCTCTGGTACAACGCGCATCCGGCGGAAATGTTCATGGGCGACGTGGGATCGCTCGCGCTGGGCGGGGCGATCGGGACAGTGGCGGTCATTTTGAAACAGGAAATTCTGCTCGTTTCGATCGGCGGCATCTTTCTGCTCGAATTGCTTTCGGTGATTTTGCAGGTGGGCTCGTTCAAGCTGACGGGCAAAAGGATTTTTCGCATGGCGCCGCTGCACCATCATTTCGAGCTGATGGGATGGAGCGAATCGAAGATCATCGTGCGATTCTGGATTTTGGCGCTGGTGTTCGCGCTGTTTTCGCTGACGACGTTGAAATTGAGGTAAGGGACCAGAGTGAGGGCCACGTGAGACCGGGGTTCGACTTTGCAGGAAAGCGCGTGCTTGTGGTGGGGCTCGCGCGCACGGGAATCGCGACGGCGCTTTTCGCGGCGCGATATGGCGCGACGGTGACGGCCACGGACGAAAAGAGCGAGAGCGAGCTCGGGGACGTGGCGGAACGGCTGCGCTCGGCCGGGGTGAAGCTCGAACTCGGGCGGCACACGGACGTGACGTTTCTCGCGCAGGACCTGATCGTGCTGAGCCCGGGCGTGCCGGTAAAGCTTGCGCCGGTGGCGCTGGCGCGAAGCCGCGGCGTGACGGTGTGGAGCGAGATCGAGCTGGCATGGAGATTTCTGCGGGGCAAGCTCGTGGCGATCACCGGCTCGAACGGGAAAACGACAACGACTTCGCTGGTGGCGCACATTTTGAAGACGGCGGGAATCCAGACATTTGTGGGCGGTAATATCGGCGTGCCGCTGCTGTCGCTGGTTGAGTCGTCGGCGGATTCGAGCGTGACTGTGGCTGAGATCAGCAGCTTTCAGCTGGAAGCGACGGAGGCGTTTCGTCCCGAGATTGGCGTGATGCTGAATTTGACGCCGGACCACCTCGACCGGCACGCATCGTTTGAGGAGTACGCCGAGGCAAAGATGCGGATGTTCGCAAACCAGCTCGACCGCGACTGCGCCGTGCTGAATGCGGACGATCCGGAAGTGACGCGGCGAATGCCGTCGCGGCAGCAGGTGTTCTGGTTCAGCCGGGAGAAGCGCGTGGCGGCGGGCGCGTTTTTGCGCGATGGGCAGATTATTTTCCGGCACGAAGGCTCCGAGGTTGCGGTGGCGCGGCGGGACCAGATTCAACTTCGTGGCGAGCACAACGTCGAAAACGTGCTGGCGGCGTGCGCGGCGGCGTATCTCGCGGGGGCAACGCCCGAGGCCATCGCGGGCGGCGTGAAGACGTTTCGCGGAGTCGAGCACCGGCTCGAATTTGTGGCCGAGGTCGGCGGCGTGAAGTTTTACAACGATTCGAAGGCCACGAACGTGGACGCGGCGCTGAAGGCCATCGAGGCATTTTCCGAGCCGCTGATGGTGATTCTCGGAGGCAAGGACAAGGGAAGCCCGTACACGCCGCTTGCGGAGCCGCTGCGCGAACGGGCGCGCCTCGCGATTCTAATCGGCGCGGCCGCCGAGAAGATCGCGGCCGATCTGGGTGACGCAATCGAAACAGCGCACGCGGGCACGCTTGACCGAGCCGTGCAGCTGGCGAGCGAACGCGCGCGGCCGGGAGACGTGGTGCTGCTGGCGCCGGCGTGCTCGAGCTTCGACCAATTCGAGAACTACGAGGAGCGCGGGCGAATTTTCAAGGAGCTGGTCGCGCGGCTCGAAGGGCGCCCGGGACCGGCCGACTCCGCCGCGCGAGACGAAAGGACGGGCGATGCCACGCAGTCTGCAGCCTGATCGAAAGCTATTTGGCGTGACGCTGGCGCTGTGCCTGATCGGCGCCGTGATGGTGTTCAGCGCGTCGGCAGTGATGGCGCGCGACGAATACGGCAACGCCTATTATTTCCTGCTGCGCCAGGTGGTGTGGATCGCGTTTGGAATCGCGGGAATGTTCTGGCTGATGAATACGGACTACCGTAAGCTGCGGCAGCCGCGCGTGATCTTCACGGCGCTGGGCGTGACGTTTCTGCTGCTGATCGCGGTTTTTTTCCTCGACCGCTCGCACGCCACGCACCGCTGGATCCGGCTGGGGCCGCTGAGCCTGCAGCCTTCGGAAGTCGCAAAGCTCGCCGTGATTTTCTACCTCGCGTGGTTTCTGGAATTAAGGCGGGCGCCGCGCGGCGAGGGAGTGAACAACGTGACGCGGACGCTATTGCCGGCGGTGGGCACGGTGCTGCTGATGGTGGCGATGGTCTACAAGGAGCCGGACCTCGGCACGGCGTGCATGATTTTCTTTAGCGCGGCGGTGATGCTGTTCATCGCCGGGATTTCGATCCGGTACGTCGTGGCGGCAGCGGCGGTGGCCGTGCCGGTGGTGGCGATCGCGATCCTGAGCACGCCCTACCGGATCGAGCGTGTGAAGACGTTTTTCTCGCCGGGCTCGGACCCGCAGGGGCACGGCTTCCAGTTGTTGCAATCGCTGATCGCCGTGGGATCGGGCGGATTCAGCGGCGTGGGGTTGATGGAGAGTCATCAGAAGCTCTTCTTTTTGCCGGAAGCGCACACGGATTTTATTTTCTCGGTGATCTGCGAGGAATTTGGGTTTATCGGCGCGGCGATCATGCTGGGGCTTTTCGCGTTCTACGGATGGCGCGGTTTCGTGGCGGCAATGAAGGCGCCGGATGAATTCGGGCGACTGCTCGGCGTGGGAATAACGGCGATGGTGGTGGGGCAGGCGCTGATCAACCTGAGCGTGGTCCTGGGTCTGATGCCGACGAAAGGGATTCCGCTGCCGTTCGTGAGCTACGGCGGGTCGAGCCTGATGGGAATGTTATTGGCAACGGGAGTGCTGTTGAATATCAGCCAGCACGCGGAAGAGACGTGAGTGCCGACGCGAAGCCCGACTCGAAAATGGGCGCGAGGGCAGGCGCGAAGACTTTATTGATTGCGGGCGGCGGCACCGGAGGGCACGTTTTTCCGGCGCTGGCTGTGGGCCGAGAGTGGTTGCGGCGCGGAAGTGAAGGGCAAGAGAGGCGCGTTGTGTTTGTCGGAACCGAACGCGGAATCGAAGCGCGGCTAATCCCCCAGGCTGGTTTGCCGCTCGAATTGATTCGCGTGGCCGGGCTAAAAGGCATCGGTGGTGCGAAATTTTTTCGCAATGCGGCGATGTTGCCGGCGGGGCTGTGGGATTCGGAGCGGATTTTGAGACGTCACCGCGTGAACGCGGCGCTGGGCGTGGGCGGGTACGCGTCGGGTCCGATGATGCTGCTGGCGGCGCTGCACCGGATTCCGAATGTGGTGTTCGAGCCGAACGTCGAGCCGGGGTTCACGAACCGGGTACTGGTGCGCCTGGCGACGAGCGTGGCGGTGGCACATGCAGAGACAGCCGAGCGATTCGGGCCAAAGGCGACGGTGACAGGCTGCCCGGTGCGCGCGGAATTCTTCGCGATCGGGAAGAAAGAGCATCGCGCGCCATTCAATATTCTGATTACGGGCGGCAGCCGGGGGGCTTTGCCGATCAATCGAGCGGTTGTCGACTCGCTCGACCGGCTGGCAGCGCGAAAAAATCAGCTTTTCATCGTGCATCAAACCGGCGAACGCGACTATAATGCCGTTCGAGTGGCCTATGCGCGCCGCGAATTCCATGCGGAGGTTTTACCCTTCATCGAAAATATGGCGGAGAGGTTTGCCCAGGCAGACCTGATCGTCTGCCGGTCGGGCGCAATTACCGTCGCGGAGGTATCCGCCTCCGGACGCGCCGCCATCTTCATCCCCTTCGGGGCTTCCACCGACGCCCACCAGACGCGCAATGCCGCAGTCATGCAAGATGCCGGAGCGGCCCGCCTGCTGCCTCAAGACGACCTGACACCCGAGCGCCTGACGAACGAAATCTTTTCTCTCCTGGACCAGCCCCGGAGAATCGAGGAAATGGAAGATCGAGCGCGGTCGCTCGCGAAGCCGCGAGCCATCGAGGATATCGTCGATCTTCTGGAGAGCGTGGCCCGGGCATGAACGTCACATTTCGCAATTTCCAGCGCATTCATCTGGTCGGGATCGGCGGCAGCGGCATGAGCGGCATCGCCGAAGTGCTGCTCTCGACCGGCTACGCCGTTTCAGGCTCGGATTTGAAGACGACGCCGGTGACGGAACGGCTGCGTCGGCTTGGCGCGAAAATCTACGAAGGACATCGCGCGGAGAACGTGCACGGGGCGCACGTAGTCGTCGTATCCACGGCGGTACCCGCGGACAATCCGGAGATTGCCGAGGCGCACCGGCTGAAGATTGCGGTGATCCCGCGAGCGGAAATGCTCGCCGAGCTGATGCGGCTGAAGATCGGGATTGCGGTGGCGGGCGCGCACGGGAAAACGACGACGACTTCGATGGTTGCGGCGGTGCTGGCGGCGGCCGATCTCGATCCGACGTTCGTGGTCGGCGGGCGCGTGAATCATGCGGGCTCGAACGCGCAGGTGGGCCGCGGCGAGTACATGGTGGTCGAGGCGGACGAGAGCGACCGGTCGTTTCTGCTGCTCGCGCCAGTGATCGCAGTCGTCACGACGATCGATCGCGAGCATCTCGATCAATATGCATCGCTCGAAGAGATTCAAGAGACATTTCTGCAGTTTGTGAACCGGGTGCCGTTTTACGGCTCAGTGGTGCTGTGCCTGGACGAGCCCAACGTGCAGGCCATCGTGCCGCGCGTGAAACGGCCGTTGATTACGTACGGCGTGTCGAGCCAGGCTGATCTGATCATCAGCGACGTAAAGCTCAAGGGGCTGTCGAGCGAATTCCGGCTGCAATATCACGGCGAAGATCTGGGCATTTTCGAGCTGGCGTCGCCTCCGGGAATGCACAACGTGCGCAATGCGGCGGCGGCCGCAGCGGTGGCGCTCGCACTGAATGTTCCGGCAGACCTGATTCGCGAGGGGCTGACGCATTTCTCCGGCGTCGGGCGGCGATTCGAGATCAAAGGCAATTTTTCGGGCGTCACGCTGATCGACGACTACGGCCACCACCCGGCCGAAATCCGGGCGACGCTCGAAGCGGCGCGCGGCTGCGGCTACAAACGGTTGCTGGTCTTATTTCAGCCGCACCGGTACACGCGAACGCAGCACCTGTGGGACGATTTTCTGCGCTCGTTCAACGACGCGGACATTCTAGTGATGACGGACATCTACGCGGCGGGCGAACAGCCGATCGAGGGCATCACGGGCGAGAAACTGGCGGAAGCGATCAGCTTGGCGGGACACAAGAACGTGGTCTATTCGAGCACGCTGCAGGGCGGGATCGAATACATGCTGCGCGAATCGCGCCCAGGCGATGCCGTGCTGACGATCGGCGCGGGAAGCGTGGGACGCGTGACGGACGAACTCGCGCTGCTGCTCGATTCGAGAATCTCGGGGATTGTGGCTCCGCATGCGGATTAAGGACACAGCGGCGGAGCGACTGAAAGAGCTTGGCGTCGAGGTGAAGCAGGGTGTGTCGCTCGCGGATGAGACATCGCTCGGGATTGGCGGCACGACGGACGAATTGCTGCTGCGCAATTACGAGACGATTCCGGAGGCGATGCGCCTGCTGGCGGATGAAAAGATTCCGCACCGGTTCCTGGGCGGCGGCACCAACGTGCTGATCGCGGATGGCGATCTGCCGTATGTGATCCTGCATTTGCCTACGGCGCATCCGGGCATGCGCGTCGAGGGGAATGCGGCGTACGTGGACGCCTCGGCCGATCTCGGCGGCATGGTCACGTTTTGCGCGAAGCACGATCTGGGCGGGATGGAAGGGCTGATCGGAGTGCCGGGAAGCGTGGGCGGCGCGCTGCGAATGAACGCGGGCGCGTACGGCACGCAGATCGGACCGCACGTGCGGGAAGTGGAACTGTATCGCGCGGCCACCGGCAAGATCGAGACGCTGCGCGGCGACGATATCCGGTTCGATTACCGGCACACGTCGTTTGCGCCGGACGACGTGATGCTGCGCGTGAAGCTCGAGCTGCCGTCGAAGCCGTTCAAGGAGATTATCGCCGGCATCAAGGTGTGCAATGAAAAGCGGCGGTCGAGCCAGCCGCTCAACCAGAAGAGCGCGGGCTGCATTTTCAAGAATCCGGCGGGCGGCTCGGCGGGGCGCATGATCGATGAGCTGGGGCTGAAGGGCCACCGCGTGGGCGACGCGATGGTGAGCGACCGGCACGCAAATTTTTTCGTCAACGCGGGCAAGGCAAGCTGCGCGGACATGCTGAAGCTGATCGAAGACGTGCGCGAGCGCGTGCGCAGCGCGTACGGCGTGGAACTCGAGAATGAGGTAATCGTCTGGCGAAACTGAAAGCCATGGACGCGGAAGCGTATCCGCAGGAAGTGCTGGCGGACGAGGAGCCGAAGTATCTCCGGCGGCAGAAGCCGCTCGAGATCAAGCGGCGAAAGTTTGGCCGGAAGGCATGGCAGAGGTATCTCCGCGTGACGATGTGGGCGGCCGTCGGTTTGGCCGGCGCGTGGATCGCGTACGATCTGGGGCATTTCCTGCTGGCGTCGCCGGAAATGGCGCTGATTCATCCCGAGCAAGTGGGGCTCACCGGAAACCACTACGTGACGCGGCGCGAGCGTGCGCGAGATTTTTGCAGCCGATCGAGGCAACAGCGTACTGCGGATTCCGCTCGACCAGCGGCGCAGCGAGATCGAGGCAATCCCGTGGGTGGAGCACGCCACGGTGCGGCGCGTTCTGCCGAACAGGATTGAAGTGGAAGTGACGGAGCGGACGCCGATCGCGTTTTTGCGCAATGGAACGGGCATGGCCCTGGTGGACGTCCACGGCGTGATCCTCGAGCGGCCGCTCGAAGGGAATTTTCATTTTCCCGTCGTCACTGGAATCAGCGCCGACATGCCGCAGGACGATCGCGAGCAGCGCATGCAGCTCTTCTCGGGATTCCTGCAGCAGATCGAGGCGGCGCATCCGGGAGCGGGCGAGCAGGTGAGCGAAGTCGACCTCTCGGACGCGCACGACGTGCGAGCGACGCTGACCGGATTGCAGACGGTGAGCGCTCGCGACGAACGATGCGAGCGGGTCAGGACAGGTGGACGCGCCGATCGTCGTCCATTTTGGCGACAGCGACTTTGCATCGAAGTATCAGACGCTGATTGAAGACATCGGGCAATGGCGCGCGACGACCGGCCGCGTGGAATCGATCGATTTGCGATTCGGCGGCGAGGCGGTAGTGAATCCGGATACGACCGTCGCGCCAAAGCTGGTGGCGCAGCATACGTCAAAGCCCGCGAAAGCACGCACGCGTGCGCACGCGACGAAGCATTTGAGGTAAGGGTTCGGTAAGGCCGAGTTAAGGGGTGAGGCAGCGGAGGGAGCGGCGGATTTGACCAGAAAAGAACGGCACATTGTGGCGCTCGATATCGGCAGCACGAAAACGTGCGCGCTGGTGGGCGAGCAGGATGATGACGGCAGCGTGAAATTCGCGGCGCTCGGCGCGGCGGAATCGAAAGGCTGGCGCAAAGGGCAGATCGTGAATCTCGATCTCGCGGTGAGTTCGATTCGGCGCGCGGTGGAGGAAGCGGAAACGATCGTCGGCGTGCCGGTGGAATCGGCGATGATCGGCGTGGCGGGGTCGCACGTGCGCGGCGTGAACAGCCAGGGCGGAATCACGCTGGGATCGCGGCCGCGGGACGTGCAGCGCGAAGACGTGCGGCGCGCGATCGAGGCGGCCAAAGGCGTCACGCTGCCGGAAGACCGCGAAGTGCTGCACGTGCTTCCGCAGGAATTTTTTCTCGACAAGCAGGACAACATTCGCGACGCCATCGGGATGGTGGGGCAGCGCCTCGAGGCGAACGTCCACATTGTGACGGCGTCGAGCATGGCGACGCAAAATATCGTGACGGCGGTGAACCGCGCGGGCGTACGCGTGGACGACACGGTGCTCGAGCCTTTTGCTTCGGCGGAGGCATGCCTTACGCAGGACGAGCGCGATCTGGGCATCTGCCTGCTCGATATCGGCGGCGGCACGACCGAGCTGATCGGCTACGCCGGAGGCGTGGTGCGGCACACGGCGGCAATCCCCGTGGGCGGCGATCACTTCACGAACGATCTTGCTGTGGGTCTGCGCACGCCGATCCCGGAAGCGGAAAAGATCAAGCGCGAACATGCCTGCGCCTTCCGCGAAATGGTGACGGGCGATCTGGCGATCGAGATCGCGAGCGTGGGCGACCGGCCCCCCGCGCACCGTTTTCGCGCGGATGCTGACGGATATCGTCGTGCCGCGCGCGCAGGAATTTCTGATGCTGATCCGCGACGAATTGCGGCGCGGCGGTCTCGAATCGCAGATTCCCGCCGGAATCGTTTTCACCGGCGGCGGCGCTCATCTCCGTGGGCTGCCGGAGCTGGCCGAGCGCGTGTTCAATCTGCCGGTGCGCGTGGCGGTGCCGCGAGGCCTGGCGCATATGAGCGAAGAGGTTTCCCAGCCCGAGTATTCGACGGCTGTGGGTTTGGTCCTTTACGGGGCGCGCACGCGGCGCCTTGCGGGGGCGCGTCCCACGGGCTTCATGGGCAAGCTGAAAAGCATGTTCGCAGGGGCATAGACGGGATTCGCGGGGGCGGGGCAAGACCTGGGACTGAAAGAGTAAGGAACTGAGGGAGGGAGCATGTCGCCAAAGGAATCGAGCATTCGAGTTTCATTTGCAGAGGAACCGCACGACGGCGCGAGGATCAAGGTGATCGGCGTGGGCGGCGGCGGATCGAACGCCGTCAACCGCATGATTCGCGCCAAGGTGGAGGGCGTGGATTTCATCGCGGCCAACACGGATTTGCAGGCGCTGAAGCTGTCGCAAGCGCCCGTAAAGCTGCAGCTCGGCGCCAAGCTCACCAAAGGGCTGGGCGCGGGCGCAAACCCGGAGGTCGGGCGGAAGGCGGCGCTCGAAGACACGGAGAAGATTCTCGAGGCGCTCGACGGCGCGGACATGGTGTTCGTCACGTCGGGGCTTGGCGGCGGCACCGGCAGCGGAGCCGCGCCCGTGGTGGCGAATCTGGCGAGCGAGCTCGGCGCGCTTACGGTGGCCGTCGTGACGAAGCCATTCGCGTTTGAAGGCAAGCGGCGCATGCAGCAGGCCGAGCAGGCGCTCGCCGAGCTGATCGGCTGCGTCGATACCGTGATCGTGATTCCCAACGAGCGGCTGATGGAGTGCGTCGAGCAGGGAACGAGCTTCTTCGAGGCGTTCCGGATCGCGGACGATATTTTGCGGCAAGCCGTGCAGGGCATCTCCGACATCATCACGATTCCCGGGATCATCAATCGCGACTTCGCGGACGTGAAGACGATCATGTCCGGGCAGGGCTACGCGGTGATGGGCACGGCCGTGGCGACCGGCTCGAACCGCGCCATGGACGCGGCGAACCGCGCGATCAATAGTCCGCTGCTCGAGGACAACTGCATCAACGGCGCGCAGGGAATTCTGATCAACGTGACCGGCTCGTCGAGCCTTTCGCTGCACGAGATTCACGAGGCTTCGTCGATCATCCAGAAAGCGGCGCACGAAAATGCGAACATCATTTTCGGCGCGGTGCAGGATGATGCGATGAAGGAATCGGTGAAGATCACCGTGATCGCGGCAGGGTTCCGCGAAGTGGCCAACAAGAAGACGCATACGCGGCCGTCGTACCTGCCGAAGACGTGGAAGGCGGGTCGCGAGCCGGGCGAGCCGGCAAACGTGGCGCCGCAGCAGACGACCGTCGTCCAGCAGGTAGCGCGAAACGTCAGCGAGGTTGCGCACGAGATGCCTGCGGACGATCTCGATGTGCCGACATTCCTGAGGCGGCAAGCGCAGAAAGCCTAGCGCTGCACTGGAACCTTGGGCGTTGCGGCCGCGAGGCTGAGTCTGCTCGGCTATTTCTTTGGCCCAGGTGACGGCGAAAAAATGGGTCCGCGCGAAGTGAAGATCGACAAAAACAATCCTCCCGCGACGCCGAAGACGAGCGCGCCGGCAATTCCGCAGGTGAAATGCAAAACGGTATGCCAGGCGTTGTTCAGGTCGGTGCGTAGGAACACCAGAAGAAGAAGCACTGCGGCAATCATGGCGAAAATATAGGCCGTCCAGAACGTCTCGCGGCTGAAATTCCCAGGTGGGCCCTTCCGGGCGACCAAAGCGATCGCAATAGCGATGGCAGGAGCGGCGATAAAGAACAGGAACAGCAAGACAACGTCCATTGCCTCAACGAAGGCGGGGCTCGGCATAGCGGGAGTCTAGTGAAAAAGTGTCTCAGATATCAAGCGTTCGAAGTCTGAGGTATTTCTTCTTCCCGGGTATAAACTCGCTGCATGATACTCAAAGTACGAGTTCATAAAGATGTTGTGTTCCGAGTCCGAGAGCATGCGCGCCGCGATGTGGCTGCCGAGTGCTGCGGGCTGCTGGCGGGGCGCGACGGCGTGATCACGGGCGTGTTTCCGGCGGTGAATGCGGCTGCCGACCCGGCGAAGGGCTACGAGATTGCGCCCAAGGAAATCGTTGGGATGATGCGCGAATTTCGGGAGCGGCGACTGGAATTTCTCGGCATCTACCACTCGCACCCGAATGGAAAGAACGAGCCATCGGCGCGCGATATCGAGCTTGCGTATTACTCGGAGGCGATTTACTTCATCGTGTCGCCGATGGCAGGTGCGTCGAAGCCGGTGCGCGCGTTTTCGATTCGCGACGGGCGGGTGACGGAACTCGAGATCGAAGTGCGGTGATGTTGGGCAGCCAGTCGGATGTCGCGCGGAAGGCTTAACACAGAGATCACCGAGAACGGCCACAGAGGGCACGGAGAAAGCTTTTTCTGTCGACTCTCCGTAGTTCTCTGTTCTCTGCGGTTCTCTGCGTCCTCTGCGTCTCTGCGGTGGATCGGTTTACAGCCGAATGCTATGCGGGAATGCGTAGGACTAGCGCGGTGATGTCGTCGCGCTGCTCGCTGCCGTCTTCGGAGAAGGCGCGGGCTTCCTCGAAGAGAAAGCCGAGCGATTGATCCGCGGACACACCGTAAGAGTGCTGCCAGATTTCGGCGAGCCGTTCGCGGCTGAAATCCTGATCGTAACGGTCGCGAAGCTCGTGAAGGCCGTCGCTCGCAAATAGGACGGAGTCGCCCGGCGAAAGCTGGACGGAATAGTTTTCGTAAGACACGCCGGGGAAAAGGCCGGAAGGCAATCCGCCTTCGCCCAGCGGCGCGCAGCCGGATTTCGACGCCAGCAACGGCAGTGGCAAGCCGGCGTTTGCTAACGTGAGTTTGCGCGAGGCGGGGTCGAACGTCGCGTAGAGCGTGACGGCGAAGCGGCCGACGACGGGGCGCACGAGCATGCGCTTATTCAAAATCGTGAGTGCGGTCGCCGGATCCGTTCCTTCCTTGTGGATTCCACGGAGCAGGCCCATTACCAGCGCGGCGTACAACGCCGCAGAAAGGCCTTTGCCGACCACGTCGCCCATATACAGGCCCAACATTCCATTGGGCAGCAGGAAGAAGTCGGCGAAATCCCCTCCCACGCCACCGAACGGCGAGAAGCTGAAGGCGATTTCATAGCCAGGCGCACAGAGCGGACCGGCGGGCAGCAGAGACAACTGGATCTGGCGAGCTTCCTCGCGCTCGTACTCGGTGATCGGGCCGCCCCAAACCGTTCGCATTGCCATCGGCAACCTCGTTTCTGGACGACTGGCGAAGGGGCACAAATTTTCTGGCGCTACCGGGTACCGGTCAGCTTCCGATCAAATACGGATCAATGGGCCGCGCGAACTCCGGCGAGAGCCGCCTCGGCGGCTTCCAGCCGGCGCGTATAGAGAGGGAAATTCGAAGCGAATGCAGCAACCTCGGCGCGAACACGCCGTTCGGTCGAGGCGTCGCCGAGATGATCGAGCACGTCGGCAATCCATCCGGCGATTTTTTCCATTTCAGGCTCGCGCATGCCGCGCGTAGTGACGGCGGGTGTTCCCATGCGAATGCCGCTCGCTTTCATCGGCGGCAGAGGATCGAAGGGAATCGAATTCTTGTTGATGGTGATTCCAGCGCGATCGAAGGCCGGCTGCGCATCGGCGCCCGTCAGGCCGCGCGAGTGGATATCGACGAGGAATAGATGATTGTCCGTGCCGCCGCTGACGATGCGATATCCGCGGCGCGCGATTCCGGCGGCGAGCGCCTTGGCATTGGCGACCACCTGCTGCTGATACTCGCGGAATCCCGGCTCCATCGCTTCCTTCAGGCAGACCGCCTTGGCCGCGATGATGTGCATCAGCGGGCCGCCCTGAATGCCGGGGAACGTGGAGCGGTCGAGGTCCTTGGCGTATTTTTCGCGGCAAAGGACAAGGCCGCCACGCGGACCGCGAAGCGTCTTGTGCGTGGTGGTCGAGACGAAATCCGCGTGCGGGATGGGGCTCGGATGGACGCCCGCGGCGATGAGTCCCGCGATGTGCGCCATATCGACGAAGAAAATCGCGCCGACGGAGTGTGCGATCTGCGACATGCGCGGAAAGTCGATGATGCGCGAATAGGCGCTCGCGCCGGCGACGATCATTTTCGGCTGGTGCTCGCGGGCGAGGCGCTCGAGCTCGTCGTAATCGATCGTCTCGGTTTCCTTCGAGACGCCGTAGGGCACGAACTTGTAGGTCCTGCCGGAAAAATTCAGTGGATGGCCGTGCGTGAGATGGCCGCCGTGCGCGAGATTCATGCCGAGGACGACGTCGCCCGGCTGCAGCACGGTCATATAGACGCCGATATTCGCCTGCGTGCCGGAGTGCGCCTGGACGTTTGCATGTTCCGCGCCGAAGAGTTCCTTGGCGCGGTCGATCGCGAGCTGCTCGGCGCGGTCGGCAAATTCGCAGCCGCCGTAATAGCGCTTGCCGGGATAGCCCTCGGCATACTTGTTGGTGAGAACCGAGCCCATCGTTTCGAGGACGGCTTCGGAGACGAAATTTTCCGAAGGGATCAGCTCGAGGCCCGTAGCCTGGCGGCGGACTTCCTCACGAAGCGCGTCCGCAATTTCGGGATCGGTTTCCGCGAGCGAGCGGCTCATGCGACGCGATTCGGGAGTTTCGTGGATCATTTCAATCACTCAGCGGCGACGAACGCATGCAAATTCTATCGGAGGCAGGCGGGCTTTGCAATGCACGCGGCCGCTCATGTTTCACGTTTATGGATTCGGAGCGGCGCGGCCCTTTCCGGAAAGACCCGGAATATGCACTCGGTTAAGAAATGTGTGCGGGCCGCCGTAGACGAATTCGAGCGCGACGTTTTGCCAGGCCTGGCCGAGGAGGTTGTAATTGCCCATGCGGAAACCATCCTTCGGCCCGTAGCGGCTGGGATACCAGCCGAGCGCGGCCGTCATGGCGCCTGCATAAGGGGCGGCCAGGGCCGGGAACGAGAATTCGCGGTGGCCGTCGTCGCCACGGCGCGCGGTGACGGTTGAAATCAGCGCGTGGCCGAAGCGGGGCAGAAAGCCCTTGCATTCGCAGCGGTAGTAAAGCGTGTCCTCGCGAAACGCTGCTGCGAGCGCATAGCGGGTGGTCGTCGTAGTTAGCGCGATTCCGAAGTTGCTCGCCACGCGCACCCCGTAAGCATCCCAGCCCTGGCCCCACTCCCGCGGTGCCTTATCGGCCTGTTGGATTCCGGCGAAGGCAGCGGCTCCGATGAACGGATACGGACCCACGGCGTCGAAAACGAAATTGTGAAGTTTTTCGCTCCGGGTCGGGCGAACGTAGCGCACGCCGGGTTGCACCCGAGCTGAGGCGGGCGCGCTCGATTCCGTATTGGATGTCCCCGTGGCCGCGCCCTGCTCGGATTGGGCTTGAGTGCGAGGAACGCTAAAAGCCGAAAACAGGGCGGCGCAAATGCCTATACGTAGAACGATCCGGGCAACCCTTCTCTGCATGTGCGAACTCCCTTTCGATGGAACGGCCACGACACCCGCGAGGAATACTGGCCGGATAGGGTACACGGATTTCCTATTTCGCACAGCAGGAAACAGCAAGGATCGTTGAATATTCGGCGCCGACGCGGCCATGGAGCCCGTTCCGCTATTGATTGGGGCGCCTTGCGCGGATTGACTTGCGTGCGTGAGTCTCCTAACCTAAGTCGTTTACATGCGCCAATCGGTGCAATCCCATACAAGGTGAAGAATGTCTGACCTGAAGCTGACGACGCGGGCGGAGGATTTTTCAGAGTGGTACAACCAGCTCGTCCTGCGGGCTGAGCTCGCGGACTATGCGCCGGTGCGCGGCTGCATGATCGTGCGGCCGTACGGCTGGGCGCTGTGGGAAAACATCACGGCGGCGCTCGATCAGCGGTTCAAGGCGACGGGACACGTAAACGCGGCGTTTCCTCTGCTGATCCCGCGAAGCTTCATCGAGAAGGAAAAGTCGCACGTGGCGGGATTTTCGCCGGAACTGGCGGTCGTGACCCACGGCGGCGGCGAAAAGCTCGAAGAGCCGTTGGTGATCCGGCCGACGTCGGAAACGATCATCGGGTACGCATACGCGAAATGGATTCAGTCGTATCGCGACCTGCCCGTGCTGATCAACCAGTGGAACAGCGTGGTCCGCTGGGAACTGCGTACGCGGCTTTTTCTGCGCACGCTCGAATTTTTCTGGCAAGAGGGCCACACGGCGCACGCCACCGCGGAAGAGGGCGAGGCCGAAACGCGGCAAATGCTCGACGTTTACACGGATTTCGCCATGCGCGAAGCCGCGATTCCCGTGATCCCGGGGCGGAAGTCGGACGCCGAGAAGTTCGCCGGGGCCGACATCACGTATGCGCTGGAAGCAATGATGGCGGACGGAAAGGCGCTGCAATTCTGCACGTCGCACAACCTGGGGCAGAATTTTGCGAAAGCTTTCGAGATTCGCTACCTCGATAAGACCGGCGTCTTGCAACACTGTTGGACAACTTCGTGGGGGCTTTCGACGCGCACGGTCGGCGCAATCATCATGGTGCACGGAGACGATCAAGGGCTGATCCTGCCGCCCAGGCTCGCGCCGCATCAGTTGGTGATCGTGCCCATCTTCAAAACGGATGAAGAGAAGACAATTGTGCTCGAGACGGCGCACCGCCTGCGCAAGGAACTCGTGTCGGCAGGCATCCGCGTGAAGATGGACGAGCGCGAAGGAACCAGCCCCGGGTTCAAGTTCAATGACTGGGAGATGCGCGGCGTTCCACTGCGGATGGAGTTGGGGCCCAAGGACGTCGCGAAGGGGACGGTGGTGCTCGCGCGGCGCGACCGGCCGGGGAAGGAAGGCAAGTCGTTCGTGCCGCAGGAGGGAATTGCCGTGACTGTAGCGGCGATGCTGGAAGAAATTCAGAAGGCGCTCTTCGATCGCGCGCTCGCATTTCGAGAAGCGAACACGGCAGAGCCGGCCAACTACGACGAATTCAAGACGGCGGTGGAGAAGGGATTCGCCTTTTCGTGGTGGTGTGGTGTGGCTGAGTGCGAGGCGAAGATCAAGGAAGAGACGAAAGCCACTATGCGCTGCATTCCTCTGGATCAAACCCTTGGCACCGGCCGATCGGCAGCGGGCGGAACGGGCAAGTGTGTCTATTGCGGCCAACCGGCGAAGGAAAAGGCGATTTTCGCGAAGGCCTACTAACTTGCCGCCGAAGGCGAGACGACGAAATCGATCGGTTGCGCAGCTGCCAACCCGAAAGCGCGTCGAAGGCGAGCTGGCAGCCGTCGCGGATCCGAAGCGCGCGAAGGATCTGGCGCGGTTCTTCAAAACTGGCAAGGGCGAGTATGGTGAGGGGGATCGCTTTCTTGGCATTACCGTTCCGGAGCAGCGAAAGGTTGCGCTGCGGAATGTCGATTTGCCGCTCGACGATGTTGCTCGCCTCCTCGAGTCCGCCATTCACGAGCATCGCTTTACGGCGCTCGAAATTCTGGTTGCGAAGTATGGCCGGGCGGACGAAACGAATCGGTCGCGAATTTTCGCATTTTACCTGCGGCGTGCGGGCCGCGCGAATAACTGGGATCTCGTCGATACGTCAGCGCCTTGTATCGTCGGAGGGCATTTGAGGCGACGACCCCGGAAAGCGCTCGATCGCCTGGCCGCATCGCCGAATCTGTGGAAGCGGCGCATCGCGATCGTCGCCACACTGGCGCTGATACGTGACGGCGAGATCGACGACACGTTTCGCATCGCCAAGACGCTGCTTCGCGACCCGCACGACCTGATACACAAAGCGGTGGGCTGGGCGCTGCGCGAGGTGGGAAAAGTATCATCTCGCGCCCTGTTGAGTTTTCTCCAGAACCACTATTCCGCCTTGCCTCGAACGACTCTTCGGTATGCGATCGAACGCTTCCCGGCGGCGCAGCGGAAGAGGATTCTTGCAGGCGAATTCCGGTAAGTGCAGTGGTATGTTGCGCCTACAGCTTCTCGCCTTCCAGGGGCCGACGTTTACTCATTCCGAACAGCGACGGAAGGACACCTGCCCCCGGTGCCTTCCGATATGCTAGGTTTGAGAATATACAAAAGCATGGGTGAATCCTTCGGACAGGTTGCGCAGGTTAACAAGCGATGTTCAGGCCGACACAAACGGGCACCTCGGAGCGAGCCGGACAACGCGGTGGCTCCAAACTAAACAACCTGATCGTGATCGTGATCCTGGGTGCGTTGGCCTTCATCGCCGTGAAAATCGTTCCGGTCTACGTAAACAGCTATGAGTTTCAGGATTCGATCGAGAGCGAATCCCGCTTTGCGCTGGCCGGATTTCCGAAGAAAAGCGTCGACGACATTCGCGATGACGTTTTCAAGAAGATGCAGGATCTTAATATCCCCGGAAAAGAAGAAGATATTCAGGTGACCGTCGACAACAGAGACGTGGACATTGGGCTCGACTACAGCGTACCCATCAATCTGGCCGTTTATCAGTTTACTCTGCAATTTCATCCTCACGCGGACAATCACAGCATCTAAGCTAAGATAGAAGTGGAAGCGGTCCGGCCGGACATGGGCGGATCGAGCTCTGGCGGCGTTGCGCATTCCCAGATGCGGCTTTGGCGAGCGGGAGCGGAAGAGAACGGAGAACCGATTGCGGATTCGAATTGCCCGCAGCTTTTGGACGTCGCGTTTCGGCATGGGCGTGCTGGGCGTCATGCTGGTCGTGTTGCTGGGCGCCGCAAGCGTACTCACGTATTATTACGTTCAATTCGGGCATCTTATCGACCAGCGGCTTACCGGGCAGGTTTTCCAGAACACATCGAGCGTCTATTCCGCGCCAGGACACGTTTTCACCGGTGAGGCGATGCACGCGTCCGACCTGAAGAGCTACCTGCTGCAAGCAGGGTATCAGGAAGGAAACGCCGCGGGAGCGCCCGGACAGTTCAGTGTGAACGGCTCGACGGTCGAAATTCACCCGTCAGCGAATTCCTATTTCCACGGCACCAACGCTCTACGCGTGGATTTTTCGGGCATCGAGATTTCCCACATCACTCAGCTTTCGGACGGAACGGCTCGCGACTCCGCCGAGATCGAGCCGCTGCTCATCACGAATCTTTTCGACAGCACCCGCGAGAAGCGCCGCGTGCTGCAGTTTAACGATATACCGCCGCTGCTGGTTCACTCCGTGCTGGCCGCCGAGGATAAGCGCTTCTTCGAGCACGGCGCGCTCGACCTGGTCCGTGTCTTCGGGGCTGCCCTCGCCGACGTCCGCCTCGGACGCAAGGCGCAGGGCGCCAGCACGATCGACATGCAGGTGGCGCGTACCTTCTTCTTCACGACGAAGCGAGACTGGCACCGCAAGCTTAAAGAAGTTCTGATGGCGGCGGAAATCGATGAGCGCTTCTCGAAAGAACAGATTTTCGAGCTGTATGCGAACGACGTTTATCTCGGCAATCGCGGCAGTTTTTCGATTCGCGGATTCGGCGAAGCCGCCGAGGCCTATTTCGGCAAGGATATCCACGAGCTCACGCCGGGCGAGGCGGCATTTCTGGCTGGAATCATTCGCGCGCCGAACTACTATTCGTCGGCCGAACGCCACCTCGACCGCGCCGAGGAAGCGCGCAACCGCGTTCTCGCACAGATGGTCGACGACGGCTATTTGACCGCCGACCAGGAAGCGGCCGCGAAGAAGGCAAAGCTGAAATTCGTGAATGGCGGTGTGGAAAGCAGCGCGGCGCCGTACTTTGTCGACATGGTGAAGGACCATCTGCTCTCGAAGTTCTCCGAAGCGGATCTTGAAGCGCAGAGTTACAAGATCTATACGACGCTCGACCCCAATCTTCAGCAAGCCGCGTCTCAGGCCGTCCAGATCGGCGCGCAGCAGATCGACAAGCTGCTGGCGCGCCGCTACGCCATCTGGCGGAAGAAGGGCCAACCGGTGCCGGTGCCTCAAGTGGCGCTCGTCGCGATGGACCCGCATACGGGAGAGATACTCGCTCTCATGGGCGGGCGCGATTACGGCCAGAGCCAGCTGAACCACGCGCTCGCGCACCGTCAGCCGGGATCGGTATTCAAGCCGTTCGTGTATGCGGCGGCGTTCGACAATGGAATTGAAGGCTACCAACCGGTCGTGACGCCCGCGACCACCGTGGACGATACGCCGACGACGTTCGAGTTTGACGGCCAGGAATACACGCCGAACAATTACGGCGAGGAGTTCTACGGCACGGTCACGGTCCGCGATGCGTTGATGCATTCGCTCAATGTGGCCACTGTAAAAGTCGCCGAGATGATCGGCTACCAGCGCGTGGTCCAATTGGCCCGGCAGATGGGTCTCGGCAACAATATTCAAGCGACTCCGGCGGTTGCGCTCGGCGCCTATGAAATGACGCCGATCGACGTGGCTGCCGGCTACACGGCGTTTGCATCGAACGGCGTTCGCGCCGAACCGCTCTTTATCCGGCGCGTCGAGGCGGCCGACGGCACCATCGAGGAACAGCAGCAACCGACAACCCGTCAGGTCCTCGACCCGCGCGTCGCGTTTCTCACGACGAGCCTCATGGAGGATGTGATCGACCACGGCACGGGTTACACCGTGCGCGAGATGGGTTTCACTGCGCCGGCTGCGGGGAAAACCGGGACGTCGCATGACGGCTGGTTCGCCGGATATACCTCGAACCTGCTTTGCGTGGTGTGGGTCGGCTTCGACGACAACCGCGACCTCGACATGACGGGAAGCGAGTCCGCGGCACCCATCTGGGGAGAATTCATGAAGCGCGCGGTGCAAATGCCGCTGTACAGCAACACGCAGCCATTTCAGCCGCCGGCCGGAATCATACAGGACATGATCGATCCGCAGTCGGGGCAACTCGCGACGGCCTCGTGCCCGCAGACCGCGGAAGAATACTTCATCGCCGGCACCGAACCGACGCAGTATTGCCAACTCCATGGCGGACAGCTGGCAGCGTCGCCGGGCGGCTCGTGGCTCGCGCATCTCTTCGGCAAGGGAGACAATCCGCCCCCGCCCGCAGCGCCCGGCTCGAACGCGGCGGCCTCGGGCGCAAAACCGGCGCCAGTGCCCGGACAAGCCCAGAGCCCAAATCCCGGGGAGAATCCCGCCGCCCAGCAGCAGCCCGAACAGGAAGAGAAGAAAAAAGGCCTGCTCGACAAAATATTTGGTATCTTTGGCGGAAGCAAACAGCCTGCGGATGACTCGAAACCCGAGCATTAGCGACTGTCTGCAAGCGCTCGCGCAAAAGGGAGGACGGCGATGAAACGCCTGGCCCTCTTTGCCATTCCTCTGATATTTGCGGTCGCGCCCGCCCGGGCGCAAGAAACCTCGAACCCGCGCAGCGACACACCGATCATCAATCCCGACCAGGCGGAAGCACAGTCACCCCTTACGGATCGGGAGAAGGAGGAGATGCGCGCGCGGATTCTGATGGCGCGGAAGGAATATGCTGAGGCAATAAAGGCCTACGAGGAGCTACTGAAAAAGGATCCCAAGAATGCATCCATGCTCAATCAGCTCGGCATTGCCTACGAGGAGCTTGGCGACATGCGCGGGGCCGAGCACTCCTACAAAAAAGCAGTCCACTTCGACAAGACTTACGTAAGCGCCATCAACAACCTCGGCGCCCTGGAATATTCAAAGAAGCACTACGGCAAAGCGATCAACTATTATCGGAAAGCGATCTCGCTGCAGGATGGCGACCGCGCCGTGATCTACAGCAATCTCGGCTACGCCTATTTTGGGAAGCGGGAATACCACGAGGCGCTGACGTCTTTCAGCCGGGCCCTGGCGCTCGACCCCGATATTTTCTCGCGCAAGAGTGGCGCGGGCGCAATCATCCAGCAGAGGTCCTCGCCGGACCCGGGGCTGCTCTATTTTCTCGTGGCGAAGTCGTACGCCAAGGCAGGCGACGCCGAACAGGCGGCCCACTACCTGAAGGTCGCTCGCGACGATGGTTATAAAGACTTCACATCGGCGAAAACCGATCCGGATTTCGCGCGCGTGATTAAGGACCGGCGCGTCCAGGAAGTGTTCGACATTCACCCGACATTTTCGAATGATGAAAAGAAGCTGTAGCAAAGCCGGGCTTCCCTGGCTCGCCGGATCTTCGCGTTGCGATAATTCCCCGCCGAACTTGCTATAATCCCAGTCCGACATGGCTTTCCCATCGCTTTCCCGGTGGTTGCCGCGCGCGCTGTTCGGCGCGTGCGTCGTGGCCGGGGTGGCGCTGATCCCCCTCGCAAATGGCCCATCGCAGGCTGCCGCGCCGGCGCAAGCACAATCCGCAACAACGATCGTGCAGCTTCGGATTGACGGCGAAATCGAGCCGGTCCTCGCGGGATACATCGTCGACGGAATTCACGAAGCCGCGCGCGAGCACGCCAGCCTCGTACTGATCACCATCAATACGCCGGGCGGGCTCGACACGTCCATGCGGTCGATCATCCAGGCGATTCTGCAGTCGCCGGTGCCGGTGGTGAACTACGTTTACCCGACCGGCTCGCGGGCCGCCTCGGCCGGATTCTTTATTCTGCTCTCCGCCGACGTCGACGCGATGTCTCCGGGAACGGACACGGGCGCCGCCTCGCCGATCATGGAGATTGGCGGGCAGACCGTGAATATCGACGAGACCTTGCGCAAGAAGATCCTGAACGAAGCGACCGCCTATCTGCGCAGCTACGTCAGCAAGCGCGGGCGAAACGCGGATCTTGCGGCGACGGCCGTCACGGATGCGAAGGCGTTTACCGAGCAGGACGCGATCGCCGGGAAGATGGTCGATCTCGAAGCCAACTCGATCCCCGATCTGCTCGCCAAGCTGAACGACCGGACGATCTCCCGCTTCGATGGCTCGACGGTCCAGCTCGCGCTCGCAAATCCGGTGATTCAGCCGATCGAAATGACCGGGCGCGAGCAGTTTCTCTCGCGGATTATCCAGCCGGACGTTTTCTTCATTCTGCTGATCGTCGGCGTCCTCGGGCTCTACACGGAGTTCACTCATCCCGGACTGTTTGCGCCAGGAGTGATCGGCGGGATTGCGCTGCTTCTCGCGTTGTATGCGATGCTTTCGTTGCCCGTGAGCTTGATGGGGCTGCTCCTGATCGCCTTATCGCTGGCATTCTTCGTTCTCGAGGCCAAGTACCCGACGCACGGCGTGCTCGGCGTCGGCGGCGTAATTTCGATGGTGCTTGGCGCGTTGATGCTGGTGAAGAGCCCTTGGACGGGCATGGGGGTGAGCTTGAGCGCGGCGCTCGGAGTGGCGATTCCGTTCGCGATCATCGTGATCGTGCTGGCGCGATTCGTTCTGCGGTCGCGTGCGTGGAAGCTGGCGACAGGCAAGGAAGAAATGATCGGCGAGGAAGGCGAGGTTACCGAGCTGATCCCTTCGACCGGTCCCGGAATGGTGCGGGTGCACGGCGAGTTGTGGCGGGCCGCTGCGCCTGCGGGGCAGTCGATTCCGAAAGGCGCGCGCGTGCGCGTGAAGAAAGTGACCGGCCTGACGTTGGAGGTCGAACCGGTCGGGACGCAGCATTCGCCATCTACCTAGGCGGATGCCGAGGAGGCAATCGTGGAGCTCAATTTCCTGTCAATTTTGTTCGTCGCTGCCGTCGTCATTTTTCTGTTCTGGCTGTTCAATTCGATTTACGTCATCAAGGAATGGGAACGCGGAGTGATATTGCGCCTCGGAAGGATGCTGCCCAACCCCAAAGGCGCGGGATTGCAGCTGGTCCTCTATCCGATCGACAAGCTGACGCGCATCTCGCTGCGGATCGAGACGCTCGATGTGCCACCGCAGGATGTGATCACGCGCGACAACGTATCCGTAAAGGTGAACGCGGTATGTTACTTTCGCGTCGTGGATGCGAATCTGGCCCTTTCGCAAGTCCAGAACTATCTATATGCTACGTCACAGTTGGCCCAGACGACCCTTCGCAGCCTTGTCGGACAGTTCGAATTGGACTCGATCCTTTCCGAGCGCGAAAAGGTAAACTCGAAGTTACAAACAATCCTTGACCAGGATACCGAGCCTTGGGGTATCAAGGTAACGAAGGTAGAGGTAAAGCAGGTCGATATCCCGGAGAACATGCAGCGCGCCATCGCCAAGCAGGCGGAAGCCGAGCGCGAGCGCCGGGCGAAGATCATTCACGCCGAGGGCGAATTCGAAGCCTCGACAAAACTGGCGGATGCGGCCGAAGTTCTGGAGAAACAGCCGGCTGCGATCCAGTTGCGGTATTTGCAGACGCTGACTGAAATTGGCGTCGAGAAAAATACGACGATCGTCTTCCCATTGCCAGTGGACATCATCTCGCAGTGGGTGAGGGCGTTCGCGGAGAAAAAGTAGAGCGCGATGGCAGGAAACGGAAGACGCGGGGGAGCGGATCGGGTTCTCGAGAGCCGGCATCTGGTCGGGCTGTTTCTCGGCGTCGTGCTTCTCTGCGGCGTTTTCTTCACGCTCGGCTACGTGATGGGGAAGACGCAATACGGTGGGCTGGTCCACGCCGCCGAAGCCCTTTCGCGCACGACTTCCGAACGCGCATCCGCAAGGCCTGCTCCGGCGCAGCCGGCGGGTGATGCCGCTTCCGCGAATGGCGAGTGGGATTTCTACTCAAAGAGCAATAATACTGACCACCTGCAACCCGTGCCCAAGCCACCTGCGTCCGTGGCGCATGATGATGCCGAGCCAGCCGTACCCGCGAGAACAGTGTCTTCGGCTCATGCCGCGAAAGCCGTTCCAGCTTCGGAGCGAATCCAGACGCCCAGAATGTCGAAGAGCAGCGTGGTGCTGCAGGTCGCCGCGCTCACGCATCAGGGCGACGCGCTCGCAATGGCCGACGCGCTGCAGCAGAAACGATTTCCAGCTTTCGTAGTCGCGCCGACCTCCGACAAGTTCTATCGCGTGCAGGTAGGCCCCTACGCGGACGCAAAAGCAGCGGAATCCGCGAAAGGCGCGCTCGATCGAGCCGGTTTCAAGGCTATCATCAAGCGCTGAATGACTTTTTCCTGGTATAAGCGCGCACTGCTCGCCCTGGCGAGCGGCGTCACACTCGCGCTCGCGTTTCCCAACTACAATCTGCCGCTGCTGGCATGGGTGTCGATCGCGCTGCTGGTCCTCGCGTCCTACGGCGCGCGTCTGCGCGTTTCGCCACTCTACGGCTTTCTGCACGGACTCGCCTTCTACCCGATCTGCCTGCCGTGGATGGACGTCGTAATGCGGCAGTACGGCGACGTCGGCCCGTGGACCTCGGCGGGAATTCTCGGACTGGTCGGCATCGCCGGGGGAATCATCTGCGCCGTTTTCTCGTGGGGCGTGGCGCTGGCGTCGCGAAAGGGCGCGGCGTTCGCATGCGCGCTCGCGCCGTTTCTCTGGGTCACGCTCGAATTCCTCCGCGGAAATCTGCCGATCATCGCCTTCCCCTGGAATCTGATCGGCTACGCGGCCAGCGGCAATCTCGCGCTGGTGCAGCTGACGGCGATCACCGGAATCTACGGTCTCAGCTTCGTCGTCGCCGGATACGGCGCGCTGCTGGCATACGCATTTCTTTCGGGTCGGCATCGCGCGTGGCAGTTGGTGATCGCGGCGACCACTGGGCTGATTCTCATCGCTTTCGGCGGGCGATACTTTGTGCCGAGCGCGACACCGCACTACGTCGCGCATCTCGTGCAAACGGATTTCGCGCAATCCTACAGTTATCCGCCCAATTGGATGCGAATCCATGCTCGCGATCTCGATCAACTCGAGCAGACCAGTATCGGCTCGGCGAGGGACATACCGGGCGTGATCGTCTGGCCGGAAGTTCCGGCGCCCTTCAGCCTGCAAGACCCCGATTTCGCCGGCCGCGCCCAGCAAATCGCGCGTGAATCAGGCCAGGATTTTCTCGTCGGCGTCGAGGATTGGAAGCACAACGCCGCGGGGAAGTGGATCGCGACGAATAGCGCGGTGCTGCTCGACCCTTCGGGCCAGCGCATTTTCACCTACGACAAGATTCATCTGGTGCCGTTCGGCGAATACGTCCCACTGCGAAAGTGGCTCACCTTTGCCGGGAAGCTCACGGCCGACATCGGAGACTTCACGCCCGGCACCGAATATCGCGTCGGTGATTTTCCCGGAGGCACCTTCGGCGTGTTCACTTGCTACGAAGGCGTGTTGCCCGGAGCCGTGCGCCACTTCACGGCCAACGGCGCCGAGCTGCTCATCAATATCTCGAACGACGGATGGTTCGGGCGTTCCGCGGCTCCCGCGCAGCACGTGATGATGGCGCGCGTTCGCGCGGTAGAGAACCGCCGCTGGTTGCTGCGGGACACGAACAACGGTTTCACAGTCGACGTCGACCCCTACGGCCGCACCGTCGCGGAACTGCCAACCGACATCCGCGGCCAGCTCGACGCGCCCTACGATTTTCGTAGCGGCCTCACCCTCTACGCGCGCTTCGGCAATTGGCTCGCCTGGCTCTGCGTGCTGGCATCTTTGGCCCTTCTTGTGGCATCTTTTATGGCAGGTTCGCTCCCGCCGCAAAGCGCGCGAAATTCAAAGGACCTTTAGTCCCTGAAGTCTGGATGGCAAAATAAGACATGGCTGAACACATCGACGACCTACAGCAACGCTACGCCGAGCTCGCGAAACGCATGGAGCTCGTGCGGAGCTATCTTTGACGCTCCCACCGCAGCGAAACAGATAGCCGCCATCGAACAAAAAACCAGCGCTCCGGATTTCTGGGACGACCAGGAAAAGGCCCAGGCGGTCCTGCAGGAGCGCAAGCAGCTCGAAGACCGCGTGAACGCCGAAAAATCGCTCGCGGGAAAAGCCAGCGACATCGAGACGTATTTCCATCTCGCGCAGGAAGAAACCGACCACGCGCAGCGCGAGGCGATTCTCGATGACGTGGCGAAGGAAATCGCCGCGGCCGATGTGCTCGCCTCGGCCCTCGAAACGAAAACGCTTCTCGGCCGTGACAACGACAACCTGAACGCCATCCTCACCGTCAAGCCGGGCGCGGGCGGCATCGAATCGCAGGACTGGGCCGAGATGCTCCTGCGCATGTACCTCCGCTGGGCCGAGGACAAAGGCTTTCGCACGAACGTCCTCGATTCGACGCCTGGCGAAGAGGCTGGCATCAAGTCCGCCACGGTGCAGATCGAGGGCGAGAACGCCTACGGCATGCTCGGCGGCGAAAGCGGCGTGCACCGCCTCGTGCGCATTTCGCCATTCGATCAGCAGGCGCGCCGCCACACGTCGTTTGCGTCGGTATTCGTGATCCCGGAAATCGACGACAAAATCGAGATCGTGGTGAATCCGGACGACCTGCGCATCGACACGTTCCGCTCGGGCGGTAAGGGCGGGCAGAACGTCAACAAGGTGGAGACAGCCATCCGCATCACGCACATCCCGACCGGGATCGTCGTGCAGTGCCAGAGCGAGCGCAGCCAGCACAAAAACCGCGAGACCGCCATGAAGCTCCTCCGCTCGCACCTCTACGAGCGCGAGCTCGAAAAGCGGCGCGAAGATATGCGCAAGCTCGACGCCTCGAAGCCCGAAATCAGTTTCGGCAGCCAGATTCGCTCGTACGTGATGCAGCCCTACCAGATGATCAAGGATCACCGCACCAAGGTCGAGCGTGGCGATGTCCAAAAGGTGCTCGATGGCGACATCGATTCTTTCATTCAGGCCTACCTGCTCTACCGTAGAGACGGGCGCCAGGCGCGCGATGGTGATGAGCCTTCCAAAGAGTGAAAGTAAACCGCATTTGTCGGGTAGCGGAGGCAGCCCTTCAGCGGCAGAATCTGCCGTTCAACCTCGATTTAAGCCCTTTCGGTACAGAAGATTGACACCCCCACTGCCCTTTCGTTACGATTCTTGATCGGCTCGGCCGCAAACAAGCGATAATGGCGCGCTTGACCCTGACCGCGTTTCATTCCGCCGGAGGATAGTTTTGGCACACCAACCTGAGAAGTTCTTGTTTACCTCGGAGTCTGTCACCGAAGGTCACCCCGATAAGATGGCCGACGCGATTTCCGATGCCGTGCTCGACACGGTGCTCACCCACGACCCGATGGGGCGCGTGGGCTGCGAAACGCTGGTTACGACTGGCCTCGTGGTGATCGCCGGCGAGATCACGATCAAGAAGGAAGCGCGCGGCGTCCTCGAATACGAGCGCATCGCCCGCGAAGTGATCAACGACATTGGCTACAACCGCGCGAAATACGGGTTCGACGCCGAAACGTGCGGCATCCTCTCGGCGGTGAAGCCGCAATCGCCCGACATCGCGATGGGCGTCGATACCGGCGGTGCCGGCGACCAGGGCATGATGTTCGGCTATGCATGCGATGAGACGCCCGAGCTGATGCCCATGCCGATCCAGCTCGCGCACCAGCTCACCTACAAAATCGCGCAGGTTCGCAAGGCCGGGGAAGTCGACTTCTTCCGCCCGGACGCCAAGTCGCAAGTCTCGATCGAATACATCAATGGAAAGCCGGCTCGCGTCGACACCGTGGTCATCTCGACGCAGCACAGCGAAAGAGTTTCGCAGAGCGATCTGCGCGAAGCGGTGATCGAGAAAGTCATCAAGCCCGTCATTCCCGCGCACATGTTCGACAAGGCCACCAAGATTCACGTGAACCCGACGGGCCGGTTCGTTACCGGCGGTCCGATGGGCGACGCGGGGCTCACGGGCCGCAAAATCATCGTCGACACTTACGGCGGCTACGGGCGCCACGGCGGCGGCGCGTTTTCCGGCAAGGATCCTTCAAAGGTGGACCGCTCGGCATGCTATATGGCGCGTTACGTCGCGAAGAACATCGTCGCCGCGGGCCTGGCTAAGAAAGTGGAAATTCAGCTGGCCTACGCAATCGGCGTGGCCGAGCCTGTGTCGGTGATGGCTGATACGTTTGGCACCGGCACGATCCCGAATTCGCAGATCACCGAAATCGTTCGCGCTCTTTTCAAGCTCACGCCCAAGGGAATCATCGAAACGCTCGATCTTCGCCGGCCGATCTATCGTCCCACGGCGGCTTACGGCCACTTCGGCCGCACAGGCCCGGGCTTCACCTGGGAGCGCACCGACAAAGCCGACGCGATCCGCAAGGAAGCCGGCACGGTCGCGATGGCGCGCGGCTAGTTTTCCTGTCCAACGTCAGAGCAGAAATCGAAAGGGAGTCTATGCCTGAATCAGCAACCAAATTAAACGGCGACGTAAAAGACCTTAGCCTCGCAGCCGAGGGCAAGCGCAGGATCGAATGGGCCAACCAGCACATGCCTGTGCTGCAGTTGATCCGCAAGCGTTTCATCAAGGAGCAGCCGCTCAAGGGCATCCGCATGGCGGCTTGCCTGCACGTCACCACCGAGACGGCCAACTTGGCCATCACTCTGCGTGACGGCGGCGCGGACCTCGTGGTCTGCGCTTCAAATCCGCTCTCGACGCAGGATGAAACCGCCGCGTCGCTCATCAAGGACTACGGTATTCCGACGTTTGCCATCAAGGGCGAGGACAACGCCACCTACTACGCGCACATCAACGCTGCGCTCGATCACAGGCCGCAGATCACGATGGATGATGGCGCGGACCTCGTCACGCAGTTGCTCACCAAGCGCCTCGATCAGATTAAGGACGTAATCGGCGGCACGGAAGAAACCACTACCGGAGTCATCCGCCTCCGCGCGATGGCCAAGGACGGCACGCTGAAGTTCCCGGTGATCGCCGTGAACGACGCGCTCACCAAGCACTTCTTCGACAACCGCTACGGCACGGGGCAATCGACGCTTGACGGCGTGATTCGCGCTACGAACCTGCTGCTCGCCGGCCTCAAGCTCGTCGTCGCGGGTTATGGCTGGTGCGGCCGCGGCGTCGCGATGCGCGCCAAGGGCCACGGAGCGGACGTAATCGTCACCGAGATCGACCCGACCAAGGCCATCGAAGCTGTGATGGACGGCTTCCGCGTGATGCCGATGAACGAAGCCGCCAAGATCGGCGACATCTTCATCACCGTCACCGGCAACAAGTCCGTTCTCTCGCACGAACACTTCGAGAAGATGAAAGACGGCGCGGTGATCAGCAATTCCGGCCACTTCAACGTCGAGATCGATATCCCGTCGCTCGAAAAGCTTTCGAGCGGCCACAAGCCGGCTCGCCCGTTCGTCGAGGAATACACGCTCCGCGACGGACGCAGGGTCTATCTGCTCGGCGAAGGCCGCCTGATCAATCTTGCCGCTGCCGAAGGGCACCCGGCATCGGTGATGGATATGAGCTTCGCGAACCAGGCGCTCGCCGCCGAGTACATGGTGAAGAACGCCAAAGAACTCAAAGCCAACGTCTACCCGGTTCCCGAGCACCTCGACAAGCAGATCGCCAAGCTCAAACTCGAGTCGATGGGCGTCACGATCGACAAGCTCACACCCGAGCAGGAGCACTACCTGGCCTCGTGGAACGAAGGCACGTAGACTCTCGTAATTTCAGAAGCTGAAAGATAGAGGGCCTCGCGTCGTCCGGCGCGAGGCTCTTCTTTTTCTACCGTCCAATTTGCGAGGAGGATTTACGATGCCGCGGCCATCGCCGCGTTTTCCGACCGGGGCCATTTGGTGACGCTCCGCGAAAGAGCATAGCTCGCGCCAACACCCGTGCTGGCCCGCAGCAGGACACCGAGAATTCTCCGTACTCAATATCTTCTCTGTGAAGTCTGTGTTTAGCTGTGCGCTCCAATGCGCTCTGCGAGTCGAATAAAAACCGTTGCCCTCGAAAGCATCGGCGAGACAATCGATCCGCCGCCGATGTAAAATCCCGGCGCTATGACCCGTCGCTGGATCGTGCTTCTGGCCGCATGCGCCCTTTTGCCCACGACGATTGTCGTGAATCCGCGCTCTGCGCAGGCCCAGGATCAATCAGCTGTCAGGGCCGAGGCCGAAGCCTCCGAAGTGCGATTCAGCGGCGAGATCTTCGCCGGGAAGCGATTCGTCTACGACATCGGGCACGGACTGGCCTTCGGCCTGCAGCCCTTGATCGGCGATGGCGGCGGTGGCTGGGTGATCGAGATCGTGCCGAAGGCGCAGCCGCAGGGCGATCCCGTGGAATTTTCCGAGATCGCGACGCCGCCCTACCACTTCTACAACGATCGCTATCTCGCGGCCGCCTATGGCTATTCCGTGAAGGAGGCGGCCCAGATGACCACGCGGAAATTCAATTTCGTCCTGTCGGTGGCCGACGAGGACAAAGCGAATGACGTTGTAAACGCGATGCTCTATCCCAGCGCGGCCTCAGATGAGGAAAAGGATCGCATCGCGCGCGAGTCCACCAGCGTTCGGCTGGGCCACGGCGAGTTCCACATCACGCATTCGCACGTCACGCTCGGCAAGGGCAACACGCCGGACTCGATCGACATGCTGAAATTCGAAGTCGTAGTGAACTTCTCGGCCGGCCTCACGCTGGCCCAGGTCCTCGCCCCGAAGCCTCCGGCCTCGCACTGACGCAACAAAGCGGACACTCCTCGGTCCCATCTGAGAAATCGAGGATGCCTTTAGATCCTGTATCAGAAACCGAGGATGTTTGTAGGTCGTGGCTTTCAGCCCCTGAAGTTCCCGACGCGGCTGTTAGATAGGTGTTCCTATGATCCCGACCGCCGCGACGCCTTCCCGCGCTCCGGACCCCAAGCCTCGGCCACCTTGCGATGCTCGCGAAGCAGGTGCGCCGAAACTCGAATCTGTCCGTCGCGGACAAATCGCTCGTGATTTTCCTCGAGCTCGTCCGGCAGATACCGGTAGTTCGCCGTCACGCCAAACGAAGCCTCCAGGCCGTAGGGGCGCATATTCCCGAATGCATTGATCTGCTCGAGGCGGGCGCCATTTGCCAGGTGAAAGAGCGCGACCGGATCGTACAGCTTGCCCTTGTCCCGCGCCTTTGCCAGGTAGGCAAGAGCGAGGCGCTCGAGCGGTGCGGCCAGCACGTCGCGATGAGCCGCCGGCTCCTCCAGAAGATGGAACAGCGCCTCGACAGAGTCGCGCCGGCGCGACGTTCCGGTAAGCTGCCGCGCGAAATCCGCGAGCAATCTCGTCAGTCGATCGCGCGTGAACCCATCTTCATTTTCGCCGTCGCGCAAGGCCCGCGCAAACCGCGGCAGCGGCGAAAGCGTCCCGTAGTCTTTCAGGTTCGGAAATTCAGCCGAAAGTTCGGTCACAACCTGCTTGATCAGGAAATTGCCGAAGGCGACTCCGCGCAGGCCCCGCAAGCAGTTGTTGATCGAATAAAAGATGGCGGTGTCCGCTCTTTCCGGCGCGAGGATAGGCGCCCGAATGTCGAGCAACGGTTCCAGATTGCCGGCCAGCCCGTTGGCCAGCGCCACCTCGACAAAAATAATCGGCTCCTCCGCCAGCGCCGGGTGAAAGAACGCGAAGCACCGCCGGTCCGCATCGAGCCGCCTGCGCAGGTCCGGCCATCCATTGATTTCGTGGACCGATTCGTATTGAATCAGCTTCTCCAGCACAATCGCGGAAGTCTTCCAGCTGATCCGTTCCAGCCGCAGGAATCCGCGGTTGAACCACGACCGCATCAGGTGTCTGAGGTCCGCGTCGAGCGCTGTGAACTCGCCGTTCTGCGGCGTCAGCGTCTGCAGGTCGCCGCGCAGCGCCACCAGCGTCTCGGTACCCTTCGGCGCCGTGTTGATCCGGCGAAAGAGCTCCTGGCGCGGAGCTTCCACTGTCGCCGAGAGCGCGGCGAGACTTGTCGCGGTCGGCTCCTTTTCATATTTGGCCGCAGCGCGTAGGATCGCTGCCTCATCTGGAGAGAATTCGCGCGAAAGCATCTCGAAGAATCCGCGCCGCGTGCCGGGATTCATCGCCGAGTACGTCTTGATGATCTTCTCGGCGAGAACGGTCTGCGAAGCCTCCCCGCGCTCCGACAGCAATTGATGGCACAGGAACCGCATGTCCGCGCCGCGTCCTTCGCTCAGCACCCGCAGCAGATTGGAGAGAAAACCCGGCATAGCAACCAAATTATAGCCTGAACCCGCCCGCGGTCACTGGTACTCGCGTACCTCGAATCAGGCGAGGCGACCCACACGATAATTGACATGACAACGTTGCCAGAAAATGTCTCGTGCGTTACGATGCGATGCACTTTTGGGAGCGCCAAATCGGCGGAGGGGAAATGAAAGCGAAAAATCCGGTTCGCAATACATTCATTCGGGCATGCATTCTCGCAGTCGCGCTGGTTGGGCTTTCGGCAAGCGCAGGCGCGCAGGAGCACTGGGTGGCGACGTGGGCCGCCTCGCCCCAGAACGCGCACATCGTCTTCCCGGGCCTGCCGCGCCCGCCCGCCCCGGCTCCGGGCGCCGCCGCCGCGCCCCCGGCTCCGCGTATCGTTTTTCCTCCGCCGCCATCCTTCGATAATCAGACCGTCCGTATGATCGTCCGCACCAGCATCGGCGGACACAGCGTGCGCGTCCAGCTCTCGAACACCTTCGGCAGCGGCGCGCTTCACGTGGGCGCGGCGCACATCGCTCTGCGCGATAAAGATTCGACGATCGTCGCAGGTTCCGACCGCACGCTCACGTTCAGCGGCGAGCCTTCCGCTACGATTCCGGAGGGCGCTGAAATTGTCAGCGATCCGGTCGATCTCGACGTCGCGCCGCTCGCTTACCTCGCCATCAGCGTCTATGTTCCCGGCCACGTGGACGACCCGACCGATCATCTCACCGGCCTGCACACAACCTACATTTCCGGCCCCGGCGATTTCACCGCGGCGCCGTCCATCGAAAACCCGAAAACCACGGAATCATGGTATTTCCTCTCCGGTGTTGACGTCCTCGCCCCCGCGAAGACCGGCGTGATCGTCGCTTTCGGCGATTCCATCACCGACGGCGCCACCTCGACCCCCAACACCGACCGCAGCTGGCCCAGCCAGCTCGCCGACCGCCTCGTCGCCAATAAATCCACTTCCGATTGGGCCATCGTCAACGAAGGCATTTCCGGCAACCGTCTGCTCAATGGCGGCATGGGCGTCGCCGCTCTCTCGCGCTTCGATCGCGACGTCCTCGATCAGCCCGGCGTGAAGTGGATCATCGTGATGCTCGGCATCAACGATATCGGCCTCGGCAACATCCCCGGCATCGACGCGGCCGACAAAGTCACGACGCAGGATCTCATCGCCGGCCAGAAACAACTGATTGATCGCGCCCACTTGCGCGGCATTCGCGTGATCGGCGCCACGCTCACGCCTTACATCGGCGCGTCGTATGCCAGCGAAGAGGGCGAGGTGATGCGCGAAGCCCTCAACAATTGGATTCGCACCAGCGGCGCATACGATGCCGTCTTCGATTTCGATAAGGTCGTGGGCGATCCCGCGAATCCCAAGCAGATTCTCGCCTCCTTCAACATTCGCGATCATCTGCATCCCAACGACGCCGGCTACAAAGCGATGGCCGATTCCATCGATCTTTCGATCTTCAATTCGAAGGCCAAGGCCGCTGCGGCATCGCACTGATCGGGTGTTTCCAGATGGGCCGTTCCAATGCCGGGGCCAAATGAAAAAGAGAGCTCTTTACAAAAGTAGCGATCGTTCGCAGCCTTCGTCGCACGCGCCCGCTGCAGACGGCTCCGGCACCAAGTTCATCTGGTTCCTTTGCGTGATGGGCGCGCTGCTCGCCTGCCTCGTGTCTTTCCCCGCGGCGCGCAGCGCGCAACAGCCGCAGCAAACGCCGCCTCCGCCGTTGGTCGGCCCGCCGGCCCGCATCGCGGCCCAGGCCGTATTCAACAGCCGTTGCGCCAGTTGCCACCAAAATGTGATGGCCAGCGCCAACGGAAACGCCGGGCGAGCCGCGAGCGCCCCCAGCACCGAAACGCTCGGCCAGATGACGCCCGAGGCGATCTACGCCGCGCTCACCACCGGCGCGATGGTCGGCCAGGCCCGCGACCTCAGCGACGATCAAAAGCGCATCATCGCCGAATTCTTCGGCGGCCGCCCGCTCGGCAACGCAGACGCCGGCGACGCAAAGAAGATGAGCGGCCATTGCGACGCCAACCCGCCTCTCACCGATCCCTCGGCGCAGCCCGGATGGAACGGCTGGGGCAACGGCCTCTCGAACACGCGCTTTCAGCCGGCGGATGCCGCCCAGCTGTCCGCGGATCAAGTCCCTTCGCTGAAACTGAAATGGTCCTTCGGCCTTCCCGGCGGCGCCGAAACCTACGGCCAACCCGCGATCGTCAGCGGCCGTGTTTTCTTCGGCGACTACAACGGTTTCGTTTATTCGCTCAACGCCTCGACCGGCTGCGTCTACTGGTCATTCCACGCCGACGCGCAGGTCCGCACGGCGATCGTGGTCGGCCCGGTAAAGGGCAAGGGCAGCGCCCGCTACGCCGCCTACTTTGGCGACAAGAAGGCCAACGTCTACGCCGTCGATGCGCGCACGGGCAAACTGCTATGGAAAGTGAATCCCGAGCCGCGCTTGCTTGAGCACGTCACCGGAGGGGCCGCGCTTTACGGGGGCCGCGTGTTCGTCGGCGTCGCGGGCTCGGAAGAGATTACGTCCTTGGACCCGCACTACCCGTGCTGCACCTATCGCGGCAGCCTTTCGGCGCTCGATGCCAACACCGGAAAAATCATCTGGAAGACCTACACGATTGCCGAGGCGCCCAGGCCGCTTAAGAAAAATTCGCTCGGCACGCAGCTCTGGGGCCCCGCCGGCGCTTCCATTTGGACCACGCCAACCGTCGACCCGCAGCGCGATGCAGTCTACGTCAGCACCGGAAACTCCTTTGCCGAGCCTGTCGCAAAAAACTCCGACGCCATCGTCGCCTTCGATATCAAAACCGGAAAGATCTTGTGGTCGTATCAGGCGCTCGCCAACGATGTCTCTCCCGCTGGCTGCAACGGCCCCGGCCCCAAGGGCGAGCAGTGTCCGCCTGATCCGGGCCCCGATTGGGATTTCGGCAATTCGCCGATCCTGCGCACTCTTCCCGGCGGCCATCGCGTTCTCGTTGCGGCGGACAAAGGCGGCCTGGTTGTCGCGGTCGATCCCGACCGCGAAGGTGCGCTTCTTTGGAAGACCAATCTCGCCGAACCCAACGCGGGCGCGGCGATTCAAGTCATGTGGGGCGGCGCAGCAGACGCTGAAAATGTCTACTACGCGCTCCAATCGGGCGGCGTCGCGGCAGTGCGTCTCGCGGATGGCAAGCGCGTCTGGACTGAGCGCATCGATCCAGCGGTAATTCCGTCGGAAGCGGGGAAGCGCCCGCGCCGGGGCCTCGAGGCCGCCGTTACCGTGATTCCCGGCGTCGTCTTTGCCGGCGGATGGGACGGCGTCCTCCACGCGCTTTCAACCGAGGATGGCCATCCGCTGTGGGAATACGAGACGGCCCGCGACTACACGACGGTCAACGGTGTGCCCGCCAAGGGCGGATCGCTCGGCGCTCCCGGCCCCGTCGTTGCCGGCGGCATGCTGTACGTCGGCTCGGGCTACGTCGGCACCGGAAACGGCATTCCCGGCAACGTCCTCCTCGCCTTCTCCGCCCAATAGGTGTTCGCAACTCGTTCCGAAGCGCCGGAGGCGCGGCACAAGTTAGCCCAGCGCGGAAGCGCTGGGAAAGCATGGCGAAAGAGACCTCAAGCGCCGTAGGTGCGACACCCTTCTCTCCTCGCCCATCGCCCCCGTCATTCTGCCTGCCCTGAGCGCAGTCGAAGGGAGCGAAGCGAAGCCTGCCTGCCGCAGGCAGGAATCTCTCTTCATTTCGACCACGCGCGCGCCATCAAGCCACCAAGATCCTTATCCGAACGACCGCTTGACACGCACGCTCGCATCCCTAAGATGGTTGTGTGAGTGGACCCGCAACAAGTACAGGCCGCCGCAGACCCAATCGCTTCGGATTCTGCCCCTGTACGTAATCTGTACCCAAGGACAATTTCGCACCGCGCGTAATCGTGCTTAACTGAAATGATGACAATAAATGGATACGCGGAAGCGAGCTGGAAGCGAGAACGAAGCAAAACACCTCGATTTCTAATCGACATTTGGCGATTAGAAACGTCCGTAACTTCTAGAAAACACACGGTGGCGACCCGTTCTAATCGACACGGTAACGAGGGTAGTCTCTGATGCAGGATTTGGCGAATTTGGCGATCGAAACGGCGAAAAAACGTGGCGCCTCCTACGCCGATGTGCGCGTGATGGACGTCCGTCATCGCGACATTTCGACCAAGAACGGCGAAGTCGGCACGCTCGCCGAATCCGAGTCGCTCGGCATCGGCATTCGCGTGATCGCCAGCGGCGCCTGGGGATTCGCATCCACCGACCGGCTCACTCGCGAGGGCGTGCAAGCGTGCGCGGCCGAAGCGGTCGAGATCGCGAAGGCTTCGGCGCTCGCCAAGCGCGAGAACGTCGCGCTTGCCCCTGAAAAAGCCTACGTCGATACGTGGCAGAATCCGTTTCTGAAGGATCCGTTCCGCGTTCCGGTCGAGCAGCAGATCGATCTGCTGCTCGCAGCCGATAAAGAAATGCGCAGCGTCAAGGGCCTGACGCTCGCGGAAGGCTCGATGTCATTTCGGCGAATCGACCAGCTATTTGTTTCGAGCGCCGGCTCCTCAATCCATCAGATCAAGATGCAGTCGGGCGCGGGAATCGTGGCGACAAGCTTCGCGGGCACTGAAATTCAGAAACGATCGTACCCGAATAGCTTCGGCGGGCAGCACATGCTGCAGGGCTACGAGCTGATCGAATCTCTCGACCTCGCTGGCAACGCGGGACGCATCGCCGAAGAGTGCGTCGCGCTGCATTCAGCCGCGCAGTGCCCCGAAAAGCAGGGCACCATCATCCTCGGCAGCTCGCAGCTCGGCTTGCAGATTCACGAGTCGATCGGGCATCCCATCGAACTCGATCGCGTCCTCGGCATGGAAGCGAATTTCGCGGGCATGAGCTTTCTCACCACCGAAAAGTTGCGCAAGCTCAAATACGGTTCCGACATCGTGAATGTCGTCGCGGATGCGCGTCTCGAACACGGTCCCGGCCTGGGCACATTCGCCTACGATGATGAAGGCGTGGCCGCGCAGTGCACGCCCATCATCACGGACGGCCTTTTCACGGGCTACCTGAGCAGTCGCGAAACGGCGGCGTCGATTGGCGAGAAGCGCTCGGGCGGCACGGTCCGCTGCGAAAGCTGGAATCGCCTCCCGATGATCCGCATGACCAATATCAGCATCAATCCGGGCACGTGGAAGTACGACGACCTCATCGCCGATACGGACGACGCCATCCTGATGGAAACGAATCGGTCCTGGTCGATCGACGACAAGCGCTACCACTTTCAGTTCTCCACCGAAATCGGCTGGGAGATCAAGGGCGGCAAGAAAGGCCGCATGATCAAGAATCCGAACTACAGCGGCATCACCACAGAATTCTGGAACAGCTGCGACGCCATCTGCTCGCGCGACCACTGGACGCTCTGGGGCACGCCCAACTGCGGCAAAGGACAGCCGCAGCAGACGATGGGCACGGGCCACGGCGCTTCTCCCGCGCGCTTCCGCAATATCAAAATCGGCGTCGCCTTCGCAAAATGACCACGACCACCACCGCCACCGCCACCGCGTTCCGTCATCCTGCTTGCCCTGACGAAGGAAGGGAGCGAAGCGAAGGATCTCTCTTCTCGATGAGGCGCGATGTCCAAAAATAAGAGCCTTTCCATCGGCGATCTCGAGCGCATTGCCGAGCGCGTCCTGAAACTCAGCGATGCGGACGAGACCGAAGTCGACGTCGGCGCCACCACCGACGCCCTGACGCGCTTCGCCAACAACACCATTCACCAGAACGTCGCCGAGGAAATTCTCGGCATCTCGATCCGCACCGTCGTCGACGGCCGCACCGCGCGCTCCACAACCAACAAGACCGACGACGATTCGCTGCGCCGCGCCATTGCCACCGCAGTGAGCCTCGCGCGCAACCAGCCGAAAAATCCCGACCTGCTGCCGATGCTGAAGAAGCAGAAATACGAGAAGGTCGCGCGCTTTTTCTCGGCCACAGCCAAGACGACGCCGCAGGATCGCGCCCGCGCTGTCACTCGCGTATGCAAAATGGCCGGCAATCGAAAGCAGACAGCGGCAGGGATTTTCTCCAGCGGCGAGTCGCGCTCCGTGCTGGCGAATTCGAAGGGTCTGTTCGCTCGCTACGAGCAGACGAGATCGGAATTCTCAGTCACAATTCTCGAATCGCATTCCTCGGGATGGGCGAAAGAGAATTCACCCGACATCCGCAAGATCGATCCCGAAGCGCTCGCGGAAAGCGCGAGTGAGAAGGCCGCCAAATCGCGCGAGCCGCGCGAAATTCCCGCTGGCCGATACACCACGATCCTTCCGCCATCTGCGGTGCTCGATCTGGTCGGATTCCTGTTTTACGATTTTGCGGGCACGGCGGTTTTCGACAAACGCTCGTGCTTCACAGGCCGAATGGGCAAAAAGCTGCTCGGCGACAACATCACACTCTGGGACGACGCGTACCATCCGCTACAAAGCGGCCCGGCCTACGATGGCGAGGGCATGCCGCGGCAGAAAGTGCTTCTGGTCGATAAGGGCGTGCCGAAAAACTTGGTTTACGCGCGCGCGACCGCAAAAAAGATGAAAGCCAAGCCGACCGGGCACGGTTTCTCGCTTCCCAACGACTACGGCGAAGCGCCAATGAACCTGGTCTTCGCGGGCGGCGACAAATCGATCGAGGAAATGGTCCGCACCACCGAGCGCGGCGTTCTCGTCACCAGGTTGTGGTACATCCGCGAAGTCGATCCCTACGAAAAAATCCTCACCGGGATGACGCGCGACGGCACGTTCCTGATCGAAAACGGACGCGTCGCCGGCGGCATCCGCAATTTCCGCTTCAACGAAAGCATCATCGAGATGCTGTCCAATGTCGAGATGCTCGGCCCCGCCGTGCGCGCGGCCGGCGAAGAGTCATTCGAGATGGTCGTCCCGGCTATGAAGGTCCGCGACTTCCACTTCAGCGAAGTCACGAAATTCTAGCGGTTCAGCGCGCCGCCCGATGGCGGACGAAAAACTCCGTCTTGTCGACGTTAGCGTCCACCGCAACATCGAAAAAACCGACCATCATTTCGTCGTAGGTTTGATCGCCCCAATAAACGGCCGTGGTCGGATCGGGGTTGTGCGGATTGTTCTTCGAATTGTCGTACCACGCGACCGCTTGCAGCACGGTTCCCGCCTTCAGCGGCATCGGCCGCGCGAGCCTATAACTCAGCTGCCAGAAGAAGTCGTAGTTCACGCGAAGCAGCGGCTCGATCGTGCCGTTCGCGCGAAGGATGTTGTACTCGAACCGCTTTCCGCGAAGATGCATGTGCGGGAAGAAGCTGAGCAGCAGGGCATCGTTGGGCAGCGAGCCGTGCACTTCGACGCGTTGGTCGGCAACGCCCGGCGGAATCACGAAGCTGCTATTCGTCAACTGCAGCGTGAGCACGCGCTTCGCGGGCGGCCGCTTGGCGAAGACGATTCCGACGCTGGTCTGATCGACTGTCGGGCGATCGCGCGAGATGTAGTGCATCTGGAAGACCAGGTCCGAGCCCGCGGGAATGTACTTCGCCATTCCGTCCGGCCAACGATCGGGCGAGCTTCCCGGCGCATACACGAGCAGGATGTCCGCCTTCGTCGTCGTCGTGTCGCGGCGGTCGGCGTCGGTCTTCATGTCCGACGCAGTGAATGGCACACCGATAGGCGCATGCCGCAGCCACGGCGAATCGGGCGGGCGAATGTAGACGACGGCGTGGTGAACATTCGCGCGGCTCGACGGACGAATCTCGGACATCTGCACCCACTTGCCTTCCTTGAAACCCGTGGGAACAATCTCGTACGTGTACTGGATATCGCACAGCGCCGGAATGGGCACCGGCTTCGGCATGCGGATCACGAGGTCGGGCTGAGGGATGTTCCAGCCTTCGACCCAACGACGCGGTGGCGGCGCATCCGCCGGATTTCCCGCGGGCGCATTTGCCGCGGCCCATGCGGCGAGCGTGCTGATTTCCTTGGGCGAGAGCGAAGGATCGTTCGAGAAATGTCCCACGCGCGGATCGGCAAACCAGGGAGGCATCTTGTGTGCGCGCGCATCGTCCGCAATCAGGCGGGCGAGCGGCTGCGTTTGGTCGTAGGTGACGAGCGGCATCGGCGCGATTTCGCCGTCCCGGTGGCAAGACTGGCAATGCTGTTGCAGGATCGGCACCACATCGCGATAAAAAGTAGGAGTCGAAGTGTTGCTTGCACGCCGCGCTCTTGCGTTTGGCAGCAGCGCCGTAGCAGCGAGGAGTGCGATCATCGCGGACGATCTAAATACTCTCATCGGTTTTTCGGCGGCACGAAGGCATCGCTTCTATCGGATTATCGCACGAGAGACGCTGGGGTTTGGTTCTGCGTGCTACTGCTGCGTGAACTGAAGGCTCGAAATGGCGCGATCGATCACGTTTTCCTGGATCTGGACGAGGTCGCTATCAGCGCGGGTCATTCCGAAGATGGTGTAGACCTGACCGGCGCGCGGAAGGAAGACAGCGACGCCCGACCAGTCTTGGTTATCAACGCCGCCACGAAAATGATGTTCGATCGCAGGCATGCCGCCGATTGTGACGTGCTCTTCGCCGAGCGAGCGGAAGTTGTCCATCACGTCGCGGAGGCGCTGCTCGGACGCCTTGATGTCCGAAGTCAGCGATTCGCCCGCGGGCTGCTGGCCGATCAGCAGGTACGTGGTCTCGTCGTCAGTGCCGAGCGCAGCGATTGTGCCGGGTAGCAGCTTGCGCGCGCCCGCGATCACTTCCCAATCGGGCGGCTTGTACATGTGGAAGCGATACGTATCGTTCGTGTAGAGGTTGCCGACAACTTCTTCGTGAATCGGGACCGGCGCAGGAGGTTTGGGCGGTGCGGGATCAGCCACCGGCGTGGCAGCCATCGGCGGCGGAGTGGCTGCGGCAACTTTGGGCGCGGCAACAGGCGCGGCTGGCAGCTCGGCCTTCACCACGGGCTTCGTTGCGATCGGCGCAACGCTTGCAGTTTCCGGCTTTGGCTTCTCGGGCGCGGGCGCAGGAGATGCAACGGGTTTCGCCGCGGTGATGCTGATCGAGACCACCTGGTCCTTCTGCACTTCCGCGAATCCGTAGCTTGTCTTTACCTTGAATGAATTTTCCTCGAAGCCGACGATGGTGCCGGAGATCTTCGTGCCATCCTTCAATTTCAGCTCGTCGGCGCTCGTGTTGCGCGACGCCAGCAAGCCACCGACTGTCGCCAACCAGAGCAGTGCGGCGATTCCCAAGGATGGACGGCGAAGCCTCATGAGTTCGAGTATCGCGCTGGGCGATTGCGCGTAGCAAGCCCGCGCGCGACGTGGTGCTGCTTTAGTCAGCAGCGTCCGGTGTGGCGGGGGCTTAGCGGTCGAGGAATTCGCGCAGCCGGGCGTAGCCGGCGCGGCTGACGGGGAGCTGTGCACCGGTGGACAGGACGGCGACGTGGCTATCCTTTGAATATGGCTCGATCTTGGCGACGCGCTCCAGATTCACGATGTACGAGCGATGAACGCGGAGAAAACGCGAGGGATCGAGAGCGGTTTCGAGGCTCGCGATGGTCTGTTGCTTGAGATGCTTTTTGCCGTCGGACGCGAGCGCGACGTAATCGTCTTGCGCCTCGACGTAATCAAGCTTGGCGACCGGAATGATGAAGACGCGAGCGCCATCGCGAACGGGAATTCTCTCGAGATACTGCGCAGGCGGACGCGCGGCTGCGGCCAGCTCCGCTGCGGAAACCGCATTGGAAGGCGCTTTGCTTTCGAGGCGCTCTTTGGCGCGCTTCAGGGCGGCTTCGAAGCGGTTCGCCCCGACCGGCTTCATCAGATAGTCGACAGCGTGAACTTCGAAGGCGCGAATCGCGAAGTTATCATGGGCCGTGACGAAGACGACCGCGGTTTCGTTGCCGATCAATTCGAGGACTTCGAAGCCATCGAGCTTCGGCATCTGGATATCGAGAAAGACGAGGTCGGGCTTCAGCTCGGCGACCGCCTTCACGGCTTCGAAGCCGTTCGCGCACTCGGCGACAAGCTCGATTTCCGGATGCGCGGAGAGAAACTCGCGCAGAATCTGCCGCGCGAGCTCTTCGTCGTCCACAATGATGGCGCGGATTTTGCGTGTCGTTTCGGGGCTCACTGGGCGGCCACCTCTTTCTCGGAGAGCTTCCCCGCGGGTAACGTAATGGCGACGCGGAAACGATCGCCCTCGCCTTTGGCTTCGAAGGTGGCGCGATTTCCGTAACGCGCCTGAAGGCGCTGGCGGACGTTGGCCAAACCGACGCCGCCCCTGCGGCACGCCGGCGCCTCCGGATCGAAAAGATTTTCGACCACGATCGAGACGGAGCCGTTCTCGCAGCCTACGTCCAGATGGATCCATCCACCATCGATGAGATTCGCGATCCCGTGAGAGATCGCATTTTCAACGAGCGGCTGAAGCAATAGCGGCGGCACATCGACGGCAAGCGCTTCCTTGGCGATGTTTTCCTCCATGCGCAGGCGCGCGCCGTAGCGCGTTTTTTCGACGGCGAGAAATGCGTGGATCAAGGACATTTCCTCTTCGAGAGGAATCGCGGATTTCTCGCCGAGGCCCAACGTCCGCCGCAGGAAATCGCCTAGGAGGATGCACATTTCGCGAGCCTTCGCCGGATCGGAACTCGTGAGCGCGCTGATGGAATTGAGGCTGTTGAAGAGGAAGTGCGGATTCACCTGTGCCTTCAGCGCCCTCAATTCCGCCTCGCGAGCGAGGATGCTCATCTGCATCATGCGAGCCTCGGCTTTTTGAGACGCCTCGACCGCGATCAGGACGTAGTAGAAGAACACCGACAGCAAATAGAGCAGGACTCCCGTGACGAACACGACGGGCAATTCGGAATAGAGCCGCTCGTTCAGGCCGCGGAAGGCGAAAAAGCTGGAAGCGAGAATCCACGCCAGCACCCAAGCCGCGAAAACCCAAAGACCCGAAGCGACCAACGCTCCGCCCACATGTGTGGTGAGAAGTTTGTCGAGTTCGACGCGATCGATGGGGGTGGAGCGGCACGGGTGCCACGCCGAAAGACAAACGAACGCATAGAAGAGGCAAAGAGGAATCGCCAGAGCGGTTGCTTCTTCGATGCTCACCTGATGCGTGATGGAGAGCAGATAGACGAGTAACGCCGCAAGGGGAATCCATGCGATCAGGTAGAGGAGAACGCGCCGGAGTTGGCCAAGAAGCGGATGCATAGGAATCAGTTCTTGATGGTGACTCCTCCGAAGATGGCGGCGCCACGGACGATCAGTTCCTTCACCGGTGTCGACGCGCTGACGGGTTGAGGGTACGTCTCGTCGACGAACGCGCCCGCGACCGCCGTAGCTTCAATCACAATTCTCCAGTTGTCAGGGACACGGACTTCGCCGCCTCCGAAAACCGTGTCGATGTGAAGGAGAGCGCGGCTGCCGTCGATATCCGCGCGGGTGAAATCGATGTGAAAGCCGCCGAGAACCGCGGTCGCTTTCCCAAATCGGAAACGCTGCGAGGTGACACGCCGCTTGAAACCGCTCAGAATGACGGCTTGATCGAATGTCGCGTCGTCCCCACTCCCGCTACTGGTATTCACGCCGAAAAACGCGGCCGAAGGCGGCGGTCCTGAGGGCGGGCCTGGCGGGCGCGGCGAGTTGTCGAACGAATTCCGCGTCGCGTCTGATGCTGCCGGGTGCGCCGGATCCCGCGTGGGATCGCTCGTGTGAATCGGCCACGGGGGCCAACCCGGGCGTCCAAATCGTCCAGAAGAATTCAGCAACATGGATATGCCGAGGGCGATCAGCACCAAGGGCCACAGGCTCCCGATGTGAATATGGAAGAAACCCAACTCATTCGAGATCGACACTGCCCCCCAGACGAGCAGCAGCACGCCCCAAAAACGGGCGACAGAATGAGTGGAGAGAATGATCGTGAGGCCCGCGGCGATCAGAATCGCGGGCCAAACGAACGCGAACGAGATGTTGGCCGGTATGATTCCCAGCTGGTCGAGGAGAAAAATCACTCCGAGCGTAGTGATCCACAAGCCTACGAGAAGGCCTGGTGCCACCACGCGTCTGGGGCCGTTCCTCACGCTGTTCCTTTCCGATGGTTGTTCATTCCACTGCATCCAACTGCCACGGTAGTCAGCATCAAGCCGTCCGTCGAGAAAACAGGATCGCGCATCCGGCGAGCACCAGGGCAAGCGGCCAGAAGCGGAATGAGTCGCCGATTGCAGCCGCTTTCATCCAGCCGTCCGCCAAGCTCCAGAGGCCCTGCAGGAGCAGGGAAGCGACCCAGTGGGTGTCCGTCAGATGAGCGTAGCCAAGTTCGCACAATTGAAACACAATTCCCACAAGGATCAGAACCGCGGCGCCCAGCGTAGCGGCTGCCGACGAAGTGGAAGTTGGAGAGGGAGCACGCCGTTCGACGTTGGTCATCATGTCGTCTCCTGCCAGAATTTGGTGTCGTTCCATGGCGGGAGAATAGGATGGCGCGCTCGCGGCGTCTTGAGGTTTTCGGTGAATGGCGGCCAGTTACCGGCGAACGGCGAAGAGGCAGCAGCGCGCGGCGAGGTCCCGAGGAGACTCGACCTACGAGAAGAGGCTCATGCCAAACCAGAAAGCTGCTGCGGTGATTACACTCGCGACGATCAAGAGCCAGCGCAGGTGTTTTTTTCGCGCGGCAACCACGATCATGCCGAGGACAACAAAGAGGAAGACCAACTCCGCCCAAAAGAAGCGCGAGCCAAACCCGGAGGTCCACTGGCCCGCATCGTCCTGCAGCCATTCAGAAGCGAACGACGTAACGGCTGTGAGCGAGATCGCGACGACGCCGGCGAGCGCCAGCCCCTTTGCCCACTCGGGGATGATCCAGTCCTTTCTGGTTTCGCGCCAATCCAGCCACGTCTGGCCGACGACCAGCCCCACCAGAACTAGAACGAACAGCGCCACATGCCCTCCCCAAGACCGGGCCGCTCCAGCGCCCCCAACGCATTCGCGTTTGCTGGAACGACCCGCAGGCTGCGGCCCGTCGAATCACATCCTCAGCGCGCAGAGCGCCCGTGCGACCGGCGACTCGGCTGCTTCGACAGACCCTCCGCCTCCACCATTTCGAACCGCTCTTCTATTACGAAAAACTCCGCGAAGTCAACGACTGAATCGGCGCTGAAGCGTCGGCGACGGCTGGCGCATTCGCTGCCCGGCTTCGCGATCTCCGCCGTCTTTCGGCGGGCGCAATGGGTGGGCAATCCTTCTACCAAAGCAGCGCGAATGAGCATCCCTTCGATGCATTCGCTATGTGCAATGGCTTCAAGAAAATGTGAGCGGACACCGGCCGTGCCGGACGAATTTGGGCACCGCCAAGCCGTTTCCGGCGGCTCGAATATCCAGAAGCTGGAAGGTTGTGGGGCGAGTATGAGAAAGTCTTTGCATCGAGCGCTGTTTGCGAGAGGATGTGCGGTTATGGCTGTTCTAGTACCGGCGAGCGGGGTTGTAATTCTCACAACGCGACTGAGCCAAGCAAAACGAGCCGGCCGCCGAATCTGCTAGCATAGGCAAAACTGATGCGAAATCCATGGATCATCGCGCACCGAGGCGCCTCCGGCCACGCACCCGAAAACACGCTCGTGGCTTTTCAGCGGGCAGTCGAACTGGGCGCGGGCTTCATCGAAACCGACTTGCACCTGACGCGGGATGCGCGTTTCGTTGCGATACACGATCCAACGCTCGAACGGACCACCAACGGCCAGGGGCCGGTGAAAGATCGAACGCTCGCCGAGTTGCGGCAGCTCGACGCAGGTATGTGGTTCGACCGGCAATTCATGGGCGCGCAGATTCCTACGCTTGATGAGGTGCTCAAATTCGCCCGTCAGAACGACGTGATCTTTTACCTGGAGATCAAGTACGACGGCGCGTGGGGCATGCACCACTCGCTTGTGGCGGCGCTGCAGAATTCGGAGAACGCGGCGCGCACGATCGCCCTTTCCTTCGATCCGCAAACGCTGCGGGCGCTGCGACAGATAGACCCGGGAGTAATGATGGGGTTGCTCGTCGACCGGGGAGGGCCGGACCTTGTGAAAACGGCCATCGATGCGGGCGCGCGGCAACTCTGCTTGCGATGGGACCTGGTGAACGGCGAACTCGTCGACCGAGCGCACCGGGCGGATCTGCACGTGGTGACCTGGACTGTGAACGATGCGGGCGAGATGCGGACGATGATCGAAGCCGGTGTCGACGGCATCATGACGGACTTGCCGGACCGACTGCGTGCCGTGGTTGAGGATATGTCGTCGCGCCAGCCGGCGAAGTGACCTGACGTTCTAATTCCCACTGATTGCGGCGAACAGGGCGGAGAACTGCGCGAGCGAGAGCTGCTCGGCGCGAGCGTCGGGGCGCAGTTCGCAGGAATCGAGGGCTGCGTGAATGCGGTCGTCGGATGCGAGGCTGCGAAGATTGTTGCGCAGCGTTTTGCGTTTGTGGCCGAAGCAGGTCTGCACGAATTTCAGAAAGTGCTGCTCGTCGCGTACAGCCAGCGAAGCCCGCTCGCCCGGCAGCGCCATGCGCACGAGCGCGGATGTGACGCGCGGCGGCGGACGAAACGCGCCGGGCGGAATCCGCAGGAGAATTTCGGGGCGCGAGTAGAACTGGCAGGCGGCCGAGAGATAGCCATATTCGCGACGGCTTGGCCGAGCGGCGATCCGTTCGGCCACTTCGAACTGGATGACGATGTGGATCGAGGCTATCTGGTCGGCATACTGGAAAAGATGATGGAGGATCGGCGAGGTGATGTAATAGGGAAGATTGCCGTAGACGCGGAAGCGGCCACCGGCGAGTTTTCCGAGATCGAGCTGCAGGACGTCGCCCGAGACGATTTCGACGGATGGCCACTCGGCGGGATGCTCTTCGATTTTCCGGCGCAAATTCTCAGCAAGGCGAGCATCCGTTTCGATGGAGATGACGCGGCGGCCCCGGCTGGCGAGCAGGTGCGTCATTTCACCGTGGCCGGCGCCGATTTCGAGCCAGACATCGTCGGGATCGCGCGGCAGCGTTTCGAGGATGCGTTTTTGCCACGCGGGATTGCCGAGGAAGTGCTGCCCCAATTTCTGACGCGCCATGGCGAACGAGTGTAACAACCCAGGGGCCGGTGCAACAACGAGGAGGGCTGCAACCGCGCGATGGCGGATGGGGCGCTGCGTCGGGAGATTGGGTTGACGAACGCTGAGGGCTCCGCTACCGTTTTTATTGTGGTTTAGGCGGCGATGAAAATTCTCTTTGTAGCTTCCGAGGGACTCCCGTACTCGAAAACCGGCGGACTGGCGGACGTCGTCGAGGCGCTGCCGAAAGCGCTGCGGGCGATGGGCCACGACGTGGCGGTCCTGCTGCCGCGGTATCACGCCAACAAGATTCACTCGATGCTGATTTCGAGCGTGACGGTCGCGCTCGGCGACCGCTTGCGGTTTCCGGCAATTGCGGAGGCGGAGGCGGTCGACGGAGTCCGCTACTTTTTCGTCGACGATCCTCCATTTTTCGATCGCCCGGAACTCTATGGCGACAGCGCCGGCGACTATCCGGACAACGCAGAGCGATTCGCGGAATTCTCGCGGGTGACGATCGAATTTATGAAGCGCGTCTGGCTGCCGGATGTGGTCCACTGCCACGACTGGCAGACCGCGTTGGTCCCAGTGCTGCTGCGCACGCAACACGCCGAAGACCGAGCGGTGCGCTCGCTGCCGGTCGTATTCACGATCCACAATCTCGCCTATCAGGGTGTGTTCGAGGCGGCCGCGCTGCGGAGGATCGGCCTGCCCGATGCGCTTTTCAGCGTGGATGCTCTCGAGTTTTTCGGCAGGGTGAATTTTCTAAAGGGAGGGTTGATCTACGCCGACTATCTGACGACGGTCAGCCGCCGCTACGCCAAGGAAATTCAGACAGCGGAATTCGGCAACGGGCTCGAAGGCGTGATCCGCCACCGAGGAGACCGGCTGACCGGCATCTTGAACGGTGTCGATTACACGGCGTGGGATCCGGAGGCGGACAAGCTGATCGCGCAGAACTACTCGTCCGAGAATCTCGCCGGAAAAAAGGCGTGCAAAAAGGATTTGCTCGCTTCGTTGGGATTGCCGGAAGCCGACTTGGCGCAGCCGCTGATCGGAATCGTCTCGCGGTTCGCCGACCAGAAGGGATTCGATTTGATCGCGGAGATCGCGGACGACGTGATGAAAGAGGACCTTGCACTGGCCGTACTAGGAACCGGGCAGGCCGAATACGAGAAGCTCTTCAAGCAGCTTGCAGAGAAATATCCGGAGCGCGTAGGCCTCAAAATCGGTTACGATAACACTCTCGCACACAAGGTCGAGGCGGGCGCGGATATGTTCCTGATGCCGTCGCGATACGAGCCATGCGGGTTGAATCAGATTTACAGCTTGCGCTATGGAACGGTGCCGATCGTTCGGGCGACCGGGGGACTGGACGATACGATACAGAACTTCGTTCCAAAGACGCAGCAGGGCACGGGATTCAAGTTCGAGGAATACAGCGGCAAGGCGTTGTTGCTTTGCCTGCGCAAGGCGCTCGAGACATACGGCGACGCCAAGGCTTGGCAGGCTGTGCAGACGAACGGCATGGCCAAGGATTTTTCGTGGAAGGCTTCGGCGGCATCTTACGTGACTCTGTACGAGGCGGCAAAGAGGTCGCGAATCCCAAGAGTCGCTGGAGCATCTAAATACGCGGGCGTGGACCGGCGGTAGGTTGCTGGAAGGCGCTCATAAGGGGAAACTTAAATGGCAGACAACATTCCGGCTGTAACCGATGCGAGCTTCCAGTCCGAAGTGATCGACGCGAGCAATAGCCAGCCCGTGATGGTCGATTTCTGGGCTGACTGGTGCCGGCCGTGCAAGATGCTCTCGCCCACAGTGGACGAGATCGCGCGGGAACACGCCGGCAAGTTGAAGGTCGTCAAGCTCAACGTCGACGACAACATGAACGTGCCGGGCAAGTTCAATATCCGCGGGATTCCGACGCTGCTCGTCTTCAAGGGCGGGCAGGTGGCCGAACAGATCGTCGGTGCCGTATCGAAAGAGCAGATCACCAAAGCGATCGAACGCCATCTGTCCTAGAGCTTGTTTCGATCTCGATGAAGTTGTCTCGCGGGGCGCGCGACCCGCGAGACGGGTATGGCGTTTTCTAGTTCCTTCCTTGCAGCGTTCCATACGATGACGGAGCAATCGAAGCTGGCCGTCCGCCGCTGCCACTGGGCGCAGAGCCAGCTCATGATGGAATACCACGATACGGAATGGGGCGTGCCGCTGCACGACGATCGCAGGCTCTTCGAATTTCTGATTCTCGAAGGCGCGCAGGCGGGGCTGAGCTGCGAGACCATTCTCCGGAAGCGCGAGAATTATCGCAGCGCGTTCGACGGATTCGACGCGGCGAAGATCGCGCGCTACGACAAACGCAAAGTGCGCGCGCTGATGGCCGGCGCCGGGATCGTGCGCAACCGACTGAAGATCGCGGCGACCATCACGAATGCGCAGGCATTTCTCGCGGTGCAGAAGGAGCACGGCTCGTTCGACGACTACATCTGGAAGTTTGTCGGCGGCAAGCCGAGGCGAAATAATTCCTGGCGGCAATCGAAGCAGGTGCCCACGCGCACGGCGGAATCCGATGCGATGAGCAAAGCGCTCAAGAAGCGCGGATTCCGCTTCGTCGGCTCGACGATTTGCTACGCATTTATGCAGGCGACCGGCATGGTGAACGATCACGCCATCGATTGTTTCCGGCGCCGCGAAATTTTGTAGCATCGCGTTGCCCTCTTGACAAGCGAACGGGGAGCCTCCATCTTAGATGGCTTTACTCCGGGGCTGCGCGTGGTCTGTAGGTGTGACGGGAGATTGATTTGAAAGTACGGGTCTGCTTCCACGATAAGTGCTTCGACGGGGCTTCGTCCGCCGCGATCTTTTCGCGGTTTTACCGCGAGCGCATCAATCCGGGCGTTGAGTTTCTGTATACAGGGATGACGCACAAAGCCTCGCAGCCTTTTGAGGACGGCGTATTCGACGGCGATGAAAATGCGATCGTAGATTTCAAGTATTCGAGCTCGCCGCTGCTCACGTGGTGGTTCGACCATCATCAGAGCGCATTCTTGAAGCCGGAGGACGCCGAGCATTTCCGACAGGACCATTCGGGCAAGAAGTTCTACGATCCGTCGTACAAGTCGTGCACGAAATTCCTGGCGACGATCGCCAGCGAGAAATTTGGATTCGATGCGAAGCCGCTCGCGGAACTGATCGAGTGGGGCGACATCATTGACGGCGCGCAGTTCAAGTCGCCCGAGGCGGCGGTGGCTCTGGCGGAGCCGGCGATGAAACTGGCGCTGGTGATCGAGGCGGCGCCGGAGCCGAATCTCGTGCCGCAGCTAATTCCGGACTTGGCGCGGCTTTCGCTTGCGGAAGTCATCGAGCTGCCACTGGTAAAGAAACATCTGGGTCCATTGCTCGAGCGCCATCGCCAGTCGATCGATATTTTGCGCGAGCGCACGGATTCGCGCGGCGGCGTGGTTTACTTTGACGTCAGCGACCTCGATCTCGAGGGCTACAACAAGTTCATCCCGTACTATCTGTATCCGGACGCGCTCTATTCGGTGGGCGTGAGCGCATCGCCGACGCGCGCGAAGGTGTCGGTCGGAACCAGCCCGTGGAAAGAGGTAGCCGCCGACGTGAATCTGGCGTCGCTATGCGAAAAGTACGGCGGCGGGGGGCACGCCCGCGTCGCAGCAATTTCATTCGGACCCGGCGATCTCGTTCGCGCGCGCCAGGTGGCCAAGGAAATCGCGGCAACGCTGCGCACCTGATCGCTCGCGCGGCGCCTTCGCGCACCTCAAGGACGCGTTGGGCGCTCCGTTGTCTCGTGCTAGAATCAAAGTTTCCCCGGGCCGCTAGCTCAATGGTAGAGCAGCTGACTCTTAATCAGCGGGTTGGAGGTTCGAGTCCTCCGCGGCTCACCACTCATTCTCCGTAACTGGCAGCAACTGCTTTAGCTGATGCTTCCGGGCTCATTCGAGTTTTGATTGCACTTCGCGGCAAGTCAGTCTGCGAAGGCGTTCTGCGGACATCCCGATTCGCAGGGCTTCCATTAGCGTCTGTCAAGTGTTAGCTACTATCACGATATCTGTGCGTCTGTGTTAGAGTAGCTCTCTCGATATCTGCATAGACGACCCAGGAGAAGATGATTGATGGCTGGCACGAAGATCGCTCGAATCGGTTCATCCCACGTCGCCAAACGCAGCGCGGGAAGGCCCAAAAGTTCCACGAAACGGCACCACCTTGCCCTGACTGGCAAAGCGAAGGAAAAGGCAGCGATACCCGGTCTTCGCGAGCGCAAGAAGGTGCGTATGCGGGGCCAAATCATCGATACTTCGATTCGCCTGTTTCGCAAGCGCGGCTACGAAAACACGAGGGTGGACGACATCGTCCAAATTCTGGAAATCAGCCAGCCGACCTTTTTCCGGTATTTTCCGAGCAAGGACGCGGTTCTGCGCGAGGTAGGCCGGCGCGGGTTTGCGTGTATCAAGGAGCGTCTTGAGACCGAGCTTTCGAGCCGCACGTCGACCGGGGAGCGCCTTCGCCGGATGTATCAGGGAATGGCCCAGGAAGTGGAGTCGGACCGGCCCCTGTGGCGAGCGGTGGTGCTTTCAGGCGCGATGGATCCCGTGCGTTCGCCGGAGATGCGCCAGCCTGAAGAAATCGCGGTCAGCTTGCTGCGGGAGATTCTTGCCGAAGGGCAGAAGCGAGGAGAAATCACGCGCGCCTTTCCGGTCGCTCACCTCGCCGAATTTATGGAAGGGCTTTACACGACCATCGTTCGCCGTTGGGCGGTTGATCTCGAGGGGCCGCACGATTTGAGCGAGCGCGTGCTGAGCGCCGTCGAATTTTTCCTGCGCGGCGTGCAGGCGTGAGCCGTCAATTCCACCGGCGATCGAGCCGGTGGCGCTGAGATTTCCCGAGCCGTGCGCGAATGAAAGCAGCCGTCCTGCGTGATTTCAAGAAGCCGCTTGCGATCGAGGAAGTCGATCGGCCCAAACTGGAACCTCACGAAGTCCTGATCCGGGTCGAGGCTTGCGGCGTATGCCATTCCGATCTGCATGTGGCCGACGGCGATTGGCCGCAATTGGCGAAAATCGTCAAGAGGCCGCTGATTCTCGGTCACGAAATCGTCGGGCGCGTGGTCGAAATGGGCGTGGGGGTTCGTGACGTCCATATAGACGACCGGGTCGGCGTCCCATGGCTTCACTGGAGTTGTGGCGAGTGCGAGTTCTGCCGCGAGGGAAACGAAAACCTTTGCGCCCGGCAGAAGATCACAGGCGTCACAGTGGATGGCGGGTACGCAGAATTCATGAAGGCCCCCGCGAGCCACGCGCTGAAAATTCCCGACGGTCTTTCTTCGATGGAAGCTGCCCCCCTTTTCTGTGCAGGCGTCACGGTGTACCGAGCGCTCAAGCAGGCCAAGATTTCGCACGGCCAGCGGCTGGCGATCTTTGGCATCGGTGGGCTGGGACACCTCGCCGTGCAGATCGGGCGCGCGATGGGTGCGGACATCACCGCAGTCGATATTTCCGAGGAGAAGCTCGCCCTTGCCAGGTCGCTTGGCGCTGCGCACGCGTTTCACGCGGCTTCGACCGACGTGGCCAAGGGATTTCGGGAGATGGGCGGCGTCCACGCGGCTCTTGTTACGTCGGCAGCAAAGGCAGCCTACGATACGGCGTTTTATAGCGTGCGGCCGAGCGGAGCTCTTTTGGTGGTAGGTCTGCCGGCCGAGAACATCTGCTTTCCGCCGATTCTAATGGCCGCCCGGGAAATCCGCATGCAGGCTTCGGCAGTCGGCACCCGCGAGGACTTATCCGAGATCCTCGCCATGGCGGCAACCGGAAAAGTTCGATGCCAAGTCGCAGCACGGCCGCTCGCCGAAGCCAACGAACTTCTGGAGCAATTGCGGCGCGGGAATATTTCCGGCCGGATCGTGCTGACTCCTCAGTAAAGCCTCCCGCATAAAATAGCCCCGCGGACACCCCCGCAGAACGCATGTGCTTTCGTCTTGACGTTAGTCGATTAAATGTGATATTGGCTATCACAATTTCAGAGGTACCCGGTGTTTCTGAAGACAGCCGGGTTGGGGGAACGAAAGCGGTCGGCTAGACCGAACTCGAAGGGTGGGAGTGAAAAAACTCCTGGGCATACTCTCAAACAAAATCGGCCACGTACTGAGTTACGAGGAGGACCTATGAAGCACGTCCTGGTGGCGGGTGCCTTTGTTTCGCTGGCGTTGTTGCTGTTCGCAAGCCCTGTCGCGAAAGCGCAGGGCGTGGGCGCCTCAGGTGACATCAACGGGACCGTAACCGATCCCTCGGGTGCGGTCATCCCGAACGCCGCGGTCGTCGCGACCGAGACGGCAAGGGGGACAAGCTACACGGCCGCTACCGGAGACTCCGGCCAGTACCGGTTGATCGGATTGCTGCCCGCAACCTACAACGTGACAGTCAGGGTCGCCGGCTTCGCAACGATGACTCAAAACGGCGTGGTCGTCAGCGTAGGCGAGACGACGATCGCCGATTTCAGCCTGAAGGTCGCGGCGACTGGACAAGTCGTGGAAGTTACTGCCGCACCGCCCGTGATCGACACGCAGAGGGGCAGCCAGGCAAACACTCTGACTGAGACATACATAACAAACCTTCCGATCGATCGCCGCGATTACCTCACTTTCACGCTTTTGCTTCCCGGCGTGTCGAATTCCACCAGGATCGCGGACGATCAGGATTTTCGCGTGAAGCAGACTCCCCAAAGCGGCCTTTCCTTCTATGGGAGTAATGGCCGTGGGAACAGCGTCACCGTGGACGGTGGCGAGGCTCAAGACGACAGCGGCGGTGTCCGCTTGACCGTTAGCCAGGATGCAGTGCAGGAGTTCCAAGTGAATCGCAGCAACTACGCCGCGGATCTGGGCGGGGCCAGCGGCGCGACGATCAACATCGTTACGAAGTCGGGGACGAACGATGTGCATGGGAGCCTATACAGTTATTTCCGCAACGATGCCCTCGATGCGCGCGATCCATTCGCCTTTAAGTCTGCACTGTCGCTCAACACTACTACGTTCAGCAACTTTAACTTTGACTCCGTCGGCGCACCCGTGAAGAACAGCCTTAGCCGGTACCAATACGGCGGAGCGCTAGGTTTTCCCATCAAGAAAGACCGCACTTTCTTGTTCGTTTCCTTCGAGGGCCTGCTCCAGAACTCGCAGAATTCGGTGCCGCTGCTGACGAACAGCTCGATCTTCGCCGGACCCGATCCGCTGGCGGCAGCGAACCCATTTGCGACGAGTGACCCGAGATTCGCGCAACAAGCCATCGTCAGCGCGCTGGCAGCCTCGGCAAACCCGAGCGTGCCGTGCCTCAGCGGGCAGCCTAACATGTCCGCCCTGAACTGCGCTTTCGCGCTCGAGACCGCTCTGACGATCAGTCCAGTAACGGGCCTACCCGGAACGGGTCAAACTGCACTAAATCAATACCTCATAGGCCAGTTTGAAGCAAACGGAGGGGTATTTCCGTACAACACGCGCGAATACTTGGCGTCGGGACGTCTCGACCACCGTATCGACGACTCAAACCAGATTTCTGTTACCTATCGGTACGGACATGATCTCGAGGAAAACCCCGACGTGCAATCGCTGAACGGCTTTTCGGCGGCCAGTTCGGTCCACACTTATGACAGCACGCTTCAGGGGGCCTGGTTCCATGAGTTCAGCCCCAGTGCTCAGAACGAACTGCGGCTGCAGTACGATTACGAGAGCTTTAACGTGATTCCAAATGAGCCCGCGCAGGTAAATCTCCAAATTCCGGGGTTCGCCAATAATCTGGGAACCAATATCTTCCTGCCGGACTACGTCATCCTGCGCCGCTATGAATTCGCGGACAACTTCACCCTGATTCACGGCCGCCACACGATCAAATTTGGCGGCTCCGAACTTCTGCGCGGCGATCACTCGGAATCGCATACGTACATGCCGGGCCGGATTGTCTTTGGGTCGCTGCCCGGAGGCATCCTGAGCGATTGCCTGGCGGTCCCGGCAGCTTGTGGACTTTCGCCGTCGCTGGGCTCGGCAAGCATAAACTCTCTGCAGTCGGCTTCTCTGGGGCTGCCCCAGTTTTATCAACAGGGCTTCGGCAATGCCGATTACCCGGCCTACACGCGTCCGCTGACAGGGCTGTATTGGCAAGACTCATGGAAAGTTACGTCCACCTTCACATTGAATCTTGGGGTCCGCTACGAAATCGATTCGCAATTCCAGCCATTGAACACGTATTACGGAGATGTGGCTCCGCGGATCGCTTTTGCGTGGGATCCGTTCAAAGACCACAAGACTGTGATCCGGGGCGGATATGGGATTTTTTACGGCCCGATCGACTCCCAGATTCCGCAGGTGGATCTGAGTTTGGGAGCCTTGAACAAGGATCACAGCACCGTAGAGAACCACAACAACACGTCGCAGGTTCCCGACCAGGTGAACAACCTGATTGGGACATGTGGGGTTAATCTTGATCTTCCTCCTTTTCCGCCCGGCACGCCTTTAATTCCTCCCGGAAGCAACGGCCCCTGCACGCGATACATTTCGATTTATGCGGATCCGCTGACGGCGACCGGGCTGCCGATTCAGAACTCGGCGGTTGTGTTTCAGACGCTGTTTGCAGAGGGAGCCATCCAGTGCACGACCCCAGCAGCCGGAAATAACGCTTGCATCACGCCGGCCGAGGTAGTGCCGTTGGGGATCGGCGTCGCGAACAGTGGCCCAATCTCACCGTTGAGTGTGCTCTTTAGCAACCCGCCCGACTACAAACCTCCTTATTCGCAACAAGCGTCGATTGGAATCGAACGTGAGATTTCGCCCGGATTTTCCATTTCGCTGAGCGGGATTTATTCCCATACACTCCGGCTCCCGGTTGCGATTGACACGAACCTGCTGAAAGCGCCCTTCGTTTCACTGCCGCTGGCGAACGGGAAAGTGGCAACGTACCGCGACTGGTATACCGACCCAGCCATCGATCCGTACAGCCTGATCGCAAGCGCTGTAGCTGGCACTCCGGTCCCGTCCCCCTGCGCGGCAGCTCCAACCGCGTGTTTCGTAAACCCGCTTGTCGTGCAGAATAACCAATACACATCCGCAGCCTCCGCCCTCTACGAGGGAGGGATCCTGGAAATCAGAAAGCGATTCAGCGATCACTTCACAGTGTTTGGAAATTACACCTACAGCAAAGCGTTTGACACATCGACGGATTACAACACGGACTACGGACCGCAGGACCCGACGAACTTGGGTCTGGACCGAGGGCTTTCCGCGTTTGATCAGCGGCATAAGGTGGTGATCGCCGGCGTGTTCGACAGCCCGTGGAAGGAAGCCGTCTTGTCCGGCTTTCAACTCGCGCCGATTTTCACATACAACAGTGGGCATCCGTTCAATCTACTGGTTGAAGGAGAGGATAACGGCGACAACCACGTAACGAATGAACGCCCAATTGGAGCGCCCCGCGATTCGGGTCTTGGCCCCAATCTGATCGACTTCGACATGCGTCTGACCTGGCAACACAAACTAACCGAAAAGTTGAATCTGCAAATCACGGCGGAGGGATTCAACATCGCAAATCGGACAAACTTTGCCAGCGTGAACAACGAGGTAGATCCATTGTTTGGCCTTCCGACTGCGCTCGGCGGAGACGGCGAGACCACGTTCAACGTGCACGGGATTCGACCCGGCACACCTCTTTCAGGCGGGGGAACGGCTACGCCCAGCACGCCGCTGGCGTTCACGTCGGCGTTGCCCAAGCGGGAATTCCAGTTTGGGGCGCGACTGAACTTTTGATCTTGCTCCACCCCTGAGGGACCGCGGGTCCGGCCCACCCCGTCTCGCGGTCCCGTTGAACGCCTACGCATGCGCGGTGAGCCGATGCTGCAGGAGAGCGCCCAGGCAATGAACGTCAAGCAGCTGTTCGATCTCACGGGGCGTGTGGCGATCGTCACCGGAGGATCGGTTGGACTGGGGCGCCAGATGGCCGAGGGGCTCGCGGAAATGGGCGCCAGTCTGGTGCTGTGCGCCCGCAAGAAGGAGCGTTGCGAACAAGCTGCCGAAGAATTGAAGGCCCTTGGCGTGAAAACTCTCGCGCTCGCCTGCGACGTGAAGAATCCGGCGAGCGTTCAGGAGCTTGTGGACGTCACGGTGTCACAATTCGGGCGGATCGATATTTTGATCAACAACGCCGGCACGTCATGGGGAGCGCCCATCGAAGAGATGAGCCTCGAGCAATGGAACAAGGTGATCGAGACCAACCTCACCGGGACGTTCCTCTGCTGCCAGGCGGCTGGAAAGATTATGGTCGCGCAGAAGCGCGGGAAGATCATCAATATCGCTTCGACCGCCGGGCTTCGGGGCTCGCCGCCCGAGTTTCAAGCGATCGGATATCATGCCAGCAAGGGAGGAGTCATCACCTTCACGAGGGATTTGGCTCGCAAGTGGGCGATTCACAACGTCCATGTAAACGCCATCGCGCCGGGATGGTTTCCGACACGCCTGTCTCAAGTCGTGATCGAACGAAACCGGGAAAACATGCTGCGGGGAATTCCGCTGGGCCGATTCGGCGGCGAAGATGATTTGAAAGGCGCTGCCGTCTTTCTGGCGTCGGACGCTTCTGATTTTGTCACTGGAGATGTGCTGGTTGTGGATGGAGGACAAGCAGCGTAGGCCAGAGATGCCATGAACGTTCCACTCACTCCCTTACGATTCTTGCGTTACGCAGAGCAGCAATATCCGGATAAAACGGCCGTGGTATGCGGCAATGAGCGGTTTACGTATCGCCAGCTGGCGGAGCGCGTGGACCGCCTTGCAGGTGCGCTGCGCAAGACCGGAGTCGAGCGAGGGGATCGAGTCGCGTTTCTGAGCTTGAATTGCCACCGATTGCTCGAGGCATATTTTGGTGTTCTGGAGGCGAATGCGGTGTTGCTTCCCCTGAACATTCGCCTGGCGCCGGACGAGCTAACCTATATTCTGAACGATGCAGGCCCAAAGATTCTGTTTCTGGAAAAGGATTTCTTGGGCCTGGTGGATTCGTTTCGTCAAAAGCTGTCCGCGGTGCACTCGTTTTTTCTGCTCACCGGAACGCCGCAGGCAGCCTGGCTCGCTCACGAGAATTATGAGCAGCTTCTAGCCGCCGCCACGCCGCATCGCCCCGACGTCATGGAATTCGACGAGAACGCAGTTGCCGAACTTTTCTACACCAGCGGAACTAGCGCCAATCCGAAGGGCGTGATGCTGACCCATCGAAACGTCTACCTGCACGCGCTGAGCAGCCTGCTGTCCCACGAGACCTCGCCCGAGGGCGTGCATCTTCACACCATTCCTCTTTTTCATGCGAATGGATGGGGCGCCGCGCATACGGTCACGTTCAGAGGCGCCAAGCATGTGATGATGCCGCGTTTTGACCCGGCCGAGGTCTTCCGGCTGATCGAGCAGGAGCGAGTGCAAAGTTTCGGCGCCGTGCCGGCCATGGCCATTGCGCTGGTGAACTGTCCGGAACGCAAGAAGCACGATTTGAGCAGCCTCGAGTGGATCAATGTCGGCGGCGCGGCGGCCTCACCGACGCTCGTGCAGGAAATCGAAGAGAAATTTGGGTGTACATGCTTCGCCGGATACGGACTCACGGAAACGGCGCCGGTGCTCTCCGTTTCTTCCATGAAGCCGGGGCTTGAATGGGAAGGGGAGAAACGTTTTGTAGGCCAGGCGATGACGGGTTACGCCATTCCTGGCGTCGAACTTCGAGTGGTGGATCCGAACGACAACGACGTGCCTCGCGACAGCCAGGCCGTTGGCGAGATCATCGCCCGCGGCGATGGCGTGATGGAAGGCTATTGGAAACAGCCGGAGGCCACGGCCCAAGCAATGCGCGGCGGATGGTTTCATAGCGGAGACTTGGCGACCTGGAACGAGGAGAGGTACATCCTCATTGTGGACCGCCAAAAAGACATCATCGTCAGCGGCGGAGAAAACATTTCGTCGCTGGAAGTCGAGAAAGCGCTGCTCGCGCATCCCGCCGTGCTTGAGACCGCCGTCATACCTGTACCTGACCAGAAGTGGGGCGAGGTTCCCAAAGCTCTGGTCGTGCTGAAGCCTGATGCGCGAGCCGGCGCAACGGAGCTGATTGAATTCTGCCGGTCGCGCCTGGCCCATTACAAATGTCCGCGGTCGATTGAATTCCTCGAGAGCTTGCCCAAAACCGGGACGGGCAAAATCCTCAAAAGAGAGCTGCGTAAGAAATATTGGCAAGGGCGCGAAACAATTCGACCGGAAATCGCCGAACCGGCTCGAAAGGGATCGTCAGCTTAGTCGAAGGAGTCCCTCGAAGTGGATCTGAATCTGAATGCCGAGGAAAAGCAGTTCCGCGACGAACTGCGTGCGTGGCTGAGCGCCAACCTTCCCACGGATTGGGCCGAGTGGCGCGAGAAGCCGCTCGAGGAGTCGTTCCCTTACTTGAGGGGCTGGCAACGAAAACTTCATGAAGGCCGCTGGGCCGCGGTTTCTTGGCCGAAGGAATACGGCGGTCGCAGCGCGACGCTGATGCAGCAAGCTCTTTTCTGGGAAGAAATGGCGCGCGTGCAGGCACCGTCGATGGCGAATTCCCTCGGCCTGGGACTGATTGGCCCCACGATCATCGCTTATGGCACGGAAGCGCAGAAGCAGCGATTCATTCCCAAGATTCTCAGCGCGGAAGAAATCTGGTGCCAGGGGTTTTCCGAACCGAACGCCGGCTCCGATCTCGCAGGCCTCCAGACGGAGGCGCGGCTGGACGGTGACCACTATGTCGTCAACGGGCAGAAGGTGTGGACCAGCTTCGGCTGGGTGGGCGATTGGTGCGAGCTGGTTGTTCGCACGGATCCAAACGTGCCCAAGCACAAGGGACTGACGGTTTTGCTTGTGGATATGAAATCGCCCGGCGTCGAGGTTCGCCCGCTGCGGCAGATGACGGGTGAGAGCGAGTTCAATGAGCTTTTCTTCCGCGATGTGCGTGTCCCGGCGGAAAACGTGCTCGGCAAGGTGAACGACGGCTGGAACGTGGCCGTCAGCACGTTGATGTACGAGCGCGGATCGTATGGCGCGCGCCTGCATCTCATTTTTAAACGGAATATCGAGCGCCTCATCGAACTTGCCCACACCGTGCAAAGAAACGGGCGGCCGGCTGCCGCGGATCCCCTCATGCGGCAGAAGCTCGCCCAGTGTTACGCCGAAATCGAAATCATGCGCTTGAATCAACTGCGTGCCTTCAGCCGGATCACGGCGACGGGCGTGCCCGGGCCGGAGGGGTCGATCCAGAAGATCTTTTGGAGCGAGCTGAACCAGCGGGTCCAGCAAATCGCGCAGGAGTTGCTCGGCCCATACGGCCAACTGGCGGGCGGAGATCGCCGCGCGGTGGACAGCGGCATATGGTCGTACGGCTACCTGCGAACGCGTGGGAACACGATCGAGGCGGGGACTTCGGAAGTTCAGCGCAATATCATCGGACATTTCGTTCTCGGGCTGCCCAGGAGCTATTAGGCGATGGAATTCGGACTGAGCGAGAGCCAGCAGATGCTCAAAGACAACGCGCGAAAGTTCTTCGCGGGCGAATGCCCGATGGAAGAAGTTCGGCGCCTGATGGAAACCGATACTGCCTATGACGAAGCGTTGTGGGCAAAGATGGCCGAGCAGGGCTATACCGGAATCATTTTCCCCGAGGAGTATGGCGGCGTCGGCCTCGGCAAAGTGGAATTGATTCTCCTGATGGAGGAGGCGGGTGGCGCGCTTTTGCCGGGACCGTTTTTCTCGACCGTTGCCCTGGCCGGCGCCGCGCTGGACGCAATGGCAACACCGGAGCAGAAAAAGAGGTACCTTGCGCCGATCTGCAGCGGCGAAGCGAGATCCACCGTCGCCATACTCGAAGACGCCGCGAGCTGGAATGTGGCGGACGTGCGGATGGCAAGCGCGAACGGAGAACTAACCGGGGAAAAGCTCTTCGTGCCCGATGCCGCGATAGCGAACTTCATGATCGTTGTCGCTCGGGATGGCGTTTTCGTGGTAGACGCGAAGGCGCGGGGTGTCGACGTCGAACCGATGGAGGGCATGGATCCGACGCGCAAACTGTACTCGGTGCGATTCAATCACACGCCCTCGGAAAAGCTGGGCAACGTCGCAGGCCTGGCGCGGGCTCTCGACATTGCCGCCACGGCTCTGGTTGCGGAAATGGTGGGCGGCATGCAGCGAACGCTCGACATCACCGTTGAATACGCAAAGATGCGCAAGCAGTTCGGCAAGCCGATCGGCATGTTTCAGGCGGTGCAACATCAGTGCGCGGACATGTACGTCGAGACGGAATCCGCACGCTCGGCGGCCTACTACGCCGCGTGGGCGCTGGAAGAGAACGTGCCGGACGCCGCGGTGGCTGTCTCCATTGCGAAGATGTACGCAAGCGACGCGGGACGCACTGTCGGAAACCGGGGCATTCAGGTGCACGGCGGAATGGGTTTTACGTGGGAAAACGATCTTCATCTCTATTACAGGCGCGCCAAGGCTTCGGAGACCGCTCTCGGTGATTCGACCTGTCATCGCGAGCGTATTGCGCGACTCGTGATCGACGCTGGCGCGGCCTCGACGCAAAACGCGTAGAGGCTCGACGAAAGAGGCGAACTTCCATGAGCGATCTTGTGCAACTCATCAAGTCCGGCGGAATTGCGGTTATTACGATCAACAATCCGCCGGTGAATGCTTTGAGCCCGGGCGTGCCGGAGGGTATCTCCGCAGCGGTGGCGCAGATTGATAAAGATGATGATGTCCATGCGGCGGTCCTCATCGGTGGCGGGCGCACCTTCGTCGCCGGTGCGGATATCAAGGAGTTTGGCAAACTCACTTCCGGCAAGAAACAGCGAGGCGCCGGTCTTTTGCCGCTGCTCCTTCAGATCGAGGATTGCCGCAAGCCGATCGTGATGGCGATTCACGGCACGGCCTTCGGCGGCGGACTGGAGCTGGCGATGGCCGGCCACTACCGCGTCGCCGCGCGAGGCGCGCAGGTCGGCCAGCCTGAAGTAAAGCTCGGCATCATTCCGGGGGCGGCCGGCACACAGCGCCTTCCTCGGCTGGTGGGAGTGGCCAAGGCCGTGGAAATGTGCGCCAACGGCGATCCAGTCAAAACGGAAGAGGCGTTCAAGCTCGGCCTTATCGACCGAATCATCGAAGGGGATTTGCTCGAAGGCGCTGTTCGCTTCGCACGGGAAGTCGCCGCCCAGCCGCCTAGGAAAACGCGCGACAGCGCAGGAAAGCTTGGAACACTGGAGCAGAACGCCCCCGTCTTCGCTGCCGCGCGAGAAGCCGCCCGCAAAAGACAACGCGGGATGATGGCGCCGCTCGCGGCGATTGATGCAATCGAGGCTGCCACGAGGCTTTCCTTCGAAGAGGGTTGCCGCGAAGAAGAGCGGTTGTTTATCGAATGCTTGCATTCAGATCAGTCCAAGGCGCTGATACATGTTTTCTTTGGCGAGCGCGAGGTGGCCAAGATTCCGGACGTGCCAAAAGAGACCCCGACGATCCCCGTAAATAGCGTCGCTGTGATAGGCGCCGGCACGATGGGCGGCGGCATCGCGATGGTGTTCGCCAATGCCGGGATTCCTGTGCTGCTCAAGGAGGAAGGACAGGAAGCGCTCAACCAGGGCCTGGCCAAGATACGAGCAAATTATGCCGGCTCGGTGAATCGCGGCCGCTTCACGCAGCAGTTTGTGGACGAACGTTTGAAGCTGATCCGGCCAACGCTCACCTATGAAGGATTTGAGAAAGTCGACATGGTGGTCGAAGCGGTGTTCGAGGGCATGGCGCTGAAAAAACAGATTTTTGCCGAGCTCGATCGATTGTGCAAACCCGGAGCGATTCTCGCCAGCAACACATCCACCCTGAACGTTGACGAAATCGCCTCCAGCACATCCCGGCCGGAATTCGTGATCGGCACTCATTTTTTCAGCCCCGCGAATGTCATGCGCCTGCTTGAAATCGTCCGAGGGAAAAAATCCAGCAAGCCGGTGGTCGCTACGTGCATGCAGCTTTCGAGGAAGCTGGGGAAAATTGGGGTGCTTGTCGGCAACTGCCGCAGTTTTGTCGGCAACCGCATGTTCCATCCATATGTGCGCGAGTCCGTCTTTTTGGTCGAAGAGGGCGCAAGCGTCGAAGCGGTCGACAAAGCGCTTGTCGAATTCGGCATGGCCATGGGGCCGTTGGCCGTCGGCGATCTTGCGGGCCTCGACGTGGGCTGGCGCATTCGCAAAGAATATAGACACCTGGAAAAGCCGGGAATTCGGCAAGCGTTTGCCGGAGATCGCTTGTGCGAAATGGGGCGGTACGGCCAGAAAACCCGCGCGGGCTGGTACAAGTACGACGAAAATCGCCGCGCGATTCCCGATCCCGAAGTCTCGACCCTCGTGCGCAAGTGGGCTGCCGAGGCAGGCATCCCGCAGCGGCAGATTTCCGCGAATGAAATTGTCGATCGCTGCGTCTATGCGCTCGTGAACGAAGGCGCGCGCATTCTCGAAGAGGGCTACGCGCTCCGCTCGGTCGATATCGACATCATCTATCTCAACGGCTACGGCTTTCCCGCGTATCGCGGCGGGCCGATGTGGTTCGCGGATACCGTGGGCCTCGGGAAAGTGTACGATCGCATCTGCGAATTTCACCGGCAACACGGCGCGCTCTGGGAACCGGCCCCGTTGCTCAAGCAATTGGCCGCACAGGGCAAGACGTTCGCCGGCTTCAACTCGGCGGGCGGCGCGGCCGCGTAACGCCCGGGATTCGATTCGCTCGGAGACAGCATGAGAGAAGCAGTGGTGGTGGCCAGTTCGCGGACGGCGCTCGCGAAGTCGTATCGCGGCTCCTTCAACATTACGCGCCCCGACGAGCTTGCCGCGCACTGCATTCGAGACGTGCTGCGCAAAACGCCCAAGCTCGATCCCAGCGAAATCGAAGATGTGGTGCTGGGGTGCGCGCAACCGCACGGCCCGCAGGGGCAGAACGTGGCTCGCGTTTCAGCCATGCTGGCCGGGCTGCCGACGTCGGTCGCTGGCACGACGATCAATCGTTTCTGTTCATCCGGCTTGCAGGCAATCGCTGTGGCCGCGCATCAGATCGCGAGCGAGGGCGTGGATGCGGCCATCGGCGGAGGCGTCGAAAGTATCAGCCTCACGCCGCGCGACTACTACCCGAACGCGGAGCTGCTGGAGCGGCTGCCGGGCTTATACATGGTAATGGGAGTCACCGCCGAGGTTGTTGCCAAGCGCTATAAAATCGGCCGCCAGGCGCAGGACGAGTACGCCCTCCTCAGCCAGCAGCGCACAGCGCGTGCGCAGAACATAGGTTTTTTCGATGACGAGATCGCTCCGATCCGCGTGACGCGTGCCATCCTCGACAAGAAAACCGGCGAGACGATTGGGAAAGAAGACGTGTGCGTGGACCGCGACGAATGCAACCGCCCGGACACGACGCTCGAAGGTTTGCTCGCCCTGAAGCCCTATTTCGATCCGGAGAGCGGTCAAGGCACGGTAACCGCAGGCAATACCTCACAGCTCTCGGATGGCGCGTCGGCCACGCTCTTGATGTCCCGCGAGAGTGCCGACCAGCTCGGCATTCCTTATAAGCTGATTTTCCGCGGATTTCAGATCGCGGGATGCGATCCGGACGAGATGGGCGTTGGTCCCGTGTTCGCCGTTCCAAAGTTACTGAAGCGCACCGGCGTGCGAGCCGATGATATCGATCTTTGGGAACTGAACGAAGCATTTGCCGTCCAGGTAATCTTTTGCCGCGATCGCCTGGGAATCGATCCTGAAAAGCTCAACGTGAATGGCGGATCGATTTCGATCGGTCACCCATACGGAATGACCGGCTCGAGGATGGTCGGGACGCTTGCCAATGAAATGGCGCGGCGCAAAGCGCGCTACGGCGTGGTGACGATGTGCGTCGGCGGCGGACAGGGCGCTGCCGCTTTATTTGAGAGAGCGGGCTGAGTTCAAGGAATCGCGGGCGCCTATGGCCGACCTTCGAGACCGTCCCACTGCGGTGAGAACGGGCGAGGAACTCGACCTCGCGAGGCTCGAACCATTCTTGCTGAGTCACTTTTCCGGCAGCACGGGTCCTCTTCGCGTTGAGCAGTATCCCAGCGGACATTCCAACCTGACGTACCTGGTGAAGCTCGGCGACCGCGAGATCGTGTTGCGGCGGCCTCCTTTCGGCAGCAAGGTGAAAACAGCGCACGATATGGGCCGCGAGTATCGCGTGCTGTCGAAGCTGCACTCCGCATATCCCGCAGCGCCGAAGGCGCTCCTCTTTTGCGACGACCTCTCTATATTGGGCGCGCCCTTTTACCTCATGGAACCGATCCGCGGAATCATCATCCGCAGGGATCCGCCCGCAGGCTTGCCATTTTCAGCCGAGACGGCGCGCAGCCTCAGTGAATCGTTCGTCGACAATCTCATTCAACTGCACGCATTGGACTATGCGGCGTGCGGCCTGGGCGATCTCGGCAAGCCGCAGGGCTATATGGAACGGCAGGTCCACGGCTGGGTTGCGCGCTACTATGGCTCGCAGAGTCACGACATTCCCGAAGTCGCGCGCATCTCGGCCTGGCTTACGGATCACATGCCTCCTGAGAGCGAGCCCACGCTGATCCACAATGACTATAAGTACGACAACATTGTGCTGGATCCGGGCGACATCACCAGAATCGTGGGAGTGCTGGACTGGGAGATGACTACCATTGGCGATCCGCTGAGCGATCTGGGAACTTCTTTAGGTTATTGGGTCGATCCGCAGGATCCGGAGGAGTTGCAGAAAATTCGCTGGTGTCCTTCGACCTATGCCGGCAGTATGACGCGCGCCCAGCTCGTCGAGCGCTACGCGCGAAAGACGGGCCGCGCTGTCTCGCATATGCCCTTTTATCTCGCGTTCGCACGGCTCAAGCTTGCGGTGATCGTGCAGCAGATTTACTTCCGCTACCATCAGGGCCTGACGAAAGACCCGCGCTTCGCTTCGATGCCGGAGGTGGTTCAGACACTGCTCCGCGCTTCCCTGTACACCACACAGAATCCCGCGATTTGATGCTGCTTGACCGGCCAACTCAACGAGGCGCAGATTGCGCCGGAGGCTTCGCCCACTTGCGAAGTTCCTGTTTGGCGATCGCCTCAATGTGAACCTCGTCCGGCCCGTCCGCCAATCGCAGCGTTCGCGCGCCCGCCCACGCTGCGGCAAGGAACGTGTCTTGCGACACTCCCGCGCCGCCGTGCGCCTGAATGGCCCGGTCCAGCACCTGCAGCGCCACTCGTGGGGCGACCACCTTGATCATTGCGATCTCTCCGCGCGCCGCTTTGTTGCCGACCGTATCCATCATATAAGCGGCTTTCAACGTGAGTAAGCGGGCTTGTTCGATCTCCATGCGAGAGGCGGCGATGTCGGCGCGGATGGTTCCTTGTTCGGCGAGTGGTTTGCCGAATGCGACGCGCGACTGCACGCGCTTGCACATCGCTTCCAAAGCGCGCTCGGCCACGCCGATACATCGCATGCAGTGATGGATGCGTCCCGGGCCCAGGCGGCCCTGCGCAATCTCGAATCCCCGGCCTTCGCCAAGCAACATGTTCGAAGCCGGCACGCGGACATTTTCAAACGTGACCTCGCCATGCCCGTGAGGCGCATGATCGTAGCCGAACACGTCAAGCACGCGCTCGACTTTCACTCCAGGCGCGTCCATTGGGACCAGGATCATGGACTGCTGCTTGTGACCCGGCGCCGACCGATCCGTTTTGCCCATAAAGATGGCGATCTTGCAGCGCGGGTCGCACGCGCCGGAGATCCACCACTTCCGGCCGTTGAGGACATACTCATTGCCGTCCCGCACGATGCTCGCTTCGATGTTCGTCGCATCCGACGACGCGACGTCGGGTTCCGTCATTGCGAAACACGACCGGATTTCTCCGGCGAGCAGCGGCTTGAGCCAGCGTTCCTTTTGCTCCGGCGTGCCGTATCGTGCGAGCACTTCCATATTGCCCGTATCCGGCGCCGAGCAGTTGAACACCTCGGGCGCCATCTGACTCCGGCCCATGATCTCGCACAGCGGCGCGTACTCAAGGTTCGTCAACCCCGCGCCGTCTTCATCGTCCGGCAGGAACAAGTTCCAGAGTCCCTCGGCGCGAGCTTTCGCCTTAAGCTCCTCGATGATCTTCGTAGGCCGCCATCGGTTCTGCTCGACCTCCTCTTGAAAACGTTGCTCGTTCGGATAGACGTGCTCGTCCATGAACGCCTGTACGTGGCGCTGCACATCCTTTGCTTTGTCGCTGAATTCGAAGATCATCGGAGTCTTACCTGCCGGTGAAAGAAGGGGCGCGCTTCTCAAGGTAATGCGCGACACCCTCCTTGAAATCCTCACTCTTCAGGCTCGCCAGCATCTCGCGCTCGGCGAGTTCAAACGCCTCCGAGAGGCTTTGGAACATCGCTTCGTACACTTGCCGCTTCATCACGCGCAAGGAGCGCGGGCTCACAGTCGACGCCATTTCTCGCGCGTTCTCCCGCACCTTGTCCAGGAAGACGTCCTGGGGGAACACCTGGTTCACCAATCCGATCCGCAGCGCCTCGGTCGCGTCGATCGTGCGCGCGGAGAAGAGAAGATCGAGCGCGTTCGGGACGCCCACAAGGCGCGGCAACATCCATGCCATTCCGTACTCTGCCACCAGGCCGCGGCGCGCGAAGGCCGTGCTAAGGCGAGCGCTGTCCGAAGCCCACCGAAGATCGCAATACAGCGCGATCACCAGCCCGAGTCCGACGGCGGGTCCGTTCAAAGCGGCGATCACCGGTTTTCCGATCCCCAGAAAATACGAGTATTTCTTCTGGAAGTCGGGTCGAACGCCTTCACGAAGCGCGTTCGCGCTCATTGCCCGCTTTTTGCCGCTTTCATCGAGGCCCTGACTCGCAACGTTGCTGAGAAGCGACATATCCGCGCCGGCGCAGAACCCACGGCCCGCGCCAGTCAACACGATGACGCGCGCGTTGTCGTCGCGCTCGGCTTTCTCGATCGCCGAACGCACCTCCTGCTCCATGATCGCAGTCCAGGCGTTCAGTTTGTCCGGGCGATTCAGCGTGATGGTCGCGACGCGATCAGCGACTCGGTAAAGCGTCTCCTGGCCAGTCATGGTGGGGTCATTATATACAACAACTGGGAATCGGATAGTCGCTCTCTTCTATAACCGACTATCAGAACTTTGACCGGTTCAACGGCGCACTCGACGGCAATACGGCTTGGAAAATTTCGCAATCTGGTGATAATTGCAGTTGAAATGGCGTGGAGGAAATCGTCATGAGCGGTTGCTTAGCGAATTCGTCGGTGGCCATGGCGCTCCTCGCGATTCCCAGCCAGGTGATTTGGTCGTATTTCGTTGGTGGAGTAGTTTTCGCCATCGGGCTGGTCGTGATTTTCCTTCGTGGCGATTGGCAAAAGGCGCGGGGATTCGACAAGCTGATTCTGTTCGGGCCGCTTTTCTACGCGGCGCCCGTCGCGGCCTTCGGCACCGAACATTTCACGTTGGCGCAGGACATCGCATCGATCGTCCCCGCGTGGATTCCGTGGCATCTGTTTTGGGCGTACTTCGTAGGCGCCTGCTTTATCGCCGCCGCCCTGAGCCTGATGACCAGAATTCAGGCGCGCCTCTCGGCGGCTTTGCTTGGCTTGACGTTTTTCCTTTTCGTAGTGCTGATGGACGCCCCGGCTTGGGCGCAAGATCCACATGATCGGATTGCGCTGACGCTTGCGCTGCGGGAGCTATCCTTCAGCGGCGGCGGTCTGGCGCTGGCAGCCAGCCTCAGCGAGCAGTGGCACGAGCGCGCCGCGCACATCCTTGCGACGATTGCGCGATACTTCGTTGCAATTCCCGTGCTGTTTTTCAGCTTCGAGCAATTCATGCACCCCAATTACGTTCCCGGCGTTCCGCTGGATCGAGTGACTCCCGAGTGGATCTACGGCCATGCCATTTGGACCTATCTGGCTGCCGTGGTTTACGCAGTCGCGGGCATTTTCTTGGTTGTCGGCAAGAAGACCCGGGCAGCAGCAACGTGGCTGGGCTTGACCGTGCTCATCGTGGAGTTGGCCGTCTACGTGCCAATCGGAATAGTCGACCGCGCCAGCCTCGACAATGGCCTTAATTACTTGGGGGATACGCTGCTGTTTTGCGGCGCCGTCCTTCTGCTCGCGGGCGCCATGCCGCGCGAAGGAACGTCGCGGCGGGAATCATCGGTCGACCGGTAATCCCACGATCAGGCGGGTCTCAGCCGCTCCTCCTGAGGAGTCGAGATTAGAATCCCGGCGGCCGCTCGTCTGCCCCGTTAAAGCTGCGCTCCAGCGCCAACCCCGCGCGCCCGATTGTGCCCTCATCGAAGAGTCGTCCGATCAGCGTAACGCCGTACGGCACGCGGCGCGGCGGAGAGAATTTCGGCAGCGGGTTCTTTGGATCCGGAGCCCAATCACTTCGCGCCTCCGATATCTCGACGAAGCCGGCACGCAGCGTCAGCGAGGGATGACCCGTAAAGTTTGTAATGGTCAGCATTTCATCGCGCAATGCCGGCACGAGCAGCAGGTCGACTTCGGAGAACACGCGCTCCATCTCTTCGGCTACTTTGCGGCGAAACCGGTCGGTCTGGACGAAGTCCACGGCGGAAAGGAACCTCGACTGACGGAATGAATTGGGCCACCCGTCAGGCACCTGCATCTTCAGCTCATCGACAGTGTGGTTGAGTGTTATCTCCTCGAACGCGGCTGCGGATTCGGCAAACAGAATCAGATTGAGAGAGTCGTACGGCCAGTCCGGAATCGCCACTTCGACCGGAATCATTCCCACTTTCTTCACCGTATCGAGTGCCGCGCGGTCCACTGCGCTTGCCTGCGCATCGTTCATCCACGCGGGAAAATAGCCGACGCGCAACCCTTGCACGCTCGCGCCCGCATCGAAGTCGAGCTTGCTCGGGACGCTTGCCAAATCGCCGGCATCGGGCCCGGAGATGGCCTGCAAGACCAGCATGGCGTCCTCAACGCTGCGCGTCATGGGGCCAAGCTTGTCGAGTGACCAGCAGAGCGTCATCGCGCCGGTGCGTGCCACGCGGCCGTACGTGGGCCGCAGTCCCGTGATCCCGCAGCGCGTGCTCGGGCTCACGATGCTGCCTTCCGTCTCGCTCCCGATCGAAAAAGCCACCAATCCCGCGGCGGTGGCTGCGCCGGGTCCCGCGCTCGAGCCTGACGATCCTTCCTCAAGCAGCCACGGATTCATGGTTTGCCCGCCGAACCAAATATCATTCAACGCCAGCGCGCCCATGCTCAGCTTGGCGACGAGGACCGCCCCCGCATCATCCAGACGCTGTACTACAACCGCATTTTTCGCAGGAACCCGGTTCCGGTAAGGCTCGGCGCCATACGTCGTCCGAATTCCGGCGGTATCGAGGAGATCCTTGGCGCCCCAGGGAACGCCGTGCAGCGGCCCACGGTATTTGCCAGCGGCTATCTCTTTGTCAGCCTTCTTGGCTTGCGCCAACGCCGGCTCCCGCGTGAGCGTAATCACACAGCGCAGCTTCGGATCGAACCGCTCCAGCCGGTCGAGATAAATATTCGTGAGCCTCTCCGAGCTGAGATTGCGGTTCTCGATCCACCGGGAGAGTTGGGTCACAGTGGAGAACGCAATGTCATCGTCCTTCGACGGCGGCATCCCCGGATCGTTCTTGCTGCGCAGAAATCGGTCGCGATCGGGGCCTGCCTTCATGCCGGGAAGAACCGGGTTCCACTGCGTTGCAGGTGAGAGTTGCGCCTCCAAAGAAATCTTCCGTGGCCCGGTGCGCCGCTCGTAAAGCGCCGCCATCGACTCGCGCCAGTTGCTTGCCGCCTCCGCGCGGTCGGTCGCAGTCATCTCGACTCGTACGAGCTTCTCCGCTTCCGTGAAGGTCTCGGGCGATACCGCCGGGCCCACGGGCGGTGCAGTGCCAAACGCGGGTGGAGCACCGGCGGGCGGCTCGGCAGCCTTCTGCTTCTGATCAGGCACCTGAAATGCGGCGGTCCCGGCGAGCATCGACATCGATACATCCGCCAAGAATTCTCTGCGCGATTTTGACATGCGTCCTCTCCTCTCGCATTGTATCCGCAAAGCATCGCTGGCAACCCGCCGGAATCACCCCCTGGCGTGTCCAACGGCCCGCCTTCAAAAGGTCAGGGCTGCGGCCCCGGCCCAATCCTGTACTAAGGGCCAGCTTGATCCGCGCGTTCCGATCTGCCACCGTGATTCTGGCGGAAGAAATTCGCCCGCCCTCCTGGCGAGGGCCGAACGCTCTTTGAAAATTTGAAATTGAAAAAGCCTCCGGTCGAGAGGACAGCTTCAGGTGTAGCTCACCCTCTTTTGGGGGCGAAGGCTTTCGGCTTTTCCGGTCACTAGGGCCTCGCAGCCAATCGTCGAGCCTCACCATTTCTAATCGACATTTGGCGATTAGAAATCCCCGCAACTCGCTGCAAACAAACGACGGGGACCACTTCTAATCGACACACTTAGCGGAAGGTTGCAGCCGTTCTGATCGGGCTTGAACCGAGGGCGGATGGAGACGGGGAACTGATTTGGGCGCGACAGCCTCGAACTCAGATGTCCCCTATTTCTTTTCGCTTGTCGGGGAAGCAGTCGGCGCGGCTTTTCCGGCCTCGGATGAATCCGCTGGCTCAACAGGAGCGTCTGCCGAAGCACCGGCGTTGGCCGCGCTCTCGCCCGGTTGTTGGTCCAGGTATTTCACAATCACCGAAATTCTGCGATTCGAAGGATCCACCGGATTGGTGGGATCTCGTGGCAGCATATCCGCGAAACCCCGCACCTCCGCTACTTGATCCGCGCGTACTCCGTGCGATTGCAGCAGGCGGCGGGCATCGTTGGCGCGATCGGTGGAGAGCTCCCAGTTCGTATATCCCGCGCCATTCGAATAGGGCTTGGCGTCGGTGTGGCCTTCCACGTAGATTTTGTTTGGAAGCTTTCCAAGTTCCGCCGCGAGCGCGAACAAAAGGTCCTGGCCGTCGACGTTGAATTTCGCGCTGCCCTGATTGAAAAAGGTTCCTGCCGCCGACTCGGTGAGTTCGATTCGCAGCCCTTCGTTCGTGACGGTCATGTCGATGTGATTTTTCAGCTTGTCGAAATCGGGTACCTTCCTCATCGCGGCTTGGAGCTGTTGCTTCAGCTGCTCCATATTGTCCTTGGACACGACGAAATTATCTTTCGCGCCCTGCATGTCGCTTCCGATCTTCTCGGCCTTGCCTGTCGGGTCCTTGAAATATCCTCCGACCGCCTTTTGAATCTTCACGCTGCTGTTCATCAGCCAGAGCACGATGAAGAGCGCCATCATCGCGGTCACGAAGTCCGCGTAAGCCACCTTCCACGCGCCGCCGTGATGCCCGCCGTGTCCGGCCACTTTTTTGATGACGATAATCGGCCGTTTTCCCGTCATTTCGTTTCTGCTTCTCTGCCGCGCATTTAGGCGGCCGCGACCGGCTGTTCGGAAGTTTGCGGCGCCCCTTCCGCTTTCACCTCCGACTTTCCCTTGATGTAGTTTTCAGTGTCCTGGAAGTTGGGCCGGAGCCGGCCGGGAATGGCGCGCCTCCCGAATTCCACCGCCACGCCCGGCGCCGCTCCCTTCATGGATGAGACGATCATCACGCGCAGCACCTGATAGTAGTCGTGCTCTTCGTCCGACGACTTGGCCATGTTGGCCGCGAGCGGCCCGATGAATCCGTAGCACAAGAGGATTCCGAGAAAGGTTCCCACCAACGCCGCCGCCACTTTCTTCCCGATCTCTTCCGGAGGGCCGCCCAGCGCTCCCATCGTGATCACCACACCCAGCACAGCCGCTACGATTCCCAGGCCGGGCAGGGAATCGGCCATCGTTGAGAGCGCCGCCACCGGCTGCGTGCTTTCGTGGTGGTGGACTTCCATATCCATTTCCAGCATCTGGTCGGCATCGAATGGCTCGATGCTTCCGCTGGCCGCCATTCGAATCGAGTCGCAGACGAAGAGAAGCGCGTGGTGGTCTTTGAGGAAATTCGGGTATTTCGAGAAAACCGGACTTTTGTCGGGCGCGTCACTATCCGCTTCGAGCGCCATCATTCCTTCGCGGCGCGCTCGCCCGAAGAGCTCGTACATGATCTTCATCGTTTCCAGATAGCGCGCCTGCGTGTATTTCGACGATCCGAACGCTCCTCCCAATCCGCCTGCGATTTTTTTCAGAATGTGCAGTGGATTGGCGATCAGCACGGTCCCGATCGCCGCTCCGAGAATGATGATCAGCTCGGCCGGCTGCATGAGCACGCGAACATTCCCGTGCTCCATCAGGTAGCCGCCCATGATTGCCGCGATGACCAAGACAATGCCAATGATCGCAAACATCTCTTCTTGCTCCTCCGCGCCCCTACTTCACTCTCCGATAATGGTGATCAGATTCCCGCCCGCGGCGACGCTCTTTTCCATCGAGCAGCCAACGCGGGCAAGCAGCTCATCGACGGTGTCCTCCGGCAACACCGTCGTGGCGCCCAGCGAGGCTGTCACCGGCAGTTGATCCCCCCCACCAGTTCACTTTGATTCCCTGCACGCTTCTCTTCAGCCGCTCGCAGACTTTGGCCAGGTCGGATCGCGAACACTCCGTCAGGATGGAAAGAAAGTCAGCCGTTCCGCTTCGCCCGAGAAAATCCGTCGGACGCAGGCTGTTTTCCAGGGTTTGTCCCACGGAACGCAGCAGAACGGCGATCACGCCCGGCCCGTACCTGGCCTTGAGCTCATCGAATTTATCCACTCGGACCGATACCACGCTGAATGGGACCTGGCATTCCTTGAAGGTCCGCAGGTTCTCGCGCAGGTGCGACAACAGGAAGTTTTCGGTCAACACACCGGTATTGACATCCAGCGCGCCGTAGCCGGACAACGTTTCCTGCCGCCGGTCCCAATCGGATGCCGAGACGCTTTCTTCGAAGCTGCCCGCCGCGGCGATGATCGTCCCGCGATCGTTTCGGATCGCTACCACTCTCATTCGCGCGGGGACGAGGTGGCCGTCTTTGTGCCGCAGCATCACCTCGGCGAAAGCCGGTTTGCCGTCGCGCAGGACTTCCGCAACGAAATCGTTCGTTTCAGGCGAATCTTCTTGGGCGCCCCCAGTACCCGATTGGACCAACTCGTGCGCATCATGCCCAAGCACGTCCTGCCGCAGATGCCCCGTAGCCTTCTCCGCTCCCTCGTTCCAGAAGCGGACCTTCCGTTTCTGATCAACCAGGCACACTCCGGTTTGCAGGCTTTCGAGGATTCTCCGGTGTATATCTTCGTGCTCGAACTCGGACACAAATTCACCCTCGACCGTTTCATCGGCCAGATACCCTTTCAAGTTTAGGGAACGTTCGAAACAGGAGGCCTACGCCAGCCGGATTCGACTGAACATCCAGAAACTGGGGTTATCGATCGGCCGGAACATTTCGGCGTTGATTCGCCCGCCATCCTGTGCCATTTTCTCTCCGGCTTTTCGGTCCATTCCGGCCCGAAGAGCCTGGGGCGGGCTCCTTGTTTTCTCGAGCGAGTGGGGGCTGCGCGTGAAGAAGTGGAAATCAGAGGGGGGGACACATTGAAAGCCTTAACGAGAACAATCGCCATCCTGTTGTTCGCGGCCGGTATTTTGGCTGCCGCGCAGCCGTCGCAAGCGGCGCAGTGCGATCGCACCTGCCTGAAGAGCACCGTCGATAACTATCTGGCGGCTCTGGTCGCGCACGATCCTTCGCGAGTGAAGTTTGCGCCCAACGTGGAATTCATCGAAAACCTTACGCCGATGAAGCCCGGCGAAGGCCTCTGGAAAACAGCCTCCGCTTTGCCCACAACCTTCAAGATATACGTTCCCGATCCGGTTTCGGAGGAAGTCGGGTTTATGTGCATCATGCAGGAGAACGACAAGCCCATCGATTTTGCCCTGCGCCTGAAAATCCGCAATGGGCAGATTGTCGAAGCCGAACATCTGATCGCGCGGAACCTAAGGGAGAACTCTCTTAAGAATCTGCAGACGCCGCGTCCCGGCTTGCTGGCGACTGTTCCGCCGGCCGATCGCGTGCCGCGAGCCGAGATGCTCAAAATCGGCGCTTCGTATTACCAGGCGCTGGTCTCCGCCGACGCCAACAATGCGCCGTTTGCCGACGATTGCGTCCGCCGCGAAAACGGCATGCAAACTACCAGCAACCCCCCGCCTGCGAAACCCGGCTTTGGTTCGCTGGGCGCTCTCGGATGTGCCGCGCAACTCAAGACCGGCACGTTTAATTACATCAAGCGCATCGAGCCCCGCCGCGTCGAAATAGCCGATCCCGTGACGGGTCTCGTGTTCGGACTGTCACAGTTTCGCCATCCGATGACGCAGACGACTTTCGAGATCGTGGGCGTGCCGGGTGTCGATCACAACGATATGAGCAAGACTAAGCCGTTTGATATGCCTGCGGCCCACATCTTCAAGGTGAGCGGCGGCAAGATCCACGAGATTGAAGCGATGGGCTTCGTGGCGCCGTACGATTCAAAGACTGGCTGGCCGAAGTACGACGACCAGTCGTCATCGCACTAGTAATCAGTGCGTCTGCAATTGTTCATGTAATTGTGCGAGCGCCGCATCGCGGTCGCGCAGCGCCTCCTTCTGCGAAGGATCGAGCGCGAGCGCAGCCTCGAATTGTTTGGGGGCTTCGGCGGGCTGGCCCTGCCGAAGCAGCAACTCGCCGAAATCATCGCGAAGATACGCATTCTTCGGGTCGGCCGCTGCAACCTGGCGAAAGTTTTCCAGTGCTTCATCGAATTTCTCCGCTCTGACGAGGCTGCGCGCAAGATCGTAGCGCGCCTTCGGATCGGCGGGGTCGAGTTCGACCGCAATTTGAAATTCCTGCATGGCCTCGGGAGAGCGGCCAACACCCTCGAGCGCCATGCCGAGAAAGCGGCGAGCCTCCTCCTGTTTCGGTTCGAGCCGCACAGCCTGTTCCAGCACGGCTACCGCTCCTGCGGGATCGAATCGGGCCAGTTTTAATGCACCCAGCGAAGCGCGCGCGTCGAAGTCGTCGCGGTATTTTTCGACTCGATGCTCCAGCAGAGCTGACTCGATTTCGATGCGTGCGTCGCTATCGCTGCCGCGTGGCAATACCTGCAGCCAGAGATGGGCCATCTCGTCCGTCGATTGATTGCCTCCCAGCACTCGCCGTGGCGGGGAATTGGGATTGTGCGGATTCGCGGACGAATTGTCGTAGTAATAGCGCATCGATATCACAGTGCCCTTTGGCAGAAAGACGGGATGGCGGTAGTGATACACGGCCTGCCAGTTCGGGTCCCAATCCGGTATGCGAATCAGCCACTTTCGCCGGCCATTTGGCAGCGTCGCGTAGCCCTCGATCACGTGGCCGAGATAATGCGCGTGCGGATAGATCGCGAGCACGTCGACATCGCGCGGAAGGCGGAAATCGTCGCCCACGGCGAAATCGGCGTCGCCCGCTGGAATGTCGAGCGCGTCGTCATTCTCCAGCTCGATCACCATCGGAAAACGATCGGGCGGCTTGTCGGTGAAGTAGAGGCCGATCGACGGCAGCGCTTGCTCCGGCCTGCCCAGCGGCATGAAGTGCGCGTTGAGCACCAGGTCAGTGCCCGGATTGAGCGGCCACGAGAAACCATCCGGCTCGACCCAGGGCGCACTGCCCGGCTTCCAGAAAAGAAAGTGACTGGGAATGTCAAAAGGGCTGTGCTCGAGCGAAATGTCCATGCCTGGAAACCCCGCGCCGGGCTCTTTCTCTTGGCGGCGCGCCGATCGCGCGGGATCAACGACCACATTCGCATGATGGATCAGGCTCAGATCGCTGCCCGGACGCACTTCGATCGCGCGAACGTAGCGCGTCGTCTTCAAGTTCGGCGAAAAAATGAAATTCCAAAATACATCCGGACCGTATGCGGGTATCGCAAGCGGCCGCGCGGCTTGGAGAACCAGATCGGGCTTGCCAAGCTGCCATCCGGTGGTGAATTTCGGCGCGGACGGAATCTCGGACGCCGGACCTTCCGGTGCACCATCGCGCGTCCATTCCGACAGGGTGCGAATTTCCGCGTCGCTGAGGCGATATTCGCCGACGAAATCGCCATAGCCATGCTCGGGAAGCCACGGCGGCATCTCGCGGCTGCGCGTCGCGCGCGCGATTTCGGGTGCGCTCTGCCTCACGTCGTTGTAGCTGAGTAGCGAAAACGCATTATTCCCGCAAAAGGCGATCGCGCCGGTCTGGGTCGAATGGTGGCAGAAAGCACAATGCCGATAGATGATCGGTGCAACATCATGCGCAAACGTGGGATGCGGGGACGATTGCCTTCGCTGCGAAGCCGTCACGCGTGACGGCTTCGCCGGTTGCGGCATGGACGCCGAAACCGATAAGCCAATCAGTGCCAGGAGCCCAGCGAATGCCTTCGTCGTTTTCGTGTTGAACGCCATCGAAGCAGGGCCGTGAAGCGCTCATCGTATCGCGCTTTTCGCGCCATCGCCGTGAATTCCGCTCGGCCTCCCAAGGTTCCCGCGAAGGTGTGGGGCCCACGCAGGCCTACGCGGAGCGCACAGCCTGCGCCTGAGATAGTAGCGAAACCGCGCGGTGCGCCGAGAGCGCGGCGCCCTCTTGCCAGCCGACGATATGGCTGATGTGCTCGCCGCAGAGGTAAATCGGTCCGTCGGGCTCAATCGCACGCTCATACCCCGGATACATCACGGGATCCTCGATATGAACCCACGAGCCGAGATTGTACGGAATGCGTCCCCAGCAAACGCCGATCGGCTTCGTCAGCTCCTTCGAGCGGCCCGGGTGCAGCGCCTCGACGGATTGACGCGAAGCTTCGAATTTCGCGGCGAGGTCCATCGTCGCCATCACCGTGCCGTTCTCCAGGCCATACCCGGGGATGATCACGCCCTTCTCCGAGAAAAGCCGTGCGCTCGGATACCACACGAGATTCACGGGCCGGTTCAGGAACGATATCCCGCCGTAAATCGAATCCTCGCGTTCCCAAAATCGCGGTGATTCCCACGCAACCTTGTACGCCTGATCGTAGGTGGTCCTGTCTATGATCTGCTTGAGATCGGGCGAAAAATCGGCGTCGATACTTTTCAGCACCGAGAACGGTATCGAGCAGATGCAGTAGTGCGCTTCGATGGTATCGGTCATTTTCGCTTTGCGATCGCGATAGACGACGCGAACACCCTTCGGCGTCTTGCGAATCTGCTCGACCGGGCAATCGAAGCGAATCAGGTGCGCAAGCCGCTTTTCGAATGCGGCGGGGATGCGGTCCATTCCGCCGATGGGCTGGAACATCGTCGCCTGCCAGAAAATTTGCTCCGCGTACAACATGCCGTCCCACAGGTTGGCATCCAGTAGGGCGCGCATATCAAGAGAATCGTTGATGGTGCCCTCCTGCTCGCCGGCGCCGGGCCAGATTCCATAGCCCGCGCGATTCGAGCCCTTGTAGAAATAATCGGGCGAAAGATCGCCGTACGTGCGCAGGAATTCCAGCATGCGCTCTTTATCGCCGGCGGAGATTTCCTGATCGAGCGAGCCGCCGCCCACAGCTTTGGCAAGCAGCTCGGAGACGTGACCGCGCGTGTCGTTCACCACCCGCCGCTGTTGCACGGCCTTGCCGCCATTCAGCGCGTCGCTCTGCAGCAGAGAGCTGCGCGACGCGTTCACTTCCACTTCGAGCGGCACGCGAAACTCCTTGCAATAGCCGAGCATCGTGACGTGCTGCGAAGGCAATCGCGCCGGTCCCGGGTTGAGGTAGGAGGTCTCGTCCCACGTGCAGGTCTGCGAGGTACCGTCCGTCATCTCCACGCGCGTGCCGTTGCGAATCGTCCAGCTGCGCCCTCCCGCTCGCTCGCGCGCTTCGAGAATTGTGCACTGGTAGCCCGCCTTCGAAAGTTCCCATGCCGCGACCATTCCCGCGATGCCCGCGCCGAGAATCACCACGGTCTTGCCCTTGCCGGAATTCTCCGCTAGGCGAAGCGTGCTGGCCTGCGTGGACGGAATCGGCAGGAGCCCCAGCGACTGCATGATGAGATAGGTCGCGCCGAAACCGCTGGCGTAGCCCACTTGCGTAAGAAAATTGCGTCGTGTCGTCATGAGGCCTCGATGATACTCGTTGCAGTCGCGATCCAACCCGTCGCGCGTAAGGTACAGACAGGTCCCGCGAGAGTCAAATTGGATTCCTGCATCGAGCGGATCGGTTTCCCTTTGTGCGGTGTGGTGATCTGCGCGGGCCAAATCACGAGTAGCGGAACAGCGCTTTGAAGCCGTAATCCATATGCTGCTGGATATGGCAGTGGAAGAGCGTCAAGCCGGGGTGGTCGGCGACCAAATCGACGGAGACGCGCCCGTAAAGCGGGACGATCACCGTATCCTTCATCACACCCGCAGTCTTCTTCCCGTTCACGTCAACCAGCTCGAAAGAATGCCGGTGAAAATGGAGTGGGTGCCCGTCGTCCGTCCGATTGTGAAAAACGATCCGGTAGCGCAAGCCTTCTTTCAGCACAAATTCGCGGTCGTGCGGATACTGCTTGCCATTGACGAGCCACGCGTTGAACTTGCCCGCGCCGCTCGGAATTTTCTCGAAGACCATGTCGATCGTCTGATCGGGTGCAGGCTGCGTGTCCGCTCGCCCAAAGATCGTGTGGTCCCACGGATTGTTCGGCGGCGCCACCCACTCCGGCTGCTTATGCTGATTTTCGTATTCGACCACCACGCCGAGTCCCGCGCCGCGAATCATGTCCTGCGTCGAGCCGAGAATCCATACGCCCGGCTGATTCATGTCGACGAACGCATCGATGCGTTCGCCGGGACCAAGCGTGAGAATGTCGGCCGGTTGCGGTGAAGGCACAGGATTGCCATCGAGCGCAAACACCTGAAACCGGTGCCCGGGCAGCGCGATCGTGCGATTTTCGATGGCGCTCGCATTCAACAGATGAAACAGAACGCGATCCCCCGGCCGCACGCGAATCGGCTCGCCCGATCCGAGCGCCTTGTCGTTGATCGAGAACATCTGCGAAGTCACTTCAAGCCCATTCGGGCGAGTGTCGAGCACGGCCGGCTTCTCCGGCTGTGGCCCGCCTTGTCCCTGTTCGTCTGTGTCCATGTCCGCATTGCTAAAAAACGGCTCCCAATCGCGGATCGCGAGAAAAATCTCCTGATCGTAGTGGCCTGGATCTTTTCCCGAGTCGATCAGGAGAAATCCGAACTGGCCCGTGTAGGTGCCGCGGTGGAGATCGTCATCCGCCATGGCGTGGCTGTGATACCAGCGCGTCCCCGCGGGGCGAGGAGTGAATTGATATCGCCGCCGCCCGTGCGGTGGCACAGGCGGGGTGCCTTCTTCCTCCGCTCCGTCCACCTCCGATGGCAGAAACAGTCCGTGAAAGTGCACGTATTCAGGCACATCGGTATCGTTGATGGCGTCCACGGTCACCGGCACGCCTTCGCGCATGCGTAGCAGCGGCCCGGGCGAGGTGCCGTTGTACCCGATCGTGCTGATGATGTAATTCGGAGTGAGTTCGACGGTCACCGGCGCGATTCGAATTGTGAAGTCGGCTTTTGTGGCTTCGGGCGGCGGAGAATTCGCTTGCATTCCCGGCATTTGATCCTGCTGCGCGGGAAGCACTTTTGCCGCGCCAAGCTCTGCGGCAGCAGCGCCCGCCAGCTTCAGTAAATCCCTTCGCTTCACGAATCCCCCAAGAACACGACCAAAATCGGATGCGCGCACGATCCGGCAGCCTTCCGACCCAAGAGTCTGCGTGACGACCGCGAATCTTTGTAGGTCGTGGCTTTTAGCCACGACATAAGCCTGTGAAACCGTGACGGGCTTCAGCCCCTGAAGCTCTCCGCAGTCCCTACGGAGCTCTTAGGATGCGCCCGTTTGGAAAGCATACATCAATCTGTTACGCTCTCCGGGCGCATCAGAGTATCTCATGAAGCTTCTGCCAAGGATTTCGGCGGTAGTTTCCCTCGTAGTGTTGGGCAGTGGTCTGCTAGCTCTCCGGTCGGGTGCGCAGTGGTACGGTTCAAGCCCATTCGCGCCGGTCTCGCCCGAGCAAAGCCATGAAAAGGCTGAGTATTCGTGGTCGCGCCTCAAGTACACCGCGGTCGCCCGCAGCTTTGGCGGCGGCTATGGCTATGGATACGGTTACGGCTTCGGCCGGGGCAGCTGGTCGCAGGATTATCCCAAGGCCGACCGGCAGTTCCTGCTCGCCTTGCGGCGCCTCACGCGCGTGAACGCCCGGTCCACCGAACAAGTGGTCGACCTCGACAGCGACGATATCTTCAACTACCCGTGGGTCTACGCGGTGCAGGTCGAGAATTGGACGTTCACTCCGGCGGAAGCCAAGCGCCTCCACGACTATCTCCTCAAGGGCGGCTTTCTGATGGTCGACGATTTCCACGGCACTGCCGACTGGGAAAGCTTCATGAACGGAATGCGCATGGTCTTTCCGGACCGGCCCATCGAAGACTTGAACAACAATGACGAAATCTTTCACGTGCTCTACGATCTCGGCCAACGCTTTCAGGTGCCGGGCGAGCAGTATGTCAACACCGGCCGCACCTACGAGAAGGACGGCTACGTGCCCAAATGGCGCGCCATTCGCGACGACCAAGGCCGCATCATGGTCGCCATCTGCCACAACATGCATCTGGGCGACGCCTGGGAATGGGCCGACAGTCCGGAGTATCCGGAGCGCTTCGCGTCGCTGGCGTTTCGTTTGGGGATCAATTACGTGATCTATGGGATGACGCACTGATGAGAAGTCTTGGGGCGGTCGGGCGATTCGGGGCTCAGGGTTCTCCAGAACATGTTTCAGTTTCTCTTTAAATATCCGGCCGCGATTTTTTCAAAGGGCCATTTCATACTGCTGGGCACCTGGCCCAGGTGGTCGCTGTGGCTGTTCGTTTTTGCGGCGATAGCGGGTTTGGGATGGCTCGTGCGTTCGCGAATGGGGAAGGCGGCGCCGGGCGTTCGCAACTGGCGCGCGGCGATTATCTGGGTTCTGCAGTCTGCGGTTGCGGCGTTGATACTCCTTCTGCTCTGGCAGCCGGCGATCACTGTCGCGGAGCTCAAGCCGCAGCAGAATATCATCGCCGTTTTGGTCGACGATTCGCACAGCATGGCCATCGCCGACAATGGGACTACGCGGCAGGCGCAGGCCGTGAAGGCGCTCGATGGCGGCGTCCTCACCGATTTGCAGAAAAGATTTCAGACGCGCCTCTATGGCCTCGATAGCCGCGCCACTCGCATCGCCGGCCTCAACGCGCTCCAGCCCTCCGCTCCCGCCACTCGCATCGGCGACAGCCTCAAGCAATTGGTGTCAGAAACAAACGATCTGCCAGTCGGCGCGATCATCCTGCTCAGCGACGGCGCCGATAATTCCGGCGGAATCGATCTCGACACGATCTCGGCGCTGCGCAATCGGCGCATTCCCGTTCACACGGTCGGCTTCGGCGCCGAAGAAGTCCCGCACGATGTGGAGATCGACGACGCCATCCTCGCGCCCAAGGCGCTGGCGAATTCGCGGCTCGCCGCAACCGTCACCTTCCACCAGCGTGGCTACTCAGGCCAGAAGGCCACGCTCAGCGTGCGCGATGGCGACAAAATGCTGGCGTCGCAGCCGATCGAATTTGCGGGCGACGGCAAAATCCAGACCCAAAACGTCCTTTTCAGCGCGGGCGACGCCGGAGCGAAGACGCTCCAATTCTCGATCGACCCGCTCCCGGGCGAAACGAACCGCGCCAACAACGCCATCACGCGCCTCGTCAACGTCGTCAACGACAAGCGCCGCATCCTCTACGTCGAAGGCGAGCCGCGCTGGGAATACAAATTTATTCGCCGCGCCGTGGACGACGACAAAGTCGTCGAGATTGCCTCGATGCTGCGCACCACCGAAAATAAAATCTATCGCCAGGGCATCGAGAACCCGAATGAACTCGCGGAAGGTTTTCCCTCGAAGCCCGAAGATCTTTTCGGCTATCAAGGGCTGATTATCGGCTCGGTCGAGGCGGGGTACTTCACGCCGGCGCAGCAGGATTTGATCCGCCAGTTTGTCGATCGTCGCGGCGGCGGCCTGCTGTTTCTCGGCGGGCGATTCGCGCTGGCCGATGGAGGTTGGGGCGGGTCGAGCCTCGCGGATTTGCTGCCCACTATTCTGCCGAGTCACAAAAATACATTTCATCGCATCCCCGCCACGGTCCAGCTGACTCCCGCCGGTGAAGACAGCCTGATTTGCCGCCTGATCGACGATCCCGCGCGCAACGCGGAGCGCTGGAAGACGCTTCCATACCTTATGGACTATCAGGAGCCCGGCACGCCGAAGCCCGGCGCGACGGTCCTCGCCGAGATGAGGGCGGGTGGTGGTCGCTACATGCCGTTGCTCGTGACGCAGAATTTCGGCCGTGGCCGGACTGCGTTGATGTCCACTTCCGGCACGTGGCGGTGGCAGATGAGCCTGCCGCTCGGCGATACCAGCCACACGATGTTCTGGCAGCAACTTCTTCGCTGGCTGGTTGCCGACACCCCGAACCAGGTGGGCGCGTCCGTGCCGAGCCAGATGCTCTTCGACGACGGCCACGTAAAATTGTCCGCGGATGTGCGCGACAAGAGCTACCTGCCCGCGCCCGACGCTACCGTCGAAGCGCATATCCTCGGTCCCGGCGGTGTCGCCGCGACCGTCGAGATGACACCAGTTCCCGACGCGCCCGGCACGTTCCAGGCCGATTGGAATGCCGAGAAGCCCGGCTCGTATCTCACCGAAGTTGTCGCGCAGCGCGGCGGCCAGGAACTCGGGCGAGACGTGCTGACATTCCAGCGAATGGACGGCGTCGCCGAGAATTTCCATACCGAGCAGAACCGCGACCTCCTTGAGAAGCTCGCCTCCGAGACCGGTGGCCACTACTGGACGCCCCAAGACGTTTCCAAGCTTCCGGGCGAAATCGCCTATTCCGAGGCCGGAATCACGGTGCGTGAAACGAAGCCGCTGTGGGACATGCCCGCCATTTTCCTTCTGATTCTGGCTTTGCTTTTCGCCGAATGGCTGCTCCGCCGGAGATGGGGGATCGTGTGAAGGCGACGCTTCTGGCCATCTGCCTCGCGGCCGCGCTGCTATTCGCCGTCCCGGCCCGCGCAGCGGTCTATTACGTCACGGTCGCGGGCCTCGGCGGCGAGCCAGATTACGAACAGGAGTTCACTTCGCTGGCGATGGACCTCGACAAGCTGCTCAAAGCCTCAGGCAGCGATGTGCACGTTTACACGCTGACCGGGAAAGATGCTACTCGCGCTAATCTGTCTGATACGCTCGCGCAGATCGCCAGCGAGGCCAAGCCGGACGATGATTTCGTCCTCACGCTGATTGGCCACGGCTCCTTCGACGGCTTCGAATACAAATTCAATCTTCCGGGCCCCGATATTTCCGCCACGGATCTTGCCGTCCTCTGCGACCACGTACCCGCTAAGCGCCAGTTGATCGTCAATACCACAAGCGCCAGCGGAGGCTCGGTGGCCGCGCTTGAAAAGCATGGCCGCGCGGTGATCGCCGCCACGAAAAGCGGCACCGAGAAGAATGCCACCGTTTTCGCGCGCTATTGGGTGCAGGCGCTGCACGATCCGGAAGCCGATGTGGACAAAAACGACGGCATCACCGCGCTCGAGGCCTTTCGCTACGCGACGAGCCGCACGGCTGAGTTTTACGACGCCCAAAAGCGCCTGGCCACCGAGCACGCCGTCTTCGAAGACACGGGCTTGCACGACGCGGTGCGCGAAGCGTCCACCGATACCGGCGAGGGCCTGCTGCTTTCGAGCTTCACGCTGATTCGCCTCGGCGCCGCCCAGAAGGCCTACGCCGATCCGGCGAAACGGGCACTGCTCGCGCGAAAAGAAGAACTCGAGCGGCAAATCGACACGCTGAAATATCAGAAGGCCGCGATGTCGCAGGACGATTACAAAAGCCAGCTCACGGCTGCTCTGATCGAGCTGGCGAAGGTGCAGGAGGAACTGGACAAGTGAAGCGCGCGCGCCAATTTGCGATCCTGTGCGCGCTGACTCTGGCCGCAGCAGGCGTAGCCCGCTCGGCTACACCCGACGATTGCCATGTGCTGCGCAAGCACGGCCATCGCGCCGAGGCGCAAGCCTGCTACGAATCGCTCACGCAGGCACGCGATCCATACCTGCGCGCGGAAGGCGATTGGGGTCTCGGGATGTACACGGAAGCGAACAACGAATTTCGTGCGGCCGTCGCGCAATCAGACGGCAACGCGCTCCACCGCGTCCGCTGGGGGCTCCTCCTACACGAGCGCTTCAACAATACCGATGCCGAGGGCCTCTTCAAAGAAGCGCTGCAACGGGATCCGAAGAACGCCCAAGCCTATCTCGGCCTCGCGCTCGTCAGCGAAGACGGCTACGACAACAACGCGATCGTCTGGGCCACCAAAGCGCTCGAACTCGATCCGAAGCTTGTGTCCGCGCACGAACTCCTCGCCGAGATCGCGCTCGAAGATTCCGATACGGCCCAAGCCATCGCCCGGGCGGACGAAGCCATCAAGCTCGCGCCCGACGCGCTCGATGCGATGGCAGTCCACGCCGCCGTCGAAGTTCTCGCCGATCGTTCGCCCGACGCGTGGTTCGCGAAGATCGCGCAGATCAATCCCACATACGGCGAGGCCTACGCAATCGTCGCGCACAATTTGGTGTTCCACAATCGGTACGAAGACGCCGTCGCCGACTATCGCAAGGCGATCGAACTCGATCCGCAGCTCTGGTCCGCGCGCTCCGAGCTCGGCATCAACCTCATGCGCCTCGGCCAGGAGGACGAGCCGCGCCGCCAGCTCGAAATGTGCTACGACAACGGTTATCGCAACGAAGCCACCGTCAACACGCTGCGCCTGCTCGATAGCTACAAGAATTTCGAGGTGTTCAAAGACGCCACGACCATCATCAAGCTCAATAAAAAAGAAGCCGACCTGCTCCATCCATACGTCGAAGAAATCCTAAAGCGCGCCATGGCCACCTACGAAAAGAAATACAAGATGACGCTGCCCGGCCCTGTGCAGGTTGAGGTCTATCCCGATCACGAGGATTTTGCAGTTCGCACCACAGGCATGCCGGGCCTCGGCGCGCTCGGCGTCACCTTCGGCGAGGTCGTCGCGATGGACAGCCCCTCGGCCCGCGCGCCGGGCGACTTCAATTGGGCGAGTACGCTGTGGCACGAGATGAGCCACGTCTACATCCTCACGGCGACGAATCACCGCGTGGCCCGCTGGTTCACCGAAGGTTTCGCGGTCCACGAAGAGACGCAGGCATCGCCCGAATGGGGCGACCCGATCACGCCGGATATTGTCGTCGCTCTGCGCGACAAAAAGCTTCTGCCGGTCGCCGATCTTGATCGCGGCTTCATCCGCCCCGAATATCCCTCGCAGGTCATCGTCTCCTATTATCAGGCGGGCCGCATCTGCGACTATATCCAGAGCCGTTGGGGCGCCGACAAGCTGCTCGATATGGTGCATTCCTACGCCGCGCTCAAAACCACGTCCGAGGTGATTCAGGAAAATCTCGGCATGACCCCCGAGGAATTCGACAAGGAATTTCAGGCGTGGCTTTACAAGGGCGTTCAGCAGACGGTCGACAATTTCGACAAGTGGCGCGAAGGATTGAAAGCCCTGGCGCAGGCGGCCAAAGACAATAACTCCGACGAGGTGCTGAAAGACGGCAACGCAGTCGTCCAAATGTACCCGCAGTATGTCTATACCGCGAACGCCTACGAATTCATTGCCCAAGCCGATCTGGCGAAAGGCAACAAGCCGGCCGCGGCCGCCATCCTTACCGAATATGAAAAGCAAGGTGGCCGCGATCCGGAAGCGCTGAAGCAGTTGGCGACGCTCGAAGATGGCCTCAGCGAGCCGAAAGAAGCGGCTGCCACGCTTGACCGTCTCAATTGGATCTACCCGATGGACGAAGACCTGCACCGCCAGCTCGGCCAGCTCTGGCTCGCGCAAAGTAATTACCCCGGCGCGATCCGCGAATATTCAGCGGTCCTCGCCATGCATCCGCTCGACCGCGCCTCGGCGCAATTCGAACTCGCGCAGGCCTATTTCGACGCCGGCCAAAAAGATAAGGCCGAGGACAATGTCCTCCAGGCGCTTGAAGCCGCTCCCGATTATCGTCCGGCCCAGAAATTACTCTTGCAGCTCCAAGGTCCCGAGAAAGGAAAATAGCCGATGGCCGCTCCCGCTGAAGTCAATCTCAACTCCGCCGAGCTCAAGAAGCGCATCGACCGCTTCCATGCGGTGCGCGACGGCATCCTCGCGCAAGTCCGCCAGGTGATCGTCGGGCAGGACGAGGTCCTCGACCAGGTTTTGACCGCGCTTTTCGTCGGCGGCCACTGCCTGATCACCGGCCTTCCCGGCACCGCGAAGACGCTGATGGTCCGCACGATCGCGCAGACGCTCGGCCTCGTCTTCAAGCGCATCCAGTTCACGCCGGATCTCATGCCGTCGGACATCACCGGCACGGACATCATCGAAGAAGATCCCACCACCGGCCACCGCCGCTGGACGTTCGTGCAGGGCCCCATCTTCGGCAATATCCTGCTCGCGGATGAAATCAATCGCACGCCGCCCAAGACGCAGTCGGCGCTGCTCGAAGCCATGCAGGAGCTTTCCTGCACGGTACGCGGCAATCACTACACTTTGCCCTCGCCCTTTTTCGTTCTCGCCACGCAGAATCCGATCGAGCTCGAAGGCACCTACCCGTTGCCGGAAGCCCAGCTCGACCGCTTCCTCTTCAACATCCTGCTCGATTACCTCAGCGCCGAGGACGAAATAAAAGTCGTCGACCTCACCACCACCACGCGCGTCGCACAGGTCGAAGCGGTCACAAACTCGCAGGAGATTCTCGATTTTCAGCAGCTTGTGCGCATGGTGCCGATTGCGGAATCGCTCGCGGCCTATGTTGTTGGTCTCGTCCGCGCCACGCGGCACAATAGTGGCCTCGCGCCCGACTTCATCAAGAAGTACGTCAACTATGGCGCGAGCGTCCGTGCGGCGCAGTTCATCGTTCTCGCAGCCAAGGCGCGCGCTCTCGCTCGCGGGCGTTACCACGTCGCTTACGAAGACATCACCGCGCTCGCCATTCCCGTCCTGCGCCATCGCGTGCTGCTCAATTTCCACGCCGAATCCGACCGCGTCGATTCCGACGAAATCCTGGGGCGCTTGCTTCAGGCGATGCCGCCGCCGGCGGGAGCGTGACCGTGCAGCGTTTTCTCGATCCAGCGGTGCTCGCGCGCATCTCGGGGCTCGACCTCGTCGCCAAGACGGTCGTCGACGGTTTCGTCGCGGGCCTCCATCGCTCGCCGGATTTCGGCTTCAGCCAGGAATTCGCCGAGTACCGCGCCTATACGCCCGGCGATGATCTGCGCCACGTCGACTGGAACGTTTTCGCGCGCACCGAGCGCTGCTACCTGAAGCGCTATCGCGGCGAAACGAACAGCCTGCTGACGGTCCTGCTCGACGCCAGCAACTCCATGAATTTCTCGTCGCATAGCGTCAGCAAAATGGACTACGCGCGCTTCATCGCCGCATCGCTCTTCCATCTCGCGATTCACAATCAGCGCGACGCCGCCGGCCTGATCGTCTTCGACGACGAGGTTCGCAATTACATCCGCCCGTCCACACGCCAGGGCCAGCTCCACCGGCTCCTCAGCGGCCTCGAACTCGCCGAGCCTCGCGCCCGCACCGACTACAGCAAGCCCCTGCATCACTTCCAGGAATTTCTGCGCCGCCGCGGCCTGGTGCTGATCATCTCCGATTTCTTCGAAGCGCCTGAGACGATCGTGCGCACCATTGAGCCGCTGCATTTCCACGGCAACGAAGTGGTCCTGTTTCACGTGCTTGACCCGAAAGAAATTCAGCCGCAGCTCAACGCACCCGTGATCCTCGTCGACCTCGAAACCAAAGAGCGCCTCGAAGTCACTCCCGAATACGCACGCGATGAATATCGCCCGAAAATGGACGCGCACATCGCAGACCTGCGCAGCCGCGCGCAGGGCGCTGGAATGGATTACTTCGTCCTCTCGACCGATCGCCCGCTCGACGAAGCGCTCGCCGAATATCTCTCGATCCGGCAGCGGAGGAACTAGCATTGCGCCAGAAAAACGAATGCGCTGATCCGGCCCCCGTGATCCGTCGTGGGCGCGCTGCCCAGGCCGATTCAGCCCCCGGGACCTGCCGTAGGGGCGCCGCTTGCTGCGCCCCTTTCAAGCAATGCGCCGCCCGGGAAGGAAACTGAATGGGCCTCCTGGCTCCATGGTTCCTCGCGGGAGCAGCGGCGCTGGCCGTGCCGCTCTATCTGCACTTATTGCGACGGCATACCTCCGACCCGCAGCCCTTCAGCTCGCTGATGTTTTTCGAGCAGCGGACGCAAAGCTCGATCAAGCATCGCCGTCTTCGCTATCTTTTGCTGCTGGCCTTGCGCCTCAGTCTGCTGGCCCTGCTCGTGCTCGCTTTCGCCGGCCCGTTCATCAATCGCCCCGCGGTTAGCGCGGCCAATGACAAGCTCCTGATGCTTGTTGTCGACAATTCCTTCAGCATGCGCGCAGGTTCGCGCCTCGCCGACGCCAAGCGCGCGGCGCAATCCGTGCTGGGTTCGCGGAATCCCGCCGAACGCGCGCAGGTGATGGCGCTGGGCTCGCAGTTGCAAGTCCTCACGCAGCCGACGCAGGATGCCGCCACGCTCACCGCCGCCGTCAACAGCATCGAGCCCGGCGATTCCCGCGGAAGTTTCGCCGAGCTTGCGCGCGCGCTTCGTTCCGCGGCGCAGAGCATGTCCGCCCCGATCGAGTTGCATTTCTTCAGCGATATGCAGAAGTCCGACATGCCTGCGAACTTCGCCGATGCCGTCCTGCCGGCCAACGTTTCGCTTATTCTCCATCCCGTCGTGAAAAGCGACGTGCCCAATTGGGCGGTCGAGAGTGTCAACGCCCCCGGCCAGGTGTGGGACGTGAAGAAGGCACGCGTCCAAGCCGTCATCGCGGGCTACGGCACGCCCGCCGCCACGCGTACGGTTTCGCTGATCATCAATGGCAAAACCGCTGCGACGCGCACCGTCGCTGTTCCCGCCAGCGGCCGCGCCACCGTCGAGTTCGATTCGCTCGATGTGCCGCACGGCTTCAGCCGCTGTGAGGTGCGCATCGATTCCGCCGATGCCTTGCCTGCCGACGACATCAGCCGCTTCGCCGTCGAGCGCTCCGATCCGCAAAAGGTGCTCTTCCTGCATGAATCCAGCGACATGCGCTCGCCGTTGTATTTCGGCGCCGCACTCGCCGCAGCCGCCGAATCGGCATTCACGATGGACAGCATTCCCGTCGCCCAGGCCGCCAACGTGCGCCCGTCGGATTACGCCTTCGTCGTTCTTTCGGACGTGGTGTCGCTGCCGGCGTCGCTCGAAAATGACCTTACGCGATACGTCCGCGCCGGAGGCAGCGTCCTCGCAGCCGCCGGGACAGCCGACGGCGCGCGCCAGCGCATCCCAATCTTCGGCGCGAATGTGCTGAAGGCCAACTACTACACGAGTGCCGGGGGCATCGCGCAGACGGTCGGCGATACCGATCCGTCTTACCCCTCCATCGGGAAAGCCGATCGATGGTCGGGCGTGAAATTCTATTACGCGGCGAAAGTCGATGACGCTGGCTCGCGCGTCGTAGCCCGCCTCACGGACCAGACGCCGCTGCTCCTCGAGAAGCAGATCGGCGAAGGCCGCGTCCTCCTGCTCGCCTCCGGCCTCGACAATCTCACCAACGATTTTCCGCTGCACCCTGATTTCGTCCCGTTCGTCGACCAGACGGCGTTTTATCTCTCCGGCACGGCGCGCCGCACCGGCTCGCGCCTCGTCGATTCGTTCGTCGATCTGCGCACCAGCAAGGAAGAAGCCGTGAGCGTGGAAGTGATCGACCCCGAGGGCCGCCGCCCGCTTTCTCTCAAGGAAGCCACGACCGCGCAGACCTACAAAGTGACGCAAGCGGGTTTTTACGAACTGCGCCTCGCCAACGGCCGCCAGGACGTAATCGGCGTCAATCCCGACCGCCGCGAATCCGATCTCGATGTCCTGCCGCCCGATGTCGTTTCCCTCTGGACCGGCAAGAACGCCACGGAGCAGGGCGGCCAGGCCGCCGAAGCCGCGGCACCCGGCCCCTCAGAAGATAAAAGCAAACCCTACGGCCTATGGTGGTACGTTATGCTATTGGCGTTGGCGGCGGCACTGGCCGAGTCTTGGGTAGCCAGCCGGTACCTCGGGATTCGACGGGAGGATTCATGAGCGCGCGGGAACAGCTCAACTCCTACATCAGTCAGGTCGAGAAGCGCCTGCGCCTGGGCACCGCCGCACGCGGTGCAGCCATCCTCACGCTCGCTGCGCTTGTCACCACGGTTGTCCTCGTCCTGATCGCGAACGCCTTCGGTTTTTCGCAAGCGAGCATCGCGAGCGCTCGCGCCATCCTCGTTCTCGCGCTGCTTTCCGCACTCGTTTACGCTCTTGCGCTCCCGCTGCTCTATCTCGACCGCCAGAGCGCGGTCGGCCGAGCGGAAAGCGCGTTCCCGAAATTCAAGCAGCGCCTCATGACATTCGCCGAGCGCGCTCCCGGTGCTCTGCACGCAGACACCCGCGAACCTTTCATCGAGCTGCTCGCCGCCGACACTCTCGAAATCGCGCATGCCTCGGAGCCGAAGGCTCTCGTTCCTCAGCGCACGCTGCTCGTCTTCAGCGGCATGGTCGTAGCTTCTCTCGGTGTGCTGATTTGGCTGGTTGCGGCTGGCCCGGGTTATCTCGGCTATGGCGCCTCGTTGCTGTGGATGGGCGCGCACACAGGCGCTACGCCTTTCTATGATATTCGCGTCAGCCCCGGCGATGCCTCCGTCCGCCGCAATGCGGACGAGCTCGTCACCGCGCAGCCTATCGGCCTGCAGACCGACAAGATGCGCCTTTACGCGCGTTACGCGAGCGCCTCGAAATGGGAGCAGGTGGCGATGCAGCCGCAGCCCGGCGGCTCCGGCTTCCAATTTCTCTTCGCGGGACTTCCCGAGGCGGTCGAATACTACGTCGAGGCCGGACCGATCCGCTCGCGCCATTACAAGATTCGTGTCGTCGATCTCCCAGGTGTGAAGCAGATTCGCGTCACCTATCGCTACCCGTCGTGGACCGGCCTGCGCAGCACGGTTGACGAGCACGGCGGCGATTTGCACGCGGTCGAAGGCACCGTCGCCAATCTCGAGGTCCTCACCGACCGCCCGCTTCGCGATGGACTGCTCGTCCTTGACGACGGCCAGCAGATTCAGCTCACCCCGGCGGCAGGCGCCTCGAACCAGTACACGGGCGCCGTCAGCATGGCCAAGGACGGCAGCTACCATGTCGCCGCCGTCGATCAGGGCCAGCCCGTTCGCCTCTCCGAGGATTTTTTCATCGAGGCGGACAAAGCCAATCCGCCGCAAGTCGCTGTCGAGCGCCCGGGGCATGATTATCGCGCCAGCCCCATCGAGGAGGTCACCATCGCGGCGAATGCCAACGATCCCTTTGGCGTCGACGCGATGACGCTGCACTATTCCGTGAACGGCGGCGCGGAGCAGGCGGTGAATCTGCTGAAGCGGAAGGGCGCGAAAGACGTCGATGGCTCGACGGTGCTCTCGCTGGAAGACTTCAAGCTCGTCCCGGGCGATCTGGTGAGCTTCTACGTCACCGCCAAGGACGCACGCGCCGAGGCTCACACCGACATCTTCTTCATCCAGGCCGATCCCTTCGAGCGCGATTTCTCGCAGTCGCAAGCCGGCGGGGGTGGCGGAGGCGGCGGGCAGGGCAATCAGAACGATATCTCCGAGCGCGAAAAGGAGATCATCGCGCAAACCTGGAAGCAGCGCAGCGACAAGAGCGCTGCGGCGCAGCAGGCTGCCGAACAAGGGAAATTCCTTTCCGAGGTGCAGTCGAAGCTGCGCGATCAGGCCATCGCGCTGGCCGGCCGCCTGCAATTGCGCGACCTCAATACGGAGAACGATTCGTTCAACTCCTTTCAGCAGGATATGAACGCCGCCGCGCAAGCGATGAATCCGGCGGCGGATCAGCTTCGCAAGCAGAAATGGAGCGAAGCGCTTCCGAGCGAGCAGAAGGCGCTCCAGCATCTCTTGCAGGCGGAAGCGACGTTCCGCCAGATTCAGGTCGCCTTCGGCAACAATGCGGGAGGCGGTGGCGGCGGAGGAGCCGGCCGCGATCTGGCGAGCCTTTTCGATCTCGAACTCGATACGCAGAAAAATCAGTACGAGACCGCGCAGACCGCTTCTTCCGCCGATCAGCGCCAAAGGGAAATCGACGACGCGCTGAAGAAACTCGACGAACTCGCGCGCCGCCAGCAGGATCTTGCGAACCAGGCGCAGAACAGCAATCAAAGCTTCCAGCAGCGCTGGCAGCAGGAAATGCTGCACCGCGACGCGGAAAAATTGCAGCAGCAGATGGAGCAGCTCGCGCAGCAGCAATCGCAACAGAATGGCCAGCAATCGGGCCAGTCATCTTCGGGACAATCGTCGTCCGGGCAATCTTCCTCGGGACAATCGCAATCTCAGGGCGGCGCGTCGGGTTCTTCGGGCGCCGATTCGCGCGAACAGCGCGTGCAGCAAGCCCTCGAACAACTCCGCCAAGCGAATCAGGATATGCAGCGCGCGCAGCAAAATCAGGACAGCGCCGAAGCACGTCGCGCTGCACAGCGCCTCCAGGACGCCACGAATCTCCTCGGCAGCATGCAGCAGCAGCAAGCCTCGGGGCGTCTCGATTCGATGGCCAGCGAAGCTGATCGCCTCGCCGCCGAACAGCGCGATCAGGCCGATCGAATGCGCAAGTTGCTGAGCGATGCGGCTTCGGCCGACGAGTCGGGCCAGGCCCCGCAGGATCTCTGGAATCAGGCCAGCAAGCTCGCCCGCGACCGCCAGCAACTCGCGGACGATTTGGCGGCGCTCGAGAAACAGGCTCGCGACGCTGCGCGCAACCTCGCTTCAACGCAGCGCGGCGCCGCCTCGAAACTTCGCGACGCCCTCGGCAATCTCGATCAGGAAGATTTGCAGACGCGCCTTCAGCGAAGCGCGGATTGGCTCCGCCGCGGCATCGCTCCGAATTCGCTCGCGGCCGAAGAGGGGATCACATCCGATCTGCAGCGCTTCGGCGATCAGGTAAGGCAAGCGCAGCAGGCGCTTGGCGCCGGACAACAACAGGATCAGGGTCAGGATGCGCAGGCCGCGATCGACCGCCTCGAGCGTCTGCGTAATCAAATGGCTGGCATCACGCGCGATATGGGCGCGGCGGGCCGGCCCGGCCAGCAGGGAAGCGGCCAAAATCGCAATGGCCAAAACGGTGAAGCCGGCCAGTTCGCGCAGAATGGCCAGCCCGGCCAGCGCGGTGGAGACTCCGGCCAAAATAACGGAAGGCTCAGTCGCAACGGCACGCCCGACGGTGGCGCAGGCGGCGGTCCCGCGAGCGGCCGAGTCGGCGACGATTACATCCGAGGCTACGGCCAGCGCTATGGCGGCGCGCGAGGCGGCAACAACAACTGGTGGGTCGATACGGGCAACAATTCCAATCTGCCGCAGCCGGTCGCGCCCGATAATTCGCCGCTGCCGCCCGATCCGGAGCGTTCCTACCAGCAAAGTCTCGATAGTCTGAATCAACTGCGCCCAACCGTCGAGAACGATCCCGAGACCGCGCGCGAATTGCAGGAACTGATTCGCGAAATGCAGCAACTCGATCCGAAGCGTTTCCCCGGCAATCCGGCGCTTTTCGAGCAGCTCCACACGCAAGTGCTTAACGACGTCGACAAACTCGAGCTGCAATTGCAGCGCAAGCTTGATGACAAGCAGTCAGGCCAGATTCGCAGCGCCAATCCGATGCCGATGCCTGCCGGATACCAGGACGCCGTCGCCGATTATTTCCGCCGCCTCAGCAAAAATCCGTAGCCTCGCGCCACCCGATTTCGGGCGAATTTTCTGCTCCGCCGGGGGCAACAATGTTGCCGCCGTCGGGGGCTTAACCGGCCTCCAAACGGCCAAGAAAAGCCGAATTCGGCGGCCTTTTGCGTTGTAAACTTTGTCTCGCCTCGCTTCGAGGCCTCATCTGCTTTTGAATCATGGAGGTGCAATGCGGTTCGCGTCGAAGTGTATCTTCCTGGCCCTGGCTTTACTGCTTCCGTCCACTTGCCTTCTCCGGGCTCAGGGCACCGCGCCCCCAACTCCGATCCATGTGAAGGTCGTCGTCGTAAATATGTTCGAAGCGGGCGAAGACACCGGCGACCGCCCCGGCGAATACCAGCTCTGGGTCGAGCGCGAGCACCTCGATCAGATTTTGCCATTGCCCGCGGGCTATCACCACGTGCGGATGAATAAAGATGGCGTGCTCGGATTGCTCACCGGCGTAGGCACGGCGCGCGCCGCCGCATCGGTGATGGCGCTCGGCCTCGACCCGCGCTTCGATTTCTCGAAAGCCTACTGGATCGTGGCCGGAATCGGCGGCGGCGATCCGGCGGACGTCTCGCTCGGCTCGGCGGTCTGGTCGGATCATGTGGTTGACGGCGACCTCGCCTACGAAATCGACGCACGCGAAATTCCCAAGGATTGGCCCACCGGCTACGTTCCGCTGCAGCATGCGACGCCCTACGAGCAGCCCGTGCGGCAGGGCGCCACCGGCGAAATCTATACGCTCAACTCAGGGCTCGTCGGCTGGGCCTTCGGGCTTACGCGCAACGTGCCGCTCGCGGATACCGATGGAATACGCGCGTATCGCGCGCGCTTCGTCGGATTTCCCAATGCGATGAAGCCGCCGTTCGTGGCGCGGGGCGACAACATGTGCGGCAGCACCTTCTGGCACGGCACGCTGATGGACCAGTGGGCGAACGCGTGGGTGCGCTATTTCACCGAAGGCAAGGGCAATTTCATGGTGTCCGCGATGGAAGATACGGGGACACTGCAGGCGCTGACGTTCCTCAGCCAGGCTGGGCGCGTGGATTTTAATCGCGTGCTCGTCCTGCGCACGGTCAGTAACTACGATCGGGAGCCGCCCGGCTCGACGCCCGCCGAAAGCCTCGCGCAGATGGCGAAGGGAAACTACCCAGCCTACATGGAGTCACTCGAGGCGGCGGAAACGGTGGGCGACAAGGTCGTCCGCGATATCGTCGACCACTGGGGCGAGCGCGAGAAGAATATTCCTTCAGCGCCGTAGCCGCGGCGCCGCAAAGACCCCACCCTCACAAACCGAGGATGGGCACCCGGAACGTCAAAGGCGAAGAACCTAAATTCCGGCGTATGGCTGGCGGCGGATGAATTCGCCGCTGCCGGCTTTGCCGACGAAAATCCCGTTTTCGATCACCGGGCGTCCGTGCGAGAGCACGGTGTTCGGCACGCCCTTTACGCGGATTCCTTCGAACATCGAATAATCGACGCGCATGTGGTGCGTCGCGGCGCTGATGGTCTGCTCCTGGTTCGCGTCGAAGATCACGAGGTCCGCATCCGAGCCGATCGCGATGGTGCCTTTGCGCGGAAACAGGCCGAACAGCTTCGCCGGTGCCGTCGCCACCAGCTGGACGAAGCGGTTCGGCGAAAAGCGCCCGCCGTGCACGCCGCCTGTGTAGATGAGGCTGAGCCGGTGCTCGATGCCGGGGCCGCCATTCGGAATTTTCGTGAAATCGTCGCGGCCGAGCTCCTTCTGCTCCTTGAAGCAGAACGGGCAGTGATCGGTGGAGACGACTTGCAGCGTATCGTGCGCGAGCCCCTGCCACAACTTTTCCTGATGCCACTTCTCGCGCAGCGGCGGCGTGAAAACGTACTTCGCGCCCTCGAATCCGGGAGCATCCATATTTTCGAGCGAGAGATAGAGATACTGCGGGCACGTCTCCGCGTACGCGGGCAAGCCGCGGTCGCGCGCCTCGCGCACTTTTTCGAGCGCGTCGTTGCAAGAGAGATGGACGATGTAGACTGGCGCGCCCGCCATTTCCGCCAGCGCGATGGCGCGGCTGGTCGCTTCGGCCTCGGCCGTCGTGGGCCGCGTCAGCGCGTGATATTTCGGCGATTTTTTGCCTTCGGCCAGAGCTTTCTGCACGATTACGTCGATCGCGCCGCCATTTTCCGCGTGCATGCAGATGAGGCCGCCGAATTTCGCTGCCTGCGACATCGCGCGGAAAATCGTCGCGTCGTCGACCATCAGCACGCCGGGATACGCCATGAAGAGCTTGAAGCTCGAGACGCCTTCGCCGATCAGCGTGCCCATCTCTTCGAGTTGCGCGGCGCCAAGGTCGGTGATGATGCAGTGAAACGCGTAGTCGATGGCGGCTTTGCGGTCGGCCTTTTTCATCCAGGTGTCGAAAGCCTGCCGCAGGCTGTGGCCCTTGGTCTGGATGGCGAAGTCGATGAGCGTCGTGGTGCCGCCGAAGGCCGCCGCGATCGTGCCCGACTCGAAGTCGTCGGCGCTCGTGGTGCCGCCGAAAGGCATGTCGAGGTGCGTGTGGACGTCGATGCCGCCCGGCATGACCAGCAGGCCGGTCGCGTCGATCACCTTGCCCACGTTTTCGACCGGCAGCTCCTGCGCGATGGCGGTGATGCGGCCGCCGGAAATGCCGATGTCGCTCGCATAGGTATCCGTCGCGGTGACGACGGTGCCGTTTCTGATCACGGTGTCAAAGCGCATCGAATCTCCTTGTAAAATGCAGGTTAGGCATCTTAGGGCAATAACGAAAGCTGGCGCAACCCGTTCATCGTGTTAGAATCGTGCGCTTACAGGCAGTCACGCGCGCTCGAAGCGTTCGTCCCGCCCGGCCGTGCGATTCGGAGATTCATACTTTTCCATGCCGCTTCGCGAAACGGCGCCGAAGCTTCTCCCGGAACAATATGAAAAGAACTTCGCCGAAATCGCGCCCGCGCTGAATCCACGGCAAGCCGCTATCGAGGCCGCGCGCTGCCTCTACTGCTTCGACGCGCCGTGCACGATGGCGTGCCCCACGCATATCGACGTACCCGCGTTCATCAAGAAAATCTCGACCGGCAATTTGCAGGGCTCCGCGCGCACGATTCTTGCGGCGAATATTCTCGGCCACAGCTGCGGGCGCGTCTGCCCCACGGAGGTGCTCTGCGAGGGCGCTTGCGTGATGCACGAAAAGGGCGAGCCGCCGATCGAAATCGGCCGGCTGCAGCGCTACGCCGTCGACCACGTGCTCGACAACAATATTTCGCTCTTTCATGCCGGCGCGCCGAATGGAAAGAAGGTCGCGTGCATCGGCTCGGGGCCCGCATCGCTCGCCTGTGCCGCCGAGCTCGCCAAGTGGGGATACGACGTCACCATTTTCGATCGCAACGAACTTCCCGGCGGGCTCAACACCTACGGCATCGCGGCGTATAAGGCGCGCGCGAAGGACGCGATTCGCGAGGCCGATCTGGTGAAGCAGCTCGGCGTGAAATTCCGGCAGAAAGTCGGAGTCGGCCGCGACATTAGCTTCGCCGACCTTGAAAAGCAGTTCGATGCGATCTTCATCGGCATCGGACTCGGCGAGACGTGGAGCCTCAGCCTGCCCGGAGAGGATTTGCACGGCGTCCACGGCGCAATCGAATTCCTTGCAAAAACGAAGGCAAATCCGCTGCACGAAGTCGAAGTCGGCGCGCGCGTCGCTTGCATCGGGGCGGGGAATACGGCGATTGATGTGGTCACTGCGGCGCGGCGGCTCGGCGCCAAGACGGTTTACCTCATCTATCGCCGCGGCGAGGCCGACATGCCGGCCTTCGCCTACGAATATCAGCTCGCCAAGCAGGACGCGGTCGTTTTTTTCTGGCAGACGCTGCCGGTCCGCATCGTGGGCAGCAAGGGCGCTGTGAGCGGCCTCGAATGCGTGCGAACCGAGCTTGGCCCGCCGGACGAAAAGGGGCGCCGCGCGCCTGTGCCGTTGGCAGGCACCGAATTTGTACTGGATGTCGAGATGGTGGTGCGCGCCGTGGGGCAGCAGCCGGTGACCCAGATTTTGCGCGGCATCAAAGGCGTCGAGCTTCACAGCAACGGCACCGTGAAGATCAACGAGCGGCATCAGACGGAGAATCCGAAGTATTTCGCGGCGGGCGATTGCACGAATGGCGGGAAAGAGGTGGTCGACGCAGTGGCAGAAGGCATGGCTGCCGCGGGCGGGCTCGATGCTTGGCTTGGCGCGCCGCGTGGGAAGGTGTGACGCCCGAGACCGTGCCACGTTGTGCCAAGCAGGTCGTGGTAAAGCAGATCCCTCACCCCGCCCGGGGCGGGGATTCGGGATGACAGTTTGCGGGGTGGTGTCGGAGCGAGAACGTTTAAGTGGACTCCGTGTGGTGCGGAGGTAAACGATGGCCGACCTTGGTGTGAAATTCTGCGGAGTGAGCAGCCCGAATCCATTCTGGCTGGCGTCGGGGCCGCCGACGAATACGGGCGGGCAGGTGATGCGCGCGTTTGACGCGGGCTGGGGCGGCGCGGTGTGGAAGACGATCGGCGAGCCGATCGTGAATACGAGCTCGCGCTACGGCGCGATCGATCTTGCCGGCGTGAAGATGATGGGCTTCAACAATATTGAGCTCATCAGCGACCGTCCGACTGAAACCAATTTCCGCGAAATCTACGAAGTGAAGAAGCGCTACCCGAAAAATCTGGTGATCGCGTCGCTGATGGTGGAATCGCGGCGCGAATCGTGGCACGCGATCGTGCGGCGCGCCGAGGATGCCGGCTCCGACCTGCTCGAGCTGAATTTCGGCTGCCCGCACGGGATGAGCGAACGCGGGATGGGCGCGGCTGTCGGGCAGGTGCCCGAATACACCGAGATGATTACGGCGTGGGTGAAGGAAGCGGCGAAGATTCCCGTGATCGTGAAGCTGACGCCGAATGTCTCGAGCGTCACGCACATCGCCGCTGCTGCCGAGCGCGGCGGCGCGGATGCGGTGAGCCTGATCAACACGATCAATTCGCTGATGGGCGTGAATCTTGACACGTTCGTGCCGAGCCCGGCGGTCGGCGGGAAATCGTCGCATGGCGGCTACTGCGGGCCAGCCGTGAAACCGATTGCGCTGCATTTGCTCTCGACCGTCGCGAAGAATGTGCGTGTGCCGATCAGCGGCATTGGCGGAATCGGCTACTGGAACGATGCAGCGGAGCACATCGCGCTCGGCGCATCGACCGTGCAGGTCTGCACCGCCGCGATGCACTACGGATTCCGCATCGTCGAGGACATGATCGACGGGCTCTCGCAGTATATGGATCAGCGCGGCTTCCGCACGATCGAGGATTTTCGCGGGCGCGCTGTGCCGAATGTCGAGGATTGGGGCGACCTCGATCTGAATTACAAAGTGATCGCGAAGATCGATCCGAAGCTGTGCATCGGCTGCCAGCTGTGCTACGTGGCGTGCGAAGATGGCGCGCACCAGTGCATCGAGCCGTATCGCGAAGCTGCGAAGAAAAATACGGGCGGGTTTGGCGTCCACGTGCCGCGGATTATCGAGGAGGAGTGCGTCGGCTGCAATCTTTGCGCGCTGGTTTGCCCGGTCGATGGGTGCATCACGATGCAGGAAGTCGATAGCGACCGCGCGCCCGTGAGCTGGAACGAGCGCGTGCGGCAGTCGGCCGCGTCGTGCACGCCGCCTATGCCGAGCGGGGATTGAGGTAAGCAGTAGCGAGTGGCTAGATGTGAGCCATCTGCGCGATGATGCTAAACACAGAGGACACTGAGTGGGCACAGAGAACACAGAGGAAGCAAAGGCCCACCGCAGAGACGCAGAGAGCGCGGAGAAGGCTTAGATCACACCTTTGTCGTGGGTGCTCTCGTTTGACGGCTTTCGGGCTTCTACGAGTTTCGCGGCAACGGCGAGGATCGTGAGTATCACGACGAAATCCACTGAGTCTATGCCGGCAATCGTGAGTGCGGGAACCCACTTTGTGGTCCAGGGGACGGATAAAATCAGGAAAACATGAAGCGCCACGATGATTGTCATCGTGATCCAAAACCACGCATTCCGCCTTAGCTTCCAATTTAAAACAATCGCGAAACCAAGGACCGCAACACAATTGAATGTGGGTAGGACCATATTCAGTCTTCCAGCACGGTCGAACAGCCAACAAATCGGCAGCATGCCAACCATCACGCACAAGAGGCCCCACCAGGGCAGGCGCATCTTCTTAGCGACTTTTAGTTCGCTCTTCACATCGTTAGCAACTTGCTTTTCCGATCGCCAAAAAGAAGACGCCTTTTTAGCATGCGTCATTTGTTGAGCTCAGGAATCGGTTTGCCGGAGGTCAGAATCAGGTAGACGAGGAAACTTACGGCGAAGCCTACGAACCAGGCGTAATCGTAAAGCGCGCGGACGGGCGGGTAGATTAGGCCGACGAAGGCTACCGCGCAGCCGATTGCCAGTGCGGCGATCGCTTTCCAATTTACACCGGCGGTGAATTCGTAGACGCCGCCTCGGCGGTAGAGATCTTCCGCGTTGAGGATTGTTTTGCGGCGGACGAAATAATCGCAGATCAGAATGCCCGCGATGGGGCCGAGAAAGCCGGAATATCCCACCAGCCAGCCGGAGACATAATTTCCGTACGTGGCGAGCAGCTTCCACGGCTGCATTACGATGCCGATCACGCAGGTGATCAGGCCGCCCGTGCGGAAACTGATTTTCTGCGGCCAGAGATTCGAGAAATCGTTGGCGGGCGAGACGACGTTCGCGGCGACGTTGACGTTGAGTGTCGCCATCAGCAGCGCGATCATCGCGATGATCACCGCGACCGGATTGCCGAGATGCGCGAGGACCGCGACCGGGTCCCAAATCGCCTGGCCGAATAAAATTACGGTGGCGGACGTTACGGCGATGCCGATGAAGGAATAAAACGTCATCGTGGCGGGCAGGCCGAGCGCCTGGCCGACCATCTGCTCGCGCTGGCTGTGCGCGTAGCGCGTGAAGTCCGGAATATTCAGCGCGACCGTGGCCCAGAAGGCGACGACGCCGGTGAGCGACGGCACGAAAAACTTGAAGAATTCGCCGAAGTTGTGAAATTTCGATGGCGTCGCAAGCATCGGCCCGAAGCCGCCCGCTTTGCTGCGCGCCCACAGCAGCAGCGCGAGCCCGATCAGCAGCAGAAACGGCGCGGTGATGCCTTGCAGGAAGCGGATCATCTGGATGCCGCGCACGATCACGATCACATTGAGCAGCCAGAAAAACAGGAAGCACACCGGAAGGCACCACGAAACGCTTTTCCAGCCGGGCTCGAGCGCCAGCATCATCGTGTAGATCGCTTCGCCGCCGATCCACGCCTGAATGCCGAACCAGCCGCAGGCAACCAGCGCGCGCAGGATCGCGGGAACGTTGGCGCCGAGCACGCCGAATGCGGAACGCGCGAATACCGGGAAGGGAATTCCGTACTGCGCGCCCGCGTGCGCGTTGAGCAGCATCGGAATCAGGACGAGCACGTTGCCAAGGAACACGGTGAAGATGGCCTGCTTCCAGTTCATGCCGCCGGCGATCATGGCGCTCGCGAGGAGATAGGTGGGAATGTTGACGCTCATCGCGATCCAGAGCGCGGCGTAATTGTAGGTGCCCCAGGTGCGGCGCGCGGCGGGGACGGGCGCGAGGTCTTCGTTGTAAAGCGAGCTGTGGCGGACCAAGGCGGGATCGAAAGGCTCGGCGTGCGCGCCGCTTTCGGGATCGATCGCCGCGTCGGTCATCGTCAGGACTTGGGCTTGCGCGGCGTGTAATCGATGTAGACGGCTTTCAGCTCGGTGTAGAAATCGATGGCGACGCGGCCGATTTCGCGCAGGCCGACGCCGGTCGCTTTCACGCCGCCGAAAGGCATCTGCGCTTCGCTGACGACGGTGGGCGCGTTGACGTGCGTCATGCCGGATTCGATGCGGTCGATGAACTCGAAAATTCTGGCGGCGTCGTTCGTGTAGATCGAGCTCGAAAGGCCGTATTTCACGGAAGTCGCCACGCGCAGCGCTTCCTCAAAATCAGGGACGCGGATTACCGAAAGCACGGGGCCGAAAATCTCTTCCTGCGCGATCCTGCTATCCCAGCGGGCGTGATCGAAGACGGTGGGCGCGACGAAGTAGCCGTTGCCGACGCCCGAGCCGGACGGAGGGCCGCCGCCGAGCAGGAGCGTGGCTTCCTTTTTTCCGATTTCGATGTAGCGCAGGACCGTTTTGTGCTGCTGCTCGTCGACGAGCGGGCCGACGTCGACGCCGGCGTCGAGGCCGTTGCCGACTTTGAGTTTCTTGGCGCGCTCGACGACTATTTCGACGAATTGATTGGCGATTGAATCTTCGACGACGACGCGGCTTGTAGCCGTGCAGCGCTGGCCGGTGGAGCCGAAAGCGCCGGCGACCACGTGATCCGCGGCGAGAGCGAGATCGGCGTCGCTCAGCACGACGACGGGATTTTTGCCGCCCATTTCGCACTGGCACTTTTTCATTTGCTTTGCGGCGGTGGCGTAGATGAGGCTGCCGACGTCGTTCGAGCCGGTGAAGGAGATCGCCCGGACATCAGGCGAGCGAAGAAGCTCGTCGCCGACCTCTTCGCCCGCGCCGAGAACCATGTTGAGCACGCCGGCGGGGAGGCCGGCCTGTTCGAAGAGTTCGCAGATCTGCACGCAGGTTTGCGGCGTGAGTTCGGCGGGCTTGATCACCATCGTGTTGCCTGCGACGAGCGCCGGCGCTGCTTTCCACGCGGGAATCGCGACGGGAAAATTCCACGGCGTGATCGCGCCCACCACACCGAGCGGCTGCTTGATCGTGTAGGTGAAATTGCGCGGCGAAGCGCTCGGCACCGTTTCACCGCCGATGCGGCGGCCTTCGCCGGCAGTGAATTCGAGGATGTCGATGGTGCGCTGCACCTCGACGAGCGAGTCTTTCAGGGTCTTGCCCTCTTCGCGCGTGAGTGTGCGGGCGAGCTCGTCCTCGCGCTGCTCCATGAGCGCGGCCGCGCGGGCGAGAATCTTGCCGCGCGCGGGCGCGGGGGTGTCGCGCCACGCAGGAAACGCGGCTTTCGCGGCGGCGACGGCTTCGTTGATTTCCGCGCGGGTCGAAAGTGGCACGAGGCTCAGCACTTCGTTGAGGTCGGCGGGATTGCGGCGCTCGAGCGTTTGCGTGGAGCGAGATTCGACCCAGCGGCCGTTGATGTAGTTGCGGCAGAGGGGAGCCGTGAGTGTGGCGCTAGTCAATTGGCCGCCTGCGCCGCGCCGCTGATGTGCGTGCGCGTGATTTCGTCGTAGCTTTCGGGGCGGCGATCACGGTAGAACTGCCAGGTCGCGCGGACTTCCTTGATTTCGTCGAGATTCAGGTCGGCGACGACGAGTTCGTCCTTATCGCGGCTGGCCTGCGCCACGATTTTGCCGCGCGGATTGCAGAAATAGCTCTTGCCGTAAAACTCGCCGATGCTCCACGGTTTTTCGGTGCCCACGCGATTGATCGCCGCGACGAAATATTGATTGGCGACGGCGTGCGCGGGCTGCTCGAGTTCCCAGAGATATTCGGAGAGGCCCGCGACGGTGGCGGACGGGTTGAATACGATTTCGGCCCCGTTGAGGCCGAGAATGCGCGCGCCCTCGGGGAAATGGCGGTCGTAGCAGATGTAGACGCCGATGCGGCCGTGGCGCGTTTCGAAAACCGGGTAGCCGGCGTTGCCGGGCGTGAAATAGAATTTTTCCCAGAAGCCCGGATGGCAGTGCGGGATGTGGTGCTTGCGATATTTCCCGAGGTACGTGCCGTCAGCATCGAAGACGGCTGCGGTGTTGTAGAAAACGCCGGCCATTTCGACTTCGTAGATCGGGACGACGAGAACCATCTTGTGCTTGCGCGCAAGCTTTTGCATGCGCGCGAGCGTGGGACCGTTAGGAACGCTTTCGGTGAGCTCGTACCATTTCGCATCCTGCTCGGCGCAGAAATAGGGGCCGTAGAAAAGCTCCTGGAGGCCGAGGACCTGGACGTTTTTCTTCGCCGCGTCGGCGATCATCTTTTCGTGCTTCGCGATCATTTTTTCTTTGATTTGCGCGAGCGAGTATTTTTCGGGCGACCACTCGCATCTCGCCTGAATGACACCACAACGCACGATCCGCGGCATCGAATGCCTCCTGAGCCTGATTCGTGCAAGTCTACTATTCGAGGGCGGGGGGCTACAACACCGGAACCACACGAACGCTCATTGAGAATCGAAATCGCGAGCGTGCGGCGATTGGGCGCAAAGGCCCCGCCCTCACGCACCGAGGGTGGGACACCCGGCAGGCGGCCGACAACAGCGAGCGGGGTAAGGGGCAGGAACGGCCAGAAGCACCAAACGTCCGGTTACTTTCCTTTACCGTGCAGTTGGTCTTCTATGCAAACCGCCGTGATCCTGCGATACTCGCTTTGGCGTAACACGGGACCGAAAATGGCCGCCGCAAAGGAGGCAATGAGAGTGGCCGTCTCTGCGGGAACGCTTCGAAAAAGATACGCTCTGCGCGCTCTTGCGATTCTGCTGGTTCTGGTAGCGGCTGCTAGTTTTGTTTTGGGATCTCACAACTTCATAATTCGTTCCTTCGGTCTTTTGGCGCTTTTGGCCGGCGCACAGCTCGCCCGAATGTCTCGCGCTCAAAGTCCGGCCTTTGGACGTCCGGACCTCACAGGCAGCAGCTGGCCGGGACGCGTCGTGTGGCTCCTGGGATTAGGGGTGTTGGTCCTGGCAGGACTTTCCTTTTGGCTCCTCTATGTTGACGCCCTCCACGGTGGGCACGCGATTTGGCCCATCTACGTGTTTGCCGGAGTAGCGCTGGCTTGTGTCGGGATTTGGGGCTATATCGCTTCGAAACTGGCTGGGTGAGCAGTTGTCGGATTTCGCTGTTCCTTGGGCACTAGTCCTCTTCTAAGTAGTGCGCGAATTCGGTCTCTTTGTCCGCATGCTAGTCCTTTCAAAGATCACGCTTCAGAACGGGGAATACGGGTGAGGACGGACGGAGAGGGAATTTCGGCGGCGGGCGGGATGATACTATGGGCGGCGAGCGAGGGAATTGATGGCGGCGAAGGCACATTTCGAGCGCGTGATCTGGATTGTGCTCGACAGCGTAGGGATTGGCGAGCTGCCGGATGCGGCGGAGTACGGCGACGTGGGGCGCGATACGCTGGGGCACATCGCGCGCTCGCGGCCGCTACGGCTGCCGAATCTGGTGCGGCTGGGACTTGCGAATATCAAGCCGCTCGCGCACCTGACGCCGCCGGCGCGGCCCGCTGGTTATTTCGGCAAAGGCGCGACCGTTTCGCCCGGAAAAGATACGACGACGGGGCACTGGGAAATGGCGGGCATCTGGCTCGACCAGGCGTTCCCGGTGTACCCGCACGGATTTCCGAAAGAGCTGATCGCGGAATTCGAGCGGCGCATCGGGCGGCGGACGCTCGGGAACAAGCCTGCATCCGGCACCGAGATCATCAAGGAACTCGGCGAAGAGCACGTGCGCACCGGATGGCCGATCGTGTACACGTCGGGCGACAGCGTGTTTCAGATTGCGGCGCACGAAAACGTGATCCCGATTGCGGAGCTGTATCGCGAGTGCGAAATCGCGCGGGCGCTGCTCGACGGGCCGAATCGTGTGGGGCGGGTGATCGCGCGGCCGTTCACAGGCACGGCGGGGAATTTCCGGCGCACCGAGCGGCGGCATGATTATGCGGTTGAGCCGCCGAAGCCGATGCTGCTCGACGTGCTCGCGGATCGCGGCGTGCCGGTTTTCGGCGTCGGGAAAATTCACGATATCTATAATGGGCGGGGCGTGAAGGATTACGTCACGACGAAAAACAACGCCGATGGTATGGCCAAGATTTCGGAGGCGCTCGCGCGGCGGGCGAGCGGGCTGATTTTCGCAAATCTGGTCGATTTCGACATGCTGTATGGGCACCGCAAGGACGTGGAGGGATTCGCGCGGTCGCTCGAGGAATTCGACGACATGCTGGGGCCGTTTCTCGCTGGCATGCGCGCGTCCGATTTGCTGCTGATCACCGCGGATCATGGCTGCGATCCCGATCCCGTGAATCCGACGACCGATCACTCGCGCGAATATGTGCCGATTCTCGCTTTCAGCCCACGAGCGGTGGGCGACGGGAATCTGGGGATTCGATCGACGCTTGCCGACACGGGGCAGACGGTCGCCGAGAATTTCGGCGGTGCGATTCCGCACGGAACGAGTTTCTTCGGCGAAATTACCGCCGGGCTGGCGGAGACGGCTCGGGGATGATCCTATGGATCAGCTTTCGCGGCGCTGGTGGTGCGTCTGTAATTGTGTAGCTTTGCTCGAGGAGCTTTCTGGCGTGGGCGGCGCGGGATTCCGAATTATAGGCGATCGTGCAAAGCGTCTCGCGGGCTGCAACGTGGTCGCAGACTTTCTTGTGAAGGATAATGCCGACCGCGGGATCGACAGCGTCCTCCTTTTTCTCACGCCCGCCACCCAGGACGACGCACGCCGTGCCGACCAGTTCGCTTTGAATCGCACTCACGAAGCCGCTTCTCGCGGCTGAGATATCGGCCGTGTGCTTCGCATGCGGCAGCCGCTTGGGATCATCGATCGCGCGGGTATCGCCGCCCTGCAGTGAGACCATCTGGCGGAATTTGTCGAGCGCCTTACCGGAACGGATGAGATGATCCGCGAGAGTTTTCCCGTCGGCGATCGTGCTCGTGCGTCCGTCGAGATGAAACATCCAGGCGGCCAGCTCGATGCAAAGTTGGCGCAGATCCTCGGGGCCCTGGCCGAGCAGCACATCGAGGACTTCCTCGACCTCGAGAGAATTGCCGATGCGCAGGCCGAGCGGCTGGTCCATGTCGGTAATCAGAGCGACCATCTTCTTCCCCATCCGCTCGCCCGTTTCCACCATCAGTTCCGCGAGGAACGCCGCGTCTTCGTCCGTTTTCATGAACGCGCCCGAGCCGGTTTTCACATCGAGGACGAGGCCATCGACGCCCTCGGCGAGCTTTTTGCTCATGATCGACGCGCAGATCAAGTAGGGGCTTTCGACGGTGCCGGTGACATCGCGCAGAGAATAGAGTTTGCGGTCGGCGGGAGCGATTTCGGCGGTTTGGCCGATCATCGCGCAGCCGCAGGCGTGCAGCACTTCGCGAAAGCGGGTGAGCGATAGCTGCACGTTGAAGCCGGGAATGGATTCGAGCTTGTCGAGTGTGCCGCCAGTGTGGCCGAGGCCACGGCCGCTGATCATCGGAACGATCAGGCCGCCCGCAGCGGCGAGCGGCGCAAGAACGAGGGAGGTTTTGTCGCCGACGCCACCGGTCGAATGCTTGTCGATTTTGGGGGCCGAGAAGCCGGAAAGGTCGAGAACCTCGCCCGAGTGGAGCATGGAGTCTGTCAGCGCGGCGGTTTCGGCGCGGCTCAGGCCTTTCAGCAGGGCGGCCATCAGCCATGCGGAGACCTGGTAATCGGGGATTTCGCCGCGAGTGTAGCCGCCGACAAGGGATTCGATTTCGGCGCGCGAGAGTTCGAGGCCATCGCGCTTCTTGCGGATCACGTCGATCGCGCGGATCGGGCCGGCGGCGGAGGAATCCGGTGCGTCGCTCACTTCAGGCGGAATCCTTCCGGTAGCAGCTCGGTGATCTTGAGTTTCTTCTGGCCCTTCGCGCCCCGGAAATAGACGAGCGCCTTGGGGCCGAATTCGTAGATCACCTGGCGGCAGGCGCCACAGGGTGCGCACGGGGCGTGGTGGTTGTTGACGATGGCGATTGCGTCGATTTCCATTTTCGGGCCGAGGCTCGCGACGGCGGAAAAGATTGCGGTGCGCTCGGCGCAATTCGTCATGCCATAGGAAGCGTTTTCGACGTTGCAGCCTGCGAAGATTTCGCCCTTCGTGGTGAGCAGCGCCGCGCCGACCTTGAATTTAGAGTATGGGGCGTGGGCGTTGCGCATCGCTGCGCGAGCGGCTTCCAGCAATTGTTTACGCGTCGCGTTACTGCGGGAATTGCTCTTTGCCATCTGGCCAACCCGAGCCGAGATTAAAATGACTGGAAATTATCAAGCTTCTCTCATCAATGTAGGCAGCAGAAGCGAAGAGTTTCTTCAGGGGCTAAAGCCCACCGAGTCTTCGATCGAAATGTCGGAGCTAAAGCTCCGACCCCCTAAAGAAAACGGCCCTCCGGCCAGCATCCCTTAACCGATGATTGCGAGAAATCGTTGCTAGCGTAGTAATATTCGTAGGCGATGTCGAGCCCAAACTCGATTTCCGGCGCAGCGAAGCTTTTGGGTAGCTGGCAGAGCGTCGCGAAGATCATCGATCACACGCAGCTGAAGCCGGAGGCAACGTGCGCGCAGGTCATCAAACTGTGCGACGAGGCCAGGGAGTTTGGCTTTGGCGCCGTGATGCTGAACCCGTGCTACGTCGAGCTCGCGCATTCGCGCTTGCAAGGAAGCAGCGTGAAGGTGGGCACCGTAATTGGCTTTCCGCTTGGGGCGACGCTTGCGAGCGTGAAGCGGTTCGAGGCGGCAGAAGCTCTGAAGCTGGGCGCGGTCGAGATCGACATGGTGCAGAACATCGGCGCGCTGAAATCAGGCAACCGCGATCTCGTTTCTTCCGAGATTCGCGCGCTGGCTGAACTGGCGCACGGGCGTGGGGCGCTGCTCAAGGTGATCCTCGAGATGGGGCTGCTTTCGGAAGAAGAAAAAGTGATCGCGTGCGAATTGAGCGAGAAGGCCGGCGCCGACTTCGTGAAAACGTCGACCGGATTTCTGGGTGGCGTAGCAGCCGTGGCAGATGTGGCGCTGATGCACCGCACGGTGAAAATCGGCGTGAAGGCGTCCGGCGGAATTCGCACCGCAGCCGACGCCAAAGCGATGATCGAGGCTGGGGCCAGCCGCCTCGGCACCAGCGCCGGCGTGAACATCATCCGCGAATTGCGGAACGAATCGACAAGCGGCGCGGCGACCGCGTATTAGCGGTGCTCCTGCCGCGCGACCCTGCCTATGGCGCGATGCCGCGCTGAAGCCCGCGGCGCTACATTTAAACCTCAAAACTCCAGAGTAAGGCGATTAGTGCGATCGGGCCCTACTGTTTCGTGAAACCGATCCAGCGGCCGAAGGCGACGACGAGGATCCATAGCACCAAGGAGATGCCGCCTGCAATCTTAGCCGCGCGCGGGGTGCGCGTGGCGTGGTCCCACGCGGCGATACCGCGGCGTGTCCAGAATTCGAAGTAGGCCGTGTTGATGCCCGCCAGCAACAGCGTCAGCATCTTCAGCCGGAACGGGATGTTCTGGTAATACTTTGTGGCGCTCGAGGTGAAAAGCAGGCCGCCGGCAATCGCGGCGCAGACGAAGGCGGCGCGAGTCCAGGGCATGACGTCGTCGTAGACGTCGGTGACGCTGCGATCGCGCGATGCTAAGTCGAGCAGCCGAAGATCGAACATCGCTATCGAGCCGACCACAAGGACGATCGACAGCACGTGAATCGTTTCGATCGTCGGGAAGAGCCAGGTGGATACGCGAATGTTTTCGGCGACGCGCGTACTTTCGAGCCATGCACAGAGCCTGAGGATCCCCATTACGATTCGTTTTCCCGTGACCCCATTGAGCGACTACTCGCCGCCGCGGCGGAATCAAGCGCGCGATCACACATAGGCGATCCATCGCCCTGCGGTGACAATTGCTACCCACAACAGCAACGACACGACTCCGACCGCGGCCGCAGCGATTCGGCGATTCTCCCAGAAAGTGGCGTCGCGCTTATTCATCAGCTGGACGGCCAGCGTGATCAGGCTCACGGTGGCGACCATCGCCATCTTCGTGCGGAACGCCCAATTCAACAGTTCCCGTCCCGGCTCCCCGATAATCAGTATCGCGCCGCTGGCAGCGAGGATCAGGAGCACGCTCCACACCCAGGGGACGAAGCGATCGACCATGCGCGAGACCGGCTGGCGCTTTCCGGCGAGGCCCATCAGGCGCAGGTCGAGCATGGCCATCGACGCCATCACGATCGACACGCTGAGGATGTGAACGGTCTGGACTGCCGGAATGATCCAAATGACGGTTTGTATTTTTAGGCTGACGGGCGTATTCGAAAGCCAGTCGCAGAATGCCTGAACCATTGGTGGTCCCCCGACCCCAAATTCGGTCGGAATAGTACCTTGTCGACGCGCGTCTGTCGATTGCGAATTGAGTGAATTGTACGGGGCGGGCTGGGGCGCGAGCGGCGTTGACGCCGAGGCAAAAGGTTTGTACAGTGCCGGGCACATTCGATCATTGGGGGGAATGATGCGAACAAAGCTCAGTCTTGCAGCGAGTTTCGTGTTTCTTCTTGGCTTGGCGGCGGCTGTGCCTTGTGCGCAGGCGCAGCAGAAGGCGACGCCGGAAGTATTTCCGGAGGGGGCGTTGGCTCCGGACAATCTGGCGAAGCCGCGCCCGAAGCCACCGTTCGATCTGACGGGCACTTGGACGGTCGATCTGAGCGCCGGGTTCAGTTCGTTTATGTTTGGGCCGCCGTACCCGAAGTTCTTGCCGGATGCGCAGGCCGCGTACGACGAGTCAAAGAAGTACGCCGCCGAGCACAAGGCGTATCGCGACGACATTGGCCACTGTTATCCGGCGGGCATGCCGATGATCATGACGCGCGTCTGGCCGATCGCCATGATCCAGCTGCCGACCGCGATCTACATGGTCAGCGGCTTTGAAAACGCGCTGCGGATTATTTACCTGGATGGGCGGCCGCACACTCCTGACGACATTGTGGTGCGAACGTTCAACGGCGATTCCGTGGGGCACTGGGATGGCGATGCGCTGGTTGTCGATACGAACAGCATGGTCACCGATCACCACTGGATCGATCAGGGGCTGCCGGTGAGCGACGAATTTCATATGGTCGAGACGATGCGGCTGCAGGACGGCGGGAAGCGGCTCGAAATTAAGTATCAGATGTGGGATCCCAAGAATTGGGTCGGCGAGTGGGACAGCACGAAGCATTGGATTCGCGTGGATGACACCGATATCACGGAAGTCGAGTGCACGCCGGATTTGAACCAGCATTTGCTGAGTACGCAGTAGGGCAGTGATTGGTGGGTAGTGATTGGTGAGTAGTGGGTGGTGGAGCAAAACCCAAGGACATGAGGCGGGGTGATTGGTACGCGTCCTCGCGGGCGGGCTTCAAACCCGCCCCTACAGAGCCACGACGAATTGTGAGTCTGCAGTTGTAGGGGCGCTGCTTGCTGCGCCCCGGACCTTGGCGTTTGGCCGCCTTACGCGCCGTATTGCCGTCGCGCTAGTAGGGCGAGCCGGAGGCGCCGGGCTGCTTGGGTTGCGCGCGATAGGTGGGATCGGCGAGGACGGTGCCGTCCGCGAGCTTGACGTACATGAAGCTGCCGCCCTTATCGCCATTGCGCAGCGGGTGGATGACGATCGTCACCTTATCGCCGGGCTTGAGCGAGGTGGAGCGCCAGCCCTGCTTAGCGAGATTGTTGGGGCTGTTGCACTCGACGCTCCAGCGATCGGTGCCGCCGCTGGCGTTGGGGACGTCGATCGAGATCCAGCTGTGAGGATTGGTCCAATCGAATTGGACGATCGTGCCGGTCAGCGGGACCTGCTTGTCGTGGTCGAACATCGCGGCGGAGTGATGCGCGACGGCGGTGCCGGCGAAGGTCATCACCAGCAGTAGAGCGGCGCCCAAGCATACGATCGATCGAGTTTTCATCGTTTTGCTCCCCATCTTCGAAATTCATTCACGCGCAACGTGCGTCATAAGATTGCGAGAAATTCCGCCCATCGCTTTAAGGCTGCTTTTCCGCCGAACGGAACGCTGCCTCGTCGAGCATTTGGCCGTTCGCGAAAGTGAGCGCTATGAAAAGACCGCCTTTGTCCCCGTTCCGTAGCGGCCAGAACATGATCGTGACCTTGTCGCCCGGCTTGAGGCTGTCGGAATGCCAGCCTTGCCGCGAAAGGTTGTTTGGGCTATTGCACTCGAGGCTCCAGTGAGTGGTGCCGCCCTTGCTGTCGGGAATGTCGACCTCGATCCAGCTATGCGGGTTGGTCCACTGGAATTGAGTGACGGTGGCGACCGTGGTGATTTTCTTCGAACGGTCAAACATCGCGAAGGAATGATGCGCAGAAGCAGTACCGGCGAAGACAAGTATTAGGGCGCCCAGGCATGCAATCAACGACTTCCGTATCATCATGGCCCCCCGACCAAGAAACTTCCCCCGGCCCCAAACCGCCGGGCCGGCCCTCACGGAAAGTGTAAATACTATAATATGCGCCGAGACAGATAGCCATATTTTGATGCAAAATGGCTCGCTTCGTTTTGGGGGAAGGGCGTTCGCCGGGAAAACCGGCTGGGGGCGTCCTTGAATGGAGGCGAAGATGAGGTTTTCCGTCACGATCCTGTGCGCGTGTTCGGTGTTTGCGGGGATGGGCGCGGCATGCCGGGCGCAGAGCGCTCCCGCGCCGCCGCCGAATACGACGATCATTCCGGAAAAAACGAGAACCGCGGACTATTCGGCTCTGGGCTCCTTGCCCGACTGGAGCGGCATCTGGGTCCTCGATTTTCCGAAACGCGGCGACGCTCCTCCGGAGGAACCGTCGTTTACTCCGACAGCCGCGGCCGAGCTGAAAGTGCTGCAGGCCGACGAAGCGAAGAACGAAGAGCCCGCGACCGAGAGCGCGAACTGCGTGCCGCCGGGAATGCCGCAGATTATGTTCCAGCCGTACGACGTCGAATTTCTGTTTACGCCGGGGCGCGTGACGATCATTCAGGAAGCCTACATGCAAGTGCGGCGCGTCTTCACCGACGGGCGCGGACATCCCGCCAGCCTCGATCCCACGTTCAACGGCGATTCGATCGGGCACTGGGAGGGCGACACGCTGGTGATCGATACGATCGGCCTGGGGCATAAATTGCCGCTTGGCTACAACCGGATGAATCACGGGCCGAAGCTGCACGTGGTCGAAAGGATTCGCCTCACCAGCCCCGATACGCTCGAAGATCGCATGACGCTGACCGACCCCGACGTGCTCGCGCAGCCGTGGCATACCGTGCATACATTCACGCGCCACCGCGAGTGGAACCAGCTGGAATTTATCTGCGAGGAAAATAACCGGAATCCGATCAACGACAAGACCGGCCAGGTCTCCACGATTCTCGGCAAAGATAAATGAGCATGCCGCGAAAGAAAAAGGGCTGCCGCATCGTTGCGGCAGCCCTGTGAATCCTATCCGCTAGCGTCGAGTCGGTACGGACTTACTTCTTTTTCCCGCCCTTTGCGGCCTTCTTCGGCTTCTTCGCCATTCGAGTTTCCTCCACGATCGACTTGTGCCCCCGCGGGCAGTGCCACACTTATATGCAATTTTTGCGCTGGCGTCCAGCACGGCGATTCGTCGTGCGGGGGTTGGCAACGGCGTTCGGGAACTTCAGGGGCTGAAGCCCGCCGCGATTTACAGGCTTATGTCGTGGCTGGAAGCCACGACCTACAAAGATTCTAGGCTCTTGGCCGGCGCTGGGCGAATCGTTTTGCGGGGTGCGGCGCAGTGCCGAGGCGAAGAGCGGGCTGAAGGACCCCTTCCTTCGTCAGGGCAAGCCGGCGCTACGTTCAAACCTTAACCCCCGCGTGATGGGAAGCTATGAATTCGCAATTATTGCGATGGAGCCGCGTCTAGGCGGACGACGATGCCTTCGAGCTCGCGGCTCGCGGCGGGGTAGCGGTTCATCACCAGCGGGTCGTGGCCGGGCACGATGTGTGCCGGAGAATCGGCGAGGCGATAGAGCGTGTCATATCCTTCGAGCGTTTCCGCGACGCTGTACACCACGGGAAACGGGCGGCGTTGCTCGAAATTCGCGTAGAGGTGCGTCGCATCGGACGCGATGACGACCCAGCCGCGCTTCGTCCACACGCGCGCGACCTGCAGCCCCGCGGAATGGCCGCCGATGCGATGCAGCGTGAAGCCGGGCGCGAGTTCGGCGTGATCCTCATGAAAAACGGCCCGTTCCGCATAGACGTGGCGCACCATCGAGAGCGTGTTTTCGAGATCGAACGGCGCTCGCAGGCTCTCGTGGCACATGCAGCGGCCGGTCGCAAAAGCCATTTCGCTATCCTGCAGGTGGAATCGGGCGCGCGGGAGAAGATCGAGATTTCCGGCGTGATCGTAGTGAAGATGCGTGAGGACTACGGTGGTGACGTCCGCGGGCTCGATGCCGAGCAATCGCAGAGATTCGATCGGGCAGCGCAGCCATTCGCGCTTGCGCCGATCCGCGGCCTCTTTGCCGAAGCCCGTATCGATCAGGCAAAGGCGGTCGCTGCGGCGCACGACCCAGACGAAATAATCCAGATCGGAGGCGAATTCGTGCGGATCGGCCAGGATGAAATTCTCGGCCGGGTGACGATTACCGAGATGCGCGTAACGAATCGCGAAAATCTCATACGGCTCAGTCTGCACGATGCCCCTCGCGTTTGCTCAAGAGCGGCATAGCATGAACCATCGCGGAGCGGAACGTCAATTGTTAGGAGCGCCGCGGTAGGGCATAATGCGCGTCGGAAAACGCGGACGCGGCTTGACCGTCGCTGGGTTCGGAGACGTCTGGCGACCGCATTCAAGAACTTCAGGGGCTGAAGCCCATGAGGATCTAGCGGGCTTATGTCGTGGCTGGAAGCCACGACCCACAAAGACTTGCCGTTATCATACGGACTGTTCGGGCCCGACGTTCGCAGCGAGAAAGTTTTTCGCTCCGCTGCAAACAATTACGAGATAGCTCTGGCCAGTTTCGATTGACGGAGGGAAGAAGAATGGCGCAGCTGCAAAGTATCGGATTTGTGGGAGTGGGCAGAATGGGCGCGCGCATGGCGCGCCGGCTGATGGCGGCCGGCTACCCGCTCACCGTTTACGATACGAGCAAAGCGGCCGTGCAGCCGTTGGTGGAGGGCGGCGCAAAGCGCGCGGAATCTCCGGCGGCCGTGGCTTCGGCGGCCGACATCGTGTTTGCCAGCGTGCCAACGCCGCCCATTGTGGAGGCTGTGGCGTTGGGGCCGATGGGCGTGATCGAAGGCACGCGCGCCAAAATTTTCATCGACACGTCGACGACCGGCGCGACCACCGCCAAGCGCGTCGCGGAAGGGCTCGCCGCGAAAGGAATCACGGCAGTCGACGCGCCGGTGAGCGGCGGGATCAACGGCGCGGAGAAGGGAACTTTGGCGGTGATGGTCTCGTGCCCGGAAGCAACGTTCGAAATCGTGAAACCCGTGCTCGAAAATCTCGGCAAACTTTTCTTCGTGGGCACGCAGCCGGGGCAGGGGCAAACGATGAAGCTGCTGAATAATTTGCTTTCGGCCACGGCCATGGCGATCACCTCGGAAGCGCTGGTGATGGGCGTGAAGGCGGGGCTCGATCCGTCGCTCGTGATCGACGTGTTCAACGCCGGCACGGCGCGGAATAGCGCCTCGCAGGACAAAATGAAGCAGCACGTGATCTCGCGCAAATTCAGTTACGGCTTCGGGCTCGCGCTTTTGAACAAGGACATCCGGCTGTGCATGTCCGAGGCCGACGCGCTGGGCGTTCCGATGATCGTGGGGAGTGCGGTGCGACAGCTGCTGTCGATTTCGACGACGACCGAGGGTGTGGACGCCGATATGACGGCGGTGGCCAAGACGGTCGAAGCATGGGCGGGTGTACGTGTGGGAGAGAAGTGAAGATTGTCATTTCGAGGAGAGGCTCACAAAATGGACAAGAAAACGTTCGATAAGGGGCGCGAAATTCGGAGCGCGGTGCTGGGCAAGGAGTTCGTCGACAATTCGTTTAAGACGGCCGATGAGTTCAATCTCCCGCTGCAGGAGTTGGTGACAGAATACTGCTGGGGCGCGATCTGGGGGCGCGAGGAGTTGCCGCGCAAGACGCGCAGCATGCTCAATCTCGCGATGATCAGCGCGCTCAACCGTCCTCATGAACTGAAGGCGCATATCAAGGGAGCGTTGGTCAATGGTGTGACGTTGGTCGAGATTCGGGAAGTCCTGCTGCAGGTGGCGATCTATTGCGGCGTGCCGGCGGCGGTCGACTCCTTCCGCATCGCGCGCGAAACGTTCGCGGAGCTGAAGGAGAAAGAGAAAGCTTCGAAATCCTAGTTTAAGGGTCGTGCACAATGGCGACGACCATGAGCGAATTGAAGAAACATCGCATGCTGGCGGGCGGCCAGTGGGTCGAGTCCGCGTCGGGTGCGTGGTTCGAATCGATGAATCCGTTCACGGGGCAGCCGTGGGCGCTCGTCCCGCGAGGAACCAAGGCGGATGTGGACCGCGCCGTGGCTGCCGCGAAGTCGGCGTTCTATGACGGCGAATGGCGCAAGCTGACCGCTACCGCACGCGGCGAGCTGCTGCGCCGGCTCGCTGAGCTCATCGCCGCCGAGGCGGATCGTCTGGCCGAAATCGAAACCACCGACAACGGCAAGCTGATCGCCGAAATGCGCGGGCAGCTCAAATACATTCCGCAGTGGTTCCACTATTTCGGCGGGCTCGCGGACAAGATCGAGGGCCGCGTGATCCCCATCGACAAGCCGGGCGTATTCAATTTCACGCGCGAAGAGCCGCTCGGAGTGGTCGCCGCGATCACCCCGTGGAATTCGCCGCTCCTGCTGGCGACGTGGAAGCTCGCGCCGGCGCTCGCCGCGGGGAATACCGTCGTGTGGAAGCCTTCGGAATTTTCTTCGGTCTCGGCGCTCGCGTTCGGGGAACTCTTCGAGCGCGCGGGATTTCCGCCGGGAGTGGTCAACATCGTCACCGGATTCGGCAATGAGGTGGGCGAGCCGCTGATCACGCATCGCGACGTCGCCAAAATCGCTTTCACCGGCGGCGATCGGACTGGCGAGCATGTCTATGGCCTTGCGGCCAAGGGCATCAAGCACATCACGCTCGAGCTCGGCGGAAAATCGGCGAACATCGTTTTCGACGACGCCGATCTCGATCAGGCGGTGAAAGGCGTCGTCTCCGGGATTTTCGCCGCGACCGGGCAGACGTGCATCGCAGGCTCGCGGGCGCTGATCCAGCGCCCCGTGCTCGATGAATTTGTCGAGAAGCTGCTCGCGCTGGCCAAAACCGCGAAGATGGGCAATCCGCTCGACATGGGCACGCAGGTCGGGCCGATCACCACGCGGCCGCAATACGAAAAAGTTCTCGATTACATTCGCATCGCGAAGGAAGAAGGAGCCGTGTGCCGGCTGGGCGGCGCGCCCGCGCAGCGGCCTGAGTGCGGCATGGGATGGTTCGTCGAGCCGACAATTTTCACCGGCGTGAAGCCCGACATGCGAATCGCACAGGAGGAAGTATTCGGCCCGGTGCTCTCGATCATCCCATTCGACACGGAAGACGAGGCCGTGCGCATCGCGAACGGCACGATCTATGGCCTTGCAGCCGGCGTCTGGACGCAGAACATTCGCCGCGCGCTCACGATGTCCGAACGCCTCGAGGCAGGCACGATCTGGGTGAATACGTATCGCGCGGTGAGCTACATGTCGCCCTTCGGCGGCTACAAGCGCTCGGGAATTGGGCGCGAGAGCGGCGCGGAAGCCATTCGCGAATATTTGCAGACGAAGAGCGTCTGGATCGATATCGCCGGAAACGCGCCGAATCCGTTTGTGATGCGGTAGCGCGCGCCCGCCGTCACGCAGCTTTGAGCGACGCATCCGGCTTGGCGCCGCGGCCAATCCACCACCACAGCGCGGTTCCGAGCGCGGGGATCAAGCTCAGCGAAATAAAGGTTGCCGCGTACGCTTGATGGTCGAAGAACCGTCCATAGATCGGCAAGAGAATCGCCACGACGGCCGACCACGCGCCGGAACCGATTCCCGCGACCATGCCCGTTTCTTCGCGCGGGTAAGCGCGCGCGCTCAAGTGCAGCGAGATGACGATGAACGCCACGGCGATAAACATTCCCCAGGAAAAGAATGCCAACGCCGCGATCCACGATGTGGTCCAAGTGGTCATCGACGTTGCCAGAGCGAGAATGGAGAGCGCAGCATACAGTTTCAGGGGCCGAGCTTCGTCGCGCACGAAGCGGTCGCCAACCCATCCCCAAAAGTAATAGCCAAGCTCCCAGCACACGGCCGGAATCCAGAGCACTTCGCCGAGTTGCTTTTGCGTGAGCCCCGACACTCGATTCAGGTAGAGCGGGCACAAATACAAGATCGGGCCGAGCGCCGCACCTCCGAGCCCCATCCCAACGACGAGCAGCCAGAAGCGCCGGTCCCACACCTTGGGCCACGCAATGCGCTTCTTCGCGCGTGGCACAGGGCGCAGCAACGGAGGCCGCGCCACCAGCCACCAGAGCGCGAGCCACACGATTCCGAGCCCGCCTGTGACTACGAATGCCGCTCGCCATCCGTAGCGCAACGCGATCGGCGTGATGATCAGCGGCGCGAAAATCGATCCGAGCGACGCGCCGCTATACGAAATTCCCATTCCGCGCGATTGGCGATTGAGCGGCAGCGATTCGGCGGCGGTCTGCAGCCCGCCGGGAAACGTCGCGCCTTCGCCGAGGCCCAGCAGCGTGCGCGCTGCGGCGAAGCCCAGAAATCCGACGACCCACGCGTGCGAGGCGCTCGCGAGCGTCCAGATTCCGACGGCTGCCAGCATCCCGGCGCGCAGGCCGACGTAGTCGATCACCGATCCCCACAGTGGATTGGCGATCATGTAAGCGATGGAAAATGCCGCGACGGCGTCCGCGTAGGCCGATGTGCTCAATCCGGTGTCTTTGAGAATCATCGGCGAGATGACGGCGAGGGCCTGCCGGTCGATGTAGGAGAGCCACGAGCACGTCATCATCACCATGACGGGCACCCACATGCGCCAGCCCGGCGCGAACGAATCCGCGCGGCCGGTCGCGTGCTCGATCGCTTCGGGAGCGGTGCTCGGCATGGGCGTTACGTCTCGGCGCTAGCTTGCGCCTGTGCTAGTCGTAATATTTCGGGGCTTTTTTGAGTTTCGCGTTCGCCGTGAAATCGTGCTCGATCCACAGCTGCGTGTTCGTCTTTTTCAGGTAGGCTTCGATCATTGCGCGGCTCGCGAGCGTTTGCTGGGCGTTGTATTCGAAAGAAGGCACGCGGTTCAGCTTGCGCTCCTCGGGATAGTGATAGAGATCCCCGGAAAGCATCACGTTGCCCGTATGCGCGAGCTTTACGATCAGGACCTGGTGGCCCGGTGTGTGGCCCGGCGCGGACTTGATGATCACGTTGCCGTCGCCGAAGACGTCGTATTCATCGGTCGTGAGCAGGATGGTCTTGCTGTCCTTCAGCTTGTCGTAAGTCTTGGGCGTGGCAATCGCGGGAGGCTTTTCGGCGAACATCGCATCGCGCTCGACCTGCCGCACCAGCCACGTCGAGGCGGCGAATTCGTTGGCGTTGGCCACGTGATCGCCGTGATAGTGCGAGAGTGCGAGATACGTGATATCAGCCGGCGCGTAGCCGATTTCGGCCAGCTGCGACCGCAGCGTCCGCGTCGCCGTAAAATACCCCTCGGTGATCGGAGTCGTGTCACCTTTGAAGTCCACGTCCGGTATGGAGCCGGTATCCCATATGAGGGTCCCCTTGGGATCGACGATCAGAAAGGCGGGAACGGACATTTCCGTCTGGGCGAGCTCACCCGGCTTGAAATTGAAGAGCTTCGGATCCATGGCTTTGATCACGCCGCAATCGAAGACGTAGAGCCGCACAGTTTTCGGCGGCTTGGGCGGATGCGACTGCGCGATCACCGATCCTAAAGTGGCTGCGGCGATCAAGACTGTCGCCACGAGCGATACGCGGGCCTTGAAAGCCTGTGCAGCGGTTCTCATCGAGGATCTCCTTCTGCCAATCGGGCGTTGCGCGGCCCCCATAATACTCAAAAGCATCCCGGCGCCAAGCCCGAAATTGGCGCAAGCGCTGAGTGCCTACACGGCGTGGACTTCGCTTCGCGCGCGGGTATAATACGCGCCGGTTGGCGGGGAAGCTGCAGCGACGCGAGGAGGGTGCGATGTCCGAGGCTGAAAACCGAAACGAGCAACTGGTGAAAACATTTTTCGAGACGCTGAGTACGGGCGACCTTGAGCGCGTGCGGCTGCTCCTGCACGAACAAGCCTCGTGGACCCCAATGGGCACGGGCATCCCCGGCGCGGGCGGAGCCAAGGGCCGCGACGCGATCATCGACGAGTTTCTCGCGCCCGTGCGCGGGATGTTCGTGGACGGCGACCCGAAGGTCAAAATGAGCAACATTTTTTCGAAAGGGCCGATGGTGGCGTGCGAGACGCTGGGCATCGGCCTGCTGAAGAACGGCAAGAAGTACAACAACCACTACGCGTGGATCATCGAGATCAAGGACGACAAGGTTTTCGCTATTCGCGAGTACATGGACACGTACCACATCACGACGCTGGTCTAGGCGTCTTCTCGAAATGTCGTGTGTGATTTCTCGTAGGGGCGCTGCTTGCTGCGCCCCAGCCCGGCTACGCGCCGCCCATGCGCTACTCGATCAGCGGCGAAACAAGAATGTCGCTAGGAATACGACGAGCCGGAAATTCAGGAGCTTCAGCGCGTTGCGCGCTTCGTGCGGCGTCAGCTTGGCCGTCATCGGCATCGAGCCGAACACTTTTCCCTTCATCACGAGCTTGCCGTCTTCGCGCTCGAGCGATGTGACCTGCATCAATTCCATGTTGTCCTGCCCGTAGATTTTCATCATTTATGATCGCCGCTGGCCGATCTTGTCGAAATTGATTTTCAGGTCGTCGCACATTTTCATCGCGGTCGCGCGGCCCGCGCCGAAAACGCCGCCGCCCGGATGCTGGAACGGCCCGACGAGATACAGCCGCTCGACGCCGGGTACCGTATTCTGGCCGAGATCGGGAGTTGGCCGGTGCGAGCCCGATTGATAGATGTAAGGCGCGGCGCCGTGAACGTCGCCCTTCTGAAAGCTTGGCGAAGCGCGCTCGATATCGAGCGGGCTGTCGGCGACGTATTCGATGATGTTCTCGGGCGTGATGTTGTCGATGTAGGGCTTCATGCGCGAGAGCATGGTCCTCGCGAACCCGTCCTTCGCCTGATCCCAAAATTGCGGGCCGCCGCCCGGATGCGAATAGGGCACGTAGTCCCACACGTGCAGCGTCGCCTTGCCGGTGGGGCAGCGCGACGCATCGAAGGTTGAAGGTGATACCAGGCCGAGCAGCGACGCATCGGGAATGCGGCCATAGCGCAGCGCGTCGAAAAATTGCCGCAGGACGTCCATGTGCGGCGGCATCAATTCCGTGAAATACGCATGATTCGCATGCGGGCCGGCTTTGAATCGCAGAGGCTCGTTAAGCGCCGCGTGGACCGTGAAGCAGGAATTCGCGGAAAGCTCGACGCGCTCCGCCGCGCGGAGCACGTTGCCATCCAGCCCCGGGATGAACCGGCCCAGCAGATGCGGATGGATCGCGCCGATCACGGCGTCCTTCGCCGAATACTCGGCGCCATCGGCGGTTCGCACGCCTGTCGCGCGGCCGTTCTTCACGGTCACAGTTTCGATGGTAGTGTTGTTGCGGACCTCGCCGCCATGGTCCTGAATGCAACGAACCAGCGAAGCGGTCAGCGAGCCGCTGCCGCCCACGGCGACGCCGATGCCGTACTGCTCCATGAAGCCGAGAAAGACGAAGATGCCGATGCCGGTCCCTTTTTCTTCCGGCCCGGTGAGATTTTCGGAAACCATACGCATGAAAAACATGCGCACTTTGTCGTTCTCGAAATTCTCGATGATGATGTCGTAGGGGCTTTTCTGCATCAGCGCGAAGAGTTCGCGCCCTTCGGCGCTCTGATCGAGCATCGCAAACATTCCGCCCAGCGGGATCGGCGGCGTATAAAGCGTTGCGGAGAGCATCGGCAGGTACTTCGCCGAAGCTTCCGCAAACTTCAGGAACGATTCCGCATCTTTCTTCGAGTATCGCGCGATGTCCTGGTAGGTCTTGTTGCGGTCGCGGTGCAGCGCGATCGTCGAGCCGTCCTCGAATACGCAGAGGAATGGAACTTCCGGGTAGATGTATTTCAGGCCGTATCGCGAGAGCAGGCCGAGCTCGTCGTTTTTGATCAGCGGATTGGCCTGGATGAAGATGTGGCCGGTGCTGAACCGGTCGTGCAGGAAGTCCGGCCCGGTCAGCTTCGCAGTGACGACGCCGCCCCCGAACCATTCGTTGCGCTCGAGCACCAGCACATTCTTACCGGCAGCCGCCAGATAGGCCGCAGCAACCAGGCCGTTGTGCCCGGCTCCGATCGCGATGATGTCGTGGCTGTTGGACATGGTTTCCTTCCCAAGATCGCTGCGAGGAATTCGCGGAATTCACCGCTCGCGCCGCGTGAGCATAATACGCGCCTGCCGCCAAGGCAAACGGTGCGTTCCAACCGCTCCGTAGGCAGCGTCGTCCGGCCAACTTCGCGCGGGTCAGCATCCAAGGTTTTTCGGCGCGCGGCAGTCACCGTTCGGCCGTGCCTCAACACAGAGGACACTGAGCAATTCACGAGGGCACGGAGAAGCCTCGCCGATTTGTCTCTGTGCGCTCAACGCCTTTCTCTGTGCCCTCTGTGTTTAGCCGCGCGTTCAAATTCATTGCCCGATGAAATTGCACCAATACCAAGACGCCAGAACGTTTGACTCGCGCCGTGGCCCAGCCGTAAGATGCGCGCAGATATTGGGCCACACACTCGTCGCGCAGGGCTGTCGGGGCCTCGCGCGGCCAAAGCGATTACAGCGGAACACCAACCGGAGGCTCTCTTGTTCGAACGCATGAGAATTGCGCTCTCGATCGCCTTGATCGCATCGGCCTGTCTGCTCGGAGGCGCAGTGCCGGTTTTCGCGCACCATTCGCAGGCGGCGGAGTTCGATCTTCACAACACGGTGACGCTCAACGGCGTCATCTCCAAGGTCGACTGGATGAATCCGCACGTCTACCTCTATCTCGATGTGAAAGACGACAAGGGCGAAGTGACGACGTGGGCCCTCGAGTCTCTGCCCACCCGCTTCTACCACAATCTCGGGCTTACGAAGGCGATGCTGGGCGAGGGCAAGCCGGTCACCGTGCTGATTCATCCTGCCAAGATCGAGGGTAAGCCGCTCGGGTGGGTGCTGAAACTCACGTACGCCGATGGCCACGCCTACCAATTTGGCCGATAGAAGGGGACGCAAAATGAAGCACACGTTCCGCACTCGCGTTGTAATAATCGCAGCGGCCCTCGCATTTCTGTGCTTGCTTCCTATCGCTGCGGCCGGTCAGGCATCTCCTCCCTCCGACAGCGCGCAGCCTGATATCCAAAAGCTCGCCGCCAAGAAGACTCCGCGCATGCGCGACGGCCATCCGAATCTCAACGGCATCTGGTATCGCCCGCTTCTGTTCCTTGGCGCAGCCGAGCAGGATGGCGACACGCTGAAGGCTGTGAATCGCCCCGAACCGGCTTTCGCCGCAGCGATCGCACCGCTGCCGCCGATGTACAGCCCGTCCTACAAGCCCGAGCTTGTGGCGAAGGTGAAGGAATACAACGAGCAGCAGGTGAAGCTCGACCCGGGCTTTTTCTGCAAGCCGCCCGGCGTTCCCCGCATCGGCCCGCCGCACCAGATCGTTGAGATTCCCGGCCAGGTCGTATTCCTCTATTCGGATTTGGCGGGGAATTTCTGGCGCATCATTCCCACCGACGGCCGCCCGCATCGCACCGACGCCGATCCGTCGTACTTTGGCGATGCGATCGGCCACTGGGAGGGCGATACGCTGGTCGCGGACACGAACAACTTCAACGACGACACCTGGCTCGGCGACAACGGCCTCTTCCACAGCGACGCTCTCCACGTGATCGAACGCTTCACCCGCAAGGGCGACACCATCGACTACGAGGTCACGGTGGAGGACCCAAAGGTTCTCACCCAGCCCTGGACAATGAAGCCGCGAACGCTGACGCCTTTGACCGATCCGCTCGACGAAGCGCCGCCGTGCGTCGAGAAAGACGCACCCAACATGGTCAATCTGTCGCACCATCCGAACCCGCGCTAGTGACACCTGGCAGCTTGCACGGCGCGTTTCATGCTGAGACCGAAGCCTCTTCTCCGACATCGAATGCGAATTGCGGTTAGAATGCAGGCCCGGAGACAAACACCGTGATTGCGGCAGCCGTAAAAAGCCTTTTCTTAGTTGTCAGCGCGCTTTTCCCAATCGTCGACCCGCTCGGCGGTGCCCCGATCTTTCTCGCACTCACCAGGGAATACCCGCCCGAGACGCGCACGACTCTCTCGCGGCACATTGCGATCGACAGTTTTTTCCTCATGGTGGGGTCCTATTTCATCGGCACGCACATACTCAGCTTCTTTGGGATTTCGCTGCCTGTGGTGCAGGTGGGCGGTGGCCTGATCGTGATTTCGACCGGATGGGCCATGCTGAAACAGAAGAGCGACGATGAGCCCGCCACAACGCACAGGACGGTCAGTTCCCAGGACCCTTTGCGGCAAGCGTTTTATCCGCTGACCATGCCGTTGACGGTCGGCCCGGGATCGATTTCGGTGGCGATCACCCTCGGCGCGAATGCGGCGCACTATCACGGAATCAGCTTCCTGCCGGTGGCGATTGCTGCGATTGTGGGCTCGGTCCTCATCGCGATCAGCATTTTCCTGTGCTACGGATTCTCGGACAGGCTGGCGCGCGTGCTGGGGCCGACGGCCATGAGCGTGATCATGCAGCTGGCGTCGTTTTTGCTCGTCTGTATCGGCGTGCAGATTTTGTGGAATGGCGTCCGCGCGCTGCTGGTTTCCGTCCCGTTCAGCGTGAGCTGATGATGGCGCGCCGACGCGCGCTCGCGCGCGGGATACTTTCGCTTGACGAAAACGGCCAGTTTTCGCACAATTTTCGTATCGGTTTATTTTCGAGCAGGTTGTGCGAAGTGAGAGGGTTTGGGCGCACAACGTCAGTCGTACCCCATTCCCCCAGGAAGAGGTAACCATCATGGGAAAAATTGTGGCAGCAATGGCCACCGTGCATGCCCCGCAGCTTTTTGACTTCCCGCCGAGCGAAGATCCGAACCAGCTCAATGCAGACATTGCCGCGATGCGGCTGATCGGCAAGGATTTAGAGGAGGCCAAGCCGGATGCCGTGATCGTGATCGGCAGCGACCACCTCGAGACGTTCTTCCTCAGTTCCGTTCCCACGTTCGCCATCATGTCGGGCGAGTTTTCTCACGCCGAATTTGCCGGTCGCAAATACGAATTGCCGATCCACCAGGGCCTCGCCGAAGACTTGCTCGACAAGCTCATGAAGGCGGGCTTCGACCTTGGCTACTCGCAGGACGCCGTCCTGGGACACGCGTTCGCGGCCGTCTACGAATGGGTGATCGAGAAGCGCCCGATTCCGGTCGTTCCGATTTTCGTCAACGCGTACCTTCCGCCGCTGCCGACGGCGCGCCGTTGCGCGGACCTCGGCAAGGCGATTGCGAAAGTGATTGCCGCCCGCCCCGAGAATGTCGCAATCGTCGCCAGTGGCGGAATGTCGCACTTCCCGGGCACGTGGAAATATCCGAAGCCCGACTTCGATTTCGATCACTGGGCCATCGCTCAGATGGAGCAGGGAAATGAGGAAGCGCTGATCAATCTCACCAACGAGCAGCTCGACGAAGTCGGCAACACCGAGATGCTCTCGTGGATGATCATGTTCGGCGCGATCGGAAACCTGCCAGGCGAGCTCGTCACCTATCAACCCACATGGCATCACGGCCACGCGGTGATGCGCTTCCTCCCGCACAAAGGAATTGGCCAGTCCAAGGAAGGCGCCGCCGCAGCTGCCAAATACCAGTTCAAGGGCGGCTACGAATTCTACAAGCACCCTTCCCCGGCGGCCTACAAGCTGAATAAGGTCCTCTACGACAGCCGCCACAAGCGCGAGTTGCGGCTGCGGTTGATCCACGACCTGCCGTCCGTTGCCAAGGAATACGGAATGACGCCCGAGGAAGCGAAAGTTCTCGAAACGCTGCAGGACGACGACATCGAGAAGTTCCGCGACGGGCAGGTCCATCCGCTCGTCGAGGCGGGTGCGCATCCGCTCGGCATGTGGATGGCGGTCATCCGAATCCATTCCGAGCTGCGCAAGCTTCGCGCCGCCAAGGGCGAACTCGAGAAGGCCGGCGCAACGCAGTAGCCCGTTCGCGCTATATTAGCAGCAATGTGATCGAGGTAGGGGCGGGTTTGAACCCGGCCCTACTGTAAGTTTTGCAACCGTAACCAAGAATCTGTCATTCCGAGCGAAGCGAGGAATCTGCTCTTCGCTTTTTGTAGCGGCCGCCTTGCCTTTAGGCGGGCGGGTTTGTCTTCATACGGGGGAATAACATGAAGGTTGGTCTCGCTGGACAAGGCGCTTTCGGCGTAAAGCATCTCGAGGCCATGGCCAATATTCCAGGCATCGAGGTCATCACTTTGACGGGCGGTAATCCCGCCTCCACCGAAGAAGTCGCCAAGAAATTCAAGATTCCGCACTGGACCAGCGACCTTGCCGAAAGCCTGAAGCAGCCCGGCCTCGAAGCGATGATCCTCGCGAGCCCCACCGGCATGCACGCGAGCCAGGGCGTGCAGTGCATGCGCGCCGGCAAGCACGTCCACATCGAAATTCCCATCGCCGATTCGCTCGCCGATTCCGAGATGCTCGTCAAGGTGCAAAAGGAAACCGGCGTCGTCTGCATGGGCGGCCACACGCGCCGCTTCAATCCGAGCCATCAATACGTGCACAAGAAGATCAAGGCCGGCGAGCTCAAGGTCCTGCAGATGAACGTGCAGACATACTTCTTCCGCCGCACGAATATGAATGCCGCCGGCAAGCCCCGCAGCTGGACGGACCACCTACTCTGGCACCACGCCTGCCACACGGTCGATCTCTTCCAGTATCAGACGGGCGAGCTCGTATCCGATTGCTACGCCGTGCAGGGCCCGATGCACCCCGAGCTGAAAATCGCGATGGACATGGGCATCGTGATGAAGGTTCCGTCGGGCGCGATCTGCACGCTCTCGCTCTCGTTCAACAACAAAGGCCCGCTCGGCACCCGCTTCCGCTACATCTGCGACAACGGAACGTTCCAGGCCTACTACGATGATTTGGTCGACGGCGAGGACAAGAAGATCGACCTCTCACACGTGGACGTCTCGATGAACGGCATCGAGCTCCAGGACCGCGAATTCTTCGCCGCAATCAGGGAAAAGCGCGAGCCCAACGCCAGCGTCCAGCAGTGCTACACGGCGATGCAGGTCCTCGACCGCCTCGAGAAAATCCTGAATTCCTCGGCGAAAGCCACCTCGAAGAGCTAGCTTCGCGAATGTAGCGCCGGCTTGCCCTGAGCAAAACGAAGGGCGTCTCGCTGGCTCTTTCTTGTCAGTGGCACCGACAATCCTGTCGGTGCCCTTACGCCTCACGTTGTACACTCTCCCTTCATCCAAATCATTAACGGGGGAAATCCAAATGCAAATCACCGACGAAATGATCGAGCGGCTCACGATTCGGGAAATGATCGAAAACTGGGTCGTGTGGCGCGACGCCCTGATGTGGAAGGAATTTCGCGGCCTCTGGCACGACGACGGCCGCATGATGGCTACCTGGACGCAGGGCACCGCCGACGAGTTCATCGAAATGAGCAAGCAGGGCTTCGCCAAAGGCGTCCGCATCCTGCATTTTCTCGGCGGCAGCACGATCGAGGTGCGCGGCACGCGCGCCTTTTCGCAAACCAAAATGATGATCGCGCAGCGCGCCCTCGTTCACGACGTGACGTGCGACGTCGTATGCACCGGGCGATTCTGCGATTTCTGGGAAAAGCGTGCCGGGCGCTGGGGCCTGGTCTTGCGCCAGCCGATCTACGAAAAGGATCGCATGGACCCCGTCGATCCCGCCGCCAAGCTCGCCCTCGATCAAAAGCTGCTCGCCACCTTTCCCGAGGGCTACCGCCATCTCGCCTACCTGCAAACGCGGATCGGCTACAAAATCAAAATGGACATGCCCGGCCTCACCGGCCCCGAAGTCGAAAAGCTCTACGCCCGCGCCAACTCCTGGCTCTCCGGCGCCCCGCTATAGCCGCAGCCCCTGAGGGTTGGGCAGGGGCGCTGCCCTAAGTGAATGCGAAGACTTGCCGCGCCCTGCTGCTGCAACCTCGTTTTGGAATCTCAGGGATTTTTCTGGGACGGTCGAAATCCACTTGTCTGATTACCCGGACGAGATTCAGCTTTGGTGCCGCCCGGCCAGCCCGTGCCGCGCTTGTAGGCCTGTGGACCTTCGAATACGGCCTCGACGCGCGAGATCTTGCCATCCACGAACTTGAAGATTTCCGTGTTTAGAATCTCGTTCGGCTCGCGCATCCCTTCCGGCATGGCGAATCGGTGGCCCTTATAGGTCCAGCTCTCGACGTTTCCGCGGCGCATGAAGTCGAACGTGGCAAAAACGAGCTGGCGCTTCACATCGATGATCGGAAAGTGCGCGTCTTCGTACCCTGTGATGAACGAATACTCTCCGTAATCGAGCTGCTTGCCGCATCCGATCCCCAGCATGTTCGGGCGCGGCGCCTCGCCGGCAACCTCGGTCGGCTGAGGCCCGATCGACACCGGAGGTGTATCGTTGGCTCCGATCGCCGTCACATTGCCGTTCTCCAGGCGAATGCAGGACTCCGCGTAAGGCGCGAGATGGCTGTCGCGAAAGGCCACTGAGCGCAAATAGCCGAGGGCGCCCTTCCGCAACTCCTCGCGCCCGAGTCGCGTAGCAGGCGACTCTTCGCGGTTCATGATCTCCATCCAGCCCGGATCCTTCGGTGGCAAGTTCTGCGCGGATTGCGCATGTCGGTCGACCACCGTTTCGATCTCGACGATTTTGCGATTCACCACTTTCAGGCGAACCATGAGCAGATCCGGAAACGGAATCTCGTGATTCTCCAGCAGACTGACGTACGTTGCCACACCCCCGGTCGACGGATCGAAAACGTCATGTCGATACGGTCCGTAGGAGTTGAACGTCACCCATAGCCCTTCCTTGCCCAGCTCGAGCTCGGCGCCGTTCTCGGTGTAGCGATAGTGCTCCGCGAGCGGCAGCGTGGAAGAGTCGTGCGCGGCGAGAGCCTGCAGATACCCGTCCATGAAACCCTTGAGGCATGCTTCGTCGCACGTCTGCGTTCGGCCGCTGGCGGAGGCGCAACACAGCAATGCCATCGCCACACCGGCCAGCCACAATTTCGCGCTCGCGCGAATCGGGGGAAACAGGACATCTAAGCGCATCCGCATAAATTCTCCGAATCCACGTCAGTTCGACGTCGCCATTTTTCAAGGCTATTGTGGACGGTGAAAAAGGCCGATGTATACGGCCTTTTCGAGGATGTGCCCCTGTATCGCCTTCATTATGCTTGCGCGAGTTTCAAACGGGTCGGGGCCAGGTTGAATGTCGATCTTCGTGTCCAAGGCGAAAAGTTCGAAGGCGTAATGATGCCGCGGAAAACTGGCTGGCGCCCCTGGACCTCGATAGCTGGCCCCGCTCGCGCTGGTTTGACAGGCTCCGTTCTCCAACTGAGCTCCACTCGGGACACCGTCCGGCAGCCCCGTCGCCGTGCCCGGAATATTCCAGACAAGCCAGTGAAGCTGGTCGTCGGTCGTGTGGTTGCGGCTAAAGTCCATGTCGTGCATGTGCAAAAGGAAGGTGACTGTGCTTGGAGGCGTGTTGATCCACGTGATTTCTGGTGAAGTCTGGGTACCGGCCTGGGTGTATTTCAACGGAATGTCGGAGCCGTCGGCGAAGCCCGTTATTGTCATGATCAAATGCTTCTGAGTCGGCCTACCTTGTCCTGTCTGAGTTTGACCCGCGACCATCACGGCCGGCACGAATACGATTATGAAAACCGAAACCAATCGACGAAATCGCATCTGCTGTGCCCCTCCGTTACTCGTTGTGATTTTCGCATCCGCGGCGCAATCGTAGGCTTCGAACCCACGCCGCGACATTGCCGGAGCATATCACCAGGACAGTGGCAGGAAAACACGCTCAAGCCTTCGGGCCGAGCCCCACATGCCTGGCTATCGTTGTAACATCGCGGCCGTGAAACCGGTCGAATTGCTCGGGCAGGCGCTTTCTCGCGACGGCACCGTCCTCAAACTGGTTCGCCGCGGCGACGAATACATCATCCTTGCCAACGGCAAGAGCCTGATGTCGAGCCGCATGCACGGCTCGGAGGAGGCGCTGGCGACGTTCGCCTGCCGGCGCGCGCGGACGCTCGAACGGCCGACGGTGCTCATCGGCGGGCTCGGCATGGGTTTCACGCTGCGCGCCGCGCTCGATCTGCTACCGCCGGGCGCAACGGTTGTCGTTGCCGAGATCGTGCCCGCGGTCGTCGAGTGGAACCGTGGCCCGCTCGGGCCGCTGGCCAGGGAGCCGCTCAACGATCCGCGTGTGCAAGTCGAGGCCGACGATGTCGCGATCACGCTCGCTGCGCGCCGCGCCCAGTTCGATGCCATCCTCCTCGACGTGGACAATGGCCCGGCAGCCTTCGCCGGCTCGAACAACGCCGGCCTCTACGACGACCGCGGAATCGCCGCCGCCTTCGCCGCCCTCAAAATGGACGGCGTGCTCGCCGTCTGGTCCGCCCGCGAAGACCGGAAGTTCGAGCAACGCCTGCGCCACGGCAGATTCAACGTCGAGGTCGAGCGCGTCCGCGCCCGCCTGAAAAGCGGCGGCCCGTCACACACAATTTTCCTGGGCCGCAAATCCCCCGGCAGGTGATAGCGCTCGGGCGAACCAGACTCACGATAAACGGTGTTCCGGGAAGAAATGAGGTCAGGTCTGCTCGTCAGTCCCAAAACTGCACTCAAGTACAGGTGATATTCCCCGCGCGCCGTGCCATTCTGTTTGTGGCCATTCGTCGCCCGCTCCCTCGACGGGAGCGAGACGGCTCTTTGAAAATTTGAGTCTCAGTGCTTCCGATACTTCGAAGCTCATTGTTTCGCAACCCCATGCGGGTCGTCATTCTGAGCGAAGCGAAGAATCTCTCTTCGGGCGCTGCCTTCGCGCAAAGCGTTCGCAACGTCACCTTTTCTAATCGACACTGCGGCGATTAGAAACGTCCGCAAGCGCATGAAAACAAACGGAGGGGGCGCATTCTAATCGACACGGTCAGAGACCCCTTCGCAGGCAAGCTTCTTGCGGCGATTACACCGTGACGGGGTTGGGTTTTGCGGGGTTGATTTGCAGGTCGGCGATGGCTTGCTCGACCACGCTGCGATCGATCTTGCCAGCGTCGCGCAATTCGCACAGCGTCGCGAGCACCACGAAGCGCGAATCGACCTCGAAGAAGTCGCGCAGGTCGGCGCGGCCTTCGCTGCGCCCGAATCCATCCGTGCCGAGCGACGCGAGCGGCCGCGGCATCCACTTCGCGATCATGTTCGGCAGAGTCTTCAGGTAGTCGGAAGCAGCAACCAGCACGCCGGGCGCGTTTTCGATCTGTTGCGTGACGTACGGAACGCGCGGCTTTTCGCCGGGATGCAGGCGGTTCCAGCGCTCCACGTCGATGCCGTCGCGATAGAGCGCCTTGTAGCTCGTCACGCTCCAGACATCGGCGGCCACGCCGTACTTCTCGACAAGAATTTCCTGCGCGCGAAGCACTTCGTTCAGAATCGCGCCGCTGCCAAGAAGCTGCGCACGCAGTTTTGACTTGGAATCCGCTGCCGGGCGGAAACGGTACATGCCCTTCAGGATGCCGTCGCGCACTCCTTCCGGCATCGGCGGGTGCGCGTAGTTCTCGTTCATCACCGTCACGTAGTAGAAGATGTTTTCGCCGTCCTTGTACATGCGGCGAATGCCGTCCTGCACGATCACCGCAATCTCGTAGGCGAATGCCGGATCGTACGCCAGCAGGTTCGGCACCGAAAGCGCCAGCACGTGGCTGTTCCCGTCCTGATGCTGCAATCCTTCACCCGAGAGCGTCGTCCGCCCGGCCGTGCCGCCAAACAGGAACCCGCGCGTCCGCATGTCCGCCGCAGCCCAGATGAAATCCGCCACCCGCTGGAATCCGAACATCGAGTAGTAAATGAAAAACGGAATCGTATTCACGCCGTATGTGGCATACGCCGAGCCCGCCGCGATGAACGACGAAATCGAGCCCGCTTCCGTGATTCCTTCCTCGAGGATCTGCCCGCTCTTCGTTTCGTTGTAGTAGAGCAGCATGTCGCTGTCGACCGGCTCGTACTTCTGCCCCACGCTCGAATAAATCCCCGCCGTGCGAAACAGCGACTCCATGCCGAATGTCCGCGCCTCGTCGGGAACGATCGGCACGATCAGATGCCCGATCTCGGGATCCTTCAGCATCTTCCGCAGCATCTGCACGAACGCCATCGTTGTCGAAAAGTCCCGCCCGCCGCTGCCTTGCAGAAATTCCTGGAACAGTTCGTCGTGGTCCGCAACGAGCGGCTTCGAACGCACGTGCCGCTGCGGGACGTAGCCGCATAACGCCGCGCGCCGTTCCTTCAGGTAGCGAATCTCCTCGCTCTCCTCCGGCGGACGGTAGAAGGCCACGTGCATGCACTCGTCGTCGTTCAGCGGAATATCGAAGCGCGACCGGAAAATCAGCAGTTCCTCTTCATTCAGTTTCTTCTGCTGGTGCGTGACGTTCTTGCCTTCGCCCGCTTCGCCCAATCCGTAGCCCTTGATCGTCCGAGCCAGGATCACGGTCGGCGAGCCCTTGTGCTCGAAGGCCTTCTTGTACGCTGCATACACCTTCAGCGGATCGTGCCCGCCCAGTCGCAGCCGCCGCAGATGCTCGTCCGAAAGCGGCTCGACCAGCTTCAAGAGGCGCGGATCGGAGCCGAAGAAGTGCTCGCGCACGTACGCGCCTGATGAAACGGTCAGCTTCTGATACTCGCCGTCGACCATCTCGCCCATCCGCTTCACGAGCAAGCCTTCGGAATCCTGCGCGAGAATGGGATCCCACTCGCTGCCCCACAGCACCTTGATCACGTTCCAGCCCGCGCCGCGAAACGCCGATTCCAGTTCCTGAATGATCTGCCCGTTGCCGCGCACCGGGCCGTCGAGACGCTGCAGGTTGCAGTTGACGACGAAAATCAGGTTATCGAGCTTCTCGCGCGAGGCCAGTGTGATCGCGCCGAGCGATTCGGGCTCGTCGGTTTCGCCATCGCCGAGGAACGCCCACACCTTTGAATCCGAGACAGGCTTCAATCCGCGGTTCTCGAGATAGCGGCTGAAGCGCGCCTGATAGATCGACATCAGCGGCCCAAGCCCCATCGAGACGGTCGGAAACTCCCAGAACCCGGGCATCAGCCATGGATGCGGATACGACGACAATCCTCCGCCCGGCTTCAGTTCGCGGCGAAAGTTTTCGAGCTGCTGCGCCGTGAGGCGCCCCTCGAGAAACGCGCGAGCGTAAATCCCAGGAGAAGCATGGCCCTGGAAATAGACGGTGTCGCCTTCGAACGTTTCCGTGCGAGCGCGGAAAAAATGGTTGAAGCCGATCTCGTAGAGCGTGGCGGCCGAAGCGTAGGTCGAGATGTGGCCGCCGATGCCGTTCTCATGCTTGTTCGCGCGCACCACCATGGCGAGCGCGTTCCAGCGGATCAGGCTCTTGATGCGGCGCTCGAGCGCCTGATCGCCCGGAAAATCCGGCTGCAACTCGGCGGGAATCGTATTCGTGTAAGGCGTGTTGGCCGAAAAGGGAAGCTTCACGCCGATCACGGTGGCGTGCGTGCGCAGCCGCTCGAGAATCTCCATGGCCACTTCGGGCCCGCTCGATTGCAGCACCGAATCGAGCGACTCGAGCCACTCCTGAATCTCGGCGTCGTCCAGCCCCTGCAATCGCGGTGCCAGTGTTTCGTTTTCCATCGGCCTCAGTAACTATTATACGACGCAGGCGTCGTTACGTTGGTTGGATTGCGATGAGCGTTGCGGATTCAGGTTGCGGCTGAAAGTATCCAGTTAAACGGCAAAATCCGAAGGAGCTTGGTCGCGGATGCCTTCCCATGCCAACCGCAATTGGGATTGGTGCAGGAAATCTCTTCGTCTCCAAACATCTCCATCGCCTCAGTCTCCGAGAGCGACGCGTTCGCACATTTCCTTTGTAGGTTGATGTTGTGACGGCTCTTGGGGCATTCGAAAACGACTCGATAGGCTTTGCTCATGTTCCATAGTAACACCTTCAACATCCGGTTTTGACGGCACGTTTGGGGTACCATTCCAAGTCAACATGTGTTATAGTTTCTTTGCGCTTAATACTTTCGGTTGTGTTGTGCGGTCCCTCTGGTGCAAGACCTGATCTGAGAATACCCGCCTTCAGTTTTCACCGTACGTCTTCAGCGTAATCTAAAATAAGACTGGCCAGGAGCCGATCGAGCCCGCACGGAGTTTCGCGCCGGCCGACCTCTTCCGCCAGCAAGAAAGCAAAATGCAAAATTTCTCAGAATTACCCATCTCTTCTTCCATGAAGGAGAGACTGGCAGCGGCGAACTTTCCTGGTTCCGACGCCCGTACAGGCCGCGACGATCCCGCAAGCCATTGAAGGCAAGGACGTGCTTGCGACCGCCCAAACTGGAACCGGAAAGACGCTCGCGTTTCTCATTCCGATCATGGAGCGGCTCGCCGGCGCGAAACGCGGCTGGAATCGCCGCGCTCGTGCTCGTTCCCACGCGCGAGCTGGCCATGCAAGTGGTGGAGCAATACAACGTGCTGCGAGGAAGGCAGCTTGCGCCCGCGGCACTTGTCGTGGGCGGTTTGGCCGAAGGGCCGCAACTCAAGGCGATCCGCAAGGGAGCTCGCATCGTCGTGGCGACTCCCGGCCGATTGGAGGATTATCTCGACCGCCGGCTGATCCAGTTCGGGGCGCTGCAAACGCTCGTTCTCGACGAAGCCGATCGCATGCTGGACATGGGATTCCTTCCCGCGATTCGCAGGATCGTCGCGATCCTGCCAAAAGACCGGCAGACGATGTGCTTCTCGGCGACGATGGAAGGATCGGTGGCGCATCTCGTGAAGGACTACCTCAAGAATCCGGTACGCCTCGCATTCGGGTCTACGCTCAAGCCTTCGGAGAATGTGCGGCTGCAGGCGTTCGAAGTAGCCGCGGACGGAAAGCAGGACATGCTCCATCACCTGCTCACACGCGAAAGCTGGCCGGTGCCTCGTATTCTCGCGCACGAAGCGTGGTGCCGAGCGAATCGCCCGGGCCCTCGTCCGGCAGGGCATCAACGCGGCCATGATTCACGGCGACCGCTCGCAATCGCAACGCACGGCCGCTCTCACGGGATTTCAACAAGGGCATTATCGGGTGCTGGTGGCGACCGATGTGGCGGCCCGCGGAATTCACGTGCAGGACATCGCGCACGTCATCAATTACGACCTGCCGGAACTCGCGGAAAATTTCATTCACCGCGTCGGGCGCACGGGAAGAGCGGGGGAGCGCGGCGTTGCCTCGACGCTTTTCTCGAGGGACCAGCGGACGGAGCTATTCCAACTCGAGCGAACCCTCGGCATTCGGATAGAAAGGATGCCCGTCGATTCGAAAGCGGTCGAAAAGGTTGCGAACGAAAGCCGCGTGCGCTCGAATTCCTTGCCGACGACGGGGGCGTCAAAAGCCGCCTCGTGCGACTGCCGGGAGAGTATCTCCAGGTGCAGATGGAGAGCTAGCGCCCGCATCGATTTTTGGAAGGAATTTCCGCTGGTGATGGTATGGTCTTGGGGGCTTTGACGGCCGGATTTCGGCCGTCTCCTCAAAAAGGAGAGATCTTTGCCGCTCGCGATTCATGAAAAGGACGAACGAGTCCAAAGTCTCATCGGCAACAAGGGCAGGGAAGCGCGTTATTTGCTCCACGATGAAGTGAGTGACGCGCTGCCGGGCGAGGTGCGTCCGCCCGAGGAAATTCGCAGCATATTTTCCGCGTTCGATCCCGACGGCGCTCGCCGAAGACGCCGCTGTGGAGACGGCCCCGCACGAAGCGCTCGATTCCGCCGAATTCGGGGCGCCGGAAGCGCACGCAAGCATTGAAGGAAGCCGTGGCGAGGAAGTCGAACTCGACGAAACGGCTCATCTGCTGGACAAGACGAACGATCCGGTTCGCCTGTACCTGCGCGAGATGGGAAGCGTGCCACTGCTGAAGCGCGAAGGCGAAGTGGTGCTGGCGAAGCGCATCGAGCGCGGCCACGGCCTCGTGCTCAAGACGATTTCGCGGTCTCCGATTGTTTTGCAGGAGCTGATTGCGGTTGGACGCGAACTGCGCGAAGGCGCGCGTTCGATCAAGGAAATCGTCCAGTTTGGCGAAGAAGAAATAACGGAAGAACAGCTGGAAGAGAAGACCCGCCAGACGCTGCGGATCATCGACCGCATCGAGAAACTCTACGCTGCAGGCGTGAAGCAGCTCAATCGATTCGAGAAGGCGTCGAAATCGAATAAGCGCGGCTACGCTCGGGCGAGGCGCCAGTTGATTCAGACGCGAATCGAGATGTCGCGCCTGGTGCGCTCCATCAATTTCAATCCGACAGAAAAGAAGCGGCTGATCGAGAAGCTGCGGCACACGGTCGAGCAGGTTCATTCGCTCGAGCGCGAATGCGCGCGGCTGGAGCGCCGCATCGGGCAGCGCTCGCGGTGAGTTGCGCGCGCACCGCAAGGAGCTGAAAGAGATCGAAGAAGCGAGCCTCGTGGGGCTCGCGGCGTTGAAGCGTTCGCTCGGCCCGGTCCTGCGCGGCGAGGCGGAAGCGGAACAAGCCAAGAAAGAACTCACCGAGGCGAACCTTCGCCTCGTCGTTTCCATCGCCAAAAAATATACCAACCGCGGGCTGGAATTTCTCGACCTGATTCAGGAAGGGAACATCGGCCTGATGCGGGGCGCCGACAAATTCGAGTGGCGCCGTGGATACAAGTTTTCGACCTACGCGACCTGGTGGATTCGCCAGGCCGTCTCGCGAGCGATTGCCGATAAGGCGCGCACGATTCGCGTCCCCGTGCACATGTTCGAGGCGATCAACAAGCAGCTCCGCGCCAGCCGGCAGCTCGTGCAGGAACTTGGCCGTGAGCCCACCGCCGAGGAGATCGCGCAGCGCATGGAATGCAGCGTCGAACAGGTGCGCAAGAATCAGGAAGATCGCGCAGCGGCCCGTGTCGTTCGAGGCTCCGATCGGCGAAGACGAAGAGTCGCACCTGGGCGACCTACTTGAGGATAAGGAAGCGATTTCCCCGTCGGACGCAGCGATCAGCCTCAATTTGAAGGAAAAAATGGCGTCGATGTTGAAGACTCTGACCCCGCGCGAGGAGACCATCATCAAGATGCGCTTCGGCCTCGACGAGGGCGGCGAGCGGACGCTCGAGGAAGTCGGCAAGACGTTTGCCGTCACTCGCGAGCGCATCCGCCAGATCGAAGCCAAGGCGTTGCGCGCGCTGCGCCATCCGACGCGCTCGGGACAATTTCGGGTTTTCCTGCAAGGCTCTTTGTAGACGAGAAGGAGAAGGGACATGAAGAATCTGTTTGTGGGCAACATGAGCTTCCAGACCACCGAAAGCGAGCTGGGCGATCTCTTCCGGGCATTTGGGCAGGTCTCGCGCGTTCACATCGCGATGGATCGGGAGACGGGCCGGGCGCGCGGGTTTGCATTCGTCGAAATGCCGAATGATGACGAGGCTGCGAAGGCGATCGCGGGCCTCGACGGCAAGGATGTTGGCGGGCGCAATCTCAAGGTCAACGAGGCGCGCCCCAAGGAGCGCAGCAGCGGGCCGCCGCGTGGCGGCAGCGGAGGCGGTGGCGGGCGAGGCCGCGGCGGATTCTCGAACGAGGACTATCGTGAGGCCCCGCGCCAGCCGCGCGAGCCCCGCTGGTAGCATTACCCAGGTAGTGCTTGGGTCGTTGTTGAGGTTGAATCAAAATCCAAGGAGGCTTTATGGCCACTACATTTCTGAAACGCCAAAAAGAAATGAAGCGACTCGAAAAGCAGCGCGAGAAAGCCGAACGCCGCGCGCAAAAGAAAGCTGCCGGCGCTGCAGGCGCCGAAGATTCGCCTGAAAATGTGCATTCCACCGACTCCGACCCATGGGCTGACAATCCGGTTGAGCCCGAGTCAAAGCATCAAAACTAATCCCCGGGGAGCCGCGGCACGACCTTCGTAAGGACTTCGGCGCGTCCGGTTGTCAACGTCGGGCCGCCGATTTAGCAGGTAATCAGCTGATCGCCCGGGCGCGTGGTGAACTCGTCCACCAGCACCTGGTGTTCCTGGATCAGCGGGAATCCCGTACAGCATGTAATCAAGTGCGCCAGCGCGCGGGGCAGAAACAAGCCCTGATCGCTCTCGCGAAGGTGTGCACGCGACTGCCACAATCCGATCATGGTGCATTCGGTATTCGGTTCTTCACCAAGTCCCCGCAGGACAAGAAACCCGCGGAATCCCCGCTCTTTCTTGGCTTCGGGAACGAGTGTTCGAACTGCCTCCGAGAATTCTTCGATCTTGCCGGGACGGATGCTGAATCGCCATACGCGCGCGTACATGAACGCTCCTTGGGCCTGCGAATTCTCGGCACACTTGCCATTCTATTTGTGGAGGAAATGAATATCATGGACGCCCCTCCGCATCGAGCAATTTCTTGCGCCGCTTGGGATTACAAGCCAATGCCTCAGTCTTGGAGGTTCGCGGCACTGTGGCCTCAGGGGAGCTATCGCCGGCGATTTTCTGGGAACTTTTGCCCTATCTGGGTGGAATCCCATATAGCAACCACCGAACGCACCATACGGGAGACTACACATGCAATTTCGCTCGAAAGCTACTCTTGCTGTGCTGGCTCTGGCGCTGAGCTTCACCCCAGCCCTGGCCCAAGCGCAGGGCGACCCGCAGGACCCACCTGTCCAGCAGCAAGGACCTCGCGGCGGCTTCGGCCAGCGCGGCCCGATGGGCAACATGCGCACCATGGGCCCGGGCGGCGATGACGGCGCCGGATGGGGCCGCATGCGTGGCGGTCATGACCGAGGCGGCCGCATGGACGGCGGTTTCCAGCGTGGTGGCCGCATGGGCGGGCGCGGTTTCGGCATCGGCCAGCGGGAGTTCGGTCTGATGGGCGTGCTGCGCGATCCGGACATTCGCAAGCAGGCTGGCATCACCGACGAGCAGTTCGCCAAGATTCGCGGGCAGGAGTCCGATTTCCGCAAGACCGAGATTCGCGACCGCGCAGACCTCCAGGTGAAGCGCATCGACCTGAGAGATCTGCTCGCCGCCGACAAGCCCGATCGCGCCGCGATCGATAGCAAGCTGCAGGAAATCAGCGCCTCGCAGCTTGCCCTCCAGAAGGCCGCGGTGGACTATCGCCTCGATATGCGCGACGCAATCACCCCGGCGCAGCGCGACAAGCTTCGCGAGTTGATGCGCGATCGCCGGCAGCGCGGTGGCGGCGGACCCGGCGGCCGGCGAGCAATGGGCCGTAGAGGACAGGGCCAGCGCGGCGGCAACGGCCCGGCTCGCGCACCGCAGGCGAATCCTCAGCCGGCGCCTCCGCCCAACAACTAGAAACCGTCAGCAGTCATTTGGGGAGCCTGCGCCGTTTGCGGCATGCGCAGGCCCCAAGCCTTTGGCGTTCTTGCCACTTAGCCTGCTCTCCTCCCATCCACGCAGACGCCCATCTTTTCATTTGTAAGGGTGCGGTTTTTCCGTAGCTTGTAAGCCTTTGTCGAATGAGCGTTATAGTGCCGCCGTGCCGCGAGCAGGGCCGCATTTTTTCCGGTGCCTGCCGGAGAACATTGTGATCTGCGTCACAGCAAAAGCGCTTCCCGAGGCATCTGATTAACCTGGGGAAGTTTCAGGGGACGGCGATGGAAGAGTCAACGTTCGACATCTACGCCGGAACGCCTGGCGGGAAAGCCAAATGGCTGGAGTCTGCGTCGGAATTGGCCGGCGCGCAAAAGCGCATGGAAGAGTTTGCCGCCAAGATGCCCGGGCAATATTTTATTTTTAGCGTGTGGACTTCCTGTGTCTTATCCTAACTGAGCACGCAGAAGCCCCTTTCCGCGCCCAAACGAAAGTTCGCTCACGCGGCATGACCTTCGCTTTCCGAGAGCGTTTCGTTACCGAAAGACAGGACTGCCCGCCTGAACCAAACCTGACCTCGCGGCCAGCTTGACCCGCGCACCACACTCTGCCAACGTGGTAGTGACGATGAAAATCGTCCGCCCTCTGGACGAGGGTTGAACGCTCTTTGAAAATTGAGACGAGTCGTCTTCCTGGGAAAGCCAAGGCTAGGTTTTGGTCTCTCGGAGTTACGGCGCTCCACCTTTGGTTTGTAAGTACACCTCGCACGCCATTCGCGTCCAGCACGTCATTTCTAATCGACATTTGGCGATTAGAAATGTCTGCAACTCGTTGCAAACAAACGATGGGTGGCAGCTCTAATCGACACGGTGGTGGAGGTGTGGAGAACGGGGATTTCAAACACGCTCAGGCGAGTCTTTGGATCGCCATCAGCGTCTGATCGTCGGCTTGTCGCACACCGGCCGAATGCCGCTGGACGTCTCCGAGGCACGCAGCCACAAGTTCCTTCGGCGGCCAACCGTGCCGCGCGCCAATCGCAAGGGAAAGCTCGTCGATGCCATATTCCCGACCGGCGGCGTTGTTTGCTTCCGAGATTCCATCCGTGAAAAGCAGCAAGCTGTCGCGCGGATCGAGCCGGACCCCGCAAACCGTGTAGCGGCTTGTCGAGAAAAGGCCGAGCGGCAATCCGGTCGAACCAATCTGCTTCACGCCGTTTGGCGAAATCACCAGCGCGGGCGCATGGCCCGCACTCGCGATCTCGATTTCTCCGGACCGTCCCGCGCGGCCGCACACCAGCGTCGCATATTGCCCGGCAGTGGTGCTTTGGCAGAAGAGGCGGTTGGCCATCTCGAGCAGCTTGCCGAGTTCCATGTCCATGCTCGCAAGGCTGCGAAACATCGCGTGCAGATGGGTCATCAAGAGCGATGCCGCCACGCCTTTTCCCGAGACGTCGCCGAGCAGGAAGATCAAGCCGCCGTCGTCGCTGGCGGGAGAAAGCAGGTCGAAGTAGTCGCCGCTCACCATCCCGGCGGGTTTGTACTGGTAGTGAATGCGCCAGTCGCGAAACTCCGCGTCGCTCTGCGGCAGCAGGCCACGCTGCACCTGTGACGCAAGCTCGAGATCGCGCTCGAGTGCGCGCTGCTCGTCGCTCGAGAGGTGGTCGAGGCACAGCCGAGTCAGCGGGTCCGCGATGAGGCGGTCTTTCTCCACCGTGTCGTGGCAGACATCGCAAATCCCGTAGGTGCCGGCGTCCATTCGTTGCACTGCCGAATCCACTTCCTCGAGTAGCTCGACGAAAGGGGCCGTTGTGGCCGCCGGTTCGCTCGCCGGAATGCTGGAAAGCAGAAGCTTGATTTCGTCCCGCCGTTTTTCGAGTTGCTCGCGTATGTAAGGATCGACAATTGCAGGCACGGTTTTCGCCTCCCGGTACGAGATTCTTGCAGTTTGCGTCGCGGCGCTATCCGATTCGGGCATGGAACTTACCTCCTGGCGGTCTCGGGATTAGATTCGCCGGCGACCGCCCGCGATTCCGCTTCCAAGGTGTCGAGGAGGGTGCGGCCCGCTTTTCGTTCGAGGCGCGCCAGCCGTTTCTCAAATCGGGCGCGACCTGTGCGATACGCGTGCGGCGCGATCGTGCCGAGCTGGTCGGCCTTGCGCAATTCGGCAATAGCTTTCCGCGCGAGCGCAGCGGCGCGATGCGGTTCGCGGGCGCGGCGTTCGTAGTGGATGGCGAGCTGTTCGTAGGCTTCGAATCCTTCGCGCGAATCCCCCAGCATCCCTTCCCACAGGCTGCAAGCCAGCGCGTGATCGCCTTCGCGCTTCGCGAGGCGCGCGAGCGAACGCCGCGCCGCCCGGTCCGTTTCCGGCGGCAGCTCGAAAGCGATCGAACGCTCGTAGAGCCTGCGCGCGCGAAGATCTTCGCCGCGCCGTTCGCAGATCCGCGAGACGCCGAACAGCTCGAATCCATCCTGTCCGTGCGTTTCCGGATTTCCGACGAGCGAAATCACGCGGCTCGCGAGCGCGGCTAGACCGCGGAGGTCCATCTGATTGTGGTGGAAAATGTGAACGAGCGGCTCGGGTGATGCGCCGCGCAAGTAGTCGAAGTAGATTTGGGGAATCAGCTCGGACATCACGTCCTCCCCGCGATTCCAGCCGAGCACGTGCTTTTCGAGTTCCGGCAAACGGACAGAACCGAGCCGCAGCCGCCAAAGCGCGCGCGCCGGATGCAGAAAATCGAGATGCGCGCGCGGCGCGGGCAGCTTGATCGACCGCGTCATCCGATAGCGTGTTTCGAGCAGCGGCCAGTCGAAGGATTTGCCGTTGAATGTGACGAGCACGCGCCGCTCGGCCAGCCGCTCGGCGAGCGCCTCGAGCAGCGATTGCTCTTCGCTGTGCTCGCGCATGAAAAACTGCTCGACCTCGAGCCCGCCCGCGTCCCACCAGGCAATGCCCACAAGAAAGGGATACGTGCCCGTGCCGCCGGCGAGCCCGGTGGTTTCCGTGTCGAGAAAAAGCCACTGGCGCGGATCGGCGACGCAATCCGGCGCGTCCGGGGCAATCAAGCGCAGCGGCGCAAGATCGAATTCCGATTCGGGCGCAGCGAGCGCCGCGTCGCCGTCAATAACTTCGGAAAACCAGCGGCGCAATCCAAGGTGCGGCCCAAACCGATTCTCGCGCGTGGTCGCTCCGAGAATCTGCGCGAGCCGCTCGGCGCCGGCCGGAATATCGGGCACATGGCCGCGCGGCAGATCATCGTCCGGCGGCGTGAGGCCGCGGCGGGCGGGCTTCAGCGCTCCGATCCGCGCGTATCGATCGTGTACCGAGGTACTCATGAGCAGAGACGATCCAAGATGGCGAGTGCGGCTTCTTTCGTCCGCTCGCTTTTTTCGCCGGCTGGGCCGACGCACGACGGGCAGCCGCTCTCGCAGGGGCAGCCAACGATCAATTCCCGCGTGCGGCGGAGGAGCAGGTCGTGGACGAGATAGAGCGGCTCGCTAAAGCCGATGCCGCCGGGATATGCGTCGTACAGGTAAAGATTCGGCTCGAAAAACTCTTTCATCCGGGCTGGGTCATCGCTGGCCGTGGAGTATTCCTGCCAATCTCCCGTCTCGACTCCGGGGCTTGCCGGGCGCTCGCCAACGGCCGTGCCCAAATCGCGGCGGTCGCACATCAGCAGCAAGGTGGCCATCGATTCGAGTGCGTAGAGCAGGCCGAAGATCCCGCTCTGGCGTTCGGAAAGCGCGAAGGGAAGCGCCTCGAGCAGCGGACGATCGAGTGTGATCCAGAAGGCTGTCGTGTGCATTTCGTTTTCGGGAAGTTCGAGTTTGCCGTCGCCGATATTTTCGTTGGTGAAGAATTTGATCTTTTTGAAGCCGACCACTTGCGAGCGGACGAGAACATCCCCATGGGCGCGCGCCGCGGGTCCCGCAATGCGTTCTTCTTCCGCGATTTCGAGCACGCGGACCTGCGTGTAGCGGATCGCGTCCGTGTAGTAATCGACGTTCACGGGCTTGACGTAGGCCTTGCGCTCGTCGAAATCGAGATGGTCGACGTGATACTGCTGGCCCTGGTGGAGGTAAATCGCCTTGGGATGCACGGTCGTGAGCGCGGAGGAAAAATCGACTTCGCCGATCACTTCCGGCTTGCCGTCCTGCTGGCTCGAAGTATCGATGATGATGAAATTGTCGGACGTGACCGAACGGAGACTGACGGTATCCGCGGGATACGCTTCCTGCACCCAGTGCCAGTTGCCGGCGCTGCGATGGAGGTAGCCCGCTTCGGCAAGGCGCGAACAAAGCTGCTGCACGTCGACGGCGCCGAATTTGTCATCGGGCGCGATGGGAAGTTCGAAGGACGCGCATTTGAGGTGATTCACGAGGATTTCGAGATTGTCCGGCTGCACGTAGGCATGTTCTGGCGAGCGGCCGAAAAAGTAGTCCGGATGCTGCACGATGAACTGATCGAGCGGCGCGGACGACGCGACGAGGACGGCGCAGGAGGTTCCGTTGCGGCGACCGGCGCGGCCCGCGCGCTGCCAGGTGGATGCGATCGAGCCAGCGTAGCCCGACATCACGCAAGCGTCGAGCGAGCCGATGTCGATGCCCAATTCAAGCGCGTTGGTCGCCACTACTCCGCGGACTCGCCCTTCGCGCAGGCCGCGCTCGATCTCGCGGCGCTCGCCGGGAAGATAGCCGCCGCGGTAGCCGCGAATCGGCTCGGGCTGGCCGGGCTGTGGCTGGTTCGCCTGCTGCAGATACGTCAGCAGAACCTCGGTGTGCAGGCGGCTATTGGCAAAGACGATGGTTTGCAGTTTTCGTGCGAGGAGTTCTTTCGCCACGCGGGTCGTTTCGTTCAGGTAGCTGCGGCGAATTCCCAGATTGCGATTGATGAGCGGCGGATTGTAGAAGACGAAAAGTTTTTCGGCGGCGGGCGCGCCGTTTTCCTCGATCACGCCGACTTCGCGCTCGATCAATTGCGAGGCGAGTTCGCCGGGATTCGCGATCGTTGCCGAGCAGCAGATGAACTGAGGCTTCGAGCCGTAAAATTCGGCGATTCGCGCGAGGCGCCGCAGCACGTTCGCGAGATGGCTCCCGAAAACGCCGCGATACGTGTGGAGTTCGTCGAGAACGATGTAGCGCAGGTTTTCGAACAGGCGCGTCCACTTCGTGTGGTGCGGGAGAATGCCGGTGTGCAGCATGTCCGGATTCGAGAGGATCACATGGCCGCGCTCGCGGATCGCTTTGCGCGCGTCGCTCGGCGTGTCGCCATCGTAGGTGAAGACGCCGAAAGAATCATCGAGGCGCTGCGCGAGATCGTGGAGTTCGGCGAGCTGGTCCTGCGCGAGCGCTTTGGTGGGGAAGAGGTAGAGCGCGCGCGTATCGGCATTTTCGAGGACGGCATTCAGGATGGGCAGGTTGTAGCAGAGCGTTTTGCCCGAGGCCGTGGGCGTAACGACAACGAAATCTTTGCCCGCGCGCGCCGTTTCGGCCGCGGTGGCCTGATGCGAGTAGAGTTGGTCGATTCCCTTGGCGCGATACGCAGCGGCAAGTTCCGGGCGAACCCACGCGGGCATTGAGCGGAATTGCGCTTCGCGGGCGGGGATGTGCTTGATCGCGGTGAGGACTTCGTCGGAACGGTAGCGGGCCGCGAGCGCCTGCAGAACTTCCTCTACGGTAGCGAGCGTAGATTGCGGCCGGACGGCCAAGCCTTGCGATGTGGAGGTGGCGGCCATTGCTAACTCCTTTGCTGTCTTATAGGTCCAAACGCCCAAAGCATCTTAGTTCGCTTTTTGTTCGCTCAAGGTATCACGGCCTGCTGAGGGAAGCAACTCCAAATCGATGGGGAGATATTTTGCGCGCGCGAGGCGCCCCTGATCGGATCGTCAAAGGCGGGCGGTTTTCGGATTGTGCATGCGGAAATGCGCGACGCGGATGCGCTTGAATTTGTCGTTTTCGAGCGCGTAGATGCACCAGTTGGTGGCGATGTAGATGTCGCCCGCTTTCATGGCGCGGCCGGAGAAATCTGGATAGTCCTTGAAGAAGTGAAACTCGCTGTACATTTCGGCGGCGATTCTGTTGCCATCGAAGAGAAGATCGCCGACTTCGAGGGCCTCGCGGCAGTGCTGGTGCAGGGTCACGTACTGTTCGAGGAATCCGGCGCGGCCTTTGCGAGTGACCGGCGGTGCTTGAGGGTTTGCGAACATCGTTGGGTATTCGATCGAGACATCGGGATCGTAGTAGGCCATCACGTCTTCGTAGCGCATGTTGTTGAAGTGATCGACGTAGCGCAAGAATCTCTGCTTATCCATGGAAGGTCCTCGTGATGTGGCGGATTTTCGCCCGGTGAGACTAACGCCGTGTTAGTAGCAAAGCAAGGTGGCGGGTGGCAAGGGCAGCGACGCGCCTCTACAGCAGTTGCGAGTTTGCGGGGCAGCTCGCGCGGGCGCGTTTGAAACCCGCCTCTACAGCGAAAAGGCAATCGATCCGGCACCGGAGAGGGTGTGGTCCCGGGCCGATCGCTTGACACATTTGGCCGAGGCCGCTATAGAAGATATATGGCTCAATCCATTCTGATTTTTGATTTTGGCACCAACGAAGAAGCAGCACAGCAGGCGAGGCACAAAGTGGACGGGTGGAAGCAGGCGTTCCGCCTCGGCGATAAGATGCTCCTGAAGTTCGAGCGCGAAGAGCCTGCGGCGGGCGCCGAGAAGGATGGCGAAAAGGCTACAGCCGAGGAATCGCCGAAAGGTGCGGCGAAGAGTTCCGGCAAGACGAAGGGAAGCAACAAAAAGGCATCCGCGAAGGCCAGTGCGAAAGCGGAGACTGAGAAAGAAGAGAAGACGGAACCTGCGGCGCGCGTCCGGGTTTTCGTGAGGCTGGCGTTTTCCGACCACGAAAAGCTTTCCTACCAGCGGTGGCTTGATCGCATCCCCACCGAAGAGCCTTTCAAGTCCGCACAGGGTGAAACCGTGCGTTCGGGACAATCCGAGTTCGAGAAGGCGTCGGAGCAGTTTGAGGCTTTGGACTGACGGCTTGTTGAGTGGCTACCCTGGAAGCCAATTTGGCACCCTGAATCGAACATTAACGCGCAGCTCGGGAGCAATTGGCGGAATTTGCATTTATAATAGGGCGTAACGTATCTTAGCCGGCGAGCTTCTCGTCGGAGGCGGCAGACTGAATGCCCTCTCAGGAAAAGGTCAAGACCGGGCGCGTTGACACCTCGAAATACCACGGCCTAGACCGCGATACGCTGGTGCGGATCTACCGCACGATGTTTCTTTCCCGGCGGATCGACGACCGCGAAATCCAACTCAAGCGGCAGAACAAGACTTTCTTTCAAATCAGCGGCGCGGGGCACGAGGCTGTATTGGCGGCAGCGGGCCTGCTCCTCAAGCCGGGCTATGACTGGTTTTTCCCCTACTATCGCGACCGCGCACTAGCGCTAGCGCTTGGCGTGACACCCCACGAAATGCTGCTGCAGGCAGTGGGAGCGAAGGACGATCCTTCTTCGGGCGGGCGGCAGATGCCATCGCACTGGGGCAACCACCGATTGAATATGGTGCCCAGCGCGTCGGCCACGGGAATGCAATGGCTGCACGCCGTGGGCGCGATGGAAGCGGGACTTTACTACGATCATTTTCCGAAGGCGCTCGATCAGGCGCGCAAGGCGCCGCTGGGTGATTCGGTGAGCCATCATCGAGACGAGATTGGCTACGTTTCGGGCGGCGACGGGTCGACGAGCGAGGGCGAATTTTACGAGGCGCTGAGCGCGGCGAGCCTGCGGCGCGCGCCCGTCCTATTTCTGGTGGAGGACAACGGGTACGCCATCTCGGTGCCGATTGAGGTGCAGACGCCGGGCGCAAACATTTCGAATCTAGTCCGAAATTTCCCGCACTTTCATTTTGAAGAGTGCGACGGCACCGATCCGCTCGAGAGCTATGCGGCGCTGGCGGCCGCTGTGGCGCACTGCCGCGCACGGCGAGGGCCGGCGCTCGTTCACGCCCATGTGATACGGCCGTACTCGCATTCGGTTTCCGACGACGAGAAACTTTACAAGACGGCTGAGGAGCGAGACGCGGAAGCGCAGCGCGATCCGGTGCCGAAATTTGGGCTGTTTCTGGTGCGCGAGGGGATTCTCGACGAGCACGAGATCGAGGCGGTCGAAAGCGACGTTGAGAAGGAGGTGCTGCAGGCAACCGACCGGGCGCTGGCCGCGGCGCCGGCTCCGCCGGAATCGATTTACGAGCGCGTGTATTCGCCGGACGTCGATCCGACGGGGAAACAGTTTGAGGCCACTCCGAAGGCGAATGGACAAACGCATGGCGCCATGAAGACGATGGTCGAGATGATTTCGGCGACGCTTGCGGATGAAATGGCGCGTGATGAGCGAATCGTGATCTTCGGCGAGGATGTGGCCGATTGCAGCCGGGAAGAAAACCTCGCGAGCGTGAAGGGGAAGGGCGGCGTTTTCAAGGCGACGAGCGGGCTGCAGCGGCGTTACGGGCTGAAGAGGGTGTTCGACGCACCGATCGCGGAGGCAGCGATTGTTGGCCGAGCGATCGGGATGGCGATTCGCGGGCTGAAGCCGGTGACGGAAATTCAATTTTTCGACTACATCTGGCCGGCAATGATGCAGCTGCGCGACGAGCTGCCGCTGGTGCGGTGGCGGTCGATGGGGCATTTCAAGTGTCCGGTGGTTGTGCGCGTGCCGATTGGCGGATACCTGACGGGCGGCGCGATCTATCACAGCCAGAGCGGCGAGGTGACGTTCACGCACATTCCGGGATTGCGCGTGGTGATGCCTTCGACGGCGCTCGATCTTTGCGGCTTGCTGCGTACTGCGATTCGCGCGGACGATCCTGTGATGTTCCTCGAACACAAGCATCTTTACCGGCAGCCGTACAATCGCGCGCACTATCCCGGGCCGGATTTCACGGTTCCCTTCGGCAAAGCGCGCGTGGCGCGAGAGGGGACCGACGTGAGCCTGATCACCTACGGCGCGGTGGTGCATCGCGCGGAGGTGGCGGCAGCGGAGCTTGCGCGCGACGGATTATCAGCTGAGATCATCGATCTGCGGAGTTTGAGCCCGTACGATTGGGAGGCGATTGCCGCGAGCGTGACCAAGACCAACCGCGTGATTGTGGCGTACGAGGACTCGCGGTCATGGGGATACGGCGCGGAAATCGCGGCGCGCATCGCGGACGAGCTTTTCGACGAGCTGGATGCTCCGGTGCGGCGCGTGGCCGCCGCGGATACATTCTGCGCGTACCATCCGAACCTGGAGGATGCGATCCTGCCGCAGACGAAGGATATCGTGCGCGCGGTGTGCGAACTGGCCGCGTATTGAAGCTCGCCTGGAACTTTTTGGCGGGGTCGGACGTAGTTATCGGTGGAAATGGCAATCGCGCGGGGTCTGCGCGGGGAGGATCGCATGAATTGCGGACATTGCCAGAGAGACATCGCCGATTATTCGAACTTCTGTTATTTCTGCGGGGCGCGGCAGCACGTGTCTCCCGAGGGACGACCGCGGGCTTCGAGGCGGCTGATGCGCTCGACGGTCGATTGCAAGATCGCTGGAGTATGCGGCGGAATCGCCGAGTACCTCGAAATTGATTCGACGCTCGTGCGGCTGATCTGGGTGCTGGCGGTGCTGATGCCGGTGCCGGTGGTGCCGGCTCTTGTCGGCTACTTCGTGGCGTGGCTGGTGATTCCGCAGGCGCTGCCCGCTTCCTTTGCGACCCCGCCGCCTGCGACCGCGCCGAATTCGACGCAAACGGCATAAGGGCTTGTGGAAAACTCAAAAATCTAACTTCAGGGGCCAAAGCCCGGAGAAATCTATGCGGCTGACGGCGGGGTTGAAACCCCACCCTTCCAGTGCGGCGGGCGCGAGTCAGTTTTTGGCTTTGGGCTTGCGCGGCGCGGAAGAGCGGCCTTCGCGGAAGAGCACATGATCGAAGGATATGAGTCCGGCGCCTAGCGAGGCGAGCGCGAACGCCGCCGTGGCGAGGGCCAACGGAAATTCGTAATTGTGCACGGCGCGCGGGTCTTCGAGAATCTTGTGGACCTGAACAAGGGCCACCGCCATCTCCGCTGCGATCAGCAGGCCGGCAATTCGAGTGAACAGCCCCACGATCAAGAGACATCCACCGAAAAATTCGATTACGCCCGCGAGGTAGGCGAAGTAGGGCGGGAAACCCATGTGCGCGAAGGCGTCCATCGTTTGGCGCGTGTGCCCGAAAAGCTTCGGGTAACCGTGGTAGATGAAGATGACTCCGAGGGCGACGCGCAAGAGCAGCAACGCGAGCGGCCTGAGCTTTTCGAGGATGTGCATTGCGCAATTCTCCCTAATTTGCGAACCGTGAAGGTCAAGGTTCCCGGCGGCAGTGCCGGATTGTAGCAGAACGCAACGCAGACCTCTTCGGACACATCCTAACTTTTTTGCTGATGCGGCGCGAAGGCGAGCTGGCGCGTTGGTGTAGAATTCTTGCTTGCCCCGGAGAAGTCCGGTATGAGACCCAGCTCGCAAAATCGTGGTGTGGCCATCGGGCTCGGAGATCGAGCGTGATCCGGAAGCTTCTGATCGGCTTCGCGCTCGTCCTTGTGATCGGTTTCGCGGTTTACCGGCACTTCCATCATGCGAAGGCGCCGCTCGAGACGGCGTATATCGGCGGCCGCCAGGTGACGCTCTGGAGCACCGCGGCACAGGTGCGCGAGCCCGTTGCGATGATGAGCTTCGGCGACCGCGTCGATGTGCTTGGGCACTTCGAGGATCAGGTGAAGGTGCGGACGACCGCCGGCGTGGTCGGCTGGATCGACCAGGATCAGTTGCTGACCGCGGATTTCTGGCTGCAGGCGCAGGAACTCGAATCCGAGACGGCCAAGATGCCGATCGAAGCTCGGGGCCACACGCGAGTGCTCACCAATCTGCACATCGGTCCGGCGCGGGACGCCGCGCGCATTCGCCAGCTCGACAAGAATGTTCCAGTGGATTTATACGAGCGGCGAGCGGTTGACGTACCGTTGGCCAAGGGCGCCGCCGTCGCGGACACAGGTGACGGTTCGCCGCCGGCAGCAAGGAAAGAAGACTGGTGGCTGGCGCGCGCGCACGTTCCAATACCGTCGAACGACGGGCTGACGATTTCGGGATGGCTGCTGGGGCGCTTCGTCGATCTCGACGTGCCCGAACCGCTGCCGGACTACGCCAGTGCGGCGGGCATGCGGATTGTGTCGTGGTTCGAGTTGAACCACGCGATCGGAGAATCGGGAGCAGTGAGGCCTCAGTACCTTGTGCTGGCGACGCGTGGCGCCGAAGGCCAGCCGTGCGATTTCACACTCCTGCGCGTTTTTACGTGGGGCAAGCAAAACCAGCGATACGAGACGGCGTTTGTAGAGAGCAATCTTTGCGGAAAGCTTCCTCTGACGCTGGCAGCGGGAAGAGGAGTGGGCGGGGACGCGGCTTTTTCGTTTGAAGACTGGAGCAAAGGAAAGGCCGAAGTGCGGACGTATCACATGCACCAGACGATCGTGAGATTGGAACGGGCAAATGATTCCGAACCGGCGAAGCGAGAGCATGGGCATCCTTAGGACATTGCGATCTCAACGCCGGGTGGGCGAGATTCCTGCCCAGAGAGTTTCGCGCCGATCAGCGCGCGTCAACTCGCTTGCGGTGATGGCATCATTCTTCGCGCTTGCGTGGGCAACCGGAGGTTGCGCGCGTCCGGAAACGAATGTTGAGGCGAGCCATCCGGCGCAGCCGGCGATTTCCTACATCGGGCAGTGGGGCACGAAGGGCGACGGCCCCGGGCAACTGGATCAGCCTGCGTGCATCGCGACCGACCGGGTGGGGAGAGCGTATATCGCGGATGCGGGCAGCCACTTCGTCCACAAGTTCGATACGGACGGCACACCGCTGCTTTCGTTTCAGGAAAATGCGCTGAAGGATCCGCAATCGATTACGGTGGATAGCGGCGGCGCCATTTATGTGACGGAATTGAAGAGCAAGAGCGCCTTTGTGTATTTCCCGAACGGCGACCGCTATCGCCAGCTGAGATTGAGAACGCACGCGAATAGTGAAGATATGCTGAGCGTCGGAGTTGACGACGGCGGCCTGATCCAGATTCTCGACGCGGAGGCGAACCGAGTTTTCACGTTCTCGCCACGAATGCGCCTGGAGAGGTCGTGGACGCCGGTCGCCAGTGAACCCGACGCCCGAGTGCACCCGCGGGTGGTGGCGACGTTATCCGACGGATTCGTGTACTTGCTCGATGCCGACGAGGACCGTATTTTGAAGTTCACGTCGGACGGGCATTTCGTGAGCGAGATGAAGGCGGAGGGCGGTAGCGGAAGGCTGAGCGATGCTTTCGCGGTGTCGCCGATCGGGATTTTCGCGATGGATGCGGATGGGCGCACGCTGCATGTGTGGTCGCCCGACGGGCAGCCGAAACTCGACATGGACCTCGCGCCGGAGCTGGGCCAGGGAAGCGGCGCGGCGCCGGCGCTGGCGGTGAGCCCGCGCAAAGAACTCCTCGTGCTGGACGCTCCCGAATCGCGAGTCCTTCGTTATCGAATCGACTTCTAATGTTTTTTCTCCTTAATTGCTTTCACGGAAGGAAAACTCCATGCCACTGCTGCTGACGGAAGCGGATGTGCGGGCGATCTTGACGATGCCGCTGGCGCTCGAGACGGTTGAGACGTCGTTTCGCAGGCTGGGCGACGGGGCGGCCACATCGCATCCGCGGCGAAGGCTGGTCATTCCTGGGAAGACGATTTTGAACTACATGGCGGCAGCGGATTCCGCCGGCGGCTACTTGGGGCTGAAAATCTATTCGATTGCTCGGGGCAAGGCGCGGTTCGTGGTCCCGCTGTTTCGGGCGGAAACCGGGGAGATGGTGGCGCTGATCGAGGCGGACTATCTGGGGCAGATGCGCACGGGCGCGGCAAGCGGAGTGGCGGCGAAGGTGATGGCGCGAGCAGACGCGCGGACCGTGGCTATCATCGGAACGGGCTTGCAGGCGCGCACCCAGCTCGAAGCCGTGGCGCACGCGCGGAAACTCGAGCGAATTCGCGCTTACGGCCGGGACGTGCTGCGGCGTGAAAAATTCGCGAAGGAGATGACGGAGCGGTTGGGCGTCCCGGTGACGCCTGCATCGTCGGCCGAAGAGGCGGTGCGCGGAGCGGACATCGTCATCACGGCGACCACATCGAAGACGCCTGTGGTTGAGGGGCGATGGATCGAGCCCGGCATGCACATCAGCGCGATCGGTTCGAATTTCGCGGAAAAGCGAGAGATTGATACGGAAGCCGTCCGACGCAGCGACGTGATTGCGGCGGATTCGGTGGAGCAGTCGAAGATCGAATCGGGCGACCTGATTCAGGCCTTTGCGGGCGACGAATCGCGATGGGCGAAGGTTCGCGAGTTTGCCGATATTGTCACGGGTAAGGTTCCGGGGCGCACCAGCCCGGAACAGGTGACGCTATTCAAATCCAATGGCATCGCGATCGAGGATATTGTGACTGCGGGAAGAGTTTATGAACTAGCGCAGCAGCGGGGAATCGGGCGCGACATTCCGATGTGGCAGGGAGAGGCTTAGGCGCGCTGGCCGTCGGGCGATTTCCTGAGGTGCAATCGTCTCAAGAGGGCTTCGTGCAAGCGCTCGCGTGTGTCTTCTGGAAGAGGAGCAGGCTCGGAATTGCAGAATATCTGAATCGTCTTCTGGCACGTGTCCACGACGACCCGGCAATCCTTGCAATTGCCGAGGTGTTGTTCGATCGAGGCACGAAGCGTAGGATCGAGCGCTTCGTCCAAATAGTCCGCCAGTTCGTTGATGATGTCTTTGCACTTCACGAATTTTCCCCCCGCCGAAAGTATTGGTTCAACTTTTCGCGCAACTTCAGTCGCGCCCGCAGCAGCCGCGATTTCACGGCCGGAACGGAAAGGCCCAACGCTTCGGCTGTTTCCTCGGTCGATAATTCTTCGATGTCTCGCAATTGGAAAACGATTCGGAAAGGGGGATCGAGCTCTCCGATCACTTTTCCAAGAATGCCGGAAAGTTCCGTCTGGCCGTAACGCTCTTCGGGCGAAGGCCCCCAGTCTTCGACCTCGCGGGGCATCATGTCTTCGCCCGTGACGAGCTCCTGATCGAGCGAAACGACATTGGGGCGGCGCCGGCGGAGTTTCATCAGGGCCTGGTTCACAGCGATACGGACAAGCCACGTGTAAAAGCGCGAATTTCCCTGAAACTCGCCCAGATGCTCGTACGCCTTCAGGAAGGATTCCTGCATGGCGTCTTCGGCATCTTCGCGATTCTGGGTGATGTTCTGGGCGAGGCGGAAGATCTTGCGTTCGTAGCGGCCGACGAGTGTTTCAAAAGCGGAAATATCGCCTGATTTGGCCGCTGCAACCAGCGCGGACTCGTCGTCCTTGACGACCGTCGAGGGCAACGGGTGAGCGCGCACGGGATCGAGTTTTGGAGAACTCATCGAGAACCTGTCCATACAAAAGCCTAGCACAGCTTTCGACGTTTCTGCTGGCGGGAATGTATTATCATAGCGGTCGCCCAAAGGCACATGCGGACACTCCCCGATTACCTGCGTAAAGGAATGCGAATGATTCTGGTCGGGTGCAACCCCGGCGACCGATCGGCGCGGGTGGGACACTACTACGCGGGACGCAACAATCAATTTTGGCCGATGATGTACGAGTCGGGCGTGATACCGGAACCGCTCGGCTACCAGGACGACCGGAGACTGGTGGAATTCGGCATCGGCATGACCGACCTTGTGAAGCGGCCGACGCGCGGAGTGGAGGAGATCGAGCGGGAGGAATTCGCGGAGGGCCGCGTCCTATTGGCGCAGAAGCTCGAGGAGCTGCGGCCGCGCGTGATCGCGTTCAACGGCAAAATGACGTACGAGAAATTCACGGGGCGTCCCTGCAAGCTTGGGCTGCAAAAGGAGCTGCTATACGGGGCGCGCGTGTTCGTCTTGCCGTCGACGAGCGCGCAGAACGCCGGCACGAGCGCGGGAGTGAAGAAGCGATATTTCAAGAAACTTGCCGCGCTGCTGCATGGCCTGAAAAATTAGTGGCAATGCAGGGCTTTTCGGACGAGTGACTGAGGCAGGATCGGGATGGGCGCAACGCAGCAAACGACGCGGCAGCTGGTGCTCGAAGAGCGATCGGGCGCCGTTCTCACGCTGCGCATGAACCGGCCAGAAAAACTCAATGCGCTGAACCCGGATCTGGCCCGCGCGCTGGTGCAATCTCTGCTGCGAGCGGGCGATGACAAATCGGTGCGGGCGGTTGTCCTTACCGGTGCCGGGCGCGGATTTTGCGCGGGGGGCGATATCGATTACATCCGCGACGCGCGCACGAGGCATTCGGTGCACGACTTTCAGGCATTACTCACGGCCGGCAAGGAAGTCTGCCTGGCGATTGCGTCCATGCCAAAATTGGTGATCGCCGCAGTGAACGGGCCGGCGGCGGGCGGGGGCATGAGCCTGGCGCTGGCGTGCGATCTGCGAATCGCGTCGGACCAGGCGATGTTCAAGCAGGCTTTCGCACAACTCGGGCTGTATCCTGATCTTGGCGCGACGTTTTTTCTTCCGCGGCTGGTTGGCTTGTCCCGAGCGTCTGAATTTTTCTACACGTCCGAGCGGTTGTCCGCGGCCGAGGCGTGCCGGATCGGGATCGTCTGCCGGGTACATTCCGAGGACACGTTTGAAGAGGAGACCCGAAAACTTGCCGAGCAAATGGCGGCCGGGCCGCCGCTCGCGTACCGCGACGTGAAGCGCACGATGATCAGCGAGGCCCGCGCTCAACTCGAAGCGACCATCGACGAAGAAAACCGCCTTCAGATGCACTGCTTTCTATCGGAAGATTGCGCCGAAGGACTCGCGGCGTTCACCGAAAAGCGCCAGCCGAATTTTCGCGGCCACTGAGGCTGCGGTCAGTTTCGCACATCGAACGCATTGAGGAGGAACGATGGTCACTACAAAAGCACGGACGGCGCGGCGAAGAACAAAGTCCCGGAAGAAAGTGCTGTTCATGCAGAAGCCGACCTGCACGACGTGCCGCAAGGCGAAAAAATTCATGGAGCGGCGCGGCTTTCAGCTGTACTTCCGCGATCTGGCGAAAGAGAGGTTGAGTTCGTCGGAGCTGGAAAAATTGATCGGGAGACACGACTACACGGAATTCCTGAACCCGCGGAACGAAGTCTACCGCAAGGAAAACATGAAGGAAGAGCCGCCCACGCGCAAGCGGGCGATTCGCATGATGGCGAAAGAGCCGAACCTGATTCGCCGTCCCCTGATCGTTGCCGGCGGGCGGGTGGTCGTGGGATTCGATGAAGACGGCATTGCGCGGCTCTAAGCGGGCGGACGGCAAAGCAGGCGGAGCAAAGGCCGGCGGCCGCGCGAAAAAGGCCGCGGGGACCGCGATCCTGGCGGGCCGAATCGAGATTCAGCAGGGCGACCTCACGGAGATGAATGCGGACGCGATCGTCAACGCCGCCAACAACGACCTACAGCTTGGCGGCGGGGTGGCGGGAGCGATTCGGCGCAAGGGCGGCCCGAAGATTCAGGCGGAGTGCGACGAAATCGGCATGATACCGGTCGGCGGCGCGGCGATCACGTCGGGCGGAGAATTGAAGGCCAGGCATGTGATTCACGCGGCGAGCATGGAGCTCGGAGGCCGAACCTCGGCGCAGGACTTGCGGAGTTCGACCGCGCATTCCTTGCGCATCGCAGCGCAGAATGGGCTGAAGACAATCGCATTTCCCGCGGTTGGCACAGGAATCGCGGCGTTTCCGGTGCGCGAGTGCGCCGAAATCATGTTGCGCGAGGCGGCGAAGCACCTGGAAGGGCCGACGTCGATCGAGAAAATCTACTTCGTGCTCTTCGATGGAGATGCCTTGAAAACCTTCGAGGATGTTTTCAGCGAATTGCAGACCAAGGGCTTCGATCCAAACTGACCTCTGTTCCAGTCACTTCGGTGGCGGCCGCCTCGGAATCAGAAATTAGTTGTTCGGATCGCGGTGCTTGAGCTCCGGCTCGTCACTGCCCTGCTTCTCGCTCGGCGCAGGCGCCGTCGGAGTTTTCGCGGGATTGCCGCTGGCTGAAGGCGTGGCGGCGGCTGGGGCATTGTCACCCGTGTAGGGCTTTTTCATGTAGTAGCCGGCCTGCGATTGCGCGCCCGCAGTGTCGTCGTTGGTGTGCTGGGCGAGGCTGTACTCGTTGACGGCGCGTTCGCGCTGGCCGAGCAGATCGTAGATCTTGCCGATGTAAATGTGGCTCCAGACCTCCGTCCATTTAGGATCGAGGTCGCCGCCGAGGGCCGCGCGGAAAGCGTTTGCGGCTGCCTGGTAGTTTTTCTGGTAGAACATGGCCTCGCCCATCCGGAAATGCGCGAGCGAATTGGTTGGCTGGACGTCGAGAGCGCGCAGGTACTCCTGAATCGCTTCGTAATATTTGCCGATCTGGGCCAGAGCTTCTCCGCGGGCGATGGTGGCGCGAACGCGGAGGCGCGGACTCGACTTGAGCAGGTTGTTGTTGGGGTCGATGATGATGCCGTTGGGCTTCGGGCGTCCGAACGTATCGATTTCGAATTCAGTGCTCGTACCGGTCACGAGAATTTTTTTGAGGACCGGGTTTCCCTCGGTATCGACTTTCATCTCGACCGGCATCCGGAATGTATCGAGGTCCTGATGGATCTTGCCGATTACCTGAAAGCCCTTGGGCGTGCGATAGACGATGTAGTCGAGGGTAAATTCGGGAACGCCGGTGGAATCGAGCCACTGTGAGAAGAACGAAAGCAAATTGACCGGCGGGTCGCCCTTCTTAGGTGGAGGAAGCTTGGTAGCCGCCATCCTGCGGAATTCGTCGATCGCGGCCGTCTTTCCGGCGTGCGCTTTATAGAAGTCGTGCAGCAGGGCTGTGAAGGCGTCGTCGCCGAGTTCCGCGCGAAGCATGTGAAAAACCATCGCGCCTTTGTCGTCGACGACCGAGTGATACTGGTCGGAATATCGATCGAGGTGGCCGGCCTGCGAGATCGGGCTGACATCTTCGTACATGAGCGCGCCCACGGCAAAATCTTCGAGCGCGCGATTTAGCCCCGCCACGCCATCGGATTGCTCGGCATACATGGCCTCGGCGTAGCGCGACAGTCCATCCGTGATCCAGACGTCGGAAGCGGTTGCGGGGAGCACCTGAACGCCCCACCACTGGCCGGCGGCAAGCTGCGAGAGCATGCGGTCGTTCGCGCGAGTGGTCCATTGGCGCGCGCTGATCAAAAGCAAACCGGGCGCCGAGTATCCCGGAAGCGAGCCATCGGGCATTTGGGCCACGCTCAGGCTCGGTTGCGTGGCGAAGGCTCCAAACGTATCTGAAAAATAGCTCATGATCTGCGCGAGAGAATTTCCATAGGACTGCGCTGTGGCGGCCTGAGCCGGAGGCGTGTAAATCGAGAACTGGTAGCCCTGCGTCGAAATTGGGGAAAGCTGCAAGGTTCCAGCGACGAATGAGCCGACCGGCTCGGGCTGATCGCAATGGAAAACGTACTCGGACTGGCCGGGCGCATTGCCAATACCCGGCATGGAAGTGGGCGCATCGGCCTTCCCAGTGCCGACGACCACGAACGTGTCGGGCACGATGATGCGAAATGTTCCCGTGTAGCGATTGGCAGGATAGTTCGTGAGCGGGAACCAGCGCGCGGGAAGCAGGAGATACGCGGAAGTCTTATCGACCGAGGCGAAGCGGACGCCTCGCGTGGGGCTGTCGTCTTCGCTCGAGATGGGGCCGGCGTAATCGAAAACCAGATCGATTTCCTTGCCCGGAGTCGCGACGCCCGGCAATGCCACGCTCAGCAGCAGAGGCGAGTTATTGTCGCGATCGAAGCTAAGCTCCTTGCCGTCGGCCGTCTTGATGGAGTTGACGCGCAGGTCGGGATGGAGCTCGACTAGGAGCGTCCGGGACACTTGCGTCGCTACGAATTTCACTTTCACGAGCGCCGATATCGTCTGGTCTTCGGGATGGAGCATCACTTCGACATCGTAGTTCGTCGCGCGGAACGGAAAAGCGTGGGGGGCTTGCGCCGGTGCCGCGCCGGCGGCCAGAAGGAAAAGCCCCAGAGCAGCGAACAATCGATGGATTTTGAACAAGAAGTACCCCTCGCGAAAACCAGTGACTCTCTACGCCTAACTTTAAGATACCAGATAACCCCTTGCAGTTGCCCGGAGCGCAGCCCTACAACATCCGCGCGAAGACGTCGGCAGCTCGCTCGATCGCGCCGCCCGACCCGAGCTTTGCGCGGACCTCGGCGAGGCCCGCTTTCATCGCGTCGCGACCGTCGGGCGATTCCAGCAGGTAACGCACCTCGGCAGCGACGGCGGCCGGCGTGAAATCATCCTGGATCAGCTCGGGCACAACGCGGCGGCCGGCGACCAGATTCGCCATGCTGATGAAGGGCGTTCGAATCATGCGCCGGAGGATGGCCGCGGTGGTGCGAGCAAGCCGATACACCACGACCATCGGCGTGCCGAGGAGCGCAGTTTCGATCGTGGCAGTACCGCTGGCGACGATGGCGCAATCCGCGGCGGCGAGCGCGTCGTACGTGGCGTCTTCGATGCGCCGGATCGTGACGCCGGGGCGCGTGCCGTGTGCCCCGAAGAGGTCGTCAGGAAGGTTGGGCGCGGCGGCATGGACAAACTGGAGCCCACCTGCGGACTTCGCCTCAAGCGCTAGGATCTCGCATGCATCGAGGATGCGCGGAAAATGCTGCGCGATCTCGCTGCGGCGGCTGCCGGGGAGGAGCGTAACGATCAACTTTTCCGGATCGAGGCCGTGCCGCTCGGCAAATTCCGTGCGCGTCATCGACGCGTGCACGACGTCGACGAGGGGATGGCCGACGAAGTCTACAGGGACACCCGCCTCGCGATAGATTTTTTCTTCGAATGGAAAGATCACCACCATGCGGTTCACGAGCCGCTTGACGACTCGGACGCGCCCCGCCCGCCATGCCCACACCTGCGGGCCGACGAAGTATCCCACCGGAATGCCGCGATTTTTCAGGCGGCGAGCAACGCCGAGATGCGTTCCCGGCGAATCGACGAGGATCGCGAGAGCCGCTTTGCGGCGCCCGGCTTCGCGGGCGAGGCGATTTTGTACGCTGATTACAGTGGGAATTTTATGGACGACTTCGGCGATGCCGACGACGGCGACTTCGTGGTAATCGGCGACCAGGTCAACGCCTGCCGCAGCCATGCGCGGACCGCCCATGCCGAAGAAATGCGCCCCGGTTCGTTCGCGCAACGCGGTGGCGAGGCGCGCCGCGTACATATCGCTCGAGGCTTCGCCGGCGGAGATCAGGATTTTGGGAGGCGTCATGCGTGGGGCGCCGGGTCAGTCATCGGCTGGCAAAGGCTGAGGAAAGCCGGGAGCCGCGCCAGGCAAGGGAGCCGCGAGTTCCTGCTCTTTGTACTGGAGCTGGTAGAGGCGATAGTAGATTCCGCGGAGCGCGAGGAGTTCCTGATGCGAGCCTTGCTCGCGCAGGCGGCCTTTGTGGAAGACGAGAATGCGCTGCGCGTGCTGGATCGTGCTGAGCCGGTGCGCGATGACGATAGCCGTGCGATTTTTCAGCAGGCGATCGAGCGCCTCGCGGATCATCAGCTCGGTTTTCGTGTCCACGCTGGACGTGGCTTCGTCGAGGATCAGGAGCGCGGGATCGTGCGCGAGTGCCCGCGCGAAACTGACCAACTGGCGCTGGCCGACCGAAAGCGTGGAGCCGCGCTCGGTGACAGGCGTTTCGATGCCGCGAGACTGCGAATCGAGATACGGGCCGAGGCCAACCTCGCGCAGCGAACTTTCCACGCCTGCACGATCGATCCATTCGGTGCCGAGTTTTACGTTGGATTCGAGCGTGCCCGTGAAAAGGAATGGGTCTTGCAGGACGATGCCGAAGAGGCGGCGCAGGTCCTGTAAATTCATTTCGCGGATGTCGACGCCGTCGATCAGGATTTGGCCGCGCTGGATACCATAGAAGCGCAACAATAGCTGGATGATTGTGGTCTTGCCGGCGCCGGTGTGGCCGACGATGGCGAGCGTCTGTCCCGGTTGCGCGTGGAAGGAAACATCGCGCAGCACCCAGTCTTCTTCTTGCGGGTTGGCGCCCCCACGGTAGGCAAACCAGACATTGCGGAATTCGACTTCGCCGCGCACGTGCGGCAGGGAATGCGTCTCGGGTGCCGAAACGATCGCGACCGGCTCGTCGAGCAACTGGAAGATGCGCTCCGAAGCGGCCATCGCGGCCTGGAGAATGTTGAATTTGTCGCTCAGATCCTGAATCGGGCGGAAGAAGCGTTGCGCGTATTGAATGAACGACACGAGCACTCCGATTACGAGAGTGCTGCCAACGACACTCAAGCCGCCCACCCAATAGACCAGCGCAATACCGCCCATGCTGAGGAATTCAACGCCGGGAAAGAAATAGGAGAATGCGTCGATCGCGTCTTTGTACGCTTCCATGTGGATGCGGTTGAAGGTGGCGAACTGCTCCCGGGATTTGCGCTCGCGGTTGAAGAGTTGCACCACCGACATGCCGCTGATGTGCTCTTGCAGGAAGCCGTTGATGCGCGCGATGGCTGTGCGAATGCGGCGATTGGCATCGCGGACGTGATTGCGGAAGAAATAGGTGAGCAACACCATGAACGGCAGGGGCGAAAGAGTGGCCAAGCCGAGATAGAAGTGCCAACAAAGCAAGAAGATCGCCAGGCCGAAGAGCAGCACGAAATCGTTGAGCATCGCCACGACGCCCGAGACAAAGAGGTCGTTCAGGGCGTCCACGTCGGTCGTCGCGCGGGTGACGAGCCGGCCGACCGGCGTGCGGTCGAAGAAGCTCATCGGCAGGCGCTGGAGATGCTCGAAAATCTCCTTGCGCAGGTCGTACATCGTTTCCTGGCCGACCCACTGCATGATCCGAACCTGGCCGTATTGCACGCCGAAGCTGGCGAATAGCGAGATCGTGTATGCGATCACGGTCCAGAGCAGGCCGCGTATGGCAGCTCTCGCCGTGATCGAGCCAGCGAGGCCGGGAGTGATATACCAGTCGATGGCGACGTGGAAGAGGTAGGGCCCAGCCAACTCCATGGCTGCGTAGGCCAAGCTCATCGACACTGCAGCCGTCACATGCCAGCGGTAGGGCCGCAGATACTTCATGATCCGACGCGTGAGATGCGTGTCGTAGACCTTGCCGAGCTTCTCTTCTTCGCGGAAGTCGCTCATTCCCGTTCGAGTTCCTCTTCGAGCAATTGCTTTTGGTGCAAGTCGGCATATTCGCCGCCGTGCGCGAGCAGTTCTTCGTGCGTGCCGCGCTCGATGATCTTTCCGGCGTGCAGGACGACGATTTGGTCCGCGTCCTTCACGGTGGAGACCCGGTGCGAAACAAGAATCGTGGTGCGCTGCCGCATCACACCGCGGAGGCCCCGGAGAATGCGCTCTTCCGTGTCCGTGTCGACGCTCGAAAGCGAGTCATCGAGAACCAGGATTTTGGGCTGCCGCATGATCGCGCGCGCGAGAGACGTTCGCTGCTTTTGTCCTCCGGAGAGCGTGATGCCGCGCTCGCCGACCATCGTGTCGTAGCCCTGCGCGAACGATTCAATTTCGCCCGAGACGCAGGCAATCGCGGCGCATTCGCGGATATTCTCCTCCCGCGCATCGGGCACGCCGAAGGCGATGTTCTCGCGAATGGTTTCGCTGAAGAGGAATGTGTCCTGGGGCACGTAGCCAATCGAGTGACGAAGCGTGTCGAGCGGATAATCCCGAATCGACCGCCCATCGATAAACAGCGTGCCAGCAGGCGCCTCCCAGAGTCGCGCCATGAGTGCCGCGAGCGTCGACTTGCCGCTCCCGGTGGGCCCCACGATCGCGAGCGTCGATCCGGCAAGCACATGGAGGTTGATATCTCGCAAAACGGGTTCGTTTGGAGCGGTCGGATAGGCGAACGTCAAGTGGCGGAATTCGATTTCGCCGCGGATTGCATCGCGCGCAACGGTTGGCGCCAGCGCGACCCCGGAGCGCGGTTGACCGTTCCCATCGGCGCTTGGGGTTGGGGCGACGGCGGCATCGTTGATATTGGGTTCGGCGCGCAGAATATAGAGCAAACGACCCATCGAGGCGGCACCGCGCTGAAAGATGTTCGTGACCCAGCCAAGCGCGATGATGGGGAAGGTCAGCTGCCCGAGGAACGAGTAAAAGGCCACGAGAGTACCGATCGATATGCGATGATTGATTACGGCGGTGCCGCCCCTGCCAAGAAGGATCACAGCCGTCATGCCGATGAGAGTCATGAGTCCCGGAAAAAATAAGCTCCAGGAAGTGATCAGCTGGATGTTGCGCTCGACGTAATCCCTGTTGACGCGATCGAAGGATTCGATCTCCTGATTTTCCTGTGCATAGGCGCGAATGACGCGAATACCCGTGAGATTTTCCTGGGCGCGCGTGGAAAGCGCGCCCAGAGCGGCTTGGATCCGTTCCGAAAGCCGGTGAATGATCCGGCCGAAGTAATACACGGAGACGACTACAAAAGGCACCGGCAACAAGACCCACAGCGTGAGACCCGCGGACAGCTTGATCATGAAATAGAGCGCGAGGACGCTTGTGGCAATCGTGTTGGCCGTGTACATGATGCCCGGGCCGAGCACCATGCGGACCGCGTTGAGGTCATTAGTGGCGCGCGACATCAAGTCGCCCGTCCGGTTGCGGACATAGAATTCAGGCTCGAGTTTTACCAGCTTGGCGAGCAGATCATTGCGGATGTCGTATTCGATCTCGCGAGAGACTCCGATCAGAATCCATCGCGACCAGAACGAGAAAAATCCTTTCACAATCATCGCCACAGCGATCGTGATGCAATAAAGGGCCAGTGCGCGATGGCTGTGCGGCGCGTAGAAAGCGAGAATCGGATGCAGGATAGCGCGCGACGTGCCGACCAGGGTCGCGAGCGGGCGCGGCAGACCATTTAAAGAATCCAGAATGATGCCCTGGATGAGCTGGGGCAGGGCGCCAACAATTCCCATCAGGGCAAGTGCCAACAGGCCCACCGCCGTCATGGCCTTATAGTTGGCGACGTAGGGCAGAAGGGTCTTGAGGTAGCTCCAGCTGGACGGCCTCTTTTCCGGCCGCGCAGCTTGCCTGGCAACGGGTTGTGCGATGGCGTTCAAGGTTGTGTATTAGACGTGCGCGCCGGGAAACGGATTCCGGAGCGTACCGGAAGATTGCGGGCAAGCTCCTGCCCGGTTATTCGCCACAGATGCGACATTTGAGGACACACCCTCCCACCCAAGCGACAGCATCATACTACCGAGCAGCCAGAATTTCCTCGATGCGTGCCTCAAAGTTCTCCTCGCCTTCCGACCATAGGCGGACGCGATCCACTGGGACTGCCTTTTCGATCCGGCGAATCCAGTCAAGCAGCTTGCGAATGTTTTTCCGCGTTTCGTCATGATACCGCTCGAGGTTTTCGGGCCAAGCCATCGCCTCGAGAAAGCGCGCCTCCTCGGGGCTTTGGGCCGGAGCGCGGGCATCGCGTTGGAATCCCAGCAGGCCGGCGTGCCCGGTGAAGAAATGTTCGAAACCGAAATCGACCTGTACGTGGCCGTTCTCGCGCCAGAATGCATCGTCATAATCTGCTCCGTAGCATGAGATCTCAAGCGGCTGAGGCTCGACTTTCCATTTTCCGGATGCGGCATCGAACACGGAAAGATCCCAATAGCAACTGACGTCGTAAGCGCAGTCGCTATTCAGGTGCTCCCCGGCAATCTCGATGATCCCGGCAGCATCCAGCGGCATTTGCCGAAGATCTTGTTCGAGAATCGGTATCTCGGCGGCGCTGACGGCGTGAATCGTGAGCTGCGTGAAACCAGGCATCTTCTCGGAGAATGGAACCGTCGACAGGAAGGCGCCGAAATGCTCGAGGATCAGTTCTTCCGGAAGATCGGGGTACCATACGCTCAAATACGACTGATTCGACATGAGCAACATTATAGCGGAGGGTGGCTGGCCCAGAAATTCGAGCGGATTCGTGAAAAGGGGGAACGGAACCTGTATGGCGGTTGCCGCGTGCCGGCAAATTCACTTCTTCTTTTCGGGTTTCTTGCCTTCGTCTTCCGCCGAAAAGCCGGTCGAAATGCCCAGGAGGCGCTCCTTGAGCGTGTCGCCCATCCCCGCGAGGACCTCCGCGCAGACCTCGCGAAGCCGCTTTTCAGCGGACTTGGATAGCGTGTCCATGACGGCTTGCGAACTCTGCCCGAGAGTCGTGGCCGATGCCAGCAGCCAGGAGTTGGAGGCATTCTCGAGTCGCGCTTTATAGCCCTCGATCGATTCGTCCGCGGATTTCTTGATCTGCTCCATCCATTCGGCCTGCTCGGCCTGGCGCTTGGCCTCGAACGACTCGATCAGCGACATAAGCTGAATCTGGAGGTTGTCGCGCGCCTGCTCGATGCCGGAAAGCATTTTGTCGTCAAGACCCTTTTGAAACTCCGTCAGCGCGCCTTCCCGCTCGTACTCCATGTCGGACCGGTTCTTTTCGATCGCCTGCCGGGATGACTCCTCGAACCGGCTAAACGATTCGCCAACGAGCTGCTGGATTCGATCGCTGAAACCGGCCGTGGTCATTTCGGCTGTTTCTGCCATCATGCCGCGTTCGCGTTCGACTACTTCCTTTGCAATCTCCTCGATCTGCGCCTGGCTGTGATCGACGTAGGTGCGGCGGTAGTGATCGAGCTCCGAGGCCACCATGCTCGATATCTCGGCAGCGCGGTCGCGCAGGGCCGATGTCGATTGCTCGACGCCCCTTTCGAGGGTGGACTGCATGGTGGTCTGCGCCTTCTTCGTGTACCAATCGGAAGCTTTCGAGAGCGCCTCGAACGTGGTGTGCTGCGCCTCGGAGCTTTTCTGCTCGAGTTCCTCTTCCATTTTGGAAAGGGATTCGCGGCACGACTCCTCGAACTGAGCGGGAAACTTGGCCGTTTCCTGCTTCACATGCTCGAGCGCCTCAGCGACGGCCTGCTCGGAAGCTTGGCGGACCTGCTCGCGCACGACAGACTGCACTTGCGCGGCCTGCGTGGAGATTTGTTTCACCTGCTCGCGGATGTGGTTATCGAACTGGGCGGCCTGCTCGCTCAGCTTTGCCTGGATCTGCGACTGTACCCCAGCCGCGTGTTCGCTGATCTTGGCTTGCGCTTGGGCTTCGAGGTGCGCTGCCTGCTCGAAAGCCCGGCGGCCCTGTTCCCGGAGTCTGCTCTCGATCTGTGAAGCTTCTTCACCGGCATTGGCAAGGGAGGAGAGAGCCTCGTGCGCTTCGGTAATTCCTGGGGCCAATTTCTGATCGAGCTGCATTGAAACCTGCTCGATCACGCTCTGAGCGGCGTTTTGAAGAGCAGGTTCCATCTGCTTGGTGCGCTCGGCGATGAGTTCGTCGGCGCGCCGCGCGATTTCGTCGGTGCGCGTGGAGGCGATCTCGTCCAGACGTTGACGTGTCCGCTCGACGGTGGATTGCGCACCGGTAACGATCTCATCGAGCGACGCGCGAAGATTCGAGGCGCGCGCGTTGGCCTCTTGCGTGGCTCGATCCAGCGCAGTTCGAGAAGCCTCGCTTAATTTCGCATCCAAAGTCTGCGAGGCATTTGTGACGACAGATTCAAATGCTTCGTTCAACGTCTGTTTTGCCGTGGCCGCATCGGATTGCGCCTGCTCGAGCGTGCGGCTATGGACGTCCTTCGCCGCTTCTTCCAGATTGTGTTTCCACTGGTCGAGTTGCTGCTGGGCGGCCTCGGGATTCGCCAGAATCTGAAGCGATGGCGACGCGGCTTCGCGCTCCGCGACGATGCGCGCGACGGCTTCTTCCACCGTCTGTTTGAGATTTTGCGCGGCCGCTTGCGCTGCAGCCTGCTGGGCCGCGTCGGCAGCCGCGTGGCTCACGGCCTGCTGGACGGCCTGGCGGACCTTTTCGTCGAGTTGGCCGGCGTTTGTCTCAGTGGTCCTGCGAGCTTCATCGACGATCTTCGCAGTCTGCTCGGCGGCCTGTTGCACGACCTTGCGCACGCTGGACTCGGAGACGCGCTCCATCGAAACCTTGATGGCTCTCTCGACGGCATCGTGAAGTTGCGCGTCCAGTTGCTGGCGGACGACCGTCATCTCTTCATTGATCGCCGTCTGAGCGTCCCTGCGAAGCGATTTGTCGAGGTTGTCTTTGACGTCGGTGGCCAGCTTCGCCATTTGGCGCGCGAGATTCGCCTGCGTTTCAGCCGAAGGTGCCGGCTCGTGGACGACGTGAATCTTGCTCTCTGCGTACGCGCTCGGCGCTGCGGGTGCAACCGGCGACGCCGCGCTCGGCACTGAAGGTGCGGTAGTGGGCACGTTAAGGGCTGCCACTGGTGCTTTCGGTTTCGATTCAACGGGCGTTGGCTTCAGTTCGGGGGCAGCAGCCTCGGGAGCCAGAGCTGCCTCAGGCTCTTCGCCGGGCACAGGAAACCAGTCGTCGGGCGGAAACGCGATGCCCCAAACGTTCCCGGCAATTTCAAACTCGAGGCCGATTTGAAAGAGTTCGCGGACCGCGCGAGGGCGCTGGACCCAGATGACCCGCCCGACGAGCGTGCGCCGGGGTGCGCCCGCCTCGGGTCGAGGGATTTCCAGGGTGACGCTCGAATTCTTGGGAACGTAGTGCTTCGACTGGTACTTGCAGCCGTGGCAGTTGACCATGACGGTCGTGGTGCGCTCTTTGAACGGCTGCCCGAGCGCATCGACACCCGTGACCGTGATTGGCACGGCCTGAACAATCCGCGTGCTTCGACGCTTCTGCGTGCCGGGATCTTCCGACGGTAAAGAATCGACCACAGCCCCTCCGACCAGCGATGTCCAAGGTTAGCATCGCGGCTTTGCTGTGGTCGAGCGGCCATCGGTACCCGTACGAAAGGGTTACTTCGAGGGGTGGGTCAAAACGGAACCGGCCTGCGAGGTTCGGACCGGGCCTTCCAGGATGGGCAAAATGCAGGAAGGACTACAGGTCGCGCCGGCCTTCCATCGCTTTGAGCATCGTGACCTCATCGGCGTACTCGAGATCGGAGCCGACAGGTATGCCCATGGCGATGCGCGTGACGCGGACTCCGAGCGGCTTGATCAGTTTTGAGAGGTAGACGGCGGTTGCTTCGCCTTCGGCGGTCGGATTCGTTGCGATAATAATCTCCTCGACTGTGCCGCCCTTGAGGCGCTCGATGAGGCTTTTGATCTTGATCTGATCCGGGCCCACTCCTTGCAGCGGCGAAAGCGCCCCCCCAAGAACGTGATACAGCCCGTTGAACTGGCGTGTTTTTTCCACCGCTTGGATATTCGTGGCTTCTTCGACTACACAGATGATCGCGCGATTGCGCGTCGTGCTGGTGCAGAAGAGGCAGGGATCGGCGTCCGTGATGTTGTTGCAGATCGAGCATTCGCGGACTTTTTCCTTTGCTTCCCGAATGGCGTCGGAAAGGGCGAGCGCCTGTTCTCGATCGACGCGCAACAGGTAGAACGCGAGGCGCTGCGCGGTTTTCTGCCCGATGCCGGGCAGGCGTTTCAGTTCGTCGATCAATCGCGAGACGGAAGGCGCGAAATCAGGCATTCGAGTTCACCGTGTCAGGATTATTGCAAAGTCTTCTGGTGTTCGCTAGGCGTGAAACGCAAAGCGCGGTCCAGCCGTCTCAGAAGTCAGCGCTTCGTTGCGCGAGGGGCGTGGGGGAGTTAGAATCAGGCGCCTTGCCGACCGGCGCTCGAGCCGGCTTCCAAAAATTGTCCGAACAAGTGAAAAGGGGAGGATATACGGAATGCGAATGAAAGGTATACGACCGCTTGTCACCTTGGCATTCTTGCTCGCCGCCGGCGCGTTTCCGGCAGTCGCACAACAGGGACCGCCGCCGGGCGGTGGACCGGGTGGAGGTGGCCGCCCAGCGGGACCGCCGCCGGGACCACCGCTACAGATTACCAGCGCGCCGTGGAGCGATGGCGGCGTCGTACCCGACAAGTACTCGTGCGCTGGCCCCGGAGGATTCGCCAACATGACTTCTCCGGCGGTGGAATGGAAGAATCCACCGGCAGGCACCCAGAGCTTCGTCCTGCTTTTGCACGATCCGGATGCGCACGCGCGAAAATCGGTGGACGACATCACGCATTGGATCGTCTTCAACATTCCCGCAGATTCAACCGGGCTGCCTGAAGGCGTGCAGGCGGATGCCCCGGCGACGATTGGCGTCCAGGGTGCCAACATCATGGGAAGACCCGGATACATGGGGCCTTGCGCACCTGCGGGGCCACCCCACCACTACACGCTGGAGCTTTACGCGCTCGATACGAAGCTCGATCTGCCGGCCGGCGCCAGTCGTGATGACATCATGAAGGCGATGGAGGGGCATGTCCTGACTGGAGCGGTCTACATTGGACTGTTCCACCGTCAGCCCGGCGGCAGCATGGGGCCACCGCCCCGGCAGTAGACGTTCCTGTAGATTTGCAAAAGGGCGGAGTCCGTTTCGCGCAGGAATGCGAACGAGTCTCCGCCTTTTTTTCGCTGTGTGTGCGCCGCTAATACGGCGTGAGCAGAGTCAACAAACGGGGTCCGAGCGAGAACAGATTAAATAGGGGAAGGAAAAACTAGAAAAGGCCGGGGATTTTCATGCCCATGATTCCGGGCAGACCGCCTGTGAGGTCTTTCACTTGCTTGGAAAGCTCTTCGTCCACGCGCCGGTTGGCTTCATTGACTGCTGCTAGAATCAGTTCCTGCAACATCTCCTGATCCTTGCTTTTGAAAACATCCGGCTCGATGCGCAGCTCGGTAAGTTGCTTCTGGCCGTTCATCTTGACCGAGACCATGCCGCCGCCGGCCGAGGCTTCGACGGAAAGCCCGTCGAGCTGCTGTTCGAGCTTCTCCTGCACCTGCCGGAACTGCGCGAGCATTTGTTGTAGCGCTTTTACTTCCATGCTCTATTCCTCGCCCGGGTGCTTCACTCGCGAAATCCGTCCTCCGAACTTTTCGAGCATCGCCCGAACGATCGGATCCTGCTCGAACCGCGCTTGCAATTCCGAGCTGCGGCTCACTCCCGCCCGAACCGGGTCCAGTTTAACACAGACGCGAAGCGGCTGGCCGACGACTTGATTTACGGCTGTGCGCAAACGTTCCATCGCTTCGCGCGGCAACATTTCCGTGAGCGCGCGATTTTCCGGAGAGAAAAAAAGGCGGAACTCGCCGCCTTCCATTTCGCAACGCGTCGCCTGTTCGAGGAACGATGAGAGCAGCCTTGATTCCTGCAGAGCGATCTTGATCGCGCCCAGCTGCACTGCCGACAGGCCATCGGCAACATCTTCCGCCGCGCGCGCGACGATCCGTGGCGGAGCAGCCGGCACAGGCACGGGCGCAGGCGCGGCGGCGCGCGCGTTCGGCGCGGGAGGAGCAGCGGCGGGCGGCGTTGCCGATGCTTTCGCGGCCGGATCAGGCGCCATGCGGACTGCGGCCGCACTCGATGACGAAGAGGACGCAACCGCTTGCGTGGCCGGCGTCGCGCGCGGCGGTGTGCCGGAATCGGGTCGCGCCGATCGCGGGCGCGATTCGCCATGAAGTTCGGCGAGAGCCTCTTCCAGCGGTGCGAGGCGTTGCGCGTTGATCAAACGCAGCAGGCCAAGCTCGAGGTGAAGGCGCGGATCAGGTTTGCGACGGAGATCGTCGTCGGTCGCCAGGAGAATATTGAAGAATCGAGTGAGATCTTCTTCACCAAACTGTGCGGCCTGTTCTGCGAGGCGAGGTTGCTCATCCTTCGGTGCCGCCACGAGGTTTGAATCAGCGCCGCAGACCCGCACCACGAGCAGGTTGCGAAAGTGGCGAATGGCTTCACGACAGAAATGCTGCAGATTTTGGCCATCGGCGATCAGGCGATGAACCAGCCCGAGCGCGCGCTCGGCCGATTGCGCTGCAATCGCTTCGACGAGGCTATCGAGCACGCTTTCGGCGACCACGCCGAGAAGCTCGCGCACTTGCGCGTCGGTGATCGTTTCGCCTGCGTAGGCGATCGCCTGCTCGAGGAGCGAGAGCCCGTCGCGCATGCTGCCTTCGGCTGCGCGCGCCAACACCGCGACGGCCCCCGAGTCGATCTTGAGATTTTCCGACTTGGCGATTCGCTCGATCTCGCCCGCGATCTCCTGAAACGTGAGCGAGCGAAACTGGAAAAGCTGCGCGCGCGACTTGATCGTTTCGACGAGATCTTCCGCCCGCGTGGTGGCCAGGATAAACACAACGCGTTCGGGCGGTTCCTCGAGCGTCTTCAGCAGCGCATTCGAGGCTTCATCAGTCAGTTGATGCGCTTCGTCGAGGATGACGACTTTGTACCGGCTCGAGGCTGGCGCGTAGCGAACCATTTCGCGTAGTTCGCGGATCTGATCGATGCCGCGATTGGATGCCGCGTCGATTTCGAGAACGTCGAGCGATGTCCCGGCCGAAATCTCGCGGCAAGAATCGCACGTATTGTCGGGATTGATCGTAGGGCCACTGGCGCAATTCAAGGCCTTCGCAAGGATGCGCGCCGCGGTCGTTTTTCCGACTCCGCGGACGCCGGAGAAAATGTAGGCGTGCGCCACGCGATTCGATTCGATGGCGTTCGCGAGCGTCTTCGTGACGTGCTGCTGCCCAACGATCTCGCTGAACGTTTGCGGGCGATATTTGCGCGCGATGACTTTATAGCTCATGAAAGAATTCTTCGTGCCCTCGCCTGGGCAGTTCCGAGTGCGATGAGAGGAACTTCGGGTACTCCGCGGCACACGAAACTGGCCCGCTACCGTTGCTCCCTTCCGGGCCTGGCGGGGTTTGCGGGGAATCGTTGCACAGAGCCCGAAGTTCCACCGAACGGCGGTCCGCGCTGCAGGTTTTTCTTGTGGCGCGACCGCTTGGCGGAGTCTAGCACAGCGACTAGCGCCGCGAAAGGCGAGGGCTGCCATGGAAAGTTGTTTCAAACGCGAACACTCATCGCGGAAGAAACAGTCCGCGAAGAAACGGTACGCGCAAGTTGTCGCCAAGTCGTTTGGTTTCTTGAACAGTTGAAATCGCGCTTTGGCATGGCTCCTGCAGTTTGCTGGATCGGAGGTTCGACGTGGATTCTCAACTGAGCCAAGAGATGGCAAGCATCAGCAGCTATCGCGTGGAAGTTTCTGGATGGGATGCGTCGGACGCTTTCTTTGTGGAAAAGACGACGCTGGATTGGAGCGGAGGCGACAAAAAGGAAATCAGTCTCCGGTCGGCTCTGTCCGAAGACGCCGTAGTGTTCGTACGCCTGCTGCAGGAATTCGGCAAGGCCGACAGCTTTCCGATCGCCTACCGCGCTGCCAGCGTCGAAGCAGGCGAGAATGGGCGGACACTCGTCCAACTGGCCAGGCTGCATCCTCAAGCGCCTTTCAAAGAGACTGCCGGTTTGTCGGCCGAATCACAGAGCAAAGTGGCGTAGCGCATAGCGATCTTGAGGCACGATCCAGCCGACCTCGGTTACTGCGACGTTCCTCTTTGAGACTCCGATTCCAGTTCGGAACGGCTTACGACGTCTAGAAGCGCATAATTGCGTTCGAATCCGCGACGCGTCTGTGATTCCAACTTTTCGCTCGCCGACCAACGCTCACAATTCAGGCGCTTTACGCACGCCGACGGTACTCCCCACCGGAACAAAGCTTCCAATTCGCATTCTGGCACACGCATTGCCTAATGCCTGGCAATGAAAGCTCTCATGGAAAGACCCATCATCGCAACGGCACGCAAGAATCTCACCGTTTGTGTCCTCGACGACGATTCCAATCAGGTTGAGATGACGACCGAACGGCTCGAAAGAGCGGGATTCTCGGCTGCCGGCACGACGAGCGCCGAAGAGGCTCTTCAGAAAGTCCGGCTCGGCGGCTGCAAGGTCGTGCTGGTCGATTTCAAGATGCCAAGCATGGACGGTCTTACCTTTCTCGAGAAAGTTTTGCAGTTCGACCCCGGCGTGTACGTGGTCTTGATTACAGGCTACTGCTCGGTGGATTCCGCGATCGAAGCGGTGCGGCGCGGCGCATACGACTATCTCTGCAAGCCAATCGATTTTTCGCGACTCGAAAAAACTCTGGACGATTTGACCGAGGTGTTTTCGCAGCGCTCGCAGACGCGCCAACTCGAGGAGAAACTGTTTCAAACCTCGCAGTTTCAGGGCATTGTCGGGAAAAGTCCCGCCATGCTCGACGTTTTCGATCTGGCAAAGAAGGTGGCGCGACACTATACGAATGTCCTGATCACGGGCCCCACAGGCTCCGGCAAGGAGCTCGTCGCGCGCGCCCTCCACGAACTGAGTCCGGTGGCGCAAGAGCGTTTTGCCATCTGCAATTGCTCGGCGCTCGTCGATACGCTGCTCGAAAGCCAGCTTTTCGGCCACATGCGCGGCTCGTTTACAGGCGCAACGGATACCCGTCCCGGTCTGTTCGAATACGCGAATGGCGGGACGGTCTTCCTCGATGAAGTCGGCGAGACTTCGCTGACGATGCAGGCAAAACTCCTGCGCGTAATCCAAAACCGCGAAATTCAGCGGGTCGGATGGCCGGAAGTGAAAACCGTCGATGTCCGGCTCATTGCAGCGACGAACCGCGACCTCCGGGCGGAGGTTCTCGCCGGGCGATTCCGCGAGGATCTTTTCTACCGTCTGAGCAGCATTGAAATCCGCGTGCCCGGGCTCACGCAGCGTCCCGAAGATATTCCGATTCTTTTGCAGCACTTTTTGAAGAAGTACAGCCAGACGTACGGTAAGGCCTTGCAGGGGCTCACGCGCCGGGCTCAAATCGTGCTCTTCCAGTACGATTGGCCCGGCAATGTTCGCGAACTCGAAAACGTGATTTCGAGCGCGGCGCTTACAACGAACGCCGACTTTATCGACGTCGCCGATTTACCCGAACACCTCCAGAAGCCGCGCCGCAACGGCTCAGCCCCGGAAGCGAATTGGCGCCCGCTGCCATTGGATGAAGTGCGCCGCATTCACATCGAGCGCGTGCTCGAAATGTGCAATAGCAACAGGGTGCGCGCCGCGCAGGTTCTTGGCATCGGCCGCACGAGTCTGTATAGATTTCTCAAGCGAAAAAGCAATCGCGCGATCGCCGCCAAGGGTGGCGCGTAGCGAAAGGCCCGCTGTTTCGCGGGCACGCCGGCTCCTTTGATTGGAAGGGCTGCGCGCCCGTTCGGACCCGCCTCCTAGTTCAGTTGCCGCTTGATGTGTACGACGCGTTGTGCAGCAGCGATGCGGGAAGCGACACGCTCGAATCCATGCGCACCAGCATCCCGGTTTGCGCAGGCAGTTCGACTTCGCCACCCTTCTTTGCCACGACGTAAGCTCCGCCACCCACCAAGCCAAACACTGTGCCGCGAAGAACGTGACTGAAGATCAGGCCCACCGTGGAGCCGCCCGCCGTTCCAATCGCTACGTCTTCGACTGCGCCTTTGACGCTGTTGCGCTGCTCGACGACTTCACCCTCGACGGTTTTCAGGTCCTTGCGCTGTTTGGCGGCGTCTGTCCCGCTATAGATCGAGAGAATGCTCATTCTCGCAGGAAAAATGCGGCTCTGGACTTCGATCGAGTTGAAGACCAGGTTCATGGACGCTCCACCGCGGAACATCGAAAACAGTTTCGGGCGGTCAACGGTCGAAATCTTTCCGTGAACGATCGCGCCGGCTGGCAAAATCACCTGAGTGCCGGCAAAAACCGGCTCGGCGACAACGGCCGTAAACGGATCGCCATCGTGAGCCACACGGGTGCTCAGGCCGTTGATCAAAGTGAGGCGTACTTGTGTGCCGGGAACCAATTCATTCGATTGGGCGTGGACTGCCGGGGTCAAAGACAATGCGACCAGAACCGCCGCGCAGAGCGCGATGAGAGACTTCATGGATCCTCCTGTTTTCTCGGCGGAAGATGTTGCTCCCGCAGCGAATCGACCTGAACGAAGAGCTGTGTGAACTCTTGGATTCGGGTGAAAGACTGGGATCAGGACCGCAGGGAAATGCGAGTCTGTCTCCAGATGCCCCCGGAACGTCGGGGGTGCCGCTGGCGCAGCGGTTTGGGCGCGGAGGACGCACCCACAAGTAAGATATACCAGAAAACTTTCGCGGCTGCCCTTAAAATTGAGCTAGTGTTCCCTTGCCCAACTCTCGATCCTGCTGTACGGGGCAGGTTAACCCTTTGACGTAGGGGCCCCAAGGGGCGCTACTGGAACGGGGTGGCGGCAGGGCGCAGTTCAGGTTAAGATGTTGTTTTCCCGGAGAGCACATTGACGCTGACGAATATTCAGGGGTTGAACGATGGCGGCAAGACACTGGTACGCGTGCGGCCGAGAGGATTTTGCGCGGGCGTCGTGCGGGCGGTCGACATCGTAGAACTCGCGCTGGAAGCGTACGGGCGGCCGGTCTACGTGCACCACGAGATCGTGCACAACCGTTACGTTGTGGACCAGTTGCGGCGGCGGGGCGCCATTTTTGTCGAGACGATCGAGGAAGTGCCTGTCGGCGCGGTTCTGGTGTTCAGCGCGCACGGCGTTCCGCCGCGCGTCCGGAGCGAAGCGAAAGAGCGGCAACTCCGGGTGATCGATGCTACCTGCCCGCTCGTGACCAAGGTTCACCTCGAAGCGCTGAAGTTTGCGCGCGAAGGACGGACGCTCGTACTGATCGGCCATCGCGACCATCAGGAAATCGTAGGCACTTCCGGTGAGGCTCCCGACCGGACCGTCGTAGTGGGCAGCGTGGAAGAGGTGGATAGTTTGGAGGTGCCCGATCCATCGCGGCTCGCTTTTCTCACGCAGACCACGCTTTCGCTTTACGATACTCAGGAGATCGTCGCGCGGCTGCGGCGGCGTTTCCCGATGATTGCCGGCCCGGCCTCGGATGACATCTGTTACGCGACGCAAAACCGCCAGGAAGCTGTTGAAGCTCTCACGCGCGAAGTGCAGTTGATCCTCGTGGTCGGCTCGGCGAACAGCTCGAATTCGAATCGCCTCGTGGAAGTTTCCAAGCGTTCGGGTGTGCCGGCGCGTTTGATTGAAGATGCGGGTGATATCGACGCGTCGTGGTTTGAAGGCGTGAATTCGCTCGGTTTGACCGCCGGCGCCTCCGCGCCGGAGATTCTCGTCGAGCAGGTGAGCCAGCGGCTCTCCGCGCTGGGATTCACGAACCATCGCGACCTGGATCTGATTCGTGAGGATGTGCGCTTCACCCTTCCACCGGAATTGGCTGCACGGCAGGAACGCGCGGCGACCTGACCGTTTTTCGCCGCATGGCCGCAACTAGACGGCAAGGAGCGTATGAGTGGCGGTCAAAATCGTCCGCCAGCCAAATAAAATCGCGCTGCTGGGTTCACCCACAAGTGCGGCTGCGATGTCGTCGGGCCACGAAGGCGCTCCTGCTGCGCTGCGTGCGGCAGGGTTGGTAGGCCGCCTTCAATCGATCGGCTACGAGATCGCGGACCTCGGCGACGACCCTCCTCAGGTATTTAAGTCCGATAATGAAAGCCCGCGCGCCCGAAACATTTCCGGCGTGCTTGCTTCGCTCGAAAGTCTGAAGCCGCGAGTGGAACAAGCGGTGAAGTCCGCCGCACTTCCGTTGATTTTGACGGGCGACTGCTCCGCGGTCCTCGCCACCGTTGCCGGCCTTCGCCGCTATTTCCGCCACGTCAGCCTGATCTATATGGACCGCGACGCCGATTTGAATACTCCGGCGACCACATCATCCGGTTGCCTCGACGGGATGGTGATTTCTCATATGACGGGACGCGGCGCAGCTGAACTGGTGCGGTTTTGGGGCGAACCACCGCTTGTCCGCGACCCGGATATCGCGCTCTTCGGCGTGGACCGAATCGAGCCGGCAGAAGAAGAGGTACTGCGGACCTCGCCGCTGCGCCGTTATATGGCCGACGAAGTAAAGCGCGTGGGGCCGGCGGCAGCGGCGCAGACAGCCGTCGATCGCATTCGCGGCAAGGGTTACGAATGCGTGCTGCATTTCGATGTGGATGTGATCGCGGACTTCCAGGCGACGGATTATCCGGGGACGGGCGGACTGAGCCTTGCCGAGGCGCGTGACGCACTCGAGGTCTTCGCGCGCCAGGAGCACCTGGCGGCGATAGTCGTGGCAGCCTACAACCCGCTCAAAGATTCCGATGGCAGTGGGGCAGCGCTGATCGTCGAATTGCTGGCGGATGTTCTCGGCAAGCGCCTAGAAGCCTTGCAAGAGAAGTTGCCGGCCGGGCCTGCCGTGGTGTCGGCCTCCGCGGAGGGAGTGCCCGTCGCGCCCGACCTATCGGAGAAGGCGGCTGTGCCTAGCCAGGTGGAGATGCCGCCGCAGCCACATACCGAATCCGAGCCATCATCGGTAGCCGCCGGTGACGCATGGTCATCCGACAAAACGGACGCAGCCTCTCAGTCGGAACCCGCTGACCCTGAGCAAAGCGAGGAGCAATCCGCAAATCAGGGGGATACAGGCGATCCGGCCTGAACTCCTGCCATCCGCCCCTGCTAAAATGAAATCCTATCCTGAAGTCATCATCTTCGACGTCGATGGCGTACTTGTAGACGTGCGCGGCTCGTTTCACCGGACCGTGATCGAAACGGTGCGCTTTTTCACGGGCAAACGCGTAACGCGCGCAGAGCTACACCACTGGAAGAGCCAATCGGGATTCAACGACGACTGGAAGCTCTCAACCGCCTGGATACATTCGCTCGGCGGCAAGGCGCCTTATGAAGAAGTAAAAAGCAAATTTGTGCAGCTCTATTGGGGACAGAACGGGGAAGGAAACGTCCTGCGCGAGAAGTGGCTGCTCCCGCGCCCGGCGCTGCGGCGCCTCGCCGCCCGGTCGAAATTGGCGCTTTTTACGGGGCGGGTGAGGCAGGAAACAGACCACACGCTCGATCGCCTCAAAGTCCGCGAATTCTTCCGGCAGATCGTGACCGCGGAAGATGTACAGAACCTGAAACCGCACCCGGAGGGGCTGCTCTCAATCATCAAGGGACGCGATCCGGCGCGCGCCTTGTATCTTGGCGACAACATCGATGACGCCCTCGCTGCCCAGGCTGCCCATATCCCGTTCGTTGGTATTTTGCCGCAAAACCGCCAGGCAAGCGGGGCGCGCCGCGAGATGTTCCTCAAGCTGGGCGCGGCCGGAATATTGAAGGACATTTGCCAGCTCGAGCCATGGCTCAAACGCGGTGGTTTCCAGTACGCTGGCCGAAGCGTCATCTTCCGAGCGTAGGACTAGGGGGCAGTACCAAACAGGACACGCGTACCATTGCTGAAGACGCGTAGGAACCTCATTATTCATGAGGCGATTTCTACGCCTCTAAACGATGGCCCCGAACACTAACGACAGCGTCCGAGCTACAGCTGCCCGCGCGTTTGTCCGTAGCCTGAACATTTTGCTGAAGTTCGCCCGAATGTATGATTTCGGACACCCGCGTACGGCGAGGCAGTACGAAACTGCGTGGAGCGAATTGCGAGCTGCCATCGGCTCGGACGACCAAACCGGCTTGTTGCTCGCTGCTTCGGGCGACCGGCTGCTGCTCGACGGTACCCCTCTCGATTCGGCTGCCGCCGAGAAGAGTTTTGCCCGCATGCTGTCCGCTGCCGGAATCGCCAGCATCCACTTTTCACCGAAGATCACGCAGGCGAGTCTGGCGCGTTTCGTGCGCGGCTTTCCGACAGGTTCCAACACGAAGCCCACCCAGTTGGCGGAGCAGCTTAAGGCCGCTCTCGACGGCGACCCCCACGTGCATGTGAACGAAGTCTGCTTTGTGCCTGCGGATTCCGCCGTGGCGAAGTCAACGGTCGCGGCACAGCTTGCGGCACGGACGTTGGGAATGAACGCCGAGCAGACAGACAAGCTCCTGAATGATCCCGAAAAACTCCTGCAATTGATCGTCGCTGCCGAAGGCACGAAGAGCGGAACCGATGGAACCGGGACCGGCGGGTCTGGGGGAAGCGGCTCCGGAGGCGGTCCGGGCACTGCCGGCGGCACTGGCTGGTTTACCGGCCCATCAGGCAGCATTGGTTCCGGCGGCGGTACAGGGTCTGGAGCGCCCGGCGGAGGATACGGAGCTGGATCAGGAAGTGGTAGCGGGAGCGGCGGATTTGGCGGCCCGTCTGGCGGCACAGGGTCTGGAGCGCCTGGCGGAGGATATGGGGGTGGATCAGGGACTGGCAGCGGGAGCGGCGGATTTGGCGGCCCGTCTGGCGGCACAGGGTCTGGAGCGCCTGGCGGAGGATATGGGGGTGGATCAGGGACTGGCAGCGGGAGCGGCGGATTTGGCGGCCCGTCTGGCGGCACAGGGTCTGGAGCGCCTGGCGGAGGATATGGAGCTGGATCAGGGAGTGGCAGCGGGAGCGGCGGATTTGGCGGCCCGTCTGGCGGCACAGGGTCTGGAGCGCCTGGCGGAGGATATGGGGGTGGATCAGGGACTGGCAGCGGGAGCGGCGGATTTGGCGGCCCATCTCGCAGCAGCGCAGGGGGCGGCTTGCCGACTGGACCGAGTGGCGGAACCGGCAGCAACTCCGGCGGGCCGGGAGGTGGTTCAGGCAGCGGCCACTGGATGGATGCTCTGAGTGAGCCATCCGGCGGTGTCGTCGCCTCCGTCCCATCCGGCGTCCCCGTCGAGGCCGGAAGTGGATCGGGCGGCGGTGCCACGAGTGCATACAGCGGAGCTGTCGGTATGGTTGGCGCCAGCGCACGGGAATATCTTACGGGCGTTGCTGATACCGCTGCGGTTCCAGGCGGCCCAACCGCAGGAGGTGGACCGGCCACGAGCGCATCACTGGGCGGCGGCTCCAGCCACAGCCCAAATGCCTCTGGCGATGTGGCTGGCGGCGCTTCCGCCGCGGGCGGGGCTCAGGCAGCGACTGGTGGCGCAGGGGTTTTGAGCCAATTCGGACTCGGTAACGGCCCATCTGCCGGGTGGACCCGCGCTTCTTCCGGCATACGAAACAATCGATCGGCCCGGAGCGCACCTGGTTCCATGGCCGTCGAGACAGGTTTGATGACCCTGCACCAGGACGAGCTGCAGGGAATTCTTCAGATGTTGTCGCAAATCGCGCGAACCAATGACGGGGCAAAAGATAACCTCGACGCCTCGTCGTTTCAGTCCCGTTTATCCGCCCTGCCAAGACGCGCCCGGTTCACGGTCAGCCAGGCGCTGGCAGCGCTCGCAGCACAAGCGCCCACCGAAACCGCGGACAAGCCCACCCTCCTGAAGCTGGCTGAAAACATCGCCGTGCGTTTTGCGATGGAACGCTATCAGAAGGGAGACGTCAAGGTCGACGCCGTGCGGCAGTTGCTGGACGAAATGAGCGGCGAGCTTGATGGACTCCGGAAAATCCTGGGCGTTTATGAGCAGCGCATGAAACGCGCCGGCCTCGACGTTGGGTCTCATGCCGACGGGATGGCCCAGGAGTTTTGGTCCCTCATTTCGGACGATAAGCGGAAGGCCATCATTGAGTCGGGCGATATCTGGTGCGTTCCGGCCCCCAAAATCCGCGAGCACGTGGAACAACTGATGGCACGCGGCGAAAATGCCGCGGCTGAGAAGGTTCTAAGCCGGTATATGAGTTGCCTCTCGGACAAGTCCACCGAGGCCCGCCGCCAGACCATCATCGGCATCGCCGAGCTTGCGCCCATCTACGCGAAGTGCGACGAGAAGCTGTTCATGAGCGCGATGCGCGAAATCGGGCTGCGGCTTGTCGACGAAAAGGATGCGGAACTCCAAAGCCTCATCGGGGCGGCATTCGTTCGCTTGTCGCAGGAAGCGCAGAAGCATCGGTCTTATGCGGTGATTCAACGTTCGGTTGAAATGTTGAATTACATCGAGTCGGAGCGGCCGGGAGCGGCAAAGAATCTGCGGCCGCGCATCGGAATCGAAAACCACCTGCCCGAATTTATCGACGAATCGATGCGCGCGGGCAACATTCCGGCTGGCCTGAAAGATCTGCTGCGGCGGCTGCCCCAGCAAGCTTCCGAGCAGATCGCCTCGCGATTCGGGCGCGTGGGTTTCCGCGAAGACTGCGAACTTCTGGTTTCCATGATGGAGGTTCTGGGCCCCGAGGGTCTCGATCACTTGCGCGCCCAGCTTCGGAACGGCAACCCCGGCGATGCGATCGACACCGTGGGTATTCTGGTTCGATTGGACCGGGAAACCGTCGAGCGCGTTTTGCCTGACCGCATGAAGCAGTGGAAACGAATCGCGCATGACCGGATCGTTCGTCAAATTGCGGTCAGTGGCGCGCCGGATTACGGCCGACTGCTCATCCAGATTTTCGATCTTCTGGACTCGCTCGTTCAGCCGCTGGCGATTGATGAAATTGGGATGAGCGGGGAAATATCGGCGGACATGCGGCTCCTCAGAATCGCGGAAGGCGACTTGCCCGGTGGATCGACCGAATACTTGCGCCTCAAAGCCATCGAGGCTCTCGGGCGTCTGCGCACGTCAAATGCGGAAGCAGTCCTGAGAAAAGTTGCCGAGTCGAAGAAAGCCTGGCGCTGGTCCAATCCGCCGGAGTTGCGCCTGGTGGCCGCGCAGGCTCTCGAGAAGATCGATCCCGACTGGGCGCGCCATTTCATTCCTCAAAGCGACTTGAGCGTTGCCGACCTTTCGATCGAAATTCTCGATCGCGACCCGAATTCGTCCGCCATCCGCCAGCGGCGCTACCCACGGCTGCGTCTGGAGCGACCGGTGCCGGCGACGACGGTCAATCTCAAGGAAAATTTCCGGATGGAAATTCCAGAAATGGCGCTCGGTGGCGGCGTCGCGCTCTGCGAACAGAGCCTACATCCGGGCAGCGTCGTCGACATACGCATGAATGCTGGCACGAAAATCGTGAGGGCGCAAGCGATCGTGCGCGATGCGAACACGCAAGCGCGTGCCTTCGAAGTAGTCGACATGGAACTCGAGGAGCGCTCCAAGCTGCGCAAGCTGCTTGTCCAGCTGGGCAATGCTCTGAAACAGACCACCTCACAAGAACGCAACCGCCGCGGCGTGCGAACGATCTTCACGAGCGGGACCTAGCCGTCCACGCTATTGGCTCTGTTCCGCCAGCGCTTTTCGCCCTTGTTGTATCCGTTCTTTATCCAGCCGCAGAGCGCCCATTCGAATTGCCGTCACCAGCAATGCCCCGACGCCGCCGCTTGCCAGGATAAAGAAATAGGCAGGTTTCGCGCGCACCCCAACAAGTCCGATCAGTCCGAGCAGCGCCGTTGCGACATAACACACCAGGGCAACCATGCGCGCCGATGCCCCGCGCGCGGCCAACAGATCGTCAGGAATTACTTGCTAAAGGTTTTCGATAAATTGGGCGTCTCGACGCGCGTGGAGCTCGTCCTTTACTGCCTCCAGGAGCGGCAACAGACGACTGTCCCAACGCCATGAGTTGAAACCTCGATATTGGCTGCGAGTTCCTCATTCTCTCGCGTTCGCCTGCTTCTCTTGGGGCGCCGCCGAAGCAGCACCATTGCAGCAAAGCCCTTGATACGATAGTTTTACAAGACGTCGCCCGGGTGGCGGAATGGCATACGCGGGGGACTTAAAATCCCCTGACGCTCACGCGTCGTGTGGGTTCGACCCCCACCCCGGGCACCAACTGGACTGAAACAAAAATACTTAACCTCCGTTTGCCGTACCAGTTGGCACTTCCGTACCAATTGAAAGCGATACACGCTCCATCGCGACGCGCTGCGACTCTGGAATTGCGTGTGCGTAGACCCGAAGCGTCGTCTTGACATCGGCGTGGCGCAGTTGTTGTTGAAGAACTGTCAGAGGTACGGAGGCCTCGGCCAGTTCCGTTGCAAGTCCGTGTCTGAATGCGTGAAGCCCAACATTCTTGTCAGGGATTCCGAGTTTGCGGAGCACGGGCTTCAGACCATACTCCACCACAGACTCTCGCTTGCGCGGTCGGGTGCCCTCGTGATTCGGGAAAAGCAGCCCGCCTGAATTTTCCTGCCAGTAATTCTGGATGTAATCCGAAAGCGAAGTCTCAAGTGCGCTAGGCATTGGGAGCATTGCCACGGACTTTTTGGTTTTAGGTGCGCGGATTTCGCGGGTTTTGTCATCCGCAGATTTGTTGACGCGGATGGTTTTTCGTTGGAAGTCCAGATCACCTCGGGTAAGCGCGAGGATTTCTCCTGCACGCAGTCCCGTGTTCCAAGCGACCGCGAAAATCGTTTTGTACGGTTGTTTGGATTCTGCAACAACTTGCGCTGCCTGTTGCCGGGTGAAGAAGGGAACAGTTGCACTGCCCGCATCCGAACCGATCTCAAGTTCTTTGAACCGGACGGAGGGAACACGAATGCCGCACCGTCTGGCGTAGTCGAGTATCGTGAACACCGTTCCGAGGATGTTCAAGATAGTTTTCCTTGAGACCGACTTCCTTAAATCGGTGGCAAATTGTTGAAGGTCATGGACGCCCATTGACTGAACGGCTGCTCCCTTGAACCGTGGAAGTATGTGAGCGCGTAAGTAGGATTCACGCTGCCGAATAGTGGCAGGTGAAAGATTTGGAGCGATAGCCCGCCGCCAAAGTTCCGTGACTTCGGCGAAAGACTGACCCCGATATGCGGGTGCCACGCTGCCACGCCTACGATTCACATCTTGCATAATGCGGTCGTGTTCGCGACGCGCAGCACGTTCGGACATCCGGCCCCGCTGGCCGATGAACTGCTTTACCCGCTTTGACTGGCCGTTTGAATCCAAGTAGAACATCGAATACATTCGGCCATCTGCTTCCGTCACAAAACAGCCTTTCTGAAACCGTCGTCTCGCCACAGGCCCTCGTTTCCGACCCGTGCCTAACGGCGTTGCGGGAGGAATCGTATCAGCATTCGAGGCCGGAACAATGGGCTTCTCGTAATGGACGGGCAAAGCTATAGGGACAGCCAGGACGATAGGTTCTTCGGTGCAGGTGCGCACGCAAGTCTCCGTGTTCGAGACTTCCGTGGCTAAGGAAGACTTCCTAGAGGTTTGCCGGGTTCCCTTCGGTGCGTGGGATCGGTAGGGGGCCTGCTAGATCGTGCTAGGTCCGAGTTTGCTGCATCTCAGCCAAGAAAGACGCAGTGGGTAAAGGTGAGACTCGAATACCTATCAATCTACCCGTCCAAATCTTAGCGCAAACGGGCTAAAAAGTCAATAAAAATGGGCGTTTGTGCGCGTGATCGATTCTCACTTGCTGTTCCACCTGTAATCGGAAGGGCAGATTTTGGATATTATTCAAAAGCCGAGACTTGTCGGAATGCCATCCTTCGGCCCTTCAGTAATCGGAAGGGCGTTTCGAGTTACCGCGTTTTCCCGGCAACATCACTTGATCGGAATCCAAACGAAGGATACCCACTCCGCAGGGTTTGAATAGGAGCAAGTGTCCCAATCGATCTTCGAGTTCGGCGACGACGCGAAGTATCGGCCTTCGATTCGGTCGGGAGTTACCAGCGTAAACTCGACAGGCAAGGTCAAGGTGCAGGATGGACCAGCCGCCGTTTTAAGGATTCTTGTGTTGATTTTGCCTACGTATTGGTCGCCTTCTTTCTTAGCATTCGTGAGGACGAACACCCCGGCTCTAGCGGCGGCGTCCGACACCACGACTTCAGCATAGATATAATCACCATCGAAACGAACCGTTCGAATACTTCCATTCGTCATGGATGTCCAGCGACTTGGAAAGCCGCCGGAATTTGCGCTCGATGTATCCGAGGCCGGTGCCTCGATGGATGCCGGGGCCACCTGCGCAGCAGCCGTCTGAGGCTGCTGTCGAATGATTGCGGTCTGCTGAACAACATTGAATTTGACCCACTTCTCTTTGCCCTTCCCAATCATCCCCTCTACCTCGAAGTGTCCCTTGTTCATACGGGCCATGAATACGCCGGGGTTTAAAGCCTCGCACTGGCTCCAACGCATGTTGCGGGTGCATGTGAGGATCATCCGACTACTGTCCGAATCAGCGAGGATGTAGACAACCGGCGTCTGAATGTCGATGTTTTGGGTGCTGGGTGGAGTGTAAGTCGTCGAGCAGTTGCTGGAGCTTGTTCCGCTCGCATAGACATTTCCTCCGCTGGAAACATATCCGTTCACGTCCGTATTTCCGTTGCATGACGTGTCGGCGTGGCCCGCGTACGTAAAAGTCAGAGTGTTGTGGCTTGTCGTCCATTGGTAGGCGAGCACGGTGATAAGAAAGTTGTCGTCCTGAGCGTGCAGGACGCCGCACAGGAGCAGCGCTGCTAGGCCTAGAGTGATCCCTCTCTTCATGTTTTTCCCCATGAGCTTCGTCGCAGTTGAAACTACCTTCACTTATGGGTTGGTTCCGCGCAATGGTAAGCCTCGAAGCAGTTACTTGGCGTATCGGGTGAATTGAAGCGCCGTAAACGACATATGACTCTCGCAATGGAAATGTAATTGCCTTCAAGCGCAGGAAAGTGTCCTAGCGACAGATAACTGTTTGCACAAGAACCATTGACGCAAACGATGCTCCCCACGAGTCTGGTAAGCAGGCAAAGTCCCAAGGCGACTTGGTTTTCAGCCGATGGTGAAGGAGATCATGAGAACGTTTGCGTTCACTCTTATCGTCTTGACCCTTGCTTCAAGCGCGATGGCAGCGCCCGAGCAGAAACCCACGACGGCTGTCTGCAAAGCGGATTTGAAGGCGTGGTCGGGGTCAGGGCCTACATCAAAAACGGAAGCACTGGCTATCGAGCAACTCCAAGCTCGCATGGATGAGATGGTCGTTTGCGCCGACGAGGCACGCCATCATTGGCACAGCGATAAGCAAGTGCTGCTGTACCTCGACGTGTTCTACCAGACGCACGCGGAATTGGCGAATCGCGCCTTTGACTTCATTACGAGCCATCACTTACAGGCACAGTTCTATGAAGAGAAAAACGGAGCGAGCAGCGAGAGCGCTTCAACCACACCTCCATTGGCGAAGCCGTAAATGAACAGATCGCTCGCACTCCTAGCAGCGGGTTTTCTTCTTTTAGTCCCGGCAGCATTCGCGCAGGACCACGCTGCGACGCCCGCTGTCTGTCGTGCGGATGCGGCGGCATGGCAGGCTGCAGTTATGAGCAATCCTCCAGAGCAGGCAACTCGGTTGATCCCAATCGTCGAGCTGACCTATCGATCCTATGAAATGGACCAGTGTCAGATAACTGACTCAGGAGGCAACGAGGAACAGCAATCCACTTATCGGCATTTGTACGACATCTACGTTGGCAGTATCGATTACAGATTTGCGAGCTTCATCGAGAGGCATGGAATGCAAAATTCCTTCATCGTCGATGACGCTAAGGAAACGAAAGCGGTGCCTGCCGCACCCGCGAAGGATCGTGATCTTACCGTTGCTCAGTGCCGAGCAGACGTGGCGGCTTGGAAATCGGCGTCTCAGAGCAACCTTCCTGATTACGCGGTGAGCTTGCTTCCCATCGAGGAAGTGGCTCTGCGTGCGACCGAGATGCTCAAATGTTCGGCTGCAGATACTGATAGCTCTGCCTATCGAGCCGAATATGAGGCCATGCACACTCTCTATCTCGCCGAGATGGCGTGGCGCTTCAAGGAGTTCATTGAGAAGTCCGGCGCGATGGACACGCTCATAAAGGAAGATGCGGCGGAAGCGGGAGCAAGGGAGCAGCCTTCGGTTTCATCCTGCTTCAAGGCACCCTGCGGCCCGATAGTTAAACTTGTCCGAATGTACTTCGATGCAGACATGAAAAATGTGATTATGGAAAGTGATACAACGATCTACGAGCTAGCTTGCGATCCTCAACAACCGACTTGTCTGACCCCTTCGACAGACAAGGAATATGAATACATTGACGAGGCTAAAACAAAGGCGAAACTTTGGGCACTCGAAGACATCGCGGGGTCATATCGGCATGGCGAAACCGTTGGCCTTGTAGCGACCGATAACACCAGCGCGGGCGTTTATATTTTGTGGAAAGCCCAGCAGAAGGAAACCCCACAGTAGGTTGACGGCGCAAGCGGCACCATTAGGACACCTTCGAGATTACCGCCCATAACGCTCACATCGCCCATAACCCGGTGTGGCGCACGAGATGACGTACACAATTCGGCCAGATCATGCTATGATTTGTTAGGTATCAAGAGTCGTGTTCTTCCTGAACACGCGGCAACCGAGTCCTTTAAGGATCGCGGTGCTAGTCGCTCCAAGCGACGATACGCTCCGAGGAATGGAGAAAAAATGGCAACCACCAAAGCAGTCGCTCCTTCGGTTGATTTCAGCTTCGAGAACCACAACTCCATCTGCCTGCTGCGTCCGCTCACGCCAGCCGCAATTGAGTGGGTCAACGAGCAGATCGGGCAGGACAATGGATTCCAGCCTTACTATCCCGTCGTCATCGAGCCGCGCTATTGCGAGCATATCCTTCGAGGCATTGCCGCAGATGGGTTGGGTGTCGAATGAAAATGAGAACTAAGGAAGCATCGATGCCGGGGACCCGTGCCCGTACAATCGCCGATTTGAGACGTGAGGCCGATGAGCTAATCGCCAACGGCGAGATGCCGTCGTTCGAGGAGGTTCTAAAGGCGGTCGCGGAAGTGAAGAGGGTCTATCGAGCAAAGGTGCGATTCGAGAGGCTCAAGCAGACCGAGGGAGCGCAGTGAAACATCATGAATCTGTTCAACCGAGTGGTTCGGCTGCTCACGGTGGCCGAGTGGGACGTGTCGCCGTGGCAGAAATTCATGCTGCGCTGCCAGTGCCGCTATGCCATCCATCGCGCAAGGTCCATCGAGATGCCCACGATCAACATCAAACGAGCGGGTCGCGGTGAATGGTAAATGAGCCGCAGAATATTTCTGATGGTGCTCGGCTCGCTCATGTTCGTCCGGCGATCCACTTTGCGGACGACGAGATGGCGCGAGTGGTTCGACGCCAACACGCACAGAGATATTTCATCGTGCCATTGGTGCGGTGCGCAGACGTACGAACAACACAAACTAAACTGCAAGCACGGAGCGCTACTGCCATGGGAGAACCCAAACAGATGAAGCCCTTCGGTGAGATCATCATGGAGATGCAGCGGTCTGGATCATCCGGTCTGGATCACGAGCGGGTTGAAGTTGTAGGTGAAGAGGAGTTCGTGTTGCCTGAAGTCGTCAACCAATTGGCGGTGGAATATCTGGCAGCGATGACGACCGAGATCGATCTCAACACTGTGGAGCATGTGCAACGCAATGAAGATGACAAGTGAAGGCATTGTGAGGTATTGGCTCTCGGAGCCAGTTCGACACTACGAGCCGGACACCTTCAACCCGAACGATGTGCCCTTCCCCGATCTGGATCGACTGACGCAGAAGCAGCGGGCGAGGTTGAAGCCCGTGCTAGAGAGGCATCCAGAGTACCTGCTCGAAATTTGGTGCGATAGCCAAGTGCATTAAGCAGGTTTGATGCGAAGGTCTGGATGGAGAAGGTGAAGTCCTTGTGACGCTCGATATGTCTCTCGATTAGCGTGCATGAAGGCACTCCACGTATTGACCTTCGGATGATTTTCTTTTACTTCTGGTGCCGCTGCTGCTGCTGCTGCTGAGGCCGCTGTTTTCTGGTCGTTCATGGAGTTCCCCAAGTGAGGATTTAAATTTAGCAACGGTAAATATACAGCGTGCCGCTGCCGAGCGTTGGAACCTTGTATCCGGGCACAGTGATCGGCTGCGGGAAGCGGAAAACTTCAGACTGGTTGGCGACTTCACAGTAGCCCTGCCAAATAAGGTTGCCGTCAGAATCCTGCAGCGTCACGGTATCTGCGATGTTTATAGGCTGGTACCAGTAAACTGCGGCCACAGAGAGGCCGCCGACTACAGCGGCGGTCGTTGCGGTGACTGCTATTGGGAGATTGTTTGTACGAATGGTCATTGAAAATTCCTTAGAGTGTTGTTGGTGTTACAGGGTGCCCGAGATGGGCACTGTGAAACTGTTTAGAAGCGGAACGCTGGGTTACGTGATGCGAGCGATATTCCCAAAAAGTTAGAACCTGAGCCGCCGCTCCCGCTTGTAGGGGCGATGGTGCATGCCGCGCCGATCCACGCGACGACGTTGCCGTCGCTTGTGGGGCCGGATAGTGCGGGTGTGATCGGGTTGTTGGTGCCTAGAACCTGATACTGAGCGCCCTGACCGCACCAGTCGTTAGAGGCCCCGCCGACGTTGAGGCTGTCGCCGCTCGTTGACGACTCCAATGTCCAGCCGCTTCCCGCAGCGACCGTGGATACACCAGAGTTGCCGAATATCGCGTAGTTCGCGAGGGCGATAGTCTTCCCCGCGACTGGAGTAAGTGCGGGACCGGATGGCGCGAACGATGTGCTCACAGCCGATGTTGCGTGCGAGTCCAAAGTCGGCGTAGGCCCTAAGCTCGCGATCTCTAGGATCGTATACTCAGCGAGGGAGAACGCGCTGGCTGATTCCGACCAGTGCATCGTGACCGTGTTCGAGCCGCTGGGAGAGTTGGGGGCCAAGTAGATCGCGCTGGTCATGTACACGGTGATGGATTGGCCGTCCACCGCGTTTCCCGTTTCAGATACCTGACTGGTGTACGTGTCGAGCAACGTGTCGGTCGGGGCGCTGAGGGTGATCCCGTTCGAGTGATCAAACACGTTGATTAACACCACCAGAGAACTGCCAGTAGCAAGGGAGCTGCCGAACGCAAGGTTGGCTGTGTGGCTGCCCGAGCCGAACGGACTTGAAGAGCCGTGAGCGGACTGTAAGACTGAGATTCCCATAATTTATCCTTAAAGTCGGTGGCTGACTACGGCAGCGGCAGATTACGATCAAAGTTCGGGTTGCTGATGACGTTGGTCGTCGTGCCGTCCGATCCTACACTTGTGACGACGGCTCGTGGATCGCGAGACGAAGCAAGTTCGGTTGAACTTGGAGCACGTCCTGCGGTCGGCGTGGTGCCTGAGCCTGCGGGGGGTGTCTGTACTGCAACGACGTTGGCGTTCGATGGATTTGAAGCGTTGTCGGGATTGACGAAAAGGGTAGTCGGAACGGTAGGGCCTGCCTGACCTGCACCGACTTCCAAACCACTGTTACCTGCTAGTTCTATTGGCATAAAAAGTCTCCTACATTTACATTGTGTGATTGTGCTGCGAAGGTGACAGGATCGCTGGCACCAAGAAAATGTTTTGGCAGACTCTGATTCATTAAATCTGACCGGCGGGAGTCGCGTGATGTCGCACGCATACGACCGATCAGGCCGGTGACAAATCTCTTGTCACACCACAACGCCTACCAAACTTGCTGTTGCGGTTAGTCTTTCGCGGGCGGAGGGCCGTCCACGAGTTGACCGTTCCGATAGACGACGGTCTTCTGTGTCGAGGATGGTTTATCGAGAAGAGCGGCACGACGATTAAATTCGTCGGGGTCGTTCAATCTCATCTGTTCCATCTGCGCTGCGGTTAGATCGTGAAAAGGGTCTCTAGGCATCATTCGTCTCCTTCCTCATCAGAATCTTCCAACTGAGGCACCGCGACCGAGAAGTCGAAGCGGGATGAGCCGCTCTGGGTGTTGTTTGTCACGAATTGGATGGCTTTAAAGAAACCCTTTGTTGCGGGCTTCGGAACACCACCGTTTTGCATCGCGTTAAGCGGGCCGGTCCATTCTTTCCCGCAGCGCTGACATAAAACCAGATAATTTCCTGCAGGCAAAAGGTGTTTCACGACGCAATACATCTGAGATTGACCTTGCCCACGGATGACACCGTCAGCTCCGACGCCACCTTTGCGATGATTGCACTGCACCTGACGAGCACGGCGTTGTGCCATGAACTGGTCAATCGCCGCCTTCTGCGAGGCTGCTTTATCGCGAAGGGCTTGCTGCTTCTCACGAATCTCTCGAACCTGTTCGCGCTTCAATTCGAGATCGAGGGAGCGAAGTTCGTTGTCAATTCGAATCCGCTCTTGCTCTAATTGCAGGTTGGTTTGTGAACCCAATTGTTCATCGAGTTCGTTGTGTTCGTTGATTTCTTTACGCATGGACTATCCTCTTGCGAATCGTAGTTCGCGGGTATTTCTGAACATCATCGGCTCTTGAAACATCAGAGGCGGGGACTGCTGGTACAAAATCAAGTTACTGACGAAGACGATCAAGAGCGGCACGAAATGCGGGGTCTTTTTGGGTACGTTCACGAATCTGTTCCGCTGTATGGCTGGCCACGAACTTCAAGGCTGCCTTTTGGGTCTCTGCGAGACCGATATCGCGACCGGAGCCTTCACCGTTCGCTTCGGCAAAATCAGTACGGGTGACGCCGGGGAATTTGAGGGAGACGCTCTCATTCCCCGTCATCTTGCCCACCTTCACAAGATTGTCGAAGCACAGCATGAGAGATGATTGGTTGATCTTTAGTCCGGCTTCCTTCACCGCGTCGAGCAGCATCTTTTTATTTGCGTCTGTGCTGACAAACTGCGGTCGTAATTCAAGGAACTGCTTCACCTGCTGGGCAACAAACGCTGCATCTGCCGCCGCTACCTGATCGGTTTGAAACTTCCAAGCCTCAGGATGTGCTTCACGATATTGCTTGGCTGATTTCTCAGGCTCATACAGATCGGCTTTTTGATAAGCGGGATGACTCTCGAAGAGCCAAGAGAAGTCAACGGAGTTAAGTCGAGGTTCGAAATAACTGCCGAGACGTGGTGACTTGCTGAGATCGGGACGGCCCGCAGCAGACGGAGTAAAGTAGATTTGGCGGTATGCGTCCTGCACACATTCGATAAAATTGTGCAATTCGCATCCCACGAAGTGGGTGTTAATCCACTCAGCAATCGTTTTCTGATTGTGCAGACCTGCTTCCGATTCGTCGTCCAGCGGGATGTGAGGATAGAGATTCTTGAAACGGCCCATCACACTATCGATGTGCTCGTGAAACTCATCCCAAATTCGCTGGCGTTCCTCGGTGTCTTCGATACCTTCTAAACGTTCTTGTATGCTTGGTGTTTTATGAAGCGGTCCCACACGGCCTGTACTACGACTTACTTTGAAATCATCTCTTGTACGCATAAACTTCTCCTGTTTGATTTTTTGAACTGATACTGCTTGCTGCAAGATTAAAACGGTTGTGAGCGAGTCGGATCAGGCGTGCGGTTTGCTCCGCCGATCTTGGTGTCGGGTGCGGTCTCAGGGTCATGAAAACTTCCGTTGCACGGATGCTTACCGGCAGGGCGACCGTGTTGGTCAACCATCGGGATACTAAGTTTTGTGGACGGTCTGTCGCTTCCGCAAAATTCACATTTTCGAGGTTTTTTGGCGGGCGCGGCGGTTTGTGTATATTTTTGTGTTGCGGGGTTGTAGGTCATTGGCATTTTATTTTTCCTTTGAACTGCTGAACATCTATTTGGACTGCATACGCGGCTCTAACAGTGAGGTGCGTTTACGACTTCTTTTCGGCTGCCCGCCGCTCGGTTTGTTTCTCTGCTGCGCGGGCTTTTGACTTCTCGTGATCCTCGACGCGTTTGATCGATCTGGCGATGATCTGGGCTGCGAGGGCTGCTGGGTCAGACCAGATGGTGCTCTGATTGATGGTTCTCACGGTGACGCTCCTTGTTGGGTAATGAAGGGTGATCCGCCGGGGCGGGCCGGGCAGGTTAGGGAGGCTTGAAAGGGACTCTACGCGGCTTTTCTAGGAAAGGCCTCTCGGACGTTCTCTAAAAGCGTGTCGAGAGAAGTGCTGTCGTTGAAAAGAAACAAGTCAGCTCCGGCTTCGTCGCAAGCCTTTTGATATTTCTGTTTCTGATTCTCGGACCAGCCTTGTTTCCCGGCTTTCACTTCGATGACTATGCGAGCTTGTGGAGAAGGATTTTCAGGTGTCGCTGGATCGAACACAACCAAATCGAGGGCACCACCCGCTACAGGAACATTGAGATGTACGTTGAACCGACGCTCACGAAGAAAGTTATAAACGTTAGAATGATTCTTCATCTCAGGGTCAACAGCCGGATATGGGATGCCTACAATCATTGCGCCGTTATGCTTCATCACCTTACGCGGTTTTTTGATGTTAGATTCGCCAGCGGATTTCGCTACCTGCTCAACTCCGCCGGAAGGAAAAGCATGAATCAGCGGATTCGAATCTTTCACCATGCTGCGATAGACTTCGAGACCAACCCTATCGACCCACGCACGTTTTATCCTCAACTTGCGGGCCTTTTCTCGACGCCGCTCTTCGTCGGTGAAATACAGCTTAAGACGCCCACCAACGTTGAGGGTGGCGGGAATAGGGGGGATGGTCGGCTCCGCATCAAAAGGAGGTTTCGGCGACATTTCTGTCTCCATATCTTCAATGTTATCAACATCTTTTTCGGGCAATTTTGTCGCTAAAACCCCAAAATCGACCGTCTGGGTATCCTGCGTCGGTTTTTCGGGTTCCGGCGCTGGAGGAGCCATCTCTACCCATTTTTGAGAGTTTCCAGAGCTGGCAACCGGCACGAACCTGAGCGGCGCGGCGTAGTAAGTTTCCCAATCTTCTTGCAGGGCCTCGGCAGTCGCCTGCGACGAGCAGACGGGGCCGTACAAGGTGTTGTTTTCGTTGCGAACCTCGAAGGATTCTCCCGACTTAATTATGCGAAACGACATCGGCGACCTCCGTCCGAGCAGACGCCGCTCGACGCATGTTCTTCACGAGATTTTCGTAACGCTTGGGATCATCTCTTTCGAGCAGGCGCATAAATTCCGCGTCGGCTTCCTTCGACACGTTCATCTTCGGGACGTGGCGGTCGCCACTGAAGCCGATGAAGTGTGTTACTGCTCCGCTTTCGATGATTGTTTCCATTTCTATTCCTCACGGCGCTGTCGCCGTCACTGCGTTTGGTGATTGCTGCTGAACTACTCGACCTTCGCTAAAAAAGCGTTCCACTCTTGAAGGCTCATTACACGGCGCTCAAAAAATACGGGGTCTGAGGAGCAGTGCCCCGTACATGAGTCGTGAGGTTCGCCGGGGGAACAATTGGGACAGCTAAACGGCGAGCGCGGCGCTGGTTCAGACTTTTTATGCGCTTGGTCGTAATCACGTTGATTTCGATACGGTGAGTCGGGCGTTACAAAAGGGACGACAGTTCCATTCTTCGTGATGCGTTTTAGATGGGCGAGTTCCTTGGCTTTGCGTTCCTCGAACGTAAGCGTCTTCGTGCGTTCGGGCACGGTATTGGCCTTCGACCATTCTGCTGCGGATTGCTTTTGCTTTTCGTCTTCAGCTAAACGTTCTTCAAGGATTTGCTGAAGCAGTTCGACCTGTTCCGCCGTATTCTTGAATTGCATGGCGCGGTCCCGAGCCTCGCTGATTTCCTGCCACGAGCTAGTGGCGTAGGCTTTTCTGATGGCTTCGATTTCGTGGTCCTGCATGTTGGACTCCTCTAAAAATATCGGTACCATCTCGCCGGGGGAACCATTTCATATGTGAAACTTTGCTATTTCGTGGCTATCGGTTCATGAGCACTCTGACCGGTCTCAGTACCTGAAAGGGTGCCCACCGGGGTCAACCGAATCGCGTTTAGGCTCCCCTTGCGACCGGAAATTTATATCGGGTGATAATCAAAAGCCTGATCGAAACCATCTGTCTTGCACGACCGATGGCTGACCGTGATGGCGGCGAGTCGGCTGAGTTTGCAAAGTGTAAAGTTTGCCGGGACTGGTCACCGTCCCATGCGATGTTTGCGCTTGACATAAACCCAAGCGGTATAGGATAATCCCATCGTGAACAAGACCATTCGCCAATACCTAGCATCGCTCGGGCGCAAAGGCGGCTCGGTCAAGTCCAAAGCCAAGGCGGCTGCGTCCCGAGCCAACGGGCGCAAAGGCGGCAGGCCACGAAAGGTGAAAACATGAGAACTGCACTTTATTTGCGCGTTTCCACTGACAAGCAAGAGACCGAGAATCAAGCCGTGCAACTTCGGGACTTTGCTTCGACGCAAGGTTGGCAGATCGTTCTTGAATATGTGGACTACGAATCGGGCGGCAAAAGCGACCGCGCTGAGTTCCAGCGGATGTTCAAAGACGCCAGCCAACGCAAGTTCGATCTCGTGCTCTTCTGGGCCTTGGATCGGCTGTCTCGCGAAGGCGTGCTCGAAACACTACAGCATCTCAATCGACTGACTTCGTATGGCGTCGGCTTCAGGAGCTACACCGAGCAGTTCTTCGACTCGTGCGGCGTCTTCAAGGACGCGATCATTGCGATCATGGCGACGTTGGCGAAGCAAGAGCGCGTGAAGCGGTCGGAGCGCACGAAGGCCGGTCTTGCCCGAGTCAGGGCGGCTGGCAAGGCGCTAGGGCGTCCAACCAAGCTGAACAGCCAGCATAGAGCTGAGATCGCCCGCCTGACATCTACAGGGCTATCCTTGCGGGCTGCTGGGCGTCAACTCGGCATATCTGAGCGATCCGTGCGCCGGTTGATTGCGGCATAAACGTCTTTCCAAACGCCCCGCTAAGTCCTTACTGATTAGCGGGGTTTTTCTTTGTCTGGACTGCGGCGGAATCGAACCTTTTTGACGCACACCTAATCGTCCCAACCCTGCTCACCGCGCTCTTTGCCGATCTCACGGCTGACGGCCAGTCTGGCCTCGGCGTCGATCTGCGCCCGGGTCTTGATCGGCGCTGACGGCTGATCCAGACGCTCTGTAGCGACTTGTTTAGGCTCATCCCTGACTTCCCGGCGGTTCTTGGCAAACCACTCAGCAGATCGGATCGAGGAAGGCCAGTTAGGATTGCGCTTCTTGTGACGCTTGTGATTCCCTTTGCCCTTCTGGTAGTCAGCGAGCTGGGCCTTGGCAGCAGCGATAATCCGCTTCAATTCCATCTCGATGTGAGAGCGAGCCTTCTTTCCACGGGTTTCGAGGCTGCGAATTGCCGCCTCGATCTGGCTGGGTTCAGCTAAGTTCAATTTTCTACGGCGTCTGGGCATGAATCACCTCGGAAAAAGGAAAAAAATCGGAACTTTGAAATTTTCTGGCGAACAACAGAAGACATGCAGTTGACCGTCAGGCGTGCCATGTGTCCACGAATCTTTGTTTACAATACGGACGACCTGCACGGTTGCAGGGCGGACAGTTTAGTGACAGAGTGACGGTAGTGACAGTAAAAATGGTTTTCTTCCCACGAGAGAGATATATAAAAAGAATCAGATTTACCGTCACTTCCGTCACTTCGTCACTTTACCAATCGACTTCAGCGTGTTCCGTGCTCGGTTGGGATTGTCCATCCTTCGATACAAGCCAAACCTTGCCGGAATTTAACTTCTTCGATTGATAGCCCTTCTCTTCCATTGCCGTCTTGAAATCCTTCAGCGGCGGCTTTAGCAATTTCCCGATAAGCGTCCTTGTAGCAATCCACGCCGTATGCCTTATCAAGCTGGTCCTTTGCTTCCCAATCTGTCACTCCAAACGCCGCTAGTTTCCAAGTCAGGAAGTGTTGATAGAGGCGGTTCCTACACACCCCTAACTTCCGCCATAGGCGATAATTCCAAGTGAGAAGGAGCAGCACAACACCGAGCCAAATCCAGTTAGGTGCGCTCATACGCTGGCCTCATTTTCGAGTTCAATTGTCTTTCCGACTTGGAGCCTGTTGGAAGAGCGACCGTTAACCGTCAGAACGGGGCTGGCCCTTCGCTGTAACGCCACAACTATGCAGATACATATCGATGTCATCGAAGGTCATCCGCGTCTGCAGCTCCCTCGCGACCTTACTTATCAGTTCGAGGCGCTCAATCGCCTTCATGGGCAAGTATTCTGCCTGATACCTTTAGCGTTTGCCTACTAGAGCCACTGATCCATGTTAGCCATAGCATGGTCTTCCGCTTCCTTCTTTTCAGCGAGCACTGCTTCGTATGGATTCGGTTCTGCTCTGATTCGGGCAACAATCGCATCGATTTCCTGCTTCGTGTACTCTGGCTCCGGCCTGTTGGCGGGATCGTAGTAATCCTCAAACTCACGGAGCAAAAAGTAGGCTGGATTATTCAAACCGGTCAACGGGCGGTTTTCGAGCCATTGCTGCACCGTGCCTTTTACAGCTTCGGGCAGACGGTTGAGAAATAGCTTCTGTGCATCCCGTGTCGAAAGAACCTTCCCGGTTGTCTCCCTGAACTTCTCTCGCACCCACCTGACCGCCTCCTCCAAATCCTGCCCGCCTACCTGAGACGGTTGGTAGGACGGTTTATAAGACGGAAGGACGGATGTGTGACTACAGGAGTTCACCTCAGGATGCGAAGCTGAGTTCACCTCAGGAATTGAATCGTTCACTTCAGAACTCGAATCGTTCACGTCAGAATTGCTCGAATCGTTCACTTCAGAACTCGAATCGTTCACGTCAGAATTGCTCGAATCGTTCACCTCAGGAATGGTGATTGTGTATTTTCGTCCTTCCTGTCTGTTCAATCTCTCCCACGTTAGAAAACCGAGCGCCTTCAGGTTGTCCTGAAGCGTGTATATCCATCTGCGCGAGAATCCGAAATGTTCCGCCTGAGTCTTTACGCTTGGGGAATAATCCACGTCGCCGTGATTGAACGTGCCGTCGCCATTCGCGAACGTCGCGAGATACATCAAGAGCGCTTGAACTTGACGCGCGATGTGCTTCCACTTGCGACCGGGACTTGGGATTCGAAAACGGTCGAGCGGCAGTCTCTTGATCTCAATCAAACATTTGTTGGGCTTCCGTGTATTAGTCTTCATCGTGCGCCCCTGTTTGTTGCGGGAGCCGCAGAATCTATCACTCGAACGTTTATCGCTAGTGGTCTGCCATTCCGCTCCGATATGTTGAACTCGACCGACTCATCGGCCCGTAGGGACTTGCGATTGAGTAATCCGGTGACATGCACGAACCAATCGACATCGCTATCCTCGGTCTCCTCGGGTAGCGGCGCTATGAATCCGAAGCCGCGTTGGCGGTTGTAAGAAAGAACTGTGCCTTTCATTTAATCCTCTTTCGTCCTTACGCACACACTGCTACTGCCCGGCGATCTCGGTGTGCGTGTCCCGAGATGCCGTTTCTACCGCATCGACATTGAGCTTGCTGACGAGCCTTGCATCTCTGCGGCTTGCTGCACCCTAAGACCCGGCGTATCATCCCGGCCATGAGCGCCTACGACGTATGGAAGGTTGCTGGTGCCGTGATAGCCAGTCTTGGTGGCGGCGGTGTGATCGTGCTCGGTCTATCCGGCTACCTAGGCCGAATTTGGGCGGAACGCGGCCTAGAAAAGCAAAAGCAGGAATACGCGCAATTGAATATCGCATTCACCCATCAGCTCGATCTTGCTTCCAAGCAAGTGCAGATCGAGTTAGACAAGGTTGGGCACTTACACAAACTTCGCATCGATAGCGAATTTCAAAAACTGGGCGCACTCTGGAAAAGTATGGCTCGCTTGCGATTCGCCTTCAGCGGCCTTCCAAGAGAACACGACGATCAAGCCTCCAACAAGGAAGCACGCCATCAGTCGAATATCAACGCTAGTAATCGATTTTTCGAGCGCTGGAAAGAAGCTTTTGAGCTATGGAACGAAGAGGCTCTGGCCATTCCGAAGGATATTTTTGGAGTGGCGACCGAGCTGCTGAGTATCGCTAACGACGAGGTGACGCTAGTTCTGGAACACAAAGACCCTTTCGACAGGAGTTCGACAGAATTGTCGGATGACAAGCGTCTCAGTGATTTCTTGGAGAAGCGCAAGCAGAGAAACGAAGACTTCCTATCCAAGTCTATGAAGTTGCTGGCCATGATGCGCACCTATTTAGACGGAAACACAATCAGGGCAACCAAGACGGCTACAGCAACCAAAGCGAACGAAGCAGAAGTCAACCGCACGACGCCTGATGCCTCGTCTACTTCGCGGACAACTTGTTGATCGACTTCGCGAGGGACTGACGGCGGGTTGATACTTCTTCGGTCAGATGTATCACTGCCTGAGCGAGTCCCAGTTCCATCGCGGTTGCCCGGAAGGCCTCGAAGATCGCGATCTCATTCTCAATAGACGCCGTGGCGGCGTTCTGCTCAAAGTTTCCCATCGGTCTCGTCTACTTTGCGGACGCCAAAGCATCCGAGTTGTTGCGTAGGGTTCTACATATAGGCGCATCGACGCAGGTTCAGGCGGGTCGCAAGAGGTTAAGTGCCGTGTTTTGAGTAAAAAGAGTTTTGCATTTACGTATCAGGTTTTTCTGAGCGAGTTTTTCCGCGCGGAAAGCAGGCCGAAGTCTGCCATCTATGCGCGAGAATCTTCGGAGTAGTCGTCTTCTTCGACATGCCTTGACGTGTTCGATCCCTCGTCCATGATGGACGGGCTGGTCTGGGTCATCTTCCCGCCACGTTCGAAACTGTCGAGAGCCAGGGGTTTCCCCTTGGAATCTTTCCCGCGCGAAATGATCCTTCCGCCGATGCTGGCACCGCCCGATGCTGCAATAGACTTCTCGTCGATGGCGCGGGACTCATCTCCGAGCCGTTCAGTGGCGTTTGTGGCCTCGGCTTCGTCAGGAACAAGAACTAGGTTTTCGAGAACGTTTACCCCGCATCTTTTCCGCATATACGCGGCTTCGTCGATGATCGTCTTCTCTATATCTGCAACCAGGACCTTGAAGGCGACGACGCTCAGTTTGTGACGATCTGCCAACTCCCCCACGCTGGCATTGCCCGCCGCGAGATCGCGATAATTCTTGGTGTCGCGCTCCGGCAGGAGCGGTGTGTCTTTCTTCGTGAGACGGTAGGCCTCAATCCTGTCGAGGATCGCGACGACATCGCGGCGAGATAGCCCGCACTGTTCCCGCTTCGATTTCGGTGGTGGTGGAACGGTCTTCTTGATGCCGCGCTTCTGCTCGGGCACCCCGAGGGCCTCCTGCACCACGATCTGCTGACTGCGAGTTGGGTCTATCTCGTCCGCAGCGGACAGTGGGTGTTTGAACAGCGCATCGAATTGGCTCTTAGCCCTATCGTAGATACTCTTGGAAACCATGAATACACACCTCTCCGCTACAGTACCGTTCCGTACCAGTTAAATGCCGGGATAGGGTTGCAACGCCGATAAACATTTGGTCTTTGGAATGTAGTGTTAATTCGACCCCCACCCCGGGCACCAGCGTTGCGCAAATCGCGCTTCCAAAGGCTTCCGCCGCTGCTCTCATACCCTAGTTTTCCGTGTATCATGTTGGCAGATGAGCGGTGATCCCAAGAATTCGAATCGGCCAATCACTTACTGGATCGGCGAAGGGGCTGGCTGGCTGCTGAAACATGTGGTGAGCGCGCTCGCCGCGACGGGCCTCACCCCGAACATGTTTACGTTCCTCGGTTTGGGCGTGAACGCATGGGCGGCGGCATGGTTCGCCACCGGGCGTTTTCGCGGCGCCGCCGCCGTGCTTTTCCTCGCGGGCTTTCTCGACATGGCGGACGGCCAGGTGGCGCGCCGCGTCGGCCGCGTCACGGCTTTTGGTGCCTTCCTCGATTCCACGCTCGATCGCTATTCCGACCTCGCCCTCTACATGGGGCTGATCGTCTATTACACACTGATCGGACGCACGTTCTACATGGCGCTCGCGGCAATCGCCATGGCGAGTTCCTTCATGGTCAGCTATTCCCGCGCGCGCGCCGAGTCCCTGATTCCATCCTGCAAGGTGGGATTCATGGAGCGGCCCGAGCGCCTCGTTCTGCTGATCATCGGCGGCGTAGCGCGGCGCGTGGGCCCCGTCCTCTGGGTGATCGCGACCATTTCCACGCTCACCGTGATCCATCGCGTTGTCTACACCTGGCGAGAGCTGCGCGCCGGCCGCGCCCTCCCCGAAGCAAGTATCGAGCAGCTATCCTAACTATAGGCTTGCGGTGAGTAATGTTGCGCTCTGCATCTCCTTGCCCCGAGTCCGCAGGGAAGGGAAAGGTGAAGTTGCTTCCTCGGTGGCCTCATGCCTTGCCTCAGTGATCTCTGTGTTTAGTTCGCAGGTCCGTTTCGCCGTTCCTAAGCCACTCGCCACTGTTCGTATTGAGCCCGGCATTCTCCGCGCTCTCTGCGTCTCGGCGGTGGATCGCGGTTTTCTCGGTGTTCTGCCTCGGTGCTTCTAGCCGCACGGCTCGTCACGTTCCTACGAGTTTTCGCGCGCCTCGAGCGCCGTTTCCACCGGCGCCGACACAATCTCCTGCACACGCCGCCGCAGTTCGTCCACCTCCGAGCGTCCGACCTTCGACGTCTCGATCGGATCGTGCAGGAAGACCGTGATCTTTCCAGGTGTCAACATCCAGCTGCCCGTGCGAAAAAACTCGTAGGATCCGACAATGCTCGTCGGCACGATCGGCACGCCGAATTTCTGCGCGAGGCTGAAGATCCCCTTCTTGAATTCGTGAACGTGCCCATCGCGCGTGCGCGATCCCTCGGCGAACGCGATCAGGCTGGTGCCCGAATCGAACGCCGCCTTCGCGCGCTCGGTCATGATCGCCAGCCCTTCGCGGCTCGGGACGTCCGGCACCGGAATATTCCCGAACCATCCCATCATCCACCCGTAGATGGGCAGCTTGAAATGAGATTCCAGCTCGAACCCTCGCAGAAATTGTGGAATCGCCGAATAAACGACGAACGGATCGAAAATATTCACGTGATTGCAAATGAAAAGGGTCGTGCGCGCCGGATCGAAGCCTGGCGCGATGCGCACCTCCAGTTTCGCGCCCGCGAGCCGCAGGATATTGCGGAAGAAGAGGCGCTGCGGCCAATCGTTCTTGCGCGGATCGACGCAGAGCCCGAGAAGAATGAGGAAGGTGCCGACCACCCCGAAATGGACACCGCTCACAGCCCACAGCAGCGCCGAGCGCACCGTCCGCAAGGCCTTGCTCATACCACGACGTCCAGCGCGGCCGGGAGGATCTCGATCGAGCGGCATTTCAGGCGCAGAATTTCACCGTCGACCATCGCATTCACTGGCTCCGCGAGATCAAGCTCGATCCGTTCGGCCCCCGCCCGCGAAGCAAGCGGATGTTCGATATGCGTTCCCGTGAATAATCGCGGGAAGGTCAACAGTAGCCTCAACCGCCCGATTGGCCCCCACCGCACGTACTCGATCCGCGCGTCCGAAGGATCGGCTTTCGGCGCGATCATCATTTTCCCGCCGGTAAATTTGCTGTTGCTGAAGGTCAAAAAAAGGCAGCGGCGCCGGTCCCACTCCTCGGCGCTATCGACGCGATGAGGAAATGCCGGATGTCGCAGCCCGGCGAGCCGCGCAACCACCCCAAGAATGTAGCCAAGTTCGCCGAGCCCCTTGAATCTACGGTTTGTCAGTTCGCCCACATCGGCAGGGAAGCCGAGGCTCAGCAGGTTGATGAAATAGATGTCGTCGCCGGAGTGCCGCAGGCGCAGCACGTCGCACGGTCGGCGGCGTCTGTCGCGCAGTGCCTCAATCGTGTGCTCCACGCCGCGCGTGGTGAAGTCGCGCAGAAACGAATTGCCGGTGCCCAGCGGTAGAAACCCGAGCACCGGTCGGTCTTGCGCCTGCGCTTCAGGGAAAAGGCCATTCACGATTTCAAAAGCTGTGCCGTCTCCGCCGACCGCCAGAAAATTGCGATGGCCCTTCGCATACGCAGCGCGCGCAAGCGCCGTCGCCTCGCCGGGTTCCGCGGTCTGCGCTATTTCGAGTTCGATTCCCGCTTGCCGCACGCGATCGAGGGCCGCCGGCGCAAGCCTTCCGCACCGCCCGCCCCCCGCAGCCGGATTCACGATCGCGAAGAATCGCTCCTTGGGCGTTTCCGAAGTCACAGAGGCACCACCGATTCGCGGCCGGCGCCTTCGCGAATCTGTTCCGCAAGCTCCATTCGCTTCACTTTCATCGAAGCCGTGCGAGGGAAGTCCGCGTCCCAAACCAGATACCCGCTCACGCGCTTGTAATTCGCCAGCCGCCGGTTGCGCTCGGCAAGATTCGCGATCGTGTCGTCACCGATCGCGTGTCCCGGCTCGGCATGAAGGACAAGCACGAGCTTCTCGCCCACCATCGTGCGCTCGGGCCACAGATAATTGTCCGCGAAAACGCAGAACTCCTTCACCGGGAGCCCCTCGAAAACATTTTCGATGTCCTCGGGATAAATGTTTTTGCCTTCCTCGGTGACGATCATGTTTTTCTTGCGCCCGAAGAGCTGCAAATGCCCGCTCGCGTCCACGCGCCCCAGATCGCCGGTCATCAGCCAGCCATCGACAATCGTCTCCGAAGTCGTCTCCGGGTCGTCGAGATAATGCGACATCACCGTCTTGCCGCGCACCGCGACTTCACCGATTCCTTCGGTGTCCGGATTCACGACGCGAATTTCCATCCCTGGCAGTGGCTTGCCCACGGTGTCGGATCGAAACGGCTTGAAGTCATTCACGCTGATCACGGTGCCCGCTTCCGTGCAGCCGTAGCCGTTGCCCACCAGAATCCCCAAATCGTAGAAAAATTGCAGCGTCGCCGGCTCGGTAAAAGCGCCGCCCACAAAGAACGCCCGCAGCTCGCCTCCAAATGCATCGTGAACCTGCCGCAACAGCGCCCGGCTGATCACCCGATTGGGCCGCCGCCGCGTCAGCGCGCGATTGATGCCGATCAGCGAGTTCAACATCTTGCGCCGCGACGGTGAAAGCTCCTCGAATCGTTGCCGCAAACCGCGCTCGAGATTCTTCAGCACCATCGGCACGAGGCTCATGTACGTGATCTTGTACTTGGTGAACGCCTCGCGAATGTATTCCGGCCGCAGCGTCCGCAGATGCACAACCGTCGCGCCGCAAACAAACGGCCCGATAAATCCGACCATGAAATCGATGGCGTGATTCGTCGGCAGAATGCTGAGGTATCGCACGCCGGGCCAGAAAGGATAGAGCGAAGTGAGCGCCACGCACTGCTCAAGGTAATTCTCGTGCGTCAGGACGCAGCCTTTCGGTCGCCCGCCGGTTCCCGACGAATACACGATGCACGCCGCATCGCCGCGCGTCCGCGCCACAAACACCGGCTCGCGCGAATCGCGGAATTCCTCCCAGCGTTTCGCCCCTGCGAGATCGGCTCCGGCGGGTGCCTCGGTCACGAGCACAACGCGCGCAGCCAGCGATGCAAATCCCTCGGCCTTCGTGATCGCACGCCACAAATGATATTCGACGACCAGCACATCGGCCCTCGAATGCGCGAGCAGTTTCAATTGCTCTTCCGGCGTCAGCTTGTAATCGAGCGGAACCAGCACTCCGCCGCAAAAGAAAATCGCGTACGCCGAAATCAGCCATTTCGACTGATTCGTCATGATAATCGCGCCGCGCGAATCCTTGACGAACCCCGCATCCTGTAATGCCCGCGCCAGCGGCAGCGCAGCTTCCTTGAATTGCCGGTACGTGAACCGCGCGTTCTCCCGCTCGCGGTCCGCCTCGATCAGGCAGACCTCATCCGGCCAGCGATCGAGGGCCGCGCGCAGCGCCTCACCCAAGCAGTTGTATTGGCGGAGATCCAGCATCAAAGGCGGGACTGAATTCGTTCGGCTAATGTCCGAAAGTCGCTCACGCCCTGCAGTTCGTAATCCGGCAGTTCGATATGAAAATGCTGCTCGATCCGCGTGAGTAGATCGAGCGCCTGAAGGCTGTTGATCCCAAGCTTCTTGAAGAAATCATCGTCGGGACTCAACTGCTCGCGCGGCACCTTAAAATGCGTTGCCGCTAGGCCCAGCACTTCGTCCGTAGTCTTCTCGAGAGTTGTCATGTTCTTCCATCTTCCCACCCAGCGTTCCGCCCACAATGCAAACTCCGAAATCTCAAATCTGAAATTTCAAATCTCCGCCTAAGGCAAATATGGCAGTGCGTCGGTGGATTCCACAAACTTCCGTAGCCCCGCCTCGACCGCCGGCCGCATGAACAGCTCGCAGAAAATATCGATCTCGCGCCGCAGCTCCTCGCGCGGGATCGGTTTGATGAACCGCTTCGCCACGATGGTCGTTTCGCGATCGAATTTCGCCAGCTGGGCCGCCGTCGCCCGCGCCACGCGCAGCGCGTCTCCCTCGCCCGCCACCTGGCTCACCAGCCCGAGCGACTGCGCCTTCGTCGCATTGATGCTGCGCCCGGTCAACAGCAGATCGCGCACCGCCGCGTTTCCCAGATCGCGTTTCAGCCGCGGAATGCCGCCGAAGCCTGGAATCAGCCCCAGCCGCAGCTCAGGAAAACAGAATCGCGCCATCTTATCCGCGACGATCAAATCGCACGCCAGCGCCAGCTCGAATCCTCCGCCAAACGTCACGCCGTGCACCGCGGCGATCGTCGTGATGGGCGCCGCATCGATCGTATTCATTACTCCGTGAATTCGTTCGAGAAAATCGCGCACGCCCGCCAGCCGCTCCGCCGGACGCAAATCCTGCAATTCGCGGTAGAGCTCGCGAAGATCGGCCCCCGCGCAAAATCCCTCTTTGCGCGCGCTCGAAATAATCAACGCGTGCGACTCGCCGGCCAGCGAATCGAGCGCGCCCGCGAATTGCTCGAGCTCCCCGAGCGTCGCCGATCCGATTTCATTGCACGGCGCCCGGTCGAGCGCCAGCTCGATCACGCCATCCGCCGTCCGCCACGAAAGCGTTTTGCCCGCGAGGCTCTTCATGCCGGTTTCTTCTGGTACATCTGCTCGATTTCGCCCGCGAACCGTTCCGCAATCGCATCCCGCTTGATCTTGCCCATGGTGGTCAGCAAGCCATTCTCCGTGCTGAAAGGCTCGCCGACAATATGAAACGCGCGAATCTGTTTGTAGTGCGGCAATCCCGCATTCACGCTGTCGAGCGCCGCTCGCACCCGCCCCTCATCGAGGCCATTCGCCGAGCCATTGCTTCCCGCCGCCGTCACGAGCGCCGCCAGAAAACTCCGCTGATTCCCCAGCAGCACCACTTGCTGCGCTTCGGGCAAGTGCGTCGCGAGCTCGTGCTCAAGCGGCTCGGGCGCCACATTGTGTCCCGAATTCAAAACCAGCAGATTCTTGATCCGTCCGGTGATCCGCCAATTGCCCGTCGCGTCGGTCTCTCCCTGGTCGCCCGTATGGAACCATCCGCCCTCGAGCGCCTTCGCCGTTTCCGCCGGCCGTTGCCAGTATCCCGGAAACACATTCGGCCCGCGCACGAGAATCTCGCCGTTACCCGCGATCGTCATTTCGATTCCCGGCACCGCCGGCCCCACGCGCCCCGGCTCGACGTTCGCCGGATCATCCATCGTGCAGATCGCAGTCGTTTCCGTCAGCCCGTATACCTGCAGCACCGGAATCCCGAGCATCATATAGAAAAGCTGCGTCTCGACGGCCAGCGGCGCCGATCCGCAAATCAGCGCCTTCAGATTCGGCCCAATGTTCTTCCGGATCGCGGGAAACAGCGCCGCGTTCGCGAGCCGCAAGCACAGCGAATCCGCCAGCGAAACGTTCGCTCCGCCATGCCGCTGCATGTAAGCTCGCCGGGCGCGCGCGAAAATAGCCGCCGCGGCTCCTCCGCGCTTCTGAATCGATTCCTCGACCTTCCGCCGCACGCGCTCGAGGAACAGCGGCACATTCACAAAATAATTCGGCGCCGCGATTTTAAGGTCGTCGGCCAGCTTCGTCAGGTCCGTCGAAAGCGTCAGAAAGCTGTCGCGCGAAAGCGACGTGAGCAGCAGGATTCGCGCCGCGCCGAAACAAAATGGCGCGTACTGAAACACGCGATCCGGCTCGCCGCTCCGCCCCATCAGCTGATCGAGGCGCGCATTCGTGCGGTTCAACATGAATGTCACATTCCCCGCGTTCAGCACCACGCCCTTTGGCTCGCCCGACGTTCCAGACGTGTAGACAATCGTCACCGCATCGTGATCGGCATGATGATAGGGCGGGGTAGGCGCCTCGCCTTTCGCGCCGTCGCCGCTGAAAATCGTGTCGAAGTAAACGACGGGTGGCGGCACGTCCAGATTTGCCACCGCTCCATCGGCCAGCGCCGCATCCGAAGCGCACAGCAGCGTCGGTGTCGAATCCTCGATCATCGCCGCGAGTTCGGTGCCCACTTGCCGCGGATCAAGCGGCACCACGATCAGCCCCTCGGCCATCATCGCCAGATCGAGCGCCGCCCATCGAACGCTATTCGGCGCGAGCAGCGCGCAACGGTCGCCGCGCTTCAATCCGCGCGCGGCAAGGAATCCTCGCGCCCACGCGATCATCGCAAGCAGCTCGCCTCCGGTTACCGAAGCGATCTGCCCGTTGCGGACTTCGCCGACCACTGGCGTGTTCGCCGCCCCTTGCATCCGCGCGAAGATTGTATCGAGAAACGTCAACTTCATCGCCCTCGCCGATTCGCCTCGCCTGCTACGCCGCTTCGATCGCGTCGCTATGCCGCTCGAGCAGTTGCTGCACGCTCGGGCTCAGTGGTGGCAGATACTCTTCCCATCCCAGAACGCCCGTGCGCACCGGAAATTCCGGATACTGCCGCGCTACCTGCGCCTCGAAATAGACGCCCATGCGCGCCATCAGCTGCAAGTTGCGCACGACGGTCCGCGCCATCGAGTCGCGAATTTCGTCCGCGCCAACGTCCAGCGAGCGCAGCGCCACAAAAATCTTGTCGCCCAAATCCTGTTCGTCGACGCGCATCAGCAGATGCCCGTGGCCGCGGTCGCGCATCAGGTTGCGAATGCGTTCGTCCATCGTCACGCCGGCCGAAGGCACGCCCGCAGGCATCGAAGTCACGATCGCGTGAAATCGCGACGAAAGCATGCGGTCGCACTGCCGTAGGATGCTCACCATCTCGTGCATGTTGAGCTTGTCCGACGAAAAAATCGGCGCCCCGCCCAGTTTCTCCGCGAGCCGTTCGCACGCCTCCCGGTCGAGCATCTCCATCGCAACGAGCACCGGAAACACGCGGCGGCTGTTGCGATAGCGCTCGATCCCCGCCGCCATCTCCGTGAGATATTTCTCGAATGCCGCGTCCACGCCCGCTCCCGACTTGTGAAAATAGATCGACCGGTAGTGGCTTTTCTCGTATTTGCCGCTCAGCGAATGAACCAGCGCCTTTCCAAGCGACGCCTTCACCGGCCAGAAAAATGGATTGATCGGGCAAACGGCCAGGACAGGTGTCGAGCCGTCCCATCCGGCGTCCAAAAGCGCCTTCCGGCCATATTCTGGGCCAACGTTCGGCTCGAATGTCCACGCGGTATCGGCGCCCAGTTCCGTCGCCACGCCCAGTTTGCCGAGCACTTCCTGCGACTCCACATTCCGCGTGATCACCAGCGAATCGCCGCAATAGCGGCGGCACATTTTCTGCAGCAGTGGATCCATATCGCCCGCTTCAGCGCCGTACGCGATGCTCAGCTTATTTTGCGCGGACGCGATCCCGAGCGCGCCGATCATCATCGCCGTCAGCGCGTTCGCGAACTTGCTCTTGAACATCGAACCTTCGCATGCCACCACGCCATGGTTCTTGCGCACCTCAGAATGCAGAAACGGCGGAAAAATATCCGGCAGCCGCACCTGCTGCGCGTTTTCGAAATAGCCGCGCGTCAGGTCGAAATCCTGCGTCATCACGCTGAGCGAAAGATTGTCGTCGCCCAAAATCTTCCGAATCTGCCGGACAATCCCTTCCACGCGAATGTCCGAGCCCGTATTCCGCGTCCCGTTGTATCCCGCGAGCAGCAGCTTCAGCTTCTCGCCCGGCTTCCACGCCTCGCCCACGCCGAGCATCCATTCGAGCTTGTTCAGCTCGATCAGGCTGCTCACCCACGCTTCAAGGCCGAGGTCCATATCCCACATCAGCGTGCATCTCCCGCCGCGCCTGCCGGCAGCGGCGCCGCTTCGGGCGCGCCGCTTGCAGGCAGATCGCGATACTTGTACGTGAAATGATTTTCCCGGCTGAAACGCAACAGCGGATAGCAGTATTGCGAAAACGGCGCCGGCGCCCGCCCCATCTCCTCCACCACGCGCCGATTATCGAAGACCGTGTTCCACACGAGGTACGGCAAAAACACCTTCAGCAGCGTCGCGAGCCCGCCGATCTTTCCCGCGCGCCCCGCCAGCGCGTGAATCATCTTCGACGAAGGCCCTTCGAGGCTCGGCACGTACATCGGCCCGCGCTTGCCCTGCGCTTTCGACAGCGCGTCCGTCAATTCCTGAAATGTTTCGGAGCCAGTGCCCGACGATAGATGATAGATCTCGTATGCCGTCCGTTCCTGCTGGTGCAACTTCGAAATCGCCCCGGCCACATAATCCACTGGCACGATGTCCACGCGATCCGTCGCGCGGAAGGGAAGCGCCGGCAGCCCGGCGAGGAACACGAACGCGCGCACCATATCGAACTGATTCGTCTCCGGCCGCCGGCTATCCCCGAGGACGATGCTCGGCCGGAAAATGGTTCGCGGCACGTCCGGCAGCAGCTCGCGAACCATGTGCTCGCAGAATTTCTTCGTGCGCGCGTAGGGGTCGTAATCCGAACGATTCCAGTCGATCGAGGTATCCTCTTCCACCACTTCGTCCGCGCGATGCCCGGCCACCGCGACCGTGCTCACGTGGCTGAACCGCCGCAAGCCATGATCCTCGCGCGCGCGCCGCGCAAACTGGATCACTTCGAGCGTCCCGCGCAGATTCACGTTCAGGCAGCTCTTCTCCGATTTGCGGTTGAGCGAAGCCGCGCAATGGATCACCGAATCGGTCGAACGCACCATCGCGCGATATTCATCATCGGCAAGCTCAAATCGCGAATTGGTCAAATCGCCGAGAAAAATCCGGATGCGCCCGTGCGACATCTCTTCGAACTGCGGAGCGTCCATGTGCAGTTGCAGCGAGTGCCAAAGCCGTTGCCGCGCCTCCAGCGGATCGCGCGCGCGCACCAGCACGTTCAGCGATTCGCCGGACTCGGCGAGCAGGTTCGACGCGATGTGGGCACCGATGTATCCGGTGCTCCCGGTCAGGAGGATAGCCACGGTGTTGTGATTTCAGGACGGCGTTGCCGGCGTTCCAGCGCCGCCCGCGAGAGGCACATTGCGCTTCGGCGGCCGCGCTTCCGGAGGACGTCCTTCGATCAGAGGATAGCACCACTTGCGCAGCGCCGGAATGTGGACGTTGATCCAGTAGTCCCACCAGTCGAGCGAGCGCGCGTCGTATCCGAAGGCGTCGCGCTCATCCTCCGGCAGCGCCGCGCTGAGCCTTTCGACGTTCGCGGCCTCGAACACGTGATCGTTGTGCAGGATGAACGGCTCGAACAGCGCCACCAGCTTGATCACTTTCTCAAGCTCGCGCTCCTGCCGCGCCAGCGGGGGCCGCATGAATCGTAGCGGCTCGACGCTTCTATTGATCGCCTGCACGATCATCTTCTGCGCGGGCGCCGAAAGCCGGTCGTAGCGCGCCTTCGACACAGGAATCGCGTCGAACTTCAGCCGCACGCGGGGATTCAGCCCGTTCTGCGCGCGATAGAACTTGCGGTGCCCGAGCCCCGTGAGCTCGATCGAGCGCCGCATGTCGCACGGATTCGCCACGGAAGTTGCCAGATGATACAGCCGTTCTTGCCGCCGCGTCGCCAGGGCCGCCGTGATCAGCGTCATCCCCCGCGCCACCAAATCGACCGGAATCAGATCGAGGCACTTGCTCGCATTGGTCGGCAGTTGTCGAAAAAAAGTCCCGAGCAGATAGGAGAGCGAAGCCGATGTGTTGATCCCTTCATTCCATCCGAGGAACGGCTTCTCGATCGACGACTCCACGATCGACGGCCGCACCACCGCGATCGCCGCGCCGGGCGTTTCGTCGAGGAAATTCCGGATCAGCGATTCCGACAAACTCTTCGTCAGAGTGTAGGTGTTCGGCCAGCCGTACTCGTTCGCGCGCCGCGTTCCGGCGTCCATCATCGCCACGCGCAGCCAGCGGACCCGGTTCTTACGGATCTGATTTTCGAGGGCTGCGCCATCCAGATTCTTGGCCGCCTGTCTCTTTTCGAGCGCCTGCTGTCGCAGCTCGCTTGTTACCTCCTCCGAATCCGCGCGCTTTTCGATTTCCTGCGTCAGCTCTTGCAGCGCCTTCCATTCCTTCACGGCTTCGAAATTCGGCACGTCGCGCGGCGTATAGTCTTTCGGCAGATATTCGATGATGCGGCCGTCGCGCGCGCCCACCGCGTAGCAGGTCGAGAGATGCATCAGTGCCGCGTGGTCGCAGCTGCGCAGGAAATCGAGCAGGTACTCGGTCGATTGCACGTTGGCCGCGAGCGCATCGCGCAAATCGGGATTGAAATCCGTCAGCCCGCCGCTATTCACGATCACGTCGACGGTCCGCGCCAGCCGGTCGCGCTCTTCCGGCTCAAGCCCGAGCCCCGGTTTGCTTGCATCTCCGCTCAGCACCTCGACGTGTTCGCGCAGGAAATCCGCGAATTTGTCGCCATGCCGCTCGGCCAGCCGGTCGTACACCGGCGATTCCTCGACCATGCGCTCGAATCGCTCCAGCGCGCTGGCCGACCGGTTCCCGCGCACGATCAAATGAATGCGCCCGATCTCCGGCAAATCCGTCAACAAACTCGCGAGCCACACTTTGCCGATGAACCCCGTGCCGCCGATCAGCAAAATGTGTTGGCCGCGCAGCGCTTCGCGCACCGAGAGCTTCGCGCCTTTGTATTTCGTATCGAAGCGGACAACCGGCAAGTTCACCTTCGGCGAAATTCGTTCGGCGGGGCGAATCGCTTCGTCCAGCACATCCGGAGTTTTCGCGAAGCCGAGATCGCTCACCAATTGATGGCGCGTTACACTGCCGTCCGGGCCGTTCTCCTGAAACCTCGCCATCGGGCCGCGCGGGCGAATCACCGGATCGAGCAGGCGCCCCGTGGAGAGCCCATCGCGAAAATCCAGACGATTGCAGAGGATACGTCGCACGCCGAAATGCTTCGCGAGCGGCCGCATGATGTGATCGAGCCCCTGGCTCACGAGCACCACGTCGCTGCCCGCCGCGAGTAGTGCCTGCAGTTTTTCCGCGCCGGCGGATTTCAGCCGCGGTTTCAGGAAGTAGTGGAAGAATTCCTCGCCCAGCAAATCGAGGCGGTCGCGGCTTTCCCCGCGCAGCACGGTGTGCAGCACGCGCGTGGCAAAATGCCGGTCGGCGATGTAGAAGAACGGCCGCGCCAGAGCCAGCACGCCCATCGTCCCGCGCCGCGCCCAGCGCTCCGCAAAGCTCTGCGCGTTCCAGGTGAAGAAGCCGACGGGCCGCACGGCCGTAAGGGCGAGCAGGCTGCCCTCGACCCGCCAGAAAACAGGTTCGCCCGCGGACGCGGAGTTGCCCGCTTCGTTTGTTGTTGTCGTCAGATTTGATCGGGCCGAGTCAGATAGGGACATATTTCGAGTAGACAACTTGCCAATCGCCGATACTCGAATTTACACGTTCCCTGGCCGCTAAATCAAGACGTGCGGGCCCGCCGTTTCGTATCTTCACCTGGCGCTGATTGCGCCTGCGTGCGAATGAACCGCGCCGACGGGCGCAATGTGAAACACGCGCTCGGCGTTCTCGTGGTAGATCTTGTGCTTGTCGGCATCCGAAATCGGCGCGGAATCCATGAACGCGACAGCAGGCGTGGTCGGCTGATACGGGTAGTCGATCGCCCACAGCACGTTTTCCGCTCCCAGCGCCTTGATCGAAAAATCAAGCGCGAGATGCGATTCCACGCCGCTCGTCGTGATCACGAAATTGCGCTTGAAATATTCGCTCGGCTTGAGCTGCAGTTTCGGCGCGGAGCCGCGATTCTGCGCGTTCTTGTTCATGTAGTCCAGGCGCCACGCCCAGAAGTGGACGGCCTCGCCCATGTGCCCGAGGCAAATCTTCAGTTTCGGGAAGCGATCGAAGACGCCGCTCACGATCATGCGCACCGCGTGCGTCGACGTCTCGATGCCGTAGCCCCACTGCGCGCTATCGAGGCCGTAATGCCGGAAAGGCGCGGCCAGCCCATCCGACGGCGCGCGCGGGTGGATGTAGATGCACGCATCGAGCGCTTCGGCCGCTTCGAGGCATGGCCAGTATTTCTGGTCGTCGAAGTACTCGCTGTTCGTGTGCGAATTGACGACGAATCCATTCAGCTTGAGCGTCTTGATCGCGCGCTCCATCTCCTTTACCGCGCGCTTGGGAGATTGTGGAGCAAAGCTTCCGATGCCCGCGAACCGCGTCGGGTGCCGCTTGATCACTTCGGCGAGCCGGTCGTTGGCCATCGTCGCCAGCTCGGTCGCCGTGTCCGCATCGAACATCTGCACGCCCGGCGCGGTGAGCGACAGCAGATGGACGTCCACGCCGTTCGCGTCCATGTCGCGCATGCGCTCGCCTTCGAGATCGATCAGCCGCCCCAGCAGACCCGCCATCGCGTCATTCGTCTTCGCATCGTAGATTCGCTCGACCAGCGTCATGTCGAGGCTGTTGCTCGGGCTTCGCGCCACGTCGCGCAGCGCTGCCGCTACTTCCGGAATCGAAAACGCTTCTTCCGTCGCAATGCGGCGGATTTTCAGTTCGGGAGCCATCGCGTATCTCCTTTCACCGGAATTCATTCCATTTGGTTCAAGCTTATTTGGGAGCGCCAGGATTAGCGCCGCCTGTGCTTCCTTTGATCGAGAGCAACTCCACTTGAAAAATCAGCGTCGAGTTGGGAGGGATCGGTCCGCGCCCTTCCGGGCCGTAGGCGAGATCGGGGGGAATGAACAGCTGCCACTTCGATCCCACGGGCATCAGCTGCAGCGCTTCGGTCCATCCCTTGATCACGCCTTTGAGCGGAAACTCAGCCGGCTGTCCGCGCTTGTACGAGCTGTCGAATTCTTTGCCGTTGAGCAATGTGCCGCTGTAGTTGCAGACCACGGTATCGTCTGCCGTGGGCTTCGGTCCCGTGCCCGGTGTGATGATTTTGTACTGCAATCCGCTGGGCAGGGTGACGACGCCGTCCTTCGTTTTGTTCGCCGCCAGGAATTCTTGGCCTTCTTTCATATTGGCCTCTCCCATCTTCTGCAGTTCGGCGTCCTGTTTCGCTTTCACGACGTCTTGGAGTTGCTTGAGTGCGGCTTCCGCTTCATCGTCCGTCAAGAGAGGCTTGGCGCCGGAAAGCGTGTCGCGCAATCCGCGTGCCATCGCGGCCGCGTCGACGTCGGCGCCCTGGCGGCTGATGCCGCGCGCGATATTCATGCCGAGCGCGTAGCTTTGCTTTTCCTTGTCGGTGGTGAGCGCGGGGCCGGGCGCGTTCTTAGGCTCGGTGGACGCGGACTTTGTCGCGGTCGTCCCGGCCGATTTCTTGGCGCTGGTTGCCGGAGCCGTTGTCTTGGTGCTTTGCTGCGCGTGGATGGCGCCGGCAAGGCCGAGCGCCAGGACGCATGCTGCCATTACCTTTACCACAGTCGTTGCTGTTTTTCGCATCCGGGTATCCTCACATAACTCGTCGGATTCCGCAAATTACGTCTTCGTGAATGTTGCCACGGTGTTTTCCCCTGCCCATTTGTGGTGCAATTGTTTCTGCTCCGCTGGGGGGCTCTTTGATCCCCCCAGCGGGACGTTAAACGGGCCCTTGATGGCGGGGAAAAGCGGGTTTTGGCAGCTTCTTGCGGCGAAGCAAAGCGACGGCATGCTTTTGCGGACCGCTCGACGGGGTGCGGTCGTCCGCGATAGTCTTTCGCGCATGGATATCGACTGGGTTCGCGAGTTCTGCCTCTCACTGCCGCACACCACGGAGAAACTCCAGTGGGAGGACGCTCTCGTCTTCAAGGTGGGAGGCAAGATGTACACCGTGGTCTCGCTCGAGCCCGGCGAGACCTGGATTTCATTCAAATGCTCGGCGGAAGAATTTGCCGCGCTGGTCGAGCGGCCCGGAGTGGTCCCCGCGCCGTACCTGGCCCGCGCGCAATGGGTCGCGCTCGAAACCGAGGACGCGCTCTCGCGCGAAGAAATCCGCCGCCTCCTCGCCGCCGCCCATTCGCTGATTTTCGCGAAGTTGCCCAAAAGCACGCAGGTCGCCCTGAGCGGAAACAAAGGATCGCGTGCGGCCCGCGCGAAGCCCTCGAAGCGGCGTAAGCCGCCCAAGCCTTCCGTAACTCGCAAACGTGTGTCACGCTCCGACCGCAAACGAAAGTAGCACGCAAGCCTGATATCGAATGTAACTTGCTTGGCGAAGCGGGCTGGCTGCGGCGGCGAGGATAAGAAACCCAGTATTGCGGCAATATTACAGTTGACGAATCAAAGTATCGGTATCACTATGCGCACTGCCACGAGCGTGACCTACGTCACAGAATCACTCCGAGCGCTTCGGAGAAGATTCGTTTCGAAGCTAGGCAATTCCCCCGGCGGTCGGTAACAAACCTAGGCCAAGACTCAAGAGTTCCAGCAGAGAGGAGCATCCACATGGGCGACTTGAATTTGGTCGTATTGACGACGGATTCGAAAGATGGAGCGGCGAAAGCTCTCGATGTGGCGAAAGGGCTCGATCGCGATGGTTGGATCGAACTGACGGATTACGTTCTTCTCACGAAAGATGAGAAGGGCCATGGCTCGAAACGAGAGATGGACGATGAGTTTTCGGAGAAAGCAGTTGCCGTGACGGTAGGCGTGGCCGGCGGCGTGATTGGTGCGGCTATCAGCGGCCCAGTGGGAGCTGCCGCGGGAGTCGCCGTCGGGGCGCTGGCTGGAGCAGGATCGACGCGGCTCATGGAAAGAGTCGTTAACGATACCGAACTAAAGGGATTCCCCCAGGGCCTTCAACCTAACACCTCCGTGCTCGCGCTCGTTGTAGAGGAGCAGTACGCGGAACGACTCGACGAAGAGCTCCAGAAACTGGGGCGGACGGTTCGGAGAGAACTGAAACGAGATGAGCGCGAGGCGGAATTCGATGCCTACGTACATCGGTCGAAACGCAAGATCCAATCGATTCAGGATGATATCCACGCACAGATGGCGAAGGCCCAGGCTGCCACAGAAGCCGAGAAGGCCCAGATTGTGGCGGACGTGGCCGCCAAGCGGGCTGAACTGGAGGCCCGGCGCGAAAAGCTCGAAGATCACATTCAGGCGATGAACTCCGGTTTGAAGTTCGAGATTCGAGAACTGAACTTTCGATTGGAATTGGCCGGGCTTGCGGCAAAATCTGGAATCGCGACAAGCATCGACGGTCTTCACCGTCACCTCAACCACTACAACGACGAACTGGAGACTCTTATTGAGGAGCATATCGAGACGTTGAAACGGGAAACTGCCGAGTTGAAGACGAAGGCCGGCAAGGCGAGCGCCGAGACGAAGGCTGCCATCGAGAACCATCTTTTGGCGGTGGAATTAAATCTCCGTAAAGAACGCGCCAAACTGCGGGACAGTTTCGAGGAGCGCCTGTTGCAAATGAAACAGTGGTTCGAGAATCTGCACGTCCGCTCGGCTTTGGCGCAGGCCGAAGTTCGAGACAAGCTGCAAGCAAGCATCAAGACGGCCCAGCATTCCCTGGCCGAACTAAAAGCGCACGTACGCATGCGAAAGAGCGAAGACGAACAGGCTTGGAAGGATATCCAGCAGGGCTTCAACAAGGCCTGGCGGGATCTCGAGAGTGCGTTTGACCAAGCGAATCGCGAGCGGGCCTAGAAATTCTGGGGCAATCCCCGGGCCAAACGAAAAAACGTAACGATAGATAGAAGGAGAAGCCTATGAGCGCTACATCAGCGGCGACGTTTGTGAAGAAATCGGTCGGTTGGTCCATTGGGCTCAGCGTGCTCTTGATTGTGGCGGGGATTCTGGCGATCGCCGTACCCATGGCCGCCGGAATCGCCATCAACCTGTTGGTTGCCTGGCTGTTGCTTTTCAGCGGATGCACCCATCTGGTCTTTGCGTGGTATACGCGAAGCACCGGGGGTCTTCTTTGGGAGTTGCTTGTCGGAGCTCTTTACATTTTCATCGGTGTGTATCTGCTCATGCATCCGGTGGCGGGCTTGCTGTCATTAACGCTTGCTCTGGCGATTTATCTGTTCTTAGAGGCGATCTTGGAGTTTGCCTTGGGATTCAAGCTCCGGCCGCTTCCGGGATCGAGTTGGCTCCTATTTGATGGGGTGCTCACTCTAATCCTCGCCGTGATGATTTGGAGGGCGTGGCCATCAAGCAGCGAATGGGCGATCGGCATATTGGTGGGAGTCAGCATGGTGTTTAGCGGCACGTCTCGCTTGATGCTTTCTTTGGCAGCGCGCAGCGTCACAAGCAAGTTGGCCTAGGCCTCGAAAGACGGAGCCAGATGAGCGGCCGTGCACGGATTTCCGCGTGCACGGCCGACCCCATTTTGAATGGAGGAAGATAGTGTGGGCGGCTTGATCCCATTGACGGACGCGTCCCGGCGTCCCGTGCATGTTCCCATCGTTACGGCCTGCATCATTGCCGCTAACTTCATCGTTTTTGTGCTTGAACTGACGCGCGGCGACGCATTCGTTCTCAAGTGGGCGGCGGTCCCCGCGAACATCACTGCCGGCCATCACTGGATCACCATACTGACGGCGATGTTCCTGCACGGGAGTTGGTCGCACATCCTGGGCAATATGGTGTTCTTGTGGGCGTTCGGCCCCGAGATTGAAGACGCAATGAATCCCTGGCGGTATTTGGTATTCTATCTTGCCGGCGGGTTCGTGGCGATGCTGGCCCAGATCGCGGTTAGCCCCCATTCCACAGTTCCGAACCTGGGTGCGAGCGGCGCAATCGCCGCCGTCATGGGCGCATTTCTGGTGACGTACCCTCGCGATCAGATTCGCTCGATTCTAATCATTTTCGTGTTCGTGCAAATCACATTGGTCCCGGCCGCGCTTCTGATTGGAGTGTGGTTCCTCATTCAGCTCCTTAATGTCGGGTCGGTGGCGGCGGTCCAGACGGGCGGAGTAGCGTACGTGGCTCACGTTGCCGGCGTGCTCTTCGGGGTTCTTACGGCGCGTCTTTTTGAGGGCTCGCCACAGCTCGCCGACTAGGAAAAACTGCCAGGGGGGAGTTGCCATGATCCGGCGAGTTGTGAGCGCTACCGTATTGTTGGGCCTGACTGCCATGGCCTCCACGGCCGGCAATTCGCAGTCGAATCCAGACCTGCAAACATTCTTTCGGCAGGATCTCAGACTGAGCCAGGATCAGATCGACGCCATCCGAAGCGGACAGCCGGTGGCGAAGACGATGCCGTCCCGCACGCCCGCCGAGGTTTTCCTGGTTGGCGCGGTCTACATCCATGCTGCTCCGGAAAGCTACCTCAAGTTTGCCCTCGATTTCGAACGGCTTCGCAAGCTTCCCAACTACCTGGCGCTCGGAGTGTTCAGCAACCCTCCGCAGCTCTCGGATTTGAAGGGTTTTTCATTCGACGACGATGATATTAAGGCGCTGAAGGACTGCAAGCCCGGCGACTGTCTGATTCAGATGCCGGCGAGCTCCATCGAAGAGCTTCACCAATCCATCGATTGGTCTGCCGCCGACGTGAATGATCAAGTGAATCAACTCCTGCAGAAGACCGTGCTGCAACGTTTGCTTGAATACGAGCGCGAAGGCAACAAGGTCCTAGGGGTTTATAACGACAAGCACAACCCGACCGAGGTCCCTGAGCAGTTTGCCTACATGCTCAGTTACAGCAAAGCCTTGCCGGAACGCCTGCCGGATTTCTACCATTACCTTCTCGCTTATCCCAATGCGAAGCCTGCGAATGTCGAAGACACGTTCTATTGGGCAAGGGTGAAATTCGGATTGAAACCGACGCTGCGTGTCGTGCAGGTGGTGACGATGCGCGGGAACCCTGCCGACCAAGTAGCATATGCCATCGCCGAAAAGCAGCTCTACGCGAGCCACTACTTCGAGACCGCCTTGGACCTCTCCTTCTGTGTCCGCGGGGATGACGAAACCAAGCAACCCGGGTTCTATCTCATCATGGCCATGGGTTCCGAGCAGACGGGCCTGACCGGCGTAAAGGGCTCGATCGTTCGAAAGGTCGCCGTCGGACGGTCGGTTTCAAATCTCCAAAATGCGCTGATGACTATCAGAGACACTCTGGAAGGAAGCCAATAGAGTCCACGTGTTGTTAACTGACGCGGTGTTATAATTCGCCCGCACCCAATGTTAATGCGCAGAATCATTCGGGCGAAAAGAATGGGTCACGCGCCTCGGTTTGCTGGAAGTTGGGCTTCGCTGCTTTTTGCGGTGGCGTTTGTTTGCGCGTCGGGTCCCGCTCAAAATCGGCCGACATCATCGAGAGAGCCGGTAGACCGTATCATCATCCTGAAATCGGCACACACGATGACTCTGATGAGGGGCTCCCATGTCGTCAAAACTTATATGGTTGCCTTGGGCAGGCAACCCGTGGGAGCGAAGGATCGAGAGGGCGACCACAAGACGCCGGAGGGCGAATACATCATCGATTCGAAGATCGCTGACAGTCGATTCCACCTTGCTCTTCATATCTCCTACCCGAACGCAGCTGACCGGGCGCGCGCTCTTAAGCTCGGTGTAAACCCCGGCGGCGCTGTTGAAATCCATGGACTCGAATCTCGATATGCGTGGCTCGGTTCCCTCCATCGTCAGATAGACTGGACGGACGGATGCGTTGCTGTAACCAACTCGGAGATCGACGAAATCTGGCCCTTGGTTCCGGTTGGGACTCCCGTTGAGATACGCCCTTAAATTTCCCGCTTTTATTTGCTGCCCTGATCGCGTTCGACGATTGTGATGCGCTGGTTGCCGGGGATTTGGAGTTCGTTTTGGCGCGCGCCGGTGGGCCAGCGGAGGCGGAGGACGTCGGCGGCGTCTTCTTCGGCGCCGAGGCCGGTGAAGATTTCGGAGGGGGACTGGCCGAGGTAGCCGGAGGCGCCGGGGACTTCGAGGAACTGCTTGCTCGCGCCGGAAAGAATTTCGACGCGCGTGCCGATGCCGGTGCCATTGTCGGGATCGCCGCTCAAGGCGAGCTCGAGCCAATCGTTTTCGTTGCCGCCGACATTTTTCAGGAGCATGGGAGGCAGGCCGTTCTGCGTGATGAGCAGATCGGCGGAGCCGTCGCCTTCGGGATCGAAGGCAATCACGCTGCGCGGATCGTGGAGGATGATTCTATCGAGGCCGGTGGCGTGCGTGACGTCGCGGAAATGGATTTTTCCATCCGCGCCGATGCCTTCATTGCGCAGCAGCAGGATTTTGCCCTTGCCCGCGAATGTTTCGCCGACCGCGACGAGATCGGTCCAGCCATCGTTGTCGTAATCGAAGGCGGCAATTCCCCAGGCTCGCATCCATCCGGGATCGGGGATCGACACGCGCTCGAAGGATGGCGCTCCCTGCGAGTCCTTGCGGCCGGTATTGCGCCAGAGGCTCAGACCGGGCGGCGCCCAGTGCGTGAAGGCGAGGTCCATGCGGCCGTCGCGATCGAAATCGAACGCGACGGCGCCCGCGGCGCGAGGAGGCGTTTCGCCCACCCACGGAGCGGCGGATTGAAATGGTCCTTCGAGCGCATTCACGAAAATCTCTGGCGATTTTTCCCATCCGGTGACGACCAGATCGATCGTGCCGTCATTATTCAGATCGCTTTCAAGAGCGGCGACCGATGCGGCGCTGCCTCCGAGCGCTGTCTGCTTTGTGTAATCGCCGAAAGTGCCGCCACCGAGATTGCGCCAAAGGATATTTCCGGGCGGCGGGGCACCGTCGGGAAAGGTGAACGGCTGCGACGGATGATCGAGCGGGAAATCGTTGAAGCGCGTGACGTAGATGTCGAGGTCGCCATCGTGATCGTAGTCGATGAAGGTGACGCCGAGCGCGAGGCCGATGGTGCGCACGCCGGCCGCGTCGGTGACATCTTTGAAGGTGCCGTCGCCTTCATTGTGGAAGAGCGTGATGCCGTCGCCCGAGCTGACGACGAGATCGGGATGGCCGTCGTTGTCGTAATCGCCGACGGCGCAGCCGGTGCCTTCGCCGTTGACTTGCAGCTTCGCGGATTTCGTGACGTCGACGAATTTGCCGTGGCCGACATTGTGGAGAAGCGCGGCATTTCCTTTGCCGTCGGCATTGACGAGGAAAATGTCGGGCTTGCCATCGCCATCGTAATCGAAGACGCAGGCGCCGCTGCCGAGGAAGCTTGCGAGATCTTCCGGGGCGGCTTGCGGCGCGGCTTCCGATTTCGTTTTGCCGCTACGGCGTGCGGCTTCTGCGCGAGTACGCACGGGCACCGCGCGAGGCAGGCCGAGGTCGCTCGAAACATCGACGAAGTGCACGGGAATTCCCGGCGGCGCGGGGCCGGGCGACGGGCCGGGAATTTCTCCTGCGAGCGAATATTTGCCCTGGCCGCCGTAGACAAGGGCAATCGGCTTGCCGAGGCCCTGGCCGGTGATGTGGCTGAAACGTTCGAAATGCGCCTTCGCGCCGGCGGCGTCTCCCGAATCGTGTGCGAGCTCCGCGAGACCATATTCCGCCGACGCCTGGAACGGATCGATTTCGATCGCGCGATGAAACTCGGCCGAGGCTTTATCGAGATCGCCGGCCTCGGCGTCGAGGAAGCCGAGGAAATATTGGGTGACGGCGTCATCGGGATCGAGCGCGGCAACTTTTTGGAAATCGGCGAGCGCGGCGTCGCGGTGGTATGTGGCGCGTTCGAGCAGCGCTAGATTGAACCACGCGCGCGGGCTTTGCGGGTCGCGCTGGACGGATGTTTCGAGAATACGGCGCGCGTCGTCGTAGCGGCCCATGTTGAGAAAGGCGATGCCGGTATTGAGGCAGCCGACGTCGGACTGCGGATCGAGGATGCAGGCGGTCTGGAATTTGCCGAGGGCCTGGGCGAACTCGCGGCGATCCATGAGGATGAGGCCGACATTATTGGCGCGAATCGCTTCGGTGTAGGGGAAAAGCTGCGGCTGCGGAGGCGGGGCGGGCGCGGCGGTTTTCGACTTGGGTGCCGATTTCTGCGAGGCTTTCGAGGCAGGTTCTTGATATCGCTTCGCCACCTGGCCGCGAGCGAAGGCGGCGCATGCGAACGCGCAGACGAGAGCGACGAATGCGAATGCGAGGCAGCGGCGGAGGCTGGGCATTAGTGCGGCTGGTGAGCTTGCGTGAATTGGCCGGCCTGGAGGCGCGTCTGGAGGACGCGGAGAATCGTGTCGCGCCCGATCATGCCGATGATGTGGCCGCCGGAGAGAACGGGCATCTGGTTGATGTCCTCTTTCTGCATGCGCTCGAGGATTTGCAACACGGGCTCCTCGGGCAAAGCGGAATGGACGCGATCGATCGGGACCATCACGGCCTGGATCGACGTGTTGTTCCATTCATCGCGAGGCACGGCGCGCGCCGAATGCAGCGTGACGAGGCCGACGGGAGTGCCCGCGCCCGTGACGATGTGCGACCGGCGGCCAGTGCGCAGCACTTCGTGGATGTAGTCGTCGAGCGAGATGTCGCGAGGGACGGTCGGGATCTCGGGCGTCATGATGTCTTCCGCGCGGACGCCGGTGAGCGTGCTGCGGAGCGCGACCTGCGCGTAGCTTTCCTTCGCCGCCTCGAGGAGGAACCAGCCGATGAACGCGAGCCAGAGGCCGTTGACCCAGCCGCCGTGCAGCGCCTGCCAGATTCCGATGAAGATCATCACGTAGGCGAAGGCGCGTCCCGAAGTGGAGGCGATTTGCGAGGCGCGCGTGAAGTTGCCGGTGATGCCCCAGACGATGCCGCGCAGCACGCGGCCGCCGTCGAGAGGAAAGCCCGGAACGAGGTTGAAGAGCGCGAGGAGGAAATTGATCCACGCAAGCCAGCCGGCCGCGACGGCGATCATTTCGCTGCCGTGCACGAAGTGCGCGATCAGCCAGAAGCATCCGGCGAGGAACAGGCTCGAGAGCGGGCCTGCGATGGCGATGTTGAATTCCTGGCGGCCGCTGTCGGGATCCCGCTCGATGCGGGCGAGGCCGCCGAAGACGAACAGAGTGATCGAGTCGACAGGAATGCGGTAGTGGCGGGCGACGACGCTGTGGCTGAGTTCGTGAAAGACGACCGAAGCGAAGAAGAGCAGGCTGGTGATGACGCCGAGGGTCCAGCGCTGGGCATCGGTCCAATGCGAACCTGGGGCATTGAATTGCGTGCCGAGAGAGAGCGTGATCAGCGCGAAGATGATGAACCAGCTTGGGTGGAGGTAGATCGGGATGCCGAAGATGCGTCCGATGCGGAGCCCCGAGGGTGGGGGTGCTTGCGGCATCCGTGTGCCTCCGAGGAAATTCTAGCAGAGATGAGCAGAGGAGGCAGGGAAGCAAGAAAGCGAGAAAGCAAGAAAGCAGGAAGCAAGGAAGGAGGGAGGCAGGCGCCTTCTACGAGTTGGGCGAACTGTGATTGTCCTTCCACGACGTGTTTGTGCCGCCACGAGGCTGAAAGAGCTTCCCCCCTGTAAGTCCTTTTTCTTCAATCACTGATTTCTGGCGATGAGGGTGCATTCCTCAACCGCGTCAGGGCGCGCAAACCAGCCCCGCGGACTTCAGGAGAAAACGGCCATGGGCAACTTGATCGGATTTGCGGAAGTGACGGGAGCGATTCTCGGGGCGCTGGGGCTGGCGTTGGGGCTCGAGTGGGCCACGCTGAATGGGTTGTTTCGGTTGATGCCGGCGCGGGTGAACAAGGACGAGAGACAGAGGTGACGGGTCACAGGTGGCAGGTTGTAGGTTGCGAGCGAGAGAAGAGAGATCCTTGGATTCGCTCAGGATGACGGCTCTGCGCATTAGCAAGGGAGGCGGCACATGTTGTTTTTGAGGTTTTTGCTGTTCGCGGGGTGCTTTGGTTTGGGGGCGTTGGCGGCGGGGATGGTGCTGTATGACATTTTCCTGGCGTATGAGCTCGACCGGCTTTTGCGGCGGCGCGCGCGTCCTGAAGATTCTGAGCCTCCGGGTGGCTCACCGGGACCGGCGTCCGTGGCGGCTGCACCGAGACGCGCACGGCGCGTGATCCGGATCAATTCGGCGGCGAAGCTTGTGGCCATCGCGGTGGCGATGGGGCTGGCGGCGTCGAGCATCGTGGTGGTGCCCGATGGCAAGGGTGCGGTGCGCATCAGCCAGATTTCGGGCGTGCGGCCGGGTACGCTCTATGCGGGAACGCATTTCGTGGTCCCGCTGATCGATCGCATCCAGCTCTATGACATCCGCGATCGAGTGTTCGCCACGTCGGCATTCGAAAATCGCAACGAGGGGTTTCCCGTGCTGACGGTCGAGGCGCACGAAGGACTGGAGCTGGGGCTGGCGGTGAATGTCCGCTACAGGATTAACGGGCAGAAGCTGGACTACATCCAGTCGAATCTGCCGCAGCCGATCGAGGATGAGATTGTGGAGCCGACGGTGATGAGCGCATTTCGCGAGGTCGCGCCGGACTACATCGTGCGCGACGTGTTTTCGACGAAGCGCGAGGAGTTCCGCCAGCGCGTGGCCGCGCTGATCACGAAGCGGCTGGCGGGCGACGCGATCGAGGTGAAGGACGTGCAGCTGCGGAAGGTTGACTTGCCCGAGGAATATGCGAAGGGGCTCGAGGATTTGCTGCTGAAGGAGCAGGAGGACGACCGCACGTCGGTGGAGGCGGAGATACAGAAAAAGATGGTTGGGATTGCCGAATCGCAGGCCGAGGCGGAAAAAGCTCGCGAGATCAAGCGCGCGGAAGCGAACGCGCAATCGCAGGTGATCATGGCGAAGGCGGAGTCGGACGCGATGCAGTACACGCTGCCGCTGAAGCAGAAGCAGATCGAGCAGTCGCGGCTCGAGGCCGAGGCGCGCAAGGAAGCGACGATTCAGAATGCCGAGGCGGACGCGCAGGCCAAAGTAATCGACGGCAAAGCCGAGCAACAGCGCGCCGAGCTGCTGGCGGATTCTGAAGCGAACCGGATTCGCGTGACGGCCAAAGCGGAAGAGGAGCGCGCGAACCTGGTGGCGACGTCGGACGCCAACCATATTCGGCTGACGTCGCAGGCGCAGGCCGAGGAGATGCAATTGCAGGCCGCCGCGCTGAAGCAGAATCCGCTGCTGGTGCAGTACACGGTGGCGGAGAAGCTTTCGGACAAGGTGCAGATCATGCTGGTCCCGAACGACGGGAAATTCTTTTTCACGAACGACGTGCTGAAGTCGGCGGCGGAGAATGATGTGGCCGATCCGCCGGCTGCAAAGCGGTGACGATTTCCGGCCAGTTCGATCGCGCTCGGATTCGGGCTAGGAATCCGGGAGCGATCGGCGGCCAAGGAACGCCGGCAAAAAACCCTTGCTGGCGGCTTCGTCCCGCACTTCGAGGCGAAGGGGTTCGTTGCCGCCGCATCGAACCCTCAGCTGATGAGTGTGGGACGAAGCCGCCGCCGGCGAAATTTCGGGCCGATGGTAGCGCGGGAGCTGAGACCGACTACATGCTGCCGGTGAATCTGCGCAGTGGTTGGCGCTTCGCGCCGTCGTCTTATGTCGGGCCTGAAAGGTCCGACCCCCTAGAAACCGCGGAAGGATTCGGCGGCGGCGCCGAATCTCATCTGAAGAAAACGGCGATGACGAGCACGATGGATATGGCAATGAATGCCGAACCGATGAGCCGAGTAACCCACCAGAGCGATTGGTCCGAGGGATCTAACTCGCGGTGTTGTGTCTTCGCCCAGCCAAGAATCCCGGGCGGGTACAGAATCCCCCACAGCCCGACTGCGAAAAGGTTCGCGCCGAGAACTGCCAAGCCGACGGTATTCGACGCGACGACCAACGTCACAGCCGTGGCGATCGCGAAAGTCTGCATGCAGTAGTCGATGGCGCGTACGGTGACCTTCAAGCGAATCATGGCTGGCAGCGAAATCTATACTGGGCAAGGCTCGAAACACAAGGTGACGTTCCGACGCGGGATTTTTCGGCTGTGCTATGATGGCGAAGTACGAACGCGTTGTGCAATTCGCACGAGCCGATGCGGCCATTCCGCCGATTCCTCGTTTTTTCCCGCGCGATACTTTTTGTCGCGCTCTTCACTCCGATCGCGCTCGTTCCAAGAACATGTGCGGCGCAGCGTCCGGCTTCGCTGCGGCTTGCTGCGGCGATGGGGCAGCAAACTCCGGCTGCTGCGCCCACGGATTGGGATACCGCTGTGCATGACCTGGTGGATCAAATCACCGCGATCGTGCCGCCGCCGGCGCGGATCGATCTCGTTGTGAACAACGTGTCGTCGCTGAGCCCGGATAATGCAGCCACGATTGGCGAACGGCTGCGGGCGGAGTTGACCAAGCGGCATTTCCGGCTGGCCGGGGCGCAGGCACCGGACGCGAATCTGACTGTGACTCTCTCCGAAGGCACGGACGGCTATCTGATCGTGGCGCAGGTGCAGCACGGGGTGAGCGAGAAGACCGAGCAAGTTGCGATGGTGTCTATATCGAGAGCCGCGAAGAAGGCGGAGCGAGGCGGAGGCGTGTCGATCGAGCAGATGCGCGTGTGGGATCAGCCCGGCGCGATTTTGGATTTCGCGCTGCCTGCCACGGCGGCGGGCGCCGCGGCGGAGATGATTGTCCTCGAGCGAGGGCGGCTGGCGTTTTATTCGCGACAGCAGGATCAGTGGCAGCTCGGCCAGGCGGTCACCATCACGCCGACGCGCTCATGGCTCCGCGCCGAGCAGGGCCACATCGATATTTCCCGGGGACTCGCGATGGGCAGCGCCGGACTTCCCGGAATCGAGTGCAAAGGGGATTTCGCGAATCCGCAGACGATTCGTTGCGCGTTTGTCAGCCAGGATACGCAGGAGTGGATTCGCGGAGACGCGTCGATCCCCAAGGATCTCGATATCGGCGGAGATGTGGCGAGCCTCGGGCTGCAGTGCGATGGGCGGCCGGTCGCGCTGGCGACGGGCAAGGGCGACTGGACGGAGCCGGATTCCATTCAAGCTTACGAGATGGACGCGACGGGCCACGCGGCGACGCTGACCGGGAATCCGGTGGAATTTGCGGGGCCGGTGATGTCGCTGTGGGCCATGGACGCGAGCGGCGTGGCGCGGGCGGTGGTCCACAATTTGAAGACCGGCGATTATGAGGCGTACGTCGTTACGGCGAGCTGCGGACGTTGAGGTGAGCGGTGGATAGGTGCTCGTTGGAAAAAGCCCCACCCTCACAAACCGAGGATGGGGCACCCGGCTGCCTGCAAGAAAAGCGACGACATGCTGCGAATGAGACAGCGCAGCGGAACGCGCTTCGCGCGGTCGTTTATGTCGGAGCTGAAGCTCCGACCCCCTAAGGTGGACGTCGCGCTTCGCGCTCGTCGTTGCGGCTACTGGCAACCTTGGTGAATTGAGATGCGAGTAGATTTGGTGGGTCGAGCGAGGCCGATCGCGGCCGCCGTCGCGTGCGGCGCGGCTGCGGCGCTGCTGCTGGGCTTGGCGCTTTTGGGCACCGCGCGGGTGGAGGCTTCGCGGCGTCCGAAGTATGGCGGGACGCTGCGCATTGAGATTGGCGCGCGCGTAAATTCGTTTGATCCTGCGGTGGCGGCCGCGAATCCGCAAGAGGCTGGGGCGAAGGATGAGATCGAGTCGCTCTTGTACGACCATCGCAATGTCGATGGAACATTCGGTACCGCTGCAGGCACCACTGCCGGCGGCACCGGCGGCGCTGCCGTTGCGGGGGCGTTTCGGATTGCGGAATGGGAGCCGGGAGCGCACCTGACGCTTGCGGCCAACGACGACTCCAGCGGCGGGCGGCCGTTCGTGGATTCGATCGATATTCAGATGGGGCGAAGCGTGAAGGATCGGCTGCTCGATCTCGAACTCGGCAAGACCGACTTCATCGAGATTCCGCCGGAACAGGCGCGCTATGCGTCGGTGCAAGGAATCCGGGTGAGCACGTCCGAGCCGGACGAATTGGTGGCGGTGATGTTTGTCGCGGGGCGGCCCGCGGCGGAGGACGCGCGGCTGCGCGAGGGGCTTTCGCGGGCGATCGACCGCAGCGCGATGGTCAATTTCATTTTGCAGAAAGAGGGTGAGCCGGCGGGAGGATTGCTGCCGCAGTGGTCGAGTGGCACGGCGTTTCTGTTTTCGATGGCCGCGGACCAGGCTGGCGCGAAGGAACTTACGGGGCAATTCGGGGGCTCGCCGCGGATTGTGTTGGGATATGATGCGAGCGATTCGCTGGAAGAATCGCTGGCGGAGCGAATCGCGGTGGACGCCCGCGAGGCTGGAATTCACGTGGCGCCGGAAGCGCTGCCGAACGATCGCGTGCCATCGAACTGCGACGCGCGGCTCGTGAAATTGCGGATGCCGTCGCCGCATCCTGGGGCCGCACTGGCGAGTTTTCTCAAGGCGCTCGCGCCGGCGATCGATGTGAACGGGCCGAATGGCGCGCCTGCAACGGAGCCGCTGGTTGAAGGCGCATCGGCTGAACATATATATGATGTCGAACGGGGAATCGTGAATAGCTATCGCGTGGTGCCGCTCGTGTGGCTGCCGGAAGTCTACGGCTTGAGCGCGCGCGTGCGGGATTGGAAAGCGCCTGCGGCGGGCGAGGGTTGGCCGCTGGCGGATGTGTGGCTGGAGCAGGAGTCGCAGTGACCTTTCGCACCAAACTTCTGGTCGTGTTCGTGCTCGCGCTGCTTTCATCGGTCGGCGTGATCGCCGTGGGTGTGACGATCGTCGCGCGCCGCGCCTTCGACACGCTAAACCAGGATTACAGCGACGCGCTTGTGGGGCAATTCGAGCGCGAAGTGGACCGGCACAAGCAGGGCATCGTCAATCGCGTGCAGGCAATCGCCGACGCCAACGACACCGTGCGCATGGCCATTGATCTCAGCCGGCCGCAGGCGGACGTCTCCGTGTACGTGAACGACGCGAACGGCCTGTCGAAATTGCACCAGCTCGACTTCCTCGATTTTCTGTCGAACGACGGATCGATCATTTCCTCGAACGAATGGCCGGCGCGCTTCGGCTACAAGATGGACTGGGTGACGCAAACGGCGGACTGGACGCCGGTGGGCGCGTTCCTCACGAAAGTGGATACGCAGAACGGCCCCGAAATCGGGCTGATGGCGGTTTCGACGGTGCGAGTGGGCGACAAAAACCTCTACGTTGTGGGCGGCGAGAGGCTGGGGAAGGAATTTCTCGAGTCGCTCGTGCTGCCGGCCGGGATGCGCGCGCTGCTGTATCTGAATCTCGATCCGAGCTTCGATGGGACAAATCTGGTGGATCAATCGGGATCGGTGACGCAGGCCGAGCGGTTCGCTCCGTTCATCGAGCAGGAGCGCAGCGATCCGCGGCCGCAAACATTCAAGATTTTGTGGTCGGGCACTCCCATGAGCGCGGAGGGTTTTCACGCGCTGCCGCTGATGGGGCGCTCGAACGACCTTTTGGGCGTGCTGCTGGTCGGCAGCTCGCAACGGCAGATGGCAGCGCTCGAGCAGCGCATCGCGGTGCTGGCGCTCGGCGTGATCGCCATGGGCCTGTTTTTCGGCATGCTCATGAGCTGGTGGGGCGCGGCGCGCGTCACGCGGCCGGTGCGAAGGCTTTCCGAAGGGGCGCGCGCAGTGACGGAAGGGAACTGGAACGCGCGCGTGGACGTGCGCGGGAAGGACGAGATGGGGCAGCTTTCGCGCGCGTTCAATCGGATGACGGAGCAATTGAGCGAGCAGCGCGAGCGGCTGGTCCAGGCCGAGCGCGTGGCGGCATGGCGGGAACTGGCGCGGCGGCTGGCGCACGAATTGAAGAATCCGTTGTTTCCGCTGCAGACAACCGTCGAAAATTTGCGGCGCGCGAAGGAGCAGGGCGCGCGAAATCAGTTCGAGGAGGTATTTCAGGAGTCGACCGGGATTTTGCTTTCGGAGATCGACAATCTGAAGAAAATTATCGGCCGGTTCAGCGACTTTGCGCGGATGCCGCAGCCCGAACTCGCGCGCGTGAACCTGAACGACCTGGTGCGCGACATCGTGAAACTGTTCGAGGCGCAGTTCAGCGCGCTTGGGAGGCCACCGATCACGCCGGAGCTGCATCTGGAGGAAAACCTGCCGGCCGTGCAGGCGGATGCGACGCTGCTGCGGCGCGCGATCGAGAATCTGATTCTGAACGCGATGGACGCGATGCCGTCGGGTGGCGTCCTGATGCTGCGGACGGCGCGCGAGGATGGCGGCGTGAGCCTAGAGGTTTCGGACACCGGGAGCGGGCTGACGCCCGAAGAGTGCGAGCGGCTGTTCACGCCGTACTACACGACGAAGCAGCACGGGACGGGGCTGGGGCTGGCGATCGTGCAGTCCGTGGTGAGCGATCACGGCGGGCGGATTTCGGTGGAGAGCGAGGCGGGCGTGGGCACGTCGTTCCACATTCATTTGCCGGCGAAGCCCGCGCAGCATGCAGGCGTGCCCGTGAGCCACGCAATTGCGTCCGGGGCATCGACAATGACGGGGTCAACGATGGCGAGCGCGGCGCCTGCACGCGCGCCCGAAAAGTCTGCCGCGGATGATGAGCCGTCAACGGCTGCCGCCGAAGCTGTTCTGGATGAAGAAGAAACCAAGTCTGGGAAGAGCGACGAAGCTAGCGCGGCGCCTGCGGAAGCGCACGAAGGCGAAGGCACGCACGAGACCGAAGAGACGCACGAGTCCGAGGATGTCCACACGGGCCGGGACGTTGGCGGCGAAGGGGATTAGCTTCGCGTGCCGCTCAAAGCAAACATCCTGATCATTGATGATGATGCGAACACGCTCGCGTCGCTGGCGCGCGCATTTCGTCTTGCGGGACATGAAGCCACCGTCTGCGACAGCGCCGCGCGCGCTCTCGATCTGGCGAAGGCCGAGCGATTCGACCTGATTCTTTCCGATGTGGTGATGCCGGGGCGCGACGGCATCTCGCTGCTCGAGGATTTGAAGAAGGGCTGTGTCGGGTCGCCCGTGGTGATGATGTCCGGCCAGGCGACGATCGAAATGGCGGTGAAGGCGACGCGGCTGGGCGCCTCGGATTTCCTCGAAAAGCCGATTTCAACTGACAAGCTGCTGCTGACCGTCGAGCACGCGCTGCACATTTCGCGGCTTGAGGAAGAAAACCGCGAGCTGAAGCGGCGGCTCGGCAAGCACGAAATCGTCTGGGCGAGCCCCGTGATGCGCGAGGTGATGGCGCAAGTCGAGCACGTGGCGGCGAGCGAAACGCGCGTCTGCATTCGCGGCGAGACGGGGACTGGAAAGGAACTGATCGCGCGCACGCTGCACGAGAAAAGCCCGCGGCATGGCGGCCCGTTTATTTCTTTGAATTGCGCGGCGATTCCGGCCGAGCTGATGGAATCGGAGCTTTTCGGCCACGAGAAGGGGTCGTTTACCGGCGCGGCGGCGCGGCACGTCGGGAAGTTCGAGCAGGCGCACCGCGGCACGCTGTTTCTCGACGAGATCGGCGACATGCCGCTCGGGATGCAGGCGAAACTGCTGCGCGTCCTCGAAGAGGGCGAGATCGAGCGCGTGGGAGGAGACCGTCCTTTCACGGTGGATGTGCGCGTGGTGGTGGCGACGCATCGCAACCTCGAGGAGCAAGTGCGGCAGGGAACGTTTCGCGAGGACCTGTATCATCGCGTGTTCGTGTTCCCGATCGTGCTGCCGCCGCTGCGCGAGCGCCGCGAGGATATTCGCGTGCTGACCGAGCATTTCGTCCGGCAACTCGACGAGCAGAATCATTGGAAGGCGAAAACGCTAGCGCCGGGCGCCATCGAGGCGCTGGAGCGCTACGCTTGGCCGGGGAATGTGCGCGAACTGCGGAACGTGATCGAGCGGGTGCTGCTGCTGGCGACGGGAGACGCCGTTGAAGCCGCGACGGTGGAGCGGGCGTTGCCGCAGGGTACTGGCGCGATGGGCGCAGCAGGTTTTGGAGCGGCGGATGCGACGGGAGGGCTCGCGCAGCGCGTCGAAACGTTCGAGCGCGAGACGCTCCTCGCCGAGCTGAAGAGAAATCATCATCACATGACGAACACGGCGAAAGCGCTTGGGCTCGAGCGCAGCCACCTCTATAAGAAGTGCCAGCAGCTTGGGATCGATCTGCGCGCGGTGCGACAGGCGGAATAGAGGCAAGGTTCGCGACTGAGATGCGATTGCGCGCGGTTGCTGAGTGCGCGTTACAAGCCCCACCCTCACAAACCGAGGATGGGGCACCCGGAACTTCAAAATGCAAAACTGATTCTTGCGGCGGATCGTCGGTGTTATCTTCAGCTTGTTTGCGGCGAAGAGTGTTCGCCGGCTTTTGCGCGGTAATAGATGTAGATGCTGCGCGCGATCCAGAGGGCGAGGGTTACGCCGATAATCCACCACGTGCCCGCGATCTTCAAGGTGACCGCGAACCACGTCATCCCAACGAAGAATCCCCACATGAAAAGTTCGCCGCCAAATGCCTGCCGCCATTTCGGCTCGAGATTGCCCCGCGGAACGCGCGGCGTGAGCGATGGCCAAAGGCGGGGCACGCGGCGGCAGAATTCGCGATAGGATTCGCCCTGCTCGCGCACCAGATTCGCTTCCTCTAGGCCCATCAGCCGCAGATACAGAATGGACAGTCCGGCGACCATCACGACGAAGCCGCTGCGGCTGGCCAGCAATCCCACGCCAAGTGCGAGAAGGATTCCGCCGAGATACAGGGGATTGCGCATGTAGCGATAAGGCCCATCCGCAACAACTGTTTCGGAGTGCAGGCTGGGATCGTGCACCACGCTCGAACGCAAGTAGGCGGCTGCCCACGTCCGCACCCACGCGGCAATCAACACGAGGAGCGCGGCCACGGCAAAAAGCACGCGCGCGAGAAGCGCTTGCCGAGAATCGTTACCCGGTGCTACGCGATCTACAAACCACTGGACGATGTTGGTCCGGTCGACCCCATAGAGCCAGAACCCTCCCCAAAAGATCACCATAATGATCCAAAATCTCTGGCGGAACTCTAAATTGGTTGCTTTCATGGGCGTCTCCCGCCGAGCAGCCGCAGCTTCTTCCTCAAGATACGCTCTGGGGCGCGGATATATTTCGCGCTTCGCGATTGGGTGGCGGAAAGAGATGTTTCAGGATCAGGTGCGTGGGGAGATAAGGGACAAAGAGCATGAAGAGAAAAACGACGATGATGTGAATGGGCGCTGGTCCCCAGGAGCGATGGAAGAAGGGATCGATGAAGGCGTAGTTGATGTTTTGGGCTGCGGGTGCGAAGCGCGACGCGATGAACACGGGCAGCGCAATCGCGAGCTGTAATGGAAAGCCGCGGCGATCGTATCCCTCGCGATGCAGGGCCCAGAGCAGCAGCACGGGCAGAATGAGATGAAAGAGCGAGAGCAGGCGAACCCAGAGCGGATGGCTTGGATCGAAAAGATATTCGGTGCCGCCGATCAGGTGATGGCCGAAAACGACGGTCCAGCCGGCATCGAGCGCCCAGGCAGCGTCGACGAGAAGAGAGGCGACCGCCTGGCTTGAAATCAGAAGTGCGCTGTCGGCCGCAAAACCTATGCACGCCAGAATTTCAGAGATATCGCACAGGTGCAGGAAGTTCAGGGGGCCCCAGCTGCGCCAGTAAACCGTGAACCAAAAGACGAGCCACACGAGCGCGACCCATCGGATCCAAAGCGGGAGTTTCGCGTGATCGGGTGGGGACGAGGTCATGTGCGCGGCGGCTTCGGCGGTCATCGTATCAAACGGCGCAACCGGAGCCTACCGGCGTGGCGTTTTTGCGGCAGCAGTGCGAAAATTCAGGCATGCATCCGATTCCAGCGCTGATCGAAGCGGGGGGAGCGTGCGCCGCGAGCGGAAGCTTTGCGTGGGCGGCCGTGGCGCCGCCGTCGCAGATTTTCGGGCCGACGATCCGGCGAACCGGCGATCCTTCGGCGATGGCGCTCACGTTTGACGACGGGCCGAACCCGGCTGTGACGCCCGACTTGCTTGATCTCCTGGAGCAGCACGAAGCCCGCGCGACTTTTTTCGTGACAGGGGAGCACGTGCGCGCGTTCCCGGACCTCACAAAGGAAATCGCCGAGCGCGGCCACACGATCGGCAACCACACAGACACGCACCCGCAGCTGATATTCCGGTCCGCGGCGGAGATTGGCGCGCAACTCGATCGCTGCGACGCAGCGATTCAGCAGGCGATTGGCAGAAAGCCGCGATGGATGCGGCCGCCTTTCGGCTTTCGCGGGCCCTTGTTGAACGGCGCGGTTCGAAAGTGGGGCGGATCGGGAGTGGTGATGTGGTCGACGCTGGCCTGGGATTGGAAGCCAAGCGCGCCTGCGAAGGTGATCCAGCACTTGCAGCGGGCGCGGGGAGGGGATATTGTCCTGCTGCACGACGGAGATTTCCAGAAGCTGGAGGGAGATCGCCAACATACGGTTGCGGCGCTCGCGCACTGGTTGCCGCGCTGGCGAGATGCGGGGATTCGATTCGTGACCCTGGATGATATTGGGAAGACAAGTTCGATTTCGGATTAGATAGGGACAAATGGACGAAAAGCGATTTTACGAGGAAAAGGAAGAGACGAAGCAAATCCCGCTCAATTGCCCGCATTGCCGCCAGGAGAATACGTACCCGGTCCGCTGGATCGTGCGAACGAAAAGGGCGCAGATGCCCGGCGGAGGCAACGAAGAAGATAAGAGGCAGTTTGCGAAGGCGCGGTCGTATATGGTGCGCATCGACAACATGGTCGCCTGCCGGAATATCCGCTGCCGCAAGCGGTTTGATCTTACCGGACAGACTGTTTTTCTGATTTAGCGCTTCCGCCCTCCAGCTCAAGACAAAGCAAACACTGCCGGGCTAAGCACCCCTTCCTTCGTCAGGGCAAGCCGGCGCCACGTTTAAACCTGAGAGCCTACTTTTCCGCGCCGCCTGCGGGAACTGGGGCGGGAGTTTCAGCCTTGAGGACTTCGCGGATTTTTTCGGCGAGAGCTTTCAGGTTAAAGGGCTTTTGCAGGAAGGCGACGCCGCCTTCGAGGACTCCGTGGCGGACGATCGTATCGTCCGTGTAGCCCGAAATGAAGAGCACCTTCAAATCAGGGCGCTCGCTGCATAGTTTTGTGGCGAGGTCGCGGCCGCTGAGGCGCGGCATGACGACATCGGTGATCAGGATGTGGATCGTGCCCATGTGGGCCTTGACAGCTCCGAGGGCTTCGATTCCGTCGCCCGCATCGAGAACGCGATATCCCACTCCTGTGAGATAGTCGCGGACGAGTTCGCGAACGCTTTGCTCGTCTTCGACGAACAGGATCGTTTCGGTGCCCGCCGCTGAGCCGCGCGTTTCCTGTTCGATGGCTGGCGCTTCGACTTCTTCGGTCACTTGCGGCAGATAGATCTTGAATGTGCTCCCGCAGCCGACTTCGCTGTAGACCCAGATGTAGCCGCCGCTTTGCTTGACAACTCCGTAGACGGTCGCGAGGCCCAGACCGGTGCCCTTGCCCGCTTCTTTGGTGGTGAAGAACGGCTCGAAAATGCGCGATTGCGTTTCGGCGTCCATGCCGCAGCCGGTGTCGGTGACGGTGAGCATGATGTAAGAGCCGGGCTCAATGGCGACGTGCCCGGCGGCGTAGCTGCGGTCCAGTTGGACGTTCGAGGTTTCGATCGTGAGGCGGCCGCCCGTGGGCATGGCATCGCGTGCATTGACGACGAGGTTGAGCAGCACCTGCTCGATCTGTCCCGGGTCGGCCTTGGTGCGGCCGAGTTTGGCGCCGGGAACGAAGGCCATTTCGATGTTTTCGCCGATCACGCGGGAAAACATCTTGATCATGCTGGTTACCACGTCGTTCATATCGAGCACGCGCGGCTGCAACACCTGCTTGCGGCTGAAGGCCAGGAGCTGACGCGTGAGCGACGCGGCGCGGTCGGCGGCTTTTTCCATCTGCTGCACGCTGTGATGCAGCGACGGCTCCTTGGGCATGCGTTCGAGAAGAAGCTGCGCGTGCCCCTTGACCACCATGAGGAGATTGTTGAAATCGTGCGCGACGCCGCCGGCTAGTTCTCCGATAGCCTGCATTTTTTGCGACTGCCGCAACTGATCGGTGAGGTGCTTGCGGTCCGTGACGTCGAGCGCTACCCCGATCACGCCGACCAGGTCGCCTTGAGTTCCGCGCAGAGGCTGGACGTAGCATTCGAAGGAGCGCTTTTGCCAGTCGAGCTCGAAGGATAGAGTCTCGCCGGCAAGAGCCTTGCGGTGCGCCGCAATCGCCGGAAAGTTCGGATCTTCGGTGCCGAAATATTGAAAGAGCGTTTTCCCCAGGGCGTCTTCCGCGCGAAGGCCCATCGCCTCGAGAGCAGCGCCCGTGTGGTAGGTAAAGCGGAGGTCCGCGTCCGTGGTCCAAATGACCGTTGGCATCTTTTCGATCAGGACGCCGAGGCGCGTGCGGTCCTCATGCCGCGCTTTCTGGACGCGTTCGAGATCTTCGAGCATGCCGTTGACGGCGGTGCCGAGGTAGGAGACCTCGTCGTGGCCGGAAACGGGAATGCGGGCTGCAAGATTGCCGCTGGTTCCGACGCTAGTGATGTTGTCGCTGAGATCGGCCATGCGCGAGAGCACCACGCGCTCGATCAAGTAGAGAATGATCGCGCCGAATGCGAAACCGGCGGCGATCAGCAACAAGAGAAACTGCCACGAACTCGTCTCACCCTGCTGGTAGATCGTTCGCGGCAAAAGAACCCGCAGGACGGCGACCGGCTTTCCGTAGACATCGGGGAGGACCTCCGAGGCTGCCAGCGAGTCATTCGAGTGGGGCCGGACAAAAGTGGACGCGTCGGGTGACGTGGGACCGCCGGCGGGGGAATCTGCCCGGGTGGCCGGCGAATCCAAGGGGTCAATCTCAAGGGACACGTGCGTCATTTCGCCGAGACGCGTCGTTTCGTCGGAATCAAGAAACCGGCCCATGATCAAGACGCCGGCGGCAGGGCCATTCGCGCCGCTCGTGAGGATGGGACCGGAATCAACAAGCACAGGTCCGGAGGCGAGCATCAATATGCCCTTAACGTCCTGCGCCTCGCCGCCGTGGATCAGGAAGGGCGAACCAAATCTCAGGTGACGATCGAGATCGGCCGGAGGCGGCGCCGCTTCCATCCCGGCGAGGTTGAAGCCACTGGCGAAGACTTTGCGCCCGGATGTGTCCAGCACGACCACGAAATTGACGCGGAGCTGCTCGAAGGCGGGGCCGGTGAATTCGGTAGCGACTCTTTCAGGATGATTGCCGCGGAGCACGTTGTAGGTGAAATCGCGGTCGGCATACTGATCGGTGGCGTGCTCGAGATTCTCGAGCTCGTTGGAAATGGCGCTCGATGCGCGGCCGAGATTCTGCCGCGCAAAATTCTCCTCAACCTTCGAGAAGCCGCGAAGGATGACCAGGCGCGTGAGGGAAAACAGGCCGCCCACCAGGCAGACGAGTGCGGTCAATACAATGAGAACAGTCTTTCCCCGAAGGGATGTCCACCAATGCGATTTGATGGCCAAGAGCCGGCGCCGCCTGCACTCTAGTATAGGTGCTGGGGGAGAGTCGGGCGGCGAGCGTGCCCAGACGGATACCTACCAATAGATATCGGGGCGGACAATGGGGACCGTGTCCTGAAAAAGAGGTGGCTGGCGCGCTTGGATCGGACTAACCTGAGGGCATCTCGGCACGGCAGGGAAGCATCTGTAACGGACAAGTAGCCGGAGAATCCTATGAAACTCGATCTCTTTCGCTCTCCTCGGATCAAGATACTCGTGGCGGCGCTGGCGTTGTTGATGTTGGGGTTGCCTGCCTTGGCCCAGGACCCGGGTCCGATGCCGGCGGGGCCGGCGAATGCCCAAAATGCCGCGCCGAACAATCCCCAGGAGGCTCCGTCCACGGCTGCCGCTCCCGCTTCGCCGAATGCGGCTAGCGCGCCCTCGACGCCCGCGAAGACCGCACAGATTGAGGTGCCCAGCGGAACGCATCTCCCGCTGGTGCTGCACAACGGGATTTCCACGCGGACCGCGAAGCCGGGCGATCCGGTTTACTTCGAAACGATTTTCCCGGTGATGATCAACGGCAAGGTGGTGATTCCGGCGGGTTCTTACGTCAGCGGCGAAGTGACCGAATCGAAGCGGCCGGGGCGCGTGAAGGGGCGCGGCGAATTGGCGATCAAGCTGACGACGATGATTCTCCCTAACGCCTACATGGTGAATCTGAATGCCGTCCCGAGCCAGACGGGGACGGGTGGCAGCGAAACGGTGAACAGCGAGGGCAAGGTTGTCGGCGGCTCGGGCAAAAGAGACGATCTGGGAACGGTGATTGAGGCCACAGAGGCTGGCACGGGAGTCGGCGCGGGTGTCGGCGCCGCAGCCGGACATATTGGCGAAGGGGCAGGGATCGGCGCGGGTATTGGGGCCGCGACGGGCCTTGCCGCGGTGTTGCTGACGCGCGGACCCGATGCTGAACTGCCGCGAGGGTCGACTGTGGAAGCCGTGATCAACCGGCCGATCCTTCTCGATGCGGATAAGGTGCAGTTCACGAGCCCCGGGCAGGCTTCGGCGCTGGCTGGTCCTTCGAACCGCGAGCCGCAGCGGAGCAGGATTCCCTTCTAGATTTCCCCCTCGCGACACCGACGAGCTATGTTTCGATGTGGCGGCAAACGGGAGAAGGCACCGCTCTTGTTCGTGGCCCGAAAGCCCGCTCTTCCACCCGGAGCATGTGGCCGGTGCGGGGAGCACGCCCGGGCAAGCCCGGGCGGCAAGCGGCGGGAGCGAGTTCCCGCGCTCTACAAGGTTACCTCAGTTCTCGCACGCACTTGCTGCGCTCTCCTTTTGCGGTGTCTCGTGTCAGGGAAAGGGGGTTCTGCGCAGTCTCTGTGCGTTACGACGAGGCGCGATCGAAGCGGAGGGGCGAGAATGCGGCGGCGTCGAAGTCGGTGCGGCCGCGGACGATCCATTCGCGGACGAGCTTGGCGGTAACCGGGGCGAGAAGGATTCCGTTGCGGTAGTGGCCGGTGGCGATCGAAAGGCCCGCGACATCCGTGGGGCCGAGGATGGGAAGGTCATCCGGCGTGCCGGGGCGCAGGCCGGACCATGTTTCGATGATTTCCGCGACGGCGAGCGGGGGGCAGAGTTCGATCGCGGCGTCGAGCACCTTGCGAATTCCCGCGGCGGTGACGCGCTTTTCGAATCCGGCTTCCTCTTTGGTGCTGCCGGCGACGATGCGGCCGTCGCGGCGCGGCACCAGGTAGCCGCGCTCGGAGCGCAGGACGCGATTTAGCCGGAAGCTCTCATGCCGCAGCGCGAGCATCTGCCCTCGAACCGGCCGCGTGGGCAGGAGGCGCGCCAAGTGGTCGGATCCATTCGCGACTTCGCCCGAAAAGCATCCGGCCGCGACGACGACGTGCGCCGCTTGGATTTTTTCTCCTCCTGCGATTACGCCGAGACACCGATTCTGCTCGCAGAGCAGGCTGGTGACGCGGCAGTCGGAGTGGATCGCGACGCCGCGATTGTGGGCGGCCGCGAGCAGAGCGGCCATCAGCAGACGAGGCTCGACCGTCGCTTCTTCGGGCAGCCAGAGGGCCGCGCGCGCGTCGGGAGTGAAGGATTTTTCGCGCTCGCGCGCTGCGCCAAGAGAAATTGCTTCGGCCGCGAGATCGAGAAGGCGGTACTCAGCGACCATCTGGTCGCGGTCGATTTCCCCATGCGGCGCGAGAAGAATCTCGATGGCTCCGTCGCGCGCATAGGACACCGATTTTCCCGACTCTTCCTCGATGGCGGCGACGAAAGACGGATATAAACGGAGGCTCTCGCGACCGAGGGGCGTGAGCGGGATATCGCGCGGCGAATCGGGCGCGGGAGAAAGCATTCCTGCGGCGGCCCAGGAGGCTTCCTGGCCGGGTTGCTGGCGGTCGAACACGACGACGCGCAGATTTTCCGCGGCAAGTTCGAACGCGATCGAGGCGCCGATCACGCCGCCGCCCACGATGGCTACGTCGAATGTGCTCACGGTTGCATGTTACCAGCAAGAGCGGCGATATCGGCGGTGAGCAGCAGGGCGTCTTCGACCGGCGCCGCGTAGTAGCGCGGGCGGCGCCCGGCCAGGCGAAATCCGTGGCGTTCGTAGAAACGTAACGCAGGGAAATTCGAGGCTCGCACTTCAAGAAAGGCGCTCTCGGCATGAGAGGTCCTGGCCCAAGCGACAGCCTCGCGGAGGAGAGCCTTGCCGAGGCCGCGACGGCGCGCGTTGGCGAGCACGGCGAAATTCAAAATCTCGAGATCGCTCGCTGCCCGGCGGGCGGTGAGGAATCCGGCGACAGCGGCGCTTTCTTCAGCCACCCAGCCCGCCATTTCGCCTTCGACGGTGCGGGCGTAGTCGCGCGCGGTCCACTGGGCGACCTCGGGCGACGCCTGCTGTATCGCGAGAATCGCGTCGATGTCGCGCGATTCGATCGGGCGAATGGTCAAGAGCCACCGGGGTCCTTCCAGCGGAGTTCGGCGTCGGTCCGGCGGACGTAATTCGCGTCGAGCGTGAGGGCGTCGGAAAGCTCGCCCCGCAGCGCGCGCCGGTAGCCCAGCAGGCCGACATAGGGCGCGAGGATGGGCGAGGCCTCGTTGATCGGCGGCATTTTGCCGGCCCATGCGGATGGCGTCTCAAGTCGAGACAGCGTCTCCCGGACTAGCGCAGGGATCGGTGTCAAGACAGCAAAATCCACTTTCGGCGTATGGGCGTCGAGCGCCTGCACGAATTCCTCTGGCGTCGCCACGCACTCCTGGCCTTCGAGTGCTAATCGCTCGGCGTCCGCGCGGCGGTAGAATCCAAAATAGATTTGGCCGCGCCGCGCGTCGAGTACGGGTACGAGTAATGGAACCGTCGAATGTGATTGCACGGCAATGGCTTCGAGTCCGCTGATGGCCGCGATGGGTTTCTGATAGACCTCCGCCCAGCCCTTCACGGCCGCGAGGCCAACGCGCAATCCGGTGAAAGATCCGGGCCCGGCAGCCACCGCAAACAGGTCGAATTCATCGAGGCGAAGGGAAAGTTCCCGCAGCAGGAAGTCGATGTGGCGAAACATGCGCGCCGAATAGACTTCGTCCGTCCAAGTCGAGACCGATCCTATGATTTTCTCGTCGCGAAGAACAGCCACGCTGCCGGAAGGCGAAGAGGTATCTAAGGCGAGAATGAGCACGTGCCCGATTATAGGGCAATTGGTCTGCCAAACCCCGCGAAAATCGGCCATTTCTGCAAAATTGATCCTGCGTGAAAGTATGGGAAAACCTTGACGCCGCTTGTTGTATGCGCCTACACTTCGATCATTCAGTAGTTCGGGGGAGGGAACTTCGACTTATGGATTTCAAGCTAGGCGAAAAAGTCGTCTATCCGAACCATGGCGTCGGGCTCATCGAACAAATCAGTTACGGCTACGTAGACGGAAAATCAGAACGCTTTTACATGTTGCGGATCCTCTCGAGCGGCTTGAAGGTGATGGTGCCACAAGCCAACATCGAGAGCGTGGGCTTGCGACCTGTCATCCGCTCAACCCAGGCCGGCGCGGTGCTCTCGTATCTGGAAAAAGGCCGCTCCGCTTCCCACCATGATTGGAAACACCGTTTCAAAGAGAATTCAGATCGCATGCGCACAGGATCGTTGATGGAAGTTGCCGCCGTGCTGAAGGGTCTCGTAGCCCTCAGCCGCACGAAGCCGCTTTCCTTCCGCGAGAAAAAGATGCTCGAGCGTGCGAAGTTTCTCCTGGTGAGCGAACTTGCGACGGTGCGTAACACATCCGAACAGGTGGTCGAGTTGAATATCGTTCGCGCGCTGGCCAAGGCCAAGCTCCAGATGCCGGAAGCCGCGGTACTGCCCCCGGACTGAACCCTCTCCCATTTCCGTCTGCTTCGACCGGGCACAATCTTCGCGATTGTGCCCGTTGTATTTTCAGGGACATTCCTTCTGATCCGCGCGGCCGCCGGATGGTTGGCATTTCGCCGGTGAAACTCGCGGCGAAGTTGACGCGAATCTTCGCGGCGATTAAACTTTGAGTAGCAGCGCGAGTGGCTGTCCCTCTGGATGAATCATCGGGATGATCGGCGGTAGCAGGAGAGACTCACAGGAATCCATGAGCTCAACGGTCCTGCAACAGAAGCGGCACCAACAGATTCTGACCGATGTGGTGCGCACCTACATCGAGACCGGCGAGCCCGTGTCTTCGCGGAGCGTCGCGCGGCGCCATGTCGAGCCGCTGAGCCCGGCGACGGTGCGCAACGTGATGGCCGACCTCGAGGATGAGGGCTACCTCTACCAGCCGCATACCTCGGCGGGACGCGTCCCGACGGCGGCGGCTTACCGCTTTTTCGTGGAGCAGGTGGCGGCGCAAGCGACGGCCAGCCCCGAGGACCGGCAGTGGATTCGCAGGGAACTCGAAGCGGCGAAAACACCGGAAGCGGTGATGGAGCGCGCGAGCCACGTGCTGTCGGCGGTGTCTCGCGGACTCGGCATTTTCATTTCCCCTCCGTTGGCGAAAAGCGTGGTCGAGCACGTACGGTTTCTGCTGGTGCCCGATAATCGCGTGCTGGTCGTGCTGGTGAGCACGGGCGGGGTAACGCGCGACAAGCTGATTCGCCCCGAGCGCGCGTTTCGACAAGAGGATCTGGATCGCGTGGCGGCTCATTTGAATCGCCATTACGTCGGCTGGACGCTCGAGGCCATGCGCGCCGATCTGCGCGCACAGGTGGAGCGCGATCGCGAGCAGTACGGCCGCATCGCCAACGACGCTCTGATGCTCTGTGATCCGTCGATTCTGGGCGACGGCGCCGAGCGCAAGGTGTACGTGGAAGGCGCGGCGAAATTCGCGGCTTCCGTCGAGTTCACGAACCAGGAGCAGCTGCAGGAGCTGCTCGAAGCGATCGAGGAGAAGGACCGGCTGATCGCGCTGCTCAGCGGCTGCATCGAGGCGCCCGAGCCCGTTCACGTGGAACTGGGGCTCGATCAGATGTCGAATGCGGGCAAGTACCTTGCGCTGGTTTCGGCGTCCTATTCATCTAAGGATGAGGTGCAGGGAACGCTGGGAATCCTCGCGCCGATGCGCATGCACTACGAGCGCGTGATCACGGCCGTGGCGTTCATGGCCCAGTTTTTCTCCGAAGGCGAAGAGGGGAGTTGATTTCGGTGTCGTCGCATAACAATCGAGACAAGGAAAAGGCCAAGGGGCCGGAGGTCGTTTTTTCCGGCGGCCCCCGGGAAGCGGCCGGCGAACCGGCCGATCCGGCAGCGGTCGGGGCCGGCGCGCAGGTGGATGAGGCGAGTGGCGCGGGATCGCTCGTGGAACAGATTCAGAAGCTGCTCGGCGAGAAGCAGGAGCTGATGGATACGCTCGTCCGGAGGCAGGCGGATTTCGAGAACTATCGTAAGCGCGTTGAGAAGGAGCGGCATCAGGAGCGGCATCGCGGCGCCGAATCGATCGTCGAGCACATCCTGCCGGTGCTCGACGCGTTCGACCGCTCTTTGGCCGGCCCCGGAGAAGGGGCGAACGCCGAATATCGCAAGGGTTTTGAACTTATCCGCAAGCAGCTTTGGGATGTGCTCGCGAAGCAGGGGCTTACGCGAATCGAATCCGTGGGCAAGGAGTTTAATCCGCATTTTCATCATGCGATCGAAACCGTGGAAACATCGGAACACGCGGACGGCATGGTGATCGGCGAGATGCAGCCCGGGTATCTGTTTCACGAGCGCGTGCTGCGGCCGGCCATGGTCCGTGTGGCGAGCGCTCCGGCTCACGCGTTGCGGCGCGACAACTAGGAATTCAAGGACGAAATGCCAACAGGGAAACAAGTCGACTATTACGAAGTGCTGGGCGTCGCGCGCGGCGCCTCGGCCGATGAGATCAAATCGGCCTACCGCAAGGCGGCGCTGAAGTGGCACCCGGATCGCAATCAGCAGAAAAGCCCGGAGGCGGAGGAAAATTTCCGCCAGGCGAGCGAAGCCTATAGCGTTCTTTCCGATCCGCAGAAGCGGGCGACCTACGATCGTTTCGGACACGCGGGCCTCGGTAATCGCGGATTCGAGGCGGGCGGCGGCTTCAACGCGACGATCTTCGAGGAGTTTCAGGATATCCTCGGCGATCTTTTTGGATTTGAGCAGGTGTTTGCCGGAGGCGGCGCGCGCCGGGGACGGGGTTCGCGTGGCCAGCGTGGGGCGGACCTGCGCTACGATCTTTCGCTTTCGTTCGCGGATGCGGCGGCGGGCGTCACCGCGAAGATTCGAATGGCGCGCCGCGAGCATTGCGAGACCTGCAAGGGCACCGGGGCAAAGCCCGGCAGCGGCGGCCTGACCACGTGCACCACGTGCGGCGGCCGCGGGCAGATGGCCTACCAGCAGGGATTTTTCTCGATTACGCGCACGTGCCCGGCGTGCCAGGGCGCGGGGCAGGTGATCCGCGAGGCTTGCGTCGATTGCCGCGGGCAAGGGCGCGTCGAGCGCGAACGCACGCTCGAGGTGGCGGTTCCGGCGGGAGTGGAAACGGGCACGCGCCTGCGCATGACCGGGCAGGGCGAGCCGGGAACGAACGGCGGTCCCGCAGGCGATCTCTATATTTTCCTCGATGTGAAGGAGCACTCTTTTTTCGAGCGGCGCGGCGCAGATCTTTATTGCACGATTCCGGTGAGCATTCCGCAGGCGACGCTCGGCGCGAAGGTCAAGGTTCCCACGCTGCGCGGCGAAGAGGAGCTCGATATTCCCGAAGGCACGGAATCCGGACAGATTTTTCGGCTCAAGGGGCAGGGGCTTCCGAATCCGCACGGAGGCAAGGGCGACCTCTACGCGAATATCCACATCGTGATTCCATCGAAGCTTACGCGTGAGCAGAAGCGGCTATTCGAGCAGCTTGGCCAGACGTTGAAAGTCGAGAACAAGCCGGTCGAGCGGTCGTCGAGCTTCTTTGATAAGGTGAAGGACATTTTTGGGTAGGGCTGTTCTCGACGCTCGCGCTCGCGTGCTAAGAAAGATGCCGCGCTTAAGGCCGCGGCGCTACGTTTAGACCCTCAACCCCTCCTCTGATGCGGCGGCGCTTTTTCGTTGAACAATTCGATGCGCAATCAGCTGCGCTCCGCGGCGATGCCGCCGAGCATTTGGGGCGCGTGCTGCGCGCGGAAGCCGGGCAGCTTTACGAGCTGAGCGATGGACATTCCGTGTGGCTTGCGCGGATCGAGCGCGTGGCGCTTACGAAGCTCGGCGAAAGCCGCATCGACTTCGCGCTGGTCGAGCCGGTGGCCGCGCGCGAACCTTCGGTGCAAATCGATCTACTGCTTTCGCTCGTGAAATTCGACCGCTTCGAATGGTGTCTCGAAAAGGCCACGGAGCTGGGAGCGCGCGAGATTACGCCGCTCGCCGCGGCGCGCACCGACAAAGCGCTGATCGCTGCTGCGGAAAAGCGGCGCTCGCGCTGGGAAAGGATTCTCGCGGAATCGGCGCAGCAATCGCGGCGGCTTCGCCCGCCCTCGATCGGAGGCGCCGTATCGCCCGCGAAGGTGTTCTCGCAATGCGCTGCCGGCGCGAAAATATTCCTCTCCGAGCGGCGTGAGGCGCTTTCCATTCGCGAGATGCTGGGCGCGGTGCCTGGGGCCGCAAGCGGATCTTCTGGCGTGGCTGCGATTGCGATTGGTCCCGAGGGCGGCTGGACCGGCGAGGAAATCGCTGCCGCGTTGTCTGCCGGATTCGCTGAGGTTTCGCTCGGCGAAAATATTTTGCGCACCGAAACCGCCGTGGTTGCAGCTATGGCTGTCGTTTCCTTTGCGCTTAGCAAGCCAGGCCGCTCCGTCGCGCCTTGACGGCGTCGGAGGAAAGAGCCGGCGAGACGCCCTTCGGTCCGACTCAGGGCAACCCGGCGCTGCGGAGACCGCCCCTCTTGCCCCGGATCGAGTGCTTTCGGAGCACGCCGTACAGCATATCCCCCACCGCTCTAGTCATTTGCCTGTATAGCCGATTACGCCGGCTTTTAGGATGATGGGATTCGCGGAGAGACATTTCCGCTAGGCACAAGGGGTAGAAGAGTCGAGGGGCCTTGAGAGAAATCAAGGCTTGCGGGCTGGGCCGACTCTTCTTCCTTCTTGCCGGACTCCCGTGCGCCATATGGCAATTCGCCAAACAGAAAAGAGCTCCGCATCCGATTGCCGGAATGGCCTCGCCGAAACGCCTGCGGCACGACCTGCCGGAATCGATCCGGATAGCAGCATTTCGATGGTGGCCGAAACACATTTGCGGATTTTGATCGTGGACGACCAGGCGCTCGTCCGCCGAGCGGTGCGCCAACTCCTTGAGTCGCACGCCGGATGGTGCATTTGTGGCGAAGCCGCGGACGGAGTCGAGGCGATCGACCGGACGCGCGAGCTGCGTCCCGACCTGGTCATCATGGATTTGAGCATGCCCAAGATGGACGGGCTCGAAGCGACGCGCGAAATCCATGCGTCTTTTCCCAACACGCAAATCCTCATTTTGACCTTGCATCATTTCCCTCACCTGGCGAATGTCGTGCAGCTCGCCGGGGCGCAGGGATGCGTTCTCAAGTCGGACTCGAGCCGCTACCTCATCCCCGCCGTTTCCAGCTTGAGCAAATCGCAGCCGTTTTTCGCCGCCTGAACGATCTCCTCCGATGGCGCGCATCTTCCGCCGGTAGGACAGCGCCAGAAATGTAGGTACAATGAGACTTCAGTCCTCATAGAGTATTCCTGTCCATGACCTCGAGTTCGACCATGGGCGCGGTGGTTCAAGAAGTTGAAGAGCCGATCCGCGCAGAACTTTTCAGCATCGAGCGCCTCGAACAGCACGCCGAGAGCCTCGCTGCCCAGCAGGTCAACGACAATCGCCGTGCGGGGCGCCCGCTCGTTCCGCGCGTAGCCGAAAATGGCCGCCTTCTGCTCGAATACTACCGTGCGATTGCCCGCGCGGTGCAGCAAGAGCACACGATCACGCCGGCGGCCGAGTGGCTGGTCGACAATTTCTACATCGTCGAGGAACAGCTCCGCGAAATTCGCGACGACTTGCCTGCCAGCTACTATCGCGAATTGCCGAAAATCGCGAAGGGCCATCTCGAAGGCTATCCGCGGGTATACGGAATTGCATGGGCCTTCGTGGCGCACACGGACAGCCGCTTCGATCCGGAGACGCTCCGTCGCTTTGTGACCGCGTACCAGCGCGTGCAGGAACTCACGATCGGAGAACTGTGGGCCGTCGCCATTACGCTGCGCATCGTGCTGGTCGAAAACCTGCGGCGCGTGGCGGAGCTCCTCGTGCGCAGCCGCGCGGCGCGCCGCGAAGCGGATGAGTTCGCAGACCGGCTGCTCGGAACGGCAGCGAATGCCGCCGTCGATCCGCAAACGCTCCTGCGCGATTTCGAGAAAAAGCCGCTGCAGCGCTCCTTCGCAGTGCAGCTCGTGCAACGCCTGCGCGATCTCGATCCGAAGGTTGGGCCGATCTTGCGCTGGCTCGACGAGCGGCTCGCGGCGCAGGGCGCAACCGTCGACGACATCGTGCGTGCCGAGCACCAGGCGCAGGCGGCCACGAGCGTCACGGTCCGCAACATCATCACCAGCATGCGATTGACTTCGGCTTGGGACTGGCGCGCCTTTTTCGAGAGCACGAGCCTTGTCGACGCCATCCTCCGCGAGGGCAGCGCTTTCGACCAGATGGATTTCACGACGCGCGACTCCTACCGACATGCGATCGAAGATCTCGCGCGCGGCTCGCGGCACTCTGAAACCGAAATCGCGCGAAAAGCCGTGGAGCGCGCCCGCCGCGCTGCCGCGGAGGGCGCCAACCATTCGCGGGACTCGGCTGAAGCGGACCGGCGCACCGATCCCGGCTTTTATCTGATTTCGCAGGGACGCCGAGCTTTCGAACGCGAACTCGGATTCCACGTCAAGTGGCGGCGCCAGCTCTTGCGGATTTACGTACGCCGTGCCGTCGCAGGCTATCTCGGCAGCATCGCCGCGCTCACTGCGATCGTGCTCGCGTTTCCGCTGATTCGCTCTCAGCAACTGGGCGCTTCGACGGGGTTCCTTGTGCTCCTCGGCATTCTCGCGGCGATCCCTGCATCCGACCTCGCCATCGCCCTGATCAATCGCGTCGTCACAGACCTTTTCGATCCGCGAACGCTGCCGCGCTTGGAGCTGAAGGATGGTGTGCCCGAGCATTTACGGACCATGGTCGTCGTTCCGACGCTGCTTTCCTCGATCGACGACGTAAAGGAGCAGGTGGCACACCTCGAAATCCATTATCTCGGGAACTCGGAAGGCGATCTGCGTTTCGCGCTTCTCACGGATTGGGTGGACGCGGCGACAGAGAGCTTGCCGCACGATGAGGAGCTTGTGGCGACGGCTGCGGAGGGCATCGCGGCCCTCAATGCGCGCCACGGCCCCGCGTTGGGCGGCGGGCCGCGCTTTCTGCTGTTTCATCGCAAGCGCGTCTGGAATGAATCGCAAGAGAAATGGATGGGTTGGGAACGCAAGCGCGGGAAACTCGAGGAGCTGAATCAGTTTCTGCGAGGTTCCACCGAGACTACGTTCATCCCTATCGGAGGGCGTCCGCCCGAAGCGGTTACGGGCGTGCGTTACATCGTCACTCTCGACTCCGATACGCGCATTCTTCGTAACAGCGTCGCGCGCCTTGTGGGCACGATGGCGCATCCGCTCAACCGGCCCGCGTTTAGTGCTGCCGAGGGGCGCGTCGTCACGGGATACGGCGTCGTCCAGCCGCGGGTGAACCATTCGCTGCCGTCCGAAGGCCAAGGCTCTGCGTTTCAAAGAATTTTCTCCGGCCCCGCCGGCATGGATCCTTACGCGTCCGCAACCTCGGACGTGTATCAGGATCTTTTTCAGGAAGGCTCGTTCACGGGCAAGGGAATTTACGATGTCGACGCGTTCAACGCCGCGCTGGGTGGCCGAGTGGAAGAGAATACTCTGCTGAGCCACGATCTTCTCGAAGGCGTTTTCGTACGCTGCGCGCTCGCCACCGATATCGAGCTATTCGAAGAGTATCCCTCGCATTACGAAAACGGCGCCGCGCGCCAGCATCGCTGGGTGCGCGGGGACTGGCAGCTCTTGCCGTGGATTCTCGGATTCAGCGGTCGAGCGAAAGATGGGCGCCAGAGGCTCCGCATTCCCGTCGTGGGGCGCTGGAAGATGCTCGACAATCTGCGGCGCAGCCTTTCGGCCCCGTGCATGTTTCTCACGCTGCTCGCGGGCTGGCTTGTGCCGGACGTTTCGCCGTGGCTTTGGACGCGATTCATTCTCGCGACAATCGCAGTGCCGCCGCTGCTGCCTTTCCTCGCCGGGATCATCCCGCGGCCGGGGGGAATCTCGAAGCGCAGCTACATTCGCGGCGTGCTCTCCGACGCCTTGCTGGGCGCGTCACAGATCGCACTGAGCGTCACGTTTCTGGCATACCAGGCATGGCTGATGTCGGACGCCATCCTGCGCACGCTCGCGCGCTTGTTTATCACGCACAAGAACTTGCTCGAATGGGTGACGGCGGCGCACGCGAAGCACGCTCTCGACCTGAATGTCGCGCATATGTACCGGCGGATGGCCGGCGCGGTGGCGCTCGCCTTCGGCGCGTTTCTGATCGTCGCGACCGGGACGATCCACGCGATGCCGGTCGCGCTGCCATTCCTGATCCTGTGGGCTGCATCGCCGGCTGTCGCGCGGGCGATCAGCCTGCCGCCGCCCCCGCCGAGCGCCAAAGTGTTGTCGCCGGCGGATGCGCTCGCGCTTCGATCGGTCTCGCGGCGCACCTGGCGCTTCTTCGAAACATTTGTGACGGAGGCGGACCACTGGCTGCCTCCCGATAATTTCCAGGAAGATCCGAATCCGGTTGTGGCGCACCGCACTTCGCCCACCAACATGGGTCTGGCGCTGCTCACCGTGCTATCGGCACACGATCTTGGATGGATCGGGACGTGGGAAGCCGTGGAACGCCTCGAATCGACGCTCGCGACGCTGCGCCAGCTCGAGCAGTTTCGCGGACATTTCTTGAACTGGTACAACACGGGCGATCTCAGCCCTCTTGAGCCCCGCTACGTCTCTTCTGTCGACAGTGGAAATATGGCCGGGGATCTGATCGCGCTCGCGAATGGCTGCCGCGCGTTAATCCATGAATCGCTGGGCGGGAATCGAATGCGCGCCGGCACCGAAGATGCAATCCGGCTCTTGCGCGAGACGCTGGCGAGCATCTCCGAAGAGCGGCGTACGGTCACGGTGACGCGAAAGCAGCTCGGCGATGCAGCGGTTGCGCTCGGTGCGTGCATCGAGACGGAGCCGGTGAGCGCGGCGGCATGGGCCGCCTTGTTCGCTGATGCGCTTGATCGCGCGAGCGCCCTCGACGATATGGCGCAGGCATTCGCGCAGGAGCGCGTCGATGCGTCGAGCAGTGAACTGCGCGTGTGGGCGTCGGCCGCGCGAGCGTGCATCGAGAGCCATATGCGCGATGCGCGGACGTTCCTCCCCTGGATGCGCCTGAAATCGCCGCGCGTGCTGGAGATGGCGCGGCGTCCCCTGGACCAGGCGCCGGAGTGGGCTGCGCTGCAGCCGTTCTTCCCAGTCGCGCCCATTCTGGCCGATGCGCCGGAACACTTTCAGATCGCGATCAGCGAACTTGCCGGCCTGCGTGCGCGCCTTGAGAACGATCCGTCCACCGATCCTGAAGCGCTCGCGCGCATCGATTCGCTCACTCGTGCGCTCAACAGCGCGTCCACGGAGGCCGCAGCCCTGATCCGCCGGCTCGCGGCGATCGCGGAAACGGCCGAAAGCATGGCCGCGGCAATGGATTTTACGTTTCTCTTCGATCGCACGCGAAAGCTGCTCTCGATCGGGTATAGCGTGAGCGAAGGAAGACTCGACGAAACCTGCTACGACCTCCTCGCCTCCGAGGCGCGGCTCGCCAGCTTCGTCGCCATCGTCAAAGGAGACCTTCAGGTCGACCACTGGTTCCATCTTACGCGCGCGCTCACACCGGTGGGGCGCGGCTCGGCGCTCGTCTCGTGGTCGGGCTCGATGTTCGAATACCTGATGCCGGACCTGCTCATGAAGTCACCGGAGGGCAGCCTGCTGAGCCAGACGTACGATCTCGTCGTCCATCGGCAAATCGAATACGGCGAGGAACGCGGCGTGCCGTGGGGAATCTCCGAATGCGCATTCAGCGCGCGCGACGTCGATCTCACGTACCAATATTCCGCATTCGGCGTTCCCGGCCTCGGCTTGAAACGCGGGCTCAGCCAGGATTTGGTGATCGCGCCGTACGCAACGGCGCTTGCGGCGATGGTCGATCCGGCGGCGGCGGTGCGCAATCTCGCGCGCATGGCTGCGGCGGGAGGCAGAGGCTCGTACGGATTTTACGAGGCGCTCGATTACACGCGTTCGCGCCTGCCCGAGGGGCAGAGCGTCGCCGTTGTCCGCGCGTACATGGCGCATCACCAGGGAATGTCGCTCGTCTCCTTTGCAAATGCGATCACCAATGGTGCCATGCGCGATCGGTTCCATGCGGAGCCGTCCGTGAAGGCGTCCGAACTGCTGTTGCAGGAGCGGACGCCACGCGAAGTGCTCGTGGCGCGGCCGCGCGCGGAGGAAGTTTCGGCCGCGGCGAATGTGCGCGAGCTGGTGCCGCCGGTGGTGCGGCAATTCGACACGCCACACGACGCGGTTCCGCGAACGCAACTTCTGTCGAACGCGCGCTATTCGGTGATGCTGACCTCGGCTGGATCGGGCTATAGCCGCTGGCAGGACATTTCGATCACGCGCTGGCGCGAGGATCCCACGCTCGATTGCTGGGGCACGTACATCTTCTTGCGTGACGAGCAATCGGGCTACGTCTGGTCGGCGGGCTACCAGCCGGTTTGCGCCGAGCCGGACGACTATTCCGTTTCGTTTTACGAGGACCACGCCGAATTCACGCGCCACGACCGGTCGATGAAAACGACGCTCGAAGTCGTCGTGTCGTCCGAAGATGACGTGGAAGTGCGCCGCGTCTCACTGACGAACCTGGGTTCGCGCGCGCGCGACATTCAGGTGACGTCGTACGCGGAGGTTGCCTTGATCGCGCAGGCCGCCGATGTGGCGCATCCGGCGTTCGCGAACCTCTTCGTCGAGACTGAATTCGTCGCCGAGCTGGGCGCGCTCGTTGTTACGCGCCGGAAAAGATCGCCGGATGAGACGAGCGTGTTTGCCGCGCATACGGTGGCCGTCGAAGGCGAATCCGTAGGCGATCTGCAGTATGAAACCGACCGCGCGCGATTTCTCGGGCGCGACCGATCGATACGCGAGCCCTTCGCCGTGATGGACGGGCTTCCACTCTCCGGCACGACGGGCTCGGTGCTCGATCCGATCTTGAGCCTGCGCCGGACCGTTCACGTTCCCGCGGGCGGCACGGTGCGGCTCACGTTTGCGACGATCGCCGCTTCCACACGCGAGCAAGCGCTCGGCCTCGCCGATAAATTCCGCGACGCGTCCGCCTTCGAGCGCACCGAGACGCTTGCGTGGACCCACGCGCAGGTCCAGCTGCGCCATCTCGGCATCGATCCCGAAGAGGCGCACCTGTTTCAGCGGCTGGCGAATGGCGTGTTGTATTCGGACGCGGCGCTGCGGCCAAGCTCGGATGTGCTGGGCCGCACGGCGCTCGAACTCTCGTCGATCTGGGGGCAGGGAATCTCGGGCGATCTGCCGATCGTCCTGGCGCGCATCGACGATCCGGACGATCTCGACATCGTGCGGCAGCTTCTGCGCGCGCATGAATACTGGCGCAACAAGAATCTTTCCGTCGACATTGTGATTCTGAACGAGAAAGCGACCTCGTACATCCAGGAGCTGCATGGATCGCTCGAGGCTCTGATACGAACATCTCAGCACCGGTCGTCGCCAAGTTCGACCAGCGTGAGCGGCCAGATTTTCCTGCTGCGCACGGATTTGGTCAGCGTCGAGCTGCGAAATCAACTGCTCTGCATCGCGCGCGTAGTGCTGCTCAGCCGCCGCGGTCCGCTCGCCGATCAGGTGACGCGCGCGCAGCTGCGGCCACTGGCGCCGCCGCCCCCGCCCCGCCCCGCGCATCCGGCGAAAACGATGAACGTCGCGCTGCCTCGCGAGCCGCTCCTCTACTTCAACGGATTCGGCGGTTTTTCTCCCGACGGCCGCGAATACGTGATCACTCTTTCGGAAGGCTTGCGCACGCCCGAGCCGTGGATCAACGTGATCGCGAATCCTTCTTTCGGCTTTACGGTGTCGCAATCGGGCGCTGGATTCACGTGGTCGGTCAACAGCCATGAAAATCAGCTCACGCCGTGGTCGAACGATCATCTGACCGACACGCCCGGCGAATCGATCTATCTTCGCGACGAAGTTACGGGCGAAATCTGGAGTCCGACGGCGTTGCCCATTCGCGACGAGGCGGCGACCTACGTGGCGCGCCATGGCCAGGGCTACTCGCGCTTTCAGCACGGATCGCACGGGATCATGGCCGACCTTGTGCAGTTCGTTCCCCGCGAAGACCCGGTGAAGATTTCGCGGTTGATCCTGCAGAACGATTCCGGGCGCGTCCGCCGCCTTTCCGTCACAGCCTATGCCGAATGGGTGCTCGGCAGTTCGCGCGCCGCGACCGCGCCGCACATCGTCTCGGAGCTCGATCCGCAATCGCGCGCCATCTTCGCCCGCAGTGCCTGGAAGGGTGAATTCGGCGGGAGGGTCGCTTTTGCCGATCTCAGTGGCAAGCAAACGTCGCACACGTGCGACCGCCGGGAGTTTCTCGGCCGCAACGGCTCGGCCGCGCATCCCGCTGCCCTTGATCGAGGAGGCCCGCTTTCAGGTAGCGCCGGCCCCGGCCTCGATCCGTGCGCGGCGCTGCAGAGGTCGTTTGAATTGCGCCCGGGCGCGCGCATCGAAATCGTTTTCCTGCTCGGGCAGGGCGAGACGAAGGAGCACGCCCGCGAGTTGATCGAGCGCTACCGCGCCGCCGATCTGGAAAAAGTTCTCGATGCGGCCGCTGACCGCTGGAACGACATTTTGTCGGGCTTGCAGGTTGAGACACCCGACTCCGAGATGGACATTCTTCTCAATCGCTGGCTGCTCTACCAGACGCTTTCGTGCCGCGTCTGGGCGCGCGCCGCGTTTTATCAGTTGAGCGGCGCATACGGATTCCGCGACCAGCTGCAGGACGTGATGGCGCTGACGGTGACCAAGCGCGACGTGGCTCGCGAGCAGATTCTTCGCGCGGCGGGGCGCCAGTTCGTCGAGGGCGACGTGCAGCACTGGTGGCATCCGCCCTCGGGGCGCGGCATTCGCACGCGCATGTCCGACGATTTGCTCTGGCTGCCTTACGTCGTCAACCATTTCGTCGAGACCGCCGACGACATGGGAATACTCGACGAGTCGGTGCCATTTCTCGAAGGCGATTCGCTGGCCGAGGGGCAGAACGAATCCTACTTCGAGCCTCGCGTCTCTCAAACGCGCGCCTCGATTTTCGAGCACTGCGCCCGCGCACTCGATCGCAGCCTGGCCGTCGGGCGCCATGGCCTCCCGCTGATGGGCACGGGCGATTGGAACGACGGCATGAATCGCGTCGGCGTGCACGGGCAGGGCGAAAGCGTGTGGCTCGGCTGGTTCCTGCACGATGTTCTTTCGAAATTCGCGCGCATCGCCGATACCCGAGGCGAGCACCAGCGTGCGGAGACCTGGCGCCTGCACGCCGGCGAGCTGAAGGCCGCGCTCGAGCGCGAAGGCTGGGACGGCGAGTGGTATCGCCGCGCCTTCTTCGACGATGGCACGCCGCTCGGCTCTGCCGAGAATCAAGAATGCCGCATCGATTCGATCGCGCAATCCTGGGGCGTGATCAGCGGCGCAGCCGAACGCGGCCGCGCCGCGCGCGCCATGGCGGCCGTCGATCGCCAGCTCGTGGTGCGCCCGGCGGGCGTGGTGCGGCTCCTCGCGCCGCCGTTTGACAAGGCTCCGCTCGATCCCGGCTACATCAAGGGTTACGTGCCCGGCATCCGCGAGAACGGCGGCCAATATACGCATGCGTCCGTGTGGGCCGTGATCGCCTTTGCCGCGCTCGGCGACGGCGACAAGGCGGGCGAGCTTTTCCGCATGCTCAATCCGATTTCCCGCGGCAGCACGCGCGCGGGGGTGCAGCGCTACAAGGTCGAGCCCTACGTGGTTGCCGGAGATGTTTACGGTGAGCCGCCGCACGTCGGCCGCGGCGGTTGGACGTGGTACACGGGCGCGGCCGGATGGCTCTACCGCGCGGGCGTCGAATGGATGCTCGGTTTCCGCCTGAAAGGCACCGCGTTCACCGTCGATCCCTGCATCCCGCGCAACTGGCCGGGCTATACGATGCGCTTTCGCTATCACTCGGCGATCTACCAGATTCGCGTCGACAATCCTTCGAGCGTCACGCGCGGCGTGGTGATGACCGAGGCCGAGGGGAGACGCTCCGTTGGCGTGGCGAATATTCCTCTGGTCGACGACGGCGCCTTGCATCAGGTCCGCATTCTGCTGGGTTAGGGGAAATGCAAGCGCCGTACGGGCAAAAGCTGCCCATTCGCGAAAGCGCAACAAAGTGCAAAAAAGGATGCCGCGCAATGGCCGAGCCACCGTAAGATAGATTCATGGCCCGTGGATGGGAAAGCAAGTCCGTCGAAGATCAGGTCCAGCAGTCCGAAGCGGCAGCAGCAACAGCTCCAGCGAAAGATGGCAAAGAGCCCAAAGACAAGCACAAGCGCCAGTTAACCGCCGCGCAGATCGAACTTCATCGCCAGAGGGAAGTGCTGATCCTTTCGCGCGTGCGGGTACAGCAGAATTTGAAGGTCAGCAGCAATCCCCGCTACACCGAGCAACTCAATCGCGCTCTAGCCGACATCGAAGTGCAGCTATCCGCGATTCCCGATCCCGACAGCGAGTGACGGTTTCGCAGCGCCGGCTTGCCCTGACGCAGGAATGGAGCGGGACCGAAGGGCGTCCCGCCGGCTCCTTTTCCCCTGACATTTCGACGAGAATCGCCGCTACGTGATGCGGCTTTATAGTTTGCTGAAAAAATCCCTCGAGCTGTCATCCCGAGCGAAGCGAGGGATCTGCTTTTTGCGAAAGCTGAAGAAAAGAGCAGATTCCTCGGGCAAACCCCGCCCTCGGAATGACAGTTTGGAGTTTTTTGAGCGACCTTTTTAGTCGCGCGGGGATTCGAGGCCTGAATCTTCGACGAATACCACGCCCACGCCATTCTGATTTTTCTCGCGTCCGCTCTCGCAATAGACCACCGCCCCGCGCAGCGAAAGCACGCTCGAATGGCTGTCGTCTCCTGTGGCCTCGATCACCACGCGCAATTCCGATTGCAGCCGCGGCCGCGAATGCAAATAGAGGTACGCGCCCTGAATGCTCATGTCGCGCACGGTGGCTTTCTCTTCGAAGGCTCTGCCATCCTCACACAATCCGCTGACGGTTGCGGCGAAGCGCAATCTGCGGCGCTGTCCGAGCCGCGCATCGGGCAGTTTAAGGTTCACGCCGCGCTCGCTCAGATTCACCGACATGCCTTCCATCGCCGCCCACGTTCCCGGAAACTCCTGCCGCGCCGCCGAGAGGAATCCGTCGATCGTGCGGCTCGAGGAGTCGGGATCGTGGTGGAAAAGGACGAGGTGTCCCACTTTCGCCTCGCGCGCGATCTTCACGCCTTCAAGCCAGCTCGAATGGCCCCAGCCCTTGCGATTCGTCGCCAGCTGCTCGGGCGAATACTGCGCGTCGTAGATCAGCACGTCCGCTCCGTCGGCCAGGCGGCGCAGATTCTCGTCCATTTCGGGGACGCCAGGCTCGTTATCCGTGGCGTAGACGATCGATCCGACCGTCGTATCAAGGCGGTAGCCGAGGCAGCCCTGTGGATGATTCAGCCACGCCGCCCGGATCTTCGTTCCCTCGATTTCCCACTCTTCGCCGCCCGTCACTTCGCGGAACGTGCGCATCGACTTCATCGTGCTCACGTCGACGGGGAAGTAGGGCTTGGCGAGCTGCGCGTCGAGTACCTGGCGCAGGCTGTGGCGCCCGAGCGACTCGGATTCGAAGCTGCAAAAGTGGAAGCGATTCTGCACTTCGAAAAACGGCTGAAAAAACGGGATGCCCTGGATGTGGTCCCAGTGGTAGTGCGTCACGAGGACGTGCGCCTCGATCGCTTCGTGGGATTCGGCCCAGTGGTTATTGGGCGCGCGCAGCCGGTTGCCGAGCATGCGCAGACCCGTGCCGCAATCGAAGATGAAGCGCGTGCCGCCGGGTGCGATGAATTCGAGGCAGGCCGTGTTTCCGCCATAGCGCCACGTGTCGCGCTCGAGCGTCGGCGTCGAGCCGCGCACCCCCCAAAAGACCAGCTTGGCTGTGTTGTGCGTCATCCCAGGGCGAATTGCGACGCCTGAACGCCTTCCCCCGAAATCCCCCCAAAGCTAGCAACTATTCGATGTTAGGCGGCGGCCCGCGGGCGAGTCAAATGCGTTTCGGTTCTGAGCGACCAATCCGTACTTCCCGTTACGCTAGAGTACCGATGAATGATCGGGACCGTGCGCCGGGCCCGGTCTGCGAGTAGAATTCAGTCGATATGCACCTGCACGTCCACGGCGAGTCCGAGCCTCCGCACACGCACAGCCATCATCATGGCCACGGTTTGGGCGAAGCCGCCACCAGCATTCTGGGCGCGGCGGTGGTGGCGACGCTGTTTCTCGTGGTGGCCGAACTCGCGGCTGGGTACGCCGGGCATTCGATCGCGCTCCTCAGCGACGCCGTTCACAACCTGACCGACGTCCCCACGCTCGTGATTTCCTGGTTTGCGACGCGCTGGGCGAAGCGCCCGCCGACGCCCGAAAAAACCTACGGCTACCATCGCGCAGGCATTCTTGCGGCGTTTGTGAACGCGATCGTGCTGTCGCTCGCGGCGCTCTTCGTGATTGGTGAGTCGATCGAGCGGTTTCGCGCGCCCGTCGAGGTGCGCACCGGCCCCATGATCTGGGTGTCGTTGCTCGCGCTGGCGATCAATGGCGGGATCACGCTGGCGGTGCATCGCGGGCGCCGCGATCTCAACGTCCGCACCGTGTGGATTCACAATCTGGGCGACGCGCTCTCGAATGTCGCGATTCTGGTTGGCGCGCTCATCGTCCGTTCGACGGGCGCGGAATGGATCGATCCGCTCCTCGGCGTGGCCATCGGCGCGATGGTGCTCTGGTCGGGGACGGGCATCTTGCGCGAGAGCGGGCATATCCTGCTCGAAGGCTTGCCGCGGCAGATACGCCTCGAGGAAGTTGCCGCCGCGATTCTGCGCGTCGAAGGAGTGCAGGAAGTGCACGACGTCCACATCTGGACGCTTGGCGACGAATTGAACGCGCTCTCCTGCCACGTCCGCATCCCCGACATGCACATGGACGCCAGCGAAAAACTGCTCGCCTGCATCCGCGAAGTCCTCGCGCGCGACTTCCACATCACACACACCACAATCCAGTTCGAGCGCGCCGGCCTTCCCGCCAAGGCCGGCCTCTACATGCCAGAGCCCGCACAGCCCTCGGCGAAATAGAAAATCGAAATTGGAAATGTGAAATTGGATAAGCGAAGAGCTATCAGGCCTTAAGCTTACGTGTGCGTGGGGTGCGCTGGCACTTTGGGCAGAAATGCGAACCGCGCCCCGCGACGATAGCGCGCCGAATCTTCGTCCCGCAGCGAAAACATTTCTTGCCATGGCGCTGGTAGACGCGGTGGCGCTGCTGAAATTCCCCGCGCTGCCCCTCGGAATCTACGTAATCTGAAACGGATGATCCTCGTAGCCGAATCGCTTCGTTCAGTACGTCGCGCACGGCGCGATACAGTCGATGAAGTTCATCGGGCTTGAGCGTCGCGCCGATCCGCATCGGATGGATGCGCGCGCGCCACAGACTCTCGTCCGCGTAGATGTTGCCGATGCCGCTGACCACGTGCTGGTCGAGCAGTAGAGCTTTCACGCGCGCGCGCCGCGAGCCTATCGCCGCGGCAAACTGTGCTTCGTTCATTTCCAGCGGGTCGGCGGCGAGCGAGCCAAGCGCCTTTTCGCGCGCGCCATCGGCCAAAAGCCGCATGCTCCCGAAGCGGCGGATATCGGTGTAGCGGAGTTCCTTGCCGTCATCGAGCGCGAAGAAAACGTGCGTGTGCGGCGCCACGCGCGCATCCGGCGGGCACGTGACGAGCTGGCCTGTCATTCCCAGATGAATCAGCAAAGCGAGTTCATGTGCGCTCTCGTCTGGATTCGCCGATTCCAGCTCCAGGTGCAGGAATTTCCCGTATCTCCGCACCGCGCGGATTTGCTTGCCCGGAAGCTGCTCTTCAAGCGCGGCGGGATTTTCGATGAAGTCGGTCTTGCCGAGACGCACTTCGAGAATGCGCCGCCCGGGCAGCGCGATCCGCAATCCCCGTACGACGGTTTCGACTTCAGGCAGTTCCGGCATTTTTATCTACGAAGTCACTTTGCTTCCGAAAGAATCGCGAAGACGCGGCACGGCCCGCCCGACCCGCCCTCCATCTTGATCGGCGCGGCAATCAGGAACGCGCCCGTCGCCGGCAGTTGATCGAGGTTCGCCAGATTCTCGAGATTGTACAGCCCGGCGGGCAAGTCGACGTGATGCACCTCGAAATTCTTCGACGCGCCGTAATCGATGCTCAACGTATCGATTCCAAGCCCGACCGCCCCGCGCGCCACCAGCAACTTCGCAGCGTCCGCGCCGAATCCGGGGAAGTGCATCACGCCCTGCGCATCCTGATTGCGATAGCGTTTCTGGTCCGGCCAGCGCGACGCCCATCCCGTCCGCAGCAGGATAATCGCGCCCGCGGGAATGCGCCCGTGCGCCGCTTCCCACTTCTCGACGCGCGCGACGGTGAGCCGGTAATCCGGATCCTTCGCCGCCTCGTCCCGAACGTCGATCACCTCCGCCGGGCCGAAGAAATGCGTCACAGGAATTTCCGCGATCGTCGCTTTCCCCGGCGCGAAGTGGACAGGCGCGTCCATATGCGTGCTGTAGTGCTCGAGCGTCCAGAAGCTGCGCGCGAAGTAGCCGTCTTTGGCGTACGTCGCCACCACCTGCGTCTCGAATGTCTTGTCGTCGCCCGGCCACGAGGGCAGCTGGCCGTTGAGCGTGTAGGTCATGTCGACCACCCGTGTGCGCCCTGTGCGAATTCCAGCCAGATCGTACTCCGCCGCCGCGCGAGCCGCATCCGCGCCGTTCCCCTTGGAGTTACGGCGCCCAGCCGCCAGCGTCGCGCCGGCCACAACAAACGCCACCGCAAAACACATCGCGAAAAGCCTGCGCATGAGGGTCCTCCTGCGCAGCCATTCTATACGAGTTTCGCTTTTCGAATTTCGTTCCGCGCGAAGGCCTACGGCAGGGGAATGCCGGGCGACGCCACAATCCCAGCCATCTTGAGGATTTCCGAGTACTCTTCATCCGTCAGGGGACAGATGGTGAGCCTCGTATTCTTGAGGAACTTAATCTTGCGCAGCGCCTTATTCTCCCGCATCTCCGCAAGCGTCACCAGCCGCGGCAGCCGCTCGATGGCCCGCAGGTCGGTGACCAGTTTCTTCCCGTCGGAATCGTGTGGATCCGCATAAGGATCGCGGGTCACCTCGGCCAGCGCGTAGATCGAGTGCTCCGGCTTGCCGTGATAGCAGAGCGCGCGGTCGCCCTTGTGGACCTGCTTCAGCTGACGCAGCGCGTCGGGACGGCTCCCCGCCTGCCTCCACATCTCCTTGCCCTTCACGAAGAGGGTGTCCCAGTGGTAGAGCCGCGGATCGACCGCAAGCAGCCAACGCCTTGGTTTGAGGGGAGTTTGGGTCATCCTGTCAAAAACTGTCGGCGGAACTATACACGGAACCGGAAAGCAGCGGAAGCCTTCCGTGCGAAAATTTTCACTGCGCGCGGAGCCAAAATGTATACAAAGAATGCGCTTGTGGGCGCTGCCCAGCCGAAGATCTAGCCTACGTCAACAAAAACGTCGTCACCCCGTACCTCGACGGGATAGCTCTCGACGCCGACTTTCGGGTTCTGCACGACCTTGCCGGTGGTCACGTCGAATTGCCAGCCATGCCACGGGCACGTGACAACCTGTCCGTCAAGCTCGCCTTCGCCCAGCGGCCCGGCCTCGTGCATGCATATCCCGCTGATTGCACAGAACTTGCCGGCAACGTTCGCCAGCGCCACGGACGTCCCGTTCACCTGCACTTCGCAGATTTTCCCTACTGGAAGATCATTCTTGCTCGCCGCCCGCACGAAGGCCACATTCGCTCCTGGCAGAGCCGTCCCGTCGGCTCTTTTTCCCTGGGCATGCTGGGGCAAATCCGCCGGCCAGAGGCCAGCGCTACCCGTTAGTGATGATACGCCTTCTCGCCCGCCTCGATCCGCAGCGCCAGCCGATTTTGCGGCGGCGGCAGCGGACACGTCGTGTATGGGTTATACGCGCAGGGCGGATTATAAGCCTCGTTGAAGTCCATCACCACACTGCCGTCCTTGGCAAGCTCCGTATCGAGAAAGCGCGCCGCGCCGTAGGTCTCGTGCCCGCTGGTCAGGTCGCGAAAGACGAACTCGAAGTCCGATCCATCCAGCTCGGATTCGAGCCGCAGCTTCTGCCCCTTCAGCGTGAACTCGACGTAGCCGGTTATCTCCTCCGGCCCCACGTCGCCCATCACGTTCTCAATCATCACGGTTTTCGGCTTCGGGTACGGCACGAAGTGCCCCACCACGCGGTAGGCCGGGTCGATCGGGAACCAGTGCAGCCCCGTAAAATCCTTGCGCAGCTTGCTGTTCTTGTCCTTCAGGCGGATGGCGTAGCGATCGCCACTCGCGTGAACGTACAGCGTCAGATCGCCCATCACGAGTTGGTCGGCGGCATCGGGGCGCATCTCCGCGGTCGTCACTGGCGCGCCGTGCATCGTCGCCTCCGCGCCCGGCTTCACGTGAACGATCGTCTTGCCGTTGTGAAATTCGAAGCTGCCCGCTTCCGCCGGCACGGGCGCCGGGAGGACCATATCGTCGAGCGGATTCGAGCCGAAGCTGTTCTCGCCATCGTGCAGCCAGAAGAGCCCGGAAACGCTGAGCCAGCCGTGGTCCGAGGTGAGGTCCGCCTGATACTCCTGCCGCCATTTCTCGACCGATGCGCGATACGCCGCACCGTCCGGCGCCGCAGCCGCAAACGCGCAAATCGCAGCCGCTGTCACGATAGGTGCTATCGCCCACAAGAGAATTTTCCCGGTTCTAGCCATGCAATCCCTGTACGACGCGCTGACCGCAGGCCCAGCAATATTGCGCGGCCGCCGGACCCATCGCCCCGCACCGGCAGCAGAAGCGGTTGGGGCCAGTCACCGGCCCGATCGCCGCCCCACTTACGGCCCCAGTCACAGCATAGATCGGGACGCGATGCTCGTCCGTGCAAGCCCAGATCAGCGCGACGATCCAGCCGATCACCGTCCACCCGAGCAGCAGGTTCAGCACGAAAATGCCCGCAAACGACCGCTTCTCGTGGGCGATAATCGACGGCAAAAAGTAGGCCAAGAGGCCGAAGGCAAAGAAGAACATGGACGCTCCTTCGAGCGCAACCGCCATCCGACGGTGTTGCGCCCTGCCTTAGGATACGATTTCAGTGGCCCGCTTGTTCCCTGACCGTTCCGTCTCGCGCCACCACGGAGCCGTCATTCTGAGGCCTGTTCTTGGCCGAAGAATCTCTCTTCGTCCCAAATGCTACTGCTGCACTTTCCCCAGCAGCTCGGCGAACCTTGCCTCGCGATCCTTCTGGTCGAGCCCCTGATAGGCCTCGGCGATCTGCGTCGTATTCATCGAGCAGAACTTCGGCCCGCACATCGAGCAGAATTTCGCGTCCTTGTAGAAATCATCGGGCAGCGTCTCATCGTGCATCGCGCGCGCCGTATCCGGGTCGAGCGAAAGCTCGAACTGCTTGTTCCAGTCGAAAAGGAACCGCGCGTAGCTGAGCGCGTCGTCGCGATCCCGCGCGCCGGGACGGTGCCGCGCCACGTCCGCCGCGTGCGCCGCAATTTTGTAGGCTATCACGCCCTGTCGCACGTCGTCCGCATTCGGCAACCCGAGATGCTCCTTCGGTGTGACGTAGCAGAGCATCGACGCCCCGTGCCAGCCGATCATCGCCGCGCCGATCGCGCTCGTGATGTGGTCGTAGCCCGGCGCGATATCGGTCACGAGCGGCCCGAGCGTGTAGAACGGCGCCTCGTAGCACAGCTCGTTTTCCTTCTTCACCTGCAGCTCGATCTGGTCCATCGGGATGTGGCCCGGGCCTTCGATCATCACCTGGACGTCGTATTCCCAGGCATTCTTCGTCAGTTCGCCCAGCACGCGCAGTTCCTCGAACTGCGCCGCATCGCTTGCGTCCGCCAGGCAGCCGGGACGCAGCCCGTCGCCAAGCGAAAAGCTGACGTCGTGCTTCTGGAAAATTTTGCAGATGGCGTCGAAATTCTCGTAGAGGAAATTCTGCGCCTTGTGAAAGCTCATCCACTGCGCCAGCAGCGCCCCGCCGCGGCTCACGATTCCCGTGATGCGATTCCGCACCAGCGGCAGGAACTCGCGCAGCACGCCCGCGTGGATCGTCATGTAATCCACGCCCTGCTCGGCCTGCTCCTCGATCACTTCGAGCAGGATGTTGATCGTCAAATCCTCGGCGCGGCGCACGCGCGAAAGCGCTTCGTAGATTGGGACCGTCCCGATCGGCACCGGCGAGGCATTGATGATCGCCTTGCGGATCATGGGAATATCGCCGCCGGTCGAGAGGTCCATCACCGTGTCCGAGCCGTAGTGCACCGCGCGGTGCAGCTTTTCGAGTTCTTCGGCCACATTCGACGTGGTCGCCGAATTCCCGATATTCGCGTTGATCTTGCAGCCGAACGCCACGCCGATCCCCATCGGCTCGAGGTTGCGATGGTGGATGTTGGCGGGAATGATGGCGCGCCCGCGCGCCACTTCGTCGCGCACTAGCTCAGGCGAAAGCCTTTCGCGCAGCGCGACGTACTGCATCTCCTCGGTGATCACGCCCTGCCGCGCGTAGTGCATCTGCGAGAAATTCCGCACGCCGCCGTTTATTGCAGTGGCCCGCTTCTCGATCCATTCATCCCTCAGTGCCATAAAATCCTCGCTTACGCTCGCGGCTGCTCCGCAGTCCGCGCGATTCGCGCCTCATTATCTCACCGGCATTCCAACCCGGCAACCCGCGCGCTTCGCCTGTCATCCCGCCTGCCCTGAGTGCATTTGCGAAGGGAGCGAAGTACCGCTCGCTCTTGTATTTCCCGCGCCGTTTGCGGGCGCGGTACGAAGCGAGGGACGATCCGCACGACCCCGGGGTGCATGCTCACCTACTTCGACGTCGTAGGATAGTCCACTCGCCCTATATCGTAGTTGACGGACATGTTCTCCCACTTGCGGTTCTGCCTAACAATCGAAGAGACTTCCGGAATAGAGATGCGGATCGTCGATTGAGACGGACGCGTTATTGAGGGAAGCGGATTGTCCCACCTTCCGGGGTCGTAACGAAATAGAAGCGTCCGTCGATTTCTCCAGTCAGGAAATGCCCAAGCTCCCTTTGGAGTGACCCTCCTTGCGTAGACACTGACATTGTCGTCTGCCGCAAGCGTGTGACATGTTGTATCTTCCACCTCAAATATGAAACCGGAGGGGTCTTCTATTTTGAGCTTCTCTTCAGTGCGGCATGCGATTCGGTTACCCACGAATCTGCTAGCCGTGAGTATCGTGTAGATCCCACCGAGGGCGATAACCACCCCAAGAATATAGGTTACGGCGCGTTTCACACCGCCTCCTCTTCCTGGCGGATCGATCTGCTCTTCGTTTTGTAGCGGGCAACGACTACGACGAGGAAGCGGCGGCCTGGTCGAGGCCGACGAGCTTGCGAAATTCCGCATCTTCGTGGAGGCAATCGAGATCGGTGTCGCGCGCCGCCCAGTTCAAATTGCCGTAGCCAGCGGCGATCGCTCTCTTCAGCGTTTCGAGCGCCTGCTCCTTTTTTCCGAGAACTCCATAGGTGCAGGCGGCGTTATACAAGGTATTGCCGTCTTTGGGGCGGAGCGCAACCGCTGTCTGGAGGTGCCGGATGCTTTCGTCCGCCTCTCCAATTGAACCGAGGTTGGTTGCCAGCAAAATCCTGGCGCGCACGTCCTCGGGAACCAGCTCCAGCTGCTGCCGCAGGGCCGCGGTCATGCGTCCGCGCAGCACCTCCGCCTCTTTCTTCAGCCCGATCCTCTCCATGCACAGCATGTAGGGGACGTACACGTTGTAGTCGTCGCCGTTGGCCTCGAGCGCCTTCTCCACCAGATCCGCCGCCTCCTTGTAGCGATTACTGGTCATCAGGGCGCGGCCGAGGATGTTCCACGATCCATCGCAGTCGGGCTTGCGCTCGATCGCTCGACGGGCCATCATCGCGCACTCGTCGTATTTCTTCTGCGCGTAGAACAAACGCGCCCGCGCCACCATCACCTCCGGCAAATCGGGCGCCAGCGCCAGCGCGCGGTCGCACGAGGCGATCCCTCGTTCGATCCACTTGGCGCTCTGCTCGCGAATCTCGTAGATCAGGCCGCAGAGGTGGGCGATCCCCGCATGGGCCAGCGCGAAGTTGGGATCGAGCTGAATCGCGTGCTCGAACATCTGCAGGGCGTAGTCCATATCGTGGCGCCGCGCGTAGCTTCTTCCCCGAAGATAGAAATCGTACGCCTCCGTGTTTTCGGTCGGCTTCACTCCGATGGTTTTGTCTTCCTGCGGCGTCAGCGTGATGCGCAGAGCCTGCGCGATACTTCTTGCGATTTCGTCCTGGATCGCGAAGACGTCTTCGAGTTGGCGATCGTAGCGCTCGGCCCACACCGAATGCCGCGTCGCGCTCTCCACAAGTTGCGCCGTGATGCGCAGACGGTTGGCGGCCCGCCGGATGGTTCCCTCGAGCACGTACGCCGCGCCTAGCTGCTGCCCCACCTGCGGCGCGGTCGACGGTTTATCCCGAAACGCCAACATCTCCGAGCGCGGGAAAATCTGCAGCTGCGTCATCTTCGAGAGCTCCGTGATGATGTCTTCCGTCATCCCGTCGCGAAAATATTCGTCTTCCTTGCTGCCCCCTTGATTCTCGAAATAAAGGACGGCAACCGATTTCCTTGCCGGCGTCGAGCCTGAAGAATGTTCGCCCGTCGCGGCCGGCTTTTCGGCAGTCGCGCGCCGTGCCGTTTCCAAATCCCGCCGCAGCCGCTTGAGGTCCGCCCGGAGCTCCCCCGCCGTCTGGAAACGGAAATCGACGTCCTTCTCGAGCGCTTTCCCGAGAATGTTTTCGACGGCGATCGGCAGACGCGAATTTACCTTGCTTGCCGGAACCGGCGTCGCATGAAGGATGCCGTCGAAAATCAGGGCGGCGCTTGCACCGGGGAAGGGAACTGTTCCGGTGGACATTTCGTAGAGCACCACGCCCAGCGAAAAAATGTCCGAGCGCGCATCCAGCTCTTCGCCTCGCGCTTGCTCCGGCGACATATACACCACGGTGCCGATCGAGCTGCCGGGGCTGGTCACGAACTCGTCTCGCGCCATCGTTGTCAGCTTGCTCATCGACGCGCCGACTCGTTCGGTGGTGAGCAGCCGATGCGCCGCGAGTTTCGCCAGGCCGAAGTCCAGTATCTTCGCGACGCCCCGATTCACCAGAAAAATATTCGCGGGTTTCACATCGCGGTGAACGATGCCCTTCGAATGCGCCGCTTCCAGGCCCTCGGCGATCTGAATTCCCACTTCCAGGATTTCGGCCACCGCCATCGGCTTCGAGTCGATGCGATGCTTCAGCGTCTGGCCTTCGAGAAGCTCCATGGCCATGAACGGGCGGCCTTCGTGCTCGTCGATGTCGTAAATCGTGCAGATATTCGGATGATTGAGTGCGCTGGCGGCGCGCGCCTCGCGCCGGAACCGTTCGATCGCTTCCGCATCCACCGCGAACCCCTCGGGCAGGAATTTCAGGGCGACGTTGCGGCCGAGGCGATTGTCCCGCGCCTTGTAGACCACACCCATCCCGCCTCCGCCGATTTTTTCCAAAATTAAGTAGTGCGAGACAGTCGTCCCGGTCATTCGAATGGATGCTCCCCTGGTTTCTCGCTGGATATGCGGGAAGCAGTACTCTAGCTGTAGTCTTTGAAAGGGTCAATCGGAAGAGCCCGGCTTTCGCCGCTCATTCCTTATGAATCGTGCCGTGGCCGTTGCGCTACTGTCAGGGGCAGTCCTTCTACATAGTAGATCGTATGGTGTACGATTGTGTTGAAGAGGGTCACATGGCGCTGGATTGGTCAGAGTGCTCGGCCGTCGAAAGCATACCCGGAAAAGTCAGCGGGGCGTGGGTCTTCCGCGGAACGCGGATGCCGGTCGCGACGGTTTTCGAAAATCTCGAAGCTGGGGCCAGCATACAGGACATTATCGAGTTGTTCGACCTCAGCCGCGAACAAGTGACAGCGGTGCTTGACTTTGCAGCCCGCAGCCTGGAAACTCCGACGCACCGCTAAATGCTGATTCTTTTCGATCATGGCACGCTGGCTCCTCTCGCCTCATTTCTGACGGGCCATACAGTCAAAAAGACGAAAGATCTTGGCTGGGATACCCTGAATAACGGCGAGCTCCTAAGAGCTGCGGAGCAAGCCGCATTCGAAATCTTTTTGACAACCGACAAGAACATCCGCTATCAGCAGAACCTCGCAGACCGGATCATTGCGATCGTGGTCCTCGGCAATTCACGATGGCCGGTCGTCAGGTTGCACGTGAATCGGGTTGTTGCGGCAATCGCCGGCGTGAAACCGGGTACCTATACGGAAGTGGAAATCCCGGACCAATGATTTTAAGCCGGTGAACGCTCACCGCTCGACTTAATTGCTATTTGTGCAAACTCCCATTCCCATTCCCGTGGCCGTTGCCGTTTCCGTTTGCGTGGCCGTTCGAGTGAACGTGCGAGCGCGCCGAATAGTGCGCCACCATGCTGTGGAAAAGCTGATCGATTTCGCGATTCACGCTGTTGGCGGCTGGCTGTGCGAGCGCCTCGCGTTCCTGTGGCGCCGGTGATGGAGCCGCCGCCACGGGCATCGCCGGCACGATCGCCGTACGCTCCTGCGATTTCGCGAGATACGCCGCGCGCGAATCGCTTTCGAGGATATTCGAGATCTTGGCTTTGAGCTGCGCGAAAACCACTCGCGGCTCGGCCGAGGCGTCGACGATCTGAAAATTGCATTCCGCGCCCAGCCGCTCGAATTCCGTTAGCAGCGCCGCCTGATACGCGCAAAAGCTCTCGTACATGTCCTGCCCGGGAAACACATCCATTCCGGATTCCCAGTAGTCGAATCCGCGCGAAAAGACGGCCCGCGGGATCAGCTCCTCCACGCTGAGCCGCAAATAAAAGACGGCATCCGGCATCAGAGCCGCGCTGAAAATGCTGCGAATCCACGCGCCGTCCATCCCGCGGACGATCGCGCGCGCCATCAGCGAATAGATGTACCGGTCGGTGAGCACGATGAAGCCGGCCCGCAGCGCCGGGACGATCTCGTTCTCGAGCCGATCGATAAAGTCCGTCGCGTAAAATAGCGTCTGCGTCACGCGCCCCAGATTGTTTCCCTCTTTCGCACGACGGATCCCGTCACCCGCCAGCGGCGACCGCGTCATGCCCGTATCCAGCACCGCGTGGCCCATCTCCTCGAGCCACGGCTTCAGCAGGTTGATCTGCGTGGTGCGCCCTGCGCCGTCCGTTCCTTCGATCACGATCAGCTTGCCCGCCAAATCCTCGAGCTTCATGCCTGGCAAAAGCTTTCCGTAGGTCTTTCTCATGGCCTCACTCTCAGATTCTCGGCTTTCTCGAGATGGGTTCTCGCGATGTGGCGCACCTGCGCCTGTTGGATTTCGACGGGCAGGGTCGCATCGATCACCGTCAGCCCGAACTCTGGGATCATCTTTTCGTATTCATCGATGATGCGGCCCTGAAACAACCGGAAGCTTTCGGTGGGATCGTCGCTCAGGCCGATGTCGAGCCCGGCTTCGTAGAATTTGAAACCGTCGCGCGCGCCGACCAGCCTGCCGATCGCCGTCTCGAGCGGCACGCGGAAATAAAACGCCACCGCTGGCTTCACCGCGAAGCCGTAGAGATCGCGCACCCACTCGCGGTCCATTCCGCGCGCCACGTCCCGCGCAAACGCCGTGTAGATGTACCGGTCGCACAGGACCACCGCGCCCGCCTTCAGCAGCGGCAGGATGCTGCGCTCGGTGCGGTCGGCGAAATCGGTGGCGTGGATCAGCGAAAATGTCGCCGGCGTCAGCATCTTTTTCTTTTTGCCGAGCTTCGTCGTATCTTTCACCAGCGGCGACGAATTCCACTGGCTGAAGACGACGCCGTATCCCCTCGATTCGAGCCACTTGTGCAGCAAACTCAGTTGCGTCGATTTGCCCGACCCGTCGATTCCCTCGACCACGAAAAGCCGCCCCGGAATCTCGCCGTCGCCGCTCTGCCGGACGGGCTGCGCCGCGACTTGTTGCATCGGGTGGAAAACCTCGAATGGGCCAATCCTCCCAAGATTGCCTATGTCCATGGTCCTCTCTCTGAACTTCTCCCTAGCACGGACGCACAAAGGCGCACGTGTGCGGACACTTCAAATGTTGACGGGGTTTCTGGCTGGCTGCGGCGTCCTGGCGGACGCACATACTATGCACGATCCGCGCCCGTTTTTCACTGGCAATTTTTCGATTATTGCGAGTGCTGCGGGGACAAATTTGAGTTTAAGGGAGGAGCCTGATTCCACCCCGGCGGCAGCCGGGGTGGCTCAGGGTGTTGGTCAAGTCGACTGCTGCTTGCGCCTACTTGTCGCCGTGCGGATGAGCATCGGTCTTGTCGTTGTGCTTGTCGCGATAGATCGCCCGGCTTGTCTTGTTTTGCTGATGATTCACCTGCTGCCGCTCTTGCTGCGTCAGCCGGCCGCCATTGGCCGCGCGGTCGTTGTGAACCTCATTGTGGATGTTGGCTTCCCGGTTTTCCAGGTGACCCGTCTCGCCAGGCGTCAACTCGCCGGAATGCACGCCCTGCGCGATCCGTCCCTGTTGATTGAACTGCCGCCCGTTCACCCGGTTCATCGCCACCGTCTGTGGTTGGCCGTGATTCTCGGACGCCCACGCACTGCGATCGTTCTGGAAACGTTCCTGGTTCGCGATCTGGTTCTGCGTTCGCTCGAAGTGCTGTTCGTTCGACCACCGCTGTTCATCCGCAGTCGGCCGCGCATTCACGCCGCCCTCGCCGTTGAAGCTCGCGTGGCCGCCGTAGTTGTTGACCACCGTGCGATCCACATAAACGTTTCTGATCACTGTCGTGTTCACGCGAACTACGGCCGTGTTGTAGGCGAAGTGCCCGGCATCCCAGCGGCCGCCGACGAAGCCTACGCCGCCGTAACCGAAGCCGTAGTTAATCCCGCCGTAGAAGCCCACGTGCGGACCCCAATATCCGGCGTGCCACCCATAGCCGCCGCCCACGAAGCCCCAATAGCCCGGCGTCCACAGCAGTCCGACGCGCGGCGGAGCCACCCACACTCCGGGAACCCAGTAGTAGCCGTTAGGTCCGTAGGCCCAATAGCCCGGCGTCCAGAGGAAGCCGTCTTGTGGGCACGGAGGCTGGGTATAGACCGGCAGCGCCGGCGGCCCGACGTGAATTGAAATACCAACGCCGATTTGAGCGGAAGACGCTCCCGGCATCACGCACGGTATGACGCACAGGATCAGCAATAACAGAAGATTGCGAGACCTCAAAAGTGTCCTCATGAACTTCCTCCCTTGCTTATTAGATATCACCCTGCCCGCTCGGCTACGCAAGAAATTGCCGGGCGCGTAACCCAAGCGTTATCCTGACCTTACGGACAGGTCGCCTCTCTCTAACCACTTGATTTAACACGAGAAAGCTGGGAATGTTGCGCTGAGAAGGGGTAAAATAGGGTTTCCGCCGCCTGTGGATAAGTTTCGACTGCCGCGCTGGATTTTAACAAGCAAGTTCGTGTACGATAGCCGTCCCTTCCCAAGCGGCCAAAACTTTGAAAGAGGGCTTCGACATGAACCAACAGCTGGAAAAGCAAAGTTACGCCGGAGTCGTTTGCAGGAGCTGCCGCCAGGCGATCCCGCTGCCGGCAATCGTCATCAGCAAAGCGTCCGAGATCGAAAAGGATCCGTCGAGCCGCGAAAATCCGCAGGGCTGCGCGTTCACGCTTCGTTGCCGCGCGTGCGACAAGGAATTTCCATATCGCGTGAACGACATCGTGGATTTCGAGGGCACTCCGCGACCGCGATTCTGGTCGGCCCGGCGCAAGTCCGCGTCCGGTTCGGCGGGCGATCTTTCGCGCGCTGCCGGCGCCTGAACGCCTCGCGACTCGTTGTCCCGGCAGGTTTTTGCAAGCAGCTCGCCCCCTCCTATTCGTCTGCGGGGGCGGGAATCAGTCGTGCGGCCACATGAGTTCGGTGAAGCTTCTCGTTTCGCAATTTTCCGCCAATCATAGGGAGCGACATCATGCATCGAGTCATCGCTCTGTATCCTCCCCCGAAAGATCCCGCTCATTTCAAGAAATACTACGAGGAGAAGCACCTGCCGCTTGCAGCGCAGATGCCCGGCCTGCTTTCAAGCCGCCATTCGTTCGCGATTGAGGGAGTGACGGGGCCTTCGCCGTATTTCTGCATTTGGGAAGGCGAATTTGCGAACGAAGCCGCGATGGCGGCGGCCACGCAGTCCGAGATCGGGCAGAAGGTCGCGGCGGATGTGGGCAACTACGCCACGGGTGGCGTCACGATCCTGCACTTCGATGATGCTGTGCCTTCGCGCAATGGCTCGCACGCCTCCGCCGGGGACACATTCGCAGCCGGCATGCAGATTCGCCGCGAGATGCTCGGCCCGGCGCTTGCCGATCAAGCTATCAATTCGGCCACCGACTTCACGCGGCCTCTGCAGGAAATCGTCACGCGTTACTGCTTCGGCGAAATATGGACGCGCCCGCCGCTCGATCGGCGCACGCGCAGCCTGCTGACCATCGCGACTCTCGTCGCGCTCGGCAAGCCGAATCAGCTGCGCGTTCACGTGCGCGCCGCCATCACCAACGGCGCCACCAAGGACGAAATTCGCGAAGTCCTGCTGCACAGCATGATCTATTGCGGCGTCCCCGCCGGCGTCGACAGCTTCAACCACGCCGTCGAAGTCCTGAAGGAAATGGGCCTAGAGTAGCGCGGATTTCGCTTTTGCCTTTGCGGGTGCCCCACCCTCGCCTTTTGAGGGTGGCGTGCAATCGAGAGCCTTCCGCTCGCAATCAACAACCCTGTCATCCCGCCTGCCCTGAGCGCATTCTGCGAAGGGAGCGGAGTCCCGCGGTTTTTGCCTTGCCCGCGTTTTTAGCGGGCGCGGGACGCAGCGAGGGATCTGCTTTTTACGGCGTCTACTCGGTACAATGTGCGCGCCATCCACGGAACGCTTCCTTTGGGGGGAATTCACATGCGCGTCGGATTCATCGGCATTGGAAACATGGGCTGGCCCATGGCGGCCAACATCGCGAAGGCGGGCCACGATCTCGCGGTCTTCGATCTTGACGCCGAGCGCACCGCCCGCTTTTCGCGCGAGCACAACGCCCGCGCCGCATCAAGCCTCGCCGAAATCGCGCACAGCGAAGCGACCATCACCATGCTGCCGACCGGGCAGATCGTCCGTCGCGCGCTGATCGAGCAGGAGGACGGTGCGTTCGCGAAAAATCTGCGCCCCGGCGCGCTCATCATCGACATGAGTTCGTCCGAGCCCGTCGGTACGCGCGAGCTCGGCAAGGCCCTTGACCGCGAGGGCGCGATCCTACTCGACGCTCCTGTATCCGGCGCAGTGCCGCGCGCGAAAACCGCCACGCTCGCAATCATGATCGGCGGCAACGACAAAGCCGCGATCGAGCGAGCCAAGCCGCTGCTGCGATCGATGGGCGACCGCCTCTTCGAAACCGGCCCGCTCGGCACCGGCCACGCGATGAAGGCGCTCAATAATTACATCGCCGCGGCGGGATACACCGCGGTTGCCGAGGCGCTGCTGATCGGCGAGCGCTTCGGCCTGAATCAGGAAGCGATGGTCGATATTCTGAATGCGTCGACGGGACGCAATTTCACCACGGAATTCATGGTGAAGGAGCATGTCCTCTCCGGCAAATTCGCCACGGGCTTTGCCATCGGCCTGATGGCCAAAGATGTAAGGATCGCGGCCGATCTCGGCGAAGCGGTGAAGCTCGATGCGCCGCTCTCGCGCCTCATCCGCGAGCGCTGGGCCATCGCCCGCGACCGCATCGGCGCCACCAACGACACAGCCGCCGCCATCCTCGCGTGGAAAGACAGCCTCCCGGATTAGCGCGGCGGATGGTCGCCTCCGACGTTTATTTTTCTGCTGCAAGTGCAGCATCAATGATGCTCTCGTCGGGGGCTCAAAACTGGCTTAAGGGGTCGAAAAAGGGGCGTTCTGGCATCGTATTCCCAGTTGCAATCGCGAGGGCCTAGTTTGTAGGTATGGAGTCGTCTTCGACCAGCGCTCGTTTGGTGATGCTCATGCGGTTGTCGCGAAGCGACACGAAGTACAACGAGCCGTCATCGCTCGAGCCGAATAGTGCAGCGTCGGTCGGCACCGGCCGCGCAACCGGACTCAGGGAGCCGTCCAGGATGTCCAGGTACTGTCGGTTGTAAACATCGGCGATTTCGGATCTCTCGATCCGCGTCCGCGCAAACCGCCCGTTCGGCAGGCTCACAAGATCTGTTGCGGTCAACGGCGGGCACACGAGAGGCTCGAACTGCTTTGAGGCTGGGAGGGCCTTTCGCTTGAGGTCTTCGGTTTCTTTCCAGAATTCAATCTTCGATTCTTCCGGAAAAATATAAGCGAGCCGATGCTCCACGCCATCCCATGCAAGTCCGCATCTCCGGTCTTCGGAAGACGTTGCCGCGATCATGAGCCGAGGCGCATTGGCATTCGGATTTTCTTTGCGTAAGAGGACCTCCTTCCCCGAATCCGAAATCGCGATCAAGGACGGCACAGGTTCAGCCGTGATGCCGTATATCGAGCCGTCTTGCGCCACGAGCATGCGAACAACGAAAACATTCAAAGGTGCCTTCGAGGTCAGCTTGAATCCTCCCTGTGGTTGCCGCTCAAAAATCGATAGTTGGTTCTGGGCGACGTATAGCCTTCTCCGGGCGTCACAGGCAATCGGGGCGATGCCGATGCCCATCGTGGCGAGCGAATCGTCCTCGGTGGTTTTGCCGTCCGTGCCGATCACCTTTAAGCTTTGATGGTGGATCGCATACACAGTCCCGTCGGGGCACGTCGTCAGGCTGAAATTCAGCCCATTCGACTGCAGCGTGGCTTCCCATTTTGTTTCCAGCCTGAAGTGATGCGGGAAGGGCGCGTTTGCCTGAGAAAGAGCGCCGGTCGGCAGCAGAACGGCGATCAGCAGGCTCGTGTAACCGAACGACAAAAGAGAGTGTTTGCGCGGCATGGCACCTCTCGCTGCTCGGGTATGTTACTCCTCGATCGCGGGTGCAAGTAAGCCCTATGCTGGCTTCGCATGGCTAAGCCCTATCGAGCCAACCGCCCAGGGCGCCGCTAGTTCACTTCGATGGTGGTCACGCTCAAGGCCGGGAGGGTTATCGTGAAGGAAGGGCCACTCACGGCCATCGTCCCAATCGACATCGGCTCGACGGGGCTCTGCCCCTGAGCGGAAGCCGCCGTCAACTGGTAAAGGTAGGCGGTGCCGGAGAGCGATTGGCCGCTGATCGCGATCACTTGCGAGCTCGTCGAGCGATTGATGGCAACGAATACGTATCTGCCGGGCGTGGTGCTGTCCGCGCTCGCGTAGACGACCACGTTTGCCAGGTTGCTGGATGTCGCTTGCAGCGAAGTGTCGCCGAAGTTCGCGCCGGCCCCATCGAAATCCCGGAACGCGCGGAATCCCGCCAGCGCATAGGAATAAGTGCCGTAGGGCGGCCAGAAATTCGCGGCGAAGAGTCCCTGGCTGCCGAAGATGCCGAGATTGTCCGCCTGTGCGATGGTTCCCGCGATGTGATTCCAGCCGCCGCTCTCGTATTCCGAGATGGAAATCTTCATGCCGGGGAATTCGGCCGCGATCTTGGCCTGCAGCCGGCCCAGAATATTGATGGGCGTGTTGCCAAGCTCCTGGTAAATCCACGGATTGCTGTTGGTCGAGTCGGTGAACGTTGGATCCCACAGCGCGCGCGGGCTCTGCACGATCAGCTGGACCTGCGCGTCGGTGAGCGTCGTGCCGGTCAAATCGAGGCTGCGAGTGCCATTGGCGTCGTACTCTTCCGCATACCAGTGGAAATCGTAGACGTCGACCAGCGGCTTGCCATACGTCGCCGATGCGGCGCTGATCGCCTTGAGATACTTGTCAGGAAACCAGTTCGTGCCGCTGGGCGTGGCGTTCAGCTCCCCCTGCCAGTTGTAGATCCCCTGAAATCCGTAGTGCACGGGCCCGAAGATCACCATGTTGGGGAACTGGTTCTTCAACGCCTCGCACATGGTGATGGTCTTCGCGATGTACGCGTCTGACGTCACCGGATTCGGCCCCTGCACCTCCAGATGCGTGGAGTTCCAAAGTTCCGGCTCGTTGTCCAGGTCGACGAACGTCGGCAGCGAAGAATTTGCGCCGAAGATGTTTTTCCCCGCGAATTTCTGATCTAGCGCCCAAACGAACTCATCCATGAAGACGTAATCATCAGTCGTCGGAGGCGTGAGAGTGAAGGGAGCACTCGAGACCGTGCTCTTCTGGTCGACCACCTGCTTGAAGCGCGACAAGTCCGGCGGATTCGCCACGCTCACGGGGCCGTTCTCATCGCCTGCCACCAGGCCCTGGAGCTGAACCGTGACCAGGCTCGCCAGGCCATCCGATTGGTCGCCCGCGATGAAACTGCGCACCGCCTCGGCGGGAACGGTGCTGCTGCTGAGATAGTCGTCGTTCTCATAGAGGTAGTCGCTGCCGGCATTCGATGCGTTGGTCTCCCAATTGTAGGCGGTCCAGCGATTGCCGCCGGCACGGTCGAAGGTGAGCTGCGGCGGTACATCTGTGACTCCTGAATAAAAGTTGATGCCATAAATCCACGGGGAAATGGGCTTGGCTTTCGTCGGATTGATCGTGATCGTCACGTTCGCCGCCACGGCGGCTGGCGTTGCGGTCACCTGGCTGGAATTGGCGCTTTCGCCGGCGGAATTCACGGAGGAGACCACGTAATAGTAGGTCGTGCCGTTTGTCACCGACGTGTCGCTGTAGTTCGTTACAGCCGGAGATGTAATCGTGCTGTACGGCCCGCCGTTCGTCGTCGAACGCTTGAGGTTGTACGTCGTCGCGCCCGCGCTTGCATTCCATGTGAGACTCACCTGCGCGTTCCCTGCGGTCGCTTTCAATCCGGTTGGCGTTGCCGGAGGCGTGGCGGGGGCCGTGGGCGTCGCCGAGACCTCGGTGGAATTGGCGCTTTCGCCTCCGGAGCTCACCGCCGAAACGACGTAAAAATACTTGGTCCCGTTTGTGAGCCCCGTATCGGTGTAGCTGTTGGAAGCAGGTGCTGCAATCTGTGTCTCAGCGCCGCTCGTGCTGGAGCGCTTGACGTGGTAACTCGTCGCGCCCGCGCTCGCATTCCAGGTCAGGCTCACTTGCGCATTTTCCGCCGTCGCCGATAAGCCGGTGGGAGTGGATGGCGCAGGCGCAATAGGGGTAGCGCTCGCTTCGGCCGAGTTCGCACTTTGACCGGCCGAGTTGTAGGCGGACACAACGTAGTAGTATTTGGTTCCGTTCGTCAGCCCGGTGTCGGTGTAGGTCGACGCGGATGGCGTTGCGATTTGCGTGTAGGGACCGCCCGAGGTCGTGGAACGCTTCACATAATAGCCGGTCGCGCCCGAACTGCTCGTCCACGTGAGCGTGATCTGCGTGTTTCCCGCAGCGGCCGCCAAGCCGGTTGGCGCGGCCGGGACGCTCGTCCCAGTGCCCGGACCCTTGTCGCCGATATAGCCGCTGCACGCCGCGAGCAACAGCATGAGACCGATCGAGAAGCCGAGCGCAAGACTCGGAATCACGCGGTTGGCAAACTTCATGTGGTTCGCCTCCCACCAGTACGGCGCCAGACAACTCTTCGCGGGTTCGCAATCATAGCGCGGCAATGCGCTCGGTATAGGCTATGAGGCGCGAAGGGAGCAGGCAAGCTGTCCAAAGGGACAGAAAGAGGTCAGGGCGCACATGCGGCGAAACCCGCCGTCCGGCGTCCGCCAAGATTTTGATCCAGCTTTTGTAGCGGCCGCCTCGCTTTCAGGCGGGCGCCTTTCTCTTGTCGGCCATCTCTTCAGCGTGCGGCAACGCGTTTCTTTGGCGGCCAGCCCGACGTCCATACATTGCCGGCAACCACAACCTGCACTGGAACCGCCGCGATGCGCGCGGCCGCTTTTGCGACCGCCGCGCTCCTCTCGAACATCGTCTGCCTGTTGCCAATCGCGGATGCGGCAAACGGCGCAGCTTTTTCCTCGCGAGGGATGAGTTCGAGGTACCACATTGAACCACTTTTGCCTGCGCTTTTCTCGCGCAGGCGAATTGCGGCGATTCCCGAAAAGCGAAACGTCACGTGCTTTTCTTTCTTGGTCAGTTCGATTTGCTGGAGCGAGGCGTCGAACGTTACTTCATCGAAGTTTGGCTGGGGCCCCGCGCCGGCGATCCAGCGATACCAAAAACGCCAGGCCCGCGCTGCTCTGGTGCTGTCGCGGAGCCGAAGGTAACTCCCGGGCTGATTTTCCTCGACGACAAGAGTTCCTCGAAACGCGTCCGGAGGGCCGAGGTTGTCGTTGGCGACGATTTCCTCGAGGACGGCGTGCCGGCCTTGCCGCATGGAGATCGCGATCACCAGGGCAAGCATCACCGCGATCACCACGAGAGGCGCGTAGAGATCGAACCAACCATTCGGCGTGAACAAATAGATTGAGGTCGCGGCAAGCATGTAGTTCATCGTAGGGCTTTTCTGCGGGACGATCTACGTGTTTGAATCGCGGATGTGCGTATCGAAAATGATTGCGCTTTTTCGAAGCGTGCGTGCCGCACCTACGGTGCTCGCGATTTTATTCGCGCACCTTCCCAGCCCTTCCGGGCTGGGCTAAATTGTGTCGCGCGTACCGCGCTTGAAGCGGGCGGGGCATGCCGTGACCCCGGCAGCGTTCGCGCGTACCGTGCTTTGAGGTGGGCAGGGATGCCGTGACTCCCGTACGGTGTTCGAAAGCACCGTAGGTGCGCCAGATGTTAGCCCAGGGCGGCAGCCCCGGGGAAAGCAGGCGAGGAAATCTCAAGCACCGTAGGTGCGACAGATCCTTTACGCATGTGCCCAGCGGCTACGAAAAGGCAGGAATTTTCCCCGGTCGAAATCTGTACTCAAGGACAGGGCATATCCCGCCCGCGTCGTGATAGCGTGGGTTCAGGATATGTTGCAGACGATCGCATCTAGGACAAATCACCCGGGCAACCGAGGACGCCGCTGCTGCGCAGCCTTTGACTTGCCACGAGTCACAAGTCACGAGTCACGCCTTTTCGTATGCCGCGAATCAAAATCGCGAATCGGTTTCCCCGACGAATTCCTTGCACTCCGATACCCGTTTACCTAGGATAGATTGCGTATGAAAATTGGGCGGAATCTAATCGACATTTGGCGATTAGAAATGGATGCAAATGGTTGAAAACAAAAGAAGGCGGTCGAGTCTAATCGACACTGTTAGCGCAGGCCTTCCTGCGCGCAAATGGAGGGCGATTCTTGCTCTCGCGCTTGCCGCGATTCTTTGCGGCGCTCCGCTTGGGCAGCCGCTCGCTGCGGCTACGCCGCGCGCCACCACTTCTTCGAACGCAACATCACCGGCTGCGGCTTTGTCCAACCCGACTGTGCCGGCGGGGCTGCCGCAGAACACCTACTTCGACATCACGCAGGGCAAGGGGTATCGCTTCAATCGCGGCGGATGGATCTACGTCCACCTGGAGGGCACGCCGCACGAGATCGGCTACGAGCACGGCTATTTGCTCGCGCCCGAGATTTCGGATGCCTTTGAAGTGGTGCGCCTCGAGGACACGCACGACACGGGACGCGACTGGGACTTCTTCCGGCGCGCCGCGCGCGAGATGCTCTGGCCGAAGATCGATCCCGAGTACCAGTCCGAAATGTTCGGGATCGTCGATGGCTTGCAGGCCCGGGGCGGGAAGCTCGATATCTGGGATATCGTCGCGTTCAATGCGTTTTCGGAGCTGCCCGATTACTACGTCCCGTGGCTCGCGAAGCAGACGGGCGCGGCGCTTTCGACGAAACTTCAGCCGTTCGCTCATTGCAGCGCGTTCGTCGCCACTGGAAGCTGGACGAAAGACCACCAAATCGTGATGGCGCACAGCAATTGGACGACGTACATGGAGGGCGCGCGCTGGAACATCATTTTCGACATCGTCCCACAACAGGGCTATCGGATGCTGATGGACGGATTTCCGGGCGTCATTACGAGCGACGACGATTTCGTGGTGAATTCAGCGGGACTGATGATCACCGAGACGACCATCGCCAATTTCCACGGCTGGGACCCGAACGGCAAGCCGGAATTCGTTCGCTCGCGCAAGGCCGCGCAATACGCGGACTCGATCGACAGCTACGCCAAAATCATGATCGACGGCAATAACGGCGGCTACGCGAACGACTGGCTGATCGGCGACCGCAAGACGGGCGAAATCGCGCGCCTCGAACTCGGCCTGAAGCACACGAAGCTCTGGCGCACCATGGACGGCTACTTTTCCGGCGCGAATTTCCCGAGCGATCCGGACGTCATCAAGGATGACACGACGTACGATCCCATCAATCCGGCCAGCTCGATGAACGCGCGCAAGATTCGCTGGGACGAGCTGCTTACCGGCAACAAGGGGAAGATCGACACGCAGATGGCCGAGGTCTTTCTCGCCGATCACTACGATACGTTCACGAAGAAGGAAGGCGCGAATCGCAGGACGCTCTGCGGCCACGGCGATATGGAGCCGGTGACGCTGCCCGGCTCGGATTCGCCGCCCTTTGCGCCCAGCGGCGCCGTCCAGGCGAAAGTGATCGACAGCCAGCTGGCCGCGCAGATGGACTTCATCGCGCGCATCGGGCATCCCTGCGGAATCAATTTCGATGCCGCGAAATTCCTCGAGGCGCATCCTGAATTTTCGTGGGAAGCGCCCGCGTTGCGCGACATGATCGCCGGTCCGTGGACCGATTTTCGGATTGGCGAGCACGCCGCGCAGGCCGGGCAATAACGCGCATGCGGATCGCGGCGGGAGGATGCTATCGAATTGGGCGCACGGCGCCGGGAGTAACTGGAAATCCATGACCGAAGGTGTTACAAAAAAAGGGGTTGTCGGGGATCAAGCTCCGTGTCAGAACCATGCTCTTCCAAGGGGTGCAAGGGCTCTGTGCCGGCGGGACTCGCCGCTGAGCACTTCTGCGTTCTGCATTTCACTCTCTTTATCGAGCAGGAGTGCGCCGAGATGCGGCGCGAGACCGCGCTCGGCAACGCCAACCACGAGCGCCAGCTCGAATTCGTGCGAAAGATTGCCGCGCGCGGGGAATCGCTCGTGCATACGGCCACGAGCGGCTTTCCGATGTCCGACGAAATCAAGGCGCGCGTGCTGAGCACGCTCCTCACGCTGATGAACTGCCGGGAAAACATCGACCGCGCAGCGATGCGCCAATCGGCGCTGCGGCGCTTCGCGGGGTAGAATCTCCCCCACTCGCTTCACACCTCAGGTCTGCGTTTCCACCCACAGGAAGAGAGCTGTCTTCTTATGCACCGACGTAGCGGGCGTAGAGGGAGCGGGCGACGGCGGGGTCCTTGGTGCCTTTGATGATCGCGCGACCGTCGGCGAAGACGGTGAGTTCGTAAGGTGCGACGCGGAAGCGCAGCAGGAAATCGTTGTTGCGGACTTCGGCCGCCGAGGCGGACACGAGGCGGCGGCCGAGTTCGGCGAGGTCGAGGCGGCGGTGGCGCTCGTGGATCTGGACGGAATCGCGGCCGCACATCGTGATGTGTGGCTGGGCGTCGCCGGCAAGATAGGTGAATTCGCGGCGCACGCAGGCGCGGCAATCCGGATTGCAAGCGATTCCGATCGCTTGAAATCTTCCCGTCCACACATCGCAGGAGATCAAGCGACCATTCAGAGCTTCCGGTTTTCCCGCCAGGAGCTTGATTGCTTCCGCGGCTTCGATCGAGGCGATTACGCTGACGGCGGCGTTGAGCACGCCCGCCGTGTCGCAGGTCGCTTCCACTGTCGGCATGGCGGGAACGGTTCTGTTGCCATTTTTCGGAGTATTATTTTCTAGCAGGCACGCGAGGCAGGGCGAGCTGCCCGGGCGAATCGTCATGGTGACGCCGTAGCTCCCGACGGCGGCTGCATAAATCCAGGGGACGCCAAGCGAGATGGCAGCGTCGTTCAGGAGCAGACGCGTCTCGAAATTATCGGTGGCGTCGAGGATCACGGAAAAGCCGGAGAGAAGCTCGGTAGCGTTTCGGGGCGTCACGTCGGCCACGATGCCTTCAATTCTAGGGCCGGAATTGATGGCGCGGAGGCGGCGTTCGGCGGCAACGGCTTTGGGCAAAGCGTCGCGCGCGTCGGATTCCTCGAAAAGAGTCTGGCGCTGGAGATTCGAGGTCTCGACGAAGTCGCGGTCGATGATCCGGAGGCGGCCGACGCCCGCGCGGACGAGGAGGTTCGCCGCGACGGTGCCAAGCGCTCCGCAGCCCACAATTACTGCGCTTGAGGCAAGGATGGCGCTCTGTCCGGCCTCGCCAACCCCGGCGAAGAGAATCTGGCGGGAATACCTATCTTGCTGATCGGGCTTCATCCAGTATTTCCTCGTTCATCATAGCGCCTTTTCGCGACGGGCAGGCAACGCGGCTGTGCTAACCTTTCCTCTGAATTTAGAGCGAATGCAGATTCCCGCGATATTCACGCCCTCGACCGCCCGCCGAAATCTTCTGCGCGCCGTCGCATTCACGGGATGCCTCGCCTCGTTCCTGTCTGTGGCGCTGCCGGTTCGGGCGCAGGAAGCCAGCATCGAAGGAAAAGCGGTGGCCGAAGTGCGCGTGGTGGACGAATCCGGGAAGCCGGTAACTCAAAAAATACCGCCGCTTCCCCTAGGGGCGGGCAAGCCTTTTGATTTCACGGCGGAACGCGCAAGCCTGCGTGAGCTTTACCGGATGGGCGATTACGCCAACATTAGGGTTACGTCTGCTACGGAACCGGGCGGCCTGCGGATCGATTTCGTGGTCCAGCGGAATTTCTACAACAACGTGATTCAGATTGTGGGGATTAAGGAGCCTCCCTCGAATCCGGCGGCGCTGGCGGCGGTGCGCTTGAATCTGGGAGAGGCGTTTCGGGAGAGCTCGCTGCGCGAGGCGGTGGCGCGGCTGCAGAACTCGCTGCGCGACGATGGGCTGTACGAGGTGAAGGTGTCGTGGAAGCTCTTTCCCAACGTGAACACGCGCGAGATGGACGTCACGTTCACGGTCGACCAGGGACCCCGCGCACGCGTGGGAGCGATCGCGGTCGACAACAACACTCCGTACCCGGACGCACAGATTCTGCGGCGGACCAAAATATCGGCGAAGAATTCGGTGACCGCCGCCGGCCTTTCGCGCGCGTCGGACCGCGTGAAGAAATACCTTGTGAAGGAGGGATATCTGGGCGCGGGGGCGCTTTTCGAGCGCGGAACCTACGACGCGCAGTCGAAGCGTGTGCCGCTGACGCTTTCGGTGAGCGCGGGGCTTCGCATCCGCATCGAAGTAAACGGCGCGCACATTAGCGCAAGCAGGCAAAAGAAGCTCCTGCCAATGTACGCGGAAGGCGCCGTCGACGAGGATTTGCTGCAAGAAGGCCGGAGGAACCTGCGCGATTACCTGCAGAGCGAGGGCTACTTCGATGCGGACGTCCAGGTCGAGTCCCGCCAGGACGACACGCTCAAGGAACGCGTGATCACGTACGACGTGATGCGCGGCAGCAAGTATCGTCTCGCGGGTGTGGCGTTTGGCGGCAACAAATATTTCCAGGCGCAACTGCTCGCGCGACGCCTGAGTCTGCAGCCTGCGTCTTTCGCTTCGAATGGCCGCTTCAGCCAGCAGATGCTGCGGGATGACATCGACTCGATCCGCGCGGTGTATCTTTCCAACGGCTTTCAGGACGCACAGGTGACGGCGTCGGTCGACGACCGCTACCGGGACAAGAAGAGCAATTTATTCGTGACATTTCATGTGGTGGAAGGAACCCAGACGTTTATTTCGAGCCTGAAGATCGAAGGCAATCACGCGATCGACACGGCCACGCTGCTCAACGTGACGGGATCGACATCCGGCCAGCCGTATTCCGAGGCGAGCGTCACCAGCGACCGCAACAATATATTGGCGCTCTATTACAACGACGGCTTTCCGGAAGCCACCTTCCACGAAGAGACAGTGCGCGGCAACAACCCGAACGAAATGGACCTGATTTACCACATCACCGAAGGCAACCGGATCGAGGTGGCCAAGGTCTTGTTGACCGGTTATCAGTATACGCGGCCCGGAATCATCGCCCGGCAGGTAGAGATCAAGGCGGGCGGGCCGCTGCGAGAATCGGACGTGGCGACGACGCAGCGGCAGCTTTACAACCTGGGAGTTTTCGACCGCGTGCAGATCGCTCCGCAAAATCCTTCGGGCACCGATCCGGAGAAGGCCGTGGTGGTCGAGACGCTGGAGGGGCACCGGTACACGATCGGCTACGGCTTCGGATTCGAAGTGCAGCGGATCGCCGGCGGAACGAATCCGGGCGTGACGAAGCTTGGCGCCAGCCCGCGCGGGATCTTCGAAATTGCGCGGGCCAATATGTTCGGGCGGGCGCAAACGCTCTCGTTCCAGGCGCGGGGGAGCACGCTCGAATACCGGTTTGCGTCGACATACACGGCAGATGACTTTCTCGCGAACCACAACCTCAGCCTGCAGTTCACCGCATACGCGGAAAAGACGCAGGACATCAATACGTTCACATCCACGCGCTACGAGGGTGGCGCGCAGCTCGTGCAGAAGCTTTCGTCTTCGAGCTCGTTGCTCTACCGATATTTCTACCGAGATGTGAAAGCCGCCAATCTTGCCGAGACGATCAGCAAGGAGGAAATCCCCTTATTCAGCCAGCCGGAGCAAGTGTCGGGCTTTGGAATTACGTACGCGCGGGACCGGCGAGACAATCCCGCCGACGCGACGCGCGGGACGTTCAATACGGCGGATGTGAGCTATGCGACGACAGCGCTCGATTCGAGTTCGAGTTATTTTCGCGGCTTTTTTCAGAATTCATCGTTCTATTCGATCGGAAGATCGTTTGTGATCGCGCGATCGACGAGATTCGGGATTGAGGAGCCGCTGGGCAACACGATCGAGGGCATCAACATTCCGTTCAATCCGGCACAGTGCTCACCGAGCACGCCGCAACCGGTCGAGGAGGTGATTCCGCTGCCGGAGCGATTCTTCGCCGGAGGTGGAACTTCGCTGCGCGGCTTCGGGTTGAACCAGGCGGGGCCGCGCGATCCCTGCACGGGATTTCCGATCGGTGGTCTGGCTGTGCTGATCTTCAACCAGGAGCTGCATTTCCCGATGAAGCTGCCGTGGGTGGGCAACAAACTGGGCGGCACGCTCTTCTACGACGGCGGCAACGTCTTTACGGACGTGAATCACATTACGCTGCGATGGAAGCCGCCGTCGCTTACAGATCTGGACTACTTTTCGCATACGATCGGATTCGGCGTGCGCTATCCGACGCCGGTGGGACCGGTGCGAGTCGACATCGGCTACCAGCTTAATCCGGCGGCGTATCAGGCATACAACACGACGACGCAGCAGGCGGTGATTTACCATCTGTCGCATTTCGGATTTTCATTCAACATCGGGCCGGTCTTTTGATGAAAAGGCTAATGGAACGCGCGATCTTTCTTCTGGCGGCCACGGCATGGCTTGCCGGTCCGGCGGCGAACTGCGGACTTGCGCAGACGCAGCAGCCGGCAGCGCTGTCGCCTGCGTCTGACGCTGCGGCTGCAACCCCGGGCGGGCAGCCGATCGACGGCGTCGCGGCGCGCATCGAGGACGACATCCTGACGGACAGCGAAGTGCGCGAACTGGGCGCCTTTCAGCAGCTGGTCGATGGAAAATCGAAGTCGCGCGACGAATTGATTCGCGAGCTGGCCGATCAATGGATCGTGCGAGGCGAGGCGGATGCGAGCAAGTATCCGCAGCCGACGAAGGAAGACGTCGACCGGGCGTACCAGCAGCTGTTGGCGCAGTTCCCCTCGCCCGACGAGTTTGAAGAGCGCTGCGCGACGGTGGGACTGAGCGATGCGGCCGTGCGCCGGATGCTCGAGGAACAGATCTATTTGGCACGGTTCCTCGATTACCGGTTCCGTCCCGCGGCGCAGGTGGGCGAGAAGCAGATCCAGGCCTATTACGACGATGAGTTCGCTCCACAGCTTAAGGCGCGCGGCGAGAAAGTGCCGCCGGTGGACGACGTGGAGGATACGATTCGCGAAGTCCTCGTGCAGCGCGACATCGACACGCTCGCTAAGCAGTGGCTGGACGACACGCGCAACCGACTGAAGATCGACATCATGTCGAACGGAGAAGCACCGTGAGCGGCCCCTGGAAAAAGTGGACGATACGGCCGCTGATTGCGGTCGGCGTGCTCGCGCTGGTTGTGGCGGCGATTTTCGAGTTTGGATTCGCCGACAAGTGGATACGGTCCGTAATGATCAGCCAAATTCAGGAACGCACGGGCGCGCGCGCGGAGATTGGCGGATTTCATTTCAATCCGTGGCGCCTGAGCGTCGGAATGAGCAATTTCACCGTGCATGGACTCGAGGCGCCGGGCGCGCCGCCGCTGTTTCACGCCGATCGCATCGATGCGGCGGTGCGAATTCTGTCGTTTTTCGGCCGCCAGTTCGCTTTGGACGAGCTCACGATCGACAATCCCGAGGTGGCGGTCACGGTCGACAAAAACGGGCGCACCAACGTGCCGAGTCCGAAGCACCGGGGACCGAGCCGTCCCTGGCGCTCGACGCTATTCAGTCTGCGCATCGGGCAGCTGGCGCTGCGCGGCGGAGGCGTGAGTTACAACAACCGGCGGACGCCGCTGGCGCTCGATGGGCGGAATTTCGAATTTACGTTGCATTACGACGCGCCCGCCAACGGAGCCGATTTGTACGCCGGGAGCTTTCAGTGGAAACAGGTGAGGCTCGCCGCGAAACGCGATATGCCCTTTCGCTTCGACGTTTCGGCGAAATTCACATTGCATCGGGATTCCTTCGAGCTGCAGGAGCTGGTGTGGACGGGGCCGCATTCCCAGCTAAATCTGCGCGCCGATCTGGCGAACTTTGCGCGGCCGGATTGGGACTTTCGCTACCGCGGGAGACTTTCGCTCGACGACGTTCGAATGATTTTCCACAGAACGAACGCGCCTCGAGCCATCACCGATTTCTCGGGGCAGGCTCACTACGCGGCGAGCGTGGACGCCGGAAATGGTGTGGCGAAGCCCGGCGAGTGGACCGCGAGCGGCTATTTCGACGCGCACGATATTGATCTGGCCTACGAGTGGTTTCGCGCGCGCGGCTTTGAAACGTCCGGTGATTACCAAGTGGCGAAGGGAAGGCTGGTGGTGCCGAATCTGAGCGCGAAAGCGCTCGGGGGCGCGCTTGACGGCCAGCTCCAACTGGACTTCAAGGGATTGAAGTTTCGCACCGAGACGCATTTCCACGGCGCAAGCCTCGCCGCCACTTTCGCCGCGCTCGATCACAATGGTTTTCCGGTGAACGCGCTGCATTGGGACGCGGCGATGGAAGTCGACTCGGTGAATTCCTGGGACGCCGGGTTCAAGGATTTCCGAACCGTCGGCAGCATGCAGTGGATGCCGCCTGCCACGCTCGCGCCGGGAATGATTCCGGCGTCGGGGTACTTCCAATACGATTACGACAACGACACGAAAATCGTCGCGATCACGCAGAGCCAGATCACGACGCCGAAAGCCGAAGTGGATGTGGATGGCACCCTCGGGAGAGATGATTCGGCGCTTGAAACGCAGTTCCACACGGACGACCTGGTCGACTGGGACGATTTCATCAACGCGATTCGCGGCCCGACCGCCGAGCCGCAAAAAATTGCCGGCCGCGTCGATTGGACCGGGCGAGTGCTCGGTCCCATCGCCGGACCTACTTTCGTCGGCGACATGAACGCTACGAACGCGCAGTACGGCAAACTGCAGTGGGACGCCTTGCGAGGCGATTTCGAATATTCGCCCGATGGTTTCCGGCTTTCGAAAGCGACGGTGCAGCGCGCGCAGAGTCTGGCGACCATCGATATGTTTCTGCAGTTCGACGGCGACTGGGGTTTTCTCGACACGAGTCCCTGGACGATGACCGCGGAGGTGAATCACGCGGGGTCCGACGATTTGCAGGAGATCATCGGCACGAATTATCCCCTGACGGGTACGCTGAGCGGAGAGATTCGCGGCAGCGGGACGCGCGCCGCCCCCGTGTTCGATTCCAAATTTGTTTTCGACGATATCGGCGCGCTCGGATGGAGATTCGACAGCTTGACCGGCCAATTCCATTGGGAAGAGGGGGAAGTACGGCTATCGCAGGCCGTGCTGCGCGAGAGTTCGACGGCGATTTCGGGAGACGTTGCATACTGGCCCGGGGAACTGCGAACGGAATTCGATCTCAACGGCACGGGAATCGCGCTCGAGAAGATAAAGAAGCTGCAGACAGGCTCGCTGCCGATCGGCGGCCAGCTCGGATTCCATCTTCGCGGAGGCGGGCCACTGTTCGCGCCGGCAGGGCAGGGCGAGGTGACGCTTACCGGCTTGAAGCTGGGGACGGAAGTGGAAGGGAACTTCGACGGGCACCTGACGTCCGACGGCAAGACGGCGAGCATTACGCTGGCGTCTCAAGCGCAGGCGGCGGCAAAGCTTGAGGGGCAGCTGAGCGTGGGGCTGGAGGGCGAGCACGCGATTTCGGGGCGGCTCGCCGTCGCCCGATTCGATCTCGATCCGCTGATCACCGCCGGGCTCCGCGTGAGCCAGGTCCAGCTGACCGGCCACAGCAGCGCCGACGGTGTTTTCACCATCGCGGGCGCGCTGAGCCGGCCGGACTCGATCGAAGTGGACGCGGACATTGCGCGCATCTCGTTCGATTACCAGCTGGTGCAGCTCGCGAACGATCAGGACATCAAGCTGACCTACCATCGCAACGAAGTACGCATCGATCAGGCGCATCTGCACGGGCCCGATACCGATTTCAAGTTCAGCGGGTCGGCGCGCTTCGACCGCGACCGCCCGCTGCGCTTTTCGCTTTCCGGGGACGTCAATTTGCGGCTCATCAAGGGCATTTTGCCGTCGCTCAATGCGCAGGGCAGCACGAGCGTGAACGTGTCCATCGAGGGAACGATGGCGCGGCCCGCGATCACGGGGCGGGCGACGGTGCGCAACGCGTCCGCCGTCTACGGCGATTTTCCGGTAGGGCTCAGCAAGCTGAACGGAGACTTCCTGTTCGACAAGAGCAGGCTGGTGTTCGATCGTGTGACGGCCGAGGCGGGCGGCGGCCAGTTGACGCTGAGCGGCAACCTCGCGTACGGCGAGGGGCCCGTGCGCTACGAAGTGACGGCGACCACCTCGCAGGCGCGCATCCGTTATCCCACCGGTATGAGCTGGCTCGCGGGCGGCACGATACGACTTTCGGGAACGACGACGGCGGGCCTGCTCAGCGGACGCGTGCAGGTGCAGCGAATTCTTTTCGCGCAGGGCGTGGATGTGGCGTCGTTTTTCGCCGCGGCTTCGGAAACTTCGCCGGGACCGCCTTCGGCGACGCCATTTCTGCAGAACCTGGCGCTGGATGTCGAGGGGCAAACCAGCCCCGGAGCGCGAATCGAATGGAGCGGGGCGCACGTCGATATCGACGGCGACGTGCGGTTGCGCGGCACGTTTGACCGGCCGGTGCTGCTCGGCAACGTGCACCTGCTGGGAGGGGAGATGCCTTTCCGCGGCAACGTATTTCAGATCACGCGCGGCGACATCAATTTCGCGAATCCTTTCCGGCTCGATCCGGAGCTCGACGTGGAAGCTACGTCCACGATCAGCCAGTATCAGGTGACCATCGACTTTTCCGGCAGAGCCAGCCATCTGGCGCTGAACTATCGTTCCGATCCTCCGCTGCCGGATTCGGATATCGTCGCGCTGCTCGCGCTGGGGAGCCCGGGGGAACAGAGCGGGCTGCGTTCGTCGCCCGGGTCGTCGCAGAACTATGGCGCGACCGCGCTGCTTTCCGAGGCCATCTCGACCGGAATCGGCAGCAGGATCGAGCACCTTTTCGGGATCAGCTCGTTTCGCGTCGATCCGTTCGTCGCGGAAACTTCGACGGAATCGAACGCTGCCGCGCGCGTGACGATTCAGGAGCAGGTGGCGCGCGGGCTGACGATGACGTACTCGAGCAATGCGGCGACCTCAAACCAGTATCAGCTGATCCAGGTGGAATACGCCATTAAGCGCGATCTCTCGGTTGTTTTTCTGCGCGACATCAACGGCACCTATGGCATGGACATCAAGTGGGTGAAGCACTTCAAGTAATCCCGCGGGGAATTATTCCGGAAGCAAAAAAAGCGAATCGGGGGAAAGCCGCACGTGCCAGGGCTGCGGCAGGTTGCGGAAGCGCTCCCACTTTTCCTTGAACACCTCCGCCTGCAGGTGATGCTCGCCGGATTCTGCGGGCGGCTGGTGCAAGCGCAGGTAGAGTGTGATGCGGAAAGGTGTTTCGGAAGAACGCACCAGCCAGCAAGGGAAGACATTATCCGCGTTGGCTTTCGGCGCGGCTGCGCTCGAAGGTTCTGCGAAGTCGATGTGGTGGGCGCGAATTCCGACGTGCGCGGCGGGGCGCGCAAGCGTGTGGGTTACGCGGAGATTGCATCCCCAATCGAGAGCTTCGATCACGTGATCCGAGACCGCGCGGGCGCGCGAGAAATTCTTGCATCCCGTGAGTCGCGCGACTTCGAGGCTCGGCGGATGGCGAAAAATCTCTTCTTTGCCGCCGAATGCGGCGACGCGGCCGCGCGCCAGCACCAGCAACTGCTCACCGAGCCGATAGGCTTCCTCGATGTTGTGCGTCACAACAAGCGTGGGGCGGCGGTACGCGGCGAACGTTTCCTGAAGCTGGGCCTCCACCTGGCTGCGCAAGTGCGTGTCGAGCGCCGAGAGCGGCTCATCGAGCAGCAGCGCTTCGGGCTCGATCGAAAGAGCACGCGCCAGGGCGACGCGCTGCTGCTCGCCGCCGGAAAGCTCGCGCGGATAGCGGGACTCGAGACCGCGAGCGTGCGTTCGCTCGATCAGCGCGGCCAGGCGTCGCGATTGCTCGTCAGCCGGCAGACTGCGCAAGCCGAAGGCGATGTTTTCGGCGACCGTGCGATTGGGGAAGAGCGCGTAGTGCTGAAACAGCAGGCCGACGCGCCGGTCGCGCGCCGGGACGCGAATGCGCGCTGCGGTATCGAGCAGGACGCGGCCGTTGAGATCGATGCGGCCGCGGTCGGGCTCCTCGAGGCCCGCGATGCAGCGGAGCAGCATCGTTTTTCCGGCGCCGGATGGGCCGAGGATTCCGAGCGGCGCGTCGCCGGCCGTGAACGACACGTCGAGCGCGAAATTCGGTAGCTGCTTGGCGACTTGGACCTGGAGTGGCATGTCAGCGGCGCATCCAGCGGGCGCGGCCCTGCGCGCGAGTCCAGTGATAGAGGCCGGCGAGCAGGGCGAGCGAAATCGCGACGTCGATCGCGCACCAGGCGAAGGCGCGGGTCATATCGTCGGATTCGACCGCGAAATAGATGGCGATCGGAATCGTCGCCGTGCGGCCCGGAATATTTCCCGCGAGCATCAGCGTGGCGCCGAATTCGCCGAGGGCGCGTGCGAAGGAGAGAATGGTTCCCGCGAGGACGCCGGGCCAGGCGAGCGGCAGCGCAATCTCGCTAAAAACCCTCCATTCGGTAGCGCCGAGCGTCCGCGCCGCTTCTAGGAATCGTGAGTCAACCTGTTCGAGGGCTGCGCGAGCGGTGAGATACATCAGCGGGAACGAAACGACAGCGGCGGCGATCACCGTGGCGGGCCAGGAGAAAACGACCGTCGCGCCGAATTGCAGAAGAAGCTTCCCGAAAGGGCCGTTGCGGCCGAAAAGCAGAAGCAGCAGAAACCCGACGACGGTCGGCGGCAGCACGAGCGGCAGCAAAAAAATCCCGTCGACGAGCGCCGCGGCGGGCCCCCTGCGCCTTTCGCGCCAAGCCGCGGCCGCCAGGCCGACGGCGAGCGTGATCAGCGTGGCCGTGACGCTCGTCTCCAGCGAAATGCGGACGGGAGACCAGTCCATCGGTTCGGCCAGCATGAAGTTGAGCGGGGCCAGCAGCGTCATCGGGGCATTGTAGCTGAATTAGTACAATTCGGCTCGCACTTACGCTATGCAAATCGGCGTTTTTTGCGAACGTGGCGAGCGGGGCATGCGTCGCACCCGCGGCGCTGGCCAAGAGGTGCCGATTAGTGTTGAGGTTCCTTTTGAGATGGGCCGCCGGAGGGTTTTGATTCCGAGTCCGCCTTGATCGCAGCAGCCTCATCCTGAATCCACTGAATCGATCCGGCCAGGGCATCGCGGGTAATGTCCGCCTGTTTGTCGACGAGTTTGCGTCCGATGGGGCTTTCGTAGAACTGAATCAGCTGATGGATGTCGTCTGCCGTGAAATATTTGTCGTAGATCGTGACGTACAGATCCTCGAAGGCGCCCGAATCGATCCGGGCCTGCATGCGGGCCATCGTGTCTTGCATCAGGCGATGCTGCTGCGCGCTCGATGCGTCGTCGTGCGAGAACTGCTCCATCTGCGCCATCAGCGTCGGGCCCATGCGGGCGATTGCCGTCTTCGTTCCCATTAGGTCGAGGAGATGGAGGATATCCGCGCGCTTTGCGGGGTCGACGGCTGGAGCCGGAGCAGCGTGATCTGGCGCCGCCGCGGGCGGTTGCTCCTGCTCCTGCGCGTGAAGGTCGCTGGCAGTGGCAAACACCGCGAGGCTCGCCGCGGATAGCACCAGCATCCGAAGAATGATTCGTACTCTCATCATTCCCTCCCTGCCGCTGCTCGCCACCAGCGAGCCTCCACCCCTACGTTCGCGCTACCGCGATGGCTACTTCTGCGGCGGCCCTGATTCCGGAGAAGGCGCAGCGCCTGGTGTGCCGGGAGCGCCCGGGGCCGGCGTCTGCGGCTGCAGCATCGGCTTCAGTTCGGGGTAATCGTCCTGCATGCCGCCGAGGACGCTCATGGCCGCGTTCTGCTCGATCTGCACGCCGGTGTTTTGCGCTTCCTCGTTGACGACGGGCATCTGTTTGACCATTTTCTGACCGACGGGCGATTCATAGAACTTGGTGATCTGCTGGATGTCGTCCATCGTGAAGGCGCGCGCGTAGATGGGGACCATGGCGTCGGTGACCGCGCTCGACGGGGAAGCAGCGCCAAACTTTTGGCTGAAGCTGTCCATGAATTTCGGAAGCTTATCGGCCGACAGGTTGTGGCTCATGATGGTGCGGATGCGGTCTGTGAGAAACGAATTGATGTTGTCGCCCAACTTCGATGTTTCGGTGACGTCCATCAGGTGCCGGATCGCGGCATCTTCGGCCGGATCGACCTTTCCCGCGAGAGACGGCGGGGCCGCCTGGGAAATCACAGACGGCGGGGGCGCCTGGTGTTGCGCGGGAACGCCCGGCTGGTGCTGTGGAGGATTGCTGCTGGCGGGCACTTGTGCAAAAGCGGGCCCCGCCACACACAACAGAGCAGCGATGAGGGTAATGGAAAGTTTCATAATTCTCCTTGGAGGGCTGACGGTTGCGAGAATTCGGTTTCTATCATATCGAAGCTCGGACACGACGTCACGGCGGATTTCAGAGCAAGATCACGCATGGGACGGAGACGCCGGCACTTTTCTGGTATATCTTTCTCTCAGGGTTCACGGGGCGATCCAGCATCTGCTGTTTGACTTGACCAGAGGCTGTTTTGGGTTCCAATGCACAATAACGGCGACCGTGCAGCAGCTGCCGGTCAGGATTTTGAGGCGGAACGCCGCGATATGGTTGCTCGGCAGATCCGCGACCGCGGAGTTCGCTCGCAGCGCGTGCTCGATGCCATGGAAACGGTGCCGCGGCACCTGTTCGTTCCGGCGGAATTCATTCGCGGGGCTTACGCGGACGAGCCATTGCCGATCGGAGAAGGGCAGACGATCTCGCAGCCGTTTATGGTGGCGGCGATGGCCGATGCGCTTTCTCTCGACGGGCATGAGCGCGTTCTCGAAGTCGGATGCGGCTCGGGCTACCAGGCGGCCGTGCTTTCGCGGCTCGCTCGGGAAGTGATCGCGGTGGAAACGCAGCCGGTATTGGCCGCGTCAGCACGAGAGCGGCTGGCGCGCATGGGCTATGCGAATGTGATCGTGGAGGAGGGCGACGGTTCCGCGGGTTCGGCCGCGTCGGCGCCTTACGAAGCGATTTTGGTGACCGCTGCCGCGCCCGAAGTTCCTCAGCCGCTGATCGATCAACTGGCCGAGGGCGGGAGGCTCGTGATTCCCGTGGGCGGATCGCAGCATCAGGAGCTACTGCGCATCGTGAAACGCGAAGGCCGGACAACCGAGCAATCGCTCTACTCCTGCCGGTTTGTGCCTCTTCTTGGCCGCTACGGCTGGCGGCGAGGTAGTCAGGATATCGATCGAGGATGAACGAAATCCCGCCCGAACTTTCCATCATTATTCCCGCATACAACGAAGAGAAACGGCTTGGCGGCACCCTCATGCGCATCCGAGAGTATTTCGACGCCCATCCTGCGGGGCCCGGCGGCATCGAGATCATCGTGGTCGACGATGGTTCGACCGACCGCACGGCGCAGCTCGTGGAAGAGTGGACGCGAGAAATGCCGTTGTTGCGGCTCGCATCGAACGGCGAAAATCGCGGCAAAGGATATAGCGTCCGCCACGGAATGCTCGAGGCGCGCGGGCGCATTGCGCTGTTTACGGACGCCGATCTTTCGTCGCCGATCGAGGAATCACAGAAGCTGCTGCGGGCGATCCGGGTCGGGAACGAAGTAGCGATCGGCTCGCGGGCGCTCAATCGTTCACTGATCGCCGTCCATCAATCGCGCTTCCGCGAGATCGCCGGGATGATCTTCAACGGCTTCGTCCGGCTGTTCACCGGTTTGCCTTTCGAGGATACGCAGTGTGGGTTCAAAGCGTTCGTGCGCGAGCCGAGCCGCATCATTTTCGAGCAGCAGCGCACCGAAGGATTCGGATTCGATCCGGAGATTCTGTTTCTCGCGCAGCGGCACGGTCTGCGCTCGGCGGAAGTTCCCGTCCGCTGGGCGCACGACCCGGCTACGAAAGTCCACGTGCTGCGCGACAGCCTGCTGATGTTTGCCGACCTGATCTATATCCGCTGGAATGTGCTCGTGGGCCGCTACCCGAAGGCGCGGCCCTAAGCCGCCATTACTTTCGTGGCTGGGCCGACGGCGGCAACAACCCGTTGAGGCGCAAGTAGGATGCCTCCGTGCTGTAGTGATCGGCGAAATCGGCCGCTAGGACGAACATGAGCGTGGCGCGTGTGGCGGTCCGCCCACCGAAAAACGGCAGCTGCTCGCCGAGCTTGGAATCATCGAGATTGGCGAGCGAAGACGTGCAGAAATCGAACGATCCTTTGAGCGCGCTGACAAGCGTGTCTTTTGGATCGGTCTCCTTCAGGTCCTGCTTCGGCGCCGCGACGCCGGAGATCGTCGCGCACATCCCGAAGTTGAACGTGGCCATGTGCGCGACCAGATGGCCGAACGTCATTTGAGCCGGAGTCGGATGATAGCTGTACTTGTCTGCGGGCATTTCTTCCGCCCCCGCAACCACCTCTCTGGATTCCCGGGCCACGATGGAACGCAGAGCGCTCGAGACGGGGTTCGCTTCAGGCGCAGGCGCCTGCTGCGCGGATGCGGCGATCGGCGCGAGCGCGGCGGCCAGAATCACAAGAAGAATTCTTTTCATGGTTCCCCCTCCACCGGATTTTGTGGTGCGCTTCAGCATAATCCGCAAAAGGCGTGCGTCACAAGGACTTAACGGTTCGCCAGCGGGGTTTCATGTTACGAAGCTTTAATATACAAAGTACTTGAAGAAAGTGCTTTACATGCTATCCTAAATTCATGGCTCCATCCAAGTTTCCTCATCCCAGCGCGGTTGCCCCCGTTGCCATCGACGACCGTGCCCGCGATAACCTTCGTTTCATCCGCGCGACCATGGAGCGGGCCGGATCGTTCACCGCCGTGCCCGGCTGGGGCGGCGTCGCGATGGGCATCACGGCGCTCGGAGCGGCCGGCATCGCGTCGCAGCAGTCGTCGCCGTCGAACTGGTTGCTGACGTGGGTGATCGAGGCGGCAGTGGCAATTGCGATTGCCGTCTGGACGACGATGACGAAGGCGCGCGCTGCGGGGAGCCCATTGCTCTCGGGGCCGGGCCGGCGATTCGTGTACAGCTTTGTGCCGCCGCTTTTCGTGGGGGCGCTGCTTACGCTGCTGCTCGCGCGGCTCAGCATCATGGGAGCTATTCCGGGCGTGTGGCTTTTGTTGTACGGCACGGGCGTCGTGACGGGCGGCGCGTTTTCGATCCGCGTGGTGCCGTTGATGGGACTTTGTTTCGTTGTGCTGGGAACGGTGGCGTTGTTTTGTCCCTGGTCGTGGGGTAATGCGCTTTTGGCGGCCGGATTTGGCGGTTTGCATTTGATTTTCGGCGCCGTGATTGCGAGGAAATATGGCGGGTAAATCGGGAGCCTTTCGCTCGTCGCGGGAGGACAAAGGAAAACGTGGCGCCGCGCTCTCGCGGCCGCCGGAAACCGCCGCGGTGAATCTGGATCGCGTGATCCACGAGCGCACCCGGCTTGGCATTTTGAGCGCCCTCGCTGTAAACGCATCGCTCGCGTTCAGCGAACTCAAGCAGCTTTTGAAGGCTACGGATGGGAATCTGAGCGTCCACGCGCGCAAGCTCGAGGATGCGGGCTACATCAGCTGCACGAAATCGTTTGCCGATCGCGTGCCGAAAACCGAATACCGGCTGATGCCGGCGGGCCGGCGCGCGCTCGAAAAGTATCTCGACCACATGGAAGCCCTGATTCGCGCGACACGCGAAGGTTGATCGGACCGAGCCAAACGCCAAAGGAATCTCATGGTCGCACAAACGGTAACTGAGTTCCCGCATCCCGCTCCGAAGCTGCATGTCGCGATCCTGCTCGACGGCAACGGCCGGTGGGCGGCGGCTCGAGGGCTCCCGCGCGTGGAAGGTCATCGCGCCGGGATGACGGCGGTGCGCCGCGTGGTGCGGGCCGCGCCAGACCTCGGCATCGGCACGCTGAGCCTGTACGCCTTCTCTTCGAATAACTGGGAGCGCCCAAGCGGGGAAGTGAATTCGCTGCTCGGCCTGCTCGAAAGCTATTTGCGCAGCGATGCGGCCGAATGCGCGGCTCTGGGCGTCCGGCTGCGCATCATTGGCCGGCGCGACCGCGTTCCCAAGTCGCTCGTGGACGCGATTGAAACCGCTGAGCGCATAACCGCCGGCGGCCGCAAGCTCGAACTGCGAATCGCGCTCGACTACTCTTCGCGCGATGCGATTCTGCGTGCCGCGTGCTGGATGGTTTCGAGCCTCGAAGTGTCGGACAAGGAATTCGCGCGCCGGCTGGGCCAGGTGACTCACGCGGGCGGCCCGATGTCCGACGTCGATCTCTTGATCCGCACGGGCGGCGAGCGGCGGCTGAGCGATTTCCTGCTGTGGGAATGCGCGTACGCGGAATTGTTGTTCACGCCGAGGATGTGGCCCGAATTCGATGCCGCTGATCTTGCCGCGGCGGTGAAGGATTTTCTCGGGCGCGAACGCCGCTTCGGCAGATTGCCGGAAGCCGCCGCGAGTTAGAGTTTCAACTGTGCAGTAGATGCTCGCGGGCGATGTCGAATGCTTTCAGGATCACGCGAGTTGCGGTCTCGGTCAGCGCATACTGCGCGAGTTCCGCCGGAGTAGCCCAGGCGACATCAGTCACATCGCTTCCCGCGCGCGCCTCGCCGCGAACTGCTTCGCACAAGTAGTCAAGAACCACGTAGTGATACCTCGCTTTGCCCTCGCCATCGAGATTGATGCGCTCGAAAACCTCGATCAGCTCGAGCACTTTCACCTCGATGCCGGTCTCTTCGAGCAACTCGCGGCGCACTCCGAGCAGAAGAGTCTCCCCCGATTCGAGCATGCCGCCGGGAATCGACCACTGCCCTTCGAGCGGCGGGCTGCCGCGCCGCACCAGCAGCGCGCGCCCCTGGCAAATGATGACTCCGCCGACGCCGACCACGGGACGATCCGGGTATTCGCGATTACGCGTCATCGATGCGTGATTCCTCTCGCAGATTCCTTGCCACGGGCGTTATATAATACGCCGACGGGCGGAAAACCCGCAGAGGAGAGATAGCCTTGACCAGATGCCCGGAATGCGACACTGAAATCGATCTGGATGAAGACGAAGTCGAGGAAGGCGAAATTCTCAGCTGCCCGGAGTGCGATGCGGAACTCGAAGTGACGCAGACGCACCCGGTGCATTTCGTCGTGCTGTCGGAAGATGAAGACGACGAGGACGATGACGAGGATGGCGATGCCGACGAAGGCTCCGACGCCGAGGACGCCGAAGAGGAAGAAGAAGATGAGGAAGTAGAATGACCCGCGGTGGCGCCGCGCGAGCCCTTGGAATCGTTTATCTAATGGCCCTCATCCTGTCCATCGCGCTGCCCGCACGCGCGCAGGATCAGAAAGGCGATCTGCAGCTCCGCACGATCCACGGCACGGTGGTCGATAAGGACGAGAATCCGGCTCCCGCGAGCGTCGTCTATCTGCTGAATGTGAAGACGCAGACTGTGAAGACGTATATTGCGGACAATGCCGGCCTCTACCGCTTCAGCGGCCTCGATCCAAACATCGATTACGAAGTGCACGCGGAGAAGGACAACATGACTTCCGCGACCCGCACGGTCTCCAGTTTTGATTCCCGCCGCGACATCGAAGTCGTTCTGAAGCTCTCGCACGTCAAGAAGAGCACCCACTAGAAGCTATCTCATAAATGGCTGAGCGGAAGGGCGGGGCTTCAGCCCGCCGTCAAGCGCCGCGAAAGAAGGGCTTTAGCCCCTGAAGCCGTGTTTTCGATCGCGGCCGGGTAGCCGGCCTTCTGTGACGACTCTTTTCCCCCAGCGCGCGCAGGCCCCCATATTCTCTATTGTTTTCCAATAGGAGTTGTGGCAGTGTGCCTATGGGAAACCCATAGGAGAATCCAAGCGATGGCTCCGGACAAAGCGGATGTTTGGCAGGGCACTCTCGCGTTGATGGTGCTGAAGACTCTGGAATCGCTCGGGCCGCTGCACGGGTACGGCATCGCGCGCCGCATCGAGCAGACCAGCGGCGATCTGCTCTCCGTGAACTACGGCACGCTCTACCCGGCGCTGCTGAAGCTCGAGCAGGAGGGCCACATCGCGTCCGAGTGGGGCACCTCGGACAACAATCGCAAGGCGAAATATTACAAGCTCACGCGCGCGGGCCACAAACGCATCGCGAAAGAGGAGCGCGAGTGGGAGCAGACGACGGCGATCCTCGCGCGGTTCCTCGCGCCGAGTGAGGAATCGTGATGCGCGCCCTGCGTGCGTGGTTCCTGCGATTCGGCGGGCTGTTCGGCAAGCGGCGCCGCGACCGCGAGCTTGCTGCCGAGCTGGAATCGCATCTGCAGATGCAGATCGAGGACAACGTTCGTGCGGGGATGACTCCCGAAGAGGCGCGCCGCCAAGCCTTCATCCGGCTCGGTGGCGTCGAGCAAACGAAAGAGATGTATCGCGACCGCCGCGGGCTGCCCTGGCTCGAAACGTTCGTGCAGGATGTCCGCTTCGGCCTCCGCATGCTGCGCAAGTCCCCTTCATTGACCTTTGCGCTGGTCTTCTCGCTCGCGCTGGGAATCGGAGTCAACGCCGCGGTATTCAGCGTCGTGAACGGTTTCCTGCTGCGTCCTTTGCCCGTGTCGCATCCCGAGCAGATCGTCGTGCTCTCGAGTCACCAGCAAGGCGACACTCTGGGCATCACGTCGTTGTCGTACCCGGACCTCGTGGACTTCCGCAATCAGGCGGCCAGCGTCTTCTCGGATGTTTTTGCGTGGAAGCTATGGATCGCCGGCCTCAGTGCTGGGGGTCGAGCGGACCAGATATATGCCTCGTGCGTCACCGGAAATTATTTTTCAGCGCTTGGCTTGAAGCCTGCGCTGGGAAGGCTCTTCTTCCCGGGCGAGGGCGAACAGGTTGGCGCGGACATAGACGTTGTGCTCGGCTACTCCTACTGGCAGCGGAGATTCGGCGGCGATCCCGGCGTGATCGGCAAGACGGTGCGTCTTGACGGCGAGTCCGCAACAATCATCGGCGTAGCGCCGAAGGGGTTTCAGGGAACTTTTTCCCTGCTGACGATGGACGCGTATTTCCCGATGAGCATAGTTGCCAAAGAGCAGGAGAACGCAGGCCTGTTTACGGACCGGGGACTGCGCCAAATTACCGCCATGGCGAGGCTCAAGCCCGGCGTCAGCCTCGCCGCCGCGCGAGCCGCCGTGAATGTAATCACTGATCGATTGGCTGCGCAATATGCGGACGCGGACAAGGGAAACTCCGTGCGCGTGCTTCCGGAAACTCTCGCGCGGCCTACGCCGGAACTCGGCTCGATTATGCCCGTCGTTGCCGGATTATTCCTGATTCTGGCCGCGATGGTTTTGCTGCTCGTGTGCATGAATGTGGCCGGCGTTCTGATGGCGCGCGCCACCGTGAGGCGCCGCGAGATGGCTGTTCGCGCCGCCCTCGGAGCCGGCCGCGCCCGTCTCGTGCGTCAGATGATGACGGAAGCGATTCTCCTTGCGGCGCTCGGCGGTGCGGTCGGCGTAATTCTCGGTGGATGGGCAAGCGCTTCGTTGGGTTCGCTCCTGCCGCGCAGCAGCGTGCCCATCGCGTTCGACTTCCATTTCGATTGGCGCGTCGCCGCGTATTCCTTCGCCCTCGTGTTTTTCGCGGGCGCCGTCGTCGGGTTGTGGCCGGCGCTGCGGTCGACCCGCACGAATCTTGGCGAGGTGTTGCACGAGGGCGGCCGGAGCGATTCGGGGGGCGTTACGCGTCATCGGGCACGTAGCGTCTTAGTTGCCATGCAAGTGGCGGGCTCGCTGATGCTTTTGATTGTCGCGGCGCTCTTCGTGCGCAGCCTGAAGCGGGCCGAAAGCATGTACCTCGGCTTCGATCCCAGGCACGTAGCTTATGTCGTCACAAACGCGTACGAGGCCGGGTACGACCAGGCCCGGACGAAGGAACTGGATCGCGAATTGGAAGACCGGGTCCGCGCGCTGCCGGGCGTGGAATCGGTGAGCCTGTCCTACGACTTGCCCATGAGCGTTTTCACCGATGGATCTCGCGTGTTTTTCGAAGGGCGCCCGCTCGGCCCGGGGCAGCAGCCGCCGATGATCATGTTCAATCTGGCTGAACCGGCATATTTTGGCACGATGCGGGTGCCGATCGTGAGAGGGCGCTCGTTCACCCAATCGGACAACGAAACGTCGGCCCCGGTCGCAATCGTGAATCAAACGATGGCGGACGAGTTTTGGCCCGGCGAAAACCCGATTGGCAAGCGATTCAGCGTCGACACGGCGCCGAAGAAATTCATCGAGATCGTCGGGGTGTGTGCCAAAGGCATCTACAACGTGGCGGGAGAGGACGCACAGCCGTTCTTCTACCTCCCTCTGGCACAGTCGTGGAATCCCATAAACACGATCGAGGTCCGTTCTTCCGCGCCGCTCGAGCCTCTTCTGGTCGAAATGCAACAGCAACTCCGCAGCCTGTCACCCGATGTGCCGATTCTGGATGCGGAGACCATGGAGCAGGCCCTTGGCGGGCTCAATGGATTCTTCGTCTTTCGATTGGGAGCGCTTCTCGCCGGCGTGATGGGATTCATCGCGCTGGCGCTGGCGGTGGTGGGCGTTTATGGCGTAATCGCTTTTTCGACTGCGCAGCGCACCAACGAGATCGGCATCCGGATGGCGCTGGGCGCAAATCCGCGCGACATCTTGAATCTCGTTCTCCGCCAGGGGATCGGCATCGTCTCGGTCGGAGTCGTTGCAGGTCTCATCGGCGGCTGGGCGCTCGCGCGGGCGATGGGACGCTTCGCCGCCGGTCCGAGTAATCCCGGGCCGCTGATCCTCGGCAGCTCCGCGCTTTTTCTGGCTTGCGTGGCGCTATTGGCATGCTGGATTCCGGCGCGGCGAGCGATGCGCGTCGACCCCATGGTAGCGCTGAGGCACGAATGATGCACAGGGCGATCCGAAAGGAGGAATCCTGATGCGCGCGCTGCGAGCGTGGCTGATGCGATTCGGCGGGCTTTTCGGCAAGCAGCGCCGCGATCGCGAACTCGCGGCCGAGCTGGAATCGCATCTGCAGATGCACACCGAGGAAAATCTGCACGCCGGCATGACGCCGGAAGAGGCGCGCCGGCAAGCGTTGATCAAGCTCGGCGGCATCGAGCAGACAAAGGAGAATTACCGCGGCCGCCGTGGCCTTCCTTGGCTCGATACGCTGCTGCAAGACATTCGCTTTGGCTCGCGTATGCTGCGCAAGAATCCGGGCTTTACCGCCATCGCGATTCTGACGCTGGCTCTCGGCATCGGAGTGAATGTAGCGATTTTCAGCGTGATTAACGCCACCCTTCTCGACCCGATCCCTCTGCCTCAGCCGGATCGCATCGTAAGCCTCTTCACGACGTGGCCATCGTACGCTCACGCCGGGTTTTCGTACCCGAACTTTCTCGACATTCAGCGAGAGAACCGCAGTCTGAGCGGAATCGCCGCGTGGCGATTCGATTCGTTCAGCCTGACTGGCTCAGGCGAGCCCGAGCAACTGCGCGGCAAAATGGTGTCTGGAAATTTCTTTTCGCTGCTTGGCATCCGGCCGATTCTCGGACGCACGTTTCGCGCCGAGGAGGATCAGCTCGGAGCCGCGCCGGTGGTGATCCTCAGCGAGGGCTTGTGGAAGCGTCGCTTCGGGGCCGCGCGTGACGTCATCGGGAAAAGCATCGAGCTCGACGACAAAGCGTACACGGTCGTCGGCGTGGTTCCTGCCAGCTTTCATCTCGTGCGCTTCCAGGACAGCCTCTTCGACGACGTATTCGTTCCCGTCGGGCAATGGGACAACCCGCTGCTGCGCGACCGCCGATTCAGCCTTGGCCTGCGTGCAATCGGCCGGCTCGGCGAGGACGTGACCTTAGGGCAAGCGCGAGCCGAACTCACTCAGATCGCTCATCAACTCGACGCAACATATCCCGGCCAGGATTCCGCGATGGGCCTGGGTGCAGTGCCGCTGAAGGAAGACCTGGTGGGCGAAATTCGGCCGGCGCTGTTGCTCTTGTGGGGTGCGGTTGGCCTCGTGCTGCTGATTGCCTGTGCGAACGTGGCAAATCTGCTCCTCGCACGTTCTTCCGCGCGCGAGCAGGAATTTGCCGTGCGCGTCGCGCTGGGAGCGAGCCGAGGGAGGCTCGTCCGCCAGCTTCTGGTGGAAAGCATTCTTTTGGCATCCGTTGGCGGCGCGCTCGGAGTTGTGGTGGCGATGTGGGGCACCCCGGCCGTGCTCAAGATTTTTCCGTCCGCGCTTCCGCCAGTGGCACGCGTCGAAGCGAACGCGACGGTTCTCGCCATGGCCCTCGGAATCTCGTTTGTGACCGGCGTCGTGTTCGGCCTCGTTCCGGCGCTGCGAATATCTTCTGCAAACCCGCAAGGTGCGTTGAAGGAGGGCGCTCGCGGATCGATTGCAGGGCATCATCGTGTCCAGGGCATACTTGTTGCGGCCGAAGTTGGATTCTCGTTGATGTTGCTCATTGCCGCGGGGCTCTTGATCCGCAGCTTCGTCAAAGTGTGGGCGGTCAATCCGGGGTTCGAACCCAATCACGTTTTGACGTTTGGCCTCAGCTTCTCCTCAGCCAAAACGTCCAGCCCCGAAAAAATCCGCGCCAACCTTCGAGAGTTAACCGAGAAATTGCGTGTGCTCCCGGGCGTTGAGGCTGCGAGCGTCAACCTGGGGGATATGCCGTTAGAAGGCGACAGCGAAGCTCCGATATGGCCCGGCGAAAGATCTAAGCCCGCCGAAACCAGCAAATGGCCCATTGCTCTCCTTTACACCGTGGGGCCCGATTACTTTCGAGCGATGGGGATTCCCCTCCTTCGAGGGCGCGTGCTTAGCTCGCAGGACGATGATTCCACCAAAGAGGTCACCGTGATTGACACGGATTTGGCGACGAGCCTCTTCCACGGAGAAAATCCGATCGGAAAAAGCCTGGTGGTGGGCGCCGATCCGCAGCCGATCGAGATTGTCGGCGTCGTCGGTCATGTGAAGCAGTGGGGACTCGACGGCGATGCCACGGCTCCCGTGCACAACGAGATGTACTTCTCGTATATGCAATTTGGAGGGCCCCTGCTGGCGATTTCGGTCGGCGACACATCGGTGATCGTGCGGTCGAGTGTTTCGCCGGGCGGGCTCGTGGCGCCGATTCGCAGGGAGGTCGCGTCGGTCGACGGCAACGCCGTGGTCTACAACGTGCGGTCGATGGACGATCTGCTCGCGAGTTCGCTTGGTGAGCGGCGCTTCGCTATGGTTTTGTTGGGGATATTCGCAGGGATCGCTCTTCTGCTGGCGGTGATCGGTATCTACGGTGTCGTCTCTTACCTGGTGGGCCAGCGCACGCACGAAATCGGCATCCGCATGGCGCTCGGCGCGCAGCGACGTGACATTCTACGGATTGTGTTGAGCCAGGGAGGAGGAATGGGTTTGGTCGGCATCGTGTTGGGATTTGTGGCATCGCTGGGTCTCACGCATTTGATGACCACCATGCTGTTCGGTGTGAGTCCCACGGATCCGGTCACATTCGCGAGCGTAGTCGTGATCCTGCTTGCCGTCGTGCTGCTGGCGTGCTACATCCCGGCGCGGCGGGCGATGCGCGTCGATCCCATGGTGGCGCTGAGATATGAGTGAGGAAGTGGCGAGTGCCGAGTGGTTAGTGGCTAGGCGTGCTGCTTACGTTTGTGGGGCTCGCGGCGCCTGATACGCCGACACAGTATGGAAGTACAGGCACCATCCGGTAAAAGGCGGCATCCTAGGGGCAAAACCAGCGGAAGGTAACGCATCGTAGCAGCTGGAAGCGAAAAGAATGATCAAGCTGATCAACGTTGAAAAATCGTACGAATCGGGTGCCGGAAGGACTTGGGTGCTTCGCCGCATCGATCTCGAAATCCGCGAGGGCGATTTCGTCACCATCATGGGGCCGTCCGGGGCGGGGAAGTCGACGCTGATGGGCATCGTCGGCATGCTCGACGGCGACTGGAAGGGCGAATACTACCTGCTCGACCGCGCCGTGCATAAGCTCGACAACCGGCGGCGCGTCGAGCTGCACAAGCAGTACATCGGCTTCGTCTTCCAGCAGTATCACCTGCTCGACGATCTCACCGTCGCCGAAAATCTCGATCTGCCGCTCTCCTATCGCGACATCCCGAAATCGGAGCGCCAGGCGCTCGTCGCGGACACGCTCGACCGCTTCCAGATTGTCGGCAAAAAAGCGCTCTATCCGAGTCAGCTTTCGGGCGGGCAGCAGCAGCTGGTGGCCGTCGCGCGCGCGATCATCGGAAAGCCGAAATTGATTCTCGCGGACGAGCCGACCGGCAGCCTTCATTCGAGCCAGGGAAAAATGATCATGGACCTGCTCAAGAAGCTGAACGAAGACGGCACCACGATCATTCAGGTGACGCACAACGACGCCTGGGCCGCCTACGGCAATCGCATCATCCAGCTCGCCGATGGCTGGATCGTCGGCGCGCCCGCCCACGCGGGAAGCGCCGGTTGACCGCTCGGTGATGCTAGAGTATGAAAGATGTACGAAATATATACTACGATCCGCTGGTAGCTTTGAGGTACGAATGAGGTTTTCGACATGGATATAGCGCGGCCGGATGTGAAGCGGCAGAAGAAAATCCGCCGCTACATCTATATCGGCGCGGCCCTGCTGGTGATCGTGGTGGTCACGGCCGCGCTCTCGCGCCTGAAGCCGGCGGCGCCCAGCGTCGACAAATCGACGATCTGGACCGACACCGTGAAGCGCGGCCCGATGCTCCGCGAAGTTCGCGGCCTCGGCACGCTCGTGCCGGAAACGGTGTGGGTGATCCCGGCGGCCACGGAGGGGCGCGTCGAGAAGCGCTATCTCCTTCCCGGCACGCCCGTGAAAGCGAGCACCGTGATCCTCGATCTCAGCAATCCGCAGTTGCAGCAGGAAGCCCTCGACGCGCAATACCAGCTGAAGGGAGCGGAAGCCTCCTACGAGCAGACGAAAGCGCAGCTCCAGAATCAGCTGATGGACAAGCGCACGCAGGCGGCGTCCGTTTCCTCGCAATACCGCACGGCGGAAATGACCAAGGACGCCGACGAGCGCCTCGGCAAGCTCGGCCTGAAAGCCGAGCTCGACGTCAAAACCGCCGAGGTGCAGGCCGAAGAACTCGCCAAGGAAAATGATCTCGCTCAGCAGGAAGTCCAGACTTTCGCAGATTCCATCACCCCGCAGCTTGCGGTTCAGCAGGCCAACATCGACCAAAAACACGCTCTCTACGAATTGAAAAAATCGCAGGTCGAGCAGTTGCACGTCCGCGCCGGCGTCGATGGCATCTTGCAGGAGCTGGACGTCGACGTTGGCCAGCAGGTGACGGCGGGCGCCGCTCTGGCGAAAGTTTCGCAGCCGACGCAGCTGAAGGCGTCGCTGCAAATCGCCGAGACGCAGGCCAAGGACATCCAGATCGGCCAGAAAGCCTCGATCGACACGCACAACGGCATCATCGCGGGCCACGTGATGCGCATCGATCCTTCGGTGGCGAATGGCACGCGCACCGTGGATGTAAAACTCGATGGCGCGCTGCCGAAAGGCGCGGTCCCCGACCTCAGCGTCGAGGGCACCATCGAAATCGAGCGCCTCGCCGACGTTCTCTACGTCGGCCGCCCGGTGCACGGCGACGCCGATAGCACGGTCGGCCTGTTCAAGGTGGTCGGTGGCAGCAGCGAAGCGGTCCGCGTCCCCGTCGAAATCGGCAGCGAGTCGGTGAATACAGTCGAGATACGCAAAGGCCTAAATGTCGGCGACACCGTCATCCTTTCGGACATGTCCGCCGAAGATAATTACGACCGCGTGGAGCTGAAGTAATGCATTTTTTTCGAATCGTTCAGGAAGGAGCTATCTCATAAATGGCTGAACGAAGGGCGGGGCCTCCGAGTCCCTCTGCCAACGATCCGCGCCTTGTAGGTCGTGGCTTCCAGCCACGACATAAGCCCAGCAAAAGCGCACGGGCTCCAGCCCTGAAGCTCCCTGAAGCCGTGTTTCTCGATCGCGGCCGAGCAGTATTGAGATGAATTGATGAACTCTATAGAAGGAGCCTAATAATGAATGCCACGGCCCAGTCGTTGATTCGCCTGGAAGGCATCACCAAGGTGTTTCAGACGGACGAAGTCGAGACGCACGCGCTCAGCGGCGTGCACCTCGAAATCAAGAACGGCGAGTTCATCTCGATTTCCGGCCCCTCGGGCTGCGGCAAATCGACGTTGCTCTCGATTCTCGGCCTGCTCGATTCGCCCACGGATGGAAACTACTGGATTCACAACGATGCCGTCGAGAATCTCTCGGTTTCGAGCCGCACGCGCATTCGCAATCGCGAAATCGGCTTTATTTTTCAGGCGTTCAATCTGATCGGCGACCTCAACGTTTTCGAAAACGTCGAGCTGCCGCTCACCTATCGCAGCATGGCCGCCGGCGAACGAAAAAAGCGCGTGCAGGATACGCTCGAGCGCGTCGGCATGGCGCACCGCGCCAAGCATTATCCCGCGCAGCTTTCGGGAGGCCAGCAGCAACGCGTGGCCGTCGCGCGCGCTCTGGCGGGCCAGCCGTCGATCCTGCTCGCCGATGAGCCCACGGGAAATCTCGATTCGAAAAACAGCGAAGCCGTCATGGACCTGCTGCGCCAGCTCCACGCCGACGGCGCCACCATCTGCATGGTCACACACGACCCGCGCTACGCCAGCATCGCCGACCGCACCATCCATCTCCTCGACGGCTGCATCGTCGAAAACGCCGACGGCGCGCCAGCCACCACCGCGTAGCAAAGCCGCGTAGCGTTGTCGTTGCCTTCGTAGCGGCGACCTTCAGGTCGGCGGTTTTTGCCGTATGGTTTTCGGGGATTGCCGCTGTCGTCTTTGTTGACGTCTTGCGTGCGTGCGCTCAGCGGCGTACGCTTGGCGCCGCATCTCGCAGAAGCTCTTGCATCACGTGCTGCCGCGCGCCTTCACGACGACGCGCTGATTCCAACGAAGCGGAGGGATCGAACATGAAACGCATCTGGGCGGTTTCAACGATGGCACTCGCGCTCGCCGCCGGCACGCCTGCAATGGCGCAGATAACGCGCGTGCACGTCACGGGCGGCACGATCGCGGGCACCATCGCCGACGGACTATCGGAATTCAAAGGCATTCCGTTCGCGGCGCCACCCGTAGGCGCGCTGCGCTGGAAGGCGCCCCAGCCGCTCACGCCTTGGCATGGAGTCCGGCAGACCACCGCGTTCGGTCCCGCGTGCATGCAAAGCGCCGGAGCCACGAGCCAGGCTCCCGCCACGCCCAATAGCGAGGATTGCCTCTATCTCAACGTGTGGACTCCCGCGAAAACATCCCGCGAGAAACTTCCGGTGATCGCCTGGATCTACGGCGGCGGCTTCGCGGGCGGTTCGACCAGCGCACCGCTCTATGACGGCACGCGCTTCGCGCAAAAAGGAGTGGTGTTCGTCAGCATCTCGTACCGCGTCAACGCGTTCGGCTTCCTCGCCACGCCCGAGCTCAGCAGCGAAAGCGGCCACGGCTCCGGCAACTACGGCTTGCTCGACCAGATCGCCGGGCTCGAATGGATCCGCGCGAACATCGCCAAATTCGGCGGCGATCCGTCCAAGGTCACCCTGCTTGGCCATTCAGCGGGAGGCTTCTCGGTCAGCATGCTCGCCGCCTCGCCCGTGGCCAAGGGACTGTTTCGCGCCGTGATCTCCGAAAGCGGCGCCAACTTCACGCCGCCTGAGGATTCCCCGTGGGCCGGGACCAGCATCGAAACGCTGCGAATGTCCGAGGCCGCCGGCGAAGCGTGGCTCAAGGGCCTCGGCGCATCCACTCTCGACGAGGCGCGCGCGCTGCCCGCCGCCACGATCTTGGCAGCGCAACGAGGCCCGGGCGCGCCGCGCTTCTGGCCGCCGGTCGACGGCTACGTCATCACCGGCGATCAGTACGATCTGTGGCATCGCGGCCAATTCAACGACACGCCCATCCTCGTGGGTGACGTTTCGGACGAGGCGGCGGGCTTCGGCGTCCGCAAGACCGATTCGGCCGCCTTCGAAGCGTTGGTTCGCCGCGGCTATGGCAAGGAAGCGGACGCCATCCTCGCGGCGTATCCGCATGCCACCGACGAGGAAGCCACCCGCTCCTCCACACAACTCAGCAGCGACACGATCTTCGACTGGGGCCAGTACACTTGGGCGCGCCTCGAATCGTCCTACGGCAAGCACAAGGCCTACGTCTACTATTTCGATCGGCCCACTGCGCGGGATCACAACGGCTCGACTCACGGACAGGAGGTCGCCTACGTCTTCGGCAATCTCGGGATGCCTGGCCGTCCTGCGCCAACGCCGGAAGACCTCGCAATCTCGCAGGAGATGCAAGGCTACTGGATCAACTTCGCCACCAAGGGCGATCCCAACGGCCCGGGACTCCCGCCCTGGCCGGCCTTCACCGAAGCCGCGCCGCTCGTGATGCGGTTCGGCGACAATCCGGGCCCGGCCCCCATTCCCCACCAGGACAGGCTGAAGGTCCTCGACACCTACTACACTTGGCGCCGCGCAGGCTCAAACTAGGCGCCGGGGCGGAGGCTTCGAGAGCTCGCCAACAGATTTTGCAAGAGGAGCCGCGTTGCCTTTGGGGGGCGCTTTGCTTTATTGCTTGCTGTTTTCGTGCAGGGTTGTCAGCTGCACAGAGCCCGGGTCGGCGAGGAATTTTGCCACTGTCGGCCCGACCGAGATGCACGAAAGGCTGCTGTGGCCGCACTCCGACTCGAGCAACACGACCGGCGCGCCGATCGCGTTTGCAAAATCTACCGCCGGCTCAGGATTCACCATGTGGTCTTCGGGCGAAACGAAGACGAGCAATTTCGCGTGCACGCGCTTCGCGGATTGCTCGAGCGTCTCGCCGTATTCGCCGGGAATATCCATCGACATGATCGCCTGCCGCTGGCGGATCGCGTCGCATGCGGCGGCCGCGTTGCCGAGGTCGTTCTTGTGCGTCTTTGCGAGAAATTCGTCGAAATCCTTGGGGCTGGTGTGCGCCACGCGGTAGGGCGGGGAAGTAACGTTCATCGAATCGATCTCGCTGTAGACGGCAAAGCCGCGCGCCATCGGGCCGCGGCCATTTCCGTCTTTCCAGTTCGGATCGAGCTCGAGCGCGCCGATCTCGGCCGTCCAAAGCAGCTTGTCGTAGGAAGTGGATTGCGGCGAGCCGGAAAGCGCGATCGCTTCGTCCATGAAATCCGGATACGCGGTGGCCCACTCGAACGTCTGGATGCCGCCCATCGAATAGCCGACCACCGCATGCAGGTGCGAAAGATGCAGCGTCTCCGTGACCAGCCGGCGCTCGGATTCCACCATGTCGCGAATCGTGAATTCGGGGAATTGCATACGCGGTTGCAACCGGCTGTTCGAAGGAGAGGTCGAAACGCCATCGCCGATTGAATCCACGAGAATCGCGAAATATTTCGTCGTATCGACGACGTTCGCGGGTCCCACGTATTGCAACAGGTGCTCGGAATGGCCGCCGAGGTACGTCGGCCAGAGGACCGCATTCGATTTGTCGGCATTCAATTCGCCGACGGTCCGATAGCCGAGGCGAAAATCGCGAATCACGGCGCCGCTCTGCAGCTTCAGATCGCCGAGATCGGCGAAGCGTTCGGGCGCTTGCGCCGGCGTCGTCGGCGTTTGCGCCCGCGCGGGGCCAGCCGCGAGCGCAAAGAGAAACAACGGTATCGCAATCAGGCTCATTCTTTTCATGTAGAAATTCTACCTTGAAAGAACAGGTGGGAACGGCCGGGTCTGTAGATTACGTATTCGGCGAAACGAAGATGCCGTGCTGCCGGTAGTGGATCAGTTTGAGGATGTCGAAGAGCTTGTAGGGCTGCTACAAGCGTGAGAGCATTGCTGAGTGAATCGCCCGACACTCAAAGTCCTCTACGTCGGATCCCAGCTTCTCTGGGGCGTCTGTATCAGCGTCGTGATCTACTACGTCGTTTGGCGAAGCGGCATAGGTCCGTGGTCGTTTTACCTGCTCGGCGCTCTTGGCTGCGGCGTAATACTTAGAAAACTGCACAAACTTCTCAAACGTACGGATTCAATTTCAAACCGACCCACTACGGTAGGGTGAAGGCGAAAAGCGCGCTGCCGGCGGAATCGACTACGAACTGCTTGCCATCGACTGAATACGTCATCGGATTCGACCGCAGCGCGGAGCCGAGCTGCACGTGCCATTCGGGCGCGCCCGTTTTGGCGTCGAGCGCGAAGAAATCGCCTTCCGCGTCGGCGGAGAAAACCACGCCGCCCGCCGTGACGAGCGTGCCGGTCCACGAGTCGCCGACCATTTTGAATTGCCAGACGCGCTTGCCGGTGGTGGCATCGAGCGCGCGAATCGCGGTGTAGACTTGATCGCCAGCCATGAACTTTCCGCCGCCGCCTCCTCCGCCGACCACGCCCACCGAATTTCCGGGCGCCATCTTCGGCTCGCCTTTGATGTACCAAGCGCCGCTCTCGCGCGTATTCACGTAAAAAAGACCGGTGAGCGGGCTGTAGCAAGGGCTCGTCCAGTTGATTGCGCCCGTGAGCGATGGGTAGACCAGCGTGCCTTCCACGCTTGGCTCGATTTGCGCCGCGGGATAATCGATCGGGCGGCCTTTGGCGTCGAGTCCCTTCGCCCAGGTTTGCTTCGCGAAGGGCACGCCGACGAGGAATTGGCCGGTGACGCGGTCGAGCACGTAGTAGAAGGCGTTGCGATTCGCGAGCGCGACGAGCTTGCGCGGCTTGCCGTCGATGGTCGCGTTGAAAAGGACGGGCGGCTCGGACGAATCCCAGTCGTGCGTTTCATGCGGCGTGAACTGGAAATACCATTTCATTTTTCCGGTGTCCGCATCGACCGCGATCAGCGAGCAGGTGAAAAGGTTGTCGCCCATGCGGCCCTCGCCATTCCAATCGGGAGCGGGATTGCCGGTGCCCCAATAGAGCGTATTCGTTTCGGGATCGTACGAGCCCGTGTTCCACGTAGTGCCGCCGCCATTGGACCAGCTTCCGTTGGCCCAGGTATCCGCGCCGGGATCGCTGGGGCTGCGCGGAACCGTGAAGAGCCGCCACAGCAGCTTTCCATCGTTGGCATCGAAGGCGCTGAGAAATCCGGGCGCGCCCGCTTCGCCGCCGCCCACGCCGACGATGATCTTGCCGTTGATTGCGAGCGGCGCCTGCGTGATGGCGTAGCCGGCCTGATTATCGGCGATGCGCGTGATCCAGCGGACCACGCCGCTTTTGGCGTCGAGCGCGATGAGGCGCGCGTCGATTGTCGCGACGTAGACTTTGTCGTTGAGCACGGCCACGCCGCGATTGGTGGGGAAGAGCCCGATGGCGACGAGATCGCGCGGGATCACCGGATTGTAATGCCACAGCGTTTTGCCGGTGCGCGCATCGAGAGCCGTCACGTTGCTCGGCGGCTCGGTGACGTACATGATTCCGTCCACGACGATCGGCACCGATTCGAGCTGCCCGCCGCCGCGCATCTGGTAGACCCACGTCATGCGCAGCGCGTTCGCATTCTGCGGCGTGATCTGCTTGAGGCCCGAGAAGCGCTGCGAGGCGTAGTTGCCGCCGTACGTCAGCCAGTTCTGCGGCTCTTTATCGGAGTGCAGGATGCGCTCGTACGGCACCTGCGCGATTACGACTGCGGGAAGCAGCAGCGCGAGCGCGATCGCAAAGTGTCTGGCGATTCTCATTGGGCCTCTCCCTTCAGGGTTGCGAGGTAGGCGACGAGATCGTCCAGATCGCTCGCGGAAAGATTCGCGAAGCTCGGCATGAAGCTTTTTCCCGGCTCGGTCTTGATGCTCTTGAGCGCGGATTTGTCGAACGAGTAGTAGTGGCCGCCCACGTCCTCGATCTGGATCGTGAACGTATCTTCGTTGATACGAATGCCGCTGATTTCCTTTCCACTTTTCGTTACGACGTGAGTGACGAGATAGCCGGTGAATGCGCGGCGTTCGGGCAGCGCTGGATCGGCCGGGGGATGCGCTCCCGGATCGAGCAGGAAATCGTGGAAATATTTTGGCGCGCGCTCGGCGCCGATGCGCGTGAGCTGCGGGCCAAACCCGCTGCCCTGATCGCCGATTGCGTGGCACGTGGCGCAGCCGTTCGCTTCGTACACCGCTTTGCCTTTGACGGGATCGCCGTTCACGGTTTCGTCCGCGGCGGTCGGCGAGAGCGTATGGAGGTACGCGACCACTTCCCAGGCGCGCTTGTCGTTGAGATTGGAAACCGGAGCCATTCCTGTGCCGGGAATGCCATTGCGGATTACGGAGAAGAGGCCTTCATCGCCGCGCCTTTGAGTGGCGCCATGCAGATCGGGGCCCGCCGCGCCGCTGGCATCTACGCCGTGGCACTCGCCGCATTCGCCCTGAAACAGGAGCTTGCCTTCCGCGAGTTCTTCGGCCGATGGATTCTTCGCCGATTCCGGCTCGACGACTCTTTGCGGCGGGCCCTGCGGCGGCCCTTGCGGCGCGGCCGTCAGCGAATTCCATCCGAGGCCCGCCAGCGCGACGATCAGCGCGGCCAAACACATGCGACGAATCAAGACCATGTCGTCCCCCTGCAAGATTGATTGCCCCTGCTGAATCTTACTTGAAACCTGAAGCTGCAACTGAAGATAGATACGTGCGCCGACCGTGGCAGGTTTCATCTTGCTCACGCGAGAATGCTGGAGACGAGCTCAGCCGGACGAACACTTGACGAACGCTTGTCGGGACTGCTGCGAGGGGGGAGAATGGGGCTGCCTGGTGTGCTTGCTCTTCAGGGTTGCTCGATCTGAGATTTGGGGAGGATAGTCGTGGCTGAAAATCAATTGCCTGAGCCGAAGAACAGTTTAGTGATCCGCGTGCCGGTGTCCGTGGACGGCTATGTATCAATTTATTTTGCGAGCAAAGATGGAAGACTTATGAACGAGAGCGAGTGGTGGCATCTGAAGCAAGTGGTCGAACTGGCCAGCGTAGTTTGCAAGAAGGCTGAAGAGAAGGCTCAAGCGGCAGCAGCCGGCGGTTGATCTATTGCGCCCGGTTTATTTCTTCCTCGCAAGCCGGACAAGCACATGTCCCCCGAGGGTCGCCGCGCCGCAAATTTGCGGCGTTGAGGCATAAGCCGCCAAACGCGCCATTTTATGGCTCTTCAAGCCCTCTTAAGCCCCCGACGGCAGCAACATTGTTGCTACTCGGCGGAGCAGGTTTTCACAGGCGTTTCAGACTTCGAGAATCACGGGGAGAATCAGCGGGCGCTTTGAGGTTTGCTTGTTCAAATAGCGTTTCAGGTCGACGCGAATCTTTTCCTTGATCACGCTCCAGTCCATTTTTTCCTCGGCGCTGGATTCTTCGATCGTCTTCAGGATCACTTCGCGCGCCTTGGTGAGGATCGCCTGGCCGTCGTCGCTCGGCAGGAAGCCGCGTGTTACGATTTCGGGCGAAATTTCGACGCGGCCCGTGTGCTTGTCGATCGCGATGATCGGCACCACGACGCCATCCTCCGAAAGATGCTTGCGGTCGCGGATCACCACGTCCTCAATCTCTTCGAGCGAGCCGGAATCCACCATCACGCGGCCCGCGGGAACGGGTTCGCGCTCGTAGGCGCGGCCGTCCGACGTGAATTCGAGCGGATGTCCGCTCTCGAGCAGGAAAATCTGCCCGGAAACCGCGCCGACTTGTTCGGCCAAAGCCGCGTGCCGGAAAAGATGCCGGTATTCGCCGTGCAGCGGAACGAAGAATTTCGGCCGCACCAGTTGCAACAGGATTTTCATTTCCTCCTGGCTGGCGTGCCCGGAAACGTGAATCGGCGCCGAGCGGCCGCTCTCGTAATAGACGAGAACGCGGCGGCGGAACAAATGATCGATCATGCGGAAAATCGCTTTTTCGTTTCCCGGAATGATGCGCGCCGACAGAATGACGGTGTCGTTTTCGTTGACGCTCATCAGCCGGTGATTATCGACGGCGATGCGCGAAAGCGCGGACATCGGCTCGGCCTGCGTCCCGCTCGCGAGGACGACGAGGCGCTTTGGATCGAAGCTGCGAATGTCCTGCGGGCGCACGACGCTGCCGTCGGGAATGCGCAGCTTGTTGAGGCCGTGCGCGATCTCGATGTTATCCACCATGCTGCGCCCGACGAACCCGATCTTCCGCCCTACGCCGCGCGCGATATCGATCACCTGCTGAATCCGGTGCACCGAGCTCGAGAAGCACGACACGACAACTTTTTCGGGCGCCGCGCGGAAGAGTTCTTCGAGGCGGACCACCACCGCGCGCTCGGAGGGCGTGAAGCCGGGGCGCTCGACGTTGGTGCTATCGCTGAAGAGCGCGAGCACACCCTCCTGGCCATAGCGCGCGAACGCGTGCAGGTCGAAAGGTTTTCCATCGACGGGAGTCGGATCGATCTTGAAATCGCCCGTGTGGATGATGACGCCGACCGGCGTGCGCACCGCGAGCGCGACGCAATCGATCGTGCTGTGCGTGACGTGCAGATACTCGACCTGGAATGGGCCGAGCGTGGTCGTTTCGCCCGGCGCGACTTCGTGCAGGCGGGCCGAATCGAGCAGACCGTGCTCTTCCAATTTTTTCCGCACCAGCGCGAGCGTGAATTTCGTGCCGTATACCGGCACGTTGAGGTCGCCAAGAATGTAGGGGACCGCGCCGATGTGGTCCTCGTGCGCGTGCGTCAGGATGATCGCGCGCACCATGCGCTTGTTCTGCTTGAGGTAGGTGATGTCGGGGATGACGATGTCGACGCCGAGCAGCTCCTGCTCGGGAAACATCAGGCCGGCGTCGATCACGATGATGTCGTCGCCGCAGCGAAGAGCGAGCATGTTCATGCCGAACTCGCCCAGTCCGCCGAGCGGAATGGCCCACAACGAAGAATTTGTGCTCAAATTGTTTTTTATCCTAGAACTTCAGGGAACATCGTATCACAGCGCGATGGCGGCTGGTGTGTGAGCGGCACTTGATAGAGTTGTGCGAGCCGGAAACACGTTCGCTGCGCTCACGGTCTTTTGGCGGGGATGAATCCCCGCCCTTCCACCGACGCAGTGGCCCAATGTCGACTCACTCCCGGCGTCCAGCAGCATCGCCTTTGGCTCGTGCGGGGAGCACGCCGGGGCAAGCCCCGGCGGCAAACAGCGGTAGCAAGCTCCCGCACTCCACGGCAGTGGCTGCGTCTCGCATCGAAAGTCGCCTCGTGTGGAGTGCGGTGCCTTGGCACCGCTGTTTGCCGCGTGGGCTTGCCCGCGCGTGCTGCATGCCCACGCGAAAGCCACGCAGCTGACGTGTCGCACTCGCCGAATCGTGGGGCGCTTTATTGCTCGGTGGCGATGGCCTGTTCCACGTGGCGGCGCGCTTGGCCGATATGCTCGAGGATCCGGCCCTGAAGGCCTTGCGCCGATGGATCGTCCTCTTCCTTCGCGGCTTCGTCGTGCGCGTTGTCGAGAACCTTGCCGGCTTTGTTCAGCCGGGGAATCCAGCGGAGATGCGAATCGATGCCCGGATGATCGTTGAGATCCTTGCCGTCGTCGATGCCCGCGGCTTTGAGTTCCTGGATGGCCGCGTCGATGTCGGCCATGGCCTGGCGTTCGGGGTCCTGGATTCGTCCGCTATCGGGATTCGAGATCAAGGCGCGGGCGAAGCGCAGATCGGCGAGCGCGTGAAGATAGTTGGCATGCCGCTCGGGCGCGGGCCTCGCGTGCGCGAACGACGAGAAGGCAAGCACGAGCGCGAGCGCGGCCGCAGCAGTCGCGAATTTCTGCATGATCCGGGTCATGGGCGTCTCCTCAGGTTGTCGGGGTTTCGAGCGCCCATAATTTAACACCGGCAACGTTTTGAAGATAGGTGTTGCAGCTTAAGGGAAGTTTTCAGACTAGAGTCGCATGTGTTCTCGGAACTCATGCTATTCCTAGGTTGATCAGATTCCCTAAATGGGCAAATGCGAATTTCAGCCAGGACCGTTGGGAAAACTTTTCTCTCCGTGCTATTGGGTGCGTTGTCTTTTCCCCTCATCGGCTATGGATGCTATCTGCTCGTTTGCTTCGTTCGAATACACACCTCCAATCTGTACTACGCCGACTATCCCTATGTGGCCGCGGGTCTCATGTGCCTCGCAATTGGATTACTCAATCTTTGGGTCACGCTGTATGGAGTGTGGCGACGGAGCTTCTATGGGCTTCTCTTGGTGATCCCCATTATCGTGTACTTTGCGGCTACCGAAATCATGATTGACAATACCCCATACACCTCGATCTTGATCGCCGATAGTAAATACCTCTCAAACGTGCGCTATTCTCTTCGGGATTGGTATGGAAGCAACCGCCGATTTCCTGCCACCGAGGGCGAGTTCCGAAGCGCAGCCAATTCGGACCTGACCAGTCCGTACAAACAACGCGGGAATCGATTGCAATACGAAGTTGTAGTGGTGAGTAATGCAGAAGGCCCCCGAGTGACGGGCATCTCAACGCGGCCAGGTGTACTCTACTACTGTGTTTCCGGAAACTTGCAGGAGTTCTGGGTCACGATGACGAGATTGCAGTTCGACACGGGCTCCACGGCGCCCGTCGAATTTCCCGGGTTGCCGCCTGAGTTTTGGGTTGTTCACGAAACTGGCCGCAATCAACCGGGCAGTACCCAAGCGAAGACCCAGAATTCCCGGTGAACGCTCTCATCGAAACTTTAGCGATGCCAAGTTCGGCACCCAGTGGAAAGGTCGCCGATGAGGCGTTCGCAAAATCCGCGAAACGCTTATAGAATTACGGGCGGATGAAGAAAATTGCGATATTGGGTTCGACGGGCTCGATCGGGCGGCAATGCCTGAGCGTGGTGGATTCTCTGCCGGGGCGCTTCGAGGTGGTGGCGCTGGCGGCGGGCTCGAATGTGAAATTGGTGGCCGAGCAGGCCATTCGTCACAAACCAACATTAGTTTCAGTGGCGACGGAAGCGGACGCTGCCGAGCTTTGTGTGCGGCTCAAGGAAGCGCGTGGCAAGAGCACCGGCACGGGCGGCTACGCGAGCCTACCCGAGATCGTTTTTGGCGCGGAGGGAATCGAGCGCGTTGCGACGCATCCCGATGCGCAGACGGTCGTATCGGCGGCAGTGGGCGTCGTCGGATTGCCCGCGACATACAAGGCAATCGAGCTGGGGCGCGACATCGCGCTGGCAAACAAGGAAGTGCTGGTGGCGGCCGGGGAAGTGGTGATGGCGGCGGTGGCGCGGCATCGCGTTGCGCTGCTGCCGGTGGATAGCGAGCACAACGCGATCCACCAGTGCCTGCGCGCCGGAGAGCATCGCGAGGTGAAGCGGCTCGTCCTGACAGCCTCGGGCGGGCCATTCCGCAAGACCCCGGTTTCGCGGCTCGGCAAAGTGACGCCCAAACAGGCGCTCGCCCACCCCAACTGGAATATGGGCCGGCGTATCACGATCGATTCGGCCACGTTGATGAACAAAGGCTTCGAGGTGATCGAGGCGTGCTGGCTATTCGGCGTCGGCCTCGACAAGATCAAGGTTGTGATTCATCCGCAGTCGACGATCCACTCGATGGTCGAGTTCGTCGATGGCTCGATCGTGGCGCAGCTTGGCCCGACGGATATGCGCATGCCGATCCAATACGCGCTAACGTTTCCGGATCGAGTTGCGTCTAATCATTGCGAGCTCGATTGGTCCGCACTGAAAAAGCTCGACTTTGCGGAAGTGCCAACGCGAAAGTTCCCGTGTTTGGAGCTTGCGAAGGCGGCGATTCGCGAGGGAGGGCCGCTGCCGTGCGCGCTCAACGCGGCGGACGAAGTGGCGGTGGCTGCGTTCCTGGATTGCAAGCTGCCGTTTCTGGGAATAGCGGCAGTGGTCGAGGGAGTGCTGGCGCACATGCCGCGGAGCCCGCTGCGCAGCATCAGCGATGTGGTCGCTGCGGACGCGGAGGCGCGACGCCTGGCGCACCTCGAGATCAAGAAGTTGGCCGGCCGGGGCGCGAAACGCCTTTCGCACTGATCGCTATTGATCTGGGAGCGCAGAAAAAGCTGCGGTATGCTTTTGGGTACCGAGCCCGCTTTGGGCGCATTTTCAAATGGAAATAAATTCTGTAGAATGAGTGATCGGCTAAATCCAACCCAACCGAATTGAGGGATTCATGGAAGCTGTCGGTTTTTTGCGGGCGATCATCGCCGGCGCCATTGTATTGGGCGTCCTGGTCCTGGTGCATGAGTGGGGACATTTCATCGCCGCGAAACTCTGCGGCGTTCGCGTGGACGTCTTTTCGATCGGCTTCGGCAAGCGCCTCTGGGGCGTGAAGCGCGGCGACACCGATTATCGCGTCAGCGCGCTGCCGCTCGGCGGCTACGTGCGCATGGCCGGAGACAATCCCGTCGAAGAGAGGACCGGCGCTGCTTACGAATTTCTGTCGCGCCCGCGGTGGCAGCGTTTCCTGATCGCGATCGCCGGGCCCGCGATGAACATCCTCGTGACGTTGCTGATTTTCTGGGGCATTTTTTCGTCCGTTGGCATCCCGTACGTGCCGCCCACGATCGACCAGGTGCAGGCGGGTTCAGCCGCTGAAAAGGGCGGGTTGAAGGCGGATGACGTAATCGTCTCGATCGACGGCAAGTCCGGCCGGACGTCGGCGGACTCGGTGGCCGCGATTCGCAGCTCGAATGGACAACCGATTCATTTGATCGTCAACCGCGACGGCAAAGACGTGTCGCTGACAATTTCGCCCGTGCATCAAAAGGCATCGGACGGCACGATGACGTGGATGATCGGCGCGGGGATCGTCTCGCAAGAAGGCCGACAGCGCGAAGGGTTCTTCGCCGGCGCGCAACACTCCGTCCGGGAAACTATTTACGACACGCGCCAGATCGGGCAGGTGCTCGTCGGGCTCTTCAATGGTAAAGTTTCGGTGCACGATCTGGCGGGGCCGGTGGGAATCGTCCAGCTATCGGGCGAAGCCGCAAAATCGGGCCCGATGACGCTGCTGCAATTGACGGCGCTGATCAGCCTGAATCTTGGCCTGCTGAATCTGCTGCCCATACCGATTCTTGACGGCGGCTGGGTGCTGATGCTGGCGATCGAGGGCTTGCTTCGGCGCGAGCTGAGCTTGGCGTTCAAGGAGCGGTTCGTGCAGGTGGGGCTCGTTTTTCTGCTGAGCGTCTTCGCCTTCGTGATGTACAGCGATGTTCTGCGCGTGATTCAGACCCGCGGGCACTAGAATTCAGTTTTGTAATTATTGCCACGCAAGGAAGCCCCCGGGGCTAAAGCGCTATTTACACTGCGCCTTTTTCGAGGGCCTGAAGGCCCACGCTTCCACCGTTTGCCCTCGCGGGCTGAAGCAACGAACCCCGCATGTGTTCTCGGATTGCTCGTTTCCTTCGCGGCTTGTCGTGCAAACGCGCCGGCCAGAGGCCAGCGCTACGGGATGCCGGCTCTCACCGTCTCCAAGCCGAGCAAACCCTTCTGATGTGCTATTCTCCAGTTAGACCATGCCAGCCACGCCAGAACACCGCGTTTCGACGGGCGAGCGCATCAACGCGCAGGAACCGGACGGCAGCCTCCAGCGCGAATTGCGCGGGCGCGGAATCCGCCTTACGAAGCAGCGCCGCGTGGTGCTGCAGGTGATCGAATCGGCGTCGCGCCACATGGACGCCGAGGAGATTCTCGCGAACGCGCAGCAAATTGATAAAGACATCACGCGCGTCACCGTCTACCGCACGCTCGACCTGCTCAAGCGCCAGGGCCTGATCGACGAGCTCGATCTGCTCCACCTGCGCGGCCATCGCCACTACTACGAAAGCCACGGCCCGCGCGACCACATTCACGTCGCGTGCATCCGCTGCGGGAAAGTGCGCGAGGTCGAAAGCCCGCTCTACGAAGAGCTGAAGCAGCAGATTTCGCGCGATTGCGGGATCGAGATTACCGTGGCGCGCACCGAAGTCGGCGGAATCTGCGACGACTGCCGCGCGAAAGCATAACGACGCGCAGCGTCGGTCTGTTTGTTGGTATATGGCCCGCGTGGAACAGAGTCTTCTAACTGCCGATTATCCCGCACCCGGCCAAGTGGTACGCCCCGCGACGTACCGCGCAGGTGGGCGCACATACGCCGTCCTTTCGATTCCCGCCGTTGTTGCGGTCCTGTCGCTTTCGGATTTGCAGGCGGGTTCAAGCACAACGAATCGTCTAACCATGGAATTGGTGGCGGGCTCCCTGATCTGGATGGTTCTTGTGGTGTGCGTCTGCAGAACCATTCGCCTTGAAATCACGGCCGATTCGATCACCTATTCGACACTCTGGCGGAAAGTTCGCAGAATCCGCTTCTCGGATATTGGATCAGCTGTGATGATTGACTACCACGACGAGAGCGCTGGCCGCAGCCCTCGTAGAGACCTCAGAACCTGGAACCTGATCCTCACTCCCAAGCCGCGTGTTGGTGGAAGCACTCTGAAGATTCCGCTCACGTGGATCAGTCGGAACGCATACGAAGAAATCTGCCGCATACTTGCACCAGCACGGTGGACGCCTGATTAGTCTCCGGGAATCGTGACGTGCGAGCTACACGCGGATGGCAGCGAAGTAGCGGCGAGCTTCCTCGATATCCTTCAAGACTTGGCTGCGCAGGGCGTCCGGGCCCGGAAATTTCTGCTCGTCGCGCAGGCGCGCCCAGAAGTGAACTTCCATTTTTCCGCTGGTGAGATTCTCGCTGAAATCGAAGAGATGGGACTCGATGGTGGTGTGGGCGCCGTCGAAGGTGGGGCGGAAGCCGACGTTGGTGGCGGCGCGATAGGTTTTTCCCGCTATCGTAACTTCCGTGGCGTAGACACCGCTCTTCGGTAGCATTTCCTGCTCGGTTGAGAGATTGAGTGTCGGGACGATCAGCTTTCTGCCCTGGCCGGTGCCTGTGCGAATTTCGCCGAGCAGCGCGTAGGGCTGTCCGAGGAGATTGCGCGCGTCTTCGACGCGCCCCTCGCGCAGCGCGGCGCGAATCGCGGTGCTCGAAACGACGATGCCGTCCTTGATCACGGGCGGCAAGGTTTTCACATCGAAATTACAGCGCTGCCCTAGTTGCACCAGCATTTTTACATCGCCCGCCTGCTGGTGGCCGAAACGGAAGTCGCCGCCGACCAGCACCGTGCGGGCGTGCAGCGTGTCGACGAGGAAGCGGCGAACGAAATCTTCCGGTGTGACCGCGGCAAGCTGCATATCGAAGCGAAGAACGAACGCTGCATCGATACCGAGCTGACGGATCGCGTCGAGGCGCTGATCGAGCGTCATGAGCAGCGGCGGAGCTTCGGACGGACGCAGGACGCGCGCGGGATGCGGGAAGAACGTCAGCACAACCGATTTGCAACCGGCCTGGCGAGCGAGTTCGCGAATGGTGGCGAGAATGCGCTGATGCCCGAGATGGACGCCATCGAAATTGCCGACGGTGACGACGGTGGGCTCGCTCGGTTGGCCGAAGAGCGCAGCCCACTCCGCCTCGGAATGCGCGATCGCGAAAGGCATCAGAGCGGCACCTCGAATTCGAGTCCATCGTAAGCGAGGCGCACGTTTTCGGGTAGCCGCGCGTTCGCGTCGGCGTGGCCGAGATCGTGGCAGATGTGCGTGAACCACGCGTGCTTCGGCTTTAGCTCGCGGACCAGCGCGAGCGACTGCTCGACGGTCGAGTGCGTCGGGTGCGGAACGTAGCGCAGCGCGTCGAGGATGATGTGATCGAGGTTTTGCAGCAGCGCCTTCGAGCTTTCCGGCACGCGGCTGAAGTCGGTGAGATATGCCACGCTGCCGATGCGGAAGCCAAGCACGGGCTGCGAGCCGTGCATCGCCGGCACGGGAATAATTTTCGCGCCGAAGAGATCGAACGGGCCATCGATCTCGTGAAGCTCGACGAGCGGCACGGTGCTTTCGGCGGGCGCTTCGTCGAAGATATAGGCGAACTGGCGGCGGAGCAGCGCGAGCGTTTCGGGCGAGGCGTACAGCGGCACGACGCCTTTTTGCTTCAGGTTGAACGGGCGGATATCGTCGAGGCCGAGGATGTGGTCGGCGTGCGCGTGCGTGTAAATCACGGCGTCGAGGCGATCGATGTGGGCGCGCATGGCTTGGAAGCGGAAATCGGGCGTCGTGTCAATCACCACATTATGCCCGCCGTAGGAGAGCAGCACCGAGGGCCGCGTGCGTTTGTCGTGCGCGTCCGAAGATTCGCAGACGGCGCAGTGGCAGCCGAGTGTCGGCACGCCCATCGATGTGCCCGATCCCAGGACCGTCAATTTCAGAGAAGACATGAACTCGGAGGAAGGGTTGCGAACTGCATCGTCGGATGCCCGGCCTTGCCCTTTGGCGCGCCCGTTCCAGATTGCTGCTAGCGCTTTACAGCCTTGTTGGCCATGGCTTCGGCCGCGGCCTTCGAAAGTTCCATGAAACTCAGCTTCAGGCTGCCAAGAACTTCGATCAAGAGATCGTCGTCCGCCTTGGCGAGATTGCCGCGCGTTTTTTCGCGCAGGGCGTCGAGCATGTCGATCATTTCGCGCGCGCCTTCGAGATCGAGAAACGGCTGGCCCGTGCGCGGGTCGGCCATGCCGCCGAGCATCGCGGCTGCGTTGCGCGTGAGAAAATCGACCAGCATCTGGAAATTGCGCGAGGGAGGAATTGTCTCCGCATCAGCGGCCTCGGTTTCGCCGGTCGGCGCAGCGGGAGTGGCCCCTGTGGGGGCCGGGGAAGCGGGCTTGGACGATTGCGCCTGCGGCGTGGGCTTGCGAGATTTCGCAGCCTCTTCGTCGCGGCGTTCCTGCTCGACGGCATCCTTGCGGAGTTCGCCGTCTTCGGTGAAAAGCCGCCGGTCGACTACCTTGAAACCTTCGTCCTGCTTGGGATCGGGCACGTGGTGTCCTCAGAGTTGCGCGATGCTTGAATTGAAATTCTAGCATCGGCGTGGGTGAGCTACAAGCGAGGGCCCGGCCCCGCGGTGGGTCAGTTTCAGTATTCCAACTAATCAGGAGTTGACCATGAAGATACGACTGACCCGCGGACTCGTTTCCCAGCAAAATACGGGATGGTATTCTGATCCCCGGAACACAAACGAGGCGTTTTGATTACAAAATCCATTCTTGTTCTGACGGCCTGCCTCATGCTGACTGCGCCAGCGAGGGGTGGTCACACGTTGAGTTCAGTCGAACAGCGAGTTCTGAAAAACTGGCTTGTGTTGCATCCCGCGTACAGGCAGGCCGCCGACGAAGATTGCGAATGTGCCGCAGACATCCGGCAGATGAGAGCCGGATCTGGTGGCATATGGAAGCCGGTGCCGGACTATCGTCCATATATTGCAACTGGAGATTTCAATAGCGGTGGGGTTGAAGACTTCGCGGTTGTCCTCATTGACCGTCGAAAGAGGGAGAAGAATTTCGCTCTCGTCGTATTCAACGGGCCCTTCAAGTCGGAGACAGCTCCATCTGCTTTCATGGAGTCCGGCATGGAACTCCAGAACCAAGGGCTTTTTTACGGCCCGCCCCGACCAAAGCCATATCGTCTCCTGTTGGGTCCGTTTGAGAGCGATTCCGGGGCACTGCTGATTCCTCACGGCCGAAGCTTTCGATGGGACGACAGCGAAAGGGAATAACACCGGCGAGGTCACAGCAGCGCTTGTAGATGACGCGATATGCTCATTGCTAGGGTTTGACCTGCTGTAGCAGAAATCAATCAGAAAATCCGAAAGAGCCCCAAAAGGTCGACAGTCACAGCAATAATTCCAATGCATTCCGTTAAAAGGAAGATTTTGACCGGCCAAGACCTGGCAACGAATAAACCGACGAGGGTCAGTGCAACGGGAACTACTGAGTACACAAGCCACGCGACAAGCGAAGGCTGGCCATAAGACGGAGTGAGTCCGCCAACCAGACCGACCCCAACAAGAATGGCTGCCAAGACACCCATACCCAGCGCGATAGTCACAGATTTGGCGACGGCGTTCATTACCTCAGCTTAATTCAGAACCTATGCCAATGAAAAAACTTCCGCCTAGTTGCGCACGGATAGTGCCTGATTGACGCGCTGACCGGAAACTGACCCACAACCCCCGGCGCGCGCAGAGATTGCGGGCGAACGGCGGTTGCGGGTGGCGCTGATGGCTTGTACATTAGCGTGTTTCTGGAGAGGCGGCGAATTCTCATGGCGAAACGACGAAGGACATCGCGTGGCCGAGCAGCGGAAAGGGCCCAAAAGCCGGCGGTGTCCGCGCGGGCGAATATCCGAATCACGGCGCGCGACCGGGCGGCGGGGAAATGGTTCGAGAAGCTTGTGGCGCTGCAGGCGCGGCTGCGCGGGCCGGGCGGGTGTCCGTGGGACCACGAGCAAACGCACGAATCGCTGCGGCGATTTCTGATCGAAGAGGCGTACGAAGTGCTCGATGCGATGGAGGAGGGCGGCCCGAAGGAATTTGCCTCCGAGCTGGGCGACCTGCTGCTGCAGGTTGTGTTTCATTCGATTTTGGCGGAGGAGGCGGGCGCGTTCACGATTTCGGATGTGATCGAATCGGTGCATACGAAGATGGTGCGAAGGCACCCGCACGTCTTCGGCAATGTGAGCGCGAAGACTTCAGGCGAGGTGCTGAAGAATTGGGAGCAAATTAAACGCGAGGAGCGCGCGGGGGAGGGAAGCGCCGCCGAGGATTCCATTTTGGCGGGCGTGCCACGCTCGCTGCCGGGCGTCCTCGAGGCCCAGGAGCTGACCAAACGCGCGGCGAAGATCGGATTCGATTGGGAGAATCTCGCGGGCATTCTCGAAAAGCTCGATGAAGAGAAACGCGAGCTTTCGGCTCTGATGCCACCGGAGCGGGCGGATTTGAAACCCGGCCCTACGAAGGACAAATCGGCGCATAAGCTGGAAGAAGAAGTTGGCGACCTGCTCTTTACCTGCGTGAATATCGCGCGATTCCTGGGCGTCGACCCGGAGATTGCGCTGAAAGCGGCGAACCGGAAGTTCAAGCGGCGATTCCATTCGATGGAATCGACGGCCGCGAAGCAGGGCGCCCAGTTTTCGGATTTGTCGCGCGAGCGGATGGAAGAGCTGTGGAACAAATCGAAAGCCAACGAAATTGTCGCCAAGACGCGATGACGCATAGCGCCATTGCATAAGATCACCTTATATTTCCGACAAGCACTATAAATTGGACGCGGCGCCTCGCGGCGACGCCTAATGGGTGCGGGAGGAGCCGATCCGATGGGAACGTCGCCGGAAGTGAATCTGTGGTCTTCGGCCGAGCATGCGCTCGAATATCTTCGCCGCGCGGATTCGATTCCGCATCGCGTGGAAGGCGAAGCGACATTGCTCGAGTTCATTCCGGCGAGCGCGGCGCGCATTCTCGATCTGGGCAGCGGTACGGGGCGGTTGCTGGCGCTGCTGAAGGCGGCGCGGCCGCAGGCGGAATTCGTCGCGCTGGATTTTTCGCCCACGATGCTCGCCGAGCTGCGCAACCTCTTCGGCAATGACCCCGCCGTGACGATCGTCGCGCACGACTTCGACCAGCCGCTTCCGGCGATGGGCCGATTCGAGGCCGTGATTTCGAGCTTCGCGATTCACCATGTGCCGCACGAGCGGAAGCGGGCAATCTATCAGGAAATATTCGCGATGCTCTCGCCGGGCGGCGTATTTTGCAATCTCGAGCACGTGGCGTCGCCTACTCCCGCGCTGCATCAGGCATTTCTCCAGGCGATCTCGTGCGAGGTAGAAGATCCGTCGAATAAGCTGCTCGATCTCGAAACGCAGCTGACGTGGCTGCGCGAAATCGGATTCGAGGACGTTGATTGCCACTGGAAGTGGCGCGAACTGGCGCTGTTCGCGGGAGTCAAGCCGTCACGATAGCGGGTTCGCACAGACAGGATTGTCTGTGCCACTTTCCGTCGCCGTCACGAATGCGCCCGCCGCACGCGATAGAGTCGGCTGCACTTGGCGCGAAATCCCGTATACTTTCCTTCACTGAAAATGAGCTCGCCGCGCGCCATTCCGGAGATCGTCGTACGCCACTGCACCACCCTCGAGGAATTCGAGGACGCCGTGCTGATCGAGCACGCCGCGTGGGGCAAGGACATTTCCGTTGTGTCGTCGATTTTCGTAGTCGCGCATCATACCGGCGGCCAAGTGCTCGGCGCCTTTGACGGCAAGCGGATGCTCGGATTCACGCTGGCGCTGATCGGCGTGCGTCGCGGCGAGATCTTCCTTCATTCGCATATGACGGCGGTGCTGCCCGAATTCCGCGATCACGGCATCGGGCGCCGGCTCAAATTGTTTCAACGCGAAGACGCGCTGAAGCGCGGGATCAAGCTGGTCGAATGGACGTTTGATCCGCTGGAGCCGAAGAACGCGCACTTCAACACGATGCGCCTCGGCGCCGTGGCGCGGCGGTGGATTCCGAATTGCTATGGCGTCACCGAAAGCCCGTTGCACGGCAGCCTGCCGACCGACCGGCTGGTGGCCGAATGGCGGCTCGATTCCGGGCGTGTGAAGTCCATCGTGGCGGACAATCGAATGCCGGTGAGCGGAGCGGCCGAGCGCATCGAGTTTCCAGCGGATTTTCCGCGGATCAGGGACACGAATCTTGATGCCGCCGCCCAGATTCAATCGAAGGTGCGCGATCGCTTCGTGGCCTTGTTTGCCAAGGGCTACGTAGCGACGGGCATCGAGACGCGCGATGGCGTGGCAACCTACGTTTTGGAGCCTCGAGGCGAGATCGCAGGGCTGAGCCTTCCAGAACTGACGGAACACTAAGGAACGAATGCGAGTCCACAAAATCACACTGCGCGAGATTCACCTGCGATTGCTTTCGCCCTTTCAGACGAGCTTCGGCACCACCGACCTGCGGCGAATCCTGTTGGTCGAGGCGGACGCAGGCGGCGGCATCGCCGGCTGGGGCGAATCGACGGCGGGCGAGCACCCATTTTATTCGTACGAATCGATAGAAACCGCGTGGTACATCTTGCGCGACTACCTTTGGCCCATCGTCCGCGGCAAGGAAATCGCGTCTGCGGCGGAAGTGCTGGGCTTGTTCGCGCAAGTGCGCGGGCACAACATGGCGAAGGCGGCGCTGGAAACGGCGCTTTGGGACATCGAGGCCAAGCAGAAAAATGTGCCGTTAGCAAAGCTGCTGGGCGGCACACGCACAGAGGTTCCGTGCGGCGTATCAATCGGCATCCAGCCCACGATGGACAAGCTGATCGCGAAGGTCGAGGAAGCGCTCGCCGCCGGATACCAGCGCATCAAAATCAAAATCAAGCCGGGAACGGACGTCGAGCCGGTGCGGACGCTGCGCGAGCGCTTTCCGCGCGTGCGGCTGATGGCCGATGCGAATTCGGCCTACACGCTCGAAGACGCGCCGCTGCTGAAAAGGCTCGACGCCTTCCACCTGATGATGATCGAGCAGCCGCTCGGCTGCGACGACATCTATTCGCACGCGCAGCTGCAGCGCCAGCTTGAGACGCCGATCTGCCTCGATGAGTGCATCCACGACGCGGAAAACGCGCGCGCCGCAATCGAATTGCGCGCCTGCCAGATCATCAATATCAAGCTCGGGCGCGTAGGCGGGCACACGTCGGCGCGGCAGGTCCACGACATCTGCCAGGCGAACTCGATTCCGGTATGGTGCGGCGGCATGCTCGAATCAGGGATCGGGCGCGCGCACAACATCGCGATGTCGTCGCTCGCCAATTTTTCGCTTCCGGGCGACGTTTCGGCCAGCAAGCGCTACTGGGCGGAAGACATCATCGAGCCCGAGGTTGAGGTGTCGGCCCAGGGGACAATCCACGTACCTTCCGCGCCCGGCATCGGTTATACGCCGCGAATCGATCGCATCGACGCCCTGACGAAGCGCCGCGAAGTCCTCGAATAGCCGTTGGCGCCCACGCCCATCACCGAGAGTACGAGCGCGCCGACACAAATCGCGGAAGCGCAGCGGCCGAGCGGGCTGTTGCTTGGCGCGAGCCTCGCATTGATCCTCCTGCTTTGGTCCTTCAACTACACGGCGGGGAAAATCGCGCTGCGGCACATGAGCCCGTGGACGCTCGCGCCGCTGCGGATCGAACTGGCGGCGCTTCTGATGCTCGCGCTCCATTTCATGCGCCGCGAGCGCGCTCGATTCCAGCGGCGCGATCTGTGGATGTTTGCCTACTTGGGGTTTCTCGGAGTGTTCTTGAATCAAGGCTGCTTCATGGTGGGCTTGAACTACACGACGTCGGAACGCTCCGTGCTGCTGAAGGCGCTCGGGCCGATTCTGATCCTGGTTTTTGCGCGCATGCTGAAGCTCGAGGCGTTCACCACGACCAAGATCGCGGGAATGGCGCTGGCGTTTTTCGGAGTGATGCTGCTCGAGACGGAGGGCGGGCACGTGGGCGACACGTCGCCGGTAATCGGCGATGCCGTCACCTTAGTGAGCACGATCAGCTTTGCGGTCTACAGCGTGCTCGGGAAAAAGATGTTGAGCGCATCGCGAGTGGAAAAATACGACTCCATTTCCCTCAACGCGTTCATCACCGTCGCCGCGGCCGTGATGCTGCTGCCGCTGGCCGTGCAGCAGGCGGTCACGCTCGATTGGAAGAGCGTGGGCTGGGTGGGCTGGGGCGCGCTGATCTACATGGCGGTCGGCAGCTCGGTGGCCGCGTACACGCTGTTCTACTGGGTGCTGAAACATCTGGACGCGTCGCGCGTGGCGGTCATCAACTACATTCAGCCGTTCCTCGTGATCATCCTGTCGATGCTATTTCTCGGCGAGCATCCGACGGGCCACCTGATTTCGGGCGGCGTGTTCGTGCTCGTCGGCGTGTACTTCGTCGAGCGAGTTTCGGCGGGCGGGGCGCGACTAAAGGAAAGTGAAGGCCCGGAGGCGGCGTGAACTTCCGGGCCCTCGAAAGCTGCGAGGATCGGACAGCGTTGGCGATTGCCAGCGGCTACTGCGCTGCGGGTGCCGGCGCCGTCATTTCGCAATCGATCTGAATCGCAAGCTCGTCGCCAACCATCCCGGGATCGGCGGCCACGCCGAAATCCTGGCGGTTGATCGTGAGCGAAGCGGACGCGCCGCGGCGCATTCCGCCCGTCCGGCTCATGGGGTCCTTGCGCGCGTCGCTGAGGGCGCCCACGTTAAGCACGGCTTCCTTGGTGACGCCGCGAATCGTGAGGTTGCCGGTCACCTTGTAGCCGTCGCCGGTCTTCTCGACCTTCGTCGACTTGAAGGTGATCATGGGGTACATCGCGACGTCGAGAAAGTGCTCGCTCTTGAGGTCGTTATCGCGCATCGCGACGCGCGTATCGATCGAGGTCGCGTCGATCGTGACGTCGACGCTCGAATTCGCCAGATCCTGATCGTCGAGCGTAACCGTGCCGGTAGTCTTCGTGAAATCACCCTGCACGTTCGAAATACCCAAGTGGCGAACCGTGAACTGCGCGTTGGTGTGATTGGGATCGAGCGTCCATGTCGTGGTCGCCGCAAACGCCGGGACCGCCAAAATTGCAGCCAGTCCAAAAGCCATTACAAACTTCTTCATCTGGTGCCTCCTAGAAAAACGCTGAAATTTTTCAGTCGCTCGCAACGACGCGTGCCGCGCGAAGCGCCTTCGTCGCTTCGCAGCGGCGGGCCAAAGCCCCGCGGGGCCCCTGGTCCGGGCGAGAGTATATACCAGGTTGCGCCGCCGCCCGAACACCAGATGACCTGAAATCACATTCCGAGTGCGCCGTCCCTTGCGGCCACGATGGTCGGTTCGACTCCCACACGCTTCCGCCAAATCTTCCATCACTTTTTCGGAAAACCCGACTGCAAACGACCCCCTCTCAGCTCTCAGCGTGTCGATTACAGCAATCTTCCTTGCCTCCCTGCTCCTTCGCTTCTCCTGCAGATCGAGTTGCAAAGGCCGTGATCCCGGTGCAACGGCATTCTCAAGGGTGTACCACCCGGCAGCGTTTATCGAGAGGTTGCGTTCCAAGAGTCAGCGCGTGAAGGGGCTTGGTACGAAGGGGTAAAATTATGCACCTATCGGCTCATAAGGTTCGGAGTCATACTTTTGTTTTCAGTAAGATACGATCTTCGGAGGTATGGCAAGCAACCTGCTGCACCCTCGTGGGGCTGTGCGTACTGGTCCGGGGAGCCGCACTGTTGGTGCCGCTGGCGTTCCTTGTCTTCCGACAGCGGTTCCGGAACCGAGCAGCTTTATGCTGCTTGGATCAGGGCTATCCGTCTTAGGCGGCTTGTTTTCGGGCGCAAGCGTCTTCTTAGTGAGAACTAGGACCCAGAGAACATCCTAATCTGGAATGGCCGAGCGCCCAAGGCGCCGTCGACCGGAGAGTGCGCCCGTCATTGTCCCCGGGGTAATTGCCCACTTGATGTAAACCAGGCACCGGTTGTGGAGATGGGTGCGCAAGACGTGCGCGTAGCCACTCTATTTCACACATGAACGCGGAGGAAATGATGATTAGTTCGAGACTACGTTCTTGCATCGTGCTGGCTGCGGCCTTCCTGATGTTGGCGGGAGTTTCCACAGCCCAGACAGGGTCAGCGGCGTCGGGAATCGGATCCAACATCAAAGTTGAGCTCGACGCCTTGGCTGGCGGGAGCCTGTGGGGTGGCGACTACGGGTACTGCGACAACGCCGGTTCGGGTTACACTTGCACGAAGGGAAATAACAACACGTGGAAGATCAACGTGGAAGGAGCGATCCTCTTCCCCCTCGGATCAGGCCGATTTTCGGTCGGCCCGGTCTTCGGCGTCGCCTATCGAGGCAGCGTTCCGCACACGGTCACATACACAGGGGAGGGAACGGAGACGGATGGGTACACGGACCGAATCAATAGCTTGTTTGTGGGCGGCCGCGTTTCCGCCAAGCTGGGAGACAAACTTCAATTATTCGTCGAGGCCGGACCATCGGTCAACACGGATCGGTATAAAGATAACTACGTGAGCGGAACTTACACCGAGACCTACATTGACAACCAGACTCTGACAGCGCCGGAGGAAGGAGTCGGCCTCACCTATTTCGCTTCAAAGCATATTGGGTTCACCGTCAAGTATGAGCGTCTGGACCTCCGAGCCTCCCAAAATATAGAAGCAACAGGAGGCACCACCACCTATCAGCATGACTTTATCATACACGAGAACGGTATTGTGGGCGGCTTGACGTTCTGGATCGGGGGTAGGTAAACCTGCGTCCGCAAGGGTGAGCTAACTTCACTCACAGAAGGCTCACGCGCCGCGCCACATCGCTGGCGCGGCGCGTGAGCCACCACCATCCGCTTGCCCTCGAGTGTCCAAACCGGGCGGCATTCCCCTCGAACGTATACGGGGTCAACGTCTTCCGGGAGAGATCGTAGAGCCAGACTTGAGACTCCTGATCCGCTCAGCGATATTGCGCGGTCCTTGAGCCGCACCGGACATCTCTAACAATGTCGGCCCTGTCAAACACTTTTCGAGCAAACTTCTCCGATCACTCAAAAGAGCTTTTATCTTCTGCTTCCTTCGTTGTCTTTCTTCTCGGCCTGGACCGACTGCGGCTCGCTCGTAATCTAGCGGCTTCAGTCCGCCCCATATACATCTCTTCGATCAAAACTTCGACCATGATTACTTCTTCGAACTCCCTCTCGCAAGGGAGTGGGATGCCCAATCAAGAGGACGGCGCTCTAGGCCACAAACGGGGTTGTGGGAAGCGAAAGGGGCGAGGTCCTGGAGTTGTAGTAGCGACTCGGAAACTGATCGACGGTGGGAACCGCGCCGCGTTTGACACGACTCGGGGCGCATGCTACGTTCCGCGACGGAATGACGGAGGCGACAACGTCGCGGCGCAAGCGGATTGCGGTGATCCCCGGCGACGGCGCCGGCAAGGACGTGATCCCCGAGGCCGTGAAGGTGCTGAAGGCGGCGGCCGCGCGGGGCGGGCGCGAGGTTGAGCTGACGGAATTCGATTGGGGAGCGGATCGGTACCTGCGCGACGGCACCACGCTGCCCGAAGGCGCCATCGAGATGTTTCGCCGCGAGTACGACGCGATTCTCCTCGGCGCGCTCGGCGATCCGCGCGTTCCCGGCAACCAGCACGGCGCGGATATCCTGCTCGGCCTGCGATTCAAGCTCGACTTATATGCGAATGTACGCCCGTGCATTCTCTTCGACCGCAGGCTCACGCCTCTCAAAGATCGCGCCGAAAAAGATATCCAGATCACCGTGTTTCGCGAAAACACCGAGGGCGCCTACGTCGGCATGGGCGGATTCTTCAAGAAGGGAACTCCGGACGAAATCGCGACGCAGGAAGACATCAACACGCGCAAGGGCGTCGAGCGCATTCTGCGCTACGCTTTCGATTTTGCCCGCGCGCGCGGGCTGAAGCGCGTCTGCATGAGCGACAAGGCCAATGCGCTCGCCTTCGGCCACGATCTCTGGCAGCGCGTGTTCTCCGAAATGCGCAGCGAATATCCCGAGATCGAATCGAGCCACATGTATATCGACAATCTGCTGATGCAGATGGTCCGCGACCCGGCGCAATTCGACGTGATCGTCACGTGCAATCTCTTTGGCGATATCGCCAGCGACCTCGGCGCTCAGCTTGCCGGCGGGATCGGCCTCGCGCCTTCGGGGAATATTCATCCGGGGCAAGTTTCGATGTTCGAGCCGGTGCACGGCTCGGCGCCAACGATCGCGGGCAAGAACATCGCAAATCCGATGGGCGCGGCGCTGGCGGCCGGGATGATGTTTTCCTATTTTGGCTGGGCGGCTGAGGCTCAGCGGATCGAGGGCGCCGTCCGCGCGGCCGTCCGCGAAGGCAGGACCACCGTCGATCTGGGCGGCCCGCTCGGCACACGCGAAGTAGGGGACTGGCTCGCGAATCACGTGGCGCGCTGATCGGGCGCTCGCCAAGGCGACGTTGCGTTTTGCTCTTCTCGCTCTTTTTCTTTATCCTGTTCTAGCCTTCCTGAGATAGATGGGGCGCATTTATGGAGGACTTATTCCGATGTCGTGTAGAAACGCGTTGCTCGCAACCCTCGCGCTGCTGTTGGTAGCGCTGCCCGCTGCCAGCCAGGCGACGAAGCCGGCTTCCGATCCCGCGGCCCCGGCTGTCGCCACTTCGCCCGAGAATGAGGCGCTTCTGAAGTCGACCGAGGCATTCGTGCGCAAGCTTTTCGCCTGGGGGCCGGAGATCAAGGTGACGCTCGGCCCGCTCGCGCAATCGACAGCAACCGATTTTTACGTCGTTCCCGTCGAGGTCACGCTGAACGACCAGAAGGAAAATGGCGAAGTCTACGTGAGCAAAGACGGAAAGACGCTGCTGCGCGGCGAGATTTTCGATATGCACGCCGATCCATTCGCCGACAACGCGGCCAAGATTCATCCGGAAGGCAGCCCGTCAAAAGGCCCAGCCGATGCGAAGGTGACCGTGGTTGAGTTCGCCGACTTCGAGTGCCCGCACTGCCGCGAACTTTACGAGAGCCTGCAGGCGATCGAAACGAAGTATCCGCAGGTCCGTTTCGTCTACAAGAATTTCCCGCTCACCACAATTCATCCCTGGGCCGAAACTGCGGCCATCGGCGCGCACTGCGCCTACGAGCAGTCGCCCGAAGCATTCTGGAAAGTCCACAATGCGATCTTCGACGATCAGGATGTGATCTCGGCGGAAAACATATGGGACAAGCTGGTGTCGTACGCGTCGCAGGCCGGACTGAACGCCGATACGTATAAGGCGTGCCTTTCGTCGGCAGGCGCGCAGAAGTCCGTCGATGCCGAGCACGCCGAGGGCGTTGCACTCGGAGTGAACAGCACACCGACGGTGTACGTCGATGGACGGCCGCTGGCCGGAGGCGATCCGCAAACGCTCGTGCAGTACATCGACTTCGAACTCGCCGCGCACGGAGAGGCAAAAAAATAATTTAGCCGCCCCGTTTGGCTGTTCGCGCACCGCGCTGCGCCCGTGCCGCGGCAATACGTGATGGCCCGATCAGTCGATTGATTTGGCGCACGAGCTGGTCCGCGCTCGGCCTCGCAAGAGGCTTTTCAGCCCCGGGGAAATACATTTGCCAGTCGATGTCGGGGAAGCCCATGCGCGTAGCCTGCGCGGGCAGTTGTTCGCGCAGCGTTTTCGGATCGCGAGAGGCGAGGCGCTGGATCGCGGCGTACACCAGCCCGTGTTCGACATCCCGCCATGTGTATTCGCGCAACGCGCGCCCGATCTTGGCCCACGCAGCCCGCGTCAGTGTGGCTCGGCAAAGCTCGCGCAGCACGCGGCGCTCGAGATCGACAGGATCGGCGGAGGATTCGCGCGAACGCGCACCGGGCGACGGGGAAGAGCGCATGCGGCCATTCTAGCTGCGGTTTTGAACGCGCGGCAAACGCGAACGCAAAGGGAGGGAGGGCGAACACTTGTAGCGGAACCTGAATCAGCGGCAGAAACGCGAGATTAGGCGGCGTTGGTGGCTATGACCGGTCGGACGAAATCGATCCGGTCGATGCTGGCGGCGATGCCGTAGATGGGCGTCAATTCACCCTCTACCGCCGCGACCCGCAGGGCCTTGGCACTCGCGCGAACCAGGACGGAGGCGCCGCGGTCCTTGTCCGTTGGCAGAGCAAATGTGAGTTCCATCCCCGCGCCGGGCTCTACCGATACATTCGACTGGAAGTAGATGCCGGACCGCGAGATGTCGCGAAGCTGCGCCGTGTGGAACTCCGCCGGTCGCTTGCGCGAAATGCAAACCTGCAAAGGCAAATAGACTTCGTATCGACGAGCTTTTCTACGTTCCCCCATCGGGCTCCCCCTAAACCTTTCGTATGTTGCAAGATCTGTGCCAGGCCGGACCCGAAGTGGCTACTGAATACACAGGGGTTAGCTAAGTGCTAGGACGACAATTTGACACGAATCAGGGAAAAATTTCCTGGTATAGGAAATAGCTGCACGTCCATGAAGCGGTTGGAGATCCAGCCGATCAGCGGCCCGGCGACCCGTTCCGGAGCTCTTACAGCACGGGGTCGTGCAGCACGGACTGGCCCTCGGCCTCAGTCAGAAGGCCCTTCCCAATCAGCAGCTGCACCAAACGAACGACCATGGCGTGGTCGCCGCTGCTGCTGGACCGCGGCGTCCGCTTCTCGCGCCGTAGCTCGACTGGCGGAATATAGCGCCCACCCGTGAGTTCGGTGAGCCACGTTTCCAGCTGTTGCTGCTGCGTCGCGTCGAGAGATTCGAATCCGATGCCCATTCCAAGGCCGTCCTGCGAGTACACGACGGTCCCTTCGCACTGGAAGTGCGTCTGGCCCTTGCGGACGCTCACATGAACCTCAGATCCGATCGGCAGCGGCGACAGTGTGTCGACAAAGCATCCGCCGGGGCCCAAATCCGTGGTTCTGGTGGAGAATCGCGCGCCCGTCGCCATATCGACGACCTCGGCCGATGCAGTGAAGATGTGACGGTCCGCGCCGCGGCGCTCGGCTTCCGCCGTGCCGCTTTCCCGCGTGGCCCCACCCGACGAGTATTTCTTCTGACCCTTGTCGTGCATCGTATTCGCTACCTGCTTTCCGTTTTCGTGCTTGGGATGCTTTTCGTCCGGGAACGGAGGGCGGACGACCGGTATAGGGTTATTGTCTCCAGCGGCCCGATTCCCCACAAGCGCAATCCCGGGGCGCTTGCCCAAAGGCCAAAGTGAGAGGAAGCTCACGACGCAGACGCCTCACTGGAGAGCCGAATCCCGATTCCGCGGCTGCCGATCCAGCGGTGCTCCACGCGCACGACCGACCCGGTGAATTTCCGGCGTGCGGGCACGTTCTCGCCGAAGGGAAACGTGATGTCGAGCTTCATCCCGAGCGCGTAATGGAGTTTCGACGTCGTGAAATAGAGCCCTTGGCTGTTGAAGTCAACTACTTCTCCCAGGTCTTCCTGGTCTGCAAAGCGGTGGTCGACCGGCCGCACGTGAAGGGGCAGCGACATCTTCAGCCGCTTTCGGTGTCTCGAATCGCGGCGCATGGTGCGCGCCCAGACACCTCCCAGCTGGTGGCTCGACCACGTTCCCAGGCTCATACGGATGGTGCGTTTCGAATCCATCGTTTCAGTCTCCCAAGGCCAACAAGACGCCGGTCCGCTGAGTCCCTCCCCAGGGTCGTGAATCAGCGGGCCGAAAACGTCTGCTTCTGAATCGGGTGCTTCTGAACCGGCCGCGATTTCGAAGGAGGCGCGCTCGCCGGCTTGCGCAAGGCAAGGTGGCCAATCATGGGCGACACGCACAGAAAGAGGAGGCAGGCCAAAACTCCGATCATCAAAAGCACGATCATGGCGCCCCCTTCCCCTCTCCTTTGATGTTACGAATGCACGGCATGATCCAATCGGCCGAGCTTCGTAACCGATTGATTACAGGGACGAAACGGCAAACAGAGGAAATCTCCGAAGTGTGCCGAGAGGAACATCCGTGGCCATCAGCCCACGCCGAATGAAGAGTGTTTCCACTAGCTCGTACTAGAGCTTGTCCTAGTACACCGCCCGAAAAACGACGGACGAATGGAGGACGCGAGGCTTCGAGCACCGCTCGGATCGATTGCTCGCCGCGCGGCCTCGGCGCTTGAGCCATCGCGCGAAGGCATTGGGTCAGTTTCCGAATAGCCCGTGATACACCCAGTACGCCCGCCAGAATCGCAAGCGGCCTTTCAGTAAGGTGTTTTTCCCACCCACTGGTCGCCTTTGCAATCCGAATATCCAGCGGATAGCCGTCGCAGGTCATCGTTCTCGTACATCGCTACGTAATCATCGATGACCCAGCGGTTATTCTCCAGAATCGCGGTCACAACACCTTCAAAGTCAAAGTCGGTTGTGAAGCTGAGTTCGACGTCGACGCGGTTTTCTCCGATAGCTCTGCTGCTGAGAATACGAAAAGCGCGTGGAGTTGCCGCGTCATTGGGGCCAGTGAACAAGCCATCCTCCAGCCAAGGTGTTGCGGGCTTGTATGTGTTGGCGCGAAGAATCTCCCCGTAGCGCCGGTAATAGTCTTTGTCACACGCTTCAAGGCTCTCGAGCTGTTGAGCAAGTCGTTTACTGAGAAGTGGCCGGAGCGCCTTCTCTTCGCGGCCATAAGGAATTCCGAGCTGTTGGTACCTGGTGATATAGGTGTAGAACGCACGCACAGCATCAAGAGCTGACCGCGGGGTATTGCTGCGTACCTGAAGAGGTTCGAGAATGCATGCCTCTATGCAGAACGCCACCGTCGAACGGAAAGAGCCTGTTGGAGTCCTCGCTTGACCTTCAAAGGGAGCGAACGTTCCGGGAGTGCCCATCGAGAATTCGGCCGTGAGCAAGTATTGACCGGGCTTATTGAAGGCAAACCCCACTCCGTCTTTCAGTGAAATGATTCTGCTCGCTGAAATCTCCTTATATTGCCCCAGCACAGCAAAATCTGAGGGTGAGTATTCTTTGGAGCCGGCTCGCGCCTCGCTCTGCCACGGTACCTCGTTGCCATCAGGACCAATTGCTTTGAAACTCACAAACTCATCGCCGAGTGCACGACTGACCAAAAACGGTTGTTCCGACCGACTATAAAGTTGAAGGACGATTACTACAGTCTCACCGAACGAGAAGAGCTGCTTTGACGGAAAAGTGTAAAAATACAGTTCGGCACTTGTGGCTGGCGCCGCTGGAGCCTGACCCCACGTGCCTCGCGAGGAGACCATAGAATACGAAAGCAGAAATACCGACGCCTTCACAATCCAGCGGTTTGTCTTGGTCATACTGATATTAGACACCGCAAATCAATCATTCGCACGGCCAACTCCCGGGTTGTCGGCTATGCGGAAACTGATCCGCTACCCGCGCGAAACCTTCCTTGACATATGAATCCGTCGAGGATAACGTAGCTTGTGTTTTAGGGCAGCGCGAGTTCGGCGCGACCGAGGAACCGCTCAGTTAGTGGACGCGAACATGAAACTCACGACAAGCCGGCTTCGACTCGAAATCGTAGTAGTAGTACGGCTCGTACACGCGTCTCTGCCCGGAGGGCATGACTGAGCTGAGTAACACGCAACCGGAAAGCTCAAGAAACCCACCCGCCAGAGACGCTGGCAAGGTGGGTTTTATTTTTTTGCGGCTGAGGGAGACGAGAAATGAGCAGTCAAAAAGAGTCCGGCCAGAAAAAAGAATCGCCGAAGGGATCGGCAAACGACCCGATGATCGGCGGAAGAATTCTGTGGGAATGTCTCGAGCGCGAAGGCGTGAAGACCGTCTTCGGTTATCCAGGCGGGGCGATCCTGCCGGCGTATGACGCGCTTCGATACAGCTCGATCCGCCACATTCTCGTACGCCACGAGCAGGGCGCGACGCACATGGCCGATGGCTACGCGCGCGCGACGGGCGGCGTCGGCGTGGCTGTGGCCACTTCCGGCCCCGGCGCGACCAATATGGTCACCGGTATTGCCACTGCGATGATGGACTCGTCGCCGATCGTGTGCATCACGGGTCAGGTCGGCAGCAAGCTGCTCGGCTCGGATGCCTTCCAGGAGACGGACATCACCGGCGTCACGCTGCCGATCACGAAGCACAACTATCTCGTGACGCACGCGGACGATATCGCGCCCGCGGTGCGCGAAGCGATGTACGTCGCCAAGTCCGGCCGGCCCGGACCGGTGCTGATCGACATCACGAAAGACGCGCAGCAGGGAACGGGCAGCTACGACTGGGACGCCGCGGCTCCGAAGATGCGCGGCTATCGCCCCGACCTCTCGCCCGCTCAGGCGGAATATGAGAAAGCGCTGAAGCTGATCGCCGAAGCGAAGCGGCCCGTGATTCTCGCGGGGCACGGCATTCTCGTCTCCGGCGCGCAGCGCGAGGTGCAGGCGTTCGCGGAGAAGACTTGCATTCCCGTCGCGATGACGCTGCTTGGATTGGGCGAACTTCCGGCGTCGCATGTCTTGAATCTGGGCATGATGGGCATGCACGGCGAAGCGTGGGTCAACAAGACGATTCAGGACGCCGATTTGCTGCTCGCCTTCGGCATGCGCTTCGACGATCGCGTGACCGGCAACCTGAAAAATTACGCGCCCAACGCGAAGAAGATTCACATCGAGATCGATCCAGCGGAAATCAACAAGAACGTGAAAGTGGACGTCGCGCTCGTCGGTGACTTGAAACACATCCTCCAGGAACTGCTGCCGCGCGTGGCGCAGGCGAATCGCAGCGAATGGATCGAGCACATCCACAGCCTCAAGGGAGACACGGCGGTGCGCGACATCCAGAATCTGCCCGATAACGGGCATCTTTACGCCGCGCACGTGATCAACGATCTGTGGCATGAGACGCGCGACCGCGACACGATCATCGTCACCGACGTGGGGCAGCACCAGATGTGGGAGGCGCAGTATTACAAGCACGAGCATTCGCGCTCGCTCGTCACGTCCGGCGGGCTCGGCACGATGGGCTTTGCGCTTCCGGCGGCGATCGGCGCAAAGGTGGGCCGGCCCGATGCGGATGTGTGGGTGGTGGTCGGCGATGGCGGCTTCCAGATGACGATGGCCGAGCTCGCCACCATCGTCCAGGAAAATCTGAAGATCAACATCGCCATCATCAACAACGGATTCCTCGGCATGGTCCGCCAGTGGCAGGAATTTTTCTACGAGCGGAATTACGAAGCGACGCCGCTGCTCAATCCGGATTTTGCCAAGCTCGCCGAGGCCTATGGAATCAAGAGCACGGTGGTGAAGCAGCGCGGTGACGTGGTGCCGGCGGTGCGCGCGGCGCGGGCGCACGAAGGCGCCATGCTGATCGACTTCAAGGTCGAGCAGGAAGATACCGTGTATCCGATGGTAGCGGCGGGCGCGGCGCTGCACGACATGATCCGGCGGCCGAATCCGCTGGTCGAAACCGCCGACGACGAATAAGCAACAAAACAAAGGCGAATTGTGAAGAAAGACGAATAGGAAAATCATGCTGCATACATTTGTGGTTTACGTCGAAAACAAGCCGGGCGTGCTTTCGCGCGTGGTGTCGCTCTTCCGCAGGCGCGCCTTCAATATCGACTCGCTCACAGTTGGGCGCACGGAAAAGCCGGACGTGTCGCGCATGACGATCGTCACGGATGCGGACGAAGATCAGGCGCGGCGCATCGTGGCCAACATTTATAAGCTCGTGAACGTTTTGCTGGTCGACGACGTGACGGGCAAGCCGGCGCTGATGCGCGATCTCACGATGATCAAGGTGAAGGCCACTCTCGAGACGCGCTCGCAGATCCTCGAGCTGGCCACCGTGTTTCGCGCGAAGGTGCTCGATATCGCGGCGGAATCGATCATCGTCGAGCTGACGGGCGGCGAAGAGAAAGTGGACCGTTTGCTCGAATTGCTGAGCCCGTTCGGGCTCGTGGAAGTGGTCCGCACCGGGATCGTAGCGATGCGCCGCGGCGTTTCGAAATCACCGGCGGTCGCTTCGAAGTCCGCGGGACCGGTGGTCGTCGACGACGATACCGTTTCCTACTCCGTGTAGCCCGCAGTAAAACAAAAGCGAAAAAAGATTGCAATAACAGGGGGATCGAGCATCCCCCTAGCGGGGGCTTAAACGCCCCTTAAAAAACCGGTTTTGGCAGGTTTTTGCCATTATGGCCGGGGAAGCATGCCGCGTTAGGCGGATTTGCGTTTCGCCGCTGCGTGTCCCTTGGCGGCGTGCGGCTTGGGACGCAGGGCGGCCAGGAACCTCTCGAGCGGCAGCGTGTTGATCACGTCTTTCTTTTCGATCCAGCCTCGGCGGGCCGTGGCGACTCCATACTTCATGAAGGCCAGATGATTCGTGGTGTGCGAATCGGTCGAGATCACGATTTTGCACCCGCGCTGCTTGGCCATGCGCAGATGAACGTCGGATAGGTCGAGGCGATCCGGATACGCGTTGCACTCCATGGCGACGCCGTGCGCGGCGGCCGCATCGAGCACCTTCTCCATGTCGTAGACGAACGGATCGCGCCGCAGGACCAGCCTGCCCGTGGGATGCGCGATGATCTGCGTGTAGGGATTCTCGATGGCGGCGAGGATGCGGTCGGTCATTTCGGCACGCTCGAGATTCATGTAGGAGTGCACGGAGGCGACGACGACGTCGAGCTCGGCGAGCACTTCATCTTCGAGGTCGAGCGTGCCATCTTTCTTGATGTCGACCTCGATCCCGGCGAGCAGCTTGATTCCCGGGACACGCTCGTCGGCGGCGCGAATCTTTTTGATCTGCGCGAGCGTGCGCTTTTCGTCCATTCCGTTCGCCACGGTGACGGCCTGGGAATGGTCGGTGAGCGCGATGTATTCGTAGCCAAGGTCGCGCGCGGCCTCGCCCATTTCCTCGATCGAGTTGCGGCCGTCGGAGGCGGTGGTGTGCATCTGAAGGTCGCCGCGGATGTCCGCGAGCGTGACGAGGTGCGGCAGCGTGCCATTTTCCGCAGCTTCGATCTCGCCCGTCATCTCGCGTAATTCAGGTTCGATATACGCGAGCTTCAGCTTGGCGTAGATTTCTTCCTCGGTTTTGCCCGCGACGGTGCGGCCGCCTTTCAGCGTGGTCAGCGCGTATTCGTTGAGCGTCCAGCCCATGTCGTTGGCGCGGCCGCGCAGCGCGACGTTGTGCTCCTTCGATCCGGTGAAATAGAGAAGCGCCGCGCCGAAGCTCTTCTTTTCGAGCAGCCGGACATCCACTTGCAGGCCGCTGCCGAGCACGACGCTGACTTTGTTTTCCCCGTGCGCGAGTTCGCGGTCGATGCCGGGATATTTCAGGATGTGCGCGGCGACGGCGTCGATATCTTTCTGCTTGTCGTGGCCGGGGCGCATGGTGACGAGCAGATCGAGATCGCCGACCGTTTCCTTGCCGCGGCGAAGCGAGCCTGCGGGAGTCACGGATTCAACCGCTTCGCCTGCCTTCGCGATGTAAGCGCCGAGCTTTTGCGCTTCGTCGTCCGCCACATTGATCAGGAATCGCCCACTGCCCGCCAGATGCTTGAACTGCTCGGCGGCTTTCAGGATATTCTGCTCGCTCTTTTCGCCGAAGCCGGGCAGGTCGCGCAGCTTGCCTTCGCGCGCGAGTTTTTCGACGCCGTCGACTGTGGCGACCTTGAACTTTTTGTATAGGAACGCCACTTTCTTCGGGCCGAGCGATTGCAGCTCGAGCAGATCGAGCAGGGTGGTCGGGTATTTCTTCAGCAGCTTCTGGCGCAGGCTGTAGTCGCCGGTTTTCAGGATTTCGTGGATGTGCTCGGCCATGCCTTCGCCGACGCCGGGCAGCTCCTTGAGTTTTACATCATCTTTGGCGAGATCTTCGATGCGCTCGTGGATGCTGTAGAGCAGCTCGGCGACTTTTTCGTAGCTGCGGTAGCGGCCGATGATGGCGCCGTCGATTTCGAGTAGCTGGGCCGTCTCGCGGAGGATCCTGGCGACCTCTCTATTTTCCATGGCGGGTATTATAATGACAAAGCGTCGATTTTGCCCGCCGCGGTTTGTGGAATCGGTGATTGCCGCTTGGAGGTTCCGGAGCTAGGATGCACCAGAGCAACGGGTGTTTCATGGAATGTTCCGTTCGGATAATGAGTTTGGCCGAGAAAAGGATGCTGAAAGGACTTTTCATCTTGACGGCCTTGCTGGCCGTTTTTCCAACGGTGGCCGCCTGTGCGAATAACGTTTGCACGACTGATTTCGCGCCGATCACAGCCCGGGGCAAAATGCTGGAGGCCTACGACCAGGCGGCTTGGCACGCAACCGACGCGGTACAGGCTGCGAAGCCCACGGAAGGAAGCGTTGTCCGATACATCGCAGAGGAAACCGATGCCGGCTGGGTTGTTGCGTTCGGTAAGCTAAACGGGAGCCGTGATCGATTCTTGATTGCGTACTTGGCGACCCAGGGTTCGACGCCAAAGGATTTTTCAGTTAAGAAGAACGATCCGCCTGTCGAAGACACGGGCTTCTTTCTGTTCGCCGCTCGGGCGATCGATATGGCGCTGGCCGACTTCAAAGGAAACGGCCAGCAGTACAACGTGTACGTCGTCCCGGCTGTCGAAGGGCAGTTGTATGTATACCTCGAGCCCGCCCAGACGACGAACGACGTAATCCCTCTCGGGGGTGACGTTCGCTACTTGATGTCCGCGGATGGGTCGACGATCATTGAAACCCATCGCATGCACGCTTCCATCCTGGAGAGGCATTCTCCGCCTCCGGGCGTGAAAGCGGCTGCCGGCTATCACACGCACGTGCTCACTGATGCGCCTGAGGATTCGGACGTATTTTACGTGCTGAGGCAGCCGGCTCCGCTTCCCGAATATATTGGGACCATCCACAAGTGCCTCTACGTGATCAACGCGGACGGTACAATCCTGACCGGGAAATAGGTCGGCATTACAACCTCCTCGCGACGAAGCGCGCGTAGTACAGGATTCCGGAGACGGATTTTGCGTCGTGGATCTTGCCGGTGCGAATCCATTGTTCGGCCTCGCGCAGAGTGAGGATGCGAGAGGTGATCTTCTCGTCGCCCTCGGGGCGCGCGGCGCCTTTCGTGAGTCCCGTGGCGAGGAAGATTTCCATGCGCTCGCCGAGGAGGCCCGGAGAAGGGAAGACCGAGAGGAGTTTGCGGACGCGCTTCGCCGTGTAGCCGGTTTCCTCGATCAGTTCGCGCTTGGCACACTCGGCAAAGGTTTCGTTCGGCTCCTTGTGCCCGGCGACGAGTTCCCAGAGGTATTCGCCCGCGGCGTGGCGATACTGGCGGATCAGCAGGATGCGCCCGTCGGGAAACACGGGCAGCACCACGGCCGAGCCCGGGTGGACGATGATGTCGCGCGTCACCGTCAAGCCGCTCGGCTCGACGACCTGCTCGCGATTGAGCGCAAACACGCGGCCCTGGAAAATCAATTCGCTGCTGAGAACCTTCGCGCTCTTCGTCGCTCGCGCCACCATGTCTTCCCGTTACGGCCCTGCGATTCTACCGCACCCGAGAAATATTGGGCATCGCGGGGCGCTTCGGAGGCGGGTCAGTTTGCGGCTGGGGCTTCGATTCATTGGGAACGAGAAATGTCCCTATCTGGGAGTCGCGAGAAATTGCAGTCCGGTGCAGCGCCCCTTGCGCGCCGTGAAGTAATTGGGATCGTCAGCGCTTTCGGAAGAGGGGACGATTTCCCAACGCGGATCACGCTTGACTTCAGCCGAGTAGTCGCCTGGCGGAAGTTGGACGTGGAACCAGCCATTCCTGTCACTTATGGCTTGGAACGACTGCCCGTCACCCCGGATTACTATCTTGATATCAGACAGGGGAGCAGCCGTGTCCTGGACGGAAACTCGACCCTCAACCTCAGCATCCTCGGGGACCGTCATCGTCCCCAACTCTCGAATGGCCGTCTGTGCTTTTGACCCCAGAGCAGAATTTCCGCAATCGTTGAATATCTCGAACTGGGAGTTAAACGTCGATATCAGGTCCGGATCGTCAGTATGGTAGGCAAAAAGCAGGACCGTCTCGCCTTTCTTAAGCATGACGCGTGCCTCATCGTTCGTTGTAAACACCGCAATTTTCTTCGTGCGCGGCCCGCGGAACATCCTCTGCACCGAGATCTCGTATACCCAACCATCTATCCCGCTAAAGGCAATGGGAACTGACGGGATTGGCTTAGCGCCAGGCGGCACGACCCGTACGGACAAAACTGTCCCCACAAAGACCGCATCGCTGTTTAGGAATTCACAGCGCACTGTCGGATACGGTTGGGAGCAGTACCCGTAAGCCGCGCGGGCTGGACAAAAGAGCGCACAAGCCAAGATCGCCACGGCCGTCGGCGCCCCGTGGAAAAGTCGGGACAGAGAGTCTCTATGCATCGAGCGGATATTAGCACAGGGCCCGTAAGCGCCGATGTCGACACAAATTCCTTGTCACGGGCTAACCGGACAAATGCCATGACTCCAACCGGCCCGTTGCCCGCGCTTCCGCAAGGCCGCACGACTTGCGTATACTGAGCCGGGCGGGAGTGTCTTCAGGGGCTGAAGCCCTTTTGCGCTGGCGGTTTATGTCGGAGCTAAAGCTCCGACCCCTAAAGAGCTTTAAAGAGGCCGGCGGGACGCCGGCGCTACGATTTTTACGATGGCGATGAATACGATTATCGTGGACGACGAGCGGCCGGCGCGCGACGAGCTTGGGTTCCTGCTGAAGGGGCTTCCCGACGTTAATGTGATCGCGCAGGGGAAGAATGGGATCGAAGCGGTGGCGCTGATCAAGGAACACGAGCCCGATCTCGTGTTTCTCGACGTGCAGATGCCGGGGCTCGATGGGTTTGGCGTGATCAAGCGGCTGGTCGAGCGCAAGCTGAAGCTGCCGCAGATCGTTTTCGCGACGGCCTACGACAACTACGCGCTGAAGGCGTTCGAGGTGAGCGCCGTCGATTACGTCCTGAAGCCATTCGACAAGGCGCGCATCGCGCGGGCGGTGCAGCGGGCGAAGAAAATGGTGGACACGAAGAGCTCGCCGGTCGAGCGGCTCGAGCTGCTGGTCGGGCAGCTGAACGCGAGCGCGCCGAAGACGAAGGCGCCGCTGACGGTGAAGCTGCTGGTGAAGGCGCACTCGCGGATGATCCTGGTGGACGCCGAGGATTTGATCTACGCGTCGATTCAGGACGGCGCGATCACGATTTTCGCGCGCGAGATCGAAGGCGAATCGAACTACCGGACGGTCGAGGAGCTGGCGGCGGCGCTCGATCCGGATGTTTTCTGGCGGCCGCACCGGTCGTATCTGGTGAACATCAACCACATCAAGGAAGTGATGCCGTGGTTTAAGTCGAGCTACATTTTGAAAATGGATGATAAGCGCGCGAGCGAGATTCCGGTGTCGCGCGCGCAAACGAAGCGGCTGCGGGAATTGCTGAAGCTGTGAAAGGCAGAAGGCAGTTCAGAGTTGAGAGTTTAGAGTTGAGAGTCTGCAGGACAAAGACGCACCGCAGAGACGCAGAGAACGCAGAGGAAGCAGGAAGCAAAGGCAGTTCAGAGTTGAGAGTCGCGTTCGCTATCGCCGCTGGCCTCTGTTGGGCTCTGAACTCTTAACTGTGAACTCTAAACTTCTGTCTTCTGTGCTAGCATCGCTCGTACGATATTCTATTTTTGCTTTCTACTTTTTGACCGAGGAGCTTTTCCGCAGAGTGGCGCAACGCAAGACAAAGGCTAAGCGAGTATTGAGCGGCATGCGGCCGACCGGCCGCCTCCACCTTGGGCATTTTTTCGGCGCCCTTTCCAACTGGCTCGACCTTCAGAACGCCCGTCTACCCGACGGGGAAGAAGAATACGAGTGCTTTTTTTTCGTTGCGGATTGGCACGCGCTGACGACGCATTACGAAGACACTTCGTCGATCGCCGAAAACACGCTGCGAGTGGCGATGGACTGGCTCGCGGTGGGCCTCGATCCCGCGAAATCGACACTGTTCGTTCAGTCGAGCATTCTGGAACACGCGGAGCTGCACGTGTTGCTCTCGATGATCACGCCGCTATCGTGGCTCGAGCGCGTCCCGACGTATAAAGAGCAGATCGAGAATTTGAAGGATCGCGACCTTGGGACCTACGGATTTCTTGGCTATCCGCTGCTGCAATCCGCCGACATCGTGATTTACGACGCCGATTTTGTGCCGGTGGGCGAGGATCAGGTGCCGCACGTGGAGATCACGCGCGAGGTGGTGCGGCGATTTGATACGCAGTTTGGGTTCGAGGTGAAATCTGCGCTATTCGATCCGGAAAATCATGCGGCGCTTGAGCGCGTCTTGCAAGCGACTGAAATCCCACATCCGCATCTGGCTGAGCCGTTGTCGCCGGAACAGATGGCTGTTTTGCGATCTGGCATTAAGAAACGGGCTGCGGAGGTCGGCGTCGAAAACTTTTTTGACGCGATCAAAAGAGACCGAAAATTCGTTCGCGTGAATCAAGTGCTCCACGAACCGAATCACCTGCTCACCGAAACGCCGCGGCTGCCCGGCACTGACGGGCGCCGGATGGCGAAAAGCTACGGGAACGCGATCTGGCTTAGCGATTCGCCGGACGAAATTCGCGCGAAGGTTCGCAACATGATGACGGATCCGCAGCGCCAGCGGCGCACCGATCCGGGCCGGCCGGAAGTGTGTCCCGTGTTCGCGTATCACAAGCTGTTTTCGTCAGCCGATACGATCGCGCAGGTGGATCGCGATTGCCGCAGCGCCGCGATCGGGTGCGTTGATTGCAAGAAGCTGATGGCGGAGAATCTGGTGACGTGGATCGAGCCGGTGCAGGCGCGGCGCAGGGAATTCGAAGCGCGGCCGCAGCAGGTTTGGGATATTCTCGATGCGGGCGGCAAGAAGGCGCATGCGGCCGCGCGGCGCACGATGAAGCGCGTGCGGAATGCCATTTTCAAGTGGGACGAGGCTAAGAAAGAGAGATCCTTCGGCGGGCAGAAGACGCCCGCCTCAGGATGACGATCCTCGTCGGATCGTCAGAGCACAGACAGGATTGTCTGTGCCATGAGGCAGGACTGTGCCACCAAGGATGTGAATTATGAACACCCCAACTGTGGACCCGGGGCTTTTCAATAATGTCGAGCGGTACGAATCGCTGATGCAGGTGGTGCGCAACCGCATGACCAACCGGGCGTTCAAGCCCTACGATGTGCCGCGCGAGCATTTCGAAATGATCCTCGAGGCGGCGCGCCACGCGCCTTCCGGGGCCAACGCGCAGCCGTGGCACTACATTGTGGTTACCGACCCCGCCGTGAAGGAAGCGATCGGGCAGTGCTTTATGGACGAGCAGCAGCAGCGCGCCAAGCTGCACATGGGTTTCCCGACGCCCAACTACAGCGGCGTGAAAACGGCGCCGGGATTCATCGTGGTGGCGGCCGATTTCCGGTTCATCCGGGCGTTTCCGGTGCTGAATGACGGCTCGGAGCTGGATCAGAAGTATCGCCAGAATGCGGAGCGCATTCTGCTGCAATCGGTGGCGGCTTCGACGATGTCGGCGCATCTGGCGGCGGCTGCGCTGGGCTACGCGGTCTGGTGGATCACCGCGATCGGCCAGGAAGAGATTCAGCAGAGGATCAAGCCGCTGCTCGGCGTGCCGGAAGAGCTGGCGGTGATCGATATCATGTGCTTTGGGCCGCCGGCGAAGCCGTCGTACAAGCGATGGAAGCGTTCGCTGGACCAGATCCTGAACTGGGGCAAGTTCAACCCGGCAAATTTCATGACCACCGAGCAGATCGATCAGTGGATCAAAGAGACGCGGCATAAGGCGATGTATCGGGATGAGTCGCGAGTTGATTAGAGGGTACCCAAGCGGAGAACTCTTAGGCTGAATCGCGGCGACTGCACGAACGAAACCCCAGCGGCCCGGTTGATCCTGAGCGCAACCTCGTTGCCCGGCGACGCACATCAATCGTCCCTCCGGGACTTTCGCGCTTGGCGCTCGGGTTCCCGGCACTCCGCTGCGCTCCGTGCCGGGCTAATTACAATCGCGCCTCCGGCGCTCGAACGCGGTCGAGTTCTCACCCGACTCTGGTGGGATGCTTTGGGCGAAACCGGGGCGCAAGGTGGGGCTTTCGGAATTTCGCGGAGCGCTATAACATAGGCGACGAATGGCGTCACCCTATCGCATCAATTTGCCGGTGTACGAGGGACCGCTCGATCTTCTGCTCGATCTGATTCGCAGGCAGGAGATGGACGTCCACGACATTCCCATCGCGAAAGTCACCGAGCAGTATCTCGATTACCTCCACCAGCTCGAAAAGCTCGATATCGACGTCTCCGCCGATTTCATCTACATGGCCGCGACGCTGATCCATATCAAATCGAAGATGCTGCTGCCGGCCGATCCGCTCGCGGGGCCGGACGCGCAAGAAGATCCACGCGACGAGCTGGTTCACCGGCTGATGGAACACGAGAAATTCAAGAACGCCGCGCAGCTTTTGTATCAGAAGCAGCAGATCGAGGATCACGTCTGGTCGCGGCCGGATCGCGCGCTCTATACGGGCGATGCGATCGAGGGCGAGATGGTCGTGTCGCTCGTCGATCTGGTGAAGACGTTCCAGCAGGTCCTCGAGCGGCGCAAGGAAGTGACGAAATTCGAGCTGCGGCACGAGTCGGTGACCATCGCGCAGATGATGGATCGGCTGCGCCGGCAGCTCACGCAGAGCGAGGAGCCGGTGTCGCTGATCCAGTTTTTCGATGTTTGCGAGACGCGCAACGCGATGATCGTCGCGCTGCTGGCCGTGCTCGAAATGGTGCGCATGCAGGCGATCATTCTCGTGCAGTCGGATTTGTTCGAGGATATCCGGATTCGCAAGCACCAGATGTTCGATGCGGTGTTCGCGGGCCCCGACGCGATGTCGAAAATCGAGGAGCAATATTTGTGAGGCCGGAAGATCGAAATCGGGAAAATCCAAGAGCAAAAGCAGATTCCTCGCTACGTCCCGCGCCCGCACAAACCGCGGGAAGGCAAAAGCGCGCGGGACTTCGCTCGGGATGACAGCTCCGCGGGAGGGGCGCGGATACTTTTGGTTTGAGGTTTGTGAACCTATGACACCACAGGAAATTCAGGCTGCGCTCGAAGCCATCATTTACGCCGCGGACGAGCCCGCGACGCTCGATCAGATCGCACACGCGCTCGGCGTGGAAAAAGCCGAGGCGCGCGCGGGGCTCGATTTGCTGGTCGCCGCGTATCAGACCGATGACCGCGGGATCGAAGTGCGCAAGGTGGCGGGCGGATGGAAGTTTTACACCAAGGCGCAGCATCACGACGTGGTGCGGAAATTCATCAAGAGCCTGCAGCCGCCGTTGCGGCTCACGATGCCCGCGCTCGAAACGCTTGCGGTGATTGCGTACAAGCAGCCGGCGACGGTGCCCGAGATCAACGAGATTCGCGGCGTCAACGTGGGCGGCGTGATCAAGACGCTGCTCGAAAAGCGCCTCATCACCACAGCCGGGCGCAAGGAAGTGATTGGGCGGCCGATCCTCTATCGCACGTCGAAGCAGTTCATGATGCGCTTCGGCCTTTCCGATCTCGACGAGCTGCCGAGCCTCAAGGAATTCGAGCAACTGGCGCAGGCCGCGCTCGATTCCGATGCCGGCATCGCCCCGACCGAGCCCGAAGACCTCGCCGTGGCTCCGCCCGCATCGCCCGAATCTCCCGAAGCCGCCGCCATCCTCGCATCCGGCGAAACAAACGATCTCGCGGAACTCGGCGAAGACCCGGCAGAGGAATCCCCAGCCGAGCCGCGCGCCGCCGCGGCAGGATCATCCGAGCAGTCGTAGCTCTAACGTTCCGACGGGGCAACTCACCTACGATCACTCCCCTGTTGATTGGCAAATGTGTTAAAAGGCTAGGCGTGATTCGGGCGAGCAAAGCCGCTGTTTTCGCGACCGCCGCGTTTTTCCTGGCAATCGGCACAGGTGTGTCGCAGCAGCGGCCGCCGGGGCTGCAAGACTCCCCGCGGCGGCCTGTGCCTGCCACCTCGCAAGCTGCAGTTACCCCCGGCACGGTAAAGTCCGTGACGCGGCTGATCACGGTTGACGTGGTAGCCACGGATTCGCACGGCAATGCGGTCCGCGATCTCAAGCAGAGTGATTTGCAGGTTTTCGACGAACATGGCGGGCTTCAGAAGATCGCCCGGTTTGAATTCATCGATACATCGGTGGCGCCCGCGGGCCCGATGCCGGGAGCGCTGCCGATTGGCCCGCACATCTACTCGAATCTGCAAGCCGCGCGGCTGAAGGTGCCGCCTACGGCGATTTTGATGGACGCGCTCAACACGTCGCTCTTTCACCAGATGCAGGTGCGCCGCGACATGATTTTGTTCCTCAAGAATCTCCCGCCGGATACGCCGGTTGCGGTCTTCCTGCTGGGGCATGAAGTGCACATCGTGCAGAATTTCACGACCGACCCCAAGCTCCTGCGTGCGGCTGTGGATCAGGCGCGCCGGCCGGACAACGTCCTGCAGGAGCAGAATCCGCAGGATGACGCCAACAGCGCGTCGGCGACGCTGGAGGAGATGTCGCCCAACACGCCTGCGAATGTGATTCAGTCTCTCCAGAATTTCGAGAGCCAGCAGTATCTCGAGCTCATGGACCAGCGGGTGAGCGAGACAGCCGATGCGATGCGGGCGATCGCGAAATATCTCGGTGGCTACCCGGGGCGCAAGAATCTGGTCTGGTTCTCCGAGTCGTTTCCGATCTGGATTGAGCCGACTGCGGATTTCGGAAGCGATCCGTTCATTGGCTCGACTACCTACAATGGCAAAGTTCGGGAAGCCGCCGATGCACTGACGGACGCGCAGGTGGCCGTCTATCCTGTCGATGCAAGGGCGCTCGAAGGGCCGCAGGCATATTCCGCAGCCAACGGCTCCGTTGCCGGCGGAGACATCGGTGGGGCGCTGAGCCGCGAGGACAGCTTGCGCATCAACTCGCAGGCGACGATGGACGCGATCGCCCAGGAAACCGGCGGGAAGACCTGCAAGAACACCAACGACCTCTCCGGTTGCGTCCAGGAAGCCCTGAACGAGGGATCGGCCTACTACGAATTGGCGTATTACCCGGAAAACATCAAGTGGGACGGGCACTTCCAGAAGATTACAGTGAAGACGCCGCGCCGCGGGGTGAAGCTGGCCTACCGGCGTGGCTTCTTCGCGGCGAGCACGGAGATGCTCGCCAATCCGGGACAGCCCGACCAGCTTCTCAAGCAAGCCTGCATCGATCCGCTGCCCTCGACCTCGATAGACATGACGGTAGAGCCGCTCGCGCCGCGGGAAACTGCCGGCCAGCCGGCCGAACCGCGTTACCTGCTCACAATTTCGCCGAGCGCGCTGAGCCTTGCTCCGGTGGACGGGGCGCGCCAGTTGGGCCTTCGGATGGCGATCTGCGAATACGATCCCAAGGGCGACAAATTCGACTTCTTCCCGCGCGATCTTTCGCGGCCTGTGAATGACGCCGCGCTGAAGATCTGGCAAGAGCACGGCATTCGGAACATCTTCGACTACGGAGCGAAGCCCGAGAATCCGCGTTTGCGCTTCGCCGTGCTCGACGTGCCGACCGGGATTGTCGGCTCGGTCGATGTGCCCGCGCATCCCCGCGATTTCGGCACGATACCGGGCGCTCCCGCGCCGGCTCCAGGCGCCGCGCCCGCGACCGGTGATGCACTGCTGCCGTCGCAAATATCGCAGGCTGTCGCGCCGCTGACGGCCCCGCCAGCCGCTCCCGCTGCTCCCGCACAGACGACGGTCACGACGGCTCTCACTTTCCGGTCAAGCTCGGGCAATGTCAGCAAGCTCGATTGGGGAGCGGGGAAGGTCAGCTATCAGGGTGATCTCGGCGTCGAGCTCGGCGCGCAAGGATTCTTCCAGAAGTTTTTCGCCGGGCAGTATCACTGCGAGGCTGGGACGCTCGTATCCAACGATCCGAAGGCCACGACGCCGCCCAGGCTCGCGCTCGTCCTGCGAGGCGCGACCGGCCCCGCCGTGCTGGTCGATTTGACGGGCGCCGAGCCGCAATATACGGGTGACCTGCCGGTCGATCCGGACGCCCGCGCGTTCTTCGCGCAGGTCTGGAAGCTTGCCCACTGCCAGACGCCATAGAGAACTTCAGGGGCTGAAGCCCATCGATTTCGCTCGGCTTATGTCGTGGCTGGAAGCCACGACCTACAAACACTCTCGCGTCGTTTCGTTTGAGAAACAGAGCCCGCGGCTAAAGAGGCTGCTGAAAACGCCGAACCGTCCTCTAAAGCACGCCACACTAGCTCGTTCTGTCGGACACCCCGCAAACAGCAGATCCCTCGCTGCGTCCCGCGCCCGCATACACCGCGGGAAAAGCAAAATCGCGCGGGACTTCGCTCGGGATGACAGCGTGCGCGCTTTTTTTCCGCAGTCTGTAATGCCGCTATACGACGAGCAGCTTTTCGAGGGCCTAAAGGCCCACGCTTCCACCGTTGTCCTCGCGGGCCGAAGCAAAGACCCGCACAAACGTTCGCGGGTTGTCACACAAACTCTGGAAGCCACGACCTACAAAGATTCTCGATTGTCACGCGGACTCCATAGCCCTTCGCCGCTGGCGTCTTTTCCGCTACTCTCTCTACATGGAAGAACGCTTGCAGAAGATTATCGCGCGCGCAGGGCTCGCTTCGCGGCGCCGCGCCGAGGAAATGATTACGTCGGGGCTCGTCACCGTAAACGGACAAACGATCACCGAGCTTGGCACGAAGGCTGACGCCTCGCGCGATCACATCAAAGTGGCGGGCAAACTCATTCGCGCGGAGGCCAAGCACGTCTACATCGCGCTGAACAAGCCGCCCGAAGTGGTCGCCACGATGAGCGATCCGGAAGGGCGGCGGTCGCTGCGCGATTACCTGTATGGCATCAGCGAACGCGTCTTTCCGGTGGGGCGGCTTGAATATCACGCGCACGGGTTGGTGCTGCTCACCAACGATGGCGATCTCGCGAATCTCATTTTGAAGGCGCGCCATCTGCCGCAGGTTTACAACCTCAAGCTCAAGACGCTGCTCACCTTTGCCGAGATCGAGAGCCTTTCCCGCGCCACCGGCGCGCGCATCTCGCGCCTGCGCGGCAAGGACGCTCCCTGGTACGAGGTGACCCTTTCGGAAGCGCGCAGCGACGCCCTGCGCAACAAGCTTTTCCAGACCGGCCATCCCGTCGAGAAGATGAAACGCGTCGGCATCGCCAATATCGAGCTCGGCGCGCTTGGCCCGGGCCACCATCGCGAGCTTTCCCCGGGCGAGATTGTCGGACTCAAGCAAGCCCTTGACGGCCGGCACCCGGCGGCGCCTAGGCCCAAGCTAAAGCGAAGGCCAAGAGCCCGCAGCCGCAAACTCTCGCGCTAGTCGCTGCTGGTGTCATTCGACTGGGCGCGGCTTCGGGTCAAGCCCGTCTCAACACAGAGAGCACAGAGGAAATCAAGAGGGTGCGGGGCAGAGTAGGTCGATGTCAACCGTCCCTCCGGAGTCTGTGTCATAGCTGGGACTTGTTTTTGGTTGGGAGATGAAGGAAAAAGGAGCATGTCACGATTTTTTCCTTACGATCCCAATCAAGCGTATTTGTTGCCTCCGAACGTAAAGGATGTTTTGGGTTCGGAGCACCTGTGCTTCCGGCTGCACGCCATGATCGAGCAGTTGGACGTGAGCCGATTCGAAGAGGCGTATGCGGCCGAGGGACGGCTGGCGTATCCGCCAAAGATGATGTTGAAGGTGTGGCTGTACGCGTTTTGTTTGGGAGTGAACTCGACCCGGCGTTTGGAGCGGCGCGTTCGAGAAGACCTGGCGTTTCGGTATTTGGCCGGCGGGTTGACGCCGGATCACAAGACGCTGAGCGAATTTCTGCGGCGGCACCGGCGGGCCATTAACGACGTGTTCACGCAGATCGTGCAAATGGCACGTCGAGCAGGTTTGGGCAAGCTGGGCCACGTGGCCATTGACTCGACGCGAGTGCGGGCGAATGCCTCCCGACACCGCATGGTCGATTGGGAGCGGGCTCAGTGGGCGCGAGATCGACGGCAGGTGCGCGCGTTTCAGCAAAAAGCGAGCCAGGAAGATCCGGAGGAAGACGGCGGCGTCAGCGTGACGACGAAGGAGCAAGAACGCCTGACGCAGCAGCCCGTGCCAGCGCTGCCGAAGAAAGGGCGGCAGCAAGTTTCGCGGACTGATCCGGAGAGCCGATTTTTGCGGACGTCGCAGGGGTGGGAATTGGGATATACAGCCGACTTAGCGGTGAGTGACGATCACCTGATTGTGGCCACGCGCGTGACGCAGAATGCCACGGACAACAGCTCGTTAGTGCCCATGGTGGAGGAAGTCGAACGGCAGTGTCGCGCCCGTCCAGAAAAGGTCAGCGGAGATTCGGGTTTTTTTAGTGGCCAGGCGCTGCATGTGATGAAGGGACTTGGGATTGACCTTTATGTGCCGGACAACAATCTGAAGCACGAGATGGGAACGGGAAAACGCGCTGCGGGAATTGGGAAGAACCGCATTCGCGATCCCGAGCATCTTCGACTGCGGGCGAAGCTGCGTGGTCGGGCAGGGCGTGACATTTACCAACGACGGCAGGCTTTGGTGGAACCGGTGTTCGGGATTTTGAAAGAGCAACGCGGCATGAGGACATTCCGAAGGCGCGGTTTGGCGGCGGTCAGCACCGAATGGATGCTGGCGGCCATCGCCTACAACATCACGCGCATGCTGCGCGGCTGAAAATGCGGCGCAGCCGCACAACTAAACTCGCTTTCAGTAAAAAACATGGAGTCCACACTGCGCCCCAAGAAACTTCCGGATGCTATGACACAGACTCCTCCGGGACTGTGGATTCTGCCGACGCATTCCCGGCACTCCGCTGCGCCTGCCTCGCCGGCAGGCGGGCTGCGTGCCGGGCTAGTTTCAAGCGCGCCTCCGGCGCTTGGCGATCGAGCGCGAGAAGCCACGACCCACAAGGATGCGGGCGGTTGACACACGGGGATCTACTCAGCCCCTCTCGGTGGACTCTGTGTTCAGCCAGGCGCTCGAATCCACGTTGCGATCAAGATGACACTTGCTCACCAGGCACGGCGCTTCTCTTTTGCCGCATTTCGGGTATTATGAAGCCACCCTTGGGCGGGGATTCCCTTCGTTAGGGTTTCGGGACCAAGTACAGGTTTGAGCGGCCAAAGTGCGCTTGCCCGCACAGACAGGATTGTCTGTGCCACGGCATTTGCACCGCTTTGGCGGACGCCATCGGGGGCCGTCTTACGGGCGGCACAATCGAAACGCACTGAAAGGATGTGTATGTCCAGACCCATCGAGAATCCAAACGTGGGGGCGGGTCGCCCGTCAGAACCCGGGGCGATTGATCCCGCCAGCGAGATTCTCAAGACCAGCCGGACCATCGCCATCGTGGGACTTTCCAACCGACCCCACCGCCCGAGCTACGGTGTCGCTCAGTACCTGCAATCCGCGGGCTACCATGTGATTCCCGTGAATCCTGCTGAAGCGAAAATTCTCGGAGAGAAATCCTACGCGCGCCTCGAGGATATTCCCGAGCGCGTCGATATCGTCGATATCTTCCGCCGCTCGCAGTTCGTGCCCGCGATCGTCGAATCGGCCATCCACATCGGCGCGCGCGGCGTCTGGATGCAGGAAGGCGTGATCCACGCCGAAGCTGCCGAACGCGCGCGCCGCGCCGGGCTATTCGTCATCATGAACACCTGCATCCTGAAGGAACACATCAAGCGCTTCCGCCTCCACTAAGCTGACCAGCGAATAGCGCCCCGGCCTCGGTTGCCGCGCGGCGAGCTTTTGCCCGCCGAATATCCCATTGAAACCTGGTTGAACTTTCGAGCTTTGCCGGATACGATCTCACCGCTATCAGCCTTTTGACGACGGACGAGTGAACGATTGATCCGGCGCGGCCTAGATGAATGAGGCGCGCCACAGGAGAATTCGATGAGGAGAATTTACGCAACTGTGTTGGCGGTAACCGCTGCGCTGCTGCTCGCGAGCGCCGCGCACGCGCAGGTGACGCTGAACTCGGCGCGCGTGGGCGGGCCGGACACGGCCGTCTTGGCGAAGTTCTACGAGGCTGCGTTCGGCATGTTTGAGACGAATCGGATCACGGTCCCCGGAGGAGCGGAGATATTCTTGAACTTCGGCGCGACGGCCGACGAGGCCAAAGCCAACAAAAGCACGCCGATCGTCATTACGCATCGCGATTCCAACGACCTCAAGGACCCCATCGCGCACCTGATCCTCAACGTGAAAGACATGACGGCGACCGTCGCGGCCATCAAGGCGGCCGGCGGCTCAATGGCCGGCGATCCGCGCGCGTTCGGAAACACCGGCATCATGATCGGCATCGCCATCGATCCGGATGGCAACCGACTCGAGCTGATTCAGCGCCCGTAAATCAGAGCTCGTCAGAGTGGAAGGGAAGACGGCCCAGAGTTGAGGGAAAGATGCGCATCCCTATCTAGCGTGGTATCGAAATCTCAGTACGCTCAGCAGATTCTCGTTGTCTGGGTTGGTGTGGTCGGGATTGTGAAAATTCACGAACTGCCACCGCCGGCCTTCAAAAGCTATTTCAGCCACAACCTGGGGTCCCTTGCCCTGATCTGAGACCGGCCTGGACCAAGCGCCGTAGACATCAGCCCAATACCGACCATTCTTGCGAATCACGCGTCGCACCACGTAGCGCTCTGCTGGATCCTGACTGTTGAGAATCGGGTCAAAGTCCAGTACGGGGTCACCATCGGCCTTCGACTCAGCGTCGGAATTGAGCAACGCTCGTGTGAGCTCGTGGGTGAATGGATTTCCTTCGTAATTCAAAGCCGCGTGCCACGGCACCTTCCCATTGTTCGCTTTGAAGTCTTTGAAAACCTCCGTGATGTACCAGTTGTAGAAGGCTTGGGTGAAATGGAGGCAGGACTGTTCGCTGTTCGGTGGTTCCTTTTGTGCCTCTAGACGGCATATGCCCAATAGCAAGATACAGAACAGCAGGGAAATTTTTCGTGCCGAACCGTTCATATGCATCTCGCCTCGCAACTCACTCCAGCGAATATAGTTTCAGCACGCGCTTGCCGGGGACGGTGACGGCGAGCGACTGGCCATCGGGCGCGATCAGAAAATTGTGGAATTCGAGGTCGTGCAGCGCGGGCGTGAACGAATCGTCGTATAGGCCGACCCAGACGAGATCGTTCGACTCATCCGGGGGGCCGCGCTTGAGCAGGACGCGGCGGTCGTCGCTGCCCCATTGGAAAACGCCGAGGCCTGCATTCACCATCACGCGGTTCGTTGGGTTGGCGACGTCGATCACCTCGATCGTGTCGCCATCCTCGAAAAATCCGATTTTCTTGCCGGATTTGGATACGGCGAGCGAGCCGTTGAAGCTATCGATCGTGGCGATTTCTGTCACCGCTTCGTGCAACAGGTCGAGTTCGAGGATCGTCAGGCGGCCGCGCAGGCTTAGGTTTGAGCTAACGGCAAAGGCGCGGTTGCGCGGCGCGTCCCAGATCACGTTGTCGAACGTGTGGCCCTCGAAGAGCGGCGTGATCTGGCCGTCGGAGGGGCGCACACGCGTGATCGTGTAAGGCGGGCCCAGACTCAGGTAGACGACGCTCTGGCCGTCCGCGAGCCATGTGGCGTCGGCGGCATTTTGAATGAAGCGATCCTTCGATCCCGCCACTTTGATTTCGTTGCCGTCGTTATCGAAAAGCGCGACGACCTTGCGCCCACCCACGCTGAAGACGTCGGCATCGTCCGAGCGGTCTTCCTCGCCCTTTTCCTTGACGTGCGGGTGGTAACCCGGCGGCGGCTCCTGAAGCGTGATGCTCGCGGCGATGTGCTTTCCATCCGGGCCCCACGCGAGCGTATTGACGACGTATCCGCCGCCGGGCAGTTGCTCCGGCATGAATTTGTCGACGTCGACGATGCGCTTGCCTTTACCGGGGCCGGTGGCGACATCGATTTCGTCGCGCTCGATGATGAGTTTCTTGATGCGCTTGAGCTTCGGCACCGCGAAGACAATCTCATTGTTGGTGGAAATGTCGAATGCCTGGCAATCCTCGTCGATCACCATCTTTGGTTTGTCTTGCGCCCTCGCTGGCGGAACGCCCAGCGATAGAATCGCGGCCGTAGCAGGCAACGCTAGCAGTGCGGCAGCGCGCGCGCCCGGCAGAGCGGGGAATCGACGTCGCGCGTGCCTGTAAATTCCCGAGAAAATGTCCTTCGCGCCGCGTCGCTTACCCGTCATCTTACCCCTTTACCTTGATTCGCCGGATCTCTTCCATGCGCTGCCGGATGCGCGCCTCGAAACCCTGGTCGGTCGGCTTGTAATAGACGCGCCCCGCGAGGCTCTCGGGCAGGCACGTCATGTCCGTGACTTTCTCTTCCGCATCGTGCGCGTATTGGTAGCCTTTGCCGTAGCCGAGGTTGCCCATCAGCCCCGTAACCGCGTTTCTTAGATGCAGTGGGACCGGCTCCGCGATGGTCCGCTGCAAATCTTCGTGGACCGCGCCGTAGCCGGTGTAGAGCGCATTCGATTTCGGCGCGAGCGACAAATAGACGGCCGCCTGCGCGAGCGCCAGATATCCCTCAGGCGGGCCGATGAAATCGAACGCTTCCTTGGCCGCGATCGTGACGGCCAGCGCCCCCGGCTCGGCCAGGCCGATGTCTTCGCTCGCCATGCGCACCATGCGCCGCGCGAGATACAGCGGGTCCTCGCCCGATTCGAGCATGCGCGCGAGCCAGTAGAGTGCGGCGTCTGGATCGGAATTGCGCACGGATTTGTGCAGCGCGGAGATGAGGTTGAAGTGCTCTTCGCCGGATTTGTCGTAGGGCAGGAGCTTTTTCTGCAGCACGTCCTCGAGCCGCGCCTCGGACAGGACGCGCCGCCCGTCGACGCCGGGCTCGGTGCCCAGCACCAGCGCTTCGAGGGTGTTGTAGGCCGCGCGCGCGTCGCCGTTGGCGAGGACCGCGATGCGGTCAAGGATTTCATCGCTCGCCTCGACGCGCTCTTTGCCCAGGCCGCGCACCGGATCTTCGATCGCCTTGCGCAGCAGCGTGACGATCTGCTCCTGCGAAAGCGGCCGCAGCACGTAGACCTTCATCCGCGAAAGCAGCGGCGCGATGACCTCGAACGACGGATTTTCCGTCGTCGCGCCGATCAGCAGGATGTTCCCGGCCTCGACGTGGGGCAGAAAGGCATCCTGCTGCGCGCGATTGAAGCGGTGCACCTCGTCGACGAAAACGATCGTGCGCCGGCCGTAGCGACGCATGCTCTCGGCTTTCGCCATCACTTCCTTGATTTCCTTGATTCCGGCGAGCACCGCGCTGAAGGGAACGAATTCCGATTTTGTGCGCCGGGCGATGACGCGCGCGAGCGTCGTCTTGCCGCATCCGGGAGGGCCCCAGAGCAGCATCGAGCCGAGGTCGTCGCGCTCGATTTGCGTGCGCAGCGGCTTGCCGGGACCGAGCAGCTCCTCCTGGCCGATGAATTCGTCGAGCGTTTGCGGGCGCATGCGGTCGGCCAGCGGGCGCCCCGCCAGCGGCTCGTCTTCCGGCTCGATCGCACGAAACAGGCCCATTCGTCCTTAGTCCTCGCCTTTCGCGGCTTGTGCCCGCTGCCGCGCCGCTTCGTAGAGCACAATCGATGCCGCCACGCCCGCGTTGAGCGACTCGACCGCGTCCGTGGTCGGGATCGAAATCACGGCGTCCGCGGCGTGCGTGATTTTGGGCGGCAGGCCCGCGCCTTCGTTGCCGACAAAAACCGCTGCCGGCTCGCGCCAATCGGCGCGCGCGCGGTATTCGCCCTCGTGGCCGTTGCGTGCCGAGCTCGCCGCATAAATCTTCACGCCGGCGATTCGCAGCTGCGCGAGCAAAACCGGAATCGCCATGCCTCGCAGCAGGGGAAGCCGCAGCGTCGATCCCGCCGATGCGCGCAGCGCCTTCGGCGACCAAGGGTCCGCCGTGCCGCGCGTGGCAATCGCGCCCGTCGCGCCAAAGGCCTCGGCCGACCGCAGGATCGTGCCCACGTTGCCCGGATCCTGAATCGCGGTAAGGACGACCACCAGCGGCGAATTCCCGCGCATCGCGCCCACTCCGTGCAACACGTCGTCGAGTCCCCACTCCGGTTGCCGAAAAAGTGCTGCGACGCCCTGCGGCGCCTCCGTCCCCGACACGCTTTCGAATAGCTTGTCGCTCGTCTTCAGAATCTGCGAACGTGGGATGCCCGCTTCGCTCTCGCTCGCCGCTTTCAGGATCGCTGCGGCGTCGCGCTCGCCCGATTCGCTCACGAGCAGCGCCTCGACCTCGAGTCCCGACCGCAGCGCCTCTTCCACCAGCTTCGGTCCTTCGATTCCGATCGGCTCGTTCTTCGCCGGGTCCGGCCCCTTGCCGCGCAGCGCCGCGCGGAACGCTTTCAGCCATTTGTTGTCCCGGCTCGTGATGGTGGTCATGGCGATCGGTCCAGCGTCAGCGCGCACCCTGTTGCAAGCCTAACAAACGCCGTTCGCGGCGTAAATCACCGCGCCCAGCGCACATCCCTGTAAAATCTTGTGCTGGTTCATCTTGCGCCGCTCGCGGCGGCTATGTTAACTTGCACTGGTAATCAGGCAGCCGCGAGCGAAACCTTTGCCCGTCGAAGTCCTTAAAATCTCATCGGAAGCGCCCAACCGGCAAACAATCGACTACGCCGCAAGTTTCATCCGGCGCGGCCGTGTGGTTGCGATACCAACGGATACCGTCTACGGCCTTTCGGCCGACCCTTTCAATCTCGCCGCCATCGAGCGCGTATTTCGCATCAAGGGGCGTCCGGAATCGCAGGCGCTGCCGATCCTGGTGAATTCGGTCGAGCAGGCCATCACGCTGATCCGCGACGTTCCCGACGTTTTTCTGACGCTCGCGAACAAGCTGTGGCCGGGCGCGTTGACGCTGGTCGTCGGCGCCACGCATCGCCTGCCGCTGAAAGTGACGGGGAACACGGGGAATGTCGCGCTTCGCTGGCCGGACTCGCGCATCGCCTCGGCGCTCATCGAAGCCGCGGGAGGGCCCATTACTGGAACGAGCGCGAATCTATCGGGCTATCCTTCCTGCACCAGCGCGGGAGCGATCATGCAGCAGCTGGGTGACCGGCTGCCGTTGATTTTGGACTCAGGCGAGACTGGCGGCACGCTCTCATCGACCATCGTGCGCATGGAGGATGACAGCTGGTTTGTCGCTCGCGAAGGCGCGCTCCCCGAATCGGAAATCCGCAAAGCTCTCGGCGCATAACGTTTAGGCTGTTGAAAAATACTCAACTGTCATTCCGAGGGCGGGTTTTGCCCGAGGAATCTGCTCTTTTCCTGGTCGTACGCAAAGAGCAGATCCCTCGCTTCGCTCGGGATGACAGTAGGGGGAGTTTTCGGCAACCTGAGATGCAGTGTTCCCTACTGAATTTGCGCCGTATCGAGGAAATCGTACTCGCCGGTCGGCGCGAGCTTGATTCCCGTCACGCGCGTCCGGTGGACGCACACGTTATCGACGAACCACAAATTGATATACGGCTCGTCCTCTGCCACGATCTTCTGAATCTGCGAAAGAATCGCCTTCCGCTTGCCTCGATCCATCTCCACTTTCTCCTGCTGGATCAGGGCATCGAGCGCGGGATTGCGATAGTGCCCGCGGTTCGCGCCGAGCGGAGGCATCCGCTTCGAATTGAAGACGTAATCGAAAATGTCGGGGTCGTTGTTGGCGCCCACCCAGCGCAGGCTGTAGAGCTGAAAGCTTCCGCGGCTGACGTCGGAGAGAAATGTCGCGGTTTCGAGCGGCCGCAGATCGAGCACGACGCCGACGCGTCTCCACTCGCCGGCCAGCGCCTCGCTCAAGAGGCGCGCCGATTCCTCGGTCGAAGTCTTCATCGTCACGTGAAATCGCACCCCATCGGCGCCGCGCGAAAATCCGGCCGCGTCGAGCAGGCGCTCTGCCTGCGCCGCATCGTAGGGATATTGCCGGACGTTTGGCTCGTACGCCCAGTGATTCGGCGGCAGCAGACCCGACGCCGCGCGCGCCTGCCCGCGCAGCAGGTAGCGAATCAGCGACGCGCGGTCGGTGGCATAGGCCAGCGCCTGGCGCACCTCGCGATGCGACAGAATTGGATCGTCGAAATTGAATGCGACGTATTGAATTACCGTGCCCGGCTGATCGTCCACGACGAGCCCGGGCTCTTTGGCGAGCGCATCCACCATGTCCGGTGTCAGCGACGACACTCCGCCGATGTCCGCCGTGCCCTTACGCAGTTCGAGCGCGCGAGTGATCGCATCGGGAACCACGCGGAATCGCACCTCCGGAATTTTCGGCGCGCCGCCGAAGTAATCCGCGTTGCGCTCGAGCACGACGTCCTGATCCTGCACCATGCTCACAAATCGAAACGGCCCCGTCCCGATCGGATCGCTCGCGGGCGTGTGGCCCGAGCCTGCCGGCACGATGCCCATGGCCATCGCCGTGAGATTCCAGACGAACGACGCGTAGGGCTCGCTCAGATGAAACACGACGGTGTAAGCGTCCGGCGCATCCACCGATTCGAGCATCGGGAAAGTGCCGCGCTTCACCGACGTCACCTCGCCGGACATCAGCGAGTCGAACGTGTACTTTACGTCAGCAGAAGTGAACGGTCGCCCATCGTGAAATTTCACGCCGTGGCGCAGGTGAAAGACATAGGTGCGCGGGTCGGGCGTCTCCCATCGCTCGGCGAGATCGGGGACGATATTCATCTGCGGGTCGAGCTTCACCAGGCCGTCGTAGATCAGCCCGTCGAGGTGCTGCGACTGCGCGTCGGTCCCGATCCGCGGATCGAGATTGGTGGGCATCGACTCGATCAGGAAATTCACGGTACCGGGCTCGCTCGCCTCGCTCGAGCTGTTGCATCCGGCGGCGAAGATTGCGATCCCGAGCACGGCCGCAAACGCGAAAAGTGCCGCCTTCAGGCTGGCCGCTCGCTTTGTCCCGTATCGTTTCCCGTGGATTCGCAAGTTCAGCTCTAAGGTTTCTTCTTGCGGCCGGAGGCCTTCATTGGCGCGTGCACGATTTTGCCGAGCGCGACGGGGTGCCGCGCTCCCGTGGCGGAAGGCACATTGCTGGGCCGCCCGTGATACGTCTCATACGCTAGCGCCGCGAATGCAAACGCTTCCTTCGCTTCGGGCGGAACGCCGAACCGTGTCGGCGAAATAATTTCGATGCCGGGCATGGCCGCCGCCAATTGCGCCATGATGAGCGGATTCCTGGCGCCGCCCCCGGTGACGATCAGCTCATCCACTTCCGTGCGCGGCAGAATCAGCCGGCGAAACGCGTCGGCGATGGAGAGCGCCGTGAAGACGGTCGCGGTGCGGACGATGTCGGCCGGCCCGGCATGGTGCCTGTGCCCCCACGCCAGCAGTTCTTGCGCGTAGGGCTTTCCGAACTGCTCCCGCCCAGCCGATTTCGGCGGCTTCTTCCGCAGGTAAGGCTCGCGCATCAAACGCAGCAGCAATCCCGGGATCGTGCGCCCGCTCAGCGCGATGTGCGCATTGCGATCGTAAGCAGATCGCCCGCGCGTGATCTGCTCGACCAACGCGTCGATGACCATGTTGCCCGGGCCGGTGTCGAACGCGAAAACATCCGTGGGCTCCGCGCCCGCCGGGATCACAGTGACGTTGGCGATGCCGCCGATATTGAGCGCCGCACGCCCCTCTTTCGGATCGCGGTAGAGCAGGTAGTCGACAAACGGTACGAGCGGCGCGCCCTGCCCGCCGGCCGCCATATCGGCAGGACGGAAATCGCCCACGGTCGTCACTCCCGTCCTCTCGGCGATCACGTTGATTTCGCCGATCTGCAGCGTGGAGGGCGAGCGCACCTTGCCCTGAAACCGCGCGGCGGCGCCTAGATGAAACACCGTCTGCCCGTGCGAGCCGATCAGTAAAATTTCACGCATTGGGACGCGCCACTTCTTGGATGCGGCGAGAGCGGCGCGCGCCAGCTCCTCACCCAGGATGAAGTCCAGCTCGCTGATCTCGGCGGTGGTAGTCGGCGCGCCGTTGGCGAGCCGCAGCACGGTCTCGCGCACCGAAGGGCGGAAGGTCACGTGATGGTGCGCCTCGAACTGGGCCACAACATTCGGCGGCTCCCCGGAGATTCGCACCAGGGCGACGTCGATTCCGTCGGCCGACGTTCCGGACATCATGCCCAGCACGCGCATCGCCTTGCTCATCGAGCGTCACCAGCCTTTGCCGGTAGCCACTGGTCACTGTAACTGTTTTTGTAACGCCGCGAGCAAATTGAGCGCCTCGAGAGGCGTCAGTTTGTCGAGATTTGCACCCCGTAGCGCTTCGAGCACCGATTCGTCGATTGCGGTAAAACTTGCTTGCCGCGGCGCGGGTGGCGCCGAGCCCGGCGTACCATGCTCGGAAAGCTCCTCGGTGAGGCGATCTTCCTTGCGTTCGTGCTCGCGGAGAATTTCCCGCGCCCGCGCGATCACGTCGCCGGGAAGGCCCGCGAGGCGCGCGACCTCGATTCCATAGCTCTTGTCCGCGCTGCCCGGCTCGACGCGCCGCAGGAATACGATGTCGTTTCCCGCCTCCTGCACCGAGACGTGGACGTTTTTGACGCCCGGCAGCAGCTGTTCAAGTTCCGTGAGCTCGTGATAGTGCGTGGCGAAAAGAGTCCTCGGCCGAGCGCCTGCGTGCAGCGATTCGACCACCGCCCACGCGATCGAGAGGCCGTCAAACGTAGCCGTGCCGCGGCCCACCTCATCGAGCAGGACGAGGCTCGCTGCCGTCGCCGTGTTCAGGATCGCGGCCACTTCGCTCATCTCGACGAGAAACGTCGAACGGCCGCGCGCCAGGCTGTCCGACGCCCCGATCCGCGTGAAAATGCGATCGAGAATCGGCAGCTTCGCCTGGGCCGCCGGCACGAACGAGCCTGCCTGCGCCAGAATCGAGATCAGCGCGGCCTGCCGCAGGTACGTCGATTTTCCGCCCATGTTCGGCCCGGTGATAATCAGCAGGAATTGCGAGTCGTCGCCGAGGTAGAGATCATTGGGAACGAATCTCTCTCCGCGTTCTTCGAGCAGCTTCTCGATCACGGGATGGCGCCCGCCCGCGATCATCAGCGCGCCGCGCGAGCCTCTCCGCGAAAGTTCCTTCTCGGTGAATTCGGGGCGCGTGTAGTTGCGCGCCGCCGCGATGCGCGCGAAATTCACCAGCACGTCGAGCTGCGCGACCGCAGCCGCAGTGCGCCGCAAGCGCCCGGCCTCGCGCGCAATCGATTCGCGGATTTCGCCGTAGAGCCGCCGCTCGATTTCGAGCACGCGGTCCTCGGCCGTCAGCACCTTGCGCTCGTGGCCCTTCAGCTCGGCGGAGGTGAACCGCTCGGCGTTCACGAGCGTCTGCTTGCGCTCATAATCGGCAGGCACTGATGGCAGATTCGGCTTCGACACCTCAATGTAGTAGCCGAATACCTGGTTGTAGCGGATCTTCAGCGACGCGATCCCGGTGCGCTTCCGCTCGCGGTCTTCCATCGCGGCGATGATCTGCCGCCCTTCTTTCAGGATCGTCCGCAGCTCGTCGAGTTCGGCGTGAAAGCCCTGTCGGATTACGCCGGGTTCGTTCGGCAGGGCCGGGGGATCGTCGGAAATGCCGCGAGCGATGGTGCCGGATACGTCGGCGAGCTCGTCCACCTGCTCTCGAAGCGAGGCCAATCTTGCGGGCGGTGTTTTGGTCTGTGCATCGTGCAAGGCGATTGCACCGGCCATCAGCGCGCGCAGCCGCGGGATGATTTCGAGTGAGCCGCGCAGCGCCAGCAGATCGCGCGGCGTGGCGACGCCCAGCGTGATCCGGCTCGTCAGCCGCTCGAGATCGAGAATGCCTTCCAGCTCGCGGCGGATTTCTTCGCGCGCCACGGTCCCCGATTTCAGATTCTCGACCGCGCCGAGCCGCTCTTCGATTTCCGCGAGCGCAATTTCCGGGCGCAGAATCCAACTGCGAAGCAGCCGCGCGCCCATGCTGGTCGTCGTCTCATCAATGGCCCGCACCAGCGTGGCTGAGGCATCGTCTCCCGCCGCCGGTTCGACCAGTTCCAGGTTTCGCGCGGTCACCTGATCGAGGATCATCGCGTCCTGCTGCTCGTAGTAGGCGATGCGGTCGAGGTGCTCGAGCCCCGCGCCACGCGGCCGGAGCGATGGAATCGCGCTCGTATCTTCCGACTTGCGCGCGCCGATGGCGGACGTCTCGCGGAGGTAGTGCACGATCGCGCCCGCCGCGGCTGTCGCCTGCGGATGCGTCGCCAACCCGAATCCGTCGAGCGCCACCACGCGGAAGTGCTCCTGAAGCTGCCGCACCGCGTAGTTGCTCTCGAAGATCCAGTCGTCGAGGCGCGTCTCGAGGGTGCCCGAGCCGTTTAAGTGCGCGGGCGCGGCAGCAGGGAAGAGCGTCGTCGGCTGCGGGACGAGAATCTCGCGCGGCCGTAGAATCCCAATCTCGTCGCGCAGCCTCGCCTCGGCTTTGTCGCCCGTGAACTCCGTCGCGCGAAAGTCTCCGGTCGACAAGTCGACGAACGCCAGCCCAATCCGCGCATCGCTCGTGCGGCCCTGCGCCCGCCCTCCAGCCGTGGCCGCATTGGCGGCAGCGCTCCGCGCCACCGCCGCCAGAAAATTGTTCTCCTTGGGCTCGATCAGCGACGCGCCGGTCGCCGTCCCGGGCGTCAGGACCCGGATCACCTCGCGCCGCACCAGCTTTTTGCCCGGCCCAGGCTCCTCCATCTGCTCGCAGATGGCGACCTTGTGCCCGGCGCGGATCAGGCGCGCGATGTAGTTCTCGGCGGCATGGTAGGGAACGCCGCACATCGGCACGGGTTCGCCCCGTTCCTTATTCCGTGCGGTCAGCGTGATTTGCAGGACGCGCGACGCCAGCACGGCATCGTCGTAAAACAGCTCGTAGAAATCGCCGAGGCGGAAAAGCAGCAGCGCGCCGGGATGCTGCCTCTTGACGGCGTGGTACTGCTGCATCAACGGTGTGGTCGGTTCCGTCATGTTCGCGCTTCAACGCCCGGCAGGAATGCGATTATGCTGGCACCTTGCGGCCTTGGCAACAAGGTTGATGGTCCGGTAGCAGGCCACTTTGAAATTGATTCAACCCTACGCTTCTTGAGACCCCGCTTGGCGGCGCGATTCAGCCCTGCTCACTTCCCTCTGAAGAAAGTAATTGAGCACCGTCCGGAGAACTACGATGGCTGCCAATTGGCCGATGTCATTCCAAGTGGGCGTTACAGCGGTTCTCAGGATATCTGCGGCCAGTTCAAACTCGATAGCCAGCGTTAACCAGCGCCCGAGGCTTAGTCGAATAATTTCGACTTCATCGCCCAATGGATTTCTGTGGGGAATAAACAGGGGAAAGGCCCGCAACATGGCTTGGATAGCCGCAAAACCGACAATGATCGCGGCGGCGACCTCGATGGCACCCGCAAGAGTGATTGTGAGCTGTTTGAGCGCGGCGAACATCGGAGTCGAAGCCCTTCTTCCCAATCATCTCTTCGGCTCCGGGCGGCGCAAGCAGATGGGGGCGCTTCCCACGGCGAGCCGCTTCTTAGCTCTTACCTTGCGATCCGCGAACGATGACACGCCTGCTTAGGCGAATCAAGTTAAACAATCTCAGAATGACCCGCGCGTCGACTGAGGGGGGCGCGACCGCGTGCGCTATACTCAGTCGTGGCTTGACCATGTCTCGTCGTCTTCGCACAGCCCGCGAAATCGAAGTGAAGCTTCGCGTCGCCGACTTGCCCGCGCTGGTCCGCAGGCTGAAGCGCCTCGGCGCCAAGCTGCGCGGCCGTGTCCTCGAGCGAAATACGCTGTACGACACCCCCTCGGCCGATCTGCGCAACCGAGGACGCCTGCTCCGGCTGCGCATCGAGACCCCGGCGCCCTCGAGGCTTCTGCCGGGCGGCGCGCGGTGCGCCATCCTCACCTCGAAGGCTCCCGTTCGCGAATCCGCCCGCCGCTCGCGCTACAAGGAGCGCCTCGAAAGGGAACTCGCGGTCGAAGCGCCAGCCCGCTGGCCGTCGGCCTTGCGGGCGATCGGCCTGCGCCCCAGCTTCCGCTACGAGAAATACCGGACCACATTCCGCCTTCCGGGCCTACATCTGGACCTCGATGAAACACCGGTCGGCATCTTCCTCGAACTCGAAGGCCCGCCGCGAGTCATCGATCGAGTGGCCCGCGCGCTCGGATATGCACCGGGCGAGTACATAAACGGAACGTATTGGGATTTGTATGCAGCCGATTGCCGTCGCCGCGGCCGCAGGCCTACGAATATGCTTCTTTCGGCCTAAAAATTGCATGAAGCAGCCACTCTTTGCTTGACAAAAATTCCGTATGCCTTTACTAGTCAAAACGGGCATGCGCATTTTCATGGACGCGCGTTCGTCCAATTCGGAGGCTGGAAGTAGCCGCTCCGCCGGTCTGGCAGATGAAACCCGGCGGCACCGCGCAGACTTCCCGTCTGTTTTCGGTCACCGTTCAGACGCGACCCGCACGCGGGCGCGCCGGGACAGGGAGGCGAGGCCCGGCCTGAACTAACGCGAGGCAGTTTTTTGATCTGCCCGTGGCCGGAAGCACCGCCGGTCTCGGGCATTTTTTTTGCCCGGATTTGCCGGCCTAGCCTGCCAAGGAGCTACCTATGCTGCACGCAACGGAAGTCCTGGGCGCCCAAGCCTTCGATTCCGCCGGGAACATTGTGGGGCGCGTGAAGGAGATGTTCATCGTGCCCGAAGAGCAGCCGAACCGCATCTCGCGGCTGCTGCTCAGCCGCGGGCAGTACCGCCCGCTCGTCGCCCGCTACGACCAGATCGCCGAGGTCGCGCCGGGGCGCGTGAAGCTGACGACCGACGAATCGGCGCTCGAGCTTTACCAGCCGAATGAGGCTTGGCTTGCCGTCCGCAAGGACCTGCTCGACCAGCAGATCATCGATACCAACGGCCGCAAGGTGGTGCGCGTTAACGACGTTGATCTCTCGGAGCACCGCACGAACGGCAACGTCGAAATGCGGATCACCGATGTGGACGTCGGGCTGCCCGCGGCGGTTCGCCGGCTGTTGCAGGGAGTGGTCCCGCCGATGGCGATCCGGCGGATCCAGAGCAAGCTGCCGCCGCGGACCATCCGGTGGGAGTTCGTCAACCTGGTCGAGCCGGACCCGCTGCGCCGCGTGAAACTGCGCCTCTCGAGCCAGAAGCTCGAGGCGCTCCATCCGGCCGATCTCGCGGACATCATGGAAGAGCTTTCGCCCGACGAGCGGCAGTCGATCATCGGCTCGCTCGACGAAGAAACCGCCGCGGAAACCATCGCCGAGCTCGACAAGCGCTTGCAAACGCAGGTGGTCGAGAAGCTCGATCCCGAGAAGGCCGCGGACATCATCGAGGAGATGAGCCCTGACGAAGCGGCTGACCTGATCCAGAGCCTTGAACCCGCGAAGTCGAAGGAAGTGCTCGAAGAAATGGAAAGCCCCGAGGCGCAGGAAGTGCAGCAGCTGATGCGCTTCGACGAAAACACAGCCGGCGGCATGATGACCACGGAGTTCGTGGTCGTCGGCGAAGACGCCACGCGCGGCGAAGTAGTCGACTTCATCCGCTTTCACGAGGTGCCGCCCGACCAGCTAGACAACGTCGTCCTGATCAATCGCGAGGCCGCGCTGGCCGGCGTGGTGCCGCTTGCGAGGCTGTTGCTTGCCGACGGCGACACGCGCATGGGCGAGATCACGTTCGAACCGCTGCTTTCCGTGAAGGCCAATACGCGCGACAAGGATGTTTTCGAGATGTTCGACAAATACAATCTGCGCAGCCTCACCGTGGTGAATGGCGAGAACCAGCCGATCGGTTCGATCACGGTGGACGACATCGTGAGCCGTCTCTGCGCGAAGATATAAGCAACAGATAGATCGACCCGGTCTTGCGCCGGCAGCTCTCGGGGAATCGAAACGCTAGAGCCATGAACACGTGGGTCACACTCGTCGACACGTTCGAGCAGATCTCGGCGCGCGGCAAGGATTTTGCCCGCCGCACGCGCCCGGCGCGCAGGCGTCTCGCCGTGTTTCTGGCGGTGATCGGCCCGGGGCTGATCACCTCGAACGTCGATAATGACGCGGGCGGCATCGCGGTCTACACGACTTCGGGCGCACAGTTTGGCTACGCGCTCCTGTGGTCGCTGATTCCGATGACGATCGCGCTCTACGTCAGCGAGGAGATGTGCGCCCGCATGGGCGTCGTCACGGGCAAAGGGCTCTCCGACCTAATCCGCGAGGAATTCGGATTCCGCTCGACGTTTTTCGTGATGATCGCCGCCTTCCTCGTCGACTTGAGCAACACGGTGGCGGAATTCGCGGGCGTCGCGGCGTCGATGCAGATCTTCCACATCAGCAAATACGTTTCGGTGCCTCTCGCGGCGATCGCCGTCTGGATTCTGGTGGTGCGTGGAAGCTACCGCCAGGTCGAAAAGATTTTCCTCGTCGCGTGCGGGTTCTATCTCTCGTACGCGATTTCGGCATTCCTGGCCAAGCCCGACTGGATCTTCGCCGCCAAAGAGACCGTGCTCCCGGCGGGCGTCCAATGGAACGCGCCTTACGTGCTGATGCTGATCGGCCTCATCGGGACCACCATCGCGCCGTGGCAATTTTTCTATTTGCAGGCGGGCTTCGTCGAAAAGCGCGTGGGCCCGCGCCAATACAAGCACGCGCGCACGGACGTGCTCGTCGGCAGCATCTCCTGCATGGCGATCGTTTTTTTCATCATGGTGTGTTGCGCCGCGACGCTGCACGCGCATGGCATGACGGACATCACCGATGCTGGCCAGGCCGCGCAGGCCTTGATCCCGCTGGCGGGCAAATGGGCGGGCATGCTGTTTGCTTTCGGGCTGCTGAATGCGTCGCTGTTTGCCGCCTCGATTCTGCCGCTCTCGACCGCGCACGTGATTTGCGAAGGCCTGGGCTTCGAAGCCGGCCTCGACCGCAAACTCAAGGAGGCTCCGACGTTCTACTCGCTGTACACGCTGCTGATCGTCGTCGGCGCCGGCATCATCCTGATTCCGAAAGCGCCGCTGCTGAAGATTCTCGTGCTGTCGCAGGTGGCCAACGGCGTCTGGCTGCCCGTCGTCCTCATTTTCATTTTGCTGCTGATCAACCGCCGCGACCTGATGGGTGAGCACGTAAATGGCTGGCTCTTTAACGTGATTGCGTGGGGCTCGAGCATCATCATGATCATCCTGACGCTGATCCTGGTGTACGTCGCCATCTTCGAGCCATCCGCCGCCGGCCTCAGCGGCTCGCTGGCGCATCCGCACGCGCACCCGTGGCACGCCTTCACCGCGCTGTGGCGCCACGCCCGCCCGCTCTCCGTCATCTAGTGTCCCGTCCCAATGGTTCGTGCCTTATGTGTTGGTTGCGCGGCCTGTACCTCGACGGTGCGCTGCGCGAATCGCGCAATGCTCGCCAGGATTTGATCGGCGGTCTTGGTCCACACGAAGGGCTTCGGATTCGCCTGATGCGCCTCGATGAATGCCTGGATCGCGGCCTTCAGTTGGGACACACTATGATGCGCCCCGCGACGCAGTTGTTTGTTGGTCAGTTCCGCAAACCAACGCTCCACCAGACTCAGCCACGACCCATAGGTGGGCGTGAAATGAATGTGAAACCGTGGGCGCTTGGCGAACCAGTTGCGGATGAGCGCCGTCTTGTGCGTGCCATAGTTGTCCATGATGATGTGAACATCCAAGTGCCGCGGAACTCGGGCGTCGATGAGATCGAGGAATTCGCGGAACTGCACCGAGCGGTGCCGCCGATGAAACTGCGTGATCACTTCACTGGTCTTTGCGTTGAGCGCCGCGAAGAGCGACGTGGTCCCGTGCCGCATGTAGTCATGCGTGCGGCGCTCCACTTGGCCGGGCTGCATCGGCAGCAGTGGTTGCGTGCGATCCAGAGCTTGGATTTGCGGCTTTTCGTCGACGCAGAACACCGCCGCATGCTCCGGCGGGTTCAGATACAACCCCACGATATCCCGCACCTTTTCCACCAGCAGCGGGTCGGGCGACAGCTTGAACGTCTCGCTGCGATGCGGCTGCAGGCCGAAGGCACGCCAGATCCGGCTAATGGCCATGCGACTCAAGCCCGTGGCTTTCGCCATTCCCCGCACACTCCAGTGCGTGGCTCCCCGCGGGGTTGTTTCCAGCGTCCGAATAATCACCTGCTCGACCTGCTCGTCGGTGATCGTCCGCCGCGCCCCCGGTCGCGGTTCGTCGTAGAGACCTTCGAGACGGTCGCGCACGAATCGGCCTCGCCACTTACCCACCGTCGCGGGTGTCACGTGCAGCGTTCGTGCGACGATTTTGTTGTCGCGCCCTTCCGCGCACGCCAACACGATCCGCGCGCGACGCGCCAAGAACGGCGCCGACCGCGAGCGATGGGCCAGCGATTGCAGCCGTTGGCGCTCCTCCGTGGTCAGCATCAACATAACCTTCGGGCGTCCCGTGCGCATGTTCGCCTCCTTATAGTGCAGTACGCACGGGCAGTGCTACTTATTTCACTTTCTACTGGGACGGGACACTAGCTGCTCTTGCAATCGCGGCGATGGCACGCGGGTGCAGCACGCCGGGGCAAGCCCCGGCGGCAAACAGCGGGAGCAAGCTCCCGCACTCCACGAAACACATACTCCAGAATGAAACGCAAGCGGGTCATGCTGATTTGCCGGCGTGCGTGTGGGCTGCGTGGAGGATTGCGTCGATGCTGCGTTCGACATCCTCATCTCTCGTTGACCAGTTGCAGATGCTGATGCGCATTGCGGTGCGTCCTTTCCAGACGGTGCCCGCGCACCAGCACGTGCCGTCCTCTTGGATTGCGGCGATGGTGCGTTGGGTTTGCTCCGGCGTGCCGAAGGAAACCAGCACCTGATTGAGCACCACTTCGTTGAGGATTTCGTAGCCCGCCGCGCGCAAGGCTTCGGCAAAGCGGCTTGCCTGTCGGCAATTGCGCTCGATCAATTCGGCAAAGCCCTGGCGGCCGAGGGACCGCAGCGCCGCGTACACGGGAACGCCCCTCGCCCGCCGCGATTCCTCCGGCACGAATTCGTGGGGATCGCGCTCGCTGCCGGTGGTGACGATATACGCCGCGGCCAGCGACATCGCGCCGCGATGCGCAGCCTCGTCCGCGCAAAAACTGAGCCCGCAATCGTAGGGAACGTTGAGCCACTTGTGCGCGTCCGCGGCTACCGAATCGGCGTGCTCGACGCCGCGCACCAGCGCCGCGCGCCCGGGCGAAGCTGCGGCCCACAGGCCAAACGCGCCATCGACGTGCAGCCAGGCGCCGCGGCTCTTCGCCGCGTCGGCGATTTCGCCGAGCGGATCGAACGCGCCCGTATTCACGTCGCCCGCCTGCGCGCAGACGATGCACGGCCCCTCGCGCCCGCGCAGAGCGGCGGCCAGCTCGTCGGCGCGCATCCGTCCTCGGCTGTCGGTGGGAATTCGCCGCGCGCGATTGGCGCCGAGCCCGAGGAAGCGCAGCGCCGTGGAGATCGTGTAGTGCGCTTCCTCGCTGACCATCACGTCGATGGGCGGCGCGCCGAAGAGGCCGTCGGCCTCGACGTCCCATCCGGCGTTGCGCAGGACGCGATGCCGCGCCGCGGCGAGTCCGGTGAAATTCGCCATGTGCCCGCCGGTGACGAACCCAAAGCTCATCGTCGACGGAAGGCCGGCGAGCTCGAGCAGCCACGCGCCCGCGATCTGCTCGATCACCGCGGCCAGCGGAGACAGCACGAAGATGCCGGCATTCTGATCCCAGGACGAAACGAGCCAGTCCGCGGCGAGCGCGGCGGGCAATGCACCTCCTACTACAAAGCCGAAAAATCGCGGCCCCGCGCGGGCAGTGGCGCCCTTCGCGGCGGCGTTCGAGAGAATCTGGGTGACGATCTCCGGCGCGGTCCCTGCATCGGGAAGCGGACCGCCCAGCGCGCGCCGCAATTCATCGCCCGACGCCGTCGCACGCACCGGCCGCGTGTCCAGCGATTCAAACCACCCCGCGGTGTGCTGCTGGACGCCGGCAAGCAGATTCGAAATATTCCCGCGCATTTCGCTGACCTCCGCAAGTTGCTTAAACCGTTCGGACAGCTCGGAACCAAAACCTCGCGATCCTACCACCCGACCGCATCAACGACGCGCAGGTTCCACTTGCGAAAAGGCCGGGCCGCCGACCAAAATGGCAGGAGATAGAGTGCGCTGAAGCTCACATAGCAAGTCAATTGTCCCTCCGGGACTTACGACTCAGGTTTTCTGCTTTCCCGGCACTTCGCCAGGCTTCGTGCCGGGCTAACGACAATCGCGCCTCCGGCGCTCGCCGCTGATGGTGTTGCGCGGCGATAGTCGCTGTGCTACTTTCGCTGGCGACGATTTTCTGAACGTGCGTGACCTGCACTCCTTGAGCGATTTCCGGTGAAAGCCAGCGACCTCCTAAAGCCCGCGAACCGCGAGGAAGCGGATCTTCTCGAAAAGCTCGACGCGAAGCGATTGCCCGACCACGTGGCCATCATCATGGACGGCAACGGGCGGTGGGCGGAGCGGCGCCACCTGCCGCGCATCGCAGGGCATCGCGCGGGCGTGAAAGCGGCGCGCGGCGTGATCGAGACATGCGCGCAGCTGCACGTCCCGTGCCTCACGCTCTATGCGTTTTCGCTCGAGAACTGGCGGCGGCCGCAGACGGAAGTCGATTTCCTGATGCGCCTGCTGCGCGATTATTTGAAGCGCGAGCTGCCCGCAATCCACAAAAATAATATCCGCATGGTTTTTATCGGGCGCCAGGCGCAATTGCCCGAAGGCGTGCGCAAGGACATCACCGAGGCGATGCGGTTCACCGAGGGCAATACGGGGATGAAGCTGGTGGTGGCGCTGAATTACGGCGGGCGCGCCGAGCTCACCGACGCTTTCAACGCGCTGCTCGCCGAGGCCGGTGACGCGCGCGCCGATGGCGGCGCGTCTTTTCGCGCGCACGAAGACGACATCTCGAAGCATCTCTACACCGCGGGCCTGCCCGATCCCGATTTGCTGATCCGGACGAGCGGCGAGATGCGAGTGAGCAATTTTCTTTTGTGGCAGATCGCGTACGCGGAAATATACGTCACCGACGCGCTGTGGCCCGATTTTTCGCGCGCGCGGCTGATCGAAGCGCTGATCGAATATCAGAAACGCGAGCGACGCTACGGCGGCCTGGGCGCGCCGCGCGCCCGCGCCGGATCTTCCGGCCGCGCCGATACGAGCGCTGGCGACGAAAGCCGCGCCGGGGGCACGAGCCGCCCGGTGCGGGGCTGACGCTCGATGCTGGTTCGCATTCTCACCGCGCTCGTGCTGATCCCTGTCGTCGTAATTCTGGTGTGGTGGGCTCCGCCCGCGATTTTGACGGTCGCCGCCGCGCTTGTGGCGATCGTCGCGCTCTTCGAATTTTTCGATTTGGGCGAGCGCATCGGCCTGCACGCGTTCCGCAAGTGGACGATCGTCTGCACGGCGGCGCTTTTTTACGCGCAGCATTCGCTGGGGCTGGTCGAGACGCACAACTTGAGCGGCGGGGTGTCGATCATTCGCGAAGCGGCCGGCGGCACGCTAACGATCGAAGCCGTGCTGCTGGTTTTTCTGTTTGGGGCGGTGGCGATTGGCCTCGGCACGCGGCGCTCGCTGCACGACGTGCTGCCGGGCGTGGCGATCAGTTCGGCGGGATTGCTGTTCGTCGCGCTGCCGTTCAGCTACATCGTGCGAATTTACGAAATCGAGCACACTGGCCGCGAACTGGTGCTCTTCACGCTCGCCCTGGTGTGGGCGGGAGATATCTTCGCGTATTTCGCGGGCCATTCGCTCGGGCGGCTACCGATGGCGCCCGCGCTCAGTCCCAAGAAAACCTGGGAGGGCGCTTTCGCGAATGTGATCGGGTCGCTGCTGGTGGCGATTTTCTTCGCGAAGTGGATGCAAGTCGACGCGACCATCCTGCTGATCACCGCGGCGCTCGCCAATATCGCCGGGCAGGCGGGCGACCTGATCGAATCGGCGTACAAGCGCGGCGCGGTGGTGAAAGATTCTAGTTCGCTGCTGCCGGGGCACGGCGGAATGCTCGACCGCATCGACAGCTTGATCCTTGCGAGCCCCGTGGTGTGGGTGGTCTTCCAGTGGTTGGCGTCGCGCTAGCGATCATCACCCTGGCCCGAGCGCGGGCCAATGCTTACCAAAGGATCTCCAGATTATCGCGGAGTGCGGCTTGCCGCCGCCCTTTTGCGGCGAAGCTTGCTTCGCCGTGTGCGCCGCGTCCCCTTCGCGGCATCCGTGCGATCTACTCGCGGGAGCCGCCGCCGGAGAAGAGGCGTGCGATCAGCACCAGCAGAATCGCGCCGACCGTGGCCGCTGCAAGGCTGCCCAGGAATCCGACGGCGGTGATTCCGAGGCGCGTGAAGATCCAGCCGCCGATTACGGCGCCGATCAGCCCGAGAATCACGTCGACGATGCAGCCGAAGCCGCGGCCGCGCGACAAATGGCCTGCGATCCATCCGGCGATCAGGCCGAGGACGATCCAGCTGATCAGCCCGCGCGACGAAACTCCAATGAAGTAGACCTTGTCCGAAAGAAGTGCGATCCATGCGGCAAGAATCATCGGACCTCCCAAGTCGAGCGCCAAGCGACGCCTACGAAACCGCTCGCGGCCAGTTTACTCGCGGCAGAAAACATATCCCAGGCACTTGTAGATCAGCTTCGCGGCCAGGAAGTCGGAAGCGTGCTCGCCGGGCAGCGGCATCAGCTCGACCACGTCCATGCCGACGATCTTCTTGTGATGCGCGACGGCGCGCACGAGCGACGTCACCTGATGCCAGTCGAGCCCACCGGGCTCGGGCGTGCCCGTGGCGGGAATGATCGACGGATCGAAGCCGTCGAGATCGATCGTCAGATACACGTTGGGGCTCAAATCGGCCAGCACCTTGGCGATCCAGGCTTTGAGCGGCGCGCGGACGATATCGTTGGCCCAATAGATTTTCGTACGCAAGTGGGGAATCGCCTGCGCCTCTTCGACGCAGAGCGAACGAATGCCCACCTGCACCGCGGGGCAAAATTCGAGCACGCGGCGCATCGCGCACGCATGGCTCGCGGGATTGCCCTGATATTCGTCGCGCAGGTCCGCGTGCGCGTCGATTTGCAGCACGCTGAGGTTTTTGTATTTCTTCGTGACGGCGGAGACGAGCGGCGGCGTGAGGCTGTGCTCGCCGCCGATGGCGACGGGGAATTTGTCATCGTCCATCAGGGCGCACTCGGCGGTAAAGAGCTCGGTGATCACTTCGTCGAGCGTGCCGTCCATCGTGTCGATCGGCGGCAGCGTGTGGATGCCGATTTCCTTGTAGGGCTCGAGCTCCAGCTCCTCGTCGTAAAGCTCCATATTCTGGCTGGCCTTCAAAATGGCGGTCGGGCCGTTGCGCGTGCCGTGCTCGTAGGTGGTGGTGCGCTCGAGCGGCACCGGAAAAATCACGGCGCGCGACGTTTCGTAGAGTGAATGCTCTTCGGAAAGGCCGCCGAAATTGTCGGGCGGCATGGGAGTGTATCGACTCATGGTTGGTCCGTTTTTCCTTTGAGTTTTCCTTTGGGAATTATGCTCTTCGCTCTGCCCGCAGCCTCGGTGCGAGGCGTATTGCCGTCGAGGGGGACGGCTCAACTCCAGATTGCAACGCCGGGCCTTCCAATGCAACTGCGAATCCGCTAATCGTCTTCGCCCACCAAAATAGCCGCCGCCAGCACCGTCGTCCACAGGCCGCGCTTATCGCCCACGGCCGATTGCGTGATGTTCATCGTGCGGACGATCTTATTCGAGATGCGGTAGACCTCTTTTTTTTCGTCCCAGGAAAGATCGGGGTCGAATTCGACGTTCAGGGTGGTGGCCAGCATTTCGGCGGCGAGCTCTTCCGTGTATTCGCCCGCGACTTCTTCCGTCTCGCCGAAGGAATGATGCTCCGAGAGGTAGCCGTACATCGACTTGTCGCTCGGCAGCGCCAGTCCGACACCCGCGGCGATCAGGCGGTGCGGCTCGCGCGTCTGATTCTCGCTGATTACCGTGAACGCAACCTGCCCGGGCTTTAGATGCTTCAGCCCTTCGCTGCGCGAGATCAGCTTGCAATGAGGAGGGAAAATCGACGAGACCCGCACGATGTTGCAGGCGGCAATGCCCGCGTTGCGCAGCGCGAGCTCGAAGCTCGAAAGGCGCTCGCGGTGTTTGCCGGTTCCCTTGGTGAGGAAAATTTTCTTCGCGACGAACGCCATGAGCTTCCCGGCTTGCGGTGCCTCCCGTCTTTCACGTCGAAAGAGAAAATGTTGCGAACGAAAATTAGCAAGCAGGCTGAGTGATGTCAACTCATTTCACAGCGCATGATTACAGCGGTGTGAAAGATGCGCCCGGATTTGCATGCAAAAGGCTAGGCGGTGGGTTCCGGCTCCTTGTTGCACAGCAATACGCACGGCCCGAGCGCGTCGGCGATGGTTTGCAGTTCCCGAAGCTGCGGATAGGCGAAATCGGCGCCCGTGTCGGCCGCCGTCTTGCCCTTGCGCGACACTTGCAGCACGCCGATCACCTTCTGTCCGATCGCGATCGGAGCGCTCATGATCTTCTGGATCGGGTCGCCACGCTCGGTTTCGCTGATGGGAACGCCCTCGAACACCGAGGCGTGGGGCACCACCAAGAAATGGTTGATCAGTTCCGGGCGTTTTTCCCGGGCGGTTCTCGCGGCCAGCGCGTTGACGCTCGACAATGGGATCTTCCCTATTACGCGCAGGCCGTCCGGTGTAATGAATCGCAGGGAACGTTCGTCGGAGGTGAGCCCGAGAATCGCTACTTCATGCCATTGAACGCTGAAGTTCTTGCTGATCAGTTCGATGATTCGTCTGAGCGGGACGGACCTGGTCTCGCCACTCTCGCGCGCGAGCTCGGCGACGTACTTTCTCAATTCTTCAATAAGTTCGCTAGGCATGAAAATGTCCAAGATCAAGTCTGGGGCGCAGTCTAGCATGTTTCTTTTCGGCACGATGCAAGGCCAATGGAGGGAGTTGTCGTGAATTCAACGGCGCATTGCGGCGCAAACATGTGGTTTAATCGAAGCGGGGAATGGCATTCGGAAGGGGGCCGCAAGGCTGATGGCTGAGGTGGAATCTGGAATCGCGTCCGGCATCTCCTCGAGGGCGCGCGACCTGCACTTTCGCTCGCTCGTGATTGACACCCATACGGACACCACGCAGCGCCTGCTCAGCGATGATTTCGATCTTGGGGCCGCGCACACGGACGGCTCGATTGACATTCCTCGGCTCCGCGCAGGCGGCGTGGGCGCGATCTTCTTCGCTGTCTGGATGCCCGGCGCCATAACGGGCGCGGAAGCGGTGGGGCGCGCGCTCAAGCAGATCGAGGCGGTGCACCGGAACGTCGCCCGGTACCCGCGCGATCTCGTTCTTGCAAAGAGCGCGCAAGATATCGTCGCTGCTCGCACGGCGGGGCAGATCGCCGTCCTGCTGGCAGTCGAGGGCGGGCACATGCTGAATCACGACCTCGGCGTGCTTCGGCAATATGCCGATCTTGGCGTGCGTTATATGACGCTCACGCACATGCGCAACACGGATTGGGCGGACGCATCGACCGACGAGCCCCTGCACAACGGCCTGAGCGATTTCGGCAAGGACGTGATCCGCGAGATGAACCGGCTGGGCATGGCGGTGGATGTGTCGCATGCGTCGGATAAGACGGTCGCCGACGTGCTCGCGACGAGCGAAGCGCCCGTTTTCGCATCGCACTCATCGTGCTACGCCCTGTGTGCCAGGCCGCGCAATCTGGGCGACGACCTGATCCGCGCCCTGGCGGCGAAAGGCGGCGTGGTTCAGATCAACTTCCACATGGGTTTCCTCAGCCAGAAATTTCGGGATGTGGAGAAGGCCGACAAGCACTTTGAGAGTGAAATCGATGCGGAGGTGAAACGGCGCGGCGGCGGGGACCCCGGCCGGTTTATGATCGATGCCGACAACGTGGTGCGCGAGATGGTCGCCGCGGGCAAGCTGCCTCGCGTGGATTGGACGGAAATCCTCGAGCACATCGACCACGCGGTGAAAATCGCGGGCGCCGATCACGTCGGGCTCGGCTCGGATTTCGACGGCGCCAACATGCCCTACGGCATGGAAGACGCGTCGCATCTGCCGCAGATCACCGAGGCGCTGCTCGATCGAGGTTACTCGGAGGAAGAAATTCAGATGATTCTTGGTGGCAACGCGCTACGCTTCCTGCAAAATGTGGAGGCTTTTGCCAAGCCGCATTTGTGAAATCAATGAGAGGAAAGATCGCATGAAACGCATCACAGCTCCATTGTTGCTTTGCATTTTTGTTGCGCTCGTTTCGGCCGTTCCGGCATTTTCGGCGGGACAGGCGGAAACGCACTCGAGGACAACACATATGACAACCGATCCTGCTCTGCTACACCCGGCGGAACTGAAAGCGAAAGCGCCGGACGTTTACGACGTGAAATTCACCACCACGAAGGGCGACTTCGTCGTGCAGGTCAATCGCGCCTGGGCTCCGATCGGCGCGGACCGCTTCTACAACCTCGTGAAGCACGGATTCTTCACCGGCGCGCCGTTTTTCCGCGTGGTATCGGGCTTCATCATCCAGTTCGGGCTCACGCCTGATCCGGCGGTGAATCGCGTGTGGCAGAACGCGAACATCAAGGACGATCCCGTGACCCAGAGCAACAAGCCGGGCTATCTGACGTTTGCCACAGCCGGCCCGAACACGCGCACCACGCAGCTCTTCATCAATTTCGGAAACAACACGTTTCTCGATAACCAGGGCTTCGCTCCGTTCGGCCAAGTCACCTCGGGAATGGACGTCGTCAAGAACCTCTACAGCGGCTACGGCGAGCAGCCCAACCAGGGTTTGATCGGGTCGCAGGGGAAGGCGTACATCGAGAAAAATTTCCCGAAGATCGACAGCATCGTGAGCGCGACGATCGTTCCGGCCGCCTCGGAATCCCAATAACGCGGCAATGAGGGCGGATTCAGCCGGCCCGCACGCCCCGCTCCTGCGGGGCGTGCATCTCCATCACGCATCGGCGGCAGCAGGCGCATGAGCCAAGCCCGCGCCGACGACTTTGGCGAGGGCTCGCTCGTCGCCGCGGCGGCGCGCGGGCGCGCCCTCACCGCAACCGCCATTCTCGCCGGCCTCGCCGCAATCAAGATGCTCGCGCAGTTCGCGGGCGTCGCGCGCTACGGTTTTTTTCGCGACGAACTCTACTACATGGCCTGCGGCCAGCACCTCGCCTGGGGCTACGTCGACCAGCCGCCGCTGATCGCGCTCGTCGCGTGGTTCGAGCGCCACGCCTTCGGCAATTCGCTCGTTTCGATCCGCTTGCTTCCCGTGCTCACGGGCACAGCGGTCGTATTCCTCACCGGCATCCTCGCGCGGGAATTGGGCGCCAAGCGCTACGGCCAGTTTCTGGCGGCCAGCGCGATTCTTTGGGCGCCGGCCTACTTCGCATTCGACAGCTTCCTCTCGATGAACGCGTTCGAGCCGCTTTTCTGGCTGCTCGGCGCGTGGATCGTGGTGCGCATCGTGAAGGGTGCATCGCCGAAATGGTGGCTGGCGTTCGGCGCCGTCGCCGGCATCGGCCTCGAGAACAAGCACACGATGCTGGTTTTCGGCTTCGCGCTGGTCGCAGGACTCAGCCTCGCGGGGCAATGGCGTCTGCTGCTTTCGAAATGGGTTTTGCTCGGCGGCGTGATTGCGCTGGCGCTGTTTTTCCCGAACCTGTTGTGGGAAGCGCGCCACGGCTGGCCGCAAATCGAAGTGGTGCGCAACGCGCAGCTCTATAAAAACATTCCCATCTCGCCGCTGCGCTTCCTCAGCGACCAGGTACTCTTCCTCGGCCCGATCGCGCTGCCGGTGTGGGCCGGCGGGCTGGCGTGGCTGCTCTTCGCGCCGAAAGCGAAGCCCTTCCGGTTTCTCGGAGTGGCGTACCTGATCATGCTCGCGGTCTTTATCGTCCTCGACGGCAAATCGTATTACCTGCTGCCCGCCTACACGCTGCTGATGGCGGCGGGCGGCGTGGCGATCGAGGATCTCGTCGAAGCAAAGCCATGGCGGTGGTTACGCATCACGCTTCCCGCGCTACTGGCGATCGCTGGCTTGGTGGCGCTGCCGTTTGGCGTGCCCGTGCTGCCGGTCAGCGCGTTTCTGCGCTACTCGCGGATATTGCCCTACGCGAATTCGGTGAAGACCGAGCGCGACGCGGTGGGCATCCAGCTTCCGCAGCTCTACGCGGATATGTTCGGCTGGGAGAATATCGCGGACGGCGTCGCGCGGGTTTACGACGATCTGCCCGCGGCCGACCGCGCCGGATGCGCGATCCTCGCAGGGAACTACGGCGAGGCGGGCGCGATCGACTACTACGGCCCCGCGCTCGGATTGCCGCGCGCAATCAGCGGCCACAACGCCTACTTCGATTGGGGCCCGCGCCAATATACCGGCTCGTGCGTGATCGTCTTTGGCGAGCGCTCATCCGAATACATCCACTACTTCCGGGACGTCCAGCTTGCCGCCACCATCACCAACGCGCACACGATGGCGGTCGAGTCCTCGATCAAGGTGTACGTCTGCCGCCAGCCCATTGCGCCGCTCTCGCTCCTCTGGCCGCATTTCAAGATGATCATTTGACGATCCGACGAGGATCGTCATCCTGCCTGCCCTGACGAAGGAAGGGAGGCAGGCGCTTTGGTTTATTGCCTGCCGAAGGATCTCCCGGGCGGGAAAAGACCTTTGCGCGACCTACCGTGAACGTGTCGATTAGAAGTGACCACCGTCGAGTGTTTGCAATGAGTTGCGGGCGTTTCTAATCGCCAAATGTCGATTAGAAATTGCGAGTGGCCGGGTGCGAGCTGGATGCGCGTTCCGCAGGAAACACAGAGAACACTGAGCGGGCCACAGAGAGCACTGAGAAGAGCAAGGGCGCTTCACCGCTCCCTTCGTCTTTCGACGGACTCAGGGCAGGGAGGCGCAGGGGCCTGGGAGAGTGCCCGGTTCCAAGCGACAAATCCTTTTTCGCCGGCCTTCGAGTCGCGAATTTTCAAAGAGCGTTCGGCCCTCGTCGAGAGGGCGGGCGATACTGCCGCCGGAATCACGTTGGCAGAGTGAAACGTCAGCGTCAAGCTGACCCGAAGTACAGGTCTCGCTAGGAGAGGGGCGCTCTCTTCGGCGTGAAGACGTCTTTCTCGAGCTTCGCCGCGTCCATGCCGGTCGCCAGAAGCTTTTTGGTGATTTCCGTCCCATACGTCCGCGCGATGCACAGCAGGACGCACTCGCTCGTCAAAATGGGAATCGACCGCTCGGGCGTGCGATCGTAAAACGGAGTAATCTGCTCGGCCTGCTTCAGGACGGTCGCGAGCGCGTCCGATAGTTGCAGCGGCCGCTCGTCGGGCATCCGTTTCAGCAGGCGCCGCAGCGGCGGCCAGGTGCGCGCCAGCCGCTCGTCCTTCCGGCGCATGCCATCGTAGTCTTCGATCCAGGCGTGCCAGCGCTGCGGGCTGATCTGGCAGATGCGCTGCAGAAACTCCTCAATCTCGTCCTGGCGATAATCGTCCCAGTATTTCGAGAGGCGCTCCCAATCGCAGATGTACATTCCCGCAAGCAGGTCGGCCACTTCGACCGTCCGCGCGGCGCGGCTCTTCGCCAGCATGTTGGCAAAGTTTTCGGCGTTCGTCAGATTGAGCGTCAGCCGGTGCGCTGGCAGCGCATGCCCGTTGCCGCGCGCACGTTCGCTCCTGTCGCCGGAAGCCGCACCACCGCCTTCGCGCCCAAAAAGTTTCATCGTCGTGGACAACCCCACCAAAAGTCTAGCAGATTGCGGCACGCCCGCAGTAGGGCGGGGCCCCGCCGGCTGCTTATATCACAACGTCAGCTGCTGTCGCCGCGAATATAACGCCGCGAGAAAGCAGTGGCCGCTCGGAGCGCAGAAGCACGGATGGTGTAAGCGCGGCCCCGTGGCCGCGAAAACGGTGGAAGCGTGGGCCTTCAGGCCCTCGAAAAGCGACGCTTATTAGTGTGGCTTTAGCCACGGGGGTGCGGCGTCAATTTCCGCCCCGGGGTACGCCGACGAACACGGAAACAGCGCCGCCTCCTTGACGAGAAATCTCTTCACCGGATTCCGCCAAATGTATTCGCGATGTCGCTCGTAGTCAGCGCTGTCTTTGATGCGATGCTCCGTGAAGCTTTGCTGCCAAATGGGCTGACTGAAATCGAGTTCTTTCTTTGCACGAAAGGAAAAGCCTCCCTTAATGTACTGCAAGCATTTTTCCAGCGAAACTTCCGGCGCGGGTGTGAGCAAAAGATGGAAATGGTCCGGCATGATTACAAATTCATGCAGAAGAAATCTTTCCTGTCCGCGATTCACCTGAAGAACGTCCAGCAGGAGGGCGGACATTCTCGTGGTCTGCAAGATGGGGCGATGGCCCGCCGTGACCGACGTCACGAAGAACGTCCTAATTTCTTGCGGAGCTGGAGGCACAGAAACCCCGGGGCTAAAGCCCACTTATATTAGCCCCTTTTTCGAGGGCCTGAAGGCCCACGCTTCCACCCTTTTGCGCTTTCGCGCTTCCACCCTTCCGCGGTTTGACGGTTGTGCAATTGCTCGCTGGAAAAGCAGGCACCGGAGTCTTTCCATCCCGCTCTCTGTCCGTTCATTCACGGGCGAATAACGGGGGCAAATCGAGGTTGATCAAAATCGGAAATTTGCGGGCAACCAACCGAATCGCCGGGCGAAGAGAATTACCAGACCGGCGGTAATCAGGGCCAGGAACCCAACCGAGTAGATGTAGTACGCGATCCGCACCTTGGGCCAGAGCCATTCCGGCAGTTTATCCGCGAACTTGTCGCCCCACGTCTCGCTGAAGCGCATGGGCATCTCGACTTCAGTCGTTTGTGGCTCCCAGAACGAAGCAATGAACGTCGCCCGCAAAACGGAAAGCAGCAGAACGCAACCGAAGAACGCCAAGATACCCGGCGACGACACCGTGTTCGCTAGGAACATGACAAAAACAACCACTGCGGCAAAACAACTGTGCTGCCTCACTCCAACGCCGCCCAGATAGTAGTAGAGCAGGAGACAGACGCCGATGATCGGCTGCCCGGCAAGGGTGGCGCTAAGGCAGGCAAACGCGGCGACGATCGTGCAAATCCAATAGCCCTGCGACCCCAGGGTGTCGACGTCACTGCCGCTTCGGATCGAGGGCCAAAAGAGCCTTTTGAGAAGATTCTCCGCCTGCGGTGCCGAATCGGAAATACCAAGCGTTTGCATTGGCGGGATTACAACTCAAATCCGTCCCACAGTCTAGGAAAATTACGTGCGCTCCGGTCGCGGCAGCACTTATTGCCCGCGAAGTACTCCGTCGCGTGCCGCCGTCGTCGCTCGCGACGCGCTGAAGGCAGCCGACGGCAAAAGACGTCTAGCCTTCCTTCGGGCAAGCGCGGCCACGTGGCCGCGAAATGGTGGAAGCGTGGGCCTTCAGGCCCTCGAAAAAGGGCGCTAATATGAGTGGGCTTTAGCCCCGGGGTTTCTGTGCCTCTCGCTCCGCAAGAACTTAGGACCTTCTTCGTGACGTCAGTCACGGCGGGCCATCGTCCCGTCTTGCAGGCCGCGAGAATGTCGTCGCTGCTGCTCGACGTTCTGCAGGATAATCGCAAGCAGAAGCGGTTCCTCTTGCACGAATTTGTAGTCATGCCGGACCATTTCCATCTTTTGCTGACGCCCGCGCCGGATGTCTCCTTGGAGAAATGCTTGCAGTACATCAAGGGTGGTTTTTCCTTTCGGGCGAGGAAAGAGCTCGATTTCAAACAGGAGATCTGGCAGCAAAGTTTCACAGAACATCGCGTCAAAGACGCCGCCGATTACGAGCGACATCGCGAATATATTTGGCGGAATCCCGTGAAAAAATTTCTGGTGGAGGAGGCGTCATTGTTCCCGTATTCGTCGGCGTACCCCGGGGCGGAAATCGACGCCGCACCCCCGTGGCTAAAGCCACCGACTTAAGGCTTGCTTTTCGAGGGCCTGAAGGCCCACGCTTCCACCCTTCTGCGCTTTCGCGCTTCCACCCTTCTGCGCTTTCGCGCTTCCACCCTTCTGCGCTTTCGCGCTTCCACCCTTCCACCCTTTAACTACGCCACCATTCGGCGGACTCCAGCCTGGCCTGGTCCACGATTGCCAGCGCGAGCGCCTGCAAATGGGGAGCACATTTTCGGACCTCCTTCACGTAACGGGCGGCGGCGTTCAATTCCCAACCCATATGGTAGTGAAGGTAGCCGATGGCGACGGTCGGGGAGCGTCCGATGCCGGCCGTGCAGTGGAGGTATACCGTGTGCCCCGCCGAGAGCAGTCGCTCCAGCGCGCTGATGCACTGAAAAAGCTTCTCTCGCATCTCGCCTTGTTCTTCCTTCATGGGCACTCGAAAGAGAACAACGGGGCAAGTGCTGTAATGGACCTCAAGGGGCTCCCAATCCAAGCCGGCGGTGACCATATCCTCGTCCGTTTGCAAATTCAGTATGGCCGTGATCGCCAAATCCCGGCGCAGCCTCTCGATATCGTCGACGGTCTGCGGGTGCGATCCAACGAACAGCCGGTAAGTGACTTGCGCGTATTCCATGGCGCGGGCCAGGAGATAATTATAAGATTTCAGCGTTGGTAAGATTGAGCGTCAGCCGGTGCGCAGGAAGCGGATGCCCGATTCGCGATTAGGCAGCGGCGTTATTTGGCATTGTGCGCGCGACCGCAGCCCACAATCGAGTCTAGGGTTTTGTGAGTTTCTGGCTCGTTTCGAGTTTCGAAGAAGCGTTCGGCGGCTCGACAATGATTTTCTTGTTTTTCAGAATCCGAATATAGTCTTCGAGGGACACGTTACACTTGATTAGACCCGCCATCTGTTTCTCGTCGAGCTTGAGCTGTTGCCTGATCATATGACCCGGCTGTTCCTTGTTTCCTTGGGAGCGCTTCGTGCGCACCACGGTTTTGCCGCCATATTCGAACCACGCTAGACGGTCGCCGCTGTTGCGCACCTTCAATCCTAACTTGTTCACAATTTTCTCGAATTCATGCACCTTCATGATGCCGCCGCACAATGTGCTCCTTCAAAACACCGAACACCCTAACCAGGTCGGGGCCTAAGCGGGGTTCGTCGGCTTGAAGCGAAGCATACAATTCCGCAATCGTATGGCCGAGATCGTCGCAGGCCAAGGAGCTCGACTTGCCCGTCCCGAACTCATCCACCTGCCGCCACGAGGCGACAACGGTTTCTCCACGCGTGTCTAGCTGCACCGGAATAGGCTTAACCACACGGAAGTCGCCATGGTTGATCGTTCCGAGCAGCCGACGCTTGGGACGGCTTTCGTGTGGCCGAATACTGATCCTGATCCTCTGAACTTGCTGGTGAAGAGCAACGGCCTGGGGAGCATTCGGCGGCGGCACAATTTTGGGCCTGGGCTGCTCGATATTTTGGCTTACGAGGTAATCCGGTGCAGCGGCCATTTTCTTATCTGCCTCCTGGTCCCATGGGGGGAAGCTGAAATTTAACGGCTCTTAGAAGAGCCCGACCAAGAAAGATGTCGTTGGCATATAACTGGAACTCGTAGGTTCCAAACTCGGTTATTGGGATACCCGCGAAGTTAAAACCTAGCTCCATCGGATCATTGGGATTCGCCCATTGCGGGGTTACCTTCACCTCCATAACTGGCGACTCATCTTTCAGATTCACAAGTCGGACTCTGATCTCGTACTGTCCCGCTCCTTCGACCAATTTTGCATATAAGCCGAGGCTGTTTAACGGGAACGGAACCACGGGGGATGCCACCCGATCAAAAACTCCCACCAGCGTTCTTTTCTGGGTTGCCGCGTCCTGTATGACCGTATCGCAGACGAGGAACGCAAGCAGCGTCGGAATGGGGTTGGGTTCGGTCATCGGGCTAGGCCACGCGCACGCAGTTTTCTATCACATATTCAGCCTGAACTCGTCGCCGAAAGCAAGGAGGCGGGCGAGACGGGTGTTGCACCGCTCCCGCCGTTCGCCTTATTTTCACCCGAGGATCGCGCGCCTGCCGGCCCAGCCGTCACGAAAGGGCACGATCAAGTCGCGCCAAGACGCGCGGTCGAGGCAGCCGTAACTAGATGTCGTAATACAGCTCGAATTCGTACGGGTGCGGGCGCATCCGGACGGGATCGACTTCCTTCTTCATCTTGTAGTCGATCCACAGGTCGATGAAGTCCTTTGTGAAGACGCCGCCCTTCGTCAAGAACGCGTGATCCTTTTCGAGGGCCTTCAGCGACGCGTCGAGCGAGCCCGGCACCGAGGGAACGTGCGCCAACTCCTCCGGCGAAAGCTCGAAGATGTCCTTGTCGAGCGGGCCGCCGGGATCGATTTTGTTCTCGATTCCGTCGAGGCCCGCCATGAGCATCGCCGAATACGCCAGATACGGATTGCACGACGCATCGGGCGGCCGAAACTCGAGGCGCTTCGCCTTGGGATTGGCTGAGTACATCGGGATGCGAACGGCCGCCGAGCGATTCCGCCGCGAGTACGCGAGGTTCACCGGCGCTTCGTAGCCCGGGACGAGACGCTTGTAGGAGTTGGTCGTTGGCGCGGCAAACGCCACGATCGCCGCCGCATGCTTCAGCAGCCCGCCGGTATACCACAGCGCGAGCTGGCTGAGCCCGGCGTACATGTCGCCCGCGAAGAGCGGCTTGCCCTTGTTCCACAGCGACTGGTGCGTGTGCATGCCCGAGCCGTTATCCGAAAAAATCGGCTTCGGCATGAACGTAACCGTCTTGCCATACTGATACGCCACGTTGCGGACAATATATTTGTACTTGCACATGTTGTCCGCCGCGTTGATCAGCGTATCGAACTTGAAGTCGATCTCCGCCTGGCCGGCGGTGGCGACTTCATGGTGATGGCACTCGACGTTGATGCCGCATTCCTGCAGCTTCAGCACCATGTCCGTGCGCATATCCTGGAAATGATCCATCGGCGGGACGGGGAAGTAGCCTTCCTTGTAGCGCGGGCGGTAGCCGAGGTTGTGCTCGGCGCGGCCCGTGTTCCAGCGGCCTTCGTCCGAATCGATGAAATAGAAGCCGTGCTGCGGCTTCGAATCGAAGCGCACGCTATCGAAAATGAAAAATTCCGCCTCGGCGCCGAAAAACGCCTGGTCGGCCACGCCGCTCTTTTGCAAGAAATCCTCGGCGCGGTGCGCGAGATTCCGGACATCGCGCTCGTAGGGCTTGCGCGAGAGCGGGTCCTGCGCGTCGCAGATCATGATCAGCGTCGGCGTGTCGCGAAACGGATCCATGAACGCGGTATTGGGGTCGGGGATCAACAGCATGTCGGATTCGTGAATCTGGGCCCATCCGCGGATCGAGCTGGCGTCCATGCCAAACCCATCCTGGAACGATTCCGCCGTAAGCTCCTGAATCGGGTAGCTGACGTGCTGCCACACGCCGGGCACGTCGATAAAACGCAGATCGAGGATCTTGGCGTTGTGCTTCGAGGCATATTCAAGAACGCTCTTTGGGTCCATGCTTCCGTCCTCCCCGCCTCAGCCCCATGTGGCACAGACAATCCTGTCTGTGTGCCGTGGGCTGGGTCAGCTTTCACGATAGTAAGGCGCGGCGACGTTACTCCAGGCATTCGGCTCGCGTCAAGCGCCACGTAAACCCGGCCTAGCGGATATTTTCATCGCTTCGATCATTTTTCCTGATGGGTTCGAACGGAATTTTCTTGGGGTGGCTTACGAATTCTTTACGCGCGCGGCGCCATCGTGAGATGGGGTGGTCCGCCTTTGACTTTTCGGGTGTGCCCCATCCTCGGTTTTGTGAGGGTGGGGTCTTTCGATTTTCTGAGGCTCACCGAGAGTCTTGGCGTAGCTGACCACCTGTTCTCGGTATAATGCGCTTTTGCGCCCGAAGGTGACGGGGCCAACAGCAGGACGACCATCAGCCACTCAGCCTTCATGGCAGTTTCTCGGAGGTTTGCCACTTCCCCCACGGCAATTCAAAGATCAGCCCTAGTAGAATCGCACGCGGACGTCGTTCGCGTTCGCGCCCTTCTCGATGTGGACGGAATCGATGAAGCGAATCTCGCGCTCGTCGAGCGTCATAATCAAAGATTGGGTTCGCGTGCCGCCGCCGAAGAACCGCACGCCGCGCAGCAAGCCGCCGGGCGTCACGCCCGTGCACGCAAAGATGATTCTCTTGCCCGGTGCCAGCTCGTGAGTGTCGTAAATCCGCTTGGGGTCCTTGATGCCCATCTTGGCGGCGCGTTCTCTGTGTTCTCCCTTGCCGATCACCAGGCGGGCCAGGATTTGACCATTTAGGCAGCGCAACGCCGCCGCCGTCAGTACGCCCTCGGGCGCGCCGCCCGTTCCCATCACCGCGTGAACGCCCATATCCGAAACCGCCGCGCTGATTCCCGCCGAGAGGTCGCCGTCCTGGATCAAGCGGACGCGCGCGCCGGTCTTGCGGATATCCTGAATCAGCTTTTCGTGCCGCGGCCGCTCGAGGACGGTCACCACCAGGTCTTTCACCTTGCGATCGAGCCGCTTGGCGATGGCTTTCAGGTTATGTTCAGGCGTGGCATCGAGATCGACGGCGCCCCGGCAGAGCGGCCCGACGATGATCTTTTCCATGTACAGATCGGGCGCGTGGAGCAACCCGCCCTTATCGCTCGCCGCGAGCACGGTGATGGCGTTGGGCGCGCCGCTCGAGCAGAGGTTGGTGCCCTCCAGCGGATCGACGGCGATATCCACGGCGGGATACAGGTGCTTCTTGTCGCGCGCCGCCAGGCCCACGTGTTCGCCGATGTAGAGCATGGGGGCTTTATCGCGCTCGCCCTCGCCGATCACGATGGTCCCGTCCATGCTGACGGTATCCATCTCCGTGCGCATCGCTTCGACGGCAGCCTGATCGGACTTGTGGCCGTCGCCCAGGCCCATCGTTCGCGCCGACGCGATTGCCGCCTGCTCCACAACGCGCAAAAATTCCAGGCTCAGTTCGTGTTCCATGAACGCCTCCGCATGTCAGTTGATTTGCAGCCGAAATCGATCCGAACGATTGTAATTCAGGGCCGATATAGCATCTATCGGAAGAAAGGGAAAGCGTTGCCTGGGGCTCACGGTTATACGAACGCGGCAACTCCGGTAATCCGCTCGCCGATCACCAGCTTGTGGATGTCGTGCGTGCCCTCGTAGGTAAAGACCGATTCGAGATTGTTCATGTGCCGCATCACGCCATAATCCTCGACGATTCCGTTCGCTCCGAGAATCTCGCGCGCCAGCCGCGCCGTTTCGCGCGCCATCCACACGTTGTTCATCTTGAGCATCGAAATGTGCGAGGGATGCGCCCGTCCTTTGTCCTTCAGCCGCCCGACCTGCATCGCCAGAAACTGCGCCTTGGTGATCTCCGTGATCGCCCACGCCAGCTTTTCCTGCACGAGCTGGTGCGATGCGATCGGCTTGTCGCCGAACTGCTTCCGCTGCTTCGCGTAGCTCAGAGCCGTGTCGTAACACGCCATCGCCGCCCCAATCGCGCCCCAGCCGATGCCGTAGCGCGCCTGGTCGAGACACGATAGCGGTCCCTTCAGCCCCTCGACGCCCGGCAGCAGATTCTCCTCGGGAATCTTACAGCCGGTCATCGCCAGCCCGGATGTCACCGACGCCCGCAGCGATTGCTTGCCGTGAATCGCCCACGCCTTAAATCCCGGCGTGCCTTTCTCGACCAGAAATCCGCGCACGCGCCCGTCTTCGCATTTCGCCCAGATCACGGCGACGTCCGCGATGGAGCCGTTTGTGATCCACATCTTTTCGCCGTCGAGGACGTAGCCGCCGTCCTTCTTCACCGCGCGCGTCAGCATCCCGCCGGGATTCGAACCAAATTGCGGCTCCGTCAGCCCGAAGCAGCCGATCGCTTTCCCTTGCTGCAGCAGCGGCAGCCATTTCTCCTTCTGCGCGTCCGATCCGAAGGCATGGATCGGATACATCACCAGCGCCGACTGCACTGAAACGAAGCTCCGCAGCCCTGAATCTCCCCGCTCGAGCTCCTGCGTCACGAGCCCGTATTCCACGTTGGACATCTCGGCGCACCCGTAGCCCTTCAGGTTCGCGCCGAAAAATCCCAGCTCGCCCATCTGCGGCACGAGCTGCATCGGAAACGTCCCCGCGCGGTCGTGTTCCACAATGATCGGCAGCAGCTGTTCGTCGACAAACTTCCGCGCCGTCTGCCGCGCGAGCCGCTCCTCGTCGCTCAGCAACGAGTCAAACTCCAGAAAATCCACACCAGCAAATGATGGCACAGGGAACTCTCCAGTCTCCGAGATCACGCGGGAACCACGTCCCGGCGGGTCGGCCGTCCGCCACGCATTCTACCGGACGAACGCCCCGCCGCGCCATCCGCCAGGTCCCATCGCCTCCGATTTCCACAGGTGTGCCTTCGCCTGAATCTGTACGCGCGGCGTTGCCGTGTGGTATTCTTACTTCCGCTCAAACTACGGCACTCACACACGAAAGCGCACACTCCGGACGCCGTTTTCAGTTCACAGGCCAGGCCACACAGAGCTTGGAGTAATGTGTCTCCGGATCGATCGACGGTGAGCTTCTTCTGAGCGCCAGGATGGTCAAAAAACATGTCGACACCCGCCGCGACACCGATGACGACCACTCTGCAGTTGGCCCATTCACCGGACAGTGACGATGCCTTTATGTTTTACGCCCTGGCGACGGGGAAGGTGCGTCTGCCTGGCGTGAAGTTCAACCACGTCCTCTGCGATATCGAGACGTTGAACCACGAGGCTCACAAAGAGACCTACGACGTCACCGCCGTCAGCTTTTTCGGCTACGCCTTTGTCGCGGACAAGTACCTGCTGCTCGATTGCGGCGCCAGCTTCGGCGAAGGCTATGGCCCGATCGTCATCTCCTCGCATGCGATCAAAAAGGGTGATCTCAAGGGCCGCAAGATTGCCATTCCCGGTAAGCTCACCACGTCGTATCTCGCGCTAAAGCTCTTCGAGCCCGGCGTCGAAACCGTCACCATGCCGTTCGACAAGATTCTCGATGCCGTCCGCAACAAGGAAGTCGAAGCCGGCCTGCTGATCCACGAAGGGCAGCTGCTGTTCTCGCAGATCGGGCTGCATCGCGTGGTCGATCTCGGCCAGTGGTGGCAGGAGGAAACGGGTCTCCCGCTTCCACTCGGCGCCAATGCAATTCGCCGCAGCCTCGGCAACGATATGGGCCGCCAGGTCGCGCGCATCATCCGCGAAAGCGTCAGCTACGCCCTCGAACACCGCGAGGCCGCGCTCGAATACGCGCTGCAGTTCGCGCGCGATATGGACCCGGTGCTCGCCGATAAATTTGTCGGCATGTACGTGAACCGCTGGACGCTCGATTACGGCGAAGAGGGACGCCGCGCCGTCCGCGAACTTCTCGCCCGCGGCGCGAGCGTCGGGCTCGTCCCATCATCGTTCCAGGTCGAATTCCTCTCCGAAGCCGCCTGACGTCAGTCGGCTTCGACCCGGCCAAACTGTTTTCGTTTCTCCGCGGTTTGGCGCCGCGCACATTAACTCACCGCAAACTAACTCTTACGAATCGCCCGGGATGTCGCCCGCCGCGCAACATCGCAATCACGCTTACGATCGATGCATGACATACGAAGCTCTTAGACCTGAACGTCGGCGCCGCGCGCGGAGAGGTTCCTCCGCCCGCGCCATTCCGGGCGAAGCTGCAGCTCCAGCCATCGACGCGAGCCTTTTGGCGTATATGCGACGTACGAGCAAACGCCGTCGATTCTCGAACTGGTTCGCCCTGGCCGTCCTCGGGGGCGCCATCGTGGCACTCGCCTTCGTCAATCTTCTAGCGCGCTGATTACGGAAACTGGCGTCAGAGCTGCCGTCGCCGCAGTCCTGCCACGCGCCGCCGTACATTCGGGCACATCCCCACTCGCGGCGACACGCATCCAAGTAGTTGAGCGTCCGCGGGTCGTCTTGACGCGTCCAGCCCCGCGCTCTTCGCGACACCTCGGGTACGTTCCGCTGAACTCGTTCATATCTAAAGGAGATAGCCAAATGCGTTGGAGTGCAAAGCAGTTCCTCGGTGGGCTCGCGATCCTGGTTTTTGCCCTCGCTGTTTGGGCTCGTCCCGACAAAACCTACACGGCTGAATGGAACACTTCCCAGGCCACGATGATTGGGCATACTCAAATCAAACCCGGCACATATAAGGTGGAAGCTCGAGAGAATCAGAACACCCTCAATATCATGCGCGATGGAAAGGTTGTCGCTCAGACGCCGTGCCATTGGGTCCAGTTGCCGAAGAAAGCCGAGGATACGGAAGTCGACACAAACCATAACCAGATCGTTGAGGTCGAATTTTCCGGAAAGACCGAGGCGATCCGCGTCGGCAAGACCGGCAAAGGGTAGTGAATCGAAGCTGTTTGACCAATGATCGGGGGCGGGTCATCTCCCGCCCTCTTCATTTCATGCACGTTTGCCGGCCCTCCATCACGACCTTCATCGGCTGGCCACGCGCGCTGAATCGATAAATCCCCTCGGATGCGGCAAAAGAGAGTAGAGTCAGTGAGTCTCTTCTAGCATCCCTCCGCCGCGCCCTTCGGGTGACGGTTCCTTGCGAAATCAGATGATGTTCGATTTGGCAAGGAGCCATCGTGCCGAAGAACACTATTCGTGTTCCCTCCGCGCAGCCATACTGGCGAAAGGCTTAGCAGGATTTCATTGGCAATCAATTTTCCATCGCCGTCGGAGCCCTGACGCAAGCGTCGTCCACAGAAAGAAAATCGCGGACGGGAGTGAGGGATTAGAAAATGACCTCTCCCTATGACATTGTTCAAATGATACCCGTTGACCGTGTACTCTGGAAGGGAACGGCCGGGAGCGTAGAAGAGGCACAGGTGCGCGTGAGGAAATTAGGCGCCGCCTCTCCTGGAAAATACTTGATCCTATGCGTGAAGACGGGAACCAGACTTGTCGTCAACACCGACGGCGAGGGTGTAGTGACAACAACCGAAAACGCCAAGATCGGGCCATCCTAAAAAGACACGGCAAGTATGCCCGGACGATGGGCCGCCGCTAGACCTTCACGACGATTTTGCCAATCTGCTCGTTGGATTTCATGTAGCGGTGCGCCTCCACGATCCGTTTCGATTACTTCCCCGGGGGAAAGGATTCAAGAAAAAGCGTGGGATTGCCCAACGTGCGCGCAGTGAATATAATCGCGCGACTCGAAAGTCTCAGCAGCCTCGAGAATCCTGTTTGCGACGCGGAGGTGCGCCGTGTACGACATGAAGAATTTGCCCAAGCTGAAAGTGATCGAAGCCAATGCGCCGGAAGGCATGAAAGCATTCTGGGCCTTCGATAAGGCGGCGATGGCCGCCGGTGCGATCCCGGTGAAGTACAAGGAACTGATGGCGCTCGCCGTCGCGTTTACCACGCAGTGCCCCTATTGCCTTGCGATTCACTCGGACAAGGCTCGCGCAGCCGGAGCTTCGGATCAGGAAATTTCCGAGGCAGTCGTCGTTGCCGCTGCACTTCGCGCCGGCGCGGCAATCACGCACGGCACGCACGCCATAAAATCGAGCGAATGAGACGACGCGCGGGCGGTGTCGGCGAAGCGGCCAATGCGCTCGAAAACATTGCAGCAACTGCGTCATCAATGATGCTCTCGTCGGGCCGATAAGGGGCTCCGAAATAGCCAAGAAAAGCCGATTTTGGAGCGATTTGGCGCGCTAGCTTGGGGCCGCGCGTTGATACGCGCTAAGCGGCACAATTTAGAGTCGTTGTGCCTCGCGCGTTTTCCTGCCCTGAGCAACGAAGGGGAGCAGCTTCCCGACAGGGTTTGTCCGGTGCTAACATCCGCTCATGCCGCATCAGTTTACCGATTACCCGCCTGAGCCGGAGCCCCAACCGGCGTCGATCCGCGGGACTCGCCCGCCGCGCAAGCGAATTGGCGTGGCGCTTCTTGACCGGCCCGAGCCCGCCCCTGCTCGGCCAGCCGAGCGCCCGTTTCGTATCCGCATTCCCGTATGGTTCGGCGCGCTGCTGACGGCGGGCGCCATCCTCCTCCTGCTCCTTCTCTCCGGCCGCCTGTAGGCTCGATTCACTAAGACGGCTCGTCTCGTTGTGTCGCGGCGGCTATTGACGGCGGGGCGATTTCCACGGACCATAGAACTTCGCGAATGATGCTGCACTGAGGGTGGGATGCGACGCATTCTTTCGACGTACCGGTACGTTCATCAGCCGCTAAGCAGGGAGATGTTGCAGGGAATCGCGCGGGCCGGCATTCACGGCGTCGAGATTTTCTGCTCGTCATCGCATTTCACCTACCGGTCGCCGGAGGCGCTGCGCGAGCTGGCCGGGGCGCTCGAGGAAACCGGGCTCACGTTGCATTCGCTGCATTCGCCGACCGAGCGCAATTCGTCACCGGGGCGCGAGAGCGGAATTTCGATTTCGATTTCGGAGACAGAGCGGGTCCGGCGCGTGGATGCGGTTGATGAGGTGAAGCGCGCGATCGACGTGGCCGAGACGGTGCCGTTCCGCTATCTCGTCCAGCACCTTGGGAGCGGCCGGCAGGAGGTCGATCCGCGGAAGTATGATGCGGCCTTCAGCTCGCTCGAGCATCTTTCGCTCTTCGCAAAGCAGCGCGGCGTGACGATCGCCGTCGAAAATACGCCCAACGAGCTGGGCGCGCCCGCGTCGCTCGTGCAGTTCGTGAAGGAGACGCGGCTCGATCTCAAATTTTGCTTCGATATCGGGCACGCGCATCTTGATGCGGGCGTGGCCGAAGGCTTCGAGCTGATGCGCTCGCGCGTCGCCACCACGCACATTCACGATAATCACGGTGAAAAGGACGAGCATCTGCTGCCTTATAGCGGCACGATCGATTGGGATGCCGCGCTGACGGGCTTTGCGAGCGCTCCGGAGCCCCTGCCGCTTGTGGTCGAGTTGAAGGATCAGCCTGGCGGCGCTCCGACGTTCGATCAGATTCGCGCCACGTTTGACAAGCTGGAAGAGCACTTGGTGAAGAAGGGCGTTCCATCACTCGAACCGTGGAACCGGCCCTCGGCGAAGCGATGACCCAGGAATCCAGCGCACCAGCTCCGCAAAATCCAATCGTCGCCATCGAACACGCAGGCGAATATGCCGGGCGGACCGTTACGATTCGCGGGTGGCTTTACAATTTGCGCGAGTCGGGGAAGCTGCTGTTTCCGATTTTTCGCGACGGCACGGGGATCATTCAGGGCGTCGTGTCACTGAAAGAGAATCCGGAAGCGTTTGGCGCGCTGAAGGGATTGACGCAGGAATCGAGCGTGATCGTGACCGGGGCGATCAAAGCTGAGCAGCGGGCGCCGGGTGGGTGCGAAATGCATATCGCGGCGGTCGAAATTGTACAGCGCGTCGCGGAATCCGATCCTTATCCCATTCAACTGAAAGAGCATGGCGTCGATTTTCTGCTCGACCGGCGGCACCTTTGGATTCGCACGCCGCGGCAGGCGTCGATTTTGCGCATCCGCGCGGAAGCGATTCGCGCCGCGCGCAATTTCATGGACGATCAGGGTTACATCCTGACCGACGCGCCGATCTTCACGCCCGCCGCCTGCGAAGGCACGACAACGCTTTTTGAAGTCAACTACATCGACGACCAGAAGGCGTATCTCACGCAATCGGGACAGCTGTACGTCGAAGCGACGGCCGCCGCGCTTGGCAAGGTCTATACGTTTGGTCCCACATTTCGCGCGGAAAAATCGAAGACGCGCCGCCACCTCACCGAATTCTGGATGCTTGAGCCCGAAGCCGCGTATTCCCACCTTTCGGACATGATGGAGCTGGGTGAAGGACTCGTAAGCGCGATGGTGCAAGGTGTGGTGAAGAACCGGAGCAGGGAACTGGATGCGCTCGGCCGCGATGTGTCGAAACTCGAAAAGATCGCGCCGCCCTTTCCGCGGATCACCTACGAAGAAGCGATCGAGGTGCTGCAGAAGGCCGGAAACCCCGCGAAGTTTGGCGACGATTTTGGCGGCGATGAAGAGACGATCCTCTCGAGGAATTTCGAGAAGCCGGTGATCATCCATCGCTATCCCTCGGCGATGAAGGCTTTCTACATGGAGGCCGATCCGGCGCGTCCCGATCTGGCGCTGAATTTCGACATGATCGCGCCCGAAGGCTACGGCGAAATCATCGGCGGCGGCGAGCGCCAGTCGAGCTACGAGACGCTGCTAAAGCGGATCCACGAACAGGGGATCCCCGAGGAGTCGCTGCAGTGGTACCTCGATTTGCGGCGGTATGGGAGCGTCCCGCACGCGGGATTTGGCCTGGGCCTCGAACGCACCGTTGCCTGGATTTGCGGGACGGAGCACATCCGCGAAGTCATCCCCTTCCCACGCATGCTGTATCGCGTCTATCCTTAGTGGCCGCTGTGGGCGCGGCGGAAACATCAAAGTCAAAAGCGCCCGCCTAAAGGCAAGGCGGCCGCTACAACGGCAAGACAAATCTACGGATCATGGCTGAGAAGATTCGGATTATCGGGGTACCGATGGACTTGGGCGCGAGCCGGCGCGGCGTCGATATGGGGCCGTCGGCGCTGCGCGTTGCCGGCTTGCATCAGCGGCTGAAGCAGCTTGGCCGGCAGATCGAGGATATCGGCAATATCGCCGTGCGGCAACCGGAAGAGCAGCACTACGGCGAGAAGAACGCGAAGTATCTCGGCGAGATTGCGGAGACGTGCAAGGGGCTCGGCGAAATCGTCCGCAAGACGCTCGATGAGGACATGATGCCGCTTGTGCTCGGGGGCGATCATTCGATCGCGGTCGGCACCGCTGCCGGCGTTGTCGCGCATTTCCACAAGGATTCGAAGCGCGTCGGCATGATCTGGCTCGACGCGCACGGTGACATGAACACGCCGGAGTCGTCGCCATCGGGGAATGTGCACGGAATGCCGCTGGCATCGATCATGGGCTACGGCCCGGCGGAGCTGACCGGCCTCGCGCCGCTGAAGCCGATGATCGAGCCGCGCAATGTGGTCCTGGTCGGGATCCGCGATCTCGATGCGAAAGAACGGCGCCTCGTGAAGGAATCGGGCGTGCAAATTTTCACGATGCGCGATATCGATGAGCGCGGCATGCGCGAAGTGATGTCGGACGCGCTGCGCCTCGCGAGCGACGACACGGCCGGCATCGCCGTGAGCCTCGATATGGATTTCGTCGATCCGACGGACGCGCCCGGAGTAGGGACGCCGGTGCGCGGCGGCGCGACGTACCGCGAAGCGCACCTGGCGCTCGAGATGATTGCCGATACGAAAGCGCTGGTGTCGCTCGAGCTGGTCGAGATCAATCCCGTGATCGATTTGCATAATACGACCGCGACGCTGGGGGTGGAGCTCGTGCTATCCGGCCTGGGAAAAAAGATCCTATGACGAATCCCTCAAAGAGATTGCGGGTGGGCGTGCTCTTCGGCGGGCGTTCGGGCGAACACGAAGTTTCGCTCGCGTCGGCGGCGTCGGTGATTCGCGCGCTCGATCCCGAAAAATATGAGGTGGTGCCGATCGGCATCACGAAGGACGGCCGCTGGCTCGTCGGCACGGGCGCGCAAAAGATGCTGCCCGACGTACTGAAATCAGGCGAGCGCGTTTTTCTGCCGCCCGATCCGACCGCCGCCGCGCTGGTCCCGATGTCGCGGAATACGGGGCAACCGAGCGTGACGCTGGACGTGGTTTTCCCGGTCATGCACGGCACGTTTGGCGAAGACGGCACGGTGCAGGGCTTGCTCGAATTGGCGGGGCTGCCGTACGTGGGCGCGGGCGTGCTCGCGTCGGCGGTCGGCATGGATAAGGACGTGCAGAAGCGGCTTTTCGAGCAGGAAGGCCTGCCGGTTGTGCCATACGTTGCGTTCCAACGGTCGCAGTGGGAGCGCGAGCCGGCCGCCGTCCTGAAGCTGGTGAAGAAAAAGCTGCGCTTCCCGGTGTTTGTAAAGCCGGCGACGCTCGGCTCGTCCGTCGGCATGACGCGCGTGAAGACCGCCAGCGAGCTGCCGGCCGCGCTGAACCTTGCGGCGGAATTCGCGATGAAGATATTGGTCGAGCGCGCCGTGAATGCGCGCGAGATCGAAGTTTCGGTGCTAGGCAACGACGACGTGCGGGCGTCGATTCCGGGCGAGATCGTCCCGCACCGCGAATTCTACGACTACACGGCGAAATATCTGGAGCAGGGAACGCACCTGATCATTCCCGCGAAGCTCGCGAAAAGCCAGGTGAAGACGTTCCAGGAATACGCCGTGCGGTCATTTCGCGCGATCGATGGCGCGGGGATGGCGCGCTGCGACTTCTTCCTCGAGAAGCGCACGTCGAAGATTTTCGTCAACGAGCTGAATACGATTCCCGGCTTCACGTCGATCAGCATGTATCCGAAATTGTGGGAAGCGTCGGGCCTGCCCTATCCGAAACTGATCGACAAGCTGATCGAGCTCGCCCTCGAACGCCACCGCGAAATGACCCGCACGAAATATTCGATCGAGCTGCCGGCGGGATCGGGTGGCGCGCTCGAATCGTAAGTTTTGCCCTTTTTATCGTAGAGTCCGTGACAGGTGAAGATAAAGGTCCGCCAGTGTAATGGCGCTTGGAGCGACGACAACCAACCACCATCTTGAGCCCCTAACGGCGGCAATCGTCGTTAGCACCGCACCCGCCAAGAGGGTGCCGACCACGACGAACTTTCCGAATGATGACAGTGCGAACGTATCAGCGACTTCTGTCGCCAACCTGGCTGTCCAATAAACAGCGAGACAGAGAACGCCGATCCATCCAACGGTCGTGCTGTAGCGTTTGGGCTCAGCCATGGTCTCACTATATACCGGCAAGACAGCCGAACTGCCCGCCACACCAACCGTCGAGTCTTCCTTGACACGGCATCCCCGGCTGATTAAACTAACTGTTTAGTTGAAGAATACCAATTGTGTCCTGAGGAGGGTTTTATGCAATACCGCCGGCTGGGCAAAAGCTCGCTCATCGTTTCCGCCATCGGATTGGGCTGCATGGGGATGTCGCAGTCCTACGGCACGCCGGACGATCAGGAATCGACGGCGACGATCCACCACGCGATCGACCGCGGCATCACGATGCTCGACACGGCGGACATGTACGGCGGCGGAACGAACGAAGAGCTGGTGGGGCGCGCGATTGCGAAGCGGCGGAACGAAGTGATCGTCGCGACGAAATTCGGAAACATGCGGCAGCCGGACGGGCGTTTTCTCGGCGTGAATGGCAAGCCGGAATACGTCCAGGCGGCGTGCGAGGCGAGCCTGGAGCGGCTGAAGATTTCGACGATCGATCTTTATTATCTGCACCGCGTGGATACGAGCGTTCCGATCGAAGAGACGGTGGGCGCGATGGCGCGGCTGATCGAGCAGGGGAAGGTACGCTACCTCGGGCTTTCGGAGGCGGGCGCGAAGACGATTCGCCGCGCGCACGCCACGTATCCGATCGCGGCGCTGCAGAGCGAATACTCGATCTGGACGCGCGATCCGGAGGGCGAAATCCTTTCGGCGTGCCGCGAGCTGGGCGTCGGCCTGGTGCCCTATAGCCCGCTGGGACGCGGGATTCTCACCGGGCAGGTGAAGAGCGCGGACTTTGGGCCAAAAGATTTTCGGCGGATTTCGCCGCGATTTCAAGGCGAAAACTTCAACAAGAATCTGGAGCTAGTCCAGCGAATCGAGAAGATCGCGGCGGAAAAGAATTGTACTCCTGCGCAGCTCGCGCTGGCGTGGGTGCTCGCGCAGGGCGACGATATTGTGCCGATTCCCGGCACCAAGCGGCGCACATATCTCGATCAAAACCTCGGCGCGCTAGACGTGAAGCTGACGGCGGCGGACCTGAAGCGCATCGACGAGCTCGCGCCGCGCGGCGCGGCGGTGGGCGCGCGATATCCCGAAGAATATATGAGCCGGTTGGGAGTCTGAAATAAACATGGCGCGCGGACGTAGAAGAGTTGAAGGCGGAGCGACGGCGCGGCGCATTTTGGCCGCCGCGGAAAGCCATTTTGCCGAGCAGGGACTCGCGGGCGCTCGCACGGAGGAGATTGCCACGGCCGCGCACGCCAACAAGGCGATGCTCTACTACTACTTCGGCGACAAGCGGCGGCTGCATCGCGCGGTGCTCGAGAATCTCACGCGGCAGCTGCGATCAACGGTCTTTGCGCCGCCAAAGAAGAGGCTTTCGCCGCGCGAGCGGTTCTTTCAATGCGTGAACGGGTATTTCGATTTTCTCGCCGCGCATCCGAACTACCCGCGGCTGCTGCAGCGGCAGGCGATGGAGTCGCGGCCCGAATTCGACGGGATGGTGAGGGATTTCTTCCGCCCGCTGAGCCGCGAGTTCGCGCGCACTCTCGAAGAGGGGATCGCGACGGGAGAATTTCGCGCGGTCGACGTGGATCAGATCGCGATGCTGACGATGCAAATGACCACATCGTATTTTGCCACGGCCGCGATGCTGGGGCGCGTCGCCGGCCGTGACCTGCTGGCGCCGGACGCGGTGGCCGCGCGGAAACGGGCGCTGCTCGATTTCCTCGATCACGGCCTGACGGCCAAAGGAGCCAAGGCTCGATGAAGCCTTACAAATCGTTCATTCTGATCGGAGCGGTTTTTGTGGCTGCGCTCATCTCGTATCTGCTGACGACTCCGCACGGGAACGCGATTCCGCTGACGGGGATCGTCGACGGCAACGAAGTGATCGTGAGCCCGCAGATCATGGGGCGGATGATCAACCTGACGGTTGATGAGGGATCGGAAGTTAAGAAGGGGCAGTTGATCGCGGAGCTCGATCCGAAAGAGCTCGAGGCGAGCCTGGCGGCGGCGAAGGCCAACGTCGCGAGCCTCGAGGCGCAGGTGCGCGAGGCGGATCACAACTACACGTGGACGGACGATCAGACGGACGCATCGTTGAAGCAGGCGGAAGCCACGCTCACTTCGCAGCGCGCTCAGCTCGATCAGGCGAAGGCGAGCCTTTGGCGCGACCGGATCGATTTCAAGCGCATGCAGGGCCTCTTCGATGCGGGCGTGGAATCGGCGCAGGACCGCGATCATGCTCAGGCGACGCTGCAGGTGTCGGAGGCGAATGTGAAATCGCTCGAAGACACGGTGAGCGCGCAGGCGGCGGCGCTCGGAGTGGCGCAGGCGAACCGCAAGCAGGTGGACGTGAGGCAGAGCGAAATCGCGACGACCATCGCGCAGCTTGAACAGGCGCGCGCGTCCGAGGCCGAAACGGCGACGCAGCTTGGTTATACGAAGATTTATTCGCCGATCGACGGAGTTGTCTCCGTGCGCGTGGCGAAGCAGGGCGAGGTGGTGGCGCAGGGGGCGCCGATCGTGGTGGTGGTGGACGTCGATCATCTGTGGGTGCAAGCGGATGTGGAGGAAAGCTACATCGACGACGTGCAGTTCGGGCAGGTGCTTCGCGTGCGATTGCCTTCCGGAAGGATTATCGAGGGGCCGGTGTTCTTCAAGGGCGTCGAGAATGATTTCGCCACGCAGCGCGACGTGAGCCGCACGAAGCGCGACATCAAGACATTCGCGATCAAAGTGGCGGTGCCGAACGATGGGCGGAGACTGTTCACGGGAATGACGGCGACGGTGTTGCTGCCGCCGCCACCGGCCAAGAATTGGTTCGCGAGGCTGTAAATTGAAGATGCTTCCCGGATGACAGATGTAGGGGCGGGTTTGAAACCCGCCCCTACGCGCGAAAAATGCAAGGCGTGGTGCCATGAAGGCGATTGAAGTCGATCATTTGGTGAAGAAATTCGGCGAGTTCACGGCCGTGAACGACGTGAGCTTTGACGTCGACCAGCAGGAAATCTTCGGGCTGCTCGGGCCGAACGGCGCAGGGAAGACCACGCTGATCCGGATGATGACGACGCTCACTCCGCCGACTTCGGGCACGGCGCGCATCGGCGGGCACGACATCCGCACGGACCCGGACGGCGTGCGAGGTGTGCTCGGCGTGATTCCGCAGGCGTTTACGTCGGACCCGGAATTGACGGCGCAGGAGAACATGGCGATTCACGCAAAGCTTTACGGCGTCCCGGCGAGTGAACGCGGGCCGTTGATCGACCGGCTGCTCGAATCGGTCGAGCTGCTGAAATTCCGCGACGCGCTCGTGCGGACGTTTTCGGGCGGCATGCGGCGGCGCCTCGAGATCGCGCGCGGGCTGGTCCATTCGCCGAAGATCATGTTCTTGGACGAACCGACGACCGGGCTCGATCCTGTGTCGCGGTCGAACGTGTGGGACATGATTCGAAAATTGCGGGATCACTCGGAGCTGACTATTTTGCTGACGACGCATTACATGGACGAGGCGGACAAGCTGTGCGACCGGATCGCGATCGTCGATCACGGGAAACTGGCGGCGCTCGATACTCCGATGAAGCTAAAAGATAGCGTGCCGGGAACGGAAATCGTCGAGGCCGAGTTCGAGGGCGAGCCGGCGGATTGGGCGGAGCAGCTGCGGGGCCTCGCGCACGCGACGGGCGTGACGCAGCGGGAGGAGATGGTCCACATTACCTCGAACGACGGGCCGGCGACGGTGGCGGCGTTGATGGACCTCGCGCGAGCGAAGAAGGTGAACGTGAAGCGCGTGCTGGTGCAGACCACGACGCTCGACGACGTGTTCTTGCATTACACGGGCAGCGCGTTGCGCGATGCGTTGCAGAAGCCGGCGCGGGAATTGACTCCATTCTCGCGGTGAGGCGAACGGGCGTTGGATAGAGCGCAATACATGCTGCGGGTGAGGCTGCGCATCGGAACGCGCTTCGCGCGGACGTTTTAAGTCGGACCTGGAAGGTCCGATCCCCTAAAGAGCACGACACGGGGCTGCGAGCAACAGCGGCGGACGAGGGATAACGAGCGATGAAACTCTACCGTATAGGGGCGTTGATCGAGCGGGACATGCGGAAATTCTTTCGCAGTCCTGCGCTGATGATCAGTTCGCTGATCTTTCCGCTGGTGCAGCTGGTGGTGCTGGGCTACGCGTTCGGGGGAAAGATCAAGGGAGTGGCGCTGGGCGTGGTGGACCAGGACCATTCGGTCGAATCGCGGCGCGTGCAGGAGATGTTCGACGGCATCGCGGCTGGTCCCGAGACGTTCCGCATCGTGCAGTACAACTCGCTGCCCGAGGCGATCAACGATCTGCGGCAGGGATTCATCCGAGGCGTCGTGGATATCCCGCCGCAATTTTCGCGACGATACTACCAGCAGGACCGGCCGCGGATCGTCTTCACGGAAGACAACAGCGACCAATTTATTTCCAGCTCGGTGCTCGAGCGTATCCAGGAGATGACGACGCAACTGAACACGCCGGACGTGTCTCCGCGCCTCGACCCGCAGGTGGAACTCGACACTGTGGAGATATATCCGTACATCGAATACATCAAATACCTGCTGGCGGGGTCGACCGCGATGGGAATTTTCATTACGGCGATGATCGGCGGCGGTATCACGTACATCGACGACAAGACGCGAGGGCTGCACGAAGGGTATTTGCTGACGCCAATCACCAAAACCGAGCTGATCGGCGGTTTGATCGGTGCGGGGACGGTCAAAGCGTTCATGGCCGGGATGTGTCTGATTGTAATCGGCGGGCTGATTGCGGGGATCGACAGGCTTTGGGATCCCGTGCGCTTGCTTTATCTCGGCGTGATCATTTTCTGCGCGTCCGTGGCGATGATCAGCCTGATGTTTCTGGTGATGGTGCGCGTGGACGACCCGCTGGTGCCGCGGGCGATTTTCGGCGTGCTGAATATGCTGCTGTTTTTCCCGTCGGGAGCCGTGTATCCGGTGGAAGCGTTTCCTCCGTGGCTGCGCTGGATTTCGGTGATCGATCCGTTTACCTACACGGTGCACGCGCTGCATGATCTGACGCTGAAGAATACCGGCATTGAAGGCATTTACAAGGACGTGCTAATCTTGATTGGCTTCTCGGCGTTGATGGTTTCGGGCAGCATCGCCCTCTTCAAGCGCCAGTTCTAGCTTCATGGAGTCCGCGTGGCCCTTTTCGAATCGCCCATCGATCATCCTCCGTCAAAACTTCGCCGCTACGTGATACGGATCGCGGCTGTGCTCGTGACGATCGCGGTATTCGTCGCCGTGTTTCCAGCGTATCTGTGGTACCCGTTCGTGTATCACCGCGAAGTGGCCACCGCGAACCGCTTCATGACTGCTGTGCGCCAGGGCGAGCTGCAGAAGGCGTATCAGATCTGGCAGCCGTCGCAGTCTTACTCGTTCAAGGATTTTAACGAAGACTGGGGACCGGGCGGGTATTACGGGCCGGTGAAGAGTTACAAGATCGGGCGGCCGGAGCACGTCAAGGAAGGCTCGGCGACGGATATCGAGATCGAAGTGAGTCCTTATGCGCCGTTTCCCGACGGCGATGATATCAAGATGAACTCGACGAAGACGGTCCATCTGTGGGTGAACTTCAAGGATCAGTCAATGTCGTTCCCGCCGTATTGACCCTGCAAATTCCGAGACAAACCACTCACCGCAGATGCGCAGAGGACGCAGAGAAAACCTCCGCCTCGCACTGCTGCTTAATTCTATTCCTTATCGATTGCAGCTTCGTCGACCAGCATGACTGGGATGTCGGAGCGGATGGGGTAGACGCGGCGGCAGCTGGCGCACTTCAGGCCCCGCTGGTCTGGCGTGAGCTTGACCGGAGTTTTGCACGCTGGGCAGACGAGAATTTCGAGAAGTTCCTGCGAAACGGCCACGAGCTTTTGCCTCCGACTATGGCAATTTAGCAGAGGTGGGAAGAGAGTGGCTAGTGGCGAGTGATTAGTGGCCAGAAGGGCGCATTCTGCGGCAATCCGCCTTAGCGCTGAATAGCATATTCGGTCGGACGGCCCGTCATTAGGACGACGTTTCTGATGCCAGCGAGGCGGACCTCATCGAGGGCTATTTTGACGTCTCGATAACATGTTCTCTGGTCAGCGGCAAGATAGATCGTCTTCTCTGAGCCTTCTCGCAATGCTGTCTGTATCAAGGCCGGTAGTTCCTGCGGGTTTGTCCTCTCGTTGCGAAAGTAGATCTGCCCGTCTCGCGCTACGATAATGTCCATTAGGTCTTCACGCAACGCGCCGGGCTGTAGCGTGGCGTTTTGTAGGTCGGGCAAGTAGGCAGCCCGCCACCATGGATACTGGTTAGGCGTGGCGTAGACGATAAATTGGACAATCAAGACGGCTTGAACGCTCACAAATCCCGCGAGATTGATGCTGGTGTAGAAGGCCGGCTTTCGCTTTGCGGCGCGACGCGCTATTGCCTGGCTCGGTGACCACACGGATGCACCTCGTGTTTTCATTAGACTCCAGCGCATACGGGGAAGTGCCAAACCGGCGGGGAACGTAACGGAAGGGTAATGAGGGAATGGCGAGTCGCTAGTGGCAAGAAGCGCGATTAGAGGCGGGTCGCGGTGAGCTTGAGTTGGGCGCGGAATTCGGCGCCGGGGGCGAGTTCAATGGGCCAGACGGCGAGGACTTGCGAGCCCTGATAGATGCGCTCGAAGCCGTCCTCGGATTCGGAGACGGTTTCGATGGGGGCGATCCAGAACTGGCGGGCGTTGGAGGCCTGGAGCGAGACGGCGACGGCTTGCCATTCGTCGACAATGCGCAACTCCTCGCCAGGAATGGCGGCGGACCACCGGAGCGGGTAACGGCGGCCGTCGGATTCGAAGAAGCGGTCGGGCGCGGAAGGCGCGAGAAAATTGAGGACGACCTCCAGGCCGATGTTGATGGACGCGGTGCCGGGGGCGCTACGGCGCACGAAGACGTCGCAGACGATTTCGAATCCGTCTTCCGTGGGAGCAAACGAAAACTTCTTTCCGGCGGGCCAGTCCGCGGAGTCCTCGGAGGCGAGGGCGACGCGCGATTCGGCGACGTCGGCGACGCCGTAGCGGCCGGCAGCGAGCGCGGCGTCTTCTTCGAGGTGAATGGCGGCGTAATCCTGCTGGGTTTTGTTTTGGCCGAAGAGCAGCAGACGGAAGGCGTGGCGCGGCCAGCGATCGTAGTTGAGCCAACGCTCGAGGCCCTCTTCCTTGGTGCGAACCTGATCGTGAATGGATTGCGCAACCCGAGGTTCGGCCGTCGTGAGATTGCGAATCTTGGCGTGATAGGACTCGGGGCGGCGCATCAGCGAATTGATGAGCGTGACGTTGGCCGGGCGGAAATCGAGCGCCGAGAAAGTGGCGCCGTCATCGGGCTTGAGCAGGGCGGAGTAGCGGTCGGAGGTGAAGTAGATTTCCTCGCGGCCGTCGGCATCGAAATCGAGGCGCGCCATATCGACGTATTGATGCTTGCGGTGCGAGAGCAAATCGGCGAGCGCTTCGGCCTCGGCGAGCGAGCGCCAGACGGCGGTGCGCAGGTGCGGTGAGTAGAGGCCGCCGAAAATGCCATGCCAGTAGGGATCGTTGCACTGGCCGCGGAGGAGCAGGATGGTGGCTTCGTCGCGGGAGGCAAGGAAGGTCTGGTCGCGGCGGCGGCTGGGCGCGAGGTCGTGGACTTGCTTCGAGACGTAGAGCATTTTCTTGTGCATCAGATTCGATTCGGCGTACTTCGAGAAAAAGCCGCGCCAGGTGCCGCCGCGAAGGAAAGGCAGGACGTCGGGACGCTTAGCGAATTCGTCGAGAAGACTGTGGTACTGGTTGCGCGCGGGGGTCGGCAGCGACCATTCCATCATTTCGGTGTAGGACGCGGTGGGAAGCTCGGCGCGGCCAAGCGGCGGGCGGGACGAGACGGCGTCAGAAGGCTTGGCAATCGAAAGCCAGTCGGCGGATTGTTCGAGCATGACGAAAAAACGCTCGAGCCAGCCGTTGGTGTAGCAAAGTTCGTGGGTGCCCGGCCAGACGCCGAATTTTTCGAGGTCGTCGCCCATGGCCGCAAAGCCGCCGGGATGCTTGCCCGCGGCCGCGCGAAGAAAGTCGGCGGTTTCGCTGACGTCGCGAAAGGGAATCAGGTAGCGGAGAATTTTCAGACCGGGGAGGACCTTCACGGTGTGGCCGAGATCTTCGGCGAGGGCGTAGCCGTAAAGCTGTTCGAGATCGAAGCCGGCGCCGAGGAAATGATTGTCGTCGACGAGCGTGTAATCGACGCCGGCGGGCGCGAGCGACGAAGGAATTTCGGGCTCCCAGACGCGTTCGGTGAGCCATGCACCACGCGGACGAGCGCCGAAATGCTTTTCGATGTAGGCGGCGAGGCGCGCGATCTGTTCGCGACGGTCTTCATGCGGGATCGAGATGAGAATGGGCTCGTAGAAGCCGCCGCCGACCATTTCGATCTGGCCGGAGCGCACGAGCGCGCGCAGAACGTCGAAATATTCGGGATGGAGGCGCTCGATCCACTCGAGGAGCGGGCCGGAATAATGGAGGCCGGCGCGAATCGAGGGATGGCGCGCGAGGACTTCGATGAAGGGCAAATAGGAAGTTTTGTAGGCGCGTTCGATTACGTCATCAAAATTTCCAACTGGCTGATGGGCGTGGATCAGGAGGACGAGTTCGAATTTCCGCACCGGCGGACCCTTTCGAAGGCACAAACAGGATAACCTGATTCGCGGGAACTGCACAGGCGGAGAATTGGCGGCGTTTTGTGGCAGGTCCCCTGGCGCCCGCGCTTGGAAACCCACACTAAAGAGTTCATGCAAGTATTCGCGGCAGCCGCGGAGGGACCACATGCTGCGGATAAAGCTGCGCAAAGGAAACGCGCTTCGCGCGGTCTTATTGTCGGACCTGAAGGTCCGACCCCCTAAGGATCGGCGCTCATCGCGCCTTGACCCTTCGGAAAGTTGCTGCTAGGGTGCAAGCCAGACGATGAAAAAGTCGCGAAGGTATCTTCTGCTTCTCGTTGCCCTGGCGGCTTTCGGTTATTTCGCTTACAAGTTTCGGAACGCAATCACACTGGAGGGCTTTCGCTGGGGGATGGTCGCGGCGTCGCTGCGGCATTCGCGCGTGTCGTTGCTGCTGCTCGGCGTCGCCGTGATCTATATTTGCTTTGCGATTCGCGCGCTGCGATGGATGCGATTTTGCAGGTGGCTCGGCCCGGTGAAGTTCTGGAGCGTGTATAGCGCGACGCTGATGGGATTTTCGTGCATGTTTTTGCTCGGGCGCGCGGGCGAGCCGATTCGTCCCGTGCTGATCGCGCGGAAGGATTCGCTGTCGATGCCGGGGATGTTTGGCGTGTACGTGCTGGAGCGGCTTGCGGATGTGGCGGCCACGGTGGTGCTGGCCGGTTGCGCGCTGCTGGTGCTGCAGCGGGGCTTTCTTTCAAGCATTGCGGCGAGCCAGGCGGCGGGCGGGACGTCCGGCGTGTCCATTGTCCAGATCGCGCGCTCGACTGGGGTGCTATTGCTGCTGGCGCTGATCGCCGCGATCGCGTTTCTGGTCTATTTCCGGTATCACGGCGCGGGATGGCTGGCGAAGAAGCTCCATGACAGCAAATGGGGCCATGGTTGGCGCGGCAAGATCGTTTTGCTGCTCGAGGGCTTTAGCGAGGGTTTGCAGGGCATCCGCACGTGGGAGGATCTCAGCGCGCTGACCGGCTACACAGCGGTTCATTGGCTACTTGTGGTTTCGGTTTACGTGATCGCGACGCACGCGTTTAGCGGGAGGCTGGCGCAGCTGAGCTTGGGCGAAGTGATTCTGGTGGTGGCGTTCACGTTGGTGGGCTCGGCGGTGCAACTGCCGGGCGTGGGCGGGGGCGCGCAACTGGCGACGTTCCTTGTGCTGACGCTGGTGCTTGGGGTAGAAAAAGAGCCGGCTGCGGTGTTCGCGATTGTCATTTGGCTGATCGGATTTGCCTCGTGCTGCATCGTTGGGTTGCCGCTGCTATTTCGGGAGGGCTGGTCGATGGGAGAGCTGCGGCGCATGGCGCAAGCGGAAGAGCGGGCGGGCGAAGCGGAGTTGCTGGCCGAGGCGGAGCATGCGACGGAATCGTCGACGGCGTCGCCGTCGGGGGAGTTACCGAGGTGAAATGTCCTTTTTGCGCGCATCTGGACGATAAGGTGATCGACTCGCGTGAGGCGCGGACCGGAGATTTGATTCGTCGTCGGCGGGAGTGCCTGAAGTGCAAACGGCGGTTCACCACGTACGAGCGGATCGACGAAATTCCGTACATGGTGATCAAGAAGGACGGGCGGCGCGAGAAATTCGAGCGGCAAAAGATTTTGCAGGGGCTGCTGAAGGCGTGCGAAAAGCGCCCGGTGGCAGTGAGCAAGCTGGAATCCATTGTGGATGAGGCGGAAGCGTTTGTCAGCGAAGCATCGGAACGCGAGCGCACGACCACGGAAATCGGCGAGCTGCTGATGGCGCGGCTCAAGAAGCACGACAAGGTGGCGTACGTGCGGTTTGCGTCCGTGTATCTCGATTTCAAGGATGTGAAGGAATTCATGGATGAGCTGAAGGGATTGCTGAAGGACCGCGTCAAGAAGTAACGCGCTTTACGCCTGCCAGACGCCTGCCGCGAAAGTTTTCAGAGTGCGAAAACCGAGATGCTCGTAGAGGTCGACCGCGTGTTCGTTTGTGGCGGTGACGGTGAGCGAGAGCGCATCGTAATGGCGGTGGCGGAGGGCGTGGATCGAGTGCTCCATCAATTGGCGGCCGATGCCGTGGCCGTGATAGCCGGGCATGACGCAGACCTGCGTCGTGTGGCCGACGCCTTCGGCGACAGTGGACGTGAGAATCATGCCGATCAGGCGATCGCCGGTGGCGGGGCGGACAAGGAATGAGGCTTCGGGGAGGAACTGTCCACAACCTGGCAACAGAACGATATTGCGCAAGAATTTCAGGCTACCTGCTTCGCTGCGATACTGATCGTTGATCTGGCCGTCGACGTGATCGGCGTAGGCGAGCTGGATCAGGCGGGCGGCGGCCTCGAAGGCGCGGTCATTCCAGGGCTCGATGCGCAGCCCATTGGAGAGGGGCTTCCCGCACAAAATCGAGTCTGCGAGCGGCAGAAGCATGAATTGGCGCGGATGAAGGCGAAAATGCTGCGAGAGGAAGGCGGGATCGAGTTCGCTGCCGAAAGGCATCAGCTGGGCCTCGATGCGCTCGAGGCGCGGCGTGCCGCGCAGCGCGCCTAGCATCTCGCGGAGCAAGGCCTGCGTGACGGGCCTCTGCGCGCAGCGTGGCGAGACGAAAAGTCCGCCGATCAGGCCTTTGCGATCTTCGAGGACGTAGAAGCCGTAACCGAGCGGGAGGCTATTATCAATGGCGGCGTATCCGCCCAGGGCTCGGGAGTCGATGAACCGCCGGATCAGCTCGATGGACGCTCGATAATCCCAGTGGAGCTCTTCCCGCCAGTGGCGGGCCTCTTCCTGGAACAGGTCTTCGAGCGACCGTGATTGTAAGGTGCGGAGGTCGACGATCTGCATGAGAGATGGATGCCGTTCAGAAGCTATTATAGCTTTGGGACGCCCGGAACCCAACTCGCGGGATTCAGGGCCAACAGTATGAGAGACTAGGCTTCGAAAGGAAGTGCGCTAACACGTCGCGCCGGGGCTCGCCGTTGAGTGCTCCCCCACGATTACTGGATGGCCATAGCTTTCCAACTGCGCAATTCACGCCTCGCCAAGATTATCTCCGGACTCCTGGCGTTATTTTTGTTCGCACTGGTTTCCGTCGCATCGATTTCAGGTTTCCTTCTTTACCAGATCGTTCATCCACCGCGAAATCCGGCAAACATTGATGTGGACATCATGATGGGACATCCGACGACCCTGTCGTTTCCGGTCGCGGGCGGCGTCACGCGGGACGGCCTGTTTTTCCCGGGTTTGAGGGGTGCGCCGACGATCATCGTGTGCCACGGATACGGGGCGCAGCGCAGCGATGTTCTCACGCTGGCGACCGCGCTGCAGGAACATCAGTTCAACGTTTTCCTGTTCGACTTCACGGGCGCCGGGACCATCCCCGGAATTGCGACACTCGGGTACCGCGAGACCGGCGAGCTTCGTTCCGCGCTGCAATACCTCGCGACCCGCGATGATGTCGACGTCCAGCATTTTGGGCTGTGGGGCACGGATATGGGCGGATACGCGGTGTTGGAGGTGGCGTCGACGGACAAGCGGGTTGCCGCGTTTGCGGTTGAGGATCCGTACGCCGATCCGCGGGATATGGTGCGAATACAGGTGAAGAATTCCGGTCTGCAGGCCATCCCTTACGTGGGGCGTTTCGTGGATTTCGGATTCCGGATGTACAACTATCCGCAGAGGCATGAACCTCCGGTCTCGACTCGCCTGGCGGCGACGGCCGGAATTCCCAAGCTATTCATTCTCGCCGACGATAGCCCCGTGCTGGCCGATCAGGGGCTAAAGCTATTCGTCAAATCGCCCGATCCGAAGACGATGGTGCGGGTGAAGTCGGCGTACCGGGACCTGTCCGATGACGATCGCCGAACGTACGAAAACCAAGTCGTCAGTTTCTTCCTGCTGAATATTCCTCCGACATCCCCCAATTAACTAGCGCGGCGCCTGATTGATCGGGACGTAGAGAACACCCACGTAAGGCTCGTCAAGACTGCCCTGGAACCGGCCGAGCTTTCGAATCTCCGCAAGGCCGGCAGGCGTCGTCAGAACGAGCGCGGCGTTGGGATCCTCGGGCGACCACTCGGGAAGTTCGCGCTGGAAATAGAACGCCAAGCCCCAAACCCAACTGCGGCTCAGGTGGTAAGAGAAGATTCGATCGGGATGCAGATCGTTACGCATCAGGGCGGCGTGAGGCCTTGCCGAGTAGAGGCGGTCGAGCGTCGGGAGGAGAGCGAGATTTGCAGTCTCGACACTCAAAGCCACGAAGAGCGCGCATAAAGCGATCGCGTATTCGAATTTCCCGTGAAGGGCCGCGGCCAGAATAAACAGCACTACTGTCGCAACGAAAACGAGCGCGAGACGGCCGACGATCGAAACGAATGCCGGAGTGTACTGATAATTGAGGGCTTCCCAGGGGATTCGATGCACCCCAGCGAGAGCGGTGATTCCCAGGGCGAGTAGAGTCAGGCCGATGCCGCCAGCCAGAAGTATCTGGGACGAGCGGCCTCGATCTGCAGCCCGGGCAGTGCCAACCGCGCAGAGCAATGCGACTGCGGGAATCGAGGGGAGGATGTAGCTCGGCAACTTGGATTGCGAGAGGCTGAAAAACAGCACCGGAAAGACGGCCCAGCATGCAAAGAAAAATCCGGGAGAGCTGTGCCAGGTTTTTTCTCGCCAGAGGCGAAGGCCTTCCTGTGCGGCGGGCCAGAGCAAGACTGTCCAGGGAAGGAGCGCGAGAAGGACGATCGGGCCGAAAAACCAGAATGGCTGCTGATGCCGGAAGAGCGGCGTGAGGTAGCGCTCGAAATTGTGCTGCAGGATGAAGACGCGCAAGAAATCAGGATTGCGGTAGGCGCAGATCGCGTACCAGGGAAGAGCGACGACGCAGCACGCGACAATCGCCACCGGATCCGCGAGACGAAATGCCGCGCGCCATTTTCGCGTTGCGAGCGCCCAGAGCAAGACGGATCCGCCGGCCAGTAGCACTCCGGCAGGACCTTTGGCGAGCACGGCCGCGCCGAGAAACGCGCCGAAAGCGAGCAACGGCCAGAAGTCGCGCGGGGCCGGATCGGACAGGGGGTCGCGATTGCCTCGGAGCGCGCCGGCGCTGTGGAGAATGTGCGCGGCGCTGGCCATCGCCAGCGTGAGGCAGGAGCTGAAGAGCATGTCAGGCGTGGCGGCGCGCGCGAAACCGATTGCTGCGACACTTGTTGAGAACAGGACGGGAGCCAGGATCGCCGGATTTCGGGCGAGGCTCCCGAGTAGTGCCGGGTCGCCCGCTTCGCGACCCGCCTCTACAAAGCCAGCGTGCGGCGCCGAGGAGTAGTGCCTCCACGCGAGCCAGCCGATCGCTAGCGCCGCGAGGAGAGCCGCGAAAGCGGATGGCAGCCGGGCTGCCCATTCGGCGGACAGGTGCAGGCGGAATCCGATGGCGGCAGCCCAGTAATAGAGAACCGGCTTTTCGAACCACGGCTGGCCGTAGAGGCGGGGAGTGATCCAGTCGCCGGTCTGAGCCATCGCGCGCGCAATCCAGACGTAACGCGGCTCGTCGGGGCCGACGAGTCCGATTGCGCCCAGGCCTCCGAACAGGCAAAGGACACTTGCGAGCGCGGCTGAGATGGGCGCCGGTCGCAACCATAGTGACCGCGTTTGGGAATGATTGCTCAAAGTTGGTCAGTCTAGCACCGCTCGACACCCTCTGGCGCCGACATTCAGCCTCCCGCATAATGGCTCGCGATGCGGGAATGGCTGGAGTATGCCGCGGCATGGACTGGGCTGAAATTGATGGGGCTTCTGCCGAGGCCGGCGGCGCGATTAGCGGGGGCGTGCTTTGCCGCAACCGCTTACGCAATTCGGACGCCGCTGCGGCGCGCCGCGATGTTCAACCTGAAGCTGGCGTTTCCCGATTGGACCGACACGCGGCGCAGGAAAGTGGCGCACGGAATGATCCGGCAGGTTGGCTGGATGGCGGGCGAGTTCTCGCAATTTCCGAAGTACACGCGGGAGAATATCGAGCGAATCGTTCTGTTGGATGGTTTCGAGAATTTTGATGTGGCGCGGCGGCGCGGCAAGGGCGTCCTTTTCTTGACCGGACACATGAGCGCGTGGGAACTGGCGCCTTTCGCGCAGGCGCTTTACGGCCATCCGCTGCATTTTCTGGTGCGGCCGGTCGCGAATCGCCGTGTGGACGCCCTGATCAATGGATATCGCTGCCGCTCGGGGAATCAGCCGATCGAGAAAAATCGCTCGGCGCGTTCGATCCTGAAGGTGCTGGGGGATGGCGGGACGGTCGGGATTCTGGCGGATCACAACACGACTCTGGAAGAAGGCGTGTTTGTCAGTTTTTTCGGAATCCCCGCATCGACGACGTCGGGGCTAGCGCGGATCGCTCTGCGTACTGACGCGGCCGTTGTGCCCGGGTTCTTGTCGTGGGACGCGCAGAGACGAAAATATAGACTACGTTTCGAACCGGCGGTGGAACTCGTACGCACGGGAAACGAGGAGTCGGACGTGCGGGAGACGACGCAGAGGTTCATGCGCGTGGTGGAAGATTACGTGCGCACCTACCCGGATCAATGGTTGTGGGTGCACAAGCGGTGGAAGACTCGACCGCTGGGCGAAAAGCCGATCTACCCTTTCTAGTGAGCCCATGGGCCATTCGAATCAGTACGCTTGGGAAGGTTCGGCAAAGGAGACGTGACAATGACTCGCACTGAGACTCGCACGGGGACCTGCGCCGCGGGTGATCTCGCCAAATATCTCGGAGCCGAGCTGCGCGGAGATGCGTCGGCGCTCGTCTCGGGCGTTGCCAGTCCCGAACGCGCGCGCGCCGAGGATTTGATCTATGTTGATTCGGCGCGCCATGCGGAGCGCGCCGCGAAGTCGGCCGCGGTCTGTGTGATTGCGGGGCAGGGCGCGCGAATCGAGGGGAAGACCGTGCTCGAAGTGAGCGTGCCCAAATTGGCTTTCGCAAAAGCGGCGACGCTGCTGGCGAAAGACCCCACGCCCCATCCGAGCGTGCATCCCACAGCGATTGTCGCGCCAACCGCCAACGTTGCGGCCAGCGCGTTCATCGGTCCTTACGTGGTGATTGAGGACGAAGTGACTGTCGGCGACGGGACAATCATCGAAGCGTTCTGCTTTCTCGGCCGGGGTGCCCGCGTGGGAGAGGATTGCCGGCTGCATCCGCGCATCACGCTGTATGCCGCGGCGAAACTGGGGGACCGTGTGGAAGTTCATTCGGGAACTGTGATCGGCGCGGACGGATTCGGCTATGTTTTCGGCGAAGGGCGCCAGTGGAAATTTCCGCAGGTGGGGGGCGTCGAAATCGGGGATGACGTGGAGATCGGCGCGAACACGACCATCGATCGTGGATCGCTTGAAACGACGGAGATCGGCGCCGGAGTGAAAATCGATAATCTGGTTCAGGTGGCTCACAACGTCCGGATCGGCGAGCATTCCGTGGTGGCGGCGCAAACGGGAATCTCGGGCAGCAGCACTCTCGGCAAGAACGTGATCGTCGGGGGCCAAGTCGGAATCGCCGACCATTGCACGCTCGAGGATGGAGCGATCGCCGGGGCGCAAGCGGGAATACCGACGGGCAAGACCATTCGAGGCGGGCAAGTGGTTTGGGGGACGCCAGCTCGCTCGCTCGAAAAATTCAAACGACAGTACGCATGGTTTGCCCGATTGCCGGGCCTCGCCGAGCGCGTTCGCAGGCTCGAAGTGTTGTCATCAACGAACCGTTAGAGGGCCCGAGGCAGCCCTTGACGAAGGGACGACATCCTAAGGTATAGCCTGGACGGGTCCAGGCAAGGTGTTTTCAGTTGACCCTGGCCCTGAGACGAAAGATAATGGATCGGGGTTAGTCTGTAAGTGCCTGTATTGACGATAGATTGTGTGCATTCCTTTTCCGGGGAGGCCATACCATACTGCCAAACCGGCCTTTTCTAAGTGAGTGAGACGAGGGCATGTCTGAGGGCTTGATGACACCGGAGGCACAACTCCGCGTGACCGGTGCGGGCGATTCGGGGCAAGCAACCGCCCGGAGCCGCGAAACGGAATCCCCTGTTGCCGAAGCCATTCGGCGCGCCATCGATTGGTTCCTATCGGCGCAAAATCCGACGGGCTATTGGTGGGGCGAGCTCGAGGCCGATACCACGCTTGAATCCGATTACATCCTCTACCTCCAGATCCTAGGCGAACTGAAATCCGAAAAAACGGCGAAGCTCGCGAAGTATATCCGCGACCGTCAGCTCCCCGATGGCGGCTGGAACATATTTTACGGCGGGCCTTCTGAGCTGAACGCGACCGTAAAGGCGTGGGTTGCTTTGCGTCTGGCCGGTGATTCGGCCGCCGCTCCGCACCTTGAACGAGCGAAGAAAAGGATTCACGAGTTCGGCGGGCTCGAGGCGACGAATTCGTATGTGCGCTTCTACCTTGCGATGGCTGGCGCGATCGATTGGAGAATGGTTCCGGCAATTCCGCCCGAGTTGATGCTGCTGCCCACTTGGTTTCCGCTGAATTTGTATGAAATGTCGTCGTGGACGCGCGGGATCGTGATTCCGTTGACGCTGATTTACGCGCAAAAGCCAGACTGGACATTGCCGGAGGGAGTCACGGTCGGCGAGCTATTCAAGCGGCCGGGATCGACGCCGCCGTCGCTCGCGTGGGACAAGCAGGTCGTGTCCTGGAAGAACGTTTTTCTGGCACTTGGCCGCGGCGTAAAGCTCTACGAGAGCCTGCCGTGGAAGCCGTTCCGCAAGATCGCCCTGGATCGCGCGCGAAAATGGATGCGGGAGCGCCTGGAGCGGAGCGAGGGCCTGGGCACGATTTATCCCGCGATGATGAATTCGATTTTCGCCCTGCTCGCGGAGAACGGCGATACGACGGACCCGCTGGTCGCCCGCGAAATCGGGTTCTTGGCGCGCTACGAAATCGAAGAAACCGACACGCTGCGCGTGCAGCCTTGTATTTCGCCGCTGTGGGACACGGCGATTGCGATGGTGTCGCTCGAGGAAGCCGGAGTCGATCCGGCGCATCCGGCGCTTGTGGCGGCCTCGCAGTGGCTCGTCGCAAATCAGATTCTCGGGCCGGGCGATTGGCAGGTGAAAAATCGCAAGGCGGAACCCGGCGGCTGGGCATTCGAGTTTCGCAACGATTTCTACCCGGATGTGGACGACACGGCGTTTGTCCTGATGGCGCTGAGCCGGGTGGCCGACCCGGAGCCGACGCGCTTACGCGCTTCAATTCGCCGCGGGCTTGCGTGGCTACTGAGCATGCAGAACGGCGACGGAGGTTGGGGCGCATTCGACTACGAGAACAACCAGCAGTTCCTGAACCACATTCCGTTCGCGGACCACAACGCGATGCTCGATCCTTCGACCGCGGACGTGACGGCGCGGGCGATGGAATGCCTCGGGCAGATGGGTTGGGCGTCGACGCATCCAGTGGTCGAACGAGCGAAGGCGTATTTGCGCCGCGAGCAGGAGAAAGATGGCTCGTGGTTCGGGCGCTGGGGCGTGAACTACGTCTACGGTACGAGCGGCGTCTTGCGGGCGCTTGAAGCGGTGGGGCTTGGCACGCTGCCGGAGGGCCGTCGCGGGGCGGAATGGCTGCGTTCGGTGCAGAATCCGGACGGCGGATTCGGCGAAACGATTTTGTCATACTACGATGCGGCGCTGAAGGCGCAGGGGAAGAGCACAGCCTCTCAGACAGCCTGGGGTTTGATCGGCTTGCTGGCTGTAAACGGAGCCGCGGCTATTGACGATCCTGCCGTGGAACGGGCAGTCAGCTGGCTCGTTTCACATCAGAATCAGGATGGAACTTGGGACGAAGCTGAGTTCACGGGGACCGGTTTTCCGCAAGTGTTCTATCTGAAATATCACTTGTATCGAAACTCCTTTCCACTTTACGTACTGGCGCGCTACGATAATCTTCTCAGGAACAAGCCAAGATTTGCGGGCATCCAGATTCGCCCCGAAGAGATCGAGCACGCTGAAGGTTACTGGGGGTAATGATGAAAACTCCCGCCGGGTTCCAGGTTTCCCAGAGTCTATGACGACACTCGTAACCGGATCGACCGGCTTCGTTGGAAGCCACGTCGCCCGGCAACTTGTGGCTGCGGGCGATTGCGTTCGCGTGCTCGTGCGGCGATCGAGCAAGCTGCAGGCGCTCGAGGGCCTTGCGGTGGAACGCGTCGAAGGCGACCTGCGGGATGCGCTTTCGCTCGATCGCGCGATGAAGGGAGTGCGGCGCGTTTTCCACGTGGCCGCGGATTACCGCCTTTGGACGAAAGCGCCCGAGGAAATTTACGAGAGCAATGTGGAAGGCACGAAGCGGCTGTTTGAGGCGGCCGCGCAGGCGGGCGTCGAGCGGATCGTTTATACGAGCACGGTGGCGACGATCGCGGTTCCCGGACACGACGGGCAGTTGCCGAACGAAGCGACGCACGCGACCCTCGATCAGATGATCGGGCACTACAAGCGCTCGAAATTCCTAGCCGAACTCGAAGCGATCAAGGCTGCTGGAGCAGGGGTGCCCGTGGTGATCGTGAATCCGACGGCGCCTGTTGGTCCCGGTGATTGGAAGCCGACGCCGACCGGGCGGATCATCGTTGATTTCCTGAACGGCAAGATGCCGGCGTATGTCGACACAGGGTTGAACCTTGTTGCAGTGGAGGATGTGGCTGCGGGGCATCTGCTTGCGGCGGAGAAGGGCCGGATCGGCGAGCGGTACATCCTGGGTTGCCGCAATATGACGCTGAAGCAGATATTGGAGGCGCTGGCGCCGATTGCGGGGCGTCGCGCGCCGCGCGTGCGTCTGCCGCATGCATTCGCGCTGGCTGCGGGATACGCGGACGAGTGGTTTTCGCGGCTTGCCGGACGCGAGCCGCAGATTCCGGTCGAGGGTGTGAGGATGTCGCGGCACCGGATGTTCGTGGTGAGCGACAAGGCCGAGAAGGAGTTGGGATATAAACCCGGCTCGGTGGAAGCGGCGCTCGAACGTGCGGTGCGCTGGTATGAGGAACAGGGATACGTGCGTGGACGCTTGCAGTCGAAAACGATTGCGAGCGCGGCCGCAGCGTAGCGGTTCGTTCTGCAAATGAAGATTTTGGTCACATTCGCGCTTGAAAACGAGTTCGCGCCGTGGCGCAAGATGCGGCGCTTCCGGCGCCTATCTGTCGACGACTTGGACCAGACGTACCAGGCCGAAGTTGGATCCGTGGATGTGCGCGTAGTGCTGACGGGCGCGGGACGCTTTGCGGCGCAGCGGAGTTTAGGACGTGCATTTGATTACGAGCCCGACATATGCATTGCCTCTGGTCTCGCCGGCGCGTTGAAGCCGGATTACCGTCCCGGCGCGGTGGTTGCTGCGCGCGCGGTCGCGGATGTGAATGGGACGAGGTTGATCCGGAGCGACGCGGAACTGGTTGCGCGCGCGGGAGATTGCGGCGCCGGGGTTGTCGAAAAGTTCCTTGTCGCTGATCGCGTGATTGCGGCAGCGGAGGAGAAAAAGTCGCTTGGCGTTTCCGCCGATGCAGTGGATATGGAGAGCGTTTTCGTCCTCTCGGCGGCGGCCCATCACCGAGTTCGCGCGGTAGCCATTCGAGCGGTCAGCGATGATGTTGAGTCAAATCTGCCGCTCGATTTCGATCGCACGTTCAACGAGCGCGGAGCCGTGAGCATCTCAAAAGTGCTGGGACAAATCGTAACGAGGCCGCATCGAATTAGTGGGTTGATTCGGCTGGCGCATGAAAGCGAACGTGCCGCGGCGGCGCTGGCCGGTTTTCTCGATGCATACGTTCAGCGGGTGACGCTCGACCCATTGCCGGAAATCGCCAAAGCTGAGGCGCTTGCGTTATGAGCCACACGGTCGTTGATCTGGGATCGCACGAGGCTTCGCGGAATCGCGGCGGCCAGATGCGCGCGGGCGTGTATCGCGGCAAGGGCCGCGTGGTAGTGGAGCAGGTCCCGATTCCCGAAATTGGGGAAGCGGAAGTGTTGTTTCGCGTGGCGGCGTGCGGCATCTGCGGCACCGACATCAAGAAGATCCATCACGGCTTCATCGCGCCGCCGCAGATTCTGGGCCACGAACTCGCGGGAACGGTGGTGCGCGTGGGCCGCGGCGTGAAGAAATTCAAGCCGGGCGACCGCGTGGTGAGTTTTCACCACATTCCCTGCGGCGCTTGCTTCTATTGCGAACGGAAGCTTTTTTCGCAGTGCGCGGGCTACAAGGAAACGGGCTTGACGGCAGGCTTCGATCCGAACGGCGGCGGTTTCGCCGAGTACGTGCGCGCGATGCCATGGATCGTCGAGCGCGGAATGATCGCGTTACCTGCTGATGTGAGTTTCGAGGAAGCGACGTTCGTGGAACCGGTGAACACGGCGCTGAAGGCAATCCGCAAGGCGCGCGTGGCAGCCGGCGAAACGATTCTCGCGATCGGGCAGGGACCGATTGGCATGCTGCTGACCATGCTGGCGGCGCACGAAGGCGCTATTGTTTACTCGAGTGACCCGATGGCGGGGCGGCGAGCGGCGAGCGTTCGTTTCGGAGCGAAGGAAGCGTTCGATCCGACGAAGACAAACCTGCTTGAGGAGATGCGCCGGCGCACGGAAGGGCGTGGTGCCGACGCGGTCCTACTGGCGGTGCCCAACCCGTCATTAGTCCCCGAAGCTCTGGCGCTCGCGCGACCGGGCGGGCGCGTGCTACTGTTTGCACATAACGATCCCGTGCTTCAACTCGAATTTCCGGCGGCGACGGTGGGAATCGAGGAGAAAGAGATCCTCGGCAGTTACAGCGCCTCGGTGGATGATCAGGCCGAGTCCGCCGCGCTTGTTTTCGAGCGGCGTTTGCCGGTGCGCGAGATGATTTCGCACCGCTTTCCGCTTGAGCGCATCGCGGATGCGCTGGAACTGGCGGCGCGTCCGAAGGACGATACTTTGAAAGTGGTGATCACGCACGAATGAGCAAGTCAGATAGAAACGGGCACATGACCGCGGCGGTCCTTTACGGCCGCGAGGATGTGAAGATCGAACAGGTCGAGAGGCCGCAGCTTGCCGACGACGAAGTGCTGGTGCGGGTGTCTGTGGCGCTGACGTGCGGCACCGACCTCAAAGTCTGGAAGCAGGGCTTTCACGCGCGGATGATTCAGCCGCCGTCGCTTTTCGGCCACGAATGTGCGGGAATCATCGAAGCTCAGGGGCGCAAGGTCAACGGAGGCGTTCACAAGGGAATGCGCGTGGTTCCGGCGAATTCCGCTCCGTGCAACGTGTGCTTCTACTGCAAGAAAGGCCAGCCGAACCTCTGCGAGGATCTGCTTTTCAATAACGGCGCCTACGCCGAATACATTCGCATTCCCGGGCGCATCGTGCGGGAGAACATGCTGGAAATTCCCGAGGGGATGTCTTTTCTGGATGCGGCGATGGTCGAGCCGCTAGCGTGCGTGCTGCGTGGAATTCACGAAACGGGCATCAAGGCGGGCGATACGGTGGTTGTGATTGGCTGCGGGCCGATCGGGCTCGAGTTCATCCGGATTCTTTCGCAGCGGAAAGTGCGGGTGATCGCGGTGGCGCGGCGCGCGGTGCGCAAGCAGGCTGCCGAGCGGTTTGGCGCGCACGCCGCATTTGATGTCTCCGAGATCGAGAATCCGGTGAGCCGCGTGCGGGAACTGACCGAAGGCGGGCGCGGCGCGGACGCCGTGATCGAGGCGGCCGGCCAGCCGATTACGTGGCAGTGGGCGCTCGAAATGGTGCGCAAGGGCGGCACGGTAAATCTCTTCGCAGGCTGCGCGAAGGGGACCGAAGTGAAGATTGATCCGTGGGCACTGCACTATTCCGAGATCACGATTAAATCGACTTTCCATCACACGCCGCGATTCATCCGCGAGGCGCTCGATGCGATCGCGCGCGGCGAGATTCGCGCCCGGGATTTCATCACCGGCGAAGTACCGCTCGCGGACCTTCCTCGCCTCTTCGAGCATATGAAGAACCGGAACGGCGAGCTGAAGACAGCCGTCATCCCCTGAGCGCTGTCCCCGGCGTTAGGTTTCATGCTGCCAACACCTGAGTTGGAAATCGCGCGCAATCTCCCCGCGCAAGGCTGCACGGCGGAGGAGGCCCAGCGGTACACGCGCTGGCTGGCGACGCACCACTACGAGAACTTCAACGTGGTGTCGTGGTTGCTGCCGCGCCATCTCCATCAGCATTTCTACAACGTGTATGCATATTGCCGGTGGTCGGACGATCTGGGCGATGAGATCCCGGATCGCGCGCGGGCGTTGGAATTGCTCGATGCGTGGGAAGATGAGCTTCGCCTCATCTACCAGGCGGCGCGCGGGCCTTCGCATCCCGTGCTGATTGCGCTGGGCGAAACGATTCGTGCCAAGGACATTCCGGTCGAGCCGTTCAGCGATTTGCTCCGGGCGTTTCGGCAGGATCAGGTGGTGCGGCGTTACGCCACGTGGGACGACGTGCTCGGATATTGCGTCTATTCCGCGAACCCCGTCGGGCGACTCGTGCTGTATCTCTGCGGCTATCGCGATGCGGAGCAGCAGCGGCTTTCGGATTTCACGTGCACGGCGCTGCAGCTGGCGAATTTCTGGCAGGATGTTTCGCGCGACCTCGAAAAAGGCCGGATTTACATTCCGCTGGACGCGATCGCCGCGCACGGTTTAACCGAGGCTGACATCACCGGGCGTCGTTTTGATCAGCGTTACGTGGCATTGATGAAATCGTTGATTGCGCGCACTCGGGGACTCTTCGCGGCGGGCATGCCGCTCGCGGAGCGGTTGGAAGGAGTGCTGCGCATCGATATCGAGCTTTTCAGCCACGGCGGGCTGGCCGTTCTCGATGCGATCGAGGATTCTGGTTACAACACGCTCGAGCGGCGCCCGGCCATTTCGAAATTCAAGCAGCTTGCATTGCTGAGTGGCGCGCTGGTGCGGCGAGCTTTCACGCGCGGTAGGCATGACGATGACGGCAGCACTTCGCAGACAGCGCGAGCGGGTAATGGAATGAGTGCGGCGCGGTCCAGTGTTCCCACGATGCGCGCAGCGCCAGACTCTACCGCCGTGCGTGGGTCGTATGCGGAGTGCAATCGGATCGCGCGCGCTTCAAAGAGCAGCTTTTATCTCGCGTTTTTCGGATTGCCCAAGCCGAAACGCGATGCCCTTTGCGCGCTCTACGCGTTCATGCGGCTCGTGGACGACGTTTCGGATGAGGCGGGCGATCTCGAATCGAAACGGCGAGGGTTGGCGCAATGGCGGGCGAAGCTCGACGAGGCGGCGAGCGCGCGCACCGACGGCCACGCGATTCTGCCGGCTTTGGCGGATACGATTGCGCGATTCGAGATTCCGACGCGCTACTTCCACGATCTGATTTCAGGCGCGGAGATGGACCTGACGGTTGCATCGTATGCTACATTCGACCGGCTGTCGGAGTATTGTTATCGGGTGGCGGGCACAGTCGGATTGACGTGCCTGTATGTTTTCGGCTTCCGCGATCCGCGTTCACCGGATTTGGCCGAGCGCCTCGGGCTCGCATTCCAGGTCACGAACATCATCCGCGACGTGCGCGCCGATTTCGAGATGGGCCGCGTCTATCTGCCGGATGAAGACATCCAACGTTTCGGGTGCACTTCACGCGATTTGAAGGGGCCGGTGACCACCGGGCTGCGCGATCTGCTGGCATTCGAGGCGGAACGCGCGTGGCGGCTCTACGAAGAGGGCGCGCCGCTCGTGGATCAAGTCGATGCGGATAGCCGGGCGACGCTCGCGGCGCTGATTCGCACGTATAGCACGCTTCTCGCACGAATCGGAGAGCGCGAGTTCGACATATTTTCCTCGCGTGTCTCCCTGTCGAGCGCCGAGAAAGTCCAGTACCTGTTGGCCGCACGCATCGGGTGGAAAAAGGATGTCCTCGCAAAGCGTTCTGGTGATCGGCGGCGGTCTGGCGGGCCTGGCCTGCGCCGTCGCGCTGGCTGAATCGGGAATCAAAGTCCGGCTTTTCGAGAAGCGTCCGCACCTGGGGGGGCGAGCCACGTCCTATACGCTGCCCGACGGCAGCGAAGTCGACAATTGCCAGCACGTGACGCTTGGGTGCTGCACGAATCTTGCCGATTTCTACCGGCGTGCGGGCGCTGACGGAAAAATCCGGTTCTACGACCGGCTGTATTTTGCGGACCGCGCTGGGCGCCGCTCGACGATCGCGGCCTCCATGCTCCCGCCTCCGCTGCACATGGCGCCGTCGTTTGTGGGTTTTGGAGCGCTGGGCCTCGGCGACAAGATCAGCATCGCGAAGGCGCTCATGGCGATCGCTTGGGCGGGCGGAAAGCCGCCGCATATCGATGGCGTCACGATGCTCGACTGGCTGCACCGGATGCGGCAGACGCCGGACGCCATCGAGCGCTTCTGGCGCGTCGTGCTCGTGAGCGCGCTCGACGAAGAGCTTTCACGGATGGATGCGCGTTACGGCATCGATGTGTTCTGGAAAGCGTTTCTCGGAAGCCGCGGGGGATATCGCGTGGGGATTCCGTCGGTGCCGCTGGCGGAGCTTTACGAGGGTTGCCGGGATGCCATCGTGCGGAAGGGCGGGGAAGTGAGGTTTCGCTGCGGAGTGCGCGAAATTCATATGCGCGAGAACAGTTTCGCGGGCGTCACGCTCGAAGATGGAACCGAGATTTCGGCGGATGCGTGCGTGACAGCTGTCCCGCACGACGTTCTGCTGGGGCTGTTGCCCGTGGCGATGGGCGAAGAAGGCGGGATGCTCGCGGGCCTGCGGCATCTCAGGACGTCGCCAATCACGGGCGTGCACCTGTGGTTTGATCGCGTCGTGATGAAGGAGCCGTTTCTGGCGCTGCTCGACCAGCACGACGCAGTGGATTTTTAACAAGTCGCTCCTCTACTCGCACGCGGAAACGAACGGCGACGCGCCGTCGCGAGGGCAGTATCTGCAGCTTGTGATCAGCGCGTCGTACGACCTGGTGCCTCGCTCGCGGCAGGACATCATCGATCTGTGTCGGCGCGAGCTCGCGGAAGTGTTGCCGGCGACGCGCGACGCAAAGCTCGAAAAAGCGACGGTGATTAAGGAAGTTCACGCAACGTTCTCACCCGAGCCGGGGGTGGATCAATGGCGGCCCGCGCAGAAGACGGCTATTGAGGGCCTGTTTCTCGCAGGAGATTGGACGCGCACCGGCTGGCCGTCCACGATGGAGGGCGCGGTCCGCAGCGGCTATCTGGCCGCGGAGGAGACACTCTCGAGCCTCGGCGAGCCGCGAAAATTCTTGCAGGCGGATCTGGCGTTTGAGGGGCTTTCGAAGATCTGGGCGAAGCGAACGCACGCTTCTTTTTCATGAACGGGCGGGCGGCGAGCCGATCGTTTGTAGACGCTTCATTGCTGTTTTACGCGCGGTGCGAAGAACGGGACGTACGGGCCATGTTTCAGGGTATGATGGGATCAATCCCCCCAGGAGGTATTCATGGAGCGGAAGTATAGGCAAAGGGGTTATAGCGACCGCGAGGCGGAAGATAAGAAGCGCGAGCGGAGCGAACGCACCGAACGTCCGCCGCAGCCGCCGCGTCCCAAGCAGGACATGCTGGGGCCGCGGACGCCGCGAATGGTCGGAACGGTCTCGCGGGCGCGCTGTTCGAATTGCGGCGCGGTGCTGGCCCCGGGCTTCGATCTTAATTCGCAATGCCCGCGCTGCCAGTTCGAGCTGCACAGCTGCAAGCAGTGCGTGCATTTCGATACGGGCAAGCAGTTCGAGTGCACGGAACCGATCCCGGAGAGAATTGCGAAGAAGGACGCGAAGAACGATTGCAAGTTTTTCGATTTTCGGGTCACGATCGAAAAAGATACGTCGCCAGTGAATTACGCGAGCGCTGCCCCGGTCGCAACGACCGCCGCACGGCCCAACGACGCACGCAAGGCCTTCGAAGATCTCTTCAAGAAGTAGCTTTTTCTCTCAATTCACCAAATTGAGCCTCAACACACGCCAGCGGATACGTGCGCCTGCTCGATTTCGCCCACGGGGCCGAGCCGTGCGCCTCTGCGAACTAAGGCGGAGGCAGCGGGAATAGAGTCGGCTCTTGCGGCGGCGCGTCGGCGATGGATTCGAGCTGCGGGTAGCGATGTCGCAGCGTCTCGGGAACTTTCACTTTGCCGCCGCCGAGCAGATGGATCAGTTGCAGCGCGTTCACCACGCCCTTGCCCTCGTAGTGATTGTTGGTGACGACGAAGGTGTTGTCCGCGTGCGCGGCGACGTGCCGGATGCGCTGCGCCCAGGGCTCGAGCTCCTCTTCGCTGTAGAGGTAGTTGTAGCGCTGGTGGCTGGGCAGCTCGGGATCGTCGCTGAACCAGGTATCGTGGCGGCGGCCGTGCAGGCGGACGTAGCCCACCGTCGATGTGGCGCGCTCGCCCGGCTTGATCGAGCGGCCGACGATCGGCTGATCGATGTTGCAGATTCCGGTGTGGCGCTCGTGGAGAAAATGGAAGAATTCGGGCTGCGTCCATGAAGAGTGGCGCACTTCGACGACCAGAGGATATTCCCGGAAGTCGGCGAGGATGCGGTCGAGCCGCGCGAGATTCTCGGGCGTGTTGTGGAATGAGAACGGAAACTGCAGCAATATCGCGCCCAGGCGTCCCGCGCGATGCAGCGGCTCGAAACCGGCTTGGACCGTTTTGACGTCCTCGGCGGTTGCGTCCTCTTCATGCGTGAATTTTTGCCAGAGCTTTGCGGTGAAAAGGAAGCGCGGATTTGCAGCCACGCGATCGATCCACTGCGAAGCAAGTTCCGGCCGAAGCGGATTGTAAAACGACGTGTTGATCTCGATCGTGTCGAAGAATTCGGCGAGATACGTGGCCTCGTGGAAACCGTGCAGGCGCGGCGAGGGGTAGACGATGCCGCCCCAATCGGAGTAGGACCACCCGGCGGGGCCGATGAGGACGCGGCCCGGGTGAGGCTCAGGCGCGGAGTTGGGCGATTTGTGTCGTGGAGGCAACGATCGATCGTGCGCTTGGATCGTAACGAGCGTATGACGCTTGCGGCGGCGGTGTCAATCGCGTGGCGTCGTGGCGCCGCGCAACGCATGTAGAGTTACGTCGCGGGATGGAATCGCCGGTTGCAACGGCGCACGCCAAGCGATATTCTGAAGTTGCCGCTAGCGTACGACCCCTTCAGGCCGTCACTCGGATGAAAACGAGGTCCTCAGATGAAAATCACTTACAGCCACATCGAAGCCCGCTTTCGCGAGTCGATTGAAACGGAATTCGCGCACCAGGTTGCGAAACTGGACCGTCTGTTGAAGCGATACCAGCCGGATTCGTTGCAGCTCCATGCGTCGCTGGAAGAGGCGCCGCGGAAGGCGGGTTTCGACTTTGCGCTGCACCTCGCCCTGCCAACCGGCAAGCTCCACGCCACGGGCCGCGGCACGGATGTTCTCGGCGCGGCGAAGGCGGCATTCGCGGAAATTCAGGTACAGGCGAAAAAGCATCAGGAGAAACTGCGGAAGGATTACGTCTGGAAGCGCAAGGGCGGCCGCGGCGTACCCAAGCTGGGCGAAACAGCGGCGGATTGAGTCGGATCTTCCCGATTGGATCGCTCGAAGACGAGTGCCGGCACCTGGTTCGCAGGTGGGCTGGATGCGTTGAGGTGCTCTGAGGGAACTGCGGCTACCGGTTGCTCGTTTCCCACCCACACGCTAGAATCGATTGACGCGCGACGACATGGCGGATGATTGACGATGTGTCGCGTGCCGTGTTTGCTTTGCCAGCCTGCGGCATCTGCAATCGCATCTCTTCTTGTGTCAGGGGCGTAGCTCAGTGGTAGAGCAGCGGCCTTTTAAGCCGAAGGTCGTGGGTCCGATCCCCACCGCCCCTACCAACCGCTATCGTGCGAGGATTCGCGCCAAATTCAGTAGGTTTGGATCGAGAGTTTTTCTTTTGCCATCGATTTCCGCCAAAGGCGTTGCTGCCATCGCGCCCTTGATAAGACCCACTACGACGCCGAATTCGCCACGGGCGATGCAGTCGATCGCGGCGGCGCCCATGCGGGTGGCGAGCAGGCGGTCGAAGACGCCCGGCGTGCCGCCGCGTTGGACGTGGCCCAATTTCACTACGCGCAGCTCGAAGCCAAGGCGTTCGCGATGCTCCTGGAAATAGCGCGTGAGGCCCTCGGCGTTGTAGCAAGCTCCCTCGGCAACGACAACGATGGCGTGCGCTTTTCCGCGCTCATAGGCGGCACGCAAATCCTGCGCGACCGTCTCGGGATCAACCCGAGCTTCGGGAAGAACGACGCATTCGGCCCCGCCGGCAATCCCGGAAATGAGCGCGAGGTAGCCGCAATTGCGTCCCATCACCTCGACAAGAAAGGCACGCTCGTGAGAGGAAGCCGTCACTTTGATGCGATCGATTGCTTCCAAGGCCACGTTGAGCGCCGTATCGACGCCTATGGTGATTTCGGAGCCGCAGAGGTCGTTGTCGATGGTTGAGGCGATTCCCACGACGGGGAAGCCTTTCTGCGACAGGGCATGAGCGCCGGCTTGTGAGCCATCGCCGCCAATTACGATGAGCGCGTCAATCTCACGCTGACGCAAGAATCGAATGGCGTGCAGTTGCGCCTCGTCGGCTTTGAATTCAGGGTATCGCTTGCTGCCCAGGATGGTCCCGCCATGCTGAATGATTCCGCCGACGTCCCGAAGCCCTAAAGGGAGAAACTCGCCGTTTGCAAGGCCGCGATATCCGTGGCGAACGCCGAAAGCCTCCCATCTCTTGTCGATGGCTGTTCGCACGGCCGCTCGAATTGCGGCGTTGATGCCGGGAGCGTCGCCGCCGCTGCTCACGATCGCGATGCGTCTCATAGAAGCAGCCCCTTGCTGAGATCATCCGAGCTTTTCGGAACTGCGACCGTGACGTGGCTCACATATCGGTGGCTGCTCCGTTACCTAAGGTCACTACCCGACGTGACAAGGATCACAGCGGCGGAAGCGCGTTCCATGTAGAAGATAGTCGAAGTACGGACAGCGCCACCACAATCGCTGAAGGAAGGGCAACCACAGTGAAGACGGTGGGCGACAGAACGAAGAGGGTCCTGTATCTTGGGCTGGGAATTGCCTTGGCCAGCGTGATTCTCACGGGAGCCGGGAGGCAGACTCAGACCGCGCCGAAGGGGGAACAAGAGTCAATTCCGCTAATCCGCTCCGTCGAGGGGCCGGATCTGTTCCGCGCCTACTGTGCCCCGTGCCACGGCATACTCGGCAAAGGAGCGGGGCCGGCAGCGCCCGCGCTGAATGCCAAGGTGCCCGATCTAACCCTGCTTGCGAGGAATCATCGAGGACAGTTCCCGTCGGCATACGTGCGCGAAGTGATCATGGGCGACAAAGTTGTTACAGCGCATGGCTCCCGCGAAATGCCAATCTGGGGCCCAATCTTTCATCAGATTGAAGCCGATGTGGACCGCGGGAACGTCAGGCTGGAAGATCTCGTGAAATATCTGGAATCGATTCAGGAGGTCACGGCCCAAGATGTTCCCTCGGGCGCGGAGTTGTACGCGCGGCACTGCGCCGTGTGCCACGGAAACGACTTGAAGGGGACCGGACCCGCGCCTTATCCATTCAGATCGCCGCCCGACTTAACGACTCTGGCGCAGCGAAACGGCGGCAAATTCCCCGACGCCTATGTGTCGAGTGTGCTGCGAAATGGCGTCGCGCTGCCGGCGCATGGGCCGGCCGAGATGCCCGTGTGGGGAGACGAGTTCAAGATCAAGCGACTGAGCGAAGCTCAGGTGAAGTTGAGAATTACGCGGCTCACGAATTACATCCAGTCGCTGCAGGCAAAATAGTGCGCGTGGGCCGTGGAGGATTTATGGCGATTCGACCGTTCATTGTGGTCACTGCGTTGTTGTCGATCGCGTGCGTTGCCGGCGCGGCGTTGAGCGTCGACGAAACACAGTTTCCGCCCACCTATATGCCGTCGGGCGAGCAGATGTACAAGCAATATTGCGCCGTTTGCCACGGCGCGGACGCCAAGGGACATGGTCCGCTGGCGGCTTTGCTGAAGACGCCTCCGCCGGATCTGACGACGCTCGCAAGACGCCATTTGGGCAAATTCCCATACGACTACGTGGCGAGCGTCCTCGAATTTGGGCCGGGCGTCGCCGCCCACGGTTCATCGGATATGCCGACGTGGGGGCCGATCTTTCGCTCGTGGGACAATCAGAACGAAAGGGTTGTCCAACAGCGTATTAAGAACCTCTGTGATTACCTGGCGTCGTTGCAGGGGAAATAGCCCGTCGCCTGCGGACATCGACCGCTGGGCCGCGTGTCCGCGGAAGTCTCCCCAAAAGGCAGGGCTCGAGGAGCGAGCATCTCGCCGAGCCTCTCAATCGATCGATGACGGCCGCGTAAAGCACGTGGTCATTGTTTCCTGAAGAACGCAACCAGGGTGAGCACGAGGAGCACAAAACCACTCGAAATGACCACGACGCCAATCAGCCTGCCCAGAATTGTGAGCCACTGCGGCGGCGCATCTGTTTGCGCCGCTTGCAATTGGCCTTTCGCCAGCATCCGCTGATATTCTTCGGGATGTTTTTCCTTCAGCTCGTTTTCCGTCTCTCGCCCGGTAAAAATCACCAAATCCATCGGAAAGCTTCCCGGCCTGAGATGCGTGTTGAAGAAGTGGATGGCGAAGATGAACCACGCTGCAAGCAACGCTTCCTCTCCGTGGATCAGGAGTGCGATGTTGAGCCACGAGCCCGGGAAGAACTTCGCGAAGAACGGGGCGAACCACATGGCGTATCCCGAGAATCCAATCACCGCCATGCCCCAAAAGACGCCCCAGTAATCGAATTTTTCCCAATAGGCGAACCGGTCAAACTTCGGGCGCGGTCCAAGCCACAAGAACCAGCGGAAGTGGCCGATGAGATCTTTGAGGTCCTTGAGCTGAGGGATCATCGAGTTCGGTCCCCAGAAAATGCCGATGTCTCGCTTGATCATTCCCCGGTAGACGACGACATCTCCCACGTGAATCAGGAATGCCACGGTCAACAGCACGGCGCAGAATTTGTGGAAAAAGAGAATGGCGGCGAAGCCGCCGACCGCATGCGCGAACGCCGGCGCCCAGCGCGTGTGGCTGAAGCGAAGCACCATTCCCGTACAGGCGAGGCCGACGAAGGTGCTCATAATGACGCCGTGGAGGTACCGCTGGCCGAGCGAGAACCGTGTGTAGTAGCGATTGCTGGTGTTGTTCTCGTTCATCATTGCCTCGCGCTAATCACCGCTCTCTGCATGAGCGCCCCCCTTGCGGTGATCGAAATAGGAGCGGATAAACCACAAAAGTGTGTGCACTCCAAAAAAGCTGAAGATGCTAAGCAACAGCAGATTCATGAACAGCGCCGAAATATAGAGCGCCGGGAAAGACTTGAAATCATGGGGATCGGCGTGCGGGCGGTAGCTGACAAAACTCGTGGTCGCGCCCGCATGGCACTGCCCGCAAGTAGCCACCAGATTGCCAGGTGCGATTGTGGACTGCGCGTCCGAAGCCGGGAGGATGTCGTGCTCGCGATGGCAATTCCAGCAATGGGCGCTTTCGGTGTATCCCAAAGCTGAGACTTGGGCGTGGAACGTGTCGAGGTAGGTCGCGTATTGCTTCTGGTGGCAGTTCCCGCAAGTCGCCGACCGTTCCATCTGCCAGGAGACGGTTTGCACTTGGACGATCTGGTGCGCCGTATGGCAGTCCGAGCAGACGGGAACTTTTGGATTTCCGGCTTTCAGTTGCTGGCCATGGATGCCTGCGAAATACGCCCTCTCGGGGCCGTTGTGGCAAGAGCCGCAAGTGGCCGGAATATTCGCGTGGTAAGTTCGGCTCTCAGGATTCGTGTGGCTCAATATTTTGTGTGTTCCATGGCAACTCGCGCAGGACGCAGCCACGAGCAACCCGTCCTTGGTCAGCGCGAAGCCATGAATCGAATCCATGTACATGGCATAAACGTTGGGAAAGCCAAACTTCTTGGCCATGTCAGGATTGCCATGACATGATCCGCAAGTCTTCGGTATGTTCAGGGCGAAAACAGGGGATTGAGGGTCGTTTACGGGCACAATGGAGTGCGCGTCGCCATGGCATCCCAGGCAGGTGTTCGCGCTGACGTTCGCGTGGACGCTTTCGGTGACATCCTTGGCTTCATCCGCGTGGCAGGTGCTGCAGTTGACGGCGGCGGGATGTTCCGGATGCGGATAGCCCTTGATGTCGGTATGGCAGCCCGTGCATGGCAGAGTCCCGTGAATGCTGGCCTTTTGCGCCGCACCGTCGACATAAACGCTGTGGCCGGCTTGGTCTTGCAGATCGTGCTGGCCATGGCAGGCCAGGCACTCGGAGTTGTCCTCCGCGGAAACAGCAGGGACGGCGAAAGCGAGAATGAGCACGGCCGCTAGTGGCCAACGCATGTTCGCTCCAGTCTGTTGAGCTTCCCGCGAGGCAGGCAAGCGACTCGCCGCCAGGCCATGAACTATTTCATCCCCAACTCCGACAAGATCTTCGGGTTTTGCTCGCCGACCGCCAGAAGATGATGGCAAGTGTCGCAATCATTGGGAATCGTCTGGCCGTCCGCGGAAACGTGGCTGCCGTCATGGCAGCGGAAGCAGCCCGGCCAATCCGTGTGCCCGAGATTGTTGAGATAAGTGCCCCAAGTCACGTCCATTTTGGGGAAGACGTTGCGCAAATAGACGGCCTGCACGCCGGCAATGGACGAGTCAAGCTGCGCGCTTTGCGACGCCGCCAGCTGCGGATAGTTCGTGGTGTAAAAATTCCGCAGCGTTTGGGCGATGCGCTCTTTCGCCGTATCGCGATCAGGGTAGTCTGCTTTCAACGCCGCGAGCGCCTGCTTCTTGATGAATGGCAGACTGGCGCTAATTTGTTGCCGGGATATGGCCTCGTCGAGCGCGCGATCGGGCAGCTCGAATGTGTGTGTCGGCCGGTTGTGGCAGTCCATGCAGTCCATGGTGCGGTGCTCGCCGCGTGCCAGTTCTTCCGGCGTCGCTTTCGTATCCGTTGAATTGAAGACAACGCTCTTGCCCGCAGGATCGGTATATATGACCTGCGGAATCACTTGCCGCTTCTGATCGGTCGCGATGTACGTGATCCGAACCCCGAGGTTCAAATGGTGGCCGTGGATTCCGTCCTCCCCTTGCCCGTGTTCTCCGCCCACCTTCATCAGCAACACGGTGGTCGAAGGCGTATTGTCCTTGTCGTCGGCGTAGTGATTGATGATCAAAATGGGGTTGCCGATAAAACGCTGCGGCCAGTGGCACTGTTCGCAGGTCGCCCGCGCCGGCCGAAGCTGCTCAACGGGCGACGGAATCGGGCGCGGATAGTCATGAAACGCTACTGCGAAAACCTGCTTGGCCCCGGAGACCTTGGATCGGACGAACCAGGAAGCACCGGCTCCGATATGGCAATCGACGCAGGCGACTCTCGAATGCGGCGAATCGAGATACGCGGTGTACTCAGGCTGCATGACCGTGTGGCACGTAGTGCCACAGAAGCGCACGGAATCCATGTACTGCACGCCTCGATACGAAGCGATCGTGAAGATCACGATGTTGGCGAACGTGGCGTACCCAATCAAGGTGACAGCTTTACGCAGCATCGCATCGTTCAGGTCAATTCGCGGATAGACTGCGGGAAGCTCGCCGCTCGCGAGCAGCTCTCGCCGCCGCATCAATCCCCCGAGCGGCATCAACAGGAGACCGAGGACGAACAGGCCGGGTAGGATCAGGAAAAGTATGATTCCGGCGTAAGGATACGTTCCTGCCCCGCCGCCCACCACGATTTCGAAAAGCCAGAAGGCAATCATGGTGATGGCTGAGGTTGTGGTCAGCACGGCCCCGATCAGCGAAAGCCAGTTTCGACCGAGGTACGCGGCGGGACGAAGCCAGGAAACGAGACGGTCGAGAAGCGTCAAGGTCGTTCCTCTGTGGCGAAGGGGGCGACGGAAATGCAGCGTTCCGCATTTGCGCAGGAGAAGGCCCGCGGCAGCGTCAAGTACGTGCTACTCCAAACGACTCGCTCAGGAGAACCGCAGAGGCTGAAGGCGGCAGCAGCGCGGAGGAACAAGGGAATCACCAACAGCGCCAGGGCAGCCGGCGCGATGAGAATTCCCGTTGGCCCAAACATGAAACCTCCCGGAAGCGGGATAGCGGAACGCCAGACGACGGCGCGATGCGGCGGCCGACGTCCTATTTCTTCTTGGCCAGCTCCCGGATGTAGCCGACGGTTCCTTTGATCTGATCGGCGGAGAGTTTGTCCTTGTAGGCGGGCATGCTCCCCTTGCCATTGGTAATGGCGGCGGTAAGTTCCGCGTCGGTTTGCTTCTGGATGGCGACCGAGGTGAGATCGGGAATGTGCATCGCTTTGGCGACGGGCGTGTTGCCTGTGCCGTCAGCGCCATGACAGGCAGCGCACTTCGACTTGAACAGAGTGGCGCCTTCGCCCTGCGCCCACACCGGCGCGGAAAGGCCAATCAAACAGAGAACCAACAGGAACGCCCTCCAATGCATTCGACTTCGAGAACAATTCATCCTATTCCTCCTCAGAAGTGGCTACGAATATAATCCGCGCCGCCGAATTAGTCGAGACCAGGAATTATTTCGAACCCGAAAAAGAGGATTCGACAACGGCATACAATCACCCAAGGTCATCGGAAGCGGAATGCTCCTCAGCCTTTCTTGGCGAGGCTGCGAATAAAAGAAACGACCTGCTTGATTTGCTCGTCGGTCAACTTGCCCTTATAGCCTGGCATCGTGCCCTTGCCGTTAGCGATAATTGCAGTAAGTTCTGCGTCGCTTTGCTTCTGCACCTCTGCCGAACCGAGATCACGCAGGTGCATTGCTTTGCCCGCCGGACCGCTGCCGCTGCCGTCCGGACTGTGGCAGCCGGCGCATTTGGACTTGAAGAGCGCAGCGCCTTCGCCCTGGGACCATACCGGCATCGAGAATGCAAGCAGCGAGATAGCCAGAGCCAGTGCCCAGAGGTATCTTCGGCTCCGTGAACCACTCATGCGCGCACAAACATCTCGAAACATTGGTCTAGGCGCCTCCCTCACTAGGAGCTCCATGCCCACGAAGCTCCTATTTTAGGCCCTGGATGATACATCAGAAGGCATAGCGAACCGAGAAGGTCGCTGTGCTGCCGTTGAAATCTGGAGCCCCGATCGGCTCGAGCGAGTAAGTCCCGCCGGTGATGGGGATGCTGGTATTTATCGGTCCCTTGGAGTTGTATCCGTAATAGTTCCATTGCGTCTTGTAGCTCAGGCCCTTGTAAACGTTGACCTGGATCAAAGCGAAAGGCCTCTGGTAATTGAATGCCAGGGTACCGCTAGGTTCCAGCGGATCCAAGGACAGAACGCCGGGCCCCACCACTGGATTGATTACCCCCGAGGTGCCGCCAACAAATGTCGCGGAGTATCCGAGGCTTATTGTGACTCGCTTCATCGGTTTGTACATCACGTCGCTGTAGGCGTAATGCTGCTTGCTGGAATAGTATTCCGTTCCACCCTGAAGGTTATCCGACGTGGTATTGCCGAGGGCGCACGACCCCGGTCCCGTCGATGGAAACATTGGCAGCCCGATTCCGGTACCAACGTTCGTCATCGATCCGAAACCGTCGTTGAAGCAAATGTAGGCCTGCAACTGGAGATCGGTGTAATTGTATCCGACGTTGAAGGCAAACTTGGAATCCGGATTCGCCAGCATCAAGGCAATACTGTAGGTCCGGCCGTGCTCGAGGTCGTTGACTTGATAGACGTTGTCGCGGTTCTCATGAATATCGACCGCAGCGTCGATGGTAGCCCACGTCCGCGGCCGATAATTCGCGTGAACCTTGTAGCTCTGGATTTGCCGCGGCCAAGTTCGGGTGTACGAGTAGTCGGTATATCCGAATTGGAAGTCGCTATCGATTCGCAGCGTATCCATCGGCCGCGCCGTAAGGCCGAAGAGACCTACATGCTCGTTGATCGGAAAGTTCTGGCGAGGCACATCAAGAGCCGAATTTATCGTAGCCTGAGAAGCAGTCCATGTAACCGAGCCGTCCGCATTTTGGGCGCACGTGCCACCGGCATGGGGATTAAAAGTGGTCGTCCCCCCCGTGTATGGGCAATTTCCGCGGGCGGCATAAAAGTCGTTTGCCATCGTGCCGCCGGCCCCGCCGGGGTAATAGATATCATCCAGCGCTTGACTGGCGAAGTACTGGCTGATCCGGTTATCCTCGTACATATAACCGATCCGACCGGTGATGCGGTTTGTCAGATCGACTTCGAGTTGGATGGTGTTCGATAGCCTTTTCTGTCCCAGATAATTCTCCGTCAACGTGGTTGCAGCGTCAGCGGCCGCAGTCGAGGTCGCACTGGCGTTACCGGTCGCACCGTAGCTCTGGTGCTGCGGGCAAGTCGGCGAAAGATAGATGGGTGCCGCCGCCGTGCCGGTGTTCGGGCAGATGCTGGCAAATGTCGGCGTACCCGGCCCGGTAGGAACCCCCGGCAGCGCAAATTGTGCTATTGGCAGCAGTATGCCTGTCTGGCCTGCGACCGAGGGTTGCGAGGCGAATAGATCCGTCGTCGTCTGGGGGTTTATTCCAGGATTTTGCCATTGGTCATAATGAACGTTATCGAGGAGCCGAAGTTTTTGGGTAAACGAGTAAATGGCAGACCAATCCGCATGCGCAAAGATTTCGTTGGCGTTTGACGGACCCGAAACGATGGAGTCACGAACCTCACTTGTCGTAGAGGCCGCCCATTCGTTTATCGAGTCATAGAGGTTCGCGACTCTATTGGCAGCGTTGGTGTAGCTGGCCGAACCTGACATCTCAAGCTTTGGGATATCCGTGGACTGAAAGCTCAGCCGCTCCGTGGGCATGAAATTCCGCGCGGGGGAAGTCCTCGTATACGACTGGACCATCTTGCAACCCACATTTGCCGATGTGAGACCGCCTGCGGTGCCTGCGTTGCTTCCGGTTGCGTTATTTACATAACCTGTAGCCAGGAACGGCGTGGCGCAAGGGACGGCCGATAGGCTCAGGGCGCCGGTACCGCCAACACCGGTCGTACCGGCAGCAGTGCCAGTAGGGGTGTAATACCAGTTGACTCCTAGATTCACGGGCAGTGTGCCGGGGAACTGACTGCTTTGGACTAGAAATGGCGTGTTGGCAATCGAGTCGACGGTATCGTACTTGTTCCATTCGAGGAACTGATCGTAGGAAATTGTGGTCCTCGGCAGGACTTTGAAATCCACGCCCATACTATAAGCGTTCGTCGTCTCTTCGAAATTCTCCGCCATCGGGATTTCGACCGTGGCGTCTTCCGTGGTGAGCCCAGGCCCTTCCTCCACATTGCGAGAATATCCGAGCCGGAAGCGGATGCGGGATAGCGGCAACAGCGTCAAATCGAAATCCTGCATGCGATGCACGAGATCGAGTGAATGCGGTGAATTCGTAGAGGCGAACGCGGGATTGGTGATCGCAAACGACGCAGGGGCGCCCGTCGGGGGGATCGGGACCGGGTTGAATGGATTGGCCAACAGGTTGTAATCCCAGAAATACTTGTCGCGGCGGAAGACGTATGAAAAGTCGTACCACTTATCCTTTTCGATCCGCAGGCGCGTGACGTCGTTCGGATCGCCGCCATAGCCGAAGTTGCTGAAGTTGAGGTTGTCGAAGAGGAGCCCCTGGTGGTTGAGGGACCTCATATTCAGGGTGTAATCGAGCAAACGCGGGCCTTGATTCAGATCCACGAACGTGTCGTACGTATCCTGATTTCCGTTGATCCAGTTTACCCGATAGCCAATCTCAGCCGACTGCTGAACGTTATAGTTACCAGAGTCGACGCCCTTGGTTTCGTCGGAGCTATCCTGGGCTTGAGCAGTAGGCGAGAAGAAAAGGGCTACAGCCGCCACCACCAAACCGAGCGCTCTGATACCGAACCGATCTCTCATGATTTTTCACCCCGCCGATTAAGACTTGTGATTTCTGCCACGGAGTCCATGATTTGCCTTGCTATGCCCCGCATTGGCAGACATTCGTCATATGCACCCTATCGGAAATATATGTCGCTAAAGTTGGACCCGTGGATTTGCGTGTGGCACATTGTGCACGCCTGTATATAAACGGCGTTGTTCGGAACCGGACCATTCATCACCGCAAAACCAGTTGGCTGGCCGTTGTTGCCTGCTGACTGGATGGGTCCGAAGTGGGCTGCGCTGTGGCATGACAGGCAGAGCAGGTTGACGTTGCTGTACTTCAGCATGTGGGCATTTGCCCCACCGTGCGGGATGTGGCAGGTCGCGCACCCCTCCAGCTTCACGGAACAGTGTGGGAACACAAAGGGCCCCTGCTTGTCTTTATGGCATTTGAAACAGACAGCATCCCCGCTGTTTGAGGTGCTGACTTGCCGCACCAAATGGTCTGACTCCCAAACTCCACCCGATCCGTGCTGTTGATGGCAGTCGGTGCACTGGATCAGGCCCTCATTCACGCGGTGATGAAACGGCATATTAAACTGGGACTTCTGCTGCAGATGGCAGGAATAGCAAAGCTCCGGCTGCGCTTTGACCAGCAAGTTTTCTTTCGTCGTTGCGTGGTGCGGCGAGTGGCAATCGATGCAGCTTACTTCGTTCTCCCGGTGGAACGAATTCGCGCTATCGAGATGAGTCGGGTCGGAAGCATGGCAGGTGAGGCAGCGCGCATTGATTTCTTTCGCAGAATGTTTCGTGAAAACGAAAATTTTCGTGATATCTCCACCGCCCGCCACGTGCTCCGACCCCGGGCCATGGCAATCCTCGCAGCCGTGCTTCGTAAGGCCACCTTCTTTGTATGTCTGTCGCCAGTGAGGGCTCTTCTCCCAGCCGTTGTAAATGTCCTCGTGGCAGGTCTTGCAGACCTCCGCGCCGACATACTGAGCCCCGGTGGAGTCTTTCGAATCCGGCGCCGCTGCCGGAGTCGCCTTCGAAGTGTTTTCATCGTGTGCCTTTGCGGAACCCATCGGCAGGCAAACCAAACTAAGCGCGGCAATCGCCGCCCAACGGAAAGTCTTCCAATGCTTCATTGGACTCCCCTCAATTCGTTTCGATGAACTCGTGTAGTGCGATACATTTTATGCCCCAATTCTATACAACTGGCACCGAACCTTCGCAGTGACGAGCGTCACAGCGACGCAAATATATCTCGATCACCAACCACGACTTATCCACGGATGTGATCCGATCGATCAGTGTTTCATGATGTTTCATGGTGGATCAAAGCCAGCTGTTTCACCCTGGCGTTCCCCTTCCTACGATCCGGCGAGCTCTTCGAGCGCCGGTCTGTCATGAATCACGAGCGTCGAGGCTTCCAGCTGAAGTATTCGTTGCTTTTTGAAACGTGAGATGATTCTTGCCACCGTTTCCCGACAGACTCCGATCATCTGGCCAATCTCCTCCTGGTTCGCTGTTAGCGCCACCTCCATTTGGCCGTTGGAATTCTTGCATGTAGCAGGAAGTCCCAAGAGGAAGCGGGCCATCTTTTGTTCGGCGGATTCAGTTAGGTGGATCGCCTTGAGCTCGGCCGTGAGGGAATAGCAGATCGCGCTTAGATTTTCCGCAGCTGTATAAGCTGCGGCTTCCGTATCGCGCAAACGTCTAAGTAGATCGTCGCGAGAGAGAAAGCTCGCCTTAGTGGCTTCCACTACCTCTGCCGTGGCAGCGTAGGGCAGTCCGAGGATTATCTCCGGAAGGCCGAGAACCGCCCCACGGCCTGCCAACGTGAGGATCAGCGACTTGCCATTGTCAGAACCAATCGAGACTTTGACCCGGCCTTCCCAGACTACGTACACGCCGAGAGCCTTTTCGCCCTCCGAGAACAGAACAAATCCCTTCGTACGGGAGGTGCGGCCGTTAATTGTCAGGTTTCCCAAAAGACGTTCGAGATAAAAATCCGAAAGCACAGGATAGCTGCTCATCTGATTCGGAAACGAGGAAAGACCCTGCGAGCTTGTGCCGGAGGGCCGCCGGCCTTCTTGTTCTCCCATAACTTGCCTCTGAAAGAGTGGTGAATTACTTTCGCCGCCTCTATTCATGAGATATTTGTAGGGCGAATATCGGTTGAGTCCTGTGACATATGTCACGGAGTGATGTGACGGCCATGTGAGACCCGAGTGCGTTCCAATCGGTGGGCCAATTCCACCGGACTCAGAAGACTCCTAGACCCTCATTCGGAAGCCGCGCCATTCTTTCGAGTGTTGTTCAGCAGGGAATCGGGGATGATGAGCCGCTCGACTGGCCGCCCGCCGATAATGTGCGAATCGATGATCTCGTCCACATCTTCCGGCATGACGTGGCCGTACCACACGGCCTCGGGATAGACGACCACGGTCGGGCCGATCTCGCACTGATCGAGGCATCCCGATTTATTCGCTCGCACCGTGCCCTTGATTCCGCGCTGCGCGAGCTTCACTTTGAAGAGGCGATGGAGTTCACCCTCGCCGGACGGGCTGCAGCAGCCGCGGGGATGTCCCTCAGGCCGCTGATTCGTGCAGATAAAGATGTGTCTTTCGAATTTCGCCATGAGCTATCCTGAAAGCGAATTCTAGCACCGTGATTCTTAGTCCCGCGCTGAGCCATCCATTCCGGCGAGCACGACTTTGTTATTTCCTGGGATGACCATTTCGAAGATCGACTCCACGCTCGTGTAGTCGAAATAGCCGAGCCGCGCGATTGGCCGGATTTTGAGCACGTCGATGCGGCCGTCGGAAGTGATCACGTCATCGTTGATATGAATTCCGATCACGCGGCCGAAGACAACATCAGACGTCGAGAGCTTGCTGTTGCCGGGCAGCCGTACCGTCTGATGGTAGACGCATTCGAAATGCACGGGAGACTCAGCCACGCGACACGGCTTTACGGCGTGTGAGGGCGCCTTGATCACACCCGAGAGGTCGAATTCATCGACTTCGGGCGGGACCTCCTCCGCGGATTTATTCACGGCCTCCCGCAATTCCCATGTCGCCATGTTCCAGACGAATTCGCCCGTCTCTTCAGCATTCACCACGGTATCCTTCCGGCGCCCGTGGCTGTTCTGTCCGGCGGAAAACATCACAAACGGCGGATCGAACGCCAGCATCTGAAACTGACTGTACGGCGCGAGATTGTGCGCGCCGTCGCGGCTGACGGTCGAGATCCATCCGATCGGCCTCGGAATCACGCACGACTTGAACGGATCGTACCGGAGACCATGCTGCGTCTTGCCGGGCTGGTAGTACATGCAAATGCCTCCTCGAGAGACGTGCGATTCTAGCGTTTCATTCGGCTGTCGTATGCGATTTCATCGGCGGCTATTTTGGGCTGGTGCTTCGCTGGGCAGCGGCCGGTTTCGTTTCCGGCGCTGTCGTCACCGCCGCCGCGCGCAGGAAGCGAAGAAAATCCTGCGCCTCCTTCGCAAGCGGCCGGTTCAGCGGGCGGATCACGTCGAGATTGCGGCTCAGCGGCTCGGCATCCACGATCTCGATCGCAATCAGCTTGCCCTGCCGCAGTTCCTGCGAGAGCGCGATTTGTGGCAGAAAGCCGAATCCGAGTTTCCGCTCGACCATCCGCTTCGCCGCTTCGATCGTTTCGACTTCCAGCGCCACATTCGGCAGCAATCCGGCGCGGCGGAAAAGCCCCTGGCTCAAAGTCCAGTCGCTCGAGCCGCGATCGTAGAAGATCAGCGGCCACGATTCCACCTCCTCGAGCCGGACTTCGCGCTTGCCCGCCAGCGGGTGCGCGGGATGCCCGACGAGGATCAGCGGATCGTTGCGTAGCGTCGTTGTTTCGACCTCGGGATGATTCAGCGACCGCGCCACGCCAATTTCCGCCTCGCCCTCCAGAACCATTTTCAGCACCTGCATCGAATTGCCCGACCGCAAGTGGACCATCACTTTCGGACTCTCGTTCTTGTAATCCTGCATCACATCCGGCATCAGATAGGTGCAGACCGAAAGCGATGCCGCGATCCGGAGCGCGCCGCCCGTCTGCGGCTGCAGTTCGTGCACCGCCTGCCGCGCCGAAGCCACCGTCCGCAGCAATTGTTCCGCGTGGGGACGCAGCGCTTTTCCCGCGGGCGAAAGCATGGGATTCGCCCGGCCCCGCGTGAACAGGGTAGCGCCCAGCGACTCCTCCAGCGCCCGTATCCGGCCGCTTACCGCGGGTTGGCTCACATGCAGCGCCTCAGCCGCCCGGTGAAAGCCGCCGTACATCACTACCGCGAGAAAAGTCTCCACTTGGTCGATTTCCATGGCCTTTCCCCCTGAATCGTCGCTGCCTAAACCCTGCAACTGCCGCGCATGATAACACAGACTTATCGCCACGATAATTACAATCACTTTGACTTAACTAGGCCCTCCGGCGACAATGCGTTTCGGAAACTTCCCACCGCCGGATCGGTGCGGTGGCGACGCGCACGCAGTTTGCAGCAAGCGAGGCCACTCCGCCTTCGTCCCAGCTGAGAGTAGTACTCATTCGGGTGCACGTGTTTCTTCGCGGCCACGAACTGCGGTCTATGGAGGCAACAGGATGTCCAGCAACAACGGCAAGCAGGTGAATCTGGAGATGGACTGGCGGACCAATCCGCGCTGGGATGGGATTACGCGTCCCCATAGCCCCGCGGACGTGGAGCGGCTGCGCGGCTCGATCCATATCGAGCACACGCTGGCATACGTCGGCTCGGAGCGTCTCTGGAGTCTCCTCCATTCGGAGCCGTTCGTTGCGGCGCTCGGCGCCATGACAGGCAATCAGGCCGTGCAGCAGATCAGCGCCGGCTTGCAGGCGATCTATGTGAGCGGCTGGCAGGTAGCGGCCGACGCGAACGAAGCGGGCGAAACCTATCCCGACCAGAGTCTTTATCCCGCCAATAGCGTCCCGCACCTGGTGCGCCGCATCAATCGGGCGCTCGTGCGCGCCGACCAAGTCAATCACGCGAATGGACATCACGCGGACAACGCCGACAGCAAGATCGCGTATTGGCTCGCGCCGCTCGTCGCCGACGCGGAGGCCGGATTTGGCGGCAACCTGAACGCGTTCGAGTTGATGAAAGCGATGATCGAGGCGGGCGCCTCGGGCGTTCACTTCGAGGATCAGTTGTCATCGGCGAAAAAGTGCGGCCACCTCGGTGGCAAGGTATTGGTTCCGACGTCCGAAGCGATTCACAAACTGGTCGCCGCGCGTCTCGCGGCGGACGTGATGGGCGTTCCGACCGTGATCATCGCACGCACCGATGCCGAAAGTGCCACTCTCCTTATGAGCGACGTCGACCCGCAGGATCATGCATTCATCACCGGCGAACGCACTTCCGAGGGATTCTTCGGCGTTCGCGGTGGAACGAAGGCTGCCATCGCGCGCGCAATTTCCTACGCGCCTTATGCCGACATGATCTGGTGCGAAACTTCCAAGCCGGATATTCACGAAGCGCGCGAATTCGCCGAAGGCGTTCACGCGAAATTCCCAGGCAAACTGCTGGCTTACAACTGCTCGCCCTCTTTCAACTGGCGGAAAAATCTGGACGACGCCACGATCGCAAGCTTCCAGCGCGATATCGCTGCAATGGGCTACAAGTTCCAATTCATCACGCTCGCAGGCTTCCACGCGCTGAATCATTCCATGTTCGAACTCGCGCGCGGCTACAGGCACGAAGGCATGAAAGCGTATTGCCGCCTGCAGGAAGCGGAATTCGAAAGCGAGCACGAGCACGGCTACGATGCCGTCGCGCATCAGCAGTTCGTCGGCACCGGATACTTCGACGACGTGCAGCAGGTAATCACTGGCGGCACCTCATCCACCACCGCTCTCAATGGTTCAACCGAGGCCGCGCAGTTCACGCCCCGCAAGCGCGCCGCTCAGGTGACAAAGGCAGCTCACGCAGCCCACTGCTGAATAGTTCGTGCGTCCGCGCGAGTGATACACGCCAGTACGAGAGTCGCGGACGGAACTCCTGTGGAGTGCGGGAGCTTGCTCCCGCTGTTTTGCCGCCCGGGATTGCCCGGGCGTGCTCCCCGCGTATGCCACATTCGCCGAAGCGGAAGTGAGGATTGAATGAGTCAGTGACTCGCGAGGGAGAAACCGTACTTCTCGAAAATGGCGCGCGCCTGCGGGCCGGAAAGAAAATCTTCGAAAGCCTTCGCAGCGGCTGGATCCTTCGTCGCTTTGATCACGGCGACCGGATAGATCACCGGCTCGTGGGAATTCGCGGGCGCCCGCGCGACAATCTTCACTTTGCTCGACGAAAGCGCGTCGGTCGTATAGACGATGCCCGCGTCCACGTCTCCCGTCTCGACGTAAGTAAGCACCTGCCGCACATCCTTCGCAAGTACCGCCTTCGCGTTCACCTGATCGTAGATTCCGAGGTACGCGAGGACTTCTTGCGCATACTTTCCGGCCGGCACGGTCACGGGCTCACCTAACGCCACTCTTTTCACCTCCGGCTTCAGCAGATCTTGGAAGGCTGCGATCCCGAGCGTCGAGCCTTTCGGCACGATCAAAACGATCCCGTTTCGTAGCAGGTCCCTGCGCGTGTTTTCGAGCAGCAGCCCTTTCGATTCGAGGACATCCATCTGCTTGGGCGCGGCCGAAATATAGACGTCGACGGGCGCGCCCTGCTCGATCTGCAACTGGAGCGTCCCCGACGCGCCGTAGTTCATCGCAAGAGAAACGCCGGGAGCTTGCGATGCGTACGCCTGCTTGATCGCGTCGAGCGCATCCTTGAGGCTGATCGCTGCGGAAATGGTGAGATCCGCATGCCGCGACTGCGGCGCGCCAGCAGCCAAAAAAACGCCTCCCGCGCCCAGACAGAGGCAAACCAAGGCAAAGGCGGCCCCGCGTGCATTCAGCGTCTTCATACTCCGATTTAATATGGCTCTCTCCGTTATGTCAAAGCTTTCTAATCCGTTCGCCGACCTTCGACACGTATCCCCAATGAAAATTGACACCGCGCGGCACTTCCGATAGTCTGGTTGTGATGAACCTGATGCCACTCGGCGCTTGTCCGGTCTGTAGCTGTTGTTGTACGGACGTGTGTATGCCGCCGGGGGCGCCTGGGTTCGCGAGCTAAGTTCTTAGCAAAACTCGACTAGAATCCCACCCGCCCTCGAACGAATCGAGGAGCGGGTTTTTTTATGTCTTCACAAGAAATCAAACTCGACCTGACCGGCGCCCCGCTAAGGGCGGAGGCTGGTAGTCTGTCCGGTCATCTGAAGAGGCTCGAGGCGGAGAGCATCTTCATCCTGCGCGAAGCCGCTGCCGAATTCGCGCACCCGGTGATGCTCTACTCCATCGGCAAAGACTCCTCGGTGATGCTGCGCCTCGCGCAGAAGGCCTTCTACCCGGGGAAAATTCCGTTCCCGCTGCTGCACGTCGACACCAGCTACAAATTTCCCGAGATGATCGAGTTTCGCGACTGGTACGCGAAGCACGTCGGCGCCGAGCTGATCGTGCACAAGAACCAGAAGGCCCTCGACGAGGGCGCGAATCCCTACGATCTCGGAACGCAGAAATGCTGCGGCCTGCTGAAAACACGCTCGCTGCTCGACGCGCTTGCCGAGGGTGGCTTCGATGCGGCCTTCGGCGGCGCGCGCCGCGACGAAGAAAAATCACGCGCCAAGGAACGCGTCTATTCGTTCCGCGATTCGCTCGGCCAGTGGGACCCGAAAAACCAGCGCCCAGAGCTTTGGAATCTCTACAACGGGCGGCATCACAAGGGCGAGAGCATTCGTATCTTTCCGCTCTCGAATTGGACCGAGCTCGACGTCTGGCTCTACATCCAGTCGGAAAATATTCCTATCGTTCCGCTTTATTTCGCGAAGGAGCGCGAGGCCGTGATTCGCGGCAATTCCATCCTGCTGCCGCAGACTGGCGTGCGCCCGCTACCCAACGAAAGACCGCAAATGATCATGTGCCGCATGCGTTCGCTCGGCTGCGTGCCGTGCACGGGCGCGATCCGCTCCGAGGCCGACACGGTGCCGAAAATCATCGAGGAGATGCTCTCGTTCCGCCGGTCCGAACGCGAAAATCGCGTGATCGACCACGACGAAGAAGGTTCGATGGAGATCAAGAAACGCGAGGGATACTTCTGATGCCGGCCGTCCCTGCTGAGCCTTCTCCGGACACGACGGTGGTGGCCACGAGCGTCTCGCCGCTCTCGAACGCGGGCCTCCTGCGTTTCACCACGGCGGGCAGCGTCGACGACGGCAAGTCCACGCTGATCGGCCGGCTGCTCTACGATAGCCAGTCGGTGCTGCGAGGATCAGCTCGCTTCGGTGCAGAAGAGCAAAGTGAATCGCTCGACCGGTCCGATCGACTTTTCGCTGCTCACCGACGGCCTGCGCGCCGAGCGCGAGCAGGGAATCACGATCGACGTCGCCTATCGCTACTTCACGACGCCGCGCCGCAAATTCATCATCGCTGATACGCCGGGCCACGAGCAGTACACGCGCAACATGGCGACCGGCGCATCAACAGCCGACGCCGCGATCGTGCTGATCGACGCCACCAAGGGTGTCCTGCGCCAGTCGCGCCGCCATGCATTCATCGCCAGGCTGCTCGGCGTTCAGCACATCATCGCCGCCGTCAACAAAATGGATCTAGTCGGTTTCTCGCAGGATGTCTTCGATCGCATCGCCGCCGAATTTCGCGAATTCGCCGCGCAGCTCGGTATCAGCAATCTCTACGCGGTACCCGTCAGCGCGCTCGAAGGCGACAATGTCGTGCGGCGCAGCAAGCGCATGCCCTGGTTCGAGGGCCCGGCGCTGCTCGAATATCTCGAAACGCTCGAGCTTGGCGGTGACGCAGCCTCCGGCCCGCTGCGCTTTCCCGTGCAATGCGTGATCCGGCCCGACGCAAGTTTCCGTGGCTTCGCGGGGCAGTTGGTTTCAGGCGAGTTGCGCGAGGGAACGAGCGTGATGGCGCTGCCGTCGCTCGTGAAGACGCGCGTGAAATCGATTGTGGCGTTCGAGGACGAAATCGAGGCCGCGCGCCCGGGCGATTCCGTCGCGATCACTCTCGAAGACGAAATCGACCTTAGCCGCGGCAACATGCTCGTTGCCGAGACCGATGCGCCGTCCGCAGGCACCGCGTTCCACGCGACGCTTGTCTGGATGCACGCCGAGCCGCTCGATCCGCACAAGATTTACGTCATCAAGCACACCACGAGAACGGTGCGCGGCCGCATCAATCACATCCGCTATCGGGTCGACGTAAACACGCTCGAGCACGTGCCCGCAACGAAGCTCGACCTCAACGAAATCGCCGCCGTCGATGTAAAGACAACGCTGCCGCTGTTCTTCGATCCTTACAAGAAGAACCGCTCCACCGGCAGCTTCATCGTGATCGATCCGCTCACCAATGCCACCGTCGGCGCTGGAATTATCGAGAGCGCCATCGCCGGCAACGGTGCCCACAGCCACGCCACCGAACGCAAACGCAGCACGAAGGAAGAGCGCATTTTCCGCTTCGGCCACCCGGCTGCGGCGGTGTGGGTCCAGGGACGTCCTCACGTTGCTGAGATGGTCGAGCGCCAGATGTTCGATGAAGGCTGGCACGTGCAGATGGCGGGGCCGAACGATTTTCTCGCGCACGAGCTCGTCACTGTCGCGAAAGCCTTCCGCCTTTCCGGCAACATCACGATCTTTGCGCCGCTCGACGACGGCACGAATCCGAAGAGCGTGGTCCGCGCGATTTACGGCCCTGAATCGTTCTTCGCGGTTCGCATCACGGACGATACCGACGAAGAAGCGGTCGAGCGCATCATGAAGGTCCTGCGCAAGTGGCGCGACGCGCAATCCGACGCGGAGAAGAAAAAATCATGAGCGTGACGCTGCCGGTCGCCGAACTCGAATCGCTTTCCGTCGATGCTCTGATCGATCGCCTGCTCGCGGAGAATAAAGGCGCGCCGTGCATCACCTGCAGCTTTCAGGCGGAAGACATGATCGTCGTCGATCTGCTGCGCAAGCGCTTGCCGAAGATACCGGTGCTTTTTCTCGATACGGGCTATCACTTCTCCGAAACGTACGCCTATCGCGACCGCATGACCAAGGCCTGGGATTTGAACCTGCAGAATCTTGCCGCGAAGCAATCCGTCGCCGAGCAGGAAGCGCAATTCGGAATCTTGAATCAAACCGATCCGGGCCGCTGCTGCCAACTCCGCAAAGTCGAGCCGCTTTTCTCAGCGCTCGAAAATTACGATGTTTGGTTCACGGGCCTGCGCCGCGAGCAATCGCCCACGCGCAAGAATCTGAAAGTCGTCGAGCATCACCAATTGCCGAGCGGCAAAATGCTGCTGAAAGTCAGCCCACTCGCGGCGTGGACCTGGGATCAGGTGTGGAATTACACCGCCGAGCACGCCATCGAGCATCTTCCGCTATACGATTTCGGCTACCCCAGCATCGGCTGCGAGCCCTGCACCGCGATTCCTGCGGCTGGCGCTGACGCGCGTTCGGGCCGCTGGGGCGGGCGAAAGCTCGAATGCGGCATTCACACCGAATCCAAGCGGGCTGACGAATGAACGCGCTCATCGGCTTTCTGATCGCGCTCGCGATTGGCCTCACCGGAATCGGCGGCGGCAGTTTCACCGTCCCAGCGCTCGTGCTGATCGTTGGCTTGCCCGCCTCGGCTTCCGTGGGAACGGCGTTCGTGTACGCGGGCGTGATGCGGCTGATCGCATCGCCGTTTTATCTGGGCGGTAAGCACATTCACTGGCGTTACCTTTGGCTGCTAATCCAGGGCGCGGTTCCCGGCCTGCTGATTGGCACGTACTTGCTGCGCAAGTTGAGTGGCCCATCGAACATGCCGGTCGTCGTCATTCTCCTCGGCCTTTTGCTCACCGCGTCTTCGAGCGTGACGTTTCTTCCCTGGGTGCAGAATCAGAATTTCGCGCGCAAGAATTCGAGCTGGCTGCCCTGGCTCGCGCTTCCCATCGGTATCGAATCCGGATTCTCCTCGGCCGGCGCGGGCGCGCTCGGCACGGTGCTGCTCCTGAATTATTCCGAGATGACGCCGCCCGAAGTGGTCGGCACGGACCTGCTTTTCGGGCTCGTCCTCGCCGTGATCGGCAGCGCGTTCCAGTGGAAGTTTGGCGCGATCGACGGTCACGTGCTGACGCAGTTGCTTGCTGGCGGAATTCCAGGCGTGGTGATCGGCTGCATCTTCGCGCGCCGCGTGCCCAAGCGACGGCTGAAACTCGTCATCGCCGTGATCGCCATTTTCGCGGGACTGCAGCTCGTGTGGAGCGGATCTCGCACGATGATCGCGAAGCGCGCGCGTTCGACAGTGCCATCCTCGGTCGAAGCCGCACCGAAAGTAAATTGACAATCTGAAAGTTTTCTAGAGGTCGAAGCCGAGCTGAAGGCGGGCTGCCTCGGACATGCGGTCCGGGCCCCAGGGCGGATCGAAAACGATTTCGACGTGAACTTCCTTCACTTCGGGCAGACGTGAGAGTTTGCTTTCGACGTCGGCCTTCAGCACGTTGCCCATTCCACAGCCCGGCGCCGTCATCGACATTTTGATGTCGATGCGATGGCCGCCGCCCTGTACCGGCAGGGCGGTGCAGACGTAGATCAGACCGAGGTCGGCGATGTTCACCGGAATTTCCGGATCGTAAACCGTTTTCAGCTGGTCCCAGACGAGTTCTTCGCTGAAGGGGCGCGTGTCCTGCGCCGCGGCCTGCGAGCCGTTCGGGGGGTTGAGGCCGAGTGCATCCGCGTCTTTCACGTCGATGCGGAACATCCCGTGATCGCTGGTGATCGTGTAGCTGCTGCCGGCAAACTGCATCACGCGCACGCCGATTCCCGCGGGCAGCTTCATGGGTTCGCCGCTCGGAATTTCAAGCGCGTCGCATTCGCGGCTCAGCGTGATGGATTGGCCGTAGTTCATGGATGTCGTCGCTACTCCGTGGTGATTGCTTCCTGCTTGCCTTCGAGCGCCGCGTTGAGCGTGTGCCATGCAAGCGTGGCGCATTTCACGCGCATGGGATACTCGGATACGCCGGAGAAAACTTCGAGCTTGCCCAATTGACCTTCGGCATTCGCGCCGTTTTCGGCGTGGCCGGTGACGAGATCGTGGAAGCGCGTGAAAAGCTGCTCCGCTTCCGCTTTCGTTTTGCCCTTGAGCGTTTGCGTCATCATCGAAGCCGAAGCCTTCGAAATTGCGCAGCCCGAGCCCTGGAAGCTGATGTCCTGAATCTTGTCTCCATCGAGCGTGATGAAAATCGTGAAGTGATCGCCGCAGAGCGGATTGAATCCCTCCGCCTTGTGATTCGCGGCAGGCTGGTCGCGATAGTTCCGCGGCGCCTTGCTGTGCTCGAGGATCACGTCCTGATAGAGATCGCGCAGGTCGGACATCAGGCGAATACCCCCTTCACCTTTTCGATGCCGCGGACCAGCGCGTCGACTTCCTGTTTCGTGTTGTACATGGCGAACGATGCGCGCGCGGTGGAATCGACGCCGAACCGCTTCATCACGGGCTGCGAGCAGTGGTGGCCGGTGCGAATCGCGATTCCTTCCCGGTCGAGTATCGTGCCGATATCGTGCGGGTGAATATTTTCGAGAGTGAACGAGAGCACGCCAGCCTTTTCCTTGGCGGTGCCGATGATTTTCAGGCCGGGGATCTTCGAAACCACCGCGGTCGCATATTCGAGCAGACCGTGTTCGTACGTGCCGATGTTTTCGATGCCGAGTCCGCCGACGTATTCGAGGGCCGCGCCGAGTCCGATCACGCCGGCGATATCCGGCGTGCCCGCTTCAAATTTGTAAGGCAGGCGATTGTAGGTGGTCTTCTCGAACGTGACGGAAAGGATCATGTCGCCGCCGCCCTGATATGGCGGCATGGCTTCGAGCAGCGCCTTCTTGCCATAGAGAACGCCGATGCCTGTCGGGCCGTAGACCTTGTGCCCCGAGAAGGAATAGAAATCGCAATCGAGCGCTTGAACGTCGACTTTCAGATGCGGCACGGCCTGCGCGCCGTCGACCAGCACGGGAATGCCTTGGCTGTGGGCCATATCAACGATTTGGCAAACCGGATTGATCGTGCCAAGGGCGTTTGAAACGTGCGTGACGCAGACCAGCTTCGTTTTCGGGCCGAGCAGCTTCGAGTATTCGTCGAGGATCAGCTCGCCGCGATCGTTGATCGGAACGACGCGCAGCTTCGCGCCGCGGTCTTCACAAAGAAGCTGCCAGGGCACGATATCCGAATGGTGCTCCATGTCCGTGACCACGACTTCATCGCCCGCATGAATATTGGCGCGCCCAAAAGTTTGCGCGACGAGGTTGATGCCCTCCGTGGTGCCGCGCACGAAAATGACTTCGCTCAGGCTCGGAGCGTTGATGAAATTCTGTGCGGTCTTGCGCGCGGCTTCGTATTCCTCGGTCGCCTGTTCGGAAAGATGGTGGACGGCGCGGTGAATGTTGGCGTTGGTTCCCTCGTAATATCTGGAAATCGCGTCGATCACGGCGCGGGGCTTTTGCGACGTAGCGGCGTTGTCGAGATAGACGAGCGGCTTGCCGTGAACCTTCTGCGCCAGGATCGGGAAATCGGCGCGGACACGCTCGACATCGAAAACATCGGATGCGGGCTTGGCAGCGATGCTCATGCGACTCGCTCCTCGAACCGGGAAGAATACGCGATCCGCCGCAAATCCTCGCGGACGAGGTTTTCGACGTGCTTCCGCGCGGGGCCTTCCTTCATGCGATCGAAACACTCGCCCGCAAACGCCGTGAGCAGCAGGCGGCGTGCGGAGGTTTCGTCGATCCCGCGAGAGCGCAGATAGAAGAGCGCGTTTTCCTCGATTTGGCCTATGGTGGCGCCGTGCGTACACTTCACGTCGTCGGCGTAGATTTCGAGCTGCGGCTTGGTGTCGATCTGCGCGGTATCGGAAAGCAGCAGGTTGCGGTTGGTCTGCTTGGCGTCGGTTTTCTGCGCATCCTTGTGAACGATGATGCGGCCGTGGAAGACGCCGTGCGCGTGGCCATCGAGAATGCCGTTGTAGAACTGGCGGCTGCCGCAGTGCGGGCTGGCGTGCTCGACAAGCATGTAATTATCGAGATGCTGCCGGCCGTTGCCGATGAAGAGGCCGTTGATCAGGCACTCGCTGCCTTCACCCGCCAGCACCGGGTGAACGTTGTTGCGGACCAGCGCGCCGCCGATCAGCACGGAGTGCGACGAGACGTCTGCCGCGCGCCCCTGCTGGATGCGCAGAGTTGAGATATTAAACGCTTGGCCGTGCTCGCGTTCGATCATGTAGTGCGAAACCACGCTGTGATCGCCCGCGACAAGCTCGGTGACCGTGTTGCATAGCGCCTTCTCGCCGCTATTGCCCATCGAAATGTAGTCCTCGACAATCGTGGCCTGGCTGTTTTCCTCGGCGACGATCAGGTTGCGCGGATGGCTCACCGCCGGCGTATCGTGCCCCATCGAGATGAACAGCAGATGAACCGGGCCTTCCAGCACGACGCTCTTGGGGATGTGCACGTAGACGCCGTCTTCGATGAAAGCCGTGTTGAGCGCGGAGAAGGCATCGCGCTGGATATTCAGATAGCGGCCGAGGTGCGCCTCGACGGCTGCGGGATGCCGCGCGATTTCCGTGGCGAGATTGGTGATCGTGACGCGATCGGGCAGGCGGCCAAACGAAGAAAGCTCCGGCGCGAAACGGCTGTCGACGAATACGAGTTGACAGGCCGCGCCTGCGACGTGGTACGGCACGATATCATCTCGCGAGGGCAGGTGATCGCCGTTGCGCACGAGACGGAACGGCGTCTGCGCGATGACTGAGAGATTCGTGAAGCGCCAGTCTTCGTCGCGGGTGGTCGGGAAGCCCGTTTCGGCGAAGCGCGCGAAGCCGTCCTCGCGCAGCTTGCGCAGCCAGGGATGCTGATGGCTCGGCGCCGACTTTTCGAGGCTGGTGAAGCCTTCGAGGTAGTGTTGAAGAGCTTGCGTTGCCGTCGCCACGTTCTTAGTTCCTATCCTTCATTCGCATTCGCTTGAAGCAGGGAAAGGCAAAAGCAGATCCCTCGCTGCGTCCCGCGCGCGCGAAAACCGCGCGAAAGACAAGAGCGCGGGACTCCGCTCGGGATGACAGCTCTCTAGCGCTAGGGCGGATCGAGGTCGTCACGCGGCACCAGCCGCGGATTCGATTGTTGCGTAGCCCTTGTCTTCGAGCTGCAGAGCCAGCTCGGGACCGCCGCTGCGGACGATGCGGCCGTCCACGAGGACGTGCACTTTGTCCGGAACGATGTAATCGAGCAGTCGCTGATAGTGCGTCACGACGAGCATGGCGCGGTCGGGGCTGCGCATCGAGTTGACGCCCTTCGCCACGATCCGAAGCGCGTCGATATCGAGGCCCGAGTCGGTCTCGTCGAGAATCGCGATAGCCGGCTCAAGAATCTCCATTTGCAAAATCTCGTTGCGTTTCTTCTCGCCGCCCGAGAAGGCTTCGTTCACCGAGCGGTTCAGGAACTTTTCGTCCATTTCGAGCAGCTTCATTTTTTCGCGAAGCTTGGGGAGGAAATCCATCGCGTCCATTTCTTCCTGGCCGCGGTATTTGCGGATCGCATTCAGCGCCGAGCGGAGGAAGTAGGCGTTGCTGACGCCCGGAATCTCGACGGGATACTGAAATGCGAGGAAGAGCCCCTCGCACGCGGCTTCCTCGGGCTTCATGGCGAGCAGGTCTTTGCCGTTGAGGAGCACTTCGCCGCCGGTGATCTCGTAGGTTTCGCGGCGAGCGAGCACCTGCGCGAGCGTGCTCTTGCCGGAGCCGTTCGGTCCCATGATGGAATGGACTTCGCCGGCGTTCAGCGTGAGGTTGACGCCCTTCAGGATTTCGTTGCCGTCGACCCTGGCCCGCAGGTTTTTGATTTCAAGCAAGCTCATCTTTTCCTCGTCTGATCCCTATTTGCGCCAATTTTCTCGTCAATTCGAGGCTGCCACGACCGTGTCGATTAGACCGAGCACCCGTTCTGTGTTTTCAATCACTTACGTCGATTTCTAATCGGCAAATGTCGATTAGAAATGCGCCATTTTGCCGTCATCCGACGCTGCCTTCGAGGCTCACGCTCAGCAGTTTCTGCGCCTCGACTGCGAATTCCATGGGCAGCTCGCGGAAGACGCGCTTGCAGAAACCGTTGACGACCATCGAGACGGCGTCTTCAGCCTTCAGCCCGCGCTGGCGGATGTAAAACAACTGATCCTCGCCGATTTTCGACGTCGAAGCCTCATGCTCCATGTGAGCCGTGGAATTCTTTACTTCGATATAGGGGAACGTGTGCGCGCCGCACTTGTCGCCGATCAGCAGGGAATCACATTGCGTATAGTTTCGCGCGCCGGTCGCGTCCTTCATGATCTTCACCTGGCCGCGATAGGTATTTTGTCCGTGGCCGGCGGAGATGCCTTTCGAGACGATCGTGCTGCGCGTGTTCTTGCCGATGTGGATCATCTTCGTGCCGGTATCGGCCTGCTGGTAGTTATTGGTGAGCGCGACCGAGTAGAACTCGCCGATGGAATTGTCGCCTTGCAGAATGCAGCTGGGATATTTCCAGGTGATAGCAGAGCCGGTTTCGACCTGCGTCCAGGAGATCTTCGAATTCTTGCCGCGGCACGCGCCGCGCTTAGTGACGAAATTATAGATGCCGCCCTTGCCGTTCTTGTCGCCGGGATACCAGTTCTGGACGGTGGAGTATTTGATCTGCGCGTCGTCGAGAGCGATCAGCTCGACTACCGCTGCGTGCAGTTGATTCTCATCGCGAATCGGCGCCGTGCAGCCTTCGAGATAGCTGACTGAGGCGCGCTCGTCGGCGACGATCAGCGTGCGTTCGAATTGGCCCGTTTCGGCGGCGTTGATGCGGAAGTAGGTCGAAAGCTCCATGGGGCACTTCACGCCCTTGGGGACGTAGACGAAAGATCCGTCGCTGAAGACCGCGGCGTTGAGAGCGGCGAAGAAATTGTCGGTGTAGGGAACCACCGTGCCGAGATACTTCTTCACGAGGTCGGGATGCTCTTTCACCGCCTCGGAGAACGAACAGAAGATCACGCCCGCTTCGGCGAGCTTAGCTTTGAACGTGGTGCCGACCGAAACGCTATCGAACACGGCATCAACGGCGACATTCGCGAGCATTTTCTGCTCGGCCAGCGGGATGCCGAGCTTTTCATAGGTGCGCAGGATTTCCGGATCGAGCTCGTCGAGGCTCTTCAGGTTCGGCTTCTGCCTGGGCGCCGAGTAGTAGGAGATGTCCTGATAATTAATCGGCGGATAATGGATGTTGGCCCACTTCGGCTCGGCATCGGCCTTTTCGAGCGATTCCCAATGGCGATACGCCTTCAGCCGCCATTCGAGCATAAATTCCGGCTCGTTTTTCTTGGCGGAGATGAAGCGAATGATGCCTTCGTTCAGGCCCTTGGGCGCGCGATCCTCGCCTATGTCGGTGACGAAGCCCCACTTGTATTCCTGCTGCGCCAGTTCGCGAATGGTGGCGTCGGTATTCGAACTCATTGAATTCTCCCGGAGGCGATCGTCGGCACGATCCTGCCCCGCGTGTCCCTGATGCTGGTGAGTTGCATGGGCTGGACAAGATCGGACAGCGTGATTTTGTCGAGAACGCCTCGCACCGCCTGATTGATGATCTGCTGGTTGGTCTTGATGGGGCAGTAGGACTCGAGATTGCAGAGGCCAGTCACGTCCGTGCTGCACTCGGTGAGCGCCATCGGTCCTTCGATGGCGGAAATGATTTCGATCACGGAGATTTCGCGCGGCTCCTTTGCCAGAATGTAGCCGCCCTTGATGCCGCGATGGGATGTGAGCAGGCCGCTCTGCAGAAGCTGCTTCAGGAGCTTGCTGACGGTCGAAAGAGGCAGGCGGGATTCGACGGCCAGATCGCGCGCGGTGCGCAGCGGGAGGCCATCACCACGGGCGAAAATGGTCATCAGGACCAGCCCGTAATCCGTTAGTTTGCCAAGCCTTACCATCCCTCAGCCCCTCGCTTGAGCATATAGCACTAATCCAGTACAGTTTTGATTCTAGCAATGCGAATGTGGGATTGCAAGCGGGAAGAGAGGAGAGCCACGGAGGCACTGAGGTACGAAGAGAGAGGCAGGGAAGCACGGAGGAGAGATTCTTCGGCTGCAAGTACGGCAGCCTCAGAATGACGAAAGCAGAGAATGCAGCATTTGTAGCGGATGGAAGAAGTAGATGGACATGACGAAGCCGACCACGATGATGAAGCGGCGGATGTATTCGGGGTTCACTTTTTGGGCGAAATGGGCGCCCGCGTAGCCTCCCGTGGCGGCGCCGAAGACCATCACGATGGCCTGCGGCCAGACGATCACGCGGGCAATGATGAAGGTGACGATCGCGACGCCGTTGACGATGCTGACCAGCAGCGTCTTCATGCCATTCATGGCGTGAATATTTTCGAGGCCGAGGATCGCGAGTAGCGAGAGAAAAAGAATGCCGGCGCCGGCGCCGAAGTAGCCAATGTACATCGCGATGCCGAGCTCGAAGAGCAGGCCGATAACGATCAACCAAGCAGGGATCTTGGCGCGAATGGGCTGGGAAGCGGGCGAATCGCCGGGAACGGCCGTCGAATGGCGGCCGGTGCGCTTGCGAATCCATGTGGTGATGCGTCCGCTGAAAAGAAAGAGCAGCGTCGCGCCCAAGAGCAGCCAGGGAATCAGGAGCACGAACGTGGCCTGCGGCGTGTGCAGCAGAACGTGCGCGCCGAGTACGCCGCCGAGAATGCCGAGGCCGATCAGCGGCAGAAGGAGGCGGCGCGCTTCGGGCGTGAAGGCGTTGCGATAGGCGACCGTGCTGGCGAGAGTCCCGGGCCAGACGGCGACCGTGTTGGTGGCGTTGGCGGCGATCGGCGGAATGCCGGTGAAGAGCAGCGCCGGAAAGGAAATGAAGCTGCCGCCGCCCGCGACGGAGTTGATGGTGCCAGCTAGAAATGCCGCAAAGAAGAGGAAAACCGCGTGGTGGAGAGGCACGAGAAAGAATAACCTGCGCGCGGCGCGAAGTCACTCGCGATCATGGCTGCGCAAAGGAGAACGGCGACAACCGGGACCATGAAGGCCACGAGGCCATGGAGAAAAGCGCTACTGGCCGAGGAGGCCGAAGACGACGACGGCTCCCGGCGTTCCGACGTAGACCTTACCGTTGGCGATCATCGGCGTGACGAACTTGCAGTTCGAGTTGGTCGAGAACTGGTCGCGGCCGTTCGCCGCCTGGTTGCTGTTGTACAGCTCGGTGGCGAGGTTGGTGGCGTCGTAGGCTTGCAACACGCCCGTGCTGCTGCCATTCTGGATGGCCCAGACGATCCCGTTCGTCGTGCCGTTGGCCGAAACGCTGGGCGTGGTTCCGGGATAGCCGAAGGAGGTCGAGCTCTTGGATGAGGCCGACGTGGCCAGCTTGGCGCTGGTGATTTTGAAGGCCTGCAGCTTATTGCCTACCGAGCCGTAGTAGACAGCGCTATTGAAATACGCGGGCGCCGACCAGATGCCGCCGCTCAATGCGCCATCGAGTTCCTGGTAGATGTTCGCATCGCTTGCGACGAACTTTCCCATGTTGTCGCGGTTGACGATGTACATGTTCCCGTCTTTTCCGGCGCCGATGCCCAGATGCCACGTGTTGCCCTGGCTGTCCTGCAGATCCGGAAGAAGCATCGCGCCGCCGGAGCCGAGATCGGTGTCCGCGGAAGATTCAGACTCGGCGCCGCCTCCGTTCGGATTGTCCATCGCGAAATAATCCGCGACGGATAGAGCGGCGCCGGACGCCGAAAGCTTGACGAACGAGTTGCCGAAATCGTGCGTATTTGGGAATCCATTGCCATCGAGTGTCGTGTCGAACGTACCGTTGCCGATGAGAAAATATATGTTGCCGGAGGCGTCGACCGAAGGGCCATCGCCGGCATTCCAGATTCCGCCTTCCCTCCCGCCCTGTGTGTTGCCGTTGGCGGTCATGTTCAGCACGCTCGCCTGCGCCAGAGTCGATTCGTTGTAGCTGATCACCCAGCTCGTGTAGTTCGCGGCATCGCAATGCGAAGTCCACGTCGTGTAGATGACGCCGCCGGTGAGTAGCAGCGCCGAGCGTTCTTCATACGACCCGGGTTTGAAGGTCTGCGTGCCGTTTGAGCTGCCGGTGCCGCTGCCCGGATACGTTGCCTGCACGTCCATTGGCGTGATGCGGTCGGCACCGGTGGTCAAATCGACGGCGTGCAAGCGCTGGTGATAGTTGTTGCTCGAATCTTTCGACATCGTCACTACAAACATCGTGCCGTTTGGGCCGGCGCCCGTATCAATCACCGGTGTCGATGTGATTCCGATTTCGGGTTCCACCTGGCCGCATCCGCGGTCGTCGCTCGGCGTTTCTGTACTGGGAATCAGCGAAACCTGCCAGAGCGCGGGCCCTGGCGTGTCGGCATCGAAGCCATATGCCATGTCGTGCTCGGTGACGACGAAGACGACGTTGTGCGCCGTGCCATTGATTGTCAGGTTGGGGACGTAGAGAGGTTCGGCGTCGACGAGACCGGTGACCTGAAGCGTTCCAAGCTTTCCGAAGCTGGTCGAGTTCACGTTGCTAGTGGTGAGAATGGTTTCGTTCGGGTCGAGCCCGGTCCTCATATTGTCGTTGTGATAGGTGAGCACGCTGGCGTTGGTGGGCGGTGGCCCAGTCGCATTGACGGTCAGCGTCGCGACACGGCTGGTCTGGCTGCCGAGCGAATTGGTGACCACGACCTGGAACGTAGATCCGCTATCGGCAATCATCGTAGGCGCCGTGGTGTAACTTGCGGAAGTGGCGCCGGGGATATTCGCGCTCGTCGCCGCATTCTGCCACTGGTAGGTCGGCGCGGGATTTCCGGTCGCCGTCACACTGAAGGTGGCCATCTGGTTTACGAGCACCGTCCGGTTCGTAGGCTGCCCAGTGATGGTGGGCGCGTAATCGACGGTGAGCGTAACAGTGGAACTCGTCATGCTGCCGGCAGAGTTCGAGACCACGACGCGGAACTTCGAACCATTGTCGCCGGGCGTCGTCGCCGGAGTCACATAACTGGCCGAGGTGGCGCCCGAGATATTCGCCCCCGTAGCCGCATTCTGCCATTGGTAAGTTGGTGCGGGATTCCCGGTCGCCGCCACAGTGAACGTAGCGGTTTGGTTCGCCGTCACCGTCTGGTTGGAGGGCTGCGATGTAATTGTGGGCGCCGTGGAGTTTTGGCCGGGCGCCGCGTCCTTCGTGCTGCCTGCGCAGGTGCACAAAGTCGCCAGCGCGGCCACCGCAACGAGCAACTTGAGCGTTTGTCTCAAAGGTCGAGCCCCCATTCGGCCGACGTTCTTGTTTGCGAATCCGAATGCCTTCCGACCGCCAATTGTTCGACGGGCCTTCGCCGCAGGCCCTCAACACTGAAATCGCCTAACGTGCTGGAAAGTTTAGCGCGTATTGCCGACGAATCTACCTGTCCTGAGGGCTAGGCTTGGGACAGTTGAACGCGTGGCTGCTGAAAGCAGCGAAAAACCGCTCGCAGCTGACGAAATAGTGCGGCGAAAGCGAAGCAAACGGAGGCGCTATGAAATCTAGTGGGCCCGCTAGGATTCGAACCTAGGACCAACGGATTATGAGTCCGCTGCTCTAACCAGCTGAGCTACGGGCCCGGCTGAGAGCAGCATCTTATACCGAATGACGGGAGAACCGCACGGTTGTTCGGCGCCAGCGCAGTCGCGGAAAACTACGCAGTCGAGGCCATGGCGACGATGCGCTCGTGGCCGAGGTCGTATATGTAGTAGTCGCCGGGTCGAACGGTGGCCAGTTCCTGGAGGCGCGATTTAGCGTCTTCGAGTCCTTGGACGGCCTCGACCCAGACCGGCTCCCCAGCAGGCAGTTTCCGAAAAATATCGTAGGTAACGGTCATGATGGCTCTCCCCGCAAGAGTTCGGTGCATATTCTTCGGCATTGGTCTTGCTGCAAGTTTGCTGCCAAGAATGGAGGTCTATAACTGCCAGATATTGCAAGGGGTTACGAGACGCGCCGAACTGCGGGCGTGTAGTTTTTCACGGCTCTAGGAAGATTTTTCGACGCTTCGACCAATAAAGTGCAGAGACCGTGGACCATCAAAGGCATCATAAGATAAGCTCTTTCGTCAGCGGCTATTGCGCCCCCGGGGGCATTGTATGGGTTCATCGAGTGCGGCACAGAAGGGCTCGCGTGCACGAATCGTCGAAGATGGCGACGAGCAGAATCTGAGTGATTTGCTCGAACTCCTGCACGACGCCATCATCGTCCGCAACGCGAACAACGTAATTGTCTATTGGAACCGCGGCGCCGAGAGAATGTACGGCTGGACGGCCGCTGAGGCCCAAGGACACGTCATCCACGAGTTCTTCCAAACCGAATTCCCGGAGTCGTTTGAGGATTTGTACAAGACGCTATTTGAAACCGGGGCCTGGGAAGGTGAGCTCGTACACCGCACGAAGGACGATCGCGTCCTCGTAGTGGAAAGCCGGCAAGCAATGCAACGGGACGAGCACGGACGGCCCAGCCGGATTCTCGAGGTCAACCGGGACATCACCGCTCGCCGCGAGGCGGAAGAGTCGCTGCGCAACCTCTCGGCTCGCTTGCTGCAGCTACAGGACGAAGAGCGCCGGCGGATCGCCCGGGAGCTTCACGACACCACGGGGCAGAGTCTCGCCGCGCTGGCGATTCATCTTTCGGCGGTCAACGAGCGAATCGCAGGGAAGGATCCCGTCGCCTCGGACATACTGCGCGAAGCGTTAGGATTGTCGCAGGAAGCTTCCGATCAGACGCGGACGCTCTCCTACCTGCTCTATCCGCCGACCCTTGATTTTTCCGGCTTGAAGTCCGCTCTTGAGTGGTTCGCGGATGGATTCACGCAGAGGAGCAAGATCAAGGTCGATCTCGATTTGGCGCTCGGGGAAGAACGAGTGCCGCAGAGCCTCGAAACTGCGCTTTTCCGAATCGTGCAGGAAAGCCTCACCAACATGTACCGGCATTCCGGCGGAACGCTGGCGACGGTGCGCGGGAGACGCCAAGGGAACACGGTGAGCCTCGAAATCAGCGACAACGGGAAAGGAATTCCGCCCGAATTGCTGGCATCGCTCCGCGGGTCGGGAGGTCAGGTGGGCGTGGGAATTCGCGGCATGCGAGAGCGCGCGCGCCAGCTGGGCGGAAAGCTAAGAATCAGATCGAACGATTCCGGAACGACTGTTATGGTGGCTCTGCCCGTTCCCGAAGTCACGAAAGACGAATACCCCGCGCAAGGCATCGCTCCCACTAAGGCAGCCCGGAACTCCCCAAGCGAATAGCGGACATGGGGAAGGGCGCTCGCCCTCCCCCGTATCATCTTCACTCAGGCCCACTCACGCTGCTGCGTGAGGAGAGGCTTGTTTCAGCAACGAAACCAAGCGGTCAGCCGCTCTTGGAGTGAACGCGTTTCCTCGGAGGACGATCTCTCGGGCCGAAATCTTGCGACCGTAGAGAGCTTCGTTCGCATCACCGTCGGGCCGAAGCGTCGAGCCTTCCAGTGAAACTCCGGCGAAGACACCGCGATTTCGAGAATAGCTGAGAAGCTCGGCACGCATGTAGGCGTCCGTGTCGGCTTCGGCGGCGCGCCCCACCGGTCCGGCAGCTGCGGAAATGTCGCCGCCCAGCTTAACTTTGCTGTGCAGCAGGCTATGAACTCCGCGCGCGTTCATGACGAGAAAAACGAAATCGGTCGCCTGGCCGCCGATTTGAAAACCAAAACTGCCTCCCTCAATCGCCATCATGGACGGAGCGCCCCAAGGGCCGGTGAAGTCGCGTCCCGCGCGGCACACCATCGCTCCCCGGCCGTAGCTTCCGCCGACGATGAACGCGGCCTTCAGGACGGACGGCACGACAATAATGCACTTCGCCTTATTCAGAAGATCTTGAGGAATTTCGTCGGGCATCTTTAGGACTTCACTCATGACCTGGGCAGCGTCATGCAAGCGATCGTCTTGTTTCTGCTTGTCGGTTTCGGCAGCGAGCTGGGGGACCGCCACGGCCAATAAGAGCACAGTCACGATGAAGGCGTGCAACAGAGATCTCATATTTTCCTCCCTCGGCAAATTCCCGCGAGCTTGGCGTTCTTGAAGCGCTAGACTCACCGGCGCGCAAAACCTCCCGCAGCGCACGCCGGCATTTTTGACCCTTCAAGGTATAGACCTCTGCTGGACCGGCAACCATACCCGGTCCTGCGTATATTGAGGGCGCCACAGCCTGAGCCTGCAAGTTCCCGAGCCGCAAGGGCATACAGCGAACCACCCCCGAAAGCTACAGCATGCCTCGGATAGACCCGCAAGGGGACCCTCCGGTACTTTGGCGGCGGGGGGTACCTGTCGATTCTTGCAGTGGTGAGCGCAGATGATCGGGTCCAACTTGAGAAAACTCGGAGAGGGAGCCAAACACATGATGAATGACCTCAGCACTCTCGAAGCCCCTACGGCTGGCGACAGCAGTCCCCTGATTTATGCCGAGGAATCCATCCTCGTCGATCAAGCGCGGGATGGGGACGCAGAAGCGTTTGAGCAGTTGGTCCAGCCGCAAATGTCGAAGGCGTACCGCGTAGCGCTGCGAATCACCGGGAACCGGGAAGACGCCGAAGACGCGATCCAGCAGGCCATGCTGAAGGCCTACGCCCACATCGACCAATTTCATTCGAAATCCCGCTTCTCGACCTGGCTCTTGAGAATCACAATCAACGAGGCGCTGGGAAAGCTGCGCAAACAGCGCGCGGAGAATGCGCATCTTTCGTATGGCAGCGTGGCCGAAGATGGCGCGGATCCCGTGGAAATGATTCGGGCGAAGGACGACGCGCGCCCTGAAATGTTGTACGTGAAGCAAGAGAAGCAGCGGCTGCTATGGGAAGCAATCGACGGTCTTCGGGGGACGTCGCGGGCGGTCGTGTGGCTTCTCGGGCTCGAAGAGCGGCAGACGAAAGAGACGGCCAGGATTTTGAATTTGTCTGAAGCAGCCGTGAAAGCGCGTTTTCTGCGGGCGCGAAGGAAACTGCGCGAATGTCTGGCGGACCGCATGTAGGCGCGGACGTTCTTCGTCCGACTAGAATCCCCAGCCAAGTATCGATAGTTCATTCTTCAATGGCGAGGTCGCCGTCCCGGCACGGAGAGTCGCGGCTCCGCCGAACCACGGCGCGTGCTTTTGGTGTGTCGTTGACTGTCTTTGCGATTGTGTATAATTGATTTGCCAGTCCGCCCGAGGTCCGAGTTTCCGCGCGGAAGCCACATCCCACTCCCTCGGCTTCCACCGGATGCGAAGTGCTGGAGGGATGACCATGAAGACGGTTCGGATTCTCATCGTTGACGATCACGATCTCATGCGTCGCGGGATCAAGGCGTTGTTGCAATCACATGCCGGGTGGGAAGTTGTCGGCGAGGCCCATACGGGACGCGAAGCGGTTACCAAGGCCGAAGAGCTTAAGCCGGACGTGGCCATCCTCGACATCAGCATGCCGGACCTGAACGGCATTGAGGCGGCGCGCCGGATTCGGAAATCGGCACCCAACACCGAAGTCCTCATCCTGTCGGTGCATTATTCCGACCAATTGATCCGTGACATTCTCGAGGCGGGCGTCCGCGGATACATCGTGAAATCGGATTCCGACCGCGATCTGGTGATGGCCGTCGAAACGCTCGCGAACCACAAGCCTTTCTTTACGCCGCGGGCCACCGAAGTGATCCTCAGCAATTTCAATGGCGCGCGCCCGGGCAAAGATCTGCCCGAATCGGTTCGCGACCGGCTCACTTCGCGCGAGCGCGAAATCGTCCAATTGCTCGCCGAGGGAAAGAGCAGCAAGGAAGTGGCTGCGTCGCTCGGCATCAGCGTGAAGACCGCCGAAACCCATCGAGCGAATATCATGCGCAAGCTGCAATTGCACACGGTGACGGATCTCGTTCGCTACGCCGTCCGAAATCAGATCATCGAGGCTTAAAAGCAACGTTTGCAATTTCGGGCCGAAGGCGATCGACCCGCTTTGCTCGGCTTCCGCGCCATGATATAAATAAGTTAGCAGAGCATGCAGGACTCACCCCAAACCGGTCCTCCGGATTCGCCTGAAGCAGCGTCCGCTCCCCATTTGCGGCGCGAGCTGCGCAGCTGGACGCGCGACCTCGCGGTGGCGCTCGGCCTGGCGATCGTAGTGATGATCTTTTTGTATCAGCCGGTCAAGGTGGAAGGCACCAGCATGAACCCGCTTCTGAGCGATCAGGAGCGCATCTTCATCAATAAATTCGTCTACCGCTTCGAGCCCATCGAGCGTGGCGATGTGGTCGTCTTCTGGTATCCTCTCGACCGATCGAAATCGTTTATCAAGCGTGTCGTCGGTTTGCCCGGCGAAACGATCGAGATTCGCGACGGACATCTCTACATCAATGGCGATGAATTGGCGGACCAGTATGTGCCGCCCGGATACATCGATAGCTCGAACTATGGCCCGCGCGAAATTCCGCCGGGCGAGTATTTCGTGATGGGCGACCATCGCGATAGCTCGAACGACTCGCGCGTTTTCGGGCCGGTTCCGCGGTCTTTCATCTACGGCAAGGCCGTATTCGCGTACTGGCCGGTCGATCACTTTGGATCGCTGACGACGCCTTCGACGGTCAGCGCGGCATCGAAATGACATTTTCTGGAGGACAACACACTGACCGAGGCCCTCTTAGGACGCGCGACGCTCGCGCTCGAGGACGGAAGAGTCTTTAACGGCCGCGCGGCGGGCGCTCAAACCCGTCGTGGCGGCGAAGTCGTTTTTAACACCAGCCTCACCGGCTATCAGGAAGTATTCACCGACCCGAGCTATTCCGGGCAGATCGTGTGCCTCACGTATCCGCACATCGGAAACGTGGGCGCGAATCTTGACGATGAGGAATCGCCGAAGCCGTACATCGAAGCGCTGATTGTGCGCGAATTCTCGCCGCTCGCCTCCAATTGGCGAGCGAGCGAAACCGCGCAGCAATATCTCGAGCGCTACGGCGTCCCGGTGATCTGGGATCTCGACACACGCGCGCTGGTGCGGCATCTGCGCAGCGTCGGAGCGCTGCGCGGCGTGGTTTCAACCGATGGCACGCCCGCCGAGCAACTGATCGCCGAGGCTCGCGCGCTGCCCACGATGGCGGGCCAGGAACTCGCGGGCCGCGTCACCACCGCCGAAAAATATCATTGGACGAAAGGCTCGATCGATCTAGCTGCGCCTTTGGCTGCTGCCGCGGCTGCATCCGCCGCAGGATCAACGGTGAAATCCGCGACCCAGCCGAACGGAAAGGGCGCGCGAAGTATCAAGGAAGGTCCGCGACATCGCGTGGTCGCCTACGATTACGGCATCAAGCAGAATATTCTGCGGCTTCTCGTCGATCACAATTGCGATGTGACAGTTGTACCCGCGAAGACATCCGCTGCAGATGTCCTCGCGCTCAAGCCCGATGGCATCTTCCTCTCGAACGGCCCCGGCGATCCCGAGCCGATCGGCTACGCTATCGAAAATATTCGCAAGCTTCTCGGCCGCGTCCCGATCTTCGGCATTTGCCTCGGGCATCAGCTCTGCGGCCTCGCGCTTGGCGGCAAAACCTTTAAACTGAAGTTCGGCCATCACGGCTCGAATCATCCGGTGAAGAATCTGCGCACCGGCAAAGTCGAAATCACCGCGCAGAATCACGGCTTCTGCGTCGATCCCGATTCGCTGGCGTCGAGCGAAGTCGAAATCACGCACCTGAACCTGAACGATCACACTAACGAGGGCTTGCGCCACCGCTCGCTCCCGCTCTTCAGCGTGCAGTATCATCCGGAAGCGTCCCCTGGCCCGCACGATGCCCGCTATCTCTTCGATGATTTCGTCGCATTGATGAAGGCAGGTGTGCGATGACCGCCGCCATATAACTCATGCCGAAACGAACTGACATCAAGAAGATTCTGATCATCGGCTCCGGCCCGATCATCATCGGGCAGGCGTGCGAGTTCGACTACTCCGGGACGCAGGCCTGCAAGGCTCTGCGTTCCGAGGGCTACGAAGTCATCCTCGTCAATTCGAATCCGGCGACGATCATGACCGACCCGGAAATCGCGGACCGCACCTACATCGAGCCGCTCTCGAAGGAGTATCTCGAAGCGATCATCGCCGCCGAGCGGCCGGACGCGCTGCTGCCGACCGTCGGCGGCCAAACCGGCCTGAACCTCGCCGTTGAGCTGGCCGAAAGCGGTATTCTCGCGAAATATGGCGTGCAATTGATCGGCGCGCAGCTGAACGCAATCAAAATTGCCGAGGACAGGCTGCTCTTCAAAGATGTCTGCCGGAAGCTGGGTCTCGAAGTTCCCGCGTCGGCGGTTGTTACCAATATTCCCGAGGCGATCGATCTCGCCGACAAGCTCGGCTATCCGGTCGTCATTCGTCCGTCGTTCACGCTGGGCGGCACAGGCGGCTCGATCGCGTACAACCATGAGGAATTTGCCGACGCCATCGCGCGCGCTCTCGACGCGAGCCCCGTCCATCAGGCGCTGATCGAGGAATCGGTGATCGGCTGGAAGGAATTCGAGCTCGAGGTGATGCGCGACTTTCGCGACAACTTCGTCGTGATCTGCTCGATCGAAAATTTCGACCCGATGGGCATTCACACCGGCGATTCGATCACCGTCGCGCCCGCGCAGACGCTTACCGACAAGGAATATCAGCGCATGCGCGACGCGGCCGCCGCGATCATCCGCGAAGTCGGCGTCGAGACAGGCGGCTCGAACATTCAGTTCGCGGTCGATCCCGAAACCGGCCGCATGATCGTGATCGAAATGAATCCGCGCGTCTCGCGCAGCTCCGCGCTCGCGAGCAAGGCCACCGGCTTCCCGATTGCGAAAATCGCGGCGAAGCTTGCCGTCGGCATGACGCTCGACGAAATTCCGAACGACATCACGCGCAAGACGCCTTCGTGCTTCGAGCCGACCATCGACTACGTGGTCGCGAAAATTCCGAAGTGGCAATTCGAGAAATTCCCGGGCACCGATACCACGCTTACGACGCAGATGAAATCGGTCGGCGAAGTGATGGCCATCGGCCGCACGTTTCAGGAAGCGCTCTGCAAGGGCATCCGCGCGCTCGAGCCGAGCACGGCGTGGCGCCCTCCCGCCGAAGTTACGACCGCGCTCTTGCGCGAAAAGCTCCACGTGCCCGGCCCGGACCGCATTCACTGGCTCTTCGAAGCGCTCGAGCGCGGCATGAGCTGCAAGGAAGTTTGCGAGCTCACGAAGATCGATCCCTGGTTCATTCGCCAGCTCGAGGAGATGCTGGCCGTGGACAAGCAGGTCGCGGCGACAACGCTTTCGAAGTGCTCGCGCGAATTGCTGCTGGAATCGAAGCGCTCGGGCGCGAGCGACGAAGAAATCGCCAAGCTCTGGAACGTGAAATCCGCATCGGTCCGCGCGCGGCGCCACGAATTGGGCGTTCGCCCCGTCTTCAAGCGCGTGGATACCTGCGCCGCCGAATTCGAATCCTTCACGCCGTACCTCTATTCGACCTACGAGGAAGAAGACGAATCCGAGCCGGTCGATCGCCCCAAGATCGTGATTCTCGGCAGCGGGCCGAGCCGCATCGGGCAGGGAATCGAGTTCGATTATTGCTGCTGCCACGCCGCGCTCGCGCTCAAGGAAGACGGCTACGAGACGATCATGGTGAACTGCAATCCCGAAACCGTCTCGACCGATTACGACACCTCCGACCGCCTCTATTTCGAGCCGCTCACGCTCGAAGACGTTCTCGAAGTGCTCGACAAGGAAAAGCCGCAGGGCGTGATCGTGCAGTTCGGCGGGCAGACGCCGCTGAATCTTGCGCTCGATCTGAAGCGCAACGGCGCGAAAATCATCGGCACCGATCCGGAATCGATCGACCTCGCCGAAGATCGCCGCCGCTTCGGCGCGCTGCTCGCCGAGATGAATATCCCGCAGCCGCGCGCTGCCACGGCGCTCGCGCCGCAGGAAGCCGTCGCCGCTGCCGGTGAGATTGGCTTGCCAGTGCTCGTGCGCCCAAGTTACGTCCTCGGCGGGCGCGCGATGGTGATCGCCTACGATCTGAAAACCGTCGAGGAATACGTCACTCAAGCCGTACTGATCGGCACCGCATCCGATCCCAAGCGCCCGATCCTGATCGATCAGTTCCTCGAAGATGCCACCGAAGTGGATGTGGATGCGCTCGCCGATGGCGACGACGTCGTGATCGCCGGCATCATGGAGCATATCGAGGAAGCCGGCATCCATTCCGGCGATTCATCCTGCGTGCTGCCGTCCGTCTCGCTCAAGCCGGCTGTCCTCGAACACATTCGCGATTACACCACGCGCCTCGCACGCGCGCTGCACGTGGTCGGCCTGATGAATGTCCAATACGCGATTCAGCACGACACGGTCTACGTCCTCGAAGTGAATCCGCGCGCCTCGCGCACCGTGCCCTACGTCAGCAAGGCCACGGGCGTCCCGCTCGCAAAGGTGGCCGCGCGCCTGATGACCGGCCGCAAGCTCAAAGAAATGCATCTGCCGATCGTCGAAACGAATGGCGTGAAAGAGCTCGCCGTCCACGATTTCTTCGCCGTGAAATCGCCGGTTTTTCCGTTCAACAAATTCCGCGGCGTCGACACGATTCTCGGCCCGGAAATGCGCTCGACCGGCGAGGTGATGGGCATCGCTTCCACTTTCGGCATGGCTTTCGCGAAGGCGCAACTCGCCGCGGGCCAGCGCCTGCCGCTTTCGGGCACGGTGTTCATCAGCGTGAATGATCACGACAAGGGACACGTCGCCGGCCTCGCGAAAGACCTTGTCGCCGCCGGACTGCAAATAATCGCCACGCGCGGCACGGCCGCTGCGTTGAAACGTGCGGGCATCGAAGTGCACGGCGTATACAAGGTCAACGAGGGCCGCCCGAATATCGTCGACCTCGTGAAAACGGGCAAAGTGAATCTCATCATCAATACGCCGCTGGGGCGCGAATCTTTCTACGACGAAAAGTCGATTCGCCGCGCGGCTGTGCGCTACAACGTTCCCTGCATCACCACTCTATCCGCGGCCAGCGCCGCCGCCCGCGGCATTCGCGCCATGGCCGGGCATGAACCTGAAATCGCCGCACTACAGGATCTGCACCGGCGGAAATCCGCGGCTTTACCCTAAAAGTGCCCTGAAAACAAATGCCTTGCTCTGATCCAGGTCCGCTCGCACAATCGCTGGAATCCGAATCCTTGCGGGCTGCGTCTCATCCAATCGCGAAGGTGGGAAGTCTCATTTCAATTCGGCCAGCTATCGCGGCGGCAGCCTGCTGCGGTTGTCGCCGTGCGAGGCCGCGCGTATCATGACCGCGCAGATGGAGTCCCATTGCATTTCCTTCCGCGAAGTGCCCCACACCACGAAACTTTTTTCCTCATTTCTCGAGGATTTCAGCCAGATCTCGAAATATTACGCGCATCCGCCGACCGCTGCCGGAGTTGACGCTGCCGCGCGCGAGGTTCGCCTCGATCCTGGCGTGCGGAAGGCTGTAGTCGAGGTGCTGCGCGAACAAAATGCGCGCTTCTCCGCGGGGAACGAAATCGATGCCAGTACCGCGCGGAATCTCGATCGGCTGGCTGCCGGCGCGGTTGCGATCGTCACGGGCCAGCAGGTGGGACTTTTCTCCGGCCCCGCGTACACCTTTTACAAAGCGATCTCGGCGGTACGCGTGGCGGAAGAAACCACGCGCCGCGGCATCGATGCTGTGCCCATTTTCTGGCTTGCGACCGAGGATCACGACCTTGCCGAGGTGAATCATTCGACCTGGGTCACGCGCAACGGTCTCGCGCGCTACGATTTGCCCGCTCGCGCCGAAGATGTCGGCAAGCGCGTGGGCGAAGTCGTGCTTGGCGAAGCCGTCCAGGCGCTCGTCGGCGCAGCGGCGCAGACGCTGCAGGGCCCGGGTGCCGAGGATGTTTCGCGCGCGCTGCACGAATCCTATGCGCCGAGCGAAACCTTCGGCTCGGCTTTCGGCAAGCTGATGGCGAGCCTGCTCGCGGGCCGCGGGATCATCTTCATCGACCCACTCGACGTGCGCCTCCATCGCCTGGTCGCGCCGGTCTTCTTGCGCGCGCTTGACGATGCCGGTCCGCTCACCGAGGCGCTCCTCGCGCGCTCGAAGGAACTCGAAAGCGCCGGCCTGCACGCGCAGGTGAAAGTCACGCGCGAGACAACGCTGCTCTTCCACAATATCGACGCCCGTCGCGAGCCGTTGCGCGCCCGCAACGGCAAATTCTTCGCGGGCGATGCAGAGCTTTCGGGACAGGAGATCGCCGCCACGATCGCCGCGACGCCTGATCTCATCACTCCCAACGCGTTGTTGCGCCCGATCGTGCAGGATTCGCTGCTTCCGACCGCTGCCTATATCGGCGGCCCGGCCGAAGTCGCGTATCTCGCGCAGTCGCAAGTGGTCTACGCAAAGATTCTTGGGCGCATGCCCGCGATCTTGCCGCGCGCCAGTTTCACGATCGTCGAGCAGCCCATCGCTCGCTTCCTCGCGCAGTATGGCCTCGAGATGCGCGATTTTCTGCGCGGATCGCAGCACGTCCGCACGCAAATGGAACAGAAAGCGCTGCCGGACGCGCTCGTCGCCCGTTTCGACAAAAGCGAGACGGAGATCAGCACGCTGCTGCAATCCTATCGCGAGCCGCTCGGCCGGCTCGATTCCACGCTGCTCGATGCGCTGGAGGTGACCGAGCGCAAGATGCTCTATCAGTTCAGCCAGCTCAAAGCGAAAGTGGCGCGCGCGGAAAATTTCCGCTCGGGCGTTCTCGATCGCCACGAACGCATTCTGCTCGACGCGCTCTACCCGAATGGCGAGCTGCAGGAGCGCACTCTCTCTGCGCTTCCTTTCATCGCCGCGTACGGCCCCGCGTTTCTCGACGACCTCGCCGCCCTCGCTTCAGTGGCCGGCTCGGAGAACGCCCGATCCTGCGTCGATCAGCACCACGTCTTGTTTTTGTAGGGTTCTTTTCCGCGTGGTAGACTAGCCCTTCTTTATGTCGATTCTTGCGGTTCGGAGGCGCTCACGATGAAAATTACGCCGGGAAAGAAAAAGGGACTCGAAGCCGTTTCAAACGCGCAGGGTGTGATCGCCGCCGCGGCCATGGACCAGCGCGGCTCGCTCAAGAGCGCCATCGCCAAGGAAAAAGGCGTGGACAAGAGTGAAGTAACCTCGAAGATGCTCGAAGAGTTCAAGACCGCGGTCACGCGCGTCCTCACGCCCCACGCCAGCGCGATCCTGCTCGACCCCGAATACGGCCTCCCCGCCGCCGCAGCCCGATCGAAAAATGCCGGCCTGCTGCTCGCCTATGAAAACAGCGGCTACGACAACACGAAGCCCGGCCGCCTGCCCGATCTGCTCGACATCTGGTCTGCCCGCCGGCTGGTCGCCGCGGGCGCCGATTGCGTCAAGATTCTGCTGTACTACACGCCGTTCGATTCGCCGGCCATCAACGAAATCAAGCACGCCTGGATCGAGCGCATCGGCGCGGAATGCCAAGCAGTCGACGCTCCGTTTTTCCTCGAATTTGTCGGCTACGAAGAGGGTGGCGACGAAAAGGGCATCGGCTTCGCGCGCAAGAAGCCGGAAATCGTAGCCGGCAGCATGGCGGAGTTTTCGAAGCCGCAATACGGCGTGGACATTCTGAAAGTCGAGGTTCCCGTCAACATGGCGTTCGTCGCCGGCACAAAAGCCTGCAAGGGCGACGCCGCCTACACCCGCGATCAGGCCAAGGACCATTTCCGCCGCGCCGCCGCCGCCGCAAAGAAGCCTTTCATCTATCTTTCCGCTGGCGTCAGCAACGACGTGTTCAACGAAACTCTCGAGCTCGCCGCCGAATCGGGTGTGAAATTCTCGGGCGTCCTCTGCGGACGCGCGACGTGGAAGGATGCCATCCCGGTCTACGCGAAGCAGGGGGTGAAGGCTCTCGAAGACTGGCTCAACGATCAGGGCGTGAAGAATATCAACAATGTCAACGCGCGCCTGAAAGCCGCCAGCCCCTGGTACAGCTTCTACGGCGCAAGCTCAGTTGCCGGTCTTTCGTGACGTCGACCCCGCCGGCGCTGCCGGCAACACCGGCGATTCTCCCGGCGAGGTAATCGCGCCTCCTCCGCACTGCGCCGCGACCTGCGTCGCAAGCGAGTCGTCGAGCAGCGTGCCGTTGTGGCTCTTCGCGGAGCACACCTGATTTGCGTCGAGCCCGCCCGCCCCGCGCATGTCCGCGCCGTCCATGTTCGTGCCGCTCAAGTTTGCCCCGGTCAGCACCGTCCCCGAAAACTGCGCCCAGCGCAGATCGGCTCCGGGCAGGTACGCATCGATCAAAATCGCGTCTCCGAGCTGCGCGCCCTTCAGATCGGCGCCCGGAAGCCGCGCCGACCACAAATAGGCCCCGCGAAGGTCCGCCCGCTCCATCTGCGCCTGCTCGAGATAGGCCTCGCGAAAGTCCGCCTTCTCAAAGTTTGCTCGCGTGAGCGTGGCGGCGGATAGCCGCGCACCGTAGAGCGAGGCGCCTTTCAAATCGGCGTCGGTCAAAATCGTTCCGAGAAGCCAGGCATGCGACAGGTTCGCATTTTCCAAATCGGTGCGGCGCATGTCGGCGCCGTCGAGAACCGCGCGGTCGAGGTTCGCGCCCTTCATCTGTGTATGGTCCATCAGCGCATACCGCAGGTCGCTTTGCCCGAGATCAGCGCCTCGCATGTCCGCCTCGGAAAGATAGGCGCCTTGCAGGTTCGCCTGCCACAAGTGAGCGTTCACAAAGAATGCGCCGTATGCCTGCGCGTAGCGCAGCCTCAACCCGTTCAACCGCGGCCCAACCACCGAGGCAACTTGCGCGTCGCTGCCATTCCAGTTCCTCGGTCTTGTCGAGATCGACGCTTCCGTCAGATCGGCGTACGGGTCGAAGCCCACGTACCAGAAAGCGGTCGTCGCCCATCGACGGATGTTCGAGGGGCCATATTGAGGTGCGCGGTGGTGACCGTGAGGAACTCCGGCGATCGTCCCGATGGAAAGAAAGAGCAGCACGGCGCCGAGCGCGCCCGCCACCGTCGTGGGGTTGATCTTCCGCACCTTTGCCCAGAGCCGGTCGGTCCATTTCCGCTCGAGCGCCCATCGCTCCGGCGGGCGTCCCGTCTTCATGGTGACGTAGAGAGCCACGCCGGTGGCAATCACCGCGAGCAGCATATGCAGGATCGTGCCGCGTACTTCCTGTCGCGTCAGGTAGCGGGCCCAGAAGAGCAGCAGGGTCGCCGGCACAGTCCAATAGGCGAGCACGGTCGAAACGCCCTTTTCGACTACGCGCGTCGAGGAACCTTCCTGATCGATCCAGCGGAAATGCGCGCGCAGCAGCGCCAGCACGATGCCCGACTCCTGGTCCGCCAGCTCCCGGCCATCGGGAAAAACTGCCGGCAATTCCAGAACGGCGTCCCACGCTTTTTGCAGATGAAATTGAAAGATGAGATACAAAATAAATAGCGCCACCGGCAAAACCAGGTAAGACTCGGCGGTGGGCAACGTGGTCGCGGCGGCAGGCGCATGCCAGAAGGGAACGAGCGAGGAGTCGGCCACCAGTTGCACGTCCTTCGTCTTCCACAGCACCAGCCAGCAGATCGCGCAGGCCGATATCATTACGGTGAAATACCGCGATGCCATTCGCGAGGCTTTCTCGAGCGCCGCCGCCGCGGGAAATTCCAGAAATGATGCGGGCAGGGAAGCGTCGCGCAGGTTCGCACCCGCGATCTGCCGAGGCAACAGGCCCATGGCGGTTTCGAGCGACGCGTCTTCCAGATTCGCGCCTTCGAGGTTCGCGCCCACCAGGCAGGCATCTTGCAAATCGGCGCGCACCAGACAGGCGTCGCGCAGGTCCGCGAGCAGCAGGTCCGCCGCCCTCAGGTTCGCGTCGTGAAAATCCGCGAACCGGAAATTGACGCCGATGAGTTCGGTACCTTCGAGGTCCGCTCCCGCGAAATCGCCCTTGTTGCCGGTCGCGCCGTGCGAATCGACCCATTCCTTGTGGCTCGCGAGCTTCTCCTCGAACACCCAGTCGCGATAGGGCGCGCGGGAATTCTGCGCCGGCGCGGGTCGCGAGCTTTCTGAATTCGCAGCAGGTTTTTCCGGCGCCTCCGGATTCGCGCCGGCCTGATTTGCTTCCGTGCCTGCTTCGCTGCTTTGGAATTCGGGCGCCGCAGAGACGGCCGGGGCCGCGATTGCTGCGGGTTCTTGCGCCGGCTTCTCGGCGACAGGTGCGTCTTGAGCAGGTCTTGGCGGCTTCACCGGCGCGGAGATATCGCTCGCATCTTCGGCGCGGCTATCTTGGAGTGAGATTTGTTCAGCCGGAAACAGCTCGGCAAGAATGTGCGATGCCGACGGAAGCTCGGACGACGAAATCACCTGCTCCCGCGACCCCGGGCCGCTCCCCGAGGCCGACGCGACGTTTTCCCACGCAGGCTTGTCTTCGCTGTCCATCGCGCCGGGACGGAAATCCGGCGCATTGGGGAAAAGCTCGTCCAGTGTTTTTGCAATGGAGGTTGGCTCGCTGGCGGGAGATGCTTCCGCGGGCTGCGCCCCTACTGCGGGCTCGGGCGCTTCACTCGATGTGTCGGGAAACAACTGAGACAGCATGTCTCCAGCCGGTGGCAGATCGGCCGCTGGAATCAGAGCTGCCTCCGCTTCGGGAGCAGCCGCTTCCTCGACCTTCGTAGCCACCTGCCCGCCCGTTTCTTCCGGCCGCAATGAAAACCGAAACCACCGCTTCACTGTGAGTCCCCTTGCCCCGAGGGAAAGCCTCGCCCGGCTTGTCGCCCCCGCGAAACACACGCTGCTCGATGCCTATCGGTAAAGGGCGGTCGCTCGCCCGACGCCTGCTGCCCGCTGCGAGGCAAAAAAGTCCTTTGGCCGCCGCCTAGATCAAAGTTTAACCGCCTCTAGGATACCCCGCCGAAATGCCTTCCGACCCCTGTTCGAAAGTGCAATAGGAGTACAGCTGTCCCCGCGCCCCCTTGCAAAATCTGCCTTTCTCGATGTTGGGTTTGCTCGCTGTCGCTGTGGCCTTTCCGGGCTCCACCCCGAGGTTGGTCATCCAGGCGCTCCGACATACCTCCCCGGTTGCCCTGGGCACTCGCTTGCTCTAAGATCAACGCTGCAATGGAGCTTCTCCTCAACGCGATCTGGCTGGCGGTTGCCGTTACCCTCACGCTTGTGTGGCGCTTGCGATGGCTCCCGCAGCTTCGTGAATGCCCCGCGGATCGCCGGAAATGGCAAAGCCTCGTCGGATTGATCTGCGTCCTGGCGCTTCTTTTCCCCGCCATTTCTCTCACCGACGATCTGCATCCCGCCGAGTTCGCGCTGGCGGATACGAAATCGCTGTATGCCGCGGCCCACAGCCACGACTCAGCCCGGCCGGCGCCGCAGCCGCATTCGCCGCTGCAAGGATCTTCAGGCATCATCCAAGTCTCGCGGTTCCACATCGCCCTCGAGCCTGACGATTTTTCCGTTATCTCCACCCATGTTTTCGTCCTGCACGAATCTCATTGCGAACGGATTTCCGGCCGCGCTCCTCCCTCTTTCTCCTAAAGCCTGAGCAAGTCCTTGCGCGTCCAGGCGGCATCAATTCGCCGCGCTTTGACGCGAAGAACCATGCTGCCCCGGTTTCGACCACTGGATTTCCGCCGGTGCGTCGGTCCGCGGCGATTCCCATCGTGGCATCGGGAAAAGGAGAACGTCGTGCAACGAACAACCAGGCCCACGTGGCCATATTCTCGTGGGTGGATTCCAGCGGTCGCGGGAATCTGCCTAGCATCTCTTGCGGGCTGCTCGCCTGGCAAGAGCGCTTCCAGTGGAACGGCCTCCGCGCAAGGTGCTCCAAACCCCAGTGCCACGGAATATCTCGCTCCCGACACCAAGGGGATCCAGACCGTCACGGTGCAAAGAACCGCCGTCCCCGAGTATCTTGACCTGCCCGCGCACATCGAAGCCGATCCCACGCGCGTCGTCCACGTCTATCCGCCGATCGGTGGCCGCATCATCCAGATGCAAGTTCGCCCGTGGGACCACGTTGCCAAGGGCGCTCCACTTGCGCTGATCGAGAGCGCCGATCTCTCCCGCGCCGTCGCGGACTATCACAAGGCCCTCGCCGACAACGCGCTAAAGCAGGCCCAGCTCAATCGCGCAAAGGATCTCTACCAGCACAACGCGATCGCCGAAAAGGATTACCAGCAGGCGCAGGCGGACGCTCTCAGCTCGCAAGCCGATCTCACGGCTGCGCGCGAACAGATTCGCGTCTTCGGCGTCGACCCGGACCGCGCCACGTCGCAGCTTTCGGTCGTCGCGCCCCGCTCGGGTGTAATTCTCGATGTCGGCGCTTCGCCCGGTGAATATTCCAAATCGCTCGACGCGCCCGAGCCGCTCTGCACCGTCGCGGATATCGGCACGGTCTGGGCGATCGGCGACATCTACGAAAGCGATCTCACGGCCGCAAAACCCGGCCAGGACGCGGCCGTCACGCTCAGCGCCTATCCCGGTCAGCACTGGTCGGGCCGCATCAGCGTCGTATCGGATGCCGTCGATCCCGCCACGCGCACGCTTCACGTCCGTGTCACGCTCGCGAATCCCGGCGAACGCATCAAGCCCCAAATGTTCGGCGCAATCCGCCTCACGCGCTCCGTCGCGCAAGCGATTCTCGCTCCTGCCTCTGCGGTGATTCGAGAAGGCAACGACGCTTATGTGTTCGTGGCAAAGAGTCAGGGGCGCTTCGAGCGTCGCAGCGTCACACTCGGGCGTTCCTTCGGCAATTCGGTCGAGATCGCCAAAGGCCTCAATCCCGGGGAGACCATCGTCTCCGAAGATCCGCTGCTTCTGCGCGCTGTAGGCGAGGACTGATTCTCGATGCGCTCATTCATCGATTCGATTCTTCGTTTTCGTCCGCTCATGGTGCTGGCGCTCTGCGCCTGGATCGCCGCCGGCGTTTATTTTTTCACGCGGCTCGATATTGAGGCCTATCCCGATCCATCGCCGCCGCTCGTGGAAGTCATCACCCAAAATCCGGCATGGTCCGCGGAAGAGATCGAGCGCCAGGTCACGGTCCCGATCGAAACCGTGCTGTTCGGCATTCCGCGTCTCACCTATGTCCGCTCGATCTCGATTTTCGGACTCAGCGATGTGAAGCTCTATTTCAGCTACGACAGCGACTATTTCTGGGACCGCCAGGAGGTCCTCAACCGCCTGCAGCTCGCCACGCTGCCGTCAAACGTCTCGCCGCAGCTGTCGCCCGAATCGCCCATCGGCGAAATCTATCGCTATCGCCTCGAAGGTCCCAACTACTCGCTCAACGAGCTCAAGGCCACGCAGGACTGGTTCGTCACGCGCGAAATCAAGCAGGTCTCGGGCATCATCGACGTCGCTTCCTTTGGCGGCACCACGCGCGAATATCTCGCCGAAGTCGATCCTGGCAAGCTTCTGCAGTTCAACGTCACGCTTCCGCAAGTCGTCAACGCAATCCAATCGAGCAATGCGAATGCCGGCGGCAGCTATCTCACGATGGGCAGCCAGAGCGTCAACGTCCGCGGCCTCGGCCTTCTGCAAAACATTCCCCAAATGCAGAACGTGCTCATCACGGAACGCAATGGCGTTCCCGTCTATCTGAAGGATGTCGCCGACGTTCACGAAAGCTTCGAGCCGCGCCTCGGCCAGGTTGGCACCGATCATGACGACGATGCCGTCGAAGGAATCGTTCTCTTGCAGCGCGGCGAAAAGTCCCTCCCGGCGTTGCGCGCGCTGAAACAGCGCGTCGCCGAACTCAACGGCTACCTCCTCCCGCCGGGCATGCACCTGAAGACGCTCTACGATCGCACCGACCTCATCCATCTCACCACATCGACCGTCCAGCATATCGTCCTGATGGGCCTCGCGCTCGTGACTGCGATCCTGATCATTTTCCTAGGCGACTTGCCTGTCTCGCTGATCGCCGCGCTCACCATTCCGTGCTCGCTGCTTTTCGCCTTCAGCATAATGGTCATCTCCGGAAGCTCGGCCAACCTGATCTCGATCGGCGCGATCGACTTTGGCATTCTCGTCGACGCGGCCGTGATCGTCCTCGAACACATCTATCGCCGCCTCGAAGATTCACCTGTTCGCTCAACCTCCGGCCCCATCATCGCCGAGGCAACGGCCGAAGCCGTGCGGCCGGTGATCTTCTCGGTGCTCGTCATCGTTGTTTCGCTCACGCCGCTTTTCACCATGCAGGGAGTCCCAGGAAAAATTTTCGCGCCGATGTCGGAGACTTACGTCTACGCACTCACGGGCGCGCTTATTTTCGCCGTCATCTTCGCGCCGGTGCTCGCCTCCTGGATTCGCCGCGAAAAGGTCCGCACCGCTCCCACCAGGCTCGTCCGCTGGCTTCTCCGGCGCTACGAGACCACTTTGCGCTGGGCGCTGCATCATCGCGGCGTCACGCTGTCGATCGCGGGGACCTGTCTGGCGGTTGCCATGGCGCTCACTCTGCTGCTTGGCGGGGAATTCATGCCGCAGCTCGAAGAGGGCAACCTGTGGATTCGCGCGACGCTCCCCCAGGACGTCTCTTTCGAAATCGGCTCGAAGATGGCCCACGACGTCCGCGAAATTTTGCTCAAGTACCCGGAGGTCACGCAGGTCGTCTCGCAAATGGGCCGGCCGGACGATGGCACCGATGTCACCACATTCAACAACGTCGAGTTCATGGTCAACCTGAAGAATCCGGGCCAGTGGCCCTCCGGCCTCACGAAGGACAAGCTCGTCGCCCAAATGGACGCGGAGCTAACCAAGTATCCCGGCGTCGATTTTAACTTTTCGCAGAATATTCAGGACAATGTCGAGGAAGCGATGTCCGGCGTGAAAGGCGAGAACTCCTTGAAAATTTTTGGCGACGATATCGACACGCTCGTCGCGAAGGCCGGCGAGGTCCGCGACATCATGGCCAAAGTCCCCGGCATTGCCGATCTGGGCGTCTTCCCCGAGACCGGCCAGCCCGAGCTGCTGATTTCGATCGATCGCGGCGCCAGCGGACGCTACGGGCTGATGGCCGCGGATGTGAACGCCGCCGTGCAGGCTGCCATCGGCGGCCTCGCTGCCACGGAGATTCTCGAAGGTGATCGCCGCTTCGATTTCGTCATTCGTTACAATCAACAGCATCGCGCCACGCCAGAAGCTATCCGCCAGATTTTGCTTCCCACGCCCGACGGCAATCGTGTGCCGCTTGGAGACGTCGCCGATGTCTCGCTGAAGGAAGGCGCCTTCATGATTTATCGCGAAAACGGCCGCCGGTACATTCCCGTGAAATTCAGCGTGCGCGGCCGCGATCTTGCGGGCACCATCCAGGACGCAGAGACCCGCATTCACGCGAAGGTCCGCCTCCCGCAGGGCTATCACTACGAATGGGCGGGTGAATACGAAAGCCTGCGGGAGGAAGAACACCGTCTCGCCCTGGTCATTCCGATCACGCTCGTCGCGATTCTCGCGCTCCTCTACACCGCGTTCCGCTCGTTGCGACATGCGCTTCTGGTTCTCGTCATGCTTCCGTTCGCAGCCATTGGCGGCATCTTGTCCCTGCTTATCACCGGCACGCCCCTGAGTATTTCCGCCGCGGTCGGCTTTGCGTCCGTGATCGGTGTCTCCACGCTCGGCGGCGTCGTTTTGGTTTCGGGCATCCAGCATCTCGAGTCGAGAATGCCTTCGCACCGCGAAGCGATCGAGCGCGGCGCGCACAACGAAATGCGTGCCGTGCTCATGGCTTGTTCCGCCGCCGGCCTCGGCCTTCTCCCGGCCGCGCTCTCCTCAGGCATCGGCGTTCAGGCCCAGCAGCCGCTCGCCCGCGTCGTCGTGGGCGGCATGGTCACCGCGCCCTTCGCGATCTTGTTCCTGATTCCGGTCCTCGCGAGTTACTGGCTGCCGCGCGAGCAGCAAATCGTCGCCGACAACGTATAGCCCCTAGCGTCGGCTCTGTTCCTTTTCCTTCCCTTCGCGCGAACGCCGTGCGAACCGGCTCGCGCTCTGTGCCCTGAGAGTAAGGGGAAATACAGTGACTGCCCGATGCCGTTCCTTCCTTCGCGCCATCACAATAGTTGTGCCCATGCCCGCACCCTGGGAGAAATGGATGCCACTTCGAATTCTGATTGCAGACGACAACCCGCTTGTAAGATCAGGAGTCCGCATTCTGGTGGAAGGCCACCGCGGCTGGACCGTGTGTGGAGAAGCAGGCGACGGTAACGAAGCCATCGAACAAGCCGTCAGTCTCAAACCCGATCTCGTCCTCCTCGATATCTCGATGCCGCATCTCGATGGCCTCGACGCCGCGCCCGTGCTCCACGAAAAGGCTCCGCGCGCCGGCATCATCATTCTGACCCTCCACCAGTCGATCGATCTGGCCCGCGTCGCGGCCAGTGTCGGCGCGTGGGGCTACATCACCAAGTCTCTGATCTCGACCGACCTCCTGCCCACGATCGAAGCGTACGAATCCGCGATGCCGGCCTCTGCGGACTGAATCTGTCGCCGTTGGCGCCTTGTGTTCATCCCAAGAGTTGCCGTTCCCGTGCGTCTTGTGGTTTCATAGATCGAACGTAAGCGTCACCCGGTACGGCCCAGGCCCAAGGCGGAGCATTGAAATTGAATAAGACGTTTAGCGTTTCTGTGCGGCAGGCTGGTGCGGTCACGGTCGTCGACATCAGCGGCATGGTCACCTACAACGAAGCGGGCGCCCTTCACGAGACGTTCCTCGAACTCGTTCGCAGCGGCCGCAAGAACATCTTGCTGAATCTCAGCAACGTAACTCAGCTCGATAGCTCCGGCATCGGCGCGCTGGCCCGCGCGTTCGCCACCGTGCGCGGCAAGGGTGGCGACCTCAAGATGATGCAGCTCAGCAAGCAGGTGCAGCGCCTGCTTGAAATCACCAACCTCTGCACCATCTTCGAGGATTATTCGGACGAAACGACCGCCCTGAAAAGCTTCGATTGATCTATTTCGTGCCGCCGTCCGGTTTTCGTTCGTATAGCGAAGGGGTTTTGCTGAGGTCTTGGTACCGCTGTTCGTCGACATTATTTTCCGCGCACTCGTATTCGCGGATGCGCGTTCCCGGGCGCAGCATGATCGTCCCGTGGCGCGTCCACGGCCCCGTAAACACCACCGGATCCTCGACTGTATCCTCGTAGACGATCGTGTTTTGGTCCACGCGCGTGAACTTTTCCACCACGTGCAGCTTCTCGCTGTGAATCGTTCCCACGCCTGAGAGCCACGTCTTGTCGTTGAACCCGGTCACATCCACCACCAGCGTGTCGCCCTCCCAGTGGCCGACGGAATCTCCCATGTAGCTCGGCTCGAGATCGTCGGGATGCTTCGCGTCGATGGGAATAATGCGAAAGACGTGAAACGCTTCGAACATCATCACGATCGTCTTCGGGGTCTGCACGATCTGCATCGGAAACAGGCCCATCAACGTCATCCGCGGCACGCCCGGCGGCAGGCACTTCACCATCGGCTCGTCGATGCCGCGCTTGTTGTATTCCTCGACGACTTTCGCCGCGGCCCACGCCTGATACGGAGGCTTCGGCTGCGGTCCCTTCACGGCAAACGGCGTGATCGGTCCGCTCTCGCCCAGTGGCCCTTCGCCGTTATTCGTATCTTCCCACGTGCCGATGCGATTGCTGCCGCCCTGCCACACGCCCGTCAAATCCGGATGCCCGTCCGCTGCGCGCGGCACGTCAGCGCTTGCGCGCACCTCTTGCGCGTTAGCCCCAGCTGGCAAAGCGGCGAGCGCACCCAGCATCGCCATCGTCGCGACCATCGCAGCAATCACAAGATTCTTGCGCACGACTAACCTCCGCTAATTCGCCGGTGGCGCGACTTGCGGCGCGGCGCCGCCGTCGCCGGTGCCGGGGCCCGGGCCGAAGTAGTGTTTCGAGCCGTCCGCGAGCGTCACCTGACGCGCATGCGCGTGCGGGCCGCCGGCGCGCGCCTGCCATCCGAAGACCGTCACTGCGTCGCCGACCTTCATCGTCACGTCCTTCTTCCATCCGCTTCTGTAGAGCACGGTGGCCGGATAGCCCTCGAAGCTCCATGTGGTGACCTTGCCGTCCGCGTCCTTCACATCGATTAAGAGGAAGCTGTGCGGATTGGTCCACTCGATCTTCGAGACCACGCCCGTCAGCGTGACGGGCTTCTTCTCGTCGTAAACCACGCCAAACGAATGGTGCGCCCAGAGCGGCGCGCTCGCGGCCAGCAGCGCGACAGTTCCCGCCGCACAAATCACGAATGCCTTCCATCGTATAAGACTTCTCATTGAATGGCCCCCCAATTGGCCGCGAATATAGTCGCGCGCGCCGCGCACGTCAAGCGCCTGTCGGAGGTGTGCGAAGCACCCCCGCAACCGTGTCGATTAGAACGTGCACCCATGGTTTGTTTCCAGTGAGTTACGACGATTTCTAATCGGCAAATGTCGATTAGAAATCGCGCGTTTTCGCTATGAGATTCACTGATGTGTGGCGCGTGATTCGCGATTCGTGCAGAGGAAATGCGTGGGCCTACGCCGGGTTGCAGGGAAGCAGGCGCGGACGCTCGTCCTCCTTCGTCGCTGGCCCTGCTCGCCGGTGATGTGATCTTCGCGCGCATAGCTCCGACCACGTTAACACGCTGTGCCGCCGAGCCAAGTTGTCCCGAGGTACAGAATCAGGCCAGGAGAGGAAAGGAACGCCGGCCGGCATGAAGGGCACCTGCCACGAACGCAAAAGAGCTTTATTTATTGGGCCAATACGCGGCGGCGCCGAACCAATTGCCCTGAAGTACAGGAAAGGGTCAGGGGGAAAATCCTGGCTCGCGGGATCGCGGAGCAATTTTTATTCTCTTGTTCTTAGGCAGTATTCTGGCGCTGGCAAGCGCGTGGAATCTTCCCGAGGACGCTTAGGCGATCCGCGAAAGAAGAGGAATCCGGCAGGGTGGCGTGTTCACCCTGCCGGAGAGGGAAGCTACTGCGTAGGTGGTGTGGTGCTGGAAGAGTTGTCGTTTGCGCCCGAGCCTGAGCTTGCTGCTGTCGGAACTGCGTTTCCGTTCGAATCCATGTGAGCGACAGCCGGCGTGAGGCTGGCCGACTGATTGTATTTCGGCGCGCTCACGTAGCCGTGAATGTGGTTTTTCTCGATCTTGTTCACCACGACCTGCACTTCCTGCGAATCGCCGCCATCGATCCAGATGGGCTCGTAGAGGTTCACGTTTTTCTTGTTCATCTGGTTGTCGTCGACGATCATCGCCAGGTTGTAGCTCTTATGCTTGGTGTCGGCCTTGCGCAGCGAGATCATCACCGGGCCTTCGTGCGCAAACTGCTTTGATTTGGTCAGGTCGAACTCGAAATAATTCCGCTCGCCCTTCTGCTCGAGAGCGACAAGCTCGTCGTGCGTCTTGGCGATCGAGCCGTTGAGCTGATCGCGCGTCGAGCTGATGTTTCCCTCGAGATCGCTGCGATCCTGCGCGAGCTGGTCCTGCGTAGCCTTCAGCTGTTTCTGCTGATCCGCCAGCTCGGATTGCAGCTCTTTGTAGCGCCGGGTCTCGGCAGCCGTTCGGCGTCGCGCGGCGGCGCGGCTCGCGGCAGACGGCGCTCGGTGCTCGGCCGGCGCAGCCGCCGGCGTCACGACGGGCGGAGCGCTGAGCGAGGTCAGCTTCGCATTCAAGGAATCGAGCTGGCCCTGCAACTGGCTGATCGTCGCGCTCATCTGCGCTTCCTTCGATGCGTTTTGGTCGGACGTTTTTCCTTGCACGTAGCTATGTCCCACGGCCACGCAAAGCCCTATGAGCAGCACCACCACCGCGGCGATCAACCACCCGCTGGTGCGCGGCCCCGAACTGATTTCCGTGATTGACCTATGGCCGGTCCCGGTCTCGCTGGTATCCCGTTCTTCGTCCATCATCGTCCGTCTCCTGTGTGCAGCCCCTGGTCTCGTATGAATGAAAGCCACCTTCGCGCGGCGCACACGAAGCACGCCTCGCGCCTGGCGACTCAATCACAGCCATAGCACGGCGCATGCCTCGCCGCCGAATTTTGCCGCACCCGCAACTCAAGCCGGTACAGCGCAATACGGCTGCGCCACAAGCGAGCCCTCGCTTGGCGATGGTACTAGTCCCGGTAATTTTTCCTCGATTCTGATCCATTTTCGATTTCGCATTATGTGCTGCGCCAGTAGGCACACCATCTGCTCTCGGCGAACGTCATTTGCGTTAGTCTTCGGCGTCGGTCAGAGGTTTTTTGCGCGACAGGAAATTACCGATGCGATATAAGTGGGCGTGTCCCTCTTCCGAGCAGTACAAGCACCTGTAGAAACTGCTGCGCCCGACCTCCAGCTGAGCCTATCCGACAAGCGCCTTCGATGGTTCGAACTTACACTCGTCTTGCTGCTCGCGGTCGGAGGCTCACTGATCAGCGCCGTCGCGATCCTGAAATACGGGCCGTCGATAGAGTCGCCAGCCTCCAATCTGCGATGGGCTGCCAGCGGTTTTCACGAGATTCTTGTGCTCATCCTGCTGGGCTACGTTTTGCGGCGCCACGGCCGGCGTTTCAAGGATATCGGTCTGCGTTGGTCCTGGCGCGATATCGCCGCGGGCGCGGCGGTCATTTTCGTTTCTTATGTGGTTTACAGGACTGGCGGAAGGGGCCTCTGGCTTCTGCATCACGCTCTGTTCGGTACGTTTCCGCACGCCCAAAGAACACGAGATCTCTTTGGGCGCGGCACTTACGTGATGCTTCTCCAGATGCTTGTGAATCCGTTCTATGAGGAGCTCATCGTCCGCGCGTATTTGATGACCGAGGTGATCGAATTGACCGGTTCGACGAGGTTGGCAGTGTTGCTCAGCGTTGTGGTGCAAACTTCGTACCATCTCTACTACGGCTGGTGGACGGCGTTAGCCTTGGGGATTCAATTCCTGGTCTTCTCTTTGTACTTCGCCCGCTGGCGTCGCGCGCTTCCCTTGGTGATTGCGCATGGGTTCTACGATATCCAAGGTTTCATACATCTCCTCTGACAAGCCAAGACCAATCCGCAGTATGCTTGAACATACATACCTGGGAGGAAGCGCCGTGGACGCCAAAGCGTCGCCTGCACCAATAGGGAAGATGCGGATCGAATCGGACAGCATGGGCACGATCGAGGTGCCGGCCGACCGCTACTGGGGCGCGCAGACGGCGCGCTCGCTGATTCATTTCGATATTGGCACGGACACGATGCCGCCCGAGCTGATCCGCGCGTTCGGGATACTGAAGAAGGCGGCGGCGCTCGTCAATCTCGACCTCGGGAAACTTTCGCCGGAAAAAGCGAAGCTGATCGTGCAGGCGGCGGACGAAGTGATCGCCGGGAAGCTCAACGACCATTTCCCGCTGCGCATCTGGCAGACCGGCAGCGGCACGCAGACCAACATGAACGCCAACGAAGTGATCTCGAATCGCGCGATCGAGATTGCGGGCGGCGTGATGGGCAGCAAAAAGCCGATCCATCCCAACGATGATGTGAATATGTCGCAATCGTCGAACGACACGTTTCCGACGGCGATGCACATCGCGGCGGCGACGCAGGTGGCGCAGGAGCTGATTCCGTCCGTCGAGAAATTGGGCGACGCGCTCGATGCCAAGGCGCGCGAATTCGCGAGCGTTGTGAAAATCGGGCGGACGCATTTGATGGACGCGACGCCGCTCACCGTGGGCCAGGAAATGTCGGGCTGGGTGAGCCTGCTGACGCGCGACGCGGGGCGGCTCGGCGAAGGCCTCTGGGGACTCTACGATCTCGCGATCGGCGGCACGGCCGTCGGCACGGGGCTGAACGCACACCCGGAATTCGCGGAGCGCGCCGCGAGGAAAATCGCGGAGCTGACCGGGCTGCCGTTCAGATCGCATCCGAATAAATTCGCGGCGCTTTCGGCGCACGACGAGCTGGTGTTCGCGAGCGGCGCGCTGAAGACGCTGGCAGCGTCGCTGATGAAAATCGCGAACGACGTGCGCTGGCTCGCTTCCGGGCCGCGCGCCGGATTCGGCGAGCTGGTGCTGCCGGAAAACGAGCCGGGCTCGTCAATCATGCCGGGCAAGGTGAATCCAACGCAGTCGGAGGCGATGACGATGGTCGCCGTGCAGGTGATGGGGAACGACGCGGCGATCGGTTTCGCGGGATCGCAGGGCAATTTCGAGCTGAACGTCTTCAAGCCGGTGATCATCTACAATTTTCTGCATTCGGTGCGGCTGCTGACGGACGCGTGCCGGTCGTTCCGCGAGCACTGCGTGGCGGGAATGGAACTCGACCTCGACCGCATCGCATACTTTGTGAATAGCTCGCTGATGCTCGTCACCGCGCTCGCGCCGAAAATCGGCTACGACAAGGCTGCGGAGATTGCGAAGAAGGCGCATCACGAAAAGCTGAGCCTGCGCGAGGCTGCGCTGAAGCTTGGTTACCTCACCGAGAAAGAATTCGACGAGCTTGTTCGGCCGGAGAAAATGACGCATCCGTAGATCGCGCGGCGGGCCGGGGCTGAAAGCCCCTTATTCATCGGATGCTTTTTCGCGGGCCTGAAGGCCCACGCTTCCACCAGGGCGCGCTGCGCGCCGCGGAAAGTCAAAGCCCCACCCTCACAAACCGGGGATGGGTACCCGGCCGAAGAAAAAGCAGATTCCTCGGGCAAACTTCGCCCTCGGAATGACAACTCGATCGCGCGTGAGCCGGAGTGAAACGCGCTGTTTCACGCTGGGGCATTGCACTTTCGAAACATTTGCTGCGCCCGCATTCGCATTTCCTTTGACGCATTTCTAATGCTCGACTAGAGTCGTATTCCCCCTTCGAAAACCTCTCGCAGTTGCTTTTCGATGCCCCCCTTCCTCTTGGAGTGCCTATGCGCAGCCTTGTTGCAGGAGCCGATCCATCGCACGACGCGCCGCTCGAACGCACGATTCCCGGCGAGGGTTACGCGATCGCCGTGCTGACGATCGATAACCTCGAACTGAATCGCATCGAGCGCACCGTGGTGCGCGGCGGCCGCGCGATCGATCTCACGCGAAAAGAATTCGCGCTGCTCGAATTCCTGATGTGCAACGCGGGGCGCGCGGTCACGCGAATGCAGATCGTCGAGAACGTGTGGCACCTCTCCTTCGACACGATGACGAATATCGTCGACGTGTACATCAACTACGTGCGGAACAAAGTGGACGCGGACTGGGAGCGCAAGCTGATTCGCACGATTCGCGGCGTCGGATACGAGCTGCGCGGATGACCGGTCGATTTCAGCGGTTCGGGTCAAACACAGCAGACGCAATAACGGAGGAGCGAGCGTGGCCACAGCAGTCGCGATGAATCGAAGTGAATCTGAAGCGCGGCGTGCGGAGCCGAGACCTGCGGAACCGCTGCGCGTGGAACCGCCGCGCGCGGGAAATGCGGCGAGCGGTCCGCAGCGCGAGCAGATTCTGCTCGAGCACTTGCCGCAGGTGCATCACATCGCGCGCCGCATTCACGACCGGCTGCCGCCGCAGGTGCCGCTCGAGGATTTGGTGCACGCCGGGATTCTCGGCCTGATGGACGCGGTGCGGAAATACGATGCGCGGAAAAATGTTTTGCTGAAGCATTACGCCGAATTCCGGATCCGCGGCGCGATTCTCGACAGTCTGCGGCAAGTCGACTGGAGTCCGCGCGCGCTGCGGAGGCAGGCGAAGCGCGTCGAGCAGGCGAAATTCGTGTGCCGGGCGCGGCTGGGACGCGATCCGAGCGAATCCGAAATCGCCGACGAGATCGGCGTCACACTCGCGCGGCTGCAGCGGATTCTGGGCGACGTGCGCGGGCTCGACGTGAGCAGCCTCCATTCGGAAATCAACGATCCCAGCGGCGAAGACGCGATCGACCCGCCTGCCGATGCGGAGGAGGATCCGTTTCACCAGGCGCTGCGCTCGGAAATGAGTGGGCTGCTCGGCAAGGCGCTCGGCGAGCTGGCGGCGCGGGAGCGCGAGGTGCTCGCGCTCTATCATTTCCAGGAGCTCACCATGAAGCAGATCGGCGCGACGCTCGGCATCGGCGAATCGCGCGTCTCGCAGATTCATTCAGCGGCGCTGCTGCGCCTGCGCGGGCGTCTCCGCCAGATGACGGGAAAAACACCCGGGGCCGAAGCGCGTCCGAAACCCGGACCGATAAGAATCACCGCGGCAAGCCCTCGCAGTATCGCGTAGCCGAGTCGATCCGGATCCTTCCAAGCACGCGCGCTCTCGCCGGGAAGCGCCGTTGATTATTCGAGAACAAGAATCGTAGAGATCGAAATGTGGCGCGGACTTGCGTTGTAACATCCGGGTACACCGCGGGCCGCAGCCCAGCCTGGCGCGCGGGGAAAAGGTTTGCGCTTCGATGCGTCCGACGTTGCATGCACATCGCGGCCGAGCCTAGCAGGGGTTCCCGTTCCACGAAGAAAATCGCACAGGAGGAAATGCCATGAAGCATTGGTTTCTTGCTGTACTCGCGGTCGTCGCGCTGGCTTTTGCATTGGCCATCCCGGCCGCGGCTCCAGCCGCGCCCGCCACTCCCAAGCCACATTCCGCAGCGGCAGCAGCTCCGGCCCCTGCTCCCGAACCTCACCCCGAAATTCGCGACGCCATCGCCTCGTTGCAGCGGGCGCGCGATCACCTGAACCATGCCGCTCACGATTTTGGCGGGCATCGCGTCGAAGCAATCCAGGCGATCGATCAGGCAATCGCCCAGCTGCGGACTTGCTTGAAGTACGACAGGTAGGAACTTCGAATCTTCAAGACGGCTCGGCGCCCGTTCGCCAGGTTGCAAACGGGCGCCGCTCCTGAAATTCCCCGCGTGGCGGCTATCGGTTTTGCGCGGAAGGGCCGGGCGGATTGGCCGTGGCTTTGATCTCGCGGATGATTTTCGCGGCGAGGGCCTTGCTGGTGGAGCAGTCGGGATCGGTCATGCGGCATTGCGCGACCGTCATTTTGCAGCCGCACGTGCACATCTCGGAATTGAGGCGCTTGAGCGCGATTTTTTTCAGGCCGGGCGAGAGGCCGGAAAAATCGACGCCGGGAAGCGACGTGGCGCGGGCCACATTTTTCAGGAAGACCTGCCCCGTATCCACAAATGTTTCCACCGGCAGGTCGACGTGCATCCCGAGCAGCGCGTGGATTTCGCCGTCGTAGACTTCCGGCGGATACAACCCCATGTGTTTTTGCACCACGCGGCCGTTCGTGTCGAGGACGAACGTAGTCGGCAGCGCGTCGACACCGCCGTATTCCTCCGAGAGTTTGTCGCTGCCCATCACGATGGGGTAGTTCATGTTGTGCGCGCGTGCGAAGGCCCGCACGGTCTCGGGCGGATCGTCGTCCATCGAGACGCCGATGATTTGCAGGCTGCCCTTGTATTTGTTTGCCAGCGCGATCATCTCGGGAATTTCTTCGCGGCAGGGCGGGCACCACGTCGCCCAGAAATTGATGAGGACCACTTTGCCGTGGTAAGCGGCGGTGGAGATTGGCTGGCCGTCGAGGTCGGTCAGCAGAAATGGCGGCGCGAGCAAAGGATCGCGCACGAGGCGAATCGCTTTCGGCGAATCGCCGTCGGACGAATCGTCCGCTGAGTCATCGGACGAATCTTGGGACGCGGCCTTGGAGGCGCCAGCGGGCTGCGCTTTCACGGTTTTCAGCGCGGCGGGCGGCGCAACTGGGGAGTGATTCGCGGCTTGGGCGTGGCGTTCGCGCGTGGCGCCAATCACCACCAGCACGATGGCAAGCGCCACCAGCGAGCCGATCACGGCCATGAGCGATTTCGGCATGGTCAGATCACATTATGCGGCAGAGTGGGCCGGGGCACAATGAGGCGATGGCGCGTGCCTGCGCTGGCGAGGAGGAGTGCCGTGGCGGCGTGCCGTTCTGGGATTTCTTCGGGGGCGCGCTTCCCGATTTGATTCGGCGAAGCCAGTGCGGGCGTGCCGCTGTGGAAAGGCTGTGCATAAGCTGTTGAAAATGAAGGAGCATGGCGACACGGTTTTGCTGATGAAATGGGCAGGGGACGTGCATGAGAGACGGCGTGGGTCGCGTTCCAACGATCCGCCCGTCGCGTGAATGGGGAGGAAGGGGCCCAATTCGCGGGATGGAACGGGTCGTTCCCACCTGCCTCTGAGAGGGAAGCTAGGATGGATGACCCCAGGTCCGGTCACGCCTAGGCCGGACCACCGGAACGCGACCTTTGGGGGCGCTCGATCCCAAGCGAGCGCCCCCTCCTTTTTTTGCCGCCAGAGTTCTTGGTCTTGCCGTCCCCGCGAAGCGGAAAAACGGTGGAAGCGTGGGCCTTCAGGCCCTCGAAAAGCGAGCCTTAAGAAGTTGGCTTTAGCCACGGGGTGCGGGGTCAACTTCCGCTCGGGCATGCGTCCAGGTATCGAGAAACGCCGCAGCCCTGCGGAGCCTGAGGCATAGAAACCCGGGGGCTGAAGCCCCCTTATACTAGTGCCTTTTTCGCGGGCCTGAAGGCCCACGCTTCCACCGTTTTTCGCGGCCCGTGCGGGCCGCGCTGCAGCCCCCGCGAGAGGGACCACAACTTGAGCTGCCGTGCGATAATTGCGCCATCGCATGCGCAACATCAAACTCACGATCGCGTACGATGGCGCCGATTTCCACGGCTGGCAGACGCAGCCGGGCGTCCCGACGATTCAGGGCGCGCTCAACGACGCGGCGCGCAAAATCACGCAGGAAAAAATTGTGGTGCACGGCGCGAGCCGCACTGACGCGGGCGTTCACGCGCTGGGGCAGGTGGCGCACTTCAAAACGCAGTCGGCGCTCTCGGCGACAGAAATTCAGCGCGCGCTCAACGCGCTGCTGCCTCCGGCGATTCGCATCGTCGACGCGGAGGAAACCGGCCCCGAATTCCACGCGCGGTGGCTGGCGCAGGGCAAGACGTATCGCTACCGGATCTTTCGCGGGCGCGTTCTGCCGCCATTCGAATACCGCCGCGCGCTGCACTATCCGTGGCCGCTCGATGAGGACGCAATGGCCGCCGCCGCGCGGCAATTCGAGGGCGAGCACGATTTCACATCGTTCGCGGCATCGGCTGGCTCGGAGGAAGACGATCGCGACCGCAACACGGTGCGCGTGATCTACTCGTCCGAAATCGTGCGCGAGCCGGCGCGCGACGAAATCGCGTACGTCGTCCGCGGCCAATCCTTCCTGCGCTACATGGTCCGCAAAATCGTCGGGACGCTGATCGAAGTCGGGAAGGGAAGACTTACGCCGGAAGATATCCCGCGCATATTCGAACTGCGCGACCGCTCGCAGTCCGGCCCGACAATGCCGCCCGAAGGTTTGTACCTCGTCTCGCTCGAGCACCCCGACCCGACCGATTCGCTAGCGTCAGTAGCCTCGCGCCGCCGCACCAAGGTTTAATGGGTCCCGGCACCGCACATCCCACGGCCCGGATTAAGGTCTAAACGTAGCGCTGCGTACAAAACGCGCAAAGGTGATTAAGTATTGTTCGTCGCGCAACTGACGCAGTTTGCTTGTCTTCGTATCCTCCCCTATAGCGTTCGCGACTCCCCCTAACAGGGTGCTGAAAAACTCGTTCTTTGGAACTGCGCGTGCATTTTGATCTGCACGAAGGTCGAAAGCCGCGTTTGGGGCGGCCATTCTCCCAAAAAGAGGAGAACTTCGTGCGCGGAAATCCAAAATTGCAGAACCCGATGTTTTTCATCGCGAACACCGAGGAGCGCCTGGCAAAGAATCATCCGCTGCGAGCGATCAAGCGGCGGGCCGATGAAGTGTTGCAGCAGATGGAGCGGGCCTTCGAGGCGGCCTACAGCGAGACGGGGCGTCCTTCGATTCCGCCGGAAGCGCTGCTGAAAGCACTGTTGCTGCAGGCGCTGTACTCGATTTCCTCCGAGCGGCGGCTGGTGGACGCCATCAACTGGAACATGCTGTACCGCTGGTTCTGCGATCTCGATCCCGATGCCCTGGTCTGGGACGCCACGACGTTCACCAAGAACCGCGAGCGATTCGAACGGCACGGGCTGGTGCAGAAGTTTTTCGAGCGGGTGGTGGCCAGCGCGCTGGTCGACCAGTATGCCTCGAACGATCACTTCACGGTGGATGGGACGCTGATCCAGTCGTGGGCCTCGCTGAAGAGTTTTCGCCCGAAGGAAGAACCGCGAGACCGTCCGCCCGCTGAAGGCGGCAGCAACCCCTCGGTGGATTTTCGCGGCGAGAAGCGGTCGAACGAAACCCACCGATCCACGACCGATCCCGAAGCGCGGCTGGCGAAGAAGAGTCCGGGCGCGGGGGCGCAACTCGCGCACAGCGGGCATGTGCTGATGGAGAACCGTCACGGGCTGTGCCTGGACATCCGCGTGGCGCGCGCCGACGGCTACGCCGAGCGGAAGACCGCGAAAAAGATGTTGCGGCGCTTCCGGCGTCGTCACCGCATCGTGCCGGGGACGCTCGGCGGCGATGCCGGCTACGAAGCCGGCGAGTTCCTGCGCACAATCGAAGACGACTTCGCTATCACTCCGCACGTGCCGATCTCGGCTGAGCGAGTGGTCGCTGAGGATGCCGACGGCAATGCACGACGAAGAATGCTGCGGCGGATGAAAACGCTCGGCTATCGGATCAGCCAGAAGGCGCGCAAGAAGGTCGAGCAAATCTTCGGCTGGCTGAAGCAGCCGGGCGGACTGCGCAAAGTGCGGCACTTGGGCCGCTGGAAAATCCAGCAAGTGGCCTACCTGTGGGGCGCGGCGTACAACCTGCTCCGGTTGGCGCATCTGGAGGTCCGAGAAGCCGCGGCCTAGAGACAAGCGAACGGAAGATGTGGTGCGGAAGAACAAAACGCGGACGTGGATCGAGCAGCGTGGAACCTTGCTCCCGCGCTTTTTCGCTCTCGACTGCATTCTCATCTCGAAAATCACCTGTTCTTCAGCACCCTGCTAAGGCGGGCCGCCTGTGGAGCCCGCGCAAGATGACGGAGGGTTCAACGATTAGATCACAGGACCGCGCAAACCTCGGACCATCCCAAAATCGCAACTGACCATGGTCGTCATCCAGGCTACCCTCCAATGCCATTTATATTAGAATCTGTCTATATTAGGATCATGAATTGACTTTACGGTAACAACGCATACAATCATGACCCATAGGAATGGTTCCCATCCTCCGTGAGGGTAGAAAAATGCGACGCCTATTCTTCTTGCTGGTCCTTCTCTTGTGCGCAGTCAAGTTTGTCTCCGGACAAATGGAGATGCAGACCGGAATACCTAGTTCGCTGTTCAACATGGTTGCCGCCGCCCAACAAACGGACGAATGGTGTTGGGCTGCTTCGATTTCGATGGTGCTCAATTACTATGGAGTGCCAGTAAGCCAGCAAGAAATCGTTAGGCATGTGTTTGGTGAGGTAATTGTGCACGCGGCTAGCGACGAGCAAATCAGTGCAGCCCTGAATTCGTGGGCCGTCGCGCCAAACGGACAAACGATGGTGATACGTTCCGTTCGTGGGGTAGGTCCCCCTCCAGTCGCCATCCTTCTTCAAGAGCTTAATCAGAAACATCCCATCGTCCTTACATTTGCGACGGGACCGTCGAGTGGCCACTGCGTGGTGATCACGGGCGCTGGATACGTCAACTCGGCTTACGGACCCATGGTAAATGAACTGATCCTTCGTGACCCATGGCCGTCGGTGCAAAACATTGCCAACCAAGGCAGAGTCGACCTAACACTGGCCGCGCTCAATCAATTTCTACCCAATGTCCGCAGTTATTTCATCGTATCGGTCACCACAGGCGGAGGCCAACCGAGCAATCTATCCATGGGAGGATCGAACCACCACGATGACGCCGATGATCAAGATTCCGAGAACGACAATTCAGATGTTTTCGATTCGAGCTTGAAGAAGATAATCGGCGCTGCGTCTGATAACTTTCGATCGATTCGCGGCGCCCGTGATCCAGACGGCGGTGATATGTATTTCGCCAGGACGTCATTGCCGGGGACGGAGAATTGTGAAGTGCTTGCGGGGGATAGTCCAAGCTTCACGTGCGACGTCCAGAGCGCCGATTCGGAAAGCGACTTAGCAGCTTGTTGAAAAACTCTGATTTGTGCAACTTCTTCGCGGCGGATTCGTCTCAAACAGAAGCGAGGAGGCGAAGCGATGCGCGGAGAAGACAGCAAGCAGGAAGCGATGTTCAGTTACCTGTCGCCGGAAAAACGCGTTCCGGTGGAGCACCCGTTGCGCGTGGTCCGAGCGCTGGTGGACACGGTGCTGGAGGAAATGTCGCCGCGCTTGGCGAAGCTGTATGCGGATGTCGGCCGTCCGTCGATTGCGCCGGAGCGGCTGCTGCGCGCGCTGCTGTTGCAGATTTTCTACTCGGTGCGCAGCGAACGGCTGTTGATCGAGCAACTCGACTACAACCTGCTGTTCCGGTGGTTTGTGGGGCTGGGGATGGACGAGCCGGTGTGGAATCACGCGGTGTTTAGCAAGAACCGCGAGCGGCTGCTGAACCAGGAGATCGCCGAAGCCTTCTTCGAGCGCGTGCTGCAGCGAGCGAAACCCTATCTGTCGGACGAGCATTTCACCGTGGACGGGACGCTGGTGGAGGCCTGGGCCAGTCACAAGAGTTTTCGCCGCAAGGACGGAGGCGAGGCGCCAAGCGGTGGGTCTCGCGAGGTAAATTTCCACGGCGAAAAGCGCAGCAACGAAACGCATCGGTCCACCACCGATCCCGACGCGCGGCTGTACAAGAAGAGCCCCGGCAGCGAGGCGCGGTTGTGCTACCTGGGCCACGCATTGATGGAGAACCGACATGGGTTTCTGGTGAAGACACGACTGACCCTGGCGACGGGCACCGCCGAACGCGAGGCAGCGCTGGCGATGGCCAAACAAATCCGTCGCCAGAAGCGATTGACATTGGGTGGGGACAAGGGCTTCGACACACGTGATTTTGTGCGCCAGTTGCGGCGAATCGGCGTGACTCCGCATGTGGCGCAGAACACGGAACGACCGGGCGGCAGCGCGGTTGACGAACGCACGACGCGACACGCGGGCTATGGCATCAGTCAGCGGAAACGTAAACGGATCGAGCAAAGCTTCGGCTGGATGAAAATCATCGGGATGCTGAAGAAAGTGAAGCTGCGAGGACGGGAGAACGTGAGTTGGTTGTTTACCTTCGTGGGCGCGGCCTACAACCTGTACCGGCTGGGGCGGCTGGAGACCGAGGCCGCCACTTGAGTCCAGCGGTCTCGGAACGACCGAGGAACGGGGCGCGCACCGGCTGCTCCTGCGCACGCTGATTCGGTGATACACGAAAATGGAACCTGAAATCATCGCAAAACAGAATTCTTCAACAAGCTGTTAGAGAGTAAGTACGATAGCTTCTCTAAGAGAACGCGCGAATCGCTTTCTGGCTGGTCTTCCAAACCCAGTACCTACCGCGATGTTGTTAAGGGACTGGAGTTTGATCAAGGCTCTGTGGACGTTAGAGTCCAAATCAGAAGAGAGAGAGATGACTATCTCCTGGAGATTTGGGTAGACAAGAACGATGACGACGATAATTAGAGCGGCGCTTTGGAGAAAAGCTCGAAATAGCAATGTCGGGTTACACCGGTGAAATCTGCGAGCCAAGGGCGAATTCAGGAACGAAGACCGGCGTAAGCACGGGAATCGATTTTAAGGTCGATTTTTATGAGCGTGGCGGGAAAATGAGCGTGTGCCATTCATGTGCGCGAGCGGCCGAAAATTGTGATTGTGACCACAATGTCACTAAAACTATACAAAGTGGCGGTCCCATTTTTTGAAATCCGTCTGGCGCAGTGCCGTCGTACTCTCTTCCTGATTCCGGGGTAAAATCACGGTACAACCATGGCTGCTCCTCGCCAGCAAGTCGCCGCCCCAAGCGCTTCCGAGACGAAACACGTCGACTCAGTCGACCCGGCAACCGGCGAGACAATCGCGCGATTCGAATCGACCGATCCCGCCGAAATGCCCGCGATTTTCGAGCGGGCGCGAGCCGTGCAGCGCGAATGGGCAGCGCAGCCGATCCGCGAGCGCGCGGCGGCATTGCGACGCCTGCGCGATGCGATCTTCGATTCGCGCGACGAAATCGCCGACGTAATTTCGCGCGAGACAGGCAAGCCCCGCGTCGAAGCCGTCTTCGCGGAAATCATCCTCGCGCTCGATACAGCGGATTTCCTCGCGCGCCGCGCGCCGCAATGGCTGCGCCCGGAGCGCGTCCCGCACCACAACATCGCCGTAAAAGCAAAATCCGGCTGGCTTGAATACGAGCCGCTCGGAATCGTCGCGATCATCTCGCCGTGGAACTATCCGTTCGCGATTCCGATGGCGCAGGTAATTCCCGCGCTGACCGCGGGCAATGCAGTCGTCCTGAAGCCGAGCGAACTCACGCCGGCAACCGGCGCGCTGATCGGCGAAATCGCTGCGCGCGCCAAGCTGCCCGCAGATTTGCTGCAAATCGCGCAGGGCGGCGGCGAAATCGGCAGTGCGCTGATCGAGGCGGCGCCGGACAAAGTGTTTTTCACCGGCAGCGTCGAAACGGGCTGCAAGATCGCCGAGGCGTGCGCGGCGAAACTGATTCCGTCTGTGCTCGAATTGGGCGGCAAGGACGCGATGATCGTTCTCGCGGACGCCGATCTCGAAATCGCATCGAGCGCGGCCGTGTGGGGCAGCTTCATGAATTGCGGGCAGGCGTGCCTTTCGGTCGAGCGCGTGTACGTCGAGCAGTCGGTTGCCGCGCAGTTCGCGGGGCTGTGCGTGGTGAAGACGAAGAAGCTGCGCCTCGGCCCGCCGTCCGATCGGGACGCCGAAGTCGGCCCGATGATTCGTGCGCGGCAACTCGAGCGCGTCGAGCGGCAATTGCAGGATGCGGTCGCGCGCGGCGCGAAGATTCTCACGGGCGGCGAGCGTCGTCCCGAGCTCGGCGCGAATTTCTTCGAGCCGGCGATCGTCACCGGCGTCGATCATTCGATGGAGCTGATGCGCGAAGAGACATTCGGTCCGGTGCTCGCGATCCGGCCAGTCGCATCGGCGGCGGAAGCGGTCGCGCTGGCGAACGACTCGCCGTTTTCGCTCAGCGCGAGCGTGTGGACGCGCGACGCGCAGGCCGCGCGAAAGATCGCATCGCAATTGCGCGCAGGCTCGGTGATGATCAACGACGTGGCGAGCTATTACGGCATTTCCGAGGCCCCACACGGCGGCCGTGGCGCGAGCGGCTGGGGACGCACGCACGCGCGTTTTGGCTTTCTCGAAATGGTTCACGTAAAATACGTCGATATCGACCGCCTGCCGCGCATCGCGAAGAGCTGGTGGTACGGCTACAGCGCGGAATTGGCCGCAGCCGCCGATCGGTTTGTGGAGGCGCTCTTCGCGCCGAGTTGGCGGCGGCGCATGGCGGCGCTCGGAGGCAGCCGCGTGGTTTTCCGCCGCGATCGCATCTGACCCGGGGCCAAAGCTCGGCGCTGGCAAGCACACGATGCCCATCGCGCGGCTGCTCCGCGGGATTTGCTGAGATTTGGGCGAAGTGCGAGGAGGAGAGGGCGCCATGAAGCGTTTGGGACCGCTGCTCGTGCTCTGCGCCATCACTCTATGCACGCCCGGTGCACCGGGCCAGACGAGCCAGCCTCTTCTGAAGGATGAGTATCATTCGATCGAAGTCGCCAGGTTTGGAATTTCGCCGGGCGTGAATTTTTCGACTGAACGAATCGCCGCGCTGCAGGATGCGATCGTAAAGCAGTTGCAAGACTCAAAGAAGCTGCAAGAGGTCCTTCACGCGGGAGACTCCTCGGTTCACGCCGACACGCCCCGACTGCGCCTCGTGGGAACCGTGACGAGATTCAAACCCGGCAACCAGGCGGAGCGGTATTTCGTCGGTTTCGGCGCGGGCTCGACGGAGGTGTACGCTGACGTTGCACTCACCGACGCATCGACGGGCCGCACAATGGCGACCGAGGAGATACGCGGCCTCGTTACGGCCGGACTTTTTGGCGGGCAGTCGTCCGGCGCGATGCAAGACTTCGCAAGAAGGGTTGCGACTGCTACGCAGCTGATGATGGAGAAGACGGAACTGGCGCCAGGCGCCCCGGCATCGCCCGCGCCTGAAACCGCGGCGGCTCCGGCGGAGGAATATCTGCTCGAACTTAAGCCCGGGGATATGAAGAAGTCCCAAGAAGAGATCAACTTCGAAGCGTCGTCGGGTTACCGCGTGAAGGACGCGGAGGTCACCGGCAGGAAAAACGCGACGCTGCGATTTGAGAAGGTGGCCGCACCCTCCGAGATATATCAATACCAGCTACTGCACGCGAGGACGCCGGGGGCAATGAAGAAGCAACTCGATCAGGCGGGGCGCGATGGTTTCCGCCTGGTGCCAAGCACCTTGATGCCGGACTTTGCTGGCGTGCTCTCCTGGGTGATGGAGAAAACGCCGGGAAATCAAACCGAGCAATATGATTATCGCGTTCACGAGACGCTTCGCGTTTCCAGCGCCGAGCACAATTTGGAAAAAGATCGCAAAGAGGGTTACGATTTTGTGGGCACAGCAGAGATTATCGGCGCGCACATTGTGATTGGAGAGAAAGCGATCCCTGCGAACGTGACGAAGTGACCGACGAACTGATCTACGACTGGAACGCGCACGCCGAGGCTGAAATCCCTCGCGGACGGCGCGTGATGCTCTGCGACGAAACGCTGCGCGATGGCCTGCAGAATCCGTCGGTGCGCGATCCCTCAATCGGCGAAAAAATCGAAATCCTGCATCTGATGGACGCGCTCGGCATCGACCTCGTCAATATCGGCCTGCCCGGCGCGGGGCCGCGCGCGTTTGCCGACACGGAAAAGCTGGCGCGCGAAATCATCGGCTCGCGGATGAAACTTCGCCCGAATATCAGCGGGCGCACGCACAAGGCCGACATTCAGTCGATGATCGACATCTGCGAGCGCGTAGGGCAGCCGATCGAGGCGGCGATGTTTCTCGGATCGAGCCCGATCCGCCGGCTGGTCGAGGACTGGACCGTCGACCACTTGCAGCGCACCACGGAAGAGTCTGTACGCTTCGCCGTGAATGCGGGCCTGCCGGTGATGTATGTCACCGAGGACACGATTCGCACCGATCCCTCGACGGTGATCGCACTCTATTCCACGGCAATCCGCACAGGCGCGCGCGCGATCGTCCTGTGCGACACCGTGGGCCACGCGACGCCGCGCGGCGCGTACAATCTCGTGAAATTCGCGATCGAGGAAATCGTGAAACCGTCGGGCGAAAAGATTCGCGTCGATTGGCACGGGCACAACGACCGCGGCCTTGCCGTCGCGAATTCGCTCGCGGCCATCGCGGCGGGCGCGGATCAGGTTCACGCTTGCGCGCTGGCGCTTGGCGAGCGCGTTGGCAACACGCCGATGGAGGCGATGCTCGTGAATCTGCGCCTGCTGGGCCTCATCGATCGCGATTTGTCGCGGTTGAAGGAGTATTCGGAGACGATCGCGCGCGCCACCGGCACAGTAATCCCGCCGAATTATCCGATCGTCGGCCGCGATGCATTCCGCACCGCGACGGGCGTACACGCCGCCGCCATCGCCAAGGCGCACAAAAAGGACGATCCCACGCTTGCCGACACGATTTACAGCGGCGTTCCCGCGCATCTTTTCGGCCTCGAGCAGGTGATCGAAGTGGGCCCGATGAGCGGCCGGTCAAATGTGATCTACTGGCTCGCGAAGCGCGGCATTCCCGCGGGCGATGAGGCGGTCGACCGAATTCTCGCCGCCGCGAAACAATCGAGCCGCATCCTCACGGAAGACGAAATCCTCGCGCTCGCGGCATCTTCCGCGCGCCATTCGTAGCGCCGGCGTCCCGCCGGCTCTCTTCATTGCCTTTGATTTTCCGGGTGCCCCATCCTCGTTTTGTGAGGGTGGGGCCTTTGCTACTTATTCGGCGGGCTCGCCTGCTCTTGCTGCGGAGGTTTCGGACGGGGCAACAGCTTCATCGTCTTCAGCTTCTTCATGTATTCCGGATACATCGTTTCGGCGCCGCCGCGTGTGGCCTCCGGTGGGACTCCGTAGCGCGCGGCGAATTCGTCGATGAAAGGATTCTGCGCCATCAGGTAGCTCGGCACCTCGCCCGCGGGGCGATCCACTTCGTCCACGGACTCGCACGGCCACGGATTCATCTGCTGCTGCGGCGCGTAGGTGAAGTCGACGGTGCGTATCAGCGGCTCGGAAAGGTACACGGGATCGTAGGTGATCACCGCGACGGTGAGCACGTCGCCGTGCCGCAGGAGGTGTTCGGTTGCCGTCGCCATGTCGCTGCGCGGCGTGCCGTTGAGCCCCAGCCAATTTTCCTTGAGGTGCGTGGTGTAGATGACGAGCTGGTCGCCTTCCCAGTGCCCGGTCGAGAAGCCCTGCCAGGTGTGGCGCGCGTAAGGAGGAGGATGCGGGCGGTCGTCCATCCAGATCGTTTGCTCCGCGTTGTAGGCCGAGAGACGGATGTGATAGGCAATCGTCTTCTGCGAGGCTGGGTCGACTTCTTTCCAGATGCGCAGGGTCGAGGGGCCGCGCCAGCCGTAGTCGGAGCCGTGCGCGCGGCATTGGTTTTCCGGAATCTCCACAAGCTCGGCGCTCCAGCTTTCGGCGCGGAAAAGGCCCGCGGCATTGAGAGGCATCCCGAGGTAGTCGCCCATTTCGGCGCCGGCGAAGCGTTCGCGCTGGTCTTCGAAGAACGTCGGGGCCCAATCGCCGGTGGGATCGATCTGCGCGAATGCCGCGCGGCATAGCACCGTCGTCGGCCCAAGCAGCAAACACAACAGGCCCGCAATCCTGGCTGTGCGAAGAAGCCTCATCGAGACGACGTTTTACCACAAAACGCGGTGTGCGGGGATCGATTCTCGCATTTTTCTTTTCGCCGCTTGCCAGCGGGCGCTTTCGAAGATTAAATAGGGGGCATGGCGACACCGCAAACCCAGCCGCACGCCGAAGTCGTGGTCCGGCTGCTCGCTGAAAGCGAGCTCGCTCAGGCCGACCAGATGGTCCGGGTCGCCTTCGGCACTTTTCTCGGCATGCCCGATCCCTCGGCCTTTATGGGCGACGCGAACTACGCGTTCACGCGGTGGAAGGCGGACCCGCGGGCCGTTCTCGCGGCCGTGCTCGATGGCAAGCTCGTCGGTTCGTGCTTCGCGACGAACTGGGGCAGCTTCGGATTTTTCGGGCCGCTCACGGTTGCGCCGGAATATTGGGGCCGCGGCATCGCGCAGCAGCTGATCGGGCCCACGATGGAAATATTGCGTGGGTGGCAAGTCCGTCACGCGGGACTCTACACGTTCGCGCATAGCCCGAAGCACATGGCGCTGTACCAGAAATTTGGTTTCTGGCCGCGCGATCTCGTCGCCAACGTCGTCAAGCCGGTGGGCGACGTGCGGCCGCAGATGCCGCCGGACACCTCGCGCTTTAACGACGTGGAGATTTCGGAGCGCGCGGCCCTGCTCGCCGCCTGCCGCGAAGTGACCAACGCGAATTTCGAAGGCCTCGACGTCTCGCGGGAGATTCGCGCCGTCGCCGAGCAGAAGCTCGGCAATTCGATTCTCGTGTGGGATGGCGCGTCGCTCGCCGCGTTCGCCGTGTGCCACACGGGCCCGCGCAGCGAAGCCGGCACGGGCGTCTGCTACGTGAAATTCGCCGCGGTGCGCCCCGGGCCGCGCGCGGCCGAGAATTTGAACCGCCTGCTCGACGCCGTAGAGGCATTCGCGCGCTGCGCCTGGGCGCACAAGATCATGGCTGGCGTCAACGTCGCGCGGCGCGAGGCCTATCAGGCGCTGATCGCGCACGGATTCCGCGGCGATTCGCAGGGCGTCGCGATGGAAACCGGCGACGCATCGTCGGGCTACAACCACGCCGGCATTTACATCCTCGACGACTGGCGCTAATTGGTTTTACTGTAGCTCACCGCGTTTTCCCGTGGTGAGGCTCATGCTCGCGTCCGGTCGGGCCTTTCGGGTCCGACCTAAGAGGTCGCGCGCGAAGCGCGACGTGGTGGAAGCGTGGGCCTTTAGGCCCTCGAAAAAGTGCAGCCAAAATGAGGGCTTTAGCCCTGGGAACTTATTTCCTCCGGTGGTCGCAAGCCACGATAGCGCCGTAAAACCAGTGAAACTCGCGTTCATCTGCTGTATCTTGATTTGGATGGCCACCCTTTCCGCTCGCGCCACCGACGACCAGGTTTCGAAGCTCGCCGAAGACGCGCGCTGCGCGAAAGGCCTCGACTGGATCGCGAGAAACTCCTCGTGGGTCACCGAGCAGCAGATTCGCCTCTCGGAAATTCCGGCGCCCGAATTCGGCGAGGCCGATCGCGGCAAAGCGCTCGCGGCAATTTTCGAGGCGGCAGGCCTGAAGGTTCGCACCGATGAAACCGGCAACGTAATCGGCGAAAGTGTCGGATCGGAACCGGGCGTCATTCTATTCGTCGCGCACCTCGACACGGTTTTTCCAGCCGGCACGGACGTGACTGTGAAGCGCAACGGCAATCGCCTCGTCGGCCCGGGGATTTCAGACAACGCCGCGGGCCTCGCCGCTATCGCAGGCTTGGCGCGCGCGCTTTCCGTCTCGGGCGTGCGCACCAAGAAAACGATCGTGCTCGCGGGAGACGTCGGCGAAGAGGGCGAAGGCAATCTACGCGGCGTTCGCGCGCTGATGGACGAATACGGCTCGCGCCTCGCGGACGTAATCGCCGTCGACGGCCCCTCGACCGATTACATCACGACGCAGGGCATCGCCTCGCGCCGCTTCGAAGTCACCGTCACCGGCCCCGGCGGCCACAGCTGGTCCGATTTCGGCGAGCCGAATCCGATCACGGCGCTCTCGCGCGGCATCGTGAAATTTTCAGCGATACGTGTCCCCGATAATCCGCGCAGCTCTTTCAATTTCGGCGTGATCGAGGGCGGCACGTCGGTGAATTCGATTCCGGCGCGTGCGTGGGTGAAAGTGGATCTGCGCTCCGAGGACGAGACCGAGCTCGCCCGCCTCGACAAAGTTCTTCGCGACGCAGTCATGGCCGGCGTGAACGAAGAGCTCAGGTCTTCGCATTCGCCTGATGCAGGCGACGACTACACGCAGCTGAACCAGTCTGCTTTGCACGTCGAATTTCGCTCGCTCGGCACGCGTCCCGCCGGCGCGCTGCCGAAAGATTCTCCGCTGCTCGCGACCATGCGCTCGGTGGATAGTTATCTCGGCAACCGCTCGCGCCTCGAGCGCAGCTCGACCGACGCGAATATCCCGCTCTCGCTCGGCATTCCCGCCATCGCCGTCGGCGGCGGCGGCAAAGGCGGTGGCTCGCACACCCTCGAAGAGTGGTACGACCCCGCCGGCCGCGACCTCGGCCTCAAGCGCCTCTACCTCGCCGCTATCGCCCTCGCCGGCCTCGCGCATTAGAGGTTTAAGCGTAGCGCCGGGCCATTCCTGCCAACGAAGGGCAGCGCAGCGTGTTCCGCAGGGGTCAATCAAACCGGTCTTTGGCAGAACGCTCGCAGAGCAAAATGCTACGAAACAGGGTTACCTGCCAGCAGGTCGTCGAGGCGTAGCCGGACATCTTCTTCTGGTTCAATATCGCGAGCACGTTCGATAACGGATCGCATCTCCGCAGTCCACGAATCGCGAGGCCAGGCGGCAAGAGCATTGATGGCCATGTTGCGGTTGCGGACCACAGGACTGTTCAAACCTGCTCTGATTAACCTCCAGCCACGCTTCGGGAAACGGCGAAGATCCTGAAGTATCCAATCGAGAGCTTCGTGTGGTCGAAACCCGGCTCCCAATCCCAACTCATCGCCCGGACCCGTCTCAATCTGTTCAAACGGAAGAACGGATTCCGCAAAGGTCAGGATCCGGCCAATGCGGACTTCGTCTGTTTGATGCATGAGGCGGTACCACGACGAGGAACCCAGAGGATCAGCCTGGACCCTTACGAAGTGAAGCTCCCACGTGTCAATTGACAGGCATTGCGCTGCCTGGTCGCCCTCCTGAAAGACCCTTTCATCTTTGCTTGCAAGCGCATCGCCGGCCTGATGGCGCCATTTCTCCTGGCCAAACACCTCGTCCGCCAATGCCTGCATACTTTTCCGACGAGAGTCCATCCAGCCGGATTCATGCCGTTTTTCCCATCCCTTCGCCTCCGCCAAGAACCATCTTAGTTTCGCTACAGCCAGAAAATGTTTGAGGCTGAGGTCAGCGCGCGACCATGCGATGTTGAGGTAACTCTCGCAGGCGTCGGCCGAAAATTCGTAATCATCGATATCCTCTGCTGGCCCCCCCGTGATAAGGGCGCGAATTATGTCCGCGGCCGCATCGAAAAGCGGGGCGTCGACAAATTGCTGATCAAGTGCTTCATGAAGTCGTCCCGCTCGTGCGCAGATGCAAGCAAGGTACTCATCCATGATTTTGTTTCTAAAGCCCTCTCTTAACATCCAGGCCTGAATCTCCGGATCGTGCGTATCCTTCAAGCGCCTGACGATCTGAATCCGGCCCCAACCATGGACGGTCTTCGCCAATTCCCAAAGAGCTTGCTCCGGATTATTGGCAGTGCGCGCCAGGGCGAGTGCCGCGAATAAAGTGAACTCTTCGTGCGCCCCGAGTGTTTTGAGGATTTCGCCATCTTTCGTTGTTCCGGCAATCCCGATCAACGCCAAACCAAACTTCACAGCCTCGCGGTGACCCGCCCGAGTGGCAAAGTAGCGTCCGATTTCAAGCAAGCGGGAGCTGTCACTATCATCGGGAGCAGAGGAGTTCGCCAGTTGCTCCAGTACCGCGTCTATGCAGTCCACGATGGCACCATCAATCACAAGTTCATAGAGGCTTCTCAATGATTGGTTGTCGGCCCGCTGTTGCAACTGCTGGAGGGCGCCCACAATTCCAAAAACCCTCTTCCTGCTTTCAGCGCCTCCCGCGCTGTGCCCCAGGACCCCATCCAGTGCACCGCCGACCCATCTCAGTTCGTTTCGGCGGAAAATAATGCGGTCGTCCGGCAGTGGCTTCGTAACGCCATCATGGCGGATTTGCAGGTAGATCGAATCTAGCTCACCCCAGGGCGGGGTCAAGGGATCCAATGACCAGCGGCCCCTATCGAATAGCCGAATCATGTTGAGAAGCATCCCCGAATCCGCACAGCTCCAGGCGTGCAAAGGGCCATGTTGGCTTTGAGTCTAACTCCCGCCTTTCAGTTTAATTTCGGCCGTGTCGCCTTTCATCTCCATCTCCGTCCCGAATGGCTTCGACAAATCCGCCATCCTCTGCAAAATGTAGCTCGCCTTCAGGCCTGTCGCAGGCGACGGCAATCCACGCGTATGAAGGAACCGGTTATTCGCGTATCGGTTGTGAGGATCGGGCATGCCTTGGCCGACGTCGTTCAACACGATCGGCTGCAAAGTGATCGCCTGGAGGTCTCTTCCGCGGAATTGGAGGTGGGCCACCACGCTCTCCCACACGATGGGTTCGTCGATCTGGGTCAGCTCGGGCGGCAGGTTGTAAATGAAATTGCCCAGGTCGTAAAAAATGGGCTTCCCGTGATAGATCTCCACACCGTGCAGCAGTGGAGCACCGTGCATTACGACGATGTCCGCGCCCGCATCCACTTCCTGGTGCGTCCATTTCTTCACCCAATCATTGGGGGCCAGACGCTCCGGCAGCTCTTCCTCAAACATCGTGATGAACGGCTTGTTCGAGAAAACGTGATTGTGCTGGTAGACGATGACGATATCGGCATGCTGCCGTGCAGCGCGTATGCTCTGTAGAATGCGTTGCGCGTCCTCCGCGTTCGGCTCGTTTTCCGCGCCCGGGGGAAGCTCGGACATCGCCTCATTGGGCTTGCCGCCCATTTGGATGCGCAGCTCATCCACGCCCGGCCGGTCTGGCGTGGCGTCTCCTCCCGGCTGAATCATCCCCGAGGCGAGCGCCACCAGCGCCACCGTACCTTTGGAAGTGTGCAGGTAACCCGGCGCTGCCGCTTCGGCGATGTTTTGTCCTGTCCCGGCATGTGCGATTTTTCGTTTCTTCACTTCGCGGAGGGTATTTTCAAGGCCCGTGAGCTTGAGGTCGAACGCATGATTGTTGGAGAGCGACAGCAGGTTAAAGCCGAGCGTCGTCAGCGCATCGAGCGCTTCGGGCGGAGCAAGAAATCCACCGCCTTCGTGCACCGTCTCTCCTTTTTCAGCGACGGCGGCTTCGAAGTTCGTGAATTTAACGTCCCCATTGAGAAGAGATTGGATCACGGGCACGGCGTCGGGCGCGGTTGCGCGGATGTCCGATCGGATCATCGACTGCCCGGTCAAAGTGATGACCATCGGCGGAGACTGCGGCCGCGCCGCCGCCCCAACGGCAAACGCAACCGCGAGACAACTCGCCGCCAGCAGGAAACGTTTCGATTTCACGGTTGCCGCCATGTGCGCACCCGAGGGATCACTGAACCGAGCATCCTACGCGCCTCTCACCCGCAGCGCAACAATTCGGGAGTTGAAAATCCACGGACGGACCGAGGTTGGCGACTAAACACATCCCTGCTTGGCGATCGCGCTCCGTCACAACACTTGAGATAATCTAGAACGAAAGGAATAAGCCTCATGCGGCGAGGTCCCGCTGCGCGAGGGGGCCCTGCCGACTGGAGATTCCGCCAGGAGGACATCCGTGAAGGAACTCAAGCGACCCTGGATTGCGGCGGCGCTGGCCCTATCTCTCGGCGGCCCAGGCTGTTTCTACCTCGGTTGGCGTCGAGGCGTGACGGCTACGCTCGTGTGGATCATTCCCGTTGGGTTTGTGGTAGCCGGCGCCGTCCGTCAGAATGGCTCGGACCCAGACGCCGTAGCGTTGCCCTTCCTCCTGCTGTGCCTGCTCCACACACCGCTGGCTTTTCTGGCGTACAGCAGTTGCAAGCGGCGCATTGCCGAGGCAGCAGGAACCGCCAAGACGCCGCTCGATGCCTCCCAGCAACTCAAGATTGTTGGCGTCCTTGTGATCGGCTTGAGCGGGATCCCGTTGCTGTCCATGGCTGCAGTTGCCTCCGAGTTTCAGCTGAACCCAATTACGATGGCCGACGTCCCGGTTGTGTGTGTGGCGTTGTGGGGTCTCGCCACGGGGATCGGATTGTTGCTGTTGCGGCCCTGGGCGCGACTCTCGAGTCTGGTCTTCTATTGTCTTCTCTGTATCTCCGGAGCTCTGGTGGTTGCTCTCATAGTCGTTCACATTTTCACCCATGTGGCCGATGCTCTTGACGTCGTCCTTATGGCGCCCTTCGCTCTGGTTCTTGCGACGATTGGAGTCAAGGGATTGCGGTTCTTCCAGCGGAATGACATTAGACGCCACTTCGGCGCAACCTGATTACGAATGGGCGTTTCGTGAGCCCGGAGATGACGATGGGGATGGGGCCAATAGGTAAATTGATGTGGTTGGGATTGTCGGCGCGCGTCGTCTTTTCAGGGCTGTGCACGATTTTCGTGTCGGTGACGACGGCGGCACAAGCTTGGCAGGAGCACGCTCAGGCGCGATGGCCGGAGGTGACGGCGCGCGTTGACGAATGCGGCCTCGAGCGGACGAGCAGCAATGGGGGAAGAAAGCTCCACATCCGGTGCGGCTTGAGCTATGCAGTGGGCGCTGAGCAAAATGCGACGAACATTTATTCGAGCAATTTTCCCGTGCCCGAAATTTGGCAAACCCCGCCCAACCAGATTGCGCCATTCGAAGAGTGGGTGGACGAGCACCCTCCAGGAACGCCAATCGTCGTGCGCTACGATCCCGCCGACCACCAGAAAATCGTGCTGGTGGCGGACTCCATGCCGCGCGGCGGACCGCGAACGCCGAATAATGTGAAACTACTGGAAGTCTGCGCGGGAAGTTTCCTGGTCCTGCTGACGATTGCGCGACTCACACGGCCGCGATCCCCTTGGCAAGTCGGATATTCTTCGCCGCCGATGAATTCATAGTAGCCACTCGTCACTCGCCACTAGCCACTTTCTTTCTCCGCGCGTAGACTCGGCCCCATGCGCGGAGCGAAGCATGCGAGGCGAGATGTGGGCGGGCCTTCGTGCCAAAATGGACATGGTTTGCAAGCTATGTGCAAACAATTGCACATTTCGGCTGGCAGCATATTTGTAAGTTACTTTCTCGATTTGACTTAGGGAACGGCCATACAGGTGCAGGCGCATCATACCAAGACATAGGTGTACGCCGGAGCATCACATGCTCAGGTTCGCTCGCTTGGCGGTTCCCGCTCTTGCTGTCGCTGTTGTGCTTCTCTTCGCCACTGGTGCCTATGCGGACTCGGTCCCTTCGATGACCTTTACTGGCAGCGGTGTTACGTCGAGCGCGTACGCGGGTTTTAGTGTCCTATCAACATGATGAGATTGGCGTAGACGTGCGGCCCAGAATCGGCTCAGTGGGGAACTGGAGGTATTTCGACAATGCGAAAATCGCTCTGGATGATACCCGCAGTATTGCTATTCACGGCCTTGGGCAGCGGAATAGCGCGCGCCGATACACTAATCGCTTCGGGAGGGTACGTAACGGAAATTGAAGGCCTGAATATCGATGGGACCCTCTACGATGTGACATTCGGGGCCACAAACGACATGGAGTTTCCTTCTACCGGAAACGCCTCGGACGCAGCCGCCGACATCGCTACAGCACTCGGAACAGACGGGATTGTATCGTCTGCAGTAGGCCCCGGTGAAGCGCAGACATATTGCGTTGGCTTTGGCCCCGAAGTGGATGGCGAATGCTATGCATACGGTGCTATCCCAGGCAGCCCATGGTCACCCTTGAGCACACTTGACGATGAAGTGTTCCAAGCTTCCGTTACCCCGTCCGATGGTACGTATTGGGCTGAATTTTCGGCGGAGGTATGCACAACTGCTACGGGGGCAACCGAACCATGCACCGTACCTACTCCCGAGCCAGCCACAAGCGGCTTCATGCTGATTGGAATCGGGTTGTTAGGATTGGTGATGCGAAAGCGAGATTCTCGCGGCCATCAACACGCCTGTTGAACGCAGCGATCACTGCCTCTAGTTCGCGCCGCACGACATCCAAGTGAATGCGATCGCGCCATCTGCCGATCTAGCCACTAGCCACTTTCTTCTCCCCCGCGTAGACTCGGCTCCATGCGCGAAATCTACCAGCGCCGCGAAATCCCATGGTGAGCAAACGCGTCCGCGCCGACCTCGCTCTCGGACTCTGCACGCTCATCTGGGGCGCAACGTTCGTCCTCGTCAAGAACGCGCTCGCCGATATCTCCGTGGTTCTGTACAGCAAGCACTTGTTAATCAGGAGCTACTGTACTTATGGGGGTCATCTGGAGTAAATTTCGGACGTGAGAACGGACCAGATTGCGCCGCGAGTTCCTCTGACTCAGGCAAATTCTGCTCAGGACAAGAAGTGGTCTGTGTTCAGAACCGCGATTGGCGGGCTTTTGGCTTCTTTTGTCGCGGGGCTTTTTGCCGAATCTGCTTTTCATAGCTACCAAGCTGGAATGGGAGCCCGTCAGTGGTGGCGCACAGTTGTGTCCGCTGTTTGTTGGTTTGGGATCGCTATCATCGGAGTCGCGCGCGGTCTGAATAAGTCCCACACGCCACCGCCAGCCACTTTCTTGCGGTAGTAAGTCTCTCCGCGTAGACTCTGCTCCATGCGCGAAATCTATCCGCGCCGCGAAATCCAATGCTGAGCAAGCGCGTCCGCGCCGACCTCGCTCTTGGCCTCTGCACGCTCATATGGGGCGCCACGTTCGTCCTCGTCAAGGACGCGCTCGCCGATATCTCCGTCGTCCTGTATCTCGCCGTGCGCTTCGCGCTTTCCGCCGCGCTGATGGCGATCATCTTCTGGCGGTCAGTGCGCCGGTTGAACATGAAGACGGTGTGGGCCGGCGCGCAGATCGGCTTCTGCATGTTCGCCGGATACATGTTTCAGACGACCGGCCTGAAATACACCACGCCGGCGAAGGCGGCATTCATCACCGGCATGTGCGTGGTGCTCGTGCCGCTGCTGCTCGCCGCCTTTGGACGCCGCCGCATCACCGCCTGGATCTGGGCAGGCGCGGTGGCTGCTCTCGCGGGACTTTATTTCCTGACGGTCCCACCCTCGGGTCTGGGCGGCTTGAATCGCGGCGACCCAATCGTTTTCGGCTGCGCCGTGATGTTCGCACTGCATATCATTTTCATCGGCCGCTACGTTGGCGACCACTCGGTTGGCGCGCTCGCGTTCCTCCAAGTCGCGACCACCGCCGTGCTTTCGACATTGGTGCTGCCCCTTGCCGCGTTCGCCGGATGGGAAAAGCCTCGCGTGGTTTGGAGCACCACGGTAATCGTCGCGGTCCTCGTCACGTCGATCGGCTCGACGGTGATCGGCTTCTCGCTGCAGACGTGGGCGCAGCAGCACACGTCGCCCTCGCACACGGCGATTCTCGTGAGCCTTGAGCCGGTATTCGCCGCGATCACCTCATGGCTGCTCGCGACCGAACATTTCGGCGCACGCACCCTCGCCGGCGCAGCCCTGATCCTTGCCGGCATCCTCCTCGCCGAACTCAAGGGCCCCGCCCCCACCATCGCCGAATCCCCCGAGCCCATCGCCCGCGCCATCGACTAGTAACCACCGATCAGCAACCAACCCTGTCATTCCGAGGACTGAGCTGCCTGATTTCCGCGCCGTTTCTCCTCAGTTTGCGCGGAAATCAGGCGGTGTGGCGAAGGACGAGGAATCTCGGCGCCGGAACGGCGGAAGCCTCGGCGTCGCATTTTGCGGCGTAACCTTTCACCGCCCTCGCAGTTTATGTTAGAGAAGACGGACCGATGCCACCGAAGAAGGACGCCCACGACGAGCGGCTCCTGATCGCCGCCGCGCAGAAAGACCCTGCGCGCTTCACGGAGCTCTACGAGGAGAACTTCGAGCGCGTCTACGCGTTCGTCGCCCGGCGTCTGCGCAATCGCGATGACGCTGAAGACGTCACCTCCGAGGTTTTTCGCGACGCGCTCGCGAACATCGGCAAATTCGAGTGGCGTGGCGCACCTTTCGCCGCGTGGCTCTACCGCATCGCCTCGAACGCCATCGCGGACCGCTGGCAGCGCTCGGCGAAAGAGCAGGGAACCACGCTCGCGGATGATCCTCCCGACGATTCCGCGCGCACAAATCCGGAAGAAGTCGAAAACCGCGCGCGCCTCTTCCGCCTCGTAACGACGTTGCCGGCCGATCAGCGCCGCGTGATCGAAATGCGCTTCGCCGAAGGCAAAAGCATCGCCGAAATCGCGCGCGAAATCAGCCGCACGGATGGCGCCGTGAAGCAGCTGCAATTTCGCGCCATTCAGAATCTGCGCGCGAGCATCGAAAAGAAACCGCGCGCAAGCACAAGCGCGAAGAAGCCGGTAAGCAAAAATGGCTAACAACACGCAAAGCGAACAACTCGACAAAATCATCTCGGCGCTCCTCGGGCCGCCGGACGCGCCCGTTTCACGCGCCGATGCCGCGCGCCCACTCGATATGAGCTTCGCGCCCACGATTGAAACAATCCGCGATCTAAAGAATCTTCCGCGCCCCGATTTCAAGGCGCGCCTGAAATCCGATCTGGAAAGGAGAGCAAAGATGGCCAGCACAGCCGTAAACCCGGTGAAACCGGTTCCCCAAGGTTTCCGTACGGTCACGCCGTATCTGATCGCAGCCGATGGGCCGGCGCTGATCGAGTTCGCCAAGCAAGTGTTTGGCGCCGAAGAGAAATTCCGCGATGTGGGTTCGGCGGGCGGGGTTCACGGCGAGGTTCGGATAGGCGACTCGATGTTGATGATGGGCGGCGGCATTCCGGGCCGCGAATTTCGCGCCACGGCCAGCCAGCAGGCGCTCCACGTCTACGTGACCGATATGGACGCCGTCTACCAAAAAGCGCTCGCTGCCGGGGCGACTTCGATCGGCGCGCCCCAGGACCACGATTACGGCGAGCGCGGCGCCGGCGTGAAAGATGCGTTCGGCAACTTCTGGTACATCGCGACGCACAAAGGCGAGTCCTACGTGCCAAAGGGCCTGAACAACGTGAATGTCTACCTGCATCCTGTGAAGGCGGAGCCCGTGATCGACTTCCTGAAACGCGCGTTTGGCGCGGAGGAAATCGCGAAGCATGCATCGCCGGACGGCGTGGTCCATCACGCCGAGGTTCGCGTCGGCGACTCCGTCGTCGAGATGGGCGAAGCGCATGGAATCTATCAGCCGATCCCCAGCACGTTTTATCTCTACGTGAACGACGTCGATGCGCTTTACGACCGGGCGCTGAAGGCCGGCGCGACGTCTCTGAATCCGCCTGCCGACCAGCCGTGGGGCGATCGCGCAGCCGGCACGAAGGATCCATTCGGGAACACGTGGTACATGGCCACGCATAAAGAGGAATTATCGCGCGAGGAGATCCGGCGCCGGACGGAGGAACTTTCGCGGAGGCAGAGCAGTGGTTCCGCGGAAACCAAGGAAGCCCCGAGCGCCGTGAAATTCATCCGCGAAGGATTTCACACGGTGACGCCGTACCTGATCGTTCCGAATGCCGCACAGTGGATCGATTTCGTAAAGCAGGCGTTCGGCGCGGAAGAGCATTTCCGCGCGAAGCGGCCGGGCGCCGAAGACGTCATCATGCACGCCGAAGTGAAAATCGGTGACTCGATGATCGAGCTGGCCGACGCGAATCCGCAATTTCCGGCAACGCCCTGCACGCTGCTCCTTCGCGTGAGCGATCCTGATGCGGTCTACGCGCGGGCCGTCAATGCGGGCGCGACCGTGTTCGATCGCGTCAGCGATCACGACTATGGCTCGCGCGGCGGCACGGTGGTCGATGCTTCCGGCAACCGGTGGCACATCTCCGCTCCCACTCCCGGCAACAAGATCTTTGAGGATTTTCGAAGCCTGACCCCGCATTTGAATCCGGTCCGGTCGGCGGAGCTCATCGAATTTCTCCAGGAAGCATTTGGAGGGAAGGAAGTCTATCGCGCGCAATCTCCCGAAGGTGTGGTGCACCACGCGCAAGTCCGCATCGGCGATTCCTTGATCAGCATGGGTGACGCGCATGACCCTTATCAGCCGATGCCGAGCACACTGCACCTCTACGTCCCCGATACCGACGCGCTTTACGAACGCGCGCTCGCTGCCGGGGCGACTTCGATTCAGCCGCCCGCCGATCAGCCTTATGGTGACCGCAGCGCCGGCGTGACCGACCCCTTCGGCAACCGCTGGTTCATCGCCACGCACGTCCGGGACGTTGCATCCTGACTTAACGGCAGCCAGACGCGCCATGTCGCGCCATTTTGTCGCAGTAAGGCGGGGTTAAGCGCCCGACGGCGGCAACATTGTTGCTGCCGCGGGAGCAGGTTTTTTGCACGCAAATGGTGCAGACGCCTGTCGGCTAGTTGCGGTGGAATTTTACGTCGAGGGCTTCGTGCATCACGGGAATGCGCAAAGATGTTTTCTCGTAAGCGGAGATTGCGGGCTCGTGGACGAGCGTGAGGCCGATATCGTCGAGGCCTTTCAGCAAGCACTCGCGGCGGAATGGATCGACGGTGAAGGAATAGCGCAGGCCCTTATCGTCGGCGACGACTTGCTGCTCGAGATCGACCGTGACGCTGTAGCCTTCGTTCTGCTCGGTGCGCTTGAAAAGCTCGTCCATCTGCTCGTCGCTCAGCGTGACCGGCAGAATTCCATTCTTGAAACAGTTGTTATAAAAAATATCCGCGTAGCTCGGCGCGAGAATCGCGCGCACGCCGTAATCGCGGATCGCCCACGGCGCATGCTCGCGACTCGAGCCGCAGCCGAAATTCGCGCGCACGATGAAAACGCTCGCGCCCTTGTAGCGCGGCTTATTCAAAATGAAATCGGGATTTGGTTTCTCGCCGGGCAGATATCGCCAGTCGTAAAAGAGAACCCGGCCGTAGCCTTCGCGCGTCAGCAGTTTCAGAAATTGCTTGGGCACCATCTGGTCGGTATCGACATTCACGCGATCGATCGGCGCAACAAGTCCGGTAAGTTTCGTGAAGGCTTTCATTTTCTCTAGCTGCCTTTCAAGTTCGTACGTTCCTTCGACTCGCTAAGAAGTGCGGCAAAGACAGACCAAGTCCCGCGAGCGCCGAGATCGTTAACACACAGTTGTAAAAGCTCACTGCCGCAAGGCCGTAAACCCGCTGTAGTTGAGGAAGGCGTGGAAATAGCCACGATGCCAGGTGATGCGAGAAATTAACGAAGAAGAATACAGGCAGCAGATAACAAACCACGAGAACGACCAAGGCTGCAAAGGCCCATGCTTCGCCCTTTCGGTACGGAATGAAGAGAATAAGCAGTCCAATCACGGCGAGCGTCAGTTGACCGAAGCCAGCGTCGTGAACGAAATTGTCATATTTGAAAAACATTTGCGGATGATCGGCAAATTGAAGCCGCTCTGGCTGAACGTACGCAATCATCCAAACCGAAGACCACAAGGTCGCCAGGAGTGAAATGGCTAGGAGAGCCAACGAGATTCTGTGCAGGTTTTTCACTCCGCTCCGTCCACGCCCTTCCATTTGCGAATGTCGACGAAATGGCCCTCGATTGCGGCGGCGGCGGCCATCATCGGGCTGACCAAGTGTGTGCGGCTGCCTTTGCCCTGGCGCCCTTCGAAATTGCGATTCGAGGTGCTGGCGGAGCGCTCGCCGCTCAGCAGGACGTCGTCATTCATGGCGATGCACATGCTGCAGCCCGCGTCGCGCCATTCAAAACCGGCATCGCGGAAAATTTTGTCGAGGCCTTCTTTTTCCGCTTGCAGTTTCACGACGCGCGAGCCGGGGACCGCGAGCGCCTGCTTCAGCGATTTCGCCACATGCTTGCCCGCGATCACCTGAGCGGCGGCGCGCAAATCTTCGATGCGCGAATTGGTGCACGAGCCGATGAAGACGCGGTCGACGGGGATGTTTTCGATGAGCGTGCCGGGCTTGAGATCCATGTAGGTGAGCGCGCTTTCGGCGGCTTTGCGATCGACGGGATCGGCAAACGATGATGGATCGGGGACGCGGCTCGTCACCTGCGTGACCATGCCGGGATTGGTCCCCCAGGTGACCATCGGCGCGAGCTCCTCGGCATGAAGTGTGACCGTTTCGTCATACTTGGCGCCCGGATCGGTGGCGAGCGATTTCCAGTAGGCGACCGCTTCATGAAAATCTTTTCCGCGCGGAACGAACGGCTTGCCTTCGAGATACGCAAACGTCGTATCGTCCGGCGCGACCATTCCGGCACGCGCGCCGCCCTCGATGGTCATATTGCACATCGTCATGCGGCCCTCCATCGAAAGTCCGCGCACCGCTTCGCCGGTATATTCGGCGACGTGGCCGGTGCCGCCGGCGATTCCGATTTTGCCGATGATCGCGAGGATGATGTCCTTTGCGGTGACGCCATGCGGGCGCTTACCTTGCACGTCGATCTTCATCGTCTTCGATTTGTACTGCGAGAGGCACTGCGTGGCGAGCACGTGCTCCACTTCGCTCGTGCCGATGCCGAATGCAAGCGCGCCCATCGCGCCGTGCGTCGAAGTGTGGCTGTCGCCGCAGACGATGGTGTTGCCGGGCTGCGTGATTCCAAGCTCAGGCCCGATCACGTGGACGATGCCCTGATTGCGGCTCTGCATGTCGAAGAGGTTGATGCCATGTTCCTGGCAGTTGCGCGCGAGAGCTTCGAATTGCGCAATTGCATCCGGATCGACGAGAGGCAGCGCGCGATTCTTCGTCGAGACGGAATGATCCATCACCGCGAAGGTCAGCTCGGGCTGGCGCACTTTGCGGCCGGCGGTTTTCAGCCCTGAAAACGCCTGCGGGGAAGTGCCTTCATGGATCAGATGGCGGTCGATATAAATGAGCGTGGGTTTTCCCGGCTCTTCGTGGACGACGTGCGCATCCCAGATTTTTTCGTAGAGTGTGCGCGGGGCCATGAGCTAGTTCGGCCTCCTTGAATTCGTGCCATGCGCTCGGTTCATAGTCCCAGTCTCGTCCGCCGCGCGCCTGAAAGTCCAATTTATATTTATTGCATTCGGCATAAATTCCATTGCAGCGCGGTTTGGCGGCCGCACCCTCTCGGGCTGCAAACGTTGCAAGTGTGGCAGCGCCCAAACCTATAAACAACGTAGCACGACGGAGGAAAATTGCAAGCGCGCCCGGCGGTGTCCTAATTCGGATGTTGCCTCGCACAGACAGGATTGTCTGTACCACGCGTGCATTGACGCCGGGCCCTTTCGGGGCGATGCTCTCCGGGTGGTCAGCGCAGTCGATTGTGAGGAGTGCCGGAAAATCAAGCTGGAACTGCGCGAGGCATGGATGGATGCTTGGCTCTCGGCAGACGAAGAATTTCGCGCGGCGTGGCTCGCGCTGCCCGGCGGAACCGAAGAGGACGCGGCTCGCGCCGAGGAGCTTTTTCCCAAGGCCAACATCGAACACAAGCGCGCCGAGAGAGTGCGGAAGGCGATCATCGTGAAATTCCGCCACGAGACGCTGACAGGTCATAAAATACCGCTGCGGAAAAGCATTGCCTGATCCGGCGAAGAGGAGATGAAATTCATGCGCGTTGAAAATAGGCAGCGACGAGGAATCTTGCAGGCGTGCGGATTTGCCATGGTCGTTTTCGCCGTGGCGTGGCTCGCCCTGCGCGTGAACGTGATCCAGCACACAGTCGTTCACGCTGCGCCAGCGCGGGCTCAGAGCACGTCCTCCGAGCCGCAAGCACAGCCCGATCCGTGGACTGCTTCGGAGACTGTCACGCCGGCCGACCTTGAAAAGGAGCTCGGCGATGCCAATCCGGCGAAGCGGCCGATCGTGGCATGCGTCGGATTCAAATTCCTATATGACGGAGGGCATGTGCCCGGCGCTTCGTACCACGGGCCGGGGTCGAAGCCGGAGGGGCTGGCGGATTTGAAGGCGTGGGCGCGGAGCTTGCCGAAATCTTCGAATGTCGTTCTTTATTGCGGATGCTGCCCGATGGTGCGCTGCCCGAACCTGCGGCCGGCGTTCACGGCGCTGCACGATGCGGGCTTCGCGCGCCTGCGCGTCCTGCTGCTGCCGACGAATTTCGCCACGGACTGGGCGGGCAAAGGCTACCCGATGGAGAAGGGCAAGTGAAACCGGCATCACCGCGGCGTGCGATGAGGCTTGCCTCGCCGTCATCCAAGGAGGTATTGATCGCCGAGGCGTCCAAACGGCGAAGCAAGCTTCGCCCCGAAAGGGCGGTGGCAAGCCACCGCACTCCACGGACTCGGTAATTTCATCGATTGCAGTCTGTTCAATAGGCGGCGGTGAAACGCTTGCCGATGAATTGCGGCTTTTCGATTTCGTCGACCATGGCGACGGCGTAGTCTTCCGCCGAAATGCGGCTTTCGCCCTTTGCATCGACGACGAGCTGGTCACCGCCGAGGCGGAATTTTCCGGTGCGTTCGCCGGGCTGGATGAAGGCGGCGGGGCTGAAGTAGGTCCAATCGAGCCCGGCGGCCGTGGCTTCCTTTCGGAGAATGCCGAGCACTTCGCGGTACGCGGACGCGACCGGTTTCCACGCCGCGGGGAAATTCGGCGTGTCGAGCAGCGCGACTCCGGGCGCAACTTCGAGGCTCGCGGCGCCTCCCACGACAATGAATCGGATCGGCTTGCCCGCCGTTTCCTTTGCGGCTGACACTCCCTCCATCAACGAACGCACGGCGGTCCATGCCTCCTTGGGGTCGCCACCGCGCGGGCCATAGGAAGAGACCACCACGGAATTTCCCGCGACGGCGAGAGCGACGGCCTCGGGCTTGAGGATGTCGCCGGGCTTGATCTCGAGGTTGGGCCGCGGCTGCGGCGCTTTGGTGACGTCGCGCACGATGGCCGTCACTTTGTGGCCGCGCGAAAGCGCCTCGTTGAGGATTCGCTGCCCGATCATTCCCGTTGCGCCGAAGAGTGCGATATCAGCCACCGATGTTCTCCTGTCGAATGTGAGTGTGAGGCTTTTCGCGCTGCGGCGAACAACCGCGCCAGATATTCCGTCCCAACTAGAGTTATGCCAAGAGATGCGAAGCGGCGCAAGCGGTCTCTGCAAGTTTGTAAGTGCGCCCGCACCGCGAGCGGCAGAGGCGTGGGCCGCAGCGGCACGTGCTAGAATTTGCGCGAGTTTGCAACGTGAACGCCACGATCCAAGCAACGAATGCGGCGGCCAGCGGCACGCGGGTGCGGCCATGCCCGCTGTGCGGCGGTCTCGAGCGCGAAGTGCAGGCGCGACGCGACGGGTGGGAGATTGTGCAATGCGCGCGCTGCGCGATGGTGTTTCTCGGCAGCGCGCTGGCGTACGACGAGCAAGCGAAGGATCACGATTGGGTCGAGGAGCATACGAAGGAGTTGGCGCAGCGGCGGGAAAGGCAGCCGATGATGTTGTTTCTCTCGCGCTGCACGCGCTGGCTGCGTCCAGAGCCGACTGCGCGCCTTGTGGCGCAGACGCTGCGATGGGCGCGCTCGGGGAAGCTGGTCGATTTCGGCTGCGGCGACGGGCGATTTCTCGCGCAGGCGTCGGCGCATTTCGACGTGACGGGAATCGAGCTGAGCCCGCAGGGCGCGGAGATGGCGCGCCAGCGAACGTCGCGCGAAAAGATTTTCGAGGGGCCGGTGACCGAGGTAGCCGAGCGCGATTTGCCGGCGGGAGCTTTTGATATCGTGACGCAGTTCGGATACATCGAGCATGAATGGCATCCGCTGGCCGGATTGCGCGCTGCGCATCGCGTGCTGAAGCCCGGCGGCTTGACCATCCTGAAAACGCCGAATTATGCGAGCTGGAATCGCCATATCCGCGGCATGAACTGGTGCGGCTATCACGTCCCCGCGCATTGCAATTATTTCACGCCGCAAACGCTCGCGAAGATCTTGCGCGCGACCGGCTTTGAGCCGTTGCCGCAGCCGCTGGCCGATCGCTTGCCCACCAGCGATTCGCTCTGGATGGCTGCAAGGAAGAGCTAGGATGTCCTTGAGACACATCATTTTGCTCGTTTCGATTGCTTCGGCGCTTTTCTCCGCATCCGCGCGCGGCCAAGATAAACTCCGCGACGACTTCCCACTGACGCCGGGAACGTATTGGGTTTATCAAGGCACTGTGCGGTATTGGGTGAAAGGCATCGAGAACGGGAAGATAGCGCACGTGACATGGAAAACTTCGGTCGCACGCGCGATTCGGCGCGATGGACTGACCATTGCCGTGGTGAAGGGGATGCCCGGCGACCTTGATTGGTCCGAAGGCGAGGCGATGCCGTCGCTGTCAATCGTGATTCGCACCCCCGACGCGAAGTTCTACTTAATTGAAGGCGACGAGGCGAAATCGCTTCTCTCCCAACTCGACAATCTCCGCTATTCCTGGCGGCAAGTGCCCATCGATGATGATTGGTTTCTGCAACTGCCGTTGGCGAAGGGCAAGAAATTCTGCGGCGCGGAAGGCATGCAGCGAACCGACGACCACTACTGTTGGGTGGCGGGCCCGCCGCACGCGGCATTACTTGCCAATGTGAAGGGAGTTCCGCCGGGCAAGCACATAGCGTATCGCGTCGAATATTTCACGAATCCGGACCAAGACGAATTCGATTTCGTTTCGGGCATCGGCATGGCGACCTACGAATATCATCACCACGGAACGACCGCCGATACCGAGCTGCATCTGATTGAGTTTCACGACGGCAGTGCGAAGCCGTGAGGAAACATCGATTGGAGATTTGAGATCTAAGAACTTGGATCCGCGCGACGCGGGCTACTTGCGGAAGTAGGGCATCACTTCATTCGTGAAGAGCTCGAGAGAGCGGACGCTTTCCTCGTGCGTGAGATCGCCGTAGGCGAAGCGCGGGACGAAATAGTTGGCGCCGGAAACTTCGAGCTGTTCCTCGATGGCCGCACGCACGGTCGCGGGCGTTCCGGTGATGATCGTATCGGCGCTCGCGTGCGCCACTTCATCCAGCGCGGGATGGTGGACGTCGAACTTCCGCCAGAGGTAGCCAAGCTTGTCGTAAAAGCCGCGATAGCCGAACATGCCCCGCTCTTTGGCCTGTTGATCGGTTTCTCCCACGTATAGCAATCGCGTGATGCCCACCTTCGGCAGTTTCGCGCGAGGGTGGCTGCATCCTGTGCCGTAGGTGGCGCTCCAGGCTTGCATATATGCGTCGACCACTTTGCGCGCGCCTGTCGCAGCGATCAGCGTAACGATACTCATGTTCTGCTTGGCCGCGCGTGCCGCGCTTTCGGGGCTGTTCGTGGCGTACCACAGCGGTGGATGCGGCTGCTGTAGAGGCTTGATCTCGATCGGAACATTGGTGAAGTTGAAATACTTGCCGTGATAATCGACCACATCCTGCGTCAGCGCCGCCATCATCACCGCGACCGCCTCGCCGTAAACCGCCGGCGCCTCGGCCTCGGTCACGTTGTAAAAGCCCAGCTCGATCGGGGAAACCCCGCGGCCTGTGCCGATCTCGAAGCGGCCATTCGTCAGATGATCGAGCATGCAGATTTCCGCGGCGAGGCGCAGCGGATTGTAAAGCGTGGCGATCAGGACGAGTGGCGCGAACCGGATCCGTTGCGTGATCCGCGATGCCGCTGCCAGGAAAATCAGCGGCGATGGCGCCAGGCCGAGCGGCGTAAAGTGATGTTCAGTGATGTGATAGGTGCTGAAGCCGGCCTTGTCGTAGAGCTCGAGAAGCTTCAGCCGGCTGTCGTAAGTCTCGTGAATCGGCCGGTCTTGCCGGTCGACATGGTCGACCACGCCAAATTCCATCTGCACGCCCACCCCCCGGTGAATTCGAAGCCCCGCCTGCTGGTCAGCCACCCTAAAAACTCGGATCACTCTACCTGCGACTCCACCCTTTGGCAAATCCCGGCTTGCCGGGAACTTTCGGCGCGTTATTGGGGAAGCCCATTCGGGCTGCGTGCGCATCGAAGGAGTGTGCCTAAGTCGCAACGGCAAGCAGGCAGGGAAGCGGCCTTCGCGAGCCGTCTGGCAGTGCTATAATCACGCATCGCCTTCAGGGTCAGGAAAAAGGAGTACGAGGATGGGGATTCAATTTCAAGAGCTGTGGAGTTGGGCTCGGCGCCGTAAACTATTTGCGACCATCCTCGTAGTCGTCACGCTGGGCATCGGCATTTTGATTGGAACGGTGGTTCCCGGCCACACCCTTGCCAACCGCCCGCAAGCCCCGAATGGCGCGGTGATGCTTGCCGTGCCCGACCCGATCAGCCTGTCGGGCGCATTTGCCAGCATCTCGAAAAATCTGGGACCTGCGGTTGTCAACATTTCGACCACGCAGGTGATTGAAAAGCCGAAGGCCAGCGGCAAGATGCCGCGCGGCGGGGACGACGGCAACGATGGCAGCGACCCATTCCAGGATTTCTTCGATCGTTTCTTCAATTCGCCGGACAACGCACCGGACGCCGAACGCAGCCTGGGTTCGGGCGTGATCGTCGACAAAAAGGGCTTCATCCTCACGAACGACCACGTGATCGACGACGCCACCAAGATTCAGGTGAGCCTCGACGGCGATCCGAGCCACTACAACGCGCGCGTGGTTGGCGTCGATAAGGACACCGATCTCGCGGTGATCAAGATCGACGCGGGCCATGAGCTGCCGGTCGCCAAGCTTGGCAATTCGGATGGCGTGCAGGTAGGCGACTGGGTGCTCGCGTTCGGCAGCCCGTTCGGCCTGAATTCCACGGTCACCGCGGGCATCGTCAGCGCGAAGGATCGCACCAGCGTCGGCAAGCAGTTCCAGAGGTTCATTCAGACGGATGCAGCGATCAACCCGGGCAATTCCGGCGGCCCGCTGGTCAATATGGCCGGGGAAGTGATCGGTATCAACACGGCGATCTACACGGGAGGCCGGGGATTTGAAGGCGTGGGCTTCGCGCTGCCATCCAATACGGCGATCAACGTCTACAACCAGCTCATCACGAGCGGAAAAGTGATTCGCGGCTCGATCGGCGTGACCTTCCAGGAAGAGAACAGCGACAATCCGATTCTGATGAAGGAGCTCGGCGCGCCGTACGGAATTGTGATCGAAGCGGTCCAGCCGGGCAGCCCCGCGGACAAAGTCGGCCTGAAGGCGGGCGACGTGATTACCAACGTCAACGGCCAGCCGGTCCGCACCGGCGCCGATCTCGTGAATCCCATCGCGCAGACGCCCATCGGCCATTCCGTGAAGCTCGGTTACGTCCGCAACAAGCAGGCGAGCGACGTCACGCTCACTGTCGCCGACCGTTCACAGCTTTTCCCGCAAACGGCTCAGGATGCCGATCAGACACCCGATCAGGGCGACCAAGCAGATAAGTTTGGGCTGCATGTCGAAGATCTCACGGCGGACCTCGCGCACAAGATTGGTATGGGCAAGCTCGTCGGAGCCGTGGTGACCGAAGTCGAGCCCGCTAGCTTCGCCGAGGATATCGGCTTCTCGCGGGGCGACGTGATCGTCGAGGTAAACCATGTGGCCATCACTTCGCTCGCGGATTACAAGGCGCAGATGGCCAAGCTCAAGCCTGGCGACGACGTGCTCTTCAAGATCGCCCGGCGCCAGGATACCGTGCTGACGCTGTTCCTGGCCGGCGCCGTGCCTTCGCCTCAGCAATAGGCGCAACGCGTTTCTGGTTTCTCGGAGGGGCGCCCTGCGCGCCCCTTTCTTCTTTCTTGCCCCTCGCATTGGGTGCATTACCTGATAGGTTCGCCGTTTGCCCGCCCGGCTTGAGTCGAGCCTCGAATGGGCGATAATCAACTTGGGGGCGTACCGGCAGCCGGGGCGGCAATTTTCTCGGAACCAGCGTCCAATTTCTGATGATGCCTTTCATCAAGCGATGGTCCATCGCGGCGCCAGTGGCGTTTGCTCTGGCTCTGGCGGCTGTGCCCACGCACGGATACCAGAACAGTTCGTCGCATTCCTCTGCCTCGCAATCGAAGCACACACGCCATCATCGGAGACATTACTCGAGACGCATGCACTTGCCGAAGGGGCCTACCCCCGACCGCATCAACCAGATTCAGTCTGCACTCGCCCGCGGCGGCTACTATCAGGGCGAACCCTCCGGCAAGTGGGATTCGAACACGATTGCCGCCACGGAAAAATTCCAGTCGGCCCACGGTCTCGATTCCACCGGCAAGCTCGACGCCCCAACGCTGCAAAAGCTGGGCCTCGGCTCCAGTATCGCCGGGGTTTCGGCGCCTAAGCCCGAGGTGCCAAAGTGCTGCGCGGCGCCATCGACCTCGACATCCCCGCAGCCGGCTAGCGCGACCAGCAAGCCCGCAGCCGTTTCGGCCGGACTCCCGGCGCAATCCTCAACGCCGTCAGCAAGCGCCGCAGCGGCACCCCCGGCTGCCTCAGACACGGCCCTCGGCTCCGATCCAAAATCCCCGCAGCATTAGCCTGAATTCGTAGAGCCTCCCTCGCGATCCGCATTGACCGTCACGTCTCCGAGGCTGATACAATGCCGTTCAACCTGCCCTCCATTCGCTATCTTCGACTGGAAAAGACAGGTACACGCAAACCGACACCGCCGCCACGGCCTTGGGGGAGATCGGTACGCACAAGAGAAACATCATTCGTATCATTCGCGCGGCCCGTTGCGCCTGGGCAGGAATCGTTTTGCTAACCGCGCTCTCCTTTTGCGGCGCGGCGCGCGCGCAAGAGACACCGTCTCCTCAGCAACAAGCGCAACGCCAAGTACCGGGTGCTGTGCCGGTACAGATACAAACCCCGCAAGGCCTTACCACGTGCCTTCAGCCGCCTCCGGTCGTCGGCTGGCAGGACTATGAGGGCCCCTTTGCCAAGGTCGTAGGCGCGTTCGGCCGAAGACTGGAGCGCAAATCGGTTAGTACAGGTCCGGCGCGATACAAGCCGGGCACGACAATTTGTACGCTCGAAGTGAAGGCCAAATTCATGCTGTTTATCAACGATACGATCGACCCCATCACATTCCTGAGCGCCGCATTCAATTCGGGAATCAGTCAGGCCGAAAACGACGATCCTTCGTATGGGCAGGGCGCAGCGGGCTATGGCAAGCGAGTTGGCTTCAACCTAATCGATCAGGCGCAGTCGGACTTCTTCGGTGATTTTGCGTACCCGGTAATATTTTCGGAAGACCCGCGCTACTACCGTCTGGGCGCCGGCCCCTTTCATCGGCGATTCTTTCACGCCGTCAAGCACGCGGTCGTCGCGTACAACGTAGACGGAACGGAGATGCCGAACTATGCCCTGTGGTTCGCGACGACGAGCGCGATCTCGCTGAGCAACGTCTACCACCCGGACCGTCGCCGCGGTTTCGCCCCGACCGCGGAAGGCGTTGGCTCCAGCATCGGGCAGGGAATTGGTTATGACGTGCTCCGCGAATTTTGGCCCGAGATCGCCCGCAAATTCAAGCTGCCGTTCCGCGGCGAACACCAGCCTCAAACACCCGCCGCGAATCCCGCTCGGCCCTGATCAGGCTTGCGCGGTGCCGCGTCACACCGGCAGTGCCTCCAGGATCGCCGAGCTCTGCCCAACATCGATCATGCGGTCCAGCCGGAAGCCCGCGCCCGCCAGCAGCTTTTGATACTCGTCGCGAGTGCGTTCCCTGCCGGTGACCAGAGCCAGCATGTACAGGTCCACGGTCTTGGCCCAATCCGGTCCGGGACGATCGGGAATCACCGCCTCGATCACCAGCAGCTTGGCGTGCTCGGGAGCCGCGCGGCGGATGCCGCTCAGTATTTTCGTTGACTCCTCATCGGACCAGTCGTGAATCACCTGCATGAGCAGGTAGGCGTCGGCAGTTGGCAGAGCATCTTTGAAAAAATCGCCTGCCTGAAGCTTCAAACGGTCGGATGCAATTCCCGCAGCCTCCTCGATTACGCCGGCCTGGTCAAAGAGAATCCCCTTTGCGTTCGGCGCAGCCGCAAGGACCGCTCTAAGCAAGTGCCCGCGACCGCCCCCAATATCGGCGATCGTGCCGAAGCGCGAAAAATCATAGGAGGCGAGGACGCCCGCGATCGGGCCCTTCGCCTTGTCGGACATGCCCGCATTGAAAATCCGGGCCTCCGCGGGATGATTCGCCATGTAGTCCCACATTCCGCCCGGGCAAGTCTTCTCACTTGCAGGCCGTCCCGTGCGCAGGGTGTGGGCGAGAGCGCCGAAACTATTTACGAAGGCCGGCATGGCGCACATAAGAACGTAGGAGCGCATGGATTGCGGGTGATCGGTGCGCAAGAGGCGGGATGCGGGTGTGTGCGTGTAGCCACCGTCGCGAGATTCGAAAATTCCATAAGACGACAACAATCGAAGGATGCGGCTCAGTGCTCCGGCATGCGTGCCGGTGAGAGCCGCGAGGTCCTGAGGAGTGCGAGGCATATCGTCGAGTGCGTCCGCGATTCCCAATTCCGCGACGGCGCTTAAGCAACTCGATACGACATAGGCCGACCCGGCCTCGGCGACTATCTCAAAGGGGGTTTGTACCATGGCGAGCGGAACCTCCTGCGGCTTCAACGCAAAATGTGGATTGGATACCGTGGGCCGCTGGCACTATACATTCGAAGTCGCCGTTGTCAATCTCTGTCGCTGGTCACTCACGCTATTTCCTCTGAAACGAATCGATTCTTAACCGGGCGGCTTGGCGCTGGCTTTGTTCGGCGCTAAGCTAGAGATTCACAGGAGCGACTCCATGGCGACAGCATTTGCCCCACGCGTGTTCAAGAACTTCATCAACGGCGAATGGGTGGAATCCCGCAGCGGCAAGGCGTTGGAAGACCGCAACCCGGCGAATCGCGACGAGCTCGTGGGAATGTTTCCCGCTTCGAATGCGGAAGACGTCGCGCTGGCCGTCACCGCCGCTCAATCCGCTTACGATAAGTGGCGCCTGACGCCGGCTCCGCACCGCGCCGAGATTCTGTTTCGCGCGGCTGAGATTCTGGTCAAGCGCAAGGAAGACTTCGCGCGCGACATGACGCGCGAAATGGGCAAAGTGCTCGACGAAACGCGCGGCGACGTGCAGGAAGCCATCGACATGACGTACCTGATGGCGGGCGAGGGCCGCCGCCAGTTCGGGCAGACGACGCCGTCGGAGCTGCCGAATAAATTCGCGATGTCCGTGCGCGCGCCGATTGGCGTGGCCGGGCTGGTCACGCCGTGGAATTTCCCGATGGCGATTCCATCGTGGAAGTCGATGCCCGCGCTTGTTTGCGGCAATACGATCGTTCTGAAGCCCGCGGAAGATACACCGCTTTCGACGTACAACCTCACGCAGGTGCTCGAGGAAGCCGGGCTGCCGCCGGGCGTGCTTAATGTGGTTTTCGGCGACGGTCCCGACGCGGGAGCGCCGGTCGTAAATCATCCCAAGGTCAATCTCGTAAGCTTCACAGGTTCCACCGAAGTGGGGCGCATCGTGAGCGAGGCGTGCGCGCCAACCTTCAAGAAGTGCCACCTCGAAATGGGCGGCAAGAACATCATCATCGTGATGGACGACGCAAACCTTGACCTCGCGGTCGAAGGCGCGATCTGGGGCGGCTTCGGCACCACCGGGCAGCGCTGCACCGCGGCGAGCCGCGTTGCCGTGCAGAAGAAGGTTTATCGCGAGTTCGTCGAGCGATTCGTGGCGCGCGCGAAGGCGCTGAAAGTCGGCGACGGACTCGATCCATCGACGCAGATGGGCCCGTGCGTCAACGAGCAGCAGCTCAATACGGTGATGAAATACGTCGAGATCGGCAAGAACGAAGGCGCGAAGCTCGCGGCGGGCGGCCATCGCCTGGAAAGCGGCGCTCTCGCGAAAGGCTGGTTCCACGAGCCCACGGTGTTCGTCGATTGCGACCCGCAGATGCGCGTCTGCCAGGAGGAAATCTTCGGCCCTGTCGTCTGCGTGATCCCCTTCGAGACTTTCGACGAGGGGCTGGCGATTGCGAACGGCGTGAATTACGGCCTTTCGGCCGCGATCTATACGCGCAACGTGAATCAGGCGTTCCGCGCGCAGCGCGACCTCGAGACGGGAATCGTTTACGTGAATGCGCCCACGATCGGCGCGGAAACGCATTTGCCCTTCGGCGGCACGAAAAATACCGGCAACGGCCATCGCGAAGCGGGCCTCGCGGCGCTCGATTTCTACTCCGAGTGGAAGACGCTCTATATCGACTACTCGGACAAATTGCAGCGCGCTCAGATCGATGATTGATCGATCGCTGGGAATTAAGCGCGAGGAAGTTCAAACGTCGAGGCCGGCGAGGCGCATCAGCTCGAGCGCGTTGCTCTTGGTGACCACGCCATCGCGCAGCTTGTAATCGAATCGCATCTGGCCATTTTCCACACGATCCTCAAAGTGCACGTTGCGGACGCTCGCCCCGACTGATTTGGCCATCTCCGTCAGCGCGAGGTCGTGCGTGGTTACGATCCCGATGGCGCCGCGTTCGAGAAACGCGCGGACTAGGCCGTCCGCCCCAATCTGGCGGTCGTGCGAATTCGTTCCGTCGAGCAATTCGTCGAAGAGGAACAATACCGGCGTCGCCCCGCGCGTGAGGTCGAGGACCTGCCGGATGCGGAGCACCTCCGTGTAGAACGTCGAGCGCCCCTCCTGCAGCGAATCGGCGCTGCGCAGGCGCGTCCCTAGCGAGAGCGGCGCGAGGCGCAGCGATTTCCCCCGGATGGGCGCACCCGCCATGGCCAGCACCGCGTTGATCCCAACCGTCCGCAGCAACGTGCTTTTCCCGGACATATTCGAGCCGCTGACCAGCAGCACGCGCGTGTCCGCGTCCAGCCGTACGCTATTCGGCACGCATTGGGCCGTGGGAATCAGCGGATGCCCGAGGTCATCGCCTGCAAAGAGCGGGGCCGAATCGGTCGCGTCCGCAAACTCCGGAAAAGGATCGGCGGGATGCTCGAACGAATACGTCGCCAGCGAGAGCAGCGCTTCGATTTCGGCGATGGCATCGATCCAGATCCGCATTCGGGGACCATGCCGTTTCCTCCACGCCTCGGCGGCCAGCGCTGTCTGAATCGTATAGAGCATGAAAATATCGAGGATCTTGGCGATGAGGCTTCCGTGCCCATCGATCCAGTAGACGATGCGTGCGAATCGCCTGATGGCGCGCGACGCCGGCTCGGGGCCCTGCTTCAGCTCACCAAGAAGCTGCTGCAAACGATGTGACGCAAAGGATTCCCGCTCGACACGCTGTAGAATCCGCGAAAAAAACTCGACGCCCTCCGCGTTGCAGTTTACTTCGGAGATGAGTGCCGTGGCGCGCTTGCGCAGCCTGCCAAACAGAATTGCTTCGACGATTACGACACCGAGAATGGGCCAGTAATCCGCCGTGTAGAGATAGTAGAGGAGGCTCGCCGCGCCGGCGCTCGCCATGGCTGCGGCGACGATGCGCATGGGCGGCCCACCGAGCGTTGATTTCTCCTCCGCCCACTTGATCAGCGACTCCGGATTCAGGCGCGCGGCCACGTCCTTACCCGTGACGGCCAAATCCTCGCGCAAACCGAGCTTCGGCCGCAGCTCGGCGACTAGACCTTGGCGCTCGACGACCCCTTGAACCGGCGAAGGCGCACCCAGCCAGTTGGCCAGGCGATTTTCGCCCATCGACATTCTGGCTATCGAAAGCAGCTCGAAGAGGCAGCCGCGCCCGAAAAGATCGAGATCGTCCGCGTAGACGTGCTTGGGATCGCGAAAGCGTTCGCCGGAAGCGCCTTTGCCGCTCCAGCGATCCTCCATTCGCGCGAAGCCCAGCCGGTAAAAGGCGGCTGCGGTTTCCGCATGCTCGCGGGCGCGGATCACTTGTTCGTGCAGAATGGCCAGGGTCGCATAGATTCCCGCCGGCAGGATCAGCCAGTAGGCGGATAGGTGCTTTGCGAAGATGAGCCACAAAATCGCGATAGCGGCGGCCACGACCACCAGCTTCGCGTTGCCGAGCCGGATGTGATGGCGTTCCCTTCGCGCTACCGTCGAAATGTGGATTTCCAGGCGCCTTGCGTATTCCTCGCGCGGATCAAGCACGTGTGCCCCCGAGCAGCCAGCGTAGTCTACTCCATGCGGAATCTCGGGCGCAGCGTACGTTCGGCCCGGTTGACACTTTGCATGCGTCGCAAGCAGAATGCTTGCGCGATGGGTGGCGGGCGGCGATTCCCGCCCAGGGGCGGCTTTCCAATCGCAATCCAATTTTGCCGGGGGAGACGCGCGTCTCCGAATCGTCCGGTGAGGACTTCCTCGATGATCCGACGATGTGTGCTCGCGGTTCTAGCCCTGTCTCTTTTCGCGTTCTCGCTCACTCTCTCCGCGCAGTCCTCTCGCTCGCGGCGTGCCCAGGCCACGGCGACTTCGCCGAGCGCAGAGGGCGGATGCTCCGCCTTTGATTCCGCGGACGCCCTGGGCGGTCTGGGCGTGGCCGCCGTGGACCATTCTGGCCATGGCTTCGATCTGGCGAATCTCGATCGCTCCGTTTCCCCCTGCGACGATTTTTACAAGTTCGCCGACGGTGGCTGGATGAAGAACAATCCGATTCCTGCCGACGCGCTCGACCTGGGCGACCTACAACAAGCTCATGGACGAGAACGAAGCGAAGCTCCACGGCATTCTGGAAGAAGCTGCGAAGGATAAATCCGCGCAGCCCGGATCGAACTGGCACAAGATCGGCGATTACTACGCGAGCTTGCATGGACGAAAGCGCCATCGAAGCGGCCGGGATCAAGCCGCTCGATCCCATGTTTCAGGAGATCGCACAGGTGAAGGATGTGCCGGGCCTGCAGGCGGAAATTGCGCGCTTGCAGCGGGTGGGCGTGAATGCCGTTTTCGGATTCGGCTCGATACAGGACTTCAAAGACAGCACGCAGGTGATCGCCGCGGCGGGGCAGGGCGGCCTCGGCCTTCCGGACCGCCAGTATTACCTGGATGAAGACGATCATTCGAAGCAGCTTCGCGCCGGCTACATCCAGCACGTGACCAATATGTTCAAGCTCATGGGCGACGACGATGCGACGGCTGCAAGCGAAGCCAAAGTCGTCATGGACATCGAGACCACTTTGGCCAAGGCTTCGACGAAGCGCGAGGATCTGCGCAATCCCGAGGCGAATTATCACAAGCTGACGCTGGTACAGCTCGGCGAACTGACCCCGCACCTTTCCTGGGCCGATTATTTCAAGGAAGTGGGCGCGCCGGATGTTTCGTCGCGCCGACATCGAGCAGACCGATTTCTTCAAGGCGGTCGATGCGGCGCTGGTTTCCGTGCCGCTCGATCAATGGAAGATCTATCTCCGGTGGCAATTGATTCACGACGCCGCGCCGGCTTTGCCCAAGAAATTCGTCGACGAGAATTTCGATTTCTACGGGCGGCAGCTGACGGGCGCCAAGCAGCTTCTGCCGCGCTGGCAGCGTTGCGTGGAGCAGACCGACGGCGAATTGGGCGAAGCGCTCGGCCAATTCTACGTGCAACGCTACTTCCCGCCGGAGGCGAAGGCGCGGGCGCTCGATCTCGTCCACAATCTTATCGCGGCGCTGCGCGACGATCTTTCGACGCTCGACTGGATGAGCGCGCCCACGCGCCAGCAGGCTTTGCACAAGCTCGACGCCATGACGCTGAAGATCGGCTATCCGGATAAGTGGCGCGATTACTCGGCGTATCACGTCGGGCGCGTGGCCTACGTGGAGAATGCGATGCGGGGCGACGAATTCGAGTTTGCGCGCGACCTCGCCAAGATCGGCAAACCCGTCGATCGCACGGAATGGGGGATGTCTCCGCCGACGGTGAATGCCTACTACAGCCCGCTTCACAACGAAATCGTGTTTCCCGCGGGCATCCTCCAGCCGCCATATTTCGATGCGAAGGCGGACGACGCGATCAATTATGGCGGCATCGGATCGGTGATGGGCCACGAGATGACGCACGGCTTCGACGACCAGGGCGCGCAATTCGATGCCGACGGCAATTTGAAAAACTGGTGGACGCCCGACGACCTGAAGAATTTCCACGAGCGCGGCGATTGCATCGTCAAGGAGTTCGATGCCTTCGAGGTCGAGCCGGGGCTGCACGAAAACGGGAAGCTCGAAGAAGGCGAGGCCATCGCCGATCTGGGCGGTCTGAGTGATCGCGCATGCCGCGTTCGAAAAGACGCTCGAGGGGCAGCCCGCGCCGCCCCGATCGACGGCTTCACCGCCGAACAGCGCTTCTTTCTCGGCTTCGCGCAGGATTGGTCCGTGAACTACCGGCCGGAAGCGGAGCGGCTGCGCGCGAAAACCGATCCGCATCCGCTGAACTTCTTTCGAGTGGATGGCGCGGTCCCGAATGTGCCGGCATTCGCGAAAGCGTGGGGCTGCACCGAGAAGTCGGCGATGGTGCGGCCACCGGCGATCCGCTGCCGCATCTGGTAGCGCTCGGGGCGGAGCTATTTTTTCTTCGGCGCGAGAATACGCTCGATCTGGCTGAGGTGATTGATGTCGTGGCCCGCCATCATGCGGGCGATGTGCGCGACGGTTTCCTTGCCGCGCTCGGCGTGCACCCCGTGGTGCTCCCACTGCTCGGGCGTGAGCGACTTGAGCAGGGCGAGATTGTTCTCGCGCAGCGCGCAAAAACGCTCGAACGACTTGCGCGGGTCGCGCTTCTCATAGCGCATAGCCGCGGCCCAGGCGTCCTGATCGAACGCCGGAATCGGCGTTCCCGGCGCGCCGAGAATCGTGCGGATGCGGTAGCCGACGACGAGTTCGGTATCCGCGAGGTGCGCCAGAATTTCGGCGACGGACCATTTGCCGGGCGCGGGCCGCTTCCGCAATTTCGCGCTCGCCGCGCCTTTCAACAGGCGCTCGATCTTCTTCGGCGCTGCCGCTTGCAGCTTCACCGGCTCCTGGCTGCCAACGTAGCCCAACATGCGCTGGATGTACTGCTGTGCGGTTTCCTGCATGATCGCTCCTCTCGGCCGTCCCGAACCAAACTGACAAATTGTAAGATTGCCAGCGGCTGGGAAGTAGCGAAAAAACGACCCATTGCCGGCCTTCGGCGGGGCCAAATTGGCTTATTCGAGGCGCCCAAGCACGGCGGGTAAGTGTCCGCTGGCGGCATATTTCGGATTCTGGAAACTCGGCCTTCCAAAGCCTCAAGACGCCTGCCGTCCACAGCTACAATTTTGATAGTAGATACAGGGGCATGGCGGCGGCCCGGGAGCTATCGGCCGTTGATCTTAGTTGTAGGCTGCTCTTAGAGGCGAATACTATGGCGAAATCGGTGGATGTTTCCCCGGAAAAGCCGCGTGCGGATTCGTCTGCGAAGACTGCCCACAAGCCTCCGATAAAGCCTGAAGAGCGAGAACTCGCGCGCAAACGCGCCGAGCAAGCGGCGATCGAAGCCGAGCTGGCCGACCGCGAGCTGCGCGCCGCGAGCCTGCGCGCCGAACTCGGGGCATTCGAGCGCCGCTACCTGCATTTCGTTGGCTCGCGCTATGCCGAGCTCGATGAGTGGAAGGCAAAGCTCGCAGAGCGTGTGGCGCGCGAGCAGCCGGACAACGAGCGCGCGCAGCAGGCGGCGAAGATGGCCCGCGCGATCGCCAGCGAGACCAAAGGCGCCGTCGGCGATGAAGCGGCCAAGGAGCCACGCGCGTTCAAACCATCGCCCGAAATGAAGCGCCTCTATCGCGACGTGGCCAAGCGCATCCATCCCGACCTCACATCCGATCGCAAGGACCGCGCCAAACGCCAGCAATTGATGGCCGAAGCGAATCAGGCTTACGAGAAGGGCGACGAGGCGCGCCTCGCCAAGATTCTCGCCGAATATGATTGCAGCCCCGAGGTGGTCGAGGGAGACGGCACCGGTGCGGAGCTGGTTCGCGCGATCCGCCGCGTCAGCCAGGCGCGCGGCCGGCTGGCCGAAATCGAGGCCGAGATGCATGAGCTCGTCCGCTCCGATCTCTACCAATTGAAATCGCGCGTGGAAGAAGCTGAAAAGAGCGGCCGCGATGTTTTCGTGGAAATGACGGAGAAGGTCGAAGAACAGATCGCGCTCGCAAAAGAGCGCCTCGAGGCGCCACCCTCACGCGCACGCCGCTGATGGAAATCCGAGAAAAAGCCGGGACGCACCAGATTATCGCCACGCCGGCGCAGGGGCTGGCGTTGCGATCGTCCGCAATCGTGGCGCGCGGCTTGCGCGACCTCGCGCGCGATTCCAACTGGTTGATCAAGAAAATTTTCAGCGCGCGCAGCGCCAGCCTCGCCATTTCTGCGTCGGGCCAGGTGTGTGGTGTAGCGCCGGTTGCGCCACATGGCGCGGAATGCGTTTGCATCTTCGATATCGAGCTGAGCGTCCCAATTTCAACGCTGGCCGTTCCGCCGGATCATCCGGCCGGCGAGGCGGGCTTGGCCGCTGCGTTCGCGTACTCTCCGACGGCCCGGCATCTCGTGGCTGCCTGGGGCGCGTGGCCTTCGGAGCTGCAAGTCTTCGATTTGCAGGCGAAGGCGTTTCTCGGCTCGTTCGGCAAATTCTCGAATCTTCCGGAATCGCTCGCGTGGTCCGGCAGCGGGAAATATCTGGTGGCTGGGACGCTTGGCGGCAGGGAATCGGGCTTGCGTTTGTGGGAGGAGGCTGCCGAACCGCGTTTCGGTTTGCCTTTCGCAGGAAAGCCGGCCAAGGAGCTGTCGGGACTGGCGAAGCTCGACGATCTCTTGGGAACAAAAATAGCCGACGCGGAGTCGGGCGACATAGGGACGTTCGCCGGCTTTGCCCGCTGCGCCTTCAGCCCCGACGAAGGAACGCTCGCGACGATCCTGCGCGTTGAAGGCGAGTGGGCGGACGACTCGATCGCGCTGCTCGAGGTGCCGACGCTGCGCCGCCAGCACGTGTTCCAGGCGCAAGGGCGCGCTACCGACGTGGCGTGGGCTTATGACGGCAAGCAGGTCATTTTCTGTTCGGCAGGGCAGGCGTATCGTTTGCTGGCCGACATCATGGAGCCCGAGCCCTTGCCGCTCGGCGCGGAACTGTGCGCGTGCCATCCGCACCGTCCGCTGTGCCTCTGCTTCAGCTCGCTGCTCAAGAATTCAGCCAAAGGGCGGCTATTTCTGATCGATCTGGACCGGCTGACGGTTTTCGATGAATGCCCGGCCGAGGGGGTCGTCGATCTGCGTTGGTCGATTGATGGCTCGAAAGCCTACGCCGTCACCGCCGACGGCCTCGCCTATATCTACGAGCCGCCGCTAGCATAGTCTGCACGTCACGCCAGCCGCTCGCCGGTCATCTTCTCGCTCCACTGCCAGATTTCCGCGGACACTTTCGGATCGCGCTCGATCGGATTGTAGTCAGCGGGTTTCGATTTCACAAAATACGTCCCGGTGACGTCGGCCACTTCCGGGGACGCCGCGAGATAGAGCGACACCTGCGCGCCTTTCTTCGAATCGATCATGAACGGCTTGAAGATCCGCACAAGAATCTTGAAAAACAGCGGCTGATCGGCCTCGCCCGAGTGCCAGATATTCGTCGCGACCACGCCCGGATGCAGGCAATTCGCGGTCACGCCCTTCCCCTTAAGCCTGCGAGCCAGCTCGAATGTGCACGCATTCATCAGCACTTTCGACTGGCCGTAAGCGCCAATACTGGAGTACTTGCGCCGCTCGAATTGAATGTCGTCGATATCGAGACGCGCGCGGCGCTGCGCCTCCGACGAAACGTTGACGATGCGCGAAGGCGCGCTGGCCTTCAGGTGGTCGAGCAGGAGCAGCGTCAAAAGAAACGCGCCGAGATGGTTTCCGGCGATGGTCATTTCGATCCCATCGACGGAAAGCTTGCGCTTGCTGATGGCCGTGCCCGCATTATTGATCAGCACATCCACGCGCGGATATTTTTCGAGGATCTGCGCCGCGAGGGCCCGCACCGATGCCATGGAAGACATGTCCGCGATCAGGAGATCGAGTTTCGAAGATCCCGATTCGCGTTGGATGTCAGCCAGCGCCGTGCGTCCTTTCTCGGCGTTGCGGCAGACGAGCACGACGTGCGCGCCCATGCGGGCCAGGCCGAGCGCTGTCTCCTTGCCTATGCCGCTGTTTGCGCCGGTGACGATGCACGTTCTTTCAAGCATGGTCTGAGGTTCGGTCATTGTGGCGCCTCGCGCTTGCGCGGACACAATACATTAGGCGCTGCATGATGCTCAAGTTGCGATCGAGATAGGTAAGGGCGGCTAGGCGAGCGGAAGGCTGGCTTCGGCTTCGAGCGTCACGTCGGCGCGGTCACCCGCAAGGAATCGTGCGTGGCCGGCGGCGGCGATCATGGCGGCATTGTCGGTCGAAAGCGCCCGGCTGGGGAAATACGCAGAGATCCTGCGGCGCGCCGATTCCGTTTCGAAGCTGCGCCGCAGCTCGCTGTTGGCCGCGACGCCGCCCGAAACCAGCACCGTGCGCACACCCTGCTGCTCGGCTGCCGCGAGCGTCCGGTCGACGAGATTCGCGACGACCGCGTGCTGGAAGCTCGCGATCAGGTCGAGCGTCGCCGGCGACGAAAGCGCGCGCAAGGCGTCGGCGCTGCGTTCGCCGCGCGCGAGCGACTGCTGGCGCGCTTCGATTTCCGGCTGCAACTGCGGATTGCGCCGCAGGTGATAGAGCACCGCCGTCTTAATCCCGCTGAAGCTGAAATCGTATGGATTGCCTTTGATTTTCGGATCGGCGAAGCGAATCGCGCGCGGATTCCCGTGCGCGGCAAGCTTGTCGATCACCGGACCGCCCGGATAGCCGAGCGCAAGCATGCGCGCGACCTTGTCGTACGCCTCGCCAGCTGCGTCATCGCGCGTGCCGCCGATCTTCGCATACGAGAACTTCCCGCCGCCATTCACCGGCTCGGATTTCACGTGATAGAGAATCGTGTGGCCACCCGAGACGATCAGGCAAACGGCGGGCAGCTCAATCCGCTGGCCGGCGCCGTGCGCTTCCAGCAGCACCGCGTGTACGTGGCCTTCGAGGTGATTCACTCCCACGAGCGGCTTGCCGAGCGCCATCGCGAGCACTTTGCCATACGTGACGCCAACGAGCAGCGCTCCGATCAGTCCCGGGCCGCGCGTGACGGCAATCGCGTCCACATCGCGCAGCTCCACGCCCGCCTGCCCGATCGCCTCGCGCACCACTGGCACAATCTGACGCAGGTGCTCGCGCGAGGCGAGTTCCGGCACCACGCCGCCGTATTTCCGGTGAATATCCACCTGCGACGCGACCACGCTCGAAAGAATCCGGCGCCCGCCTGCGACGATGGCTGCGGCCGTTTCGTCGCAGGACGATTCGATGCCGAGGATCAGATATTCGCGCTCGCTCACAGCGTCAATCTCCGGAGTGGCTCAAAATGGCTATGGTAGCATAGGGGCGGAGGCACATTTCGCGCGGCTGGGGGGCGGCGGAATCGTCTCAGCTCGCAGGCAAACCGCGCTCGCCATCACAATGACCGAGAAAATCAAGAAAGTGCGCAAGGCCGTGATGCCCGTCGCTGGGCTTGGGACGCGGTTTCTGCCCGCCACGAAGGCGATTCCCAAGGAAATGCTGCCGATCGTCGATAAGCCGCTGATTCAGTATGCGGTCGAGGAATGCCTGGCATCGGGAATCGACCACATTATTTTCGTGACGGGCCGCAACAAAATCGCGATCGAGGATCATTTCGATCTGGCGCCCGAACTCGATACTCTTCTCGAAGAGCGCGGCAAGTCCGATCAGGCCAAGCTGGTCCGCGAACTGCACGGCGAAGCTCATTTCAGCTACACGCGCCAGCGCGAGGCGCTGGGGCTGGGCCACGCCGTGCTGTGCGCGGCGAGCATCGTGGGCGACGAGCCGTTCGCGGTTTTGCTGCCGGACGTGATTATGGCCGGCGGGCCGGTGGCGGCCACGCGTTCGCTGATCGATGTGTACGAGGCAACGGGCGCGGGCGCGATTGACGTCGAGGAAGTGCCGCGCGAGAAAGTTCACATGTACGGGATCGTCGACGCGAAGCCCGCGAACGATTCGCGGTGGGGTGACCGCCTGCTGCGCGTGACCGATCTCGTCGAAAAGCCCAGCGCCGAGAAGGCTCCGTCGAATCTCGCCGTGAGCGGCCGCTACGTGCTCCCAGCAGAAACTTTCGAATATCTTCTGAAAACGAAGCCGGGCGCGGGCGGCGAGATTCAACTCACCGACGCGCTGCGCCAGCTTGCCCACGCCGGCAAAATGATGGCTTACATCTACGAAGGGAAGACGTACGACGCAGGCGACAAGCTCGGCTTTCTGCAGGCAAACGTCGAATTCGGCCTCAAGGATCCCAAACTGGGGAAAGCCTTTCGCGAATACCTGCGTGGATTGAAGCTGTAGTGTCCCGAGTCGGAAATTCGGAGCCCGGTTTTTCAGGAGGCCGGGGCTCCAGCCCCGGCGTAGCCGCGCAACTCAATGGGCTTTAGCCCCTGAAGCAACTCCGGTGTAACGCAGAATCGCTAGGCTCGCGCTACTTCTTTCTCTTTGAAGCGCCTTTGTTGGAGTTGTCCGAAGCGGCGGGCTTCGATTCCTTCGACTCTTTCGATTCAGGCGACTTTGAATCGGACGATTTCGAATCCGAGCCCGTCGCGGCCTTCGCGGACGAACCGTCGCCCGAGCTCTCGCTCGATGGCGCGCCCTTCTTCCCGCCGTAGTCGGTCACGTACCAGCCCGAACCCTTGAATTGGATCGCGGGCGACGACAGCTGGCGCTCGGCCTTTTTGCCGCACTTCGGGCACTTCTGGGTCGTCGGCGCCGAGAGTTTTTCGATCCTCTCGAAGCGATGGCCGCACTTCACGCACTTGTATTCATACAGTGGCAAGAAAAAACGCTCCTTTGAAATCCTTACATGACGAAAGAGCCCACGACGGGCTTACGATACGCGCCTTAGAACCGGAATCTTGGCCTCGCGCAACACATGCTCGACCACCGTCTCCCGCAGGCGCGAAGCGTCGTAATCGAAATGCAGGTGATTGGTGTTCTCGTCGAAGCGAAACTTCTGCAGGCCGTAGGTATTCGCGAATCGGCCGAGCGCGCGGTACTGTTCCGGCTTGAGCGCGTTTTGCAGCTCGTAAGTCACAGTCATGAATGTCATGCGCGGCATTATAGCATCGGCGCCGCCTTCCCACATCAGGCGCGCGACGCCGTCTCGGCTAAAATTGCTTGGGCCACAGCTGTTTGCCTGTCTAACTCGGTTACGCCGCGTCCCAAGACGATCAGACGATGGAACAGAAATCCCATCGCGATCCTGTTCAATTCCGGCGTTCGAACATTGTGAAAAACAATCGACGCCAGTTCCCGGGAGTGAATCAGCTCAAAGTACGGGCATTCCCCACCGTAATATTCTCCGTGTTCTCCCATAAACAGGTAAGAGACTCGCCCAAAGCGCCCAGCTCGTACGCGGCGGATGGAAAACGATCTCGCGCTGCACCCCTCGGCATCCCGCATTACTCTTCGCTCGGCGATCCATTCCCAGAGCAAGAGAAAAACCAACAGAGGCGGATACTGACCGACAAAGAACGCTAAATATGCCTCCCGCGACGTGAAGACCCAATTCAGGAAACTGAATTTCGTGGGGCCACCGGCCGCGAAGAACACAAGAAAAGCCACTGCTAGAAACGTAGGCACAACAGCAGCCATAGCCTGGCAAGTTCAACTCTTACCGCCAGCAGGTCTTTCTCAATAGCTTGACTTCGGTCCGGCGCAATGAGTTGAACGCTGGTCCGTACGTAGAACACCTCCCTGCGCGGAGCCATCAGGAACCCAACCACGGCGGCGGAGACGATAGCAAGCGCCATCAGGCCTTCGAAGAAAGCCTCATACGGGGTGAATAGCAGTACCGCCGCAAGGGTCGCGACAAAGAGGAGTAAGGTCCTTGGGATTAGTTCCATTGTCGATTCCGTCAGACAACAAATGATAACGGAATTGTCTTGTTGAAGCTGCCGCTCTTTTGTCAACGCCTGATTGACGCTGTCGCCGCGTTGCGGGTGATCACAGCTTGGCGTGGCGCAGGCGAAGCGCGTTGGTGATTACCGAAACGGAGCTGAAAGTCATGGCGGCGCTGGCGATGATGGGGCTCAGCAGCAGGCCGAAGAACGGGTACAGGACGCCGGCCGCGACCGGGATGCCGATCGAGTTGTAGGCGAAGGCGAAGAAAAGATTCTGGCGGATGTTGCGCATAGTCGCGCGGCTCAGCGCTCGTGCGCGGACGATGCCACGCAGGTCGCCCGAGAGCAGCGTGATTCCCGCGCTCTCCATCGCGACGTCCGTGCCCGTGCCCATGGCGATGCCGACATTCGCTTGCGCGAGCGCGGGAGCGTCGTTCACGCCGTCGCCGGCCATTGCCACGATGCGCCCCTCGGCTTGCAGTTTCTTCACCGCCTCGCCCTTTTGCTCTGGCAGGACGCCCGCCTCCACCTCGATCGATTCCGAGCTTGCGCGCGACCGCTTCGGCTGTCGCGCGGCTATCGCCGGTCAGCATCACGATGCGAATGTGCTCGCGGTGCAGTTGCGCGATGGCCTCGGGCGTGGTCGCCTTAATCGGATCGGCCACGGATATTGCGCCGATGATCCTGCCGCCGAACGCAACGAACACCACCGCCGCGCCCTCGGATTCGAACGACTTCGCGCGCTCGTCCAGATCGCCGGGCGGAATCGCCAGCTCCGCGAGCAGCGCGCGATTTCCGAGCGCAGCGCTGCGCCCGTCCATCATTCCAGTGACGCCCTTCCCAGTGCGCGAACGAAAATCTTTGATGTCGCCGGGCGAGATGTCGCGTTCTTTCGCCGCTGCGAGAATCGCCGCCGCGAGCGGATGCTCGCTTGCCCGTTCCAGTGCCGCCGCGACGCGAAGAACCTGAGCCTCATCGCTGCCCGCCGCTGCAATGATCGCGGTGACGCGCGGACGGCCTTCCGTCAGCGTGCCGGTTTTGTCGATGACGAGCGTGTCCACCTTCTCCATGATCTCGAGCGCCTCGGCATTCTTCACGAGCACGCCGGCCAGCGCGCCGCGGCCGGTCCCGACCATGATCGACATCGGCGTCGCCAGCCCGAGCGCGCACGGGCACGCGATGATGAGCACCGCGACCGCATTCAGCAGCGCGTGCGCCATGCGCGGCGGCGGGCCAAACGCAGCCCACGCGACGAACGCAAGCGCTGCCGCGAGCACGACCGCCGGAACGAAGTACGACGCCACGCGATCGGCGAGTTTCTGCACGGGCGCGCGGCTGCGCTGCGCCGCGCTCACCATGCGCACGATTTGCGCGAGCACCGTTTCGCTGCCCACGCGCTCGGCGCGCATCACGAAGCTGCCCGTGCCGTTCACGGTGCCGCCGGTGACCCGGCTCCCGTCGGTTTTCTCGACCGGGATCGGCTCGCCGGTGACGAGCGACTCGTCGATCGCGCTCGATCCGTCGGTCACCACGCCATCGACCGGCACGCGCTCGCCGGGCCGCACGCGCAGCGTGTCGCCCGGCGCGATGTGCTCGACCGGAACGTCGATTTCGGTGCCGTCCGCGCGAACCAGCCGCGCCGTTTTCGGCGAAAGCTTCAGCAGCGAGCGGATCGCGGCGGACGTGCGGCTGCGCGCGCGCAGCTCCAGCACCTGGCCGAGCAGCACGAGCGCCGTGATCGTCGCCGCAGCCTCGAAATAGACGCGCACTTCGCCGCTGCTGCTGCGAAACGACGCAGGAAATATCGAAGGCGCAAGCACGGCAATCACGCTGTAGACGTAAGCCGTCCCCGTGCCGAGCGCGATCAGCGTGAACATGTTCAGGCTGCGATTCACGAGCGACGCCCAGCCGCGCGCAAAGAGCGGCCAGCCGCACCAAACCACAGCCGGTGTCGCCAGCGCGAACTCAATCCACCCGATCGCGCGCATGGAAAGCAAATGCTGCACCGGCTGCCCCGGAATCATGTCGGACATGCCGAGCGCAAGCACAGGCAGCGCCAGCGCCACGCTGATCCAGAATCGCCGCGTCATCGAGACGAGCTCCGGATTCTCCTCGTCTTCCACGGTCACCGTGCGCGGCTCGAGCGCCATGCCGCAGATCGGGCACGAGCCCGGCCCGGGCCGGACGATCTCCGGATGCATCGGGCAGGTGTACTCGATTCGCGTCGCGGGCGCCGCGGGTATTTCCGGTTCCAGCGCCATGCCGCACTTCGGGCACGCGCCGGGGCGGTCCTGGCGCACCTCAGAATCCATCGGGCAGACGTAAGCCCCGTCTTTCGGCGACGTTGGCTCGGGCTTGGGTGCGGGCTGGCCGCCACCAAGCTGAACTAGCGGAGCCGGAGACGCTGGCGTAGCGGCCAGCTGAATCAAGGGACCGGCGGCAGGCTTGCCATACAGGTATTTCTGCGGGTCGGCGTTGAATTTGGCGGCGCAGCCCAAGCAGCAGAAATAATAGGTCTTCCCGGCATGCACCGCCGTTGCCTTGGCCCTTTCGGGCTCGACCATCATTCCGCAGACGGGGTCTCTTTCCATCGCTCCAATTGTAAGTGATGCGCCGCCATCATATCCCGGTCCAAGGGAACTTTCGCGGCGAAGCTCACGTATCTCACTTCAGCACGTCGAAATCGGCAGCAGACGGAGGATTGGCTGTGGCATTAAACGGCAACGGAAAGAACGGCCGCAAGCGGCGGAAACGATGGATCTTCCTCGGTAGCGGGGCCGCAGCACTGCTGTTGATCGTGGTGATTGTCTCCGCGGCGCTTCGCCCAAATCACGCAATTGATCCCGACAAACTGGCCACGGTCGAGCGCGGCGATATCGCGCGGTCCGTGGTCGCCACGGGCAAGGTCCAGCCACTCACCGGGGTGGAAGTGAAATCGAAGGCGAGCGGCATCGTCGAAAAGCTCTTCGTCGATGCGGGCGACCGCGTGAGGGCCGGCCAGGTGCTCGCGGAACTCGACAAGGAGCAGCTCCAGGCTGCGGTCGGTGAATCGCGTGCCAATCTCGGGGCCGCCGAAGCGGCGAAGCAAGCGGCGGACGCTTCCTATCAGAAGAACATCGTCGACGCCGAAGGACCCGACGTCCCGTTTCTCAAGAGCGACATGCAGCGCGCGCAAGATTCCTACAAGCAAGGCCTGATCGCGCTCAACGCGATGCAGGACGCCCAGAAAAATTATCAGCTGGCGCTCAACCGCCAGATGTCCGCGCAGCGCAACGTACTGGTCAGCAAGGCCGACGTGGCGGAAGCGGAAGCGCAAATCGCGCAGGCCAAGGCGGCCCTCGACAACGCGAACGAAAACCTGCAATACGCCACCATCACCAGCCCGATCGACGGCGAAGTGCTCTCCCGTGACGTCGAGATCGGCGACGCGGTGAGCTCGATTCTCGTTCTCGGCTCGCAAGCCACGCTTGTGATGACGCTTGGCGACGAGAGCGAAGTGTATGTGAAAGGCCAGGTCGATGAATCCGACATCGGCAAAGTCTATCTGGGGCAGCCGGCGCGTATTTCGGTCGAGTCGTTCAAGGACAAGAAATTTCAGGGCCGCGTCACCAAGATCGCGCCGCTCGGCGTGGAAAAAGATAACGTCACCACCTTCGAGGTGCGCGTCTCGATCGTCAATGCTACGGGCGAGCTGCGCGCCAATATGAGCGCCAACGCCGAGATCATCCTCGAAGAAAAGAAAGACGTCCTGCTGGTTCCGGAAGGCGCGGTGATTTTCGACAAGGATAAAAGCACGTCCGTGGACGTCGCCGATCCGAAATCCGATACGGGCCGCCGCCGCGTCTCGGTGAAGCTCGGCATCTCAAACGGCGTGAAGGCCGAGGTGCTCTCGGGCCTGAGCCAGGGCCAGCAAGTCGTCCTGCAATAATGCGCGCGCAGGCGCGAATCACCGGAAAAGTACAATGAGCTTCAGCGACCTGCTCAAAGACACGCTCGAAACGCTCTGGGCCCACAAACTCCGCACGTTCCTCACCATGTTCGGCATCGCCTGGGGCATCGTTTCGATCACGCTCATGGTCGGCGCCACGCAAGGCCTGCGCGTCGGGCTGAAGCGCAATAGCGAATCCTTCGGCAAAGACATCATGATCTTCTTCGCCGGCCGCACCAGCATGCAGGCCGGAGGAATGCGCGCCGGGCGCGACATTCATTGGAACGACGACGACTACGCCAGCGTGCTCGCCGAATCGCCCGCCTGCCGGTACGTCCTGCCGGAAATCGGCAATGAGGTTCCGCTGCGCAGCCGCTACAACAGCGCCAAGCTGCTTGTGGTCGGCTCGCTGCCGCCGTTCGCCGAGGAGCGCAGCATCGACGTCGCCGAAGGCCGCTTCTACAACGCCGAGGATCAGGCGAACGCCAATCGCGTCGCCTTTCTCGGCAGCGATGCGAAGAAGCAGCTCTACGGCAATCGCGAGGCGATCGGCGAAACCATCTGGCTGCAGGACATCCCGTTCACCGTGATCGGCGTGATGCGCGCGAAAAATCAAAATTCCGATTACGACGGCGAAGACATTCGCAAAATCTTCATTCCCTACGGCACGATCGCCCGTGATTTCCCCAATAAGCCGCCGGCGCCGGAACACACGATCGACCACATGATCGTGGTGCCGCAATCGCTCGCCGAGCACATGGATTGCAAGCGCGAGTCGCTCGCGGCTCTGGGTACGATCCATCATTTCAACCCGAAGGACGAAGAGGCGGCGTTCGTCTGGGACACGATCAAGAATTCGGAGGCGAACGCGCTGATCGCGAACGGCATGGAATATTTCATGGGTTCCGTCGGCGTGATCACTCTGTGCCTCGGCGGCCTCGGCGTGATGAACGTGATGCTCGTGGCCGTTCGCGAGCGAACGCGCGAAATCGGCGTGCGCAAGGCGCTCGGCGCCACGCGCCGCGCCATCATCAGCCAATTCTTCATCGAGACGCTGATCATCGCGTTCTTGAGCGGCGGCGTCGGCATGGGCATTGCGTATGGATTGTGCGCGCTCGTCGATTTGCTGCCCATGCCGCAGGTTTTCGCGGGCCTGCTCCCGACGTGGCAATCGGGAGCTGTATCGTTCGCGCTGCTCGCGGCGATTGCCGTCGGCTCGGCGCTCTACCCGGCGAGCCGCGCCGCGGCGGTCGACCCGATCGAGGCGCTGCGGTACGAGGCGGGAGGCTAGCGCGTGTTCGAGGAAATTCTCAGGCAGGCTTGGACGTCGCTGCGCAGGCAGCCGGTGCGCACCTGCCTCACGATGGCCGGAATTGTGTGGGGAATCGTCGCGGTCACCATGCTGCTCGCCTATGGAACGAGTTTCCGGCACGTGCTGATGCACACGTTTCAGGCTTTCGGGAAAGACGTGATCGTTTGCTGGCCCGGCACGACCAGCGAGCAGGCGGGCGGCGAACGCGCGGGCAAAACGGTGCAGCTCGAGCAGGAAGACGTCGACGATATTCGCGCTGGCGCGACCGCCGTGAATCAGGTTTGCCCCGAAACGGTGAAATTTCTGGGTCTTTCGCACGAGGAGCGATTCGCCACCACAGCCGTCCGTGGCGTGTGCGTCGAATACGGCTACATGCGCAACGAAGTGGCAAGCCAGGGACGCTGGCTCAACGCAGACGATGAAGTGAACCGGCGGCGCGTGATTTTTCTCGGCGCCATGATTGAGAAGAAGCTGTTTGCCGGAATGCCCGCCATCGGCCAGACGGTGCGGATCGATGGCGCGCCTTTCACCGTGATCGGCACGATGGACAGAAAATTTCAGGACAGCAGCTATTTCCAGAATGACGACCAGTCTGTCTGGATACCCTATTCCACCGCGGGCGATTTATGGGATACGAAATCGGCGAGCGTGCTCGTCGTCACGCCCGTGAGCCCGGAAATGGAAGCGCTCGCGCAGCAGCAGGTGCTCGCCATTCTCGCCGAACGGCAGCACTTTTCGCCCACGGATAAGCGCGCCGTGCGCATGATCAGCATGGCTGCGTTTCGTCCCATTTACGTGGGGATCACGTACGGCCTGGAAATTCTGCTTTTGTTTATCGGGCTGCTCACGCTCGGCATCGGCGGCGTCGGCGTGATGAATATCATGCTCGTCACCGTGAATGAACGCGTGCGCGAGATCGGCCTTCGCCGCGCGCTGGGCGCGCGCAGGCATCACATTCGCTGGCAATTTCTCGCCGAGGCGCTTGCGCTGACGATGGTTGGAGGCCTGATCGGCGTCGTGCTTTCCGTTGTCATCGGCGAGCTGATTGGCACGCTACCGTTTCTCGGCTCGGCGTATGAGGACACATCAGGCGCCGTGGACATCCACATGCACGTGTCTTGGGAGATTCTGGTGGCTTCGGTCGCCGTGCTGGTTGTCGTCGGCGTGCTGAGCGGGCTTGTTCCCGCGATGCGGGCGGCGCGGCTCGATCCCGTCGAAGCGCTTCGCTACGAGTAGGGCCAACGACCAGGACCAACGGCGGCGCTACTTCTCGTTGAGCACCGAATCCATGTACGCCATCATTTCCGGGCTGGTCCAGTCCTGCCCGCCCACCACTTTTCGGTCGATCTTGCCTTTGCGATCGATCACGTAGGCTTCGGGAATCATCGACGTGCCGTAGTCCGTCTCGATTTTTTTCGAAGGATCGCGAAAGGTGGGGAAGGTGACGTGGTACATCTGAAGAAAAGTCTCGTAGGCGCTTTCATCGTCGTCGATACTGACGCCGAGCACCGTGCCGCCGCGCGGCGCGATCCGCTGCTGCAGCGCATTGAGCGACGGCGCCTCATCCACACACGGTGGGCACCACGAAGCCCAGAAATCGACGATCACAACCTGCCCGCGCAAGTCCGAGAGCTTCGTGGCCTTGCCGTTCAATGTGAATTGGAAATCTTTCGCGGTGCGTCCGTGCAGGCTGGGTTCGCCTTGGCGGTAATCAGGACGCGCAAAGAGAAAGATTAGAAAAGCTATGAAGGCGAGAACGACGCCTGTTTTCAGTTTCCGTTTCAATCCCCCGTCCAAGAACCTATAATCAACGAATATAGCAGGAGCGTAGCCAAACCGACAGCGGGCAGTTACGCAATTCGCCCAGCCAGGAACAAACAGCCTTGGTTTCCGCCATCATCCCTGCTCGAAACGAAGAGGCCTCGATCGCGCGCACCGTCGAGTCGGTGGCCGCGCAGTCGGAAATCGGCGAGGTGATCGTCGTCAACGATCAGTCGACCGATCGCACCGGGGAGATTCTCGCGCAACTGGCCGCCCTAATCCCGAAGCTGCGCGTGCTCTCGGCGCACGATCTCCCGCCAGGCTGGGTCGGCAAGAACTATGCCGCGTCGCTCGGAGCAGCTGCCGCGACAGGTGATTGGCTGCTTTTTACCGATGCGGACACATTTCACCTGCCCGGCTCGACGCGCCGCGCGCTGGCCGATGCGGTCGATCACGATGCGGTTCTCGTTTCGTACTCGCCCGAGCAGGAGCTTGGAACATTTTGGGAGCGAGCGCTGATTCCGTTCGTCTATTGCAGGCTGGCTGCGCGATTTTCGTTCGCGCGGGTGAACGACCCGCGCCGGCCGGATGCCGCTGCCAACGGTCAATTCCTCATGGTGCTCCGCGATGCGTATGAATCTGTCGGCGGGCACGCGGCGGTCGCGGGCGAGATTGTCGAAGATGTCGCCCTCGCGAGGCGCGTCAAGCGAGAGGGCTACCGAATCTATTTCACCGCGCCGATCGGCATCGTGACCACGCGAATGTACGGGTCGTTCGCCGCAATGTGGCAGGGATGGACCAAGAATCTCTATCCATTGATGGGCGGGCGGCCGCGCTCGGTGCTGCTCGAGCTCGAGGCTTTTCCCTTGTCGGAAATGCTCGCTCTCGTCCTTGTCTGGGCTATTCTTTTCCGCACGGAGCATGTGTCGGCGTGGCTTCTGCCGGTGATTCTGCTGGGCGCGCTTGCGGGAGCACATCTCCGCTATGCGGTTGCGTTGTACCGGAATCTTTTCCCGGTCTCCCTCGTCCAATACTATGTCCCCGGGGCCTTGCTGTATGCTGCTACGCTTGTCGCGTCGTGGTGGAAGAATACAAGGGGCGCTGTGGTCTGGAAGGGCAGGGAATACCCGGCCAAAAGCCTATGATTCGAGTGACGCGCAAAGTCGAATTTTCCGCGGCGCACTTCTACCACAACCCGGCTTTTTCGGCGGAAGAGAACAAGCGCGTCTTCGGCAAGTGCAGCAACCTGCATGGACACGGGCATAATTACGTGCTCGAAGTCACGGTCGCGGGCGAGCCGGACCCGGCCACGGGTATGGTGCTCGATCTGAAGGAACTGAAGGACATTTTGCAGCGCGAGATCGTCGATCGCATGGATCATCGCCACCTGAATCACGAAGTGCCTGAGCTCGCGGGCAAGATTCCGACGTGCGAAAACATCGCCGCCGTGATCTGGAATCTGCTCGAGCCGCGGATCAAGCAGGGAAAGCTCGATCGCGTGCGGCTCTACGAGTCGCCCGACCTTTTCGCCGATTGCACGGCGGAGTCGAACGGCAACGTGGGCTTCGCGGGAGGCCGCGCGTGAAGGCTGCTCTGAAGCTGTCGCTCACGCGCCGCTATCGCTTCTCGGCTTCGCATCGATTGCACAGCGCCAAATTCAGCGAGGAAGAAAACCTGCGCCTTTACGGCAAGTGCAGCAACCCGTACGGCCACGGCCACAACTACGTGGTCGAAGTCACGATTGCGGGCCCGGTCGATCCGGCGACCGGCATGATCGCGAATCTTGGCGAGCTCGATCCGTTCGTCGAGCGCGAGGTGATCGAGGCGTTCGATCAGAAATACTTGAACGAGGAGGTTCCGCAATTCAGCGCGCAGGTGCCGACCACCGAGAATGTGTGCCGCGAAATCTACCGGCGGCTGAAGCCGTTTCCGGCCGCGCGTCTCGAGCGCGTGCGAATCGAAGAAACCAGCAACAACAGTTTTGAATTTGCCGGCTAGTTTTCCAGCGCCGGTTGCGCCATATCAGGAGCGGAGTGCTCATGTCCAAGACAACGAACAGCAAGATTGCAGTGGAAGAGACGCCGGAGATCACGATCCCGGAGACGGAAGCATCGGGAAACATCGCCGATCTTGTGCGCCAGATGATCGTGCAACTCGGCGAAGACCCGAACCGCGAAGGATTGCGGCGCACGCCCGAACGCTTCGAGAAGGCGCTGCGCTTCCTCACCAGCGGCTACCGCCAGGATCCCGCGAAAATCCTGAACGGCGCGATGTTCAGCGTCACCTACGACGAGATGGTGGTCGTGAAGGACATCGAGGTCTACAGCCTTTGCGAACACCACCTGCTGCCGTTTTTCGGCAAGTGTCACGTGGCGTACATCCCGAATAAGAAGGTGGTCGGGCTGAGCAAGATCGCGCGGTTGGTGAACATGTACGCGCGCCGCTTGCAGATTCAGGAACGGCTCACCAGCCAGATCGCGCAGACGCTCGAAGACCAGCTCAGCCCGCAGGGAGTGGGCGTGATCGTCGAAGCGCGGCATCTCTGCATGGTGATGCGCGGCGTCGAAAAGCAGAATTCCGCCGCGATGACCAGCGCCATGCTCGGCGTCTTCCGCGAAAACAAGCAGACGCGCGACGAATTCCTCTCGCTCATCCGCGGCGGAAAACCGTAACACTTTCCGCGGCTCACGTTTATCACTTTTGCCAAGATGAAGACCGCAGCGCGCCGGGAACGAAACATGCGCGCGAGCACCAATTGTGCCCCTCGGAGGCGTATGCTATACAAAAATCGAGCCATCTGTGAAAAGCGAGCCGCAAAAACGCGCCAAAAGTGACCATTTAACGAACTGTAAGCGTTTTTACGCCGCCACTTTTGACCATTCTTGATCATGAAATCCTCTCCCTCCGCGCGGCTAAAATCTCGAAATCAGGGGAGTGCGCATGCGTCTCGCACGCGCTGGGTTGAGAAGACGCTGAAGAAAATGATGCTGCGCGAGAAATTGGGGCAGATGCTGATGGTTCCGTTTTTCGGCGGATTTGCGTCGGCCGAAAGCGCCGAATATGGCGAGGTAATTCGGCAGGTCGAAGAGAATCGCGTAGGCGGGCTGATTCTGGCTACTGCGCGAGGGCCGCTTGGGATCAGGCGAAGCCAGGTGTACCCCACCGCTGAGATCGCAAATGAGCTGCAGCGCCGCGCGGAGATTCTGCTGCTGATCGGCGCGGACTTCGAATCGGGGACGCGCATGCGGCTCGAGGAAGGCACCTCATTTCCATCCGCGATGGCGATTGCGGCGACCGGCCAGCCGCATTTCGCATACGTCGTCGGCAAACTCACGGCGATGGAGGCGCGGGCCGCGGGCGTCCACTGGATCTTCGCACCCGATGCGGACATCAACAACAATCCGGATAACCCGATCATTAACGTGCGGTCGTTCGGCGAAAGCGCCGAAGAAGTCGCGCGGTACGTCGAGGAGTTCGTGCGCGGCGTGGAGGAAAACGGCGCGCTGGCGACGGCGAAGCATTTTCCCGGGCATGGCAATGTGAGCGTCGATTCGCATTTGGCTTTGGCGACGGTGCCGGGCAGTCGCGCGGAACTCGAAGAAAATGAGCTTGTGCCGTTCCGCGCCGCGATTCGCGCTGGCGTCAGTTCGATCATGCCGGGGCATCTTGCCGTCCCCGCGCTGGAATCGGACCCGAATATTCCGGCGACCGTTTCATCCAAAATCCTGACCGGCTTGCTACGCCGCGCGATGAACTTTCGCGGGCTGATTGTCACGGATGCGATGGAGATGGGCGGAGTCGCGTCGCTCTTCGCGCCGGGTGAAGCGGAGGTGCGCGCGGTGGAAGCGGGCGCGGACGTGCTGCTGATGCCACCGATTCCGGACGCCGCGATCGCCGCGCTCGAGGATGCGGTAGCGAGCGGGCGGATTTCCGCCGCGCGAATTGACGAATCCGTGCGGCGCATTCTCGGCGCCAAGGCGCGGCTCGGGCTCGACCGCGCGGGGCTTGTTGATGTTGCGAAGCTCAACGAGACCTTCGGGCGGCCGGAGTTCGAAGCGCAGGCGCAAGAGATGGCCGACCGGGGTGTCACGCTTCTGCGCGATTCTGCGCACCTGCTGCCTCTCGATTCGACGCGGTCGCTACGGGTCCTGCTCGTCGCGCTGTCGGCCGATCCGGACGCGTGTCCGGGGGAAACCCTCGAGCCGGACATTCGAGCGCGCGTCGATTCGCTGACGGTGCTACGCGCGGATACGCGGTTTACGAATGTGAGCGCGCTCAGGCTGCCTCGCCCGGAAACATACGACGTGGCCATCGCGGCGCTTTTTGTCCGCGTGGCCGACCGCAAAGGCAACGTCGGCTTCCCCGAGGATCAGCGGGCGTTTGTGAATCAACTGCTCGCAACCGGCAAGCCGGTCGCAGTCGCGTCATTCGGCAGCCCGTATTTGATCGAGCGCTTTCCGAACGCCAAAACATGGCTTGCGTCATTTTCGACGAACGGCGTATCGCAGCGTGCTGGGGCGCGGGCGCTATTCGGGCAAATCCCGATCTCGGGACGCATTCCGGTGACGGTTCCTGGAACTGCACGGCGCGGGGACGGGCTTCACGTCGATGCAAATCCGATGACGCTTGGGCGCGCGACGGCGGCGATGTCGGACCGACTGAAGTCTGCCTGCACGCTGCTCGATCGCGCGGTGGCGGACGGAGCGTTTCCCGGTGGCGTGCTCGCGGTCGCATTGGACGGGCGGGTTGCGGTTCATCCGTTTGGGGCGCTGACGTATGACGCAAAGGCGCGGCGCGCGGACGCGGAGACGATCTACGATGTGGCGTCGCTGACGAAACCGATTGTGACGGCGACTGCGGCGATGATGCTTTTCGAGCAGGGGCGGCTCGATCTGGATGCGCCGGTGGCGCGATATTTGCCGGAATTTGCGGCAGCAAGCGCGGGAGATCCGGATGCGGCTTGGCGGGAGCGCGTTACGGTGCGGATGTTCTTGCTGCATGATTCCGGGCTCCCCGCGCATCGCGAGTTTTTCAAGGATGTGCGAGGTATGAAGCCCGGGGCTAAAGCCCAGGGAAAAGGCGCAATGCTTATCGAGGGGCTAAAGCCCCACGCTTCCACCGTTCGGCTGCGCCGAAAATCTCTTGCGGCTGACGCCGCTGGGCGCTCTGGGGGGCTCTGGCCGTCCGGGTCGTCGCGAACGGCTCGTGGCCGGCTAAGGCTGGCGTCCGCGCGCGAGATGAAAGACGGAGCTTCCGGCGATTCGATTCTCGCGCGGGTGGTGGCTGAGCCGCTGGTGCGCGAGCCGGGGGCGCAGATCGAATACTCCGACCTTGGATTCATTCTGCTCGGAGAGATCATCGAGCGGCTGACGGGCGAATCGCTCGACGAATTCGCGCGGAAGAATATCTTCATGCCGCTCGGGATGAATGCGTCGATGTTCAATCCGCCGCAAAATCTTCACGCGAGGATCGCACCGACGCAAAACGATACGATCTATCGGAAGCGGTTGTTGCGCGGCGAAGTGGACGACGAGAACGCGTGGGCCATGGGTGGCGTCGCGGGGCACGCGGGGCTTTTCTCGACCGCGGGCGATCTCGCGATCGTCGCGCAGATGTTGGTGAATGGCGGTATCTACGCGCACCGGCGGCTGCTGGCGCGCGCGACGATCGAGCAATTCACCACGCGGCAAAATATCGGCGATTCGGCACGCGCGCTCGGCTGGGATGTACCGGTGCAGCCGTCTTCTTCCGGCGCACATTTTTCTCTGGCGAGCTACGGCCACCTCGGATTTACTGGGACGTCGCTGTGGATCGATCCCGAGCGGAAGGCATTCGTGATTTTGCTGACGAATCGCGTTCATCCGATGCGGGCAAACGAGAAGATCAAACAGGTGCGCCCGGCGATCCATGACGCGGTGATGGAGGCGTTGAGAATCTCCTGAAGGCGCTGAAAGGCTAAATCGCCGCTCTACTCGCCCGTCACGTCGCCTGAGTCAATCGCCCCTCCGGGGCTGGATTCTCTGGGTAACTATACCCGGCACTCCGCTGCGCTGCGTGCCGGGCTAATGACAACCGCGCCTCCGGCGCTTGAACAGGGGAAATAAAGATCGAGCGCACCCGAGCGGGCAGGGAAACGGTTCGACTGGTGCACCCGGCGCTGCGTTTAGACCGCAAGGCGAAAGCTGCCGGGTCGCGAAACTCGCGACCCGGAGCTCAAAACCGCTGCCGGGTGTGGCAGCGTGCCGGGTGAGCAAGAGCACAGACAGGATTGTCTGTGCCACGGGGCCGATAACTCCTCGTGCACAATTGGCATCCAAAGTTCATCCCCAGCAGAAGAGTGCGTTCGCGCCCCGCTATAATCTTCGTAGCGTGATTGGGGCGTGAGGAGCTTTTGAAACCGGTTAGGACAGAGCAGCGCAATCCGCGTTCGCGCGGCCTCGATCGGAAATCAACGCCCGAAATTTTGCGTGCCCTGAATCGCGAAGACGCGCGCGTGGCTTTGGCCGTGCGGCGCGAATTGCCCAAGATTGCGCGGGCCGTCGACGCGATCGTGAAGGCGCTGGGATCGGGCGGCAGGCTTTTTTACATCGGCGCGGGTACGAGCGGGCGGCTGGCGGTTCTCGACGCGGCGGAATGCCCGCCGACATTTGGGACGCCGCCGCGAATGGTGCAGGCAATCATCGCCGGGGGCGCCAGGGCGCTGCGGCACGCATCCGAAGGCGCGGAAGATTCAGCGGCCGGCGGTGCGCGCGATCTGCGGCGCGCGGGGCTGACATCCAAGGATCTGGTGGTAGGGCTGGCGGCGAGCGGGACGACGCCGTACGTGCTCGGCGCGCTGGCGTTCGCAAAGAGACGCGGCGCAGTGACCATCTGCGTGACGGCGAATCCGCGATCGCCGTTGGCGCGTGCGGCGCGGATTAGCATCGCGCCGGATACCGGGCCCGAGGCGATTTCCGGTTCGACGCGGCTGAAGGCTGGGACGGCGCAGAAGCTGGTCCTGAACCTGCTTTCTACCACTGCGATGGTGCGGCTTGGCAGGGTCTACGAGAACTGGATGGTTCACGTGGCGCTGACAAATCAGAAGTTACGGCGGCGCGGCATCAGAATTTTGCAGGAGGCGGCTGGCGTGAGCGCGTCCACCGCCGAACACGCTGTGCGGCAGGCCGGCAACGATCTGGCCGCGGCGCTGGTGATGCTGAAAACCGGCGTGGATGCTGGAAACGCGCGCAAGCTGCTCGATCAAACGGGCGGCCATGTGCGGAACGCGCTGGATGCGGCGAGCGTGCGGCGCAGGAAGAAATAGTGGCGCCGGCGAAGTTTGGCGGCCGGTTCGAGAACTTCAGGGGCTAAAGCCCGGCGTTTTTTCGGGCTAATGTCGTGGCTGAAGCCACGACCCACAAAGATTCTCGACGGCGAAGGTTCTAAACGGATTGCAGGCAGCGGACGATATGGAACGAGACGAACGAGACTAGGGAAGAGACATGGATCGATTCGAGATTCACGGCGGCAAGCGGCTCGAAGGGACGGTGCGGATCAGTGGCGCGAAGAACGCGGCGCTGCCGGAAATGGCGGCGGCGCTGCTGACGGCCGAACCCGTCCACCTGAAGAACATTCCGCACGTGCGCGACATCATCACGATGGCGAAGCTGCTGGCGCACATGCGCTGCGTCGTATCGAGCCCCGATATTCCGCCGAGCGAATTCACGTTTCGCGCGGAGACGGTTTCGCACGCGGAGGCGCCGTACGAGCTGGTGAAGACGATGCGCGCGTCGGTGCTGACGCTGGGTCCGCTCGTCGCGCGGTTTGGCTACGCGCGGGTGTCGTTGCCGGGCGGCTGCGCGATCGGGGCGCGCCCGATCGATCTGCATATCCAGGCGCTCGAAAAACTGGGCGCGAAGATTACGGTGGATCACGGATATGTGGAGGCGCGGGCTGCGCGTCTGAAGGGCACGACCTTTCGCTTTCCGAAAATCACGGTGACGGGAACGGAAAACATTCTCACGGCTGCCGTGCTGGCCGAAGGCGAAACCATTCTCGAGAATGCCGCGCTCGAGCCGGAAATTCCCGACCTCGCGGAACTGCTGAACAAGATGGGCGCGAAGATCGAAGGGGCGGGCACGCCGACGATCCGCGTGCAGGGCGTCGAAAAGCTGCACGGCGCGACGCATACCGTGATTCCCGACCGGATCGAGACGGGGACATTTCTTGTGGCGGGCGCGATTACGGGCGGCGAGCTGCTATTGACGCATTGCGAGCCGGCGCACCTCGGCGCGGTGATCGAAAAGCTGCGCGAGTGCGGGGTCGAGATCAAATGCGAAGGCAACGGAACGATGCGCGTGCGCGCCGCGAAAAAGCTGGTGGCGGCCGACATCGAGACGACCGAGTTCCCGGGGTTCCCGACGGATATGCAGGCGCAGCTCATGGCGCTGGCGACGCAGGCGCAGGGTGTGTCGCGCGTCCACGAAACCATTTTCGAGAATCGGTTCCTCCACGCGAGCGAGATGATGCGCATGGGCGCGAACATCACGATCGACGGAAACTGGGCGATTGTGACCGGGCCTACGCCCCTGACAGGCGCGCCCGTGACGGCTTCCGATCTGCGGGCGAGCGCGGGGTTGGTGTTAGCGACGCTGGTGGCGCAGAACACGACGGTGATCGATCGCGTCTACCACATCGACCGCGGCTACGAGCGCATCGAGGAGAAGCTGCGCGGCGTGGGGGCGAGCATCGAGCGGCTGTCTTCACCTGAGTGACGCGCACCGGATTGCTGGATCTCCGGGCCCCCCTGAGCCCAATAGAAAACAAACCAAAAGCAGGTCCCTCACTGTGCCCCGCGCCTGCACACAACGCGGGAAAAGCAAAATCGCGCGGGACTCCGTTCGGGATGACAGCTTTGTTGGGCGAATCGCCTGAATATATCGCGTTCGCCATTTGCGGAGAAAAGCCGCCCGCCTGAAAGGCGGCCGCTACGAAACCATTGCGATGCGATCAGCCTACGTGCTCGCAAAAGAAAGGGGAGGCGATGTCGCCTCCCCTTTCTTTGTTTCGTAGGCTGAATGCGCCAATCGACCGCTTTAGCCGGCGGCTTCGCCTTTGGCTTGTTTGTCGCGCTGGTCGCGCAGGACGGCTTTGCGGCTAAGGCGGATTTTGTTGCCTTCGATGGCGAGGACTTTCACCAACACCTGATCGCCTTCCTTGAGCTCGTCGCGGACGGCGCGTATGCGCGCCTCGGCAATTTCGCTGATGTGGAGAAGGCCGTCGGTGCCGGGGAAGATTTCGACGAAGGCGCCGAATTCGGCGATGCGCACGACCGTGCCGAGATAGGTCTTGCCCATTTCGGCGGTAGCGGTGACGTCGCGAATCATCTTCAACGCGGCCTCGGCTGCGGGGCCGTTGTTCGCGAAGACGTGGACCTTGCCGTCGTCCATCACATCGATCTTCACGCCCGTGGCTTCGATGATCGAGCGGATTTTCTTTCCGCCGGGGCCGATCAGATCGCGAATCTTGTCCGTGGGAATGCTGAGCATGTGGAGGTGCGGCGCGTACTCGGAAATTTCGGCGCGGGCGGACGAGATGGTCGGATCCATGATATCGAGAATCTGGAAGCGCGCTTTGCGGGCCTGTTCCAGCGCCTCGCGCATCATCGGGATGCTGACGCCGCCGACCTTGATGTCCATCTGGAGAGCGGTGATGCCCTGGCGCGTGCCGGCAACTTTGAAGTCCATATCGCCGTAGTGATCTTCGGCGCCGGCGATATCGGTGAGGATCGCATACTTATCGCCTTCGACGACGAGACCCATCGCGATGCCCGCGCAGGGTGACTTGAGCGGCACGCCCGCGTCCATCATGGCGAGCGAGCCGCCGCAGACGGTCGCCATCGACGAAGAGCCGTTCGATTCCAGAATGTCGGAAACGACGCGCATGGCATACGGGAAGTCTGCTTCCGCCGGAATCAGATTGGCGAGGGCGCGTTCTGCGAGAGCGCCATGGCCGATTTCGCGGCGTCCAGGACCGCGCAGGAATTTCACTTCGCCCACCGAGAACGGCGGGAAGTTGTAGTGCAGCATGAAGCGCTTGAAGGATTCGTCCTCGAAGAGAAGGTCGAGGCGCTGCTTATCTTCTTTGGTGCCGAGCGTGGTGGTGACGAGCGCTTGCGTCTCACCGCGGGTGAAGAGCGCGGAGCCGTGCACGCGCGGCAGCACGCCGACTTCGCAAGTGATGTGGCGAATCTGGTCGAAAGCGCGGGCGTCCGGACGGCGGCGGCGATTCAGCATATCGTCGCGGAAGATGTGTTCGCGGAGGCGCTCGAAAGCGCGATAGGCGAGCTTTTTCTTGTCGTCATCATCTTCGGTGATCGCGGCCATGATTTCGGCTTTGATCGTGTCGACGAGGCCGTAGCTTTCGAGCTTCGGATGCTTGGCGGTGTCGAGGGCGTCGCGGAGGCGTTCGCCGTACTTTTGCGTGATCTGCTGATAGAGGGCTTCGTCGAACGCAGGCGGCGTGACGGTGACTTTCTTCTCGTTGACGCGCGCGCCGAGATCCTTGATCGCCGCGACGATCTGCTTGATGGCGGCGTGGCCGAATGCGAGCGCGTCGGCGACGGTGTCCTCGGAAACTTCGAGGGCGCCCGATTCCACCATGACGATCGCTTCGGCGGAGCCGGCGATGACGATATTCAGCAGGCTCGTCTTCTGCTCGGCAACCGTGGGATTCACCACGAGCTTGCCTTCGAGCAGGCCGACGCGGACGCAGGCGATGGGGTTGGTGAACGGAAGTTTCGAGATGTAGAGCGCGGCCGAGGCGGCGGTGACGCCGATGACGTCGGGATCGTTTTCGCTATCCGCGGAGAGCACCATGGCGACGACTTGCGTTTCGGTGGACCAGCCCTCGGGAAACAGCGGGCGCAGCGGACGATCGATCAGGCGCGAGGTGAGAATTTCGCGCTCGGAGGGGCGGCCTTCGCGCTTGAAGAAGCCGCCGGGAATCTTGCCCGCGGAATAGGTGTACTCGCGGTAGTCGACCGTGAGCGGAAGAAAATCTTTTTCGGTGGCCTTGTTGTCCATGCACGCTGTGGAGAGAACGACTGTGTCACCATAGCGGGCCACGACGGCACCGTGCGCCTGGCGGGCCATCTTGCCCGTTTCGAGGGTCAGCTTGCGGCCGCCCAGATCCAAACTTACTTGTTCAAACATGTCACTTCCTTCTGTCCCGGATCACCGGGAACGTCATCGGATACGAGAGAGTGTCTCGGAAAAGCATCTCGAAGAGGTGATTGGCAAGGCAGTGGGATTATTGGGCAGACGGGCTCGCGCATGGCGGTTCCAATGGTCCGCAAGACGGCCGACAACTCTGCTTCGTGCTGCCGTGGAGGGGAATGCGACCGGAGCGGCCGCTAGGGAAATCCGCACTACTTGCGCAAACTGAGTCTTTCAACAATCTCGCGATACCGATCCGGGTCGCGGCGATTCAGATAGTCCAGCAACCGGCGGCGCTTATTGACCATCATAATTAAGCCGCGCCGCGATGCATGATCCTTGGCATGGGACTGGAGGTGGGTCGTCAGGTAGTTGATCCGCTCGCTTAATAGGGCAATCTGCACTTCCGGGGAGCCCGTATCTTTCGTGTGAGTCCGGAACTGCTCGATTACACCAATTTTGGCTTCGATCAACTGTTCACCTCTGGCTGAAACGTCGTACCCCTACTCTGCTCTCTTTAGCCTCTTCTTAACTTAACAATGCTAGCACACAGCTTTCGGGCATTCCACAAGGAATTTGGGTGATTATGCACTTGACACAGAATCAGGTTTCTGCTAGATTTGGCTCATGGAGATTGAGCCATGAACCTGATAGACGTAACAGCCGAGTTCAACACTGACGACAAGTGCCTAGACTATTTGGAATCGCTGCGCTGGCCGAAAGGCGTGTGCTGCATCGCGTGCGGCTCTGTGAGAGTCTCGCGGATCACGCGCGAATCCAAGACCAAGAACAAGCGGAAGCGCATCTATCAGTGCCTGGAGCCTCAGTGCAAGCACCAGTTCTCGCCGACCGCTGGCACGATATTCCACGACTCGCATCTGCCTCTGCGGAAATGGTTCGCGGCTATCGCGCTAGTCTGTGAGGCGAAAAAGGGCCTGTCGGCGTGCCAGATGCAGCGGCACCTCAAAGTGAATTACCGGACGGCTTGGCACCTCTGCCATCGCATCCGTGAGGCCATGAAAGAGCCTAGGAGCATGTTCAGCGGCACGGTCGAAGTGGATGAGACATACATCGGCGGGCACCTCGACAAGCGCCGCAAACAGCCGCAAACCAAGATTCCGGTTGTGGGCTTAATCCAGCGTGGCGGAAAAATCCAAGCCCTGAAAGTTCCAATGGCTAGTGCCGAAATCCTAGTTGGCGTGGTTAAGCGTCGCGTGGAACCCGGATCGCGCGTGGTGACAGACCAATGGAGCGGGTACAAGAGGCTGAAGCGCGACTTCCAGCATGATGTCATCAATCACATAAAAGAGTTCGGACGCGGCGACATCCATACCAACACGATTGAGAACTTCTGGTCGCTGCTGAATCGCGGCATCGTAGGTAGTTTCCACAAGGTTTCGATAAAGCACCTCGACCGCTACCTTGCGGAGTTCACGTATAGATTCAATCGGCGGGATCAGCAAGAACAGCTATTCGCGGAGACAGCCAAGAACCTGCTGCGCGGGAAAGTACTGACTTACGACAAGCTCACGGCCTCGACAAGATCGGGGTTTTAGGGCCACGCTTGCCCTTGCTCTTTATCTTCGCGCGCGGTATCGGCTTGGATTGCAATAGCCTCTTGAAAGTGGCATCAAACTTGTCTTTGTCTACCTTCAGTCGCATGGCTTATGGTCTGCTAACACGCAAGTAATAATAGCTTGAAAAGGGCTACCACATAATCAAGAATTATCCCAGTAGGTGATGGTTTTGGAGTCCGCCACCTACTGAGACTTGCGTACGCAATTCTCGGCTCGCGCCTTTCGAGTATGCGGTTGGGGCCGCAACACTCTACGCTGAGATTGCCCTCAGCGAAACGCTAACCGAGAAACTTGAAAAGCCCTTTCTGACATCGTGGTGCGGAGGGGGTGGGATTCAAACCCACGGATCGTGCGCGAACACGATCAAGCGATTATAAGTCGCCCGCCATCGGTCACTCGGCCACCCCTCCGCAGAAACCCGCGCGCCTTGCGGGTTTTACAGCAAACGCGAAATTTCCTTGCCCGGCTTATAAGCCACTAAACGCTGGCCGTCTTTCAATGTGATATCTAGCGTGTAAACATCGGTCAGCTCGATATGGAACTTGTTTGCATTCTTGCTCAGGCCGCCCCCAGTCATCCCACCGATTTGCGTGCCTGTCCTGAATCCCATCTTTTGTGCGAGCAGGTCCGCGGAGATTCCGGTCGGATTTTCACGGAGGATTTTCAAGAACTTCTTGGCATTCTCAGACAAGGATTTCTTCATTTCTCCGTAATTCGGAGCAGAAGTGTCCTTTACGTCTGCGTGTCCATTCTGGGAGAACTGAGAGCGCACTGACCCGATACGCTCAATAGGAACGTCCGAAAACTCGAAGATCATTCCGCTCTTCGGGTCTGTCACTTTGATGCTGATTGTGTCTGTGGCTTTAGCCATTTCCATTTCACCGCCTCCGACTGTATCGCAAAAATGCCGCTAGATGCAAATGCTAAAAATCGCACTTCGACTTACTTTCGCCCACTAGGCGAAAGCCCTTGCCTTGCGCGGTACTTGATTGTGTTATAGCCTCCCAGTTCTAGGAGGAAGCTATGGCCAATGTGGGAGATGTATTTAGGCCCGGCGAAGAAGTACCGCATTCTGGCATTTACCGGGTGATTCACGATACCCATCACGCCGAAGAGCATGAAGTGACCTGCATATTCGGGAAAAGATTCCCGCCCTGCAATCATTGCGGGCATCACGTCCGATTCGTATTGGTACGTGCGGCCCGACACATTGCAACCCACGATTATTTTAAAGGCCAGTAGGCGGTTCCTTCGAACAAAAGAACTCCACGATATAGGCACCATTTTCCGTGCCCCTGATCTCCAGGTTTCTACATTCAAGGTCATCGAGGTGTTTTTCTACGAACTCGATGATCTCCGCCTTGCTGTTACTTCTAAGTTCCGCATACCCTGTCATGGCCATATCACTTTACTCCTCTCTGTGTGAAATGCATAATCACCGGAATTTGGGCGTTCGCGGGCCGGCGCTTTCGCGAGATTTCGCGCCGAAGAGCATTGCGGACAACCGCTTACGGATGCCATGGAAATCGGCGCGCAACGCGCCGGCTTGCAAAAAGTCGTCCAAGGTATACTTGGCAAAAGACGCGCGAAACACAGCGATATGACGATTGCATCCATAGTTCGCCGAAATCATGCAATTCGCGTTGGCGCGCTCGTGTGTTCCCTGATTGCGCTGCTCGCTGCGGTGATTTTCGCCACGAGAGGGTACGCGCAGACGAAAGCCCCGGCGACGTATCCGCAGGAGATCAGCCGGATGACGTTTGCCGTGGCAGGCGACGTGATTCCGCACGAACCCGTGGTGGAAGCCGCGAAGGCTGCGGCCACATCGGACAATCACGACGGATGGGACGCGCTCTTTGCGAATGTCTCGGATGCGTTTCGCGACGCTGACTTCGGCTTTGTGAATCTCGAGACGCCGGTTGCTCCGAAGCACTCTCTCGGCACGAAGGCGTTTCAGTTCAATGCGCCGGTGGCTCTGCTCGATGCGCTGAAATTCAACGGAATCAACGTGGTCTCGTTCGCGAACAATCACGTGATGGACCAGGGCTGGGCGGGATTCGACGAAACGCTCGAGCATCTGCGCGAGGAAGGGCTGCTGTTTGTGGGCTCCGGCGCGACGGCCGACTCGGCGTGGCAGCCTCTCATTCTGGAAAAGAACGGCATTCGCATCGGCTGGCTCGGGATGACGCGCTGGCTCAACGGCAATCGCAACCCCAGCAAAGATAGCCAGCCGCACGTGGCGTTCTTCCCCTATCCGGGCGAATCGATGGGCGCGCCTGGACGCGATGAGGCAGGCGTGCTCGCCGCGATCAGGGCGGCGCGCGCTCAGTGCGATCTGCTGCTGATCTCAATTCACTGGGGGATCGAGTATTCGCCGATGCCGCGGCCGCAGGACGTCGAAGCCGCGCACGCGTTTCTCGAAGCGGGCGCAAGCGCCGTGGTTGCCGCTCATCCGCATGTGCTGCAGCCGATCGAAACCTACGTCACGCAAGATCAGCGGAAAACCGTGATTTTTTATTCGCTCGGCAATTTTCTCTCGAATCAGTCCGCCACCTACGTGCAGGACTTGATGCCCGATAAGACGGCCGAGCCGCGCGAGTCGATTATCGCGAAATTCGCCGTCGTGAAGAGGGACTACGGCCCGGCCGGAACCCGCGTGGAATTGAGCGACGTGGGCATCATGCCGATCTGGGAGGAAAACAACCGGTTGGCGCTTCGAAGCGGCCGGGCCAAAGCTCCCTCGATCTATCCCGTGTTCATGGACCGCGTGATTCCGCAACTTCAGGCGCGAGTCGACCAGTTGAATCAGATCGGCGCGCAGATGACGGACGCGCAGAAGCAGGAATTCACGCAAGTGTCGAATCAGCTCGCCATGCTGAAACATCAGCGGGAAATGGTCCTCGATCGCACCGGAGATGAGTACGTTGTTCCGCCACCTGCCCTTCCTGCGGCAGCCAGCCATTAGTGCCTTCAGGATTGATGGGTCGCAAGAGCAGGATGCCGCGCTGCCCTTCGACTTCGCTCAGGGTAAAAAGGCCGCGGCGCTACATTGAAACCTTCAACCTTCCAAATTCCCAAGCGCCGGAGGCGCGATTGCGATTAGCCCGGCATGGAGCGAAGCGAAATGCCGGGAACGCGTAAGCAGAATTCATAGTCCCGGAGGAGTCTGTGTCATAGCATCCGGAAGTTTCTTGGGGCGCAGTGTGGACTCCATGTTTTTTACTGAAAGCGAGTTTAGTTGTGCGGCTGCGCCGCATTTTCAGCCGCGCAGCATGCGCGTGATGTTGTAGGCGATGGCCGCCAGCATCCATTCGGTGCTGACCGCCGCCAAACCGCGCCTTCGGAATGTCCTCATGCCGCGTTGCTCTTTCAAAATCCCGAACACCGGTTCCACCAAAGCCTGCCGTCGTTGGTAAATGTCACGCCCTGCCCGACCACGCAGCTTCGCCCGCAGTCGAAGATGCTCGGGATCGCGAATGCGGTTCTTCCCAATTCCCGCAGCGCGTTTTCCCGTTCCCATCTCGTGCTTCAGATTGTTGTCCGGCACATAAAGGTCAATCCCAAGTCCCTTCATCACATGCAGCGCCTGGCCACTAAAAAAACCCGAATCTCCGCTGACCTTTTCTGGACGGGCGCGACACTGCCGTTCGACTTCCTCCACCATGGGCACTAACGAGCTGTTGTCCGTGGCATTCTGCGTCACGCGCGTGGCCACAATCAGGTGATCGTCACTCACCGCTAAGTCGGCTGTATATCCCAATTCCCACCCCTGCGACGTCCGCAAAAATCGGCTCTCCGGATCAGTCCGCGAAACTTGCTGCCGCCCTTTCTTCGGCAGCGCTGGCACGGGCTGCTGCGTCAGGCGTTCTTGCTCCTTCGTCGTCACGCTGACGCCGCCGTCTTCCTCCGGATCTTCCTGGCTCGCTTTTTGCTGAAACGCGCGCACCTGCCGTCGATCTCGCGCCCACTGAGCCCGCTCCCAATCGACCATGCGGTGTCGGGAGGCATTCGCCCGCACTCGCGTCGAGTCAATGGCCACGTGGCCCAGCTTGCCCAAACCTGCTCGACGTGCCATTTGCACGATCTGCGTGAACACGTCGTTAATGGCCCGCCGGTGCCGCCGCAGAAATTCGCTCAGCGTCTTGTGATCCGGCGTCAACCCGCCGGCCAAATACCGAAACGCCAGGTCTTCTCGAACGCGCCGCTCCAAACGCCGGGTCGAGTTCACTCCCAAACAAAACGCGTACAGCCACACCTTCAACATCATCTTTGGCGGATACGCCAGCCGTCCCTCGGCCGCATACGCCTCTTCGAATCGGCTCACGTCCAACTGCTCGATCATGGCGTGCAGCCGGAAGCACAGGTGCTCCGAACCCAAAACATCCTTTACGTTCGGAGGCAACAAATACGCTTGATTGGGATCGTAAGGAAAAAATCGTGACATGCTCCTTTTTCCTTCATCTCCCAACCAAAAACAAGTCCCAGCTATGACACAGACTCCGGAGGGACGGTTGAATATCGTGTCCCGCGAGCGAGAGTCGATCGCCCCTCCCCCGGGGCTGCGCCTTGGAACACGGTTACCCGGCACTCCGCTGCGCTGCGTGCCGGGCTACCTACAATCGCCGCTCCGCGGCTGACATGCATCGCACGCGCGAGCTTCGCTCCCCGGCCAATCCGTGTGGCGTACGCGGGATACCTCTCAGCTAAGTCCTAACAACGACGCTTTATCCCGGCCTTGCGGGATGTAAGCCTTGCGTCCTGAGGAGCATGCAGATATCTGAGGAAACGGGTTTCGGGAAGGCGCTCAGGCGTGTAGAATTCGCAGCGGGGACATCTACCGCGGGCGGGCCTGCCACAAGCCGTCTGCTCCTCGCCGCCAGGAGAAGGATCGATGCCATATCAGGTTGCTGCTTCGGATGCTACGTACTTCCTCGGGTTCGATGGTGGAGGCACCAAAACGGAGTGCGTCCTGGCCGATGCGGACGGACGCGTGCTGGGGCGATCCGTGGGCGGGCCGTCGAATCCTCTTCGCGCGGGCTATATGAGGGCATGGTTTGCGATCAGCGAGGCGGCCGACGTGGTTTTGAGGCGGCAAAAAATCAGCGCAGGCCACATTCGCGGAATCTGCGCGGGGTTGGGAGGCGCGGGCCGCTCGGGAGTGGTGCGCCAGGCCACCACCTTTTTCGCGCAGGCCTACCCGAACGCCGAAGTTCGCGTGACGACCGACCTCGAGATCGCGCTCGAGGCGGCATTTGGCTCAGCCGATGGAATCATTCTCCTTGCCGGAACCGGCTCGGTTGCTCTCGGGCGGGGCGAGAATGGCAAGGAGGCGCGTGCGGGCGGGCGCGGCCCATGGTTCAGCGACGAGGGGAGCGCATTCGACATCGGCCGGCGCGCGTTCCGAGCGGTGGTCGAAGCGGAAGAGTCGCGCGGCCCGGACACGGCCCTCTCGAAGCGCATTTTCAAATTCCATGAGGCGCAAGATTGGAACTCGCTGCTCGATCGCGTCTCGAAGAATCCGGACGACGTGTTTCCGAAGACGTTTCCGCTGGTGGCCCAGCTTGCCGAGCGTGGCGACGAAGTCTCGCGCGAGATTTTGTCCGCTGCAGCGGTTTCGCTCGCAGCGCTCGCCGCGAGTGTGGTCGATCAACTCGGATGGCGCAGCCGCGAGATTCCCGTCGCGAAGGTCGGTGGAGTCTACGGACGCTCCAAACATTTCGACGCCGCGATTGATGCGGAGCTGAACCGATCGCTCGGCCGCGTGCGCCTTGTGCCCGTCGAGATTTCTCCCGCGGAGGCTGCCGCGCGCATGGCGGTCCATCTGGTGCAGGCGAAAGGCAATGCCGCCTGAAACGGAAACGCGGACCGAATTCGCACGTACCGCTTCCGGCGACGAACTCAAGTCCTTGATCCACGAGGCGGGCGAGGACGTCCTGCTTGCGCTGCTCGAAAATCCCAAACTCGACGAAACGCATGTGATCCGGCTGCTCGAGCGGCTCGATCTGCCGGCAAACGTGCTGGGAGCGATCGGCGCCGAAGGGAAGTGGGCGGCAAGCGAAAGCGTCCGGCTGGGGCTGGCGCGGCATCCACGCACACCGAAGCGCATCGCGCTGGCGGTGGTGCGACAGCTCTACCTTTTCGATCTCGTGCGGGTCAGCCTGTTGCCGTCGACGCCGACGGACATCAAGCGCGTGGCCGAAGAAATCATCATCGCGCGCGTGCCGCATATTCCCGTGGGGCAAAAGCTGACGCTGGCGCGCCGCGGGCCGTCGCGCGTTGTGGGCGCGTTGCTCGCCGAGGGCCACGCGCAGGCCGTGAAGCTGGCGCTCGCGAACCCATTTCTCACCGAGAGCCAGATCCTGAAGGTGCTGGCGAAGGCGGGCGTACCGCAGCGCGCGGTGGTGGCGATTGCGCAAGACGCCAAATGGTCGCGGCAGTACAATGTCCGCGCGGCGCTGGTCCGCAACGTGCACACGCCCGCGCCAAGCGTGCTCGGATTTCTTCGCGATCTCACGCTGCGCGATTTGAAGGATATTTCGGCGCTCGAGGGGCTTACGCCGCATCGTAGAAAGCAGATCTCGGACGAGATCAAGCGGCGGGTTGGCGGAGGGGAACCGCTGGGCCGTTAGCGGTGTAAAATCTGTCTGAGGGCGAATGGCGAAAAGACCGACTCACATTGCTTGGATCATCGCGATAGCGGCTGTTGCATTCGTCGGCGTGATGGTCTACTCGTCGTATCAGGAGACGCGAACGCGCTACGAAGTCTGCATGAACTTCAAGGGCGCGACGCATTGCGCCACCGCCGCAGGCGCAAACCACGACCAGGCCGTCCGCAGCGCGCAGGAAATTGATTGCGAGCTGCTTACGAACGGCCGGACCGAGAACATGGTATGTCTCGATCAGCAACCATCGAGCGTCCGTCCAATTCAATGACGCGCTGCCTGAATTGCGGCGCCGAGCGCGCGGCGGAAGTCTGCGATGCGTGCGGGCTGAGCCCGACGGCGGCGGAGTTTTCTCTGCGGAAGCGGCTGCTGAACCGCACGGCGATCTTCGTGCTCGGGTCGCTGGCGTTTGTGGTGGCGAGCGAGAGCTACCCTTCGCTGGAACTCGACGGAATCCTCATCTTCATCGGCGTGCTCTTTTTTTTGACGCTGGGCCTGGCCATCTGGGTCGAGCGGCGCGCGCTGAAGCACGGGGAAGTCGAAGCGCTCAAGCGCATTTACTACGGACTGATTCCGGTGCCGTGGGTTCTCTCCGTGATGCTGCTCGCGAACGGCGCATTGGATCATGGCACGCCGCAGATCGTGCGGGAACAGATCGTCAGCAAATTTTCGATGCCGGGGCCGGTCGCCAGCAGGCGGCTGATCGTCACGTCGTGGCGGGATGGACACGGTTTCGAGCGCATCGCTGTGTCGCGCGAAGATTTCGACAGCTTCAACCGGGGAGATACGGTCGACGTACAAGTGAAGGACGGCCTTCTCGGCATTCCCTGGGTTTCCGGAGTTTCCCACCCTTAGGTCCGACAGTTGTATTCCACGATGCATCCCTCGAAGCGCGCGGCTCTGCGCGGATTTTCGAATGCTAGACTGAATTCGCGAGTTCGGAGCCAACACACGCATGCGCCTGCCCGAAACATGGACGGAACGGCTGCCCTTCCTCGAAACGCTTGAGGAGGATTGGAAGCCCGTGCCGCGCCCAATTCTGATCATCGCGGCCGTGTTCTACGTGCTTTTCTTGATGCAGCAGGCGCGGGGCGGCGGTCCTTTTCTGATGATCAATCTTGTCTTCATACCGATTCACGAGGGCGGACACCTGCTGTTCCGCTTTTGCGGCGAATTCCTTGCAATCGCCGGAGGGACGATCCTGCAGCTGGGTGTTCCGGTGATGCTCGCGACCTATTTCATTTTTCAGCGGGAGGTGCAGGGCGCCGCCTTCTGCCTCTTTTTTTTCTTTCAGCAGTTTCTTCCGGTGGCGAACTATATGGCCGATGCGCGCGCACAGCAGTTGCCGCTCCTCACGGTGGGCGACGCCGACTACGTGATCCACGACTGGAACTATCTTTTCGGCAAGCTTGGCCTCCTGCAGCACGACACGCAAATCGCCATGGCCGTGCGCGTGTTGGGCTGGATCGGGATGCTGGCGATCACCGGATGGATGGTCTACCGCAGCCTGCGGCCTGAAAATGCGCCGGTGCAGATTAGCTCAGTGAATCAGGGCTAACCGCGCGGCGTCCCTTAACGCGATCGAACAGCAGAAAGCAGATCCCTCCCTACGTCCCGCGCCCGCAAACACCGCGGGAAAAGAGAAGACGCGGGACTCCGCTCGGGATGACAGCCCCTTGTTTTGCATCTTCTGTTTGCGGCGCGGATCAGAAGGTGTAGAGGCCGCGGAGATCGACTGGGTGCGGCAGTTCGATTTCGAGGACGCGATCGTAATCCTCAAGAGTCAACTTTATTAGCTGGGCGGGGCCGACGTCGTGTGACGTCCAATCAGTGCTTGGGACGATCCGCGACGGCTGGGTGAGATCGCCCGTTTCGATGTCGGCGCCTTGCTTGGTGATGTCGGTGAGAAATACCGCGTAGACGAGCCTCGATTTTGTGTCGAGCATCAGATAGCGGTGCCCGAGCAGAATGAGAATGAAATCCTTCTTCTTGCTCTTCTTATCCGGCTGGTAGACGTTTGCCGCGAGCGGCGGCTTGCCGTCGAGCTTAACCTCGGATTCGTCGACCTGCTTCCAGCGAATGCGGTCGGAGTCGCCAGCCGTGCCCGCAATCCCCGCCGAAAACAAGCCGGCGGCCAGGCACACGCCGACAGTGGCGAGAAATTGGATTCCCAGGCTGCGCCGAATTCTTGTCTTCGGTTTCACTCACTAGGAGGATACATCACTGCCGCTAGATTTGAGTGAAGAGTGCTTTTGCCTTAGCTGCGGAATCGCGCTTTTCCTCTTGCGGAACTTCTGTATGGCTCTCTTCGTATAACCAAGCAGATAATCAACGACCTCAAATCGATGGTGGGGAGCTACTTTGCGGAAGACGTGGAAGGAAGCCGGGCTGCTCCTGATCAATTTACTGATCGTCGCCTCCGTGATTGTCGGCGCCGAACTGTGGCTTCAAAGGCACTTTCGGGCGGGACTTGCGCCGGTGGCCGTCGTCGTCTGCCTCGGGACTTATCTCGCAGCGTGCAAGTGGATCGAGCGGCGAAAGCCGGTGGAGTTGGCCCTTCCTTATGCGCTGCCTGAACTTGGGATCGGGATGCTCGGCGGGATGGGGTTGTTCTCGCTGACGATGGCGATTCTTTGGGGCTGCGGCGTTTACCATCCGGTTGGTTGGGGCGGGCTCGGCCATCTCGGGGAAGGGTTTGTCCCGGCATTGCTTGGCGGCGTCATCGAAGAAATTCTTTTTCGCGGATTGCTGTTTCGCCTGATCGCCAAGCTGCTGGGAACGTGGGGCGCGCTGGCGCTCACGGCAGCGTTTTTCGGGTTCGCGCACCTGGCGAATCACGGTGCGACTGTCGGCAGCGCGGTGGCAATCGCGCTCGAGGCGGGAGTGCTATTGGGCGCAGCCTACGCGGCGACGACGCGCCTGTGGCTGCCGATCGGACTGCACTTCGCCTGGAATTTCACCGAGGGCTCGCTCTTCGGCATGACGCTTTCCGGAAACGCGATGGCGGCTGGCGTGATTGGTGGCTCGCTGAGCGGGCCGCGAATTCTCACGGGCGGACAGTTCGGGCCCGAAGCGTCGATCGTGGCGGTCGTCGTTTGCCTGGCGGCAGCGCTTTACCTGCTTTATCGCATCGCGAAGCTGCATCTGGCCGAACCGCCTGTTTGGAGCAAGTCGATCTCGCGGGCTGCGGAGGTGACAGCGCAAGATTGATTTCGTTGGGCGATGAATGCGGCGGTGGTACACTGCGCGCAGGTTGGAAATTAAGGGAGGAAGCGAATGGCGAAGAAAAACAGGCTTAGAGAGGCGGCGGTGAAAATCGGATCCGTGGTGGGGAAGGCGGATCGCACGGCGCATAAGGTGGTGAAAGCAGGAGCGATGGCGAAGAAGGAGCTTGCGGCCATTTCGAAGCAGGTGGAAGCCCTCAAGAAGCAGCTGCAAAAAACCACGAAGAAATTGCAGCGCGCTCTGCGCTAGCGCAAACTGTTTTCCGGACTTACCTCGAACCGCCCCGCGCGCATCGCGCGATGCGCGGTCGCGCCATGGAACACCAATTCACCTGCCCATACTGTGGCGAAGAGATTTCGATGGTGCTGGATTTGTCCGCAGGGGGCCAAACCTACGTCGAAGACTGCGAAGTATGCTGCCAGCCGATTGAGATCAGCTTCAGCGTCGAAGACGACGATCTCGCCAACTTTAACGCCAAAACGCTCGGCTAAAGAGCCGATCGTTCACGATTTGATTTCGCCGAAGGATTTGTCGAGGAGGCGGATGCCTTCGTCGACGTCGGCCTTCGAGATGTTCATCGGCGGCGCGAGGCGGATCACGTTGCCGTACAGGCCGCCCTTGCCGATCAGCAAGCCGTTGGCGCGGGCGCGTTCGAGGAGCTGATTGGTCTCGGCGGGCGCGGGTTCTTTTGTCGCGCGGTCACGGACCAGCTCGAGCGCCTGCATCATGCCCATGCCGCGAACGTCGCCGATGAGCGGATATTTCGCCTGCAGCTCTTCGAGCTGCTGGCGGAGGTAGCCTCCGACGACGTGCGTACTCTCCCGCAAATTTTCCTCTTCGATCACTTCGATCACGGCGCGCGCGGCGACGGACGTTACCGGATTGCCGCCGAAGGTCGAAATCGTGAGGCCCTGGAATTTGCCGGCAAGCTCGGACGTGGTGATCGTCGCGCCGACGGGCACGCCGTTGCCCATGCTCTTCGCGCAGGTGATGATGTCGGGCGTCACTTCCCACTGCTCGATGCCGAACCATTTTTTGCCGGTGCGGCCGAAGCCGGTCTGCACTTCGTCGGAGATGAAGAGGCCGCCGTAGTTTTTCACGATGCGGTAGACGATCTTGAAATATTCGGGCGGCGGCGTGATGAACCCGCCGACGCCCTGAATCGGTTCGGCGATGAAGGCGGCAATCGAGCCGCTGGTGCCGGTCTGGATCAGATTCTCGACGTCGTTGGCGCAGGCGACGCCGCAATCAGGATATTTCAGATGAAGCGGGCAGCGGTAGCAATACGGGCTGACGGCATGCGAGACGCCGACGCTGATGACTCCGGACTTGCGCCACGCAGCGTGGGCTGTGACGCTTTTCGCGAGCGCCGATGAGCCGGAATAGGCGTGGCGCAGCGCGACAATGTCGTAGCTTGGGCTGGCCATGCGCGCGAGCAGGATCGCGGCTTCATTTGCTTCGGTGCCGGAGCTCGTGAAAAAACTCTTCTGCAATTTTCCCGGCGTGATCTCGGCCAGCTTTTCGGCGAGCGCGACGATGGCTTCGTTGGGAAAAAGCGTCGAGGTGTGCTGGAGCTTGTCAACCTGCGCTTTGATTTTCGAGGTGACCTTGGGATTGCAGTGGCCGACGCCGACGGTGACGATGCCGCCGAAAAAATCGAGGTACTTGTTGCCCTCGACGTCCCAGAGGTATTGCATCGAGGCGTGGTCGGCGACGAGCGGATGCTGGTAGTAGTTGGCGACCGCCGGCCAGAGATATTCCTTATGCTTGCGGACCACCTCTTCGCTGCGGCTGGCGGCTGCTTTCGGTTGCGTCGTCACGCGAAGACTCCTTGGCGTTTGGATTCGGCTTGAATCGAAGTTTACAGGCTGCCCTCAGCCGCGGCAAGGGCGCTCAATGCGGGCGCGCGAAAAGAGGCGCGAATCGCCGGAGTTCCCGTATAATTTCCAGCCAATGGAAGCCACACTGAGGAAGCTCGTGGGGGCGCTTGGGCGGATTCTTCCGGATTGCGTGACGCTCAGCCAGGCCATCGCGTTCAATATGTTCCTGGCTTTTTTCCCGCTGCTGCTTTTCACGCTTGGCTTGCTGGGAGAAACGAACCTCTTCCACGACGCGCTGAAAGAAATCCCCGATCGGCTGAGTTTGATTCTTCCGCCGGGCAGCGCGGGCGTGGTCTCCGCCTATTTCGTCCGGAAGACGGTCCATACCTGGAAGTGGATGGTGCTGGGGATGGGCGGCACGATGATCGCGGGAACACAGGTGATGATCGGGTATATCGAAGGCTTCCGCGTGATCGAGGGAGATTTGCTGCGGGCGGGCTACTGGCGGCGGCAGTTTCGCGCCTTATTGCTGCTGTGCCTCACGATCATACCGATGCTGGCGGTCGTGATCCTGACGGTTTTCGGCAAGCAGACGCGCGCGTGGCTGATGGTGCGGACGCGATCCGTATACATGACGCATGAGCTCGAATTGGCTGCCTATGCGGCCATCGTGTTTGTGTTGGCGATGGGAGTCCTGGTGGTGCTCTATCGACTCGGGCGCCCGGGGCACCCGGGCATGGTGGATTTGTTGCCCGGGGCGCTGGTTGCTACGATTCTGTGGTGGGCGGTGGATATCGGTTTCGGGTGGTACGTACGGAAGATGCCGTACGACGCGATGTATCGCGGATTGGCGGCGGCGATTGGTCTGCTGCTGTGGATGTTTCTGACGGCGATGATCGTGCTGTTCGGCGCCGCGTATAACGCGGAGACGTGCGAGGAGCTGGCGGAAGCGCGAGCCGCAGCGACGCCGGGGCGAGCGAAGACGCTGACGTTTCACTAGCGCGAGGCATCGCGGCGCGTTGGGTTCGCGCAAAGGAGCGCGCGATGAGCGACATTCACGTCGAGTGCTACTCGGGATATCGGGCGGAGGAGCGGCCGCTGCGGTTTGTCCTTCGCGGGCGCACGTTCGATGTGCAGGAACTCGATGGGCGATGGTATTCGCCCGATGCGAGTTATTTTCGCGTGCTCGCTGCCGATGGCAACTATTACGTCCTGCGGCACGATGAGGTGCAGGATTTCTGGACGCTGGATGGTTTTCGCGCGGCGGCGACGCAGCGATGATTTCGCGAAGTTCTGATCCGCGCCGTCAACCCGCGCGGCCCGCGGAGACAAGGAGACACCATTGGCGTCAGCGCGGGACATCCCGTCCTTAGATGGCCTTCGCGCGATTTCGATCGCTTTCGTGATTGTGGCGCACGTGATTCACCCGTTAGCAAGGTTGGGCCAGCACGGCGTGGACGTCTTCTTCGTTATCAGCGGCTTCTTCCTATTTGTGTGCGGCGACTTACACGTTCAACTACTATCGCCATCCTGTTGACTGGGTCCTCTCACACTGCTGGTCGCTGAGCCTGGAGGAACAATTCTATTTGCTCTGGCCGCCCTGCGTCGCGTTGCTGGGCAGAAGGAAGAGCACGTGGGCGGCGGCCGCCGTGATCGCGCTATCGCCGGCCTCGCGGGCGGTGACGTACGTCGTGGCTCCGACTTTTCGAGGCATGGAGGGCGTCACGTTACACACGCGGCTAGACACGATCATGTTCGGCTGTCTGATGGCATTGCTGTACGACAACGCCACCTTCAATCGCATCGTGCGACCGCTGCTACGCCCCTCGCTGGTGCTGTTCAGTGCGGCGTTTTTCGTGATCGCGTCTCCGCTCCTCGATGCGCGCTTCGAAGCAAGATATTCCTGGCCGGTCGGCTACACGCTTCGCGCCGTGTGCGTTTCACTGGTGCTGCTTCATGTGGTGAGGAATCCGGCGTCGCCGGCTGGACGCGTCCTGAACTCCCGCGTGCTGCGGCACGTGGGGCTGATTTCCTACGGTCTCTATCTCTGGCAGCAGTTGTTCACCGAGCCGAGCGCGCTTCGCTGGCCATGGATTATCATATTGACGGTGTTGTGCGCCGAGCTTTCGTACCAGTTGGTCGAGCGGCCGGCTTTTCATTTACGTGACAGGATCCAAAAGAGAATGCGAACTGCGGCCAGAATGGCTGCGACTGGCCCCGCATGAGGCTGTGAGTGAGCGACACCGCAGGTATGCAACGGTGCAATCCACGCATCGCTAAAGTTTTCGCACTCTTTTTCTGCATCATCGTGTTCGTCGGTGGGTTGTATGCCCAGCGCGCATTCAAGCAATACCCAACGGTCGAATATGGCGAATCGATACCGGTGCCGCCGGACTGGCGGCAGCCCGGCGAATGGGCCTTCGCACGCCTGATGTATCCGCCGGGCCCGAACGACGGTTACCGCGGGCGTTTCGATGGCGACTGGCGCCTGGGCATGTCGCTCTGGACGCAGGATGCACCGGCGGCCGATCGCGCTTTTGCCGCTGCCGTGCGCCGGCTTACGCGCATCGACGCGCGCTCGGTGGAAGAGGACGTGAATCTCGACGACGGCGATGAGGTTTACAACTGGCCGTGGCTTTACGCCGTCCAGGTGGGCGAATGGGGACTCACGCAGCATCAGGCGGATGTACTGCGCGATTATCTGCTGCGCGGCGGTTTCTTCATGGCCGACGATTTTCACGGCGCATACGAGTGGCAGATGTTCGTGCAGCGGATTCGGATGGTTTTTCCGGACCGCCCGATCACTGAGATCCCGAGCAACGATCCGATCTTCCACACGCTCTACGATCTCGACGAACGCTACCAGATTCCGGGCGCGGAGCATTTGAGGCGGGGCTACAAAGTGCCGGACTACCTGCAGGGGCCCGACGACGGAAGGGGCGCGCACTGGTTTGCCATCCGCGACGACAAGGGGCGCATCATGGTCGCAATCTCGTTCAATTCGGATATCGGCGATTCATGGGAATGGTCGAATCGCCCCGTGTACCCCGAGCGCTACTCCGATCTTGGCTTTCGCATCGGGATCAATTACGTCGTCTACGCGATGACGCACTGAGCTTATCATTTGCTCAGGCGACTGAGTCCCTCCGAACGTCCTGATAACTAGCGGGATACCGGCGCAACTTTTGGCGTTCCGCAGGGTTTAAAATGGGTGGAAATGCGACGACCTATCCAATGGACCGCGCGCGCTTCACGTTCTGGCCGCGCCAAACCAAGCCAAGAAAAATCGCGCGGCGCTTGCCGGCTTGATGCGGCGGGCAGCGCGTTCGTGCTGGCGACGCTTGCGGCGATGCTGACGGGAATTCTTGCCATTGCGGCGCCCATGAGAGCCGGTGACCACGACCCAAAGCCCAGCGATGATTCGAACCAGTCGCTGAAACTCAGCAAGAAATTCAAAGGCAAGCTCCCAATCACACAGCTGACCGAAGATGAGGCCACGATGCACGCGCTGAACCGGCTCGGCATATGGACCGCGACCGGGCGATGTGGCGCGCGTGCGAGCAGATGGGGCTCGATAAGTGGATCGACCAGCAGCTCGATCCCGATTCCATCGACGATTCGGCTCTCGACCAGCGCCTCGAAAAGTATCCGACGCTCAAGATGTCGTCGCAGCAGCTGCTGGAAGATTTTCCGCCCCCGGCGCAGGCCGCGAAGAAGGAAGGCGAGACCAAGGAAGAATACAAGCAGCAGATGCAGGAGAAGCGGCGCGACGCGATGTCGGACGCGGCGGATACCGGCAACGAGAACGTCGACAAGGCGCAGCAAGCGCTGGCGAAGATGCAAGGGCCGGGCCGCATCGTCGCCGAGCTTTCGATGGCGAAAGTCGATCGCGCGGTTTACAGCAACCGCCAGCTCGAAGCGGTGATGGAAGATTTCTGGTTCAACCATTTCAATGTGTTTGCAGGGAAGGGCGCGGACCGCTGGCTGCTGACGTCGTACGTGCGCGATACGATCCGGCCGCACACGATGGGCAAATTTCAGGATTTGCTGATCGCGACGGCAAAAAGCCCGGCGATGCTTTTTTTCCTCGATAACTGGCTGAGCGTCGATCCGGCCGCATTCAAGGAGCACCAGCAGGAAATGGCGGAGCGCCGCGCGAGGTATCAGGGGGCATTTGGCGGTGAGTTCCGGCCATTCGGTCCGCCGCAGATGGCCGCGGCTGAGGTGGCCGCGCAGCAGCGTCCCAAGCAGCAAGAGGATCGCGGGCTCAACGAGAATTACGGCCGCGAAGTGATGGAGCTGCACACCGTCGGCGTCGATGCGGGCTACACGCAGCAGGACGTGATCGAAATGGCCGAGTGCCTCACCGGCTGGACCGTGCAGCGAGCCGCGGCGCGATCCCGAATTCTTCTTCCGACCGGCATTTCACGCCGAGGGCAAGAAAGTCGTGATGGGCCACACGTTCAACTACGGCGGAGAGAAAGACGGCGAAGAAGCGCTCGAAGATGCTGGCCAACGATCCGCACACGGCGAAATTCATTTCCACCGAACTGGCGCGGCATTTTGTGTCGGATACTCCGCCGCCGGCGCTTGTGGAGCGGATGGCGAAGAGCTACGAATCGACCGGCGGCGATATTCGCAGCGGTCCTGAAGACGATGATCTATTCGCCGGAATTCTGGTCGAAGGAAACGTATCGCGCGAAGGTGAAGACGCCGTTCGAGCTGGTAGCCAGCACGGCGCGCGCGCTGGACGCGGACGTGAGCGTTTCGCTGCCGCTGGCGATGTGGGTCGGGCGGATGGGCGAGCCGCTGTTCCTGTGCCAGCCGCCCACCGGATACTCGGACAAGGCGACGACGTGGGTGAATACCGGCGCGCTGCTGAACCGGCTGAATTTTGCGCTGGCGTTTGCGACGAATCACATGGCGGGAGCGAACGTCGATTTGCCGGACATGTTCGGCGAGGACGCGTCGAAGGATCCGGAAATGGCGCTGTCGCGCGCGCTCCGATCTTTTCCTCGACGGGCAGGTGGCGCCGACGACGCGTGCAAACGCTCGAAGCCCGGTTGAACGATCCGCAGATTTTGCAGGCGCGGCTGGACGATCCCGTCAAGCAGGTGAACGAAGGCCTGCTTTCGGGATTGGTCCTCGGCACGCCGGAATTTCAGCGGCGCTAGAGCGAATGGACTTGCAGTAACGGAGAACGGCCATGAATATTTCTCGGCGATATTTCCTGAAAGGCGGCGGGATCGCGATGCTCGGCATGGCGTCGCTGCCGTCATTCCTGCAGCGCGCGGTGGCGGAGACGCCGTCGCCGAACAAGAAGAAGATGGTCGTGCTCTTCCAGCGCGGCGCGATGGACGGGCTGAACGTCGTCGTCCCGTTTGCCGAGCCGAATTACTACCACTTGCGCCCGACGATCGCGATTCCGCAGCCGCAGCGCGGCGGCCTGGATGCGGCCATCGATCTCGACGGCTTTTTCGGGCTGCATCCGAGCCTGCAGCCGTTGCAGCCGCTATTTCAGAATGGACAGCTCGCGATCGTGCAGGCCGTCGGCTCGCCCGATCCCACGCGCTCGCATTTCGACGCGCAGGATTTCATGGAATCGGGCACGCCGGGCGTGAAAGCCACCGAAGACGGATGGCTGAACCGCGCGCTGCAGTCGATGCCCGAGGAGAAGGCGTCGCCATTCCGCGCGGTCGCTTTCGGGCCGTATCTGCCGCGCACGCTCGCAGGGCAGCGCGCCCGCGGTCGCGATTCCGGACCTGAAGCAATTCAAGATGTACGGGCCGCAGCAGACGGTGGAAGGCGGCTTCGAAGCGATGTACGCGCAGACGGTGGATCAGGCGCTGCGCGGCGTGGGCCAGGAAACGTTCGAAGCCATCGACCAGCTCAAGAAAATCAATCCCGATGCGTATCAGCCGGAAAATGGCGCGCAGTATCCCACGAGCCGCTTCGGCAAGAGCCTGATGGAAATTGCCGAGCTGTTCAAAGCGGATGTCGGGCTCGAAGTCGCGTTTCTCGATAGCGGCGGCTGGGATCATCACGTCAACGAAGGCGGCGTGCAGGGCCAGCTTTCGAATCTGCTGCGCGATCTCGGGCAGGGAATCGCGGCGTTTCATCAGGACATGGGCGACCGCATGGGCGACGTCGTGTTCGTCAGCATGTCCGAATTCGGCCGCACCGCGCACGAAAACGGCAATCGCGGCACCGACCACGGCCACGCGAATTGCATGTTCGTGATGGGCGGCGACGTCAAGGGCGGGAAAGTCTACACGCGCTGGCCGGGAATGAACGACGGCCAGCTCTACGAGGGCCGCGACCTCGCCGTCACCACGGATTACCGCAGCGTGCTCGGCGAGATCATGACTGAAGCATCTGGGCGACCAGCGATCTGAAGACGGTCTTCCCGGGCTTCGCGAACGATCCGCGGCAGTTCCTCGACTTGATCAAGGCGTAGCGCTTCGTAGGGCAGCCTCGGCGGGCGGGTTTGAAACCGCCCCCACACGCCGTATCTCACCACAAAATTCCCTCGTTAAAACGAAACGCCGCCAATGGAGTCGCAAGATCACGTAGAATGAAATGCGAGAGCAGGACTCCGAGAATCGATTTGATCCGCGAACAACTCACCGCGATCCTCGCTTGTCCCCTGGATCGCGGCAATCTTCGAGAGCAAGGCGAAACGCTGATTTGCGAGCAGGGGCATGTGTTTCCCGTCGAGGGCGGGATCCCTATCTTCACGGATGCCGTGCGGCGCGAGGCTGTGCCCAAGAACATGGAGGCAAGTCCTCGAGGGCCAGGCCAGGATGGATCGATCGACGCTTTCGTGAACGACTGGCTCGTGAATACGAACGGGAATCTATATCGGGGCGCGCGGGGCCGGCTGAAACGCTATCCGATCCCGCAGTGGCCGCTGGCTCCTGGCGCCGGGAAGATCGTGGTTGATGTCGGGTGTAGTTGGGGGCGCTGGAGCGTCGCCGCGGCGCGCGGCGGGTACTTCCCTGTGGGACTCGACGTACACATCGACGCGCTGGCAGCGGCGCAGCGCGTCTCGCGACAACTCGGCGTGGAAACCGCGCAGGTATGCGGCGACGTAGAAGTGCTGCCGTTTCGCTCCGGCTCAGTGGATGTGGTGTTTTCGTACAGCGTGCTGCAGCATATCGACAGAGCGAAAGTGATGCGCTTTTTCGGGGAAGCGGCGCGCGTGCTGAAGCCGGGTGGCCTTTGCCTTGTGCAACTGCCGAATGCCTACGGCCTGTACAGCATCGCGCGGCAAGCCAGGCGCGGCTTTCGCGATGCGGCGGCCGGCACTTTCGAAATGCGTTATTGGACGCGCGGCGGGATTCGAGAGGCGATCGAAAAAGCCGGGCTGCGGGATTTGCGGCTGCGCGCGGATGGCTTCTTCAGCCAGGATCCCCAGCTTTCGGACCTGGATCTGCTCTCGCCGGCGGGGAAACTAGTGGTGCTGCTTTCGCATGCCGGGAAGAAGGCGGCGGATGCGCTGCCGCCGCTGGTAAGCTTGGCCGATAGTTTGTGGGTTGAGGCGCTCGCGTCCGCGGGCGATGATGTTGGCGTGCAATCCTAGATTTCGTGTCCTTGAAAAGGCCCCGCCCTCACAAACCGATGATGGGAAACCCCGAAATTCAAAAAATCAGACGCCCCCCTGCGCGCGCTAGTTCTTGATCCGCATCCCGTAGAACGACCGGTAGACGAAGAAGAACGACACGAGGAAGAAAACCGCCGCCAGAATTCTTGTTAGCTCGGCATTCTTCGATGCCAGGTCGACCGCCAGCTCCACGGCCAGCAAACCGAAGAGCGTGGTGAACTTGATGACCGGGTTGAGCGCGACCGAAGACGTATCTTTGAATGGGTCGCCGACCGTATCGCCGACCACGGTGGCGTCGTGCAGCGGCGTGCCCTTCTGCTTCAATTCGACTTCGACGATCTTTTTCGCGTTGTCCCACGCGCCGCCGGCGTTGGCCATGAAGATGGCTTCGTAGAGGCCGAAGATCGCGATCGAGATCAGGTAGCCGATGAAGAAGAACGGTTCAACGAAGGCAAACGCCAGCGCGGCAAAAAATACGGCGATGAAGATGTTGAGCATGCCCTTCTGCGCGTATTGCGTGCAGATGGCGACCACCTTCTTGCTGTCCTCTACGGAGGCTTTCTCGATGCCTTCGAGCTTGATGTTGGCTTTAATGAATTCGACCGCGCGGTAGGCGCCGGTGGTGACCGCCTGCGTGGAAGCCCCGACGAACCAGAAAATCATCGCGCCGCCCGTGATCAGTCCCAGCACGAACGGGGCGTGCAAAAGCGAGAGCTTGTCGACGTCCGTCGTGAGGCCATTGGTGAGCGCCATGATGATCGAGAAAATCATGGTGGTCGCGCCGACCACCGCCGTGCCGATCAGCACCGGTTTTGCCGTGGCCTTGAACGTGTTTCCGGCGCCGTCGTTTTCTTCGAGCATCTGTTTGGCGTGCTCGAACTGAACGTCGAAATTGAAGTCCTTTTTCAGCTCCTGCGTGATATTCGGAATCTTTTCGATCAGCGACAATTCGTATACGGATTGTGCGTTGTCCGTGACCGGCCCGTAGGAATCGACCGCGATCGTGACCGGACCCATTCCGAGGAATCCAAACGCCACGAGGCCGAACGCAAACACAGGCGCGGCGATCATCACGCCGCTGAGCCCTCCGAGGCTGACCAGGTACCCGATGGCCATCAGGATCACCATCGTCAGGCCAAGGTAGTAGGCGGAGAAATTGCCGGCCACGAAGCCGGAAAGGATGCCGAGCGATGCGCCACCCTCCTGGGCCGAGGACACGACTTCGCGGACGTGGCGCGATTCCGTCGAGGTAAACGCCTTCACGAGTTCGGGAATCAATGCGCCGGCCAGCGTGCCGCACGAAATGATGGTCGCCAGCTTCCACCACTGCGTCGCATCGCCATTGAGATCGGGAATGATGTAGTACGAGATCAGGTAGGTCAGCGCGATCGAAACGGCCGACGTGATCCATACGAGCGACGTGAGCGGCGATTCGAAATTCATTTTGTCGACTTTGCCGAATCGCGCGCTGGCGATGGCTGTGTTGACGAAGTACGCGACCGCGCTCGCCACCAGCATCGCGACGCGCATCACGAAAATCCATACGAGCAGTTGAACTTGCACGACCGGGCTCGAAACGCCGAGAAGAATAAACGTGATCAGCGCGACGCCGGTCACGCCGTAGGTCTCGAATCCGTCGGCGCTCGGGCCGACCGAATCGCCCGCGTTGTCTCCGGTGCAGTCGGCGATCACGCCGGGGTTGCGCGCGTCGTCTTCCTTGATCTTGAAGACGATTTTCATCAAATCGGAGCCGATGTCCGCAATCTTGGTGAAAATGCCGCCAGCGATGCGCAAAGCCGCGGCGCCCAGCGACTCGCCGATCGCGAAACCGATGAAGCACGGTCCCGCGTAGGAGCCCGGTACGAAGAGCAGGATGACCAGCATCATGAAGAGCTCGACGCTGATGAGCATCATGCCGATGCTCATGCCCGCGCGCAGGGGGATTTGATAGATCGGATACGGCTTGCCGGCCAGACCCGCGAAGGCGGTGCGCGAGTTCGCGAAGGTATTGACGCGAATGCCGAACCACGCCACGCCGTAGCTGCCGAGAATTCCGACGACGCTGAAGAAGAGGATCATCGCAACTATGATGGGTTCGCGGTGGCGCAGCACGCCGAAGTAGAGGACGATCACCGCAGCGATGAAGATCCACAGCAGGAAAAGGAACTTGCCCTGATTGATGAGATAGGTTTTGCAGGTCTCATAGATCAGGTCGGAAATTTCGCGCATGGAGCGGTGCACGGGAAGATTCTTCAGGCGGACGTAGATCGTCATGCCGAAAGCGAGCCCGAATACGCAGAAGAGCAGGCCCCACATCAACAACTTGTGCCCGTCCACCGTGTCGTGGAGGAAATTCACCTGGGAGAGATCGGGCAGCTTGAGGCTGGCCTCGCCGCCGGCCGATTCCTGCGCAGCGCTCGCCTGCGAGGCGGCGCCCATCAGCGCAAACAGCAGTGCGGCGCCGGCCGCCGAGATTCTGCCAAAACGGCGCAAACATGCGCCTACCACTTGCGCCCCGGCCGATCGGGCGCCCACAATTCCGCTGCGCATCAGTAATCCTCCATCAGAGTTTTTCATAGAGCTCTATCGGGATAATCGTCCCAGGTGAGTGTCGGTGTGCATTGGAGCGACACGGTCCACGTCCACACCCGCAAAGCAACGTGCTCGTCAGACGCAGAGCCCTTCCTCCGGATAATCGGCCCCCTGAACAGGAGCCGCTAGTGCGAAACATTCCCCCAGTAGAATCAACGTTTTTAGCAGGATTTGCCGGCTTCGTCAAGAAATGAGCAACACCGGCAACGGTGTCATTTGCCGCCCCGAGAATTTCCGCGCCAATTGACACTGGCGACCGCGCTACCGGCCTCTCACGGATCTGACAGGGGGCGCCCTGATCTCAGTGGGCCTCGGTTGGCCAGCACGTTCCTAATTCAGGGTTGACAATGCTAACCCGTATGGTTGACAATATTGAGACCTAAGGTTGACAAAGTATGTTTACAAGGCTTTCCAAATGACAAGAGTTCGGGCACGTGGTGAGGAAATTCGACGATTCATTCTTGAGAACGTCGAGAAGCATCCCGCAGACATAAGTAAGAAGACTGCCGAGCATTTCAAGATAACACGCCAGGCGGTTAATAAGCACCTGCAGAGGCTTACCGCTGAGCGTTCTCTCTCTGAAAGTGGGCACACGAGGAGCCGATCCTACAGGTTGTCTCCAATCCTCGAGTGGAGAAAGGACTATCCAATCGTTCCGGGATTAGCAGAGGACGTAGTCTGGACGGGCGACATTCTGCCCACGATAGGAGAGCAACCAGAAAATGTCCTCGATATTTGGCGATACTGTTTCACGGAGATGTTTAACAACGCGATAGATCATTCCACCGGAACTACAATTCACGTCCACGTGTTGCGAACCGCAGTCGATACTGAAATGTCCATTTCCGACGACGGAGTTGGGATTTTCAAGAAAATTCAAGAAGCGCTAGGACTCTTAGACGAGCGCCATGCGATCCTTGAACTGTGCAAAGGAAAACTGACGACCGATCCAGCCAAACACACAGGGGAAGGGATCTTCTTCACGTCCCGAATGGTAGATTCCTTCGATATTTTGTCTGGCGGGGTATATCTGGGGCATACGTTCGGCAAAGAAGAAGACTGGATCATGGAGCGCGATAGCTTCAAGAATGGGACGACGGTTTTTTTGAAACTAAGCAACCATACATCCCGGACTCTCAAGAAAGTATATGACCTCTATGCGCCTGGTTCTGACGACTACGGTTTTAACAAAACAGTCGTCCCTGTGAGGCTGGCACAATACGGAAACGACAAGCTGATTTCTAGATCACAGGCCAAGCGCTTACTCGCCAGGGTGGAACTATTCAAAATAGTCATGTTCGACTTCACTGATGTGCCAACGATTGGGCAAGCGTTCGCAGATGAGATTTTTAGGGTCTTTGCAAACGAGCATCCTAGCATTCAGCTGATTCCCATTAAGGCAAGCTCAGAGGTCAAGCGCATGATAGAAAGAGCAAAATCTGGTACGACTGGAGAGATTGAGGCTCCCGCTTAGTCCTCCAGCTTGACTTTCTCGATCCATTCGATGCACTCGTGCTCGAACCTAACAAAATTCAGCATGAGCATCACCGCACTGCTGGCGGGGGCGTTTAAGCTGTCCTGAATCGGCGTGCTAGAATCCCTTTCCTATGAGCAAACGCGTGATTTCACCGGGCGGGATCATCGACGGAGTCGTCGAGCTGCCGGGAGACAAATCGATTTCGCACCGCTACGCGATTATCGCGGCGCTGGCGGAGGGCCGCAGCGAGATTGGGAACTACGCCTCAGCGGCGGATTGCCAGAGCACGCTCGAGTGTCTGCGGCGGCTGGGCGTTGAGATCGAAAAGAGCGATCGCACGGTGCGCATCAAGGGCGCGGGGCTCGGCGGATGGAAAGAGCCACGCAAGCCGCTCGACGCGGAAAATTCAGGCTCGACGATGCGGATGATGGCGGGCGCGCTCGCCGGGCAGCCGTTCACGTCCACGCTGACTGGCGACGAATCGTTGCGACGGCGCCCGATGCGGCGCGTGATCGAGCCGCTGCGGCAGATGGGCGCGATGATTCGCAGCCAGGAAGGCGACCGCGCGCCGCTCGAGATTCGCGGCGGGCCGCTGCACGCGATCGACTACACGCCGCCGACGCCAAGCGCGCAAGTGAAATCGGCCGTGCTGCTGGCGGGGCTCTACGCCGATGGGCCGACGACCGTGCGTGAATCGGTTGCGACGCGCGACCACACGGAAGTCGCTCTGCGCGAATTTGGCGCGACAATCGACGGCACGAAAAGCACGATTCGCATTCATCCGCGGCCGAAGCTCGCGGCACAGCAAGTCGTGGTGCCCGGAGACCTTTCCGCTGCGGTATTTCTGATTTCGGCGGCGATGGTGCTGCCGGAATCGTCGTTGATGCTGCACAACGTGGGCCTGAATCCCACGCGCGCGCGCGTGCTCGATTTCCTGATCTCAATTGGGGCGCTGGTGCACGTGGCGTCCGTACAGATGCGTCACGGCGAGCTGGTGGGCGACGTTTCCGTGCGGCACGCGCCGCTCAAGGGCGGCGAAATCTCGGGCACGCAGGTCGCGGAAATGATCGACGAGTTGCCCATGCTCGCGGCGCTCGGCCCATTCACCGAGAATGGAATCGAGATCCACAACGCGCAGGAATTGCGCGTGAAGGAGAGCGACCGCATCGCCACCATGGCCGAAGGGCTGCGGGCGATGGGCGCGCGCGTCGAGGAATTTGCAGACGGGATGCGCGTCGAGGGACGGGCTGCGGGCAAGCTACGCGGGGCGAAGGTCGATCCGCAAGGCGACCATCGCATCGCCATGGCGCTGGCGGTGGCGGCGCTGGGCGCGCATGGCGACACGACCATTCGCGACGCCGAGTGCGCGGCGGTCTCGTTTCCGGAATTTTTCGCGACGCTGGATAAGCTGCGTGGGGCGGCGAAAGCCTAGCCTTAGTTGGATTTGCTGAGCTGGATTGTGCCGTAGGTGTTGGCGATCGAGATCTTCGGGCCGCCGCTACCGAATTGTCCGGTGAGCTGCTGCATGTCCTCGTCGTTGACCGGCCTCAGCGCTGAGCCGCCGAAATCGCTGTCGACCTCGCCCGAGCGGGAAATCGCGGACAAGAAGAAATTGGAATCGGAGGGCAGCGCCAAGTCGATGTCGCCGGAATCGTCGGCGATGTTGATATTGGCGCGCGGCGGTGCGGCGTATTTTACGTCGATGTCGCTGTGCGAATCGACGATATTGAGTTGCCCGGCGATGTGATCGACCGCGATATCCTTGTTGCGCGTGTTGATCCGCGCATCGCCGGCCACGCCCGAGACGGAGATATCGCCGGAATCCATTTGCATGCGGCCGGTAAGCTGGCCGAGCGTGAGATCGGAAAACTGTGTCGCGCAGTGCGTGGTTTTGGCGACGTTGCGCAGATCGATGTCGCCGCTGAAGGCTCCATCGATGGAAGCGTTGCCGGCGACATTCTTGATTTCGACATCGTCGCCGCGCCCGCTCAACTTGAGATTTCCGCCGACGCCCTCAATGCTGATGTCGCCATTTTCCGACTCCACGCTGACGTCCGAACCCGCGCTGTGAATCTCCGTGTCGCCGTTTCTGGAGCGCACGTCGATGTTGCCCGAGACTCCGGAAACCTGCACGTCTCCGTGGGCGGCGTCGATGGCGAGAGACGAGGATTTCGGCACGCGCACGTCGATGTCGACGCTCACGCCGCCAGGGGCCGTATCCATGTTGATGGGATGAATAAGGACGCCATTGCCCTGTGGATCGATCGCGATCGCGACTTGCTTCATGCGCTCCTGCGCGGACGTTTCACTCGCGCCGGGTCCTGACTTGCTTGCCGTGGCAACGAGGGTGTCTCCATCGCTCGCATGCACGGTGACGTCGCCTCGGCCGGTCGCAATTGCTACGTGCGTTCCGGCGGCAAGGGTTCGCGATGCTGCGGGAATCGGTTGCGAGAAAGTGTCATGGAATGCCGGCAGGTCGATATGGATGCCGGGGAAGTGGTCGCGAATCCAATCGCGAAAGACGAAACTGCTCAGCACGATCGCCAGCAGGACGAGCAGGGCCGCCTCGCCTCCCGAAAGAAGGCCGGGGCGCGGTTGCCCGCTGCCGCGCGTGGAAAGCTGATCGAGAAGCTTGGCGACGCCCCATAGGATCAGAAGGACCGGCCAGTACAGGCGAATCAAGCGCCCGATTTCGAAGCCCGGATACATCCGGTCGAAAAGGAAAATCACGCCGAGCAGGATGAGCAGCAAGCCCGCGAAAAGCGAGCTTCGATATGGTCGGCCGTTGCTCATGCGTCTGTCACGATCCCGTGTGGCCCGCGTTGGAGACCATGGACTCGGCGAGGCGGAATATGCCCACGACGATCAGAATGAGCGGCCAGAGATGTCCGATGCCATACGGTGTGTATTCGCTCAGCAGAAAAATTGCGCCGATCGTGATGATGATGACCGGCCCCATCAGCGAGTGCATCCGGCAACGGGCACAGGAACATCGAGGGCTCATTTGGTCCGTCATCCGATTCTCCTAAGCGCTTCTCTTGAATCGATCCGCAAGCAGCCAAGCGCCCAGCGCGATCAGCCCCAGCGGCCACAACTTGCCGAACCAATCCCATTCGAGCAGCCCGAGATTCGCGAGCAGGAAGAAAGCGCCTAGAGCGATCAGGATGATGGCGCCAACCGGCTTGCGGTCTCCCGCAGGGGCCCCCGCCGTATCACCGAAAGACGCCGGAAGCGGCGCACCCGTGAGTCGCGCCTTGGCGACGTGGTATGCATCGATCGGCATGTAGAAATAGAAGCAGCCCAGGGCGATCCCGAGAAACGCGTGGTAGCCCGCCGAGACGTCACTGCTCTGCGCGGCAATCAGCCCGGCGAAGACGAACACATGGATCAGCGCCTTGATGTATTCGCCGTTGTAGACGGCGCCCAAGCCCGGAATGAATCCCAGAGCCAGCGCCACGCCGGGATTCGGCCCAGTATGCACGGGCGGAGTGGCTGTCGGCGGGGGAGCCACGATATTCGCGAGACACGGCTCGCAGTAGAGCGCGCCGCGCACGTCGCGCGTGCATGCAGGGCACAGTGCCTTGCCGCAGTTACGGCAAAAGCCGGTGGCGTCCACTTCTGTATGTACGGCGCATTTCATGGGCGACTCCTCGTTGTGCTGTCGTCGGGCCAGCGATTCGCCTCGGCGAACGTGAGCAAGCCGTCGCTGGAGGCTTCCCGGCGATCGGTGTGCGGCACTGCTTGCGACTTCTGGTGCGGGTCATTGGAAGAGGGCGCAGGGTGCGAAGGCTGCGGCGTTTCGGGCTCGCTTACCGGCGTAATTTGTGCGGGCTGCGGCCCGAGGCGCGATTCAATCTCGTAGACGACGCGCAGGTCGCTGACGAACTTCACGCCGCGCGCGTAGGTGAGATGCGCTTGCCGGTTGGCCGTGTGAACGACCGCGATCGGATTCAAGTCCGCGAGCGTCACCTTTTTCCCCACTGGCGCAAACGCATGGAACAGCACGGCAAACGATGCCGCAACGGTGGCCGCTCCCATCCCGAAGCGCGGCTGCCAGATCACGCCGAGCCAGTCAAACCAGCTGCGCCAATCCGCCGCCTGCTTTCGCGGGCCGAGCGTGGCGTCGAGAATCCTCACGGGCAGGTGCACGGGGACTTCGAGCGGCTCGATTCGCTGCATCTGGCTCACGAGCGCGCTCACCTCGGCCACCATCTTGGTGCAGGCAGCGCATCCGGCCTTATGCGCTGAGAAGGCCGCCGCTTCCTCCGGCGCAAGCACGCCGTCGAGGTAATCCGTGAGCCGCTCTTCCGTTGTTGTGCAGTTCCAGTTCATCGCCATTCATCCGGCTACGCCGGACGCACTCCCATTTCTTGCAGCACGCGCGCCAGCTCGATGCGGCCGCGGTTGATCCTGGATTTCACCGTTCCCTCGGGCACCTGCAGGACGGTGCGAATTTCGTTGTAATCGAGCTCCTGCAAGTCCCGCAAGATCACGGCCTCGCGCAACTCGGGCGATAATCGAGCCAGACCCCGCTGCAACTGCTCGCTCAGCTCGGTTGCCTGCAACACCTTGTCCGGCGAGCGCACCGGCGAGTGCTTTTCCTCGACTTGCGGCATAGCATCGTCGAGCGAATCTGTGATCCGGTCGCGTCGCGTTCGCCGGTAATGATCGACCAGCAGATTCCGCGTGACGCTCGTGAGCCACGTCGGAAAGGCGCCATAGACCGGCTGATAGCTGCCGAGCGTCTTGTACACGCGGAGGAAAACCTCCTGGCTCAAATCCTCGGCCGCGGCCCCATTGCCCGTGAACCGGTAGCAGAGGTTATAGACCCGCCGCGTGTGGCGCCGCACAAGTTCCTCCCAGGCCGGCCCGTCGCCCCGGAGACACGACTGAATCAGTTGGGCGTCGGGCTCCAATCGTTCCTAGCCTCGCTCGCTGCACTATCTTCCGGCCTCAATCCATGGAACGCAAAAGCCGGGTGAAAAGTTCCCTACGCCTGCGTTCGCCCTGGTACCTGGCCCCGCATCTTATTCGTAGGGTGGTAGATAACACAAGGGCGCAGAAGGGTTCGTCTCTCGACACAGTGGGCGCTGTTTAGCCTCCCCAGCGTCACACCGCCCGAATAATCTGCATCTAACTGGTAGAAATAGCGAGGCTGATTTAGGGGCCGGGAGAGCCAATACCTGTGCGGCGCCCATATTCCATCTTTGTCGCCCTGTTCGTGACGCTGCTGGCGAGCGCGCGCGCCCGCGCCGATGTGGGCGTGATTCTCAACGATTCGCTCGATACGAGCGTGGCGCGCATCACCGGCTCCGGACACACCGCCGTCTATCTTTCGCGGATTTGTCCGGAGTCTCCGGTAAAGCTGCGCCTTTGCAATCCCGGCGAACAGGGATCGGTGATCAGCAACTACACGACGCTCGGCGAGGATGAGCCCTTCGAATGGAATATCGTGCCGCTGAACGTGTATGTCTACGGCGTTGAGAATCTGGCAAACCGGCCACTTTTTGCGTCGCCGAAAATCAAGCGCGCGCTCGAGGAAGCGTATCGCGAAAAGATCCTCGCCGATTATTGCCAGAGCGAGACCTGCCGGACGAGCGGAAACGCCGAGTGGCGGGAGATGGTCAGCGCCGAATCCGAGCGCACTTTCTACATCCTCATCGCCTCGACCACGGTCGAGCAGGACGAGAAGCTCATCGACGAATTCAATTCGCTTTCGAATATAAATCACTTTAACGGCATGACCCACAACTGCGCGGATTTCACGAAGCACATCATCGACACGTATTTCCCGCACGCCGCGCATCGCGATTCGATCAACGATTTCGGCATGACCAGCCCGAAAGCCGTCGCGCGCTCCTTCGCCCACTGGGCGCACCACCATCCCGATGCGCAGTACCGCGTCGTTCACTTCGCGCAGCTCCCCGGGACGATCAAGCGCAGCAGCGAATGCCGCAACGGGACGGAGCAGCTGTATCACTCGAAGAAACTGCTCGTGCCGATGGCTGTCTTCGCGCCGCATGAACTGGCGATCGTCACCGGCTCGTACCTGCTCACGGGAAGATTCAATGTGCAGAAAGAGTTCGAGCAGCACGCCACGATTCGCGAGACCGACCTCGGTCAGCAGCTCAAATTGGCCAAGGATGACGACGAGCCGGAAATCGCGGACGAGCTGAAAGCCCGAGAGGCGAGGGAACGCGCGGACGCAATCGGAACCGAGGAGCAATGGAAGGATTTTCAAGCGCGGTTCGATTCGATCGTCGACGAAGCCGTTCAGGACGGCAGGCTCGGCGGGCGAGACGCGCTCGGGCACGTCTTCGAGAGAATCAATTCGAAGGGCGAGCCGTTTCTGGATGATCGCGGCGAGCTATGGATGGATGTGCGCGAAGACGACGGCCGTGTCGTTCGCGTAGGCCTCACGCCCGGCAACATTCTCGCTGACGGCTCGGACCGCACGCTCGCGTATCAGGTGATTCTCGCGAACGTCAACGAAGTCTTGAAGAGCCCCGCGCGCCGCCGCGAAACCCTGCCCGAATTCAAGGAGACCTGGCAATTGCTCCAAAGCGCCAGGGCGGAAATGCCAGTCGAGGTGGCGTCGGAGCGGCGCCCGTCGCTGTCTGGGCGGATTGCGCTCATCAGCGGGTTTCATTCCCTCCGTAATCGATTTTAGGATCCACCACCGCAACGCTATTCCCGGCGACAAATCACCGAGCGAGTGGCGCTCGCGGCGGCGAATTGCGAGAGACGCTCGGCGAGGCGCGCCATCGCCGGTTCCAGGGAGGCGTCGGGCGCTTCCGAAGGTGCGTAAATCACCACAAGAACATCGTGCGCCGATTCGCCGATCATGCTGCGCGTCGAGTCGCTGATCGGGCTGCCGAAAGGCCCTTGCGGGTCCGCGAGAACCGGGCGTCCTTCGAGGTGCCACATGCGTTTGCCAATGCCCTCGTACGCTTCACCCGGCGCGCCGTGGCGGAACACGATCGGCGGCGCGATGCGCGAACGGTCGTAGCAGCCGTAGGGCCACCCCGTCTCGATCGAGCCGAGATTGCCTATGTCGACGAGATTCGAAACGCGGTAGAGTCCTTTGCCTTGGGCCACGCGGCGGAGCAAAGCCTCGGACGATGGGCGATACTTCGATGGGTCGACGCCCCAGGCGCGAAACATGGCGCGGACGACGCGCGTGGGCTCAGCTTCAGCGAGGCTTTCGACGGTGAACTCGCGGCCTTTGCGTTCGCAGATTTGGTCCATGAGTTCCGCAAGCGATTCGTCGACGAGCGCGAAGCGAACGTCGTCCGCTTCGACCACGCCGAGTTTTACATCGGGCAATTCGATTTGAATTTGCATAAGCCCCGGGCTGATATGATGCGCGTCCCACATTAGCCGAAAATCCCCGCCCTTGAAAACCAAAGGGTCGGGCACTCGACGGCGCGGAGAAGATTGCGCGGCGATGAATGACGACGAGAAATTCCGGCGCGGAGTGGCGGACTTCAATGCCGGACGGTTCTTCGAAGCGCACGAAGTGTGGGAAGAATTGTGGCTCGCGGCGCCAGAACCGGAGAAGACGTTTCTGCAGGGGTTGATCCAGGTCGCGGCGGCCTTTCATCACCACGGGCGGGGCAATGCGCGCGGGAGGCAGTCGCTGCTCGCGGCGGGTATCGCGAAGCTGGCGGGATGTCCCGATGATTTTCGTGGTATGACGATCGCGAGACTACGAGACGAAGTGGAGACATGGCAGAAATTGCGGCAAACCGATCGTAGACCGCAGGATGTGCCGAAGATTCACGCCACGAAGAGCACGCCCAGAAAAAAGAAACGCGGCGGATGAATGATCCGCCGCGCGCAACCCTTATCCAGCCATATCCGGCGCGCCGATTCGCGCCGCGAGTCTGAGCGTCAGACCTTCTTATAGTAGTCGGCGTTGATCTGCGTATAGCTCGACCATTTTTCCGGCAGATCTTCCAGCGCGAAAATCGCGGTCACCGGGCAGACGGGGACGCACGCCCCGCAGTCGATGCACTCGTCGGGATTGATGAAGAGCTGCTTCGCGGTCTCAAATTCGGGCTCGTCCTTGCGAGGGTGGATGCAATCCACCGGGCAGACGTCGACGCACGCGGCGTCTTTGGTTCCGATGCAGGGTTCGGCAATGACATACGCCATGAATCATTCTCCTAAAAGGGGCTTACGTCCCGAGACGCCGTACTATACGAAGCATCCAGCCTTCGGTGCTCGAAGAATTTTTATACCATCAAATCCGGGGTGGTACAAGGCGTCTTAGCTCGACTGCCGGGGGCCTGCAAGAAAGCTGGCGCGCGACGTTCTAACCATATGAAAACCAAACTCTGCCGTTTGGCCATCGTTATCAGCTTTGCCGCCGGAAGCCTGCTTGCCCAGGCCGGGCAACCGCGACCGAAACCACCCGACGAACGGCAGGTGGTGCGCGTCCGAACGGGGAGTTACGCCGGGATGTGCATAGGCTGGTGCGATACTGTGACGTCGATCGATTCGAGGTCAATTCAAACGGTAACCACGTCCCCGGGCGATCCGAAGCACTACCCGCAGCTGAAGACCATAACCCGGATCACCCCCAGGCAGTGGCGAGAGCTGCAAAGTTCCGTCGATGCAACTGTGCTCGCCGCAATGGACGAGCGCACCGGTTGCCCGGGCTGCGTGGACGAAATGGTTGAGTGGGTCGAGGTGCAATTCAGTGACGGGACGAAAAAGGGCATTGCCTATAACGTTGGGACCGGTCCGCGGGCGATCACCGATTTTCTGAAAAAGCTTAGCGCGATCGAATCGAGCACCGCGCGGCGCGGCGCTTGAACTGACGGCTTCCATCGCTCCCTGGACCGACTCCGCGGAAGGGTAGTACTCGGCGTGCGAAACAGGCAATAGCGGATAGGCGCGCCCGCGCCGCCTGCGGTCGCGAACCCGATAAAATAAGGCGAAAGAGGAAAGGCGTCGGGGGGAAGCTATGCGCATGGCGTTGCGTACTTTGCTGGGATTGGGAGCACTTGGGTTGATTCTTGCTGCAACGCTCGGCGTCGCCCGGCCGCAGACCGTTTCAGTTAAAGCCGCCGGGTCAAAAGAAGATTCGGGAAACATGCCCGTGATCGATCTCGCCGGTTACAAAAATATGGTCGCGGGGTATCGCGGAAAGCCCCTGGTCGTGACGTTCTGGGCGACCTGGTGCGGGCCTTGCCGCGACGAATTTCCGATGATCGCCGCGCTCGCGAAGGAATATGAGCCGCAGGGGCTGGTTACGGTGGGCGTGAGCCTTGACGAGGATGCCGACCTGCCGCTCGCCCGCAAGTTTCTCGACCAGACTCACCCCGGATTTCCCAACTATCGCCAAAAGAATGGAATCGATGTCGATGCCTTCTACCAGGGCGTGAATCCCGACTGGCGTGGTACGATGCCGCAGACGGACTTCTATGCGCGCGACGGGCATCTGGCGCGGTATTTTGTCGGGCAGAAAACGCAGGATGCTTTCGTGCAGGCGATCCGCCTGATCATGGTCTCGACCGACGCGCAAAATCGCGGGAAGGGAAGTCCGTCCGCGGGAAATTAGCAGCTCGCCGCCAAGGCCGGGCTGCCTTGGGGGACGGATGTTTCAGTCGCGAGGAAATCGATTTACGTGGTTCGGCCACTCGGCCTTCCGCATTACCACTCCTTCCGAAAAAGTCATCGTTGTCGATCCGTGGATCCAGTCGAATCCCGCCTGCCCTGATGCGCTGAAAAAATTCGACCGGCTCGACACAATGTTGATCACGCACGGGCATTTTGACCACATTGGCGACGCGGTTTCGCTGGCCAAGGAGTTCAAACCCCAGGTGGTGGGAATTTACGAGACGTGCGCGTGGCTGGAATCGAAGGGCGTGACGCAGACGAGCGCCATGAATAAGGGCGGCACGCAGAAAGTCGGCGAAATCGAAGTGACGATGGTCAACGCGCTGCATTCCTGCGGCATTCAGGACGGCGACAAAATCATCTACGGCGGCGAAGCCTGCGGCTACGTGATCCGGCTGCCCGGCGGCCTGACGGTCTACCATTCGGGCGACACGGCCGTCTTTGGCGACATGAAAATCATCGGCGAGCTGTACGCGCCGGAAGTGGCAATGCTCCCGATCGGCGATCATTTCACGATGGGCCCGCGCGAAGCCGCGCTGGCGATCCGTCTGCTGGGCGTGAAGCACGTGATCCCCATGCATTTCGGCACGTTCCCGGTGCTCACCGGGAATCCGGAAAAATTGAAGGAGCTGACGCAAACGGTCGCGGGACTCGAAATTCACGCCCTCAAGCCAGGCGATTCGATCGGATGAAGGCAAGGAAGCAAGACAGCGAGCAGGCTGGGCGACCGCAAGAAAGTGTAGTCCGAAACGGAGGCCAATCTCAACCGATGGCGCTCTTTTTGGCGAACGGGTAAATGAAGGAAAAGCGAAACAAACCTGCAATAAGTGGGGGATGGAGGATCCCCCTGGCGGGGCCTTAAAGGCGCCTTAGGTGGATAAAAAAGGACCTTTCGCCCTTTGTGCCACAAGCGATCGCTGGAATGAAAAGGGGCGGGTTTGAAACCCGCACCTACGGGGAAACGTTCAATCGTCCTGCGCCCATCCTGCGGGCTGCGGACGACAGGTCAGGCGTGACCGTTTTCGAGGAACCGCTCCGCTTCGAGGGCGGCCATGCAGCCGGAACCTGCCGCGGTGATCGCCTGGCGGTAGTGATGATCCTGGACGTCACCTGCGGCGAAGACACCCGGAACGTTGGTCTTTGGGCCGTCGCGAGTAATCAGGTACCCGTTCTCGTCCATTTCGAGCTGGCCCTTGAAGACCTTGGTATTGGGGTCGTGGCCGATGGCGACGAAGACTCCCTCGGTGGGGATGGTCTTCAGCTCCTTGGTTTCCATGTTGCGAAGCTCGACCTTGTCGACGACCTTATTGGCGACGTTGTGGACCTGCTCGATGACGTAAGGGGTCATGAAAACGATTTTGGGATTGGCGTGGGCGCGGTCGAGCATGATGCGCGACGCGCGGAATTCGTCGCGCCGGTGAACGAGCGTCACCTTGCTCGCAAACTTCGTGAGGAACGTGGCCTCTTCCATGGCCGTATCGCCGCCGCCGACGACCACGATTTCGCGATTCCGGAAAAACGCGCCATCGCACGTGGCGCACGTCGAAACCCCGTAGCCGAGCAGATGCTTCTCGGATTCGATGCCGAGCATGCGGGCGGAAGCGCCGGCCGCGACGATCAACGCCTCGGATTCGTACACTTCCTTGCCGACCTCAACCTTGAACGGGCGCTTGCTCAGATCCACTTTCGTGACGGTACCGGAGCGAAACGTCGTGCCGAATCGCTCGGCCTGCTTGCGCGTGCGCTCGATCAGCTCCGGACCGAGAATGCCTTCCGGGAAGCCGGGGAAGTTTTCCACTTCCGTCGTGAGGGCCAATTGGCCGCCGGGCTCATAGCCGTCGAGGACGAGCGGGTTCAAATCCGCGCGTCCCGTGTAGATCGCCGCCGTCAACCCCGCACACCCGCTACCGATGATGATGACCTTGTACACTGAATTCCCCCGAGCGATTGGATACACAGAAGCGCCGTTGCGATTCAGCGCCGAAGTACTCCCCATTATACCATCCCGCACGTGGGCACGACTTGCCCACGCGGGACAAAGTCGAAGAGGAGAGGCGGTTGCGTCTCATTCCAGCCACGGAGCTATGTCTGTGCGAACCGGCCCAGCGAGTTCAGACGTAAGAACCGGCGGGAGCGTTCCACCGAATCTTGGTCGTAGCCGAGCAGACTGCACACCCTAGGTCTTGATGCTGGCTCTCGGCTCCCGACTTACGCCGACGCCAAGGTCTAGGCCGTCTTCTCCTTTGCCGCCGGACGAAACTCCCGCGCGCAGGCCTCGCAGGGGCAGATTTCCCGCAGGTGATCGAAGCTGTAGATGCCGGTGGCGTGGCCGTCCGTAAACTCTATTTGAATCGCGTAGTTACCGACGGCCGTCGCCGCCTTGGCCTTCGCTTTCGGCTTGAACATCGGGAAAACGTCGCTGGCGGCGGTTTTGGCGGGGTTCTCCTCTTTCTTCAACCGCTCGTCATTGCAGGTGGCGCAGGGGCAATGATCGCGGAGATAGGGAAAATCGTAGCGGCTGAGGTGGCCGTCGGACCAGGTAATCTCGACACCCTCGCCGGTGCTCACATGCACCTTCACGCCCGAAGGTTTCTTGCGCGCATCGATTGGCAGCGGCATATTTTAACAGCCTCAGTTTAACAGAGTCGGACGTGTCCTAATTTTAGATTAGGGTTTCAGATTAGGTTTCAAGGTTAGGTTTTAGATTAGAGTTTCGATTAGGGCAATGGTGTTTTGCAGGCTCCCTTTGCGCATCTGGCGCAGTGCTCGGGTGCCATGGCGTGTGCGAGAAGAAACGGACGCCTGGCTGACGACGAGGCGGCCGGTTCAATCGCCCCTCCGGGGCTGCGCTTTTCATGCGGGATACCCGGCACTCCGCTGCGCTGCGTGCCGGGCTAAGTACAATCGCCGCTCCGCGGCTGATCCGAGCGAAAAAGGCCCGCCTAAGGACGAGGCGGCCCTTCGGCTACGCTCAGAACGAGCCGCTACAAATGCAAAAGCGAAGAATGCCACGCGTGGAACGAGGCGCGGCGCGGTGGCGATAGGTCTCGATGGCGGCAGCGTCGCGCATGGTCAAATCGGAAATGAAGTAGGCTGGCACAGGCAGCTGCGAATTAGCGGTACCACGGCCAGATTGTGGGCCTCGAGCTCGCGGCGCAGGAATTGAGCTGTTCGGCGCCGCCCCAATCCTGAAAGGCTTTGCCGGCGGCTTCGTTGATTTCATCGACCGATCGCGGCCGTCCATTGCCCGATCCCGGGAAGACAAGATAAAAGACGCCGCCCCACGTGCCGCCTCGCCGCGCGTCCGACCAGACGCCGAGGTTGTCGGCGAGCGCGATCGAGCCTTCGCCGAACGTTCCGACATCCGCGAAGATCGCGTACGACCACGCTCCGGTGCGCATGTTCATCGCCACGGCGAAATCCCCGAGCCGCGTCCCCGACTGGAAAGCGACTTCGCGCGGCAGCACGACGTACGGGATCTTCGACGCGTCCACGAATCGCGTGGGATCGAGCGGCCGCTTCATGCGGTCCGCAAGCGACGTGCACGAAATGTAGTAGCCGGGGAACGGATCATCCGGTCCCTGCATCAGCGGGTTGCCGTCGCGATCCTGCAGCACGCCGTCCCAGTGGCCGGGCTGGCCCGCGTTCGCGAGATCGTCGAGGCCGGTGTTTTCGGGATTGTAGGCGTTGGGCGAGCCGTCCGCGTCGATGGTCATGCCAGCGGCAAAGAAATAGGGCGTGCTGTCGCCCAGCCGCCAGACCGGCGCTTCGCGGACAACTTCGCCATCACGGTAGATCGGGAAATTGAGCATCACCGAGCGCGCGTCGCAGCTCTTGGGCGCAACAGAGGAAGCGTCGGTCGCGGCGGAGGATGCGCCCGGCAGCTGCTTGCTCTGGTCATTTTCCTGTGCGACGCCTAGCAAAGGAATTGCGAGCGCAGCGGCGAAAATCAGGATGAGGTGGGCCCGTGGCATGGTCGAATGGGCTGAGGCGCGCGCGTGTGTCGCGCGACTCAGCCTTGGCCGAGTATACACCGCCCGGCGCCCGGACTGCCGCCACAGGGCAGTGGCTATTGTGACGTCGACGCCTGGGTGTGCGGATTGGATAGGAAAGCACCCACGGCGGCCATGAAGAGGCCGGGCTGATCCACAAATGTCATGTGGCCGCTTTTGGGCAGAATCACGAGTTGCGATCCGGCAATCCTCTCGTGCATTTCGCGGGAAAGCGAAGGATCGCATTCGTCGTGATCGCTTGCGATGATGAGGGTGGGAACTTTGATCGCCGGAAGGCGGTCTACATACTCGACCGACTTTAAATTTCCGTCGATAACGAATTCGCCGTCCGAACCCCACATCTCGCGATATAGGTCCCAGGACATCACGCCGTCCTGGACCGGATCGTCGTTTGGATCGGGATGATTCCGATATACGTAGGGAAAGTAGCCTTCGCCCCACACGGCGATCATGTATTCATCGGTGTAGCGGTTTTTGCGGTAGTCGGGGCCATGGCCGAAGAGGCCTTGTTTTTCCATCGCGTCGATGCGGTTGCGGAGTTCGGGCAACATTGGGAAGCCATTCTTCCCGGCGGGATGAGGGAGCGCTAGCCGCAAAGATAGGATGGGTTCCGAAAATGTGCGGTAAAGTCTAGCGGGAGAAAATCATGCCAAATGACTCGCACCAAAGAGCTGCCGAATTTCACGAACTCGCCGCGCACGCGCACCGCGCTGCCGCCGCGCACCACGGGAAGGAAGATCACCTGACCGGGCACGAGCTTTCGAAACAGGCGCTGGAGCACGCCAAGAAGGCCTTCGAGTGGTCGCAAGAGGCGCATCGGAAATCAGAAAAGGCGGCGCAGAAGCCATAGCACTGGCGATGCCGGGCTCCGAACCACTTAGAGCACCACTCTTCGGCTTTTAGCCAGTGGGTCCCGAATGGGGCCCACGGGCGGGGTGCGGTTCACTTCGGGTCGTGTATACTTCAGATCGTCGGCGCTTCGCGAAACGAGACGAGAGAAAGGATGAGAGATGACAAGACGAATCCTGCCCCTCTTTTTGGCTTTGCTCCTTACCGGACTTTTCACTCTGCCTGCTGCCCAGGCGCAGCAGCCACCCATGCCCCAAATCGCTCACACGTTCCTGAAGGTCGGAGACGTGGCGCCTGATTTCACCTTGCGCAGCGACAAGGGGGAAATGGTGAAACTAAGCGACTTCCGCGACAAGAAGAACGTCATATTGGCGTTCTACGTTCTTGCCTTCACCGGTGGCTGAACGAAAGAACTGCAGGGATACCAGTCTGGTATCGACTCGGGCAAGATCGATCTGAAAGACACCGAGGTCCTGGGCATCAGCATTGACGCTCCTCCTTCCAACGAAGCTTTCGCAGAAAAGATCGGGGTCAAATTCCCGCTCCTGAGCGACATGACGCGGCAAGTCTCGAAAGAGTACGGCATCCTCAACGACCAATTTCAGTTTGCCAATCGCACCACGTTTGTCGTCGACAAACAGGGCAAGATCCAGCACGTACAGGAAGGCAACGGCGCGGTTGATCCGACGAACGCGATCGACATCTGCACTAGCTTGCACAAGAAAGACTCGAGCGAGTAGCACAGCAGTTGCGGGACCGTCCAAGCGGGCGGATACTACATACGTCTCACATCTCGGTTTGCGGGAGGGTGTGCGTGAATAAGAAAATCGATATCGGCGCGATCGTCGAGGACATTTGGTGGGGAATTCTGCCGATCGTTGGCATGCTCGCCGGGGTTGGGCTTGTCGCGCTGGTGTTTAGGCTGTCGCTGGGGAAGTGGTAAGCGAGAGCGGAGCGCGGAGGCGAGATCGTCGTGGCGGATTATTACCTGCTGAAAACGGAACCTTCCGAATACTCGTTTGAAGATTTGAAGCGCGACGGGCAGACCGAATGGAATGGCGTGTCGAATCCCGTCGCGCTGCGAAACCTGCGCGAGATGACGCCCGGCGCAAAGCTCGTCATCTACGAAACGGGCGACCGCAAGACCGCGGTGGGCACCGCGACAGTAGTTTCGGTGGACGCTGCCAATCCGAAAAGCCCTGTTGTGGAAATCAAGGCAGGGAAGGCGATCGCGAAGCCGGTTACGCTGGCCGAGGTGAAAGCTCAGAAGCTATTCGCGGATTCGCCGCTGGTCCGCCAGGGACGGCTGTCGGTCGTCCCGCTGAACGCCGGCCAATATAAATTCCTCACCGGCGCCTGAAAGATCCAAAACCTAAACATTACGCAGAGGGCACAGAGGGACGCAGAGAACGCGGAGAATCCGAGGAACGGCGACGTCGGCGACGTACGGTTCGAAGGTACTCCTTGACTGGCGGCAAGACCTTTTCTTCATTTATATTTTTGTTTCGACAGTAATCCGTCTTGAACCAAGCCAGCAGTCCCTGCTTTCGTTTGCTCGAATTGCAGCCTCGACAGCAAATGGCCAGGTTGTATTTTTTCCTCATCGGTCCGTGATTATTAAAGTGCTCGATAGTCGCTTCCAAGGCTCTGTTTCGGGGATGCCGCTTCAAACGAGCACGGCAATATACGCATTTTTTGTCTCTTGCTCGAATGTCTCGCTCATCTCGGTCGGAGATGCCGTAAGAGTTGGACATGTTCGTGCGGGCCTCCTTTCTCGTTAGCGCGTGGGGCAGCAGGCGCCGGGCGGGATTGGATTGCCATGCGGGCACGTCTTCGGATGGCCGAGGAAGGTGCAGATGCGCTGATCGAGTTCGGGGCTGATGATGTGCTCGAATTTGCAGGCGTGGGAATCGGCCTCGGAATCGGCGACGGAAAACGTGTCGGTGAGGAGGCGCTCGGCGAGCCGCCGCCGCCGGACGATATCGCGCGCGCGATTCTGCCCCGTCGCGGTGAGCGCGACTTCTTTGTCGCGCATTTCGAGCAGGCCGAGAGTTTTGAGCCGAGCGATCAGCGCGGGCGTATCCTTCACGCCGCCTTCGCGAATGCGGGTGAGCTCGGGCGTCACGCCTTCCTCGTCGAAAATCCAGACCTGCTCGAGCAGGTGATCGAAGTCGGCTTCCTCCGCCTCGGAAATTTCCGTGATCTGCACGAGGCGGCCGTGGGCTAGGTCGATGCGGCGGTCGGCCATCTGGCCGATCGACGCGGCGTGCGTCACCATGATGATCGTGTGGCCCTCGGCGTGAAGTTCGCGCAGCAGGCGCAGCACGATTTCCTCGTTGGCTTCGTCGAGATTGCCGGTGGGCTCGTCCGCGAGAATCAATTTTGGATGATTGATCAGCGCGCGGGCCACCGCGACGCGTTGCTGTTCGCCGCCCGAAAGCTGCGAGGGCAGATGCGTCACGCGGTCGGCGAGGCCGACGCGGGCCAGCGCCGCGCGCGCCTCGGATTCGTCCGTCGTGCTGTGAAAATACTGCGCCAGCATCACGTTTTCGAGCGCGGTGAGATATGGGACGAGATGAAATTGCTGGAAGACGAAGCCGATTTTCTCGGCGCGAAAGCGCGTGAGGCCAGATTCGTCGAGCCGGGCGACATCGACGCCATCGACGAACGCGCGGCCGGATGTGGGCGTATCGAGCCCGCCGAGAATATTGATCAGCGTCGTCTTGCCCGAGCCCGACGGCCCCATAATCGCGATCCACTCGCCCGGGTCGACGCTGAACGACACGCCATCGAGCGCGCGGACATTGCCAAATTCCTTGCGCAGATTCTCGATTTGGACGACGGGCGCCACTTTGTCACTCACCTCGCAAAATAACGGCAGGTTTCACCTTGCCGAGCAGACGCAATGGCAGCGCGCCGGCCAGCGCCACTACGACCATCATCGCAATCGTCAGCGGAAAAATCTCCCAGCGCGGCGTGATCGACGTGTCAAAGACGCGCTGCCCCATCCACTGCGCGAGGACGATACCGATGACGCAGCCAAGCAATCCGCCGGCCGCGCCGAGCACGCTCACCTCGGCGAGGAATAGGCTCACGATGCGCGCGATCGATCCGCCGAGCGCTTTCATCAGGCCGACGTCCTCGCGACGCTCCATCGCGAGCGCCGCCATTGTCGCAAGAACGCACAGCGCGGTCAGCACCAGAATCAGCGCGACCATCGACGCGATCAGCAGCCGCGTGCGATGCAGCAGATTGCCTTCGGCCTCGGTGACTTCGCGGATCGGGCGAACGCTCGCTGTCGGAAGGGCAGCAGCGAGTCGCGTGGCGTATGCGCCGATGCCGGCCGACGCGCCGCTGACGCTGAGCTGCCACAAGCCGATGCCGCCGGGCGTGCCGGCCAGCGTTTGCGCGATCGGAAGATTCACGAAAACCTGGTCGTCTTCGGCCGCGCCCGAATCGATCACGCCCGCAACGCGAAGCTGCGCGGTGCGGCCAAGATATGCGAGCGTGAGCTGCGAGCCAGGCGCGAGCTGGAACTGCTGCGCGACGTTGCGGCCGATCAGGCACTGCGATTGGTCATCGCGCGACGTGATCCAGCTGCCTTCGAGCTTCCACGTCGGATTCAGGCGCGAAATCTGGTCGAGCCACGTGCCGGTGACGACCACCGGCGTATCGTTCGCGTGCGCGACGACAAAAAGAAATGGCGCGGAAGCGACAACGTCTGGCGTGCGATTGGCCTCGACCCCGGATTTGATCGCGTCTTCATTCAGCAGCACCGGTGTGGCGGCTGCGGCCGTGCCGGCATTGGCGGAATTGCCGAGGCCCGCGGACTGCGCGCCGGATTGCGGCGCCACGACGATATTTGCGCCGAGCGTGCGGAATTCCTCCGCGAGCTTATGCTGCATGTCGAATTGGACATTTAGTAGCGCGGAGATCACGGCCGCGCCGCTGGTGACGGCGAGGAGCGCGACAAAAATGCGTCCTTTGCCGCCGCGCAGCATTTTCCAGACGATGCGGCCGAACACTATTCGCCCCTCAGAATCGGCGCAGGATTGAAATGTGCGGCGCGTCGCAAGGGGATGAGGCTGCCGACGAGCGCGACGAGCGCGGCAAGCCCGAGCACAACGGGCAGCAGCACGAGCCGCGGCGGCGCAGGAGAGCCGAAGACGCTCGATCCAAGCACGCGCGCCAGCACAGCACCGAGAATGAAGCCAACTGCGCCGCCCGCGATCGCGAGCATCAGTTGCTCGGTAAGAAAAATGGAATTGACGAGTGCGTTCGTCGCGCCGATGGCCTTCATGATGCCGATTTCGCCCCGCCGCTCGATCACGGTGGCGGCGGACGTCGCGCCGACGGCCAGCGCGGCCGCGATCAATGCTGCCAGCGTGACGATCCAGAGCAGCGTGCTGATGCGCGACAGAATGCGCCCTTCGGAATCGGCTACCTTGCGGATCGCGTGGACATCGACGCCGGGCAACACCTGCTCGATCTGGTAGCTGATCGACGAAATGTAGGGCGAGCAGAACCAGCGGTCGTATTCAGTCGGCGTAAGCGATTTCGGATCGCGCGCCGCAAGCGCGTCGGCCGGCTTTGTCAGCGCGCTGACGAAAAGCTGCCGGAATTGCCCGGGATGATAAGAAATCTGTTGGGCGAAGGGCAGCGGAACGAGCATAGCATCGTCTTCCGTCCCGCCCGTCGAAACGATCCCAGTGACGACGAACGGCAACAACTGCACCACACCATATGTGCGTGCGTTTCTAACCTCCATCTGTAGGTAGATTGTCTGGCCGACTGAAATGCCGCCCGGATACGTCTGCGCCAATGTTTTGCCGATCACGCACTCGGGGGCGCCGTCTCGGAACCAACGCCCTTGGATTGTCCACCAAGGGCGCGTAACGCTAAGGCCCGTCTTGAATTTGGTCCCGTCGGGCACGGGGACTTCGTGCTCGTACCAAGTGCCGATGACTGTAATGCGTTCTCCATTCCCGCGTGAGCTTGAGGAAATATTCGGCACATCGAGAAAAGGCGTGAAGCCGAGAATATTGTGGCGCCAGAAGATTGTTTTGAGCTTGCCGAGATCGCGTTCGTTGAGATACGCGCCTTCGTCGACGGGGCGATAATCGACGCCGCCGATTTCGAGTGGCAGCGTATCCGATTTTGGAGTCACGAGAAGGTTGGCGCCAAGGCTGCGGAATTCGCGGGCCATGCGGTCGCCGACTTCGAGCGCGATAGTCAGCGTCGCGGTAGCGACGGCCATGCCGAGCACCAGCGCGGCAGCCGCCAGCAGCTTGCGGCGCGGATTGCGCACGAACGATTCGCCTACAAGTCTCGCGAACATTTTAGGATTTGTGCACCTGAGAGGCCGATTCCGTCAAGGCCGCGAGATCGACGATCACCTCGCCATTTGACACTTCTGATTTCACCGGGATTGGATTGCATCCGCCCTTGTCGCCGATCGATGGAATATAGATCGTGGCGCCGCAATTCCGGCAGATCACGTTTTGCCCTTCCTGCTTGTAGCCAGCCCAGCCGCAAATCTGGCAAGCATCGAGCGCCACGGAATAGTTTCCGTTGGTCTGATGAATCACCATGAAGCGGATTTCGGTGCCGTTCGCGTCGGCGTCGTAGAAATGCACGCTCTGATCCGTGAGATCGGAAAGGGAGATGCGTACTTCACCATTGTCGGCGATAAGCCTTTTCGCGGGCGACTGCGCGTTCATCGCGCGGGCATAGGCGAAATCGGCCGCGAGCGAGACAATCACTGCGACGCACAGAATCGCGGCGGCAAAGCTCCAGCGGCGCTGACGGCGGAATTCCCACTCGCGCATGCGGCGCTCGGCGGGATTCATGCCGGGATCGGCGGCCGGACGCCGCGCCGTAAAATACTCGCGCACCACCAGAAGCGCGGCCACGCCCAGAATCACGGCGAAGAAGAAAACCTCATTGCGGACAATCGGACCTACCGTGGCCATTTCCGTCTTGCTCGACCAGATCCACTCGGCTTCGCTCAACTCATGCACGCCGGTAAGCGCCAGCTGAAACGCGACGACCATCAGGATGATGCTGGTGGCAGCAAAGAAGCGGTGCAGGGGAATGCGCAGCGTCCCTTCGAAGAAGAAGAATCCGACGGCGACAGCGATGGCAATGCCGATTCCCGTGCCGATCCAGGTCTGCACGCCCGCGCTCGATAGCTCGACCGCGCGCAGGATAAGAACGAGCTCGGCGCCCTCGCGCACGACCATGAAAAACACGAACGCGCCGATTGCCCACCCGGCGGCGCGCGACGATTTTTGCGCATACGTTTCGATGCGCTGCTCGATTTCCTTGCGGAGGGTGCGGGCGATGCGATTCATCCAGACGATCATGGTGACGACAAGCGCCGCGGCGACCAGCATCAGAACGCCCTCGAAGCCGTCCTCGCTAATCGCCCAGCGTTGGAGCAAAATGGCGGCGGCAACGCTCATGGCGCAGGCAACACCGACGCCAGTCCAGACGTAGGGGCGCAGCGCGCGCCGGCCCGTGCGATTCAGATACACGAGGACAATGCCGACGATGAGGGCGGCTTCGACGCCTTCGCGCAGAGCGACTAAGAGAGCAGAAATCATGAGGTCAGCCAGTTGTTACCCAGTTACAACTGGCAAATCGAGTGTAACGCTGCGCGCGCCTAAAAACAAGAAAATTCAACACCTCGCAGCTTTGCGCGACCGCCTCAAACCGTTGCTATTCTGCCCATTTCTGAGGGCGAAGCCATATGGCGCCGGGACATTAACTGTAGAATGTGCATCTGACGTTCGGATGGCCGAGGGGAATCGTGGCTGAGGGTCAACGATCATTTCGCATCCGCGCTGCAGCGCTCGCTGCATCGGTCGCGATCATTCTATTCCTCGGGCTATCCCTCGGGCGGCCATGGAGCCCCGATCCCTTCGCGCAGTCTTCGCAAGCGCCGAATCCCGCCGCGCCAGCCGCATCACCGGCAGTGCCAGCGGCTCAGAGCAGATCCACGTCCCAGGAGAAGCCCGACGCGAAGAAAGCGAAAGAGGCTTACGAGCGAGGTGTGCGCGCCGAGCGGAGCGAGGATTTGGACGGAGCCTACACTGCGTATTCGGACGCCGTGAATTATGCGCCGAACAACCGCGACTATCTTATTCACAGCGAACTGGCGAAGAGCCGCGTAGTGCAGGAAAGGGCGGATGCGGCGGAGCGCGATGCAGTTTCGGGAAGGCTCGATGAAGCGCGCAAGGAATTGCTCTCCGCCACGTATCTCGATCCGACGAACCGCGTGCTGCGCGAAAGGCTCGCGGAACTGATCGCGCAGGAACCGGGCCAATCTCGCGCGGTAACGGAGCCCGACATTGCAGGCCCCGTGCAGCTCGACTATCGGCAGGGAACGCACAGCTTCGATTATCGTGGCGATACGCAAGGTGCGTATCAGGAGGTCGGAAAACAATTCGGCGTGGAAGTGGCGTTCGACGGAGACATTGTGTCGCGGGCGGTGCGCTTCCAAGTGAACGATGTGGATTTTCCCACGGCCATGCGGCTGCTGGGGGATATGACGGGAACGTTCTGGCGGCCGCTGGGCCGGCGGCTGTTTTTCGTGGCGCAAGATACGCCGCAGAAGCGCAAGGACTTCGATGTGTCGGTGGTGCGAACGATTCTGCTGCCCGCCTCCGCGACGCCCGACGACATGATGGAGATGACGCGGCTGGTGCGCGAGATGGCGGGCATTCCGCGCTCGGACCTGGACGTAAACAGCCGGACACTGACGCTGCGCGCTTCGCCGCAAGCGATGGCCGTGGCGACGGACCTGATCGACAACCTCGAGCAACCGACCGGCGAGCTCGTTCTGGAAATCGAAGTGCTTGAGGTGAACAGGGATCTGGCGCGGCAGTTGGGCATCACGCCGCCCGAGACAGCGCAAACGTTCAGCGTGAGCAGCGCGCAGATTCAAGAAGCGGAGGCCTCGCAGCAGGGCTTGCTCGATGTGCTCCAGCAGGTGTTCGGGTCGACCACGATTCCGGGGCTGATCGCCTTTGGCGGAGGATTGACGACGGAGTTCGCGACGCTTCCCGGCGCCAGCGCCAATTTTTCGCAGATGCTCTCGCTGGTGAAGAGCGGGCGGCGAATTTTGCTGCGCGCGGAGGACGGACAGAAGGCGACGTTTTTCGTCGGGCAGCGGATTCCGGTTTCGCTCTCGACGTACTCATCGAGCTTCGTTTCGGGGCAAGGGGTCAATAGCACCGCGGTCGCGAACCCCATCCTGAACTACCCTGCGGGGAACGCGCCGTCGTTCATCGCGACGGCGAGCCTGCGCAACAATGCCGTTTACGACTTGATCGTGGCGAATTCGGCGGACAACACGGTGTCGGTGCTCCTTGGCAACGGCGATGGCACGTTTACGACGCAGGTGACGTATCCGACCGGGACCGATCCCGTGGCGATCGCGACGGGCCAGTTCAACAATGGGTCGACGGCCGTGAATCCCGACGATTTCCTCGATCTGGCGGTAGCCAACAAGGCAGCGAACACGGTTTCGATTCTGCTTGGGAATGGCGACGGCACGTTTCAGCCGAAGACGGACATCGCGACGGGGAACGCGCCGGTCTCGGTGATCTCGGCGAATTTTCACGATGTCACCGCGCCCGGCGGCGTCGATCTCGCGGTAGCCAATCAGGGCGACAACACGATTTCGATCTTTCAGGGCATTGGCGACGGCACGTTCCAGGCGCCCACGCTCATACATCTGCCAGCGGGATTCGAGCCCTCGTCGCTTGCGGCGGCGGATCTGAATAGCGACGGCCACATCGACCTGGTGGTGGCGGACCAAGGTAACAACACGTTCTCGGTGTTCCTCGGCAACGGCGACGGAACGTTTCAGCTGCGCACGGACTACCCGACAGGGAACGATCCGGTTTATGTGGCGTTTGGGGATTTCAACGGAAATGGCGCGCTGGACATCGCGGTGGCGAACAACGGAGCGCAGACCAGCACGAACACCGGAAACACAGTGAGCATCTACTACAACCAGATTAACAATGAGAACGTGCCCACGGGAACGTTCGCTACCGGCACGACGCGGGATTTCGCGGCGGGGAACGGCCCGACGTCGATTGCGGTGGCCGATTACAATCTGGACGGGATGGCCGACCTGGTGGTGTCCGACCAGACGGACAACGCAATTTCCGTGATCCTGAATCTCGGCGGCGGTGAATTTGCCCCTAACGTCGAGCTGCCGGTGGGCACGGCGCCGGTGTCGCTGGCGGAGGCCGATTTCAATGCGGATAGCCGGCCGGACATCGCAACGGCGAACAACGGATCGGCCAACGCCACCGTGGTCTTGAATACGGCGAGCCTGCTCGGCAGCGGACTCGGCACGGCGGGCACGCCATTTCCCGGCGTCGAGTATCTCGACGTGGGCCTGAAGGTGGAAGCGACGCCGCGCATTCATCCCAACGACGTGACGCTGAAGCTCGCCCTCGACATCAGCAGTTTGACCGGAACGGCTTTCAATGCCATCCCCGTGATCAGCAACGAAACGGTGGAGCAGACATTGCGGCTTAAGCAGAACGAAACGGCGATGCTTGCCGGCTTCTTGCAGTCAGATCTGACGAACGCCATCGCGGGTACGCCGGGCGCGGCAGAGCTTCCAGGAGTCGGATACCTCGCAGGGAATAATCAGGCGCAAAACCAGACCAGCGAGCTGCTGATTCTTGTGACGCCGCGGCTTGTGCGGCTCGAGCTGCACAAAGATCGCGTGATCTACGCCGGGCAAGGATCGTTGGCGGGCGAAGCCGGGGCGGGCGGCGAAGGGTTGGGCGCGCCCGTTGGCATCCCGCCGAGAGAGGAAAGGATTCCGCCGCCTCAGCCGACGCCGCCGGAGGAGACGCCGGTCGAACCGACGCCGGAACCCCCACAAGGGACGCCAGAGCAGCAGACGCCGGCGCAGCCATTGCAACCACAACCGGGACAAGGCCTCCAACCCAACGGGCCGCCAGACCGGTAGTTGGGGTAACTGCACAAATGTCACTTCATCCCTGGAGACTTTCGTCCCCAGACGTTGCGTACGTTCATTCTCTTGCCGCACGGCCTTTCGCGCGCTAGGTTCAGGGCGTTGGAGGCTTCGCATGAAGCGCCTGATCGTCGCACTCGCAGCGGCTGTGCTGATTTTCGCTGGCGCTGCCCCGGCCCAGCACACACGGCGGCACTCGCAGCATACTCGGCACTCGACGGCGTCCACTCACAGCGGGCGCAGCCACGGCAAATCACATAGCGGTCATCACAGTTCGCACCGTCGGTCTAGCAAGTAGTGCGACGCCTCAGCCCTCGCGTCGTCGCGGCTAGGGTGTGGCTTCGAGGACGACGAGGGGTTGGTACGTGCGCGGAACCACAGGCTCGGCGATGGCGATGAGCTGTCCCTGCTGATTGAAGACGCGGAGGCACGAGGGCTTCCAGTCGCCCGAATCGAGTTGCGCGGGCGAACCCTGCGCGGCGGTGGTCTGTCCCGGCTGAATCTGCGCAAGCGGAAGATTGAATTTCGCACCGTGGCGCACGCGTTTTTCGACGATCGGCAGGACCGTCGCGCGGGGCAGATCGGTTAGCAGGCTTTCGAGGCGGATCACGCGCGAGGCGATCTTTCCGGATTTTGCGTCGGCCGCGAGATCCTCGAGCGAGACGGCGTGATCGGACGTGAATTCGCCCACCGCAGTGCGCGCGATTTCGGCGAGGTGCGCGCCGGCGCCGTGGAGTTGCCCCATATCATGCGCGAGCGAGCGGATGTAAGTGCCCGCGCCGCATTCCACGACGAAGCGCGCGACCGATCCTTCGACGCCGGTGAGACGAAACTCGAAGACTTCCACCTCGACAGGTTCGAGATTTACCGGCTTGTGCTTGCGCGCAAGCTCGTGCGCGGGGCGTCCGTGGATCTTTTTCGCCGAGAACGCCGGCGGCGTCTGCTGGATTTTCCCCACGAACTGCGCCGCCAGCGCCTGAAGCTTTTCGGCGTCGAGTGCGGGCGCGGAATCTTCCGAAAGCGCCTCGCCGTCGGCGTCGTAGGTGTCCGTTGCAAATCCGAAGCGCACCGCGCAGCTATAGCGCTTGCGGCGCCCGGAATAAAAGCGCGCGAGCCGCGTGGCCCGGCCGAGCGCAAGCACGAGTACGCCTGTGGCGAGCGGGTCGAGAGTGCCGAAGTGCCCGATCTGGCGGAATCCGATGAGCCGGCGGACCGTCTCGACGATGTCGTGCGAGGTCTTTCCGCTCGGTTTGTCGACCACGAGAATTCCATCGAGCTGTGGCTGCGGCGTGCGAGGCATGAAGGGCGTTGTCCTTAGAGGCTAACCAGCAAAAGCAAACAACAAACCGCGGGGCAGCGCACCTAGGATTTCTCCGGGTGCTGCGTCTTGCGCAGGAGGTCGTCGATGTGGCTGCCGTACTGCTCGGACTGGTCGGCGACGAAAAGTATTTCGGGCGCGCGGCGCAGCCGCAGCCGCTCGACGAGCTCGTGCCGAATGTACCCGGCGGCCGCCTTCAATCCGGCGAACACCTCGGCGCGCTCCGCTTCCGTTCCATCGACCTGAACGAAAACGCGCACGGTGCGGAGGCCGGGCGCCACGCGCACTTCGGTAACAGTCAGCGGCACGGCCAGGCGCGGGTCCTTGAGCTCACCGGCCAGCATCAGGCTGACTTCGTGGTTGATCTCCTCGGCGATTCTTTCGTGGCGAAACCCTGCGACCGTCATTCGCTTCCCTCAAAATAATCAATCTCCTGCGAAACCAGATCGCGCCCGAGAATGCGCTCGGATTCGGCGGCAACCGCCTGGAGCGATTCCTCGAGATACTTGGAATCGCCGGAAATGCTTACCACGCCCACGCGGGAACGCTGCCAGAGCTCCTGATGCTCGAGCTCCGCCACGGCGACGTTGTAGTGCGCGCGCAATCGGTCCTTCAGGCTGCGAAGCACCTGCCGCTTGTCTTTGAGCGACCGCGCGTCGGGGATATGAATTTCCAGGGTGAGGAGGCCGATCGGCATAACACCCCGCAAGTTCCAGCACAGAGGGTACCGAAAACTCCGAACCGGGCGAAGGCTAGTTGCGGCGGGCTTCGGCGCCTTCGCGCGCGCCGCCGCGATTGCCGGCCCCCACAGTTTCCATCGGCTGCGACTTCTCCATCTTGAAGCACTCGAGGATGTCGCCAACCTTCACGTCGTTGAAATTCGAGATGCCGATGCCGCATTCGAATCCGGAGCGGACTTCGTTGACGTCGTCCTTGAAGCGGCGCAGCGAGATCACGCGTCCGGTATAGGCCACGGCGCCGTCGCGCACCACGCGGACGTCCGCATCGCGCTTCATGATCCCATCCTGCACGGAGCAGCCGGCGATCACGCCCGCGCCCTTCACGCGGAAGGTATCGCGCACTTCGGCGCGGCCGAGATACGTCTCCTTGATCACCGGAGCGAGCAGGCCGGCCACGGCCTTGCGCACTTCGTCGAGCAGCTCGTAGATGATCGAGTACATCCGGATATCGACGCCTTCACGCTGCGCCAGATCGGAAGCCTTGCGCTCGGGCCGCACGTTGAACCCGATGATGATGGCATTCGACGCCGACGCGAGGATCACGTCGCTCTCGTTGATCGCGCCGACGCCCGACTGGATCACCTTGAGCGTCACCTGATCGTTCGAAAGCTTTGGCAGCATTTCCGTGAGCACTTCGGCGGAGCCCTGCACGTCCGCCTTCACCACGACCGGAAGTTCCTTCATTTCGCCGGCGCGAAGCTGCTCGTGCAGCTGATCGAGGGTGAGCCGCCCGGAAGCGGTCTTGGCGAGCGACGCCTCGCGCTGCTTCGATTGCCGGTATTCGACGATGTGGCGCGCCTTCGCCTCGTCCGCCACCTGGAACTGATCGCCCGCTTCGGGCACGCCCTGCAGTCCGAGCACTTCGACGGGCGTCGACGGGCCGGCCTGCTTGATCGGCTGGCTGCGATCGTCAAACATCGCGCGGACTTTGCCGTAGACGGCGCCGACGATGAACACATCGCCGATGTGCAGCGTGCCGTTCTGCACGAGCACTGTCGCGACGGGGCCGCGGCCACGGTCGACGCGCGATTCGATCACGGTGCCGCTTGCGGGCGCGTCCGGATCAGCCTTCAATTCGCGCAAGTCGCCGACGAGCAGAATCATTTCGAGCAGCCGCGGCAAATTCTGCTTCGTCTTTGCCGAGACGTCCACCATCACCGTCTCGCCGCCCCAATCTTCCGGCATGAGGCCGCGATCGGCGAGCTGGCGCTTCACGCGTTCGGGCTGCGCATCGGGCTTATCGATTTTGTTGATCGCCACGACGATCGGCACCTTCGCCGCGCGCGCGTGCGCAATCGCCTCTTCGGTTTGCGGCATAACGCCGTCATCCGCGCCGACGACGAGCACGACGATGTCCGTCACTTTCGCGCCGCGCGCGCGCATCCGAGTGAACGCTTCGTGGCCGGGCGTATCGACGAAAACGATGCGGCGATCGCCGACATGCGCTTCGTACGCGCCGATATGCTGCGTGATGCCGCCCGCCTCGCCCGCCGCGACCTCGGTTTCGCGAATCGCGTCGAGCAAGCTGGTCTTGCCGTGATCGACGTGGCCCATCACGGTGACCACGGGTGCGCGCGGCACCAGATTTCCGCTGCGCTCTTCCTTGATTTTCTCTTCCTGGACGACCTGCTCCTCGAACGTGACCACCTGCACGATGCCGTTGAAAGCCTCGGCAAGGTTCGTCGCCGTCGGAACATCGAGCGCCTGGTTGATGCTCGCAAACACGCCGCGATCGAGCAGCGTTTTCAGCAGATCCTTGGCGCGAATGTCGAGCTTCTCTGCCAGCTCGCGAACGGTGATGCCTTCCGTGACCGTCACTGCACGCGGTTCGCGCTGAACGGGCGCGACGGGCTCGACCACCGTGCGGCCGGGACCCGCACCCGCGCGCGTTCGCACGGGATGCAGCCGGCGTTCGCCTTCAGCAAATCGTTTTTCGATAAGCGGACGCCCGCGCGTTGCGGGCGGTTTACGCGCATAGAGCGGCTTGCCTGGCTCGGCTTTCGGGACTCCACCCGTGGCGCCGGGTCGCTGGCTCCCGATGGGAGCTTGGTTTGGCCGGCCACCACCAGCGCCGCCGCCGGGGCGTTGCGGAAATCTTCCGGGAGGCCCGCCACCGGGACGCGGAGGACCGCCCGGTCGCGGCGCACCGCCGGGACGAGGCGCTCCACCCGGAGCTGCCGCGGGGCGCATGCCTTGCGGCGCGCCCGGTCTTTGCCCTTGATAGCCTTGGCCGGGCTGCGTCGGTGGACGCGACGCCGGAAATCTTTGGCCGGTTGGCGGAGGGCCCGCAGGCCTCGGCGCACCGGGAGTTGTCCCCGCAGGCGCGGACGGAGCCGCAGCCGCCGGACGTTGTGCAGCAGGAGCGCTGGGCTGTCCGGGAGCCGCGTGAGGTGCACCACTCGGAGCCGCACCGGGAGCCGCCGGGCGCAGTGGCACGCCGGGTCTCGGGCCAGCCGCCGGCGGGGCAGCGGATGGAGCCCCGGGAGCAGCCGTCGGCGCCGTGGCAGTTCCAGCGGCAGGGGCGGCGGCAGCAGGTCTCGGAGCGGCAGCAGAAGTCGCAGACAAGGGCGCAGCGCCCGGAGCCGACGCAGGTGCCGCCGGTCTCGGCGCAGCAGCGGCAGGTGCCGTTGGGCGCGCGGGCTTTTTCGCGGCAGTCTTGGCAGCTTCGGCAGCGGCCTCCGCAGCGGCGAGATCCTGAAAATGCTTGCGCACGAGCACGGCGTGCTCGACGTCGATCGAACTCGAGTGCGTCTTCTTTTCTGTGACGCCGACCTCGGGCAGGTAGTCGATCAGCACCTTGGCTTTGATCTCGAGTTCCCGCGCGAGTTCGTTGATTCGGATTTGATTAGCGTCTGACATTCGGCCTTAGGCTATTGCTGCTCCTCGTTTTCTTCGTTCGCAGGACGCTGCTCTTCTTTGAGGCGTTCCGCCTGCGATTCGTCCGTCGCGACCGGGTCATGCGATTTTTCGGTCACGGATTCTTCGCGTTCCAAGGTTTCTGTGAATTCCGCCGCGGACTCATCGCCCGCGTCCGCATCCGCAGCCTCGGCATTCAATTCCGCCTGCTGTTCGGCTGGTAGCGCTTCGGCCGGAAGCTCTTCGGCGGCAGCCTCGGCGGGCGCTTCGACGGCCTGCGCATCGAGCGCTTCGAAATACGCGGCGACCGACTGGTGAATCTTCTCGACCATCTTCTCGCCGATGCCGGGGATCTCGACAAGCTGCTCAGGCGTCATGTCCGCCAGTTTCTCGATCGACGTGATGCCCGCGGCCTCGAGCTTCTCGATCGTCTTCGGGCCAACGCCGGCAAGCTCGGTGAGCGCGGTGCCCGGCGCCGTGAGCGCGGCCATTTGCGCTTCGATCTCGCGCCGCTTCTCCTCTTCGCTCTTGATGTCGACGTTCCAGCCGATCAGTTTGCTGGCGAGGCGAACGTTCTGCCCCTTCTTGCCGATGGCGAGCGAAAGCTGCGTATCCTCGACGATCACCTCGAGCCGCTTCTCCTCGGGATCGATAATCTGCACGCGCGTCACTTTCGCCGGGCTCAGCGCCTTCTGCGCGAACGCCACCGTTTCCTCGTTGAAAGGAATGATGTCGATCTTCTCGCCGCGAAGCTCGCGGATGATGGACTGCACGCGCATGCCCTTCATGCCGACGCACGCGCCCACCGGATCGACGTCCTTGTCGCGGCTTTCGACGGCGATTTTCGTGCGCTCGCCGGCCTCGCGCGCCACGGCGCGAATCTGCACGGTGCCGTCGTAAATTTCCGGCACTTCCATTTCGAATAGGCGCTGCACCAGGGCGGGATCGGCGCGCGACACGATCACCTGCGGCCCCTTCGCGGCGCGCTCCACCGCGCGAATCGTGACGCGCAGGCGGTCGCCCACGTTGTAGGCTTCGAGGCGCGATTGCTCGCGCTTGGGCAGGCGTGCTTCGGTGCGGCCAAGGTCGACGATGATGTCCGGTCCTTCCATGCGCTTCACGACGCTATTCACGAGTTCGCCGACGCGCGTGTGAAATTCATTGTAAATCGTGTCGCGCTCGGCCTCGCGCACCTTCTGCAAAATGACCTGCTTGGCCGTCTGCGCGGCGATCCTGCCGAGCACGTCGGTCGGCTTCGTGTGGGTGATTTCTCCGCCCACCTCGATGCTGGGGCTTTGTTTGCGAGCCTCGGCGAGAGAGATTTCGCGCGTGGGGTCGGCCACTTCGTCGACCACCGTGTGGACGGAAAACACGTCCACGGCGCCGGTTTCGGGATTGAACTTCGAGCGGAGATCCTCTTCGGTGCGGTAGTATTTCCGCGCCGCCACGACCATCGCGTCTTCGATGGCCGCGACGATGATCTCGGGCTCGATGTGCTTTTCCCGGCTGATCTGCTCGATTGTCTGGAACAGCAGACTCGCCATCGCGTTTCTCCCCGCCCCCTCACCCTTAGAGTTCCACGACCAAATTCGCTTTGCGGATGCCGGCGTACGGCACGGCGATCTCGCGTTCCTTCACCTTCAACTTCACGATGCCGTCCGCGTAGCTCGCAAGGCGGCCTTCGAAATAGTTCTGATTCTCCACCGGCTCGTTGAGCCAGATGCGCGCGAGGCGCCCGGCGAAACGCTCGTAGTCCGCCGGCTTGATCAGCTTTCGATCCAGCCCCGGCGAACTCACCTCGAGCACGTAGGCCGGTCCCGGCACGAGATCCTCGACATCGAGGATTACGCTCAGTTGCTCGCTGACGCGTTCGCAATCCTTGTGGCTGATTCCCAAATTCTCCGGGTTGGCCGGACCCGGCGGCCGGTCGATGTAGACCCGCAGCAACCGCTGCTTGCCTACTTTCCACTCCACGTCGAATATTTCGAGGCCCAGCGAGCCAGCCACGCGCTCCGCCGCCTCACGAATCTTGTCCAAGTCCATACTAACTATTCTATGGACGGCGTTTATCCCCAAGGGGATGCGTGCGTCCGGCCCATCCAGCGGCCAACAAAAAAGTGGGCTCGCGCCCACTGGTTCGTTCGACAAATGCTCGACTGGAAGTTAGTATAGGGGCGTTATCCGGGAAACGCAAGGGCGGCCCGCAAACGCCTCGATTTGAATGGGTTTTAACGCCTATGACACAATCTGGCCGGAGTGCAAAATTGGAACTGAGCCAGATCGTGCAGAAGTATCTCGCCGTCGCGGGCGGCTACGGCAAGCCGATTGCCCTCTCAGCCCTCGGGTTTTCGGCCAAGGAAATCGAAGCCGCCTTCGGCACCCTCGACGAGGATTACCACATCAGCCGCTTCCTACACTTCCAGTGCTCGGCGGGCGCGAACTACCAGATCAACGGATTCCCGCAGACCCACGTTTCGATCGACGCCGACATCCAGAGCATCCTGTAGCGACTACTTCAGAGGTGGGTGAAAATCAAATTCCGGATCGACATCGACCGGAACGTTCGAGCATTTCGCGAGCGCCGCGGTGAGCTCGGGCGGCATCACGGCATACTTTTTGAACCATGCTTCGGCGCGCGCGCGGTCGCCGGTCGCTTCCTGTTCGAGCAGTTCCTTGTCGAGCGACTCGATGGCTGCCGGGAATTTCGCGAAGTCCACTTCATACCGGCCGGTGGAGGGATCGCGGCGGATCGCGCCCTCCTCAGTGAGATAGCTGAGTTGCATCATCGAGCCCTGGCCGTGCGCCTCGGCGATGCCGAATCGGATCGTGCGAAACGTCTCCGCGAGATACGACGCGTAGATTCCGTCGAGCTTGGATTTTGGAATGACGCCGTGATCGACCAGCCATTTCACGTCGTGCATGCTCGTCACGTCCGCCTTGGATTCTTCAAGCGACGAATATTGCGGGCCGATCGCTTCGCCGATGCCCACCTTGCCTGCGGCCGTATGCGCGAACGACGGGCCGAGTCCGTGCGACACCTCGTGCAGGATCACGAAATCCATCAGTCCTTCGGTGCTGGCCATTTTCGCCTGATCGGGACGCATGAGCTGCTTCGCCAGCGGCAAGATGATGTAGTTCACGCGCGCGTCCATGAAATTCTGCCAGAACATCTTTTTCGAGCCCTTTTCTTCGTGGATGCGCGGATCGTTGGGCAGATTATCGGCGACGGCCTGGTAGCCGTGCAGCAGATCGCCCGCGCGATAGACCCCATCGACAACTTCCATCGGCGATTGCTTGCCGTGCTTCGACGGCAGATCGGCCGCCGGCAACGCGAGCGATTCCTGCAGCTCGGGGACGTATTTCTGGAAGACCTCGACTTTCTTGCTTTCTGCATCCTTGCGGATCATCACCGACGCGCCGTATGAAGTTTTCACGCCCAGCAGGCCGTCGAGATACACCTCGTACGGCGCGAAGATCACGTCGAATTTCGGATCCTTTAGATCGAGCCACGCGATGTCGCTCTTGTAGTAGTCGTCGGTGAGCAACGCATCGGCGCGCAGCCGCAAGAAATTCGCGAATGCGGGATCGTCGCTGAGATCCGCCGCTGCGCGCAGGTCGGCCGCCATCGGCTTCAAGAATTCAGCGAACGCAAGATAGTACGGTACACCCACAAGTTCGGTGGAGTCGACTGAGTGGTCAGGCGCGCGAACCACCGCAAAACGAACCATCGTATACGGACTGTAAAGCTCCGCTTTTCGGTCCGGATGTGCATTGATTTGATTGAGCGTCATGCCCCAGGGGAAGAATCCGCGACCCGGCGGCATCGGCTCGGTGCCGACGAAAGGCTTGTTGTCGTCGATCAGATCGAAGCGGCCGCCGTTGATTTTCAGATACTCGGCCAGCATCCGGAACTCCGGATTCGTGGTATGCATGAGCGAAAGATAGAGCTTGAGGCCGTCCGGATCGCTCTGGCGCCAATAGATGCAGTCGAGCAGGCCGGACGCGTCGACCAGCTTCGCGACCATCTGCTTTTCGCGATCCGTCAGCTTGGACGAATCGAACGGCATGTGCACCTTCTTGAATTTCGCGAGGCGCTGCGCGAGGTCCGGAGCGATCACGAGCTTCGTTGATTCGGACGAAGCGCTCGCTCCGATCAGCGCCAGCGGAATGGCGATCGCAAGCGCGATTAGGAAGCCACGAAACAGGGGCACGGCGGCAATATTTTTCATGCCGCCATCTTAGTGCAGAAAAGCCGAAGCGGAGCGCCAAATTTCTGCGCACGAAATGCGCCCTGCAGCCAGTCCTTACTGTGTCGATTAGAAGTGGTGCGCGTTGTTTGTTTACAGCGAGTTACGGACGTTTCTAATCGCCGCAGTGTCGATTAGAAAAGCACGACTTGTCAGCAAGGAAGCAAGGAAGCAAGGAAGCAGGGAACAACCTACTCCTCCTCGATTCGCCAAGTTTTCAAAGAGCGTTCGGCCCTCGTCGAGAGGGCGGACGACATCGGTCGTCGTAATGACATTGACAGATTGCGGTGCGGGAAACTAGCTGGCCTGTAGTTCAGGTTAGGTTCAGGGCTGCGGGCCTGGCCGACACGCGCAACGCGGATACGGGAAATGGCTGCGGCCTCAATACCCTACCGCGAACTCACGGCGAGCAGACGATCGGCGAGGGCCTTCTGTTCCTTGCGGATAGGCTCGGGCAGGCTGTCGCCGAATTTCGCGAAGAAGTTATCGATGCTGTGCTCTTCGTCGGTCCAATCGCTCGGATTCACGGAGAGAAGTTCTTCGAGCGTGCCGCGCGAAATCGAAAGGCCGTCGAGGGTGAGCGACGATGGCGTCGGCACGCAGCCAATCGGCGTTTCGGTCGCGCCGGCGCGGCCTTCGATGCGGTCGAGCATCCACTTCAGCACGCGCACATTTTCGCCGTAGCCGGGCCAGAGGAATTTGTTGTCGGCGTCGCGGCGGAACCAGTTCACGTGGAAAATCTTGGGCGGCTTTTTCAGCTTCGTCCCCATCTCGAGCCAGTGCCCGAAATAATCGGCCATGTTGTAGCCGCAGAAGGGGAGCATGGCCATCGGATCGCGGCGCGTGACGCCGACTTTGCCGGTGGCGGCAGCGGTTGTTTCGGAAGCCATCGTCGCGCCGACGAATACTCCATGCTGCCAATCGCGCGATTCGTAGACGAGCGGCGCAAGATGCGCGCGGCGCCCGCCAAAAATAAACGCCGAGATCGGCACGCCGTCGGGATCTTCCCAGCGCTTATCGAGCGACGGCGATTGGGAAGCGGGAACGGTATAGCGGGAGTTGGGATGCGCGGCGGGACCATTCGAGGGTTTCCAGGGTTTGCCCTTCCAGTCGGTGATGCCGTCCGGCGTCGCGTTGGTCCCGTCGATGCCTTCCCACCAGGGTTCGCGATCGCCGGTCATCGCAACGTTGGTGTAGATCGTGTCGTGATGAGCCGCAGTCATCACGTTGGGGTTGGTCTTGGAGTTGGTGCCGGGGGCGACGCCGAAAAATCCTGCTTCAGGATTAATCGCGCGCAGCGTGCCATCGGAGCCGACGTGCATCCACGCGATGTCGTCGCCGACGGTCCAGACGCGATAGCCCTGATTCTCGAGCGCGGAAACCATCATGGCGAGATTGGTTTTGCCGCATGCCGACGGAAACGCGGCGGCCATGTACGTCACCTTGCCCGACGGATCCTCGAGGCCGAGGATCAGCATGTGCTCGGCCATCCAGCCCTGTTCGCGGGCCATCCAGCTGGCGATGCGCAGCGCGAAGCATTTTTTTCCGAGTAGCGCGTTGCCGCCGTAGCCCGAGCCGACGCTCCAGATCAGCTTTTCCTCGGGGAAGTGCATGATGAAGCGGCGCTCGGGATTGAGATCGGCGAGCGAATGCAGCCCGGGGACGAAATCATCCGATGAGCCGAGCCGGTCGAGCGCCACTTTGCCCATGCGCGACATAATGCGCATGTTGGCCACCACGTACGCGCTGTCCGTAATCTCGACGCCGATCTTGCTGTAGGGCGATTTCGCCGGGCCCATGATGTAGGGCACCACGTACATCGTCCGGCCCTTCATCGCGCCATCGAAGAGCGGGCGCACCTTGGCCTTGGCGTCGGCGGGAGCCATCCAGTTGTTGGTGGGGCCGGCATCTTCCTTGCGCTGCGTGCAGATGAAAGTGAGGTTTTCGGTACGGGCGACGTCGTTGGGATTGCTGCGGTGCAGGTAACAGCGGGGGAAGGTTTTTTGATTCAGGAATGTGTACGTGCCGTCGCGGAGCATTTCATCGGTTAGGCGCTCGTTTTCCGTCTCCGACCCGTCGCACCATACGATCTTTGAGGGCTTCGTTAAGCTTGCTGACTCTTCCACCCATTTTTCCAGCGGTGTGGACACCATGCCTCCTGGGCTTGTGCGCGGGGAAGCCGCCTGTTTCTGCGGGTCGACGCGTTATGAAAGCAAATACAAACCAATCATAAATGTAAGAACAAATTTTAGGCCACGACTTCGGGAAATGCAAGGGAACGGGGACGGAGGTACGGGTCAGTTTCCGGTTACCGCGCTAGTCAGGAGTTGTGACATTCTGAAGGCGTTCCGATAAACTCCAGTCGGTGTTTCTGTGCGAGGCCGAGCCGACATGACGCAGCAAACTGTGAAATTGACGCTCTTCTGCTTTGTGCTTATGAGTGCGGTGTTTGTCACCGCAGGCCTTGCCAGTCAACCCCGAGTTCCGGCGTCACCTGCTGCCGACCTTTTTGTCGGCAAGTGGAAACTTAACACCGACAAGTCTACAAATCCCCCTGAGAGCGAGGTCATCACGATAACCTCGCAAGGAAGTGGATTCGTACTTGATTTCGATGAAAAACAGGACAATGGTTACAACCCGAAATATTCAATAAGTGCGGAAATGAAAGGTACAGCGGTCAAGCAGGTTTTTGTGGACGGGTCTAAGACGAATGACAAGTGGCGCGTGACACGGCAGGGACCTAAAAAGTTCGAAATGGAGCTGATCACTCCGCTAGGCGGTTGGAAGGACGAATACGAGGTCAGTAATGATGGGACAACCATGACCATGCACAGGTTCGAAACTCCGGGTGGAATCGTTGCTGGTAAGGTGGACGACAGCGGAGCGATGCACCGCTTCGAGCAAATCTTTGTATTTGACAAAATGAAGTAGACGCCAGAATGCAGACCTTCGCGAGACACCGTGGTAGCTCAAACTCTTGGGAGTCGGATTACCGGACATCTTGGTATCGGGCCCCATTTGCTGGTAGCCATTTGGACTGTCGAACTTGCGCCGCGTTGGGCGTCTTCGATGGCTACGCGTGGGCCGCGTATTCCGTTCTGCCCGCACAAGTCGAATGCGGGCACTTGCAATCCACGTCCGGGATTTCTTCCATCGCCTCGCACTGAGGGCTGCAATATTTCTCCGAAGTAACCTGACAGGTACAAACCGGATGTGCGCATTTCTTGGTTTCGTTGGCTGCCATGGGCTGCTCCTTTTCGGTCACGAAAAGCGTGAGTGTAGCAGTTTCCTTCGCCAAAACAGACTCCCATCTGAGAAAAATAGCCTAAGTCCCGGAAGCCGGCCAGTTGGAAACGGGCCCGGGGGCGTGACGAAAGCTTCGCGCTGGTGACGGATGCTATACTTCCGCCTCGATGTACGCGCGGAAGTTACAAGCGGAGATGGAGATAGGTGGCGAGCGGCGGCCCGTGCCGCTCGACTGGCTCGACAGCTTTTGCATGCGCAATTTCACGGGCTCGGGTGAATTCGACGACACGCTCTCGACCGGCGAAGGACGGCTCGAAGCCGGGTTGAGCGTCGATCCGGAACGGCTCGCGGCCGCGATGAGCGAGTGGTTCACCAAGCGCGGCAAAGGGAACGGACAGCCGGTGACAGTGGTGATACGGCCGGCGGACTAGGTGGGCTTACGATAATTGATACGGAGGAGCTGGACCCGCTTGCGATGATTGGGGCGTTGCAGCGGTCACCGCCGCGAGTCCAGCCCCTCTTGGTAGCTTTGACGGGGCAGCGGCAGGATCGTTAGCCTTTAAGGTTCAGGCTTCAGGTGACGCAATCTGGATGCGCGTATGTCAATCGTCCCTCCGGAGTCTGTGTCATAGCTGGGACTTGTTTTTGGTTGGGAGATGAAGGAAAAAGGAGCATGTCACGATTTTTTCCTTACGATCCCAATCAAGCGTATTTGTTGCCTCCGAACGTAAAGGATGTTTTGGGTTCGGAGCACCTGTGCTTCCGGCTGCACGCCATGATCGAGCAGTTGGACGTGAGCCGATTCGAAGAGGCGTATGCGGCCGAGGGACGGCTGGCGTATCCGCCAAAGATGATGTTGAAGGTGTGGCTGTACGCGTTTTGTTTGGGAGTGAACTCGACCCGGCGTTTGGAGCGGCGCGTTCGAGAAGACCTGGCGTTTCGGTATTTGGCCGGCGGGTTGACGCCGGATCACAAGACGCTGAGCGAATTTCTGCGGCGGCACCGGCGGGCCATTAACGACGTGTTCACGCAGATCGTGCAAATGGCACGTCGAGCAGGTTTGGGCAAGCTGGGCCACGTGGCCATTGACTCGACGCGAGTGCGGGCGAATGCCTCCCGACACCGCATGGTCGATTGGGAGCGGGCTCAGTGGGCGCGAGATCGACGGCAGGTGCGCGCGTTTCAGCAAAAAGCGAGCCAGGAAGATCCGGAGGAAGACGGCGGCGTCAGCGTGACGACGAAGGAGCAAGAACGCCTGACGCAGCAGCCCGTGCCAGCGCTGCCGAAGAAAGGGCGGCAGCAAGTTTCGCGGACTGATCCGGAGAGCCGATTTTTGCGGACGTCGCAGGGGTGGGAATTGGGATATACAGCCGACTTAGCGGTGAGTGACGATCACCTGATTGTGGCCACGCGCGTGACGCAGAATGCCACGGACAACAGCTCGTTAGTGCCCATGGTGGAGGAAGTCGAACGGCAGTGTCGCGCCCGTCCAGAAAAGGTCAGCGGAGATTCGGGTTTTTTTAGTGGCCAGGCGCTGCATGTGATGAAGGGACTTGGGATTGACCTTTATGTGCCGGACAACAATCTGAAGCACGAGATGGGAACGGGAAAACGCGCTGCGGGAATTGGGAAGAACCGCATTCGCGATCCCGAGCATCTTCGACTGCGGGCGAAGCTGCGTGGTCGGGCAGGGCGTGACATTTACCAACGACGGCAGGCTTTGGTGGAACCGGTGTTCGGGATTTTGAAAGAGCAACGCGGCATGAGGACATTCCGAAGGCGCGGTTTGGCGGCGGTCAGCACCGAATGGATGCTGGCGGCCATCGCCTACAACATCACGCGCATGCTGCGCGGCTGAAAATGCGGCGCAGCCGCACAACTAAACTCGCTTTCAGTAAAAAACATGGAGTCCACACTGCGCCCCAAGAAACTTCCGGATGCTATGACACAGACTCCTCCGGGACTTGAGACTCCGTCTTTTCCTTTCCCGGCACTTCGCTGCGCTGCGTGCCGGGCTAATGACAATCGCGCCTGCGGCGCTTGGAGAGGCCGCGATCGCACGACGGGGCGCGCTACGTGCCAGGCTAACTACGGCCGCCGCTCTGCGGCTAAAGAACGCCCGGATCAGAAACGGCGCGTGGCGCGCCGCTCGGGGCCGGTGTACGGCACCGGCCGGCGGGCAAGCGCCGCTTTGATTCGCGGCAGCGCCTCGCGCGTGGCGGCCTCCCCGGCGGCGACCAGCTCGGGCGTCTTCGCAAATTCGTCCCACAGCACGTGATGGACGTTGGGCTCGATGAGAATATCGGTGGCGGCGCGCCACGGTTGAATCGCGCCGATCTGGATGATCGAGAAAGACCGGCTGATCACCTCGATGGTGTTGCGCGGGCGCCCGCCGATGAGTCCCGGCTCGAGATGAACCCCGATCACGACGTCCGCGCCCATTTTCCGAGCCGCGGGCGAGGGAACCGCTTCCGTCAGAAAGCCATCGACAAGAATTCGGCCGCGATATTCGACGGGCAGAAACAGCCCGGGGTAGGCGCACGACGCGCGCAGCGCCGGCCCGATTTGGCCCTCGGTGAAATACACCGATTCACCGGCTATGATGTCCGTGGCGACGATGCTGAGCGGCCTCTTCAGCTCGCTGAAGTCGCTGACGGTGGTGAATTTGTGCAGGAAATCTTCGAGCCGCTCGTTGGAGGCCATGCCCATGCGGGAGAGCGTCCACCGGCCGAAATCGCGGAAAGTGGTCTCGCTGCCGTGCAGCTCCATGGTTTCGAGCGGCGTGCCGCTGGCGTACGTGGCGGCGATCAGCGCGCCCACACTGGTGCCTGCAATATAGTCGACCGGGATTTCGTTCTCTTCGAGGACGCGCAACACGCCGATATGAGCGATCCCGCGTGCGAATCCGCCGCCGAGAGCGACGCCTATTTTCGGGCGCTCGCCGTCGCCCGCGTAAGCGAATGACCTAAGGCCTTGGACGGCCCTGGTCAGCCATTTCGACCCCTGCCCCATGTGCCGTTGCCCTCACCCACCGCATTCAACTTTACCAAAGTTGGCGATCGGCAGGGGATTGGGGTTGACCGTGGTTGGCGCTTTTGCAACCATGTGCCCCAGCGAAGAGCGGCGGAAACGGCGAGAATGAGGAAATTGCGCGTGCGGCAAAAGGCGGTTCAATGAGACGCCCAATCGAAAAGGCGGTGGTGCTCGGCGCCGGAACGATGGGCGCAAGAATCGCTGCACACCTGGCGAACGCCGGAATCCCCGTCTATCTGCTTGATATCGCCCCGAGGGAATTGAACGCCGACGAAAAGCGCAAAGGACTCACGCTCGATCATCCGGCCGTGCGCAACCGGATCGTGCTGGCCGGGCTCGAAGCGGCGAAGAAGGCGAAACCTGCGGCGTTTTTCGCGCCGGAAATCGCGCGCCTGGTGACGCCGGGAAATCTTGAAGACAATATCGCGTGGTGCGGCGAGGCGGACTGGATCATCGAGGCGGTCGCCGAGAATCTCGAGATCAAGCGCAAGCTCTTCGAGCGGGTGGAAAGTGTGCGCAAGCCCGGCACGCTGGTCACGACCAACACCTCGGGCCTGCCGATTCATCTGATCGCCGAAGGGCGGTCCGACGATTTTCAGAAGCACTTCGCGGGCACGCATTTTTTCAATCCGCCGCGCTACATGAAATTGGTCGAGCTGATTCCGGGGCCGAAGACGCTGCCGGAAGTGGTCGGCGCGCTTGATGAAATCTGCGACGTCACGCTCGGCAAGGGCGTGGTCGTGGCGAAAGACACGCCGAACTTCATCGCCAATCGCATCGGCACATTTTCGATCCTGAAGGCGTTCTCGGAAATGCAGGCGCTCGATATGACGATCGAGGAAGTCGACGCCTGCACGGGCCCCGCGATCGGCTGGCCGAATTCGGCGACGTTCCGCACGGCGGATATCGTCGGCCTCGATGTCCTCGCGCACGTCGTGAAAAATATTTACGAGAGCGTCCCGGACGACGAATCGCGCAAGATGTATTGCGTGCCGCCGCTTCTCGAAGGGCTGATCGCCAAAGGCTGGCTCGGCGAAAAAACGGGCAGCGGATTCTACCAGCGGGTCAAAAAGGGCGGCGACTCCGAGATACTCACGCTCGACTGGAAGAAGATGGAGTATCGCGCGCGCGAGAAGGGCAAGCTCGGCTCGATCGAAGCGGGGAAGGCGATCGAAGATACGCGCGAGCGGATTCGCATGCTCACCGCGCCAGCGCTCGAAGGCAAAGGCGGCGACAAAGCGAGCCGCTTCCTTTGGAATTGCCTCAGCGAGACCTGCCTTTACGCCGCGCGCCGCATTCCCGAAATCGCCAACAGCGTGGTCGACGTGGACCGCGCCATGCGCTGGGGATTTGCATGGGAATTCGGCCCGTTCGAGGTGTGGGATGCAATCGGCGTCGCGCGCATGGCCAAGGCGCTTGAGCGTGAAGGGAAGCAGTTGCCGCCGTTGGTGACGAAAGTTCTGGCGTCGCCGGCGAAAACCTTCTACCAGACCGAAAAAGGGCGCACGAGCTATTTTGATTTTGCTTCCGCGGCGCTCAAGCCGCTCGATGAGCCGCCCGGAATCCTAATCTTGAAATCGCTCAAGGAGCGCACGGCCGTCGTGCAGGAAAATTCGGGCGCGAGCCTGATCGATCTCGGCGACGGCGTCCTCTGCTGTGAATTTCACGCCAAGATGAATGCCATCGGCGGCGATATTTTCGCGATGCTCACGGCGGGTGTCGCGCGCCTCGAAACCGAATTCGAGGCGATGGTGATCGCCAATCAGGCGCCGAATTTCTCCGCGGGCGCAAATCTGATGCTTCTGCTGATGACCGCGCAGGAAGGCGAGTGGGACGATATTCACCTCGTCGTGCGCCAATTCCAGCGCGCGAATATGGCGCTCAAATATGCGCCGCGCCCGGTGGTATCGGCCCCGCAGGGGCTCGCGCTCGGCGGCGGCTGCGAAATCAATCTGCACGCCGCGCGCATTCACGCTGCGGCGGAGGCGTATATCGGCCTCGTCGAAGTGGGCGTTGGCCTGATCCCGGGCGGCGGCGGCACAAAAGAGATGCTGATCCGCGCGAACGAACACGCGGCGGGCGGCGACAATCTCGATCTGATGCACGCGCTGCGGCCGCTCTTCGAAAATATCGCCATGGCTAAAGTTTCCACCAGCGCGGAAGAGGCGCGCACGCTCGGCTATCTACGACCGTCGGACCTGATCGCCATGAATCGCGACCGCCAAGTGGCCGACGCAAAAGAAACTGCGCTGGCGATGGTCCGCGCCGGGTATCATCCTCCGGCGCCGGCCGAGATTCGCGTACTCGGCGAGGAATTTTTCGCGGCGGCGAGGCTCGCGATTCACATGCTGGTCCGCGGCGAGTTCGCCACGGAATACGATGGCGTCGTCGCGCGCAAACTCGCTTACGTCATGGCGGGAGGCGGCATCACGGCGGCGCAAGCCGTGCCGGAGCAGTATGTGCTCGATCTCGAGCGCGAGGCATTCGTCAGCCTCTGCGGCGAGCGCAAGACGCAGGAGCGCATCGCGCACACCCTGAAGACGGGCAAGCCGCTGCGAAATTAGAGACACCGGATCGGGAGCCGAATGGCAGAACTCGTCGATGCAACGTTTTCGGGTGCGGCAGAGTCTTAGGAGCGTGCGGAAATCCGGGCGCGTGCAACTCGCGGGTTCTTCGAATCATAAGAGCGAAAAAACAGGGGCGAATGAAGATGAGGATGCGGAGTCATATCGGGCGGCTTGTGCCCGCGGCGGTTGTGGCGGGGCTGCTGCTTCTGGCGGGCTGCGGCGGTGGGAGCACCAGCACCACTCCCGCTCCGCCCACGCCGACGCCCAGCGCCACTGGCCCGATCACGATATTTCCAGGAACGGTGAGCGTGCCCGTCAGCGGAGAGGTGCAGTTCAGCGCATTCCTCGCGAGTGACCCGACCGCCTCATTTACGTGGAGCGTGTCGGGCGGCGGCACCATCGATGCCTCGAGCGGTTTGTTCACAGCGCCCACTTCCATCCCATCGCCGGCAACCCTGACGATTACCGCGAAGAGTTCGAGCGTTTCGGGCACGGCGCTGGTCACGATTGTCGCGGCGCCCGCAGGCGGAGTCGCGATCACTCCTGCCGCCGTCGTGGTGCCCGCAGGAGCGCCGTTCAAATTCTCGGCCACGTCGAACGGAAATCCAGTGACGCCCACCTGGCAAGTGGCGGGGGCGGGAAATCCGGGCGGCGATTCAATCCACGGTTTCATCGATCCCAACGGCAATTTCACAGCGCCGTTCACGCCTCCTCCGGGCGGCTCGACTACAATCACAGCGGTGAGCGGCGGAAATTCGGCCACCGCCACAGTGGTCGTGGTTTTCTCGAACGCATCGCTTGGCGGCCAGTATGCGTTCTCGTATTCCGGAGAGGACAGCAAGGGACCGTTGATGGTGGCGGGCAGCTTCACGGCGGATTCCTCGACGGCATCCATCACCGGCATCGAGGACTACAACAGCACCGCGCAAGCGCCCGTGACGGCATCGCCTGTGAGCGGAACGTATTCCGTGAACCCGGATGGCAGCGCAACCGCTACTTTGACCGACACGAAGGCCGGCGGTTCCGAGACCTGGAATCTTACGCTCGTTGCGAGCACGCAGGGGCAGGTGTCGCCGCGCGCGCTCCTGGTCCGATTCGACAAGACAGCCACCGGCAGCGGCGAAGCGGATGTGCAGAGCACCACGCAGTTCGCCCTGGGCGTCTTCAAGGGAAATTACGCCTTTAATCTTTCAGGTAGAGACGGAAGCGCCAAGCCTCTCCAGATTGCGGGTATCCTACTTGCCGACGGCGTCGGCGTAATCGGGTCGACCCCGCCGTCGATTTCGTGCAAAGACGACATCAACGACGCTGGCACGAACACGGAAGCTGACGCCGACACCACGCTCCACGGGCTGTTCTCCGCCGATACAGCCAATCCCACGACTCTCGCCACGAATGGCCGCGGCACGCTGCAGCTAATCTACGGGTCGACCGCCGAGGTAGCTTCGCTCGATAACGTCACGTTTACGTTCGCCTTTTACATCGTCGACAGCACGCACCTGATGGTCGTCGAGACCGACGCGAAAGCTACGGCGCAGCTGGCCGGCGATCTCTTCAGCGCGCCGAACACCGACGGAGCGTTCTCCGACAAGATTCTGAATGGGAATTATGCATTCACGCTGAGCGGATCGACCCCGAGCGGTACGAGCGCATACGCAATCGGCGGCGTTCTCGAGACGAGTGGAAGCGGCAGCATCAGCACAGGCGTGATCGACGGGGGGTTGGGCAACGACGTAACGCTCACCGCTTCTTCGTACACGGTCGACCTCAGCCTCGGCCGCATTCTCTTCACGACGACCATCGGATCGACCACACGCTATTTCGCAGGCTACGCAACGTCGAGCGGAACGGTAGAGATGATCGAGCTTGATACAGACCGTCAGGCCAGCGGCACGGCCTATCCGCAGACCAGCACGGGCATCCCACAGGGAAGCTTCGCTTTCAATTTGACGAGTAACGGGAACACAAGCTCGTTCGAGGAAGAAGACGTGATCGGCCAGCTTGCGGTACCGGGCGGCGCCGTCATCCCGCAGGGAAATATCGACGTCGACGACAGGGGCACGTTGACCTCGGGCACGCCCATCGAAAATACCAGCACGATCGTGGCGCCAGTAAACGGTCGCGGGACGCTCACTCTCGACGCGAAACCCGCCTCCTACTCGCTCGCCTACTACGTGCTGGACAATACCGCGGCCCTCGCCATCGAAATCGACGGGCAACGCGTTGCGACAGGCATCGTCGCACGGCAGTTCTAAAAATTCCGCGCGAAAAGTCCGCGTGTCATAAGCGCCCACACCCAAGTACCAAAGTACTATTGCTGCTCCACGCCCTCGCTTCGAGAATCAAAATAGCCCAGGAAAAATCGATGCATTTGAGGGAAAGGCGCTGGGCCGTTCGTACTACTCATTATTCATTATGACTCCACTGAAAGAAACGTTGGAGGTTGGTCAAGTCCCGGCTTTCCAGGAGGGAAGCCGCCCGAAGCCGGACTCCGGCCATCTGCGGTCCGACGCCGTTTCGTTGGACGTGCCGGTGAAGGTGCACGGATCGCGCGTCGTCGAAGTGGTCCGCGGAACGACTTCTCACACGGAGCCATTCGAAGAACAGACCAGCACCATGATCGTGTTTCCTCTTGGCGGCGTGCTTAAGATGACGACGCAGGTCGGCGTAGGGCAAGCGATCGTCCTCACGAATCTGAAGACGCGCCAGGACGCAATTTGCCGCGTCGTCAAAACGCGCACGAATCCCAACCTGCACTGCTACGTCGAAGTCGAGTTCTCGCATCCTCAACCGGGATACTGGGGCGTTCGCTTTCAGTCGGATGGACCCGAACCGAGCCCGAACGTGGCTTCGTCAGTCGCGGCTGCCTCGAGCGCCCCGGCGCGCGTTGCGCCGGCGCCCGTCGCAGCTCCGATTGCGGCGCCTGTGCCAAAGACCGAAATCTCCAAGACTGAAATTGCGAAGGTCGAAACCAACGAACAGAAGGCCACTCCGCCAGCGCCCGCTGCGATCGAAAAGCCCGCGGCTACACTCGCGTCTGCGACCAGCACTGCGGTCCAAACGCCCGCGTCCGCGAGCACAGCAGGTTCGGTATCGTTTTCGCTCGAGCAACTGCGGGGAGATACAGGCGCAGCGCCCCTCGTACCGTTCCCGATCGCCGAGCAAGTGAAAGACGCCGTGCCGCACCAAACAGAAACTTATCGCGGGGCGGAAACTTCCGGGGCGAACGAAGCTCTGGCCGCGCACGAGCCTGGAGCGTTCGGCCGTTTTGCCGCGAGCGCTGCGGCTGACCGAGACCATGCGCCGGCACGCCCGGCCTTTGGCGCGGGTCTCGAATACAGCCCGCTCGGAACCACGGCGGACAAGGATCAGAAAGAAGGCAAGAACTGGGCGCTCGTCGCGGCGTGCGTCGGATTATTGCTGGCGGCAGGCGGCGGAGGCTATTACTTCCTCTTCGTCCACCAGCGGCCGGTGAATCAGCAGCGTGCGGCCATCACGGCCCAAGCCGTGCCGCAAGCGCCTGTCGCTGCAAATCCAGTCTCGAATCCCACGGCGGCGAGTCCAGCGCCCATCGAGCAGGCGCCCGCCACTCCCGCGCCGAGCGCAGCGGAGCCGACCGGCACTTCACTGGCAACTCCGTCGCCAGTGGCCCACTCGCGCGAACCAGAACGCGGCGAGGTGAGCGAGGCTGCACCCAATAAGCCCGCTCAATCACCAACTCAATCAAAGGTTTCTCAATCGGCAAAGCAGAAGACCGCGCCCAACGTGCCCGATATGTTCGGCGCGCTAAATGCGCATCCCACCACGGCAGCGCACACAGACGCCTCGGGAGGCGGGACTGCTCCATCGATCGACACAGGAGCGCTCGCCGGAGGCCAGGGCATCGCGCTTCCTTCGACGGAGTCTTTGCCGGCAAATCTCCCGCCACCGCCGCAGGAAGCACCCACGTCCGAAGCGCCGGTGCGGGTTGGAGGCGACATCAAGCCGCCGCATCTCATTTCGGCGCCCCCGGTTGTCTACCCTGAAATGGCACGCCAGGCCGGCATCTCGGGCGATGTTGTGGTGCGAATCGTGATCGACAAGTCGGGCAAAGTGACTGAGGCAAAAGCAATCTCCGGGCCGAGCCTGCTGCGCGACGCGGCGGTTAGCGCGCTGCGCGACAGGAAATATGTGCCGTCGAAATTGGACGGCCGTCCGATCTCTCTTGAAATGTTGGTGACGATCCAGTTCCACCGCTGAGGAACACTCGCTAACCTCTGTTTTTCTCGATGGCACAGACAATCCTGGCTTTGCTTCTTCTCCGCGCGGTTGCTTTTTTCTCCCTGCTGTCATCCAATGGAGTAGTTTCGGGGCGCGAGGTGCGCCACGAAACGAGGTGAACTTATGCGAGAAGCCGTAATCGTCAGCTCGGTCCGCACGGCAGTCGGGAAGGCCCCGAAAGGGACGTTACGCGCCACGCGTCCGGACGATCTGGCCGCGCTCACCATTAAGGAAGCGTTGGCGCGCGTGAAAGCCCTCGATCCCGCCGAAGTCGAAGACGTCATCATCGGCTGCGCGATGCCCGAGGGCGAGGCGGGGATGAATTTCGCGCGGATTGCATCGTTGCGCGCGGGCTTGCCGGTCAGCTCGTCGGCGATGACCGTGAATCGCTTCTGCTCCTCCGGCCTGCAGACCATTGCTCTCGCCGCCGAGCGCATCATGGCGGGCCAGGGAGACGTCGCGATCGCCGGTGGCGCCGAATCGATGAGCATGATCCCGATGGGCGGCCACAAAATCGCGCCCAATCCATGGCTGATGGACAACTACCCGGACACGTACCTCAACATGGGGCTCACCGCCGAAAACGTCGCCAAGAAATACGGCATCACGCGCGAAGAGGCCGACGCGTTTTCCTACGCCAGCCACCAGAAAGCGCTGGCCGCAATCGCTGCGGGCAAATTCAAGGACGAAATCGTGCCGGTCGAGGTGAACTACACATCGATCGAGGGCGGCGCGAACGGCTCAGGCAACGGCGCGAAGCCGAAAGCTCACAAAATCGTCTTCGATACCGACGAAGGCCCCCGCGCTGACACCTCGCTCGAAGCGCTGGCAAAGCTCCGGCCCGTCTTTCATGCGCGCGGCGTCGTCACAGCAGGGAACAGCTCGCAAACGAGCGACGCGGGCGCTGCCTCGGTCGTGATGAGCGCCGAGCGCGCGCGCACGCTTGGCCTGAAGCCGCTCGCTCGTTTCGTCTCTTTCGCCACGGCAGGCTGCCCGCCGGAGCTAATGGGCATCGGCCCGGTCTACGCGATTCCGAAAGCACTTAAGATCGCGGGCCTGAAGCTCGATCAGATCGACGTGATCGAGCTCAACGAAGCCTTCGCGGCGCAGTCGCTTGCGGTCATCAAGACGGTCGGCCTCGATCCGGCACGCGTCAACGTCAACGGCGGCGCCATCGCCCTCGGCCATCCGCTCGGCTGCACGGGAGCAAAGCTCTTCGCCACAATCTTGCGCGAAATGGAGCGCCGCAACTCCCGCTACGGCATGGTCACCATGTGCATCGGCGGCGGCATGGGCGCAGCCGGCATCTTCGAGCGCGCCGCCTAGGAACCGCCGCCCACAACCACCGGGCCATTGCGTTCCGCGTCTCGCGGCGCGAGAATCTGTGCACACAAGTCTTGTGACAAGCGGGGGGATAACATGGCGACGACATCGGTTTCCCAGGCACTGAATCGCGGCGGCGCATTCCTCGTTTCATCGACCAGCCCGGAAGACGTCTTCACGCCCGCCGATCTCACCGACGATCAGCGCCTCCTCGGCCGCACGCTCGAAGAGTTCCTTGCCAAGGAAGTGATCCCGCACATCCCGGAGCTCGAAAAGCACAAAGAGGGCCTGATGCCGGAGCTGATCCGCAAGGCGGGCGAGGTGGGCCTGCTTGGCGCGGGCATTCCCGAAGAATACGGTGGCGCGGCCCTCGACAAAATCTCGATGACCATCGTTTCCGAGAAACTCAGCGCCTATCCGTCGTTCATGGTCTCGTTCGGCGCGCACACCGGAATCGGAAGCATTCCCATCATCTATTTCGGCACCGAAGCGCAAAAAAAGAAGTACCTGCCCAAGATCGCCGCCGGCGAATTGCTCTCGTGCTACGCGCTCTCAGAGCCGCAGGCGGGATCGGACGCGCTCGCCGCGCGCACGCGCGCCGTGCTTTCGCCAGACGGCAAGAGCTGGCTCCTCACCGGCCAGAAGATGTGGATCACCAGCGGCGGTTTTTCGGATATCTTCGTTGTGTTCGCAAAGGTCGACGGAGACAAGTTCTCATCCTTCATCGTCGAGCGCGGCACTCCTGGCTTTTCCGTGGGCGCCGAGGAAAACAAGATGGGCATCCGCGGCAGCTCCACGGTCCCGCTCTTTTTTGAGAATGCTGCCATTCCCAAAGAAAACCTCCTCCATGAGGTCGGCCGCGGCCACATCGTCGCGTTCAATACGCTCAACGCGGGCCGCTTTTCGCTCGGCGCGAGCTGCGCCGGCGGCTCCAAGAATGTGCTCGCGATCGCCTCGAAATACGCGAAGGAGCGCACCGCCTTCGGAAAGTCGATTGCCGAGTTCGGCTTGATCAAGGCCAAGCTCGGCGAGATGGCCATCCGCACGTATGCCCTCGAGTCGATGATCTACCGCTCGGCGGGAACGATCGAGACATCGGTTGCCAGCGCCGGCACCGACAAAGTTCAGCAGGCGATGCAGGCCCTCGAGGAATACGCGATCGAAAGTTCGATCAGCAAGGTGGTAGGCAGCGAAACCCTCGACTATTGCGTCGACGAAGCCGTCCAGATTTTCGGCGGCTACGGCTTCCATGAAGACTATCCCGTCGCGCGCATATACCGCGACAGCCGCATCAACCGCATCTTCGAGGGCACTAACGAAATCAATCGCCTCGTCATCATCCAGATGCTGATGAAGCGCGCGATGTCTGGCGTCCTGCCGCTGATTCCAGCGGCCATGAAGCTCGGTGAGGAACTGCTCTCCGGGCCATCATTCGAAGACGCGCCGAGCGGCCCCTTTGCCGAGGAGGAAAAATCGCTCGCGCAGGCCAAGAAAATCTTCCTGCTGGCCGCGGGAGCTGCCGTACAGAAATTCCGCGATCAGCTGGCCGACGAGCAGGAAATCGTGGGCGCCCTGGCCAATATTGTAATGGACGTCTATGCGATCGAATCCTCGCTGCGCCGCGCGCAAAAATCAGCCGCCGCGAAAGGGCAGTCGGCCGCGCTGATGGCCGAGGCGACCACCGCGTTCACCTACGATGCGATGGATCGCATCGAGAAAGAAGCGCGCACGGCTCTCGCCGCGATCGCCGATGGCGACACGCTCACCACGCAACTCGCGGCTCTGCGCCGCCTCGCCAAGCACGCGCCCATCGATGCGATTGCGATTCGCCGCCGCCTGGCCGATGCCGTCCTCGCGCAGGATCGCTATCCCTTCGACGGCCGCTGATCGCGTACTGCAGTATTCATGTAGACGCGGACTAGCGCCGTGCCATTTTGAGTCTCGTTCTCTGAGCTTTTGTACAATCTTCCTCTCGCATTTCCCTCTTTCGGAACCAGATTTCCATTGTTTCACTCTGAGATTTTCGTAGCTCATTTCATTGCAATAGGTTACTCCCGACTCCTTTGGTGCCCCCTTTGCATCAAAGCCAAGTGGAGGTAGTCGAAAGTCGATGAACACGGTACTAGACCGGGTGGGGGGATTTGCAAAGGATCTGATTCGAAAAGCCAAAGTGCGCAAGGGACTTTTGTCTGTTGCCGCTGCGTTTTTCATTCTGCAACTCTATTTCGTGCGCGCGTTGATCGCCGCCGAACTCATTTTCGTGCTGTTCTTTCTCGTGATTCTCGCGGTGGTGGGGATCGCTTACGTGCTCGGGTCCATTGGCGAGCGGGGACTCGCGTGGACCGAAGTCGGCGTGCGTGCCATCGCCGGAACGGCCAAGCGAGGATACCTGGCGCTCGAAGAGGAAATCAGTAAAAAGCCACTCCGCCATCCACGTTCAGAGTCTGCCCAGTAATCGAGCTGGCTTGGTCGGAAACAAGGAATAGGGCGGCTGCGGCGATCTCCTCGGTCGTTTGCAGCCGTCCCTGAAGAATCCCATCGGTCACGTGCGCGCTCATGGGGCCGAGCTGTCCCGAGAGATCCCGCCACATATTTGTGTCGCCCGTGGGTCCGGGCAAGATTGCGTTCACGCGGACGCCCTTCCGCGCTCCCTCCGCCGCCAACGTCCGCGTAAGCCCCAGCAGGCCTGCTTTCGCGGCAGCATACGCGCTGTTCATCGGATACGCTGCTTTCGCAGCCACGCTCGAGATGTTCAGTATCACCCCCGAACCGCGCTCGTACATCTCCGAAACCACCAGCCGCGACATCAGAAAGGCGCTCGTAAGGTCGATGGCGATCACTTCGTCCCATTGCTGCAGCGTAGTCGCTTCGGCCGGAGCTACAGGCCCGAGAATCCCCGCGTTGTTGACGAGGATATCGATCGCGCCGAATGCCTCGCGCGCCGCGCGCACGATCTTCTCGCACTCCGCCGCCTTCGACACATCTGCGGCCACGGCCTTGGCGCGCCCGCCAGCCTGCTGAATCTCCGTCGCCACGCTGTCGATTTCCTTGGCGCTCCGCGATGCAACGATCACCGCCGCGCCCTCGTCCGCCAACTTCCGCGCGATGGCGCGCCCGATGCCTCGCCCTCCGCCCGTCACAATCGCCGTTTTTCCCTTCAGCAGCATGTCCCCTCCGCAATTAGAAATATTCGCCGAAGCAAGCGTCAGAGAATACCACCGTTGGCGCAATTTGCCGGCTCAACGGTGGAGTGCGGCGGCTCGCCTGTCCTGAGCTTGTCGAAGGGCTTCGACTTTGGTCGCCGGAGCGCGCGGCAAAAATCTCTTGACACGCTACAGGCCCGGGAATAATCTCCGCGGCACTAGCATTGTCGTGTAACTGGGCCAGGAATTAGCCGATGGTTATGAAACACAAAGGCCGGGTCCTCGAAGTATCCATTCGCGATCGCGAATTCGAAAGCCTGCTTCGGCGCGCCTCGGAGATCACGACCGCCCAGCGCCCGCCGTTGAAGGCGCATCCCTTGACGCGCAGGCTGCCCTTTTCGATCGCCCGATAAATCCATTCTTCAACTTGGAAAGTTGCCCGTTTTGCGCGAGGATTGTTGCGTCCCACCGCGCGCCTCGCTATTCCGACGCCGAATAGTTGAAATCGCGAGAGCCAAAGGGGCGCTTGGAGAGTCAAATCCAAGGAATACCCATCTGCACGCCGGAGAAAGCAGACTATGGACGGACGCTTGCGACGGAACCGATTTGCGAGATTGGCAGCCCTTGCGGTGGTGGCCCTGGCGCTATGCATCGTTTGCCCCGGAATCCAGGCGCGGCCGCCGCAGGCGGCTGACGTCGTGCGCGTCACGCTGCCCAACGGCCTGCGCGTCATCATCGTCCCCGATCCGCTGGCGCCCGTGGCGACCACCGTCATGAATTATATGGTCGGCTCCGACGAAGCGCCCGCCGGATTCCCCGGCACGGCGCACGCGCAAGAGCACATGATGTTTCGCGGCAATCCGAATCTCTCGGCCGACCAGTTGGCTGCGATCGCGGCGGCGATGGGCGGCGACTTCAACGCCGACACGCAGCAGACCGTCACACAGTATTTCTTCACCGTCCCGAGCGAGAATCTCGATGTCGCGTTGCACATCGAAGCCCTGCGTATGAAGGGTTCTCTCGATACCGACGCCCTTTGGGACAAAGAGCGCGGCGCGATCGAGCAAGAAGTGGCACAGGACCTCTCGAACCCCACCTATGTCTTCTACACCAAGCTGCTCGACGCCATGTTTCACGGCACGCCCTACGATCACGATGCGCTTGGCACGCGGCCATCGTTCGATAAGACCACGGGCGCGATGCTCCACGAGTTTTACGACAAATGGTACGCGCCCAATAACGCCGTCCTGATCGTCGCGGGCAACGTCGATTCGAAAAAGGCTCTCGACGAAATCAAGTCGCTCTATGGCGATATTCCTTCAAAGAAGATTCCGCCGCGTCCCCAGGTCCAGCTTGGCGCCGTCAAGGCCGCCACGCTCAAGCTCGACACGGATTTGCCCTACGGCCTCGCGGTCACTTCCTTCCGCGTGCCCGGGTCGGATAGCCCGGACTTTGCCGCGCTCAATATCCTGAGCGACGTCCTCAGCAGCCAGCGCGGCACGTTGTATTCACTGGTGCCGGAAGGCAAGGCTCTGTATGCGGGCTTCCAGTTGGATGTGATGCCCAGGGCAGGGTTGGCATACGCGATCGGCGCGTTTCCGCAAGGAGGCGATGGCGACGCTCTCACCAAGGAGATTTCGCAGATTATTGCGGACGATTTGAAGAACGGCGTGCCCGCCGATCTCGTCGACGCCTCCAAGCGCCACGAAGTTGCCGACGAGGAGTTCCAGAAGAACTCGATCGAAGGCCTCGCGATGGAATGGTCGAATGCCGTGGCCGTCGAAGGCCGGCAGTCTCCCGAAGAGGACATCGAGGCGATCAAGAAAGTGACCGTCGATCAAGTGAACGACGTGATGAGGAAATATCTGAATCCGGACGTCGCGATCACCGCCGTTCTCACGCCGCAGCCTTCCGGCAAGCCGATCTCTTCGAAATCGTTTGGCAGCGCCGAATCGCTCGCCGGCAGTCCCACGGGCCCGGTCGCGTTGCCGGAATGGGCGTCGGCGGCGCTGGCGCGCCTCGATATTCCGAAGCTCACCACGAATCCGGTTGTCAGCACTCTGCCCAACGGCCTGAAGCTGATCGTGCAGCAGGAGACGATCAGCAATTCGATCACCGTCACCGGCCACATCAAAAGCAATGCCGATCTCGAAGCGGCCGAAGGGAAGGAAGGCGTCAGCGGCGTCCTCGATGGGCTTTTCTCCTACGGCACGCAGAAGCTCGACCGCATCGCTTACCAAAAGGCGCTCGACGATATCGGCGCGAACGAATCCGCCGGCACCGACTTTTCGCTTGGCGTGCTGCCCGATCACTTCGATGCGGGAATGCAACTGCTCGCCGACAACGAGCTGAATCCCGCCCTACCCGAGCCGGCCTTCAATGTCGTCCAGCAGGAAACCGCGCAAGCCGTCGCCGGGCAGCTGCAAAGTCCCGACTACCTCACTCGCCGTGCCTTCGACGCGAGCCTGTTTCCTCCCACCGATCCGTCGCTGCGGCAAGCCACGCCGAAAACCGTCATGGGGCTCTCGCTTCCCGACGTGAAGGCTTATTACGAGCACGTGTTCCGGCCCGATCTCACCACGATCGTCGTAATCGGCAACGTGACGCCCGAGAATGCACGCGCCGAAGTCGAAAAATATTTCGGCGCATGGAAAACCTCCGGCCCACCGCCGCCCACGGACCTGCCTACGGTCCCGCCGAATGAGCCGCATGTCACAGCCGTTCCGGATAAAAGCCGCGTGCAGGTGAATGTGGATTTGGGCGAGACGCTCGGGCTCAATCGTTTCGATCCCGACTACTACGCACTCGAGCTGGGCAACCACATCCTCGGCGGCGGTTTCTATTCGACATGGTTCTACCGCGACCTGCGCGAAAATGCAGGGCTCGTCTACTCCGTTGGTTCTTCGTTCAACATCGGGAAGACGCGCGGCATCTATAGCGTCGACTATGCCTGCGACCCGCAAAACGTATCGAAGGCGCGCGCGATTATCGTCCGCGACTTGAAAGCGATTCAATCGACGCTCGTCACCGACGACGAGCTGCGCCAGGCCAAAGCCACGCTGCTGCGCCAGGTGCCTCTCTCCGAAGCCAGCATCGATAGCATCGCCGGCGGCTGGATTCGCCGCGCGACGATCGGCCTCCCGCTCGATGAGCCCCTAGTCGCGTCGCGCCACTACGTCGCGCTCACGCCCGAACAGGTGAAAGCCGCCTTCGCAAAATGGATTCGCCCGGATGATTTGGTGCAGGTCACCCAGGGCCCGAATCCGCAATAGCGCAGGCGTCGGACGACTTCGCCTTTGACGTTCCGGGTGCCCATCCTCGTTTTCTGAGGGTGGGGCCTTGGCGCACATTACAATCTGCGCGGGTGCCGCATCCTTCGTTTTTCAGAAGGATGCGCGAGCCAGCATAGCCGCCCTCGGTAGTTCCGCTTTTACCATAGGCCATCCGCCGTCCGGCGCACATATCGCCGCGTGTAGATTCCGAGGATCGCCGCGCAGACAATCACCGCGCCGTCCACAACGAGCCATACCGGCACATTCGGATACACGGTCGCATCTAACACACGCACCAAGAACGGCCCGTGCGCCGGCTCAATCCCAGCGCGCGCCTCAAGCCAATCCTCAGCGACCGTCAGTGGACACGGCGGCCACGGCACCGACTCGATCACGATCGCGTAAATCAGCGATGCAATGTGCAGCGTTCGCAACACGCGCCGCCCGCGCGTCACCGTCCAGCCCAGCACCACCCAACCGCACCAAAGCAGGTGCATGGCCAGCACAACTTCGACGAGGATGGATGTCACAGAAATAGGAGGCTATGCCTTTGTCCGGTTGACGCTTTCATCCGTCAGGATCAACATCCCGACGTGTGACCTGGGTCACATCCAAGTGACCGGCATATCATATTAACTGACTTAAAGGAGTGGGTATGCGCCTGGGAAAATCGCCCGCTGCTTGATTTATGTTAGGCTGGTTCCGTGCGACGACATTTAGTCATCTTCGCGTTGGTCTTGAGCGTGGCAGGCCTGGGTGCAGCCTCGGAACTGTCGTGTGCCGTTCTGTGCTTGCGAGCGGGCAATTGTCCGTGCTGTCGTGGCCACGTCGCACTTGAGATTTCACACATCGATGAGGGAGGCGCGGAATTCGTTGCGGTATGCAACGGGCCGTGCTGCCTCCTCAAAGCTCCGCTCCCGGCGTCACAATATCAAGAATCAGGTCCATTGCTTCCACAGGTGGCCGCGCGCGCTGCCGACCCGCCAGCGATCGCTCCCCGCGTGCAGAACGCACAGTTGGCAGTCCTTGTCCAGGATACTTCGCCTCCCCCGTTACAACCTCTTCTCTGCACATTCTTGATCTAAGGATTCCCCAATCATCGGGAAGTATGCACACGTGTCTCTTCGTGTAGCCGAATAGCGCAGCTGTAAGGAAGCCAGGGACCGTTGTTAATGACGCGGCCCGAAAGGACAGCGCATGAAGTTCCGTTCAGCAGTTGTTCTAACGAGTCTCGCATTCTTGTCGGTATCTGCGTTCACGCGGGCTCAAGGGGTGCTCTCATCTAATCCGCCTGCGAAGCTTGCGGATCTTCTCACCGAGGCCGAACGAAACAATCTGGAAATTCAGGCGGCGCGGCAGAGTTGGCATTCAGCGCAACAGGTCCCATCCCAGGTTTCGATTTTGCCTGATCCACAGGTGATGGTGCAGCAGGTAAGTGTGGGGAGTCCCCGGCTGTTTTCCGGCTACACGAACACCGAAATGGCCGACATCGGGCTCGGCATTTCTCAGGATATCCCTTTCCCGGGAAAACTGCGGCTCCGCGGCCAGATCGCCGAGAAGGAATCGGAAGTGCAGCAACAAGCGTACGAATCCGTCCGCAGGACGGTTCTCGCCGATGTGAAGTCGAACTATTTTCAACTGAGCTATCTTGCGACGCGGTTGTCGATTCTGCACGGTGACGGCCAGTTGCTCTCCCGGATCGAACAGTCCGCCGAAGCCCGCTATCGAACGGGGATGGCGAGCCAACAGGACGTTCTTCAGGCGCAGCTCGAGCAGACTCAGTTGCTGCGAGAAGTTACGATGACCCTGCTTGCTTCCGATACGACGCAAGCGAAACTGAAGCAGCTTCTCAATCGCCCGCAAACCTCCGCGGACATCGCGACAGCCGAACTCACGGAAACGCCAGTCCCGTACACCTACGAACAGCTGTTGACGGTGGCGGGATCGAGCGACCCGGACATTGCAAGCGCCCAGCACATGGTCGAGAAAGCCGGGTTGCAGGTCAACCTCGCGCACAAGAATTTCGATCCCGACTTCAACATCACTTACATGTGGCTCCGCACTGATCCGTTTCAGTACCGGGCCCACTACATGCTCACTTTTGGCATGCGAATTCCCATTTACCGGAAACGGCGGGAGGAGCCGGCACTCGTCGAAGCCCAATCCGACCGGACGCAGGCGGAGAACAATCTCGACGCGCAGAGGCAGCAAGTGGCCGCGTCGCTCCGTCAGGTCTACGCGATTGAAGAAAAATCCACCGATCTTCTGAAGATTTATCGCCAAGGGTTGCAGCCGCAGGCGCGCGCGGAATTTCAGGCCGGCCTCGCCGCTTATCAGTCGAATCGGGAAGACTTTCAGGCGCTGCTGGCCTCTTTTCTCGACGTTCTAAAAGTCGACGAAGAATTCTGGCAAACGCTTGCGGAACATGAGACGGCGCTGTCTCAAATTGAAGAAGTGACCGGGTTGTCGCTGCGCTAAGACGCAGTGAGGAGGAAAACGACCATGAAGAACTATCGAACAGGGTTTTACCTGGCGGTCGCGGCGAACCTCCTACTCGCGGCGATGCTGGTTGGCGCTTGGTTCTACGCGCGGAGTGCGCGCACCGGGCAGAGTGCCGAATCTGGGCGCGGCACGATGCCCGCGGCGGCCGAGAGTACCCCCGAGGTTCCCGCGCCTTCCCCGGACACTCCTCTTGTGCCCTTGCAGCTTTCCCCCGAGCGGCTCCAATCCATCGGCGTGAAGTTCGGTCTGGTGGAGCGGAAGCCTATCGAGGACGCCATCCGAGTTACAGGAGATGTCGCAATCGATGAAACGCGGCTGTCCTACGTTCAAACGCGCTTCTCGGGCTACATCGAGAAAGTTTTTGCCGATGCGACCTACAAGTACGTGAACAAAGGCCAGCCCCTGTTCACGATCTATAGCCCGGAACTGGTGGCCGCGGAGCGCGAGTACCTGATCGCCAAGCAGAATGCGCAAAGCCTGTCTCAGAGCACCGTGCCGGGAGTTGCCAGCGGAGCCTCCTCGCTGGTTTCGGCCTCCACGGACCGCCTGAGGCAGTGGAATCTTCCGCCACGCGAGATCGCGCGGCTTGAATCTTCCGGCCAGGTCCAGAACGACTTGGAGATCGATTCGCCCGCGTCGGGTTTCATCACCGAAAGGAACGCCTTGCCGAACCTGACGGTGCAGCCCGACATGCGCCTCTACACGATTGCCAACCTTTCGACGGTCTGGGTCTTCGCTCAGGTCTTCCAGGACGATCTCGGACGCATACGAGTGGGAGAGTCCGCTTCACTGACAGTAGATTCTTATCCCGGAAGAACATTTCGCGGAACGGTCGACTTTGTCTATCCAGACGTGGACATGTCCACGCGCACGGCGCGGGTGCGTTTGGTCTTCTCGAACCCCAATCTCACACTCACTCCCGGAATGTTCGTAAATGTTGTCCTGCACGTACTGCTGGGCGAGCAATTGTCGATTCCAGCAAGCGGCGTGCTGCAGACGGGTACAAAAGAAATCGTCTTCGTGGACCGCGGCGACGGTTACCTCGAACCGCGGGAAGTGCAACTCGGCCAGCAGGCTGGTGATGAGTACATCGTCACGAAGGGCCTGAAGGCGGGCGAGCGCATCGCCACATCGGCCAACTTTCTGATCGACTCTGAAAGTCAGCTCCAGGCGGCGCTCGGTTCATTCGCTCCTCCGCCACCCGGCGCCGGTGCGGCGGCTGCGATGAATATTCCTCAGGGGAATGCCGACCTGAGCTCGGACCCAAGCCCTCCTCGGAAGGGCAGCAACATCTTTCGTCTAAAGCTGGCAGATGCGAGGGGAATGCCCATTGCCGGAGCGAAGGTCGTGGTTACGTTCTTCATGCCCGCGATGCCTGCAATGGGAATGGCAGCGCTGCGGACCATCGTCACTCTCGGCGACAAAGGAAACGGCGTCTACGAAGGATCGGGGCAACTTGGAAGCGGCGGAACGTGGCAAGTGACAATCGTGGCAGGGAAAAACGGGCAGACCATTGTCACCAAGCAACTCAACGTGAATGCCACAGGAGGAATGTAACGTGATCTCCCGATGGATGGATTGGTGCGAACGCAACCGCTTCCTGGTGTTCGCGGCAACGCTGATGCTCGTTCTGGCCGGTATCTGGGCGATGCGCGGCATCCCGCTGGACGCTCTGCCGGACATTTCCGACGTGCAGGTGATCATTCATACGCCGTGGATGGGGCAGCCACCCAACCTGATTGAAGACCAAATCACATATCCCATCGTCACGACGCTTCTGGCGGCTCCTCACGTCAGGGACGTACGCGCGCAAACCATGTTTGGCGATTCCTACGTGTACGTCGTCTTTGAAGACGGAACGGACCTCTATTGGGCGCGCTCGCGCGTGTTGGAATATCTGCAGGAGATTCAGGGCGAGCTTCCGGCCAACGTTCATCCCGTCATCGGCCCCGACGCCACCGGAGCCGGCTGGGTCTATGAGTACGTCCTGGTGGATCGAACGCACACGTACAGTCTGGCCGATTTGCGCACGTTGCAGGACTGGTATCTGCGGTATCAACTCGAGTCCGTCTCTGGCGTGGCTGAAGTGGCCACGATCGGCGGGTTCGTTCGCCAGTACCAAGTGAATTTGGACCCGGACAAACTCCGTGCCTACAACATCCCGCTGCGGACAGTCGTCGAGCGCGTGCGGGAGAGCACGAATGAGGTCGGCGGACGGTTGCTGGAATTCGGCGGCGCGGAATACATGGTTCGAGGGCTGGGGTATCTCAAGTCGCTGGATGACCTGGAGAACGTGCCGGTGGCAACGAAGAGCGGGACTCCGGTCCTGATCCGCGATCTCGGCACGGTGACCTTCGGCCCCGACATTCGCCGCGGCGCGGCGGACTGGAATGGCGAGGGCGAAACGGTCGGCGGGATTGTCGTCATGCGCGACGGCTTGAACGCGCTCAACGTAATCAACGGCGTCAAGAAGAAGCTCGCCGAAATTGCGCCGTCTCTTCCGCCGGGAATCGAAATTCGCTCCGGTTACGACCGTTCCGGCCTGATTGACGATTCCATCCGCACGCTCCAGCGCGATCTGCTCGAAGAGGCGATCATCGTCAGCCTTGTGACGATCATGTTTCTCTTTCATTTTCGTTCCGCGCTCATTCCCATTCTCACGATTCCCATCGCGATTGTGGCGTCTTTTATTCCCATGTATTACCTGCACGTGTCGAGCAACATCATGTCACTCGGAGGTTTGGCGCTCGCAATAGGAGTGCTCGTCGACGCCAGTATTGTGATGGTCGAAAACGGCTATCGACATCTCTCCGAACGGCAGGAAGAGTCCGCGGCCAGCGGCCTGCCTGCGGGAACGCCTCCGGCGGGGGGATTCACCGAAGCCGACCCGCCGAGTCCGATTGGCGCGCTGCCAGCCAGTACGTCCGAAACCGCGCCGCTCACCGAACGTGAACGGCGTCGCATCCTTTTGCGGGCAGCCAAGCAGGTTGGGCCGGCGCTGTTCATTTCCCTGATCATCATTGTGGTGTCGTTCCTTCCCGTCTTTCTTCTTGAAGCGCAGGAAGGGCGCATGTTTCGTCCCCTTGCGTGGACCAAGACGCTGGCCATCGGATTCTCCTCCTTGCTGGCCGTCACGCTTGTACCCGTGCTGATGCCGCTGTTCATCCGCGGGCGATTGAGGCCAGAATCGAAGAATCCGTTTTCGGCTCCCACGCAGGCAATCTATCTTCCCGTTTTGCGTCTGGGCCTTCGTTTTCGCAAGACGGCTCTTATCTTGGCTCTCGTCGTTCTGGTTCTGACTGTGCCGTTGGCGCGACGGATTGGCAGCCAGTTTATGCCGCCGCTTTTCGAAGGCTCGGCTCTCTATATGCCGACGGCTTTGCCCGGTATTTCGATCACGCAGGCGACGGCTCTCCTCCAGGAACAGGACCGAATCATTCGCTCGTTCCCGGAAGTCGCGACGGTCTTCGGCACCGTCGGGCGCTCCGGCAGCGCCACCGACAACGCGCCTCTTTCGATGTACGACACCACAATCATGCTCAAGCCGAAGAATCTGTGGCCCGCCGGAATGACCTACGGAAAGCTGGTCGACCAAATGGACGCGGAGTTGCAATTTCCAGGGATTTCGAATACCTGGACCATGCCGGTCGAAAACCGTCTGGATATGGAACTGACCGGCATCAAGACGCCGGTCGGGATGAAAATCCAGGGGCCGAACCTCGAAGGCATCGAGCAGGTTGGCACCCAGGTGAACCAGGTTCTTTCATCGATGCCGCAAGTGCGCTCGGTTTTCGCCGAGCGCGTGGCCCAAGGGTTTTACGTAAACGTCGAGACAGACCGGGCGGTGGCGGCGCGCTATGGTCTCACGGTGGCGGATGTTCAGCGCGCCGTTGAGTCGGGAATCGGCGGGCAGGACGTCGCTGAAAATATCGAAGGGCGCGAGCGCTTTCCAATCAACGTCCGTTACAACCGCGACTTCCGGGACGATTTGGACCATCTCCGCCAAGTCGTGATTGCTACGCCCACCGGGGCGCAAATCCCCCTCAGCGAGGTCACGAAAGTCTACTTTTCTCGTGGAGCAGCCATGATTCGCGACGAGGAGGGCCAGCTCACGGGGTATGTCTTCATCGATCTGAACACCGCGAATTACGGCGGCTTCGTCCAGAGCGCCGACCGGCTGCTGAAGGCAAAGCTTATGCTGCCGGCGGGGTATACGCACACGTGGTCCGGCGAGTACGAATTCGAGTTGCGTGCGAAGAAGCGGCTCGAGTTGATTCTACCCGTCGTATTTTTCACGATCTTCTTGCTGCTCTACATGGTTTTTGATTCCGCTGCCGAAGCTGCCATCCTGTTTTTCCCTGTCTTCTTCGCGCTCACGGGCGGACTGATTCTCCAACGACTGCTCGGCTATGAGTTCAGCGTCGCGGTGGCAGTCGGCTACATCGCCCTGTTCGGAATTGCGGTGGAAACGGCCGTCGTAATGGTCGTGTACTTGCACGAAGCGCTCGACAATCGCCTCGCCTTGGGCGTGCCGCTCGCACACGAAGACATCGAAGAGGCGACGATCGAGGGTGCCGTCCGGCGTCTGCGTCCCAAGTTGATGACGGTCTCTGCTGTGATCGCGAGCCTCGGGCCGATTTTGTGGGAGACAGGCGTCGGCTCCGACGTGATGAAACCGATCGCCGCGCCGATCGTCGGCGGAATGGTTTCTTCGACGATTGCCGTAATGATTCTCGTGCCAATTCTTTTCGCGATGCTCAAAGAGCGGGCCCTTCGCCGCGGAACATTGCAGTCCTCGACGGCCGGAAATCGATAAGAGGGCTCACGGAGGCCAGCTAATGCCGGATTAACATACTTACGTTGGACTTGAAAATATTCGAGTTACGGGAGTTCCGCCCAAGTTCGCAGAAACGTGAAGAATGGCTCCGGGGCCTGGACTCGAACCAGGATAACCAGCTCCAAAGGCTGGCGTGCTACCAATTGCACTACCCCGGAGTAGCCCAGAAAGTGTAGCAGACAACCTCTCGATTTGATCTCTTCGCGGCGCGCAACCGATTCCGCCGTTTGCCGCTCCGCCACCAATTTGTTAGGCTTCTGAACGTCTTCACGACGGAGAGGTGTCCGAGCGGTTTAAGGAGCACGCTTGGAAAGCGTGTGTTGGGGAAACTCAACCGTGGGTTCGAATCCCACCCTCTCCGCCATCAGAATCAGTAGTTTCGAGCCTAAAATCTTTTCCTGAGAAATCTCCGACTGGTCAGTTTTCCAGTATTGAGCACCAGGAGATTCTTATGGCTCAGTCCAAATTCACGCTGTACAAGTACATCAAGCTCGACATCCAGTTTCATCTACGGAAGGGGTTCAGTTTTGCCCGAAAAAGGGACTCTGCAAACTCACGAAGCCGGATGCGCGTAGATCGCACTTAGATCACTGCGCCTTACGATGGTGTCGGCGTGCGCCTCTTTTTGAATGCCGTCGGCGATTTGCCGAGCTTGCCTGTATTGGTCCGGGGCCTCCGCAGAATGGCCCGAAGCTTCGAGCGTGCGTCCCAGGAGGAAGTGGCCTTGCGCCAGCAGGCCCTGTATTCCCAGCCTCTCGCTATTGTTCAAAGCATTCTCCAGTTTGCTTTGCGCCATGGCGTAGCTTTTCATACCGATCAACGCTTCGGCGAGGTAAATCGTGCATTCTGTGGAGGCATACTGCAGCCCCATATTGTCAGCTTCTTGCGCAAGAGCAGGCAAGGAGTCGGCAGCAGCTTGAAAGTGGCCCTCTTTGACTGCAACCTTTGCCGCGTTTATCTTCGACGTCAAGACCATTTGCGGATCCTTTGTGTGTGAAGCCTGTTCGAGAGCTTGACGGTAGAGAGCAGCCGCCGATTTGTAGTCACCCCGGTAGAAGGCGTTATCTCCATCAAAACCGAGCAATTCGGCGAGCTGACCTCCGTCCTTCAATTCTCGAGCAATGGACAGGGCTTCCTGAAGGCTTTTCTCCGCGTCGTCGCTTCTGCCCACCTGCGCAAGAGCTTGGCCATAAAAGCCGAGGACCTCGGCAAGCCAGAAACCGTGCTCCTGAATATCGCGCATGGTTTTGAGGGCGTCCTCCTGCGAACTGAGCGCTGCGCCGTATCGCCCTTGATGAGAGAAAAGGGCCCCCAGCGACGACGATTCGATCGCCGCGCCGCGTTTGTCGCCTGCACTCCGCCGGAGATCGAGAGCCCGCTCGTAATAATTCAGCGCTTGATCGTACTGAGCCAAACTGCACAGCGTGTCGCCCAGATTGTGAAGCGTGTCGGCGATGTCTCCGGAAACCTTCAACTTCTCCCGAACCTGCAACGCTTGTTCGAAATAAGTACGAGCGTTTTGGTAATCGCCCTTGAAAGAATATTGGTTTCCAATATTGGTTAAGACCAGACCTTGATTATTTTCATTCCCGGTATCGATCTCGTCCTGCAGCGATTCCTTGAAAAGCTTCAACGCCTGATCGTACTGCCCGCGGTCGCTATAGAATTGGCCAAGGTCGTTCAGCAAATCGCCCGTGCCAGCCCGGTCGCCGATTTCGCGCCGCAGATCGAGAGCGGCATTGTAGTTCTTGAGGGCCTGCTCGGGCTGACCAAGGGCGGCCTGCGACGTTGCGATCGCTTGCAGACTTTCGGCGATTCCTTTCTTGAGCCCAAGCTTCTGCTTAATCTTGAGCGACTCCTGATAATTACGGATTGCGTCGTCGTTCTTGCTCAAATCGGCATAGGCTCCGCCCGTGGCCTGCAGAATCTCGGACTCTTGCTCTTCATTTCCCGATTCGATCGCCAACGCCTGAGCGCGGGCCAAATATTCGAGGCCTTTCTGTGGGTCCCCGCTGAGTATCTCGACGCGCCCGCTTTCGAGCAGGCCGGTCGAGCTATTGGGGTCGAACGCCAGCATTTTGGAAAGTTGTTCGCGAGCCTTATCGTACTCGCCTGCGTTCTCATATAAGGTCCCGAGATTGAAGAGCACGTCCGAGTTAGTCGGCTCGGCTTGAGCGAGGTTCTCGTACGCCTCAATCGCCTTGGGATAATCGCGCAGAATCTGGTAGTGCGTCGCCTGAATCAAATATTTCTCTTGTTCGGGAAGCTGATCGCTTAGCTCAACCGCTCTTCGGGAGGCTTCCTCGGCGTCGTTGTCCTGCCCAAGGTGCGCATAAGTCCGGCTCAATTCGGAGTAGGCCAGCGCGAAATTTGAATCCTCCTTGGTCGAAGCCTGAAGGTGTTGAACCGCGTCGAGATAGTTTCCGCGCCGCATATCCTGCAAGCCCACGTTGTAGTCGCGCAGCGCCGGAACTGAATTCGTCGACGGCTTGAAGGAGCGCCCCTCGAGCTCCTTGACGATACTGGTCGAAAGCGAAAGGTTCGATCGAATATCCCCTGCCAAGTGATCGATGGCGCTCAGAATGTTGTTTTCCGTTGCGGACTCGGCAAGGGAAGTTGTGCGGCCCGTCTTCACGTCTTGAAGCGTGCCGTCAATCCTGATTTTGTCGCCGAAGCGGGCATAGCTTCCCCAGACCACGTTATCGGCGTTGCTAAAATCGGCGAGCCGCTGGATGGTTGCCGGGTCCAGTGACGTGTCAGAAGGCAGGCGCAAGTCGCGAAAGATCTCGCCCACCCTTTCCGAGGATACGACGCGGAGATGAGACGACTGCCCCACATCGGTGCTCAGCGTTTCGGCGACGCTCGAGCCCAGCCAATCCAGCGTTGCGTCACCGGATTGATTGCGAAAAGGAAGAATCGCCAACGAGACAGGTGGAGTGGATGAGGCCTGGGAGGACGGGGAAGAAGAGTGGCGCGCTCGGACGACGACCCACCCGGCCACGGCAAGCGCCGCAACGCCGCCCGCGATAGCCCACTTCTGCCAGGTGGGCCAGACGCGCGCGGGCCGCTGCGCCAGGACTGTGGCGCTCCCAGGCGCTGCGCCGTGGCGCCAGGCTTCGAGGTCGCTCAGAATCTCGTGCGCCGACTGATAACGCAGCTTGGGATCGATTTGAAGGCATTTGGCGACCACATCGCTCAGCAGGGGAGGAACGCTCGGTTCCACTACGGTCAGCGGCTTGGGCGTCTCGCGCGTTCGTTTGTACATCGCGGCCTGCCCCGTGTCGGCCTTGTACGGCAGGGAACCAGCGAGCAATTCGTACAGGATCACTCCGATCGCAAAAAGGTCCGATCGCGCATCGACGCGCTCTCCCATCACCTGCTCGGGAGACATGTAGTCGGGCGTGCCCACGAGCATACCCGTTTGCGTCATTCCGCCGGTCTCGATCGAGCGCGCGATTCCGAAATCCATCACGGCCACTCGGCCGTGCCGGTCGATCATGATGTTCTGCGGCTTCAGATCGCGGTGCACCACGCCTTCGCTGTGCGCCACTTCGAGCGCGAGGCAAACCTGTTCGAGGATCCGCACGGCCTCCTCGGGACTCAGCCTGCCCTTGTCATTCAGGAGGGACTTGAGGTCCTGTCCCTCGATGAACTCCATGGTGATGAACTTGATCCCGCTCGCTTCGCTGAGATCGAAGATCCGAACCACGTTGCGGTGCGTAATCTGGCGCGCGAGTATCAGCTCTTGCTTGAAGCGCTGCAAAATCTCTGGATGAATCGCCAACTCGGGGCGGATCACCTTTAGGGCAACGGCGCGATCCAGCTCCAGATCCTTGGCTTTGTAGACGGCTCCCATGCCGCCCTGGCCGAGGAGCTGCAGAATCTCGTAGCGGGCCCCGAGAATGGTGCCGGGCGAAAAAGATGCGCCTGTCGCGATTCCCGCGGGCGAAGGCAAGGACCAATTCTTTGCGAAGGCTTCTGTCGAGGCGTTTGGAGGCGGCGTCGCGACAGCGGTGGCTGCTATGGTGGCTGCATTGAAGTCGAACGAAACGCCGCACGTCGCGCAACGAGCCGCCGTGGGAGGATTACTCGACTGGCATTGCGGGCATTCGATCATGTTGTCGCTGAGCGTGCGAATACACGACGAAGTGAAGTTAAGTCTTCCCGATTGATAAATCAAGGGCTTCGAGGCCTTCGAGTCGGCCAGCGGAGAGTCAATTGGTCTGGCTGGGAAGCGGCGCGATACTTCCGCGAGACTGCGCTTGCGCTCCGACGCGATGGCTCCTCAGCCAATCAGAGTCGGCGATACGATTGGGCCTTCGATTGCTCCCACGCACCTCCAGTATCGGGGTCTTTTCGTCGCTCAGTAAGTCTTGTGGGGTGTAAGTCGTTCTCTGGGCGCTAATAGTGTTCGCGGGTCATGGGCACCGACGCGATGGTGCCGGGCGGTCCCATGCCAACTATATGCAAAAGTTTGCATTCATGGCGCGTTAACGTCCAAGCCAGCCTGCCGATATCGGGCCCTGAGGTTCGATCAAGGGTCGTCCGCAAATGGAGAGCTAAGAAATGGGCGAGCTGAAGTTCAGGCAGTACACCGTACCGCAAGTCCTAGTCCCCGTCCTCCTGGTCCTTTCCTTTGCCCTTGGTGCCACGGCCCAAACTCCAAACGTGATCAACACGATCGCGGGCGGCGGGACCAATCCGACCTCGCCCACGGCCGCATATCTCGCGAGCCCCAGCAGCGTCGTAAAGGACAGCGCAGGCAACGTATACATTGCATCGCCCTCACTTGAGGTCGTCTACAGGGTTGCACCTGGCGGGCAGCTGTCAATTTACGCCGGTACCGGCGTAGCGGGGTTCTCGGGCGATGCAGGTCCGGCCAACGAAGCAAAGCTGAATTACCCCTCAGGAATCGGCCTAGATAGCGCGGGCAATCTCTTCATCGCAGATTGCTACAACAATCGGATCCGGCGCGTCGATGCGTCCACGGGTGTGATCACCACGTACGCTGGCTCCGGCGATCAATATAATGGAGTGGGGTTTTTTGGAGGCTACAGCGGCGATGGCCAACCGGCCACCAGCGCCCTCTTGAGCCACCCTAATGCAGTCACGTTCGACAGCAACGGGAACCTCTTCATCGCCGATGCGGGAAACAACGTGGTGAGGATGGTCGATAACTCCGCACACAACATCACGACGTATGCCGGCAACGGGACTCCGGGGACAGCCGGGACCACGAATGGAGATGGCGGTCCCGCCGAGAGCGCTCAGTTAGACCTCAACTACAATGGCGGCGGGGCAGGAGCAGAAGGTGGCTTGGCCACCGATGCGACCGGCAACCTTTACATCTCGGATACGGGTGATGACGTGGTCCGTGTTGTGGACACTTCGGCCAATCGCATCATAACAACCTATGCAGGCAGTCCCAGCCACCTCTTCACCTTTTCGGGTGACGGCGGTCCGGCGACCTCAGCTGGCATGAATCAACCGGTTGGCCTGTCTGTCGATGAGGCCGGAAACCTCTTCATCGTCGATTACGGCAGCCTTCGCATCCGGATGGTGGACACAACGCCAAGCCACATAATCACCACGGTCGTAGGCAGCGGAGCCGAATGCATCGAATACAGCGCCGGCTGCGGCGACGGGGGAGCACCGACGAGCGCCTCCCTGGACTTTCCCACCTCCGTCTTTGCCGATTCTTCAGGTGAGTTGTTCGTAGCCGACTACGGCACCACCCGGGTTCGAATGGTGTCCTCCGGCACTTCGCCGGTTATAACGACCTTCGCAGGCGGCGGATCGGGGGGGCTGGGCGGACCTGCGACAAGCGCACTCCTGGCGCAGGCATATGTGGTGGCCAGCGACGCCTCTGGGAATCTGTTCGTCACGAATAATTTCGGCGTAGATCGTGTCGATGCTTCTACACAAAGCATCGCTCAATATGCTGGGGACGGCATCGAGCGTCTGTTGGGAACATTCGGGGGTGCCATCCATAGTGGCTCCGCAACCGAGGTGGGCCTCGATCCTTATGTCGGCCTGGCGCTGGACGGCTCAGGAGATCTTTTTGTTGGCGAGCTTTGGGACGTTGGCCGAGTTGACGCCGTCACTAAGACCATCGCAACATACGCGGGCACAGGAGTCCAATGCTCTCCTCTGACGCCACCGCCGACCTGTGGTGATGGTGGGCAAGCCACGAGCGCGACGTTCGGGATTGTCGGTGGATTGGCGACGGACTCGGCGGGAAATCTCTACATAAGCGATTCGCTCTTAAATCGAATCCGCCGAATAGATGTTGCGACAGGAATCATCACGAACTACGCGGGAACGGGCGTAGCAGGTCATTCAGGCGATGGTGGACCGGCGACTTCCGCTACGCTGTCCTTTCCATATGGATTGGCTTTCGATTCCCAGGACAACCTCTACGTCGCCGATGCCGGCAATAACGTAATCCGCAAGATCGACAACACGCCCGCGCACAACATTACCACATACGCTTTCAACGGACTTCCTACGTTCGGCGGCGATGGCGGCCCGGCCCTTTCGGCCAGTATGCAAGAACCGCTACAGGTTGCAGTCGATTCGAACGGGAACGTGTTCGTTAGCGGCGGGTACGACAATGTGGTTCGCCGGATCGACAACGGCGAAGGCAGCAGCGAGCTGAGCGTCATCACCGTTGCAGGTGACGTGCAAAACCTCGACGGCGGATTTTCGGGCGACGGCGGACCCTCGACGCAAGCCCTCCTCGATGACTTCGGCGTCGCGGTTGATGGGAACGAAAATCTTTACATTGCCGATACTGGAAACGAGCGCATCCGCAACGTGCATCTGGCGCCCGTCGCGGTTGTCACACCAGTCCTTCCTGCGCAGTTCGGGCCCGTTTTCGCCGGGAGCTCCAGCAGTGCTACGGGAGTCGTGGAGTTTGGGAACACGGGGCTCGACGATCTGCTCGTCAACAACGTGACCGCTCCCACCGGTTTCGTCGTTACGACTTGCAACGGGGCCATAAACTCGTTTGCTGTCCCACCAGGTTTCAGCAACGGCTGCGTCATTACAGTTACCTTCTCCCCGGCCGCGGGCACGCCGCCGGGAACGGTGACCGGGAACCTCACGTTCACCACCAATGACCCCACGAACCCCTCGCTCAGTTTTTCGCTGACCGGCGTGATCGCTGCGACGCCCGGCGTCACTTTGTCGGTAAGCGAAACCGGAGCAGGGAGCGGCTATGTAATCAGCAGCCCTTCGGGGATCGATTGCCAAGGCACAACTGGGACCTGCTCGGAAAACCTCCCTGTGAACGCGCAAGTAACGCTCGAGGCCGTCCCGAATACGGGCAACTCGTTCGCCGGATGGATGGTCAACGGCTCGTCGACGACGTGTCCCGACACAAGCGCCTTGTGCACCATTACGATGAGCGCGGCCACGAGCGTCGTGGCGACATTCAATACCGGTTCGTCGTCGCCTCCGCCAACGCTGACGGTCGCGGCGGCTGGCAACGGCAGCGGCACGATTACCAGCGTTCCGGCCGGGATCGATTGCACGATCACGAGCGGCGCCGCGAGTGGCACCTGCTCGTTCTCCGGATTTGCGCCGGGCACCACAGTCGTTAGTTTGCGTGCAACCGCGACCGCCGGCTCGAAATTCGCCGGATGGTTGACAACGCTCTGCGGTTTGCTCGCGCTCAGTGACACTTCGGGACCCTGCCAGTTCAATCTCGCGTACGCCAGCATCGCAAGTCCCCCGCAAGTCACGGCCGTTTTCAGCGGGGCGCCGCAGGCGTTCACGCCGGGGCAGATTTTCGTCGGGAGCTATGCCGGGACGATTCTCGTCTACAACCCCAACGGCACTCTCGCGCAGGTGCTCAGCTCGGGCAACTTGAGCCCCAACTCGCCGATTTACGGCATGAATTTCGACAGCGCCGGCAACCTGTACGCAGCAAGTCCGCGAGCCTCCGGCGTAACGGACGGTACGGTCGAGTTTTTCGGAAATGACGGCTCGGGCCCCACCACGTTCGGCACCTACGCGACTGGCGAGCCGACCGATGTGCTGATCGATCCATCCGGGAACGTGTTTACCGGGGGAGGTAGCGGCACGGCACTTACGATATCGGAATTCGCCGGCGGCCAGAACGCGGCGCCGACAAGCCTCCTATATCCGGCGTACGAATCGAGCGACGGCAACAACGGCGCTTATATCGACCTGCTCGATGACAACGAGAGCATGCTTTACACGGCGGGAGGAAACTGGGTTGGGAATTTCGATGTTCTGTACAACCACCAGAATCCCGATTTCGCGGACAATTTGCCCGGCACCGGCGCGTATCAAATCCGCGAACTAAGCGACAAGAGCGTGCTCGTCGCGGTGACGACGGAAGTCGTGCGGCTAAGCCCCACGGGGAGCATAATTCAGACCTACACGCCCGGCGGCTCGGGCACTTTCTACGCCTTGGCGCTGAATCCGGACGGCCTTTCGTTCTGGACCGGAGACGGCATAACGGGCACTGTATATCAGGTACGGATTTCCGACGGGGCCGTGCTGGACACGGTCAGCACCGGCTTAACCTTCGCCCAGACCGGAAACCCCACCATCTTCGGAATTGCTGTTCTCGGAACCGTCGCATCGGGCGCCGCGGACGTTTCGGTGACGATGACGGGACCGGCATCCTCGGTGCTGCAGAATTTGCAGTTCACGTATACGATCACGGTTAAGAACAACGGCCCGTCAACCGCCGCGAACGTTGCCGTCACCGATCCGTTTCCATCGGGCATTACTGTTGTGTCCGCCATGCCGTCGGTGGGTGCATGCCAAGTCTCGGCGACCGTCACCTGCACGCTCGGGACGATGACCAGCGGCCAGACGGCCACAATCACGGTCGTAGCCACGTCCTCCCTTGCGGGGACCGTGTTCAACGCCGCGAACGTGACCACCACGACGCCCGATCCCAACCCCGCCAACAACGAAGCGACTACCACGACAGCGGTCTTGCCCGCATCTACCTTGCAAATCCTTGCGCCCTTCACCGGCAGTGGAACCGTCACGGACAACCTTGGTCAAATCGATTGCGTTGACACCGCCGGCGTCCTTACCGGGACGTGCGTCGCCACCTACGCGACTGGAACGGAGGTCACACTCACGGGCACCCCGAGCGCCGTAAGCGTCCTTTCCGGTTGGTATCCATGCACCGGCAGCGGGACGTGTACCGTGGAGATCGGCACCAGCCCTCAAATTGCGGAAGTCTTTTTCACTCCCGCCGTGAGTTTGTACACCCTATCCGTCGCGGCGAGCGGTCTCGGAAACGGAACAATCACTGACAGTTTCGGACAGATCAATTGCACGTCGACCGCCGGAGTTCTCAGCGGCGCCTGCTCGGCTTCGTACGCCAGCGGAGACGTTGTCGTTCTGACCGCGATAGCCGGGACAGGCGGCGCATTCGGCGGCTGGAGCACCTGCGCGGGAACAGGCACGTGCCCCGTTACGATGACGAGCAATCAGACTGTGACGGCGACATTTGCCGTCGCGGTCACTCTCAAGACGATCACCGTCACCCCCGCCAACCCAACCCTTGGAGTGAATTCCACACAGACGTTCCTTGCGATTGGCACCTACAGTAACGGCAGCACGCAGAATTTGACGAGTACAGTGACTTGGAGTTCTGGCACGACGACCGTGGCCACCATCTCCACAACCGGTTTCGCCACCGCCGTCGCCGCTGGAGCTTCGACGATTTCGGCGACCTCGGGCAGCGTTGTCGGCTCGACCGTATTGACGGTAGTTGCGCAACCCTACGCCTACATGGGCAGCGTTACTTCCGCAAATTGCTGCCTCGACGTGCTGGATACGTCCACCAACCTCGTGGTGGCCACCATTCCCATCACTAATTTCAACGCGCCTTTTGGCATCACCCCCGATCAGAGCCGCATTTATATCGCTGACAATGTCAACAACCTGCTGAACGTGGTGGACACGACGACGAATACGCTCAGGACCACCATCCCGATCGGCGTTGCGCCCACTGCGGTCGCCATCACGCCTAACGGTTTGTACGGATATGTGGCCGACTTGGGAGACAACAACGTCCCCGTGTTTAATGTCGCCACCAACGCCTTGGTGACCAACATCCCGGTTGGATTTCCAACTACCGTCCTCACTGCCTCGCCGGATGGGGCATGGGTCTATGCCGCCAGTGCATTGAATAACACTTTTGCCGTGATCAATACCTCCACAAATACAACCTCTAGTTTCACCGTGGGTGCGCCTACAAGTTGCCTCGCCGGACCGACCTTCAATCCCTCCGGCACTCTGGCCTTTATCACCGAGCAGACCTCTTGCTCGACTTTCCCGCCAACCACAACTGGATTCCTTGACGTTGTCTCCGTACCCACCAACTCTCTTGTCGCCGCTATCCCCGTTGGCATCAGTCCGATTTGGTCAGCCGTCACACCGGATGGGACTCGCCTCTACGTTTCGAACACTTTTTCGAACTCCGTTTCTGTGATTGACACCGCCACCAACACAGTCATCGCAACGGTGCCTGTCGGGACGGCCCCCCAAACCCTCGCCGTCACTCCAGACGGCACGTCGGTCTATGTTTTGAACGCGGCGAGCAGTACCGTGTCCGTCATCGAGATTTCCACGAACACCGTCACCGCAACAATTCCGATCACAACTCCTTTTGGCATCGTTATCGCCGCTCCCCCGGCGGCTTCCGCGGCTACGGTGCTTGCGCTGAAACCTCCCAATCTGATCTTCAACCCGCAGGTGTCTGGAACCACAAGCGGGCCGCAAACCATCAGCGTCACCAATCCCGGCACCGCTCCGGTCACGCTTACGAGCATCGCGCTCACCGGCCCGAATGTCGCTGACTTCCCATTGGTCAACAGTTGCCCGCCGCCTCCCGCAACTTTGGCTGCCGCAGGCACGTGCGGCCTCCAGCTCGCTTTCGCGCCAAAGGCAACCGGCGCTCTTACCGCGTTCGTGACCATCACCAGCACCAATGGCCTTGCCAGCATCACGCAAACCGCGCCTATCACCGGCAACGGCACTGGCGCCACTCCCGCCACTTTCAGTAAGCTGACCCCATCCCAGTCAATCACCGCTGGCGCCGCTTCAATCAGCCTGGCAGGCGTGATCGGTCACACAACAACATTCCCAAGTGCCGGAGAAACTGTTTCGATCGCAATCAATGGCGTCACGCAATCCGCCGCTATCGGAACCGCTGGCGCATTCAGCGCTACATTTGCAACCTCCACCATTCCCGCATCCACAACGCCGTACACGATCACTTATAGCTACGGCGGAGACGCGACCTTTGCTTCCGCTTCCGACTCGAGCACGAGCCTGACCGTGAATGCGCTCGTGACGAACTACACGCTAACCATATCGGACCTGGGGACGGGGACGGGCGCCGTAACCGATAACATGGGGCAGATCAATTGCAGCGAGGCCAATGGCAAGGTCACGGGCGCCTGCTCGGGCAGCTATGCGAGCGGGACGCAGGTAGTTCTTACGGCCACTCCCACGCCTCCGAGCACATTCGCGCAGTGGGGAGGAGCCTGCGCGTCGTCAGGGACTGGAACGTCGTGCGGCCTTACGGTCACATCGAATCTGGCGGCCAGTGCGGATTTCTTGCCGCCGCCGGTGTCGATCAACTTGACGTTCCCGGCAGGAGTGAATCCTCCACCGCAGCAGGCGGTGTTCGATTGCCCGTCGAATCCGAATCCAAGCCCCACAAATCCATGCACGGATCCGAACGCGCACGTCCTGCAGTTGCAGTTGCCGCAGGTGAATAGCTCTTTCACGGTGACGGTGACGGCGACGGAAGTACCACCGTCGCAGGCGGATGGTCTGTGCGAGGTGGGGAACACGGTGCTGAATGATTTCGATTGCCGGTTCTCGACGTTCTTCAACTATGGGACGGATGCGAATGGGAACACGATCGTGCCGCTCTGCTATCCGTATGCGAACGGGAATTGCGTGCACTACGAAGTGTATTCGGGGACGCCGGGGACGGAACCGGATCCGAGTCTGTACAGCGGGCCGGTGAACTGGGAGATCGCATTCAACAACGATACGTTCGTGCCGCCGGGGCCGAACTGGACGGGCAGCCAGCCGCAGTTCTACGACGATCCGGACTACGCACCGACGCCGACCTCAGCGGTGGGGAGCGTGTGCACGCAGCCGATGACCATCAACGGGGTGGCGCAGAGCTACTCGTGCCAGTTCGAGTTCGACATCACGACGTTTGTGACTCCAGGTCAGCAGGTGGACACGCTGATTGGCGGGACGACGAAGCAGTTGAACGACGTGGTCATCGCGTTCCCACCGACGAACAGTGGCGGGCAGTTGAACGTGACGACCACGCCGGACGCGGCCACCGTGAATGCCGGTCAGGCCATCGGGTACACGATCACGGTGAAGAACACTGGACCTGGTACTGAGAATGGCGTGACGCTGAGCGACCCGCTGCCTGCGGGGACAGGGGTGAGCTGGACGATCAGTCCGGCATACGGCGGGCCGGGAAGCTGCATGGTGAGCGGAGCGGTCGGCAGCCAGGTATTGAGCTGTTCGTTCGGGGACTTGGCGAACGGAGCGAGCGCGAGCGTGCATGTAAGCAGCGCATCGTCGAGCGGGGGGACGTACACGAGCACGGCGGCGGTGACGGTAGGGAACCAGCAGTTCTTGAGTTTCGCGGCGATCATGGTGCAGGCGGAGACGTCGGGCTTCAGCGGGCTGACGGGATCGCAAACGGTCACGTTCGGCACGGCATCGGTCAGCTTGTCGGGGACGATATCAGGGGCAGGGCCGGAGTATCCGGCGAGCGGCGAGATGGTGTCGGTGACGATCGACGGCGCGATGCAAACGGCGACAATCGGGGCGAACGGGGCATTCTCGCTGGTGTTCCCGACCGCGACGATCCCGGCGTCGCCGACGCCCTACACGGTCACGTACAGCTACGCAGGCGACGCCAACCTCAACCCCACCTCCGATTCCACCACCACGCTCACCGTCAACCCATTGGTCAGTTCCTTCACGTTGTCCGTCTCAGATCTCGGAACGGGAACGGGAGCGATCACCGACAACACGGGTCAGATCAATTGCAGCGACGCCAGCGGAGTTGTGACCGGTACCTGCTCGGCCAGCTATACAGGCGGCACGGTCGTCACGTTGACGGAAAGCGCGATGTCGCCAACCACATTCGGTGGATGGGGCGGTGCGTGCGCGACGTTTGGAACGGAAGCTACCTGCAGTCTGGCGATGAATGCATCGCAAGCAGCGACCGGCGATTTCGTTCCGCCGCCGGTGTCGCAGAACCTCACCTTCCCGGCGGGAACGAATCCTCCACCGCAGCAGGCGGTCTTCGGTTGTCCGTCGAACCCGAATCCAAGCCCCACGAATCCCTGCACGGATCCGAACGCCTACGCAGTGCAGTTGGCACTCCCGCAGGTGAATGGCTCCTTCACCATCACGGTCACTGCAGTTGAGGTTCCGCCGTCTCAGTACGACGGTTTGTGCGAGGCAGGGAACACCGTCCTGAACGATTTTGATTGCCGGTTCTCGACGTTTTTCAACTATGGGACGGATGCGAATGGAAACACGATCGTTCCGCTGTGCTATCCGTACGCGAACGGGAACTGCGTGCACTACGAAGTGTATTCGGGGACGCCGGGCAACGAGCCGGATCCGAGTCTGTACAGCGGGCCGGTGAACTGGCAGATCGCGTTCAACAACGACACGTTTGTGCCGCCGGGGCCGAACTGGACGGGGAGCCAGCCGCAGTTCTACGACGATCCGGACTACGCGCCGACACCGACCTCAGCGGTGGGGAGCGTGTGCACGCAGCCGATGACGATCAACGGGGTGGCGCAGAGCTACTCGTGCCAGTTTGAGTACGACATCACGACGTTCGTGACTCCCGGCCAGCAAGTGGACACGCTGATCGGTGGGACGACGAAGCAGCTGAACGACGTGGTGATCGCGTTCCCGCCAAATGTCGGTGGACAGCTGAACGTGACGACAACGCCGGATGCGGCGGCGGTAAACGCAGGGCAAGCGATCGGCTTGACGATCAAGGTCGCGAATGCGGGGCCGGGAGCGGAGAACGGTGTGACGCTGAGCGACCCGCTGCCTGCAGGGACAGGAGTGAGTTGGTCGATCGGTCCGGCATACAGCGGGCCGGGAAGCTGCGCGATCACCGGAGCGGTGGGGAGCCAGGTGTTGAGCTGTTCGTTCGGGGACTTGGCGAACGGAGCAAGCGCGAGCGTGCATGTCAGCAGCGCATCGTCGAGCGCGGGTACGTACACGAGCACGGCGGCGGTGACGGTAGGGAACCAGCAGTTCCTGAGCATCGCGGCGGTCATGGTGCAGGCGGAGACGTCGGGCTTCAGCGGGCTGACGGGATCGCAAACGATTTCATACGGAACCCCCTCGATCGATCTTTCCGGCGCGATTTCGGCCCCGGGCCCGCTCTATCCGTCAACTAGCGAAACGGTCTCGGTCGCGATCAACGGAGTGACGCAGACCACTCCGATCGGTGCTAACGGAGCATTCTCCCTCGTCTTCCCGACGGCGGCCATTCCGGAATCTTCGACGCCGTACACCGTCACCTATAGCTATGCCGCCGACGGCGAATTCGCCGCTGCCGTCAACACCAGCACCACGCTGACCGTCACGAAAGCTGCGAGCACCACCATAATCACATCCAACGCACCAAATCCTTCGAATACCGGCCAGGCTGTTTCGATCGGCGTGATGGTCAGCGGAAGCGGCACGCCCACGGGTAGCGTTCAAGTCAGCGCGGGCACCGGTGAAAGCTGCACGGCCACGCTCGCATCCGGCGCGGGAACTTGCTCCATCACATTCACGACGGCCGGACCGCGAACGCTCACGGCCGCCTACTCAGGTGACGCCAATTTCAACGGCAGCACTTCGGCCGGTGTTTCGCAGACCGTCGTTGCGGTAGCGGGGCTCAAGATTGCGCCGTCTAGCGTCGACTTTGGCAATGTCTACGTCGGATTGTTCGGCGTCCAATTCGTTACTTTGACCAACGCTGGCACGGGACCGATCTCGATCAAGACTGTTGCGATTGCTTCATCAAGCGGCGCTTCGCCCGAATTCTTCGACTTGAGCCTGTGTCAGTCCACGCTCGCTGCCAACAGAAGCTGTCTCATCCTTCTCAGCTTCATTCCGGCTCGTGACGCGAGCACGGTGCAATCGGCCACGCTGGTCATCACGGACTCAGCCGCCGGCAGCCCTCAGTCCGTGCCGTTGACCGGAACTCCCATCAATCCACGAGCGTCGCTGAGTACGTTTGATCTGGACTTTGCTTCTCAGAAGGTCGGGTCGACCAGTTCGCCGATGACGGTGACTCTCGAAAATACGGGTACCACGCCTCTGAATCTCAAGGCGATCTCCATCAACGGCAGCTTCGCCATCGCCGGCGGAACGACTTGCACTGACGGCGGGACCGTAAGTCCCTCTGCGACGTGCGTGATCAAAGTCACGTTTACTCCAAAAGCGAAGGGGCCTGCGCACGGGTCGTTGATCATCAACGACAACGCGCTCCTAAGCCCGCAAGTCATGCTCCTCTCTGGCAGCGGTGATTGATCCCGATTGGGGATTGACGACAACAAATAGGCTTACGTTTTACCAATCACGATGGAAGTATCCTGGGCTAGACAGGGTTCGAATCCCACCCTCTCCGCCATCCTTGGCCAAGACTTCGGACGGCGCGCCATCAAGATCAGTTTTGGCGCGGCAGATGGTCCGGCTCACACCGAGCGCCCATGCACGCGCGCGAACTCCACCACTTGCCGCCCCACCACGCACAGCGCGTCGAAAATCTTCTGATCTTTGCACGCGCCCGCCGCGTCAAAAATGGGCTCGGACGTATTCAGCGTCGCGCCAAACGGTGTGGGCCACCCGCGCAGCGCATGAACGATTGCTCGCAGCGCCTCGAGCGTCGTCACCGACGCCTGCCATCCCGCCGCCGTCACGATGCATCCGACCGCGCGCCCGTCCAAATATTGCCGCTCGTCGTCGCGCAAATCCTCGAGCAGATCGAGCGCGTTCTTCACCAGCCCCGAGACGCCGCCGTGATATCCGGGGCTCGCCACGATCAGCCCGTCCGCTTCCCGCACCATCTCGACCAGATGCCTCTGCTCGTCGCTGCGCTCGCGCCCGTCGGGTGAATAGTGCGGCAGCCGCGCGAGCGCTGGCCCGCTGAAAATCTCCGTGCGCGCTCCCGCTTCCTTCGCTGCGCCCAGCGCCACGCGCAGCGCGCGATCGGTTGACGACACCTCGCGCATCGTCCCGCCGATCCCGACGATCAGCGGCGCCGCGCTGCGCGCTGGACTCATCGATCTCCCTCGACAGCTTTCATCACGCCCACCCTCGGCAAAGCTCCAGCGCCTCCGCGATCCGGTCGTGCACGAAATTCAATTCCTCGGAACTAATCACATATGGCGGCAAAATGTAAACAATATTTCCCAGCGGCCGCAGCAGCACGCCCGCGTCGATAAAGAATTTATACAGCTTCGGCCGCAGCTTCGATGCGTACCCGGGATCATCCGCGCGCAGCTCAATCGCCGCCATCGTCCCGATCGCGCGCACATCCCCAACCGCCGGATGATCCTTGATCGCCATCAGCCGCTCGCGGTGAATCGCGATGATCGTCCCGATCCGCTCGAACACCGGCTCGCGTTCGAAAATCCCGCAGCTCGCCACCGCCGCCGCGGCCGCAATCGGATTTCCCGTGTAGGAATGCCCGTGATAAAAGGTCCGCGCGCGATCCTCGCTCACGAACGCTTCGTGAATCTCCGGCGTGCAAACGGTCGCGCCCATCGGTAGCACGCCGCCGGTGATCGCCTTCGAAAGGCACATCACGTCGGGCTCCACGTCCGCGAGTTCGCACGCAAACATCGTCCCGCACCGCCCAAATCCCGTAAGAACTTCATCCGCGATCAGCAGCACATCATGTTCCGTGCATAGCCGCCGCACGCACTGCAGAAAGTCCACCGGATGCACGATCATCCCGCCCGCTCCCTGCAGCAGCGGTTCGACAATCACGGCCGCAATCTCGCCGCCCTTTTCCTCGAGCAGCCTCTTCATCTGATCGACGCAGTCGATCGAGCACGTCGCGCGCGTTTTCCCCACGGGGCATCGGTAGCAGTATGCCGAATGCACGCGACGCACGGGAAACAGCAGCTCGCGAAACGGATCGGTGAATGATGACGCCGCGCCGACCGACATTGCACCGACGGTATCGCCGTGGTACGCGTGATCGAGCGCCACAATCGCCTTCTTCTCCGGCCGCCCCACATTCTGCCAGTACTGCACCGCCATCTTCAGCGCCACTTCCACCGCGGTCGATCCATCATCCGAAAAAAAGATGTGCGAGAGATTCGCCGGCAAAATTCTCCGCAGGCAGCCGCGCAGCTCCTCCGCAGCATCGTGAGTGAATCCCGCCAGCAGCACGTGATCGACTCGCGCCGCCTGCGCCGCGATTGCTTCGACGATCGCCGGGTGCCCGTGCCCGTGAATATTCACCCACCACGAAGAAATCCCGTCGATCAGCCGCCGTCCGTCGTCCGTGTAGAGATAGACGCCCTCGGCCTTCGTAATCCGCAGCGGCTCCGGGTCGAGCGCCTCCTGCGTGAACGGATGCCAGATATGCGAGTCGCGGGTCATGTGTCTCGAAGCCGTCTCACAAATATTCCCTTAGCAGGGTGCTGAAAAACTCGTTCTTTGGAACTGCGCGTGCATTTTGATCTGCACGAAGGTCGAAAGCCGCGTTTGGGGCGGCCATTCTCCCAAAAAGAGGAGAACTTCGTGCGCGGAAATCCAAAATTGCAGAACCCGATGTTTTTCATCGCGAACACCGAGGAGCGCCTGGCAAAGAATCATCCGCTGCGAGCGATCAAGCGGCGGGCCGATGAAGTGTTGCAGCAGATGGAGCGGGCCTTCGAGGCGGCCTACAGCGAGACGGGGCGTCCTTCGATTCCGCCGGAAGCGCTGCTGAAAGCACTGTTGCTGCAGGCGCTGTACTCGATTTCCTCCGAGCGGCGGCTGGTGGACGCCATCAACTGGAACATGCTGTACCGCTGGTTCTGCGATCTCGATCCCGATGCCCTGGTCTGGGACGCCACGACGTTCACCAAGAACCGCGAGCGATTCGAACGGCACGGGCTGGTGCAGAAGTTTTTCGAGCGGGTGGTGGCCAGCGCGCTGGTCGACCAGTATGCCTCGAACGATCACTTCACGGTGGATGGGACGCTGATCCAGTCGTGGGCCTCGCTGAAGAGTTTTCGCCCGAAGGAAGAACCGCGAGACCGTCCGCCCGCTGAAGGCGGCAGCAACCCCTCGGTGGATTTTCGCGGCGAGAAGCGGTCGAACGAAACCCACCGATCCACGACCGATCCCGAAGCGCGGCTGGCGAAGAAGAGTCCGGGCGCGGGGGCGCAACTCGCGCACAGCGGGCATGTGCTGATGGAGAACCGTCACGGGCTGTGCCTGGACATCCGCGTGGCGCGCGCCGACGGCTACGCCGAGCGGAAGACCGCGAAAAAGATGTTGCGGCGCTTCCGGCGTCGTCACCGCATCGTGCCGGGGACGCTCGGCGGCGATGCCGGCTACGAAGCCGGCGAGTTCCTGCGCACAATCGAAGACGACTTCGCTATCACTCCGCACGTGCCGATCTCGGCTGAGCGAGTGGTCGCTGAGGATGCCGACGGCAATGCACGACGAAGAATGCTGCGGCGGATGAAAACGCTCGGCTATCGGATCAGCCAGAAGGCGCGCAAGAAGGTCGAGCAAATCTTCGGCTGGCTGAAGCAGCCGGGCGGACTGCGCAAAGTGCGGCACTTGGGCCGCTGGAAAATCCAGCAAGTGGCCTACCTGTGGGGCGCGGCGTACAACCTGCTCCGGTTGGCGCATCTGGAGGTCCGAGAAGCCGCGGCCTAGAGACAAGCGAACGGAAGATGTGGTGCGGAAGAACAAAACGCGGACGTGGATCGAGCAGCGTGGAACCTTGCTCCCGCGCTTTTTCGCTCTCGACTGCATTCTCATCTCGAAAATCACCTGTTCTTCAGCACCCTGTTAGGAGGTCGGAGCTTCAGCTCCCGCGTGATAGCCGAGAATCTTTGTGGGTCGTGGCTTCCAGCCACGACATTAGTGCGGCAAACCCGCACGGGCTTTAGCCCCTGAAGAAACTCTTCGCCTTCTGTCGCGTACATTTATGACACGCCTTCCAGTGCCTTCGCGTCGAAATGTTTTTTGAAAACTTCCAGCAGCACACCGCGGTCGATCCGCGCAAGCCGCGGCACCAGGCCAACCACCGCCGCGCCTCCGTACCGCTCGATAGCCTCGCGATTATCGCGATTCACTCTGCCCACCATGATGACGCCGCGAACATTCAGCCGCGCCGCGCGCAGCGCCGCCAGCGAAAGCAGAGTGTGATTGATCGTGCCAAGTGTCGTCCGCGTCACCAGCAGCACAGGCAGCCCGAGATGCCGCATCAGATTCGTCGTCAGCTGCGTCTCGTTGATCGGAACGAGCGCCCCGCCCGCGCCCTCCGCAATCAGATTCTCGCCCGCCCCGATTCGCGGCAGCTTGATCTTCCGCAATTCGATCCGCACTCCCGCGCGCCGCGCCGCCAGATGCGGCGAAACGGGCGGCGCAAACCGATACGCCTCGGGCGCGGTCCGCGTGCGCGGCAATCCCGCGAGCCGCATCACGGTAGGCCGATCGGCGCCTTCCCGCGTCCCCGTCTGGATCGGCTTCCAGTAGATCGCGTCCAGCGCAGCGCACAGTAGCGCCGAAACCACCGTCTTGCCAACGCCCGTATCCGTCCCGGTAACAAAAAATCGCCTCGCACTCATTTCACGAAACACCTTCCAGGGAATCGCAGCTTTCGCCGATCGTGGGCTGCTTAGGGGGTCGGAGCTTCAGCTCCGACATTGAGCCTAGGCAAAACTGGGCTTTAGCCCTTGAAGAAACTCGAGCTGTGTCTTCGCCTTTGACGTTTCGGGTGCCCCATCCTCGGTTTGTGAGGGTGGGGCCTTTGCTTCTAGGCATGAACCACGCCAAGAGGAACAGATTGCAGCAAAGATTTGCGCGCAGCACAGATCGCGGCGACAAGCTGGCGAATATGCTCAAACGTGATCTTGCTCGTCAGAGAAATGCGTATCCGCGCGGACCCAACCGGAACGGTCGGCGGCCGAATCGCCTTCACCGCGAATCCGTCGCGCTGCAGTTCGCTCGCGACATGCAGCGCCGCTTCATTCGTGCCAAGCACCACCGGCACAATCTGCGTCGAACTCGTACCGTACGGTAATCCCGCAGCGGCGAGCCCTTCGCGCAACGCCTCGGCAATCGCGCGCAGATGGACGCGTTCCGCCTCCGCATCGCGTGCCAGCGCAAGCGCAGTGCAAATCTGCCCGGCGACATACGGCGGCATCGCCGTGCTGAAAACAAATGTCCGCGCGCGATTGATCAGGTGTTCTCGCAGCGCTCCGCTGCCGCACACAAACGCCCCCGCGCTCGCCAGCGCCTTCCCGCACGTGTGAACGATCGCCAGCATCTCGCGTTCGAGCCCAAGCTCCGTCGCGATTCCTCGTCCCTCAGGCCCCCACACTCCAGTCGCGTGCGCCTCATCGACGATCACCGCCGCGTCGTACTTGCGCGCGAGCGCCACGAGCGCTGCAAGCGGTGCAATATCGCCTTCCATGCTAAAAACAGTTTCGCTCACGATCACGCGCGCGCCCGCGCCGTGCGCAGCCTCGCGCAGCTCTCCCTCGAGAAATTCCAGATCGCCATGCGGGTAGATCACTTTTGTCGCGCCCGAAAGCCGCATACCGTCGATCAAACTCGCATGATTGCGCGCATCGGAAAAAACCGTGTCACCCGGCCGCAGCAGGGAACCGAGCAGTCCAATATTTGCAAGGTAGCCCGAGCCGAAATAGACCGCCGCTTCGGCGCCCGCAAACGCCGCGAACTCCGCCTCGATCTCTTCCCACTCGCGCGAATTGCCCGAAAGCAGCCGCGAGCCTGTCGATCCCACCCGCTCCGCACGCGCAATCGCCTCGATCACCGCCTGCTTGAGCCGAGGATCGGTCGAAAGCCCGAGGTAATCATTCGACGAAAGATTCAGCCCGCCCGCGCCTTCCAATATCTCAAGCGTACGAAATTGCGCCTGATCCCGCAGCGCATCGAGTTCGCGGGCGATCCGCCGTTCTATCGCGCTCCGGCGCGCGTCAGGCACTCTGCATCGCCTTCATGCCGAGATTCTCGAGCAATTGCTGGTCGGAGTCCGGCATGGGATTGGGCGTCGTCAGCAGTTTCTCGCCCGTGAAAATGGAATTTGCGCCCGCGAGGAAGCAGAGCGTCACCGCCTCGGCCGGCATCTGCCTCCGACCGGCGGCCAGCCGCACGCGCGACGCAGGCATCAGAATCCGCGCCGTGGCGATCGCGCGGACCATCACCAGCGGATCGAGTTCCTCCACATCCGCGAGCGGCGTGCCTTCGTTCCGCACCAGCATGTTGATCGGTACGCTTTCCGGGTGCGGATCGAGCCGCGAAAGCTCGTGCAGCAGCCCGACGCGATCCTCATCGGTCTCGCCCATGCCCAGAATCCCGCCGCAGCACACGGTGATCCCTGCGCTGCGCACGTGCGCGATCGTCCGCAGCCGGTCCTCATACACGCGCGTCGTAATCACCTCGCCGTAAAATTCCGGCGAAGTATCGAGATTGTGGTTGTACGCCGTAAGCCCGGCGCTCTTCAGCCGCCGCGCCTGCGATTCGGTCAGCATGCCGAGTGTGCAGCACACCTCCATATCGAGCGCCGCCACCGCGCGCACCATGTCGAGCACGCGCTCGAACTGTTCGCCGTCGGCCACCTGCCGCCACGCCGCGCCCATGCAGAATCGCGTGGCGCCTTCGCTCTTCGCGCGCTTGGCGGCCTCGCGCACCGCGACCGGATTCATCAGCTCCTCGCGCGCCACGTCCGTCTTGTAGTGCGCGCTCTGCGAGCAGTAGGCGCAATCCTCGGGGCATCCGCCCGTCTTGATCGAAAGCAGCCGGCAGAGCTGGACTTCGTCTGCCTTATGAAACACGCGGTGCGCGGTCTGCGCGCGAAAAATCAGCTCGGGCAGCGGCAGATGATAGACGCCGCGAATCTCCTCGCGCGTCCAGTCGTGGCGAATGTCCATCGGTAGCGGTCCTCGTCGGCTTTCAAAGATACTACGAGCGCGAGCGATCGCACACGCTCGATTTGAATTCGAGACGGGATTTTGATTCTTCGGGTGGGAATCGTTCTTGAGGCTGAGGAATCGGACGAACCCACGCTCGCTCGCACTAGCGCGAGAAATGGAGGCCGCCGTTCGCCACCATCAAAACCGATACTGGCGGCCTCGAATCGACATCTCCTCCATGAAGGTTTGCACTTGCGCGTCATTGCGAAAAAGGGACGAATCATACTTTTCGTGGTGGACGATGTCCTTGAGTGGCCTGCGTGGATGATGAATCGTGGGGCTTTTTTCACCGAAGCCGACAGGAACCAGCTGATAAACCTGCAATGGATCCGGAATGTTAAGGAGCGATTTGATCATCACCGAGAAATACGGTGAAGAAACATCGCTGACGTAGATCGTGGTGAGTCCCAACACGTGGGCAGCTAACATCAATTGCAGCACACAGTTGGCCAAGCTACTATAAAAATGAGACTCCCACTTTTCCAGTTTGGTTCGCACCGGATAGGCGTCGATCGTTCGCGGGTCGCCCAGGACGATTACAAAGACGGGCGCGTACCGAAAGGCCAAACCAGGGTCAACGATCGAACGGCGGCCACGCACCGCCTCCTCGATCTCAATTTTGTCACGCATTTGGGCCTTGTACAGACCCGTTATCCTGTCTCGTATCTCAGGGTCCCGGATGACGACGAATTCCCACGGCTGAGAATTTCCACCCGAAGGCGCCCATCGCGCCGCTTCCAAGATCTTCTCGATGTGTTCATCGGAGACTGGCGCGTCCTTTAAGAAACCAGAGCGAACGCTCCGGCGACTGCGGACTAACTCTAGGAAACTCTCAATAGAGATGTTCTCCGAGGACGCTAAGGATTCACCACCAGACGCGGGTCTCAAACTAGCTGACCTCCTCCGGGGGAAGCCTCAACCCGGGATTTCCGATTTGGCTCAATTTCTGGCGGATTGTACTTGGCTCCTGCCCCCTCCACAACGAATTTCGGGGCAGAGCGGCCTGGAACCGCACATTTGCCCCACCTTCGGTGTCTGAGGGTGGGTTCTTCGTGCTGCATGCTTTATCATCTTTCCCATGGAAGATTTCACTCGCAGGCCCAAAACCGATCCAACCGGCATTTACGTTCAACGCGATGCGATGTACGCGCCGGAACTCGTCGCTGCCGCGACCCTCGGCCTCGATTTTTTCTCGTGGCTCGCGAAATCGCCCTCCGACGAGGCCACAATTTGCGCATCGCTCGGCCTCGCCGCGCGCCCCGTCGACGTGATGCTCACTCTCTTTTGCGCGATGGGCTATCTGGAAAAGAAGGGCGAGATATTTCAGCCCACGGAAATGGCCCGCGAATTTCTCGTCAGTGATTCGCCCTGGTTCGTCGGCCCCTACTTCGCCTATTTCAAGGATCGCCCGGTCTATCAGGCGCTGCTCGAAACGCTGCGCACGGATAAGCCCGGCGGCTGGTCCGGCGCGAAAGCGCGAAAACCGTGGGCGGAAGCCATGCAGGACGACGCCTTCGCAAACGAATTCACCGGCGCGATGGACGCGCGCGGCGTCTACGTCGGCCCGATCATGGCCGAGCGCCTCGACCTCAAGAGCCACCGCCACGTCCTCGACATCGCCGGCGGCTCGGGCATCTACGCCTGCTGCATCGTGGCCGCGCACCCGTACATGAAAGCCACGGTCTACGACCGCTCGCCCGTCGACCGCGTTGCCGCCAAGCTGATCGCCAAGCGCGGCTACTCCGATCGCGTCGGCGTCGCCGCGGGCGACATGTTTCAGGATCCGCTGCCGCGCGATTGCGACGTCCACCTGTGGTCCAACGCCTTCCACGATTGGGACGCTCCCACGGTGAAGCAACTCGCCGCGAAATCCTTCGCTGCGCTGCCCTCAGGCGGAATGATCGTCGTCCACGACCGCCACCTCAATCGCGAGAAAACCGGCCCGCTGCGCATCGCCGCGCATTCGGTCTTCCTCATGGCAGGCACGGCAGGTCGCTACTATTCAATCGGAGAAATCGAGGAGTATCTCGCAGCGGCCGGCTTCGCGCATTTCGGCTATCGCGACGTCGTACTAGATTACGGCGTCATCACCGCCCGCAAACCCTGAGTGAACGGGGGCGGAGTCGGCGGTCAGCCCGAGCGCAAGTGTGCGCTGTCATCCCGAGCGAAGTCCCGCGCTCTTGCCTTTCCCGCTTGCCCTGACGAAGGAAGGGCGGGGTTTGCGGGCGCGGGACGTAGAGAGGGATCTGCTGTTTCTTTCTTGGCTTGAACCGAGGGCTTCACGGCCCTTCCCAGCGCCCAGATTCCCCCGAGCGGAAAATCGCATCAATAACGCGCATATTCCGCACCGAATCCTCGAGCGGCACCGCGACCTCGCCACCCTCGCGAATTGCCCGCGAAAAAAGATCGCCCTGAATCGTGAATTGATCGCAGGTCGGAATCATTTCCGCCGTAACACCAGCGCCCGTCGGATCGCTCGGATTGTCGTCGATCAGGATGCGGCTCGGCTGGTCGTTCGGCGGATTGATCGGCCGCTCGATGTCGATCCGTCCAGTCGTTCCAAGCAGCGTCATTCGCTGGTGATACGCAAGCTGCGTGCTGCAAGTGAAAGTGGCCTGGCCGGCAGGGAACTGGAGGATCGCCGAGGTCAGCCGGTCGGTCTTCATCTCCGGATCGCGCTCGATCGATCCGAGCACCCGCCCGGGCTCCTCGCCGAATACAAATCGCGAGAGCGTCACCGGATAGCACCCGATATCGAGCAGCGCGCCGCCGCCGAACTCAACCGAATTGCGAATATTCTTCGGTTCGCGATTGGAATAGGTAAATGAACCGGAGACAGCGCGGAGCCGCCCGATGCGTCCATCGCGAATCAGCTCGCGAATCCGCAGCCACCGCGGATGCGTTCGCACCATGAAGGCCTCTTCGATTTTCACGCGCGTGCGGTCGCGCACGGCGATCAACGCTTTCGCATCCGCCGCGCTCACGCCGATCGGCTTCTCGCACAGAACGTGTTTCCCAGCCTCGGCCGCCCGCGTCGTCCACAGGACGTGCAGTGCATTCGGCAGCGGATTGTAGATTGCCTCGATGGTGGGATCGGCGAGCAGTTCGTCGTACGAGCCGTAAGCTTTCGCAACGCCGAGCGATTGAGCCGCTTGCCCCGCCTTCGCCAAGTCGCGCGAGGCGATTGCGGCAATCTCGCACCACTCGCCCTTCTGCATCCCGGGAATCGCGCGCCGCAGGGCAATCGACGCCACCCCTAGAATTCCCCACCGCACTCGTCGCGCCACCGCCGCCTCCGCCTGCGAATGAAGCGACGATTCTATCGCAGCGGCCCCGTCGAAATGCGCGCGAATGCGTTTTGATTCGCCAAATTTTCGAGGAGCGTTTCGGCCGGATGGCTCAGTCCGGATTCTTTTCAATCAGAGCTTTCGCGCACTTCCGCACTGAATCGAGCAGGGCCCCGGGCTGGATCGGCATGAAATCGAGCGACACCCCCTGCGGAATCCGGCCGCGAACGAGAATCCCCGCGCCATGCATCACGGCGTTGATCGAAGGCGCCGGAAGCTCGGCGGAAAAATCGAGGCCGATCACCTCGCTCTTGACCGCCCCATTGGTCATTTGGAATAGGTAGGCGCCGCGCACCGCGGGAATCTGTCCAAAGTATCCCGCAATCGCGGCCAAAAGTTCCTCGGGCAAAGCGCCGCCGACTCCTCGACGGACATTTGCTGGGCGGGCGCGACTTTCATCTGAGTCACGTCTTCCGAAATCGCTGCTCCGGGCAAGAGGCCTTGGGCGAGCGCCATGAATTCGTGCCGCTTCACGATGCCCCCCGGTTTGTTGACGGCTTGCCCCTTCCGAAAGGGATTGACGTACACCTCCGCAATCTTCATGGGCGCGATCGCCTGGAAAATGTCGCGCGCCCGCAACGCGATCCACTGGCCTTCCGAGCCCGCCCAGGAAACGAGAGCGTCGACGTCCGTGAAAACGGGCAGGACGATGTTTCCGGGCGGATGTTCAACCGTCTTGAAGGCAAATCGCGTGCTGTCGTCACTCGCGATTTTGCCTTCGAAGATGAGCGTGCTCACAAGAAGCGCCCGGTAGACGGACTCGCGCGTCCGCTCGTTGTCGCGCTTCGCCACGTCGTACATCGCGCGCTCGAGCCCCGGATTTGTAGGAGCATTCCCCATTTCGGCTCGCAAGGGAAAAAATAACTCGCCTCAACTGCATCATCGCGCTGCCCGCCGCGCGCAAGGCGATGTTTTTCCGGAACAGGCGTACTAAGAATCATCGGGGCGGAGGAGCGCCGGTGGGATGCGGCAAAGCCGCGCGGGTCGGCGCCAACGAAGGGACGGAAGCGGCTATCGCGGCAAAATCGTCCAAATGCGGATTTTTCGCGCCATTCAAGCCGCTTTTAACCGCCCGACGAGGGCATCATTGACGCCCTTGTCGGAGCAGGTTGGATTTGCTTTGCCTTCGCCCGCCCCAGCGAATGGCTACCGGGCGGCGGCGCCGACTGGTTTGCGCTTCGCGCGTGCGCGCTCGAGTTCGGTGAGGCCTTCGAGCAAGTCCTCGACGAGATCCTCGGCGTTCTCGCAGCCGGGCGAAAGGCGCAGCAGCGAATCCGAAAGGCCGAGCTGCGCGCGAGCCTCCGCCGGAATCGAGGCGTGCGTCATGGTGGCCGGATGGCAGATCAAGGCCTTCACTCCGCCGAGGCTTTCGGCGAGAGCGAAATACCGCCGCGACGACGCGAACGCGATCACTTCGTCCATCGAGCCATCGAGCTCGAAGGAAACCATGCCGCCGAATCCGGTCATCTGCCTACGCGCGATTTCGTGGCCGGGATGATCGAGCAGGCCGGGGAAGTAGACGCGGCGCACGAGCGGCTGGCCGCTGAGCGCTTTCGCGATCGCGATGGCGTTTTCTTCGTGGCGCTGCATCCGCAGTTCGAGCGTTTTCAATCCGCGCATGGTGAGCCAACAGTCGAAGGGCGAAGGCACCGCTCCCGTCGCATTCTGCAGAAATTTGATCGGCTCAAAAATGGCCGCATCCTTCGCCAGGGCCGCGCCCTGAACCGTGTCCGAATGCCCGGCCAGATATTTCGTAACGCTGTGCACCACGATATCCGCGCCCAATTCGAAAGGCTGCTGGAAAACAGGCGTGGCAAACGTGTTGTCGACGACGAGCAGCGCGTTGCGCGCGTGCGTGAGCTTGGCGACGGCCGCGATATCGGTGATCAGCAGCCGCGGATTCGTGGGCGATTCGATCCAGACGAAGCGCGTCTTCGGCGTGATCGCCGCTTCGACGGCAGCGAGATCGCCCGTATCGATTTGCCGCACCACGACGCCGATCGGCTGAAACACGCGATTCAGGATCCGGTAGGTGCCGCCGTAAACGTCGTGCGGGATCACCACTTCATCGCCCGGCCGCAGATACGCCTGTAGGACGGCGTTCTCCGCGGCGATGCCCGAGGAGAAAGCGGCGCAATAGGACACGTTCTCGAGTTCCGCGAGGATTCCTTCGAGGCGCTGGCGCGTGGGATTATTCGTGCGCGAATACGAAAAGCCTTTATCGTGGCCCGGCGCTTCCTGCTCGTAGGTCGAAGTCTGGAAAATCGGTGCGACGATCGCGCCCGTTTCCGGCTCCGATGGCTGGCCCTTGTGGATTGCCTTCGTCGAGAACTTCATCAGCGTCACTCCCTTTTTTCGCGCCCGGTTCCATGTGGCGGGGCTGTGCAGATGCGGCAAAGCCCGCGCACGCGCCGGTGCGCCATAGTATATGAGCGCGCAGTCCGCAAAGCGGATCGCCGCTCTCTTCGACTTCAGTTTGGGAGTTGAATCTTCAATCGACCCCGAGGCCCGGGATCAGTTGAGGATCTTATCTCTCCCCACTGGGCAGGAATTAGCACCTTGGCAGTTGCACCAGGTTGCTGTGGCTTCGCAGGGCCTGTCCCCTCAGCCACTCTGGATAAGCGCTGCCTCGTCAGCAGCATGCAAATCCTAGCAAAAGGCGCGTAAATCCGTCAATAGAAAGCCTGGGCGCGCGACCGAGGCCAATTAGAAGAGGGGTTCACCGATTCAGCATTTGTGCCCGGCCATTCCTTGCCAGTTTGCTGCGTGAATCCCACAATGAATCTCATGGGTGGCGATCTCCCACGCCGTTACAAAGCCCGATATGCCGCCTCCATGGCGGGCGAAATCCGAAAAAATGTCGTCTTGTCGCCAGGCGAAGAGGTCATCTATTCGCAACTCGTGCGCGAACGTAGGAACTGGCTGGTGGGGCAGCCCCGGATGCTGGCGATCACACCGCTTCGATTGATTTTGGTCGAGCACAACCTATTCAGCGCCGATTGGATCCTCGAAATCCCTCGATCTGCCGTAACCGACGTCTCTCGGGAAGACGGCGCGTTGAACCATTGGGTGAGCTTTGCCTACTCTAACGCGGACGAAACGCATTGCGTACGCATTCAGCCGGCGACGCGAAACATATCCAAAGAGCTGAACGCGCAGTTGTTCGAGGTGCTCAGCTCGTTTCATCGCGGAGAGCTGAAGCCGCCCACCTGAAACTCGGAATCCCTATTGCAGCTGGGTTTGGAGCTGCGCGTATTCGGCTTTGGCTTGCGCCAGGATGGGAACGCCGGGGTCGGCGTCCTTCCACAGCGCGAAGAAATCATCGTAGGCGGCGCGGGCCTTGGCGTTGTTGCCTTCAAGCGCGTAGGCGCGGCCAAGGCCCAGATGCGCGAGCGCGCCCGTGGGTGCGTTCACAACTACGCCGCGATGATCGATCAGCTTCTGAAATTCCGCCGCAGCCTCAGGACCTTTTTGTGACGCAAGATAGGCGTGGCCCCGCAGATAGACCGGCAACAGCCCCAGGATCTGGGCCAGATTCGCGAGCTTGGGCTGCGCCAGTTCGTGCGATGAAGCCGGACTGAGAGCCTGTATTGCGAGTTCGGGGTTTTTCTGCTGCAACGCAATCTCGCCCCGGATGGCTGGCAAATAAGTGGATTGCACCAGGGTATCTTCCGGGAATCTGGCCTCGAGATCGGCGGCGAGTTTCTGGGCCTGCTGCGTTTCACCCGCGAGAGCGAGTGCCAGGGCGATCAAACCTTCGATATCCGATCCTTTCGACAATTTCTGGGCTTCCAGCACTTGGGCCTTCGCCTGCGTTGGATTGCCGAAAAGAGCTTCGCGCAGGGCCGAATCCACATGGAATCCCGCCGCGATGCCGTTTGCCCCCGTCTGCATCATGGAGTCCGCGGCCCGCTGCGACAGGCTCCGCGCGTCCGATAGGCGTCCGTTGTACGCCGCCGTATCGGCCTCGAGGTTTTCGACGAGCGGGCCGCCCTTCGCCACGTCCTCCGCCATCCCTTGCGCGTCATCTGTGAGGAAATCGACGCTATATTTTGAGTAGTAAAAGTAGGGTGATCCGATTCCGCTCGCTCGAGCCTGGCGGAAGACTGCGCGCGCCTCGTCGAAACGGTTTTGATTCTGATAGGCTTGAGCGAGCACCGTGTAAGTCAGGTCCGACGGACCGATATCGAAAGCCTTTTGCGCGGCGGCCAGAGACCGATCAAATTCGCCCAGGCTATAGTAAATCGCGTTCGATCCGAGCCACGCATCCGTGTCGCGGGGGTACGTTTGGGACCATTGCTGATACGTTTCAATAGCTTTTTCTAGGTTGCCAAGATCGACGAACTCCCGGTTCCCGTCGACAAAGAATCTCTCGCGCTCGCTGACGCGGTCTCGAAGGTCGTAGGCGGTCTTGGCGTACTGCGCGGCCAGGTCGCCGTCGCCGAGAAGCGTTTCATCGATGCTCAAAAGCGACCATGCCGCAGCAAAATTCGGATCCAGATTTACTGCTCGTTGCAAAAGGCTGATCCCGCCGGCATCCTCATTTTCGAAGTGTTGATTCCCCAGCGTGTAGGCTTGCAGAGCCTCAAGCGACGACGTGGTGGCCTGCTCGAGGGGCGCGTTAAACGCCATCATCGAAGAGTGTGACTCCCCGAGCTTGGCGCGGAGCTGGAAAGCGGCGTCGCCCAAAGCGGCGAGCACTTTCTCTTTTCCGTCGGCGGTCACCTGCTCCTGCACGAGAGGCGTGCCGGTCTGGCAATTCAGCGCGTTGAGGCCGATGACGTACTGCGTTCCGAGAACGGCGATCGAGCCATCGATTTCCGTCGTTGCATTCACGCGCTGGCAGACTTCGCGGGCTGCGTCCGCCGTGAGGCGGGAATCGACCGGCTTTTCCATCAGGCGCAAGGTTTGCGCGATCTGGTCGCCCGAAATGATATTGAGGAACGGCGTCTGCGAAAGCTGCGCGGAGAGGCCTTGGCGCAGCGTGCCGTCGAAGACAGGATCCCCCGTCGTGTTCGTGAAGTCGGCGATCACGATGGAGTCCTTCGCGGTCATCATAGGCGCGTGGCGGAAATGGAAGTAGGCGGCCGCGGCGAGGCCGACGACGACCAACGTGACTGATCCCGCCACGAGCCAACGCCTGCGTTTTTTTGGCGCCCCCGCTTCGGTGACGGGTGCAGGAGGGCCCACGCCTGCCGGCGAGACTGTTGGAGTGCCCGTAGCCGGTGAAACGGGGGATGCCGCTGACGGCTCCGCCACAGATGGCGAAGCGGGCGCGGCCCCGGTCGACGTAGCCGCCGCCTGCCGCCCCGAATCCGAATCGCGCTGGAGGCGTTTCAGGTCCGCGCGCAGATCCGACGCGTGCTGATAGCGCAGGGCGCGATCTTTTTCGAGCGCCTTATTGAGAATGCGCTCGAATTCCGGCGACACCTCGGGATTGAGCCGCACCGGCGACGTCGGCGCCTTGTGCAAAATTGCATCGAAGACGGCCGCGGACGTGGGCCCGGAAAACGCCTGCTTACCCGTGGCCATTTCGTAGAGCACAAGGCCAAAACTGAAGAGATCGCTGCGCGCGTCGACATCCTCCCCAAGCGCCTGCTCGGGAGACATGTAGGCGACGGTGCCGACCGCGGTGCCGGGGCTCGTGAGAAGAGTTTCATTGTCCTCGGTCGTCCCTTCGCCGGCGGATGCGAGCGCGGGCGCCCGGTCGTGCGTCATTTGCTTGGCCAGGCCGAAATCGAGAAGCTTGGCGTGGCCGCGATCGGTGATGAAAATGTTCGCGGGCTTGATGTCACGATGAATGATGCCGCGCGAATGGGCGGCGTCGAGCGCGTCGGCAATCTGGAGAGCGAGATCGACCGTGACACTCATTTGCAGCGGTCCGGCGGCCAGGCGATGCTTCAGCGTGTGGCCTTGCAGCAGCTCCATGGCGATAAAACGGCGGCCATCGTGTTCGCCAATTTCGTAGACGGTGCAGACGTTCGGATGATTCAGCGCGGCAGCGGCGCGCGCTTCGCGGAGAAAGCGTTCGAGGGCCTGTCGATCGCGGGATACATCCTCGGGCAGGAACTTCAGTGCGACTTCGCGACCCAGCGTGGTGTCCTCGGCGCGGTATACCACCCCCATCCCGCCGCCGCCCACCCGGGCGACGATCCGGTAGTGAGATACGCTCCGGCCGAGAAAGGGATCGGAATCCATTTGATGCGAGTCATCTTAGGGGCTGCCTCTTGAAGGCGTCAACGGAATGTTAGCCTTCGAGTTCTCGCCGCCTGCCCCAACGGGTCGCTGAGGCTCCCTGTGCTTCGGGCCAGTAATTCCCTCGCGACCAAGCCGCTCAAATGAGTAGACAGTCAATTGCGCCGCCAGTTCTAATCGAGGGGTAGGGGCAGGGCGAATACTGGGGGAAGCAGGCCATGAAACAGGCTGCTGTAGTATGCGGAGCTGTTTTCGCGATTCTAATGGCGTCGTGTGCCGCCTCGGCGCAGACCGTGGCGAGCGACCCGGTAGCATTTAACCCGGCGATGTTTAGCTCGACGGCCGGTTCAACAACTCGGGACCCCCTCGTGGCGCAGTTTGGCGGCGTGCCGGCCATCCCGTCGTTTGCGATCGCATCGGCTGCAGCGCCCGCAGCAGAGCCGATGCCTGCCTTCCAGAAAAACGCACCGCCAGCCGGGTCGGGCTCGGACACTCCGCCCGTGGGCGTGTTTGGAGTTTTTCCGAGCTACAAATGGCAGGTCTACGTCGGGTACACCTTTATCCGCTTCTACATGATTCCCGGCGTGGAAAACAACACGAACGGCCTCGATTTTTCGATCGCCTACTACTTCCGCGATAGGGTCGCCGTGGACGGCGAGTTGGCAATCACCGGTGGCACCTACACGGGGCAGAATTCGCAGTTCTTTATCGGCATGGGCGGATTGAGATACCGGCATCCGGTGGGCGAAACGGCCGTGTGGATTCACGGCCTGGCGGGCGAGGCGCACTTCAGCCCGCAGACGGCCTATGGAGGCGAGAATGGGTTCGGCTACGAACTGGGTGGCGGAATCGACGTTTCGCCGCGCCGCCTGCGTGTGAGCTTGCGCCTCGAAGCCGACATGCTTGGCACGCTCCTCTACGGCACCTACCAGTACAGCCCCAAGATATCCTTCGGCTTGGTCTTCAAAGATTAGCCTGTAGTCTCAAGATTAGAACAAGGTCCAGAGGCAGAACCGGCGCTACTTGTGCTCGCTCTTCGAGATCAGCTTGCCCGGCTTGTTAACACCCTCGGCATAAGCGGGAGTTTGGGCCGTCTGCAACTAGCGCCGGAGGCGCGATTGAATTTAGCCCGGCACGAAGCCCGCCTGCCGGCGAGGCAGGCGCAGCGCAGTGCCGGGAATCCCGGCAAAAAGCAGCGAGTCCCGCAGGGACGGTTGACCCTCCGCCAGACATCTGAAATCTCCAATCCCAAGGCTTGATGCTTGACTCAACTCTCAACTCTGGACTCTCAACTCTCAACTCTGAACTCCAAACTGAGCTTCACAGCTTATAGCCGATTTTCCGAAGGAATTCGCGGCGCACCTTCACGTCCTCCGCGGTTTCGACGCCCTTGGGCGAGCTGCCATCGATCACGCCGAGGACGCCGCGGCCCTGTTCCGTGCCGGCGATGATCACTTCGACTGGATTTGCGGTGGCGCAGAAGATCGAGCAGACCTCGAACGAATCGCGAATGCGGCTTAGCAGATTGATCGGGTATGCCTGGCGGATCAAAAGCACGAAGGCGTGCCCGGCGGCGAGAGCTTGCGCGTTGGCGATGGCCGCGCGGCGGAGCTCGTCGTCGTTCGATTCGACGCGAACGAGGCACGGGCCGGAGGCTTCGTTGAAAGCGACGGCGAATTTAGCGCCGGGTACAGTGTTGACGACGACTTCATACAGGTCTTCCGCGGTTTTAATAAAGTGCGAATGACCCAGGATGAGATTCGCGCCGTCGGGAATCTGCATGCGAATGCTGCTAAGCTCCATTTTTTCATCCTCAGGGTGAAGAAAATTCCCACATTTGGGATGCGATCGAAAACTTCCGCATCGAACAACAGGCGAAGTCCATTATTCAGCAGCATATCGGGAGAGCGCAAGCCGGTGATGCATTGGCAGCACGCGTGCTCTGAAGATTGTTGCGTCGCGCACGCGAGGTGGCGCATCAAAATAGTGTCGGGCCAAAGAAAATAGGCTGAAACGTTTGATGCGGTGGACGCAGAGTAAAGAGAAGTCGAAACTCAGCCGATAGCGGTTGGCAACGGGGTCACAGGCCAAGGGTGAAGCGGCGATGATGGTCAAAACGATCCAACAGGCGAAGCGGATCTTCCGGATCGTCTTCGGCTTCACGCTGCTGGCGATCGGGATCGTCATGATCGTCACTCCGGGCCCCGGCACTCTCACCATTATCATCGCGCTCGGTGTGCTCGCGGCTGAATTCGTCTGGGCGCGTCGCCTGCTGGATCACGTGAAGCATCAAGGCGAGCGATTCCGCAACACTGTGTTTCCGCCGGCAGACCGCGCCGCCTAGCCGGCCTTACCGCGCCGCATCCATTTTCCCTTCTGAGCCACCGTTTTTCCCGCTTCCGAAGCATCTCTAAGTGTGTTTTCATCTTTTCGTTGGTGGCTTGGTCGTTGGTCGGCTGATATTCGCGGCCTGTTTGGGAGGCACTCGTGTCCGGCAATGCAAATGGAAGTTCGCGCGGTCCTTGGGCGGGGAAATGGGCGCTGGTGACGGGAGCGAGCGCCGGAATCGGCTGGGCGTTGGCGGAACAGCTCGCCGCCGGGGGGGCGAATCTCGTCCTGACGGCGCGGCGGACCGACCGGCTGCAGAAACTCGCGGCAGACCTGTCGGCGAAACATGGGATCAGAGCTGAAGCCTTCGCGGCCGATCTGGCACAGCCCGGAGCGCCGCGCGAGATCTACGCGTTCACGACGGGCAAGGGGATCGAGATCGAGCTGCTGATCAACAACGCCGGCTTCGGTGTTTTCGGCTACATCCATGAGGACGACGAGGCGCGTTTGCTCGAGATGGTTCAGGTGAACTGCGCGGCGGTCGTCCATTTGACGCGGCTCTACACGCCCGCCATGGTCCAGCGGCGGCACGGCGATGTGATGATCGTGGCGTCGACGGCGGCGTTTCAGGCGGTGCCGTTCATTGCAGCATATGCGGCGACGAAGGCCTTCGATCTGATTTTTGCCGAGGGCATCGCGGAGGAGCTGCGGCCCTTCGGCGTCCGCGTCTGCGCGCTGTGCCCCGGATCGACCACCACGGAGTTCCAGCAGGTGGCGCAGCAGCCGGATCGCGCCTTTCGCGTGGCCGAAACGGCGGACAAAGTGGCGCGCGTCGGCCTCGAAGGCCTCGCCGCCGGAAAGAGCTGCGTGATCTCCGGCGCGCGAAATAATCTCATGGTAGAAGCGGAGCGCCTCGCCCCACGCCGTTTCATCGCCAAGATGGCGGCCAAGATGATGCGCCCGGACGAGGGCGCGGGCTCCTAAAATCTAGCGACGGTCTTGTAGCGGCCGCCCGGATTTTGGGCGGGCGGGTTGGCGTCGCTTAACAGGTAAACGGAGATGTTCGAACTCTACACAGAGCCGGCACGACGCGCGATCTTCTTTGCGCGCTACGAGGCGAGCCAATACGGCAGCCCCAAGATCGAGAGCGAGCACTTGCTTCTGGGGCTGCTTCGCGAAGGCAAAAAGCACACGCCCGCCCTGCGCCAGATCGGGCGCCGGGAACTGATCCGCAAAGAGATCGAGTCACGCATCATCCCGGGCGCGCGGATTTCCACCTCGGTACAGCTTCCGCTTAGCGCGGAGTGCAGGAGCATTCTGAAATATGCCGTGGACTCGGCCGAACAGCTGGGCCATCCGCACGTAGATTTGGTGCACCTGATCCTTGCGATCCTGCGCGAGGAGCGATGCATGGCCGCCGAAATCTTGCGGGAACGCGGAGTCGAGGCCTCGTCGTTGAAACAAGAGGCCTCTCGGAGCGCCGAAGCGGCCGCGCCGGCCGTCGAGTTCGGGACCATGGTGAAGGCGGAAAATGCCGGGGATCGCATTTCGACAGCATGGAAGGCGCGGGACGCAAAAACATTGGCGAGTTTCTTTCATCTTCGCGGAATGTTCGCGGATTTGCACGGCAACATGTGGACGGGAAGCGAGGACATCGAAAAGGCGATCGCGGAGTTCTTTTCCTCGCCCCGCGGCTCGCAACTGCAAGGCGAGGTGGAGGAAGTACGGCCCGTCGCCCCGGACTTGATGGTAGTGACGCTCGGCGGGAAGCCGAACGGCGAGTCCGAGAGGCCCGGATCAGCGCGCCTGAGGCTGGTGGTGGTCATGCGAAACACGCACGGCACTCGGTGCATTCTAACGGCGCACCTCATAAGCATCCAGGCGGAGTGACGATCGCTAGGCTGTGCTGACCTTTGCGGCCAATCGATCCAGGAAGCCGAGCTGGCCTTTCAGGAGCTTGGCGCGGGCGGCGTCGAGCGGGAACCACTCGGCGCGATCGACTTCGGGAAAATCGCGGGTGCGGCCGGATTTCGGCGGCCATTCCATCGAAAACGTATTGCTGCGGAGCGCGGCGGGGTCGCAATCGCCCTCGAACGCCCACACGCTGATAACCTTGCCGCTCGGCTGGCGAATTTCGCCGAGCGCGACGAAATCGGTCCCCGGCTCGAATCCGGTTTCTTCCCGAAATTCGCGGCGCGCCGCATCAATCGCGCTTTCGCCCTCGGAATATTCGCCCTTGGGAATCGACCACCCGCCAGCGTCCTTCTTCGTCCAAAACGGCCCGCCCGGATGAGCGAGAAACACCTCAAGCGCGCCGCGCCGCCGGCGATACATCAGCAAACCCGCGCTCAATTTCGGCATGCCGTAAGCTAACACCGCCGCCCAGGGCAGGGAAAGCATGCCTCCGTGGCGAATCTTCGAACGCCGCATCGGCCGCGCCGGCAGAAATGGCCAAAGCCTGCCTTTTCGCGACCAATTTGCGCCGGTTAACCTCCCGCTAGGGGGATGCTCCAGTCCCCTGTTACAGCAGAAAAGTTCGACCAATCTCGAAGCTGCCAGGAAGAGCGCTCGAGGGAACAGGCCCCCGCCAAGAATCGCGGACGGCGACGTCAGCATGTGGAGTGCGGCGGCTCGCCGCCGCTGTTTGCCGCCGGGGCTCGCCCCGGCGTGCTCCACGGTGTCGCCACCGTCTGTGCTCGTGCACGCCGCGCAAGATTGCCGAACGCTCTTCGTGTATCTTAGACGGCGGAAACTTGGGAGGAAACATGCCAGCCTATATCGTTTTTCAGCGGGACAGCACGACAGATCCGAAGGAGCTCGAGACCTACGCGCCGATGGCGCGCGCTTCCGGAGCCGGGCACCCGATCAAGATTCTCGCGGCATACGGAAAGCAAGAAGTGCTCGAGGGCGCAAATGTGGAAGGCGTGGTGATCGTCGAATTTCCAACGTTCGAGGACGCGAAGAAGTGGTACGACAGCCCGGCCTATCGCGAAGCGCGCGAGCATCGATTCAAGGGCGCGAAGTACCGCGCCGTCCTCGTCCAAGGCGTGTGATCCGACAGCGGCGATCCCGCTAATCTTTCGAGAGCAGGATGCCATAGCCGGGGGCGCGGCCGTTGAGGCCGAGCAGGCGCACGCCGGCCCACAGCGCGTGCGGCAGGCTCGAGACGACCGGGACGCCGCAGCGCTTTTCGAGCGGATCGAGAATCTCGAGCGTCTTGAGCGCGCCGCAGGAGATGAGGATCGCGTCGGCCTTTGGCGTGGTCTTCCAGACGCTCGTGGTGAATTTGATCAGCTCGGTCTGCGTGACGGGCGGGCGATCCTCAAATCGCTCGATGCCCATTCCTTTGATGGCGAGGGTCTCGAAGCCTGATTCATCGAGAAAAGCGTGCAGGCGGCGATTGACCTCGTCGTTGTAGGCGGTTGCGACGGCAAGGCGATGTCCGCCGACCGCTTTCAGGCCCTCGACGATCGCCGTGCTCATCGTGGTCGCCGGCAGCCCCGTGGCCTTGGTGACACTTTCCTTCAGCTGCTGATTGAATGCCGCACCTTTGTAAAACGTGAGCGACGTGCCCATCACATCGATGGCATTCGCGCCGTTGGAGGCGAGCTTTTTCGCGGCGGGCACGATGCGGTCGACTACGTGATCGTAGCCTGCAGGCGTCATGCGCTCGAGACCGAGACCGAGCGCGAGGAATTGCACTCCCGACGGGTACATTTCGTAGGCCTCCGGCGGGACGGGCAGGTTTGCCGGAGGAAGGATCAGCCCAAGGGTCGGTTGGCTTTGCGCTGCCAATAAGGACCCCGTTCCGAAAGCTGCCAGCGCCGCGCCAGCGGATGTGAGCTTCAGGAAATCGCGCCGCGAAGCTCGTTTCGAGGCTTCCACAAAAACTCGGTCCATGTGCGTGTCCATTCTGTAAGCGCGAGGCCAGATGCTACGGCAGCGCGTACACCATCAGCCCCTGCTGATCGCCCGAGCCGCCGCCTGCGGCGACAATCGCCACGTACTGCTTGCCGTTCTTGCCTTCATACGTCATCGGCACGGCGCTGGCCTGGTACGGCAGTTTGGTCTCCCAAAGCTCCTTGCCGGTCTTCGAATCGAAGGCGCGGAAACGGTCGTCGCTGGTTGCGCCGATGAAGACGAGCCCGCCGGCCGTAGCGATCGGTCCGGCAAACGCGCCGGGACGCCCGGTGTCCTGCTTGCCCGGGGGCAATTGCTCGGTGATGCCGAGCGGCACCTGCCAGACGATCTCGCCCGTATTCACATTCACGGCGGCGAGCGTTTCCCAGGGCGGTTTCTGGCACGGCCAGTTGCCGAGGACTTTGCCGTTCGCATCCTTGGCAGGCGCGCTGAACATTCCGAATTGGCTGCCCGCGCCGGCGCCGCGCTGATAGGCCATTTCCTTGCCGGGGTGCGCGGGATCGTATTTCGGATTTTTCTCAATCCAGCCCGTCGAGCCCTGATTTTGCATATTGACGAAGACGTAGCCGAGCTTGAGATCGGAAGCAGTGCCGCCCCAGTTGGCGCCACCGGTGGCTCCGGGGAAGATGAGCGTAGTCTTTGTGTCGCTGGGAGTCGCGTGAAAGACCCAGGGTGTAAACGGGCCGCGCGCGTCGAAATTGCTCTTGTCCCAAAGCTCGTGGCACGCCTTCGAATGCTCGGGTGTCGTGTCTTCCGGCGTGACGATATCGTTTTCGGTGATCGTCACGCGCGCGAGTGGCGGCGGCTTCACGGGAAACGGCTGCGTGGTCGAGTAGACCTCGGTGGGAACATCGCCCTGGGGAACCGGGCGCTCCTCAACTCCGAACACGGGCTTGCCCGTGAGGCGATTGAGGATGAACATGTAGCCGCTCTTGCCTGTCTGGACGACGGCCGGAATTTTCTTGCCGTTCACGTCGAGATCGAGCAGCACAGGCTCGGGCGGCAGATCGAAATCCCAGAGCTCGTGGTGCACCGTCTGGAAAGACCACTTCAGCTTTCCCGTATTCGCGTCAACGGCTACCAGCGTGTTTGAGAAGAGATCGTTGCCGGGGCGATCGCCGCCGTAATAATTCGCCGCAGGCCCGCCGACCGGCATGTAAACGATGCCGTGCTTTTCGTCGACAGACATCGTGATCGTCCACACATTGTTTCCGCCGCGCCCCTTCCAACCGTTTGCGGGCCATGAGTCGTGGCCGGTTTCGCCGGACCAGGGAATCGTGTGGAAGGTCCAGAGTTTTTTACCCGTGCGAGCGTCGTAGGCACGCGAGTCGCCGGGCACGCCTTCCCAGTATGTGTCCTGGGGATGCATGTTGGTCTCGCCCGGGCCGTAGACGTTGGCGCCGACGAGGATGATGTTCTTGTAGATCGTGGGGATTTCGGCGAATGGCACGTCCATGGTCACTTCGCCGCCGTCGCCAAATTTCGGGTCGAGCTTGCCGGTAGCCGCGTCGATCGCCACAAGCTTGTGCTCGTTGGTGAAGATGATGCGCGCCGGATTGTCCCCATCGCCCGCCCAGTAAGCCACGCCGCGCTGCGGAACCAGGCCCGATTGCACCTGAAAATGCCAAATCTCCTTGCCGGTTTCGGGCTCGAGCGCGACGACGCGATTGCCCGCCGCGAGATACATCACGTCGTTCACGACGATTGGCGTCACTTCGCTGAAGGTGATCGCAGCCGGCCCGTCCCCTCCGGCGCGCGGCAGATACGACCATGCCTCCTTGAGTTGGGCGACGTTTGTCGTGTTGATCTGCGCGAGCGGCGAATACCGTGTGGCCGCCAGATCGCGGCTGTACATCGGCCAGTCCTCGGCGCCGCGAGAATCTTGGGCCTGAGCCGGACTTGCGGATACAACGAGCAAAACAGCGCAGGCAAAGAATAACGTTTGCGTGAAGCGCACCAGTGATCCCCCCCGAGGTTGGTCGTTTGTCGTGCGAGCGGCCGCGATCAGCTAGCTACTCCGACAGCTCGCCGCAAACCGACGCAGTATATGCCCCCGCCAGCCCCCTGCCAACCGGATTCCCGCTCATCGTGATTCGCCTGGCATTCGTCCCAAAACGACTACAGAAGTTTGCCCGACCCGCCGATAGGCAGATTAGGAGGAGTGCATGGAGCGGGAGAGGCGTGGCCTGGCCGTGGACGACGATCCGGCCGTCTGCGAGCTGATCCATAGCGTGCTCACGTCGACGGGGATGGAAGTTTTGGCGCTAGGAGCAGGCGACGAGGCCAGGGAGCTGCTGCGCGAGGAAAAATTCGCGGTGCTGTTTTTCGATCTGCGCATGCCATTCCCGGATGGCATCGAGCTGACCCGGCAGGCGCGAGGGTCCGGCGTCAATCAGATGACCCCGATCATCCTGCTGAGCGACGACACGAGCACGAAGGCGTTTTCGGAAGGGTTCCTGGCGGGTGCAAGTTTCTTTTTCTATAAGCCAATCGACAAAACCCGCTTGCTCAGCCTGGCGCGCGCGATGCAAGGTGCCATCGAACACGAGAGACGCAGATTTCGCCGCGTGGCCCTGCAGTCGAAGGTGGAGCTTTTAGCGGGTCATGAGGAGATACGCGGCGAGACGATCGACATGAGCTTGGACGGCATGCTGGTGCAGGCACAAGGGAGCGTGCCAGCCGGGTCGTTGGTACAGGTGACGCTGCACCTCATCCCGGGAGTGAGGCCCATTGTGGGCTTCGGTCTGGTGATGCGCACGCTCCCGGGGAATCGCATGGGAATTCATCTGCAACGGCTGGCAATGGCCGATAGCGAACGGCTGCAGGAGTTCCTTTTGCCATTGATTCTACAGGAGAAGCGGGAGACGAGCGTCGCCAAAACCTGATGGCCGGCTGTTCTGGAATGGCGTCAGTCACGGACTTTCCGGGCCCGCGCTTGATGCCATCTAGTTATCTGTCGATTGGTCACCTGTCCCTTAGTTCTAAGGGGCAGCCGCAGGGCGAAGAGAACTAGAATAGGTGAAAAGGGGGCTGTGATGGGCAAACGCGCACTCGTCGTGGTGGATGAAGGTCCCGCGGTGTCCGACCTGATCCAGGCTGTCTTGAAGTCGGTCGATATGGACGCCGTGACGCTCACCAAGAGCGCTGACGCTCCGCTCCTGCTCAACAACGAAAAGTTCTCGATGCTGGTGCTCGATCTGCATTCGCTGCCCGAGGCCTTTGCGCTCGCGCGTGTGGCCCGCGAATCGGGATTCAACCGCGCCACGCCGATCATCCTGATGAGCGACGATCAGAGCACGGCCGCGGTCGCCACGGGATTCGAGGCGGGCGTGAGCTTCTTCCTGTACAAGCCGGTCGACGAGGCGCGCTTACTGAAATTGGTGCAAGCCACTTCCGGAGCCGCCGCCCCCAAGAAACGGCGGTTTCGCCGCGTAGTCCTGCAATCCCGCGTGAACCTGGCCTTCGCCCAACGGAAACTCGAGGCCGAAACGATCGACATCAGCCTGAATGGGATGCTGGTCCGTGCGGAAGGCCACTTTCCCGCTGGATCGGCCGTGAATGTGAGCATCTATCTCTCACCTGAGCCCGAAGCGCAGCCGATCGTCGGTTCGGGATACGTCATGCGGATTCTCTCCGGCAATCGGATGGCGATTCAGCTGAACAACCTAACGGCGGCCGATAGCGGCCGATTGCAGGAATTCCTGTTGCCGTTGACGCTAGCGGAAACCGGAGTCGCGACGCTTAGCGCGTAAATTCAGCCGTGGCCGGCGCCAAGCAATCACTCGTCTTCCTTTCCTTGCGCGGCAGCCAAGCGCTCGATCACCGCCATATCCTCGAGGGTCGTCGTGTCTCCGGAGATGCCGCCTTTGTGCGCGAGCTCGCGCAGCAGGCGGCGCATGATCTTGCCGCTGCGCGTCTTCGGCAGCACGTCGCAGAACCGAACGTCGGCTGGCCGCGCGATGGTGCCAATGGTATTCGACACATGCTCCATCAGGGCCGAGCGCAATTCCGGGGACGCTGATTGGCCCGAGCGCAGCGTAACGAAGCAGACGATGGCCTCGCCTTTGATTTCATCCGGACGCGCCACGACGGCAGCTTCCGCCACGGACGGATGGCTGACGAGCGCGCTCTCAATCTCCATCGAGCTGAGGCGATGGCCAGCGACCTTGATGACGTCGTCGACCCGCCCAAGAACCCAGATGTAGCCGTCCTTGTCGCACTGCGCGGCATCGCCCGCGAAATAGACGCCGGGAATCCGCTGCCAGTATTCGCGTGCGTAGCGCTCGTCGTCGCCATAGATGGTGCGCAGCATTGAGGGCCAGGGCTTCTGGATGGTCAGGTATCCGGTTTCGCCGGGGCCGACCGGCTCGTTCTTTAGATTGACGACCTTGGCGATCACGCCGGGAAGCGGCAGAGTGGCGGATCCGGGTTTCGTCGGCGTCGCGCCGGGAATCGGAGCGATCATCATCGCGCCGGTTTCCGTCTGCCACCACGTATCGACGATGGGGCAGCGATTCTTGCCGATGGCTTCGAAATACCATTTCCACGCGGCGGGATTGATCGGTTCACCGACCGTGCCGAGCACGCGGAGGCTCGAAGTGTTGTGGCGCTCGAGCCATTCCGTTCCCCAGGCCATGAACGCGCGCACCGCCGTCGCCGAGCTGTAAAAAATCGTCACCTTGTAGCGCTCTACGATCTCCCAGAAGCGATCCTTGCGCGGATGATCAGGCGCGCCCTCGTACATCACGATGCTCGCGCCGCTGGCCAGCGGGCCGTAGACGATGTAGCTGTGTCCGGTCACCCAGCCGATGTCGGCGGTACACCAGTAGACGTCGTCGTCGCGCAGATCGAAGACGAGCTTGGTCGACCACATCGTTTGCAGCAGATAGCCGGCCGAGGTGTGCAGGACGCCCTTGGGCTTGCCCGTGGTGCCGCTGGTGTAGAGGATGTAGAGCGGCTGCTCGGAATCAAACGGCGCGGCGGGGCAATCTTTCGACGCGGCTTCCTCGAGATCGTGCCACCAGAGATCGCGGCCGTCTTCCCAGGCGACTTTTTCGCCGGTGCGTTTCACGACAATCGATTTTTCGATGGTGGGGCAATTCTTGAGAGCTGCGTCGGCCGTGTCCTTGAGCGGAATCACTTTGCCGCGGCGGTAGCCGCCATCCGCCGTAATGAGAATTTTCGACTTGGCATCGGCGATGCGATCGACGAGCGCCGTGGCGCTGAATCCGCCAAAAATCACCGAATGGATGGCGCCGATCCGCGCACAGGCGAGCATCGAGATCGGCAGCTCCGGAATCATCGGCAGGTAGATCGCGACGCAATCGCCCGCCTTCACGCCGAGATTCAGCAGCGCGTTCGCGAAGCGGCAGACGCGCTCGAGCAGTTCCGCGTAAGTCAGCTCGAGCGTTGCGCCATCTTCAGCCTCCCAAAAGAGGGCGGGCTTGTTGGCGTCCTTCTCCACGTGCCGGTCGAGGCAGTTGTAGGAGACGTTGAGCTTGCCCCCGACGAACCATTTCGCATGCGGCAGCTTCCATTCCAGCACCTGCGAGTAGGGCTCGAACCAGTCGATCATTTTTGCCTGCTCGCCCCAAAAGCCCTCGGGATCGCGCTCGGCGTATTCGAACATCTTGCGGTATTCTTCGAGCGATTTTACGTGGGCGCGCTTGCTGAATTCCTCGGGCGGCGGGATCGGCTTCTCATCGAGAACGTGGGGATCGAACTCCAGCATTGGTTCCTCCTCGCGATGCGTACCGCCGGGCCACCCGCTGGGGCGTGATGGGGTTCCCTTGGCCGGGCAATACGTTATTGAACCTGGGCGCGTTGGTCAAGCGTGCCAGTCAAGGTTTCGGTTTGGGGCCGCAACTGCAGCTCCGCTTGTGTGTTAAGCATGGAGAGAGCATTCTAATTTCTGGAACCAAGGAGGCCGCGCCCGGGAATACCTATCGAGCGCCCGGACAGGCCGAAAATACCTGAGATGACCAAGGCCACCGAGTTGACCGATGACGGCCTGCTTGGCCGGATGATCGCCGGCGACGAGGACGCGTTCACGCTCCTCTATCGGCGGAAGCATCCGTCCATCTACCGGTTTGCCCTGCACATGAGCGGCAATGCGGCCATTGCCGAGGACGTGACCCAAGAGGTCTTCATGACATTGATTCGCGACCCGAAAAGATTCGATCCGGCGCGCGGCACGCTCGGCGGATTCCTCTTTGGCGTAGCGCGGAATTTCCTGCGCAAGCGATGGGAGCAGGAGCGGCGGCTCGTGGCGCTGGATGGCGATGCGAATGAAATCGGAGGCTATTCGCCGAACGGCAACGGAGCCGGAGCCGGCGCGTCGCGGAGTGGCGTGCATGCGAATGGAAACGGTTTTCCGGGCGCGGCTGGCAGCGACGAATTTGCGACGCGCGAGACAATCGGCCGCGTGCGGCAAGCCGTAACGACCTTGCCGGAAAATTACCGCGAGATTGTGGTCCTGTGTGACCTCGAGGAGATGAGTTACGAGGAAGCGGCGTCGGCGCTCGGCTGTCCGGTGGGCACGGTGCGCTCGCGGCTGCACAGGGCTCGGGCAATTTTATTGGAGAAGCTGCGCGACGCGCATCCAGCGCGGCGCGTTCCGGCGGTGCGCACATGAGTGAAATAGAAGAGATGAATTCGATGCGGTGCATGGAGTTCGAGGAAATCGTCCACGACCTCGATCGTCCGGGAACGCGCGGAGTGGCTCTGCGCGAACGCGCGCTGGCTCATGCGGAGACGTGCGCCCATTGCGCGCAGCTCCTCACGGAAACGGAATCGCTCGATCAGGCGCTGCACGCGATTGCGACAACGGAAGGCCAGCAGGAAGCGCCCGTCTGGGTCGAGTCGGCGCTGCTACGCGAATTTCGCGATGTGAGGGCTGGCGCGGCCAGGTCTAGTCTCGGGCGGCACGCCGCCGCGCTCGGCATCGCGGCAGCAGTCCTGCTGGTTGCAGGCGTCTCGCTCTTTCATTTTCAGCCGGGTGTGAAAGCGCCCGTCGCGGGACCAAATGATCAGCTGAATGTTTCGGTTGCCGCGACGGCAGGGCAGAACGCACAGGGCGCCGTCGAAAGCGCCTCGGGTTTCATCGCACTGCCTTACGCGGATGACCCGGACGGCTCCGATGGCGGCACGGTCGTGCGCGTCGAGCTTTCCGGTTCGGCGCTCGCGTCGCTCGGGATGCCGGTGAGCCTGGCGGAATCATCGGGCAGCATTTCGGCGGACCTGCTGGTGAGCGACGACGGCACGCCGCAGGCGATCCGGCTGGTGTCTCAGGAAGCGGCGAACTAGGAAAATTCCAGGGCCACGGATTCGACGTAGTCGATGTGGAGAGATTAGCGATGAAGACGAAGAACAAAATGGCGCGAGCGTGGATCGGACTTCTGGCGATCGCGGCGCTGCTGGCGCCGGGCGTGGCGCCCGCGCAGCAGGGGCCGCGTCCGTACCGGGGCGGCGACGGCCCGGCCTTCGGCATGGGGCCGGATGACGCCATCGCGATTATGGGTTTTGAAGGCAGCGTTGGCGGCAAGACGGTGACGGGCGCGCCGTTCACGGCGACGTTTACGGCGAAGCAGACCCAGACGTTGGCGGATGGCAACCAGATTCAGCGCAGCACGACCGGAACCATCGCACGCGACGGCGAGGGCCGCACGCGCCGCGACGTGACGTTGGCAGGAATCGGACCGTGGGCAGCGTCGGACAAGCCGGCGCCGCACGTGATCACGATCAACGACGTCGTCGGGAATACACAGTACATCCTCAATCCGAACACCAAGATTGCGCACCAGGTGCAGCCGCCGCCATTCGGGCGTCACCGTGGTGGCCGGAAGGGCGCTTTCGAGCGGAGGGGTGCGCGGCCGCCGTCGGACGATGCGGAGTCCGATGACGCCGGCCCGCGCCAGAGGGATGTGGTGACCACTTCCCTCGGCACGCAGACGATCAACGGCGTGCAGGCTGAGGGCACGCGCTACACGCGCACCATCCCCGCGGGCGCGATCGGAAATGAGAACCCGATCGTGATCACCACCGAGAAATGGTATTCGCCCGACCTGCAAATGGTGGTGTTGCGGAAACACAGCGACCCGCGCACGGGCGAAACAATCACGCAGCTCACCAATATTCAACGCGGCGAGCCGGAGGCGAGCCTGTTCGCGGTGCCGTCCGATTACACGGTGAAGCAGGGCCCGCCGAACTTCGCCTTCCGCGCCGGAGGCCGGCTGGAACAATAGCGGCGCAAGCGCTTTCGATTTGCTCGTAGCACGAGCTTGCGGGCGGCTCCCCCACACACGCTCCGCCCGCAAGTCCCTCCTTTTCCCCGGCATTCTCCTGAGGACGGTCGCTGCTATACTTTGCTGAAACGGATGGCGGCGATGAACGAACGCGAACTTCGGAAACAGCTCGAAGCGGAAGGCTTCGCCCACACCTTCGTCTGGCAGGATGGCCCCAAGGCCTTTTATCCTGATCACACGCACGCGGGCTTGACGGCGCACATCATTCTCGACGGCGAAATGACGCTCACGATGGACGGCGCCTCGCAGACGTACCGCGTGGGCGACCGGTGCGAGGTCCCCGCAGGCGCCGTGCATTCGGCCCTGATGGGCCCACGCGGCTGCCGCTACCTCGTCGGCGAGAAATAGATTCGCTGGGTAGCCATCCTGCGGCCGTAGCGCCGGCTTTTCGCCTCTAAGAAGATGCGCCAAGGGCGCGATCGAGCAACTCGACGACGTGTAGCACTTCGTGTCCTGTGCGATGGATCGCTGCGCCTGCGCGAAGCTGCAGGATGCACCCCGGATTCGAGGTAATAATCGCCTGCGATTTCGTCGTGCCCACCGATTCCATTTTCAACGCCAGCAATTCGAGTGATGTTTTCGTCTCGGTGACGTTGTAGACGCCGGCCGAGCCGCAGCATTGCTCCGCGAGCGGCATCTCGACAAATTCGACGCCGGGCACCGCGCGAATCAACTTGCGCGGCGCTTCGCGAATCTTTTGTCCGTGCGCGAGATGGCAAGAATCCTGATACGTGACGCGCAGCGGCACCTCGCGCATCGGCGCTGCAAGCCCGAGCTCCGCGAGAAACTCCGTCACGTCGCGCATCTTCGCGGTAAATCGCACGGCCTGCGCGTGCGCGGGATCGTCGGCTGCGAAGAGGTGCGTGTACTCCTTGAGCGTCGAGCCGCAGCCAGCCGCATTCGTGAGAATCGCATCGAAATCGTCGCTGGCGAATGCCGGAAAATTCGCGCGGGCCAGGTTGCGCGCCACGTCTCGCACGCCCGCATGCGCAGGCAGCGCTCCGCAGCAGACCTGCGCCGCCGGAACTACCACCTCGCAGCCATTCGCCTGCAGCACGCGGATCGTCGCGCGGTTCAAACCGCTGAACGTGACCTGCGCGACGCAGCCCGCGAAAAACGCCACGCGTGCGCGCCGTGCGCCCTTTGGCGGAAATGTTCGCCCGAGCTCGCCGAAGAAAAAGTCGCGATCGATCTCCGGCAGCAAGCGCTCGCGATCAGCCAGACCGAGCAGTTTTAGAATTCCGGCGCCGCGCGCGATCGCCGCCAGGCCCGAGCGCTGGTAGATTCGCAGCAGCCGCGCGGCCGTGGCTATGCGGCGCGGGTAGGGAAGCAGCCGCTTGTAAACGAAATCACGCGCGAGTCGCGAGGCCCACGGCCGTCGATAATTCTGCTCGATCTGCGCGCGGGCCAGTTCGATGAGCTTGCCGTATTCCACGCCCGAAGGGCACGCCGTCTCGCACGCGCGGCAGTCGAGGCAGCGGTCGATGTGTGTGACGAAGCCTTCGCCGAGCTCGAGGCGCCCCTCATCCACAAGCTGCATCTGCCGAATCCGCCCACGCGGCGAATCCGCCTCCTCGTGCCACAGCCGGTACGTGGGGCAATGATTCAGGCACAGTCCGCAGTGAACGCACCGCGAATAGTCGGCGTAGGCCGGCTTGTCGGTGCCGAAAAAACCGCTGGGTTGCGACGCCATCGCGCTAAATGCTCCCCATGAATCGCCCCGGCGCGAGAACGCCATGCGGATCGAACACTTTTTTCAGCGTGCGCATCGGCCCGAGATCGCCACGCTCGGGCCCCCAGACCGGCAACGCGTTCTTCCATTCAGCCGGGCACCAGGGAATCGTCGCGTTTCCAGCGAGCGCGGCGCACTGGACGAAAATGTCATTTGTGGCACGCGCGACGCGGGCCATCGTATCTTCGCTTCGCGCGGGCGGCAGCAACGCGACGTAAATCACACCCACGCCACGCGCGAGCGCGGCCAACGGAAGGGCAGCTGCGTCGGCAGCTTTCGCGGCCGCATCGAGAATCGCGAGCATATTGGTGGGCAACACACTGAGCTTGAGAATCACGGCGCCGGGTGACGAAGCAAGCGCCGCCGGAACGAACTCGCAGGTGCGGCGGGAAGCAGCGAAGAGCCGTTCTTCCCGAATTGGCTCGACGGCTGCAGCGCCGCTCTGCTCCGCCATTCGGCGGAGATCGCAGGCACAGCGTTCAAGGATTTCAGCGTTTCCGGCGAAGCTTGCAATAAGAGACCACGCGGGATTTGAAGACGGCGCCGTGCCGGTCAGTTCGGCCGCGCCTGGGCTCACGATTTCAACCACGAGAGGCCGAAGGGGCGAGCGAGCGACGGCGTGCCGCAGCGCGATTGCTCCGGCGGCTGCGTCGAACGCGACCACGAACCCGCGAGTGGCGGCAGGCAGCGGAAACGTGCGGAAATTGATCCTCGTGAGCACGCCGAGCGTACCAAGCGCGCCGATCATCAGCTTGTGCAGATCGTAGCCGGAAACATTCTTCACCACGCGCCCGCCGCTTTTCGCTAGGGCGCCATCTCCGGTGACGAATTCGATCCCGAGAACGTAGTCGCGCGCGGTGCCATAAAACTGCCGCAACGGTGAATCGACACCCGATGCAATCGTGCCGCCGGCGGTGGCGCGATCCATGAACGGCACGATGAGCGGCAGGAACTGGCGGTGTTCGACGAGCGTGTTTTCGATGAGCTGCAGCGGAGTCCCGGGTTCTACACTCAGCGTCATGTCGCCGGGATCATACGCGACCACGCGATCCAGCCGGGTCATGTCGAGCGCGAGATCGTATTGCCTCGGCGGCATGCCCATGCCGAGCTTGGTCCGCGCGCCGCACGGAACGATGCCGAGTTTCTCGGCTGCCGCGAATCGCACGATCTCGGCAACGTGCGCAGCCGATTCCGTGCGGATAACTGCCGAAGGGAGCTTGCCTCCGATCTCGTATGCGGCTACATGCGCCGGCTCGCTCATGACATTCTGCAAGCCCGCAATCTCAGCGATCCGCGCGGGAAGCGCTGTACTCGCGGCGGTCATGCCGAGGCCGGGCCCGCCATGGCGGCCGCCGGGCGCACATGAATCTCGCCGCAGCCTTTTGCGGTCGGCAGCACTTTCGCGGGGTTGAGCAGTCCCTCGGGGTTGAAGACGTCGCGCACGCGCCGCATCAGATCAAGATCGACCTCGCTGAAGAGCAGCGGCATCAGCCGGTCCTTCTCCATGCCAACGCCGTGCTCGCCGGTGATCGATCCGCCCACCTCGATGCAGAACTGGATGATTTCATCGGACGCCGCGACCGCATTCGCGAACTGCCGCTTGTCGCGCGCGTCGAACAGAATGATCGGATGCAGGTTGCCGTCGCCCGCGTGAAAGATGTTGCCGATCGAAAAACCGTACTTTTCGCCGATCTCGCTCACGCGACGCAAAGTGGCCGGTAATTTCGTGCGCGGGATCACGCCATCCTGCGTGTAATACGTTGGCGAAAGCCGGCCGACTGCACCAAACGCGTTCTTGCGCCCCTTCCACAGCAGGTCGCGCTCGCGCGCATCGCGGGCCACGCGAACCTCGCGCGCGCGATGCAGCCGACAGACGTCCGCAACCTCAGTTGCCTCATATTCCGCCGCTTCGCGCAGGCCATCGACCTCAATCAGGAGGACGGCGGCGCAGTCCAGCGGGAATCCCGCGTGGACGTAATCCTCGACCGCGCGAATCGTCCAGCCATCCATCATCTCGCACGCCGCCGGCGTAATTCCCCGCGCGGTGATCTCGACCACGGTCTCCGTCGCGTCATCGACGGATTCGTAGATCGCGAGCAGCGTTTTCGTCGCTTCGGGCAGCCGAGTCAGCTTCACCGTGATTTCGGTGACAAGTCCGAATGTGCCCTCCGAGCCGACGAAAAGCCCGGTGAGATCGTAGCCGGGCGCATCCAGCGCGGCGCTGCCGAAATGAACGAGCTCGCCGCTCGGCAGCACGACCTCAAGCGCCAGCACATGATTCGTCGTGACGCCATAAGCCAGCGTATGTGGCCCGCCAGAATTTTCGGAGACGTTGCCGCCGATCGTGCATGCCTTCTGGCTCGAAGGATCGGGAGCGAAATGCAGCCCAAGGTGTTCGACAGCCAAGCTCAGGTCCGAATTCACCAAGCCTGGCTGCACGCGTGCGCGCTGATTTTCGCCATCGATTTCGAGAATGCGATTCATGCGCGCGAACGACGTAATGATGCCGCCGTTGCGTGCGATCGCGCCGCCGGAAAGCCCAGTGCCAGCGCCGCGGCCCACCAGCGGCGTTTTGTGCTGCTTCGCGAGCCGCACGATGCCGACCACATCCGCCGCCGTCCGCGGAAACACCACGCAATTCGGCCGTGCCACCTCGACCGACCCATCGTATTCGTAAAGCAGCAGATCTTCAGCCTTGTGCAGGACGGCATCGCGCCCGAGCAGCTTTTGCAAATCGCGGAGCAGCCGTGGATCGATCGTCGCAAGTCCCATAAGCGGTCTTGCGGCACTATAGTCGCTCGCGCGACCGGGCGTCAACGAACGCTCGCTCTGGTGTATCCTGTTGGGCCGGCGAAATCGCCGGGCGGAGTGTGTATGTGAGTAAGCCAAAGGCTCTTGTGGCGCGGCCGCTGTTTCCAGAGGCGCGCGCGATCCTCGATCGCCATTTCGACGTCGAATATTGGACACGTCCGGAGCGCATTCCGCGCGCGGAATTGCTGGCGCGCGTGGCGGAGAAGGATGCGCTCGTCGTTTTGCTCACGGAAAAAGTCGACGAGGAGCTACTTGCCACGGCGCCCAAGCTGCGCGTCGCATCCACCGTGTCAGTGGGCTTCGATCATATCGACGTGCCGGCGTGCACCCGCCACAAGGTCGTGGCAACGAACACGCCCGGAGTGCTCGACGACACGACGGCCGACTTCGCCTGGACGCTGCTCATGGGAATTGCCCGGCGCCTCGTCGAAGGCGACGCCTGGACGCGCTCGGGCACATGGCCCGGGTGGGACCTCGATCAGCTTCTCGGCGGCGACGTCTGGGGGAAGACGCTCGGCGTCGTTGGCTTTGGGCGCATCGGCCGTGGAGTAGCGCGACGCTCGCAGGGTTTTCAGATGCGCGTGCTCTACCACGACCAGGTCCGCGTCGCGGCCGACGTCGAAAGGGAATTGCATGCTGAGTTTGTCGATTTCGACCGGCTTCTCCGCGAATCGGATTTCATCTCGCTGCACGTTCCGCTATTGCCCGAGACGCGGCACCTGATCTCGAAGGACGCTTTCGGCAAGATGAAGCCGACCGCATACCTGATCAACACGGCGCGCGGTCCGGTGGTTGACGAAGCCGCGCTTATCGAGGCGCTCGAACAAAAGAAAATCGCGGGCGCGGCGCTCGATGTCTATGAGCATGAGCCCAAGGTGCATCCGGCGCTCGTCTCGCGCCGTGACGTGATTCTCGCGCCACACATCGCCAGCGCATCGGTCGAAACGCGCACCAAGATGGCGGTGATGGCGGCAAATAACGCGACCGCGCTGTTCGACGGCCGCCGCCCGCCGAACGCCCTCAATCCCGAGGTGCTTGGCTCGTAAAATGTCGATAATCGTTCAATGCGAAGGAAGGCTGCGAAACTCCTTCGAGCTGTCATCCCGAGCGAAGCGAGGGATCTGCTTTTTGCGCATGAAGCACAAAGGAGCAGATTCCTCGGGCGAACCCCGCCCTCGGAATGACAGTTCAGGGTTCTTGGAGCAACTTCTGAGCCGCTGACGAAACCTTTCGCTGTAGTCGTCAGCGCAGCGCACAACCCACGGAGGAATGATTTGCCACTCATCACACGCAATCACGCAAAGCTGACGCTCGAGGGCGCGCGCGCCGTTCTCGCCGCCGCCGAGCGCCATGCAACCGAAATGCAGGTCTCGATGAATATCGCCGTTGTCGACGAGGGAGGACACCTGCTGGCATTTGCGCGCATGGACGGAGCAAAGCCCTCGTCCATCGCGATCTCGCTTGTAAAGGCGCGGGCCGCTGCGATGCGCCGTGCGCCCACCGGCCCCGCGATGGCGGGTGACCATGTAAATGTCGCGCTGGCGCTGGGCTTGGCGTCGGCAGGGCCCGATCAGCAAACGCCCATCCGCGGCGGGGTGCCGCTCGCGGTTGACGGGGAAGTGGTTGGCGCGATCGGCGTCAGCGCCGGAAACGAAGATCAGGATCTCGAGGTGGCTCGCGCCGGCGCTGCGTTCTTCGAGAAAGCCAAGCCTTGAGTCCCACAGTCCGGCATCAACAGACAAGGACAAGACGCGAATGGTAGAACTCCTGAAGCATCTCCTCACCCGCATATCGGATGTGCGCGGGATGATCGAGTGGGGCGGCACGTTCGCGGTGTGCCTGATCGTTTTCGCCGAGACAGGGCTCTTTGCAGGATTCTTTCTGCCGGGCGATTCGCTGCTCGTCACAGCGGGCGTGTTTGCGGGTGCGGGCCATCTGAAACTCGCGTGGCTGCTCTCGCTCGTGACCATGTGCGCGATCGCGGGGGACCAGCTCGGCTACTTCATCGGTTGGAGGGCTGGCGCGGCTCTCTACCGCCGCGAGGATTCGCGATTCTTCAAGAAGCGCCACCTCGAGGAAGCGCACAAATTCTACGAGCATTACGGTGGCCGGGCGATCGTAATCGCGCGGTTCATCCCGATAATCCGGACATTCTGCCCTCCCGTGGCGGGCGCGGCAAAGATGAGCTACCGGCGCTACCTGATCTACGACATTGGCGGCGGCTTCCTCTGGGTCTGGGGCATGACGCTCGTCGGATACACGCTCGGCCGCACGGTGCCGAATGTCGACTCGAAAATTCACTACATCATCGCAGCGGTGATCGTCTTGTCGCTGCTGCCGCCCGCCATTCACGCCCTGCGAATGCGCGCCAAGAAGGCATGATTTGCGCGCTTGCGCGATTCCTGTTTCGCGACGTCAAAGCAGAGTTGTCGCCGACGCCGCCTAGCCCGCACAAATAGCCCCGGCCAAGCCATCCGAGGCATAAGATGGCTCATACGGGGTTAGGCCCAACGCTTCCTTTCCATTGAGGGACCATGTGGTTTTGGATTCTTGTCCTCTTCGGATGGCTGGTCGTCGAATGGAGCCTGCGGCGCCAGGCCGAGCGCAAGAACGACGAGCGCTTTGCGCGCTTGGTCACCGCGCTCAACCGCTATGAAGCCGAGCTGAAGAAGCTGACGGCTCGCGTTCAGACGCTGGAAACTCACCCCATGGCGCATGTGGAAGCGCCGGCAGCAACTTCCGCCGTCGAGGCACCGGCTCCGAAGCCAGTCGCGGTGACCCCGGTTGCTGTGCCGCCGCCTGCGCTGATCCCTCCGGCCGCCGTACCGCCGCCAAGCGCCGCCAAGCCTCCTGCGCCAGTCGTGCCACCGCCATCGGTTGCTCCACCACCGATCACTCCGGCACACACCGCGCCGCCGCACGAGGCCTCGAAGCCGCCGGTGCCTCCCTTGCCCAAGCCCGCGCCGCCACTCTCGGCGACGCTATCCACCCCACGCGCACCGTCGGTGAGCATGCATGCCCCTGCGGCATCGCCGGAACTCGCCCGCCGCCGCGCAACCGAGTTCGAAGAAAAGGTCGGGCAGAACTGGCTGAACAAAATCGGCATCACGGTTCTGGTGATCGGCATCGCGCTGTTTCTCGCCTACAAATTCCCCACGTTAACCAATCCGGAAAAAGTGATTCTCGGTTATGCGGTGAGCCTGGCGATTCTGGTGCTCGGCATCTACCTCGAGCACTCCGACCGCTACCGCATTTTTGCGCGCGCGCTGATCGGCGGGGGATGGGCGCTCACGTTCTTCGTCACCTACGCGATGTACTTCGTGAAGTACACGCAGGTGATCGACACGCAGTGGGTCGATCTTGTGCTGCTGTTCATCGTGGCCGCGGCCATGGTCGGCCACACGCTGCGCTACAACTCGCAGGTCGTCACCGGTCTCGCCTTCCTGCTGGCGTTCACCACGGTCGCCATCAGCCAGAACACGGTCTATTGCCTAGCCGCTGGTGCGATCCTCGCGATTGGATTGGTCGCCATCGTTCACCGCCGCAACTGGTTCGAGCTCGAAGTCTTCGGCCTCGTCGCGTCGTATCTGAATCATTTCATCTGGCTGCGCACGGTGATCGAACCGATGGGCGCCCACAAGCACATGTTTGCGGAATTCGTGCCGAGTGCGGCGCTGCTGTGCATGTACTGGGCGATTTACCGCTGGTCCTACGTCGCGCGGCGCATTCAAAACGCGGCCCAGGAACACGTTTCCACCGCAGCGGCGCTGTTGAATACGAGCTTGCTGCTCGCCCTGATGAAGTATCAGTCGGTGCATCCGGAACTCGCGTTTTACGTGCTCCTGCTTCTCGGCGCCGCGGAACTCGCGATCGGCCAGCTGCCAGTAACGCGCCGCCGCAAGTCGGCCTTCGTGATCCTCTCCACGATCGGGACGGTTCTGCTGGTCGCCGCCATCCCATTCAAATTCTCCGGCATGGATATCGCCGTCATCTGGCTCGCGGAGGCGCAGGCCTTTCTGCTGGCGGGCGTCTTCACGCGTGAAAGAGTGTTTCGCATTCTCGGGTTGCTCGGCGGGCTGCTCGCTTCGGGCTACATGCTGGTCGTGGAAGCCGGGCCGATTCTGGATGTGCGCCTGGGGATCGCGCATCCATCGCCCGAGTATCGCTTTGCGGCAACCTTCGGATTCGCGGCGCTGCTCTTTTACGTAGACGCGCACTGGATTCCGCGGCGCTGGCAAAGCGTGATCGAATCGGACAACGAGCATCTGTGTTTCCACGTCTTCTCATACCTCGCTGGCATCATGCTGTTCGTAAGTTTGTGGCTGGCCTATCCGGACGTGTGGATGGCAGTCGCGTGGTCGGCGGCGGCGTTCGCTCTTTGCCTGTTGGGCCGCTTGCTGACGCTTGACGATCTCTCCCATCAGGCGCAAGCCTTCGCCGTAGCGGCTTTCGTCGCTTCGTTCACCGTGAATACCAGTGCGGTCGCCCCTTTCGCGGGCACGCACTTTACTGAAAGACTCGTTACGCTCTCGCTGGTGGCCGCGCTTTTCTATCTTTGCGCGCGATGGGCTGGGCCGCGCGACGCGATCTACGCAGGCAGCATTTCGGAGATGTACACGACAGCCGCCGCGACGATCGTGGTCGCGATCACGTATTACGAGTGCCAGTGGGCCTGGATGGCGGTTGCATGGGGCGCCTTTGCGGCACTGCTGGCGGTAATCGGATTCATCCGAAGGCGCCGCGATTTCAGCGTGCAGGCGCATCTGCTTGCGCTCGCGGCTTTTGCGCGGATGCTCTGGATCAATATCGACGCCACGCAGATATTTCACCATGTCACGCTACGCTTCATCACCTTCTCGATCGTCACAATCCTGCTCTACCTGTGCGCCTACTTCAGCGGCCCGCGCGACACGCCGTACGCCCGCATTTTCTCCGCCGTCCACACGTTTGCGGGCACGATCCTCGCGGCAGTGCTGGCGTACAAGGAAGTTTCCTCTCCGTGGATCGCGGTGGTCTGGGCGGCCTTCGCGCTGATCCTGCTGATCGCGGGCGACCGTTTGAAGCGCGCGGAGCTGCACGTCCAGGCCTGTCTGCTCTCGCTCGGCAGCCTCGCCCAGATCGTTCTCGTCAATTTGCCGGACGGGGAGCCATTCGGCTGGTACCCGCGCATCACGCTACGTCTGGCGACCCTCGTCATCACGGCAGCACTCTTCTACGCATCGGCGCGCTGGGCAGCGCGCGGGGAATTCGCGTGGTCGAAAGTTGTCGCGCTCGCATACGACTGGGCAGGCTCAGCGCTCGTCGGCCTGGCGCTGCTCTACGAACTGAGCCCATTGCATGTGGCGCCGGGATGGGCGATCTTTGGGCTCGCGATTTTCGAAATCGGCATGGTGCGCAAATCCGTCAACGCCCGCCTGCAGGGCTACGCCGCATTCGCGCTCGCCTTCCTGCGGATTTTCTACGCGAATCTCGGCGCGCCGCGCCACGATTTGCTGGTTACCGTGCTCCCGATCGCCGCGATTTTCTACTACGCATACGCGCGGCTCGACCTCTCCAAGGAGCGCGATTTTCTCGTGCGCGAGAAGCAGCTCTTCGCCGCTTCCATCCTCAGCTACGCCGCAGCTGCGACGCTTGCAACGACGCTTCTCTACGCCTTGGACTCAGGCTGGGTGGCAGCAGGGTGGGCGGGCTTCGCGCTGGCATCTATAGCAATCGCTTGGGCGGCGCGGCGTGACGTGTTCTTGCATCACAGCCTGCTGCTGGCGGGCGCCGTCTTCTGCCGGACGCTGTTCTTCAACCTCGCCGAGGTCCATCGAGCGATCTGGCCTTGGTTCGGCGAGCGGTCGCTCGAGGTGCTTGTGGTAGTGGCGCTGCTTTTCGCCGCGCTCGCGTTCGCGTTTCCGTTGCGTGCTCGCAACGCGACACCCGGCGCGCGAATCGCGGACCGGCCCTGGAGGCTTTTCGTCCAGCGCCCTGAGCAGATATTCTTTTTCCTGCCGCTTACGCTGCTCACGATTCTGATCGCGCACGATGTTTCCGGCGGCCGCGTAACGATGTCCTGGGGTATCGAGGCCTTCGTCGTCTTCGTCTTCGCCTTGATGGTGGGGGAGCGCAGCTTCCGCCTGACGGGCCTCGGTCTTCTCCTGCTTTGCGTGGCGAAAATTCTGCTGCTCGACGTCTGGAGGCAGCAACGCTCGGATCGCTTCGTGACCTTCATCACGCTCGGCGTCGCGCTGCTGATCGTCTCGTATCTGTATTCGCGCTACAGCGACACAATCAAACGCTATCTATGAGCCCGAGGATTTCAGGCAGCCCGGAAATGCAAAACGGGGAGCCTGGCAGCTCCCCGTTCTGTTCTTTTTCTTATGCCGTGGCGGGCCGAAAGCCGCGCCATCGGTTCGCACCGCAAAAGCGGTGTGCAGATCGGTGTCAAGAATCTAAGCCCGGTGGAGTCATCCTTTCCTCCGTGTCTTAGCTCCTGCAACTCCGTCATACGCCCGTGCAGAGCGCTCCGCAAGCACAAAATATCCGGAATAGCTGCTGCGCACTGCAAGCACCGGAAGCAGGAATTGTGTGCGGCGGGAACCTACTTGATAAAGAGCGCTTCGCGGACCTGATCGCGCCCGACGAACGTCTTCGAGGAGCGGAATTTCCCGAAGAGATCGAGAATCTCGCGGTTCTGGAAAACGTGCGCGTGTACGGCGAGCGTGGGGGCGGACAGGAGCTCGACCGTCTGGCCGTCCAGGATTCGATAGCGATGAAAGCGTTCCGCCGAGCGGCTGTGAAACAGTGCCAGCACCGTCCCGCCGGGCTGAAGCATGTTGTAGAGCCGGTTCATCAGGGCAGGCACAACCGCGGGATCGAAGTAGTCGAGCAGGTCCCAGATCAACACGCCGTTCACGCTGTTCTCAGGATAATTCAGCGCGCTATCGATGAACTTTTCGGCGAGCGCGGGAAGCGAGTGCCGTTCGGCTTCTTCGCCGGCCGGTGTCGTGCGCAGCCGTTCTTCCTCGGTGGTCAGAAAATCCTTCCACTCGCGCAGCATGTCTTCGGTCGATACGCGATAGCCCTTGTCAATGAAAAACGTGAGGGTCGACTGCGACACCGCGCCGAGATCGAGAATCCGCGGCCGCGGCACGTCGCTGAGCAGCCAGAGGAATTCCTTGAGGGCGTTGGAGATGCGGACGTTTCCGGCAGGTTTCACGGATGCTGTCGGTCCCGGTTTTTCCGTAGCTCTCGACGTTGCGGCGGCAGCTGCCGATGCCGGCGCCTTGGCCGGACTCCCCGGCGTTGCCGCTGGGTTGCTGGGCCGGGCTTTGGCCATCCAGTTCATCGTCGCCTCTAGCTTCTAAGATATCCCGATTCGTCGTGCGATGTCGTCCGCTTATTCGGCTTTTGCGCTTGCAGCAATAGGCCGGGGCGGTTCGGTTTCGGTGGCCCGCGCTGACAGGGCAGAGGTTGTCAAGGCGCTCGCCGTCGAGCCTGCCTTCACCATCTCGACCTTGCCCCGCAAGCGGGCGCCGTCGTCGATTCCGATGCGAGGCGTTAAAACACTGCCTTGCACGCTGCTACCGGCGCCCAACCGCACGCTTTCGCTAGCCTTGATGTTGCCTTGCACCGCGCCGTCGATGGTGACCGCACCTGCATCGATGTCCGCCTGCACTTTCCCGTTGGGCCCGATCACCACGCGGGCGCCGCCAAGGCGGATTTTGCCTTGGAGTTCGCCGTCAATGTATAGATCGGAATTTCCCGAGATTTCTCCATGAATTTTAAGGCCCGCCTGAATCCGCGACGCCCCATTCGCCGCTGGCGCCACGCTAACAGCCGGCTCGGGCGTTACCGAGCGGGGCGCGGGTGCGGGTGCCGACGCCACGGGAGTGGGCGCAACCGTTGAAGCTGCGGGTGGTTCCGGCGTCATCTGCGATTTCGTCGTTCCCCCAACCGGCGGCTGGGGCGATTCCGGGGACGGCTTGCCATCATTCTTGTGCCACATGAATCCTCCAGATGAACAGGCGCTGCGCTGGGGTGGCAGGCGTCCTATGCAGTACGGGCACTATAGTACAGCGATTATGAGGCTGTAAACGGTGTCAATCCCCGAATCGCGCAAGCCCCCATGACCGAATGGACAACACGAGTGCCGAATCGGTAGTCTGGTCGGCCTGATGGCGCATTTCCCAAAGTGAAACAACCATGCCGACGAGCTCGTGCGTGAAGATCACGAGGCCGCGCCGCGTCTCCCACCAGCGATTTGGGTCGTATTCCGAATCGGGCGCGGGCACCACCCGTAGGACCGTGCCAGGCGGAAACGTCCGCGCGCAGATATAGCGTGCCCGGCGCGTATGGTAATTCGACGTGACCAGCAGAATTCGCTTCCACCCGCGTTGCAGGATCAACTGGCGAAGCGCCGCAGCTTCATCCTTCGTGTTGCCGGCGTGGTGGTCGAAACGAATGATGGCGTCCTGCGGCACGCCATCGTCCTTCAGATCGTGCTCCATCAACTCGGAGACAGAAGCGTAGGGGCGCAGGAGGCGGCCGCTCGCCAACACGCGCGGAGCCCAGCCCGCTTTGAAAAGCTTGGCCGCCCCCGCCGCGCGGTCTCCTCCGTAGTTGTCGTCGCTGAGAACCACGATGACATCCGAGTAGGCCGGGCCGTCATCGACGACCCAAAATCCGCCCGCCAGCCGCAGCAAGGGATACCGGAGCAGGTAAATCACAAAGAGGAAACCGAGGAAGCAAAGCAGCAGCAAAAACTTAAAGATGATTCCCCCGCGTTCTCCTTCGCGGCAGGCCACTATTTGGCCGGGTCGAACTGGCGCAACCGTTCCGCCGCCTGTTCGGGATGGATTTCGTTGAAATAGACTTCCTTGATGCTGTAGGACTTCGTTCGCGCCGGGACGATCGGCAGAATCTCGATATGCCAGTGGTAGTCTCCGGCAATCGTCCGCCAGTAATCGCTCAACTCGCCCTTGGTTTGCAGCGTATTGGGCGCCGTGTGCAACACCAGGTGATAGTTCCCGGTCACATTCAGCAGCCGCCGCAGCAAACGCCCCAGCAAGGTCGCGAGATGGCGGCGATTTTCGCCTGGCGAGAGCGCCTCGAACAGATGATTGTGCGTCTTTGGCATGAGCCACATCTCAAACGGCACGCGCGAAGCATACGGACAAAACGCATAATAGTCTCCGACGTTGTCCACCACGCGCACTTTCTGCCGGATCTCCTGCCTCAGGATATCGCAGAAGACGCATCTTTCGCGGTCGCGATACCAGTCGCGCGCGGCGCGCAGTTCGTACAAAATGCGCCGCGGCACAAAGGTTGTCGCCACCACTTGCGAATGCGAATGCGCCCATTCTTCTCCTGCCGCAGGACCCTGGTTCTTGAAAGCGGTGATGTACTTGAAGCGCGCGTCCCGCTTCAGGTCCGCAATGCGAATGGCCCAAGCCTCAAGCACCCGCTGAATCTCTTCGTCCGGGAGTTGCGCCAGCTGTCGCGCGTGATCGGGCGATTCCACAATGACTTCGTGAGCGCCGATCGCTTCCATGCGGTCGAAGATGCCGTCGGCGGCGCGCGAAGGATCGCCCTCGACGCGGTAGAGCGGCCAAAGATGAGGGAAGGCCCGCACCTGCCACGGCCCATGAGGAGGCAGGCTCAAAAGAACATGAGTCTCAATCCGGTTTTCCGGGCACAGCGGGCACTCCGGAGGCTGCGCTTCCTCTTGTTCCGGATGTCCGATCGCAACCCAACTGCGCGTAATAGGATCTTTTCGTAGTTCCATAGGGCCCTTGTCTGTAAGTTGAAACCGCCATCTTATACCGAAATCCTTCGCCAGGAGTAGAGAACGACCCGCCTAGTACTCGGTTATTGGTGGAAGCGTGTGCGTTGCAGGTGCCCGAAAAAGCATATATTTGCGATCGCGGGAAACTTTTGCTTTACACTGCGCCACAAGCTCGAATTCCGCGCCCAAAAGGAGGACCTAACTGAACACAAAAAATCGCCGTGGCGGCGTGGCATCCGCCGCTCGCAAAATGACCGTCCTGCCGATGATCGCCGCCACGTATTTCATGGTGGCCGGCGGCCCCTACGGCCTCGAAGACATCGTGCAGAAAACGGGCTACACAGCCACGCTGCTGATCCTCATTATCACGCCGCTTCTGTGGAGCGTGCCCGTTGCCATGATGGTCAGCGAACTCGCCACCTCGATCCCCGAGGAAGGTGGCTTCTACATCTGGGTGCGCCGCGGCATGGGGCCGTTTTGGGGATATCAGGAAACGTGGCTCACGCTCGCGGGCAGTGTCTTCGAGATGGCGCTCTACCCGAATCTCTTCGTGGATTACCTCGGGCGACTCTCGCCGGGCATGGTCGCGGGGCATCGCGGCTTGATTCTCGGCTTCCTGATGATCGCGCTATGCACGGCGTGGAACATTCTCGGCGCGGACGCGGTGGGAGAAGGCTCGCTTGTCCTAAACATCGCGCTGCTTCTGCCATTTGTCGCGCTGGTGGTATTCGCGCTGCGCAGCGCGCACGCGGGGGCGAGCGCCGGAGCCGGTGCACTTCCGTTGCGTCACGCCGATCTGCTCGGCGGCATCCTGATCGCGATGTGGAATTACATGGGATGGGACAATCTCTCGACCATCGCGGGAGAAGTCTCCGAGCCGCAGAAGACATACTCGCGCGCGATGTTCGGCGCCGTCATCCTCGTGATTGCCAGCTACCTGATACCGGTCGCCGCGGTGGCTCGTACCGGCGTCGACCCCAACCGCTGGACCACGGGCGGCTGGGTGGACATCGGCAAGATTCTGGGCGGCGAAACGCTCGCCATCGCCATCGCCGCCGCGGGAGTGATCGGCGCGATCGGAACATTCGGCACGTTGATGATGTCGTTCACGCGCCTGCCCGCCGTTATGGCTGAAGACGGCTACCTGCCGAAAATCTTCACGCGGCAGCACGCGCGTACCGGCACTCCGTGGGTCGCCATTCTCGCCTGCGCCGGTCTCTGGGCTCTCTGCTATCCGCTCGGCTTCGAGCGCAGTCTCTTCCTCGACGTCCTGCTCACCGGCCTGAGTATCCTGCTCGAATTCTGGGCGCTCGCCGCGCTGCGCATCCGCGAACCGCAACTCACGCGCCCGTATCGCGTGCCGGGAGGACTCATCGGCACGATCCTCATCGGTGCCCCGCCGCTCACACTGATGGTCGCCGCCGTCGTCCGCAACAGCAGGGAACTCGCCGGCGCCACAAATCAGCTGGTCATCGGCATGGCGGTCGTCGCCGCCGGCGCCGTGCTTTACTTTGTTAGCAAACTCTGGCAGCCAAAGGCGCGAACGTAGCCCGCTAACTCCGATTGGTCCGCGGCCAATCAATCCGCCAGCGTCTCCGCGGCAGCGGCGCCCAAACCAATTGCTTGGGCGGTGTCCCCCTCGAATGGTGATAGAGCGCGGCGGTGCGCTGATAAAACCCGCGCGTGTGCCACGAATCGCCGAACGCGAATCGATGGAAATCGAGGTGATGGCAAAATTCGTGGCAAAGCGTGCTGAAGAATGTCCCGAACGAGGTAATGTCCTTCCGAATCGCCGTTCGCATCCACACCCGGATCGCCATCGAGTCCGGATGATAATCTCCGAATAACTCGCTCGTCGAATGTTCGCGCACCCGCAGCGGCCTCGCGGCCAGTACGCTCACCCCGCACCGCGGCACCTTGTAAAAATCACCCGCGCATTGAACGAACTCATCGCACGTCCCCCGCACGTCGCCCGACATTCCATCGCTCATTGCCTTTTCGATGGCGCGGGCGATTCGGCGCAATCTCTCATCCGGCGGCAGCGGCAGCGCCTGCATCCGGTCGCTTTCGAGGAATGTCCCGTTTTTCTTTCGAGGAGGCGCGTCCGTCAGCATCGCGATTATTTTGCCCGAACCCGAAAAGTTTTGCGAGCGAGCCGCGCTGTGGGCACTGTTTCTAACTCCAGATTCAAGAAAAACTCTATTTTTGCAGGCTACCTTTGCGGATTTAGCACGCTGCTCGGGTGCCATGGCGCGTTCGAGGCGCTGGCATGCGGGGAACGTAAAGGCGCGTGCTATTCTTGCTCGCCATGCCTGAATTGGAAGCAGACGTTGCATTCATGCAAGAGGCGCTCGCCGAGGCGCGGCTCGCCGCTGAGCGCGGAGAGGTCCCAGTCGGCGCAGTCATCGTTGCCGATGGCCGCATCGTCGCGCGCGCCGGAAACCGCACGATCGCCGATTGCGATCCCACGGCCCACGCTGAAATCATCGCTCTCCGCGAAGCGGCGATAGCAGTCGGCAACTATCGCCTGCTGGGCGCGTCGCTCTATGTGACGATCGAGCCGTGCGCCATGTGCGCAGGCGCCATGATCCAGGCGCGCATCGCGCGCCTGATCTACGGCGCGGACGATGGCAAGGCCGGCGCCATCCGGTCCTGCTTCTCCGTCCTCGACCACCCCCAGCTCAATCATCGCGTCGAAATCACGCCCGGAATCCGCGCCGACGAAGCCGCCGCCGTCCTAAAAGATTTCTTCGCTGCTCGCCGCTGACCGGATCTCTCCGTCTAGGTGCGGTACGCGGGACACAAGTTAACCCTGCCCGGAAGGGCGGGAAAAACGAAAGCAGAAATAGACCTGAGCGCCGTGGGCGCGAGACAAGCCCCTTCTCCGTTGTGACTCTCCAATGGCTTTGCTAATCTAACCAAACCGACCATGCCGCGGAGAGGTGTCTGAGCGGTCGAAAGAGCTCGCCTCGAAAGCGAGTGTAGGGGGAACTCTACCGTGGGTTCGAATCCCACCCTCTCCGCCATTCCCGCTCCGACGAGCGGTGCCAACACTCACCGCTGCGTATCGTCAAGTGAGTGCCACAACGATCAGAATCGACGGACCGATACGCAGAGTTCGTACTGCGCTTACCCATCGCGACTCGATCGATGACCTGAAAAGGCACACTCAGGGAAGAGCGGTTGATGCCATACAGGAATCCGTGGGCATCCCGCCGCTTGAATTTCGAGTCTCAGTGAAGTTAAGATCGAAGCTCGGTATCTGCCCGGCAACAGACGCTTACGACCAAAATGAACTTTGAGCTCCGAGACGGCATGTCATTTCCGCAGGGTGAGACCGGCGCGCTGGATTCGTCCACGCGAGCTCGCGGGCGGATGATCTGCAATCGGCTTGCTGTCCTGCTGCTTCTGGTAGGACTCGCGGGGCTGGCAGCAACGGCGAAAGACGGGCAATACCATCGCACGTCGAACATCGAGCATCAGTCATCGCTGTCTACAAAGATGAATGTGCCACCCGCTCGGGCGATAGTGCGGTCGGCGGAACTGCAGAAGGTAGCTCGCCTAATCGCATCGAAGCCTCGGCCTACCTTCCGCACACGATTCAAACCTGAACCGCTGCCGACGGAATCGGTGGGCGTAACGGTTGCAATGCAACACCGATCGCCGCCAGAATCCCTCCTCTCGTAGTCCCGTTTTTTTCACGAAAAATTCACAAAGGTACTACGCCCCCAAGGGAGTTGCTGCGCTACAGGGCCGCTCAATTTTGAGTCCAAAGATCGGAGAGCGCATGAGCACGGACCAGCTTACGGCTGCCCAACTGGAGCAGTTTCGACGATGGAGCACCTGCGTGGTGTCCAGCGCTATCGAGACGTTCCAAGTACGGCTGCCGAACACGGGATTCGCGGATTCGAGTATCCGGTGTATCTTCCCGGAACAGCCGCCGGTGATCGGATACGCGGCGACGGCGCGCATCCGGACGTCGAATCCGCCGATGGAGCAGCGCACGCACTTTGATTATTACGACCGCACGGATTGGTGGCAGAACATTCTTTCGATTCCCGCGCCGCGGATCGTGGTGATCGAGGACGTGGATGATCCGCCGGGGCTGGGAGCTTTCGTCGGCGAAGTTCACGCGAACATTCTGCTGAGCCTGGGTTGCGTGGCAGTGGTGACCAATGGCGCGGTGCGCGACCTGGCGGACGTTCACCATACCGAGTTTCAGATGTTCGCCGGAAACGTGTCCGTGTCGCACGCGTATGCGCACCTCTTCGATTTTGGGCACGAGGTGACGGTCGGAGGCTTGCGCGTAAAACCCGGAGATCTGATCCACGGGGACTTGCACGGAGCGCAGACGGTGCCACTCGACATTGCGGCGAAAGTGCCGGATGCGGCGCGGAAAGTGCGTCAACGGAGAAATCAATTCCTCGCGCTGCGTCGTTCGACCGATTTCTCGCTGGACAAATTGCGCCAAACGATTCGAGAGACGAGCGGGGCACAAGAGGACGGCGAATGATAGCCATGCGCATCACACAGAACAATTCGTTCCTTATTCGAGGAGGCCGACCGTGAGTTGGTTCATGCGAGATGTAAGCCAGGGAGCAAACCGCTCGCGCTGGATTTGGCCGGCGATTTTGTGCGCGGCGGCCCTGGCGGGTTGCGGCGGATTCAGCAGGCCGAAACTTGTCGCGGCGTCGAGTGCTCCGGATGCGGCGGTGGTTCCCGTGATGCGGCAGAATTTCTCGAACACGCTCAGCATCTCGTCCGAGTTCCAGCCGTATCAGGACATCGACGTGTACGCCAAAGTTTCCGGGTACATCAAGAAGCTGTACATCGATTACGGCACTCACGTGCGGCAAGGGCAGCTGATGGCGGTGCTGGAAATTCCGGAGCTGCAACAGCAGGTCCAGCGCGATCAGGCGGCTGTGTCCGAAGCCCGCGAGGACTTGAATCGCGCCAACTCCGCGTTTCAAGTCACGCGCGTGACGTACCAACGGCTCGCAGCAGTTCAGAAGACCCGTCCCGAATTAATTTCCCAGGAAGAAATCGATGTGGCGCAAGGCAAGGACCTGGAAGCAAGCGCGGCCGTTTCCGGGGCGCAACAGGCTCTGCTGGCCGTCACCGCAGCGCTGGCAAAAGACCAGACGCTTTATGACTACGCGCACATGAGTGCGCCATTCACCGGGGTGGTGACGAAGATGTATGCGTACACCGGCGCGCTGCTGCCTGCCGGAACGTCTTCGAACATCGGCAATTCAGCGCTGTGCCATCTGGCGCAAAACGACGTGTTGCGGCTGGTGATTCCGGTTCCCGAGCGCGCTGTTCCCAGCATACGGATAGGCGAGAGCGTAGAAGTGCAGGTCTCCAGCTTGAACCGCACCTTCAGCGGGAAAATCGTGCGCACGTCTGATCAGATCGATCTTTCCACTCGCACAATGCATACCGAAGTGCAAGTGAACAACGCCTCCTATCAGATCGTGCCGGGAATGTACGCGACGGTGTCGATTCCGTTGCACACCGCCACCAACGTGCTGGCCATTCCGCTACAAGCGGTCCAAGCCTCTGGCGAAAACCAGGGAACGGTCCTGGTGGTCGATAAGTCGAACCGAATCGAGAGGCGCGAAGTAACCCTGGGGATTCAGAGCGCGACCGACGTGGAAGTGACTTCCGGATTGAACGCGGGGGACCTGGTGATCTTCGGGGACCAGTCGCAATATCAGCCCGGCCAGGTAGTAACGCCGAAAGTGGTCAAGTCTTCATAGTTCGAGAGGAGTTCTATGTCGTCGTTTTCGTTACGGCACCCATATTTCATAGTCGTTGTTTGTCTGTTCGTATGTGTTTTGGGACTTACCAGCCTTGTGCAGATGCCGGTGGATATGTTTCCGCCGATCGATCTGCCGGTGGTCGAGGTAGCGACTTTTTATAACGGCATGCCGCCGGAGCAGATCGAAGCGGACATCACCGGGCGGTTCGAGCGGTTCTTCACTCTCGGAAGCGGGATCGACCACATCACGTCTCGCTCCATGCCCGGTGTAAGCCTCATCAGTGTGTATTTTCAGGCTGGATCGGATCCGAACGCGGACGTGACGCAAGTTTCCAACTTGGCGATGGCCGACTTGAGGCGACTCCCGCCCGGCACGCTTCCGCCGGTGGTGGTGAATAGCGGTGCTTCCACGCTGCCGGTGTGCTTGCTGACGGTCGAGGGCAAAGGGCTCACGGAAACGCAATTGCGCGACCATCTGCAGTTCGAAATACGCGACCAGATCGCCGGCGTGCCGGGAGCAACCGTGCCGCCGCCGTATGGCGGGAAATACCGCGAGATCATGGTGTACGTGGACCCGCTGAAGTTGCAAGCAAACCAGCTGAGCCCGATGGACGTCGTACGGGCGGTCAACAACTCGAATTTGATTTTGCCCGCGGGCGACGTGCGCATGGGGGGGCTCGATTACAACCTCTATACCAATGCGCTCGTGCCGAGCACGAAGGCGCTGGACGAGGTACCGTTGAAAACCGTGGGCGAGCGATCGGTGTTCGTATCGGATGTGGGAAATGCGGTGGATGGTTCGGCGCTGCAATACAACATCGTGCGGGTGAACGGGCAGCGCTCCACGTACGTGCCGGTGCAAAAGCAGGGCGGCGACAGCAACACCATCGCGGTCGTGGACGGGATCAAGAAAGCGATCCAGCATCTGCGCGACATTCCCGCGCAGATGAAAGCGCGCGTGGTATTCGATCAATCGGTGTTCGTGCGGCAGGCGATTTCAACCGTGTTGCGCGAAGGCGGAGTGGGCCTTGTCCTCACAGCGCTGATGGTGCTCCTGTTTTTGGGCAGCGTGCGGGCGACGGCGGCCGTTTTCCTTTCGATTCCGCTTTCGGTGATGGCCACCTTCTTTTTCCTTCATATCGGCAACTCCACGATCAACGCGATGATCTTGAGCGGCCTGGCGCTGGCGTTTTCACGTTTGATCGACAACTCCGTAATCGTTCTTGAAAATATTTTTCGGCACGTCGAACTCGGCGAAAATCCGCCGATTGCCGCAGAAAAGGGAACCAATGAAGTCGCGTTGGCGGTGCTGGCGATCACGATCGCAACGGTCGTCGTGTTCTTCCCGGTCACGCTGCTGTACGGCGTGAGCAAATATCTGTTCACGGCCCTGGCGCTTTCCGTGGTGCTTGCGCTCTTCGCGTCCTACTTCGTGGCGGTTTCCGTTGTGCCTCTTTATTGCGCTCACTTGCTGAAGGGCGAAGCACATCGCGAGGCTGCGGCCGCGGAAGGCGGACCGCTTGATCCGATGGTTCGACTTTCGTGGGGAGCACGGTTTCATGCAAAGTTCAACGCGGGGTTCGAGCGAATGCTCGATGAATACGATGGCGCGGTCAAGAAAACGCTGGATCGTCCGCGAATAGTTGTCTTCGGATTTCTAGCCGTGTTTTTGCTGAGTTTCGCCCTCTACCCGAGGGTGGGACTCGCGTTTTTTCCGCGCACCGACGCGGGGCAGTTCATTATCAACGTGAAAGCTCCCACCGGAACTCGCATCGAGGACACCGAAAAATACGTAAAGCAGGTCGAGGGCATTGTCCACGACGTGGTGCGCCCTGCAGATTTGAACACCATCGTTTCAAACATCGGCATTACCCCCGGTCTGGAGTCTTTAACAACGCCGAACGCCGGCATGTACACGGCTTTCGTGGAAGTTGGCCTGAAAGAAGACCACAAAATCAGCAGTTTCGAATATATGGATCGAGTTCGAGCCGCGATTAAGGATCAACTTCCGCAGTTGCGCACGTTCTTCCAGTCGGGGGGGCTGGTGGATTCGGTTCTCAATCAAGGCGCGGCCGCGCCCATCGACGTGCAGGTCAGCGGCACGGACCTGCATGCCGACGATCGCGTGGCGATCGATCTGCAGCGAAAATTCCGTACGATACGCGGAGTTTCGGACGTTTATATCCCGCAGGATATGGACTATCCCACGCTGGAACTGAACCTGAACCGCGATCGCGCCAGCGAACTGGGATTGAATCCGCGCGAGGTGGTGGATAACGTCATTACTTCACTTACGTCGGATGTGATGATCGCTCCGAATTACTGGATCGATCCCAAAACCGGCAACGACTATTTCCTGGCCGTTCAATATCCGGACAACACCGCGAAAACGATTCAGGATCTGGACACCATGCCGCTTCGCTCGCCCAATTTAGAGCTTCCCACGTACCTGAATCAAGTAGCCACGATCACTCCGGAGACCACTCCCTCGGAAGTCGATCACTATCAGACGGAGCGCGAGATAGACGTCTACGTTTCCCCTTCGGGCGAGAATCTGGGGCGGCCGGCCAGCGAGGTCGAAAAAATCGTGGCGCAAATGCAAATCCCGTCGAACATCAGAATCACCGTGCGAGGGTTGGTGAACACGATGTTCACTTCGTTCCGGAGTTTCGGGATTGGACTGATCTTGTCGATCCTGCTGGTGTTCCTGGTGCTGGTGGCGCAATTTTCGTCGTTTGTCGATCCTTTCTTGATCGTTCTGGCGATTCCGACCGGGCTCGTGGGAGTGATGCTGACACTGGCGTTCACGGACACCACGCTGAATATTCAATCGCTGATGGGGATCGTGATGCTCACCGGCATGGTGGTTTCCAACAGCATTTTGATCGTGGATTTTGCCAACCGGTTGCGGCAGGAGGGGCACAGCGTGCGCGATTCGGTGACGCATTCCTGCCGGATCCGCTTGCGGCCGATTCTGATGACTTCGCTGGCGACGATCGTGGGGCTGCTGCCAATGGCGTTCAAGCTCGAAGCGGGAAGCGAGGCGTACGCTCCACTCGCGAGAGTAATCATCGGCGGACTGATCGTGTCCGTGGTGCTGACGATCTTCGTGGTGCCGGCGGCTTACCTGATGGTTTACGGGCGGCGCGAACAGTCGAACCCGTCTTCGGCAAAACTCGCGGAGGAAGTGCAATGAGCGCGCCATTTCGGCTGTTTTCTCTCTTTGGGCTGGCTGCGCTAATCGCCGGGGTGGCATTCGCGCAGGCGCCGCAGCAGCTAACACTCGGGCAAGCGGAGCAACTGGCGATTCGGAATCATCCGCAGATCCAAGCTGCTTTGAGCATGGCTTCGGTGGCTAAGGCACAGGTGACGCAAGAGCGCTCCGCTTACTATCCGGTGGTGTACGGCAGCGCCACGGCCGTGGATGCGGAGAATAACAGCCGCATCGCTGCCGGAGCCCTGAACAACCCGATCATCTACGAACGTTATAGCAATGGCTTCATGGTCGATCAGTTGATCACGGATTTCGGGCGCACGCACAATCTGGTGAAAAGCTCCGATTTGCACGCACGCGCCTCGCAAGAGGACGTAGTGACCACTCGGGAAGACGTGCTACTCGGAGTCGATCGCGCGTACTTTGGAGTTCTCAAGGCGCAGGCGGTGCTAAGAGTAGCGCAGGAGACGGTCAAGGAACGGCAGCTGGTCTCCGATCAGGTGACCACGCTCGAACAGAACAAGATCAAGTCGGGCCTGGATGTCAGCTTCGCGAACGTGAATCTGGCGCAGGCGCAATTGTTGCTGGTGCGGGCGCAGAACGGCGTGGAAGCTTCCTACGCACAGCTTTCCGAAGCGCTGGGATCATCGGCCGAGCAAGCGTTCGATTTGGCGGACATGCCTGTGCCGCCGGCGCCTCCGGCCAACTTTGCGGATCTGCTGCAGGAGGCGATGCGGAACCGGCCGGAGCTGATCAGCCAGCGACTCGATGCGGATTCCGCGCACACTTATGCGATCGCGGAGCGCGACCTTTGGTTTCCGACGATCAGCGCGGCCGGCGCGGCGGGATTGACTCCGTTTGGGGCGAATCAGCTCGCTCCGCGCTACGCCGCGGCTGGGGTGAACGTGAACATCCCGATCTTCAACGGACATCTATTCGGAGCGTTGCACAGCGAAGCGAATGAGCGCGCCCGCGCCCAGGACGAATACCTGCGCGACCTCCAAGACCGGGTAACGCGGGACGTCCGCGCTGCCTGGCTCGACGCCAACACGGATTTCCAGAATCTCTCGCTCACGGAAAAACTTCTTAGCGAGGCCAACGAAGCTCTACAGCTTGCGCAATCCCGGTACACTCTCGGGCTCAGCTCGATTGTGGAATTAAGCCAGGCGCAGCTGAATCAAACGCAAGCCCAAATTGATGAAGCCAGCGCGAAATACGACTATCAGATCGCAACCCATGAGCTGGATTACCAGCTGGGCATCCTCAACTGAGCCCGTCTCCCCGTGAAACTCGACTAGGCGAAACCGATTTCCGCGACAAGTGACGACTGCGGTCAGAGCGCCGGGAAAGAGCGTCTCCGCGCCGATCTCCGGAGCTGACGCTCACCTCGAGGTGCACCCTGTCTGGACGCCGCGGCCCTGGCAAGTCACATACTTTTAACATTGAAGTCACATTAGATTGACCCGGCACGCTTACCTTGCATCAGCCAAGAAACGCGTGCGGAATTCTTGCGCTCTAGGGTGAGGGTACGGGTAGGGCCATTTCGATTCCCAACGAGGTAGATGTGTGGCTTCCCGCAGTCGGAGCCCGCTTTTGGCAGTTCCAAATTCAAGGAGGAATAATGCGAGCATTTGCGGCATCAATGATTGCCCTGGGCCTTTTCGCCATGCCGGTTATGGCGGCTGGCGGGGCGGCCAACAACGGCGCAGATCCGGCCACTCCCAAGGCTGCCGCCGACGCGGCGGCGACGCCCACGCCCAACGCTGCCAACACGGCAGCCGCTGCTGCGCCGGCATCTCCAGCCAAACCGGCCGCGGCAGAAATGGAAACCGAGCTTCAGCAGTTGCGCGATGCCATCGCGATGCAGGCCCAGCAGATTCAGGACCAGCAGAAAAAAATGCAGCAGCTCGAAGACCAGTTGAAGACTTCCAGCGCTGGCCGCGAGAGTGTTTCAGCCTCGCCCGCAGCGTCAGCGATGGCCGCCCCGGCATCAGCGGGCGCCGCAGCTTCGGCTTCGACTGCGGCCACCGTCCCAGTCTCTACTGCGATCGTTGCAACTCCGGCAGCCGCCGAAGGCAACCAGGGCGGCAGCGCTGAGCCCACCTCATGGGGCTTCAAGGGCGTCACGTTCACGCCGATCGGATTCTTCGCGGCAGAAAGCGTGTGGCGCCAGCGCGCAATGAACGCCGACGTCAACTCACCGTTTAACTCGGCTCCGCTCCCGGGTGCCTCGCAATACAACATTTCGGAGTTCAACGCGAGCGGCCGTCAGTCCCGCATTGGCATGCTGGTCCAGGGAAAGCTCTCCAGCGTCAAGATCGGCGGCTACTATGAGGCGGACTTCCTTTCCGCAGGCGTCACCTCAAATGATAACCAGAGCAACAGCTATACCCTCCGGCAGCGGCAATTCTGGGCGCAGGCCGCGTTCGATAGCGGCTTCACGGTCACCGGCGGCCAGATGTGGTCTCTAGTCACCCAGACGGCAAAAGGTGTCGACCCCCGGACTGAAGTTTTGCCGGAAACGATCGACGCCCAGTACTCGGTCGGATTCAGCTGGGCTCGTCAGTACGGAATGCGTATCTCCAAGAACTTCAACAACAAAATGTGGCTGGCGATGTCGATCGAGGCACCCCAGATATCGTTCAAGGGAGCGGGAACTACCACTCCTTACCTGTTCGGTGCGTTAGGCACCGGCGGGGGCCTTTACAATTCGACGGCCAATTACTCCTTCAACATGACGCCCGACTTCGTTTTCAAGGCTGCGTTTGAGCCTGGCTTCGGGCATTACGAAGTGTTTGGTCTGATTAGCACTTTCCGTGACCGCATTTTCCCCAGTGGCCTGACGCCCTATAACAGCAGCACGGTGGGCGGTGGCGGTGGAGCGAATGCTTGGCTCCCGTTTGACCATAGCCACGTTAACGTCGGCCTCCACGTCCTCGTGGGCAATGGCATCGGCCGCTACGGCAGCGCCCAGTCCGCCCCGGATGTCACCATACAGCCGGAAGGCACTTTCGCTACCGTCCGCAGCTATCAGGGCTTGGGCACACTCGCGTTCCACTACCCCAAGTGGGATGTCTACTTCCACGTGGGCGGGGAATACGGCGAGCGCACTCAGTTCCTTGCCACGGGCGCCGCCACCGGCTCGATCCCAACCGTAGGATTTGGCGCCCTCGGCTTCAACAACGCCGGCTGCTGGACTGAAACCAACCCTGCATCGGGCGGTTATTCCCCGGGAACAGTCGGCACTTGCGCCAACAATATCCGGGACATTATCGAAGGCACTGCCGGCGTGTGGTACAGCTTCTACTCCGGCCCGAAAGGTACCGTCAAGTTCGGCCTGCAGTTCTCTCACGAGGCATACAACACGTGGGCGGGCGTGGGCACCACCGGTACTTGCACTTCGGTTGCGAACCCAAGCTGCGCTCCGAGCACGAACGAGAACATGGTCTTCACCTCGTTCCGCTACTACATTCCCTAATCTGCTTTACGCTGTCGCAGGAACGCGGGGAGGCGCATTTGGCCTCCCCGTTTTTTTTCGCGCGATCTTTGCGCTTCTGTTGAAGCCTCGTCCGATCGGCCATCCGTTAGGCGAGAGCTTCAACTTTCTCCAGTACCCAGAAATTCGGCCCGCGCTCCGCTTCAAGTTTCTTCAGCTGCTCGCCGTGAATCTCGCGCACGCGCGTCGGCGTAATGGCTTCGGATCGACCGACTTCCTCGATCTTGAGGCTGGTCTTGTCCTCGTAGAGGTGCTCGCCGATCAGGCGCGCCCGCTCGTCGTACGGCCAGATGAACGCCTGCTGGCTGTACACGTGATACAGCTTGTCCGCATGGTCCACTTGGTAGCCGATGGCCCTGAGGTCCGAGCCGACCGCGAGTTGATGGAAGGTGATCTCATCGCAAATGCCCCAGTCCGCGACCGCAAGCCGATCGTCGGAGTGCCACAACACCGCCTCGCCGACGCTGTTGTAGAATGCGACCACGCCTTTTTTGCCTTCGACGACGGCGGGATTCGCGCCCCAGCTCACCCGGTACACCGGATTTTCCACCATCATGTCGGGCGCCGTGATCTTGCCGTACTCTCCCGCGCCCTCCAGATGCACGTGCCGCCAGAAGTTCAGGAGGATCGCCCGGTGCAGCGGCTTCGTCGTCTGCGCCAGCAGCTCCGCGGTAGGGATCATGCAGTCATACACAGCTTGCTCGAATCGGTTCATGTGAGCCCCCATTCGCTCGATACTCGCGGCCCAGAATATAACAGACAAGACCCCCAGCCGGCACCTGCCTCCACCGGCCTCTGTCGTTCCAAGCGCCCATCCTGGTTGTTTGAGGGTGGGGGTCTTTGCTCTTATCTCGAGACGCGCGCCATAAATCGAGGCGACCGGGGGGGAGTGCTGAACCGCGCTCACAACCCTATTTGTAGGGGCTCTAAGGTATTGACACCGCAAGGGCGCACGCGTACATTCGCGTTGTAGTGGTCGTTCCGGTACTCTGAGGGAGGGAAAAGCGTGCGTTTGATCGTCCCTGGCGTGCGATCCAGCCTGATAGCTCTCGTTATAACTGGCCTCGTGGGTCTGCCCTCAATGGGGGCAAGCTCGCTCCCGCTCGCAACCGTGGTGATGGCGCAGTCGGCTCGCCTCGCCAACGCGGATGCCGTTCCCGGCGCGGACGTATATTACGACGACGATCTCCTGACGATCGCCGGCGGCTCGCTGCGCTTGGCCGTTGGGACGAGCCAGGTCTATCTGCTGGAAAACAGTGAAGCAGTCCTCCGTAAAGACCAGGGCCAGATCGAGGCCAAGATGTATCGTGGCACGCTCGGCTTCTCCACCTCATCGCCGGATAATCTCTCGGTCGAAACGCCCTTCGGCGTGGTTCGCGGCGCGGATGGATCGCATGTGCTCGGCCAAATTTCGCTGCTGCCCTCTCCAAAGACAACCGAGGAAAAGATTGAGATCACGTCCTATCAGGGCACGCTGCTGGTTGTCGACGGTGCCGGCGTATCGAAGACGATTGAGGAAGGCCAGAGCTATATCGGCACGATGGCTTCCGATGCTGGCGGTGGCGGGGGCAAAGATGCCAAGGTTCAGGGCGTCGGCGGCAATGGCGTCAACTGGAAGCGCGTGCTGGGCATAGTAATCCCGGTCGCGGCCATAGGCGGCACCGCCATCGCTCTCTACGTCACGGGATCCGAGAGCTGCCCGCAGCCAAACTGTACCCAATAACCCGCCGAATTCTTTGCACCCGCGCGGTAATCGCCAATCCTTGTGGGTCGTGGCTTTCAGCCACGACATTAGCGGCGGAATTGTGAGGGCTTCAGCCCCTGAAGAAACTCTTCGCTCCCGCCGGGAACTTGCCCAAAGACGGAATAAATCGCGGCACTCGCCTGCAATAATCCTCATACGACGCTCCAAAGCGCGCGTGCAGTTCCTTCTCTTCCAGCAAAATCGCCGCAAGCATCAGCGCCGTCCACGCCGCCTCGACAATCCACGCCGCACGCGTACCCGCCAGCAGACATGCGCCCATCAGTGCCACGAACGACCCGGCATATCGCGGATGCCGAATCCGCCCGTAGATTCCTTGGCGCGCCAATTCTCCGGTTCCGGCGAGTTCCGCTTTCCCCACCAGCCGCGCTGTTCCCAAGTCGCGGTGCACTCGCCAGAAGATCCAAATTTCCAACGCGATCAAAGCGAGCCCCGCAATAATCGCCGCCACCGCGGGCCGGTGAACGCCAAAAAGCTCGCGCCGATATAGAATCAAACATGCGGTGACCGGCGGCCACGAAGCCAGCAGACCCACCACGAAGGCCGCCGCCGGACGCGCCCGCCAAAACCTCCCGAAGGGATGCACCACAAACCAGTAGACCGGGATTGGCAGCTGCAAAAACATCACGATGGCGGCCAACCACCCGAAAATGCTCATGGCGCATCTTAGGGGCTGCACTTTCGCGGTACAAGGCGATTCCGATTTCGTTCGCGCATCATGCACAGTGCGCCACGCAGAGTCAACATATCGGGCACGAAGAATCTGCGCGCCACGCTATATAATCGAGTGTTCGTTCGGGGCGAATTTTCCTTTGTGAGGACATTCGAATGATGAAGGGACTCCGGGCCCGGCGCCGTCTCGCGGCGGTCCTATGCAGCGCGGGGCTTTTGCTGGCCGCCGTTCTCGCGCAGTCTTGCCGCGCGGACGAGCCGTACGCGCCGAGCCGCAATTACGCGCTGGAGAATATTCGCACTCATCTGTGGTTCGGCCTCGACCAGCGCGCGATTTACGGCGAAGTGACGGAAAGCATCTCCGCGCTTCGCGATGACGTTTCGCAACTCTCGCTCGATTCGGTCGATTTGAAGATCGAGAGCGTTCAGGTCGACGGCAAGGCCGCCAAATTTGCGGTCGATCCGAAAAAACTCGTAATCTCGCTCGATCAGCCCGCCAACCGCGGCGACCGCCACGAAATCTCGATTCGTTACGAAGGCCAGCCAAAGAAGGGCCTCTATTTCGTCCTCCCGGACCACAATTATCCGCAGCAGCCGAGCGAGATTTGGACGCAAGGCGAGGCCGAAGACACGCGCTACTACATTCCGCTCTACGATTATCCGAACGACCGCACCACCTCCGAGATGATTCTCACGGTCCCCAGCAGCTGGATCACGGTGTCGAATGGCCGCCTCCTTGGCGTGAAAGACGAAACCGACGGCACGAAAACGTGGGACTGGAAAGAATCCGAGCCCATCTCGACGTATCTGATTTCGGTGGTCGCCGGTGATTTCGTCGAGAAGGACGACACGTGGCACGGGCTCACCCTGCGCTACGTCGTCCCGCGCGGCGATGGAGCGGCCATCGACCCAACCTTCGAGCGCACCAAAGAAATGCTCGACCTGTTCTCCTCCAAGCTCGGCGTTCCTTACCCGTGGGCGCAGTACGCGCAGACTTCCGTCGATGATTTCGTCGAGGGCGGCATGGAAAATGCCAGTGCTACGACGCTCGCCGTCGATAATCTCGTCAATCCCAAGCTCGCGTCGGAAGAACGCATCGGCACCGACGACGTGAATTCGCACGAGCTCTCGCACCAGTGGTTTGGCGACCTCGTCACCTGCAAGGATTGGGCGAACCTCTGGCTCAACGAAGGCTTCGCCACCTATTTTGAGCACTATTGGATGGAACAGCATTACGGCGTCGACGACGCGGACTACGAATTCTGGCGCGATCAGAACGCCTGGTTCCGCCAGCCGCGCTTTTTCCCCGTGCCGATCCTGAATCGCCATTTCGACGATTCGACCGAGTACGAAGGCAACGTCTACAACAAGAGCGGCTGGGTCCTCCGCATGCTCCGCGAAAAACTGGGCGACGATGATTTCTTCCGGAGCCTGCACAACTATCTCGAGGCGAATCGCGGGCAGAATGTCGTCACCGCCGATCTGCAAAAGGCGATCGAGCAGACCACCTCGATCAACGTCGATCGATTCTTCCATCAGTGGATTTATCGCGCGGGCGCGCCCGAATTCGAAGTCAGCTACGCGTACGACCCGGCGATGCATCAGGTCGACATGGACGTGAAGCAGACGCAGGACGTCGGCGGCCTCGTCGAGATCTTCGATGTTCCCATTCAAGTGGAAATCGCCACCGCCAGCGGACGAAAGACGTATCCCATCGATGTCAGCCAGGCGGACGAAAACTTCACGTTTCCCGCCGATAGCGCGCCTCTTATGGTCGTCTTCGACCGAGGTGATCAAATTTTCAAGAAGGTGGACTTCCGGAAAAGCACGGCGCTGTGGATCTATCAGCTGAAGAATGGCGAGACGGCCCCGGATCGCGCCGAAGCAGCCGTTGCCCTCAGCGGTGACCGCGACGATCCGCAGGCGGTCGCGGCGCTCGGCGACGCCGCATTGCACGATCCCTTCTGGGGAATTCGCGTCGAAGCCCTGCGCTCGCTCGGCAGGACGGGCGGCGACGATGCCGAGGCGCGAATCCTTCAGTCTTTGAACAGCGAGAAGGAGCCCTGGGTACGCGATGTAGCTGCGGGCGTCCTCGAAAATTTCAAGGGGAACGCCTCTGCGGCGTCTCGCTTAGCGGAAGTGGCGTCCAGCGATCCGGCGTACACCGTACGCGCGGCGGCGATCGAAGCGCTCGCTGCGGTCAAGGCGCCCCACGCGTACGACATCATCGCCGCCTCTGTAAAGGCCGACTCGCCGGACGATATTCTTCGCCGCGCGGGCCTTCACGCATTTGGCTTCCTGGGCGATGATCGCAGCGTCCCGATCCTGCTGGATTGGTCGGCCGCCGGTAAGCCGCTGCGCTGCCGCCAGGCGGCGATCGGCGCCATGGCAGGACTCGATAAGCGGGATAAGTCGGTCACCGAGGCGCTCGTGTCGTATCTTCAGGACCCGCGCTTCGACGTTCGACTCGAGGCGATCTTCGCCTTGGGCAGGCGCGGCGATCAGGATGCAGTCGCTCCCCTCGAAAATATGCTGAAGAGCGGCCAGCTCACGCAGGGCGAAGAGCCGTACATCGAGGAATCGCTCGCCGTCCTGAAAGCACAATTAGCCAGGTAGGATCGGCGCAGTCGTCGTTCGCCTTTGACGTTTCGGGTACCCCATCCTCGGTTTGTGAGGGTGGGGCCTTCGGTTCTTTCACGCCATCAAGATTCGCAGGTCGCGCAAATTGTTTCCGGTTGGCCCGGTGACAATCGCATCGCCCAGCCGTTCGAAAAAACTGTAAGCGTTGCTCTGCCGCGCGAAATCCTCCACAGCGAGCCCAACCTGCCGCGCCCGCGCGAAGGTTTCTCCATCCGCGACCGCCCCGGCCGCGGGGCTATTCCCGTCGATTCCATCCGTCCCAGCGCTCAGCACCGTGATGTCCTTGCCCGCAATCTTCGGCACGCAGGCGAGCACGAACGCGGCGTTGCGCCCTCCGATTCCGTCGCCCATCAAAGGGCTGCTCAGCTCCCCATCCGCCAGCACAGCGACGCGATGATGCGGATTGGCCTTCTTTTGCGCCGCCAGTTGCGCGAGCAAATAGTCCGCCGCCTTTTCGATGGGCCAGCCGTCGGTCGAATCGTCGCACAGGCAGACGAACCCCTCCGCCTCGCAGGCATGGTGCGCCGCGTGAAACAGATCGTGCACGCTCAGCACTCGCACGAAGTGCGCGCGCGCAAACGCCGGATCGCCCTCCTTCGGAGTCTCGCGCAACGCATGATTCTCGAAAATGGCGCGCAGGGAAGAGGGAAGTCGGCCCAATAGCCCGCAGGCGTCAGCCACGCGCTCCGCATCGAGGATCGTGCTGGGATCGGGCAGCGTCGGCCCGGAAGCGAGCGCAGACTCCTCCCCGAGCGGCACATCGCTGATCGCCAGCGTCAGTTTCATGGAATGCGGAGCCGCCGCAGCGAGCCTCCCCCCTTTCGTGGCGGAAAGGTGCTTGCGCACGACATTAATCTCCTCGATCGGCGCGCCGCAGGTCACCAGCGCTGCGTGCAGCGCCTGAAAATCCGCGAGGCTGATCGAAGGATCGAGCGGCTGCTCGACCAGCGCCGAGCCGCCCCCCGAAATCAGGAAGACGACCAGCGTCTTCTCATCGCACCGTGCCAGCCGATCGAGAATCGCGCCCCCGGCCGCAAAGCTCCCCGAATTCGGCACCGGGTGCCCGCCCGTGAACACCTGCCATCCCGGCAGCGGCGAAGGCGGAGCAATCGGCGCAACAAGGATCCCCTCGATTGGGAACTCGGGCCCGAGAATCCCCACCAGCCCTCGCGCCATGGCATGGGACGCCTTGCCAAAAGCGATCACCAGGATTGTCCTGAATTGCCGGAGATCGAGAGTTGCATCGCCGGCACGTATCCTCGGCCCGTCGCGGTCGAGCTTGCGCTCAAGCGCCGCCTCGATATCGATGCCCGCCAGCGTTTTAAGGAACACGGTTTGGGCGAACTGCTTCATCAAAGTCAGGCCCACAATAGCAGAAAACTCGTAGCCCGAAGGTCCCAGGGTGCCCGTAGTACTTTGCTCCCAGCGGTTTTAGCTCCCTGTACCATTGGCCCGCCCACCCCCCTATAAGAAGATGCAGGTGTTCGAGATACGAGTTTCTTCTGAGGGGAGGACCTGATGGAAGGCGGTTACGCGATCTGGATGGGGCAACCTGTAGTCCTTCGAGTTGCGGCGGGAGAGCTTCGCGTGCCTTTGCGCGGCCGCCTGTTGTCGGAAACCGATGATGCGGTCCGCCTGCGCATCGCCGATAGCTGGGATGTCGACGTTTTCAAGTCCATGGTGGTTGCCGTCGAGCACGACAACCCGGTTTACGTTGTGAACTAACGGGGAGGCGTTATGAGCGCGATTGCCAGGCCCAGTTGGAACGCTCAAAACAACGGCCTGGCACCTCGCCTACCCCAGGCCAAGGTCGTTGAGGAATCGGCGATGCGGGAAAAGCTGGCCGCCATCCGCGACACGATGATCGTCCTGAGCATGCAGCTGGTTTTCAGGGCGTTCACGATGCTGCGGCGCTGGAGGGTTACGGAGTTCTAGCGGAAATTCGCAGTCAACGACATCGCTCTCAGTAGTTTTGCTGTCAGAAGCTTCCGGCCCATAGCCCCTCTCAACCCCCGACCCCGGGTCTGCACCCCTCAGACCCGGGGTTTCTCTTTCTTGGCGCGTTGCTCCCGGCAGCGGCAGCCCCCAGCGCGTGACTTTTGTCAGCGTTTCAGCGAAACTAGACTCCGAAACACGTACCTTAGGCACACCAGCGCGAAAAATTGAGGATGACCTGATGACACGTCATCCGTTCGTATGTTATATGAGTGTTCCAATTCGTGTGAGCGAACCACCTCTTTTAGCCCGCGCGAAACCCAGAGAGGCCAGATGGGGTTCGGCCCAGCGGACGTCTCTCAAAATATGCCGATCCATCGCCTTCAAACCAGGAGCCCGTCTTGATGAAAATTGCCGGTGTTGGGAGCGCTTTTCCGAAGCGTTACTTTAAACAGGACGTCATTGTGGCGGCGCTGAAGGGCTATTACCGAAATCGCCTGGCGAATCCCGACATCCTCGATCGGCTTGACGACAGTATGAAAGTAGACGGGCGTTTCCTTGCCCGCCCCATTGAATTCTACGAGAACATGCAGACGTGGGGCGAGGCCAACGACGTCTGGATCGAAACCGGCATGGAAATCGGCGAAACGGCGCTGTGCCGCGCCCTCGCCGCCGCCGGCCTCGAACCCAGCGAACTCAGCGCCATTTTCGTGACTTCCGTCACCGGCATAGCGGCCCCCTCCCTCGACGCCCGCCTTGTGAATCGCATGGGCCTCTCCTACAACATCAAGCGCGTGCCGATCTTCGGGTTGGGCTGCGTCGCGGGCGCCGCAGGAATTTCGCGCGCCGCTGATTACGTTCGGGCGTACCCTGGCCAGGCTGCTGCGCTGTTGTCCATCGAGCTGTGTTCGCTCACGCTCCAGCGCGAGGATGTTTCCATGGCCCACCTGATTTCCGCCGTGCTCTTTGGCGACGGCTCCGCTGCGGCTATCGTCACCGGCGCCGACCGAAAATCCAGCGGCCCCGAGATCCTCGCCACGAAATCGATCCTGTATCCCGATACCCAGCGCGTGATGGGCTGGGACATTTCTGAGAAGGGTTTCAAGATTGTTCTGTCCGCCGAAGTACCGGATACGGTTCGCCAGCACCTCGGTGAAGACGTCGACACCTTCCTCGGCGAGCAGGGATTGAAGCGCAGCGACATCAAGACATGGATAATGCACACCGGCGGCCCCAAAGTTCTCGAAGCCACCGCCGACGCACTTGGGCTCACCCCAAAAGATCTCGAAGCTTCTTGGGAATCCCTCCGAAAAGTAGGCAACATTTCATCCACTTCTGTGCTCTTAGTCCTGGAGGATGTTTACAAGCACCGGCGCCCGGCGCCGGGCACCCTAAGTATTTTGGCCGCAATGGGCCCGGGCTTCTGCTCGGAATTGATCCTCCTCCGATGGTAGGGCTATCTGAATCACGCAGTCCAAACGGACGTGTTGATCGTCGGAGGCGGCCCGGCCGGGCTGGCGGCCGCCATCACCGCACGGGCGAAGGGCCTGCGCGTCACGCTCGTCGATTCCCGCACACCCCCAATCGATAAAGCTTGCGGAGAAGGCCTGCTGCCCGAAGCAGTCTCGGCGCTGCGCAATCTCGGCGTCGATCTCGATCCCGCATTCCCCAGTCCGTTCGCCGGAATTTGCTTCTCGGATGAACGTTCCTCCGCGACCGCGCGATTTCCTCGTGGAACTGCCTTTGGCATGCGTCGCACGATCCTGCACAAATTGCTGCTCGACCGCGCCGCCGCCGTGGGCGTCTCGTTTCTTTGGGGTGCCCGCGTTGCCGGCTTCGACGGCGCGGGGGCAAAGGTAAACGGCCAATGGATTCGCTGCTACTGGCTGATCGGCGCGGACGGCCAGCATTCCAGTGTCCGCCGTTTTGCGAAACTTGGACGAGGTCTTCGCGGCCCCACGCGCGTCGGTTTCCGCCGCCACTACGCCGTCGCGCCGTGGACGGACCTCGTCGAAGTCCATTGGGGCAAACGCTGCCAGATGGTGATCACTCCGACAGGCGCTGAGGAAGTCTGCGTCTCACTCTTCGCGAGTGATCTGCATCTGCGCATCGAGGGCGCGCTTCAGCAATTTCCGGCGGTGGCACGGCATCTGCGCGGCGCCCAACCCGCCTCGACGCAAGCGGGAGCAATCACATCGCTTGGCCGCGCCCGCGGAGTGACGCGCGGCACCATCGCTCTCGTCGGTGACGCATCCGGCACGGTCGATGGCATCGCCGGCCAGGGACTCAGCCTCGCGTTTCAGCAAGCAGAGGCGTTGGGCGAGGCGCTCGGCTGCGGCGATCTCTCGCATTACGAGTCCGCGCACCGCCGCATCATGCGAAATGCCACTCGCATGACGCGGCTCTTACTCTGGATGAGCGCGAGCGCCGCGATTCGCCGCAAGGCGATGCGGTTCTTCGCTGCGCATCCGGCCGCATTTTCGAATCTGATCTCGATTCATGCGGGCCAAGCCGCTCCCGACGCGCTCGGCGCCGCGGAAATTCTCGATCTCAGCTGGCGGGTACTGTGCGCCTGATCGCGTGCTTGAGATACAGCCTCTACGCCGTTGCACTCGCCGCATGCGCTTTCGCATTTGCTCCCGCTCTGCGCGCACAGGATGTCGTCGTCGATTTCGATCCCGCCTCGACGCAAGTCAACTTCACGCTCGGCGCCACGCTTCACACGGTGCACGGCGTATTCAAGCTGAAGAACGGTCACATTCACTTCGACCCAGCAACAGGGAAGGCAGGCGGAGTGATAGTGCTCGACGCCACGAGCGGCAACACCGCCAACAGTTCCCGCGACCAGAAAATGCACGGCGAAATCCTCGAGAGCGCGAAATTCCCCGAAATCGCCTTTACGCCAACTCAGGTAACGGGGTCAGTGGCCGACATGCTCGCCGGGAAGCCCGCGCAGTTGCAGGTCGCGGGCGTTTTCCGCCTCCACGGCCAGGATCACCCAATGACGATCCCGGTCACGGTCTCGCCCGTCTCGGGAGCCAACCAGAGCGGCCAGTTTCAAGCCTCGACAAAATTCGACGTCCCGTTCATCAAGTGGGGACTCAAGAATCCTAGCACCTTCATCCTCCGCGTCAGCGACACCGTGAACGTCGAAGTCCATTCGGTCGTCGAGCTATCGCGCCCCATCGCCAACCGTTAATGCGCCTTCGCCTCTGAGTTTTCTGATCGGCGGTTGTGACGTTGGGGCCTTTGCGTCGCACGCGCCGCAATCGTGGATGTTGGTTAAAGGTCTAAACGTAGCGCCGGGTTCTTTAGCCCGGAAGCGCGTGCCTTCACGGTGCGTGCGAAGACTGAGATAGCCTCGTGGAGTGGGGGAGCTCGCTCCCGCTCTTTTGGGGCGAAGCTTGCTTTGGCAAAGGCATGCCACTAACCCTGCGCTCTTGCCGCAACGGGTCGCCGCTTTCGCGACCCGGCATACCGGTGGAAGCGTGGGCCTTCAGGCCCGCGAAAAAGCCGCTCGCAATAAACCGGCTTTAGCCGCGGGCGTTCTCTCCGCGAGCAGCGCCTCACACTTTCAAAATCAGCTTCCCGGTAGTCTGCCGCGATTCGAGCAACCGATGCGCCTCCGAAGCCTGCGCAAGCGGCAGCTGCCGGTCGATATGCAGCTTCAACCATCCCTCGCGCACGCCGCCAAAAACATCCCGCGCCCGGCCAAGAAGCTCCTCGCGCGTCACGATAAAATTGAAAAGCGCCCCGCCCGAAATCGTGAGAGCCTTCATCATCAGCGAATTCGGGGCCACCGGCTCCGCGGGGCCGCTGGCCATTCCGAAGATCGTCGCCCATCCGCGATTGCGCAGCGCATCGAAATTTCTCGTGAAAGTGGTCTTGCCCACCCCGTCGATGATGTAATCCACGCCTTTTCCGCCGGTGATTTTCTTCGCCTCTTCCGCGAAATTCTGCGTCGTGTAATTGATCACATGCTCGGCGCCCGCCTCGCGCGCGATTTTCGCTTTTGCCTCGGTTGAAACGGTCCCGATCGCGACCGCTCCCATATGCTTCAGCCACTGCACGAGCAGCAGCCCCATGCCACCCGCGGCAGCGTGCACGAGCACCGTCGATCCGCGCTTGATTGGATAGAACTCGTGCAGCAAGTAGTGCGCCGTCATGCCTTGCAGAATCACCGCCGCCCCATTCTCGAAACTCATCTCGCCGGGCAGCGGCGCGAGCTGCGCGGCTTTGAAGACTTGATATTCGGCGTACGATCCCAGGCCGCCCGCGTACGCCACGCGGTCGCCCGCCTTCACTTCGCTCACGCCCTCGCCAACCGCTTCCACCACGCCCGCCCCCTCGATTCCCGGCGTGAACGGGAAGGGAGTTGGCACGCGCGCGGAGCCATTTCGGTAGTAGATGTCCGCGAAATTCACGCCGGCCACGTGGACGCGAACCAGCGCCTCACCCGGTCCCGGCTTCGGCTGTGGAATATCTTCGATTTTCAGAACGCTTGGATCGCCCGCCTGTATTGCACGTATCGCTTTCATTCAGGACCTCCTTGGCAAACGGCGCCAATTATCCGGCGCGAATTCCAGAAGGGCAAGCGCGAAGAATCGTAGTAACCTGTAAGCTGCAGCCACTCAACACATGGGGGAAAACATGAAGGTTGGAGCGCGCAACAGGATCGTCGGCAAGGTCACGCAAATCAAGAAGGGTTCGCTGATGTCGATCGTGCACGTCGATGTCTCCGGCCCATCGCACATGGCCTCCGTAATGACCATCGAATCGCTGAAAGAACTCGGGCTAAAGAAGGGCGACAAAGTCGAGGTCGTCGTGAAAGCCGTAAACGTTCTGCTAATCAGGAGCTAGACGCTCGGGCAGGCCGGTTTTCATTGCGGACGTCATCCTGAGCGAAGCGAAGGATCTCTCTTGGGGGGCACGTGGACGCTAGACGTCCTTCGACTTTCGCTCGTATCCCGCGCACGCCATCACCGGCAGCCACGGATATTTCGGAAACGCCGCCTCGGTGCGCGAGCGTTCGCACAGCACAAACTGCGACCCGCGCGCCGATTCAATTTTTCGCGCAAACGCGCACTCAGCGCAGAGCCCTTCCGGCGCAATAGTGCTTTCGATTGTGCGATCTTCACCCAAAGCGGGGAACTCGGCTCGGGATTCGCGCTACGCGCGCTCGTCGGTCAGCAGCAACTCCTTCGCCCGCTGCGCCGCCTTCACCACCGCCTTGATCAGCGTGACGCGCAGCCCGCCCTCCTCAAGCTCGAGAATCCCGTCGATCGTGCACCCGGCCGGCGTCGTCACCGTATCCTTCAGCAGCGCGGGATGGTGCCCCGTTTCGATCACCATCTTCGCCGCCCCCAGCGTCATCTGCGCCGCAAGCAACGTCGCCAGCTCCCGCGACAGCCCAACCTTCACGCCGCCCTCCGCCAGTGATTCCAAAATAATGTAAATGAACGCTGGCCCGCTCGCGGAAAGCCCGGTGATCGCGTCCATATTCTTCTCATCCACGACCACCGTTTTGCCCACCGCATCAAAAAGCTTCTTCGCGAGCTCCACATGTTTCTGCGCCGCATGCTTTCCGGGCGAAATCGCCGTAATTCCCGCGCCCACCAGCGAAGGAGTATTCGGCATCGCGCGAATCACCGGCACCTTCGCATGCAATCGCCGCTCGATATAATCCGCTGGCACCGACGCTGCAATCGAAATCAGCAACTTCCCCGCATTCAGCTCCGGCGCGATCTCATCGATCACGCGCCCCACCACCTGCGGCTTCACGCACAGCAGAATCACGTCCGCCTTCTTCGCGGCCGCCCGGTTGTCGCTGCCCAGCGAAATCGTCGACGCGAAATTCTTGCGCTCGGCCCCGGCGTGCGCCACCGTCGCGAAAAGATTCTTCGGCGAGACGAGCCCCTGCTTCACAAGCGCTTCGATCAATATGCCGCCCATTTTCCCCGCGCCCAACACGGCCAGGCGCACTTGGCTGGATTTTGCCATTCGTTCTTTCCCCTTTCGCGTTATTGGATCGGTTGTTCGATCGGGAAGGCCGCGCGATTCGCCCGCGCGCCCGCAGCAGCTATCGACGCGGTCGCTGATCGCGTCCCGGGCGCGGTCGCCCCGTAAACCATGTCAACCATGAGAGCCATGTTAGAGAAATCATGCCGCATGATACCCGAGGACGCACCGCGCTCCAAAGCCTTCCGCCACATTGTGGAACCTTCGCGTGCCCTGAAAGGAATCATTAGCGTCGTCAAAATCAGTGTCACTCGGCGCCCGAATCCCAGCCTGGCGCAATGTACGAGGTCATCGAGCTATGCCCGAAAAAATTGCAGCGTCGATCAAAATTCGCACGTGGATTTGCATTTTCGCACTTTCAACTCTTGGCCTCACGCTCTCCTCAGGACGAGCAGCCGCGCAAGCTGACGCCGGCCCGGAAGCAGGCGCCACTCCTTCCGATCAGCCGGCATCCTCAAGCCCGAGCACTGTCCCGCAGATCGGCGGGCACCCCAGCCTCGCCGGCAATTGGACCCTGAACAAAGATCAGAGTGACGATCCGCGCGAAAAAATGCGCGATGCGATGGCCGCCTCCGGCAACGGAGCCGGTGGCGGACGTGGCGGCTACGGCGGTGGCGGAATGGGTGGAGGCGGAGGAATGGGCGGTGGTGGTGGACGTCGCGGCGGCGGAGGCCGCGGTCAGGGCGGCATGCTCGCCGATTATTCGCAGCTCACGATCGTGCAAACGCCCACATCCGCGAAAATCACCGGCTCGTCCGGCGGCCCACTCGCGGTTTGGGATTCCTCGAAGTCGAGCGCTTCGCCCAACTCCAGCAGCTCCGGCAATTCGAATGACAGCTCCGATGACTCCGGCGGCAACGGGCGGGGCGGCAGGGAAATGGAGCCGGCAGCGGCCACCTGGCAGGGCAACCAGCTCGTCGCCGTCACGCAAGGCAGGCGCGGAGGCTCGACGTCTCGCACCTACGAGCTTTCTCCCGACGGCAAGCAGCTCTACGTCACCACCAAAATGGATAATCCGCGCCTCCAGCAGCCGCTCGCATTCCGTTTCGTCTACGACGCCGCGACCGCCAATGGAGGCGGAAGCCAATAGCGGCGTGCCCTGGTTTCCCATGCCCCAGCCCGCTCGACGTCCGACGGCTTTGACGGAACGCCGGATGCGACCCTTGCCTCGTGGAAAGCTGCCCACGGACTCCCACGGCTCACGCTTCCACCCTTACGAAGGGCCGGCGGGACGCTCTTCGAGGGTCTTGCAGCGACGGGTCGCGGGTTTCGCGACCCGGCATACCGGTGGAAGCGTGGGCCTTTTTACCCTGAGCGAAGTCGAAGGGCAGGCCCGCGAAAGAGGCGCCTAATAGAATGGGCTTCAGCCCCGGGTTTTCTGCAACGGAGATTTACGAGAGGATTTTCCCTGCGGGTCGGGTTTTGGCCCTCCCGCAGGTAACCCATTCGTCGCGCGGGCCGTCGAAAGGGATACGAATCGTCGTGATTCGCAGGTAACGCTCAGCCTGTTTCATCCGTAGTCGGTAAGAGAGGGGTCGTCGTGTACCATCGAGGTCGCCAAAAGGCCGTATGGTTTCTCGCGTCGCTTCTCGCGATGGCCGCTCCGTGCCTCGCCGTGCAAACCTCGCCCCCGGACCAGAGCCCGGCGGCAGCCCAGGCACCGCCCCAGACGCCCGCCGCACCGCCGGCACAAGGCCCCATCGACGCCACTGGCTGGGTCAAGACCACAGACGGCTCGCCCGTTCCGGGCGCCACCCTCCGGCTCACCAACACCGATACGAGGCAAGTCTGGGTAAGCTGGACCGATCCAACGGGCAAGTTTGAGTTCCCGACACTTACGCCCGGTCACTACACGATCGAGGCCACGCAGCTTGGCTTTGTTTCTTCCTCAATTGAAGCACAGTTTTCCGACCCTCCGCCCCAGCCGCCTGCGCTCCAGCTCACCTTGCGCGTGGCCACGCTAGCGGAACTCAGCGCTCCCGCCGGATCGAATCAACCCGAGCGCGGCCGGGGACAAAGGCCGAATGGCGGCGCGCCAGGCACTGGCCAGAACGCTGCGAATGGCGGTCCGGGAGGCTTTGGCCCTCCTGGCGGCCGAGGTGGCCAGGGCGGCCAAGGCGGCCAAGGCGGCCAAGGCGGGGCCCGGCGAGGGGGGCAGCTTCCTCAGGGTCTGTTGAACGCTATGCAGCAGGGCATGGCAGGCGGTGGCTTCCAGCAGACGGATGTGACCGGCGCCTCGGAAGGCGGCGACGAGGGCGTCGAAGCGAACGCTCCCGTCACTCCAGCCGTCGGTGGCTCGTCCGACTCATTTCTGCTACAGGGAACGGTCGGCCAGGGCCTTTCCTACAACGCGAACGGCTTTCCGGGTGGAGGATTCGGCGGCCCGGGTGGTCCCGGCGGCCCTGGCAGTCCGGGCGGCGATGCTGGAGAGCCCGGAGGCGCAGCCGGGCAAATGTTCGGCGGCGGCGCCGGTCCAGGCGGTGGTCCCGGCGGCCCCGGTGGCGGTCCCGGTGGAGGTTTTGGCGGCGGCTTTGGCGGCGGACGTGGCGGCCGTGCCATCCAGATATTCAACACGGGTGGACGCGGAGGCCCTCTTGGCCGCCTGTTCCGCCAGCAGGTCAATCGGGTCCGCTACAGCTTCTACGATAGCTACCAGAACTCGGCCTTCGACGCCCGCCCCTACGCCATCACCGGAACGCCTGCACCCAAGGTCGGCCACTACGACGAGCGCGTCGGCGGCAATATGGGCGGCCCGCTGGTGATCCCGCACATTTACAACGGCGCCGACCACACCTATTTCTTCCTCAACTACCAGCACGAAACGGTGAGCAACGCGATCAACACGTTCTCGACCGTGCCCACTCCCGACCAGCGCAACGGCTGTTTCCTCGCCGGCACCATCCTCCAGCCGTTCACCACCACTAAGGTAACGACGCAAGGCTCATGCGCAGCCGGCGAGGTCCAGGTTCCCATCGACCCCGTCGCGCAGAAGCTCCTCAATTTCATCCCGATGCCGACGCCAATGACGAGCGGTCTCAACGGCACTCAGAATTATCTGCTGCAAGCAACCACGCCGGAAAACACCGACCGCGTGAATGGCACGATCCTCCACACGATCAACGCAAAATTCAACGTCAACGGCAGCTACAATTTCAGCTCGCAGCGTGAAAGCACGCTCAGCAACTTCGTTGGCATTGGCGGCCACGACTCCACCCGCAGCCAGAATCTCACGCTCGGGCTTTCCCACAATTGGACGCCGCACGTCGTCGAAACCACCAGCGTGAATTGGAGCCGCAACCGCGTCCAGTTGCTCAGCGATAATTCCTACAACGCCGCATTTTCGCCGGCCAGTCTCGGCATCAATCTGGGCTCGGGCACGCCCCTCGCGGTCGACTACGGCATCCCGCAGGTCAGCTTCACGAATTTCTCCGGCTTCAACGACCCGATTCCGTCCCTCGTGCGAAATCAGACGCTTCGCGTGGACGACAACATCTCTTGGACGCGAGCAAAACACGCCATGCGTTTCGGTGGCGAAGTCCGTCGCGTCGAGCTCAACACCCAGTCGAATCCGAATCCGCGCGGTGGCTTCGTCTTCACCGGCATCGCCACCGGCAACGAATTCGCCGATTTCCTGGAAGGGCTCCCGTTCAACACCACCGGTCAGTTTGGCGATCCGAATACCTATTTTCGTGGCTGGGGATTCGACCTCTACGCGCAGGATGATTTCCGCGTCACCAAGACGTTCACCGCTCAGTTTGGCCTGCGCTACGACGCCGTCACGCCGCCCATCGAGCTCGCCAACAACATCGTGAATCTTGATATCACCAATCTCGCCCTTGTCACGACCGTGCAGCCCGGCGCATCGGGAGTGCCGCGCTCCCTGATTCACGGCCAGTATCACAATTTCGAGCCGCGTATCGGCATCGCCTGGCAGCCGCCGATCAAGCCGAAAACCGTCGTGCGCGCCGGCTATTCGATTTTCTACAACACATCCATTTACGACACGCTCGTTCGCGAGTTGGCCTATCAGCCGCCCGTCGCGGTCGCTCAGTCGCTCACCACATCGAGCACCGCGCCGTTGACGTTCGCGTTTCCTTTTCAGGGAGGCTCGTCGGAGCCCATCGTGGTCTCGAATACAGAGTCCGTCGATCCGTACTATAAGCCCGGCTACGCGCAGATCTGGAGTCTCGGCACGGAAACATCGATTTCGGCCAATTGGGTTCTTGACCTCACCTACACGGGGACGAAGGGAACGAACCTCGACATTCTGCGCGCGCCGAATCGCGCCCCGCTCGGCACTCCCTCGGACCAAATTCAAGCGTACCGGATCGATCCGAACGCCGCCGGATTCACCTACGATCAGTCCGGCGCCAATTCGATCTACAACGCCCTCCAGGCGCGCGTCGTTCATCGCTTCTCGAAGGGATTTTTCCTCGTGGGTATCTACACCTACGCCAAATCGCTCGACGACGCGAGTTCCATCGGCGGCGCGGGCGGCGGCGGCACCGTCGAGCAGCAGGACGGCAACCTCCACGCCGAATACGGTCTTTCGACCTTCGACATCCGCAACCAGTTCCGCCTCATCTCCATGTGGCAGTTGCCGTTCGGCCAGCGCTACCGCCGGGCGAATCATGGCTGGGAGCAAAAAGTGTTCGGCGACTGGCGCCTCCAGAATATTTTCACGTGGCAGACGGGAACTCCATTTACGGCTCTGCTCGGCGGCGTGGCGTCCGACAATGGCACCGGCGCGAATTTCTCATTGAGGCCGAATATCGTCGGCGACCCGAATCAGGGAATATGTGGTGGCTCGCCTTCCGCCTTCTTCAACGCCGGCGCCTTCGCTCTGCCCACGGATTCGAGCGGAAATCTCACCTACGGCAACGAGGCGCGCGGCTCGGTCGAAGGCCCGTGCACGTTCAGTTGGAATGCGGGCCTTTCGAAAGCCTTTCGCTTCGGCCCCGAGCAGCGCCACGTGATGAATATCGAGTGGCAGGTTCAAAACCTCACGAACACGGCCAACTACAATGGCATCGGCACCCTGCTTCCTTGCGGACCCGGCGTCTCGGTGTCGGGAATTGTCTGCGGAGCAGAAGCCCCGGGCGCGTCGGTTTCGCCGTTCGGCCACGTGACGAGCGCGGGCTCAATGCGTACGATGAGCTTGACGGTAAGGTTTAATTTGTGAGGCGACGCATGAGAATCAACGGCGGAAACACGGGAGACTCTTTCGCGCGGGCTTTGCTGGTCGGCGTCATCGCCGCGAATCTGGTCCTCGTCCCGCTGCCGGCCGCCGCACAACAACAATCTCAGCAGCAGCAATCCGGCAAGCCCACGGTCGTTGCGGCTCCCGCTACTCCGCAGTCCGTGCCGCGAGTGAATCCGCCCAAGCCGAACGCGCTCCATGCGGAATCCTCATTGGTCCGCATCGACGTCGAGGTTACCGACCGTTCCGGCAAGCCGATCAAGGGCCTGAGCGAAGATCAGTTCACCGTGACGGACAACGGCAAGCCTCAGAAGATTTCCAGCTTCTCGTACTCCGATATCGAAAGAATCGACACCGCCGGGCCTGAGAGCACGAAGCCCGTTGTAATTCCGGTTGATGGCGGCGCGCCAAGCGTCAAGGAAGCCGTCAGCGACGAAGTCCGCGACCGCCGCATGCTCGTCCTTTTCTTTGATCTTTCCTCGATGGAAACCGACGACATCACCCGCGCGCACGACGCGGCCGAGAAATTCCTGGCGAAGCAGCTGACGCCCGCCGACCTCGTCTCGGTCGTCGTCTTCAGCTCGCAACTCTCGGTGCTCGCGAATTTCACCAACAATCGCGCTGTGCTTGAGAAAGCCGTCGCCCAGATTATGCCCGGCGCCGCGTCGCAGCTCGCCGACAACCAATACGCCGCCGCGCAGAATGGCGAATACGACGTCCAGCAGGATACGCAAGCCGCGTACACGCCCGATCAAACCGAATTCAACGTTTTCAACACCGACCAGAAACTCATCGCCATCGAAAGCCTCACGAACGTCCTGGCCGGAATTCCGGGCCGCAAGGCGCTCGTGGAATTCACTGGCGGCATCACCCAGACCGGGGAAGAGAATCGCGCCGAGTTGACCGCCGCCACCGACGCCGCGAATCGCGCCGACGTCTCGATCTATTCGATCGATGCGCGCGGCATGTTCGCCACGCCGCCGGGCGGCGACGTCACCACGGCCGCCTCCACGGGCACGTCGATGTTCAGCGGCGCTTCCGTGTTCCACCAGACCGACCAGCGCGAGGATTCGCGCGACACGCTCGCCACCCTTTCAACCGACACGGGCGGCCGCGCCTTCTTCGATCTCGGCGACCTCAGCGATGCCTTCCCGAAGATCCAGCAGGAAAACGGCGGCTACTATCTCGTCGGCTACAATCTCCCGCCCGACGTGAAGCACGATGGCCGCTGGCGCGCCGTCGCCGTGAAAGTGAAAGCTTCGGGCGCTCACGTCCGCTACCGCAGCGGCTATTACGCCCCGCGCGATTTCCAGCATCTCGAAAAGGAAGACAAAGAGCAGCAGCTCGAGGAAGCCCTCGAATCGCCGAATCCCGAGGTTGAATTGCCGGTCGCCGTCGAAACGGCGATGTTCCGTCTCAGCGACAATCAGGTCTACGTCCCCATCTCCGCAAAACTTTCGTCGAGCGCCCTCGAATGGGCGCAGAAGCGCGGCCTCCACACCGCCGAATTCGATTTCGCCGCCGAAGTGAAGGCCGTGCCTTCTACGCAGACCGTCGCCGCTCTCCGCGACACGATCACCGTTCACCTCGACGAGCAGCAATACCAACAGGTGACGCGTAGCAACCTCGTGTATCAAGGCGGAGTCGTTCTCTCGCCCGGCGCCTACCGGCTAAAGTTCGTCGCGCGCGAAAACGAATCGGGAAAGATGGGAACCTTCGAAGACGGGCTCGTCGTACCGCAGCGCCAGCCCGCGCGCATGTCGCTGAGCTCGGTGATGCTGTCGAGCCAGATCGTGCCCGTGGAGAAAACAGCTGCGGTCCAAGATAAGACTTTGGGGCTCCGGGCGAAGCTCACCTCCACGCCGCTTGAAATGGACGGCACCAAGATCATCCCGAGCGTCACGCGTTACTTCACCCAGCCGCAGACCCTCTACGTTTTCTTCCAGGCCTACTATCCGGAAAAGGGCGGAAACCAGGAGGCGTTCGACGCAAACACGCTGCGCGCGGGCCTCGTATTTTTCCGCGGCGGCGTGCAGATCAATTCCACTCCGCTGCTCGCGCCTACTGCTCTCGATCCGAAGACGCATACCGCGTCTTTCCGCATCAGCCTCCCGCTCGCCAAGCTCCCCACGGGCCGCTACACGGTCCAGGCCATCGTGATCGCCGCCGGCACCCAGCAGTCAGCCTTCGGCCGCGCTTACCTCGCCCTCGCCCAAGCCGAGCCAGCCCCTGTCGCGCCGTAGCCCGCCGCGGCGGGCGAAGGCGGACCTGTCGCGCCGTAGCCTGGTTCTAGCGAAGGCGGACGCCGCGCAGGCCACCACCGCGTAGCCGGGCCGTCGCTGCCCGGGGCTAAAGAGTCTGTGTGACAACCTCGCTTTCGCGTCAGTGCACGACTTCAGTCCTGCCGTAAGCGGCGCAAATCAGTACGGCTCTTACAGGCCGCGGAAAAGAGCGCGCACATTGTCATCCCGAGCGAAGTCCCGCGCGATTTTGCCGTTCCCGCCTGCCCTGACGAAGGAAGGGCGGTGTATGCGGGCGCGGCACGCAGAGAGGGATCTGCTTTTTGCGGTCCTCCGAGTGACGGTTCGACCAGTATCATCCTTAGCCGCTGAGGCGCGGTTTTTCCGGTTGCCACACAGACTCTTCAGCCCCTGAAGTTCTCAAACACCGTCGCCACACAGACTCTAAAGCCCAGTGATATTACCGCCATTTTCGAGGGCCTGAAGAGTTTGTGTGACAACCGAGAATCTTTGTAGGTCGTGGCTTCCAGCCACGACATAAGTCCAGCAAAAGCGCATGGGCTTCAGAGTCTGTGTGACAACCTCGCTTTTGCGTCAGGGCACGACTTCAGTCGTGCCGTAAGCCGCGGAAAAGAGCGCGCACATTGTCATCCCGAGCGAAGTCCCGCGCGATTTTGCCTTTCCCGCCTGCCCTGACGAAGGAAGGACGGTGTATGCGGGCGCGGGACGCATAGAGGGATCTGCTTTTTGCGGCCCTCCGAGTGACGGTTCGACCAGTATCATCCTTAGCCGCTGAGGTGCGGTTTTTCCGGCTGCCACACAGACTCTTCAGCCAATTGGAAAAGCGAAGACCCGCACTTCCACGACCGTAGAAGTGCGGATTTCATTCCCTTGCGAATTGGCCTATTTTTTCTGCAGCAAGAGGGGACTGGAGCACCCCCCTAGCGGGGGTTACAAGGCCCTTAAAAGCCGAAAAAAGGCGATATTGGGCGGTTTTTGCATCATGAGACATTACGCGACCCATCGCGAGAAGACCCAGCGCGCCATGCAAGCCTGTCTGGATCTGATCGATACGGCGGAATGGCTGAAGAGCGAACTGCGTCCGCCACTCGATTCATTCGACCTGACGCTCGGAGAATTTCGCGTGTTGGAGCTGCTGAACCGCAGGGGACCGCTTACGGTGAGAGACGCCGCGCGAGAACGCAAGGCCAGCGTCCGAAATCTGAAGGCGACGAGCAGGTACCTCGAGCGACGCGGCTGGGTGCGGCGTGTCGTCGTGGCGCTGCCGCCTGCCCCGTTCGAGCAGACCCACCAGGCGAAGTCAAAGAAGGATGAGAAACGAAAGGGGCGGCGAATCGGCGTGATGGCCCTGACAGATTCGGGGAAGAGGTTCGTTCGCGACGTGATGCCGAACAATTCAAAGATGATGAAGGCGCTGATGCGAGTGCTGGGTTCGCGAGAGCAGTTGTCGCTGAGCCGCCTGTGCGGGAAGATTCGCTCGCGCGAGGCCGCGTTGAAGTTCCTGCAGGAGATTCGAATGGTCGACGAAGACCAGGAGGCGGCGGAGGTGAGAAAGGAAGCGGCGGGTGAGTTGGAGCGGCTCACAGCGCGAGTGGGAATGAGGGATCGAGCCCGCCACGGCGGGCGCAAACACCGCGCGTTACGAATTCGGAGTTAAGAGTTAGCGGCGGGTGTGGGCGGGGACCGCCCCGACGTATGGGGCGCCCGTCACGTCACAACGGAAAAACAGTCTAAAATTCGCCTTCCAAATGGGAGTTCCCTGCGCGCTAATCGGGCGCCAAGATTCCTCGCATAGTTTCCGGTCTCGTCAGTTTTTCCATCTTGAAGCCGTGCTTCAACATTTCTTTCTCGGAGAGCCACTGCCCGGAGAATGAAATTCTCACGACGTGATGAGTCGAGCGCCAGTTGGACGCGGCCAACGTCAGGTAGAAGAGATAAGTACCAGGCTCAAGAAGGTGTCCCTTTGAGTAAGTGGGTACCTGTACGTCAAGCCCAAGCACCGCCTCATTCGCGGGAACGCTATCAAGGTCTTCTCCAGAGGCCTGTCGAAATCGAGGCTCGCCGACATGAGCTAGATCGCAGTACACCGGCGGCGTGTCAGGAAGCAGCACTGGTCTCGTCAGTTTGTCCTTTGCATCCAACTGCTCGGTATTGGTCCAAATCAAATTCATTGGGGTGAACCGATCTACATTTATCCGATTCTTGCCATCCACACGCTCGACCCTAGCCAGGAAAACCTGGACATCCTTTGCTACAGTGTTTCCTTTGTTGGTGACCGCTAGCCGGAAATAGTAATACTCACCCAGATCGATCCGGGAGCCATTGAAAAGCACTCCATGCCGCCGCACCTTATCTGTGTCGGGCCGTTGCACCTTCGCGTCCAAAGCTAGCACGGGGTGAAAAAACCATTGACCGATTGCCTGACCCCACAGGGCGAGCATTAGAGCGAGCGCCACTGCTCCGACGGTGCCTATCGCGGTAAGCCACTCGGGGGTAAACAATTTGTACAACCAAAACGGAATACACATATCCCGACCTTGCGCAGACTCCGAGCGTTCCCAGAGTCTGACCGCATTATTATCCTCGCAATATGCTGCTTTCAATCTGCATCGTTGTGGAAGGGGCACTGCACAAAATCTGCAGTCGAGCCCTGCCGATACGAGCAGAAGACAGTGCTGTGTTTGTGATTGAAAATGTCATAGTAAGTTAATTCGCCCCACATATACGTATACCAATCGCCGGAAATCCTGTCCGTATCGAGCTGAGTATTGGGTGCTATGGATTCAAAGACGGTTTTGTATTGAGCATTGGGCGCCAACACTGCGATACTCGCGCGTCCCACAGCGGTACCTTCCGAAGCCTTCTTAATCAGGACTCTTTCCGTGTCCAATTCCGCTGGAACGAACACGAAATGACAAGCAGGTCTTACTTTGTTTGCAAAGATTTCCCCGAATTACTCCACAGTACGAAACCGTGAATCTTTTTCCCCGCCTCCGGCGCATCCATTTCGATATTTATTCCGGCAACCCAAGCTCTTTGATCAACACGCATCGCGTCTTGAGTAATTTGGACGGATTGTCGGGACGAATCGGCCATCGTTTTCAAATTCCCCTGAACCAGCCCAATATATGTCTTGATATCTACGGCACTTTTTTGGAATTGATCAGCGGCAATGGCGGCTTTTGTAGCGGCGTCATTCAGTTTGCCAGAATCACGCCACTGCAAATAGGCCAAGATCCCGAGACAGATAGTAGCTATCGCCATTACGACGGTAGCCCACGCCATGATGTGGTCAGTCCACTTCGCTGGCTCGTGCTTGCGTTCGGAGCCATCCAATTTTCTTGGGGATTCCTGGGAGTGCGGAGGGGCCTGCGGCGGTGGAGTAAAAACTGGAATCAAGTCGGCAGTTACGGGGCTGTGGATTTCTTCATCGGAATCGCTTGCGTGATCGTTAGTATTTGGATTATCCGCCATAGCTCGATACCCATATTGGCGCAGAAGGCGTTTATTTGTTGTTAGGCCGCGTTGCGTTCCCAAAACGACAGATCAATGCCTAGTTCATGCATTTTGTGGATGAGAAAGAACAAGATTATGACACAGTACCTTACAAAGTGCTTTATTGGGAAATCGGGGACAGACGGGACGTTTTCTGATATTTTGTCTGCGATGGCACGGCTTTCCCGTATCGTAATCGTAAATGTTCCGCACCATGTAACGCAGCGCGGGAATGCTCGGCAGTTCCTTCTCACCAGCGACGCCGAACGCCTGGTCTATTTGAACCTGGCGGGTGGCGTATCCTTCGTTCCACTTCTCGCTTCAAGTCGTGCTCGCCGCGCGGGGACTCTTCACACCCGAGTTCGTTGAAGCCTCGCCTGACATTTGTGGGTGCCGCACTCTTCGGTTCTCAGAAGGGTGCGCGAGGTAACGCCGCCTTTCACCGTTTCTGTTTCGGTTTCCATCCCGGATTCGCGCGTATAGCCCGCGCCCCCAATTTCGATCCGCAGAATCATTCGCCTACCGTTCGCCCTTGGTCCCGGGAGCCGATGAGAGGCAAGAAGCTGCCAAAAGTGGATTCCAGGGGCCCTTCTTCGACACTTTAAGACCCCGCTAGGGGGGTGCTCCAGTCCCCACTTACAGCAGGTTCGTTTCGCTTTTTCTTTGTTTCCCGAATCAATCGGCCGTTTCGACAAACCGCTATTTTTTCGGCGCGTGCTCCCCGGAATTGGACGGGGGCGAGGAACGTTGCTGCTCCTGCTTTGGTGCGGGATTGTTCTGTTGGCGGTTCAGCGGCGGATGAACGTCGTACATTTCGTCGCGGGCTTTCGTCGGCTGCGTGAATTTCATCGCCGGCCGCTCCTCGTTCTGGGGAGCTTGCGTCCGATTGACCTGGCTGGGCGCATTCCGATTGTCGGGCTGAGTCGTCGTCGTGCGGTTGTTCGACCCGGGAGGAGTGAACGGCCGGAATCCATTGTTCGATTGCGGCTGGTTGTTCGCAGGCGGCGGATTGTTGTTGACGCGCGGCGGCTTATTGAACGGCTTGCTGTCGTTCGTAAATTCGGGTGTGCGGCGTTGCGTTTCGACCGCGGGATTCAGCCGCGCGACAACCGGATGCTGCGCGAAGGAGTACGACGGCTTGGCCGTCGCGACGCGGGCCGTCGCCGACACGTAACTCGTGCGAGTCGGAGCGATCGGAGCCGAATCGACTGAATGTGCGCCGCGAATCTGATCCGCGTTGACGTGTACCACCGCGCCAGACACGGGACGCGCGTTCACAAACGTATCGCGAGAGACAGCCGTCACGGCGCGCGTGTTGTTCGCGTACGTGTAGTTCACGTGCGTCACATCGCGATTGACCACGGCCGTGTTGTAGACGTTGCGCACCTCGGTGACGTTGACGATCCGCGTGTTCGTCACGTTGATGTTTTGAAAGTAGCGCGGGCTGCAGCGATATCCCGGCACGAAAACGTCGCGCGGCCCAAGCGGGAACCAACCCACGCCGGAGAACCCTCCGCCGAACGCCACCGAGAAACCGAATCCGCCTCCGCCGACAAACCCAACGACCGCGGGCGCGTACACGGGACGAACAACAACCGGCCCGGGAACCCAGCCCCAGCGATCGCCGACGTAGGCCCAGCGGCCGTAGTGAAAGGGCGCCCATCCCCAAGGCTCTGAGTCAACCCAAGTCCAGCCCCACGGCTCGATGAAAACCCAATGGCCCATCTGGTAAGGCGACCATCCGACGGCAACGCCGCTCGGCACCCAGATTTCGCCATAGTCGGAATCCGATTGCCACGAGCCGTAGTCGTCGAGATCGTAGTAGCCATCGACATCGCGCGAAACGTATTTCGCTGAGACGGCATCGTTCTCGCGCTGATCGCGCGACTGGCACCAATCCTCGAAATCGTCGAAGGCGGGCGCAGAGCCGGCATCGTACGTGAGCTGATCCGTGCCGTTGAACGTGTATTGCTGGAGGGGGCCGAGATTCCACGTGTCGCCGCCGCCCGTCACTTCTCCCGCGCCCTCGCGCACCACGATCACCGTGGAGCCGCCGTTGGGATCGGTTTCGATGCGATATTCGCCGGGTCGCGTCAGCGTGAGCGCGAGATTGGGAGTGTCCACTTCGAAGGCGTCGCCGCTCTGCAGAATTCGCAAATGAACTTCGATCGTCCCCTGCGCGAGCTGAAGCTGCGTGGTGCGATCGTCGAGCGTGAGAAATGAAATGCCGGTCTCGCTCGACATGCGGACCGCGGTGCTGCCGATGTGAACCTCGCCGCGCGAATCTTTGTCCGCCCAGAGGTTGTCGCCGGTAGTGAGCGGGCGGTTGGGGTCGGCCTGCACCCAATCTTGATCGCCCGAAACCTGGTACGACACCGAGCCCTGAATGTAATTCAAGCGCGCGACGCGTCCCGGAGGATCTTGATCCTGTGCCGCTGCGGACCCTGGAAACGCAGAAACCAGTGCGACTGCGAAGAATAGGATCTCGAGAGACAAAGCAGTTTTTCTCATGGACGGATGACTCCCTTGGCGAAGCGTTCTCTCGATATCATAGCCCTCTGCGCGAGCCAATTCCATGCAGCGAACCATGTGAACCATGCGGCAACACGCATTGACGACATGTGTTTTGCCTCCTGCTTATAGAACACGCAGGCCGACTCTGAGTTTCGCTTCAACGACTTCGTTTCCATGCGCCGCGGCCCAGAAAACGCCGGCCGCGAGTTTCGGATGAAACCCAGTTTGTTCTAGCGGCGTCCATGCCCGCCTCCGGAATGCCCGCCGCCACCGCCATGCGAGCCACCGCCTCCGCTGCTGCGAGGAGCGCTGGAGTTGCCACGCGGGGCGCTGGATCCCCGAGGCGCGCTGTAGTTGCCACGCGGCGCACTGTAATTCCCGCGAGGCTGGCTGTAGCCGCCATTGGAGCCGCGACTGTAGCCGCCGCTCCCGTAGTTCCCGCCGCCGCGCGGCGTCACGATGGGCTGCCTCATATTAAGTTGGGGCCTGGAGTATGAATGAGAGTATGAATTCGAGTAGCCCCCTCGTGACGTCGATTGCGGCGAGTTAAAAGAACGGTTGGAACCGCGATCGGATTGCTGCGTCTGCGGAGAGAAATGTTCCCATCCGCCGCGATTCCCGGACTGAGCCTGGGCGTTCCCCTGACTAAAGGACCCATGGCTCACGGAATTGTTGCTCGCTTGTCCGCGATTGCCGCCCGATTGCGGCGGCGTGAAGTTGTGCCATCCGGGACGGCTCGACGTGATTGCGCCGCGATTTTGATTTGCGGCGCCGCCGAATGATTGTCCGCGGGCAGGGTTGCCGCCGTTGTTGAACGATCGGGCATTCGAGTTACCCGCGTTTCCGCCGAACGATTCGCGGGTTCGAGCGTTGTTACTGAGCGAACGGCCGCCGAATCCGTTCGATGCTGTGTTCGTACGCCCTGCAGCGCTGAAGAAGTGCTGCGAATTGGACGGTGCGTTGCGGAACGAAGCCGGATTTGCCGCGCGGCCCGACGCGCTGTAGCTCTGGCGCGAGGGTGAAATCGGCATCCTGCCGCTCACCATGCTTGCTTGACGGAACGAAGCCGCGCTCATACGTCCGCCGCCATGCACCGCATCGCGGCCAAACTGGTTCGAGCGCATCGAGACCAGACCTGACCGGACGCGATCGTTGTGGAAGGCTTCGTTAACGTTGGAGAAGGAACGATCGCCGCGCGGCCCGATCGGACGGAATCCGTCGCGGTCTCCGCCGCGGAAGCCGTCGCGCCCCCCACGGAACGTGTCGTACCGTCCACCCCAACGACCCCACCACGGGTGATACCAGTCGCCGGGTCCGCAGGGCAGCCAGCCAACATTGCCGAAGCCGAAGCCGAAGCCGAAGCCTCCGCCGCCCCAGCCGAAGAACGAAACATACGCGGGCGACCAGATCGGGTAGTAACCCGGATATCCGACGACCGGGCCTGGCCACCAAGCCCAGTTACCGCCGTAGACGAACCAGCGCCCGTAGTGATACGGCGCCCATCCCCACGGCTCGTAGGAAACCCATGTCCAGCCATAGTAAGGCTCCCAGACCCAACGGCCATCGCTGTAAGGCGCCCAATTGGGATTCTGCTGCGGGATCCACACCGGGCCGTAATCCGGGACTTCGCTCCATGTTCCATAGGTGTCGAGATCTTCCGAGCCCGTATAGTACGGGTCCGTGTCTTTCCAGCTTTTTGCGCTGGTGATGCGGTGATCGCGGTCCATGTTCCACGAATCCCACGCATCCTCGCTCGGAGCGGAATCCGTCTTGTACTCGGGATTGTCGGTACCTTGGATCGAAATCATTTGGCCGGCATTCACGTGCGTGCTGCCTTGCGGCTCCGTGATGTCCGCTGAACCTTCGCGAACGATTACGTTCGTTTCGTCGTTGGAATTGACCTGAATACGGTATTCACCCGTGCCATCGGGATGTACGGCGGAGTTGGGCGTATCGATTTCGGCGTTTGCTTCGCCGGGCCGAACGACCGCGTAGGTCACCAGTCCCTGCCCAACCTGCACTTGGATATTTTCGCGGCTGATATTCGCGATCTTCGCCGTCGCGTTGTGGGACAGCCGCAGGACGTTTGCGGAATCGAGTTGAATTTCGGCGCTACCGTCCGGTCCCGTCGAGATGCGATCGCCAACTGCAACCGGCGTATTCACTGTTGCCGCGACCCAGTCGCCGTTGTCGCCGCGCTGCGTGGAAACGTTGCCATTGATCACGCTCACGCGCGCCACGCCCGGCGCGGGGCCGGATTGATCGGGTTGACCGGCCTGCTGAGAATAATCCTGATCGGGCGGAGGCGGCGCTGCACCAGCCTGCTGATCCTGAGCCTTAACCGGCGCGCTCACGGACATCACGCCCAGCGTTAAGAAAATCACTGCCAGACTCGCGAGATACTTTTTCATAATTTCCCCCTGGCGAATCATCCGCCAGAAAACCCTTGAACCCACCCGTGGTAATGCAGGGCCAGTGCCAAACAGAGGCATTTTGCCATTTCGCCCCGATCTTATTCTTAGGATGCGGGTTAGCTGCCGAGGTATGCCAGCGTCAGTTCTGACAAAGCTTTACAATACGGTGGTTTTCACGCGGAGGGTGGTGCTTTTCAGCCAATCTGCCAACCCGCCAAAGTGGCCGGCTCGTCTCGATCGAATTTAGAACTCGGAGCCGGGTTGAGCCCGTCGCCCAACAAGCGGCGCGATCATCAATCGGATTTACGGCTTTTGAGACGGTCACACGCCAAACTGCCGCAAATGATGGTCAAGATGTTTGTACATTAAGATCGCCCACTCCTCCGGCGTCATCTTCCCAAAGAAACTATGCGGATTCTTCGTACACCGTGCCGCCCCTCCCGCCGTAAATTTATCAATCAATCCAGATAACCGCTCCCGTTCCTTGCCCAAGTCTCGTTCGTCCGCCACAATTAGGCTCTTGGCCGTCGGCGAATTCTTCCGTAGCGGGTCTTCGTTCCGAAACACCATCGGCTTCACCAGCCGCCCCAGCAGGCGTGCGGGTAGGGCACCCTTTTCGGGCACCACTTCTCCCACCGCCCACTGCATACTCACCGAGCAATGTGCCAGCATCTGGGCCGCTGTCATCTTGCCCCAGAGCCGTTCACTTTGTGGCTCCAATCTTCCCAGCCGGGTCTTCACCTGATTCGCCACCATCGCATCGAACAGGTTCTTCATGCTTACATGCCTCCTCTGAATGAGAATAACCGACAAGATGTCCATCCGCCTCAATCGAATTCAGGACAAGGGGCCGGTCGATTCGCGCCCGTACCACGACCCGACGAAACCGGTCTTGTAGGCGACGGTGTCCTTCAGTTGCCATCTCGTTTCGGCGCTGGAAGCAGCGAAGAGGCGGAGCCCGTCACCCAATAAGACCGGCGCAATCATCAATCTGATTTCATCCACCAAGCCAAGCCTGAGAAAATCCTGGCACAACATCGCGCCCCCCACGAGCCAGATGTTTCCGAATCGAGGCGCGAGGATCACATCCACCAGTCTTTTGAGATCACATGAGTAGAACTCCACGCTCTTTCTCGTGGACGGCAGGTCTCTGGTTGTCGTCACGACGGTCGGAGTATCACCGTATGGCCAGCCGAGTTGAAGCGCATGCTCATAGGTGCGCGAACCCAGCACATAGCAATCGATCGATGCGACGACTTCCGCAGCGCTGTCTTCGGAGACCCCTGGCTCGTAGGCGTCTGCGGGACTTTCGAGCCACGAGACAGTGTTGTCGTTTCTGGCGATGAAGCCGTCAATACTTGAGACCACGTGGAGCGTGACTGTCATTTGCTCGTCTCAGCTGGATCGAGAATCGCCGGGCAGGTCAGGATCGGGAACGCCCATTTGCGATAGCCGATATCGCAGGGCATTGCGCGAGAGGCCGAGTGCACGTGCGGCTTGGCTCTTGTTGCCGTTGGCGCGGCGCAAGGCTTCGCGAATGATTTCTTGTTCCCACTGCTCGAGCGTGATGCCATCGGGCAGCACGGGCGCGGCGGAATCCGCGTGGGGGCGCGGGCGCGCGCTATCGAAATGAATATCGGCGGCGTCGAGCATGGGGCCGGCAGCAAGCATGACGCTGCGCGCCAGAATATTTTCGAGCTCGCGGATATTGCCCGGCCAGTGAAAATCCATCAGCAGCCTCAGCGCTTGGGGCGTGATGCGCGGCGTCGGCTTGCCAGATTCGCGAGCGAACTTCTCGAGGAAAAAGGTGGTGAGCGCCGGGATGTCCTCTTTGCGGTCGCGCAGCGGAGGGATATCGATCGCGACGACGTTGAGGCGGTAGTACAAATCCTCGCGGAACGTGCCTTCTTCGAGCGCGGCGCGCAAGTCGCGATTGGTGGCGGCGATCAGGCGGACATCGACCTTGATGGTTTTCGTGCCGCCGAGGCGCTCGAATTCGCGCTCTTGCAGGACGCGCAGGAGCTTCACCTGAATGGCGGGCGGCACGTCGCCGATTTCGTCGAGGAAGAGCGTCCCTTTGTCGGCGAGCTCGAATTTTCCCGGCTTGCTCGAAGTGGCGCCGGAGAATGCGCCCTTTTCGTAGCCGAAGAGTTCGCTTTCGAGCAAGTTTTCGGGAATGGCTGTGCTATTGATTTTGAGGAACGGGCCAGAGGCGCGCTGCGAATGCTCGTGGATGGCGCGCGCGATCAAATCCTTGCCTACGCCGCTTTCGCCGCCGATCAGGACCGTGGCATTGGTGGGCGCTACGCGCTCGACGAGCCCGAGCACTGCTTGCATTTTGTCGCTCGTCGCGACGATGTTCTTATATTCGTAGCGGCGGCCCAGCGCCTCGCGAAGATCGCGATTTTCTTCGCGCAATTCGTGCGCGGCGAGTTCCTTGCGGATCACGAGAACGAGCTCGGCGAGCGAAAAGGGTTTGAGCACGTAATCGCTCGCGCCCGCCTTCATGGCGTCGACGGCGGATTCCACCGTGCCGTAGGCGGTCATCATCACCACGGGCAATTCTGCGTCGATGCGTTTCACGGCGTGCAGGAAATCGAGGCCGCTCATGCCGGGCAGCTTGAAATCGGTGACGACAAGATCGAAGGGGTCCTTGTTGAGGAACTGCAGACCGGTTTCGGCGTCGGGCGCGGTGCGGGCTTGAAATCCTTCTTCGGCAAGCTGCAGCTCGAGCAGCCGGCGCATTTTGGCTTCGTCCTCGACGATGAGAATGGATGGTTTTTGGCGTTTCATATTGGTTGGTTGTGCGATCGGGATCGCGCGCTCATGAATTTTCAGGCGCGGCCGGAAGGAAAATCCGGAAATGCGCGCCGGGCCTGGAATCGGTCTCGAGTTTAATCGAACCGCGATGGTCGTCCACAAATTTGGCTACGATGGCCAGGCCGAGGCCGACGCCATCTTTCTTCGTCGTAAAAAATGGATTGAAGATCTGCTCGCGCGCCTCGAGTGGCACGCCGGGGCCCGTATCGTCGATCGCTATGCTGACGCCGGAGCGGCCGCCGGAAGTTTCCGGCGCGACGGCGATGCTTAGCACCTCCTCGCGGCCATCGGGCGAAGCGTCCATTGCCTGAAACGCATTCTGAATCAAATTCACGAAGATGCGTTCGCAAAGATGCTCGTCGGCCAATATTTCGGGCACCGGGGAATAGTGGCGTTCGACGCGCACTTTGGAATTTGGCGACTGTGCGAGGACGGATTCGAGCGAGCGGTCGATGAGGTCGCAGACGCGCTGCGCGTGAAGGTCGAGATGCGCGGGGCGCGCGAAATCGAGGAAGCGCGCGACGAGCGCGTTAAGCCGGTTGACTTCGGCGGAAATGTAGCCCGCAAGCTCTCCGGCGAGCGGCTCTGAGTCCTGCAACTTTTGCTGAAGCATCTCGGCAGAGCCTTTGATCACGCCGAGAGGGTTGCGGATTTCGTGCGCGAGACCCGCCGAAAGCTGGCCGAGAGCGGCGAGGCGCTCGGAGCGACGCGCATCGGCTTCGGCGCGGCGCAGCTGGCGGTTCGTCTCTTCGAGGCGCTCGGAAAGTTCGCGGTAGAGCCCTAGCTGGCGGCGATTGTCCATCACGAAGCGGTTGACGAGCATCGCTGCGAGGAAGAAGAACAGAATTCGAATCGCGAGGATCGTCTCGCCTTCGGTGCCGAGTTCGAGGCCCGCCTGTAGCGCGGGAATCAGAAACGAGGAGTAGGCGAGCGAGGACACCGTGGTCCACGCGAGAGTCGCCCAGGGGCCGAAGTAAACGGCGGCGGTGATTACCGGCAGGTAGTAGATGGGGTAATAGGTACTGTTGATGCCAACTTCGCCGGTGTGAGCGAGCAGCAAGGTGGCGAAATAGATTTTCAGAGTGACGCTGTAGATGCGGCCGCGCCCGGGCAGTTTCGCGATTAGCGGTCCTTCGAGAATCTGAACGACTGCGATGACGAGAAGGATCAGCAGTTTGTGAAACTGGTCTTCCGACGGCAGTCCGGCGAGGCCGAGGAGCAGCAGCAGGATGAAAATGTCGAACCAGCTGATCGGTAATTTTTTGCGGTCGAGCATCTCGCGAGCGTGCTCCCGAAGATCCCAAGGGCGATGAATCCGAATCCCAGAGGAATCTAACACGAGGTTAGCAGGTTTTGTTTCGAGGAGTGGGAGCGTGTTGCCGCGGGCGCGACGAGGAAAGCCGACGCGGACTATCGCGAAGAGAAAATCAAACTCGCTTCGTCGAGCGCGAGGAGCGGATTTTCGGCATCGCGCAGTCGAGCATCTTCGAGGACGCGGCCGACGAGGAGGATGGTCGGCGAGTCAAGATGCGGCAGCTTGTCGAGGTCGCGGATCGTCGTGTACTGATGTTGTTGCCGCGGCGTGCTGGCGTGCGAAACAATCGCGGCGGGAATATCCTCGGCCAGGCCCGCGGCGAGGAATTCTTCGCGTAGGCTCGCAAAATCGTGGCCCGGCATGTAGATGACGAGCGTCGCGTTGCCGTGCGCGAGATTCTTCCAGTTGGGCTTCTCGCGCCGGCCGCCCTTTTGCGCATGGTGGCCGGTCACGACGACTACCCGCGCGCTCTTCCGGCGATCCGTCAGCGAAACGCCCAGGGATGCGGCCGCGCCTATTCCGGCTGTTATGCCGGGAACGACCTCGAAAGGCACGTCGGCAGCCGAAAGTGCGTCGATCTCTTCGGCGAGGCGGCCGAAGATTCCGGGGTCGCCGCTCTTGAGGCGCACAACGTCCAGCCCGCGCCGCGCGAAATCGATCATGAGCGCGTCGATTTCGCCTTGCGTGATGCCTTTCGCGCCGCAGCGTTTCCCGACGTTGATCACCTCGGCCTGGGGCCCGGCGGCGGCGAGAATCGCGGCCGGCACCAGGTCATCGTGCAGGACGATGTCCGTGGCCGCGAGCAAGCGGTGCGCCTTGACGGTCAACAGCTCGGGATCCCCCGGTCCCGCTCCGACGAGATGGACCGTACCTGTGGAGATGTGCGTCATTTGCTCCCTACGCGATCGAACTCAGCACTAAACAAAAAGCCCGCTTACCAGGTCCTACTCCGGCAGCGGGCTTACGATTGCGTCGCAATCTTCAGATGCTTTGGATCACACGCCCGCGCGAGTTGTGGCCGGACGACAACAGGCCGCAAGAATCGTCGCACAGGCGAAATTGACCATAGCTGATTCTACGCAGTGCCCCGCATGCGGTCAAGGCGAGCTCCGCGGGGGAGGTGTGAAAGGGGAGGGCGAACGGAGGGCGGGTATTGAATGCTTGGAACTCTCCTCGCTCGACCGGGAATACTTGGGGTACTGTACATTGATTGTTTGGGCGATGGCGGGTGACGTCAAAATTAGCGACGAACCTCGTGCCGAGGGCGCCGGGCGCAGGCGTGCCGCTCGGAACACAGCCCCGACGTGGCTGTATCCGGGAAAGATTCCCGAACGTCTAAGAGTTGTGAAAAAATAGGCCAGATAGGGGCGTACATGTCTTCTCCGCTGTCGTCATCTTCGGACCCATCGTCGTCTTCGTCGGGAGCGCCGCGAACCGATAGCGGTGATCCTTCCGCACCCCCATCGGCGGGGCCGCACCACGATGAGGGCGCCAAACCGCGGTATCATTACGGGATTTGGATCGTATTGATTTTGCTCGTCGCCGTCGGATTTGTGTTCTACCGCCTGCGCTCGAGTTCCGAGGCGGCCTCGAAGAAGCAATCGGGCAACCAGGCAATTTCCGTCGGCGTGGTTTCGACTCAGCAGCGCGACGTCCCGTACTACCTCACCGGCCTCGGCACCGTTACAGCGTTCAACACGGTGACAGTTCATACGCGCGTCGACGGCCAGATCATGCAGGTGTTTTTCAAAGAGGGGCAGTTCGTTCACGCGGGCGATCTGCTGATCGAAATCGATCCTCGCCCGTATCAGGTGGCGCTCGATCAGGCCGAGGGGCAGCTCGCAAAAGACGAAGCTTCGCAGAACGACGCAAAGGTCGACCTGAGCCGGTACCAGACTCTGTGGCAAGAGGGCGTCGTCGCACGGCAGCAGCTCGATACGCAGCAGGCGACGGTGGGGCAATTCGACGGCGCCATCAAGTCCGACGAAGCGCAAATCAATAGCGCGAAACTCAACCTCACCTATTGCCGGATCACATCGCCGATCAATGGGCGCGTGGGGCTCCGCCTAGTCGATTCGGGCAACATCGTTCACGCCACGGACACGAATGGAATGCTTGTAATCACGCAGGTACAACCCATTGCGGTGGATTTCACGCTTCCCGAGGAAAATCTCCCGGAGGTCGTTGCCGAAATGCGAATCCGGCAGCTGGTCGTCGACGCCTACAGCAGCGACAACAAGACAAAGCTCGCGGACGGCAAGCTGCTGACCCTCGACAACCAGATCGATCAGACGACCGGCACGATCAAGCTGAAGTCGGAATTCACCAACGCGAACATGTCGCTCTGGCCGAATCAGTTCGTCAATACGCGGCTGTTTCTCAGCGTGAAGAAGAATGCCATTGTCGTGCCGTCGGCCACGGTTCAAACCGGCGCGCAGGGGCCGTTCGTATACGTGATTGACTCGGACAACAAGGCAGAGGTCCGTGCGGTGCAGGTGGACTTTACCGAAGGCAATATTTCCATAATCCGACAGGGATTGAAATCAGGTGAAGTCGTCGTCGTGGATGGGGCGGACAAACTCCAGTCGGGGTCGACCGTTACGCCGCACCAGTCCACCATCAGTCGCATGCCCTCGGCCAGCTCGAACCCATCGGCGGATCAGCAGCCGTGAGTCCTTCCAGGCCGTTCATTCTTCGGCCCGTCGCAACATCGCTGCTGATGGTCGGGATTATGCTGGCCGGAGTGGTGGCGTACTTTCAGCTCCCCGTTTCGGCCCTGCCGCAGGTGGACTATCCGACGATTCAGGTGCTGACCTTTTATCCAGGCGGCAGCCCGGACGTGATGGCGTCCGCGGTCACCACTCCCCTCGAGCGGCAATTCGGCGAACTGCCGGGCCTCTCGCAGATGACCTCGACGAGCTCCTCCGGTGGGTCGCTCATCACGCTGCAATTCGACCTGAACGAGAATATCGACGTGGCCGAGCAGGAAGTACAGGCTGCGATCAACGCCGCGGCAACGTACCTGCCGCGCGACCTCCCCAATCCGCCGGTCTACAGCAAGGTTAATCCCGCCGATACGCCCATCCTGACGCTTGCGCTGACATCGGACACGCTGCCACTCGAAAAAGTCGAAGATTTCGCCGATACCAATTTCGCGCAAAAGATTTCGCAGCTGTCCGGCGTGGGCCTAGTGACCATCAGCGGCGGCGAAAAGCCAGCGGTCCGCGTGCAGGTGCTTCCCACAGCCCTCGCATCTTACGGGCTAAGCCTCGAAGACGTCCGGACCGCCCTCGGGAATGCCAACGTCGACCAGGCCAAGGGCACTCTGAACGGCCCGCGGCAGGCTTTCACCATCCAGGACAACGACCAGCTTCTTTCAAGCAGCGCCTACCGGCCCCTGATCATCGCCTACAAGAATGGCGCACCGGTCCGGCTCTCCGACGTTGCGACCGTGGTGGACGGCGCCGAGAACAACCTGCAAGCCGCGTGGATGAACACGAAGCCCGCCGTGATCCTCAATATCCAGCGGCAGCCCGGCACCAACATTATCGGCGTGGCGAATCGTGTGAAGGATCTGCTGCCGCGCTTGCAGGCGTCGCTGCCCTCGTCGATTCAAGTGACCACGCTGACCGACATGACGACGACCATTCGCGCGTCGGTGAAAGATGTTCAGTTCGAGTTGTTACTCACCATCGCCCTCGTCGTCATGGTGATGTTCCTTTTCCTGCGCAGCGTTTCGGCCACGATTATCCCGAGCGTCGCCGTTCCGCTGTCGATCGTGGGCACCTTTGGCGTGATGTACCTGTGCGGCTACAGTCTCGACAACCTCTCCCTGATGGCGCTCACGATTTCCACCGGCTTCGTGGTAGACGACGCCATCGTGATGATCGAAAACATCTCGCGCTTTATCGAGGAAGGGCACAAGCCGTTCGAAGCGGCCCTAATGGGCGCCGAACAGATCGGCTTCACGATCGTGTCGCTGACCGTTTCACTGATCGCCGTGCTGATTCCTCTCCTGTTCATGGGCGATATCGTCGGGCGGCTTTTCCGTGAGTTTGCCGTCACGCTCGGCGTGACGATTCTGGTCTCGGCGTTCGTGTCGCTCACGCTGACACCGATGATGTGCTCGAAACTGCTGAAATATCAGGATCCGCAGAAGCAGAGCCGCTTCTATCGCTCTTCGGAGCGCGCCTTCGATCGAATGATCGCGTTCTACGGGCGGACGTTGCAGGCTGTGCTGAAGCACCAGACCATCACACTGGTCGTCACCGTCGGCACGCTCGTGTTGACGATCCTGCTCTACTACTACGTGCCCAAGGGCTTTTTCCCCGTGCAGGATACCGGCGTAATTCTCGGCATTTCGGACGCGCCGCAGTCGATTTCGTTTTCGGCGATGGCCGAACGCCAGCAGGCGCTCGCCGCGGTGATCCTGAAGGATCCGGACGTCGTGAGTTTGTCGTCTTTTATCGGCGTGGACGGCACCAACATGACGCCCAACAGCGGGCGAATTCAGATCAATCTCAAGCCGCGCGATGAGAGAAGTGACGATGCCTCGGCAATCATTCGCCGCCTGCAGCCGCAGCTCGCCCAGGTGGAGGGAATCGCGCTCTACATGCAGCCCGTGCAGGACATCACGGTGGAAGACCGCGTCAGCCGCACGCAGTATCAGTATTCGATCGAAGATGCCGATGCGAAGGAGCTGTCGGAGTGGGCCCCCAGGGTCGAGGCCAAGCTGAAAGAGCAGCCGCAGTTGCGCGACGTCGCGTCGGATCAGGAGGATCAGGCGATCAATTCAAATCTCGTGATCGATCGCGACACGGCGTCGAGGCTCGGAATCTTGCCGGCCACGATCGACAACGTGCTTTACGACGCCTTCGGACAGCGGCAGGTGTCGACGATGTTCACACAGCTCAACCAGTATCACGTCGTGCTCGAAGTCGATCCACGCTTCCAGCAGAATCCGGACGCCCTCAAGAACATTTACGTGAATTCGTCGAACGGCACGCAGGTTCCGCTGAGCGCTTTCACCCATTTCGAGCAGGTCACAGCGCCTCTAGCCGTGAATCATGAGGGCCAATTTCCAGTCGTTACTCTGTCGTTTAACCTGGCGCCCAGCGCTTCGCTAGGCGACGCAGTCGATGCCATCCACAAGGTTGAGCAGCAGCTCAACATGCCGCTTTCGGTTCACGCCAGCTTTCAGGGCACCGCGCAAGCGTTCCTCAATTCGATCGCCAACGAGCCCCTGTTGATCCTGGCCGCGGTCGTGACCGTCTACATCGTCCTCGGCATTCTTTACGAAAGTTACATTCATCCGATTACGATTCTTTCAACGCTGCCCTCGGCCGGCGTGGGCGCGATCCTGGCCCTGATCATCTGCGGCCAGGATTTCAGCGTCATTGCGTTGATCGGCGTCATTCTTCTGATTGGTATCGTGAAAAAGAACGCCATCATGATGATCGACTTTGCTCTCGACGCCGAGCGCAAGGAAGGGAAGCCACCCGAGGAAGCGATCTACCAGGCGTGCTTGCTGCGGTTCCGACCGATCATGATGACGACCATGGCGGCGCTGTTGGGCGGCTTGCCGCTCGCGCTGGGCTCGGGAACCGGATCGGAGCTGCGCCGTCCGCTAGGCATTAGTATCGTTGGTGGCTTGATGATTAGCCAGGTGCTTACGCTTTATACCACGCCGGTTGTGTATCTCGCCTTCGACCGGCTCGCGCGCCGCTTAGCTCGCCACCACATCGGTAACCCGGTCGAGGCCGAAATGCACGCGGATTGATCGAAGGGAATTGAAAACCACGCTGCGGCGACCGCCATGAACATCTCCGAGCCCTTCATCAAACGCCCGATTGCCACCTCGCTCCTCACTTTCGGAGTGTTGCTCGCCGGGGCGATCGCGTATCGCTTTCTTCCCGTGGCGCCGCTGCCGCAAGTGGAATTCCCGACGATATCCGTAAGCGCGAGTCTTCCCGGAGCCAGCCCGTCAACCATGGCGTCGTCCGTTGCGACTCCGCTCGAGCGCCAGTTCGGCAGAATCGCGGGCGTCACCGAGATGACGTCCACGAGCATGGCGGGAACGACCTCGATCACGCTGCAATTCGATTTGAATCGCGACATCGATGCCGCCGGGCGCGACGTGCAGGCGGCCATCAACGCCGCCCAAGGCCAGTTGCCGGCGAATCTGCCCGCGCGGCCATTCTGGCGAAAGATCAATCCGGCCGATTCTCCCGTCATGATTCTGGCGGTGCGTTCGGACGTGCTGCCTATAAGCAAGTTGTACGACGTTTCCGATTCCATCATCGCCCAGAAGCTTTCGCAGGTTGAAGGCGTCGGGCAGGTAAACGTCGGCGGCGGCGCCCGCCCTGCTGTCCGCATCGAGCTGAATCCGTCGGTTCTGGCGAATTATGGAATCGGCCTCGAAGATGTCCGCACGGCGCTAGGTGGCGTGAATTCGAATGAGCCCAAGGGAGGAGTCGCCAACGGGCTTGTCGGTTGGACGATCACCGACAACGATCAGCTGTTTGATGCGAACCACTACCGGCCGATGATCGTCGCCTACCACAATGGCGCCCCGGTGCGCCTGGAGGACATCGCGGACGTCCAGGACTCGATCGAAGACGTCCATACGGGCGGACTGGTAAACGGGAAGCGCAGCGTCCTCCTGATCATCTTTCGACAGCCCGGCGCGAATATCGTTGGCACAGCGGATCGGATTAGCGCGCTTCTACCCCAATTGCAGGCTTCGATTCCGGCGTCGATTCATCTCAGCGTGGCCATTGACCGCACCGCCACGATCCGCGCGGGCGTAAAGGACGTTCAGATCACACTGCTGATCACGGTTTTTCTGGTGATTATGGTGATTTTCATTTTTCTGCGCAATGTCTGGGCCACCGTGATCCCAGCAGTCGCGGTGCCTGTCTCCCTCGTGGGCACGTTTGGCGTAATGTATCTGCTCGGCTATTCCATCGACAATCTTTCGCTGATGGCGCTTACGATTTCCACCGGCTTCGTGGTGGACGACGCGATCGTGGTGATCGAAAACATCACACGCTACCACGAGGCGGGGCTTTCGCCGATGCAGGCCGCGCTGCGCGGTTCACGAGAAATTGGATTCACCGTGCTCTCCATGAGCACATCGTTGATCGCCGTCTTCATTCCCATTCTGCTGATGAACGGAATCGTCGGGCGCCTGTTCCGCGAGTTTGCGGTCACGCTGAGCGCCACGATCTTGTTGTCGCTCTGCGTTTCGCTCACCACGACGGCGATGATGTGCGCGAAGTTCCTGAAGCGTTCCTCGGAAGAAAACCACGGCCGGCTGTACCGGCTGAGCGAGCGCTGGTTCGATGAACTGCACACGGCCTACGATCACGGGCTGCGCTGGGTGCTCAAGCATCAGGCGTTCACCCTCACGGTGATGATCCTCACGATCTGCGTGAACATATTTCTCTTCATCATCGTGCCGAAGGGCTTTTTCCCGCAGCAGGACACGGGCCTGCTCAGCGGTTCGCTTCAGGCGTCGCAGGACATTTCCTTCGACGCGATGCGCGTCAAGCAGCAGCAATTCAGCGACATCGTCACGGCGGACCCGGCCGTGCAGAGCGACATCTGCTTCATTGGCGGCAGCAACGCCATGAACAACGGCCACATGTACATGATGCTCAAGCCGCTCTCGGTGAGGAAAATCAGCGCCGATCAGGTGATCCAGCGCCTGCGGAAGAAACTGGCGGTCGTGGCGGGAGCCACGCTCTATCTGCAGGCGAACCAGGATATTCGCGTCGGCGGACGCCAGAGCAATGCCCAATATCAATACACGCTCGAGACCGAAAGCCTGCCCGATCTTGACCAGTGGTCGCCGGTGATGCTGGCAAAAGTGAAGGCTTTGCCGGAATTGCGAGATGTTTCAACCGATCAGCAGGACCAGGGTCTCGAAGAAGACGTCGTCGTCGACCGCGATACCGCATCGCGGCTGGGCCTCGACGCGGCGACCATCGACAACACGCTCTACGACGCCTTCGGCCAGCGCCAGGTCTCCACCGTCTTCACCCAGCTGAACGAATACCATCTGGTGATGGAAGTCGCGCCTGAATTCCAGCGGAATCCGGACGCCCTCAAGACGATCTACGTTCGCTCGTCAAACGGCACGCAAGTCCCGCTCAGCGCGTTTTCCCACTTCGCGCCGCTGAACACGCCCCTCGCCGTGAACCATCAAGGGCAGTTTCCTGCTGTCACGATTTCCTTCAATCTGGCGCCCGGAGTCTCGCTTGGCCAAGCTGTCAACGCCGTAAACTCCGTCGCCAACGCGGCTCACCTGCCGGCCACAATTAACGCTACGTTTCAGGGAACCGCGCAGGCGTTTCAGGTTTCGCTCGAGAACGAGCCCGTTTTGATTCTTACCGCGCTCTTCGCCGTTTACATCGTGCTCGGCATGCTCTACGAGAGCTACATTCATCCGATCACGATTCTCTCGACGCTGCCTTCGGCGGGGGTCGGCGCGATTTTGGCCCTTCTCATCACGCGCAACGATCTAACCGTCATGGCGATCATCGGGATCATCCTGCTGATCGGCATCGTAAAGAAGAACGCGATCATGATGATCGACTTCGCGCTGGACGTGGAGCGGAAGGAAGGGAAGTCACCGGAGGAAGCAATCTATCAGGCTTGCCTGCTTCGGTTCCGTCCCATCATGATGACGACCGCAGCCGCGATTCTCGGAGGCTTGCCGCTCGCGCTCGGCACGGGCACCGGTTCGGAGCTGCGTCGTCCTCTCGGCATCAGCATCGTGGGCGGCATGATCGTGAGCCAGATGCTCACGCTGTTTACAACGCCCGTCGTTTACCTCTACATGGACCGCCTCGCTCGCTGGTTGCGCCGCAAGGAAGCTCGCCCTCATTTGCGCGGCGCCGCGGATGTGCATCCTGCTCCGCTGCCTCGAACAGGTGATTAACTGCCGCGGACTTCCCGGGGGAATTCATCGTTTGTCGTGGCCCCCACTGTTCTTCGGCGCTATAATTGGGGCCGCCCAGTCAACGCTTGCCCGACGGAAACGGGAGCGGAGCCGTTCAAGCTGGACGCGGCCCACTGGAACCGCGGGAGTTCCGACCCTCTTCCGCAGTGCAGCTCTCACGTTGTTCGCTGTCTCGAAGTTCGTTGTTTCCGGATCGCGGGCGTTGAAATTCACCGGCACGAACCCGGTGGATCGCGATCCACCGTCGTGGGGAAACCTTTCACCTGGCACGCGCGTGCCGGAATAGCCATAAAGGATCCGCTGTGAGACTCAGCCTGCGGTTGATTCTTTCTTTGGTCATCGGAATCAGCCTAATTACGTTCATCATCTCGAGGAATCAGGTTCGCTCCGAGAAGCGCGGGCTCCGCGCCGATCTCGAGAGACGCGCCGAAATTCTGGGCGAGAGCCTTGCCGAGATCGTCGAGCCCGCCGTCGAGCGTGGCTCGCACACGCAGCTTCGCCGCATCGTGGATCGCTTCGAAAATCGCGAACGTCTCGCGGGGGTCATCGTCTACGATCCTGCCGGGAAAATTCTTGCTGAAAGCGCGAGTCTTTCCGATCGAATCACGCCCCCGCAGGTGCCGCTGGATCGCTTGACGGCACAAGGCGAGGGCGTCAGCGAATTTGTGACGCTCGGCGGCGAGCCGATGAACGCGTACTACCTCGGAATGTACGACGATGACGGCAAACCTCAGGGCATCCTCGCAATTTTTCACGATGCGAGTTACATCGAGGCTCAAAGCAACACCATCTGGCGCGAGACGATCTGGCACGTCGTCGCGCAGGTGCTCCTGATCGTTCTTCTCACGGTGCTGATCATTCGCTGGACGATCGTCCTTCCGATTTCGCGCACCGCGCAATGGATGAAGGATCTGCGGGGCGGCCGCGTGCGCCCTCGCCCTGAGTTGCCGAAAGAGGATTTCCTCGCGCCCTTTTCGCAAGAGGTGGTGAAGTTTGCCCGCAGCCTGACGGAGGCGAGGGCTGCCGCGGAGCAGGAGGCGCGCCTGCGCGAAAGCGGCGAGTCGCTTTGGACGCCCGAGCGCTTGCGCATCAGCGTTCAGACGAAAATTCTCGGCTCACTGTTCGTCGTTTCGAATCGCGAGCCGTATATGCACGAGTATCGAGGGAAGGGAATCGAAGCGGTTGTGCCCGCCAGCGGTCTCGTCACCGCGCTCGAGCCGGTCTTGCGTTCTTGCGACGGTACGTGGATCGCTCACGGCTCCGGAGCGGCGGATCGCGAAGCGGTGGATCGCCACGACCGTCTGCGCGTGCCGCCCGATAAGCCTGAGTACACGCTTCGCCGCGTCTGGCTCACCAAGGAACAGGAACACGGCTACTACTACGGATTTGCGAACGAAGGCCTTTGGCCTTTGTGCCACATCGCTCACGCGCGGCCGCTTTTTCGCACATCCGATTGGGAGAGCTATCAGGAAGTGAATCGCAAGTTTGCCGACGCCGTGCTCGAGGAGATGTCCGGCACGGAGCATCCTTTGCTTCTGGTGCAGGACTATCACTTCGCCTTGCTGCCTCGCATGGTCAAGGAGGCGCGGCCGGACGTTCGCCTCGCGATCTTCTGGCACATTCCATGGCCGAATCCGGAAGCCTTCGGCATCTGCCCGTGGCAGCGCGAATTGCTCAACGGGCTGCTGGGCGCCGATCTCGTCGGATTCCACACGCAATCGCACTGCAATAATTTTCTCGAGACGGTCGACGGCGCGCTGGAATCGCGCATCGAGTGGGAGCGTTTCTCCGTGCGGCGTCTCGGCCACCGCACGTTCGTGCGTCCGTTTCCGATTAGCGTCGACGGCCGCGAAATGCGCGGCGACCCGGGCGAGCTGGCCGCGTCTCCCTACGAGCTGCGCGCGTCGCTGCTCAAAGATCTCGGGATCGAGGCGAGCTTTCTCGGCGTGGGCGTCGACCGCGTCGACTATACGAAGGGCATCATCGAGCGCTTTCGCGGGATCGAGCGCTTCCTCGAGAAATACCCCGCTTATTTGGGCAAGCTGACTTTCGCTCAAATCGGTGCGCCGAGCCGCACCACCATCCCGCGCTATCACGATCTCTTCGACGAAGTGCAGGTGGAAGCGGCGCGCATCAACGCGCGCTTCCAGCATGGCAACTGGCGGCCGATCGCGCTGCTCACACGCCATCACAGCCATAAGGAAATCCTGCCGTATTACCGCGCGGCCGATTTCTGCATGGTCACGTCGCTGCACGACGGGATGAATCTCGTCGCCAAGGAATATGTCGCGGCACGCATGGACGACGACGGCGCGCTGATTCTGAGCCAGTTTACGGGCGCGGCGCGCGAGCTTCGCGATGCCATCATTGTGAATCCGTACGACACCGAAGCGGTTGCCGAAGCCATCCGCAACGCGCTCGAAATGGATTCCGACGAGCGCGCCGTCCGCATGCAGCACATGCGCCGGACAGTCAAGGAGAACAACGTCTATCGCTGGGCCGGCAGCCTGATCGCCGAGCTTTCCGACATCCGCGTCGACGAAAGCGAGCCCGAGTCCACCGTGAAGCAATCCTCGTGAAGGCGCGCGCGCGCAGGAATCGCGCCGTCACCTGTGCCTTCGACGCGTGGCCTAAGATCATCGCCCGCCTTCGCCGTGTTCCCCGTCGGGCGATCTTCCTGGATTTCGACGGCACGCTCGTGAAAATCCAGCGCAGTCCCCGCGTCGTGCGCTCTTCGGCGCGCGTCAATCGAGTTCTTGAACGCCTGGAGCGCAATCCGAATCTTTGGGTGGCCATCGTCAGCGGGCGCCGCGCGAGCGACCTCCGGCGGCTGCTTCCCGTGCGCGGCCTGCGCTATTTCGGCTTTCATGGCGGCGAACGCGATGGCCGGCCCATCAAGCTGAGCAATGCGTCGCGATTGGCCCTTGCGCGCGCCAAACACGAAGCCGAAGCGCAGCTTGGCGATCTCAAGGGAGTCTGGGTCGAGGACAAGAAGTTCAGCTTCTGCGTCCATTACCGGAACGCCGACGAGACCACCGGCCGTAGTGCGCGGCGAATCTTGAAGAAGGTGTTGGCGCCGTGGCGGAAATCGTTGCACGTTCTCGGCGGCAAAAAGATATGGGAAATTTTGCCGCCCGAAGTGCCCGGAAAATTCGAGGCGGTCCAGCGGGCGCTGGCCAAGATGCCGCAGGGCACTGCTGCCATCTACATTGGCGACGATGAAACCGACGAGGGTGTCTTCGCCGTCCTCAAGAATCAAATTACAGTTCGAGTCGGGGCTAACGACGGCACCCGCGCGCGGTATTTTCTGCCCGCCCCACCGGACGTTCTCCGCTTCCTCTCGCGCCTCGACCGCGAATTCCGCTCCTAACGTGTAGGTCGCTCAAATGATTTCGATAATTGCGTCCTTCACTAGTGTCCCGTCCCAGTAGAAAGTGAAATAAGTAGCACTGCCCGTGCGTACTGCACTATAAGGAGGCGAACATGCGCACGGGACGCCCGAAGGTTATGTTGATGCTGACCACGGAGGAGCGCCAACGGCTGCAATCGCTGGCCCATCGCTCGCGGTCGGCGCCGTTCTTGGCGCGTCGCGCGCGGATCGTGTTGGCGTGCGCGGAAGGGCGCGACAACAAAATCGTCGCACGAACGCTGCACGTGACACCCGCGACGGTGGGTAAGTGGCGAGGCCGATTCGTGCGCGACCGTCTCGAAGGTCTCTACGACGAACCGCGACCGGGGGCGCGGCGGACGATCACCGACGAGCAGGTCGAGCAGGTGATTATTCGGACGCTGGAAACAACCCCGCGGGGAGCCACGCACTGGAGTGTGCGGGGAATGGCGAAAGCCACGGGCTTGAGTCGCATGGCCATTAGCCGGATCTGGCGTGCCTTCGGCCTGCAGCCGCATCGCAGCGAGACGTTCAAGCTGTCGCCCGACCCGCTGCTGGTGGAAAAGGTGCGGGATATCGTGGGGTTGTATCTGAACCCGCCGGAGCATGCGGCGGTGTTCTGCGTCGACGAAAAGCCGCAAATCCAAGCTCTGGATCGCACGCAACCACTGCTGCCGATGCAGCCCGGCCAAGTGGAGCGCCGCACGCATGACTACATGCGGCACGGGACCACGTCGCTCTTCGCGGCGCTCAACGCAAAGACCAGTGAAGTGATCACGCAGTTTCATCGGCGGCACCGCTCGGTGCAGTTCCGCGAATTCCTCGATCTCATCGACGCCCGAGTTCCGCGGCACTTGGATGTTCACATCATCATGGACAACTATGGCACGCACAAGACGGCGCTCATCCGCAACTGGTTCGCCAAGCGCCCACGGTTTCACATTCATTTCACGCCCACCTATGGGTCGTGGCTGAGTCTGGTGGAGCGTTGGTTTGCGGAACTGACCAACAAACAACTGCGTCGCGGGGCGCATCATAGTGTGTCCCAACTGAAGGCCGCGATCCAGGCATTCATCGAGGCGCATCAGGCGAATCCGAAGCCCTTCGTGTGGACCAAGACCGCCGATCAAATCCTGGCGAGCATTGCGCGATTCGCGCAGCGCACCGTCGAGGTACAGGCCGCGCAACCAACACATAAGGCACGAACCATTGGGACGGGACACTAGAAGCTATCTCATAAATGTTCGCGGCGGAAGCCGAAGAGTGTCTTCAGGGGCTAAAGCCCAGCTTTTCTTTGCCCTGAATGTCGGAGCTGAAGCTCCGACCCCCTAACCGGCATTTATGAGATAGCTTCTAGCCGAAGTTGTACCAGAATTGGCTCGTCCGCTCAGGGTGCGCAGCACCCGAGTCATCAGAATCAATCCGATGACTTATGCTAAACTTTGGGGAACAGCGGGCCTGTAGCTCATTTGGATAGAGCACTTGCCTACGAAGCAAGGGGTAGGAGGTTCGAACCCTCTCAGGCCCGCCACTTCACTCTGGGAGAGGCAAACTCAGCTGGATAGACTCCGCCTGCGGAAACCGGAAGGTCGGGAGTTCTCCGCCGCGGCGGATCTCCGGGCGCGCCACTTTTTTCCTCCCTCCAAGACCCTCTCTTACTGTGTCGATTAGAATTGGTCCGTGTTGTTTGTTTGCAGCGAGTTACGGACGTTTCTAATCGCCAAATGTCGATTAGAATTGGCGGGAAAAGTCGTTCGTGGCGCGGGCCCGCCTTCGCCAAAAACACGCTACGGCGCGGCAAGCAAGCGGCTAACGATCGGCGGTTCGCGCATCCGAATCAACACCGAGGCACCAAGGCAGAAGACCGAGAAGACTGCGGTTCACCGCTCCCTTTCCGACGGACTCCCTTCCTCCGTCAGGGCAAGCAGGGCAGGGAGACGCAGAGAGCGCGAAGAATGCGGAGCAGGATAAGAAGGCCCACGCTCCCACCTGAAATCCCTTCGGATCGTGGCGTCGTCTTCAAATTTTCAAAGAGCATTCGTCCCTCGTCGAGAGGGCGAGGCGTTTACAGCGCCTTACATGAGGCTGACAAATTCGGGTGCGCGTAGCAAGCTGTCCGCGAGTACAGATTAGGGCCAGGCTTCGCGCCCCGTACGTTTTGGAGCGTGTACCGGAAACGGTTTCCCAGCCAATGCTAAACGCGAACGGAAAGCAGGCCCGAAGGCCCAGGTTCACAAACCGAACCTGGGGCACCCGGCGATGCGTTAAACGTCCAATTGGGTGCACGGCGGCGCTGATACGAGGGCGCTCAAGAGAGTTCTGAAATCGTCTTTACGGCCATTTTGGGGGTTCGGGCTTATCGCCTCGACGGCGGGGGCGCGCTCCGGAGGTCGTTCGAAAGGTGGCATGGTCATGCGGAGAAGGTTTTCCAGCAGCGCGTAGCTTTTTCAGGACGTCAGGGTCACCGGCGAGATATTGCGCGACCTGTAGGCCGTCTCGAATGCCGAGCTGCCCACCCTGTTCACTTTCGTGAGTGGGAAAGCCTAGAACGTGAGCGAAAGAGGCTTTCATCCCCAACGTTTCGTCCGACCATCTCACAATCTTTTCCGTCACTATCCACTGTGGCAAGGGGTCATCGAAGAGCGCGAGATCGATGAAGAAGTT
>CAWDNJ010000002.1:0-958965 GCA_963803635.1 uncultured Acidobacteriota bacterium | reverse complement strand
GCGTCGCGGAGACCCGCGTACCCGGAGCGGCGCAGGATCTGGCCGCTGAGATAGGCGCCAATCGTGCGGTCGGAATTCGCGATCGGAAAGCGGATCGGCTTCGACGGCGATTTCGCCTGTTCTACCGCTCGGAGCAGTTTCGCCTGAAGGCCGTTGAGTTCGCGCGACGCTTCGGGGAATTTTCCCGTCGGCGCGGGGACGGTTTCGAGCAGCGTGCCCAGCGAACGCTCCGCATTGGCGTTGCGCGGCTTGAGCCGGTTCACCGCGCCTGAAATTTCATCGAGAGAACGCGCGCCAAGCGCCGCCAGCCGCTCGCGAACCTCGCCGGCCACGCCCCGGAAATACGCAATAACCATTTCGGGGTTTCCCGCAAAACGCGCGCGCATCGTTTCATCCTGCGTGGCGATTCCCGCGGGGCAGGTGTTCAAATGGCATTGCCGCGCCATCACGCAACCGATCGCCAGCAACGAGGCGGTGCCGAACCCGAATTCATCCGCGCCGAGCATCGCGGCGATGATCACGTCGCGCCCGAACTTGAATCCGCCATCCGAGCGCAGGCGGACGCGACTGCGGAAACCCGTCAGCACCAAAGCGTTGTGCGCGTCGCGCAGCCCGACTTCTCCCGGCAGACCCGTGTTCTTGATCGAAGTAAGCGGCGAAGCGCCCGTGCCCCCGTCAAAGCCGGCGATCGTGATGACGTCCGCGCCGGCCTTGGCAACGCCCGCGGCGATGATGCCCACGCCATCGCCTGAAACAAGCTTCACGCCGATGCGCGCGGTCGGATTGATCGATCGCAAATCCCAGATCAGTTGCGCGAGGTCTTCGATGCTGTAAATGTCGTGGTGCGGCGGCGGAGAAATCAGCGACATTCCCGGCACAGCATGCCGCAGCCGCGCGATGTAGGAATTCACTTTCGCCGCGGGCAGTTGGCCGCCTTCGCCGGGCTTCGATCCTTGCGACATCTTGATTTCGAGCTCGTCGGCGCGCGAGAGATATTCGGCCGTCACGCCGAACCGCGCCGAAGCCACCTGCTTGATTTTGTTGTTCGCTTCCGGCTCGAAGCGGTAGATATCGGGATCCTCGCCGCCCTCGCCTGTGTTGCTGCGGGCGCCCAGGCGGTTCATGCCGATCGCGAGCGTGCGATGCGCCTCGGGCCCCAGGGCGCCGAGAGACATCGCCTGAGTGCTGAAGCGCGCGAGAATCGAAGCCTCGGATTCCACTTCTTCGAGCGGGATGGGCTTCCCGGGCACGAATTCGAGGAGATCGCGGACGGCAACCGGCTCGCGCGTCTCCGCGAGTTCGGCGTACGCGCGATAGCCTTCGGGCGTCGGCGCCTTCACGTATTTGTGCATGCGCCGCACGAGTTCAGGGGAGCTTGCGTGGCGCTCGCCGGTCTGGCGGAAGCGGTACAGGCCTTCGTCGTGCAGCGTCGGCGTTTCGCTGCCGTAAGCGCGCGCGTGGCGCCAAAGAGTGTCTTCCAGGAGGCTCTCGAGTGTCTTGCCACCCAACGCGGTGGCGGCGTCCTCGAAGAAAGCGTCCACGACCGAGTCATCCAGCCCGACTGCCTCGAAAAGGTGGCTGTTGCGATAGCTCGCGATCGTCGAGATGCCCATGCGCGCCAGTACCTTGCGCAGCCCGGCTTCCACGGCCACGCGATATTTTGCTGCGCCGCCCGGCTTTAGTGTTTCCGAAAGCTCGAGCGCGATATACGGGCAAACGACGCTCGCGCCCACCGCAACCAGCATGGCGATGTGGTGCGTCTCGATCACCTGGCCGGTTTCGACGAGCAGCGGAGTATCGTAGGCGCCTCCGCGCACCATCTCTTTCCAGACGGCCGCCGTCGCCAACATTGCGGGCAGGGACGCGCGCTTCGAATCCACTGTTCGGTCGCTCAGCACAACGACCGCCGGTTTCGATTTCGCCGCCGCGGCCGCCTCTTTCCTGATGCGATCGAGCACGCCGATCGCGCCGCTCACTCCGCCCGCGGCCTCGAATGTGATATCGATCCGGCAGGCCGGCTGGAGCAGCGATTCAACCTGCGCCGCCTGTCCCGCATCGAGAATCGGCGAACCCGCCACGAGGTTGTGGCCGAGATAGACGTCGAGCGACATCACGTGGGACTCGCGCAGCGGATCGATCGCGGGATTCGTCACCTGCGCGAAGCGCTGCTTGCAGTAGTCCCAGATCGGGCGGTGCATTGACGAAGCAAACGCGGGAGGCGCATCGTCGCCCATGCTCCACGTAGCTTCCTTGCCGTCCGTGCCCAGCGACTGGAAGAGTAGCTTAAATTGGTCATCGGTCCAGCCGAGCGCGGACGCCAATTTCTTGGGCTCTGCCGTTGGAGTCTGAACCACTCCCTCTAGCGCGGTAATCCGCTGCGGCGGGACGTACGGACCACCGTTGCGCGCATACGTCAGTAGGCCGGAAAGATCGTTCCCGCGGAAAACTCCGCCGATGGCCGGATCGACCAGCAGAATTTCGCCGGGACCGAGACGCTGGCGCTCGGAAACATGTTTGCCCTGCAAATCCGTGAGGCCCGTTTCCGATCCGCAGACGATCAATCCCTCGGAGGTCGCGGTGTAGCGCAGCGGGCGCAGGCCGTTGCGGTCGAGCTTCGCTCCCACCACTTGCCCGTCGCTGAAGACAAGCGCCGCAGGCCCGTCCCAAGGCTCCTGCTGCTGCACCTGCGCCTCGAAATAACGGCGCAGATCGGGAGTCATGGCGCGGTCGGATTCCCAAGCCGGAGGAACCATCCGCAAAACCGCCGCCGCGGGGCCGTATCCGCGATGCAGCAAGACTTCGTAGCCGTTGTCGAAGCTGGCCGAGTCGCTCACACGCTCTTCGAGCACGCGGAATGATTCCGGTGCGCTCAATTCCTGGCGCAGGGCTTTCTCACGCGCGCGCACCCAGCGGCGGTTCACGCCGATCGTGTTGATCTCTCCGTTGTGCGCGATGAAGCGGAATGGCTGCGCCATCCGCCACGTCGGCTGTGTGTTCGTCGAATAGCGCTGATGGAACATCGCGAACGGCGCCGTGAAATCGGGGCTCGCAAGATCCGCGAAAAACTCGCGGAATTGCACCGGCGCCATCAGCCCTTTGTAGACCACGGCGCGCGACGACAGCGAGCAAAAGTAAATTCCGGCCGGGCCTTCCGCCTCCACCCGCTTCCTGAAAAAGTAGAGCACTCGCTCGAAATCAGCCCTGGCGTCCTGTAGGGCGAAAAAACATTGGCGGATGGTCGGTACAGTGGCTTTGGCGCGGGGTCCTAGGAGGGATGGATCCGTGGGCACTTCCCGCCAACCGAGACAGCGCAGCCCGCTGGTTTGGGCGATCGATTCGATTGCGACGACCGCCGTGGCCTCTTCGCCGGGTGGCAGAAAGGTCATGCCCAAAGCGAAGGATTCAGGCAGATCGATGCCGGCTTCGCTCACGCATTTGCGGAAGAAATCCCGAGGGATGGGTGTCAGAAGTCCAGCGCCATCACCACTTAGGCCGTCTGCATCCAATCCGCCGCGGTGCGAAAGGCGGGCGAGAGCGGTGAGCGCGCGGTCTACAACCTCGCGCGAGGACGCGCCTCCGAGTTGGGCAATAAAGCCAACTCCACACGCATCGTGGTCGACCCTGTTCCGCCAACTGCCTGACATGGTAAAGACTAAGTTACTGCCATACGTGCGGAAAGGTACAATCCACAATTTTGATGCAACCGATCAATTTTGAACGGGGAGTACCCGGGAGTTTAGGCGGACAGAAGCGACTAATAGGAAGTTTTAAGGTGCACTCTGTGGCCTTTTTTCACCGTTTAAGTGGGCCTTAAGAGCGATCTTGCGAATCGGATTTCTGCTTCTTTCTGTCGATCACTTAGAAGTTGAGGCCGGCTCCGCGCGCTCGGTGGGGCCGGCGAAGTGGCGGCCGTTCGTGTGAGTCGGATCGCGCCATTCGCGACCGTCGCGATGCAAAAGCTCCTCGGCTTGCGGCGGTCCCCAAGTGCCCGCAGCGTAGTTCGGGAAATCTCGCGGCGGAAGAGCCTTCCACACATCCAGGATGGGCTGGACGACGCCCCAACCCGCTTCGACCATGTCCGCGCGCTGGAAAAGCGTCGGGTCGCCCATCATGCAGTCGTAAAGGAGCGTTTCGTATCCGGTCGAAGGACGCGTGCCGAAATAGTCCGAATACTGAAAATCCATATTCACAGCGCCGAGACGAACCACAGGCCCAGGAACCTTTGCTTCGAAGCTCAAGGAAATGCCTTCGTTCGGCTGGATGTTGATGACGAGCTCGTTGGGGGTGATCCGGTCGACCGACGTTTTACGGAAAAGAACGAATGGCGGGCGGCGGAAGCGAATCACAATCTGTGTGGAGCGGTCGGCGAGGCGTTTTCCGGTTCGAAGATAGAAAGGCACGTCGGCCCAGCGCCAGTTATCGATATGCAGGGCCATAGCGACGAACGTCGGCGTCTGCGAATCGGGCGCCACCTGAGGCTCGTGACGGTACGCCGGGACGCGTTTGCCGTCGATGATTCCCTCGCCGTACTGGCCGCGCACGGCTTGATCGAGGACTCTTTCGGGACTGAGAGGCTGAATGGCCCGCAGCACCTTCGTTTGTTCGTCATGCACCGCATCGGCGTCGAAGTCGGTAGGCGGTTCCATGGCGCACAGCGTGATCAACTGGAAGATGTGGTTCGGAACCATGTCGCGGAGGGCGCCGGCCGTCTCGTAGTAGCCGCCGCGCAGCTCGACTCCAAGCTCCTCGGCGACGGTAACCTGCACGTGATCGACGTAGCGGCGATTCCAGATCGGCTCGAAGATTCCGTTGGCAAAGCGAAACGCGAGAATGTTTTGAACAGTCTCCTTGCCGAGATAGTGGTCGATGCGGTAGACCTGCTTTTCGTCGACCACCTGGCCGACCGCGCGATTCAAAGCGACCGCCGAAGGCAAATCGTGGCCAAACGGCTTCTCAATCACTACGCGCCGCCACTTGTTGCTTTCCTGCTTGGTAAGGCAGGCCGCGCCAAGCTGCTCGACAACCACAGGGAAGAAAACGGGGCTGGTTGCGAGATAGAAGAGAACGTTGCCCTGGGTTCCCTGCTCCTTATCCACCAACTTCAGCGTGTCACACAATTTGGCATAGAGCTGCGGATCTTGGAAATCGCCCGAAATGTAATAGAGGCGCTTGACGAACCAGTCCCACGAAGACGGATCGACGCCTTCCTCCGCAAACTGCTTGATGTCGTCGGTCATGCGCTTGCGAAATTCTTCGGTCGAAAACGGCTCGATCGAGACGCCGACGATCGCGAACTGGTCGGGAAGCAGCTTGCCGCGCGCGAGGTTGTAGATCGAAGGGATCAGCTTGCGTTTGGTGAGATCGCCGCCCGCGCCAAAAAGAGCAATCGCGCAAGGACCAGCCGGGCCGCCGGGCGCCCCGATTGCAACTCCGGATTCAGCAGTGTCCATTAGAGGCACCTCCCCAGGGGCGGTTTCCGAACGGGCCGATTGCCGGCACCAGCGATCTACCAAATGACCTTCCAACTCGCCGCGCCGAGCGGCCAGCCCTCTCAAGTGTTATCGGCACATTCATCTATCCATCTTAGCGCCCACAATCGGGAGCGCAAGCGGACGCTTCTGCAAATTCAGCCGCAGTTTCGAAACTTAAGACAGGTGCCTCTCCGATGTGAAGGGAGCGTTACTGCCGGGAGGCCCCTTTCGGGCGCACCCGCGACGCGGCGTTTGCGACTTTGGCGACCCCATAAAGCTGCAAGGCAGGGGTAGTCACTGCTATTTACCATACTTATTTACTCGACTTTACCACACGCATTAATCTAGGTTAATATCACTGCCTTGGAGACACTCGTGTATAGGGGCTTAGCCGGATGCATCTTTATGGGTCTTCTTTTGTTTCTTGGTCAGACGAGTGCGCAGGCGCAGGGAGAGACTACGAGCGCGATTGTCGGTCAGATCGCCGACGCGACAGATGCGGGAATTCCGGGGGCTGCCGTAACGATCACAAGCCGTCAAACCGGCTTACGCCGCTCGGTGAAAACGGACAACGAGGGCCGCTTCAATTTTCCACAGCTTACGCCGGGTGCCTACTCGGTCAGAGTGGAAGCAGAGGGTTTCGAGCCACAGCAGAACGACGACGTGTCTGCCGGCCTCGGAGAGAAGCAGACGATGAACTTCACGCTCAAGCCGGAGCGATTGGAACAGAGCATTGAAGTGAGCGGCGCGCCGCCGCTTATCAACCTGGAGAATGCGAACACGTCGACCAATCTGAGTGCGCCTGCGCTGGAGAACCTTCCGAATCCGGGCGGGGACCTGACGTACCCGTTGCAGTTCGCGCCAGGTGCCCTGATTAACACGGCAGGTAGTGGAAACGATTTCGTGGGAGGCACAAATGGATACGGCAACGTGCAGTTCAACGGGCTACCGGCTCTCTCGAATGGCTATATTGTGGACGGACTCGAAACGAACGATCCGCTCACGAATCTGAACAGCGGGCTTTCGACGAATCTCGTGCTGGGACTGAATTCGATTTCAGAGGTGACGGTCAACACGCTTTCCTACTCCGCGGATCAAGGAAGGTATGGAGCGTCGCAGATCAACTACGTGACGAAATCCGGCACGAATGATTTCCACGGAAATCTTTACGAGATCTGGAACGGCTCGACACTGGACGCCGCGGACTACTTCACGAATGCGACGCCCGGCAATCACAAGCCGCGATCGACGGTGAATCATTTTGGCGGGAGCTTGGGCGGCCCGATCGTCCACAACAAACTGTTTTTCTTTTTCGACAGCGAATGGGTGCGTATCGCGCTGCCGATCGTCACGGCCACCACCGTGCCCACCGTCGCGTTTCAGGATTACGTCCTACAACAGCTGATCACGGGCCAAACGACCGGCTGCACGCCGGGTTCATGCTACCCGGCGGAGCCGGCCGAAGTTCCCTTCTATCAAAGGATGTTTTCGCTTTACGGAAACACGAACGGAGCGCCGCACGCGATCCTTGGCTGCCCTTCCAGTGCCGACGGCAGCCCGGCGACCGATGGAGATGGCTGCGCGAACCTGCAGAGCGTTTCGCATTCGAGCGACGATCACGAGCAGGTTCAGACGGCTCGCGTCGATTACAACGTCGACGCAAACAACACGGCCTGGTTTCGCTTTCAGGCAGACACGGGCCTGCAAGCCGCTTATACCGATCCGATCAATCCATTGTTCGACGCACTTTCGCCGCAGCCGCTCTATTCATTTGCGGCGGGCTACACACACGTTTTCTCGCAGAATCTCGTCAATTATTTCAATCCGGGATTCTCGTGGTATCAAAGCCTTTTTGCGCCGAGCGATTTCCAGAAAACGCTTGCGGCATTCCCGATTGTCCTGCAAGGCAGCGGCGCAAACGCCTTTACCACGGTCGGTGGCCTGGATAGCACCTGGCTGCAGGGGCGAAGCGCCACGCGGTTCTTCATCAACGACAACCTCGCGTGGAGCCGCGGCCCGCACGAGTTCAGATTTGGAACCAACACCAGAATCCTTCGACTGAACGACTACGATTTCGACGAAGGCACCGTTCCCACTGTGACCTACGCAAATCTGCAGCAATACATCTACGGAGTCGCCAACACGGCGACGCAAACGTTTCCGGCATCGCCAAACCAGCCATTCAATTTCCTGAATCTCGATTTGTACGCGCAGGACACATCGAAAATCAGGCCGAAGCTGACGTGGACGATCGGCGTGCGGGACACGCTGAATTCGAATCCATTGAATCCACACGACGAAATCGCGCGGCTTCGCGGCTCTTTCGATTCGATTTCGCATGACGTGAGTCAGCCGCTCGATGCAGCGATTCAAACTGGCCTCGGGAATGTTTTCGCCTCCACGCCGCTCGCGATCTGGCAGCCGAGGACGGCGCTGGCGTGGCAGTTCGCGCCCGATTCCGTGCTGCGAACGGGTTTTGGATTGTTCAGCGATCTGCTGCCCGGAAGCGTTGCGGATGTTGTCGGCGTGAATCCGCCATACGTGCGGTCCTTCCAGGGCGGGCTTTTGGGCAGCGTCGGCGGCACGGCGATTGCGCCCGGTGTGCCCGGCAGCGCGGTAGACGCAACGGTCGCGGCAAACCAGGAGTTTGGCGCAGGCTTTTCTCAGGGCGAACTTTCCTGCGCGTCTCCGCTCGCAAATCCGTCCGCGTGTCTTCCGCCGGTCGCGATCACAGCGGCGCCCAACGGAAAACTCCACGCGCCGTATTTCATGGAGTGGAGCTTGGGCGTCGAGCACCAGTTTGGCAGCACCATCAGCCTGCACGCACAATACGTGGGGACACGAGCGGTGAACCAACCGTATCAGACGCAAGTCAACGGCTATCTGCGCTATATAAGCTCGACGACGTCTTGCGACGGATGCTTTGCCCCTTACAACAACCAGCCGACCGATCCCAGATTTGGCGCTGTGACGCAGCTTTCGACCGGCGACAACAGCCACTACAACGGCCTTCAGTTAACCGCCATGAAGCGGATGGGGCACGGTCTGCAAGGGCAAGTCAATTACACTTTCAGCCGCTGCATGGACGAGGTCTCAAATGGCGGATTCCTTCAGTTCTCAGCCGGCGGAATACTTACTCCTCTGCCGGGAGAGCTTGGGCGCGACTACGGCCCCTGCGATTACGACATTCGCCACAATCTCGACGCTCAATACGTCTATGAACTACCCATCAAGGTGCGGAATCACCGGTTGGGCCATGTACTGAATGGCTGGCAGATTTCCGGCACCGTTTTCTGGCACAGCGGAATTCCATTCTCCGTGTTCAGTACGCCCTACTCGGTGAGTAACAGCGACCACAGTGTGAACGGCATCGTGCAGGGCGGCGGACCGCAATTTGCGAGCGCCGTGCCGGGCGTCCCGCTTTACGAGCACAACGCCATTCCGGGCGTGACGCAGCCGGGCACGATCCAATGGCTCAATCCCGACGCGTTTGTCTCTGCAGTGGATCCGACCACCGGCGCATGCAACGGAGGAGACAGCGCGCAGATCTGCCAGTTCGGGAGTCTCGGGCGCAACGCGCTGCGCGGGCCGCAATTCTTTTGGAGCGATTTCTACATTACAAAATGGTTTCAATTGACCGAACGCTTGAAGCTGAGAATCGACGGGCAGCTCTTCAACGTGTTCAACCATCCGAATTTCGGCTTGCCGAGCATGGTGCTGGCAGGAATTCCGGGCGAGCCTTCGACGCAGACTGGTTTTGGCGCGCTGACCTACACGACCGCGCCGCCCACGGGCCTGCTGGGCGTCGGGTTGGGAGGCGATAGTGCGCCGCGCATGATCGCGATTCAAGCGCGCCTGGAGTTTTGATTCTGCACACCCTACCCGTGCCTTGCGCCAACCAGGTGTTCGAGAAGACCGAAAATTCCCACCGCTCCAATCACAATCGCGGGAGTCAAAGTCAGTAGGACAGAAAAAACCAGGCCCAGGGAGAAGCTCACGGTCGCGAATCGGTCGGTTTCGCGAGGCCATAGGCGACGCACAAGGAGCTCAGTCAACCACCCGCCGGCAAAACAGATGTTGGCCATGATTCCGTAAAGAAGGATGACAATAAGCGCTAAACCATTGGGGAGACCGAAGTCGCTGTCGAACAAAATAGAAGCGCCCGCCGCAACGATACCGACGATAATGCATGAGAGAATTCCGGCGCTACCTACGATGAGGTTGAACGGAACTCTTCTCGACTCCCACCAGCCGATGACATCCCACGCGCTGGCCAGCGAAACGTCACGCCTGCAGAGGGTCGAAGACTTGAGACGAGCAAACGACCAGCGGCCGTGAGTTGGTTCGACCAGTGGTGCACCCATCGCTTACGATAGCGCCTGCTGGATCGCCTGCTGAAGTTTCGCAAGGCCGGCGGTAACATCCGAGCCGAGATGGACGCGAAGGGCGCGGCGGTTGCGGTCGGCAAGGACCTGGAAATCGCCGCGAGCCTGCGCGGCTTTCACGATGCCGAACGTGTACTTCTGCCCCGGCACGGGGATATCCGCCGCATCGTCGCAGGTGATCTGCAGGAAGACGCCGGAATTCGGGCCGCCCTTGTATGCCTGGCCAGTCGAGTGCAGGAAGCGCGGGCCGAAGCCGAGGCACGTGGCCACGCGTTTCTTTCCGCGGACGGCGTGGCGAATCGATTGGAGCTGGGATTCGTGCGCGTCATTCATTTGGATGTAGCCGAGAACGGCGAAATAGTCGCCCGCGCCGAGGCGATTGAGATGCGCGCGCAGATAGCCGACGAGCGTCGCATCCCCGCCAACGGCCTGTTTCAATGCGGCTGCATTCTTCGCATCGGTGAAGAGCTTGACGCCCGCCTCCTGCAGGATCGGAGATTCGGGCGGCAGCGAGCCCTTTTCCTCATATTGCGAAGTGAGTTTCTTGGTTTCGATTTTGCTGGCCTCGACGTCGGGCTGATTGAAGGCGTTGATGCCGATGATCGAGCCCGCCACGGCCGTGGCGATTTCCCAGCGGAAGAATTCCTGGGCCACGTCGTAGATATCGGGCACTGAGATGCGAACGACCGGCTGGCCGGCCTTTTCGAGCGCGTCGATTGCAGCGTCCTGTTTCGCATCGGGGGCGCCGGCGAGACGCAGATAGGCGAACACGCGATCGTTGCCGTAGACATCCGGTGAGGCAAGCTGCTCGCGGTCGACCGGGATGATGCCCTTGCCTTCTTTTCCGGTGGACTCGGCGATCAACTGCTCGAGCCAAGCACCCAAATCGCCGATGCCGGGCGAAGTGACGATGGTGAGCTTGTCGCGGCCGTTCTTTTGCGCAGTGCCGAGGATCGCACCGAGGATGACGCCGGGATTTTCGTCGGCCGGGACGACGGAAGCGCAGGCATGGGCCATCTCGTCGGCGAGCTCGAGGAATTTATGGATGTCGATTCCCTGAATGGCGCCGGGAATCATCCCGAAATCCGAAAGAGCTGAATAGCGGCCGCCGATGCTCGGGAGCCCGAAGAAAATGTGCCGGAAGCTATCGCCCTCCGCGACTTTCTGCATGTGCGAACCGGGATCGGTGATCGCTATGAAATGCTTGCCGGCCTTATCCGCGCCGACGGCCTTCGTTACGCGATCGAAGAAATATTGCTTGAAGATGTTCGGCTCGAGGGTGCCGCCGGATTTGCTCGACACGATGAAAATCGTCTTCGCGATATCGATCGAGGATTCGACGGCCTTGACCTGCGCCGGGTCCGTGGAATCGAGCACGTGAAATTCCGGAAATCCGGGGATATCGCCGAATGTGAGCTTGAGGACTTCGACGCAGAGGCTCGAGCCGCCCATGCCGAGCAGAACTGCGTGCTTGAAACCGGCGTCGCGGACTTCGCCTGCAATTTCCTGAAACTCAGCACGGGAAGCGAGCTGCTCTTCCGTAATCCCGAGCCAGCCGAGCCATTTGCCTTCGTCGGTGTTGGACCAGAGGGAGGCATCGCGCGCCCAGAGGCGCTTCACTTTGTTATTGGCTTTCCAATCGGCGAGAGTCGCGTTGACGGCTTGCGCGAGGCTATCCGGCAGGCGATAGGTGAGATTCGCCGACGAACTGGGCGCGGCTTTCGCGGCGCGATTGTCGATCACGGCGAGCAGCTTGTCGAACGCATCGGCGAAAAGCTTGACGGCTTCGGCGGTAAGCTGGTCGGTGACAGCCTTGATCGAAATTCCGGCGCGCGCGAGATCATCCATGGTCTTCTGCGCAACGTCGACGTCCTCTTCGAGGCTGGCGCGCAGATGGCCGTGGTCGCGAAACGCATCGAACGTGGCGGGCGGAATCGTATCGACCGTGTCTGGCCCGATAAGTTCCTCGACATACATGACGTCGCGATAGGCCGGATTTTTCGTGCTGGTGCTGGCCCACAGGAGACGCTGCGTCTGCGCGCCGCGCGAGGCGAGCCCTTGCCAGCGCGGGCCGCTGAAGATGTTCTTGTAAGACTGATAGGCGAGTTTCGCGTTGGCGATCGCGATTTTGCCCTGCAGGCTGCGGTAGAGAGGCTGATCGGAAGGATTCTTCCCTTCCTTGATTTTCGCGTCGAGCATGCTATCGACGAGCGAGTCGATGCGGCTGACGAAGAAGCTGGCCACGCTGGCCACGCCGCTGGGATCGCCGCCTTTCTCGACGAGAGTCTCAAGCCCGGAGATAAAAGCCTCGGCGACTTTCTCGTAAACGTCCTGCGCGAAAAGCAGCGTGACGTTGATATTGATGCCGCGGCTGATCAACTCGCGAATCGCGGGGATGCCTTCGCGCGTGCCGGGAACTTTGACCATGAGGTTGGGACGATCGACCGTCTTCCACAAGCGGACGGCCTCGTCGATCGTTTCCTGCGTCTTGAAGGCGAGATAGGGAGAAACCTCGAGGCTGACGTAGCCATCGCGGCGCTTCGTATTATCGTAAACGCCCCGCAACGCGTCGGCGGCGTCCTGAATATCGCGAATGGCGAGATGCTCGTAGATTCCCTTGGCGTCGAGATCCTTGCGCTTCGCGAGTTCTTCGAGCGTCTTCGAGTAATCGGTGCTTCCGGCGATCGCTTTCTCGAAGATCGCGGGATTCGAGGTCATGCCGCGAAGGCCGTCTTCGTGGATCAGGCGAGCGAGTTCGCCCGTCGTCAACAGGTTGCGGCGAATGTAGTCCAGCCATACGGACTGGCCAAAATCGGCTAACGCCTTCAGAGGGTTGATCGTTTGCGTGGATTCCCGGGTTCCGGCAGTCGGATTGGCAGACATTTTCTCCCCCTTCTTGGCGTCCCTGGCGCAGAGTGCCAGGACGTTTCATGCGGCTCTCATCGACCAGTTGCGATTCTACTCCACGCGTCGGTTTGGGGCGAATTTTTCGACGTCCGCCCCAGGCCGGCGAATGTGACACTCTCGTTACATTAGAAAACTCCAATCGAGATCAAATGCTCGCGACCGATCCGCCGTCCACGCGGAAGTTCGAACCGGTGATGAAAGTCGCTTGATCGGAAGCAAGAAAGACCACGATTCCAGCCGTCTCGTCGGGCTTCCCCGCGCGGCCGAGAACGATATTCGGACGAAACTCGCGCAGCAGGGCCTTCTCCGCTTCGTCCACCGTGATGCCGCGGGCGCGCGCCTGTTCCTGGAGCATTCCATCCACGAGAGGCGTCCGAATGAACGCGGGCGAAACCGTGTTCACGAGAATGTTGTCCTTGCCGTACGCCTTCGAGAGGCTTTTCGTCAGACTGTTCATGGCGGACTTCGATGCGTTGTAGTGCGGCATCACCGGATCGGGCTGCACTCCGGATTCGGACGAAATGTTGATGATGCGCCCCCACTTCTGCTTTTGCATGTACGGCAGCGCGGCACGCGTGGCGCGAACCGCCGAGAGAACGTTGAAAGTGAACGCGCCGAGCCATTCTTCGTCGGTGAGCTCCTCGAACGAAGCGAAGCGGCCGACGCCCCCGGCATTATTGACGAGAACGTGGATCGTGCCGAACCGCGCCACCGTCTCATCGACGACGCGCTTCGCGCCATCAGCTTCGGCAACGTCGGAAACGACCGGCTGGATCGCCCCGCCGGCGGCCGCACTCGCGCGCAGCTCCGCAGCGGTCGCGTCCAGTTCCTTCGCGTGGCGGCCATTGATGACGACGTTGCAACCCTCGCGCACGAAGGCCGCGGCAATCGAGCGGCCGATTCCCTTACTCGATCCTGTGACGACAACCACTTTACCCTGGAGGCCGATCTCCATCTTCGTTCCTCCCGCCGGATTGGATGAAACCGGCTGACAAATGGCTTCGCGCGTCTTTACAAACAAGCCCCAAAATGACAAGCTCCAGACGCACGACACTCCCGATTTCGGCAGGATAGCGATGAAATTATATACGCCCCGCGAGGCGGCCCAGGTGCTTGGGATCAGCTACCCGACGCTCAAGCAGTGGATCTACAAAGGGAAGCTGGGCACAGTGAAGACAGCCGGTGGCCATCACCGCGTGCCGGAAAAGGAAGTCGACAAATTCCTGTACCGCGCGTCGGAGCAAGGCGAAGTCAGCGAGCGCCGGCCGAACTATCGCAGGATTAGCGGCCGGAATCAGCTCGTGGGACGCGTCACCGATATCAAGATCGGCGAGCTGATCGCGCAGGTGAGTCTGTCGATCGGCGGGCAGCACATCACCTCGATCATCACGGCCGATGCGGTGCGGGAGATGCGGCTGAAGGTGGGCGACAAAGCGGCGGCTCTGATCAAGTCCACCGAAGTGATGATCGTCCGGCCCTGAATTCTTTCTCGATCAGAGCGAATCCGGCGCACCATCCGGAATCTCGCGTCACGCCGAACCGTTCGAATCACCTCCCTTCCATCCATACTTGCGCAAAAGGCGAAGCGGCCGCAGCGCGACGTACAGCGGGGCGAGGAGCCTGGGCAGTCGAACCATCTGCCAATCCTCTTCCGCCGGCGCCACGGCCAGGCGAATCGAATAGCGCCAGCCGGAGATCGCACCATCGACCATGCGCCGACGAAACGAAAAGCGCCCCGCAGCGCCGAACGCGCTTTGGTCGCGCCGCAGGAGCCTCTGCGCCACTTCCGACGCGAGGACTCCGGCGGCACGGTCCTGCTTGACGCGCGCTCCGATTTCATCGGGCAGCCGTGCGTCCAGCATTTCTGACGCCAGAGCGAGGCCGAGATGAAGGATGCGCCGCGCCTTCCAGGAGTCCGCGCGGTGCGAGACCGCGTTCCAATCCAGCTTCGGGCAGGCTCGAATCAGCTCCGCGATGTCCGCAATCCACGAAATCCTTTCCCAGAAATCCTTCGATCCATGAACGCACAGCAGCACGAGCGCGTCTTCGGGCGCAAATGTGCGAATCTCGTGGCCGCAGAGAAACACGGGAACCAGCTGGCGGAAAAGATCGTCGAGGTCCGGCGGGATCGGAAAATGGCGCAGAGTGCGCTCGGTGTGAACCTCAACCACCATCCGGCGTGAATGATCGAGGTACCGATATTCACCGGGCACGAGCGCAGAACCCGCGTTGGGAGAAAGAATCCAGGGGAACCTTGGGCGATAGCCGAGGCCGGTGGCGACCTCGTTTACGCGCGGCATGTCTTGCTGCCGCACGATGATATCCAGGTCTTCAAATTCGCGAAGGGTGATGTCCTCGTGCGCCTGCACTGCGGCGACGGGGCCCTTATACGGCGCCGCAGAGATTCCCGCGTCCCGGAAGTGGTCCATCACCTGGATGAGTTCGGCGGTGAGAATCAGGCAACGCGCCGTGTTTGCGCGAACGGCATCGCTCAGGCGTTTCAGCTGTTGCGGTGGAACGATTTCGGCGGCGCACGCAGACAGATGACGCGCGACAAACGGCCGAAGCGAGTTTCGGGTCGCCTCGTCAAACAGAAAGTCCCAATCAAGCGGGAGGGACGCGAGTTTTCGAATCTCTTCTACGAAGGCCGGCGGGAGCTGCGTCCGAGCGCAACAAATCAGCAGGCGTTTTTCCGGGCCGACGCTTTCGCTGACGGAACTAGCCATTCGAGTGAGTCGGGGGCGGACGCGAGGATTCTACGACACACCGGCTCGATGATTCGAGGATTCTTGCTTTGAGAGGGCCCTCTCGCCATGGCGTGTCCCCCGCGGGATCCGCGCGACCAGAGGAAGTCCAAAACGAACGACTACGCCGCCATACTGCTCGACCACGGCCCTTCCATGCTGATCCTGCGTCCGATTTTGGAGAGTTGCGAGCGCAAACTCGCTGGATCAAGGCCGGCACTGGCGCAGACGCGGTCGAAATCATTGGCTTCGTCGAAAAGGAATTTCTGGGCAGCGCGCCGCTCACGCAGCGTTCCCGTGCGCCAGTCTTCCAGGGCGCGCGTGACGACTGCCGTCCAGAGATGCCGCTCGGCGATGCACTCCTCGGTAACATCGGACTGTGATATTCGGATCTGGTTCTCAGCTTCCATGTCTGCTTCCCCCTGACCGCTGCGTTTGCAGTAGGCTTCACAGTTGGGAAGGCACACGCATGGCCAAGGCACCAGCCACACGCCGCGAACGAGACGCGGCGCGCAAATGGTGTCGCGCAAATAGGTTAGGGAATGTCATTAGAACCTACTGATCTTCAGGCGTGAGTGCACGGGTGTTTCGCGCGCACGCACCTGTTCCAGACGGGCGCACGACGCTCGGAACGAACTCGGTGGAAACCGTGCCGAGGGCCGGTCAGTTGGCGGGCACGGAAAAGATATCGCGCAGTTTTGAGGCGAGCGTAGCCAGAGTGAACGGCTTCTGCAGAAGAACAGCGCCCGCGGCGAGCGTGCCGCGGTGGACGATGGCTTGATCGGTGTAGCCGGTCATGTAAAGAATCTTGATCTCCGGACGAATCGTGCTCACGCGATCTGCCAGTTCTTTCCCGTTGATCCCCGGCATCACGACATCGGTGATGAGCAAATCGATGGAACCGGCGTGCAGGGCGGATAGCTCGAGCGCGGTGTGGCCGTTTTCAGCTACGAGGACCTTGTACCCGCTCAACTCGAGATACTCGCGGGTCAGGTCCCGAACCCCTTTTTCGTCTTCCACGAGGAGGACGACTCCCGAACCGCGTGGCATGGACTGGGAATCGGCGAGTCCGCCGTGATTCGGAGCGGCAGTCTCGTCCTCGATTCTCGGCAGATAAATCTTAAACGTCGTTCCATGACCCGGCTCGCTATAGACCCACACGTAACCACCGCTTTGTTTGACGACACCATAAACCGTCGCCAAGCCAAGGCCCGTGCCCTTCCCTTTTTCCTTGGTGGTGAAGAAAGGCTCAAAGATGTGGGCTTTCGTCTTTTCGTCCATTCCGCAGCCGTTGTCGGTAACCGACAGCACGACGTACTTGCCGGGCGCCAGCGCAATCGTCGGATGGGAAGTCGCGGCGTCGAGTTCGACGTTGCAGGTTTCGATCGTGAGGCGCCCGCCATTCGGCATGGCGTCGCGCGCATTCACCGCAAGATTCATGACCGCCTGCTCGATCTGGCCCCGGTCGGCCTTTACGAGCCAGAGATCGGGTGCCGTCGACGTCACGAGATCGACATCCTCGCCGATCAAGCGACGCAGCATTTTCTCCATTTCGCCGACAACCGCATGCACGCTGAGAACCTTCGGCTCCATGATCTGCTTGCGGCTGAACGCGAGGAGCTGGCGCGTCAGAGCAGATGCGCGCTGCGCGGCAGTCTGAATCTGCTCGGCATTCCGGTGCAATGAATCGCCGGCCGGGAGTCGCTCGGCGAGGAGATCGGCGTAACCCTGAATCACCATGAGCAGGTTGTTGAAATCGTGCGCGATTCCTCCGGCCAGCCGGCCCACGGCTTCCATTTTCTGTGCCTGGCGGAACTGCTCCTCCAGTTGCTTACGATCGGTGATATCGAGCGCCATGCAGATCGCGCCCTGGACTTCCCCGGTAGCGCCGCGAAGAGGCTCGATGTGGCACGCGTAGGAACCATCTTTCCATTCCAGAGAGAACGTTCTCGGCTCGCCGGAAATTGCGCGATAGGTAGCCGCAACCGGCGGAAATGTGCGGTCAGGGCTCTCAAAGTAGTCGGAGAGAGAGGCTCCGACGAGCTGATTTGGGCGCAGGCCAAGACGCGCCAGGCCGGCTCCCAAAATCGAAGTGAACCGCAGGTCTTTGTCGACGGTCCAGAGCACCGCGGGCAGCTGCTCGACGAGGACGCGCAAACGGGCTTCGTTCTCCCGCCTGGCTTCTTCCGCTCGCTTTCGCTCAATCGAGAGAGCGATTTGGCCTCCGACCGAGTCGAGGAATTCGAGGTCGCGTTGCGTATAGGCGCTTTCCCGCTCGTAGTCCTGGACGACCAGCACGCCGATCTTCGCAGCCGGCGTTCGGAGCGGAACTCCGAGCCAGGAGCGCGAAGGCGTGCCTTCCAGTTCGATCTCCCTTGCATCGATGAGCTGGCGGCATCGTTCAGGAGAAACCAGCATGGGTTGGCCGGTCCGAAAAACATAGGCCGTGCAACCGCGCCCCATCTTTTCCGGCCCGGGTTGCGGGTCGTATTTGTCGACAAAGAACGGAAACCGGACCATCGAGGCCTCATCGACGAGCGCCACATAGCAATTGTCGGCAGGGACGACTCTGTTAAGGGCTTTGTGGATCTGCTGAAGCAGATCATCGAGATTGTCCGTGGCGCTCATGGCGTGGGTGATTTCCGTCGTGGCTTGCCGCTCGAGTTCCGACCGCTTGCGCCCGGAGATGTCCATCGCTGTGCCGTCGTGGCTGAGGATCGCGCCGCTGGCGTCGCGCAGGGCCCGAACATTCATCGAAATCCATGTGCGGCTGCCGTCCTTTCGCAACATGTGGCATTCGTAGTCTTCCAGGATTCCGTTTTCTTCGAGCTTGCGCTTCACGTCTTTGCGGACCTCGGGATCCACATAGAGCTGCCGGGCTATGTCCTGAACCTCGTTAATCATTTCGGCGGGAGAAGAGTAGCCGGCAATGCGCGCCATTGCCGGATTTACAGTGACGAATCGTCCAGCAGGCGTCGACTCGAAGAAGCCCTCGACGGCGTTTTCGAAGATTCGGCGATACTTCTCTTCTGCCGTACGTTGCGCCTCTTCCGCCCGGCGACGCTCGGTAACGTCTTCGTACATCCCGAAACTGCCCACGGGCCTGCCATTGACCACGAGAGGCACGCCGAGAATCTGGACGTCAACGATGGAGCCGTCGCGATGGCGGCGTTTGGCTGCCGCGCGAACCACTTCTCCGGCCCCGGCGCGATCGATCAGGGTGGCCATTTCCTCGCGCTGCCCGGTCGGTGCCGTTACCGAATCAAGCACCTTGCCGCGAATCTCACTCAGCTGGTAGCCAAACAGGCGCTCGAATGCCGGGTTGCACATCTCGACCTTGCGCTCGGCGTCCACCGTGACGATGGCGAGGGGATTGTTCTGCATGAGCGCGTGGAGATAGGCGGTGTATTCGGCGGCCCGGCGTTCAGCCGCACATCGCTCGGTGACATCCTGGGCAACCACGAGGCCGCAGGCCCTTCCAGCAAAAGACATCGATTGACTGGTGATTTCCACATCGAAGATTTCGCCGTTCTTCCGCCGGTGACGCCACTGGCCGCGAGATGCTAGCGGCCCTCCATTTTGCCGGACTGATGCGAGAAATTTAGGCACGTCTTCCGACGGGCGAATATCCGTGACGCGCATACGGAGGAATTCTTCGCGGGAATATCCATATTGCTGAATGGCCGCGGCGTTCACTTCGAGAAAACGCAGGGTCTCGCTATCCGCTACGTACATCGCGTGAGGGTTTTGCGAGAATAGGAGGCCCAAATGCTTGTCGTGGGAAAGAGAAGTATTCTGCGAAGTCGAGCCATTCGCGGCGGACCTCGAGCTTGCCGCGGATTGGGCGGCTAGGCGCGTCGAGGCGCGCGTGGCTTTTGGCCGCTTCGAATGCAGCTTGGAGGGTCCTCTCGACATTAGTCTCTTGTAGCGAGTGTTTTGTGCCGGGAGCAGGGGGGAGCACTCCGCGGTACGAAACTCCACCCATCATTTATAGCGGCCATCGGTGGCTGCGCCAACAGTACGTTGGTACTAAGGAGGGCGCGTTGTCTATTTGATGACTATGCGATGAACGGCGAGCGGCTTACGGGCCAACCCTTGGTGGGAGCTTTCGAAGGTCACGATCGGGCGAAGACGAAATGGGGGGCGAGCGGGCTTTTGCAGAGATCCTTGCCAGCGGTTAAGATGATTGTTGAGGCGTGCATCACGTGAAGCGGATCGAAAAATCGCCTGGCGCAGCCAAGACACCCGACGAACAGCTGCGCGATGAGATCGAGAGCATCGTACAGGCGGAACATTCGAATCCGTTTGAAATTCTGGGTCCGCATTGGGTTGGACAGGGCGCCGGACGCTCGCTGGCCATCCGGGCCTTTCGTCCGGGCGCTCAAAAGGCGGCCGTTCTTTGGGGCCCCAATCGGAAGCTCTATCCGGCAAAGCAGATTCATCCCGAGGGCATGTTTGAGGTGATTCTGCCGGCGGACACGCCGGACATCCGGCAGGGCGAGCCGATCCCGCCCACCGCTTATCGCCTGCAATTCCGATTCGCGAATACCGCCAAGTTCGAAACCTACGATCCGTATGCGTTTCCCCCGGTACTCACCGAATACGATCTCTATCTTTCCGGCGAAGGCACTCACTATGAAAAATACGAGAAACTGGGCGCGCACCTGCGCGAGGTGGCCGGCGCGCAGGGCGTTCACTTCGCCGTCTGGGCGCCGAACGCGCAACGCGTAAGCGTCGTCGGCGACTTCAACCTATGGGACGGGCGCGCCAACCCGATGCGCAACATGGGGCCCACAGGAATTTGGGAAATCTTCATGCCCGGTCTCGAAGAGGGGGCCCTCTACAAGTTCGAAATTCTTTCGCGCGCGGGGCATCATCTCGGCCTGAAATCGGACCCGTATGGTTTTTCGAGCGAAGTGCGGCCGAATACGGCGTCGGTGGTCTTCGACATCAACCGCTACGAATGGAACGACTCGTCGTGGCTGGCGGATCGAAAAGCGCGCGACTGGCAACACTCGCCAATGTCGATTTACGAAATCCATGCGGGAGCCTGGAAGCGCAGGGAGAAAGAAGATTATCGCTGGCTCACCTACCGCGAACTAGCCGCCGAGCTTGTGCCCTACGTCAAGCAGATGGGCTACACGCACATCGAACTGATGCCCATCATGGAACATCCCTTCGACGGGTCGTGGGGTTATCAGACGGTCGGATATTACGCGGTGACGAGCCGCTTCGGCTCGCCCTCCGATTTCATGTACTTCGTAGACCGGTGCCATCAGGAAGGCATCGGCGTGATTCTCGATTGGACGCCGGCGCATTTCCCTCGCGACGCACACGGCCTCGCGTTCTTCGACGGCACGCACCTTTACGAGCACGCCGACCCAAAGCAAGGCGAGCATCCGGACTGGGGCACGCTCGTTTTCAACTACGGGCGCAACGAGGTGCAGAACTTTCTGCTATCGAACGCGCTTTTCTGGATCGACAAATATCACATCGACGCGCTGCGAGTGGACGCGGTCGCGTCCATGCTTTACCTCGACTATTCACGCAAGGCCGGTGAGTGGATTCCCAACATTCACGGCGGACGCGAGAACCTGGAAGCAATCGCGCTCATCCGGCGGTTGAATGAAGTGCTGCACCAGCGGCATCCGGGTGCGCTGACGATTGCGGAAGAATCGACTTCTTGGCCGGCGGTTTCGCGCCCGACGTACGTCGGAGGGCTGGGCTTCGATTTGAAATGGAACATGGGCTGGATGAACGACACGCTGCGATATATGGCGCTCGATCCGCTCTACCGGCAGCATCACCACGGCGAGCTTACTTTCTCGATGCTCTACGCGTTCCACGAAAATTTCATTCTTCCGCTGTCGCATGACGAAGTGGTGCACGGGAAGCGTGCGCTGCTCGAGAAAATGCCGGGCGACGACTGGCAGAAATTCGCGAATCTGCGGCTCCTCTTCGGGTATCAATTCGCGCATCCCGGCAAGAAGCTGCTTTTCATGGGCAGCGAGCTTGGGCCGCGGAACGAATTCTGGGAGGGCGGGATGGTCGAATGGCCGCTCGAAGCTTCCCCGCCCCACCAGGGTATCCAGCGGCTGATGGGTGACTTGAACCGGCTGCACACGCACGAGCGAGCGCTGCATCAGGTCGATTTCGAATCATCCGGATTCGAGTGGATTGAGGCGAACGATGCGGCTGCGAGCGTGCTTTCGTTTTTGCGGCAAGGCCGCGATCCGGAAGATTTCGTTCTCGTCGTGTGCAATTTCACGCCGGTGGTGCGGGAAGAGTATCGCGTGGGGGTGCCGCGGCCCGGCTACTACCGCGAAATTCTAAACACGGATTCGAAATACTACGGCGGGACCGATCTGGGCAACGCGGGCGGAGTCAATGCGGAGCCGGTCCCGTGGAACGACCGGCCATACTCCCTAAAGCTGAGGCTTCCACCGCTCGCGGTTTCCTATTTCAAACCGCATCGCGGTTAAATCGATCCCGTCAGGAAACTCGAAGGGCAATCCGTGCTCGAATCGGATTGCCCCCGCGATCAAAGCCGCCGAAACTACACGGCGGTGAGCGCGAGTTCCTTTGGTTCCTCGAGTGTTGCCGCGGGCCAACTCTTCAGTTCCGGCATGCAGTGCTTCACGAAAGTTTTCACATTTCGCACAGACTCTTCGTGAGGCATTCCGCCGAAGTTGAAATTCGGCATAATGCCCTGCATGTCGATCGTCTCTTTCGTCTTGGCGAGCTTGACGAGTACCTGCTGCGGCGTGCCCCAAGGCATGAGCTGGATATAATCCTCGACGGCCTTGTCGACGCCGATGCCTCGCAACTGCTTGCTGAGATCGGCGTAGCGCTCGTAGCTCTTCGTATGATCGAAATGTTTTCCGAGCATTTCGTAGTGATCGAGAGCTTCGCGGTAATTCGCGGAGAGATACTTGCGCGCGAGCTCTTCGGCGCGGTCGGCGCTTTCGTCGACGAAGCAGAAACCCGAGCAGAATGGTTTCGGCGCTTCGACGTTCGGGTGAAATTCATTCCAGCATTTGTGGTAGAGCTCGAAATCGGCTTTCACGAGGTGCCACGCCTTCTGCACGATCACGAGCAGTCCGAGACCGAGCTTCGCGCAAACCGGGACGGAATCCGTGGAAGCCGCCGCCGCAAACGAGCGGCCCTTGAACGACTTGAAGGGCCGCGGGCGTATCTCGCGGCGCGGCTGCTTCACGGTGGCGCCGCCTTCCATGAACCCAGTCTCGAGCGCTCCGAGTACCAGCGAGGTATATTCGTCGAAGAGGAGCCGGCCTTCGTTCTGATCGATGCGGAGACCTTCGAATTCGCGGCGCGCGAGGCCACGGCCGACGCCGAGAATGAAGCGCCCGTCGGAGTAGTGATCGACGAGAGTGATCTGCTCAGCGAGGCGCATCGGATCATTCCATGGCACGACGATGACCATCGAGCCGAGCTTGACGCGCTTTGTCTTCCCGGCCAAATAGGACATCAACTGGGGAACGTCCGGGCTGATCGAGTAGCTGTCGAAGTGGTGCTCCGTCGCCCATATCGAGTCCATCCCAAGTTCTTCGGCCATCAGGCAATTGCCGAGTTCCTCGCGCATGAATCGCCTGTCCGAGTACCCACCCAAGTGCTGGAAGCCGGAACCGTAGCCTACATGCATGATATTTCCTCCCAATGATGGCGCCAAAGCAGCGGCGTATCTTCGCTCATCCCCCGAATTCGCGCGACTATATCAAATTACGCCCATTCGGACCAAGGCATCAAGTCGTGCCCGCCTGCATGTAGCTGAATGCGCGGAAATCAGGAAGTGATCTTCCGCGCGCGAGATGTCTTCCCTTCCCGAATCGGCGACCGAAAAGAATCGAGGCCGATGTACAATGCTTAGGTCTCAAAACCAAAATCGAAAGATCCAACCGAATCCATGCCGAAGAACCAGCAGCATTTTGTAGCGATCATTGGCGGAGCCATCTCCGGTTCCGTGGCGGCGGAAATACTCGCGGATCGCGGGATCCGCGTCGCCGTGATCGATCAGAACAAGCGGCCGTACGGAAAGATTGAAGATGGATTGCCGAGATGGCACGTCGAGCAGCGAAAGCAGGAGTACGAGCGAATCAACGCGCGCCTGCGAAAGCCGAATGTTTTCTTCGTTCCGTCGACGAAACTCGGGCGCGACGTTGAATTCGAAGACCTCTGCAAGAATTGGGGCTTCTCGGCAATCGTTCTGGCGAACGGCGCGTGGCGCGACCGGGATATCGGCGTACCGGGAGCCGATAAATTCCTGGGCAAAGGGCTCGCTTATCAGAATCCGTTCATCTACTGGTACAACCACAAGAACGAGAAGGACTACGGCGGCCCGAAATACGAGACGCCGGACGAGGCGGTGGTGGTCGGCGGCGGCCTCGCCTCGATCGACGTGGTGAAGGTGCTGCAGCTCGAGAATTACGAGCGGGCGATGAAGGCGCGCGGCGTCGAAACGAGCATGCACGAGCTGGAAAAAGGCATTCCCGCCGCGTGCAAGGCACACGGGATCAAGCCGGAGGACCTCGGCGTGAAGGGGTGCCTTTTGATTTACCGGCGGCGCGAGCAGGATATGCCGCTGGCTCAGCCGCCGGACAATGCCACTCCGGAACAAGTCGCGAAAACCGAGCAAGTGAGGCAGAAGATGCTCAAGCTGGCGCGCGACCGGTATCTCTTCCGGTTTCAGGAGCGCCGGCTGCCGCTCGGATTTATCGAAGAGAATGGGCATGTGGTGGGCCTGCGAGTGGGCGAAACGAAAGTGGAGGGGCGGAAGGCCGAGCTGATTCCCGGATCGGAAACGGTGATTCCCACTTCGCTGGTGGTGTCGTCGATTGGTTCCGTGCCCGAGAAAATCTCGGGCGTCAGCATGAAGGGCGAGTACTTGACCTTTACCGGCGAGGAGTTGCCACGGTACGAGGGTGCCCAACATGTATTCGGCGTGGGAAACGTCGTGACAGGCCAGGGCAACATCCGCGTGTCACTGGTGCACAGCCAAAAGGTGACGAACCACCTGATCGAAAACTATCTGGGCATTGGCGGCGACGGGGATCTGTCCGAGATCTATGAGGCGGCCGAAAAAAAGGTCGGCGAGCAAACGCAAGGGGTCGAGAAAACCGTCGCAGCGCTGCCAAGCCTTTCGGACCCGCAAATCGCAGCTATCGAGAAACGCATTTTCGAGTTGCAAGAACGGGCGGGCTACACGTCGGATTACGATTCGTGGATCGCGAAAGTCACTCCACCCGATTTGGAATAGTGCTCGCGCCAAGGCAGCGCCAAGCGGACATCAGTCACTGCCTTCGGGCGAATTTCAGCGGCGCGATCTGAACTATTGCTCCGGCGGCTGCTGCATCATCGACATCGGGTTGAAGGGCTGCGGCGTGCCGACGATTTTGTCCTTCGCGTCCGTGATGACCTTCGTCAGCACCATCGATGAATCTTTCCCCTGATGCTTGACCAAGCCGAAAGGCGGCACTTTCGAGCTTACCCACGTGTCGCCTGAGCCGTCCTTCATCTTGTAGTGCTCGCACGAAAAAGTGCCGGCGGGCGTGGTGATGGACTCGGTTCCAACGTTCTCGGCTAGATTGCGGATGTCGGAGGGCGCAGCTGCGCCGGATCCTGCGTGGCCCATCTGCATCGGCATCTCCATGGGAGGACGGCCCGCCATCTGCATGATGACCTTCTGCGCGGAGGTGCTGCCCGGGACGATGAGAACCTTCATCACCATCTCGCCCATGGCTCCGGCGGTGGTGGTCCACTCCATCCAGAAGCCGTCTTTGCCATCGACCGACTCCTTACCGACGATCGTATATTCGATGTTCATCTTCTGGCCGTTCGCAGGCTGTATCTCATAGGCCGCGCCCGAGCCGACTACCGGATTGAAAACGCCGCTCGGCAGCGACCTCTGCCGCATGCCCATACCCACCTGCGCGTTCGCCGGAGTCGCCAGGATCGCCAGAAACAGACAGCAAACACAAAATGCCAACGCTTTCATCGTCTTCACGGCACTCCCCCACTTTCTTGAAAGGATTCCACTGCACATCTCGAATGCCGCCATTGTAACCCGATGCGCCAAAACGCAACGGAGAAAGGGAGAAAGCGATACCTCAGTTCAACTCCCGATAAGTGATCAGGCGAATGCCGTGAAGATCGATCGCCCGGCGAACCTGCGGAGCGAGCAAGCCGTCGAGCTCGACCTGGCGCTGCGCTTGCAGGCGGGAGCGCGTTCGCGCCAAGTCCTGGTCGCAGACGCCCGGGTGCAGCATAATTTCAGTTCGCCCTTCGCCGACAGTGTCAATCAGATGACACAGCGGTTCGGGTCCAAGCTGTCCCGTAGCCGCCACGCCGAGGAAAGTATCCGGCGAGCGCAAGCCGTGCTTCTTCGAGATCGACGAGAAGTTCAGGGAGAGCAAGCGCACGGCCACAACCGCCGCAAATTGTGCCGGCGATACATCAACGTCGCCGCTCATCGCTCGCCAGGAGTCGCGTAGATACTCGGCCGGCTTGCGCACACGCGTAATCCCGAGGTCCTGCGCCACTTGCGCGAGTACTTCCATCACGCGCGGGTGCGCGTGCGTATGCTTGTGGGTGTCGAGGTGCGTCGGCTCAATTCCCGCGCCGCGAATTTTCCGGATCTGGGCGCGAAACTCCCGTTCGATATCTTCGGCACGAATGGCGCCGACACTGACTCTGGCGACAAACACAGGCAGAGAACGAGGCATGCGGCCACTCGCGTCGACGAGCGAGGGAATTTCTTCCGGCGGAGCCACCGGAACGCCGCCTGCCAGCACGAGATGACACCCAACGCCTAAGTTCGGATTCGCGCGAGCGCATTCCACGGCGTGATCGAATGCGAGCCCGTTGGCCATCAGCGTCGTGCTGGTGAGAACTCCGTCGCGATGGGCGCGGATGATGCCGTCGTTCACGCCCTCGATCAAGCCAAAATCGTCCGCGTTGAGAATCAACTCTTTCATTTCTCTGTCATTGTCAGGAGATCGGATTCAGGAGAGCACGAACTATACCACGCGGCCCGAGCACTTCCTGCGCCACATCGACGCATAAGCGGCGAAAGAATTATGAATGCTCTGTAAAAGTTTTCAACAGCTCTGTTGAAATCCGTGTGGAAAAACGACCCGCGATGATGGAAATCGCGCGGCACAATCACGGTTTATTGCTCTTTGCACAAGTTCTTGTGCAGACTCCGGCAACCCGATGCGATGTGAAATAAAGTTCCCGAACGGAAAACTTTTCCGCGAAAAAGAAAAGAGGGGAATATTTAGTACCAGTGCGGCGGCGGCTCGAGCTTGATCGGGACGGATTGTTCGCTCTGCTGGATTTCGTACCATTTGCCGTAGGTATGCCACCCCTTTGCAATCACTTGAATCAAAATTTTGCCCTGAGGAATCTCGGGAACTTTCACCGAACCGTCTTGGTTCGTCTTCAGGTCGAGTTCCTCGAGCTTTTCGTGATGCAGGAGTCCGCCCGACGTGTAATAACGGACATAGACGCTGGCGTTGCCGACGGCTTTGCCGTTGGGATCGTTGACCTGAATTTTCAATCGTGTCATTCCGGGATCGGTTTGTTCGCTGCGAGCGGGCTTATCGCTGGAACTCGAGTGATCGGGCGCGGCCGATTCGCTGGAGCCGCTCGACTGCGCGCACACGATCGTTGTCATACTGAGGAAGGCGGCAGCTAAGATCACTGCGCCGAAGGACATATGAAAGAGCTTGCGATGAGCGTCCGCCTTCATGTCGCCTCCGTTTTACTCCAATTGCGCGAGCGGCTCAAGTCCCACATACGTAGGAATGCGGGATCTACGAGGATCGTAACAGATGGGTGCTCCTACGATCGCACCGAATCGGCGATCCATGCGAGATAGCCGCGCGTCCCGGCGACAATCGGCAGCGCGATGATCTCGGGCACGTCGTAGCTGTGAAGTTGTTCGATCTTCCTTTGCAGCGAGGCAAACCGGCGTCGCGAAGTTTTCATCACAAGCAAGAATTCCCTCGCTGACTCGACCCTTCCCTTCCAGCGATAGATCGAATGGACGCGCGCGTCGAGAATGTTGACGCACGCCGCGAGCTTCTGCTCGACCACGGCTTTGGCGATGCGCCGGGCCTCTTTCGCCGAGCCGCAAGTCACCAGCACCACTAGTTTGTCCGTCATCGCCACCTTTACTCTTGCGCCGCGCACTGCTGCGATTACCCGATACTTGCCCCTTGTGCGACAAGATACAATAGCGACCCATGGCTGGCCAAGCGATCCACTTCGGAACATCGGGCTGGCGCGGAATTATCGCCGACGATTTTACGTTCTCCGGCGTGCGCCGCGCGGCAACGGCGATAGCCGACCACCTGCGAGCGAGCGCGAAGTCTCCTGTGGTGATCGTTGGTTACGATACGCGATTTCTTTCCGAGGAGTTTGCGCGAAGCGCGGCCGAAGTTTTGCGATCGCATGGCTGTCGCGTTTTCATTTGCGGTGCCGCGACGCCGACGCCCGCCATCGCGCACGCCATCATTCACGGCAAGTTCGACGGCGGCGTCAACATCACAGCGAGTCACAATCCGGCACAGTACAACGGCTTGAAGTTTTCGGATGCGGACGGCGGGCCGGCGCTGCCGGAGGTCACCAAAGACATCGAGAAACGCGCCGCGGCTCTCAAGGAAAGCTCGAACGGCCACCACGAAACTCCCGATGATTTCGAGCAGATTGATCCTCGCGAGGCCTATTTCGAGCAACTGGAGCGCATGGTTCGCTTCGACGTGATCGCCAAAGCCAAGGGGAGTTTCGTGTGCGACGCGGTTCACGGATGCGGCGCGGGGTGGCTAGACCGGATTCTTCGTGAGCACGGCGCAACGGTGACGGCGATTCGCGGCGGCCGCGACGTGCTGTTTGAAGGCACGGGCCCCGATCCGTCGGAAGAGAACCTCGCGCCGCTGAGAAAGGCGGTCGCCGATAAGAAGGCGCTCGCAGGGCTGGCCACCGATGGCGACGCGGACCGTTTTGGAATTGTCGACCGCGACGGATCATTCGTTTCTCCAAATCATATTCTCGCGCTGGTCTTCGACTATCTGCTCGAAACGCGCGGATACAAGCTGGGCGCTTCGCGCAGCGTTGCGACGACGCACCTTCTCGACGCGGCAGCGAAATTCCATCGCGTGAAGCTTTATGAGACGCCCGTCGGCTTCAAGTATGTCGGGCCGCTGCTGCGCGAAGACAAAATCGCGCTGGGCGGTGAGGAAAGCGCGGGCATGACCATCCGCGGCCACGTTCCCGAAAAGGACGGCATTCTTGCGTGCCTGCTGGTCGCGGAAATGATTGCGGCGCGGCAATCGTCGCTCGGGGATCAGCTGCGCGATCTTTTCCGGCGCGTGGGGCGGGAGTTCTGGCCCGTTCGCTTGAATCTCCATCTTTCGGACGACGCCCAGGACAAGCTGCCGCAGCGTTTGAAGTCGGACTTCAAGGAATTTGCGGGGCGCCGCGTGGTGAAAGAAAATCGGCTGGACGGCTTGAAGCTGATCTTCGAAGACGGCGACTGGATCCTCATGCGGCCGTCGGGGACCGAGCCGGTCGTGCGCATCTATACCGAGGCGTCGTCGATCGAAGGTGCGCAGAAGCTCGCCGATCAGGCGCGCGCGTGGATCACTCAATGAGAAATCCGATGCAGAAACAGCCGCCGACCTTTGCGGAACACTTCCGCGATTTCCTGCGGCGAAATCTGAGCTGGTTTATCGCCGCGGGACTCGCGCTGCTGCTGCTGCAGGATGTTTTCGGGAATCACGGCGTGCTGGCCATGCGGCGCTCGCAGCAGGAGGCGCGCCAGGTGCAGCGGCAGATCAATCAGATGAACGAAGAAAACCGGCAGCTTGAGGAGCGCGTCAAGGCGCTGAAGACCGATCCGCAGGCGATCGAGCGAATTGCGCGCGAAGAGATGGGTCTCGCGCGGCCGGGCGAATATATTTTCAAGCTGCCACCCAAGCCCGGCGACGGTTCGACGGCTGCATCGCCCTCTCAGCCCAGCGCGCCAGCCACAAAGCCTTAATCCAAAAGAGGCTTAGTCCCCCGGAGACGTTTCCGCCGCGCTCCCAAGACGTTCCGAACGCATGCGGCGAAGCCACTCCCAAATCTCAGAGCCTCGGCCCTTGAGGCGCGTTCGGACAATCGAGAGCAGCACCATCGCGATGGTGATTTCGAGGAGGCCCAGCGTGGCGCCGCGTATGCCCTGCGATTGCTGGTCGAAAAGCGAGAAGCAGCCGTAGACGAAATCCATGTGAACCCAGTAAACGAGCAGAGAGGTTTGGCCAAGCTGCATCCACGGGCTAAACCCGATTGCGCCAAGCCCCCAGCGGCACCACGCGTACCCGGCGAGCACGATCAGCATCACAACCCCGACGCGCGCGAGAAAGAAATTGGGGCTCGTGTGCCAGTAATCGTATGCCGCGTAGAACTGAACTGGCCGCGCATCGAGCCATCGCGAAAGAACAGTTAGCGCCGCGCCGCCTGCACCGAAAAGAAACATCGCTCGCCCGGGATTCTTCGTGGGCCATTCGCTGAAGAGGAGGATGCCGATTGCCAGGCCGGCGAAAGCAAATCCGGCCCACGGAAAAATCGGGAAAAGCCACGGCTGCGGCGAGTTGTAAATGTGCACGCCGTTGAAATACGACTCGAGATACCAAGGCAGCCAGCGCGGGCGCCATGCGGTCCAGATCATTGGCGTGACCAGCGCAATTCCGAGCGCTACCCCCGCCGATGCGAGCGCGCTTGCCGTGCGTCCTCGCACAATCCAACAAAGAATCCCTAGAAACGCCACCGACAAGCCGATCACGTTCAGGATGTCCACGCGAAGCAGGTCCGTCCACGGAGCCACGGTCCACCCGAGCACGAATTCCTGGACGCGAAAGAGTAGCCCGAGCAGGAAAACTTCCCCGCCACGCCGGATCATGCGCAGCGCGATCGCGTTCTGCGTGGCGCCTTTGCGCCGCATCGAGTCGGCCACCAGCGCGCACGTGATGCCGGAAAGAAATATGAAAAGGGGCGCGGGGATCGTGCCGCTGAACTGCGACCAGCCGAAAAATGAGGAGTTGCGCGCCGGGCCGCCGAGCCACGCGTCGTAGCAGTGCACCTCGAACATCCCGAAGCAGGCGAAGCCGCGCAGCCAGTCGAGGTAAGCGAGTCTTGTTTGAGCCCGAGGCATCGAGTTGTTCCCTACAGCATCGCCGAGGCCGAAAACCAAATCAAGCCCTTACCGATGTGGACGCGGGCCAAGGTCCGGTAGAATCGTTTTCGATGACGCTCTCTTCCAAATCGAGCCAGGTCAGTGCCATGGCCGTTGGGGCCGTCTGGGCGATTGTCGTAGCCGCCGCGGCGTTTCTGGGTTTGCGAGCGGGGTTCGGCGGGCGGCATTTCGCGCTTGCACTTGGCGTCGCCGCGGCACTTTTCGCATTCGAGCTGTTTCTCGCACTGCCGAGCGTGCAGAACGCAGTGCTGGCGTCTTTCGGTGGCCGCGGCGGGATTCTCGCGCCGATCGTGCCGCTCTTCGCGGCGCTGACGTATTCGTGGGGCGTGGCGGGCGGCTGGCAGATGATGCTCATCGGCGCGGCCTACGCCGTGATCCCGGCGCTGCTGCTCGCGAGCAGCCGAGACAAGGCGCCAGGCACGTGGGAGGACTACGCGGCGCTTCTGGTCCTTTGGCTGCCTGTCGAGTTTCGCCGGATGTATCTGCTCTTCCCTTACCCGCCCCCGCTGACGCACACACTCACGATTCTGATGGCGCTGAGCACAGGCGTCGCGGCCTTTGTGCTGCTTCGACGGATGCCCGGAGTGGGCTACACACTGGAATGGCGGCGCGGCTTCGCATTTCAGTTTGGATTTAACTTTATGGTCTTCTCGGCAATTGCCATCTCGCTCGGCCTCAAGATCGGTTTCCTTCATTGGAAACTAGCACTGCCGGCGATCCGCGCGATTTCCCTGTCGGGACCAGTGGGCGCGGTGCTCTCCGCAGCCGGGATCTTGCTCTTAACGGCCTGGCCGGAGGAGTTTTTGTTTCGAGGCCTGCTTCAGAATCTACTCTCGAAGAGCTTCCAGAGCGAATGGGCTGGGCTGATCGTGGCCTCGGTGATCTTCGGGCTCTCGCATATCCTGCACGCGCCGTTCCCGAACTGGAAATACGTCTTCCTCGCAACGATTGCGGGATTCTTTTATGGCCGCGCGTGGATGAAGACGGGATCGCTCGTTCCGGGTGTGCTCATTCACGCGACGGTCGACACGCTGTGGCACATCCTGTTTCGCTAAGCGGGGAGCGTGAGATGGAATTGCGCGGCGATCACCTGCGCCCTTTGCGAAGTCCCAGCTTGCGTCCCAGGACAAACGCCAGGTTCACTCCAATCAGAGCGACGACAAACCAAAGCGCAGCGTGCGAGGCAGGCATGCCCTGCTGGTACGAGCGATAGCAGTAGAAAGCGACGAAACCATCCACTAGCACCAGCAGCAAAATTGAGGGAGCGTTCACTTCACAACACCGGCGAGTGGGCTAGATGCAGTCGCATAGAGTCTTTTCTCGATCCGTCCGGCGAGAAACGCTTTGCGCCCCGCCTCGACGGCGCCGCGCATCGCTTCCGCCATCAATACAGCATCTTGCGCCCCTGCGATGGCGGTATTCATGAGCACGCCATCCGCGCCCAACTCCATGGCGATTGCCGCGTCCGAGGCCGTGCCCACGCCCGCGTCGACGATCAGCGGAACTTCGGTGATCCGCTCGCGCAAAATCCGCAGGTTGGCGAGATTCTGGATTCCCATTCCCGAGCCGATCGGCGCGCCCAGAGGCATCACGGCCGCAGCGCCGGCGTCAATCAGCTTGCGCGCGGCGATCAAGTCGTCGTTGGTATACGGCAGCACGACGAAGCCTTCCTTCACAAGTATCTTCGTGGCGCGAATCAGCTCTTCAGTGTCGGGGAAAAGCGTCCGCTCGTCGCCAATCACTTCGAGCTTCACCCATTCCGAAAGCCCAACCTCGCGCCCGAGGCGCGCCGTGCGAATCGCGTCGTCAGCCGTGTAGCATCCGGCGGTGTTCGGCAAAATGAATAGCCTTTCGCGGTCGATATAATCGAGGAGCGATTCCTTCGTCCGGTCGGTGAGATTCACGCGCCGCACCGCTACGGTGACCATCGCCGCGCCCGAAGCCGCATGCGCTCGCGCCATTTCCTGAAAGCTGCGGTATTTCCCCGTGCCGACGATCAGGCGCGAGCCAAACGCGCGCCCCGCAATCACCAATTGGTCTGACATATGTGTTTCTCCCCGGTCATTGTAACGCCCGCGCAGGCCAGCGGCCCAGAGGAACTACAGCGCGCGCTGCGGCCTGGGCTCTTCGACGTCCGCGTACATCCGCGCGATGATGTCCTGATAGCGCTCCTCGATCACGCGCCGCTTCAGCTTCAGCGTGTACGTGAGCGCGCCGTCTCCATACGTGAAATCCTTTTCGAGCAGCGCGAAGCGCTTCGGCTTTTCGTACTGTGCGAGCGACGGCGTGAGCCGTTCGATTTCGTGCGCGATCAGATCGCGGACCCATGGGTCGGACAGCATTTGCCCGGGCGTTAGCGCGTCGCGGCCCGCATCTCTGGCGGCGGAGGCGAGCGTGGCGAAATTCGGCACGATCAGCACGGATACAAACTTGCGCCCTTCGCCCACGACCATCGCGTGCCCTATGTAGGGCGACGTCTTCAACATATTTTCGATGGGCGCAGGCGCGACGAATTTTCCTCCCGCCGTCTTCAGCAGCTCTTTCTTGCGATCGGTAATGGTGAGAAAACCTTCCTCATCGAGCCGCCCGATATCGCCGGTCGCGAACCAGCCGTCTGCCGTGAGCACTTCGCGAGTGGCATCCGGCTTGCGGTAATAACCCTGCATCACGCACGGCCCTTTCACGAGAATCTCGCCGTCCTCCGCGATGCGCACCTCGACGTTGGGAATCGGCTGCCCTACCGTCCCGATCTTGTTTGCCGTCGGAACGTTCGCGGTGACAACCGGCGAAGTCTCCGTCAAGCCGTAGCCCTGAAAAACCGGCAGGCCCACACTCCAGAAAAATTCACCGAGTTCGGGCGCCAGCGGCGCGCCACCGGCGGTCAACAATCGAATCCGCCCGCCCAGGCCCGCGCGAATCTTCGAGTAGACGATCTTGTCGGCGACGTCCCATTGGAGCTTCACGCCGAACGGCACGCTCTTGCCGTAAGCGCGCCAGGGCACCGCCTTCGCAGCGACGCGCATCGCCCAATCGAAAATCTTCCTTTTGATTCCGGTGGCGTGATGCCCCTGCTCGATCACGTTTGCGTAGATTTTTTCGTAGAAGCGCGGCACCGCCCCGAGCATGGTCGGATGAACTTCCACGAGCGCCTGCTGCACCGTCTCCATCTGTTCGACGTAGGCAACCGGCACGCCATGAAAGAAAAACGAGTAGTCCATGGTTCGTTCGTAGACGTGCGCGAGCGGCAGGAACGAGAGCCCCACATCGGTCGGCATCATCTCGTATCCTTTGGCGCTGTCGAGTGCATTCGAGCTGAGGTTTGCGTGGCTCAGCATTACGCCCTTCGGCTCGCCAGTCGTGCCCGACGTATAGATGATCGTCGCCAACTGCTCCGCCTTCACATCGGCCGCCCGGCGGCGATACTCCTGGATCTCCGCGTCGCCCGTTGCCGCGATCAGCGCGTCATAGCGAAGGCTCTCGTCCTGCAGCTCGGCAGGAGGGGCAACCGAAATCACGTGTTCGAGCTCCGGCAAATTCGAGCGGCACTCGGCGATTTTTCGCGCCTGCTCTTCGCCCGACGTGAATACGACGCGCGCGCCCGAATCCTTCAGGATGTAGGTGATGCGGTCGACCGATTCCTGAAAATAAACCGGAACCGTGACGCCTCCGATGCCTTGAATCGCGAAATCCGCGACGTGCCACTCGGGGCAGTTCGGCGCAAACACTCCCATGCGGTCTCCCGAACCCACGCCGAGTTCCACCAGCGCCTTGGCGACGCCCGCAATCCGGCGCAAAAGCTCTTCCGACGAAATCGTCTCCCAGCCGGCAGGCGTTCGGTAGATCTGCGCGCGTGAGTTGGGGAAACGGTCCAGCGCGTCAAGCAAACATCGCGGGAGCGGTGGGTACTCCGTCGCCATGGAAGCACTCTAGCCTATCGTCGCCGCGCCACGCAATGCAGCGCTGTGAAAGCGCGGTCGCAATGCGTTAAGATGCGCACGAAGGACGTTCATGCCCCCTCTCATACCAAAGATCGCCGCGGAAGAAGCGACCGGCTACCAACCCATCCGCGCGCCCCGCGGCACGTCCATCTCCTGCAAAGGCTGGCAGCAGGAAGCGGCGCTGCGCATGCTGATGAATAACCTCGATCCCGAGGTTGCCGAGAAACCCGAAGAGCTGATCGTCTACGGCGGGCGCGGCAAAGCGGCGCGCAACTGGAAGTGCTATCACGCCATCGTCGCGTCGCTGCGCGCCCTCGAAAATGACGAAACCTTGCTCGTGCAATCCGGCAAGCCCGTCGGCGTATTTCGCACGCACACCTACGCACCGCGCGTCCTGATCGCGAATTCGAATCTCGTGGGCCAGTGGAACGATTGGGAGCATTTCGACGAGCTCGACCGCGCGGGCCTGATGATGTACGGCCAGATGACCGCCGGCAGCTGGATCTACATCGGCACGCAAGGAATTCTGCAGGGTACCTACGAGACGTTCGCCGCGGCCGGGCGAAAACATTTTCAGGGCGATCTCGCCGGAAAACTGATCGCGAGCGGCGGAATGGGCGGCATGGGCGGTGCGCAGCCGCTCGCCGCGACGCTGAATGGCGCGGCGTTTCTCGGCATCGACGTCGATCCGGAGCGAATCAAGCGCCGCGTGAAGAGCGGTTATTGCGATGTGATGGTCAACAATCTCGACGAGGCGCTGCGCATCCTGAAGAACGCGGTGCGCAAGCGCGAGGCTACGTCGGTTGGGCTCGTCGGCAACTGCGCGGACGTGATTCCCGAGCTCGCGCGGCGCGGCGTGGTCCCCGATCTGCTCACCGATCAGACCAGCGCGCACGATCCGGTTGGCGGCTACATTCCGCAGGGACTCGATGTGGCGCAGGCCGCCGAGCTTCGCAAGGCCGATCCTGCCGCGTATCGCAAGCGCGCGCTTGAATCGATCGGCAAGCACGTCGAGGGCATGCTCGCGCTGCAAAAGCTCGGCTCCGTGACATTCGATTACGGCAACAACATTCGCACCTTTGCCTTCGAGCAGGGCGTGAAGAACGCCTACGACTTCCCCGGCTTCGTCCCCGCCTACATTCGCCCGCTATTTTGCGAAGGGCGCGGGCCATTTCGCTGGGCCGCGCTTTCGGGCGAGGCGTCCGACATTCATCGCACCGACCAGCTCGTCCTCGAAATGTTTCCGCACAACGAAATTCTCTGCCGCTGGATCAACCTCGCGCAAAAGCGCGTGCGCTTTCAGGGGCTGCCCGCGCGCATCTGCTGGCTCGGCTACGGCGAGCGCGACAAATTCGGGCTCGCGCTCAACGATCTCGTCGCACGCGGCGAGCTAAAAGCGCCGATCGTCATTGGCCGCGATCATCTGGATTGCGGCTCGGTCGCCTCGCCCTACCGCGAGACGGAAAGCATGCGCGACGGTTCGGATGCCATCGCCGACTGGCCGTTCCTGAATGCGCTGCTCAACACCGCGAGCGGCGCGAGCTGGGTCTCGATTCACAATGGAGGCGGCGTGGGAATCGGCTACGCGCAGCATGCGGGCCAGGTGCTCGTCGCCGACGGCACGAAGGAAATGGCCGCGCGCATCGAGCGCGTGCTCACCAACGATCCCGGCATTGGCGTCGCACGCCACGTCGACGCGGGCTATCCCGAAGCAATCGATTTCGCACGAAAATCCGGCGTCAAGATTCCGATGGATTGAGCCGCTCGCGATTGAAAGCGATGGCCAACTGGCTGATCACCGGCTGCTCGGAACTGCTCACGCTTCGCGGCCCCGTGCCGCGGCGCGGCCGCGCACTCGGCAATCCCGGGATCATCAACGATGGCGCGCTGCTGGTGCGCGGCGACCGCATCGAAGCCATCGGACCGCGGCGCAATATCGAGCGTTTGCGCGAAGCGCGCGACGCGGAAAAGCTCGATCTCGGCGGGCGCGTGGTGCTGCCGGGCTTCGTCGATTCGCACACACACCTGATTTTCCCCGAGTCTCGCGCCGCGGAGTACGAACAGCGCATCGCCGGAAAAACATACGAGGAAATCGCGCGGGCGGGAGGCGGAATTCGCTCCACGGTCGCGGCGCTGCGGCGAGCGCGACCTGCCGCGCTGATCGCTCGCGCTGCGGCGAATCTGCGCGAGTTCGCGGCGCATGGCACCACCACGCTCGAGGCCAAGAGCGGCTACGGCCTCAGCTGGGAGAGCGAGCAAAAGACGCTCGAAATCCTCCACGATTTGCACCAGGCGCAGCCGCTCGACATCGCCTGCACGTTTCTGGGCGCGCACGTCGTGCCGCCGGAGTTTCGCCGCCGCCCCGATGCTTTTGTCGATCTGCTCGTAAAGCGATGGATTCCGGCTGTTGCGACGACGGGCCTGGCGGAGTTTTGCGACGTCTACTGCGATCGCGGCGCATTCACGGTCGCGCAGGCGCGGCGGATTCTTGCCGCCGGGCGAGCGTGCGGCCTCGTCCCGCGAATTCACGCCGAACAGCTCGCGCACACAGGCGCTGCGCGTCTCGCGATCGAAATGCAAGCGGCCAGCGCCGATCATCTCGAAAAGATCGACCGAGCCGATATCCGCGCGCTCTCGCTCTCGGGCGTCGTGTGCACGCTACTGCCGGGCTGCTGCTTCCACCTGGGTCTGGCCGAATATGCACCGGCGCGTGCGCTGATCGATGCGGGCGCAATCGTCGGCCTCGCGACCGATTTCAATCCCGGCACCTGCCCCACGCTCAGCATGACGATGATTCTCTCGCTCGCATGCAGCCAGATGCGCATGACGCCCGCCGAAGCCATTGCCGCCGCCACGATCAATCCCGCCTATTCGCTCCGCCAGCACGACCGCGTCGGCTCGCTCGAAGTTGGCAAATATGCGGACCTCGCGGCGTTTGACGTGGCCAGCTACCGCGAAATTCCGTATTATTTTGGTGTGAACCTCTGCAGCTTGACCATGAAGCGCGGCGTCGTGATCCACTCCAAATGAAACCGCTCGTCGAATGCGTTCCGAATTTTTCCGAAGGGCGTGACCCGGCCACAATCCACGCCATCCTGGCGGCCATCCGCGAAGTGCCGGACGTGTTCGTGCTCGCGCATGAGAGCGACATCGACCACAACCGCAGCGTGATCACGCTGGCGGGCGAGCCGGAAGCAGTCGCGGAAGCGGCGGTGCGTGCCGTGGGCAAAGCCGCCGAGCTGATCGACCTCACGCGGCAAACGGGCGCGCATCCCCGCATCGGCGCGACCGATGTAGTTCCCTTCATCCCGGTTCACGGCGTCACGATCGACGATTGCGTCGCTCTCGCCAAGAAAGCGGCGCGCGAAATCTGGCAGCGCTATCGCATCCCGGTCTATCTCTACGAAGCCGCCGCGCAGCGGCCCGAGCGCGCGAATCTCGAAAAAATCCGCAAAGGGCAATTCGAAGGCCTGCGCGAAGAAGTGCTGCACAATCCCGACCGCGCGCCGGATGTCGGCGAGCCGCGCCTGCATCCGACCGCCGGCGCCACCGTGGTTGGCGCGCGCAAGTTCCTGATCGCCTACAACATCAACCTCGACACACCCGACGTCGACATCGCCAAGAAAATCGCGAAGACGATTCGCTTTTCGAGTGGTGGCCTGCCGTTCGTGAAAGCGATGGGCGTCGACCTGCGCGCGCGCAATCTGGCGCAAGTATCGATGAACCTCACGGACTTCGAGCAGACGCCGGTCCACGTGGTCTTCGAAGCTGTGAGGCGCGAAGCCGCAAAGCACGGAGTCGGCATCGTGGGCAGCGAAATCGTCGGCCTGATTCCCCGCCGCGCCATCGAAATGACCGCCGAGGCGTATCTCAAGGTCGAAAACTTTTCGCCCGCTCAAGTGTTTGAGAATCGACTGGAAGAATCGCTGCTGGCTGCCCAAGCCAAGTCGTCCGGCAGCTTTGCGGCGCTGGCCCAGCCGTTTCTGGACGCGGTCGCGCGGCCGAGCCCGACGCCGGGCGGAGGCTCAGTAGCGGCTCTCGCGGGTGCGCTGGGCGCGAGCATCGGACAAATGGTCGCAGGCCTTTCGGGCAAGAAGAAATCTTTGGCAGCGTATGCCGAGAGGCTCGGGGCAGCCCTCGTGGACTTCCGGGCGGTTGCGCAGGAATTGACGGCGGCTATTGACCGCGACGCGTCCTCCTACGAATCGGTACTGGTCGCGCACCGCCTCCCGCGCGAAACTACAGAGGAGCAAAAGCAGCGCGACCGCGCTATTCAGCGGGCGTTCGAAGGCGCCGTCGAAGCGCCGCTCGTGATCGCGCGCAAAGCTGCGGAAGTATTCGAGAAGCTGGGGCAACTGGAAGCGATGTCCGCCCCGTCTATGGTTTCAGACGTGCGCGTGGGCCGCATGATGGCCGCCACCGCGGTGCGGGGCGCGCTCGAAAACGTGCGCATCAATCTCGAATCGGTGACGGACCCATTATTCGTCGCCAAAGCGCGCACCGAAGCAGCTTCTCTGGCCGCGCGAATTGCAGAAAGCCCGGTCACAGCCGATAAGATCTAAGGTTCAGTCTGAGGGACAAGACGTGAGAAAGCCAATTCGCCGCATCGTTGCTGCAGGTCTTCTGTTTGCCTCCTTCATTGTCCTTCCGCGCCCGAGCTTCGCATCCACGCTCGGCACGGACGTCATCGGCATGTTCCCGAAGAGCGTGGGGGAATTCGCATACGCCGACATGAAGGCGGCCAGGAAATTTTCGTGGTTTCCCCAGCTCCGCGAGCAGCTCCTGCCGAGCAAATTCCGGCAGTTCGAGCAGTTCCTAAGGACAGCCGGGGTCGATCCGGACACCCAGGTCGACCAGATCGCCTGGGGCGCAATCAATGCCGGAAAAGCGGGCGGCGAACAGATCCTCGGCGTAGCTCAAGGATCGTTTGACCCATCTTCAAATGAAGAGCGCTTCAAACAGCAGAAGCTCCCGATGACGGATTACCACGGCTACCATCTCTACGCTTTCGGCAGCGGTTCCGGCCCGACAGACATCTTGCTTACATTCATCGACGCCAATACGGCAGCCTTCGGAGTCCGCCCGGCGATGGAGAAGATGATCGACGTTCGCACCGGCGTTTCGGAAAGCCTCCTCAACAACGATCTGATGTTTCCGCTGATCAACGAGGCCAACGGCTCGGGAATCATTTGGGCCGTGCTCGACAAGGGCTACACGCACATCGCGATCCAGGAGCTGCTGCCCCAGGCAGGTCAGTTTCCCCAAGCCGCCGCGATCATCAACCGCATGCATGCCATGACCATCAGCGTCGCCGCGGATAGCGGCATCGATGCGCAGTTCCAGGCCGTGTGCGACTCGACCAACGACGCCAATCTCCTCGCCGCGGCTCTGCAAGCCGGCGTCATGTACCGGCGCTATCAGTCGGCGCAGGACCAGCCGGCTCTCGCGAGCGCGCTCGATCAGGTGAGCGTCACTCCGAGCGGCGATCGCCTCAAGATCGATGCGCCCGTAAGCCAGGATCAGCTATTGTCGTTGATTCGCACGCGCGCTTTCGCCGTGCCGATGTAGGTCTGTGTAGTTTGATGTGGGCCGATTTAGGTCGCTGTAGAAGAAATTCCGCGGAATGCCTCCGGTTCGCAGGGCGCGAGGCGCGCTAAGCTTTGTGTTTTACCGGCCGATAATATTTCACCAGCACGATGGAAGGCCTGCCGTCGCGCGTTTCCCGCTGCACGTGATCGACCAGCCTTTCGTCCAGCAGTTTGCCACCCTGCTTCCCATCTCCAGCGGCTGCCTTCTTCGAAGCGGCGCTCACCTCAGTGCCCGTCACACCAACCGACAATTCCACGGTGATCTGCAGGCGATCCGGAAAACGCGACGCAGTGACGATTACCTCCGAAGGCAGTTTCGAATCGGTAGGGGCGAGGGCGAAAACCTCGCCGCAAGCCTCTTGCGTGGCAATCGCAAGATGTTCTTGCACTTGTTCGGTCAGGCCGGCCTCATGGGCGGTATGGCCCGCGATCGCTCCGGCGCCGATCAACAGCCTGGGATCGTCATGCAAAGTGCTAATTACCTGCACGGACGGCACCGTGTAGCCCGCGTGGGCGGGCTGGTCTCCGGGGAAGGCGTGGTCGGAATCAGTGGGCATCAGAATCGGCCAGGCGGACGTCGCACGCTTCCCGGCAGTCTGGGCAATAGTATAAGCCATCAACGCACAGGCGTACGTGAGTTTGCGACTGGCAGAAACAACAATACTTCTCGCAGGTACACTGCCTTTCCGGCTTGTCGCACTGCGAGCACAGGGTATTCACGGTATCTCCCCGATCAGAACCGCGTCTTTAGACTATGGTAGGCCCACTTGGGCGCACCGGCAAGCGATCGAGGCTATCCTTGTTTGCAACCAGGCAGCACGTACAATGGAGTTCAGAGACTTTACCGAAGGAGCTGCCATGTACCCTGCCGATTATCGCTACACACCCGAACACCAGTGGATCCAAGCGGCTGGTTCAACCGCAACCATGGGCATCACGGACTACGCCCAGAGGGAGCTCGGCGACATCATTTCCGTGGAATTGCCCAAGACAGGCTCCCAAATCAAAGTCGGCCAGCTTCTCGGCTCGATCGAATCCGTAAAAGCTGTCAGTGACCTCCTGAGCCCGGTTTCGTGTGAAGTGACCGAGACCAACGCAACCCTCAAGAACGCACCGGAAACCATCAACAAGGACCCTCACGGCGCCGGATGGATCGCCAAGGTGCGCCTCGCGGACGTGAGAGAACTTGCCACCCTAATGGATGCGGCCGCCTACCAGAAGTTTGTCGAGCAAAAAGCCAAGGAAGCGGCGGGCTAGACAGGCTGCTGAGAATGAGCGCTGTCATCCCGAGCGCAGTCCCGCGCTCTTGCCTTTCGCGCGGTTCTTGCGCGCGCGGGACGGAGGGAGGTATCTGCTGTTTGCGGAATTTCCGATGAAACGAGCAGATTCCGAAGGCAAGACCCCACCCGAAGGACAGTTCGGTATTTTTCCTCACTAGAGTCGGCAAAAAAACGATCGCGGCGTACATCGCCAGATTGGCAACGCCCGCCGCGATCGATAATTCGTAAATGATGGTTAGCGCTTCTCGTTCTTAGCTTTCTCCGATGGAATGCCTCGGTGCGCCTGCATCGAAGACTGCCGAGTGTCCGACGGAATCTTCGCGCTCGCGGTGGTTGCTCCTGGCAGCGTAATCTCGCGTCCATCCGGGATCGCCGCGGCAGCAGCCTCTGCCAAACCTTCCGGCATCGGTGCATCGACCGGCAATAGCGCCCCTTCGGCTTCCTTCAGGAACGTAAGACCCTCCGAAGTCCGATCCCAGTCGATCGAGAGGACGTCTCCCAGCATCACTTGTTCGGTGGCCAGCAGGCTCGCCAGCGGATACACAACATATCGTTCGATGGCGCGCTTCAGATGGCGTGCGCCGTACTTGAGATCAGTTCCCTCGCGAAGCAGGAAATCCCGTGCCGATTGCGTGACGCGGAACAGGAACCTCCCCTTGGCCGTCTCGAGGACGCGTTGCTGCACCATCCCAAGCTCGATCTCGAGAATCTGCTCGAGCTGCTGCGAGCGCAGCGGATGGAACACAACAACCTTATCAATCCGGTTCATGAATTCCGGCGCAAATTTCCGCTTGGCTGCTTCCGACGCCGTACGTTCGACCTTCTCGTCGAGCTTTGGCTTCGATTCCGGCCGGATGATCGGCGCAAAGCCCAGTCCGCCGGTCATCAGCTCGGTGATTTCGCCGCCGCCGAGGTTCGAGGTCATGAAGATCATGGTCTGCGAGAGATCGACGCGGCGGTTATCGCCGAGCGTCAAAGTCGCCTTGTCGAGAATCCCGAGCAGCAACTGCCAGAGGGCGTCGCTCGCTTTTTCGATCTCGTCGAATAGCAGGAAGCTGATCTTGAGCTTGTCGGTGTGATATTGGGCGAGCGCTTCCTGCGTGATCAGTGGGTGCGTCTCACGGTGACCCAGATATCCCGGCGGCGAACCGATCAGCTTGGCAATCTCGTGTGAGTGCTGGAACTCGGCGCAGTCCACCTTGATCACCGCGCGAGGATCGCCGAAGAGAACTTCCGCGGTCGCTTCCACCACGCGCGTCTTGCCCGCACCGGTCGGCCCCAAGAACAGCAGGTTGCCCACCGGCCGTCCCGGCGAGTTCAGGCCGGCACGGAACACCTGATACAGGTCGACCACCGCCTGCACGGCTTCGTCCTGCCCTACGATCTTCCGACGCAACCCCGCTTCGAAGTCTCGCGACTCCACGCTGCGGAGTGTTGGGTCGAGTTGTGTTGCTTGCGCGCCCATGGTGTTGCTCCCTACCGGAACCTTCTTCCGCCCTCCGGACTGCGCGGCACCGACCGCTCGAATTGATCGAGTTTGATGTCGAGCGTCGACCGCAGCAATCTTAATTGCGTGACCAGTTCCCGGCTTGAATTGGCTCGGTCTGCCAGCGTCAAAAGCGGCGGCGACAGGTCGGCCAGGTCCAGGTTAAGGTTTCGTAACGTACTCATCAGGCTCTGTACGTACATCGACCGAATATCAAACAGCTCTACCCGGCTGTTCACCTGCTCGCGCAGGCCGGACCAGTCCAGGTCGAGGAAGGGGTGGTTCCGCGATACTTTGCGGACGATTTCGTCGGTGATACGCGGCCGCTCGCCCAGCCGGGCCAGGTGAAGCTGCTGCACCTTGCCCTGCCGGCGCACGTTGTGAACCAGGTAGTAGGTGTTCCCTTTGCGCCGAACGAAAGCCACAACCGTTCTCCTTCCGGCCAAGGACCGCGTCCAACTTTTGTAGTGTATGGCCCTTCCACTACACCGTCAATGGTACGATGCGTGGCATGGAAGAAGGTTGCATCGAAATGGTTATTACTCTTGCGGAACGATGCCGGAGCGGCTACGACAGCACTTGCGGGAGCTTTTGGGGGAGTTCGGCGATGGGATCGATAAACAAACCCTTCCCTCTACCAGATTAGATGCAGAATTCGCTTGCAGGATCTAGCGAGGAGCGCACAAGACATGCCTTGGGAGCCGATTTACCGCCTCGTGAAACAAATCCCGCGCGGCCGCGTAACCACGTACGGCGCTCTCGCGAAGGCGCTCAAAGTGCCCGGCGGCGCTCGCGTCGTCGGCTATGCAATGGCCGGATGCCCGAACGGCCGCGGTATTCCATGGCATCGCGTGGTCGGCGCCGGCGGGCGCCTGATCATCCGCGAACCCTACGGCAGCAAACAGCGGCGGTTGCTCGAGTCAGAAGGCGTCGAGGTCGGAGTGCGTTCTCTCGACATGCAGCGCTTCGGTTGGCTGCCAAAAAGGCCCGCCAAGAAGCGCTCGAAAGCTCGCGGAGGCAAACGCAGAAAAATGCAGTGATTCGCGCTCAACTCCCGATTCTGCGATAGAATTCTTCTTCATATAAGTTGAGGATTTATTCCGTGGCTGAAACCGTTATCCAAGTCGAAAATCTGCGCAAGAGCTATGGCGCCGTCGAAGCCGTCCGGGGAGTGAGCTTTGCCGTCGAACGCGGCGAGGTCTTTGGCCTCCTCGGGCCCAATGGAGCTGGCAAAACCTCTACCGTCGAAATCCTGGAAGGTCTTCGCACGCCCGATAGCGGCGTCGTGCGCGTCTGCGGCCTCGATCCCGAGAAAAGCGGCGAGCAGTTCAAGCAGACGATCGGCGCCGTCCTGCAGTCGACTGCCCTGCCCGACAAGCTGCGGGTCAAGGAGGCCATCGAACTCTTCGCGCAGTTCTACCATCGCCGCGCCGACACCGAAAAGCTGCTCGCGCGATTCCAGCTCGAAGAGAAGCGCAACGCGTTCTACAGCCATCTCTCCGGCGGCCAGAAGCAGCGCTTGGCGCTCGCGATGGCGCTGGTCAACGAACCCGAGGTCGTATTCCTCGATGAGCCGACAGCCGGCCTGGATCCGCAGGTCCGCCGCGAAATTTACGACATCATCGAAGAACTGAAGCGGGAGAAGAAGACGGTCCTTCTGACCACGCACTACATCGAAGAGGCCGAACGTCTCTGCGACCGCGTCGCCATCGTCGATCACGGCCTCGTGATCGCGCTCGGCACGCCCCGCGAGCTCAAGCACAGCTCCGCGGGCACCACTCGCATCGAAGTGCGCCTCGCGCGCCCGCTGACGAATGGCCTGCTTTCCGGGCTCGACGGCGTCGCGGATTGCCGCGAATTCGAAGGCACCTACGTGCTGCACTCAGCGCGCCCGCCGCAGACGATCGTGGCGCTCGTCAAGCAGCTCGAAGCCGAAAACAACGAATTGCAAAGCCTCGAAATGTTCTCGCCGTCCCTCGAAGACGTCTTCATCGAATTGACCGGGCGGCGCCTACGTGAATAGGAGCGAAAAGCCGTGAGCAGCACCTGGACCTTGACCAAAATGCGCCTGCGCCTCGCCGTCCGCAATCGCGCCTTTTTCTTTTTCAGCCTCGTCATGCCTCTGATCTTCCTGTTCGGCGCGGTCGCGCTGATCGGCCACGGCCGAACCGAATGGGTCGGCTACATTCTCGGTGCAATTCTCACAACCACCGTGATGGGCAGTTTCTGGGGCCTCAGCGTCCAGCTCGTCACGTTTCGCGAACAAGGCATTCTGCGCCGATTCCGACTGGCGCCTTTGGGAGCGGGTCCGATGCTCGCATCGAGCATCCTCTCGAATTATTTCCTGGTGCTCCCGGTCGTGGCCTTCGAGATTCTCGTCTGCCGCTGGGCGTTTCACATGCAGTCCTGGGGGGACCTCGGTGCGATTCTCCTGCTGGTGACGGTCGGCTCCGCAACATTTTCTGCACTGGGCCTCATCGTCGCGAGCGTCACGAATACCATGCAGGAAACCCAGATGATCAACAATCTGATCTGGATGGGGTTCCTGTTTCTGTCCGGAGCCACGATTCCGCTCGCCGTCTTTCCCGGATGGCTGCAACGCGTCGCCCTCTTCATTCCAGCGCAGTATCTGGCAACAGGCCTCGAATCGGCCGCAACCAGCTTGATCACGCGCACCGAAATGATCACGGACACAACCGCCCTGGTTCTGGGACTCCTCGTGGCCTTTGAGGTGTCGCGTCAGCTTTTCCGTTGGGAACCGGAGGCGAAGGCCCCGCGCAGCGCGAAGCTCTGGGTGCTGGCCGCTCTGGTGCCGTTCCTTGCCTTTGGCGTCTGGGAAAGCGCGACGGGCACGCGGCTGAATCACATCAAGCAAAACTTCGATATACTCAGCAGCCGCTCGATCACGGAGCACATGCCCGGAGCGGGCGAGGCCTCCGGACAGCGTTAACGCTGCATCCAGCCTCACCTCGCCAACATCGATATTGCATTGCGACGAAGTCGGACCCAAGTCGGTGCTCGGGCCTTTGTTCAGGGAAACGTGGAGGAGCGATGAAGGCAATTCGCGTGCATCAGTTCGGCGGGCCGGAGGTTTTGCGTCTCGAGGACGTTCCGGATCCAAAGCCATCAGCTGGGCAAGTCGTCGTGCGCATTGGGGCGGCAGGCGTCAATCCGGTCGAAACGTACGTCCGCGCCGGCGCCTACGCACGCGTTCCTAGCTTGCCTTACACACCGGGCTCGGACGCCGGCGGCACGATCGAATCTGTCGGCCCAAATGGCTCGCGGTTCAAGCCCGGCGATCGCGTCTACGTTGGCGGCAGCCTGACGGGCACCTACGCCGAACTCGCCCTTTGCGACGAGCGCTCCGTCTACCCGCTCCCCTCCACTGCATCCTTCGCGCAAGGTGCGGCCATGCACGTTCCCTACGCGACGGCATATCGCGCTCTCTTCAATCGGGCTCATGCCCTTGGTGGCGAAACCGTCCTGATCCACGGCGCGAGCGGAGGCGTGGGCATTGCCGCAGTGCAGCTCGCGCGCGCCGCTGGACTGTACGTGGTCGGTACGGCAGGCTCGGGCCGAGGGAAAAAGTTAGTTGCGGACGAAGGCGCGCACAAAGTCCTCGATCACACCGCGCCGAGCCATTTCGACGAAGCTCTCGCGGCGACCGGCGGCCGCGGCTACGACGTCATCATCGAGATGCTGTCCAACGTCAACCTCGGCCGCGATCTCCCGCTGCTCGCGCCGAAAGGCCGCGTGGTCGTGATAGGCAGCCGCGGCCCGGTCGAGATCAATCCGCGCGACACGATGAGCCGCGACGCCTCGATTTTGGGCATGAGCCTGATGAACGCGTCGGTCGAAGAACTTGCCGGCATTCACGCGGCGCTGGTCGCGGGCCTCGAAAACGAAACGCTCCGCCCCGTGATCGGCCAGCAGATTCCACTCGCCGAAGCCGCGCGTGCCCACACAGCAGTCATGGAAGCGGGCGCCCACGGCAAAATCGTCCTCGTGCCTTAAAGGTTTAAACGTAGCGCCGGGTTCTTCAGCCCGGCGGCGTTGGCATGATTGTCACCGTGGCGTAGCGGCTTGCTCGATACGAATCGAAGTCACTGGTTGAAGGTTTAAATGTAGCGCCGCGGTCTTAAGCGCGGCACTCTTCGCCAGCCCGAGCAGTCGATCGCGCCGACAAGATTATTGGGGCCCTTGAGCTAAGGGTTCGCATCAATCGGATAAGGAGGAACATCATGCAACGAACCGCAACCGCCGTCTGGAATGGCAGTTTGAGAGAAGGCTCCGGAAACATCTCGACGCAGAGCGGCGCTCTTTCGAGCGCCCCCTATTCCTTCGCCACGCGCTTTGAAAACGGCAAAGGCACAAATCCCGAGGAACTGATCGCTGCCGCCCATGCCGGCTGCTTCACCATGGCGCTCGACGCGCAACTCGCCACCATGCACTTCACTCCCGACAAGCTCCAAACTACAGCTACGGTGACGCTCGACAAAATCGACACCGGTTGGGCGATCACAAAAGTTCACCTCGACGTAGCCGCTCAGCTTCACGGCATTACCGCATCGGCCTTCGAAGCAGCCGCAGCCAGCGCCAAGGAAAATTGCCCGGTCTCGCGTCTGCTCAAAGCCGAAATCACGATGACCGCTCACTTGGAGCAGGCGGCATGATTCTTGCCGTCGTCTTTGGCCTCCTCATCATCCTCAATGTTCTCTGGGAGGCGTTCGAGACGATCATTCTGCCCCGGCGGGTCAACCGCCGGTGGCGCGTCACTGTCTTGTTTTACCGGGCCACCTGGCTGCCGTGGAGAACGATCGCTCGCTGGTTCCGCAAGGTCCGTGCGCGCGAAACGTTCCTCAGCTTTTACGGGCCACTTTCTCTTCTCACGCTGCTCGTGTTCTGGGCCGCATCGCTCATCCTTGGCTTCGCTCTGCTGTTTTACGGCGCCGCGCATCAGGTTGCTACGCCGCGAGCCTTCCAAACGTGCCTCTATCTCAGCGGAACCACTTTCTTCACGCTCGGCCTCGGAGATGTCCTTCCTCACACATCCGTCGGAAGATTCATGGCGGTCGTCGAAAGCGGCCTCGGTTTCGGCTTCCTGGCGCTCGTGCTGAGCTACCTGCCGGTGATCTATCAGGCCTTCTCGCGGCGCGAGGTTAATGTCGTTCTGCTCGACGCGCGCGCCGGCTCGCCACCGACGGCCGGCGAACTGCTCCGCCGCCACGCTGAGCCGGATGGAATGGATTCTCTTCAGCGGCTCCTCCACAATTGGGAGCGCGCCGCGGCCGAAATCCTAGAAAGCCACGTCTCCTATCCCGCCGTCACCTATTTCCGCTCGCAGCACAACAACGAATCCTGGCTGGCCGCTCTCGCCGCCATTCTCGATACGTCCGCGCTCCTGATCGCAGGCGTTGAAAACGCGTGCGCCCGCCAGGCGCGTTTGACGTTCGCCATCTGCCGCCACACCGTCGTCGATTTGGCGCAGCTTTTCAACGCCGCCCCGCGCGCCGCTTCCGTCGACCGCCTGCCGCCGTCCGAGCTTCAGCGGCTGCGAGCGAGCCTGTGCCAGGCCGGCCTCAAGCTCGCCGATACGGAAGCCGCGAACAACAAGCTCACGCAGCTCCGCGGCATGTACGAGCCCTACCTCGAAGCCCTTTCGCAATTCTTCGCTATGCAGCTCCCTCCGTGGATCCTCGCCAAGGAAATCGCCGACAATTGGAAGACCAGCGCCTGGGGCCGCATCACCGGATTCACCACCGTATCCGCCGTGTCGCGTCAAGAGACCGACGACCACTCCGATTAGCGCATCCCTATTGCCAAATTGGCCGCTACGCTCCGCATCCCGCCGCGTCTCGGCCCGAAGAGCCGTGGAAGCCGTGTGCTATAATTTCGCTTTTACAGCGCCACAAAAGAGTTTCTTTGGCCCGGAGAACTTCATGAGCATCCCGAAGACCGAGAAGATCTGGCACAACGGCAAATTCATCCACTGGGACGACGCCAAAATTCACGTGCTCTCCCACGTCGTCAACTACGGCTCGGCCGTGTTCGAAGGCATTCGCTGCTACGAGACGGCGCAGGGCTCCGCGATCTTCCGTCTTCGCGAGCACATGCAGCGCCTGCTCAACTCCGCGCACATCTATCGCATGGACGTTGCCTTCAATCTCGAGGCGCTGTGCCAGGCATGCCTCGATCTGGTCAGCGTGAATAAAGTCAGCGCCTGCTACATCCGACCGATCGTTCTGCGCGGTTACGGCGACGCCGGAGTCGACCCCCACGGATGCCCGATCGAGGTCTATCTGGCCTGTTGGGCCTGGGGAAAATATCTCGGCGAAGAGGCGCTCCGCAGCGGCGTCGACGTCTGCGTCAGCTCGTGGAATCGCCCGGCGCCGAACACTCTTCCGCAAATGGCCAAGGCCGCCGCGAACTATATGAACTCACAGCTGATTCGCATGGAAGCGAAAATCAACGGATACGAAGAAGGCATCGCGCTCGATGTGAACGGCTACGTCAGCGAAGGCTCGGGCGAAAACATCTTCGTCGTAATGAACGGCACGATCCACACGCCGCCGCTCGCCAATTCCGCCCTTCCCGGCATCACGCGGGACTCGGTCATGACGCTCTGCCGCGAACTCGGTTTTCCAATCACCGAGCAAATGATCCCCCGGGAGATGCTCTACATCGCGGACGAAGTCTTCTTCAGCGGCACCGCCGCCGAAGTCACCCCAGTCCGCTCGGTCGACCGCGTGAAGATCGGCGCCGGCTCGCGCGGCCCAGTCACAAAAAGCGTCCAGGAAGAATTTTTCGCCATCGTGCAGGGCAAAACCCCCGACCGCCACGGCTGGCTCTCCCCAGTCGGCGTGCCCGTGAAGGTTTAAACGTAGCGCCGGCTTGCCCTGACGAAGGAAGGGGTGCTTTAGCCCGGCAGTCTCGGCCCGGCAGCTCTGGGATTCAAGTGTAGCGCCGCGGTCTTCAGCGCGGCATCTTCGCCTCGCACGATTCGCCCGCAGTTTGAGCGCGCCCGAATGTCGCGAGGCGACGCATCAGGGTTTGTAGGTCGTGGCTTCCAGCCACGACGCGAATCCCGCAAAGAAGTGCGGCTTCAGCCGCTGAAGCTCCCTGCCCTTTCTTTGACTCTCTTCCCTCCCATCCAGTAGAATCCCGCCTCTGTCCGAGCACGCCGGAGGAACGTTGTATCGCCTGACACAGAAGCTTGCCGCCGAATTCATCGGAACATTCGCGATTATATTCATCGCAGCAGGCGCCATCTGCACGGACCAATATCTCCGCGCCGCGGCCCAACCCGGCGTGGGCCCGCTCGGTTGCGCACTCGGCTATGGCTTGGCCGTCGGCGCGATGGTCAGCGCGCTGGGACACATCTCCGGCGCACATCTGAATCCCGCGGTCACGATCGGCTATTGGGTCACGAGGCGGATGGGCGCTCTCGAGAGCATCGGTTACGGGATCGCCCAGCTGCTGGGCGCCGCGGCCGGCGCCTACTTGCTGAGCCTGATCCTCCCCGAATCCATCTGGCGCCCCGTCTCTCTCGGCGCGCCCGACCTTTCCTCGGACTTCACGCGCCTGCACGGCATGGCGCTCGAGGCGGTTCTGACGTTCGTGGTAGTCCTCGTCCAATTCGCCACGGTGATCGATGCGAAAGGGGCCTCCCGTCACGTCGGGGGACTCGCAGTCGGCCTTGCCGTCACAATCGGCTATCTCGTCGGCGCGCCTTTCACCGGAGCTGCGATGAACCCAGCGCGCGCCTTTGGACCGGACCTCGCCCTGCTCCCGCACCACTGGCAGAATCATGGCGTCTACTGGGTCGGCCCGCTCTTCGGCGGCGTCCTGGCAGCCGTAATCTACGACCGCGTCTTCCTCCGCAACCAGCCCACCTCCTGATGGCAATAATTTGGCCGAACTGAGCCTGGAACCTTCGGGTTTGCAGCCCACCGAGGAATTGTAGCTTAGCGGTGCGCTTGGCATGGCGTGTTCTGGGCATTGGCGACGCCCACTCTGAACCGAGCTTTGGCTTCCAGCGGACTGCTGAAAGCCGGGTTTTGGATGAGCGTGGTCGAAATTAACACAAGCGAGGATCACATCATGCCAAGTGCACCGCTAAGCTACGATTCGTCAGTTGGCTGCAAACCCAAGGGTTCAAAGGTCAGTTTTAGATCCGATAGGAACACGCGCACACAAACGCCCCGGCACAAAAACCCCGGTTGCCGCCATGGAAACCACCTCCCTTGCGTCCTTGCCTCGCCCCGAAGCCGATGCTAGCGTGGTTTGAAAGCTTCTCACTCGGGGAATCGCGCTATGGCCATTAGCATTGACGATCTGCTGCGCCGCGCCGTCGAAAGCCGGGCGTCCGACCTGCACCTCAAGGTCGGCAACCACCCCTATCTTCGTGTCGACGGCTTGCTGAACGCGATCACCGAGGTCCCCCGCATCACGCCGGAAGAGATGCTGTCCATGGCCTTTAGCATGATGACCAACCGGCAGAAGCAGAAATTCAAAGAAACCGCCGAGCTCGATATGGCCTATGGCGTCGCCGGCCTCGGACGCTTCCGCGTCAACGTATTCCAGCAGCGCGGCAACGTCGGCATGGTTCTCCGCGTCATCCCGACCAAGATTCGCACCCTGGAAGAGCTCGAGCTCCCTCGCGTGCTGGCCACGGTCTGCGAAGAGCAGCGCGGCTTGGTCCTTTGCACCGGCACCACCGGTTCCGGCAAATCGACCACTCTCGCGGCCATGATCGACCGCATCAATTCCCTGCGTCCCGAGCACATCATCACCATCGAGGACCCGATCGAATATCTGCACCGCGACAAAAAAGGTTTCATCAATCAGCGCGAGGTCGAAGTCGACACCTCGTCCTTCTCGACCGCGTTGCGCGCCGCCCTCCGTCAGGACCCAGATGTCGTCCTCGTCGGCGAAATGCGCGACCTTGAAACGATTTCCACCGCCCTGCTCGCAGCCGAAACGGGCCACCTGGTGCTTTCGACTTTGCACACGTTGGACGCAACCGAAACGATCCAGCGCATCATCGCCGTCTTTCCGCCACCCGAGCAAAAACAGATTCGCTTGCAGCTTGCCTCGACGCTGAAGGCCGTCGTCAGCCAGCGCCTCGTCCGCAAGGGCGACGGCTCAGGCCGTGTGCCCGCTTGCGAAGTGATGATCGCGACCGGTTACATCCGCGATTGCATCATGAATCCGGACAAAACCCGCATGATCCGCGACGCCATCGCCGCCGGCACCAGCCAGTACGGCATGCAGACATTCGATCAATCGCTCTTCGATCTCTATTCGCGCAACCTCATTACCCTCGAGGAAGCTCTCACGCGCGCCTCGAATCCGGACGACTTCCGCCTCCGCGTCCAAGGTGTCCGCTCGTCCGCCGACTCCGCCCGCGAAGAGATGGAGCGCGCCATGACCGAATTCGAGCGCACAGGCTCCCGCAAGTAATTCGGAAAATCGAAGTTGGAAACTCGAAAATAGAAATTTGCCGCGAGGTAATTTCCGTTTCCCACTTTCTGGTTTCCGTCTTTCTACCTCCCTGCTTCCCTGCCGCCTTGCTTCCCTGTGTCCTTGCTTCCCTGCCTCCATGCCTCTATGCTTCCTCCGCGATGCGCTCCTCACCGCGCAAATTCGAAACCGAGGAAGAACTCTACGCCGCCGCCCTCCGCGCGTTAATGCGCCGCGCGCATTCGATCCACGAAATGCGCGACTACCTCACGCGCCGCGGCGACGACGCCGAGATCGTCTCGCGCGTCGTCGCCAGGCTCCGCGAGCGCGCCTATCTTGACGACGCCCGCTACGCCCTCGATTACGCGCGCTCCCATGCCCAGTCGCGCCGTCAGGGACGTTTCCGCATTGCACGTGAGCTCCGGTCTCGTGGAGTTCCCGACCGGTATATCCAAGCTGCGATCGATGCCGTCTTTGCCGAAACCGACGAATCCAGCCTGATCCGTGCCCGCCTGAAACGGCGCCTCGCCCATGTGTGCGGCCCGCTCGATCAGCGCAAAATCGCCTCTCTCTACGCCAGCCTCCTGCGCGCCGGCTTCTCGGCGGACATCATCCGCACCGAGATCCGCGCCGCCACCCGCGCAAAGGTCCCCGACTCCCCCGAAATTCCTTTGTCGGAAGACTGAGCCGCTCGATCTGCTTTTCGAAATGCTTTTCGCCGGAGAAACCAGTAAAGTACGGTCAGGTTGATTCGAGGAGGAAAATCGAAATGACAAAGAAGCTCTGCCTGTCCGTTTCCGCGCTCGCGCTGCTTTTCGCCGCGGCGGTCGCTCCAACGTTCGCCCAAGCCGCGCCATCCGCCGATAAAGCGTTCGATTTCCGCTCGGAAGCCATCGTCGAACTGAAGGCCGCGCAGGATGAACTCGTCAGCCTCGCGCAAGCGATGCCTCAGGAAAAATACACGTGGCGTCCCGAGGAAGGCGTCCGCTCCGTCAGCGAAGTCTACCTGCACGTCGCCGCGGGAAATTTCGGACTGATGGCGGTCGCCGGCGCGCCGCCCTATCCTGGCTTCAAATTTCAGGGCTTCGAAAAATCCACCACGGACAAAGCCAAAATCATCGAGCTGCTTAACCAGTCCTTCGACTATGCGGAGAAAAGCATCGCCAACATGTCGGAAGCGGATATGTCAAAGCCCCGCGATTTCCAGGGCTTCACCAGCGTCGGCGGCGTCGTCTTCCACCTCGTTGCTCACTGTCACGAGCATCTCGGCCAGTCCATCGCCTACGCGCGAATGAACAGCATCGTCCCGCCGTGGACCGCCGCCGCGCAGGCGAAAATGCAGCAGCGCAAGCCGGAATAGCGGCTTCGGCCTCCCATTCAAGAATCCGAACGCGCGCCGCGCGTTTTCAAATCGTTCGGCGCGCGCGAAAAAGCTATACTCACCCGCTCGCGGGCGTCGCGGCATACGCAAGCCGCCACCGCGACCGGAGCGTCCGAGTGGCTTCCCGAGACTACGCCGGAACTTCCTCGCCTGCACCGCCGCAGGGGATCTGGTTCGGGAGTTATTGCTTCACCGAACCTGAAATTCTTCCCTGCTCGGCGCCCGTTTGCAATTCCGCGGTGTACGCGATCCTGGTGCGCGATCCAACATGCCATCCGCGGATGCTGCGCGTGATCTTTTTCGGCGAGTCGGGAAACATTTCGGCGCACCTCACTCCCTGGCACGAGAAATATGCGGCGTGGTGCAACGTGGCTGGAGGCGCGATCAACTTACACGTCGCTTTTCTGCCGATGGAATCCTCCCCGGATGAGGAGCGCACCGCGATCCTCTCCGCCCTCGTCGCGCAGTATCAGCCCGAATGCAACGCGCCCGCGGAACAGCCATAAGTGCGTCATCAATGATGCCCCTGTCGGGGGCTTAAGCACCCTCTAAATGGTCGAGAAAAGCCGATTTTGGCTGGCTTTTGGCGCGGGAGCTTTCCCGCTCGCGCCGGAAGCTAAAGTGACCTGATCTTTTCCCGGTTTTCGTGGCGGAAGCACCCGATCTCGGCGCAGGTCGCGCAGGTGGATGCAACCAGCTTGCGCCCTTGCGCCGCCGCATCCGGATCGCTCGCATGGTCGCCGGTGCCCGCCATTTTCTCCTTCGGCACCACGGTACCGGGAAACGCGCGGAACGACACCACCAGATCGTCCTCGGTCACCTGCGCGCGAATCAGCAGCGGCACCTGCGAGCGGAATCGCAGGTCGACGTAATTCCACGCGACCGTCGCGTCGCGCCCCGCAGCCGCCTCCGAGCCTGGAACAACCCGCGAGTGCGCGTGCCGCTCGACGATCTCGCAGCCCGATTGCAGCGCCGCATCGTAGAGCGCGTTCGAGAGCTGGCACAGGCCGCCGCCGATCGCCGGGATCATGCATCCCTGCTGCAGCATCCGGCCGATCACATATCCGCGCTCCGCGGTGGCTCGCCCAATCTGCGTCCAGAAACTGAAGGTCTGGCCCGGCAGCAGAAGCGCGCAATCTAGCTCCTGAGCGGCGATCCGCAGATTCTGCACTTTGCCCTTCTGGAAGTCCGCCTCGCCCGCACGATCGTCCGACCAAAGCTTGCTCCGCGATTCGCCCACGACCATCGAGTACGGGCCATCGTGCATCTTCTCGCAGCGGCGCAGCTCCGAAGCGGAATCGGCAATCGCTCGCCGGATCCGTTGCCGCGTCACCCGCATCTGAAAGAACAGCTCGGCCCACCAGCTATGCCGGCGCGCGCCTTCAGCTGCATGATTTTCCGCATTGGGTTCAGGATTTGTCATGTCGGATTTGCGGATTCTTCCGTTGCTTCCATTCCAACCGTGCCTCCCGAACCGGTCAATGGTACGGAAGGCGAACCGGTACTCTGGTGTCTGCATTCACGTGCATGCAAAAGCAACTCTGATGCCGCCATTCGAAAGCCTCGATTTGGCCGGAGATGCTTGAATTTCCAAAACGAGCCTCAAAAGCGAGGAGTGTTCCCGCGCACACGCTCGCGGAATCCGTGACACTCTCGCTGAGTCTCGGCAGCGCTGCGCGATCGTTGGCTCTTTCGACGCGCCGGTACCAACGGGGGATGGCTGTTTTCGTTTTTCCTTCCTATTGTTTCCTTAACGGCTCCAATCCGAGAAACGGAGTTAGACCACCATGTCCGATCCGTTGCAGCCGGCCGTTCCGGCTAATACGAATTCGCCGTCCCCTGCTGCCACTGCACCGCCGTCCTGGCTGTATGGCAACGGGCCCGTGGTCGTGTATGTGTTGCTCGTCGTTGTGGTGATCGGCGCAGGCAGCTTCTTGCTGGCGCGGGGATTTCAGCATGCCGCCAGGGAGATCTCGAAGATCAACTTCACCGCCATTTCCAACGGAAGTAACTGGAACGTCGGCGGGGCCACGGAGCGCGCGAGCTCCGCGATCGATCCCGCAGCGCAAAATGAGGCTGAGAGGCTCCTCGCGCAGGTCGCCACAGGAGACGCTGCCGCGGCCGCCCAGGTGCTCGCCGAATCGGACGGTTGGACCGGCAAGACGCATCGCACTCCGCGCACCGATCAACTGGTGACGGCCAGCCTCAACCGAGCTGGCCAGCCTGCTCGTGAAGCCGCCGTTCAGGCGCAGCTTGCGCTGGACGGAGTCCCACGCACCCAAAGCAGCGTTGCGATGCTGGAGCGAGCCGTGGGAGATCCGGGGCAACGAGCCTGGGCGCTCTGGATGCTCGGCGCATTGGGAAACCGCGGCGTTGATCCCGTACACACGGCGAAGATCGTCGAGTCCTTTCTCGATGATCCCAATGTGCAGGTTCGCGCAATCTCTGTCGACGCGCTATCGCTTGTCGGCACGGACGAAACGATTCCGATGCTCCTCAATCGCTTCCGCAACGATCCTTCCCCAATCGTCCAGGAACGCGCCGCTTGCGATCTCGCCCAATCCGGAATGTACACCCAGGCCCAGCGCATCACGGCGGCGGCGAGCCTAGCCGGATGGCTCGATGATTCGCTGCTCTCCGCGCAGCAGCGCGGGTGGACACTCCAGGCTTTGCGCGATATTTCCGGAAAGAATTTCGGAAGCGATTCGGCGGCCTGGAAAAGCTGGCTCGACGGCGCCCAGTAGCATTACGAGTTATATGGTCTTGCGCGCAAGAACAAAGAAGACGATACGACTGATGATGTGGGTAGGATTGCTTTGTCTAGAAACGGGTCTTGTTCTTGCTTTCTATGTCGTCCCGCAATTTCAAGCGCGCCATGCGCCCGTGGGGCATTGGGAGTCGGAGACGCCTCTGCACGGCAGTCCAGAGGCTTGGGTCACTCTAGTCGTGTTCCTGACGCTCCTCACGCTGGGCAACGTTGGGCTAATTATCACGATTTGGCGCGGATTCAATGACCTCAGGGCTAGCTAGTAGAACCGCCTAAGTAGCGGTCTCGGCGTCTCCCCCTGGGCAACGCGACGGCGCGAGCAAAGAGTGCGGTGCGCCGTTCTCCGTGGTCTCCGTGCCCCTCTCTGTGTGCTCTGTGTAATGTTTGGGTTTTCGCCGGGCTGAAGATCGGCTGAACGAGATTCCCCGTCGAAGCGGACCCCCTCCAGTTAACGCGCCGCACTTCGTTTTATGCCGTCAAATCGACTCCTTACTGCGGATTGCTTGCGCTTGTCTGCCCCTATCCATACAATGTCATCGTGAGATATTGTGTTCAGTGCGAGTTGGGATCGACAGTACGATCGTCGGCGGTTCGGGCGTCGCGGCCCTCGATTTCTAATCGACATTTGGCGATTAGAAATCGACGTATCTCGCTGAAAACACAAGATGGAGGTCCGTTCTAATCGACACGGCTGCGGCATCCTTGCGGGCGACAAAAACATGACCGGAAATGAGATTCGAAAGGCATTCTTGAGATTTTTCGAGGAGCGCGGGCATCGCGTCGTGCGCAGCTCCTCGCTCGTTCCGACGAATGATCCTACGCTGCTTTTCACCAACGCGGGGATGAACCAGTTCAAGGATGTCTTCCTCGGGCTCGAGCAGCGCGACTACAACCGCGCCACCACCTGCCAGAAATGCGTCCGCGCCGGCGGCAAGCACAACGACCTCGAAAACGTCGGCTTCACCAATCGCCACCACACGTTTTTCGAAATGCTCGGCAATTTTTCTTTCGGCGATTATTTCAAGAAGGACGCGATCGCTTTCGCCTGGGAACTGATCACCGGAAAAGATTGGTACGCGATTCCGGTCGAGAAACTTTATTTCACGGTTTTCGGCGGCGCGGAAGTTTCTCCCGGCAAGAAGCTCGACGTCGATAGCGAAGCTGCTGCGCTCTGGACCCAAGTTGGCGCGCCGAAAGATCGCGTGATCGCGGTTCCCGGCCTGAAAGAAAATTTCTGGGCGATGGGCGACACCGGCCCTTGCGGTCCATGCAGCGAAATTTTCTACGACATGGGACCCGCTGCTTCCGATCAGGGCCACGCCGACTGCAAATTCGGATGCGAGTGCGGCCGCTACGTCGAAATCTGGAATCTCGTTTTCATGCAGTTCAACCGCGATGCCAATGGCAAGCTCAATCCCCTGCCGAAGCCTTCGGTCGATACGGGCGCGGGGCTCGAACGCATCGCCGCCGTCCTCGAAGGCAAAATCTCGAATTTCGATACCGATCTCTTCATGCCGCTGATTCACGAGGCGGAGGAATTCACCGATGCGCGCTACGGGAAGGATGCGAAGCTCGATCCGTCGTTCCGCATCGTGGCCGACCATGCGCGCGCGACCACATTTCTGATCTGCGATGCAGTGATTCCGTCGAATGAGGGGCGCGGGTACGTCCTGCGGAAAATCATGCGGCGCGGGATGCGCCACGCGCGCTTGCTTGAACCGACTCGCGCTTTCTTCACCGACATGGTGGTCGCTGTCCGCGAGCTGATGGCTGATGCGTACCCCGAATTGACGGGCCCCGCGGGCGAGCACGCGCTGAAGGTCGTCTCGGAGGAAGAGCGCCGCTTCCAGCGCACCGTGGATGTGGGACTCGGAAAACTTGACGGTCTTATGGAGTCGGCGCGGTCTTCAGGGAAACGCACTGTCGCGGGATCGTTTGTCAGAGAGCATCCAAATTCAGACCCTGAGTTCGTCATGCGCGACATCGAGGCCTTCTTATCGGGTCATGTTCACGACCCTCGACGTGCCCACGGAGATGAGCTCGTCGTTTCCCAATCGACTCTAGACGTGCATGACTACCTAGCAAAACATTACAAACCCCTACTGGCTGGCCAGGACGTATTCAAACTCTACGATACGTTCGGACTGCCGCGCGATTTCATTGAAGATGTGACGCACGATGCGGGGATCCAAGTCGATTGGGCCGGCTTCGATCACGCGATGGAGGAGCAGCGGACGCGGGCGAAGGCTTCATGGAAGGGCGTGCACAAGGATGTGGCGAATCCGGCGTACACGAAGCTGGCGGAAACGTTCAAGACCGAGCCGGACTTCTATTTTGGGACCGAGACGCGGGATTGCCGAATCGAAGCGATCATCACAAAGAACGGCCCGGTGAACGAAATCAAGGCGGGGACGGAGGCGGAAGTCGTTCTCGACCGGACGTCGATCTATTCCGAATCGGGCGGGCAGGTGGCGGATACGGGCGGCTTCTACGACAATTCGGAATCGCTCGAAGTGGCCGAGGTGCGCGGCGCGTATTATCCGGTTTCGCGGCTGGTGGCGCACCGCATCCTCGCGAAGGAAGATTTGCATGTGGGCGATCGCGTGGCGACCGTCGCCGATCCCGTGCGGCGCGCGCGCAACATGCGCAACCACACGGCCACGCACCTGATGCACGCGGCGCTGCGCAACATTCTTGGAACGCATGTGAAGCAGGCGGGGTCGCTCGTGGCGCCCGATCACCTGCGATTTGATTTTTCGCACTTCGCCGCGGTCGATCCGGTGGAGCTAGCCGAAATCGAGCAGCAGGTGAACGAGGAGATCCTCAAAGACCTCGAGATGCGCACGGACATCATGAACATCGACGACGCGCTTGCCTCCGGCGCGCTGGCGTTCTTCGGCGACAAATATCCGGAGGCGAATGTCCGCGTGGTGACGATTCCCGACGCCGCCTCGCCGCGCGGCTTCTACAGCAAGGAACTGTGTGGCGGCACGCATGTGAGGCGCACGGGCGAAATCGGCATTTTCAAGATCCTCGCCGAGCAGTCGGCGGCGGCGGGCGTTCGCCGCATCGAGGCCATTTCCGGCGACCGCGCGCTGGCCGATTACCAACGCGCACTGGCGACCCTGCGCTCCGCCGCCGGGATGCTGAATACGTCTGAAGATGGCCTAATCGAGGCCATTTCGCGCCAAATTGACGCCATAAAGGCTCTGGAGAAGCAATTAGAGGGGTTCAAGCGGAAGGCGGCTGGCTCTCAAGCTGGCGACCTCCTCAGCGAGGCAAAAGAGGTCAAGGGCGTCAAGGTGCTGGCCGCGCAAGTGAACGATTTCGACCGCGAAGCCCTTCGCCAAATGGTCGATTCCCTGCGGCAGAAGCTCGGCTCGGGCGTGGTAGTGCTGGCCTCCGCCGAAGACGGCAAAGTTGCTCTAATTACAGCAGTTACGAAGGACCTCATTCCCAAGCTCCATGCCGGCAAAATCGTCCAGGAACTGGCCAAGCTGGTGGGCGGTTCCGGGGGCGGAAGACCCGATTTGGCCGAGGCTGGCGGAAAAGACACATCAGGAATAGAAATGGCCTTGCAGTCCATTTACCCCCTTCTCGACCGGTTGTTATAATTCCCGCGACGCCAGAAACTTACGCCGGGGAAGCTCGTCTTCCCGGGCGCATTGTCGCTGCGCGTTTTTGCGTCTTTAGCCTAGTTCGGAGCAGAGCGTTTTTGCCTTCCCCAGAGGCGGTATGAGCGGACCGATGACCAGGACAGCCATCGTCGTGATTGCGGCGGTAATCCTGTTGTCGGCGTCCGTCCCGTCTCAAGCCCAAATCGCATCGTACGTAGATGAGCACGGAAACCTCATCTACGTGAACGGGGATTCACCGAAGCGCAAGGATGGGGCTACCATCAGTTCTACCCCGCCCGCGCAGTCGGCGAATGCGCCCGGCGACCACCTGGATAGCATTGTCCAGCAGGCCGCCGAGCGGCACAACCTGGATCCGGCGCTGGTGAAAGCCGTCATCAGCACGGAATCGGGTTGGAACCCAACGGCAATATCGCGCAAGGGTGCGGTGGGGCTGATGCAGTTAATTCCGGCAACGGCAGAGCGCTTTGGCGTTGGAAACGCTTTCGATCCCGCCCAAAATGTGGAGGGCGGGACGTCGTACCTGAAACAGCTGCTGGATCATTACAACGGCGATCTGACGAAAACGCTGGCGGCATACAACGCCGGCGAACGAGCCGTCGATCAGAGCGGCGGGATTCCGGCTTACCCGGAAACCGAACGGTACGTGCAGAAAGTGACCGACGCATATTTCCGGCCTGAATCGGGCCGCGACCCGTCGTTGTGGAGTAAGCCCAAGGCTCCCATACGGCAGGAAGTGGATTCGAAGGGTCGGATCATCTTCACGAACGAATGAGACGCGAATGGCTTTGGCTGGACTAAAACTGAGGAAGCAGCAAGTGGTCTGCGCCATTGCCGCGGCGGCTTGCCTGCTCGCCTGCCTCGCGGTTCCCACCCGCGCCGACAAGAAATCCGACGCCCGAGACCAGTTCGCGGAAGCGGTGAGGATGCGCACCATGCTCGAGGGTTACCTCGAGAAGGACCGGTCGCGCTCCGATTACGTGCAGACGATCGCGGCGTTTCACAAGGTCTACCTGATCACTCCGGACGCGGAGAACGCGACATCGGCGCTGATTGCCGAGGCGGAGTTGTATACGGAGATGGGCCGGCTCTACGATCCGAGCTACTACAAGTCCGCGGTGGCGATGTATTCGTTTCTGACGAAGCAGTATCCGGGGAGCCGGTATCGCAGCGAAGCGCTGATTTCGATTGCCAAAATCCAGAACGACGATCTCAACGATCCGCATGAGGCCGAAGCAACTTACAAGCAATATTTGAAGCTCTTTCCGCGCTCGGACCGGGCGGATGAGGCGCGAGCGGCTCTGAAAGCGATCAGCGACTCCGAAGACAATGGCGGGGCGGCGCCGCATTCTGACGATGTTGCCGCGACTCGCACGGATCACACAGATCATATTGCGGGCACCGATCGAACCGATCGAGCAAAACCCGCCAGCCAGCCCGACCAAGTTGATCCCGTCGATAAAGCGGCGCAGATGTTGCCGGTGGATGCGCCGCACGTGACTCCGCAGGCTGTGGAACATGGCCTGCCGGTGGTGAAAGATTTCAAGACGTGGGACTCGCCGGATTCGGCGCGGATCGTCGTGAACTTGGGAAATACGGTCGAATTCAGGGCCGTGCACATCGCGTCTCCCGAGCGCATCTATTTCGATTTATATAAGGCGCAAGTTGGCCCGAAGCTGCCGCGCAAGCCGATCGACGTGCAGGGCGGCATGCTCAAGACGATACGGATAGCGCAGAACAAGCCGGACACGGTGCGGCTGGTGCTGGATGTGGCTGGTGCGAAGGATTACGCCGCATTTCTCGTGGAGAAGCCGTATCGCCTCGTGATCGATCTGCGCTCACGGCCGAGCACCTCTGACGCCGACGTCGCTTCCTCTGCCAAACCGCCTGACACGCACGGGACAACCGGCAAAGTGGTCGCAGCCGAAACGGTTTCCGTGAAAGCGAGTGATCCAACACCCGATAGCGCAACGGCCAAATCGATCTCGAAGGCCGCCCTCAGGGCTGCGAAGGTGCATCCGAAGGCGACGTTGCCGGAATCGGCTGCTCTCGAGCCGCCGCCCATGCCAGAGCCCAATCGCGACGGCGAGCGTTCCCTGACGCGCGCGCTGGGGCTGAAGATCAACCGCATCGTGATCGACGCGGGACACGGCGGGCACGACACGGGAACGATCGGGCCGCACGGCCTGCTGGAAAAAGACGTCTGCCTCGACGTAGCGCTGCGCCTGGGCAATCTGATCGAGCAGAAACTGCCGGGCGCGGACGTGATCTATACGCGCAAGGACGACACGTTCATTCCGCTTGAAGAGCGGACGCAGATCGCCAACGACGCGAAGGCCGACCTGTTCATTTCGATCCACGCGAATTCGAGCGAAGACCCGTCGGCGCGCGGCGTGGAGACGTATTACCTGAATTTCGCGACGTCGGCCGATGCCATGGAAGTGGCGGCGCGCGAAAACGCGGAGTCGCAGGAGTCGATGCACGACCTGCAGGACATCATCAAGAAGATCGCGCGCAACGACAAGATCGAAGAATCGAAGGATCTGGCGGAGGACATCCAGGACAGCCTGTCCAACCGCCTGCAGCTGGTGAGCCGCAACGAGAGGAACCGAGGGGTGAAGAAGGCCCCGTTTGTAGTGCTGATCGGCGCCAACATGCCTTCGGTGCTGGCGGAGATTTCGTTCCTCAGCAACCCCTACGACGAGGGCCTTCTGCGCAAGGGCGCCCAGCGGGAGAGGATCGCCGAAGGCCTCTACCGCGGCATCGCGACCTACCTTGCGGGCCTAAACAGCCTTTCCCCGAACAAGACAAAGCTGATCTCGGACAATCACGTCTCCGAAACCCGGCTCGCCGATGGAACACTGGCGCCATCCGGGAACCCCAAGTAGAATCTCAGCATCTAACAAGAGAACGGGGATTCATGCACAGATTCGTTTCTCTTCTCTTCGCGGCTCTATTGCTGACGCCTCTCTGCGCCTCCGCGCAGCAGATACTTCCTCATTCCTTTGCTGGATGGACGCAGAACAGCGAGGCGGCTTTCACGCCTTCCACCGCTCAGGCGCAAACTGGTGACCCCGTAGGCGCGACACGCGACGCGTTGAGCGCGGCTAAGGAGTATGGATTCGCCGGCGGAGAGCAAGCCTCCTACGCACAGGGTCTCCAAACGCTCGACGTGACGCTCTACAAAATGAAGGATCCGAGCGGGGCGTACGGCGAGTATTCCTATCAACGCGTGCCGGGAATGGAGCTCGCGAATCTGACAGACCATTCGTCGATCGCGCCGGACCGCGCGCTGGTTCTGGCGGGCAATCTCGTCGTCGATATTCAGGGAAAAAATCTGACGGCGCACGCAGCCGACTTGAAGGCCCTCGTCACCGCCTTGCGGAAGCATGCGCAGGAGGGACCACTGCCGACGCTGTGGCAAGACGTGCCCCAGAAGAATATCGTTGAGGGCACGGATCGCTACGTGCTGGGGCCGCAAACGCTGGATCAGCTTTTCCCGGGCGGGCTGGGCGGTTCGGTTGATTTTTCGAATGGCGCCGAAGCAGAAGTGGCGCAGTACCGCGTGGGCGGACACGACGCGACGCTGCTGATCGTCGATTTCCCGACGCCACAGATGGCGGAAAGCATGCTCGCGAACATCCAGAAGAATTTCGACGTGAACGGTTCGAAGCCGGGATCGAATGCACCCGCGTTTTTCGCGGCGCGGTCGTTGACGCTGCTGGCGGTGGTCGGAGGGGCGCCCTCGCAGAAAGAGGCGGATGCGCTGCTGGGGCAGGTTCAACCCGGCACCGTGCTCACGTGGAATGAGCCGACGTTTCAGTTCAAAGAACCCTCGATCGGAGTGATGGTTGTGGGGACGATCGAGGGCACAGGCGTGATCTGTCTTTTCGCAGTGATCGCGGGGCTGGCGTTTGGGGGGCTGCGGGTGCTGGTGAAGCGCAGTTTGCCTGGCAAGATCTTCGATCGTGCTGAATACGTTCAGGTGCTGCAGATGGGATTGGTCAGTAAACCCATCAATGCAGAGGACTTCTACGCCACCCCGGGTGGGCCGACCCCATCGGTGAAAGTGGATAAGAATCTCCCCGACCGGATCGCCCTACGTATATTCCGCTGAAACAAATAGGCTTACAAAGCGACAGATTTTGGCTTTCGCGCTTGACTTCCCTGGCGACGAACACTAGACTGCGGTCGAGGAAAGGGTTCTGCGGCCATCCGCGCATTGGCCGGGAACTTTCTCCCCTCGAAAGCCCGCCGCAAGGCGGGCTTTCTGCTTTTTGGGACTACGATTTTGGTGCCGCGCCCATGCGAATTAGTCCGAACTGAAGAGACAAACTGCCGGGCTAAGGAACCCGGCGCTACGTTTAAACCCAAGGGCCGAAAACCGACGTCGCCAGATAGCGCTCAGGCGCGGGACGCGTTGAGGACCTTCTCGTAGTAGCGCTCGTAGAGTGGGATGATGTCGTTGGAGCAGTATTTGCGGCGGGCGTTGGCGCGCGCCATTTCGCCCATCATGCGGCCGCGGTCGGGGCGGGTGAGGATATCGAGCGCATATTTGGCGCCGGCGGCAACGTCGCGCGGCTCGAAGAGGTAGCCATCGACGCCGTGCGTGACGACTTCGGGCAATCCGCCGACATCGGTCGCAACCACCGGGACCTGGCAAGCCATCGCCTCGAGCGCGGCGAGACCGAAAGACTCCGAATCGCTCGGCAGCAGGAATAGATCCGCCAACCCGAGTTTTTCCTGAACGTGATCCTGCTTGCCGAGGAAAAAGACGTCCTTCGAAAGACGCTTCTTGCGCACGATGTATTCGGCCGCGCCGCGATCAGGACCATCGCCCATCAGCACGAGCTTGGCGGGAATCTTTTCGCGGACTAGCGCGAAGATTTCAACCACGTCCGTGACGCGCTTGACCGGCCGGAAATTCGAAAGATGCATCAGGATCGGTTCGCCCTCGGGCGCCCAGCGCGCTCGAGCGGCGGCATCGTCCGAACGTTTATACAGATCGCAGTTGACGAAATTCGGGATCACTTCGATCGGCCGCTTGATTTCGAATTCCTTGACGGTGCGGTCGCGCAGGTAATGCGAAATGGCCGTAACGCCGTCGCTCTGCTCGATGGAGAAGCGAACGATCGGCAGATAGCTGCGGTCGTTGCCGACGAGCGTGATATCGGTGCCGTGGAGCGTGGTGATGAAGGGAAGGCGCCGGGGCGCGGTCATCATGCGCGCCAGCAGCGCGCTCACCGAGTGAGGGATGGCGTAGTGCACGTGCAGCAGGTCGAGCGACGCCTCTTCGGCCACCTCGGCCATCTTCGTAGCGAGCGACAGCGTGTAGGGCGGATGATCGAAAAGCGGGTAGGCGATGACTTCGACTTCGTGGAAGAAGATGCGCTCGTTGGTGCCGCTCAGGCGAATCGGCATCGCATAGCTGATGAAATGAACTTCGTGCCCGCGCATCGCGAGCTCGAGGCCGAGCTCCGTGGCGACGACGCCCGATCCGCCATAAGTTGGGTAGCAGGTGATCCCGATCTTCATGCTGTTTGAGCCGGCAGCTGAGATCGTTTGCAACCGCCGCCCGGCAAGGTGGCAACCCGCAACAAGGCGTTCCTATTGCCCGTTCTGTCCGTTGGAGCCGCCGTTGGCCGCTTCGTCGCCTTCCTTGTAGACATAGCGAATGCAGTGCTTATAAATCAGAAGATTGGGACTGCCGTAGCGAGTCAGTTTGATGCAATCGCGGTCGTACCACTCAACCGTGCCGCGAATCACTTCGCCGTCGGTAAGGACTACCGCGACGGGCGTGCGGGATTGCATCTGTTTTACGTAGTAGAAATTCTCCGCGTACGTCTGGTCGGGTGGAGCGGGCTTCTTCCGCGGCCCTGCTGCAGGCTGCGGCATCACCTGCGTGGGACGCGGCGCATATGACTCTTTCGGCTCCCCGAGTGAGGGACGGAACAACTTGCGGTTTACCATGGCGGCTCCTAAGTAGTATAGAGATTATGACTACGCAAGAAGGAGTTCGGTTGCAACATTTCGAAAAAAACTTTAGTTGGGGCCTAGCGGAGACTCAGTGAGGCAATCAGCGCGTCCAGGCCCAGTTGACGTCCCGTATTGCGGCGTATGCGGCTTTCGAGCGCGTCGAGGCCTCGTGTAGCCCGCAGTAACCACGCCCAATCAATCTTCCTGCCAAGACTTTCGACTTCCCGGTGTAGATCGGGATTGCGAGGTAGCCTGCTCGTTTGGCCGAAGGAATTCTCGAGCAGGTCTGTAAGCACACTATAGAACAGGCCCAAAATGTTTTCAAACGATTCCTGCTCCTGCTTGGAAAACTGAGCAGTAGAGGCAAAAATGTCGGAGAAACCCTCGCCCGAGACCGATCGATCGAGAAGATGCAGGACGCTTCTGCGGAGGCGGGCCGACTCCTCGAGGTTGAGCGAAAGCGCGGCGCCAGGGCTGCCTTCGGAGAGCTGAGCGACCAGCTTGCGCTCGGCCGGTTTGCGGTCCGACCGTCCTTTCAGGAACGCTTCGATTTGATCCGCCGGTACTGGTGCAAAATGAAACTGCAGGCAGCGCGAGCGGATCGTCTGTAGGAGCGAATCCGGGGTGGGCGCAAGCAGAATCAGCGTCGCGGATTCGGGCGGCTCCTCGAGAATCTTGAGGAAAAGGTCGGCGTCCGTCCAACGCATCGTATCGGCACCGTCGAGGATGAAGACGCGGCGGCGGCCTTGCGGCTTGAAATAGGCCGCGCGCTGCACCGCACGCAACTGCCCGACGCGGATCATGGGCCGTGCCACTGGAGTGCGGAGACGGACCGGATCGGGGACGATCACCCACACATCCGGATTCGGTTCGAGAATCAACGGCGTGCGCTCGACGGCGGAGGCGTCCGCGCTTTCGCCGCGCTCGCCGAGGCCCGCCCGAATCAGCGGAGATGGGTCGGCAAGCAGCGCCATTCGCAGGCAGGAATCGCACTCGCCGCAGAAATCGTCGCGAAGGCGTTGGCAATTGGCGGCCTGCGCGAACATCCGGGCGAGCGTGTATTTTCCGATGCCGCGCGGGCCGGTGAACAGCAAGGCGCTGGGAACGCGTTCGCGCTGCAGCATCGAGCGGAGCGCGCGGACGATGCGTTCGTTGCCGAGGAATTCGTCGAAGCCCATGCGTCAGTTCCCCGTCCCTAACGTGGTCGAGCGAGCGAACATCGCCTCAACAAGGCCCGCGTGAATTGCTTCGGGAGCCCGCAACGCTCCGGCCTCCGAATCGAAACACTCGATTTTCGTCCAGTGCGGCTGTCGCGCAAGGCTGTCATAGACTTCGGAGGCCGCTTCGAGGTGCGCCATGTCCGATTCCTGCAGATCGCGGCGCAATTTGGTGTAGTCGCGCGCGCCTAACTTGCCGCGTTCCCCAGCCAAGCGATGCGCCTCGGCTGCGGGTACGCGAAGGTAAAGTACCAGATCCTCAGCGGGCAATCCGTAGACGCCATATTCCAGCTGCTTGAGCCAGGCGATGAATTCTTCGCGCTGCGCGGGGGGCACGCGCGCTCCCTGATGCGCGAGATTCGAGGCAATGTAGCGATCGGCGAGCACGGTATTTCCCGACGCGAGAGCGGCTTCGAGAGCCGGCTTCGATTCCAGGCGGTCTCCAGCGTAAAGCAGGGCTGAAAAATGCGGATCGACCGACGCGAGCGAGCCGAATTCTCCATTGAGAAAACGCGCCACCAGCTTTCCGAAAAAGCCGTCGTAGCGTGGAAAGCTGACCTGCGTGAATGCAACGCCCCGCTCGGCGAGCGCACGCGCAAGAAAATCGACCTGCGTGCGCTTTCCGGAACCGTCGATTCCCTCGATCACGATGAGCTTTCCGCGGGCAGGCATCGAAGTGACGTTCAGTGTAGCAGCGACGCACGGCGAGTGACCAGCGGTTCGTACCCCGTGTTAGAATCGCGCCAGTGCCTGCGGAAACCACAGCGATCAGCGCGAATCTGGAACGCGTCCGGGAACGGGTTGCGCGAGCCGCGGCACGCGCGTGGCGGCAACCCGAGGAAATTACCATTGTCGCCGTCTCGAAAACTTTTCCGGCGGAAGCGATTCGAGCGGCGTACGACGCGGGTCTGCGTCATTTCGCGGAGAATCGCGTGCAGGAATTTGAGGCGAAGTGGCCGAAGGTACTCAAGCTGGAGGCCGCGTGGCACTTCATCGGCCATCTGCAGCGCAACAAGGCGCGCCGGGCGGTTTACCTCTTCAACCGCATCGATGGCGTCGACAGTCTGACGCTGGCGCGGACGCTCGAGTCCGAGGCGACGGCTCAAGCAAAACGCGTGCCGATTCTGATCGAGGTGAAACTCAGCGACGAGCCGAGCAAAACCGGAATCGCCGAGGCAAATTTGGCGGCGCTCGCGGAAAGCATCACGCCTGCCTCGAATTTGAGACTTCGCGGGCTAATGGGCGTACCGCCTTATTTCGAAGATCCCGAACGCGCGCGTCCTTACTTCCAGAAGCTGCGACGAATGAAAGATGATTTGAGCGGCCGCCTCGGCGCTCCCCTGCCTGTCCTATCGATGGGAATGAGCCACGATTTCGAAACCGCGATCGAAGAGGGAGCGACGGAGATTCGCATCGGGACGGCGCTGTTTGGCGAACGGCCTCGCGCCCACGCGTAGAATTCCGATTCCCACCTAGTCGGGCAGCGGCTGGCCCTTCGTCTCAAGTCCGAAGGGAAGCAGGAACAGGCCGAGCAGGAATGGAAGCGCCGTCAGCGCGACGGGGATGCCGATCGTGTGGAAATACGAGACGCCCGCGCCCACCAGGAACGTGAAGCCGGCGCCGACGAAGCGGCCGACGGAAGTGGCGAAGGCGAAGGCGCTGCCGCGGCACTCCGTTGGATACTGCTCGGGCAGCCACAGCGTGTACATCGCGAAATTGGCGCCGCCGATTCCGAGGAAGAATAGGCCGATGAAGAACCACTTCATGGCGTCCTGCGGCAGATAGAAGGCATAGCCGAAGGAAAATACGAGCGACGCCGCCATGCAAATGAAGAAAAGCCCCAGCGTCAAGCGGCGGCCGATGCGTTCTGCGATCCACGGCAGGGGCAGGCAGCCGATGATCGTGCCGAACGACAACACCATCGTGGCGTAGGAACCGAGCCGCGGCGCTAGGATCGCCGACATGTGCTGGCGGCCGACGATCTCGGCGACGGCTGTCGGCACGTAGACTGTCCCGCCCCACAACCCGATGATCGAGATCAAAACGTAGGCGGAATTCAGGAGCGTGCGGCGGCGGTACTTTGAATTGAAAATCATCGAGAACGGATGCGTGATCTTTTTGGCGGTCGCCTGCCAGCGGGCCGGCTCCTTCACGGCTGTACATCACGAATCCGATCAGGAGCGCGGGGATGCCGCCGATCACGAACATCGGCCGCCAGCCGTGCGTTTCGCCTACGAAATGATTGGCGAGCGCCGCGAGAAAAAATCCGAAGTAATAGCCGGTGTGCATCAGGCCGGCGCCCATCTTGCGGCGGCTCTTCGGGCCACTCTTCGGCGACGAATGTGCCGCCCATCGCCCATTCGCCGCCGATTCCGACGCCGGCGAGCAAGCGGAAGACCGCTACTTCCCAAACGTTCTGGCCGAAAGCGGCCAATAGCGTGAAGAGCGAGTAACACAGAATCGTCAGCGCGAGGGTGCGGACGCGGCCAAACCGGTCCGCGACCGGCCCCCAGATGAGCGCCATGCCCCATCCGACGAGAAACAGCGCGAACAACAGGCCGCCATAGAAGCCTACATTCGCGCCAGTTGCACGAATGCCGGATTTCGGCAGAAGCTCGCGGAGCGCCGGCACCAGCACCAGCGCGTAGATGAACGAGTCCATTCCATCGAGCGCCCAGCCTGCCCATGAAGCCCAGAAACCGCGGATTTGGTTCGAGGTGAGGCGAACCGGCTCAGCAGTTTTCGGGAATGGCTGGGGTTGTGTCCACGACGGGCGAGGATTGTATGGCAAAACGCGGCGCTGCGGGAGAATTTCTCGCGGAATTCCGCCAGCGGCGAGAGCCACGCGGATGGTACAGTCGTCAGCTTGAAATCCGATTCCACGATAGAGGTGCAGGAGCGCAACGGCGCAATCACGTTTGCCGTGCGCGTGATTCCGCGGGCCAGCCGCGATGCGATCGAAGGCGAATATCAGGGCGCGCTGAAAGTCCGGCTGACGGCTCCGCCGGTCGACGATCGCGCGAACGACGCGCTGATCCGGCTGCTCGCGGAGCGTTTGAACGTGCCCCGATCGGCTGTTAGAATCGTGGCCGGGGAAAAAAGCCGCACGAAGCGCGTGGAGATTGCGGGCGCGCGCCGCGAGCAAATCATCGAGATAGTGAATTCATGCCGGACATAAAAGCGATTCAGGCGCAGTTGCGCGCCAGCAAAATCGACGGCTGGCTCTTCTACGATCATCACCACCGCGATCCGATCGCCGGCCACATCCTGGGCCTCGGCGGAAACGGCATGGCGACGCGCCGCTGGTTTTATTTCATCCCCTCGCGCGGCGAGCCGCGCAAGCTGGTGCACCGGATCGAGGCCGGCGCTCTCGACTCGCTGGCCGGGCGCAGGAGCGTCTATTCCAGCTGGGAAGAACTTCAGGGCGGGCTGCGCAAGCTGCTTTCCGGAAGCCGCAAAATCGCGATGCAGTATTCGCCGGAGAACAACATTCCGTACATCGGGCTCGTGGATGCGGGCACGGTTGAGCTGGTGCGAAAGCTGAAGAAGAATGTAGTCACATCCGCCGATCTCGTGCAGACATTCGAGGCTGCGTGGACACCCGAACAGCTCGAATCGCACCTCGAGGCGGGCAAGATCATCGACCGTGTGACGCAGCAGGCGTTCGAGACTGCGGCGGCGAGCGTGCGCGATGGCGATCCGCTCACGGAATTCGAGCTGCAACAGTGGATCCTCGACAAGTTTCGCGCGAACGGGCTGACCACGGACGAACCTCCCGTGGCCGCCGTGCAGCCGAATAACGGCAATCCGCACTACGAGCCGCAACAGGGAGCGTCGCGGCCGATCCGCGCGGGCGATCTGTTGCTGCTCGACGTGTGGGGAAAATTCGCGCGGCCCGGTAGCGTCTACTACGACATCACGTGGGTGGGCTATCTCGGCCAGCGCGTCCCGGATGCGTATTCCAAGATATTTCGGATCGTGCGCGAGGCGCGCGATGCCGCCGTGAAATTCGTTAAGGAATCCGTGAGCCGCGGGCGGACGATCCACGGATGGGAAGTGGATCGCGTGGCGCGCGAGACGATTCGCAAGGCGGGCTACGCGAAGTATTTCGTTCATCGCACGGGCCACAGCATCGGGCAGGACGTGCACGGCAACGGCGCGAACATGGACGGGCTCGAGACGCGCGACGACCGCAAGATCGTTCCGCACACCTGCTTTTCGATCGAGCCGGGCATCTACCTGCCGGAGTTCGGCATTCGCAGCGAAGTGAACGTGTACGTCGACGAGCGCGACGCGCGCGTGACGGGCGCGATCCAGGAAGAGATTCTTGCTTTGCTCGCGTGAGGCGCGCCGGATGAACCGTGGCTGAAGAACCCGTGAACGAAACCGCGCCCGTCGCTGTGGCTGTCCGCAAGAAATCTCTCAGCGCACTTCCCTTCCTCGTTGCTCTTGCTTCGCTCGCCGTGCCCGGGCTTGGTCACGTGTGGCTGCATCGCTGGGGGCGCGGGCTGGCGTTCTTTGTGGCGGTCGGCGGGCTGGCGCTCACCGGCTACGTCATGCGCGGCCAGACTTTCACGGCGGTATCGAACGATCCCTTCGGCAGGCTCGGCTTTCTGGCGGACGCCTGCTCGGGCATCTTCTACCTGCTGTCGCGATTTCTCGAAGCGGCCGGGCCGAACCTCTCGCGAGCTGCCGGCGACTACGGCACGCGCTTCCTCGCATCGGCCGGAATCGTGAACCTGATCGGAGTGATCGACGCGTATGCGGTTGCGAGCGGGCGGAGAAGCTAGCCGATGCACGCGAGCGGATTGCATCTCAGCCACTTCCCTGCAATGGTCCTCTTCGCGCTGCTCGTGTCGATTGCGCTGGCCGGTATCGGAGGGCACACCACGGCACAGCGAATCAAATATGCGCTATGGTCCTTCGTGCTTTTCCTTGCGATCGGGGTCGGACTTGCGTGGCTGATGTATCCCTTCTCGCGGTAAGTCGTAACAACATGTGGCCCTACGGTAACCCGGTTGCCGCGCCAATTATCAGGCGTGATGCGTAGGCTCCGGAAGGGTTTCGCGGGCTCTCCTCTTAGTGTCGAATTCCTGTTTCCATTCCAACCAACTGTCCTTTAAGAGGTCTTTCTGTGAGGAAGGAGGCAGGGTTTCAATTTGCGTGCATCCTTCCTCCCAAGCCAAGGCCAGCTTGTCGTATTCGCGTGCTGCCCAATGCATGCAGATTGCGAAGCGGAGTTGATTCAAAGGTGGGACGGCCGGGCCGACGTCAGATTTTAGCGCCCAGATCTCGGCTTTCTGCTGATCACCACGGGACCAAGCCTGAAAAATCGCGGCCTCCATTAGAAGAGGCCTTTCGAACTCTGGGGAAGCGATTCCAAAAAGTTCCAAACACTTTTCAAGATGGCGTGCCGCCTGCTCAGTGTCCCCGCGATCCAGGCTCGCGATATATGCCATCCAGAAAGCCCTCAGAGTATCAAGCGATTGATCTGGGACGGAACAAGAATGAGCAATCCAAGTGCGTTTCCAATCGCGCGGGCGTACACCCGAATCGAGTTCCGTCTTCAGGGCGATAATGCATAACCAGCGCCTGGTCTTCACTCGAGAACTAGCGAGAGCCAGCAATCGAGCGCCGTCGGTAAACCCTCCATTGCTACGCCTGTACGGAATCAAATTGACTATTCCAATGCATACAGATAGAGCGGCAAAAATTAGAAGAAATTGCCCGACTGGATGTTGCCATGTACCTAGGACGTGGCTAGCGAGAAGCGGCCACAAGCACACTGCCGATAGAAGATTTGCAAGGGGGCCGGCTACGATGTACATACTCAGTCTTCGGCGCAGCTTTCGCACGCGAAGAACTTTCATCGCGGCAATGCCGTCAAACCCGTAGGCTTTTTGAAAGGTGAATTTCAATTTGTTCGGAGTTTTGGTGAATATAATCGGGCCGATTCTGATTTTTTCAAAGTGAAAGCCGACCGCGAACCCTGCGGCCACGTGACCCAATTCGTGGATCGCAAGAATCATGAATACCGCGGGAAGATAAGAAACGAAGAAGACTAAGGGATTCTCCGGAGAATTTGCATCGATTAAGGCGGCGAACCTTACCCCGAAATAATCCGATATCCTCGCAAAGGCCGGAATGTTGCTGAGCACGAGGAAGGCGACGACGAACGATGGAATCACGACTATGAATGTGCCAGCGATCAAGAGCGCTCGGCGCCAGCCTAGCCGACCCCCTCGGCGTGCCTCGGGGAGGGGAGACTCCAAATCCAAGATTGGCGTGGAAGATTTGCCAGCGGAGACGTCCATCTGCATAATTGTCGCTCACGGAACCTTCCGAAAGCCATCGAGCCGATCTCTCTGGGTAGCGAATGGCTAACCCGAGAGGTACCTTCCTGGTTGTTCCCGTGTTTCTCGTGGTCGCTGTGGCTTGCGTGGCAGACGTGTCCTTTCTCGCGATAAACTAAGAGGGTTGATAGGTGTATACAAAGTCTCCGTGGATGCGTCTTATAGTTGCGGTTCACAGAGGGGGATGTAGATCATGAATAGGCGACAACTGCTCTCATTGTTGGGCGTATCTCCGGCGATTCTGGCTGCTTCACCGGCCGAAGCACGTGGGAAAAAGCACAAGAACGATGCCGAGAATGGCGACGACGCGAAATTCCTTGCGCTTTCGCCGAAAGGCACTCCCCCGCCAGTGCAGCGCTTTTCCATGGCGCCCCGGCTGAGCACAATTCAGGGAAAGACGATCTATCTGGTCGACACAGGATTCTTGGGCGCCGATCAACTGTTGCAGCAGATCGCGCTTTGGTTTCAGAAGAATCAGCCGGACGTGAAGACGGTGATGCGAAAGAAGGCCGGGACCTACCCCGAGGAAGATCCCAAGCTCTGGGCGGAGATCAAGGCCAACGGCAACGCCACGATCATGGCCATTGGCCATTGAAGCGGCTGCACTCCAGCGACCGTCGGTCACTGCGTAACGATGGAAAAGATGGGAATCCCGAGCGTTCCGCTCATCACGCGCGCCTACGAGGATCTCGCGAAGTCGACTGCCGTGCAGCGCGGTATGCCCACGCTGCGCATCGTGTTCACCGTTCATCCGATCTGGGGCAAAACGCCTGCTGAATTGTGGACCGCCGTAAACGGCCCCGACCCGATCACGGGAAAGCCGATGATGAAGGAAATCCTCGACGATCTGACGACACCGCTTTCCGCAGAAGATAAAGAATCCGGGCTGCTGCCGGCTCCGGCGGGACCCGAGACCTTCGGGCCCGACAGCCTCGACAACCTGCAGAGCTATTTCATGAACAACGCGATGACGGATTACATGCCGATCATCGTCCCGACGGAAGCCCGCGTGGCCGCGATGCTCAAGGGGACGAGCCATCAGCCCGACGAGCCGGTCGGAAAGGCCGGAGGCTACAAGTACAACGTGAAGCAAGTGGCGGTGAACGCCGCGATGGCGGGATGCGATCCTTCGTACCTCCCCGTTCTTCTGGCGATTGCCTCGACGGGCGACCTCGCGCTGGGCACCTCTACCACGTCGTTCGGGTACTCGATGATCATCAACGGGCCGATCCGCGACAAGCTCAGCATGAATTACGGCATCGGCGCGCTCAGCCCGTTCGCGCAATCAAATGCCACCATCGGCCGGGCGTGGACGCTGATGGGCAAGAATCTGGGCGTCGGCGCGATACCCGGCCAAACCTACTGGGGCGGCCAGGGCAACACCCTCAATTACAACAACGCAGTGGTCGCGGAAGACGAGAAGAACAGCCCGTGGACTCCCTTTCACGTGCAGAAGGGATTCAAGCCCGAGGAAAACGTGGTCAGCATATTCAACGGATGGGACATCCGCCAGGGCCACGGCGCAAAGGGAGCGGGAGCCGTGCTGCCGAAATTCGACGAGCAGATCAGCAGCATGTTTCCGACGCTGACTCGCATGTTCAACGCGCTGGTGATCTGCGACCCGCTCACCGTGAAGGCGCTGGTCGAGCAGGGATACGACACGAAGGAAAAGCTGCAAGAGTGGCTCTGGAAGAACACCACGGTCTCGGCCAAGGAGTATCGCGATTCGTTCCTCGCGCACGTATGGCTCTATCCGCGCGCGCTCCGCGGCGAAGAACCCTACGCCACCTGGTACAAGGTCCCAGAGGATACGCAGATTCCCTGCTGGCCAAAAGCCTCGGACATCGAATTTGTGGTCGCGGGCGGCCAAACCAACACCTTCTTCCAGGTCGGCAACATGAATTACGTCCGGAGCGTCTCGATCGACAAGTGGATGTAGCAGGCTCAGGGGACATCTGCTAACGAGAGCGATTTCAAGATAAGGAGGAGTGTGAGCGCGCTCCTCTGCTTTCTACCCGCCGACCGCGCCTAGCTGCGCGGAATCCCGCTAGCGCACCGTGGGTGCCACTGTCACAATCTGATCTTACAACAGGAGGCGGGACGAATCCGATCCCACCCCATAACTAAGGAATTGCAAACCAGATGGCACCCATCGACGGCGCGGATCAGTCGAACACGACATCCGCAGGGCAGCGTCCAGCCTGGGGGCGCACTGACCGCAACCGCTTGCTGATCTGGTTTGGAATTGCCTTCCTTCTTCCGCTCGCTTTTTTGTTTCCATTGCATTTCGGGGTCGGCCAGGGCGGCTTTATGTCGGTGCAACGGGAATTGCCGGCCAAAGTCATCACGGCGTTTTTTGTCTTGCTGGCGACTTGGATCGTCTCCCGCATGGAGAAACGCCCGCTCGGCGATTACGGCATTCCTATCCGCCAGGCACTCGGAATAAGGTTTTGGGAAGGCTCTGCCTGGGGCTTTGCCATGCTTTCCGCTGTCCTGCTGGTCCTGCGTGTATCGGGCCACTTTCAAGTTGATTCCGTTTCGCTCACCGGCAGCGCAGTTTTTCGTTACGCACTTGCTTGGACCACCGTGTTTCTTGCGGTGTCCTGGAGTGAAGAATTTGCTTTTCGCGGCTACTGGCTGTTCTCTTTCTCCAGGCGGATGCGCTTCTGGCCGGCAGCCCTGTTGATTTCCGCCGTGTTTGGGGCTGCTCATCTACCCAATCATGGAGAAAACGCGCTCGGGATTCTGCAGGTTGTCGAGTTCGGCTTGCTGATGTGCCTGACTATCCGGCGCACCGGCAATCTCTGGTTCGCCGTTGGCTTCCACGCAGCCTGGGACTGGGCAGAGACATTTTTCTACGGAACAGCCGACAGCGGACTTCTCGGCGCCGGCCGATTCCTCAGCACCTCCGTCCATGGTCCGAATTGGCTCACCGGAGGATCGGCGGGACCGGAAGGCAGTATCATCGCACTTCTTATTCTCGCTCTTTGTGCGCTGCTAATTCACTTTCGCTTTCCGAAAGCAGTGTACCCGGATCGCCCTGTCTAACGTCGTGGCACATTTCACACCACGGGTAAGTCGGCCATTGTGAGCGGATGACGGCGCGCTCGGAAGTATGACAAAAAAAGAGGGGCGCGAGCGCCCCTCCTTTTTGCTTGCATCAAAACGGTTGCGATTTGGCTTAGATCAAATCTTCCGGGGCAATCGGCAGATGGCGAATGCGCTTGCCGGTTGCGGCGAAGACAGCGTTGCAGATGGCCGGCGCGAGCGGCGGAACGGCCGGTTCGCCCATGCCTGTCGGGGTCGCATCGCTTTCGACAATGTGCACATCCACGACCTTCGGCATCTCGCTCATGCGCAGCATGTCGTAGGTGTCGAAGTTGGCCTGCTGGACGCGGCCTTTGTCGATCGTAATGGAACCCTTGAGCGTCTGGGTGAGCCCGAAAACGACGGCGCTCACCGCCTGTTGCCGGACGATGTTCGGATTGATCACGCGGCCGCAATCGAGCGCGACCGTGACCTTGTGAACCTTCACGCCCTCTTTTTCGATCGAGATCTCGACGACCTCGGCCACGTAGGTTGAGAACGCCTCGAGAACCGCGATCCCACGATAGCGGCCCTTCGGCAGCGGCTTTCCCCATTCGCCTTTTTCGGCGGCGAGGTTGAGCACGGCGAGATGGCGCGGCTTCTTCGAGAGCAGAGCCTTGCGGTACTCATAGGGATCTTTCTTCGCGGCGTGCGCGAGCTCGTCGATAAAGCTCTCTTCGAAGAACCCGTTCTGCGACGCGCCCACCGACCGCCAGAAGCCCAGAGGAACGGGTCCGGTGACCATGTGGTAGTCGACAAGAACGTTGGGGATGTCGTACGGCGTGTCGGAAATGCCCTCCACGCTGCTCGAATCCATGCCGTTCTTCACCGCATCCGGGCCGAAGAACCAGCGCGAGATCGAATCGCACGCCACCCGCGCCGTAAACGCCGTGGGCATGCCATCCGGGCCGAGCGCCGCGGCGATTTTCACGTACGACGCGGGACGATAGTAGTCGTGCTGCGTATCGTCTTCGCGCGACCACGTGACCTGCGCCGGCGCCTTCATATGCTTTGAGATTTCGCACGCCTGGGTGACGAAGTCCGACCAGCCGCGCCGGCCGAATCCGCCGCCAAGGTAAGTGGTGTGCACGAAGGACTGATCCGGCTTCACGCCGGCAATCTTCGCGGCGACACCCTGTGAGGGAGTCTGGAACTGCGTGCCACACCAAACGTCCGCTCGATCATCCTGGATGTATGCCGTGCAATTCATCGGCTCCATCGTTGCGTGCGCCTGGTACGGGGCTTGATAGACGGCCTCGACCTTCTGGGCTGCTGCGTTGAGCGCGGATTCGGCGTCCCCTTCCTTGCGTGACACGACACCGGGAGTTTCGCACGCGTCGGCGAAACCCTTGAAGATCGTTTCGTTCGAGACGTCCGCGTCGGGGCCTTCGTCCCACTTCACATCGATGGCCTTTCGGGCTTGCATCGCGGTCCATGTGTTGTCGGCGACGACAGCGATGCCGTCCGAAATCTCGAAGACGTCTTTAACGCCAGGCATGGCTTTCGCCTTGGTGGCGTCGAAGCTGGCTACCTTGCCACCAAACACGGGGCAGCGCAGCACGGTTGAATGGACCATGCCCGGCTGCCGCTGGTCGATGCCGAAGCCCGCTTTGCCGTTCGTCTTGATCGGCGTATCGAGCCGTTTGAACGGCTTGCCGACCACCTTGAACTGGCTCGGGTCTTTCAGTGTCACGTTTTGCGGAGGCGTAACTTTCGAGGCTGCTTCCGCGAGGCTGCCGTAGGTGGCTCGCCGCTTGCTCGCCGCATGAATCACGGCGCCGTCTTCGGCGTGGCACTCCGACGCATCGACGCCCCATTTCTGCGCCGCCGCCGAAATCAGCATCATGCGCGCCGTGGCGCCCGCTTCGCGCATCGGCTTCCAGCCGGAATTGATGCTCTGGCTCCCGCCCGTTCCCTGCATGTGGAACGCGGGATCGAAGTACACGACCGCGGCCGGAGCAAACTCCGTCCGAATTTTCCGCCAATCGCACTCGAGTTCTTCGGCGGCGAGCATCGAAAGCGACGTCACAACTCCCTGCCCCATTTCCGACTTGCTGATGAGGATGGTGATGTTGTCGTCCGGCGCCACTTGAATATATGCGTTCAGCACATCGGGCGTGGCGGCGCTGCCGTCCATGCGCGATGCCGCGAGCACTTCCCTGCGTCCGGGCAGGTAGAAACCGATCACCAGCCCAGCCGCTCCTGCGATGCCGGTCTTGAGGAATCCGCGCCGGTCCAGTCCATTGGTTTGCGTGCTCATTCGGCACCTCCGTTTGAAACCGCCATGGCGCTGGCAACGAGTTCGGAAGCCTCGTCGGCGCTCGCGGTCTTGGCGCCGGCCGCTTGCAGCTTCGCGGCCTGGTGAATCGCCGCGCGAATCCTGTCGTACGTGCCGCAGCGGCAGATGTTGCCGCTCATGGCGTCGTCAATTTCGGCGTCGGTCGGGTGCGGCGTCTTGGCGAGAAGCGCGGAGGCCGTCATGATCTGGCCCGACTGGCAGTAGCCGCACTGGGGCACGTCGATCTCGATCCAGGCGCGCTGCACGGGATGGCTGTCGGTTGCGGAAAGTCCTTCGATGGTGGTTACCTTTTTGCCGGATACGCTGGAAATCGGCGTGATGCAGGAACGGGTCGCTTCGCCATCGATGTGGACCGTACAGGCTCCGCACAGCGCCATGCCGCAGCCAAACTTGGTACCGGTCATGTTGAGCGTGTCTCGAAGCACCCAAAGCAGCGGCATGTTCGGGTTCACGTCCACCATCTTGGGCTTGCCATTCAGAATGAAGTGAGTCGCCATTCACAATCCTCCGTCGAGTGTTCCAACTCCAACCATTGCCGAGCCTTGCGCTCGAAAAATCCACTTTCGTTCAAGCTACGCCATGGAGCACATGGTGTCAAGGTTCACTGGCTCATGGGTTTATACGACTTGATATGCTATTTTGCGACGAGATAGGCCATATCTGCGTGTTTGAAGAATTTTCCCGCGGATGCTACATTCGGAGAACGCTGCCGAGGTAGCTCAGTTGGTAGAGCAGCCGATTCGTAATCGGCAGGTCCCCGGTTCAAGTCCGGGCCTCGGCTCCAGATTTCCTGTGGAAAGAAGTGGGTTGGCGAGTCCGAGTTGTTGGGTTTATGCCGCGTAATTGCAGAGGAGATGATGATAACGAGGAGCCTGGGTCCAAATAGAAGAACACAAAGTTCTTACGTCATTGTGGTTTGAGTCTTGACCAATAGAACGAGAGGCGAATCGAACTCGTGAATATCGTGGATATCGATGTCGAAAACAGGCCGTGGATAAACGTAGGAGTTACCGACTGCCCAGCATGTAGGGAAACATGCACCGGCCACATAATTAGCAGGGGACAGATGACTAACGACGACTGGCAAAGCGCCAAGCTCGCGTACTACTGCTTTTCGTGCAGAGCAGAATTTCAAGTCCCAGGCTCTTCGGCGCAGTGGTTAGCGAAAGTACTTAGGAGACCTGACTAGCTGCCACGCTTGACCCCCTCGGCTGTAGCCTTCGATCGTTCTTCCATTGTCCGGGCCTCGGCTCCAGATTTCCTATCTAGCGCAGCTTCACTATTTTTGCTCAGAAGCTGTAGATCACGTCGAACTGAAGCCGCTTGAGCCAGTCCTGCGCTGGGGCTGTGCTGCCGAAATTGAGTGGCCGGCCGATGAGCGCCGTGAACGACGTCTGCACATTGCGATGGACCTGATAGATCACCATCGCGCGGTGCTCGGTCACGTTGCTGCCCTGGCGGATGTCGCTGTAATCGAAATTCGAGAGGACCGCCTCGCGTTCGATGAACATGTGCGTGTAATCGAACTGCCAGTCGCCGCGCTTCTGCCCGCGCCCGACCTGCACTTCACCCCAGTAGCCGCGGCGCTGGCGCGGATCGCAGGCGAAATTCGCCGATTGCGTGTAATGAACGGACGCGGTATTGGCCGGCGCGCCCAGAATGTTGCCCGCGTTGGCGCACGCTTCCGTGTTTTGCACGTAATCGCCGATGACCGCGATCGGCCACTTGTCCAACGGCGTGGCGATATCAAAGCGGGCGAGCGAGTCGAACAATCCGAATTTCGACGCGAACTGTGCGTTCGTCACAGTCGTCACGCCCGTGGGATAGGACGTGCCGCCGATCGTCACTTCGTTCGTTGCAGTTGTCGTGACGATCGAGTTTTGCACTGTGTTGCCGGTGCCGAGGGGCAGCAGGCCCGTCAGCGGCGTCTGCGGATTCTTCGCGCTCGCCTTCGCGAGAGCCAGCGCGATGGGATCGGCGTTGTGGTAGTTGTAAAAACCCGTGTAAGCGCCGAATTTCAGCCACTTGGCCAGTTGCCACGTGGTCTGCATCTGGCCGCCGTAGACCACGCTCGCGACGCTGCTCTGATTCGTGGTGGAAACCCTCGCAACCTGCGAAAACGGCAGCTCGAAGCCGACGAACGCGATCTTCTTCAGCACTGGAGTGCTCGTATTGAAGACGAGTGTTTCGGCGGCGCCTTCGGGATTGAGATCCTTGTCCCAGGTGAGTTCGGTGTTGTACCAAGGGTAGCCGAACTTCCCGCCGATCAGCGTGAGATAGTGGAATTGGTGCGGCGAATAGTCGACGTAGGCCTTATCGATGGCGATCGCCTTCCGCGTGTAGAATCCAGTCACGGTCTGATTCGTGCTTGTGGGATCGTTGATGTCGCCGGAGGCCAGCGAAAAGCCCCCGCCGAAATCGTCGTTGAGCTTCGCTGTAACGTTGAAGCGCAGACGAAAGCGCTCGCGATTCTGATCGAGAGATTCATTCGACGGCCCGCCGAAAAACGGCTCGTCGCGCAAGCGGAAATCGCCGCTGAACGTGAACGGGCCGAAATTCTTCAGCCGGTCTTCGATATTGCCGATCCTGTCGGAGAGGTCTTGAGGCGTCTGAGTCTGCGACGTTTGGTCGGTCGCGGCCGGGCCAGAGACAAGTGCCGCAACGCTCGAAGAGTCCCCTGCCCCGCGCTTCTCCGGCGTTTCGCCCAGCGCTGCCTCCAGATTTGCGATTCGTGCCAGTTCGTCGCGCAAAGCCGCTCGCTCGGCGTCCAAGTCCTTGCTGTGCTCGTCAAACTGCTTCGCCTGCGCCGCCACCGCTTCTTCGAGTTCCCTCAACTCAAGAAGGACGGGCGAATTCGGATCCGCGGCCCCTCTCCCTTTCGTGGCATCCGTCTCTGCGGGCGATGCGGCTGAGGCCGCGCTGGCGCCCGCAGCAGGGCCATCGCCGTTTCGTGCGACGGCAACCCTCGCGGCGCCTGCGAAGGCGATGCTGAGCGCCAGTCCCGCTACAATTCCCTTCCATTTCGAAACTAGAGTTGTCCGCATTCGAATCTCTCCTGAAATCGGTGGCTGCGCCGGTTCAAGGCGCGGCCTGGGTCAAAATCAAAACTCGGTGGGTCGCTACGAACGAATGGCTGCGACGGAGAAATTAGTTGCGGCTACTACAACAAAGATCGGAGAGCGAGGTATGGTCGAGGATTTTTGCGGTGGCGTTGCGAACGTCCAGCAAAATACGGAATAGCGGGCGGTGCTTCGGATCGCCGTTCACGCGCCGGCGAAGGGATTCGGCGTCCTCGAACGGGGCCAGGGGACCATCGATCCTTCGGATCACTTCGCCCAGCGAGATCTTCTTGGCCGGGCGCTTCAGTTGGTAGCCGCCGTTCGCGCCACGCAAGCTGTCGACGATCCGAGCCCGTTTCAGGTCCAGAAGAATCGCCTCGAGAAACTTTTCCGGCAGGTCCTCTTCGGCTGCGATGTCCTTGATTTTGACGACACCGGTGGGATGCTGCGCGAGCACCGTCAGCGCCTGCAACGCGTAGAGTCCTCTTTGGGAGATTCTCATGAGTGATGCGTTCCCTATTAGCTCTGTAAAGTCTATCTCTTTAATAGACATTGTCAAGCTGGGATTTCGAGATTGTCACGTGGTAGGATAAGCGCTCCGATGGCTGCTACGAAAAAAGCGAAATCCGGTTCCGACCGCGAATTGCTGCGCCACACTCTGGCAACGCTGGCCTATCGCGGCGGCAAGGCCCTCCGCGACGCCCCCGACGGATTCGCTGAATTCCACGTGGGGGACAAAACCCGCACGCCCGGCGCGATTCTCGCCCACATAGGCGACCTGCTCGATTGGGCGCTTTCGCTCGCGAAAGGCGCTCAGAAGTGGCACAACTCCCCTGCTCTTGCGTGGGAGGACGGCACGGATCGCTTTTTCGCAGCTGTGGGCGCCCTCGACAAATTCCTGGCTTCCGATGCGCCGCTTGGAACCCCCGCCGCAAAACTCTTCCAGGGCCCGATCGCGGATGCTTTCACCCATGTCGGGCAGATCTCCATGCTGCGCCGTCTGGCAGGCGCTCCGGTGCGAGGCGAGAATTATCTTCGCGCGGATATTGCGATCGGCCGCGTGGGCCACAAGCAAAGCCCGCCTAAACAAGAATTCGACTGATCGGGGAAACCGGACACTTTGCCGGAAGGTCAAAGCTCCATCGGGAAAGGGCCGATGGAGCGCATGCAATAAAATAGCCGGGCGACACCGGCTGAGGGACCCGAATCGCCCGGCCTCTTCTCACCCATCTCCGCAGGGTCTGGGTAAGAACTTGTTATGCGGCGTTCTCGCCGTTCCGCATGAATTCGTACCGTTCGATTGCCGCCGCCACTCCCACTTCGCCTGAGTGCTCGGGGTTGCTGCGCAGCACCCGGCCCAGGCAGCGGACACGAACCGGACCCGCCTGGGTCAGCTCGTGCGGGAGGGTCATCACGATCTCGACGGGTGAGCCGCTCTTCAATCCCTTGGGCAGGTGGAAATATACCCCACGCGAGCTCACCTCGCGCGACTCCGTTGCGGCCTCGCCGACAACCGATTCGTCCGTCCAGCGGACGGTCAGCGGCAGGCGCATGAGGAACCGCCGCGATATGCGTCTTTCTTTTGAAGCCACAGGTTTAGGTCCTCTCGATTGCCCGTGTAGATTAGAGCCGCGAGCAATTTGCGCCAATAGAGCAATGGAGCCAATTCTGCCAGGTCGAATTGGTACGAAGGTACTAGGGCCATTCCGCCCGAGGCGAGGTACGTTCTGAATGATCTAAGAATCAGGTTACGGGAGCCTTACTGGATTGCGACAGGACGACCTAGCTAGGCCTGGTCGATCAGGCGATGGTGAATCGCGTAGAGCGCCAGCTCGAGGCGGTCGGAAACCCCGAGTTTGTCGAAGATATTATGGAGGTGGTTCTTCACCGTCTGTTCGCTGATGAAGAGCTTTTCGCCGATTTCGCGATTGCGAAATCCCTGCGCCACCAGCTGGACGATTTCCTTCTCCCGTTCGCTCAGCAGCGGCTTTTCGCGCCGCGAGCCCGATTCGGCCGACTTCTTGAACGCGTCGATCACCTCGGCGGTCATGCGGTTATCGAGCCAGATTTCGCCGTCGAATACCTTGCGGATCGCCTTCACCAGCAGGTCGCTGGCGGATTGCTTCAGGACGACGCCGCGCGCGCCCAGGCGCATCGCGCGAACCACGTCGCGGTCGTCCTCGGCCGCCGTCAGCACGATCACGCGCGTGGGCGTGGAATCGAAGTTCACTTCCTCGAGGACACCCAGGCCGTCCTTTTCGGGCATGCGAAGATCAAGCAAAAGGATATCGGGCTTCAGCTTGGTGATCATTTTGGTGCATTCGACGCCATTCGAGGCTTCGCCTATGATCTGAATCTCCTCGGCGCCTTCGAGGAGTTTCCGAAGGCCGTCCCGAAAGATCGCATGGTCGTCCGCAACCAGGATCCGAATCGCCTGTTTTGTTTTGCTCATGTTAATTGAATGGAATCTCGACGGTTAGACGCGCCCCGTGTCCCGGATTCGACTCGACTGTCAGCGTGCCCCCCACGCTTCTTGTACGTTCCTTGATCGAGATCGGGCCGAGACGCAACCGGTCAAGTTCCTCGCTCGTATATCGCCCAGAAAAGCTAAAACCCCGCCCGTTGTCATCCACGACGAGCGACACTTTCGTCTCGTCTTGTACTAGTTTTACCACGACGTGGCTGGCCTCAGCATGCTTTTTTACGTTATGTAGTGACTCTCTGTATATCTGGAAAATCTCCCTGCAAATACGGTCGGGAACGCGCAAATCGCGGGCTTCGACGAAGAGATCGATCGCCAGGCCATGCTCCAGGCGAAAGCGCTCGGCAAAACCTTGCATCAATTCCCTCATGTCCGCGCTTTCCACGCGGACGGGACGAAGGTCGGTCACGAATCGCCGCAATTCGTCGCTCTCCTGCTGGACCGTTTTTTGCAGGCTGGACAGCTCCGCGCAGGTCTGCTCGAGCGGCCTTTCGGGCAGCCGCTGCTGCAGGACGTTGAGCTGAATCTTGAGGCTTAGCAGCGTTTGCAGGATGCCGTCATGCAGGTCGCGCGAGATGCGGCTGCGCTCCGATTCCACAGCATGGGTTCGCAGGCTGCGCAGCAAAAAGACATTTTCGAGCGGCGGTCCGATCTGGCGCACGATGTGCTCGAGCCAGCGCAGATCGCCCGTCGAAAATCGCCTGCGCGACGGGAGCGGGTTCGCCAGCAGAACGCGCCCCGTGGGGCGCCCTCCCGATTCGATCGTGGCGGCCAACAGTTTCGCCCCGACTTCTTGTCGCGTCGACTCGGACGGTGCGGGCACCGCCCGGAATCTCTGGCCGGTGCGTCGATCCCAGCCGAAGCCCTGGCCCTTCGCGCCGTTGAATTCCCATCCCACCGAAATCTCAAGGCTGTCGAGCAAGTAGGTTTCAGAACGGGTCAGCGGAAGCGTGTCCGGCGGCTCAGGCTCCATCTCGTTGGGCTTTACCTTCCAGACGAAGATCCGCTCAAGGTCGTCATCGCGAATCGCCAGGCACGCCTGCTCGCAGCGAAACGCGATGGCAAGTTCGCCGAGCGCCTGACGAATCGATTCGGTGAGCCCGCGATCGTATCGTAGGGTGCTCGTGATCTTTTCGAGGAAGTGCTGCCGCGCGAGATGCTCGCGTTCCCGGGCACCGAGGAATCCCATGCCCAGCCCCGAAACCAGCGTTCCGAGGCCGATCGCGATCCAGTGCCACCAGCCTTGCCACCGGAACGACTCTTCTGCCGCCACGCGGACGATGATTCCCACGGTGGCCAGCGCGACCAGCGCCAGCATCGCGCGTTCGTTGCCGCGCGTCGCCAGAGCGAAAACCGCGAACAGGAAGAGAAACCAGAACGCCGAGACGGAAGGCGTAAGGTAAACGAAGACGGCGAGCACCGCGAAATCGAACAGCAGCGGAATCCGGATGGGAACTTCGCTAAGGAGGCGCTCCGCCACCGCCGCTCCTACAGCGATTGCCAGATAGACCGCCAAGAAGACCACGGAAACGCGCCGCACCGGCCCCTGCGAGGTTTCGAGCAGCGCCACCAGCGAAAGCGCGGCGATCACGGCTCGCGCCAAAGTGACTTGGCGCTCCAAATAGAGACGCTCGGTGTTGTCGAGAAGCATCGCGCGGGTGACTTTCCTTCAAAGTCTAGCAAGTACCGGGGCACCTGCTAGCGCGCCTGCCATCAGATGTCGTCTTTTGGTAATCGCGGCGCGCGGCGCCCGCTTTCGCGGCGTTTTCTGTGCGGGGCCTGTGCAAAACTCGCACGCGATGGCATTGACATCGGGTGCATAATCCTTGGGAAGCGGCTGACTGAGGGACCTCCAAGCTTGGCGCAACGGTATACGCGGAAAGAAGTGGGCCGCATCCTGGGTGTGGATGCGAGCCGCCTGCGCTATTGGGAACGCCTTCGGCTGGTTCGTCCCCAGGCGCGCTGGGGAGAGCGTTTCTACAGCTTTGGCGATCTTGTCGCGCTGCGGACGGTGAAGCGGCTCACCGAGAATCACATTCCCGCGCAGCGCGTTCGCCGTGCGGTTGCGCTGGTCGAGCAGCAATTCGGCGAAGCGCCGCTGCCGCTACAAGCGCTGCAATTCCTCGAACAGGGGCGCGACGTCCTCGTGATTCCTCCGGGCGCTGCTCGCCCGTTCAGCCCCATCAAGCAACAGTGGGCCTTTTCCTTCGATACGCCGCTGCAGCGCGCCAAGTTGCACGCGATGGCGAGTCCCACGCCGGAAGACCTATTCCAATCGGCGCTCGATTGCGAGGCATCTGCCGACACTCTGCCCGATGCCATCGAGCACTACCGCCGCGTGCTCGATCTTGCGCCGCATTGGGTCGACGCGCACATCAATCTGGGCGTCGCGCTCTATCAGATGGGCGATACGGCGGCCGCGCGCACCGAATTTTCCGCTGCCGTCCAACTCGACCCGCTGAACGGGATCGGGCGCTACAACCTGGGTTGCGTTCTCGAAGAACAGGGCGAGATCGACGAGGCCATCGGTCATCTGCGCCGCGCGGCACAGGCGATGCCGGCGCACGCGGACGTCCATTTCAATCTCGCGCTCGCGTATGAGAAACGCGGCGAACGCAAACCCGCACGCGAGCAATGGATGCTGTACCTGCGCTACGCGCCGAACGGCCCGTGGGCCGAACAGGCGCGCGCGCATCTGAAGAAGTGCTCGCCGCGCCGCAAGCGCAACGCCCCGATTCCCTTCCCGCGCAAAGCGTAGCATTTTGCATCCAGATTTAAACGTAGCGCCGGGTCCTTTAGCCCGGAAGTCCTTGCCTTCGTTTTCGGAATGGCTGCCATGAGCTTGTGAAAGCGGCCGTGTGACGACCGCTTTCGGTAACTTCAAGGCTGAAGTCCGGAGGGGTTTTGCGCGCGTATGTCCTGTCTGGAAGCCACGATATACACTCAAGCAAACACTGCCGGGCTGAAGAACCCGGCACTACGTCTAAATCCAGATGCTCAGGCGGGTGCGAGGACTTACCGCAACCGTGTCGATTAGACTGTGCCTCCATCGTTTGTTTTCTGTGCGTTACGGACGTTTCTAATCGCCAAATGTCGATTAGAAAACGGCGATTCGTTAGGCCCGAGAGCACAGAAGGAAGCACCGACGCACCGCTCCCTTCGTCGACTGATAGACTCAGGGCAAGGAGGCGCAGAGAGCGCAGAGAACTGATCTGATCCGAAAATCGACTCCCGCACTGAATTTCGATTTTTCAAAGAGCAATCGGCCCTCGTCGAGGGGGCGGACGCCTTTCGGCGCCTCTACCACGCTGGCAGATTCGAGCGCGCGTTTCAAGCTGGCCGCGAGTACAGTTTTAGGACGGGTCGCTTTGAACGCGCCGACGGGGGTTTGCGCGCACCCTTCCTTCGTCAGGGCAAGCCCTTCCTTTGTCAGGGCAGGCCGGCGTTGAAGTCGCCGCATTCGTGTCGTACACTGATTCGTATCCACCCTGTGGTGAGCGTAGCTCAGCCGGTAGAGCATCGGTCTGTGGAACCGAGGGTCGTGGGTTCAAATCCCATCGCTCACCCCACTTTTTCTTAGTCGGCGATTGTTCCCCCCAATTCACTTGCCTGCCGATTTCCGGACCGGGATAGGTAACTAACAGTATTCACAATCTAATCGACTTAATCTGTTTGCGGCCGCAGTACGCTACCATTTCGTAATAACCCTTGGGACAAAGAGATCTTCTGAATACGCGAGGGAGGAGCACATCCGTGTTTTGTAACTCTTGTGGAACCGAACAGCCCGACGATTCTAAATTTTGCCGAAAATGTGGGCGCGCGCTGGCGGCCGGAGCGAGGGCCAAGCCCAAAAACTACGTCGGCAAGATTGTGGTAGGCATTTTGGCCTTGATACTCGTGGTGTTTGCGATTCCCACCGTGAGCCGCCTAATGCAAGCGTCCGGCCGCGGTCCCATGCATCAGTTCGTCGCTCAACGGCGGACTGTCCAGCTCGGGAGCACAGCCTTCACCGTGAAGAACCTCGGCTACGTTTACACGCAGTTCGCCGTGCCATTGGGTGCGACCAACGTTTCTGTTACTGGCCGATTCACCGCAAGCGGTGGATTCGGAAACGACATCGAGGCGTACATTCTCACGTCGGATGGGTTTGTGAATTTCCAGAACGGCCATCAGGCGACCAACTATTACCAGAGCGGCAGAGTCACGCAAGGCAGCGTCAATGCGAATCTCCCGGCAGGGGCCACGTACTATCTCGTTTTCAGCAACAGTTTTTCACTGCTTGCGGGAAAAGCCGTTCAATCCTCGATCACCCTGAATTACACGGACTAGCGAGACCATGTAATGACGCAAGAGCAGAAAACGCGAGTCTACTTCGCTCCCTTCCACGCCATGTCAGATAGCTCAGCTGTGTCTCCTTGCGGGCCGGCAGCCGCGTTCAAGAAGGCCGTGACACTCCAAGATTGGCCCTATGACAATGGGGACGACCCGTCCTTCTACGCCACGCGCAAATTCGGAGGGCAGCTTTCCTGGGGGATTTGTCGTCAGGATGTGCGTAATTGCCTCCGACCCGGCGATATTGTGGTGTTTTTTTCGTTTCGCAAATTCAAGGAGGCCGGACATTCCGAATATCGGCTCTGCGCCCTGGCGACCGTAGAGAGAAGCGTCAGTCAGATTGATATTTGGCGGGACAACAGCCTTCAGAGTTACAGGAGGTATTTCAACCTTCTGATCCGACCGTCTAAGTCGGCGCACGACCAGTGGGAGCACTTCGAGCCCACCCTGGAGGGTTCACGCCTTCACCATGATTGGCTTTGGCGAATTGCGGATCATCGAGGATTGCGGAAGGAAGATTTCCAGAAGATTGAAGAATCGAATCGTTTCGGACCGGGCACAGCTGTTCGGGGAAATCCGATAGTCGTTAAAAGAAATTACGTGTTGTTTTTGTCTGGGCCTACACAGACTCATATCCTCTCGAACCCGCCGGTGGTGGCTTTTCATTCAAAAGGGGAGCCGGCGGAGGAGTGGAATCGCGACAAGTTTAGTCAGGCTGTAAAGCGGCTGACGCTCGACGTGGCAGAACGAGCGAGTGGACGGACGAGATCCCTGCGGATCAGAAATTCCCAACGCGCCCACCGTCATATCGTTTTCGAGTTACCTCGACCGGACGCCGAAACGTGGCGAGCCGAGTTCGTGGACTTGCTGAAGAAAGAGGTAGGGTGCCTCAGGCGCAAAATGCCAATCACCGAAAAAAAGTAGGCTCATAGCAGTGAACCCTGCATATTCGCTCCGATTTCGTCCGTACGCCTCACTCGTCCGACGCGATTCTCGCTTGTCATCGAGCGCGACGTTTGCCCTTCGGCAATGAGCGACGCCGGGCAATTGCTTGAGTGCGGAACATGCTTCAGACTCCGACGCAGTGATCCCACGCGAAGCGGAGCTTCGGCCGAGGAGTAGAAGCTGTCTCATCGAGAGTGACTTCAGGGGCTGAAGCCCGTGCGCCTTTGCTGGACTTATGTCGTGGCTGGAAGCCACGACCTACAAGGCTCGGTGGTTGTGGGAACCTGAATTCGCGGCGCGCGTCGGAAACAAGTAGGCCGGGGGCAGGGCTCGTGATTTGTAGAAGGGGATGCGAGCGATCAAGGACAATTTGGTTCACTCGGAAGAGCTGTGGGTGTATAAGGTGCATGCGAAATCATGGCCGGTCGCGTAAAAAATAATCAAAGGGGGAAATCGTTGAAGACTCTACGCAGAGCAACTCTGCTTTTGCTGATTTCGAGCGGCGTATTGTTCGCCGCTCCAAAGGCCAAAATGCTGCCGTCGCCTTGCGACAATGCCTGCCTGACGGACGCCGTTAATAACTACCTGGCCGCGCTTGTGGCCCACGACCCTTCGCGGGTTCCGCTTTCGTCGCACCTCGAGTTCGTCGAAAACACTGTCGACATGCATCCGGGCGAAGGGCTTTGGAAAACCGCGTCCGCCCTGCCCGCCAGTTTCAAGATTTACGTTCCCGATCCCGTTTCCGAAGAGGTTGGGTTCTTCGGCGTGATGCAGGCGAGCGACAAGCCCATCATCCTGGCTCTGCGCCTAAAAGTCCGCCACGGCGAGATCGTCGCCGCGGAACACTTGATCGCCGGTAATCTCCGAGCGACATCGATGAAGAATTTGGACACGCCGCGCGAGGCTTTCCTCACCGACGTCCCGGCTGCGGAACGCAACACGCGCCCGGACATGATTCGCATCGCCTCGACGTATTACCCGTCGATCACAACCGCTGACGCCAATAACGCGCCCTTCGCCGATGATTGCCTGCGGCACGAAAACGGCATGCAGACGACCGGCAATCCGCCTCCGGCCAAGCCGGGCTTCGGATCCCTCGGCGCGCTGGGCTGCGCCGCCGGGATGAGGACCGGCGGGCTGAACTACATCACGCGCATCGCACCTGTCCGCGTGATGATCGCCGATCCCGAGACGGGCCTCGTCTTCGGCCTATCGCAATTCCGCCAGCCGATGAAGTCCACCACCGAAAAGATCGTCGGCATTGCCGGCGTCACTTCGATTCCGATGAACTTCAAGCCCTTCGATCTTCCCGCCGCCCACGTGTTCAAGGTTTACGACGGGAAGATTCACGAGATCGAAGCGATGGGCTTCTTGACGCCGTACAACGCGAAGACCGGCTGGGAGAACTACGCGGACCACGGCCGTTAATTCAGCCCGAGCGAAGCGAGGCCCGCCTGCCGGACGGGCGGGGATCTGCTCTCCGCACAACTGCCAAGAAAAGAGCAGATTCCTCGGGCCCGCCTGCCGGCGAGGCAGGCAAACACCGCCCTCGGAATGACGGGTCGGCATTTTTGAGCGGCCTTCTAGAAGCTGTGTTCGCGGCGGAAGCGAAGAGTGCCTTCAGGGGCTAAAGCCCAGCTTTTCTTGGCCCTGAATGTCGGAGCCCTTCACTTCGTTCAGGGTGAGCTGAAGCTCCGACCCCCTAACCCGCATTTATGAGATAGCTTGATAGCTTCTAATCCTTGCTGGCCAGGGCGGATTCGCTGGACTTCCCTTCCGCCTTGGGCGCCTGATAGCGCGTCAAGTAGAGCAGGAAGGGCGTGACCTCGAAGGGCATTTTCTCGCGAGCCGAGCTCAGTGCGACGGGCTTGGCTTTCAGCAGCTCGACGTGATCGTCCCAGGGATCGACCTTCACGCGGGCGCCGAGCGGCAATGCCGCGACCTGATCGAGCTTGCTTGCATCCAGCGGGGGGCCCATCGTCGCGAGCGCGGAACTGAATTCGACGCCGTTTCCGAGGCGCGGATCGATGAGCGCGGGGAGGGCCGTCGAATCGGCCGAGAGCTGCTTGAGGAATAGCGCCGCGTTTCCGAGCTTGTCCTTGTAAGGCGAATTACTGAGCCATTGGAGGGCTTTCTGGTTGGCCATGTCGACGTCGGCGGGCGTGGCCTTGAACGAAAAGCGAGAGAGCGCCTCCCCGGCCGTCACGTTGGTCGTGTCGTTGAATCCCCACTGATCGGTCGAAGGCTTGGTGATGGCGATCGAGGCCAGTTCCTGCGCGAGGACGGCCGCGAGGCTGCCTTCGTCCGGCAGCGTGTCGATCAAGCCGCGGCTCATCACGATCGTGTGGCCCACTGAAAACGATTCAAGCGTGGTGGTCAGCATCACGCGGCAGTGAACGTCGATGTCGAGATTGTTGGTGACTTCGATGTTGTTGACGACGGTCTCGAGCACTTTGTCCACTTCTCCCGGAGTCGCGAGCAATCCGATGCGTTCGAGGCGATCGACCACGTTCTTTTCAGCCTTCTCCTGCCATTGCCGCTCGGCTTCGATCGGCGAATAATCCTGCGGAGTGCCGCCGCTATCGAGCGACGCGGATGGATTGGCAGCAGTCTGATTGAAGTCGACCGGGCGATTCAGGGTCGCGAGGTTGTAGCCCCACAGGCGGGTCTGCGCCTTGAAACGGATGGCCGACCCGGAAGCGGTCTTGAGCTCCGATTCCTGGCTGTAGATGGCCGCGGGCAGCCAGAGGTCCGGCTGTAGATTCATGCGCCAGCTGTCGAAATGCAGATTGAATCCGATGCCTTCGTTATCCCCCGATTCGAACATGCCGTTGAACCGGACGATCGTGAATCCCTGATCCTCCGCCCAGATGCGGCCGTTGAAGCGGCTCTTGCCGGTCTTGGGCAGCGGCGTGACGTCGAAAACGACGCAGCGCACCGCGCCGAGGAATTCCCGGCCGACGTAGCGGAAATCATAGTGCTGGCGATCGAAATCGGTCGGATCGACGTAAACCATCTTGAGGAAAGCATCGGAAACGCCCGAGGAAGAGGCCTCGAGATGAGAAAAGGGATTGAAAGCCGCGGCCAAGCCCTTTTTCTTCTTTTCCTTGTGCTTGCCGTCGAGCATCGAATCGTCGGCGATTCCGCTCGAGAGTTGCGCCTGGCCGAGAAAATATTGGTCCTTCATCGGCACGATGCCCATCTCCGGGTCGGCCTTCATATCCTGCACGTATGTCTCGACGATCGGGCTGTAGCCCCGGATGGCGGCCACCTCTTCATGCTCGCGCGCAATGATGCGATCGATGGCCTGGTCCACGGTGGTGACTGGCCCCGCTGTCGACATGCCAGGTTGCGGCTGGGTGCGATCGGCGGTCTGCGTCTGCGCTGCGGCGGCGCCCGCAAGAGCGCCCCCCAGGACGATCGCAACGGAAAATCGGTTTAACGCGCGCATGGATTTCCCCCTTCGGTAGAACGTCTACGTGTTGTTCGGACTTCGCCTAGTTAATAAGCAAGGGTAGCAAGAAGCCGGGTCTTGCGGGGCCGAGACAGAGCTCCCTGTGCTCAATAAATCAGTCGGCCCCTTCATCTCGGCCCACAGCATTTGACGATGGAGATAAGGCACTCGGTGCGGTTTAATGGCCACTGTGAAGGATTACAGAGCCCCGACGGGCGTTCGGCGGCATCGGCTTGAGGCTCGGGGCCGTTTGGCGCGGTGCAGTCCGTACGTCAACCGTCCCTGCCGGGACTCGGATTCCTTTTTCTGGATTCCCGGCACTCCGCTACGCTGCGTGCCGGGCTAATTACGGCCGCCGCTCCGCGGCTAAACAACGCCAGCCTTCATGCTCTGGTGAAGCTTGGCGGTTTCGAGGTGAGCAGAATACGGCCGCCTCAAACGGCTGTCGCTTTCCACGGTTTCGCCACGACCGCGCCAAGCGCCGGAGGCGCGATTGCCATTAGCCCGGCACGGAGCCCGCCTGCCGGCGAGGCAGGCAGAGCGGAGTGCCGGGAAAGCGCAAGCCAAGCGCACAAGTCCCGGAGGGACGATTGAATCATTGCTTCTCGGGGTCGGGATCGAGTCTCGCCGAATCGCAGCGTCATCCTCAACCGCGCGATCTCCGATCGCTTTGGATGGGACAGCTATTTCGGGCGGCTCGATGGGCCGCGCGCGATCATGTGGATCGAATAGACCTGCGCGGCGTTGGCGATCTGCTGGCCGGTGGAATCCTCGGCGCCGCGAGCGAGGATGAAGAGCGTGTGCCGGCCGGGGCCGCCGAAAGACACGCTGATGATGTCGCGCGGCGTGGGAATCAGGCCGAGCCACGTGCCGTCCGCGCCGATCACCTGCACGCCGGGGCCGGTGCTGACGTAAACGCGGCCATCCGCGTCGACAGCGCTGCCGTCGCCGGCTGTCTTGTCCTGCAGCTTGGCGAAATCGCGTTGATTCGTGAGCGAGCCGTCGGGCTGCACGTCGAACTCGACTACAGTGGCCACGTTGGTGACGTAGAGATGCTTCTCGTCCGGGCTGAGGATGATGCCGTTGGTGCGTAGATTTTCGCCGTACTTGGTGATCACGCCATTCGGGCTCGCGTAAAACAGCCCGCCCATGCTGAAGTAGGCGCCGCCCTTGCTGTCGGCCGTGAGATCGTTGAGGATGCCGCCGATGCAATCCATCGGGTCGCCCTGATATTTGTCCGCGAGGAGCTGATGGTGCGGCGCGAGCTCCCAGATGGCCGGATTCAATCCTCGCTCGTCGATGAAGAGCGCGCCCTTGGAGTTGATGGAAAGCGCGCCGCCGGTGTGCGTGCCGGTGTAGACGACCGAGGCCTTGCCGTCTTTATCGAGCTTCACGACATCGGCCTTATCGTTCCGCGCGATCAGCAGGCCGCCGTCGCGTGTGGCGACGATTCCGTCGCCATTGTTGCCCGCATCCTGCCAGAGGAATTTCCATTGCTGGCCGGCGGCGATCACGCCTGGAATCGCCGTGACGTGGTAATCGCTGGGCGCCGGGCCCGTCGCCGGCCAATGGATCGGGGGAAACTTTCGCGGCGGATTCTTGCAGGCGGCTAGCACGGCGTCGTAGCCCGGATCGGCATTCGCCTGCAACGATGGAGGCGGAGCATTCGGGTCAGCCGGCGGCAGTTTTGGAGCCTGGCCCTGCGCCATCGTGCCGGCGGCGAAAAATAGGGCTACAGCTATCGCAAGCGTTCGCAGTGATTTCATGACGTCCCCCAGTCGGCACGGCCATGCTGGTCATGCCTTCCCTTTGCGCGGGGAGTATACCGAAACTGCCACGACCGGGCGACAGGAAGATTTCTTTTGAGCAACTCTTCGGAGTCGTACGCTCCCCGCCTCTCATCTAACTTGGTAGGGTTCTAATAATGCGAACGCGCATCTTGATTTTTCTGGCAACGTTTCAGTCGTTGCTTTTCGGCTTGCACTGGTTCGTCTATGAGACGTGGATCTCTTTTCGGCAGGCGCCCGACCCGCCGGGGATTTCGTGGCTCGCGATCGCCGTGGCGATTCTTTCCATCACGTTTCTGACGGCTACGCTGCTCGCCCGCAAATATTCGCAGTTCCCTGTTCGCATCTACTACACCGCGGCGGCGGTCTGGCTCGGATTTTTCAGCTTTTTCGTGCTTGCGGCGGGCGCGTCGTGGATCGTCTACGGCGCCGCGCGGCTCTTGCACCTCGGCTGGCAGCAGCCCTATATCGCTTTTGTGTTTTTCGGCGCAGCGATTCTCGCCGGCCTCTACGGCATCCTGAATTCCGTGCGCCCGCGGGTGGTGCGGATTTCGGTAAAGCTGCCAAATTTGCCGGCGTCGTGGCGCGGGCGCATCGCCGCGCTCGTCACCGACACGCACCTCGGCCACGTGCGCGGACGCCGGTTCGCGCAGCGGATCGTCGGCATGCTCGCGCGCCTCGCGCCCGATATCGTCCTGATCGCGGGCGATCTGTATGACGGCACCGCTGTGAACGCGCCGAAGCTCGCCGCTCCCTGGCATGAGATCGCGGCGCCGCTCGGGGCTTACTTCATTGCCGGAAATCACGAAGAGTTTGGCGACTACTCGAAATACATGAGCGCCGTCCAGCACTCGGGCGTGCGCGTGCTCAACAACGAAAAAGTTGTGGTCGACGGACTGCAGCTTGTCGGCGTGCATCATCACGATTCGGTGCAGCCAGAGCACTATCGCGGCATCCTGCGCCACGCCGATCTCGACCCCGATGTCGCGAGCATTCTTCTCACGCACGCGCCGCACCACCTGCCCGTCGCGGCCGAAGAAAAAATCAGCTTGCAGCTTTCGGGGCACACGCACGGCGGACAGTATTTCCCGTTCACGTGGATCACGTCGCGCATTTACGGGCCGTTCGTCTACGGCCTGCAGCGGCTCGGCGATCTCCTCGTTTACACGTCGTGCGGCGCCGGCACGTGGGGCCCGCCGATGCGCCTCGGCACGAATCCCGAAATCGTCCTCATCGCGTTCGAATAACCCGCCCACTTCCCTGCCCCCGCCTCGCTTGACAGAGTCTCCGCGATGTTGTTACTTACTCCGCATGAAAACGCGACTGATTTCTCTCGCTTCACTCGTGCTTTTGTTTGCGTGCGTGACGGCAGTGGCCCAGGAGCCCGTCGTGCCCGCCGCCGATCCCGAATCCCTTTTCACCGACCCGAATCCGCAGCTGAACGCCAACAAGCAGGTGGCGCTGCACATCGAGCGCGACCTGCTCGAAGCGAATCACTGGGATGAGGCCGGCAAGTGGATCACCGATCGCTACATCCAGCACAACCCGATGGTCAAATCGGGCCTCGCGCCGGTGGTGGCGTTCTTCGAGGCCACGCGCAAGCCCTCGCCGATTCCGGAACACATGAAAACGCCGGTGGTTGCCGTCGTTGCAGATGGCGATCTCGTGATCGTCGTGACAGCGCGGACGCTGAAGAATCCGCGCGACCCGTCGCAAACTTACACGACGTCGTGGTTCGACATGTGGCGGATCAAGGGCGGCAAGGCCGACGAGCACTGGGACGCCGCGACGCTTCCCGCGCTGGGTGCCACCGCTGGACCGAAGACCGACAACTAGCCGAGAGTTTTGTGCCGCGCCGGCGCGATCGACCCGCGGGCGGCTCGCATAAGACCCGGACTCCAGACGGAGGCGGTGGTGTCCAATCACGCGCGTGGAACCTTTGAGGTGAAGATCGCGCCGCTGCCGCCCGACGATCCGGCAGCGGATGCATCGATCGGACGGATGTCGATCGACAAGCATTTCCACGGCGATCTGGAGGGCACGAGCAAGGGGCAGATGCTGAGCGCGATGGGCGACGTGAAAGGCTCGGCCGGCTACGTGGCGATGGAGAAAGTGAGCGGGACGCTGAAGGGACGCAGCGGAAGCTTCGTCCTGCAGCATAGCGGGACGATGAATCGCGGCGTGCCGCAACTAATCGTCAGCGTGGTGCCGGATTCGGGTACGGATCAGCTCACCGGGATCACGGGTGTGCTCGAAATTATCATCGAGGGTGGGAAACATTCGTACGATTTCGAGTATTCGCTTCCGTCGTAGAGTGATCGATTTTTGCGGTTGGTTTTCTGCTCCGCGCGCGGCAACAACATTGCTGCCGTCGGGGGCTTAACCGGGCGCTAAATGGAAGGAAATGGCCTTTTTGGGGCGGGTGTTGCACCTTGGACAAATCACGCACGATAAGATACCCAATTTCGGAATTCAGGACACCTGACGAATGGCCAACGGAACCAGTCAACCAAGCAATCCGATCTTTAACGACAACAAACTGAAGCTCGGCACCTTTTGCACGAACACGATTGCGAATATGACGTTCATCCCCGAGCTGCTGCAGCCGACCTGGGCGAACACGCTGGCCGCGGCGCAGATTGCGGACGCGGCCGGGCTCGAGGCCGTGGTTCCGATCGCGCGCTGGAAGGGCTACCTCGACGAGAAACCTGACCACCCGTCGAACGTCGTGCTGGACGTTTTCGCGTGGGCCGCGGCGATGGCGCAAGCGACGAAGCACGCGGCAGTCTTCGCGACGTCGCACGCGCCCACGATGCATCCCGTTCTCGTGGCGAGACTTTCGTCTACGATCGATGCGATCTCGGGCGGGCGCTTCGCGCTGAATGTGGTGGGAGGGTGGAACCGGCGCGAGTTCGATATGTTCGGAATCGATCTTGTGGAGCACGACCAGCGCTACGTCTACCTCGAAGAATGGCTGGAGATTTTGCGCAAGCTGTGGACCAGCCCGGCGGAATTCGACTACGAGTCCAAGAATTTCGAGATGAAAAAGGCGATCTCGCGCCCGCAGCCCCTGCAAAAGGGCGGCATTCCGATCATGAACGCGGCGCTCTCGCCGGTAGGCATGCGCTTTTCCGCGAAAAACTCGCAGATAGGCCTGATCAGCCTGCAAGGAGACTCACCGGAGGGGTGGCGGCCGCAGGTGGAGGCGTACAAAAGAATGGCGCGCGAGGAATTCGGCCGCGAGATTCAGCTCTGGACCAACGTCGCCGTGGTGCAGCGGGGCACGCAGAAAGAGGCGGAAGATTATCTGCATCACTACTCGGTCGAGTATCTGGATAAGGAAGTGCTCGACAGCATCATGGCGACGATCAGCAAGGAAAACAACATTCCCATGGATTCCGCCGTCCTTGCCGGGATGCGCCGGCGCATGGCGGTTGGCGCCGGGTCCCCGATGATCGGCAGCGCGGAAAGCATCGCCGAACAGCTCGCGGCGATATCGCGCGTCGGAATCGATGGCGTCCTCATGACGTGGCCCGATTATATCGACGGCGTCCGGCGCTTCGCGAAAGACGTGCTGCCGCTGCTCGAGCAGCGGGGGCTGCGCAAGCCGTTTCGCGCATCATGATGGCGCGGCGCTTCGTGCGACCCGGGGCTGAAGCCCAATTTTCATGGAGCCCTTTTTCGAGAGCCTAAAGGCTCACGCCTCCACCCGCAAACCGCCGGGTCGCAAATCCGGCGACCCATCGCTGCAAAGCCGATCTCCCGACGAACCCGGGTGCTCGACTCGCATCGCCGAGATTAGACCGCACACTGCCTCGCACAGACCGGATTGTCTGTGCCACGCGTGCCTGACCTTCACGTTCCCCACAAGCTCCGAACACGCCATGGCACCCGAGCAGCGTGCTAAATCTGCAAAGGTAGCCTGCGACAAAAGGGATTGGTTCTAATCTGAAATTAGAACACTACCAGCGGGCGCGTCTGCGCTAGACTGAGCGGTTATGAAAATCGCTACTGTGTTCGTCCGTCCCCGCTGTAAGTGGTCATCCCTGTTTCCCGCGATTGTGCTGAGCCTTGTCGCGGCGTGCGCGTGCATGCCCGCGTCGACAAATGCGCAATCGCTCGGCTCCGACCAAACCATAACTCCAGCATACACGTCGAAATCCACGGCGCTGCCGCCTATTCTGAAAGGCATCAATTTCGTGCAGCGCCTCGGATCGCAGATTCCGCTCGATGCGACATTTCAGGATGAAAATGGAAAGACGGTTCGGCTCGGCTCTTATTTCGGCAAGAAACCTATCGTCTTAATTCTGGCTTATTACCGCTGCCCGATGCTGTGCACGCTCGTGATGGACGGCGCCGCCAAGGCATTCAAGCAGCTCAGCTTTGATTTGGGCGACCAGTTCGACGCGCTCACCGTGAGCTTCGATCCGCGCGACGCGCCTGCCGACTCGAAACGGGAGCAGGCCAAATACATTCAGGTGTACGGCCATCCGGACGCGGTCGGCGCGTGGCATTTTCTGACTGGACAGCAGGCGCAAATCGAACGACTGACCGACGCAGTCGGCTTTCACTACGCCTACGATCCCAAGACCGGGCAGTACGTGCATACGGCGGGGATCGTCGTGATCACGCCCGACGGAAAAGTGGCGCAATATTTCTACGGCGTCACGTTCGATCCGCAATTTCTGCGGCTGGCGCTGGTGCAATCGTCGAAGGACAAAATCGGGTCGATCGTCGATCAGATTCTCCTCTATTGCTGTACCTACAATCCGGACACGGGAAGGTATCAGGCGACGATCGCGCGCGTGTTGCAGATCGCGGGCGCGCTCACGATTCTCTTGATCGCTTCCCTGCTGCTCGTCCTGCATCGCGTTACTAAGAACAAGGGCGGCCCCGCCCAGTCCGTGTAGGAGCGATCCTTTTCGGCGGGCTGTGACGAACCCACGTGGCAACAGCGTTCGGGAACTTCAGGGGCTGAAGCCCACGACGTTCGCGCGGCTTATGTCATGGCTGGAAGCCACGACCCACAAGGATTTGGGGTGAACTTCGCGGTTCGCTTTGGCGACGGCACGGCATTTTGCGCGCCAAGAGCGGGGCGCTGCGTATACAATGAGAGATTGCGTGCTGTGGGTGGGGCGCACAGGACATTGGTCACTCTCGAGACAATTCGGGCCGCGCGCGATCGCATCCGCGATTCAGTTTTCCTTTCGCCGTTTATGCGCTCGGAAACTTTTTCGAAGCTGACCGGCAATTCGATTTATCTCAAGCTGGAAAACCTGCAGATGACCGGCTCCTACAAGGAGCGCGGCGCGCTGAACAAAATTCTGTTGCTGACGGACGACGAAAAGCGGCGCGGCGTGATCGCGGCTTCCGCGGGCAATCACGCGCAGGCGGTCGCCTACCACGCGACGAAGCGCGGGATCGCAGCGCAGATCTGCATGCCGCTCACCACGCCGATCGTGAAAGTGACGGCGACGCGCGAATTCGGCGGCGAAGTGATCCTGGCAGGCACGAACTACGACGAGACTTGCCACGAAGCGCTGCGGCGCTGCGCGGAACTCGGGCTGACGTTCATTCATCCCTTCGACGACGACGCCGTGATTGCCGGCCAGGGCACGGTCGGCATCGAGATGCTCGAACAGCAGCCCGACATCGAGGTCCTCGTGATTCCAGTGGGTGGGGGCGGGCTGATCGGCGGGATCGCCTGCGCTGCAAAAGAAATGAAGCCGACAATTCGGGTGATCGGCGTGCAGACGTCGAAGCTGCCTTCGATGAAGGCGGCGCTCGAACATGGCGGACCGGTCACGCTGCCGCCCCGCGTGACGATCGCGGAAGGCATCGCCGTGCGCTGCGCGGGCTCGGTCACCTATCCGCTGGTGAAAAAGTATGTCGACGAGATCGTCACGGTCGATGATGAAGAGATCGCGAACGCAATCCTGCTGCTGCTCGAAAAGGAAAAGACGCTGGCGGAAGGCGCCGGAGCGGTCGCCACCGCGGCTGTGATCCAGCACAAGGTTTCCGCGCGCGGGAAGAAGGTCGGCGTGCTGGTCGGCGGCGGCAATATCGATGTTTCGCTGCTTTCGCGCATCATCGAGCGCGGGCTGGTGAAGGACGGGCGCCTCATTCGCCTGCGCATCCACCTGCCGGACCATCCGGGCGCGCTGCATCGCCTTTCGGGCGTGATCGCCGAGCACAAAGCCAACATCGTCGAGACGCAATACAATCGCGCGTACTACGGCGTGCTGCTCGGCGACACCGTAATCGACATCACGATGGAAACGCGCGGCCCCGAGCATGTCGCCGAGCTTTCGGCGGCGCTCGATGCGGCCGGGTACGCGCACGAACGAATTCTGTGATTGTGATGACGATGCGATGATGCCGGCGTGGTTTCTTGGTGGCAGTGTTTAGGAACTTCCGGGGCTAAAGCCCTTAATAATTTGCGGCCTTATGTCGTGGCTGGAAGCCACGACCCACAAGGATTCCCGGATTCTCACACAGACTCTAAAGCGCAGCTTTCCTTGGGTGCGAATGTCGGAGCCCTTCACTTCGCTCAGGGTAAACTGGAAGCTCCGACCCCCTAAAATGAGGACTGCCTTCCGGCTATGTTTTCAAAGCGCACAAACTGGGACCTCGAAGAGAATGCGTACACGCGCGCGTTGCGGCGGCATCGCGAGGCGGGCAAGCGGATTCTTGACCTCACCGCCTCGAATCCGACGACATGCGGATTTCAGTACGACGAAGCCGCGATCCTCGACGCGCTGCGCGATCCGGCTTCCCTGCGCTACGAGCCTGAACCAAAGGGAATGCTCCCGGCTCGTGCGGCCGTGGCCAGCTACTACGCGGGCAAAGGAGTCGAAGTCGATCCCGAGCAGCTGATTCTCACGACCGGGACCAGCGAGGCCTATTCGTTTCTCTTTCGGCTGCTCTGCGAGCCAGGAGACGAAGTGCTGATCGCGCATCCGAGCTATCCGCTGTTCGATTTTCTCGCCACGATTCAGGACGTGAAGCTGCGGCCGTTCCAGGTCGTCTACGACCACGGATGGCAGATCGATTTTCATAGCCTGCAAAACGAACTCGACGCGCGAACAAAGGCGATCGTTGTGGTCCATCCGAACAATCCGACGGGACATTTCGTAGCGGCCAAGGAAGCTGCGGAACTGAGCGCGATTTGCACGAAGCACGATCTGGCGCTGATCGTGGACGAAGTTTTCCTGGATTACGAGATAAAGGCAGCGGCGACGCACAAGAAACGCCACAGAACCTTTGCCTCGAATGCCGCCGCTCTGACGTTTGTGCTGAGCGGGCTGAGCAAGATCGCGGCGCTGCCGCAGATGAAGCTCGGGTGGATCGCCGCGAGCGGTCCGGCGGCGCAGGTAAGCGAAGCGATCGAGCGGCTCGAGGTGATCGCGGACACGTATCTGTCGCTGAACGCGCCGATGCAGCGCGCGCTGCCCGCGCTGCTGGCGCAGCGGCATGCGATGCAAAAGCAGATCATGGCGCGCGTCGAAGCAAATCTCGCGGGCCTCGACGAGCAGATGGCGCGACAGAAATTGGTTTCACGGTTCGAGGTCGAAGGCGGATGGTACGCGCTGCTGCGAGTTCCGGCTGTGCAATCGGATGAAGAGCTGGCAATCTGGCTGCTGGAGGAGCGCGGCGTCCTCGTGCATCCGGGACACTTTTACGATTTCGCGGACAACGGATATTTGGTGATCAGCCTTTTGACGCCCGCGGACGAATTCGCGGAGGGAACGCGCGAGTTGCTGGCTTGCACGAGTGGCCTCTAACGAAAAAGCGCGAGCGAATGACCTCCGCTCGCGCCGAAATCGTGATCCTGCGAGACCTTACTTTTTCTTCAAGGTATGCACGTACGCGACGAGCGCCTTGATCTGGGCGGCGTTCAGGGTGCCCTTGAACGGAGGCATGTTGTTTTTCCCGTCCTCGATCTGGGCTTGGATCTGCGCGTCGGTCAGCTTCTGAACGGCATCCGAACGGAGATCGGGGGCTTTGAGGCTTTTTCCGGTGGGAGTTCCGGAGCCGTCCGGACCATGGCAGACGGCGCAGTTGGCCTTGAACAACGATGCGCCATCCTCCGCCTTGGCCGGCGAGCTGGCGGCGAGCGCAACCAGGGCGAGGGCGATCGTCACGGCGAAAGTCACAACGACAGAACGCGCGCGCGAGAACGAAGCCTTTCTGGTGAAACTAGAATCAGAACAGATCGATATCGAGGTATTTCGCTTATCCCGCATCCGTCCTCCTGTGACGTGTCAACACGGCGATTAGGCCACACCGCTAAGAATATTTTGCACTAGCGCGGAGCCGTCTGCCAACAAAAATAAGATTAAAAAGGCATGGGGCAAGTTGCCGTGCGGAGGAATCCAACGTAAACTGTTGTACGATCACGTAGACAGTCGGGGCGTAGCGCAGCCTGGCTAGCGCGCCTGGTTCGGGACCAGGAGGCCGGTGGTTCAAATCCACTCGCCCCGACCACTCAATTCCCTCTCGCCAAACGCGTTACGCGGCTGCGTTGCAACACTAGATTGCGGTCCAGTTCACTCCGTCCGCTTCATCTAGCAGAGGCCGATTCCTGGCGCGGCTCGACCGGCAAGTTTTTGACCAGCCAGGCGGCGATCCTCGTGGCATAGGCTTCGGCGATCGGCCCTGGCGACAGATAGTGGCTCGCACCCGGCACCCAGATCAGGTCGCGCTGCGGCGAGGCCGTTAAGCTATCGTAAATCGCCTGTGCGTTCGGCGGAAATGAAATCTCGTCCTTTTCACCGTGGATCACCAAAGCCGGCACCTTAATCTGCGGACCGAATCCAACCGAGCTTGGCGCGCTCCGATCGCTCGGCGCTCCGAAAAATCCAATCATGGATTTTGCGGTGGCCATGAAAGAGCGCCCGTCCGGGAACCAGTTCTCGAACGCGAGTGGTTCCAGCCCTTTGCCTTGCGCGACCAGCGAGCGAGCGTGCGCGAGCACGTCCTCCAGGCGTTTCTTGTCCGCTTCGGTCGAACGGATTTGAAACTCCAGATAAGGAGAAGGGATTGAGGCGATGAAGGCGACAGCCTTAACCGCGGGATCGTTGCGTTCAGCCATGTACTGCGCCATGCGGGGGCCGCCGAGACTGATCCCGAGGATCGCAATGCGCGCGTAACCCTCCGACTTGGCGTAGGCGACGAAAGCAGCGATATCCTTTATCGCGTCCGCGTACTCGGCATAAGGGTAGTTGTAGGAGGCACGCATATTGGCGATCACGAATGTGTAGCCCTTTGCGGTGAGCGCATTGGCCATCGGGTAGTAATCATGCGAGGGCACGAGTGCCGCGCCCGTCGTGGCGCCGGGCACCAAGATCACGAGCGAATTGCCGCGCTTCTGGGGCGTCCAGATGAGCCCGTTCAACGCTACTTTGTCTTCCGCTTTAACCCGAATAAGATCCATGATGTCACCTCCGCGAAATTTCGCTCCGACTGCCGAACGGCGCTGACTATATGCCATTCGAGCGTATTCGATCAACGACGGTATTAGGGGGCGGACAGGACGCACCCATCTGTTGACATTCCTTAAAAATACGTTCAAAAAGGACGCGCAAAGAAGCAGGGCAATCGTGACGAGCCAAGATAACAACCGCGTGTTCGACTATGTGATCGTCGGAGCTGGGACGGCGGGCTGCGTGCTTGCCAACCGGCTGTCGGAAGATCCAGCGAACCGCGTCTGTCTGATCGAAGCGGGACCCAAGGATCGTAATCCTTTCATCCACGTGCCCGCCTTGGTCGGCGCGGCGATGGTGAGGCCGAGTATTGTCTGGGGCTACTGGTCCGCGCCGCAGCAAAGCCTCAACGGAAGAAAGGTTCCGATTCCGCGGGGTCGCGTCCTCGGTGGCACGAGCTCGATCAACGGCATGGTGTACATCCGCGGCAATCCGAGAGACTACGACGATTGGGCCGCGGCGGGGAACCAAGGCTGGAGCTATCAAGAGGTGCTCCCCTATTTCGTCCGTTCCGAAAACAACGAAGCATTCAACGGCTCTCCTTATCACGGAAAAGGCGGGCCGATGAATGTGATCAGCATCAAACGGCCCAACGCGCTGAATTTCGCGTTTCTCGATGCGATGAAATCGCTGCAATTTCGCCAGAATCTTGACTTCAACAGTCCCGATCCAGAGGGCTATGGCCTGCGCCAGGGCACGATTAAGGGCGGGCGTCGCGAATCGGGAGTGACGGCCTTCCTCAAGCCGGCAATGAACAGGCCGAATCTTTCCGTATTCACCGAGGCATTGGTCACCCGCGTTGTCCTCGAGAATCGCCGTGCGACTGGCGTCGAGATTCAACAGGGCGGCGAAACCCGCCATATAGGCGCGCGGCGCGAGGTCGTCTTGTCGGGCGGCAGCATTGGATCGCCTCAGATGCTGTTGCTCTCGGGCGTCGGCGATGGCGCTGCGCTGCAGGCTCTGGGAATTCCAGTCCAACACAATCTGTCCGGCGTCGGCGCGAACTATCACGATCATGTCGCGGCGGCAGTGTTGATGCGCACCTCGAACTCCACTTCGTATGGAATTTCGCTGAAAGCGCTCCCGCGTGGAGCCGTGAACGTTTTCGAATATTTGTTGATGCGCAAAGGACCATTCGCCAGCAACGTCTTTGAGTCGCATGCGTTCGTGAAGACGACGGGCGGCCTTGACCGCCCTGACACGCAAATCGTCTTCCAGCCGGCGCGCCGCAATCAATCGACATTCCCGTTGCCGCTTGGGCACGGCTTTAACATCAGCGTCGTTCTCTTGTACCCCAAGAGCCGTGGCCGCATCGCCCTCTCGAGTCCCGATCCGCATGCAGCGCCGATCATCGATCCGAATATTTTGAGCGCGCCCGAAGACTTTGAGCCGCTTGTGCGCGGCCTGAAACTGGCGCGCAGGATACTGGCAGCGCCTGCGTTCGTTCCCTACAAGGGGGCCGAGTTTCTGCCTGGTCCAAAAGTGGAAAGCGACGAAGCGTTAAAAGACTATCTCCGCGCTAACACTGCAACCGTTTTTCATCCGGCCGGAAGCTGCCGTATGGGCGTTGACGAGGCCTCAGTCGTCACCCCCGAACTCAAAGTGCGGGGCGTCGACGGTTTGCGGGTCGCGGATGCGTCGATCTTTCCGAGGCTCATGGGCGGAAATACGAATGCGCCCGTGGTGATGGTTGCGGAAAAGGCTGCGGATATGATTCTGGGGCGGACGCCGCCTCCGCCAATTCAAGTAACGCGAGACGGATAATAACCGGGGGGATGCGATGGCCGTCGAACACATCAGAAAGTGGAAAATTGGAGACGTCGAAGTCGTCCGCATCGTCGAAGTCAACGCGCACGAGGATCCTTTTGAAATACTAATGCCGGGCGCGACGCCCGAGCTCGCCAAGCAATACGACTGGCTTTTCCCTCATTTTGCTACGCCGGACGGCCGGATGAAGATTTCGTTTCAGGCCTTCGTCCTGCGCTCTGGCACGCAAAAGATCATGATCGACACGTGCATCGGCAACGATCGCCAGCGCGAGTACCCGATATTCACGAACATGCAGACCTCATTCATCGAAGACCTGACCTCCGCCGGGTATGCGCCGGATACGGTCGCAAAAGTCTTGTGCACGCACATGCATTTCGATCATGTCGGCTGGAACACGCGCAAAGTGAATGGCCGCTGGGTGCCCACCTTCCCGAATGCGCGCTATTTGTTTGGCCGACAGGAATACGAGCATTGGCAAATGCTCAAGCGTACGGGCGGGTATCACGACTTCGCGCACCTGGCGGATTCCGTCGATCCGATCACCAGTGCCGGCCTGGCCGACTTCGTCGAGCCAAATTTCAAGGTCACGGACGAAATCTCGCTCGTCCCGACCCCCGGACATACCGCCGGCCACGTCAGCGTGCATATTTCGTCAAAAGGAGAGGAAGGTTTCATTACCGGCGATATGCTGCACCACCCGCTCCAGCTTGCTGAAGCCGACCGCCCCGGCAATTTCGACATGGACAAAGAGCAAGGCGTGAAGACGCGCAAAGCGATGTTCGAGCGCCTTGGCGATAAAAAGATATTGGTCATCGGCAGTCATTTCTCCGATCCGACCGCTGGTTACATTGTTCGCGATAAAAAGTATTGGCGTTTCAACGTTCAGTGATTCTAGCGAGCCGCGGGGAGCAAGAACCAAGGCCTCGGCTTCACTGATTTCCGCACGTTCTTAATTTTACTTGGGGGCGAAAAAATGCCGCGTCTCAAAGGTCAAGTTGCGTTCGTCACGGGAGCTGGACGCGGAATTGGGCAGGCGATGGCCCTCGCGTTCGCAGCGGAGGGAGCGATCGTTGGAGTAGCGGACATCGATCCGGTCACCGCGAAATCAACGGTTGGCCAGATTCAACAAAATGCAGGGACGGCTCGCGCATTCCCGATCGACGTCAGCAAGCGAGACGACGTGCTCCGTTCCGTGGCTGAACTCGTTTCCGAATTCGGCCGCCTCGATATTGTTGCCAATAACGCGATTGTGTTCCGCAACGAGCCGGTGGCCGAGGTGCGACCGGAAACGATCGAGAGAATGATTTCAATAGGGCTGACATCCCTCTTCTGGACCGCGCAGGCGGCTTTGCTGCACATGGATCCGGAACGCGGCGGTGCGATTATCAACAACACCTCGCCCGTCGCCGATCTCGGCATCCCGCGCGCAAGCGTCTATTCGGCGATCAAGGGCGGCGTGTCGTCCTTAACTCGCGCGCTGGCCGTCGAATTCGGCCCTCGCCGAATTCGCGTCAACGCAGTATGTCCCAGTTCGGTGCCGACGCCGGGTGCGCGCGAACTGAATAACAATGATGACGCCGTGTACGAGGTGCGGCGCCGGCGAACGCCATTGGGTCGCCTGGCTACGGCCGAGGATATTGCCTCCGCGGCGGTATTTCTTGCCTCAGCGGAAGCTTCGTTCATTACCTCGGTGGTGCTGCGAGTCGACGGCGGGGCCGTCGTGTACGGCGGGGCTTGAGACGGGCGTTCCTCCGGGCCTCCGCTACAATTCCACCACGCAGACTTGACCGCCTACTTTCACGATCTCGCCTTCCGGGGCGCATATCTCGATCATGGTTCCGTCTGACAGAGCCGCGATTTCCTGATTTACTTTTTCGGTTTCGATTTCGTACAAGGACTCACCCACCTTGAATGATTCGCCCGGCTGTTTGAGCCATTTCACAATGGTGGCTTCTTCCATGTTCATGCCGACTCGGGCGAGCTTGAGGGTCACTTTCACTTGGGCTCACTTGGGCGGACCTAACGAGCGTGCGCGTGCATACATTCCGCTGCGGTGCTCGCGATCTGCTCGTCGCCGGGGAGTACGCGCAGCTCGGCGTTTGGCGCGTACGGCATCGACACGTCCGGGACGGTGACACGTTTGACCGGGGCTTTGAGCGACTCAAATGCCTTGTCGGCGATGATGGCGGCGATATGGCTCGCGGCGCTGCATCGATCGCGCGCTTCGTCGGCGATGATCGCGCGGCCGGTTTTTCTGACCGATCGAAGGATCGCTTCTTCGTCGAGCGGCACAAGGGTCCGGGGATCGATCACCTCAGCGTCGATTCCGCTTGCGTGCAGTTTCTCCGCGGCGCTGAGCGCAGGCTTCAACATCGGGCCTATGGCGACGATGGTTACGTCCGCACCCTCCCGCGCGATCGCAGCCTTACCAAAGGGCACCGTGAAATCTCCGTCAGGGACTTCCCCGCTATCACCGCCGCGGCCGCTGGCCTCCAAAAAGAATGTCGGATTGTTGCCGCGAATCGCCTGTTTGAGTAATCCCTTGGCGTCAGCTGGAGTGGCCGGCACGAGCACGTTCAGACCGCCGAGGTTCATCAGGACGGGGTGAGGCGTGTCGGAGTGCTGAGCGGCTGTCGAGCGCCCGCCGCCATAACCCGCAATGATCGTAATGGGCAGCTCGATTTGCCCGCCGGTCATCAGCCGAAGTTTCGCCATCTGATTGGCAATCGCGTCAAAGCCGGTATAAATGAAATTCGAGAACATCATGTGCAATACGACGCGATAGCCCGTAGCAGCGGCTCCGACCGCCATTCCCGCCAAGGTGGCCTCGCAGATCGGAGTGTTGCGAATGCGATTCCTTCCAAAGCGATCGAGCAATCCTCTGGTGTCACCGAAGATAGCGAGCTCCACATCCTCGCCGAACAGGATCACCTTCGGGTCGCGCTCCATTTCTTCGAACAGCGCTTCGTTGATCGCCTGAATGTAGCGTTTACGCGCCATGATCCATCCTCAAGGTTTCTGCCCGGCAAACATCACGTCGAAGGTCAGCTCCGGATCGGCGGGTTCGCTCGCCTCCGCAAACTTGACAGCGTCCTCAACGGTCCGGGCAATCTTCGCTGAAATGTCGTCCAACTGGCTGGTCGTGCAGATTTTGGTCGAAAGTAGGTGTTCGCTGAAACGGGTGACAGGATCGCGCTTGCGCCACTCCTCGACTTCCTCTTTTTCGCGATACTTCCCGCCTGCCAGAAACAGATCTTCTGCTTCCAGGTGCCCCTGGATTCGATAGGTTCGCGCTTCGATGAAAGCGGGGCCTTTGCCGCTCCGAGCCCATTCGATGGCCTTCGCCGCCGCCCTCCAAACCGCCAGGACGTCATTGCCGTCGACAACTTCGCAGGGAATCTTGAAGGCCTTGGCGCGATCGGCGATTTCGCCGGCGGTTACGGTGACGGTCGGCGTAAATTCGCAGAAGTGGTTATACTCGCACACAAACACGAGCGGGAGTTGCCATAGCGTGCTCACGTTGAGGCATTCCATGAAAACGCCTTGATTGGCGGCGCCGTCGCCGAAGAACGCCACCGCAACGCGCCCGTTCCCGCTGAGCTTTGCCGTCAGCGCGGCCCCTGTCGCGATGGCGAAGCCGCCGCCTACGATTCCATTCGCGCCCAAAATTCCCTTGGAGAGATCCGCGACGTGCATCGATCCTCCCATACCTTTGCAGATGCCCGTGCGCTTTCCCCAGATTTCGGCCATCATGGCCCTTGGGTCTCCGCCCTTTGCGAGAAAGTGCCCGTGCCCGCGATGGGTGCTGGTAATCCAATCCGTCTCGCGCAGGTTGGCACAGACACCTGTAGCAACGGCCTCCTGGCCGATGTAAAGATGCACGGCGCCGGGCAACTTGCCGGCCGCAGCGTCGCTCCTGAGACGTTCCTCCATCAAGCGAATGAGCTTCATCCTCTCGAAGAGGAAGAGTAGTTGTTCGTTGCTAGGATTCGATTGGTCAGTCATTGCCATCGGGGAGCCTTTCCAGTGGTGCGGCATTCTTGCATTCGTCGTCAAAGAAATCGAGACGGCGAAGCGCCGGTCACGTAAATGAACGAATCAGCTCTTTGCCGTCCCAGTTGATTGTGGCGCTGTATATCCGGCCGAAGATCGGATCGAATGCCGCGCCCAGCTCGATGAGTTCGGTCATTCCCGGCAGGTACGCGGTCGTGTCCATATAGCCGACGCGCCCCCCGCTCGGGACGCGCGCATAGAAGGCCAATTCGCATCCCCATGCGCGGTAGTGCTCGACATCGCGGTCAAAGTCGGTGGATGCCACTCCCCAGTGATGGAAGCCGTATCCGCGCTTGTCAACAACATCTCGATAGACGGATGGCGCGTCGTTGAGCTGCTGGATGAGCTCGATCATCATGTGCCCGGCGAAGCTCATGGCAATGTTGACGTCAACGCCCGACGGCTTGCCCCGGTATTGCGCGTCTTCACCCGTAAAATGTTCCAAGAGGAACCACGGTCCGACTCGCAGCTTGGTGGCCCACTCTCGAATTGTCTTTTGAATGTCCTGGACTACGTAGGCGGTTTGAATGATCCCGTTGTCGGGTTGGCCGAAGATCACAAGACTCATGGCTATCTCCACGCGACCGCGGTCGACGCGGCGCTTCCCACACACGCCAGCCATGTATACGCGCGCCATCAGATCGTTGTCAAGACAGCATTGGGCCGATGATGAGCAGGCTGCGGCCGGAATCGTAAATTTCGATCCGAAACTTACAACCCGATGTGGCGGGCACTCGCGAGATCAGCAGAGGGCACCCGGTCTGCGGCAGGTATACCTTGAATTTGCACCAATCCTGATCCTGAGGGTTCGCGGGATAACAGATTCTTTGACGGGATCCCTGTTCGCACAAAGGACTTCTCACAATCCTGCGAAGATGGTCCGCGCATATTCCCTTCCATGTATGCCAACCCTGGACAACGAGTACAAGTCGCACCATGAACGCACTTCGAACAACTTGGCAGGTCCCGCAGGGTAATGGAACGGACCTCATTCAACTGTTCGGAGCGGCGCCATATCTCGAGAAAAGGAGTGCGCCTCACGTTGCCGCTGGGTAGAGGGAACTGCACGCAGGGGTAGACGTCGCCGTAAGGCGAAACGTAGCACGCGGTGTGACCGGCGCTGCAGGGCTGGCCGTCCAGGTCATCGTCGTCCGCCTCCTTTGGTGGACGGCAGAATTCTTCCACGCTGCCAACGAGTGCTTCGTCACGAAACACGCGCCCGAGCGCTGTTCGATCGACATTCAAGTCCAAGATGGAACGATCTCCATCCATTTTCGGCGTGATCGTCGGGTCGATCGTAAATAGGACACCCAGTTCGGCGGCCAGCGCCCTGACGCCCGGGTAATCCTGAAGGTTCTGAAGCATCAAAACGTCCGCAATCGTTACGTTCAAACCGTGGGCCTTGAGCAACCGGATCGCCTGCAGGGATCGCTTGAGCGAGCCCGGAACCTTGGTAATGGCGTCGTGAACTTCCGGACGATGCGAGTAGATGCTGATCTGGACCGACTGCACTCCCAGTGAGCGAATGCGTTTGGCTTGGCGCTCGCGAATCATCACGGCATTGGTTTTGAGCTTCACGCTGAAGAGCAGGGCGCGCGCGTACTCCAAAATCTCGAAAAAATCCTTCCGCAGCAGAATCTCACCGCCGCTCATCGTGAGGAAAAAGACGCCGGCCGCCGCCAGCTCGTCGAGAAGCTTCTTGATCTCGGTCGTCGTCATCTCGCCGTGATCGTCATGGTCGACGTAACAATGAACGCATCGCTCGTTGCAGCGATAGGTCAAATCGAGTTGCACGCTGAGCGGAACCTGCAGTTGGAGAGCTTTGGCGCTCAGCTCCTGTGCCAGGGTGCTCATGCTTCCTCCCCGGATTTGGCGGCCGCCGCCGCGAGGGGCTGATCGGAAACAAGAAAGATTCCATGCCCGGCGAGCTCTCGGACAAAGTTTTCGGCGTCCTGGAGCGCCTCGGCCGGCTCGACTTCATATTCAGCGCAAATTCTTCGCGCGACAATCTCCTCAAGCGAGGTCACGCCGTCCGCCGCCTGCCAGATGATCGTGCCCGACTCGTTCAGGTTGAATAAAGTCGAATCGCGGACGGACATAATCATCATTTCGCCGTCGAGCGCGCGCGCGGCAATTTCATGGCTTCGGGCAATGTAGAGCGGGCTCATGCGATCAATTCCCACACACGCGCATCCGGAGTGAACACGAGCCGGCGGACCGGGACGCGCCTCACAAAATCGCAAACGGTCTGAAAGATCATCCCCACCAATTCCTCGTCATGCGCGAAGAAGAGGATGTTCCGCAGCAAGGCCTGTGCCGCCTCGGCTTCGCTTACCTCCTCCAGTCGGTTTTCAGGTCCTTGCTCCAGCAGGTGGAGCGCGGCCAGCGGCGCGCGCAGGTTCTCGCCAAGCCGGGCCAACTCTCCCGCGAACGGAGTGCCGAAAGCCTCATAGCCGGAATCTCTTGGCCGCACGTAGGAGATTTCATCCGTCAGCAGCCGCACGTCGGGCGGCGCCAGGCGCGCTAGGGTGGTCTTTCCCGCACCAGAAACGCCTGCAAACACATACGCCCAACCATTCCGCACGGCGCTAGCGGCGTGCACCAGGAAGCCCCCTTGCTCCGCCAAAATCAGCGAATGCAAAATCCGCAGCACAGCGTCAATCGAATACGGATTCTCGGTCTGGCGCACCCAACCTCGGCAGGTTTTCGGATTCAACTCGGCGCGAAAGTCGCCGCGCTGTATTAGCCAGCATCCCGACTCACGCCGCACGTCAACGTCCTCGTCTTCCGAAAGACTGCCGAGCGGGGCCAGTTCGATATCCAGCTCAAAGGCGGGCCGCGGGACCGGAGCGCTCACGAAGCTGCCGTACCGATCCTCGAGAAGGCGCGCAAAATCCAGGCTATCCGTCCGCACCAGAATCGACATCTCACCGATCTCGATGAAGCGTTCATGGGCGAGCGTAGCTAACTCACCCATTGCGCCTCCCGAGCCCACAAGCGCCATGGCGGACGATTGCTCAGATGCACCAACACTCGCGTTAAAAACTCTGAGCGGCTGAGTATCCACGCTCCCACCCAGCAGGCAAAATTGAGCCGCGGGACCCTGCGTCGATTGCCGCGCAAGACGTTCGTGACGCGACCGAGAAGCTCGTCGATGGAAATAGGCGAGTCCGTCGCCCTTTGCCGGTCGCCGCGCGTGACCAGCAAATTGCCACCTTCTCTGTCGAACGTCTCCACCACGCGGTGGGCTACCAGCAGGCCATCGCGCCGAAAGAGCACCACATCTCCTCGTCGAACCTCCTCCAAGCCCTGGCGGCGCACCTCCAGCACGTCGCACGGCCAGATCGCAGGCAACATGCTCGTGCCAGTCACCGCGAGCCTGGCCGCGCCAAACGAGCGCAGAACCTCCAGGAAGAGACGCCGCTTCAGTTCATTGCGGGGGTCTGTCACATCGTCCATGGCAGGCCTGGTCAAGGTCGGAGACTCTCTAAGAACGCTTTCTATTGTGCTTGCACGATGCCTGAGTGGCGGAGATCTTGCCGCAAACGAGGGCCATGGTCTCGAATACGCGTTCGTGCTGGAAGGCCGGCTTCTGGTAGGTTCTCTTCTTGTGAGTCGGTTTTTCCGCAGGCGATTCTTGACTTCCTCGATTCGCCTGCTCGTGCGTATTCATGGTCATTGCAGCCCCGCTTGAGTTAGTTTGACCGCGCAGTACGCGGCTGTGGTTCCGCAAAGGGTGGTAGAAGTCGCGAGCGTACCGAAGTAGATGCTCGACGCCTGCCCGAGGGTTGATTCGTTGTCCACGATCATGTCGCTGGCACCACCAACTGCATCTGTAGTGTTGGTCGCGACAGTGGTACTGGTCTCCGCCCCGGAAGGCAAAAGGTAGGAGAGGATTTCCTGAAAAAAATTCGATCCCAGGAACATGTAGTCCGGTCCGCCGGTGGCAGTTGCGCCGGTGACAGTGCATCCGGCAGTGGGGCTGGGTATCGTAGCGTCGAAGGTAAACTGGTTTCCGGCTATCGAAGCCACGGTATATAGTCCGCCATTGATCGCAGCGACGTCAGCGGCGGTGCACGTGCCGCCGTTGGCTGCTACGCCCGACATGGTGATCAAGTCGTGGGCGACGAGTGTATTGGTCCCTGCGGCGACGGTGACGGTGACTACGGCTGCAGTCGCGCTAACCCCGGTCACGGTAAATACCTGGCTGTTGAAGAACTCGGTTAGCGGCGAGACGACCGAAGCGGTACCAAGCGGTTGCTGCCCAGCCAAATCCGTCGTACTCATGGCGGAACTAGTGAACCCCCATGTATTAATCTGCAGGCCGGCGGTGCCGGAGTTGGCTTCGATGATCTCGCCGTTGTTCGCCTCGGTGGAGCTGCCGATTCCCAAGACATAGTAGCGTTGGTCCGGCGTGGGGGCGTACATCGGATAGCCGGCGACCGTGCAGTTTTCAGTTCCGGCGTGATCGACGCCCGCGTTCGCAACTTCTGTCAGGGTGGTGCCGCCTGTGAATTGAAATTGGACAAGGCCGGCGTTCGGCGGGACATGGAAGGCACCGGTGGTGTTGCCGCTACAGGCCAATGTGAGGTAACCCACCGCGTTCGTCGAGTCAATGATGGGGCTGTCGCGAATGCCGCCGTTCACGGTTCCGTCGCCGGCACCAAGCGATAGCGCAGTTGCCGCCGTGGCTCCGGCTGGCGTCAACTCGTACAAGTTGGCGCTGCTATCGCCGACAAAAATATTGCCGGTGCCACCCACATCGGCCACCGGGGCGGAGAGATAGTTGGATCCGGGGGTGACCGTTGTTGTCGCGGGGCTGACCGTGCAACCGGTGCCGGTAGTCGCACCACCGGGTAACGCGACGTTGAATTCAAATTTCGTCGTGTTCAACCCTGTAGCACTAACCATTTGTGTTCCATTGATGAGAGCGACGTCAGCGGCGGTGCAGTTATTGCCGGCATTCGCCGTTACGCCAGCGATGGTGACCAACTCTCCAATACCGAGCGAGTTGGCCACGGTGACGGTCACTGTAGCCGCGGTTGCCGTAACCGCAGTCGGGGTGGCTGACGCAGGGGTGGCGCTCACATGCACCGGAAAGTTCCCTCCCGCATAGCCTGGCGTCCCGGTGAAGGTTGGCGTGATCGCATACAAGTACCCATTGTTGTCGCCGACATAGGTGATGTCAGCATAATAAGAAACAAAGGGTGAGGAGAAGCTGTCCGCCGCTCCAGCGATTCCGGTCGCTGCGTTGGCGGCGACCAAACCAAGAGGAACCATGAAATCCGTGGCGGTGCTTCCCGCGGTGCTTCCCGGGATCACAGGGCTGGTCGCGCAGGTCGGCAGGGTGGCTCCCCCGTTGTTGTTATTGACGCAGCTCGGGGCGGCTCCGTACTCGGTGCCGCTGCCGAAGGTCAGCACGTGGAGGATTGCGCCGATATTTGTGCTGTTCTCCACGTAGGCGATCTTTGTGCCATCGAGCGAGAGGGTGGGCGAGGTGGCGACCGGTCCGTCGCCGGAGGCATAGGAAAAGATGAATTCCGGATTCGTGAAACCGCACAGCGATGACCCGGGCACGGGCCCGCTGTAGAGCCGGTTAAAGGCGACGATGTTGGCTTGGGAGCCGTTCGCCCCGTTAGTAACCGCGCCCCAGCTGAAATTTGTCACTGAGTTTGCGTCAGTCAGCGCCACGCCAGTCCCCGGCGTGAGCGCATATACGGTCACCGTATCTCCCGACGCAACCGCCACGATACGGTCGAGGGCGGTACTGCTCAAATTCCGATTAATTGCGGCCGCCAGATTGGTCGCATTGGTGGGAACCGTGCTCGACACCAAGAAGTTCAATCCTGTGTTCGAGCTGGCCGATGCGGCTAAAGTCAGAGTTTCACCGGTCGGAGTTATAGTGATGGCCGTTGTGCCGCCAGCTGGCGGCGCGGCGCTGAAGGTGCCCACAACATTGGCGCGGGTGTTCCCAGTCGACGCATTGACGGGAAATACTGCGTAATCTAAGGTGCAGCTCGGCGCTGCGGTCACGTCGAAGGTGTACTTGGCGGGCGCCATACCTTGAGCGACGCCGCCCGCGCCCAGCGATACAGCCCAGTCCCGCCCGATCTCGTCCCGAGACCACCTCCACCTTGGAGGCGTTCGCGGCCTGCGCTTCAGGTGTAGGCTTGCCGGCGCACCGCCATGCCGGAGCCACTGCGCATAGGCCCGCGGTTCTTTCAGTATCTTCGCCGCTTGCTTCTTCGTGGAGCCCGGCGTGAAGAGAACATGCTTGGAGCTCCAATCCATCGGCACGGGCACCGAACCATCTTGCCTCGCGAGGCCCTGCCCGAACGCCCCTGGCGTGAAACACGCCGCCACCCCGAATGCCGCTAACAACAGGGCGGCCCGCCAGACAAGAAACACCGCGTTGTGCTTAAGCGGAACTCTAAAGGCATTCACCCTCAATCCGCCTCCGTGTCTAACCAGGGCTGGAAATCAAAGCGTAAGCGAATTCTAACGAAAGTCAACTGCAAATTTGCAAGCTCTTGCCGGCTTTGGTCAGTCATAACCACGGATTCGCCGTGTAGCTCGCTGGCCGAACACTTTGAATGCTAGCTGGCGCCAAACCCGGCTAGCTTGCTACATCCACTTGTCGATGGAGACGCTCTTTCCGTAACTGAAGTTTGCAACCTGAGAGACCGGATCTGTCTGGCCTCCGATCACGACGACGGCGATGCGCTCGGGGTGCGGAAATTTCGGGATCACCGTGTCGTCCGGCAGCTTGTACCACGTGGCAAACGGCTCGACGCCCCTCAGCGCCTGCCCGTATTCGAACAGGTACGACCAGTTTCTTTCGCGGTATTCCTTCGCCGTTTGCGTAGAGTGCTTGTAGAAGTAGTCGATCAGCTCGTCTTTCGTGTCGTACCCCTGCTCTTTCAGACTCGCGGCGCAGAGCGGGTCGCAGAGCAGCAGCGCGCCGAAGAAGCCCGTAAACGTGGAGAAAAGGTCGGTGTATTGCTCCTCGAAATGCGGCGTGCCGCCGATGCCGCTTCCCTTCCCGACCTGCCCGGCGGAGACGCTCAGGCCGGCAAACATGCTCACCACATTTTCATCTTTCTTAAAGCCCTTCTGCACGTGGAAGGGCTCCCACGGGCTGGCCTCCTCGTTTTCCACCATGATGAGGTTGATGTAGTTGAGCATGTTGCCCATCGTGCCCATGTAGGTGTCTCCGGGAATTCCGCCGTTGGCGAGATTCTTGGTGACGAGCGTCCAGGCGCGGCCGATGGCGGCGTTCGCGTGGGCGAACGGCCCCAGCGCTCCGATGCCGCTATTCAAATCGAGCTTGTCGCGGATCGGGCCGTTAATCAGCGCGCCATACGCCAGATCATTTGTCGAGCTGATCAGCGACACGTAGCCTGACGACGCGATCGCCAGAATCACCGGCAAGTGCTCCGGTTTTGCTCCCGCCATCACGGCATTGATCGCCACGTGCCTCACCGTGAAACTCCACGGAGCGAAGGCCCCGGCCGCCAGCTTGCCAACCACCTCATCGGGATGGTGGCTCGTGCCCGTCAGCATCTCCTCGACGGACTCTTCGGTGGGAATGATGATCGGGAGGAAATCCGTGTAGCCGTTGTTGCGGTAGAAATCCTGCAGATTCTTGGCCGTGTCGGGGCCAAACGTCGCGGGACCAACGGAGGGCCTTTCGGTTCCCGTCTTTTTGTCTTCTGCGGTGAGCGGATTTGTCAGCGCGCCGTTGATTTCCGGCAGCATGGGTTTTTCAGTCGCGGGGTCGGGACCATTCATGTAAGCCCAGAGCTGGTCCGGAGATTTTCCCCACACGGGGTGAGGGCTGTACACGAGGCGGAGAGTAGGCATGCCGCGTTTGGCGGCATTGAGAACGCAAATTTGTTTGAACGCCACCGTAACCACGGGGCACGTCGGGACTCCCATTTTCTCAAGCGTTACGCAGTGACCGACGGTCGCTGGGGCGCAGGTGCTTCAATGGCCCACACCCATGATGACAGCGGCGCCCGCGGCTTTGATCTCCTTCCACAAATCGGGATCGTCCTGCGGATATGCGCCAATCTTGCGGCGATAGATCGTCTTGACGGTGGGCATGTTTTCTTTGAACCACCGCTGCATCTCCTGAAAGAAGACGTCGCCATTATTGAAACCGATGTCGACCATGTAGATGGTTTTGCCGTCGAGGGAGCTGAAGCGCGGCGCGAGGGGGAAAAGCGTGATTTCGGGCGGCATTCCTTTGGGATTCAGCCCGACGAGCTTCGATGCCGAATGGGCGGCGGTTCCACGAGCCGCTTTCTTTTGGTCGGCCCCGGCGGATCCAGCCAAAAGCGCAGGGGATATTCCGAGAGCTTGCAACAGCCTTCGTCGGTTGATTTTCACGAATCCCTCCCGTGGTCATAATTGCGCAACAGCAGCCGCATACTACTCTCGCGGCCGGCAGTCGTCACGAGGCAATTCAGCCGGGATGCCTCACTGTTGCGATGCGGGCGGCATGCCGAAGGGCACGGCCCAGGAGAGCCCCTCGATCTCTCGAATCTTGCCGCCCTCGATCTTGAAGAGTTGCGGCGCGAGGAATGTCATCGGGCGCTGGTATTGTTGAGGCACCTTCACCGTTCCGACTCCGGCGACATCCACCGACTTGACGTTGCCTTCATCGTCGTAAAACGCGAGGTTCAGGACGAGGCCCTGCTTTTCGTCGACGACAAGCGGGCGCGAGTCGCGGACTTTGGCAAGAGTCCTGAAAAAGTCGCGATCGAGCTCGCCTGCACAACCTTCGCTGAACAGATGAAACGAGGGCTGCGCCGTATCGGGCACGGGGCCATCGGGACTGTTCGTCGCCGCGATGCCGTTTTCCCGGCGCGAGCACTGCGCCGCAAAAGGCGCCAGCGACGTGTTGCCTTGCGCGTAGGCCTCGAAGTATCCCTTCGTCGCCGCGAGAAGCTGCTCGCGGGTTTCGGCCGCAGCGAGGGGCTCGAGCAATGCAGCCTCGGGCGAAATGAAGCCAGCCGAGTCAAGCTCGTCCATCGTGCGCGGGGTCATCACGCCGGCCGTATTCATTCCGAGGCCGCCTTTCGGCCGCTTCTGCTCGCGCACGGTGATGGTCTCGAGTTCGGTGATGCGGTGATCCTTCACTTTCAGGCGCAGCGCGATCATTCCGACCAGCAGGCCGTTGTCTTCGGTGATGTCACCATAGTAGCCGGCTTCCTGATTCGCGGGATCGGCAAGGTAGACGCGATATGTGCCGCGGCCGGAGAAGGTCTTCCACATTCCCTCGCCCGGATCGACGGCCAGTTCGTTTTCTGTGTATTTCGCGTCGGGCCCGAAAGCGAGGTTGCACGGGCAGCGCGAGAGCATCGCTTCGAAATATTTGTCGACGAATTGGTAGAGACACTCGCGATTGCATTCGCCCGGCACCGCAGGGGCCAACGGATACTTGGCGTGCGTGAGATTCTTGCCTTGATCGGGCGCGGCGTTTCTGGGTGAACCATATGCAGCGGAAGCCGCGGCGCAAATCGCCACGAGCGCGAGAGCCAGCATCGAAGTGCGAATCATCATGTTGATCCTTGGAATTTTCATGGTTGTTTTCATCGCGCTAGAACGCGGGCTGCATGTTGAATGGTATTTCGTACATGGTCATTTCTATCAGGCTTATGCTGCCTTTTTCGATGCGATAGGCTTCGTTCGACTGGTTGGTGCGCGGCGTCATGAAATAGGGCGGCACTTTCCAGAGGCGGCCGTCGGTCAGGTGTACCTCGGTGATCGTCCCATCGAAATCGAGATACGCTGAGGCGAGCACGGCGCCGCGTTCGACGTCCGTCACCAGGAAACGGCGGTGGCGGCAGCCCGTGGTGAAGCCGAGGAAGCCGAGCTTGTATTGATCGGTGCAATTCATGGTGGGGAAGTCGCCGATGTCCTCGTCGGCGTGGCCGTAGTTCTGCGGGCGCGGCTGGTTCGTGGTGCGCGTGGCATCTTCGATGCGATTGCAGTCCGGAGTGAAAGCGTAGATGCCCTGACCATCATTGAGCTGCAGGCCCTCGTAATACATGTACGCCGCCTGATCGAGCGCCGCGCGCGTCTCGCGCTGGTCCGGGGGAATCGGCACGAGCCATCCGGGATCGGGCTTGCCAAGCTTTTCGTAGTTGGCTGCGCCATAGGGATCGTGCGCCACGAACTGCTCGGCTTGGGTAATGATTCCCCCTTCGACCTTGAGCCGGACGATCAGGATCGCGCCCACACCGTTCTCCTGGACGTCCGTGATGACGCCGACATCGCCCTGCTCGGGATCGGCGAAGTAATGGATGTATTTCCCGCGCGTCGTGGCGGTGGCCCACAGCGCCTGCCCGATTTTCAACCGGACGTTGTCCTGCGCGTATTGGACGTCGGGAGCAAGAGGCGCCTGCGAGGGATTGTGGGCAACCATCGCGTCAAGGTAGCGATTCATCACCCCTTCCAAACAGGCGCGATCGCATTGGGCCTTGGAGTCGACGGCATTTTTCGCGGCCGCCGGTTGGGCGGCGAGAGACGGCGCCGGCGTCGTGAAGACTAACGCTGCGATCAAGGCGAAAAGAATTGCAGCCGGGCACAACGAATGCTTTCTCAATTTCCTGTCTCCTCTTTAGGGAGTTGAACGGAACTTTCCATTTGGCAAAGCCCACCGAGCTTACAGCGGAAAAGCCCAAGCTGCCAATGTAATTAGCGATCCGAACGAGTTCCTTTCGCAATCGCGAACAAATGAATTTCTTGTCTTCCGGGCGGGTGGCCCGGGTTGAGAAGTGGGAATCCATTGACATAACAACCGCGGAGAGGGTATCACTGCGACACGTCTCGGGAAGAGTATCGAGAGGCTGAGGAATATCGGAAACGAGGCTCCGGTCAGCCACGCCAGAATGCAAAATCAGGAAGTGTTTCCGGGCCACCCGCCAAGCAGTAAGGCAGGGGATACTATAGTAAGCATAAGATGAAAACGCTATCATCGCTAGTCTCCCGTCTCTAAAGTTTCTTTATATTTGTTGACCTTCCGGATGATCTTACTGGCGCTGGCGACCCACTGAAATGGTTGTGGGTTCCGATTGTAGCGCTGGACGTAATCTTGAATTGCCTTGGTCAGGTCACGAACGCTGCGAAATGTGCCTCGGCGAATTCGTTTCCGCGTGATTTCGGCGAACCAGCGTTCGATCTGATTGAGCCACGAAGAACTGGTTGGCGTGAAATGGACGTGATAGCGAGGCTGCACGGCGAGCCACTTCTTCACCGCTGGGTGTTTATGCGTTCCGTAGTTGTCGAGCACGAGATGGATTTGCAGACCAGAATCGACCGACTCATCGATCCGATTCAGGAACCGTAGGAACTCTTGATGCCGATGCCTCGGCTGACAGGCAGCGATCACCTTTCCCTCCAAAACGTTGAGCGCGGCGAACAGTGTGGTCGTTCCGTGCCGCTCATAATCGTGCGTTTGTCGTGCTGGCAAGCCGGGCCGCAAGGGAAGAAGGGGTTGCGTGCGCTCCAGGGCCTGAATCTGGCTTTTCTCATCCACGCTGAGGACGATCGCCTTATCCGGTGGGTTCAGATAGAGCCCCACAATGTCGCGCACTTTCCGAGCAAATTCCGGATCGTTACTGAACTTGAAGGACTCCACTCGATGGGGCTGCAATCTGTGCTTCTTCCAAATCCGCTGCACGGTAGCGGGGCTGACCTTCTGGCTCGCCGCCATGGCCCGAACACTCCAATGAGTGGCATCCTTCGGAGTGGTCTTCATGGTCGCATCCACAATAGCTTCTTCCCGTTCTGCGGAGATCTGCTTGGGGCGTCCGCTACGCGGCCGGTCCTCCAGTACGGCGGCTAAGCCCCGGCTGTCAAATCGCCTCCGCCACAGCAATACGGTTGGCAAAGAGGTAGAGAGGTTCCGTGCCAGAACGTGATTGGCAATTCCCTCGGCCGCGCCAAGGACAATGCTGACGCGGAGAACAATTCCTCGGGGTGTGCTGCGATGACGGCTAATCTCCAGCAACTGCTTGCGATCTGAGTCCGCAAGGGACAGTTTGGGCGCAGGTGGAAGGGGCATATTGTGAGTATGCACCGCTGGCCGCCATTAGTAAATACACTTAGGATACGTCAGACTAGTCACCGGGAGCACATATAGCGAGCGCTTTCAGTTTGAGTTTTTGACCGTTTGCGTCTGGCTTACGGACATCCTCTTGTCGTATGCCATCTTTCGCCGGAGCGGCCCCTATATCGAGATTCCCGCAATCCATCTCGTGCCGTGGCTAGCGGCCTTGCGACTATGGTACGACACTCGCGGAGTGAGATCGGAGGAGGCGGGTGCAAACATTGAAAAGAGGGCGGTCATTCTTGTTCTGATGTGGTCACATATGTACCGTTGATCTCTATTGAGTGGATTCTTTTGCGATTCTCTCGCTGAAAAAACGCGCGGCAGCTTGGAGACCGCATGACGCATGCATCGCCTTCGGTTTCCATTCCGGATTAGGGCGGGCGGCCGGCGCCCCCAATTTCAATCCACAGAATCATTCGCCAACCGGTCGCCTTTGGTCCCCAGAGCCGATAAGAAGCAAAAAGCTGACAAGAGCGGATTTTAGGCGCCTTTTTTCGACCGTATAAGCCCCCGACGAGAGCATCATTGATGCTGCAGTCGCTGCAGAAAATGTTGCACCAAAATAGTGCAATGCCCGAACGGTGTAGCGGTCGATACGGTCTAGCGGGACACGGACTGGCCGCACGGCACAGCACGCCCCGCCCACGCGATCCCCGGATTGCAAGTCGTGCGCTCTGTTATAATCTTCTCCGCCACGGAGGCTCATCGCGCATGCTCTTTGTCCCTACTGTGGCCCACAGACGCAGAGCCTGATTGTGAAAGGCGCCGGGCCTTCAATGAACGGGCTGGTAAGCACACCTGAAGTGATGGCCGCGCTCGAGCACGCGACCGAAGGCGGGGGCGTATCCCGCGAGGAAGCGCGGTTGCTCATCGAGCAGGCCGAACTCAGTTCCCTGCTCCGGGCGGCCGCTGCGGTGCGGGACAGATCCAAGGGCCGCACGGTTAGTTACTCCAAAAAAGTTTTCATTCCGCTGACACACCTTTGCCGGGATTACTGCGGCTATTGCACGTTCCGAGCGGACCCCACGGCGGATGGCCAGCTATACATGACATCGCAAGAAGTTCTTGCGGCGGCCGAAGCCGGACGCCGCGCCGGATGCAAAGAAGCGCTCTTTAGCCTGGGCGATCAACCGGAGGCGGTATTCCCCGAAGCCAAAGGGTTTCTGCAAAAGCAAGGGTTCGAGCGTACCCTCGAATATCTGACGGCGATGACGCAACTTGTGCTTGATGAAACGGGACTGTTGCCTCACGCGAATCCCGGTGTCATGGACACGCAAGATCTTGCAAGCCTGCGGGAGTCCAACGTCAGCCTTGGGCTGATGCTGGAAAGCACCTGCGCCAAAATTCGCCGGCCGCAAGGCGCGCACTGGAAGGCGCCGGACAAAGCGCCGTCGGCGCGATTGAAGACGATCGAGGAAGCCGGCAGGCTATCGATCGCCTTTACGACGGGTATTTTGGTTGGCATCGGCGAGACTGCGGAAGATCGGATCGATTCGCTCTTCGCGATTCGCGATCTGCACGAGAAATACGGCCACATTCAGGAAGTGATCGTGCAGCCATTCCGGGCCAAGGCCGGGACCAGGATGGCGTTTGCACCAGAGCCCTCGACCGAGGATTTGCTGCGGACGCTGGCAATCGCACGATTGATTTTTGGCGGGAGCATGAACATACAATCGCCGCCCAACCTGCTTTCGGACGACTATCCAATACTGCTCACTGCGGGAATAAATGATTGGGGCGGGATTTCGCCCGTCACGAAGGATTTCATTAATCCGGAGGCAGAATGGCCGGAGATCTCTTTGCTTGCCGAACGGACGGCTGCCGCGGGATTCCAGTTGCGAGAGCGGCTGGCAATTTATCCTGAATTCTCGGCTCGGCCGGAATTTCTGAGCGCGGGCGTACAACCGTATCTGGAAAAATTCCGTGCGCGAGACGGCTACGCCCGTGACTGAGAGCGATCTATGCTGAAGATCAACGATCCCAAGTGGCGAGAAATCTCCTGGGAGCAGGCCCTGCAAGCTGCGAGTCCGCAAATTGCCGGCATTCTCGAGAAAGCCCTCGAGGGGACCAATCTTGATTTCCATGACGGGCTCGCGCTTTGCGATGTTGTCGAAGAGGACTTTGTGGCGGTCGTGAAGGTCGCGAATGAGTTGAGGCGGCGCGCGGCCGGCGATCAGGTGACGTACGTCGTAAACCGGAACCTGAATTTCACGAACGTGTGCATCGTGGGGTGCGCATTCTGCGGATTCGGCCGGGGCCCTCACGCGGCGGACGCCTACTTTCATTCCACGGAGTCATTGGTTGCGAAGTCGGTGGAGGCTGTCGAGCGCGGCGCCACGGAGGTGTGCATTCAGGGCGGATTGCCGCGCGACCTGCAGGGCGCGTACTACGCCGATTTGCTGCGGGCGATCAAATCACGCCTGCCGAACCTGCACGTGCACGCATTCTCGCCGATGGAAATCGTCTACGGGGTCGAAAAGACGGGAATGAGCCTTCCGGAGCATCTGCGGACGTTGAAGGAAGCGGGGCTGGGAAGCATTCCCGGAACGGCGGCGGAGATTTTGGATGACGATGTGCGCCAGCTCTTGAGCCCGAACAAGCTCAAGGTTCGGCAGTGGATCGCAGTGATTCGCACGGCGCACAAGCTGGGGATTCCGACCACGAGCACAATGATGTACGGCCACGCCGAATTGCCCGAGCATTGGGTGCGGCACATACTGCTGCTGCGCGAGATTCAAATGGATACGGGCGGGTTCACGGAGTTCGTGCCGCTCGGTTTCATCCACTCGCAGACGAGATTATTCCGCACCGGACGCGCGCGCGCGGGGAGTTCGTTCGAGGGGCACTTACTCGTGCACGCGCTCGCCCGGCTGCTGCTAAATGGCCATATCAAAAATATCCAGGTGTCCTGGGTAAAACTTGGCTTCGAAGCTTCACTCGCCTGCCTCGAAGCAGGCGCCAACGATTTCGGCGGCACGTTGATGGAAGAGAGCATTTCAAAATCCGCGGGAGCGACTTTCGGGGAATATGCTTCGCCGGGCGAACTGCGCGCGTTGATCCGGACGATTGGGCGTACGCCTGCCGAACGCACCACGACCTACAAAATCCGGCGCGTGTTCGAACACGCGGATGCAGACGAATTCCTGCCGATCGAACGCATGGCGGCGCAGCGAGAAAATGCCACGCTGCTCGACCAGGCAACACACTGATGGACATCGTAGCGTTGGCGGGCGGGATTGGGGCTTCAAAGCTCTTGCTGGGATTCAATCGCGTGATGAATCCACGCGAGCTGACGGTCGTCGTCAATACGGGCGATGATCTTATGATGCACGGCCTCTCGATATCGCCCGACCTGGATATCGTCACGTACACGTTGGCAGGCCTGGTGAATGCGGAGACGGGGTGGGGATTCCGCGACGAAACGTTTCGCGCGCTCGAGCAGCTCGCCGTTTACGGCCGCCCCCGGTGGTTCCATCTTGGAGATCGCGATCTGGCGACGCATATCCACCGCACGGCGATGCTCCGCGCCGGAGCGAGCCTTTCGGAGGTGGCGAATTCCATCCGGGAAGCGCTGGGCGTCCAGGCCAGAATTCTCCCCATGAGCGACCAGCCTGTGCCGACCATCATTGAAACCGGCGAGGGGCGCCTTCACTTTCAAGAATATCTGGTCGAGCGGCGCGCGGAGCCAACAGTTCGGGCAATTTCGTTCGATGGAATCGAACGAGCGCGGCCGGCCCCGGGAGTACTCGAAGCGATGGGAGGCGCTTCGAGCATCGTGATCTGTCCCAGCAATCCGCTGATCAGCATTGGGCCGATTCTGGCAATCGCGGGCGTAAGGGAAACCTTGCGTAAGCGGCGGAAGCGAGTCCTTGCGGTTTGTCCCATCGTCGGGGGCAAATCCCTGAAGGGGCCGTCTGACCGAATGCTCGAGCAATTGGGGCACGACGTGTCCGCACTCGGAGTGGCGCGAATGTATCAGGAGATCTGCGGAACGTTTGTGATCGATCCCCTCGACAGCGCCCAAAGCGCGGCAATCGAAGCGCTCGGCATGGAGGTCGTGGTTCACCCGACGGTCATGCGTAATGTAGAGGACAAGGAGCTGCTGGCGCGGAGAATTTTGCAATTCGCCGAGAAGCAAAAAGCAGGGGCCGCCGCATGAAGGCAATCCTGATTCCCGTAAAAGAATTTCGCGAGGCGAAGAAGCGGCTGGCGCCGCATTTTCCTCCTGGCGACCGCGCGGCCCTGGCAGAGGCGATGTGCGAGGACTTTTTCAATGTGGTCGCGGCGACGCGGTGTGCAGACCGAGTGTTTGTGATCAGCAAAGAACCGGGAGCCCTTTCGCGGGCTCGCAAATTTGGATGGGAAACAATCGTCGAATCCTCCCAGACATCGGAGAGCGACTCGGTCGATGAAGCATCGCGCTATTGCGCGGAGCACAGCGTTGATGCCCTGCTTCGGCTGCCGATTGATTTGCCGCTGGCCGAACCGAGCGACATCGAGGCGGTTTTCCATGAGTTGGAGGCCGCGCCGTCCGCTGTGATCGTTCCTTCGAGTGACGGTACGGGTACCAACGCGCTGCTCCGATCGCCTGCGGTTCTTTTTCCCTCGCGTTTCGGACCCAATAGTTTTCCGCGTCACTTGGCCGAGGCGAAGGCATGCGGCGCACGCGCTCGAGTGTATCGAAATCCTCGCCTGGAACTCGATATCGACGAGTTGGATGACCTGCGGAGACTTTCGAGCCGGTTGCGGCCCGATTCCGCCACCGCACGATGGCTCCTCGAGCGCGATCTCAGTGGTATTGCCGCGACGTAAGCCGCCGATGCGGTCCTCAGTCAGATGACGCGATCACGCCGAAAGGCGTCAATTTCAGCGGAAGTGTAGCCGAGCTCCTGTAGAATCGCTTCCGTGTCCTCGCCCAGCGCCGGAATCGGATCGAAGCGCGCGGGGCTATCGGACAGCCGCAAAGGACTCCCGATGACAGGAACGGCGCCTACAGGCGATTCCATCTCGCGGATCATTTTTCGCGCGATCACCTGAGGATGAGCGAGAACTTCGCCGATGCCATTTAATTTGCCGTGGGGCAATTCGGCATCGCGAAGCCGACGGAGCCATTCTTCATGCGGATGCTCCAAGAATGCCTTCTCGACCAGTTCTTCCAAAATCGCGCGATTCTCGCGGCGGTCCGGAGCGGTGCGGAAGCGTGGATCTTCGAGCAACTCGGGCCGCTCAATCACTTTGCGGCAAAAGACCTCCCAATCCTGAGGCGTAGCCACCGCGAGGGTCACGTAGACGTTGTCTCCCGCCATGTACGGACCGTAGGGAACGATGTAATGGTGACGCATGCCAACGCGAGCAGGCTCTTCCCCCCGATGCCAGAAGTGATGCGGGAAATATCCCAGCCAGGCTACCGCGGAATCGAACATGGAGATGTCGATCACTTGCCCGCGGCCCGTACGTTCTCGCTGATAGAGCGCCAGCAGAATTCCCACGGTCGCATACATCGATGAAGCAAGATCGGTGATCGGGACGCCGACTTTCGCAGGCTTGTCCGGGTATCCGGTGGTGGCAATAATGCCGGCTTCGGCCTGGATGAGTAGGTCGTACGCTTTCACGTTGCGGTAGGGACCGTCCTGGCCGTAGCCCGAGAGAGAACAGTAAATGAGCCGCGGATTGCGGGCGCAGAGCTCAGCGGCTCCCACGCCCAGGCGTTCGGCAACTCCCGGGGCAAAATTTTCGAGGACGACGTCAACGCGGTCGGCAAGTTTCCGAATCGCCTCTCGGCCGGCGGGCGTTTTGATGTCTATGGCAAAACTTCGCTTGTTGCCGTTGAGCCAGACAAATCCGGAGGACAGGCCCTTCACCACGGAATCCCATCCGCGAATCACGTCGCCGGTGCCCGGTTTTTCTATCTTTATGACTTCCGCGCCCATGTCCGCCAGGATTCGCGTGCAATGGGGGCCTGATACCGAGACTTCCAGCGCGAGGACACGCACACCTTCGAGAGCCAGTTTCGGACGGCTCTCCGGCATCAGGGACGAACCTCGGGGAAGAGATTCTGCATCGGCGCGTGGGCTCGCTTATAGACCATGACGCTGCGGCTATAGTCGATTACGACTTTGCCCTCCTGCTGAATCCCGCGCGTGCGGACCTTGATGATTCCCCATTGAGGCTTGGATTTGGACTCGCGCTTCTCCAACACCTCGGATTGGGAATACAGCGTGTCGCCCGCGAATAGCGGGTTGGGAAGCTTGATTTCGTCCCAACCGAGCGCGAAGCCGTTTTCGCTCACGTCCGCGACGCCCATGCCGGCCACGATCGCCAGCGTGAGGGCGCTATTGATCAAGCAGCGGCCGAATTCGGTGCGCTTGCCGTATTCGTTGTTGAAATGGATCTGATTTGTGTTGTTGGTGAGGAGCGTAAACCAGATGTTGTCATTTTCCGTGACGGTTCTTCCGAGCCGGCAACGGTAAACGTCTCCGACCTCGAAATCTTCAAAGAAGCGCCCTACCCAACCCGGCTTGACTGCCATATTGATTTCTCCTTCTTCGATGTCCTGGATGAATTCACCTCAAGATCGAATGACACCGCTATCCCAACCTCAGAAGCGCAGCCGTGCAGGACAAGTTTGTCGAGATCCGATTCCGCTACGAGGCACGAAGACGAAGCGATTCCGCCAACGCGAGTGTTTGCCGTGCCCTATCTATAATCGGAAGATCCAGGAGCTGCCCGCCAAACGCGACGGCGCCTTCGCCGCGGGTCCGTGCTTCATCAAAGGCTTGAAGCACGCGGTGCGCATAGTCGATCTCGTCCGCCGCCGGCGTGAACGCGCCGTTGACGATTTCGACCTGCCCGGGATGAATCAGCGACATCCCGGAAAAACCCAATCGGCGGGCTTGCACCGCGAATTTCTTCAGCCCTTCGATATCCTTCAGGTCCGGCCAGACTCCATCCACCGATTGCACGTGCGCGCATGCGGCCGCCGTCACGATAGCAGAACGCGCGTAAATAAGATCGCGAGCTTCGCCTTCGCGCATCAAGGGCAGACTCAGCTCTCTCGAAAAATCCTCGGCGCCAAAAATCAATCCGATCACGCGTGGCGAAGCGCAAGCGATCGCGTAGGCATTGTAAAGGCCTCTCGGACTCTCGATGGCAACGAGCAGGCGCACGCTTCCTCGACCGAGGCCCACTTCCGGTTCCTGGCGATCGAGAATCTGCTCGACCGTTTTCACTTGATCGGGAGTGTCCACTTTGGGCACAACCAGCCCCTCGAGGCCCGGCCGCAAGACGTGAGCGAGATCGTCGCGCATTCGTTCGTGGCCGACGGCGTTGATGCGTACAAACCGCGCGGGGGTACGAAGGTTGGGATCGGCCTTCAGGCGGGCAGCCACCTGATCAAGGCACGCCGCAATTTGCTGGCGAGCGGCGTCCTTCTCATCGGGTGCAACGCCGTCCTCGATATCCATCATGACGGCGTCTACCGCAACCCCGAGTGATTTCTCGATCATGCGCTGACGATTTCCGGGAACGAACATCCAGGAGCGCAGCAGAGCGTTTTTCTGGTCCATTTGTCTTTCTCCGTTTACGACTTGACGATGCACCGCGACTTGCCTTCACTCCCCACTCGCATCAAACGCTAATACGATTTCGGCATTTTGAGCACGTTCTGGCCCAGGAATGCCAGAATCAAGTTATTGCTTACGGGCGCCACGGTGAGAAGCCGAGTTTCCCGGAACTTCCTTTCGACATCATAATCGCGCGCAAAGCCGTAACCGCCGTAAGTCGTCAAGCAAACGTCCGCGGCTTCCCAGGCGGCCTCGGACGCCAGCAGCTTGGCCAAATTGGCCTCAGCGCCGCATTTCTCCTTAGCGTCGAACTTTGCGGCAGCATTAAACCGCATCAGGTCCGCCGCCTCCACGTGCGCGTAGGCTTTCGCGATGGGAAACTGAACGCCCTGATTCGCGCCGATCGGCCGCCCGAAAACCACGCGTTCACGCGCGTACGAGGACGCTCGCTCCACGAACCAACGGCCGTCCCCGATGGCTTCCGAGGCGACCAAAATTCGCTCGGCATTCCATCCGTCAATGATGTAACGAAACCCCTTCCCTTCTTCGCCGATCAGAGCCGTAGCGGGGATTTCCACGTCCTCGAGGAAGATTGTGTTCGTATGGTGATTGACCATCATATCGAGCGGTCGAATCTGAAGACCTCCTTTGACCTCTCGCATGTCCATGATGAACACGGATATCCCTTGAGTTTTGTCCTGCACGTCGGAGTAAGGCGTCGTTCGCGCCAGCAAAAGCATCAGGTCGGATTGCTTCGCGCGAGAGATGAAAATCTTCTGGCCGTTGACGATGTAGCGGTCGCCCTTACGGACGGCTTTCGTCTCAATTCGCGTGGTTTCGGAACCGGCATTCGGTTCGGTGACGGCGAACGCCTGAAGGCGAAGATCGCCACGGGCAATCGCCGGCAAGTAACGCTGCTTTTGCTCGGCGCTGCCGTGGCGGAGGAGCGTGCCCATCGTATACATCTGTGCGTGGCACGCTCCTGAATTCCCCCCGGAGTGGTTGATCTCTTCGAGGATCACACCGGCCTCGGTGATGCCCAATCCCGAGCCACCATACTCCTCGGGAATCAACGCGGCCAGGTATCCGCTTTCCGTGAGCGCCTTCACGAAATCCTGCGGGTATGCCTCTTTCTTGTCCGTTTCGCGCCAGTACGTATCCGGAAAATCCTGGCAAAGCGCCCGGACGTTGTCCCGGATTGATTGAATATCCTCTGCTGTCGACGGCATGTTCTGACCTCCGTACCTGTGACTGCGAAGCCGCGAGCTTCGTTAGTCCAGCCACATCGTTAGTCGAGCCACATCAGTTTCGCCGGATTGTCGTGGAGCTGAAGTTTATGATTTTCCCCAAGCTTCTACGAACTTGCGGGCGTCGTCGATCACCGGCTCCGTCACTGGAACGTAGGGAACGATGAGTCGCGTGACGCCCGCCTCAACGAAAGGCTGCAGTCGATCTTTGATCTCCTGGATGGAAGTCGCAGGGATCACCGGCAATTTGTCCATGTAAGCGTCCGTGATCTTGGTGCTTGCCGCTTTGAACCCGCCTGCCTTGAAGGCCTCCTGCACGGCGTTGACCTCCTCTTCGAATCCGGAGGCGCGCAGCATGTCCTTGTAATGATCGGCGATGTTGTAGAAGGTGAGGACCTGCCGGATCCGCGATCGAGCCATAGCGCGATCGGGGTTCATCGACACGCGAACCTTGGCAATGATGTCGATTTTGCTCGGATCGCGGCCCGCCTCCACGGCTCCGGCGCGCACCCGGCCGGCGATTTCGCGAATGGTGGCGGGTGTGGCCATGTTGATGAAAACGCCGTCGGAGATTTGTCCTACCAGCTTAGTCATCTGCGGCCCCAGACCGGCAAGGTAGATGGGAAACGTGGGATGGGACGGCTTCCACGAAAGCTGAAACCGCTGGCCCGTGGAGTACATTTCTCCCTGGTATTCCACGCGCTCGCCCGCCGCAGTCTTGCGAACGATTTCGATATATTCCTTGGCGCGGCGCAATGGCCGATCGAAGGTGCCTCCATGCCACGCAGCGATGGTTTTGTTGGCGACGCCCAGCCCCAGCAAAAGCCTCCCGCCCGAAAGGTCCTGCAGAGTGGCGGATTGAATCCCCATGGTTACCGGGCTTCGGCCGTAAATGTGATAAATCGCGGTCCCGACCTTGAGCGTCTTCGTGCGTGCGGCAATGCCCGAGATCAATACCAGAGGATCGGTGCTGTTTGACTCCCCTTTCCAGAAAGCGCCGAAGCCGGCAGCTTCGATCGATGGCGATAATTCCACGATATCTCGCACTGGATAGTGCGCGGCGGAGTTCAGCTCGATGTCGTAAATCACGATTGCTCCTCGCTTTCGATACAACGTCAGGCCGATGAGGCCGTGTCTCTCAGTTCACATGCATGCCTTTCGAGGCATTCCTTCCCGCAAACAGGCGTAGTTCCCCGGCAGTCGGAAAAGGCGTTGTAGGACTTTCTTTCGGATTCTGCAAGGGAAATTCGAAAAGCCGCCAACGCGATACGGCTTCCCCAAGGTATCGACCTGATCACCTCGGAGACCGAACTCAGCTTTGCCGGGCATGAGTGAATCGCCACCGACTTCCTGCGCATTGAACGCCGTAACGAAGGCAAATCGTATCAACACGCGTCAACAAAAGTCAACACGAAATAGTACGCCATTCCTATATGCTGCGAATGTTGATTGTTAGAACTATCTGTAATACTAAAATACGGCATTTTAGGTTATTATTCGGATCAGGCGGAGCAATCGGCTCGAAGGAGGGCATTCGTGAATACGGCAAGTCGACTCCTGGCCGTCTTGAATCTCTTCACGGTTGAAAGGTACGAATGGACCGTCGAGGATGCCGCTCGGGAAATCGGCGTTTCGGTCAGTACGGCCTACAGATACTTCAGAGAATTGTGCAAGGCGGGCTTTCTAGACCCGTTCTCCGGAAATAAGTACATTTTGGGTCCTGCCGTGATCGAAAACGACCGCAAGATTCAGCTCACCGATCCCCTGATCAAAGTCGGCCGCCCTGCCATGCAACGGCTCGAGGATAGGTCGGGCGGTATGGGCATCGCGATCTTGTGTCGGATTTACCGGAACTGCGTGATGTGTGTCCATCAGGAACCCCGAACTCTTTCCGACAATGCAATCAGCTACGAGCGCGGCCGGCCGATGCCCATGTTTCAGGGCGCCTCATCAAAGGTTATTTTTGCGAACCTTCCTCCGCGCTCGGCTCGGTGGTTTTTCGAAAGATACCCGACGGAGATTCGTGAGGCTGGTTTGGGTTCCGATTGGGAAACGGTGCGGGCGAATCTTCGCCGCATCCGGAAGGCGGGCGTTCATGTAACGCACGGGGACGTCGATAGCGGGCGCGTCGGCATTGCTGCACCCGTGTTTGGTCCCGATGGGAACGTGATCGGCAGCGTCACCGTGGCCATCACCGAAGCGGAAGCCACACCGCAGGCCGTCGCCAACATCTCCGCTTTGGTGCAGGCGGCCAGCCGTGAAATCGACGCGGGCCTGCGCCACTTATCGCATGCTGCCGGCAGATCCGTCCAATCTCTTGCGCGAACGTCCGTCGACAACGCGATCTCCGGGGCCGAAGATGCGCCCAAAACCGATGCTCCGGCGAACTGATAACATGCAAGAAACGCTACGGAAACAGATCTTTATCCGGCGGGCGGATAAGCTCGCGTCCGGTTCCTGTTCCATCCGAGAGTGGCGCGCCGCGGATAATCGCTACGGGCACACGATTCAATTTGCCCATCACAAGTCCTGCGGAAGCGGCCAACTCGTCGGCGATGGCAATCACGGTCGCCTGGAGCGTCTTTCCATGCGCGTCGCGCTGCCCCCGGTAATCGACCAGCGGCGCCATTCCGGCAACGCCCAGCGCGACGTTCACCAAGCCTTCCCGCCAGGGGCGACCAAATGTATCGGAGATGATGACGCCGAGCTGAACGCCAAATGCTCGCGCGAGTTCTTCCTGAAGCTTGCGCGCGGAGCGGTCCGGATCCTCCGGCAACAACAGCGCCGTGCCCTCAGGAGCGTTCGACAGGTCGACGCCGGCATTGGCGCAAACGAAGCCGTGCCGCGTCTTGGCGATGATCACGCCGCGCTCCATCCGCACGATGCTGCTTGCCTCGCTCAGCACGATCTCAATCACTCGCGGATCTTTGTGGTATTCAGCCGCCCAGCGTTCCGCTCGCTCGGAAGGTTTGATTGTGTCTAGATGCACGATTCTTCCCTCTGCCTTCGACACGATCTTCTGTGCCACGACGAATACGTCTCGTTGGTCGGGAACGAGCCCTTGCTTTCTGGCTGCTTCGGCAAGCAGCCGGGCGACATCGTCGCCGGATACAACTTCCGGCAGCCCCATCAAGGGAATAACTTCTATCGGGGAAAAAGAAGTGGATTTGCGGCGCTCTTCGGTGTTTGACACGTGCGATGAATTCGACGCCGCAAGCATAGCACTGGGAACACAGCGGGCCAAGGGATGCTGCTCTGGATCCGGGATTCTGGGAGAGAAGAATCATGCGTGAACAAAAGGTTGCCATCATCGGCGGTACCGGCGATTTAGGATTCGGATTGGCCTTGCGATGGGCGCTGGCCGGGGTGCAGGTCATCATTGGCTCCCGCGACGAAGGCAGAGCTAAGGAAGGCGCGCGGCGAATCGAGGAATCGCTGAAGGCGCACGCGCCCAAATCAGAACCGATTTCGATCAGCGGAATGGAGAACCCGCAGGCTGCCGCACAGGCCGCAGTGTCGGTGCTGGCCGTTCCGATCTCCGCCCAGGCAGAAATTCTAAAAAGCATTCGAGGCTCTCTGGCGGATGCTATTTTGGTCGACGCAACGGTTCCCTTGGCTGCAGCCGTGGGCGGCAAACCGACGCGCACACTCCAACTCTGGCAAGGATCGGCCGCCGAGCAGGCCCGCGAACTTGTTCCGGCCACAACGCGCGTGCTCTCGGCCTTCCACAACGTATCGGCGGGTGCTTTACAAGATCTTTCGTTAACTCCCGAGTGCGACGTCTTCGTGTGCGGCGACGACCAGGAGGCCAAGCAGATTCTTTTCCCGCTGGTGAAGTTGATTCCCGGCTTGCGCCCGATTGATGCCGGCCCGCTGGAAATGTCCCGGATTGTCGAGGGAATTACAGCTCTCTTGATTTCGGTGAACCGCCGCCATCGCGTCCATCACAGCGGCATTCGCATTACAGGATTGAATCTCGAACCATAGGCCGAGCGGGGTCTAACGGCCTCGAGATAAATCTCTGGCGTTGGTAAGGCCTTCCCGTTTACATTCGGCAGGAAACTGTTTACCGTGACTTCCACGGAACTGCTCATTCATCCGATTGGGGAGGCCGCCGCGCGTGCTCCCCTCCACGAATTCCGAAGCCGGGGCCCGGCAAACTGAGCGATCGCAAGGAGACGGAATATGAATGTCACACAGGCAGCCACACCGGTCGCCGCGCCGGAGATGGACCAACTCTGCATCAATACGATTCGCACGCTTTCCATCGACGCAGTGCAGCAGGCCAAGTCCGGTCATCCGGGCACTCCGATGGCGCTTGCGCCGGTCGTTTACACGATCTGGAACCGCGTGATGCGTTTCGATCCGCAGGATCCGATCTGGCCGAATCGCGACCGCTTCGTCCTCTCCAACGGCCACGCGTCGATGCTGCTCTGGTCCGTGCTGCATCTCACGAAAACGCAAGCCGTCGACGCCGAATACGAGAAGCTCGACCACCAGTCGGTGAGTCTCGACGACATTCGCCGGTTTCGCCAGCTCGATAGCAGGGCGCCCGGACATCCGGAATATCATTGGGTCTCGGGCGTCGAAACCACCACGGGCCCTCTCGGTCAGGGCGTAGCTACCAGCGTGGGCATGGCCATCGGTCAGAAGTGGCTCGCCAGCCGCTACAATCGCCCCGGCTTCAATATCTTTGACTACAACATCTATGCCATTGCCGGCGATGGCTGCTTAATGGAAGGCGTTTCGTCCGAAGCGGCATCGCTGGCAGGTCATCTGGGCCTCGATAACCTCTGCTGGATTTACGACAACAACCAGATCACGATCGAGGGCAATACCCGCCTTGCCTTTACCGAAGATGTCGCGACTCGATTCATCGCCTACGGATGGAACGTGCTGCGGATCGGCGATGCCAATGATATCGAGCGCATCGAACACGCTCTCGGCGTTTTCCGCAAGACGCAGGGCAGGCCTACCCTGATCATTCTCGATAGCCACATCGGCTACGGCTCGCCCAACAAACAGGACACGAGCGCCGCGCACGGCGAGCCGCTCGGCGACGACGAGATCCGTCTTTGCAAGCGCAACTACGGCTGGCCGGAAGAAGCCAAGTTCCTGGTGCCGGAAGGCGTCTACGAACACTTTGCGGCCGGCATCGGCGCGCGCGGCGAAAGAGCATGCGCGGAATGGAAAGAGTTGCAGGGCGCATACCGCGCCAAATATCCAGCGTTCGCGGCCGAAATCGACTTGATGCAGCGCCGCGAACTCCCCGCCGGTTGGGACCGCGATCTCCCCATATTCCCTGCCGACGCGAAGGGTGTCGCCGGCCGGGACGCCTCCGGAAAAACGTTGAACGCGCTCGCGCGCAATATCCCGTGGTTTCTCGGCGGCTCCGCCGATCTCGGGCCCTCGACTAAAACTCTTTTGACGTTCGAGGGTGCCGGCGACCTCGAGGCCAATAATCCGGGCGGCAGAAATATACACTTTGGAATCCGCGAGCACGCGATGGCCGCGATCCTCAACGGACTTTCACTCTCAAAGCTCCGGGCGTTCGGCTCGACGTTTATGGTTTTCAGCGATTACGCGCGGCCCGCCATGCGGCTTTCTGCGCTGATGGAGCTGCCCACGATTTTCGCCTTCACTCACGAAGCCATGGGCGATGGAGAAGACGGGCCGACGCACCAGCCGGTCGAGCACCTTGCGTCGCTGCGCGCCATCCCTGGCCTTATCGTGCTGCGACCCGCGGATGCAAACGAAGTCGTGGAAGCCTATCGCTACGTGATGCAGCTGCGTCATACGCCGGCTGTGCTGGCGTTGTCGCGCCAGCCGCTGCCCACGCTCGATCGTAAGAAGTACGCCCCGGCGTCCGGCTTGGCGCAGGGCGCCTACATTTTGGCCGACGCTCCGGGCGCAAACCCGGAAGTGATCCTGATCGCCTCGGGCAGCGAAGTGAGTCTCGCCGTCGAGGCTCACGAGAAACTGCTTGCGGGCGGAATTCGTTCGCGCGTCGTTTCGCTGCCGTCCTGGGAGATCTTCGATCATCAGCCGCAGGAATATCGCGACAAGGTCCTGCCGCCCGGCATCACGGCGCGCATCATGATCGAGCAGGCTTCGATGTTCGGCTGGGAGCGCTACGTCGGCAGTTCCGGCCGGATGATCGGCATGAAAACCTTTGGCGCGTCGGCGCCGCTCAAGGAACTCCTGACGAAATTCGGCTTCGAGCCGGGCCGCATCGTCGAAATCGCGAAAGATCTCCTGCGCAAACCCTGACTGCGGTTTTCGTCCCTGACCTTTTTCTCTACGCAGTGACAGTGGGACTATGTTTTGCCGGTCATGTAGAAATAGATCGTAGGTGTGACGAAGAGCGAAAGAATCATGGCGATCAGTAGGCCGCCGATCACGGCGATTGCCAGCGGCTGGAGCATCTGCGATCCCGCGCCGATTGCCAGCGCGAGCGGTAACATTCCCGAAACCGCCGCGATCGCCGTCATCACGATGGGACGCAACCTGCGCCGGCCAGCCTGGAAGATCGACTCCTCCGGCGAGAAACCGGCCGCGCGGAATTTCTCGTCGGCATCGAGCAGCAAGATGCCGTTCTTGGCCACGATGCCAATCACCATGATCAACCCCATGAACGACGACAGATTGAAGGTGATGCCGGTGAGCAGCAGCGCGACAAAAACCCCGGCAGTCGACAAAACCGCCGAAGCAAGAATGGAAATCGGCGCCGAGAAATTGCGGAACTCAAAAAGCAGCACGAGGAACACGAAAACAATCGCGAGCGCGAGAACCAGCGTGAGATCGCGAAACGATTGCTGTTGCGTCTGATAGAGGCCGCCATACTCGATGCGGATGGAGGGCGGAATATGCAATTGGGCCAAAGCCGCCTGCACAGCGGCGATCCCGTGGCCCATATCGAGTCCCTCGAGACGCGCTGTGACCGCCACATAGCGCTGCTCGCTATCCTGTAGAATTTCGGTCTGCCCGGGAAGTTCCGTGATCGATGCGAGTGAGCCAAGATTGGCCAGTTGGCCGCCCGGGCTGACGAGCATCGTGTTGTTCATCCGCGCGAGCGACGAGCGAATGTCGGCGGGATAGCGGATGCGGACGGTGTATGGGCGATCGTTGACGACGACGGGTTGCGCGGCCGTCACGCCATCGAGCATCGCGGTGGCCTCGTCCGCGATGTCCTGCGGCGAGAATCCCGCATGCGAGGCTTTGGCCATGTCCACCTGAAACGAAACTGCCGGGCCGCTTGTGGTGGAGTCGATCCCGTTGTCGATGTCGACCACCGGGTGCGCTCCACCCACCTGAATTTTGCCGATCGCGTCAGCCACCTGCGGCGCCCAATCGTCCAGCAGCTTCGCATCGGGCGAAAACATCATGATATCGATCGGCTGAGGAGCGCTCGTAAGGTCGCCAATCATGTCCTGCAGCTTCTGAGTAAACTCGATGTCGACAGCAGGCTCGGCCTGGGAAATCTTTGAACGAATCTCGTTCATGATCGTCCAGATATCGCGGCTGCGATCGGTTTTCAGGTCCGCCGAGATGTCGCCGGTGTTGGCCTCGGTGACAGCGGCGAGACCAAGCTGAAGCCCCGTGCGCCGGGAAGTGCTTGCCACCTCCGGAGTCGAGCGAACGATTTGAACCATATGCGAGACCATCCGATTGGTCTCTTCGAGCGAGCTTCCCGGCGGCGTTACGTAATCGAGAATGAAGCTGCCTTCGTCCATTTTAGGCAACAGATCCGAGCCGATCTTCTGGTAACACAGATAGGAAACAACGATGAGAGCCACGGCCAGAATCGGCACCCAGACGGGATATTTCAGGCTGCGACGGAACCATCGCTCGTAAAAGCGAATCACTTTGCCGAAGTAGCCCTTCATCAAATGCTGCTCCTCGGCGCTCAACAGCACGTTCAATTCCCTCTTCCGAATTTCTCCCACGGATTCCGGGGAAACTGGGCTCTCGGCCTGAGAAGTGGGATTAGCGGTAGCCGAGGCGGCTTCTCGATCACGCGGAGCCGGTTCATCGTCGCTCTTCGATTGCTTGCGCAATAGGTAGAGGCAAAGAGTCGGTGTCCAGGTAAGCGCGAGGGCGAGCGAAGTCAGCAGAGCGGCGCCAATGGTGATCGCCATGGCGCGGAAAAATACGCCCGTCACGCCGGTGATGGCGATCAGCGGCAGAAAGACGACGATCGGCGTGAGCGTCGATCCCACCAACGCAACAGACAGCTCGCGAAGCGTCAACTGGACGGCCTCGAACCTGCCTTCGCCGGCTTCCCGGTGCAACACCACATTTTCGAGCACGACGATCGCGTCGTCGATAATCAACCCGACCGCGGCGGCCATACCACCGAGCGTCATCAGGTTGAAGCTCTCTCCCAGCGCGCGCATCACGATGAACGTCACCAGCAGGCTGATCGGTATCACCATGCCGGCGATGAAAGACGTTCCCCAGTCGCGCAGAAACAGCACGAGCACAGCGGAAGCCAGCAAAAGGCCGATCAGAATCGCGTCGCGCACGCTCTTGATGGACTCACCGACGATCCACGATTGGTCGTAGAACGTGCTCACGTGCACGCTCGGGGGCAGGCTCTTTTCAATCTGCGCCATTTCTCCCTTTACTTCCGTGGCGACCTCCATGGTGTTGCTGCCGCGCTGCCGGTTGACGTTGATGAGGACCGCGGACTGGCCGTTGGCGGTGACGATCGTGAAGTGCGGCTCGAACGAGGGCGTGACATTCGCGACGTCGTTGACGTAGATGGGACTGCCCGATGCCGAATTCTTGACGAAGATGCGGCCAAGTTCCTGGACATCATGCGCCTGGCCGGTGATCAGTCCCAAATACAATTGATGATTCTGGGGAAAAAGCCCCGGCGATTGGATGATGTTCGATCGATCGACAGCCGAGAGAAGATCGGAGACGTTCACTCCCGTGGCCCGAAGCTTTGCCGGTTGCGGCTCGATGTGAAATTCAGGGACCTGTCCTCCCTGGACCAGGATCGTCGATACGCCCCCGAGGCTCGCGAGGCGCGGCTTAATGTCGTAGGTCGCCGTTTCCCAAAGCTGTTGTTGAGAAAGGGTGTCCGAGGTGAGGCCATAGCCCAGGATCGGAAAGCTTGAGAATTCCAGTCGGTCGCTCGTGACTTTGGCCGTCGGCGGGAGGGTGGCCTCCACTCGAGCGAGGGCGGCGTTCACGCGCTGGAGGGTTTGAAACATGTCCACGCGCCAGTCAAAAAAAAGATCGATTTCGGCTGACCCTCGGCTGGTAATCGACCGGACGTCCTGGATTCCCTCGACCCCGCTGACGGCTTCCTCGATCGGGCGCGTGATGGTGACAAGCATCTGATCGATGGGCATCACTCCGTTGTCGACGCCGACGATCACGCGCGGAAAATCCGTGGTCGGGAAAACTGCAATGGGAATGCTGAATGCGAGGTATGCTCCGACCATACCGAGCGTGATGATGAGAAAGATGATCGACTTGTGCTCGCGCGCGAACCAAAAGCGCTGGCCTTCCGTCGCGGGTCGTTCTGGAGTGCGTGAATTCGTTCCCGTTGAATTTGGCATGAATCGTTGCGGCTCTTAGTTGACTTCACCGCCGCCGGATGCGGGGCTGCTGGAAACAGTCACCTTTGTGCCATCGGTCAGGCCGTACGCACCAGCAGCCACCACCTGCTCGCCCTTGAGGAGCCCGCTCAGTATCTGCACTTCGCCGCCTGCGCGAATTCCGGTTTTAACGTTGCTCTGGTGGGCTTGCCCATCTTGGCCAATCACCATCACGGAGGTTGTGCCATCAGGCGCGGTGAGAATCGCTTGGGCGGGCACCACGAGCGCGTCCTTGACTGTTTTCGCGACAACGCTCAGGCTGACCGTCGAGCCGGGCTTGAGCCGCGAGCCAGGATTGGGCGCCTGAACCCAAACTTGGACGGTCGTGCTGTTGGGATCCACTGCCGGGCTGACGACCGTCACCTTGCCCGGCATTTCAGGCGCTCCCGCGCCGAGCGAAAGCGATGCCGGATCGCCAACGTGCAGTTCCGCCGCCTGCTGAGGCGAGACGTACGCCCGCGCCACCACCGAAGACAAATCCATCACCGTGAGGATGGGCGAACCGCTGGCTGGCGTTTCTCCGGCGTAATACGGCCGGTCGGAGACCACGCCATTGATCGGGCTCACAATCTTCGTGTAATTCAATTGCGCTTGCGCGCTGACTGCCCTGCCCTTTGCCGCGGTCAGTTGCCCCTGAGCCGCTTTCAAGTTGTAGGCTTTCTGCGCGAGGTCATACTGACCGCGGGCTTGTGTCAGTGCGATGCCCGCGTCCTCGACATCCTTGGCTGCTATTGCACCCTGCTTGTAGAGGGTTTCGCGGCCGTCGTAAAGTTTTTGCGCCGCGTCGAGTTGCTCTTTCGCGACCTGAAGGTCTTGCGACGCGCTTTGCAGCGCGCTTTTGTAGCTTGCTTCAGCCTGCTCGTACCCGCCTTGATTCTCCGTCAAGGCGCCGACCAGATCCTGGTTTTCAAGCTCCGCCAGCAATTGTCCGGCCCGAACTTGGCTGCCCCGCTGCACGTAAAACCTTTTGATGGGCGCAACGATCTTCGGCACGATGGCGGCTTCGTCCCGCGGGTAAAGAATCGCATCCGTATCGATCGTGGCTTGAATCGTTTTGCTCGCCACGGTGGCGGCCTGCACGGTTACAACCGGCACTACCTCTTTTTCTTTTTCCGACGAGCACGAAACCATCAGGCTCGCCGCGACGATGAGAACGGCCATCCGGAAACGCGTCCAGCCGCAGCTGCGATCGAAGATTTGCGTTGAGACGGACATCGCTGAGTTAGTCTCTTCCATTGTTCCCCGGTTCCGACGATCAGAAACTGCCCGTGACGGTTTGCAGCGTCGCCACGGCCACACGATAGCGCATCTCCGCATCGGCATATGCATTGCGGGCCTGCGTCAGCGTATTCTCCGCGCTGACGACCTCGAGCGCCGTCGACGCACCCGCCTTATAACGCAAGTCGATCAAGCGGAGGCTTTCCGCCGCAAGATCAGCCGTGCCGCGCGATTCCTCCACGCTGGCTCGCGCGACGGTGGCTTCATTGTAAGAACCATACAGATTGCTAAGAATTTGCCGTTGCGCCTGGCTCAGTTCGAAGCGTGCCTGCTCTCGATGATATTCCGCCTGGTGAAGCTTGCTTCGCAGCGTTCCCCAGTCCCACAAGGGCACATTCACTCCTACGGTTATGAAATAACCGAGGTTCGGCAGCGAGCCTTGCGTCTTGTCTTCAATATTGACGCTGTGCAACGCAAAGGAATTCGCCTCGATTCCGTAGATACTGTCCGTATAAAACGAGGGCAGAAAGGCGCCCTTCGCTGCGGTGACGCCGAGATTTGCCGACCGGAAGGATTCCATTGCCACGCGCAAGTCCGGATTCTCGTGCTCGGCCATTCTTTCCGTTTCCGAGAACGGAGGCAAGGGGAGGGGCGAGTCCATATCATCCACGATGGTGAAATTCTCGTTCAAAGTCGGAAACAGCAGCACGGCGAGATCCATCCGGGCCGACTCCATGGCAAGGCTTGCGTCGTCGAATGCCTGTTCCGCCTGTCGATACTGAATCTCTGCCTGCACCACGTCGCTGTGCGCGGCTTGGCCGACGCGCTCCGCATCTTGAGTGATGCTGTAAAAATGCTGAGCCGTGTCGCGAGCCGCCTGCGCGGTCGCATACTTCCGCTGCGCAACCGCCAGCGCGTAATACAATCGGGTGACGGTGAGTGTCAAGCCTCGTCGCGCGATTTCGGCCTCCGCATTGGCGATCGCTTCCGCGGCTCTCGCCCGGCCATATCCCGTGCCGAGATAGTGGTCCGGCGAAAGATCCTCGTGAAGGATTCCCCAGGAACGATACACGTGGACTCCGTCATTCGTGACAAATCTTCCGACCGAAGTTCTCCCTCCATTTCCCTGCGTCAACAAAGCCTCAGACGTATAGCTGATTGAGGGCAGAATCGCGTTTCGAGCCTGCACTCGGTCTTCGCCTGCGCTCTTTGCGGCCATCAGAGCGGACTGAAATTGGGCGTCGACTTGTCGCACCCGCTCGATCGCGTCTTGCAACGTAACCGCCACTGGCGGTGTGGCATGGTCCGGTCCCTGCGGTTGCTCGAGTTGAACCTGAGCCTGTTCAGACGGCTGGCCTTGGATCAACGGCACGGCCGTTTGCGCGCGGGACTGGGGCGCGATAGCGAGCGCCACGCCGACGCCCAGAAGAATCCAGCGGAGTAAGACGGTGGCGCTGTCGGATTGTCTGGCGTCTCCGCAACCAACCAGCAGGCTATCCTGCTTTGACCAAGCCAAATTCCTCATTGCGATTCCTCCGGTGACGACATTGCACTGCACTGGCGACGAACGCTCAAGACGATCCTCTCACGGTCAAACACGGCAGGTTAGCACCGGAAAATGAAATTCGGCTGAAAAACGGCTGCCCTTTCGCATAGCGAGAAACCAAAGCTCAGAAAACAGGTTACTAATCCGCAGGGTGGCATTCTTGCATTTCGGTAAGGTAGGTGCTCTAATCACGACTACGCAGCCCTCTCATAGGCGTGCAGCTAGGAACCGCTTTTAGGGTTGACCTAGTCGATGCGCAACAAGCCTATAGCATTTTCGCGGCGACGGCGTGCCAACACGCCACCTCGAACCGGCCCCCGCCGGTCAGGCGACGGGCGACTTCGCACACTCATCGAATACATCCATGTGGCTGTCGCTGTAATTGGTCCCCACCAGGAGATTCAATTCGCCAACCGTTCTGCGCTCGAGATACTCGAGATGTTCGGGCTGACCAAAGCGCAGGTTCTCGGGAAGACAACCGAGGAATTGGGGTTGATTGCCGTTCGCGAGGATGGGTCAGAATATCCTCTTGCTATGCGTGCGGTGCCTCGGGCGATTGCGTCCGGGAAGCCGGTCCGGAACGAAGTGGTGGGCTTCCGCCGCCAAGGTTCAGACGAGACCGTATGGATTTATGGAGCCGTGGTGCCGCAGTTTACGAAGGAAGGACGCTTCAAGCACATAATCGCAACATTTACCGACATCACCGACAGGAAAAATGCGGAAGCAGCGCTCCACAGAGCCAGCGAACTCAATCGCCAGATCCTGGCAAGCGCTCAGGAAGGAATTATCGTCTACGACCGTCAACTCCTGTACGCACGCTGGAACTCATTCATGGAAAAATATACAGGTGTGAAGGAAAAAGACGTTTTGGGGAAACATCCGCTGGAGCTATTCCCGTACCTGGGCGAGTTGGGAGTGTTCGCGATGATTGAAAGGGCGCTCACGGGAGAAGTCGTCTTCGCGCGCGACATCCCATCTTCGCCTGCTGGAACGAACGAAACAAGATGGTTCAACGCGGTTTACGCGCCGCTGCGCGACGAACATGGCGAAATCGTCGGCGTTGTCGAGACCGTGAATCATGTCACCAAGCAGAAACAGGCGGAAGAGGAGTTGCACCAACTTTCCTCGCGCCTGCTTCGATTGCAAGACGAAGAGCGGCGGCGTATCGCGCGGGATCTTCACGACAGTTTTGCTCAGAGCGTCCTCGCGGTCAGCCTGAATTTGGCGCAAGTGCGCGACTTGGAACGGGCGCTTGACAAACGAAGCCAGCACGCCTTGTCCGAAGCGCAGGAATTGGTGAAGGATTTGGCGAGAAACATTCGTGCCCTGTCTTACCTCTTGCATCCTCCCGAGCTCGATGAACTTGGACTGCCGGCGGCGATCGAGGAGTACGCCAAGGGGTTTTCCCAGCGCACCGGCATCCAACTGGATCTTGACTTGGCTTCGGGCTCAGGCCGCTTCTCGCAGGACGCCGAGACGGCCCTATTTCGCGTCGTCCAGGAAAGCCTGGGGAACATCCAGAAGCACTCCGGGAGCTCCACTGGGAAAATTCGACTGGAAGCAAACCGTAGCCAGGTCAAGTTGGAGGTATCCGACGCGGGCACGGGAATACCGGGCGATATTCTGAGTGAAGAGCGAAACGGTATACGCGCGCTTGGCGTCGGTATACTAGGCATGCGCGAACGCATGAGGCAGCTGGGCGGACGGCTCGATATCCGCTCTGGCAGCCGGGGAACCACGGTAAGGGCGGTCCTGCCGCTCACTAACGAGGCCCGCAATGTCGGTTCGCATTCTGATCGCGGATGACCATGGCGTAGTCCGAAAGGGGCTGCGGACCCTCCTCGAGTCCGTAAAGGGATGGCGGGTCTGCGCCGAGGCAACCAGCGGGCGCGACGCGGTGGCGGAGGTCAAACGGTACAAGCCCGACGTAGCGATCCTCGACATCGCCATGCCGGGACTAAATGGCGTGGAGGCCGCGCGCCAGATCAGCAAGAGCTCGCCTCAAACCCGAATGCTGATTCTGAGCATGCACAAATCGGAAAAACTTGTGCGGGAGGTGATTGAGGCCGGCGCACACGGATATCTGCTGAAGGATGATGCGGACTGGGACTTGGTGGCGGCGGTTGACGCCCTCCGGCGCCACAAACCCTATTTCTCATTCAAAGTGGCGCAACTAGCTGCGCGAGAGAAAAAGAGCGCCGGCGGGGCGGGGCGGCGCCACCGGCTTACACCCCGCCAGCTGGAAATTATCCAGCTTCTTGCGGAAGGCAGGAGCAACAAGGAAGTCGCCACAATTCTCAATATCAGCGTCAAGACGGCTGAAACCCACCGGGCCAACATCATGCTCAAGCTCGACCTCCATTCGATTACGGATCTGGTTCACTACGCGATTCGGAACGAGATCATCCACAAGTAAAAGCAGGCGGCGAAGCCGCCTACAGGTTTTTCCCTAGGAAGTCTGCGGAATTTACTCCCGACGTCTCCTACCGTACTCTCCGTGCGTGCGGCGCCATCTAGGGTCGATCACGGAGCGGGGATGAATCGAACAAAAGACATTCGCGTGCTGGTTGCGGACGATTCCCGGGTTGCGCGAGAGGCGATCTGCTCGTATCTGGAAACGCTGAACGGGGTCACGGTCGCGGGGACGGCGAGGAACGGATTCGACCTTCTGGAGAAGGCGGGGGCCTTGCGGCCTGATTTGGTCCTTACCGACCTTCGCATGCCGCGCATGAGCGGCATTGAATGCACCTTGCGCCTTCACGACATTCTGCCAACTGTGCGGATTATCGTCTTCACAGAACTGCTTGGCCCGCTCACCCGCGAAGCGTGTATGGACGCTGGAGCCGATAGCTATATTCACAAGAGCCAACTGCCGGAGGGCCTTGTTCTCGAAATTCAACGGCTTTTCCCAAAGGGGCTGGCATAAAGAAATGCGCTGCACACTCCAAGACGGGAGGCGCAACGAGATGCAGCAGGCAGAATTCTGGCCGCAAAAAGGCATGCGGACAGGGGGGAAGGCAATTCGCCTGCTGCACTTTTATTTCAAGACGAAACCAAGGATGGATATGGAAAACGAAGTGTTCGAGATTCTGGTGATGACGGGCAATCCGTCGAGTTTTCAGTCTCTTCAAGAGACCGCGTCAAAAGGCGAGAAACCCTTGTTTCATCTGACCCGTGCGGAAACATTGTCGTCCGGGCTGGAGCAGCTGGCTGCTCATTCCTTCGATGCCGTTCTACTGGAACTGGACCTCCCCGACAGCAAAGGCATAAAGACTCTCAGCCACACGCATTCATTCTTTCGCGAAGTTCCGATTTTGGTCCTGGCGAGAAACGATGACGAGCCCACTCCCGCGCAAGTCCGAAAGGCCGGCGCGCAGGATTATCTTTACGAGGACGAGCTGGATCACAACCTGTTGGAGCGGGCCCTGCAATACGCCATCCAGCAAAAAAGGCTCGCCATGGCCCTCTACTCCGCGGAAACAAAATTTTCCAAGGTATCCCGTTGCAGCCCGGATTCGATCAACATCAGCACGATGGCGGAAGGCCGCCTTGTGGAAGTGAACCAGACCTTCCTCGACCTCACAGGTTATGAGCGGGAAGAAGTGCTCGGCAAAACGGCCATCGAGCTGGGCCTGTGGGCCGATCCCGAACAGCGGCGCATTTTGGTGTCGCTGCTTGGCGAACAAGAGGGCGTACGCGGAATGCAGGTCGTTTCCCGCATAAAGAGCGGCGAGCTGCGGAACTTCATACTCTCGGCGGAATCGATCTATGTGGGTCGCACAAACTACCTCCTGACCGTGGGGCGAGACATAACCGAACAAAAACGGCTCCTGCAGCAGGCGCGAGAGGCGCATCGGTCGGAGCTGCTGGGGCGTCTGGCTTACGGAGTGGCCCACGACTTCCATAACTGGCTCGCCGTGGTGCTGGGTCACTGCGAACTCCTGCTGGACAAACTGAGCCCGGTTGATCCGGCGAGAAGCAACGTCTTGCAAATCAAAAAGGCGGTGGCGAGCGCCGTGTCGCTGACGAGACAACTGCGCGAATTCAGCCGCGATAAGGCGCCGGCGCTTCAAGTGATTGATTTGAATCATGCGATTGCGGAAATGGGCAAGATGCTCCGCTGCCTAATGACTGACGGGATTGAACTGGTCACGAAGCTCGATCCTTCCGCAAAGCCCGTTAAAGCCGACGTGGTCCAAATCGAACAGGTATTGCTCAACTTGGCTTTGAACGCCCGCGACGCCATGCCGATGGGCGGAAAGTTGTTCATCGAAACGGCGACCGTGCAGCTGGACAAGGAAACGCGGCCTTCGTCCTCTCCGTTACCGCCCGGCCTGTACGCGGTAGTAGCTGTTTCCGACACGGGGTCGGGCATGGACGCCAACACAATGGCGCATATCTTCGAGCCCTACTTCAGCACCAAAGGATCAGCGAAGGGCATGGGATTGGGCTTGGCGCTGGTCAACGGGATTGTGAAGCAAAGCGGCGGAGCAATTGTGGTGAGCAGCGAGGTTGGCCACGGAACGACCTTCAAGGTCTATCTCCCGGTTGCAGAGTAGTCCACCTACCGAAGATAATTCACTTTGCGAATTCGCCGCTGGAAGCGCGGCTCATTGCGAAGCGGAGCTCGCCATCGGCTGGCGGGCGGTTCCGCGTTCGAGGCCGATATGCGTGGATTCGTGCTCGAAAACATACGCGCAACCACGCAACGGCGAACCACCGAGCAGGAGCTGCAGCTCGGACAGCGTGTAGGCCGCGCGTACCGAGTCGCGGTAGAGCTTGCTCATCGCGCCGGAGTAGTGGCGGCCGTGCCAGCGAACGTGAAATGGATGCGCGAACCGGCCCGGACGTCGAAGGTCGCGCAGCAGAATCGCGCCGCCCGGCTTGGCGAGACGCGCCATCTCGGACAGTAGGTGCTGCGGCTCCTCCAAATGGTGTAGCACCGAATTGCACATCACGAAATCGAAACTGCCGTCGGGGAAACCCAGTCGATTGCCGTCCGCAAGGCGAAACTCGACCCGACCGGCTAGCGCCGGGCCTGCCGCATCGAAATTGGCGTGGGCTTGAGCGATCATGTTCGGCGAACGGTCGACGCCAATGAACTTCCACCGCGTGAGACGCCGGGCAAGCTTGATGACGATTTGTCCCGGACCCGTGCCGATATCGAGCGCGCGGCCCCGCTCCCGGCCATTGAGAAGACGAAGGGCATGATCGACGAAGGTGTCGTCGATTTTGTCGAGATAGGCTTGCGCCGCGGACCACGAATAGGCCTCAACCTCGCCCGAATCGTCCATCACTTCGGGCTCCGGAACGCGCGGCAGTTCGAAGAGAGCCATCGCGAAAGTGTAATGAACTCGCGGGCGAAAATGCTAGTGTGGCTCATCGAAAAACCCGCGTGCTACGTTCAGTCGCGAGCCGCGTCATTCTGAAGCCATCCGACAAGGATGGCTGAAGAATCTCTCCGTTTCATCTACTCCGCCCATTCGTCATTCTCCATGCGCTTCGGCCAGGCCCGCGGTCCTGAACCAAACCTGAACTTGAGGCCAGCTAGATTCGCGCGCCCCAATCTGCCAATCTCATTCGGACGACGAAAGCCGTCAGCCCTCTCGACGAGGGCCGAACGCTCTTTGAAAACTAGGCCGCAACAAACGATGCCCTCGAACCACTCCGGGGCCAGGATTGATGATCTTGGGGCAAGGGAGTATTCTCTGCGCTCTCTGCGTCTCCTCGCCCTGAGTCCGTCGGGAAGGGGGCGGTGAATCGCAGTTTCTTTCTCCGTGCCCTCTGTGGCTTTCTCAGTGTTCTCTGTGTTTTGAACTCACGCGCGGCTAGCTCAACTCAGCCAATCGCCGCCGTTTTCTAATCGACATTTGGCGATTAGAAACGTCCGTAACTCGATGCAAACAAACAACGGGTGTCACTTCTAATCGACACAGTTACGGAGGCCTTCCAAACTCACAAATCGTGATGGAAGGGCCCGCTCTCTCGGCCGACGTTCGGCGAAAACGGGATAAAATCTAGTGGGATGCGAGCATGCCGTGTGGCACGGCAGGGCTCTTCTTAGGGACGAGCCGTACGGCCGATTCTGACGTCGAGGTATCCGCGGGGCTGGGCGCAGCCGGCCAGCCGATGGCGTGGTCGATGGCGTCGAAGGTCTGGCGCGCGGCGCGCTCGACGGTCAGGCATTCGAGGGCGACGCAATATAAGAAGACGCCGCCCTCATCGGTCTGAAACTGGAAGAAATTCGGGCGGCGGAAGAGGTCGGCACGCGCCGCGTATTTCGTCTCGAGCCCCTCACTATACTGCCCGAAAAAACGGCCCGTATGTTCGGGAGTGTCGAGGGCGAGGAGAAGAACGTCGGGAGTCTGCTTGGTCTTCGCGTCTTCGAAAACCGCGTAGCGGTCGCCGGTCCACGCGGGCGAAAGTGCGTCGGCGCGCTCGGCGCCGATGAACTGCTTCAGGATTTCCTCGAGACCGAATTCGCCCATCACGTTTTCCTCGAGCAGCTTCCAATCGGATGGAGCCAGTCCCTTCCATTCGGGCAGCGTGATTTTCAGCGGCGCGACGCCTTTCAGATACAAATCCGGGTGCATGATCTGCTGCGTCGAGACGGGCGGATTCTCAAAAATCAGGTGCAGGTCGCTCCAGCCCGAATGCGCCTTCAGGAATTGCTGCGCGAACGATGCGCCCGAGAGATAAGGAAAGAGGAGGCCGTCTCGGATGTAGGTCGGGGCCTTGACGAGATTCGGGTCCTCGTCCATTTGCTGAAGCGCGCTGTTACGCATAAGCGGCGTGATGTCGGCAAGCTCGCGCACGCCGACTTTGTCGTCGCGCAGCGCGTAATCGACCATCGCCGCCATAGCGGTGCCCTCGCTCACGGCATCACGCGCCATTTCGGCGTCGTCGTTGGGGCGCGCGGCTTTGATCCAGGGATCAATGTGGAAGGATTGGTCCTCAAGGGCGTGTGTGAGCTCGTGCGACATCACCTCGCGCTGCTCGTCGGGCTTGATCCAATCGGCGATGTAAAACTCCTTCGCCTTCGGATCGTAGAGGCCCGCAACTTGATCGGTGAGGACCTTGAGCATGAACGAATCGAGCGGAAAATCTTTGGGAATGAGGCCGAAGGCTTCGAGGGCCTTCCGGTCGGCATAGCGCTGCGCGTCGGACTTGTCGTCATTTTCTTCGCGGATGAGGTAGTCGCGAATCTCCTGCTTCGAGCGAAGGCTCTTCTTCAGCGGATCGAGGATGGGGAGATGGAGGATCTGGCTCATCTGCTCGAGAACTTCGTCGGCCGCCTGCAGGAATTCGGGATTGGGAGTGGGCGCGATCTGCGGGGGCGGCGACGGCGGGCTTACCGCATCCGGAGCGGCGGAAGCCGGAGGCGTCGATCGCTGCGCCACCGCGACCGAGGCGAAAACAATTAGACATGCGAAGACAGCGAGTCGCTTCAAACTGAACCCCGAGGGTCTGATGCCCCCGATCAGGATAGCAGGTTTCCCGAACACTTCGCTCAGCTCGAGCTACTGCGGCGCGAAGGCGAGAAAGACGTTGCCGGGCATGCCCCACAAGGCGCCATAGCCGGAGCTGACGTAGACCATGCCGCCGACGACGGCCGCGCTTCCTCCTCCGTCGATTGATCCGCCGTGAGCGCGAACCTGGTTCACGGTCTTGAAGCTTTGCGCCGTATCAAAGTCCCAGATGATTTTGCCGTCGTCAGCCGAATAGGCGCGAATGTGGCCGTCGTCCGAGCCGGAGAAAACGACGCCGGGTAACGCCGTCACCGCGGCCGACTGCGCAGGGCTGCAGCGATCGACGTGGCACGTGCCCAACACGGGCGGCGCGGCCCAAATCTGTTTTCCCGTCGCGATATCGAGCGCGAAGAGGCCGCCGCCCTTCTTCGGATCAGGCTCGAGCCCGCCGGGGAATGGAACGACGTCGATATCGGAGAGCGCTTCGTAGACGGCTTTGTCATCCGCAGCCGGGCCCCACTCGACTCCGCCGAGCGGGCCGCCCTGGCCGAGCTTCGTCTGCCAGATAAGTTTTCCCTGCTGATCGGGATCGAGCGCAAGAACCGCGGAGGACTTCTGGCTGACGATCAGCAAGCGCTGGCCATTCGGAAGTGCGCGCAGGAGCGGAGGCGAGGCAAAATCATAGTCGCCGCCCGGCTTCTTGGGGCAATTGCTTTTGTCGTTCTGCACGCAGCTCGTGTTGAATGCGTCGCCCGAGGTGAGCTGTTTCGACCAGACGATTTTCCCGGTCTTCATGCGGATGGCCATGATGGCGTCGCTGTTTGCGGTGGGCGGATCGGAATAGTTGTCGCCGACGCCAACGTAGAGGAGCCCTTTTTTCTCGTCTACGGTGGGCGGCGACCACAAACCGCCGCCGGACGGTCCCCAGAGCTCGGTGCCATCGGGTTTCTTGCCCGTGGGATGCGGCGCTCGCGGAATTGTGTACGTTCGCCAGATTTCTTTGCCAGTCGTGGCGTCGAACGCCACGAGGGCGCCGCGGAACGTGCAACATGGATAGTGCGGGTCGGCCGCCATCCATTCCTCGCGAGAGGCGATGCCGACATACAAGCGTCCTTTGTAGAGGCTCGGCGAATCCGTGACGCGCGCGTAGGGATGCGTGGTGATGCGGCTCTTCCAGACAAGCTTTCCCGTGAGCGCATTGAGTGCGTAGACATTCGTGCGGAAATCGCCGAAGTAGGCGAGATGATCGGGTCCAATCACCACGGCGCTGCGCACGCCTGCATCGGCCTGGAACTTCCAGTAAGTGCAGCCGGTCTTTGCGTCGAGCGAGTAGACGGTGCCCATCGGACTGCCGAAGAATACGCGGCCACCGACAATCACAGGTTGGGCGAAAGCACCCCAATCGCCGGGAAATCCGAACGCCCATTTCAATTTCAGATTCGGAACCTGAGACGCGGTGAGCCCTGCTTGATCGGCGGGCTGGAAACGGCTGTTGTCGTAGTCGACGCCCCAGCCGTCCCATTCGGGCCCAGAAAGATCCTGCGGGCCGCGGCCGGAGCATCGACCGGCGGAGGGATTGCGCGGGCGCGAACTGCCAGCGCGTTTCCCGGTGAGATATTCTGCAACGGCCACGCGCTGGCCGATCGTCAAGCGCCCAGCGATCAAGCGCATCGGGCCGGACTTGAGCTGATACAGAATGTAATCCGGAGACATCGTCTTCAGCATGAGGTGATTGAAAAATGGCGGATTGCCGGCCTCGTGGCAGGAGGCGCATTTGGTGGCGTAAATTGTTTCGCCGAGTTTAGCAGGCGTGGCAACCGCGGAGCCTGACGACGAAGACAGCGAAAGAACATAAGCGACTAGATCATCGATTTGCGACTGGCTGTATCTTCCTTTGAACGCCGGCATCGCCGTACCCGTTTTTCCGTTGGCGACAATATTGGCCACAGTTTTCGGCGCCAGGGAGCGGCCGCTGAGCGCTGGACCGGCTGCGGCGCCCTTGCCGTCAACGCCATGGCAGAAGACGCAAGCAGAACCGTACAAAGCTTTCCCGGAGGCGATGCGTGTCCCATTGCTCTGAGCCGCAGGATTCGCGCGCGCGCCGGCGTTATCTCCTGCGCGGGCCGGGCTCGCCATGCCACCGAATGGAACGGCGAGCGCCGCAACGAGGATCGCGAGGCTTAGTCTCGAGCGCAGCCCGGCGCTCTTCCGAAGTTCAGTCGTGGCACGATCGATGCTTTCCATGCGCACCTGCCTAGACTTGAGATGATATCGAGAAATGGAGTGCGGCTAGCTGACCAGGTGAACTTGCCACAGCGTGCCCGATACTACAGCGCGCCTCTGAAGAGGCGCAATAATGATCTTGACCGCGGTGTCGCAAGCCTTCATCGCCGGGAGGCGACGGGGACGGCCAGAATGTTTTGCAGGGCTTTGCAAAACTCATCGATCTTGAAAGGCTTTCGCAATATCTGGCAGCCCGAATTTCGCACGGATTCGGGAATCAGATCTTCCGTGGCGGTCGAAATCGTGAAAAGAACGCGCGCGGAAAGATCGGGACGATTCTTCCGAATCCACGCGTACAAACTGACGGACGGATCATCGTCCGGCAAATTGGCGCCGGCAACGATGGCGTCGACCGAATCGCGCTTCAGGATATCGATGGCGTCGCGTTCACTTCGAGCGAGCCGGACCGAAGAACCGCGGGCCACCAGGATTTCCTCCTCGAGATGGAGGACGGTTTCATCGTCGTCAACGAGGAGAATCTTCCCGGCCGGAGTCTCGCTCGCGCTCGTCGTGTCGGCAGACGGCGCTGGCAAAGAAACCACAAGGAGCGGCAGCGTGATGGTAAAGGTGGCGCCGCGCGGTGGCGAGTTTCGGACCTGGATTTCACCGCCATGTTCCTTCACGATGCCATAGCAGATGCTCAGCCCCAGGCCAGTTCCTTTCCCGACCGCCTTGGTGGTGTAAAACGGATCGAAGATGCGGTGGGGATTCTGGACGCCAGGACCATTGTCAGTCAGTTCGACGCGCAGGCGGTTTCCGACGATCTCGGTGCGAATCCAAATTTCGCCGGGGCCACCCTTTTCCTGGATGGCGTCGACGGCATTGTTCAAGATGTTCAGGAACACCTGCTGTAGCTGGTGAAAATCGCCGCCAGTCATGGGCAGATTTGGATCGAGCTCGCGGCGAATGACGATGTTGTTGAGCCTCATGTCGTATTCGCGGAGAACGAGCGTATCTTCCAGAATCTGATTGAGCTGGACCGGGGCGCGCTCGGGCTTGTGCTGGCGCGCGAAGCTCAGAAGATTCTGGACGATGTGGTGCGTCCGCTGAGCCTGCTTGTAAAGCTTTTCGAGATAGCCCGCGCCGCGAGCATTCATCAGCTCTTCGGATTTCAGAAGCTGGCTATAGCCGAGAATGGCGGTGAGCGGATTATTGAGCTCGTGAGCCACGCCGGAAATCAGTTGGCCGACGGCGGCCATCTTCTCGCTCTGCAGAAGCTGTTCCTGAGTGCGCCGCAAGGTTTCGTAGGCCTCGCGCGTCTTTTCGAGCAGGAGCGATTTGTCGATGGTGGTGGCGATCTGGTTGCCGATGGCCGAAAGCAGGTTCAACTCGCCTGTCGAAAAAGCGCGCATCTCGCGGCAGCCGACGATCAGGACGCCGGTGATGCGGTCCTTGGTCCAAAGTACGACGACCTGCGAAACCTGGATGCCTTCGTTGCGGTGAAGCTCCCGGAAATCTTCGGGAAGGGCGGGAGCGGTGCCTGACAGGATCGTCACGCGCACCTGGCGGACTTGCTGGAGGAGCGAAGCCGATACCTCGATGGGAGCGGCGCCGCGCGCATACGCCGACCGGTATCCGACGGCGGCGGCGCGCCTGAGGGTTCTCGTAGGCTCGTCGAGAAAATAGACGGCGGCGGCATCGACGGCTGAAAGCTCAGTAACCTTGAGCAGGGCGTCGTTGAGGCCCTCTTCGAGGGTCGCACACTGGGTGAGCAATTCGCCGATCGCATTCAGAGCGAGGAGTTCGCGGTTGCGACGGCGGATATCCATCTCGGCTTGCTTGTGCTCGGTGATGTCGAGAACGAATCCCTGATACGCGACAATCTCGCCGGAATCATCGCGCGTGGCGAAACACGATTCGCGCGCGGTGCGGATTTCGCCGTCGCGTCTGCGAAATTGAAACTCGAAGTCGCTCACTTCGCCATATTCGTGCAGCAGGCGGCGCAGCCGCTGGCGGTCGGCGGAATTCGCGTACAGGTGCGAGGGAATGTCCGTATCCAGCAGCTCTTCTCGTGTGTCATAGCCGACGATCCGCATGAAGGCTTCATTGAAGTCGAGGAAGCGCCCGTCGGGAGTCGAGATGAACACACCTTCCGGAACCTTTTCGAAAAGCGTGCGGAATTTGTTCTCGACGTACCGATGGGCGGTGAAATCCTTGAGCACGTGGATCGTCCCGAGGCGCCCGCCCTCGGAATCGTGGAAACTCGAATCGGTAGCGACGAAATAGCCGCCGAAAGTGGGATCGATTTCCTCGGACTGACCGGCCGCTCCTTCGCAGTACGGGCATACGACCCATGGAGCAGCGCCCTGGAAAAGAAGGTCGCGCAACGAACGGCCGACGAGCGCGATGGGCTCGGCGGTGAGGCGCTCGGCAAGGGCCCGGTTGGCGCGCAGAACGCGTCCCTCGGGCGAATGCACGAGAATCAGATCGTCAATCGAATCGAATGTGTCGAGCCATTGCCTGCGAGAAGCGGCCGAACTTTGGAACAGCTCCACGTTTTGAACGGTCAATCCTAGGAGATTCGCAACGTTCACCAGAAAATTCTCTTCGTCCGATTGAAACGTTCGCGGCGCCACCGAGCCGACGCCAAGCAGGCCCAACGGGCCGTCTTTCCCCGGAATGCGGACCAGCACGACCGAGGCAAGCTGGTCCGCCCCTTTCCAGAGGCGGACGGTCGAGTCTTCGGGAGCGCCAGAGGAGACCACCGGAGTCGACTGGCGGAGAACGGCCTGGATCCAGGACTCCGTGACGGGTATTCGAGGTTGATCTTTGGACGCGCCGTTCCCTCCAGCGAAAGCGCGCGTCACCAGCGCGGGAGAGTTGCCGGGGTCGTCGAGAAGCAAAACCACGCCGTGGCTGGCTCCCAAAATTTCGACGAGGTGGCCGAGAACCGAGTCGAGCACCTGCTCCATCCGGAAGGAATGGGTGGCCTCGGCGGTGATCAGCGAGAGGCGGCGGAGCTTCTCGTTGAGCTCTTCGGTGCGCGCGCGGCCAGCCTCCAAGACGAGGACGGCCATCGCGATTCCCATCGTGATGCCGAACAAGCTGTGAAAGGAAAGGCGGAAAAGCTGGAAGCCCTGCTGCGCCCATTCGGGACGATCGAGGCCGTCTAGCCCGCGCAGCATCAGGGCGGCAGACACGAGCTTCCACCCCACACCGGAGTGCAGGGCTTGCGAACGCCAGAAGATCCAGCCCGAGGAGAGATAGAGGACAGAAACAACGATGGTTGAGGTCCAGGTCACTTCATAAGAGAGTCTCGGAATCAAGCTGAAGGTAGCAAATGCCGCGACGAGGACGCCACCCGCAACCCACAGATGCTTAAGCTCTTGGGATCGCTTTCGGCATTCAAGAGTTGCCGCAAGAAAGAAAAGTGCGGGAACGACCGATAGAACTGATGTAAGAGGTGTGGTGCCGGCTCGCCCGCGCAGCAAATTCTCGATGCGGAGGCCTTCGAGAGCTACGTAAAGCGTCCATCCGGCAAGCCAATAGCGGAAAAAACGAGCGCGGAAGCCCGGAAGCAAAAGCCAGTAAAGGACAAGAATAACCGTGGAGGCGACGCCCTCCATGATAGCAACGGCTAAGACCTCTGGACCCAAGACGAGCGTCATTGCACCTTGTCCGAGCGACACCAGGCCGCCCGCCTACGAACAACAGTCTAGAATCCGGGGATATCGGGGAGCCATTGTAAGAATTAGCACATAGGACAAAATCGCGGCAACAGAGAGTGTCGCCAGGTGTGCCGTGCCTTATAATGGCGAACGGAGCGACAGTGGATAAAGAAAAAATTCTCGTCGTCGATGACGAAGAGGCGATTCGAGAAGTCGTCTCGACGCTGCTGGAAGCCCAAGGCTATCCCTGTACAGTGGCGTCAAACGGCCGCCTCGGCTTCGAGGCGTTTCGCCAGGACTCGTTCGACCTCGTCCTAAGCGACATCGTGATGCCCGAGATGGACGGGCTGAAGCTGCTCGCGGCCCTGCGCGAGGAAGACCCCGACGTACCCGTGATCATGGTGACGGCCATGCACGACATCTCCATCGCGCTCGAGGCGATACGGGCCGGGGCGTACGACTACATTCTAAAGCCGTTCGAGAAGGATCAGCTCCACTTAAGCGTGCGGCGCGCGCTGGAACACCGGCGGCTGGTCATCGAGAACCGCACCTACCAAGCCGACCTCGAACAGCTGGTGGCGGAGCGCACTCAGCAGCTTTCCATCGCCCTCCAGGACCTCGAGCAGTCTTACGACTACACGCTCGAGGCGCTGGGCGGCGCGCTCGACGCCAAGGACGCGGAGACCGAAGGCCATTGCCAGCGGGTGACCGCATTCACGATCACGATCGCGAAGGCAATGGGGGTGGACAAGGGGCTATTGCGACAAATCGCGCGCGGCGCGTTTCTCCACGACATCGGCAAAATGGGAATTCCAGACTACATTCTGCGAAAGCCGGGCCCGCTGACGGCAGAAGAGCGGGAAATCATGCGGCGGCACTGCGAGATTGGATACTCCGTGCTCGAGCGGATTCCATTCCTGAAGGAAGCGGCGGAAATCGTTCTCGCGCACCAGGAGTTCTACGACGGGACCGGGTACCCGCGCGGATTGAAAGGCGAGGAGATTCCGCTGGGAGCGAGAATATTCGCCGTCGCCGATACACTTGACGCGATGATCTCGGACCGGCCTTACCGCAAGGCACTGCCCGTCTCCGCCGCGCGCGAGGAAATTCAGCGATTCTCCGGGCGGCAGTTCGACCCGCGCGTGGTGGAAGTATTTATGGCGCAGCCCGAAAAACTATGGCGCGATCTGCACGAAAAAATCAGCGACCCCTTCCAAATGACTCAGCTCGAACGCGTGTAGCGCGCTAGATCGAGTCCAGATATTCCTGAGAACTTCCGATTCCCGCTTCTAGAACGAATACTTGAGCGCCAACTGGAATTGCCGCGCATCGTTCTCGGTCGAGGACAAAGCCCCAAAGTTGCCAGGGGAAAGGATTGACGCACTCGGGGGCGCGAAGTTCACGTGGTTAAAGAGGTTGAACCCTTCCGCACGGAACTCCAGCTTGTGACTTTCCGACCAAGGCATCGCAAAGCTCTTGAGGATAGCGAAGTCCACATTCCAGTAGCCCGGACCGCGCACCTCGTTGCGGTTGCCGGTCCCTCCACCGAATGGAAACGTGAAGGCGTCTTGAGCGTTGGTCGGATTAGAAAAGTACTGTATTTCGGGGGCCGAGCCGGGGACAGGCACGACGTGTACACCTGCCGTCAGGTCACTCTGGTTACCAATGAAAACCGCGGGCGCGACTTGAGTGAAGTCGATCGGGAAGGTGCCTGATCCGACGCTGAACGGAAACCCGGTGTGAGCGGTTACGATCCCCGAAACACTCCAGCCTCCGATAACCTCGTTGAGCAACTTCGAAGAACCATTGCCCAGCCACTTTCCCTGCCCAAAAGGCAAGCCGTAGTCGAAGTTCGCTGCGACCGTGTGAGTTGCATCAAAGTTTGAGTTCGAACGGCAGACGTGGAGGTTGCGAAGGTCGCAGACCTCGGCTTCTCCGGTTCCGGTGAAGGTCACCAGATTGTTTTGGATATCGGAGTCATTATCGAGAGAGTGTGAGTACGCGTAGTCGAACTCCATGGTGAAATCGTGCGACATCTTGTGATTGAGCCGTACCAGCAGTGCATTGTAGCTGGAGGATCCGTAATTGCCGATGAAACCGGCAGCTCCGTCTTGAGCCAACTGACCGGCGTTCAGCGGGATCAGCCCGTGCTCCGGGTTGCCGTCTGGCTGGATATCTGCCAGGCCGACGAGCGTGGAGGAGACGTCCCCGTTCGACCACGGCCCACCTGCGATTAGCGCGGCTAATTGGGTACACGAAGAAACCGGCGGCAGTGAAACGCCAAATTCGGCGCCGATGATTGGCCCCGCTGCGGGACAGTTCGCAATTCCAGCCGCATTGACAGCTGCTGTCATTTGATTCTCAAACCACAGCTGATTGGTAACAGTCGCAAAAGTCGCCCCATTGTCCAGCTCTTTCTGCACATTACCGAAGGCCGTATACAGAAACTGGCCGGAGGCGGCATCCTTAAAGTTGAGCGTCTGCCCCACATCTCCGATGGCCGGCAGCCTGTTAGCAATCTTGCCGAAGTAACTGACATCGACGAGCCAGTCATGGGGCAATTCCCTCTGCGCGCCCAGCGAAAAGCTTATTTCATAAGGCGTCTTATAATTCGGATCGAAGTTAAAGAACGCACCGTTCGGGCCAACTCCGCCGGAGGTATTGAAGCCAATAGGGACCCCGTTTCCATCGAGGTTAGGCGTAAACGGCCGAGGCGTGGGTGACGCAGCCGGAGCGGCTGGCAGGCTGCTGTATCCCGAAAAACGCGGGTCGGTGGCAAGTGATGTCCCGGGGAGCTCTACAGAGTTGCTGAACAAGAAACTGGTCTCGTCGAGTTCAAAGCCCTGGCCAATGAGATTGTCGTCGTAATTGATGGCAAAGCCCGCGCGGATACTTGTTTTGCGGTTTCCCAGGAGGCGACCGAAGAAACTATCGCCGCCAAATGGGGAATAGGCAAGGCCGATACGCGGGGCGAAATTATGATAATCGGGCTGGTAGTAACCCGGACCATGATTCGCCGGGCCTCCTAGGGAATAGGTGATAAGAGGCACGGCGTCGGGACCCTCGATGCCGGCTGCGGCATCAGCCTGCCGAATCGCGAATATCTTTGCCGGACTGATGTTCGGGACTGCCTCGAACCCGTGGATTTCGGCAAGAGGATTGTGGAATTGCCAGCGTAGCCCGGCGGTGACGGTCAGATCCGACCGTATCTTCCAGACGTCCTGTGCGTAGAACTCATACTCCGTGGCGTGGTAGTCGCGTACAGGGATTGTTCCCTGGGGCAATGGTGCCCCAGCCAGGTTGTAGTTGAATCCGCCTGTGACCGCAGCGATCCGGCCCAGCGCGAGGGGGAAAAGGGTATCCCATTCAGTCGTAGCGACGGAGTTGTTAGGGTCAATATCCGCAGGACGAAGAGCCGGGACCAAAGAACTGACATCTCCACCCAAACCAACGCTATATGTATTGAAATCCGTGAGGTTGCCCGATTTGAAAATCGTCGGTTTTAGGACCCCTCCGAACTGCAGCGTATGGTTGCCCTTGGTCCACGTAAACGCGTCGCGCAGCTCATAAACCGGCACAATTGGTAATTGCTCATTGAAGGTTGTATTCCCATCAGCCAAGTCGTCATACGGAGGCGTGATCACATTCCCGTTGAAGAAAAAGTCGAGGAGATTTGGAAAATTCGGCTTGGAAGTCAAAGGAAAGACGATGAACTGGTCGGTTTCGCCGAATGAAATTTTGTTGGCCATTGTCGGCGATATGACCCAAGTATCCCCCGCGACCCATGACCGAGAATGGTCCACAGTGGCAGATATCGGGCCCGGATCACCGGGAAAAACCTTGATAAGAAAGTTGACGTCATCGTCGTCGATACTGCGGTCCCAAGTGCCGCGGGCGAACAAAGCATGCTTCGAATCTAGTGTCCCGTCCCAATGGTTCGTGCCTTATGTGTTGGTTGCGCGGCCTGTACCTCGACGGTGCGCTGCGCGAATCGCGCAATGCTCGCCAGGATTTGATCGGCGGTCTTGGTCCACACGAAGGGCTTCGGATTCGCCTGATGCGCCTCGATGAATGCCTGGATCGCGGCCTTCAGTTGGGACACACTATGATGCGCCCCGCGACGCAGTTGTTTGTTGGTCAGTTCCGCAAACCAACGCTCCACCAGACTCAGCCACGACCCATAGGTGGGCGTGAAATGAATGTGAAACCGTGGGCGCTTGGCGAACCAGTTGCGGATGAGCGCCGTCTTGTGCGTGCCATAGTTGTCCATGATGATGTGAACATCCAAGTGCCGCGGAACTCGGGCGTCGATGAGATCGAGGAATTCGCGGAACTGCACCGAGCGGTGCCGCCGATGAAACTGCGTGATCACTTCACTGGTCTTTGCGTTGAGCGCCGCGAAGAGCGACGTGGTCCCGTGCCGCATGTAGTCATGCGTGCGGCGCTCCACTTGGCCGGGCTGCATCGGCAGCAGTGGTTGCGTGCGATCCAGAGCTTGGATTTGCGGCTTTTCGTCGACGCAGAACACCGCCGCATGCTCCGGCGGGTTCAGATACAACCCCACGATATCCCGCACCTTTTCCACCAGCAGCGGGTCGGGCGACAGCTTGAACGTCTCGCTGCGATGCGGCTGCAGGCCGAAGGCACGCCAGATCCGGCTAATGGCCATGCGACTCAAGCCCGTGGCTTTCGCCATTCCCCGCACACTCCAGTGCGTGGCTCCCCGCGGGGTTGTTTCCAGCGTCCGAATAATCACCTGCTCGACCTGCTCGTCGGTGATCGTCCGCCGCGCCCCCGGTCGCGGTTCGTCGTAGAGACCTTCGAGACGGTCGCGCACGAATCGGCCTCGCCACTTACCCACCGTCGCGGGTGTCACGTGCAGCGTTCGTGCGACGATTTTGTTGTCGCGCCCTTCCGCGCACGCCAACACGATCCGCGCGCGACGCGCCAAGAACGGCGCCGACCGCGAGCGATGGGCCAGCGATTGCAGCCGTTGGCGCTCCTCCGTGGTCAGCATCAACATAACCTTCGGGCGTCCCGTGCGCATGTTCGCCTCCTTATAGTGCAGTACGCACGGGCAGTGCTACTTATTTCACTTTCTACTGGGACGGGACACTAGCTGGTAGTCGATTTTCCCGACGAAAGTGTTCTCCCTGCCGTTCGCCGGAGCCGTGAAAAGGTAGCCCGCGGTATTGATTGAATCGCCGGCGTTGAAGTTGTTCTCCGTCGGGTAGGGGCGGCTCGTGAAGAAGCTTAGAAGCGATGGGTCCGCGCCTACTCCCTGTGGGTCCAGCGAAGCAAGAGAGCCCGGGCCTGTCGCAGGTGTTGTGCTGATGCAACTCGGCATGCTGACGATGGTCGAGGAAGGACCGCACGTGGTGCCGTTGTTGATGTAGTTCAGCTGCCCGTTTCGTAGCGCGGCCAGAGGAACTACGTCGTTAATCTCCTGGCTCGTCTTGGCCCGCAGTCCGTTGTAGCTGAAGAAAAAGAAGAGCTTATTCTTTAGGATAGGGCCGCCGATATCGCCGCCGAACTGATTGCGGATGAGCGGAGGAATTGGTATTCCTTCCAGATTATTGAAATAGTTGTTCGCCGCAAGGGCAGTCACGCGGTTGAAATCAAATGCCTCTCCGTGAAACTGGTTGGTTCCGGACTTTGTGACGAGCTCCACTTGAGCCCCAGCGCTGTGTCCGTAAGAGGCATCGTCACCGCCGACGACCGTGCTAATTTCCTGTATCGTATCCAGCGGGGTATTCACGGCCGTGGTAAATGCCCCGCCGAGCCGCTGGTCGTTGACGTCCAGTCCATCGAGCGTGATATTCGTCTGGTCCGCACGCGTCCCGGTAACCACGCCGGTCTGAGAGTCGTTCCCCGTGCTCTGCACGCCGGGAGCCAGCTCCAGGAATTGGGAGGCGTTGTTGACAAACAGGCTCGGGAGATCTTGCACGCGGTTGCCTTCGACAACCGTGCCGATGGTGGCGTCGGTTGTGTCCAAGCTGCCTGCGCCACCTGGGACCGTGACCTCGATGGTCTGGGTGATTTCGCCCAGTTGCAGTTGCACATCTCGAGTCGTGGGAGCGCCAACTGACAGGTAGAGGTTGTTGATCACCAGGGTTTCAAAGCCATCCTTCTTCACCGTGAGCGAGTAGGCCGGGCCCGGCGAAATATTGAAGATGCGGTAGCTTCCATCATCGGCAGTCTTTCCGAACAGGCTCACGCCCGTCTGTGTGTTGGTGACCTTGATGCTGGCGCCAGGCACTACCGCACCCGATGCGTCCGTTGCTACGCCCGTAATGGAAGCTACGCTTTGCGCGATCGCGACGACTGGAAGGATAAGCAGAGCCGCCAGAATGACGAGCGCGAGCCTGATATCTCGCATGGTTCGCCCCCATTTGTATGTTCGTAGATTGCCGAGGTTGTTTAGGTGCCGTGCACTGTTTCTTGACACGCCCGAACACCCCGAAAAAGAGAGATGGAGATGCAGACGGGCTTGCAATCACAATTCCAGAACACTCGCCTGGCTGTCGTCGGATAACTATATATTTGACAATACAATACGGAAACGGGTGTCCTCGGCGCAAGGGCTATGTACGAAATTTAGTAGAGTCCGCATCAGAATGACATATTAGGATGTCGAGGTTCCGCATGCCGCGACTGTCGGGAAATCGTGTCGTATTGCGGCGACGATAGATCAGCAGGAAGATACCGAGGAAAAGGCTCAGTGCCGGCAAGAGCAGAATCAGGATGCCGTGACGGAGGGCGGCGCGACCCTGGACAGCGGATGAAGCGGCGTTTTGATAGCACATGGCACAGCCCTGCGCTGCCGAGTGCGGCGCCATCGCTAGAAGAAAGGCTCCGAAGCTCAGGATGCGCGACCCGTAGTTCGTGGCCCGTTCACCAAGGGTTTTCCGCCACATCGCTGCATTCATAGGCGATCCTGCACCAGCAGGAAAACGAACAGGCACAGCCAGAGCGCGTCGAGGAAGTGCCAGTAAATCGAGACGACTCCCACGGCTGTGTCGCGCGCGAGATGCCGCCCGCGACGAAACGCGACAGCCAGCATAGCAGCAATTCCTCCGAGCAGGTGCAGGCCGTGCGCGGCTGTGAAAATGTAAAAAAAGCTGCTGCTCGCGTTCGTCGCGAGATAGACGCCGGCGGCGACGAGTTGCCGCCAGGCGAGAGTCTGGCCCGCCAGAAAAAATAATCCCAGAATTGTGGTGACGCCCCACCAGTGGCGGAAGCCAGGTTCGTCCTGCGCGAGGAAATCCCGGCGCGAGCGCACGAGAGTGGCGCTGCTCGCGACCAGGATCAGCGTGTTGAGCCAAAGGATTCGCGGAACTTCGAGCGTTTGCCACGCGACGGCAGAAAGCCCTTTGCGGACGACCAGCGCGCTCACGAGCGCTGCGAAAAACATGAGAATACCACCGAGTGCGATCAGCATCCCTGTGACGTAGGTTCGCTGGGGAACCGCACCTGACCTGAACGATCCGTCCCCGCTACCGCCGTGGCTTGGGGGCAATCCATCGGGCCCGTTTCCACCTGAGTGGCGCAAATCAATCGCGTCGGTGACGATCTCACTCGGCATGCGAAGGCTCCTGGCCAGCCGCATATTGCTCGTCCGGGACATTCTGCAGCAAGAAATCCTGCGGCGCGCCCGGGACACTGTAGTCGTACGGGCCACGGTAGACGCTCGGATAGCGGCCGTCGAAATTATCGAGCGGCGGTGGTGACGACGTGGTCCATTCGAGCGTCGTCGCGTTCCAGGGATTGCTGGGCGCGCGCGCTCCCGCCTTCAGGCTGCGGAAGAAATTGTAAAAGAAGATCAGCTGTGCCGCCGCGGTGATGAAAGCGGCGATGGTGATGAAAAAGTGTAGCGGCTGCAGCGACGCGAGATAGGCGGGGCCTGTCGAATCCGCGTAGCGGCGAATGCCGCCCGCGATGCCGATGAAATGCATCGGCATGAAGATGCAGTAGACGCCGACGAACGTGAGCCAGAAATGCAGTTTGCCCAAATCTTCGTTCATCATGCGGCCGAACATCTTTGGGAACCAATAATACGTGGCGCCGAAGATCCCGAAGATCGCCGCCACGCCCATCACGAGATGAAAATGCGCGACGACGTAATAGGTGGCGTGCAGCATCGTGTCCAAAGCTGGCTGCGCGAGGAAAATTCCCGAGAGTCCGCCGGTGATGAAGAACGAAACGAAGCCGAGCGCAAACAGCATCGGCGTGTGAAATTGAATCTTGCCCCCCCACAGTGTGCCCAGCCAGTTGAACGTCTTGACGGCGGAAGGAACGGCGATCGCAAGCGTCAACATCGAAAAGGCCAAACCGGAGTAGGGGTTCATGCCGCTGACAAACATATGATGGCCCCAGATGAGGAAACCGAGAAATCCGATCGCGCACATCGCAAGGGCCATTACACGGTAGCCGAACACCGGCTTGCGAGAAAAATTAGAGAGGATATGCGAGGTCACGCCCATGCCCGGAAGAATCGCGATGTACACCTCGGGATGGCCGAAGAACCAGAAGAGATGCTGCCACAGGAGCGGCGAGCCGCCGTTGCGGACCTGCAATTCACCATTAACGATGAGCCCAGCCGGCAAAAAAAAGCTCGTGCCGGCCGAACGATCGAAAACGAGCAGGATTCCTCCTGCCAGCAGAACGGAAAACGCCAGCAGGCTGAGAATTGCAGTGACGAACCAGGCCCAAACCGTAAGCGGCATGCGCATCAGCGTCATTCCCGGGGCGCGCAGATCGATTGTCGTGGTGATGAAGTTGATCGAGCCCAAAAGCGATGCGAAGCAAAAGATGAGGACGCTGAGGAGCCAAAGCGTCTGGCCCATTCCCTCCCCCGGGCCGGTGACGTCGCCGAGACCGCTGAGTGGAGGATAGGCGGTCCAGCCGCTGATCGGCGCGCCGCCACGGACGAGAAACGCGGAAATCATGCACAGGAGCGCGGCAAGCGTGAGCCAAAAGCTGAGCATGTTGAGCCGCGGAAAAGCTATGTCGGGCGCGCCGATCTGGATCGGAAGAAAAAAGTTTCCGAACGCGCCTTGGGGCGCCGTCGTGAGAACGAAAAACACCATGATCGTGCCGTGCATCGTCATGAGTGCGAGATACTGCTCGGGCGTCATGATGCCGCCGCTGACGAACGGCAGGTGCACGGCCGGCCACACGAGATGAAAGCGCATCAAGAGAGACAGCACAATTCCGATCGTCACGGCTGCGAGCGCAAGGAAAAAATACTGGAGGCCGATGACCTTGTGGTCCGTGCTGAAAACATAGCGGCGAATGAAACCCTTTTCGGCATGCGCGGCCGCGCGATCGAATGCGGGAGGCGTGTTCGCGGGAGCGTTCACTGGGCGGCCGCCTGCTGCTTGAGGAAGGCGAGATAATCGTCCGTCGAGACCACGTTCAACATGCTGTGCATGTGGTAGTGCCCGAGGCCGCACAACTGCGTGCAAACGATTTCGTAATGGCCGATGCGGTCCGGCGTGAAATGCATCGGAATCACCATGCCGGGCACGGCGTCCTGCTGAAGGCGCAGCTCGCGGACGAAGAAGTTGTGAATCACGTCCTGCGACCGGATCAGCAATTCGATCGGACGGTTCACCGGGACGGTGAGCGACGAAGTGACGATGTCATCTTTACCGGCGGGATCATTTGGATCGAGGCCAAGCGGATTGCCGGTTGCGGGGCTGACGAGATTTGCGTCGAGGCGGCCGAATTTTCCGTCCGGCCCCGGATAGCGAAACGTGTAAACGAACTGGCTTTCGGTGACTTCCACCTGAATCGGATCGTCCGAAGAGGGTGCAATCTCAAGATCCGCCCATACGCGATTCCCCGCGATTCCGAGGCCGAGAAATGTGGCGAGGGTTATGACCGTCCACGTGATTTCCATCCACATATGGCCGCGAGTGAAATGCGCACTCTGCCCGCGATCGCGATACCGGAAAATCATGTACGCCAGTCCCAGCTGCGCGAGCACAAAAGCGGCGCCGACAGCGTAAAGCGTCAAATCATACTGATGGTCGACGAGCAAAGCCGCGGAGGTGATCGGGGGCGGCGCGGGGAAAAGATGCGCGGCGGTAATATAGACCGTCGTCGCTACAAGAAGAATCAGCAACAACGCCAGCGAGACAGCTGGCAATGCGGAGCCCCCGTCGGGACTTCGGAAGCGCGTCGTATTCGCTGCCTGCCGTTCGGTTCGCAATAAGATGCCTGGCAAATCGGATGGAACCCGGAATCATATATAAATGCGCGGGAGTTTTACACCTTGAAGTAGCTTGGGAAACGTCAATGCTTCGAGCCGCGGTCGGTAAGCATCCGCCGGGTAAGCGGCTCAACCTACACAGGACGTCTCTCGCGGAAGATTTGGTGCGGTCGAGTGGATTCGAACCACCACGGTATTGCTACCGCCAGCCCCTCAAGCTGGTGCGTCTGCCAGTTCCGCCACGACCGCAATTCCGAAGGCAAGCAAATTGTAACAGAAGACTCTATTTCGGTGGAGCCTGAGCCGGCGCGGGTGTTGGCGCGGGCGTCACAGGAGCAGCAGGCTTCGCCGGCGGCGTTTGCGACGACTTTGCCGGCGCGGGCGCGGTTTGTTGGGTCTGCTCGAGAATCGAGCCCGTGCTGACTCCCGCGGAGAGATCGCGCTTCACGGAAAGCGCCAGCGAAGTCATCATGAAAACGATCGCGCACCAGGTGGTGGCGCGAGAGAGGAACGTCGCAGCGCCGCGCGGCCCGAAGGCCGTCTGGCTGCCCGCGCCGCCGAACGCGCCGGCAAGGTCCGCCGCCGATCCGCTCTGCAGCATGATGACGATCACGAGCACGAAACAAACCAGGATGTGCAGCGTCACCAGAATCGCCGAGACGCGCCAGCCTACCCACACCAGGCCGCACGCGACCAGAAGCGATAATCCCCATTTTGCCCACGATGGCATTTCAAACTCCTCAAGGCGCGTGCCGGACGCCGTGTCCGCAAAGCGCTCAGAAATTCACGATTGCCGCAAAAGACTTCGGATCCAGACTCGCGCCGCCCACCAGCGCACCTCGATTCCATCCTGGGCCATCAGGCCTTTGATGTTATCGGGCTTGACGCTTCCACCGTAGAGGATTCGAAGCGCAGACGCTTGCTCGGGCGTGAATTCGGCCGCGATCAGATTCCGGATGTGCCGATGCGCGTCGGCGGCGATTTCGGGCGTCGCCGTACGCCCCGTGCCGATCGCCCACACCGGCTCGTACGCAATCAGAATACGCGAGAACTCGGCAGGGGTCAACGCGCAGAGGCCATCCTTGACCTGGCGTTTCAGCACGGCATCGGCGAGATTCGCCCTCGCGCTCGCTGAGCGTTTCGCCCACGCAAACGATCGGCGTAAGGCCTGCCTCGAGCGCCGCTTTGGTCTTGCGGTGCACGGCCTCGTCGGTTTCGCCGAAATATTGCCGGCGCTCGGAATGCCCGATGATCACGCCGCCGCATCCGGCGTCGACGAGCATGCGCGCCGAAATCTCGCCGGTGAACGCGCCTTCGCGCTCCCAGTGCAGATTCTGCGCGGCGATGCCGACGGCGCTGCCGCGCGCGGCTTCCACTGCCGCAGCGAGCGCGGTGAAGGGCGGGGCGACCACGATGTCGCAATGCGTTGCGGCGGCGACGAGAGGCAGGAACGCTTCGAAGAACGCGCGCGTTTCCGGGCACGTCTTGTACATCTTCCAATTGCCGGCGATCACGGGGCGGCGCAATCGCTATCCCTTGGCGCCAGCGGCTTTATCGGTGAGCGCTTCGACGCCGGGCAGTTTTTCGCCGGCGAGAAATTCGAGCGATGCGCCGCCGCCGGTTGAAATATGCGAGATCTGGTCGGCAACGCCGGCTTGCTCGACGGCAGCGACGGAATCGCCGCCGCCGATAATCGAAGTGGCGCCAGCCTTGGTCGCGGCAGCGACGGCCTTTGCGATTCCCAACGTGCCATGCGAAAAGGCGGGGCGTTCGAACATTCCGAGCGGGCCGTTCCACACGATCGTGCGCGCTTTGGCGATTTCCTGTCCAAAAAGGTCGACGGTCTTCGGGCCGATATCGAGGCCCATCCAGCCGTCGGGTGTCGTGTTGATGTCCGCGACTTTCGTCGCAGTGGAATCGGGCGATTCCGCGATCACGTGATCGACGGGCAGCATGAGCTTGAATTTGCGGTTGCGCGCTTCCTCGAGCAATCCACGGGCGAGATCGAGCTTGTCGTTTTCGACGAGCGATTTCCCTGTCGGCTTCCCTTCGGATTTCAGGAACGTGTATGCCATGGCGCCGCCGATCAGCATCGTGTCGGCAAGCTTCATCAGATTCTGCACGACTTCGATCTTGTCGGAAACTTTTGCGCCGCCGAGCACGGCGACGAATGGACGCTCCGGATTCGAAATCGCTTTGCCTAGATAGGCAAGCTCTTTTTCCATGAGCAAGCCAGCAGCAGCCTGGCGGACAAACTTCGTGATGCCGACGACAGAGGCATGCGCGCGATGTGCGGAGCCAAAGGCATCGCAAACGAAGAGCTGATCGCACAGCGCCGCGAGCTGCTTCGAGAATTCCGCGTCGTTCGCCTCTTCCTGCGGATGGAAGCGGACGTTTTCGAGAAGCAACACGCCGCCATTCGTAAGGGCTTTGCTCTTGGCTTCCGCCTCGGCGCCGACGCAATCGGAAGCGAATTCGACCGGCTTCCCCAGCAACTCTCGCAGCCGAGCGGCCAACGGCGCCAAGCTGTACTTCGGATCGACTTTTCCCTTGGGCCTGCCGAGATGCGACGCGAGCACGAGCCGCGCGCCGTGATCGATGGCCAGACGAAGCGTGGGCAGCGTTTCGCGGATGCGCGTGTCGTCGGAGACTCGCGTGCCCTCGAGAGGGACGTTAAAGTCGACGCGGATGAAAACGCGCTTGCCGCTCAGATCGAGATCGCGAATCGATAGCTTGTTCATCGTCATTCCGGAAGCGCCTGGGCCAGTGCAGCCCGCGCCGCTAGAGTTTGGAGGCGAAAAGCTTGATCAGATCGCGGCAGCGGCACGAGTAGCCCCACTCGTTGTCGTACCATGCTAGGACCTTGACGCAATTCGTTCCCACCACGCGCGTGTAGCCCGCATCGACGATCGAGGAATGCGGATTGCCGCGAAAATCGATCGAGACAAGTTCCTCTTCGGTGTACTCCAGAATGCCCTTCAGCGGCCCGTCGGCGGCGGCTTTCAACGCTGCGTTCACGCTCTGCACCGTCGCGGGCTTTTCCGTGATCACGGTGAGATCGACCACGCTCACGTTGGGCGTCGGAACGCGTATCGAGTAGCCATCGAGCTTGCCCTTCAGCTCGGGAATCACGAGATGCAGAGCCTTGGCCGCGCCAGTCGAGGTCGGAATCATCGAAAGTGCAGCGGCGCGAGCGCGGCGCAGATCCTTGTGCGGCAGATCAAGAAGTTTCTGGTCGTTCGTGTACGAGTGAATCGTGGTCATCGTGCCAATGCTGATACCGAACGAATCGTGCAGCACTTTGGCAACAGGCGCGAGACAGTTCGTGGTGCAGGATGCGTTGGACACGATGTGATGTTTCGCGAAATCGTACGTCTTGTCGTTCACTCCGAGAACGATCGTGTGGTCCGGATCGGTAGCCGGGGCCGAGATGATTACCTTTTTCACGGGCCCGCGGATGTGTTTGCGCGCGTCGGCGCCCTTCGTGAAGAGGCCGGTAGACTCGACCACGATGCTTGCGCCGACCGAAGCCCAGTCGAGCTCGGCCGGATCCTTGACCTTGAAAACCTTGAAAGCCTTGCCATCGACCGAAATCGTGTCGTCCGTATGGATGACGCGATTCGGCAGATTGCCGAGGATCGAGTCGTATTTCAGCAGATGCGCGAGCGTCTTGGAATCCGTAATGTCGTTGACGGCAACGACTTCGATCGAGGGATCGCCCAGCGTAGCGCGCAGGATGTTGCGGCCGATGCGTCCGAAGCCATTGATTCCCACTTTGACCGACATGCGTCCTCCGAGGACCGTTAAGGGTGGTTGATGACCTGCGCGAAGGGACGGCAGGAAGTTGCTGAACTACAAATGCTAGGGTGCGACGGAAGAAAAGTCAACGACAGGTCTGCGGGAACGGAGTTCGCCTCAATCAGTTGTACTCTTTCACGCGGATCACGTTGTCTCCGGCGAAGGTGACAAAAGTGGTTCTCGTGGGCGGCGAACCGTAAATCCAATCCTCGGTCTCGGTGCCGCTGGGGTCGCGCTCGCGGACTTTGTGGTCGGGACGGCCCATCGCGGCCAACACCATCTCGCTGTCCATACCCACGATGGCGCGATGATCCGCAATCGCATCCTTGAACTTCGGAGGAATCGTATCGATCCAATTTACTGCCGCGGAGTGCTGTTTCGAAAAATCCAGAAAAACGCCGAGATCGCGCTTCAGATCGTCCGGACTCATATCCGGGATCGGCCGGCCGTAATCGAGCACGATCGTGGAACCGGGAGGCGTTGGCGGCTCGTATACGGGCGCCGGCGTGGACACGTTACCCACGCCCACCTGAAGGTGGTCGCGCAGGTGGAAATGTTTTTTCCCGCCGCCATTGATCTGAATCAGGATTTCGTGCGGACGAAAATCCATACGGGTAATCTGGACAACATCGCCGGGGCTCGCCGCAAGGCCATACAGCCGCAGGGCATCGCTGAGGTGCTGCTTATCGATCGGCTTGCCCACGGAAACTTTGAATCCGTGCTTGCCGCCGGGCAACGGCCGCACGGCCTTTGCAAATTCGCCGTCGACGTCGCGAATCAGCAAAATCCGCGACGCGCCTTGCAAAGGAAGCGATTTCGACGGCTTGGATGAATCCTGGATGTCGCTCGCGGCGACTGGGGAAATCGACCCGCTCAAGGCGGGCTCGGACGCAGGTTCGCCGGACAAGCCTGGGGTCGCGGGGCGGAGTTGCGTCACACCAGAGAAATCCGCAGCGACAGCCAGCGCCGCAGCGAGGACGAGCGTGAATCGAACGTCCATACTTGGCGCCATATTACGCCTTCAGGGGGGCTCGTGTCATCGGTCGAGTCAACGCAGGACGGTCGGCCAGAGCGGCGAGGGTGTTGGCTGCAGGAGGGGACCAAAACGACGCGGCCGATCAGGACAGCGGAGGGGAGACGCTGAACAGCCGCGCGAAGGCGCTGATCGCTGCGAAGCGGAAGGCATCCTGCCGGGTGATGAGATTGTGCGTGAGAACTCCCCAGGCGCCTTGCGCATCGCGAATGCCGTTGGCGCCGGCAAAAGCGTCGATCGCCACGGATAGCTCGACGCCTTCGTCAACTACTTGGGTGACGAGCGCGTCGGGCAGCAGGATGCCTCCGGAGTGGCCGAAGATGGCCTGGCCGCGCCCATCGGTCGCGTAAACCCAATTCTCGAGAAATACCCACCGGGACGAACCATCGCGAATCACATCAAGCCCACCTTCGAGGCCAACGAAATACTTCCACGGCTCATTCTTATCGCGGGCGATCTGGACCATGGAGTCCGCACGTTGGCGTGCGCCCGTCATCGTCTCTTCGCGCGAAAGAGGGGTGTGGCCCACGCCGCTCGGCGCATCGACCGGGCAAATGTCGAACTGGATGCCCTTGCCGATCACGGGTTCGAGCGCGGCAAGGGCCTCGCGGACTGCGTTCAATTTCGGCCGGCGCGTGCTGCCAACGGCGATAGAGATAGTCTGCATCGGAAGCGAGAGAAACCGGAAAAACGAAACGCGTGCTTGCGGGAAAACTGGAGCGGGATAAGGGAATCGAACCCTCGCCTCCACCTTGGCAAGGTGGCGTACTACCACTATACGAATCCCGCGAGCGGCAAAGCGAACCAAACACTTATAGCATGCAGCCGGGAGGCCGAACAAGAGCTTGCCGAATCGAGACATATGGCGTCGAGCTTTCTTCCGGGACACACCCGTAGCACAGATTTGCGGAGTGGGACCAAGACTTCAATCGACAGCTGGAATGTCGAACGGGAACACCCGCTGTAACGGAAGGTCCGAGCTCTTAGTCCACTTCGAGGATGCGCGTCGCCTTGACGATGGGCGATTTTTTCTGCCGCTCGGCAAACCGCACGGCGCGATCGCGGTCGATGTAGACGCGGGCAAACCTCTCACCGTCGTGGTAGTAGACGGTGACCTGCCAGTGGCGGTGCCTGCGCCGGCGATCTACGTGCAGACGGCTGGACTTCCTCTTGCCCTTCCCCTTCGGCTTCTTTTTCACGGTCGGTAACCCTCGGAAGAATGCTGGGACTATCGCAAGTTCGCGACGCACGCACAAGTACCCACTTAGGGGTTAACCCCAGCATTACTTGAGATGAGATCGGCTGGCTTCAGATTCAAGGTGGCCAGGGTCTGCTTGCTGAGCGTATACAGCGAAGGGCTGTCGCTGGCTTGCGCATAGAGAACGTCTCCCGAGGGTTTCGAAACTCGGAGCGTGACCTGCTTGCCGTCCTTGGACGTGAACACCGCTCGGATCGCCGGGTTCGCAAGCAGGGCGGTCGGTTTCGCAGCGGGGTGGTCGATCACCTCGTCGGCCTGGAGGCCCGTGAATGGATCGAGCACTTTCCAGCTCGGTGCGAGCTTTCCTTTTTCAGCGGCAGGCGAGTCGATCGTCCATTCGTCGGGTTTGCCATTGGTGGCGGTGACGATGATATCGCCATTCGCATCGTGTATCTCGACGCGCTGCAGATTCGCCGCATCGACGTGGATGATCGAACGGTCGCGGAGCTGTTGGAGGGGCTTGCCGGAACTCTCAGCAATCGTTGCGGGCAACAGCGAGACTTTCTGCGCGCCGTCGACGATCGTATAGGCGGAATCGCCCGAGAAATCCTTGTTGCCAATCAAGAGCGTGTGCTTGGCTCCGCCTTGAAGCTTAAATTCGATCGACGCTTGCGGCGGATCGAGACCGTAGGCCTTGCGGCGATCCTCGGGGCCAGGCTCGGTCTGCGAGACGCGATCCTCGGCAAGCTGGTCGACGATTCCATCCGCCGTGGATTGATCGGCCCGCGTATCAATTGGCTGGGCGATCCACCAGGTACCGTCGCGCTTTTCAAAGCGGATGGGAACGTCATCTTTCTGTGCAGGATGAGCAAGCGTGAAGGAGCTGATGTTCGATACATCCACGGAAAACGCGGGTTTCGAAGTATCCGCCGGAGGCTTTGCGTTCTCGCCGCGCTTCCAATCGAAATAGTAAACGGCAAGGCCAAGCGCGATAGCGAAAACCAGAAGAATGAGTGTGGGCTTCTTGATCATCGTCTTCAGGGCATTAGGGCCGGTCTTCTCAGCGGCGCTTCCACCAGATCGAGATTCCTAGAATGATCACAAAACCGGGCAGCAGAAAAATTTCGAACCACTCGAGACCGACAGATTGCCCTTGAGTGAGAACGATGCGACGGTTCGTCGGGGATTTGGGCCGGATCGATATCAGGTTCTCGTCTTGCGCCAGCCAATCGATCGCGTTGAGGAAAAGGTCGCCATTGCTCGTCTGACCGATCGCGTCGTTCGAGGCATAATCGGAATCGCCGATCACGACGAGGCGGGCGTTCTTGCTGTCGGGGTCGCTGGCCGCAACGCCGAGCGAGAGCGGCCCCATTGTGTCCGTCTTGGGGTTGTAACTCACTTCGTGCTCGAGTTTTGGAGTCGTGAAACTCTGCTGCGACGTCATCAGGAGTTCCGTGTCCATCGGCTCGATCTTGGATTTATCCGCAATCGAGACGGTGCGGGCGAGCGGGAAAAACGTCATCGTTCGCTGCAACGTCTTCGTGATAGGGCTGTCGCCGTAGTTGATCACCAGCGGAATCTCGGGGCCCGCGCCGAGCAGGCGGCCCATCCCGCTGCTGTCGATCACGATGTTATTCCCGACGTTGACGTTCCACGTCTCGAAGATACTTCCGAGATCGGGGTCGGCCTGCTTGTTTGCCGTAATGGGATCGACTTCGATGAGGGCCTTGCCGCCCCCATCGAGATAGCGCGAAACCATCGCAGTTTCCTGCGGGAAGAATGCCTGGGTCGGCCCGGCGATCACCAGAACGTCGCAGTCTGAAGGAACTCCGGTGCTGGACGCGAGATTAATCGTCTTGGCGTCGTAGGCCTCTTTCTTGAGGCCTTGATCGGCCAACGAGTAACCCTGCGCGCTGCTATCGGTGATTGACCGTTCGCCATGGCCCGTGACGAAGCACACCGTTTTTGCGTGCTGGCGAGTCACCTGCAGGATCGCGCTCGTTACAGCCTCTTCCGATGTTCCGGGCAAGGTCTCCTTCCGGGCGCCGGAAGCGACGATCACGTCGCCTGGTTGCGAGGCCCCATATTCCTTGGCGAGGTCGGGCTTTTCCTCCGGATCCACATTCTGAAACTTGAGGTGCGGGCTGAGGTTCTTGTACTCGGTCATCAGATCGTCGAACTGCGGGTCAGGCCCCTTAGCGAATCGCAAGATGGTGACATCTTGCGTGAGCCCGCCCACGATCTTGCGCGTCTGATCCGAGAGCGTGTAGAGCTTTTCGGTAGTGAGATCGAAGGTTTTGTGATGACGATAGCCGACGAAATTGACGATGACGAGGATCGCGAGGACAGCCACCGTGAGAATCGTCGTATTCGTGCCGAGACGCGAAGACCGCTTCGAAAAAAAGGCCACAATCGCGTCGAAGCCAAAAGCAATGCCTGCGAGCAACAGGACGCCGCCGCCGATGGCCAGTATCTCGGAAGCCTGCATCCATTCGCCCTGAATCGTGAAGAGCAGGTAACCGGCAATCAGGCAGGCCGCGCCGATGGTTGCGGCAAGCTCGGCCCAGCTATGGCGGCTGATCGGTCCACTCGGCTTGGCCGTCATGCGCGTCTCCAGCGAATGGAATCAATCGACCGCACGGTAAGAAAGATAAAAAGGATCGGAACGCTGACGTAATAGATCAGGCTGGACGTATCGATGATTCCGCGCGTGAAGTCGTCGTAGCGATGAGTCACCGAAATGTACTGCAGAATCTGACCCGCGACGCTATCCGAACCACGAACGATAAACTCGAGCACCCACAGCACGAGACTCGCGCCGAAGGCAATCACGAACGCTATCAACTGGCTCTCGGTGAGCGACGAAATAAACGACCCGATCGCCAGCAGTGAGGCTCCCAAGAGCATGGCTCCGAGATAATCCACCACCAACAGGCTCCATTGCGGCCGCGGGTCGCTGCGAAAACACATATAGGCTACGTAAGTCGCCGTGGGCAGCAGCATAGTCGCAAAAAGCGTCAGTGCCGCAAGATACTTGCCGAGCACGATCTGAATTTCCGTCACCGGCGAAGTCATTAGCAATTCCATCGTTCCACTCTTGCGCTCTTCTGCGTAGCTTCCCATCGTCAACATCGGCGCCAGGAAAAGAATCAGCGTGGAGAGCAACCCGAAGAATAGCTGCATCACCTCGCCCGGCATGTCCGTCTGCTGCGGCATGCCTTGCATCGCCATCTCCAGCGTTTGCTGCGTAACCGCGTTCACGTAAAGATAGAAAAAGATTCCGCACAAAATCAGAAAGACCGCCACCACCACATACGCGACGGGCGAGACGAAGTAGTGGCCCATCTCCTTGCGATAGATTGCGTAGACGCTCCGCATGCTCGGTTCTACTCCTATGAGTTCATCGCATCAATTCGGCGGCTGTGCGGCGTGCGCCGCGTCGTCGGTGGTCAATTGCAGGAAGATGTCTTCCAGGCTCAGGCTCGCGCCACGAAGCTCGTAGAGCGGCCAGCCGCTTTCGACGATCTTCGCTGCGATTTGGCTGCGAATGTCCTGGCCGGGTGCGGATTCGACGATCGCGGTCAGATGCCCGCCCGGATGCGCGCTCACCTCAACGTGCTTGGCCCCCGGAATCTTCGACAACAGATCGGTAAGGGGTTTCTCGGGAGCTGCAACATCGACATGCACCTTCTGGCCGCCCTTAAGCTGGGTCGTGAGATTTTGCGGCGTGTCGACCGCCGCGACCTTGCCTTTGTTGATGATCACGACGCGATCGCACGTCATGCTCACTTCCGGCAGAATGTGCGTCGAGAGGATGATCGTATGGACGCCCGCCAGCCCCTTGATGAGATGACGTACCTCGATGATCTGCTTGGGATCGAGGCCGACGGTAGGTTCGTCAAGAATAATCACATCGGGATCGTGAACGAGGGCCTGTGCCAGACCGACGCGCTGCTTGTAGCCGCGCGAAAGGCGCTTGATTAGCTCATTCCGCTTGTCGCCGAGAGCCGTCTTCTCGAGAGCATCGTCCAGTCGCGCGCGCCGCTTGTCCGCGGGGATATTCTTGATCCGAAGCACGAAATCCAAATAGGAGCTAACCGTCATGTCGGGATAGACGGGAGGCGCCTCTGGCAAATAGCCGATGTGGCGGCGAACCTCGAGCGAGTCTTCGAAGACGTCGAAGCCGGAGATCCGCGCGGTGCCGGAGGTCGCGGGGATGTAACCCGTGAGAATGCGCATCGTGGTGGTCTTCCCCGCTCCGTTGGGGCCGAGAAAACCGAGGATTTCGCCAGGATTTACCGTGAAAGAAACGTGGTCAACCGCTGTGACCGGGCCGTAGGCCTTGGTCAGGTCTTCAACTTCAATCAATGCGTTCCCCCAAGTACGAGTATATGAATGAGCGACAAAAACAGAATAAGAACCTAGTACAAGGACCGCACCAAACCAAACCTCCTTATATCAAAAAACGAATGATCCGCCAAAACTGAATCGCATGGCCGAGCCCGCAAATCCAAGAGCGCCTAAAATGATTGTGATGCAAGGGATGGGCTTAGCGTTGCCGTTCAGCTCGACCGAATTCGGTGAGCACGGCCCGGAACTAAGCGAGCCTTGCAAGAGTTGCGAGCGGCGCGCGGTCGATTCCGGCGGATGCCGCCAGGCGTATCCCCTCGCGGGTCGCGCCGAGGTCGCCGATCCTGTATGCTCGTTGTCCCCCCGAGAGTGGGCGTACGGCAATGCCCTCAAACGGGCGAAGTGGCAGGCAACGGGGGTTCGGCTAGGCGCATCCACATGCCTGAACCGATAGCCGGGAGTGTGCGGGGCGTCGAGCCGGAAGTGCCGGCTGGAGATGTGCGTTGACACTCTCCGGCGGTTTTGTTATTCAACTCGTTTGGCTGCTGGTGCCGTAAGTCCGAGGGTGGGTGTCCCATCCGGCTTAGGCGTGTCCGAAAAGAGAAAAATTCACGAGTGAACGCGACTCCTTTGAAGGCCTATGCCCGAATCCAAAGTAGTTCCCTGCGAGGTACATTCGACGATGCGGATCGCGGTGGTTGCATGAAGCGTGTCCAACGCACGTATCTCGCGACACTCTTCCTTGTTTGCATCGCCGCGGTAGTCTTCGCGGGTTGCGGCGGCGGGAATAGCTCGACGATCGTCATCGAAATACAGCCGAGCGGGACACAGACGGTTGACGAAGGCGGAGTGATCAATTTTACCGCCATCGTGGGCGGCGACACGACGGGTAAAGGCGTCAACTGGACTACGAAGCCAGCGGGGCTGACGGGAACCAACTGCGGCGGCACTCCGGCCACCGGCTGCGGCACGCTTTCCAACGCGACCTCCACTTCGGTGACCTACACTGCGCCCACGGGCATTTCGGCTGGAATCACGGCGACCGAGACGGTGGTCTCGAACGCGGAATCGTCCGTCACGCAGCCCATAACGATTAACGTCGTGCTGGCGCCGACGTTCTCAGCACCCTGCGTACAAACGGTCGCCACCTGCACACTGCAGGGCGGCGCAAATGGCGTGCAATACAATCAACCGATCACCATTACCGGGGGCGTGGCTCCCTACACGTACAGCATCGTAAACGGCTCTCTGCCCGCGTGTCTCACGTTGAATGGGCTGTCGAACGGCCTGACGAACAACATCGTCGGCACGCCGTGCGGCACCGTTCTGCAGACTTCGACCTTCACCATACAAGTGAAAGACAACGCCAACGCGCCGGCGAGCGAGCAGGCGACAATTACGCAGACGTTTTCCATTACCGTGCAGCCGCCGCCGCCCCTGAGCATTGTCACGAATCCGTTGCCGCAGGGATTTACGAACACGAAATACACCGGATCGCTCACTGCGACCGGCGGGGTGCTGCCGCTCACGTGGAGCCTCGTAGGCGGCGGCAACACCGTCGCACCAGGGCTGACGCTGAACCCAACGACGGGCCAGATCACCGGCGTGCCTACCACGACGGGTACATTCCCGTTCCAGGTGGGCGTGAAGGATTCGTCTCTACCGAACCCTCCGTCCCAGACGGCCGGGCCGCAAAGATTCTCGATCACGATCAAGACGCCGCCACCGCTGTCAATCACGACGCTTTCGTTGCCGCCGGGAACGGTCGCGGAACCAACGGGATATACCGCGTCGCTCCAGGCGACGGGCGGCATCGCGCCTTACACTTGGACTCTCACTCAAGGGCAACTGCCCTCCGGCCTGACCCTAACTACCCAGAACAACTCCACCGGAAGCATTTCGGGAATCCCCGTGCTGGCCGGTACTTCGACCTTCACCGTTGAAGTGACCGATTCCGAAGTCGTGCCAGTGACAAAGTCGGCGACGTTCAGCATTGTGATCAATCCCGGCACGACGGGCGGAAATAGCCTGTTCAATGGCACGTATACGTTCCTTTTCCAAGGATTCGATACCGGCGGGCCTGTGGCAATCCTGGGAACGCTCACCTCGGATGGCAGCGGCCACATTACCGGCGGCAGCGAAGACAGCAATCGCTATTCCGCTGCGAGCAAGGCGATTCAAATTTCGAACAACATATCGGTAGCGCCTTATGACAGCACGACGAACCCGCCCACGGGCAGCTCGTATTCGATCGGCACGGATGGGAGAGGCACGCTCGAGTTGGAAGTAGCCAGCGGTCAGGGGGTCACGCTCACTACGGACTATCAATTGGTCTTGGACTCGAGCGGGAATATACATTTCTTCGAGAACAACGCCACGGGCACAAACACCGATACGCTCGGAACGCACGGTGAGGGAGTGATGAAGCCCGCTCCGGGCGCGGCGACCGCAACCTTCAGTGGAAATTACGCGTTCCTACTGTCGGGTGTGGATGGAAACAACAAGAGAGAAGCGCTCGGAGGCGTCCTCAACTCTGACGGCGCGAATATCACCCCCGGCGGCAATGGCCCCAACACCGATTTGAACGATGCCGGCACGTTCAGTTCACAGAACATGAGCGGGGGCTTTGCGGCGGTTGGTTCGGGCAGCCCTCGCGGCGGCCTCACCTTCACACTTGAGCCGGCGGGCAAGGCGCAGATTATCCTGACGTTCATCACCTATTTTGTCTCTTCATCCGATTTGTTTTTCATGGAAGACGACTTATCGACGACCACGTTCCCGAATCCGCCACGGATGAGCGGCGAACTGTTCCTTCAAAACCCGACAACGGTCTTCGACCAAGCGGTGCTGGGAGGAACCAGCGTCGCCACAGGAACCGGAGTCGATGGCACGAACGCAAGCGTCTTCGGCGGGATGCTCACTTCGACCCTGTGCGATGGAAACGCACCCATTTCTTTGGCGGCCGACGAAAATGACGGCGGCACGGTCACCCCTTCAGAATCTTTCTCGGGAACGTGCACCGTGGCGCCAAATGGTCACGCCACTTTCAGCCTGACGGGCGCCGGAAATCCCGCGCCGACGCCACGCATTGCGGCTGCCTATCTCACCGGACTGGGAAGTGGATTCCTGCTGGGAAGTGATGCGGCCGTCACGACGGGAATGCTCGAACAGCAATCGGGCGCGCCCTACGCGGATTCGTCCGTTGTCGGCGGATACGCGCTCACCGCTCCTTTCCCGGGGGAGACAAATGTGCCGAACGTCGTCGGTCAGGTGACGGCGGACGGTGCGGGAAACTTTGACAGCACGGGCACGGGATCGGTGGACGCGGTCGTTCCACCCGGCAAACCGGCCTACCTCGGTCAATTGTTCAGCGCTCTGATCAACGCTCTAGTCGCGACCGGTCGAAGTCCCGTGACGACGAACGCGCCCACTGGGCTGCCGACGAACCTCATTCTGTACTTGGTCTCGCCGGCCAGTTCTCGGGCGATTTCGGCTGACCCTGGCAACAAGGACCCGCAGGTCTTCCTGCTGGATCACTAGCCCGTGCTACTTGGATTCGTCCGGCTCGAGCCGCAGCGCAGCTGAGTTGATGCAGAATCTTAGCCCTGTGGGCTGAGGGCCGTCTTCGAAGACGTGTCCAAGATGTGCGTCGCAGCGGCTGCACATCACTTCGGTGCGCGCCATGCCGTGGCTCGCGTCGCGCTCCATCTCCACGCTCTCAGCTGTGATCGGCTGCCAGTAACTCGGCCAACCGGAGCCCGAGTGGTACTTGGCATCCGAACTGAAGAGTCGCTGGCCGCAGCAGACGCAAACGTAGATGCCCTCCGTTTCCGTGTCTTCGTATTCTCCCGTACCCGGCGGCTCGGTTCCCTTCCGCCGCGTGACGTGATACTGCTCGTCCGTTAACTCCGACCGCCACTCCGCATCGCTTTTCCTGACCTTTTCGCTCATGGGCGTAGATTACACCAGGATTTTCGGCGCATGCGCGACAAAAATCCGCAGGTAGGATTATCGGTGTGGCTGGCTAAGCTGCCTCGCCATCGCGCAAACGCCCGTCGGTGTGATAGATTCAGCTTCGATGACGCCCTCGTGGAAAAAGATAGCGGTGACCGGCTTGGCCGCGTGTGCCTTTCTGCTCTCGCTGGCGCTCGTGGTCGCGAGGTTCGTGCGCCATGCCGCACCTGCCAAGCAAACTCCGCCCTGGAATTCGCAGGCCATCGAGGGCACCCCTGCAGGCATTCGTGTGCAGGAAATCGATCCCACGCACGCGGCGGTGACTTTCCTGTACGATCTCGATAACAAGACCGATACCGACTATCACCTCGCCAAGGGGCCCAACATCGTAGTCATGAGCCTCTTGAACCCCGGTGGAACGCTCAGCGCCGACGAACCAATCACCCTGGACTCAGCGGCTTTCGTCCCGGCGCGAAATCGCACGAGAATCGCCCTTAAAGTGAGCCACCTTTTCAATTGGCCCGGTCAGAACGGGACTTACGCGGAGCGCCAGTTCAATCAACTCGTGACCGGCGACATCAACGGTGTTGCCGGCTTTGTGCTGTTCGATCAGACGAATCGATACGAGATCGACTTCCCTGCCGCATGGCCGGAGATTCACGCGCCTTCGTCAGCGCCTTGACGGAACGGTCTGGCGGTGCATCAGGCGCACGCGGCGCTTTGCGGCGGTGGGGCGGCTGGCTTACAATCGTGCAAAATTCGCGGTACTGAGGTGTTGCTGTCCCCCCCCCCGCGACACTTTACTTAAGGATGCTCACGCATGTCGGGCGCTTTCGAACACATCGACGAAGGACTTCCGGCCCCCGACCGCCGCACACATTCGCGCCAGCCGGTGCGAACGCTAGCCTATGTGGAACTCGACGAAGGGAACGGCGGGATCGTTTTGAACGCGAGTGAGGGCGGCCTCTCGGTGCAAGCCGTGATGAGTCTGATGGAAGAATCGCTCCCGAAGATGCGCTTTCAGTTGTCGCAATCCAAAGAGTGGCTCGAAACGAGCGCGCGCGTCGCATGGGCCAGCGAATCGCGGAAAGTGGCCGGCTTGCAGTTCGTTGATCTGCCAGAAGAAACTCGCCTGCATATTCAGGCATGGCTGACGGCCGGGGCATCCGACGCCGAGCCCGGCGAACCTCGAGAACGGGCCGCAGCCTACAATCACGCTCATGACCAAGTCGACAGCACACTCGCTGGTCAGGTCGACTACCAAACTCCTGGCGAACCTCGGGAACTGGTCCGCGAGACCGGTTCGATTGAGATGGGGCGAGATACGATCGGCTCGACAAAAACCGCTCCGCCTGTCGAGCTGGTATCGACAACGGCGCCCGCAAGGCCTGCCGCGCCCACCTCGCAACTGTTCGGACAGATGCCTACGTTTCAAGTAAGCGCTCAGCCGGCGAAAAGTATTTCGCCGGAGGCAAAGCGGCCCGACCCTGCGTGGAATTTTGCAGGGCTTGTGGCGTTACTCGCGATCATCTCGCTCGTCGCGGGATGGATCGCAGGACGTGGAACGTTCGACGGCCTGTGGGACAACCCTCAGGGAGCGACCTCGCCGGCAAAGACGTCCCGGGCGACTCCCGCGCCGGTTTCATCCGGTGCCGCCTCACCAATCTCGGATATCGAGATCGTGGACATCCACAATCAACGGTGGACGATTCCGTTCAGTCCGACTGCGAACACCAACCCGGCGAATTCTCACAGCCAGGCAGCACCGGTGGAATGGCCGGCATTTGATCCTTCAGCAGCGGCGCCCGATATCCAAGCACCGGCAGCCGGAAACGACGCCTCGCAACAACCGAACCCTCCGGAGGTGGCGGCTTCCAGCAACTCGGCAAGCACTCCGATTCCCTCCGCGTCGCCGGATCCGCGCGATTTAGTCCCACCAGCGGCGAAACCAGAACAGCGAACGGCCCCTCCAGCCGGCGTACTGCAGCGAGGCGCGCTGATCTATCACGTCGATCCCGTCTATCCTGAACTCGCGAGAGAGCAGAACGTTCAGGGCACCGTCAAACTTCAGGTAACAATTGGAGTCACGGGCGCCGTGCGCAGCGTGGTCGCCGTCAGTGGACCGGGCCTGCTGATTGAAGCGGCACGAAGCGCGGTCCGCCAGTGGCGCTATACGCCAAGCCTCCTCGATGGAAAGCCGGTTGAATCACAGGAATACGTCTCCATTGCTTTCCAGGTTTCGTCCACGTCCAAGTAGCGCCAAACCTGAAAAGTAGCGGCTGCGTTGTGCCGTCGTGTTAACTAGGTCGCGATGACCGAAGAACCGTGCGGCAAGACCCGCGGAAATTGACTAAAATTCAAGAGTTATCGGAAGGCTACGATTAGCGCCTGGGATTGTTGATGATGAGCTTCTTCTCAGCAGGCGCTGATGCGCACAATCGAGAATTTGGATTGGACGCGGCGCTCGCGGGGCGTCTAGAGTTTTCGCCGGGCGCGCTCCGCCGGCCCATTCTGGCCAGCGCACGGGCGGCCGGACGCCATGACACCGATACCAAAAGCAGCCAAAGCGCTTCAAGATGACGACGGAATGGAGACGATGAGCCCGACTGCGCAAGAGCGCGACGCCAGCCACATTCTAACCCTCGAGGAAATCGCCAATCTCGCGGCGGAGGGCGGCAAGCCGGCCGAAACACTGATGAACGTCGTGGCGCTGATTGCCAAGCGCTTCAATGCGGACGTTTGTTCTGTCTACCTGCTGGAGCCCGACCGAAACAACTTGGTGCTGGCGGCGACCGTCGGATTGCGGCCCAAGTGTATTGGCACCCTCCGAATGACCGTCCACGAGGGCCTCGCCGGGCTCGTCGCGGAGCAGGTGCGTCCGGTGGCCGTCGAACGAGCGCAGAATCACCCGCGCTTCAAGTATTTCAACGAAGCTGGGGAAGACCGTTATCAATCATTCCTTGGCGTCCCACTGAGCGACCGGGGAGTCCTGCAAGGCGTTCTCGTGGTGCAGACCATCGAGCCGCGAGTGTTTCGCGAGGATGAAATCCGGATGCTGAGTGAGGCCGCTGCCCAGGTAGCTCCCGTAGTGAGTGAGGCTCGCACACTCGATCGCTTCATCGCACCGACGCAGGAACGGCTTTGGTCGCTAGCTCGCAACCTCTGGTGGAGTTGGGATCAGGACTCGACGAACCTTTTCCTTGATCTCGATCCCGCAGCATGGAGCCGGCTCAATCACAACCCGATTTCCCTCCTTTCGGAAATACCTCTCCGAAAGCTCGAGCAGCGCGCCGCGGAGCTCGTGCTGCACAGCCGGATCAACTCCGCCTATCGTCGCGAGCGAGAGTATCTGGTAAGAGACAGGACATGGGGCACGCGCCACGCGAGTGTCCTGCGGCCTCACCCGGTAGCCTATTTCTCGGCGGAATTCGGCCTGCACGAATCGCTTCCTATCTATTCGGGCGGCCTCGGCGTCCTCGCGGGCGACCACATCAAGAGCGCTTCCGACCTCGATATCCCGCTTGTCGGAATCGGCCTTTTCTATGGGCAGGGATACTTCCGGCAGCGGCTCAACACCGATGGCTGGCAGGAGGAAGAGTACCTCGAAACCGACGTAAATCAACTGCCCATGACCCGGGCCATCGGAACCAATGGCGAGCCCGTGATGGTCCACATCGAAACGCGCACCGGGTCCATCTACGCCAAGGTCTGGCGCGTCCAGGTCGGGCGCTGCGATCTGTTTCTTCTCGATTCCAATGTTGAAGGAAATGCGCCCGAAGATCGCGAGCTCACCTCGCGCCTCTACGGCGGGGACTTGCGTATCCGTATCCGCCAGGAACTGCTGCTCGGCGTCGGAGGATTCCGCGCACTGAAAGCTCTGGGAATTACGCCTGGGGTGCTGCATTTGAACGAAGGGCACAGCGCGTTCGTTGTCCTCGAAGCAATTCGCAACCGCATGTTGGACGAGGGCTTGCCCTTCGAAAAAGCCGCGCCGCGCGTCTCCCGCGAAGTGGTCTTCACGACGCATACACCCGTGCCCGCGGGCCATGATCGATTCAATCCGCGACTCATCGAGGAGCATCTTGGCCCGTTGCGGGAACTGTTGGGCCTCTCGCAGGATCAGTTCCTCGAAATCGGGCGCGTGAATCCGTATGACCACGAGGAGGACTTCTGCATGACGGTCCTCGGCTTGAAGCTCTCGCGCCGCGCCAATGCCGTCTCGGCGCTCCACGGCGAGGTGTCCCGGCAGATGTGGACCGGGTTGTATCCTGGAAGGTCGGAGGAAGCGGTTCCAATCGGGCACATCACGAATGGCGTTCACGTGCCAACGTGGCTCGCGCCACAGATGTTCCGCCTCTACGAGCGTCACTTGGGACCCGGCTGGCACGAGCACAGCAGCGAAGCAAAAATCTGGGAACGGATCGAAAACGTAGACGACGGCGAGCTATGGGAAACACATCTGAGCCTGAAGTCGGAGCTCCTGCAGTTTGTCCGGCGCCGGGCCCTTCAGCAGGCGGACCGGCGGAACGAACCCCCCGAGGTGCTGCGAGCGCTGTCACGGGTTCTGAGCCCGGACGCACTTACGATCGGATTTGCTCGCCGCTTTGCGACCTACAAGAGGGCCAATTTGATCCTGGCCGATATCGAACTGCTCGCGTCGATGGTGAACGATCCGAAGCGCCCGGTGCAGTTTGTCTTCGCGGGCAAGGCGCACCCGCTCGACGAACCCGGGAAACGCGTCCTCCAACAGATCGCTCAGTTGATGCGCAATTCGGTTTTTGCCGACAAGTTCGTTTTCGTCGAAGACTACGACATCAACGTGGGCCGCCAGTTCGTGCAGGGCGTCGATGTATGGCTCAACAATCCGCGGCGGCCGCTCGAAGCATCGGGTACCAGCGGGCAAAAGGTGGTTCTTAACGGAGGCCTGAACCTCTCGGTGCTCGATGGGTGGTGGGCCGAGGCATACGACGGCCTTAATGGTTTCGCGATCGGAACCGGCAGGACGCATTCGGACATGAACGTCCACGATTCGCGCGATGGACAGGAGCTGTATCGCGTCCTGCGCGAGGAAGTGATCCCTCTCTACTATCAGCGCGACCGCGATGGTCTGCCCCGCGGCTGGATTAAGCGCATGAAACGAACCATCCGCACGCTCGGCTGGAGGTTCAACGCCGACCGCATGGTAATGGACTACACGCTCAAGTGTTATGTCCCTGCCGCCGGCGGCACATCCAGCGACATGCGCCCCCTGGTCTGAAGAGGCGCATCCGCGGCAGCGATGTCCGCACGCTTTGAATTCCCGCGCATTCACCAGCAAATCGTGGCCGTAGTCATTCCGAAACCGCGCATGTAGAATCGCATCAGATGCTCGTGGGCGCGGACGTGACAACTTTCAAAGCTTTTCTCGTGACGCAGAACAACGGCGCGTTTGCCGGATCGTTGCAGCAAGTCGACCGCAGCGCTCTTCCCGCGGGCGACGTGCTCGTGCGCGTCGCCTATTCGAGCCTCAATTACAAAGATGGGCTGGCGGTCACGGGCAAGCCCGGAGTAATCCGCACTTATCCCATGGTGCCAGGAGTCGATTTCGCCGGAGTCGTCGAGGAGTCGAGCGCTTCGCCGTTCAAGCCGGGCGATCAAGTCGTGGTCACAGGCTGCGGCACTTCCGAGACGTTCTGGGGAGGCTACGCGCAGTTCGCCCGAATCAGCGCCGAATTCATCGTTCCTCTGCCCGATGGCATCACATTGAAGCAAGCGATGGCCGTTGGTACCGCAGGATTCACGGCGATGCAAAGCGTGATGGCGCTCGAGCAACATGGTGCGAAGCCGAGCGGACGCGAAGTGGTGGTGACAGGAGCAGCGGGCGGCGTCGGCAGCGTGGCGGTGGCAATTCTCGCGCACCTCGGCTACAAAGTGGCCGCATCGACTGGGCGCATGGAGCTGCACGAGTATCTCGGCGAACTCGGCGCGAGCGCGATTCTGGATCGCGCGACATTGGCCGCGCCATCCAAACGCCCGCTCGACTCTGAGCGCTGGGCGGGCGGGATCGACAACGTCGGCGGCGACACGCTCACCGGGCTATTGCGCTCGACGGCTACAGACGGCAGCATTGTCTCGTGCGGCCTCGCCGGGGGCGCGACCTTTACGTCCAGCGTTTTCCCATTCATCCTGCGCGGAGTGAACTTGCTCGGCACTAACTCGGTGAATGTTCCGAATGCGCGGCGCCGCGAAATCTGGGACCGCATCGCGCGTGATCTCCCGATGCGCTTGCTCGATCGCATGACTCAAGTGGAGCCCCTCGAAAAAATCCGCGAGCTTGGCGAGGCAATCCTAGCGGGCAAGATTCGCGGACGCACCGTGATCGATGTGAACGCCTAACATGCCCCCTTTCGGACCATCTCACATTGGCGGCGGTTCGGGCGAGCGGACCCGCTCGGGCAGGCACGGCCCGACCGGCGGCGAGTCGACTGCGCAATCCAAGAAAAGCAAGAAAGCTGCGTGGAAGCTCCTGCCCGATGTATGGGCGCTCATCAAGCCGCGCCGCGCGATCCTCGCCCTCGGCCTCCTGCTGATGCTTATCAATCGCCTCGCCGGCCTGGTGGCCCCCGGCTCGCTCAAGTATCTGTTCGATGGCGTGATCGGAAAACACAATGCGGCCCTGCTGGAGCCCCTCGTAGGGGCGGTCGTCGGCGCGACGCTGATCCAAGGACTCACTTCGTACAGCCTGACGCAACTGCTCTCGAAATCATCGCAACGCATGATCACCGAATTGCGCATCAAGGTGCAGGCGCATATCGGGCGCCTCCCGGTGGCGTACTACGACGCAAACAAAACCGGTGTGCTCGTATCGCGCATCATGAGCGACGTCGAAGGCATTCGGAATTTGATCGGGACGGGGCTCGTTGACTTCATCGGCGGGATCATGACGGCAGTCTTCGCACTTGTATATCTCTTGCGCGTCAGCGTCTCGATGACGGCCGCCGCCTTCGCGGCCGTCCTGATTTTCGGCGTGGGCTTGAGTCGGGCGCTCAAGAAAATTCGCCCCATGTATCGCGCGCGGCCAAAGATCAATGCCGAGGTCACCGGCAGGCTTACCGAATCGCTCGGTGGAGTGCGCGTGGTGAAGGGATACCGCGCGGAGGACCGCGAAGAAAAGGTATTTCAGGCCGGCGTGCAGCGGTTGCTCGACAATGTGCTGCAAACGCTGACCGCTACATCGATGATGAGCTTTTCCGCCACCGCGCTGATGGGCGTCGTCTCAGCGCTGATGATGTACCTCGGCGCCCGGAATATCCTTGCCAAGACGATGACTCCGGGCGATCTCGTGAGCTACATGGCCTTTCTCGCCATGCTGATTGCGCCGGTCGCGCAGATTGCTTCGATTGGACCTCAGATGACGGAGGCGCTGGCCGGACTCGAGCGCACCCGCGAAGTTCTGAACGAAGGCATCGAAGATGCCGATCCCGCGCGCACGGTGCGGCTCGATCGGGTCGATGGACGCGTCGTTTTCGACAGTGTCAATTTTGCCTACGAAACAGGCAAGCAAGTGCTCTACGATGTTTCCTTCGAATCCGCGCCGGACACGTTGACGGCGTTCGTTGGCCCGTCGGGCGCCGGAAAATCGACGATCATCGGGCTGATCGCAGCCTTCTACGTGCCGACATCGGGCCGCGTGCTTGTCGACGGCATCGATCTCGCGCGCGTGAAACTCGATTCCTATCGCACGCAGCTTGGCGTCGTCCTGCAGGAAACCTTCCTGTTCGACGGCTCGATTCGCGAAAACGTCGCCTTTGCGCGCCCGGACGCCAGCGAAAGCGAAATTCACGCCGCGTGCCGCATCGCGCGCGTCGATGAGTTTGCGGAGACATTCGAGAACAAGTACGACACAGTCGTAGGCGAGCGCGGCGTAAAACTTTCCGGCGGACAAAAGCAGCGCGTCTCCATCGCCCGCGCGATTCTGGCCGACCCGCGCATTTTGATCCTCGACGAGGCGACTTCGAGCCTCGATTCGGAATCCGAGGCGCTGATCCAGGAAGGCCTTCGCTACCTGATGCGCGGGCGAACGACGTTCGTGATCGCCCACCGGCTTTCCACAATCCGGCGCGCCGATCAGATTCTCGTCGTCGAGGGCGGCCGCGTGATCGAACGCGGCACGCACCAATCCCTCTATGCCGCCGGCGGACGCTACTTCGATCTCTACACCAAGCAGCATGGCCTCGAAGAGAATCTTTTCCTCGCTCCCGGCGAGGGAGGATCCGAACCGGAGGAGGTTTCCTCGGCTGGCTCGGGTCCCGGTCGTGCGAACGATTCCATCCTGCCCGATGCGATTAGGCTGATTCGCGAGCGAGGAACTTGATCATTCGCGGATCCGTGGGATACCCGACGGAATTCCGAATTGGATACGATGCGCCAAGTGTGCGCATCATTGTGCGGCACCGGAAAATGAGAGTTGATCTGAGGAAATGTCCGAAGTCGACATAAGCAGCGAACTTCTCAATAGCATGGCGGCAACCGACGGCCTGCCCGCGCCGCAGCGCCGTATGGCCATGCTCACATACTGCATCGGTCTGGCGATGTCCGTGCTCGACGGCAACATCGCCAACACCGCCCTGCCGAGCATCGCCGTTCAGCTGCACGCGAAGCCGGAAGTTTCGATCTGGGTCGTAAACGCGTTTCTGCTCGCCGTATCGATCTGCGTGGTGCCGATGTCTTCGCTCGCGGACATCATCGGCTACAAACGCGTCTACCAGGCAGGACTCGTGCTCTTCACGCTGGCGTCTTTGGGATGCTCGCTGCCCCGCTCCCTCGAAGAGCTCGTTCTCGCGCGAGTTTTCCAGGGCGTGGGCGCCGCTTGCATGTGGAGCGTTTCGGCCGCCGTGATGCGCTACACGTATCCCCGCGCTTTGCTCGGCAGGGCCGTCGGATTAAGCGGAATGGTTGTCTTTTCCTCGGCGGCGGCGGGACCGAGCATCGCTTCCGGCATCCTCGCCATTGCTTCTTGGCACTGGCTCTTCGCGATCAACATTCCCTTCGGCCTGGTCGCACTGAGCCTTTCCGAAAAAACACTGGCCCCGGCCACGGGAACTCGCCACCGGTGGGATCTAAGCAGTGCCACCCTCAACGCTGCGGCCGTAATTCTCCTGATCACGGGGATCGACGGGATTGGCGAGCCGAATTACCGCTGGATTGCCGTGGCCGAACTTTTCGGCGCGGTGATTCTTGGAACGCTCTTGGTCCGGCGCCAAATTTCCCTGCCCGTCCCGATGCTTGCGGTCGATCTCTTCAAGCGGCCGATTTTCGCTCTCGCCGCGATCGGGTCGGTCTGCGCGTTTATGGCGCAAGGGCTCGCGTTCGTCGCGCTGCCATTTTATTTCGTGGACGCGCTTGGCATTTCGCAGGTAAAAGCGGGATTATTGCTCACGCCCTGGCCAATTGCGGCGGGCGTAATGTCGCATTTTTCGGGGAGGCTCGCTGATCGTCATCCGCTTCGAATACTTGGCACCTCGGGAATGCTCGGCATGTGCGCGGGAATGCTGTTGCTGGCATTCGCGCCGGCGCATCCGACGACCTTCGAGATCGTTTGGCGGGCGGCGCTGGGCGGCGCAGGCTTCGGGTTTTTCGGCGCGCCCAATAGCCGCGCGATGGTCGCGAGCGCTCCAAAGGAAAGAAGCGGCGGCGCGGGAGGCATCGCGACCATGTCCCGTATCGTGGGACAATCAGTCGGGGTTTCGGTCGTCGCCGTTGTCTTCGGAATCGTCGCGCACGGCGAAGTAACGCTTCGCAGTGTCGATGTCGCGCTGATGTGCGGAGCCGGTTTCGCGCTCATCTCGGCCGCCATCAACACGGCCCCGGTCCCGCACGTTCAGCCCGAGTGAATCCGCGATCAGAATTTCTTCTCGAGCATTTCCACGGCACGTTCGATCCCCTGGCGTTCCTTCCAAAACCGGGCCCACAAATCGCCGATTTTCTTGATGCGGCCCGGCATCGACTTGATATTCCAGGTATCCTCGCGCAGCTTGGCGTTCAATTCGCGGAACGAAATAGGCGTCGAGACCGGTGCGTGCGGGAACGCCCTCACGGAATACACCGAAGCGAGCGATTGCCCGCGCGAGTTCTGATGCGCGTCGACGTAGATGCTGCGCTCAGGGCGTTTGCCGAGGCTCCGCTCCGTCGTGATCAGCTCGGGATAATCGCGCGCCGTCCAGGTCGCGACGAGTTCGACAAACTGCCGCACCTGCTCGTAGCTGTAATGCGGCCGAATCGGAATGAAAATGTGCAGGCCCGTCGCGCCTGACGTTTTCACAAAAGCCTTCAGCCCCAGCGTTTCAAGCCGCTCTGTGAGCGCTCGAGCCAGCTTGACCACCGAGGCAAAGTCAGCGCCTGCCGACGGATCGAGATCGAAAAAAATGTAATCCGGATGTTCCTGATCGTCGTAGCGGCTGGACCACGGATTGTGGTCGATGCAACCAAGGTTCGTCAGGTAGAGCAGCGACGGCAGATCGTTCGCGAGAAAATAGTGGATCTTCGAGCCCTTGGTCTCCGACGTGATCGCGGCAGTTTGAATCCAATCGGGCACATCCTTCCCGGCGTCCTTCTGGAAAAACGCATCGCCCTCGATTCCATTCGGATAGCGCCTCAGGACAAGCGGCCTGTCCTTCAAAAATGGAAGAATGAACGGCGCCATGTGCAGATAGTGGGCCAGCAGATCGCGTTTCGTGTAGCCATCCTGCGGAAAGTAAACCTTGTTGAGATTCGTGAAGTGCAGCGTCTGCCCGCCGACCTTCGCGAAAACATCCTCTCGCGCGCCGGCGTCAAGCTCCTTCGCAAGTTCCTTTTCAGCGAGAGCCGCAGCAGTTGACGGGCGAGCGTGTACCCGGGCCGCAGATTTCGCGGAATGCTCGCGGTCGTCGCTCTGATTTGCCTTCACATCCTTTTCGATTCTCATTTCCTTCTCGAAGGTGCATTCCCGCGGGTCGCGATCTTCGAGCATGCCCGCAAATCTGGGCTGGCGCAGATGCTTGTCTCCCGTCCACCCTCCGTATATAACCCTCACAACCAGTTCGGGCTTCACCCAATGAGCTATCTCGCTTGTGTCCGGCTCTTCCGCGAACGGGCAATCCGCTACGCGAAGCTCGCGAAGCCGCTCGGCCAAGCTTGCCTGCAGCGCGACCGAGAATCCCGTCCCCACTCCGCCGATGAATTCGAGCTTCTTGCCTTCGTACAATCCGACCAAAAGCGCTCCAAAGTGTTCGCGCGATTTTCTCGGATCGGTCCAGCCTCCCACCACCCCGTCGAGTTCCTTGTCGAATTTGAATTTCAGCCACGATTTCGTGCGCCCTTCCGGGTAGGCGCCATGCAACTGCTTGCCGATGATGCCTTCGAGCCTCCGGTCGCGAGCAAGCTCGTAAAGCTCCTGCCCCTTCTCCACCTCGTGATCCGAATACCGAACCAGCGAATCCGTATCGAGAATCCGCTTCAGGAGTTTCTTGCGTTCGATCAGCGGCACTTTGCGAAGATCGTGGCCGTCGCAATACAGCAAGTCGAAGACGTAGTACACGACGGGCACCTTGCGCATCAGCTCCGCGCTCGGGGATTGAACCGAGAAGCGCTGCTGCAGTTGCTGAAAATCGCTGCGCCCATCCTTATCGAGCGCCACGATTTCACCATCGAGCCACACATCGTGCCCGTTCACATAGTTGGGCAGGACTGCCATTTCGGGATACTGGCGCGTCATTTCCCGCTGCGACCGCGACCACAGGTTGAGTTGATGATTCTTCACGCGCGCGAGCGTCCGCACACCGTCCCATTTGATTTCGAAGAGCCATTCAGGATCGGAGAATGGTTTGTCGGCGAGCGTGGCCAGAGCCGGCACGACGTGCTCCGGCATCGGCGCCTTCTTCGCACCCGGCGGAAACTCGATCTTCTGCGGCGCGCTCTGCTTTCCGCGCGCGCGTCCGACGGCTGGCGAATCCTTCTCGCGGTGATGAATACTTCGCCCCGACACTACGGATTCGGAATGCTCGCTGATATTCCAACCCTCTTCCGCAGCGGCGTCGCGATGTTTGATGAGCAACCAATCCTTGCCGGGCTTTCCGGATTTGCTCCATCGGAGCTTCACCAGCACGAAGCTCCCTTTGAGTTTCTGTCCGTGCAGCGTGAATTTCAGTTCGCCCTTTTCAAGCTGCTTGTCGGCGGGCAATGCGCCTTCGGGCTCGTACGTGCCTTCGTCCCACACGATCACTTCGCCCGCTCCATAGTTCCCCGCCGGGATCGTGCCTTCAACTTTTGCGTATTCAAGCGGGTGGTCCTCGGTCTGAACCGCCAACCGCTTGTCCGAAGGATCGAGCGACGGCCCTTTCGGCACCGCCCATGATTTCAGGACGCCATCGACCTCGAGTCGGAAGTCATAGTGAAGGCGCGTGGCGTGATGTTCCTGCACCACGAACCTGTTCCCGTGGCTCGCCCGATCCTTGCCGCGCGGCTCGGGCGTGGCCTCGAACTGTCTTTTCCGTCGATATTCCTGAAGCGCCATGGCCCAGATTATTAGGGAGTTGCGGCCATCGCGCCAGTCGAAAAGCGCCTCTGATGATCGCTTTGCTATAATCGCCGCATTGAGCGGGCGGGAGGTGCACCCATGGCGGCTGCTGCGTGGAAGGGCTTCATCTCTTTCGGACTGATAACGATTCCCGTGCGGATGTATGCCGCCGCCCGAAGATCTCGATTCGAATTACATCAACTGCACCGCAAATGCCACACGCGCCTGCGCCAGCCCCTGTTTTGCCCCACGTGCAACCGCCCCGTCGACAAGTCGGAGGTCGTGAAAGGCTTTGAATACGAGGAAGGAAAGTATGCGCTGATCGAGCCCGAGGAGATCAAGAAGATTGAGCCTCAATCGGCACGCTCGATGGACGTCCTCGCGTTCGCAAAGAGTTCCGAGATCGACCCGCTTTTTTTCGATTCCTCGTATTTCCTCGTTCCCGAAGAACAGGGACGCAAGGCATACCAGCTTCTCCTGAAGGCGCTCGAGGATAAAAAGCGCGTCGCGATCGCAAAGATCACCATGCACCAGCGCGAATACACCGCCTTCATCCGCCCCTACGACCGCGGCCTCGCACTCCACACCATGTATTACGCCAGCGAAGTTCGCGAAGCCCCAGGCTATGGGAAGACGGAAGGCGTGAAGCTGAGCTCAAAGGAAGTAAAGCTAGCCGAGCAGCTCGTCGAAAATCTATCCGAGGAGTTCCACATCCAAAAATATCACGACGAATTTCAGGAGCAGCTCCACGCGCTGATCGAAGAAAAAAGAAAAGGTCACGAGATCGCCGCCGAGACTCCTCAACCGCGCCGCGCGCCAGTGATCGACATGATGACAGCCCTAAAGAAAAGCCTGGAGCGGGCTGGCAGCGCGCAGAAGCCGCGCGTCAATGCTCGCGAGCATTCACGCAAAAGCGCGACCCGCCGCGCGAGTTAGCAAGCCGTTTTTCCATTTGTCTCCGCATCTTTTCCGCCTAAAGCCATCCGCATCAATCCCATAGCAAGTATTACGAAATCATTATGCGCCGCTTATTTGTTCCTTACGGTCTGGTCGTATTCTCGCTTCGTCGAATGCCGTAGAAAGAAGTGATCTGCGGTGTCCGTCGTCACAGCTAAGGAGATGAGGAAATGGCAGCCTTCATCACAATCGTGCTCGGAGGGGCGTGCGTGTTTTACGGCTATGTCTTGGCGCAATTCGGACGCGAGATCAGCCTCCTAAGGTCTCAACGCAACCGAGGCGCGGCTTTCGTGGTACCGTTCCGCGGAATGCCGGAATCCGCTAGATACTCGGACGCTGTCGCCAAACCCAAGGTCACCGTGCTGCCCGTGGGCAGCATGGCCAATCGAAACGTGGCATAGGAGCAATTTCGATGCGAGACATTCTTTTCGTAATTTGCACGGTTCTGTTTTTTGCGGTCGCGGTCGGCTACGTATGGGCCTGCGACCACCTGAAGTAAGGGAGTGACACGACATGCTCGCGAATATCGTGCTTTTGGCAATTAGTATTTTGACAGGCGTTTATCTGCTGGTGGCCCTGCTCTGGCCTGAGAGGTTCTGACGACAATGACTGCAAATGGCTGGTTTCAAATTCTGCTGTTTTTCGCCGTTTTGCTGGCGGTCACCAAGCCACTCGGCGTGTTTATGACGCGCGTGTTTTCGCGCGAAAAGACGTTTCTCGACCCCGTGCTCCGTCCCATCGAGCGCCTCATTTACCGCTGCTGCGGAATCGACGACACGCGCGAGATGGACTGGAAAGAATACGCAATCTCGATGCTGCTCTTCAGCGTGGTCAGCATGTTGGTGCTCTATCTGATCGAGCGCGTTCAGGGTCTCAAGTTCATGCCGTGGAACCCGCAACATCTCGCCGGCGTAGGGCCCGACCTGGCGTTCAATACCGCCGCCTCGTTCACCACCAACACCAACTGGCAGAACTACGGTGGCGAGTCGACGATGAGCTATTTCACGCAGATGGCCGGCCTCGCCTATCACAACTTCGCCTCAGCGGGCGTCGGCATTGCCTTGGCAATCGCGGTGATCCGCGGGATCGCAAGGAAAGAATCCAAGACGATCGGCAACTTTTGGGTCGATTTCACGCGCTGCATGTTGTGGGTTCTGCTGCCCGCGTGCCTGGTGATCGCCATGGTATTCGTATCCCAGGGCATGATTCAAAACCTGCGGCCCTACGACACGGCGAAGCTCCTGAATCCGCAAACCGTCCAAACGACCGGCCCCGACGGCAAACCAGTGACCCAAACGATCACCGATCAAGTGATCGCGCAGGGACCCTTCGCTTCTCAAGAAGCGATCAAGATCCTCGGAACCAACGGTGGCGGCCCCTTCAACGCGAATAGTTCACATCCGTACGAGAATCCCACCCCACTGACCGATTTCATGCAGATCGTGATGATGCTCTCACTCGGGGCCGGCCTTACTTACACGCTGGGCCGCATGACGGGCTCTCAGAAGCACGGCTGGGCGGTATGGGCGGCGATGGCGATTCTATGTTTTGCAGGGGTCACTGTTGCGTACACGATGGAGGCTCACGGCAACCCGTTGTTGCATGGAGTTGACCAGCACACGAGCGCCATGCAGGCAGGCGGCAACATGGAAGGCAAGGAAGTGCGCTTCGGGATTGCGTCCACCGCGCTCTTTGCGACCACGACCACCGACGCGAGTTGCGGCGCGGTCAACGGCATGCACGACTCGTTCACGCCGCTCGGAGGAATGGTTCCCCTCGTCAACATCATGATCGGCGAAGTGATCTTCGGAGGCGTCGGCGCGGGACTCTATGGCATCGTCGTCTTCATCGTCATATCGGTCTTCATTGCAGGCCTGATGGTGGGCCGGACGCCAGAATATCTCGGCAAGAAGATCGAATCTTACGACGTGAAGATGGCAATGATCACCGTGCTCATCTTCTGCTTTCTCGTTCTGGGCTTCACCGCGATCGCGATCGTCTCTCCATTTGGCACGTCGTCCATCACGAATCCGGGCCCGCACGGCCTCTCGCAGATTCTGTATGCCTATACGTCGCAGGCCGGCAACAACGGCTCGGCCTTCGCGGGGCTCAACGGAAACACGCCCTGGTACAACATCAGCGGCGCTTTCGACATGCTTTTCGGCCGCTTCTTCATGGTGATTCCGGTACTCGCCTTGGCCGGCAATCTCGCCCGGAAGAAGATCGTGCCGGAATCCGCGGGCACTTTTCCCGTGACCACGCCGCTTTTCACGTTCCTGCTGGTTTCCGTCATTCTGATTGTCAGCGCACTTACATTTTTCCCCGCGCTCAGCCTGGGCCCGATTCTCGAGCACCTGCTGATGCACGCCGGGAAGGTTTTCTGAGGCCACTATGAACACGCGAGAAACAAGAAAATCGCTTTGGACCTGGGGCATCGTCGGCGGCGCTGTGCGCGACTCGCTGATCAAGCTCAACCCGCGCACGCTAATGAAGAATCCGGTGATGCTCGTCGTCGAAATCGGAGCGGTGATCACCTCCTACGACCTGGTGCGCGACCACATTCAACACCTTTCCGGTTTCGGCTTCGAGTTGCAGATCACTCTGTGGCTGTGGTTCACCGTTCTTTTTGCGAACTTCGCCGAGGCCATGGCCGAGGGCCGCGGCAAAGCGCAAGCCGATACGCTGCGCAAGGCTCGCTCGGAAACCACGGCCAACCGTATCAAGAGCGGCGGCGAGATCGAAGAAGTCGCCGGCTCCAAGCTTCGCGCCGGCGATCTAGTAAAGGTTGCGGCGGGCGAATTCATTCCCGGTGACGGCGAGGTTGTCGAAGGTGTCGCCTCGGTGGACGAATCCGCGATCACCGGCGAATCCGCGCCCGTCATCCGCGAATCCGGCGGCGACCGTTCGGCGGTCACCGGCGGCACGCGCGTCCTCTCGGACGAAATCATCGTAAAGATCATGTCGAATCCGGGCGAGACGTTCCTCGATCGCATGATCAAGCTCGTCGAAGGCGCGGAACGCCAGAAAACTCCGAACGAGATCGCGCTCAATATTCTGCTGGCTGGTTTAACGATCATCTTCCTGCTTGCCGTCGTCACGCTTCAGCCCATGGCGATCTACAGCGGCTCGCCGCAGTCGGTCTTTGTTCTGATTTCGCTGCTCGTCTGCCTGATTCCCACGACGATCGGCGGATTGCTCTCGGCCATCGGCATTGCCGGCATGGACCGTGTCGTCCAGCATAATGTGCTGGCAATGTCGGGCCGGGCGGTGGAAGCGGCCGGCGATGTCGATACCCTGCTGCTGGATAAGACTGGCACCATCACCCTCGGCAATCGCCGCGCCACGGAATTCGTTCCCGCACCCAACGTCACCGAAGCGGAACTTGCCGACGCGGCGCAACTCGCTTCCCTCTCCGACGAAACGCCTGAAGGCCGTTCGATCGTCGTGCTGGCCAAGGATAAATACAACCTGCGCGGCCGCGAGCTTTCGGCCTACGCGGCGACCTTCATTCCATTCTCGGCGGTCACGCGCATGTCGGGCGTCGATCTCGACGGCCGCGAAATCCGTAAGGGCGCTTTCGATGCCATCGTACAGCACTGCTCCACCAACGGGCCTCGAGTGCCGGCCGAAGTGGAAGAAACCGTGAAGAACATTTCCAATTCCGGCGGCACGCCGCTTCTCGTCGCGGAAGACCGGAAAATCCTTGGCACGATCCATCTCAAGGACATCATCAAGGGCGGGATGCGCGAGCGCTTCGATCACTTGCGCGCGATGGGGATCCGCACCGTGATGATCACAGGCGATAATCCGCTCACAGCCGCAGCGATCGCCCGCGAAGCCGGCGTTGATGATTTTCTCGCGCAGGCCAAGCCCGAAGACAAACTCGCGCTCATCCGCAACGAACAGGCGAAAGGAAAGCTCGTCGCCATGACCGGTGACGGCACGAATGACGCTCCCGCTCTCGCGCAAGCGGATGTAGGCGTGGCCATGAACGCCGGCACGCAGGCCGCCAAAGAAGCGGGCAACATGGTTGATCTGGATTCGAATCCGACGAAGCTGATCGAGATCGTCGAAATCGGTAAGCAGCTCCTGATCACGCGCGGCGCACTCACCACGTTTTCGGTGGCCAACGACGTGGCCAAGTATTTCGCGATCATCCCCGCAATGTTCGCCGGCGCGTTCCCGCAATTGAACGTACTCAACATCATGGGTCTGAAAACGCCGCAGTCCGCGATTCTCTCAGCCGTTATTTTTAACGCGCTGATCATCATCGCTCTCGTGCCGCTCGCCCTGCGCGGCGTGCGCTATCGTCCGCTAGGCGCTTCGGCCCTGCTGCGCTGGAATCTCTTGATCTACGGAGTGGGCGGCATCATCGCGCCCTTCATCGGAATTAAGCTGATCGATCTAATCATTACCCACATCGGGTGGGCGTGAGGCAGCCATGAAAAAGAATCTTTGGATTTCGATTTTGTACACGCTGATAACTACGGTACTTCTCGGAGTCATCTACCCGCTCGTCGTCACGGGATTGGCGCAGGTGATTTTTCCCAAGCAGGCGAATGGAGAGCTGATCGTACGGAACGGCGTGCTCGTCGGCTCGCGTCTAATGGGCCAGCCCTTCACGGCGCCGGGCTATTTCTATTCGCGCCCATCGGCGGCCGGCGCCGCGGGCTACGATCCCACGTCTTCCGGCGGATCGAATCTCGGGCCCACGAACAAAGCCCTGATCGATCGCGTCGACGCGAGCGTCAAGCAGCTTCAACCGACCAATCCCGGCATGCCCATCCCGGTCGATCTCGTCACCACATCAGGCTCCGGCCTGGATCCCGATATTTCTCCGGCGGCTGCCGAGTTTCAGGTTGCGCGGGTCGCGAAGGAACGCGGCATGAGCGAAGAGGAGGTTCGCGCGCTCGTGGCGAAACATACGGAGGGACGTCAGCTAGGATTTCTTGGTGAGCGCCGGGTCAACGTTCTCGAACTCAACCTTGATCTTGACTCAGTGCACCCGATGCACGCCAACTCGGCGAGCTTGAAATAGGGCCTTTCAATTCACGGTTGCGAGAACTGCTCTCTCTCGCGCCACGCTGATGGCCGGTTCAAGAGTCACGCCGGCCGAAATTGACCGGGCCACCAGGCACGACCGCTCGGCTTTCTCAAGCAAGTGGTTGGCTCGTTCCCGATCCTCTTCTCTGGCAATCTTGAGCGCCGGTCGCAGCTTCACTTCTGTGAATCTCCAACCGTCCGGGCTTTTCTCGAGCACGCCCTCGGCATCGACCTCAAGAGAAACGAAATCGAACTTCGAAGCCTGAGATATTCCCGAGAACGTGCTCACGTAACACGCCACAACGCTCGCGACAAAGAAATGCTCGGGCGTCCAAACCCCGGATTCTCCCAGGAATTCCGGCGGAGCGCTGAAGGAGATCGGCCGGGGCACCGTATCGGAGGCGACCACGCCCGATCGTGGTTTCGTGCATTTCGCCCGGACTTCATAGGTGCGAGTTGTTTCCATAAGTCACCATCCTGAGACGTTACCGTCTCGCGCCTTCCTAGGCCACGGCTGCCTCCGCTCGCAAACCCGATTCGTCCCGAATCACGACTACGGAACCCTTCGTTGTGATGAGCATCTTGTTCTTGAAGTCCGTCATCGTCCGGGTAACCGTCTCGCGCGAGATGCCGACGATCTGCGAGATCTCCTCATGTGTCAGGCCCAGACTGAAACGCTTCCCCTGAGTCGTCTCCTGCGCATTTGCGGATGATTCCAGCAGGAACTGCGCGACCTTTTCGCTGGCCGATCGCGACAGTCCCAGATATCGAACCTCCTGGCAAATCTCGCGGTAACCGTTGCTGATCTGCTGCAGTGCCGACACCGAAGCTTCGACGTGCTCTCGTACCAGCTTGAGAAAGTCTTCGCGCCGCACGAAATTGACCTGGCAAGGCTGAAGCGCTTCGGCGGTCAACTCGTACTGCTCGCCCGATAGCGCACCGTGCAAACCGAGTATTTCGCCCGGCTCGCAGATGCGAACGATGATCGTCCGGCCATCCGAGGAATTCATGGTCAGCTTGACCCGGCCCTTGCAAAGCATGTACACGCCGCGCGGAACCTGTCCTTCGACGAACAAGACCGCGCCCGACGGATACGTGCTGGTGAATTTCATCCCGTGGAAAGCCTGGAGAGCTGCGGCGGGAAGTTGGCAGAAGAAGCCGCTCTTCCGCGTCGAGCATGTTCTGCAATCTTCCACTACTTCCATTCCGTAGGGTCCTCGCATCTCATTCTCCTTTTCGGTCCGAATCATCACCTGCCGCCAGGATGTGCCGCATGAATCCCGAAGCTTTCGCTAGCACCGCGCCTTTCTTCTGCATTTCGAGCAGTAGCGCGCGGCCCTCGCGGTCGGCAAAGCTGACCGAGCCCAAATCCACCATTACTTTGTGTTCGTCGGTGGGAGCCACTGACTCGGTCCACGCTTTTCTGAGCACTTCCACCCATGCCCCCTCCAAACGTCCCTCGAGCCTTAGCGATGGCCTAGCTGCGTCGCCTTCCTGCGTGATCCTTAGCACTTTCGCTCCGGTCATAAATCACAACTGCACGGATTGGACCAATCCCATTTGCTTCGCCAGAATTCCACTAACTTGCTTATTTGTATAATTATACGTGTCAATTGCACCGCGAGGAATGAATCCCAAAATGGGAAACCCCGACGAAATATCACCGGGTGATGATATCTCGTCACGTGCGCTTCGTCACATCTTTCGATTTTCGAGTCGCGACCTGTTTCCGCCGAACACGAACGCCGCGTCCCGATTAGAACCGGAACACAGTCGCCACTTCTGCTCCCTCGCGCAATTCATCGGCTCGAACGACATAGACCTCCCCGCCATGGCGCAGGGTCAGCATCGCCGCCAGATTCAAGAGTTCGTCGTCGCCCGGTTCCTTTTTGTTGTGGATGTGCACTGTCTCGGGAGGCTGAAACAAACCCCATTGCTCGCCGGTAGACGGAACAAACAAAAACCTCACCCTCCCGCCCGCGGCCGCAGCGATCACTTTGCGCAGGTTGCTCGAGCTTAGGGGCGTGTTGATGTGTTCCTTGTAGACGTCGAATGCCCGAGCCTCCGCCTCGGAGGCATGGCTCTGGACGATTTTCCACGAGGCCGCGTGAAGTGCATCCGGCGTGAGCAGGTCCGGATTGCCTGCGATCGTATCCTCCAGGAGATGCGGGTACGTATTCGCCTCTTTGTATATCGGAAAAAGGTATTCGACGGCGGCCACGATCAGCGGGGCTTCCTGGTTCTTGAGAGTGCTGGCAACCCCGAGGTCCACATCGCGGAAAAAGTGAATGAGCCGGTCTTTGTTGCTCACACTCGGTCCGTGAAAGATGGCGCCTTTCTGATTGGACACGGGTGAAGCGGCTGTGTGCATCTCGTAATTCCGTTCAAAGGACAGGCCCGCGAGGTCTTCGTGCAGATTTTCGGGGGCATCCCGCAGATGCCGCTCCTCCATCGAGCAGCGCGAGCCTTCATAGAGCCTTACGTGCTTTTGGCTAAGCGCCAAAACGAAGAACCGATCGTTCGTCCGCCACGAAGCGAGTAACGGCCGAATGAAAAACTCGCTTCCCACGACGACTCGTTCGGCTATGGGAGCCGGCAATCCGTAGCAAGCGAAAAAATCCCTGCTGAGAAAAATAACGGCCCCTTGATGCATGCTGGCGCGTCCTGATTCGGCTTGCCATATCTGCTCCCAGTTCGATTCCAGCGCCCGTTCCGCGTCATCGACCGTCATGGACGCATTCTGGAAATTTGCTGCCGCGCCTCGGAGTGTGTCCTTGATACGTCTCAGGCCATTTTTCGTCTGTTCTGCATCAGAACTTCGACTCGTGTAGACCGAAATGCACGGCCCTTCGCGAACTCTTGTCAGCGCCTTATAGTCGGGCCCCTCGATCCTTGCCCTTTCCTCTTCTACTCGGGCTGCGATTGTCATGGCTTCCTGTCTTTCCACCCGAAAAAGGGCTTATGCCGCGCTTTTTGCAGTTACCTTTCGCGCGTTATCGAGAAACTTACAAACGTCTTGATCGGTTAGTTGCAAAAACTCCTCGTAGAATTGCCCGACGGCTCGGAACTCCCGGGGCGTTAAGAGACATCTAACGTCGTCTGCTTCCGAGCGCAACAACAGGCAGGTCGCCAACGGCGCAACCCCGGCGGCCACGATCACTCGGGCGGCCCCGAGCTTCCTCACTCCCCCGATCGCCGCCCGCATGGTCGAGCCGGTGGCAATGCCGTCGTCAACCAGGATTACCGTGCGACCGCGGAGGTTAAGCGGAGGGCGGGAGCCTCGAAACACGCGTTCCCTTCTTTCCATCTCCTGTTTTTCGATGGCGACAACTTCCTCGATCTCACGGTTCGATACTCGAAATGCCTCGATCACATCCGGGTCAACGACCTCGACGCCGCCCGTCGCGATCGCTCCCATCGCTAATTCCTCGTAGCCTGGGACGCCGAGCTTGCGAACCAGAAAAACATCCACTGGTAAGCCGAGCCGCGTCGCAAGTGCACAGGCTACTTCCACTCCCCCTCGTGGCAATCCCAGCACGATTGCGTCTGGACGTTTCGCAAGGCCCGTTAGCCTCTCGGCGAGCAACTGCCCTGCCTGATATCGGTCGTGAAGCCTCTCGATCAAGTGAGCACCATTCAGGCGCTGTTCAAATACGGCTACTAGGCCGCGATCGCGTGACTGATCACCTGCGGGAGTTGCGGACCATAGACCTGTCGCAGCGTATCAACGATTTCCGCATGCGATAGTTCAGTCGTTCGGCCGGCGCCGCCCGCTTCCGCGTGAAGCACCACGTCGTCCATCGACAAGATTCCTTCGAGCGAACCCGTCTTGTTTACGACGGCGAGGCGGCGCACCTTCTGTTTCGCCATCGTCTCGAGAGCTGCATGTATGTCATCCTCGGGCCTGCACGAGTAGATGTTCCCGCTCGCGACTTCGCTCACGCGGATGTCGCCGGGCAATCGATTCCGGGTTCCGAGTGCCACGCACAAATCACGGTCGGTAACCACTCCCACGACTTTTTGTTGCGAATCGACGATCGGCAGCATTCCACAGTTGCGATTCCACAGAATTTCAACCGCGGCGCCCAAATTCGTCTCCGGGCTGCAAAACGCCGGGGTTCGCATCATCACGTCTTGTACTCTCATTGCTTTTCTCCTTCGTGAATCTGTCTTCGTGATCGCGTAACTCCCTCCGCGAGCGCCCTGCACGTCTTTCGCTTACGGTTCCGTCGGCGCTTCAGCGAAAAACACGTCCTGATGGATCACGGCCTCTTCCTGCAATCGTGCCTTACGCTTCTTCCTTTGAACCAGCTTTTTCGCGCGCGCAGGCGCGGCTACTTTGGCCTTTGCTGTTATCACTTTCTTCGTCATATTGCACCTCCGCTGCCAAGTTTCGCCGGGGACCCACATTCTCAATTCTTCGATATCCGAGCGGGAGGGCAGGTCCCCAGCCTGGTTGTCTGCCCATCCCACTCGAAAATTCTGCTTCAGGCGGCGGTTTTCGCTTCAGCCTTGATGTTGCGGGCTCTTGCCGCCTTCGGCAGATGGAGTTCGAGGACTCCGTTCTTCAGATTGGCAACCACCTTGTCCGTCTCTACTTCGGCCGGCAGATCCACGATTCGAAGGATCTGGTCCGAGCACGTCTCGGAGTAAGCGGTCTTTCCCTTCTTCTGCTCGGTCTTCGTCTCTCGCTTTCCGCTGATCACAAGCCGCTGCGGCTCGACGTTGACTTCCAATTCCTTCTCGCTGAATCCCGGCACCTCCGCCTGAATTTCGAGCGCGTCTTCGGACTCATTCACGTGAATATGGACGGGATGCAGCAGTTCCCTCTCCGCCTGAAACCAGTTATCCAGTTCATGGCCTGGAGCGTAGCCGCTGCCTTCGAAGATTTCATAAGCCCGGCGGGAAATAGCGTCGAACATGGCGTTTACGTGGGCAGCCAAGCTCTCTACCTTAAACGGCTTGACCGTTGTCGGCTCTCTCGCGATTTGTACCGCTGTTCCTGTTTTCTCTGCCATCGCATCCCCCCTAAAACCGGAGTTCCAGCGCTGGCTTCGAGCGGTCGGCCTATGAACCCCGTCCAGCGGCTTATGTGGCAAATACCACCGAGGCCAGCGCTCCACGTTCACGCTTGCAGACAGGAAACCATTCGCGCAGTGACGCTCGTCACATAAGGCGGTGATGGAGCTTACGAGGGACGGACGGTGTTCAGATGTCTTTCCGCGAGATTCCCAGCTTGTGCATGCGGGAATTGAGGGTCGTACGATTCATCCCAAGGCGTTCGGCCGCACCGCCCGCGCCGCCGATTTTCCCCTTTGTTTCTCTGAGGACAGTAAGGATGTGCCCGCGCTCGATCTCCTCGAGTGTCGAAGAGGTCTGCATTGTTGCGTCCTGCGCATTGCCCGCGCCGACACCCTCGAATTCGGTCAACGGAATCCGTAGTTCCGGCCCGGGCGAAAGGATCACAGCTCGCTCGACCACGTGCTCCAGTTCCCGAATGTTCCCCGGCCAAGAATAGCGGCACAGCGCCTGCATCGTTTCGGGCCGCACGATGTCGACGCTTTTCCCCATTCGCTTCGCGAATTGCGCCAGGAAAAAATGAACGAGAAGCGGAATATCCTCTGCGCGGTCCCGCAACGGAGGAACCATCACCGGAAAGACGCTGAGCCGGTAAAAGAGATCGCTGCGGAATTGTCCCGAGGCAACCAGTTTATTAAGATCCCGGTTCGTCGCGGCAACGATCCGCACGTCGCTGGTCATCGTCCGGCTATTGCCGAGACGTTCGAACTGCTTTTCTTGCAGCACTCGCAGCAGCTTCGCTTGCAGTTCCAGGGGAATCTCGCCCACCTCATCCAGGAAAAGTGTTCCCTGATGCGCCAACTCAAATCTCCCGATCCGTTGCGCGATGGCGCCCGTAAATGCGCCTTTCTCGTGCCCAAAAAGTTCGCTTTCAAGCAGCCCCGCCGGCACGGACGCGCAGTTGATCTTCACAAACGCGTGGCCGCTCCGGGGACTGAGGTCGTGAACGGCCCGCGCGAGCCGGTCCTTGCCCGTGCCGGTTTCCCCCAGAATCAAAACCGTGGAATCCGTCGGCGCCACGGTTTCAATCTGTTTCAAGACTCGCTTCAAGGCCCTGCTGTTGCCGATGATGTCGTTGAAGTTGGTTTCGGTCCGCAGTTCGTCTTCGAGATAGCGCTTTTCCCTGGCCAGCCGCGTATTCAGGTCCGCGATCCGCTGGAAGGCCAGCGCAGTGTCGAGCGCCACCGAAACCTGGCCGGCCAATTGCCCGAGCGCGGTCACATCTTCCTCGGCGAAGGCGCCTGCTTGCAGGCTGAATACATTCAGCGTGCCCAGCGGTCCTTCTCGCCCTGTCAGCGGAATCCAACAGCCGGATTGGATCGACGCGCCCGCGAGATGCTTCGGCATCTCAAACGGAAATCGCTCCGCCGCCGAGCCCTTGAGCAGAAGGGGTTTCCCCGAAGCGTACACCGCGCCGTGCGGCGTTCCAGCCACCGGCAGCAGCACAGCCTCAGGAAGCGGGGCTATGCCGGGTGCGCCCAAAATCGAGTGGACTCGCAGCATCTTTGTTTCAGGGTCATACAAAGCCACCGAGGCGTAATCAAACGCCTTCACCTGGCGCACACAAGAACCGATCGCCGCGAGCAGTTTCGTGATGTCCAGATTCGAAAGCAGCGCATTCGTAACTTCCAGGAGAAACGACTCGCGCACTCGCTTCTGCTCGGTGATGTCTCGCGTGACTTTTGTAAACCCGAGCAGCTTGCCATCCTCATCGTGAAGCGCCGTGATCACAACGCTCGCCCAGAAGCGCGACCCATCCTTGCGGATTCTCCAGCCTTCACCCTCCCACCGGCCTTCCCACGTAGCGACCTTAATTTCCTCCTCCGGCGTGCCACGCTCGACAACTTCGGCGGGATAAAAGCAGGAAAAATGGCGGCCGATGATTTCGTCCGCGCGATAACCTTTGATTCGCTCGGCCCCTTCGTTCCAGCTTTTCACGCGGCCCTCGGGATCGAGCATGAAGATCGCGTAGTCTTTCACCTCGGCAATGAGCCGCCGGTACCGTTCTTCGCTTAGCCGCAGCGCTACTTCTATTTCTTTCCGTTCCGTGATATCTCGGATCGCGCTGGCCACAAAGCGCCCATTCGTGTCCTCGATCGGGCTCAGGCTGATTTCAACCGGAAACGTGCTGCCATCCTTCCGCCGTCCCCGGAGTTCAAGCCCCAATCCCATTGGGCGTGTCCGCGGAGTCGCGATATATTCCGTGCGATCTCGCACGTGAGCATGCCGAACCTGTTCCGGAATCAGCGTTTCCACAGGTTGGCCTAGTAGTTCCTGCGGCTCGTAGCCGAAGACGCGCTCGGCCTGCGAATTCACGAAAACAATTTGCCCCGCGCAGTCCACGATCACCATCGCGTCAGGAGCCGATTCAAGCAGATGCCAGCGGCCGGCGAGCGCCGGGCTTGGCTCGTGTCGCGTATCCTCTTGCTTCATAACGGGAAAACGTTAGCATCTGTGTAGGCTGGGGGCAAGGTATGGGCCACCGGGTTCGTGCCCCGCCCGAAAAGAGGACGCGCGCCCGCACCATGTCATCGTCGTCCACCGTCGCTGACGAACAAGTCCCGGCCAAACCCCCATCCGCTGCCGGCCTTTCCTCAGCGGAAGCCGAAGCGCGCCTCGATCAGTACGGCGCGAATGAGCCGGCGCCCGCAAAACGCGGCTCGACCGCCGTCGAATTACTACTTCTGTTCCTGAACCCGCTCGTCATCATCCTTCTCGTGGCCGCGCTGGCCTCGTTGGTACTCGGCGATGCGTCCGACGCTCTCATCATCCTCGTGATCGTCCTCCTCAGCGTCGCCATCAATTTCATCCAAACGTACCGCTCGCAGCAGGCCATCAATCGCCTGCGCGCCGATGTCGCCCCGACCGCCACCGTCCTCCGCGATGGAACCTGGCAGGAGATCGCTCGCCGCAAGATCGTTCCGGACGACATCGTGCGCGTTTCCGCCGGGGACCTCATACCGGCCGACGGGCGCGTGCTCGAAGCCCGCGATCTCTACGTCCAGCAAGCGGCCCTCACCGGCGAGTCTTTGCCGGCGGAGAAGAGCGCGCATCCCGGCGATGGCTCGCAGTCGAAAGGCCCGGACGCGCCCAACCTCGTCTTCATGGGCACATCGGTAATAAGCGGCACTGCAACCGTCGTCATTCTCGCAACCGGACCCGGCACAGCCTTCGGAGCCATCGCCGAGCGCCTCGCCATGCGTCCGCAAGAAACTGAATTCGAGCGCAGCATGAAACGCTTCGGCATGCTCATCATGCGCGCCGTGTTTTTTCTCGTCCTCTTCATCCTCGTCGTCCGCGTGGCGATGCACAAAGACGCCTTCGAATCCTTCGTTTTCGCGGTGGCGCTGGCGGTCGGTTTGACGCCCGAGTTCCTGCCCATGATCACCTCAGTCACGCTCGCGCGCGGCGCCGTTCGCATGGCCCGCCAGCATGTCGTCGTCAAGCATCTCCCCGCCATCCAGAATTTCGGCACCATCGATATTTTGTGCAGCGATAAAACCGGCACTCTGACGACCGGACAAATGATCCTCGTCTCCTCCGTCGATTATCTCGGAAAGCCTTCCGACCGAACCCTGGCACTGGCCTACCTCAACAGTAAGTTCCAAACCGGCATCCGCAGCCCGCTGGATACGGCGATCCTGAAAACACCCCGCACCGATGGCGACAGCTACACGAAATGCGATGAAATTCCCTTCGATTTCGAGCGTCGCCGCCTCTCGATCGTGGTCGAAAAGCACGACGGTGGATCACGAGAGCGCTTGCTGATCACCAAGGGCGCCCCGGAAGGCATCCTCAATCTTTGTGAATCGTATGAAATGGAAGGCCGGACAACCCCGTTCGACGGTGACACGCAGCACAAATGCCGCCAAGCCTTCGATGACCTCAGCTCGCAAGGCTTCCGCGTCCTGGGTGTCGGATATCGAAACGTGGATGTTCGGGACGCTTACAGCTCGAAGGACGAATCCGCGCTCGTTTTCGCGGGCTATCTTGCCTTTGCCGATCCGCCAAATCCCGATGCCGCCGACTCGCTCGCGGCCATGAAGCGCGACGGCATCGAACTAAAGATCCTCACCGGCGATAACGAACTCGTCGCGCGCCACATCTGCGAGCAGGTCGGCCTGCACGACCCCGCGATCATCCTCGGCGACGAACTCGATGCGACGAGCGATCCCGCGCTTCAACACCTGGCTGAACAAACCACGGTCTTCGCGCGAGTTTCGCCCGTGCAGAAGCACCGCATCATCCACGCGTTAAAGCTTCGCGGCCACGTCGTCGGCTACATGGGCGACGGCATCAACGACGCGCCCTCCCTGCACGCGGCCGACGTCGGCATCTCCGTATCCACCGCCGTCGACGTCGCCCGCGATGCCGCCGACATCATTCTCCTCAAGCCGGGCCTCGCAGTGCTCCATCAGGGCATCATCGAAGGCCGCCGCGCGTCCGCCAACGTCATGAAATACCTGCTGATGGGCACGAGCTCGAACTTCGGCAACATGTTCAGCATGGCCGGCGCGTCTTTGTTCCTGCCCTTCCTACCCATGTTGCCCACACAAATCTTGCTGAACAATTTTCTCTACGATGCGGCCCAGATCACGATCCCATCCGACAACGTCGACGACCGCTACATCAGCCGTCCGCGACGCTGGGACATGTCTCTCATCCGCAACTTCATGATCTTCATCGGGCCGATCAGCTCGATCTATGATTTCCTGACTTTTTTCGTGCTGCTTCACTATTTTCACGCCGGCCAGGCCGAATTCCACACCGGCTGGTTCGTCGAATCGCTCGCGACACAGACGCTCGTCCTCTTCGTCATTCGAACCACGCAAAATCCCTTCAAAAGCCGGCCGAGCGTCCCGCTGGCAATTACCACAGTCCTGATCGTGATCGTCGGCATCTGGCTCCCCTATTCGTTCCTCGCCCAGCGCCTCGGATTCACGCCCCTGCCCGCCCCATTCTTCACATTCCTCGCAATTTCAACGGTCACGTATTTGTTGCTCGTGGAGTTCGCGAAGCGCCTGCTCTTTTCGCGCGCGGAGATTTGAAGAGGCGCCCCAACCAAAGCCGAGGAATAACTGCGGATTCAGGCGGCGGCTATGAAGTGGCCGGGCGCGGGGCGCGGCTCTCCCGCACGGGGCTTGAGCGCCACACCACGATTCTCGATGTATTCTAGCGAGTATAATTTGCAGCAGTCAGCGCACAGCCAGAAGTGCTGGATAGAATGCGTGTCAGCAGGCCGGTCTATGGCCCCCTTCGGAAATCGGAAGAGTTGGCCCTTTCGGTGATCGAATTCCGCGAGGCAGGCAGGGTTGGCGCATCGGGGAATCATCGCCAATACCTCCTCTACGTGTGCGTATCGGTCGAAATTGTGAATCCAGACCTGACTAGTTCTCCCGGGCTTTTTTGAACACCCGAATTTCGGCTCGCAGCCACTTCACCACCGCCCCCTCGACTTCGGCATCATTCGCCGTGTTGTAAAGCGAATCAAGCGTCTCACCCTCATCGTTCAATGGTATGTGGCGGCACGGCGCCTGCTCCAATCTGCGATTGGCCGGCGTAAGCTGTATCAAAGAGCAGGAAAGGCAGAGGCGCCGGCGTGGAGGTGCGTCGGAATACGGACAGCTCGGCGAATCCTCGAAAATAAATGGCGGCCGCCACGAGGTCTGTGCGATCTTCCGGTAGCCGCCTCCCTCGAGGAACTCAAGCTCCGCCTTGAGGACCTGCAACAAGTCGCGCATATCTGCCGACCTCGCCTCGCTCCAGCCTCGCTACAGCAGCATAGATTGAACGCCCAAGGGATTCCGGGTCTGTGATGAGCGTCACATAGGAACGTAGCGTTCGTCACGGCTAATCGCGCAGGTTAGCCATATGGTCGCACCAAGAGGTGGCACATGACCGTCACACCGCCCGCTGTTTTGGTGCTTCACAACGACGAGCGCGAAGCATCCGAACTCCAAGATTTGCTCGAACGCAACACTGACTGCAAGACGTCCGTCACCTGGAGCGGACTCGAGGCCTTGAAATTGCTCCAAGCTGGCCATTTTGACGTGCTGGTGACCGATGACTATGCGGCTGACCTCTATATCGGCGATCTCATCGAGCGCGCCGCCTCGCTGCCGTCGCCTCCGCAGGTCTTCGTTCTCGGCGGAGATTCGACAGCTGCAGTCAGCCGATACCAGAACCTCGGCTTGTGCACGATCCTCGAGAAACAGGGGCCTCGCGCACTTTTGCAGGCAATCACCGCCGGGTCCATCTGGAAGCAATCGCGGACATTTACCAACGCGAAACATTCGAAGGGCTCGCCGCCGGCCTCCGATGCCGGTCGAGTGAACTGACATGGGGTTGACCGGCGGCATGGAAAGCATGAAGAGGAGAAATAACATGCAGACGTCGACGAAAGAGGCGCAAGCAAGCATCGCCTTGAAAGATATCGTCTTCGCGACTGACTTCTCGCCGGCCGCGGAAAACGCTCTTTTGTACGCCGCGGATCTGGCCCGGCGTTTCCACGCCGCGCTTCACGTCGTGAACGCAGTCGAACCGGCTAATTACACTCTCCCGCCGGAAACGTGGCACGCGGCGGACGAGGCGCGTGAAGTTCAGACAAAGAAAATGCGGGCATTTCTGCAAACTTCATTTCCGGACATCGAGAACGAAGTCCAGCTCTGGGAAGGCCCGGTTTCGCAGGTGCTCACTTCCGCGATCGATCGCGACAGCGCCGACCTCGTGGTGCTCGGCACTCACGGACGCACCGGCGTCGGAAAACTTCTTCTTGGATCTTCCGCGGAAGAAGTTCTCAGAAATGCTCCATGCCCGGTCCTCACAATCGGTCCGCACGCACAGTCGGAGCAGCACTGGCAACTGAGCGAGATCCTTTACGCCACCGACTTCAGTCCCGCGTCGCTTTCGGGCGCACGCTACGCGATCGCGCTCGCGCAGGAATATGGCGCGAGACTTACGCTTCTCCACGTAGTCGAAGGCCGCAAAACCGACGAGCTGGTCCACGAGTCCGACTTGATTGCTTCTTCGGAGCGTTTGTTGCGCAAGCTCGTTCCAGAGGACGTGGAGTTGCGTCCGGAATTGAGATGTGAGGTCAAGCAAGGCGTGCCCGCGGACAAAATTCTCGAGGTCGCGCAGCAGACTCACGCGGGACTGATCGTGCTCGGCGCGCGTAGGGCCTCCGGCGTGCCCGGCGCGGCTTCGCATCTTCCGATCGCAAGCGTGCACAAAGTGATCGCGCACGCGCCGTGCCCGGTTCTCACCGTGCGCCACGGCAAATCATGAGCGCGTAGCACCGGCTCTGCACGGTGGGAGCGTGGGCCTTCAGAAAATGTGTGCCGACCGGGTTGTGGAGGCGGAAGGGCTTTCGGTGGAAGCGTGGGCCTTCAGGCCCTCGAAAAAACGCCCTCAGAGAGAGGGGCTTTCAGCCCCGGTTTAAGTCGCCCGAACTTCCGATTCGGGCCGCTAGGATCAGGTCCGCTTCGTCTGCAGCTGATGGTAGCCGAATTCCTTGCGGGCCTCATCGAGGCGCTTGCCTTCGCGGACACTCTTGCGAATCGCATCTTCCGCGGTCGCGATTCCTTCGGAGACGGCCAGTATTTCCGCTTCGTGCTGCCGCGGAATCACCACCGCGCCGTCCGCATCGCCGCGCATCAGGTCGCCGGGTGAAACTCGGGCGTCGCCGATATCGACCGTAATCTCCGTCGCATCGAGCTGCACGCGATCCTTGCCCGTTCGCATCGAGTAGCTGCGGCTGTAAACGGGATAGCCAAGCTCCAGGCAAAGCGCGGTATCCCGGCAGGCGCCATCGATCACCGTTCCCGCAAGCCCCCGGCGATGCGCGATCTCCGTCAAAATATCGCCCCACACGGTCGCGTTCTCGCGCCCACCGTTATCGATCACCACCACGGAACCCGGCGCGACATCATCGATAAATTCGCCGACCGTTCCCGCGGGTTTTCCAACTGGGCGATAGAGCATCGTGAACGCGCGGCCGGTGAGACGAAAGCGCGGATCGCGCGGCTTGATATTCAGGCACTGCCCGGCGATGCCAAGCCGGTCGAGGGCGTCGCTGATGGTCGCGGTGTCGAGCTTGCTTGCGCGCTCGACCGATGGATCCTGACTTGACAAGGGAGTCACCTCTAGCCAACTCCGTGTGACAACCACCGAGTCTTGTGGGTCGTGGCTTCCAGCCACGACATAAGTCCAGCAACGGCGCGCGGGCTTCAGCCCCTGAAGTTCTCAAACACCGTTGCCATACAGACTCTAGCTGCGCTGCAGCATGTTTTCGTAGTTTGCGCCCATCACTTCGGTGATGGGTCTGCCTTCGTAGAGCGATCGAGCCATCGCCGCTTCGCGCGCTACGATATCTTCCGCCGTCGCCAGCACCCGCTCGATATTCGCGGCGCCGATAAAGGCTACGCCGCTGCCGTCGGCGATCGCATAATCGCCTGCATTCACTTGAATGTCGCCGATCTCGACCGGCTGATTGTTCGCCAGCTCGACAATGCGCCCGCGGCCGGTGAAGGGTGTGAGTCCGCGGCCAAAGACCGGAAAATCGTGCTGGCGCGCTTCGTCGATATCGCGCACGGGCCCGTCCGCAATCACGCCGCTGACGCCGCGCAGCTTCGCCCCAAGCGCCAGGATGCCGCCCCAACTGGCCGCGCGCGTGTCACTGCGCTGCTCGACCACGATGACGTCGCCGGGATGAGCGGCCTCGATCGCGGTGGTGCCGATGTGGCGGGGCTTTCCGGGAGGGGGTGCCCCGATTCCTAGCTTGATCGTTAGCACGCAGCCGGCAATGCGCCGCGAAGAACTCAACGGCGACAACCCCGTCACCACGCCCGTCAATCCCAATTTGTCGAGCGCGTCCGAAACCGCGCAGCAATCGACTCGTCTGAGCCGGGATGCGAAATCGTCTCCTCCAGCTTCTGATCTCATGGTCTCTCTTTCGAATTCGCTATTGCCAGTAGACAAAGCCCATCGCGCTGCCCGTCCCAGCCTCGGTGCGATAACACGCGACGTAGTCCACTAGAGTCATCTTCTTCCCCAGCGCGTTCATGCCCACCGACACCGGCATCCAATTGCGGAGTTCGCACGTGTTGCCGAGCAGATAGCTTTCGGGGATTTCGGCCAACGCCTTTTCGTCGCCCGATTGCATGGCCTTTAGCACGCGCTGATCGAGGTCTTCGTCGACCACGAAATGCGTCAATCCGCCCGAGCAGAAAACCGCGATCTTTGCATCTTCCTTCCAGCTTTCGATCGCCTTCATCAGCGCGCGGCCGAATTTCAGGCAACGGGGAATTTTCGGCCGGTTATTCGGAATCCCCGCGTTCAGGAAGACAGGGACGCTCGGCGGCGGATTATCCACCATGATGCGCCGGTAGAGAAAGCCAAACGCATGCGGAATTCCGTGGTCGTGCCCATTCACTTTCGGCAAGCGCGACGATTCCGAAACGTCGAATTCCTGATCCATGAGCGAATCGATCAGGTGGACTGCCAGGTCATTCGCCCCCGCATACACGGCGCCGCCCGGAGGACAGTGCCCGATTTCCGCGATCGCGATTCCGGGCGGAAACTTCGCCTTCGCTTCTTCCGTCTCGGGAATATTTTCGATCTTGCTTCCGGCGTAAACCAGGAAGGCGGGCGTGTTGTCATCCGTGAAAAGTTCGCGCTGGTCGTTTCCGACGATCACCACCGCATCGGGCTTTACCTCAGCAAATTTCGCGGCCAGTTTATCCAGCGCGCGCTGGCACGCATCGTAGCGCTTCTGCTTCTCCTCCGTGGTGATCGCAGCGGCGAAGCCCGGCTGCCGCTCCGCCAGCAATTTGTCGAAATCGTAGGCTTGGCCGCGATAAAAGTGCTTCGGATTCTTCCGGTCGGCGCCTGCGCGCAGGTGCCACATGTCGGGCGGCGTCGAAAGCATCGGTCCATGCGACGACCCGACGCCGAGCACAACCTTTGCCATGATCGTTTCCTCCGTCGACTCTTTCTAGCGCGAGGGCGCCTTGCGTAGCGCCTTTGACTTTCCGGGTGCCCCATCCTCGTTTTCTGAGGGTGGGGCCTTTGGGCTCTTCTAGCGCCACACGCGCCTGGCGGTCTCAACCACCAATCGCATCTTCGCCCACTGCTGCTCCTCGCTGATCAGATTGCCTTCGAGCGTCGAGGCAAATCCGCACTGCGGGCTGAGCGCAAGATTTTCGAGCGGCACGTAGCGCGAGGCCTCCTTAACGCGCTCAACGATTTGCTCGCCGTTTTCGAGTTCGGGCCGCTTCGAGCTGATCAGCCCGAGCACAACCGTCTTGTTCTTGGGAACGAAGCGCAAAGGCTCGAATGTTCCGGAGCGCGCGTCGTCGTATTCCAACAGAAACCGGTCCACATCCATGGTGGCAAAAAGCTTCTCGGCGATCGAATCGTATCCGCCTTCCGCATACCAGTGGCTGCGGCTATTCCCGCGGCAAAGGTGAATGCCCAGCGCGATGCCGGGGCGTCGCGCCACCTGAAAACACGCGTTGTCTGCGCGAATCGATTCCTCGAGCCAGGCATCCGGCTCGACCTTCATCTCCGTGCGAATCCATTCGCGCCATTTCGGATCCATGAAGTAGCTGTAGCGCGGCGCATCGATCTGAATGTACTTCACGCCCTCGGCCGCCAGCCGCGCGAGCTCCGCCTTCATGATCTCGACAATATCCCAGAGCAGCTCGGAATGATTTTTGTAGGCCTTGTCGCTCCGCCCAGCCTTGAACGAAATCGCCGGAAACTGCGTAGCGCTCGGCAAAGTCATTTTGATATCGCCGGGACTGTGCTTCTTCAAGAAAGGAAGCTCGTGGCCCGTCAATGGCCGCACGACGCGCAGCTTTTCGACCACCACACCCGCCACTCTTCCACGCCCCAGCGTCGAACCTCCGGCGTTCGCCGTGTTCCAGCTTCTCGGCAGGCCGTCGCCGAAATCGAAGCCTTCGACCGCATCGGTGAAATCGCCCATGAAGTTGCTGCGGCGAAATTCGCCGTCGGTGAAGATATCGAAGCCGAGTTCCTTCTGCTTTGCGAGAACTCGCAGGATCGCCGCGTCTTCGATCTCTCTCAGTTTTGCGGCGTCTCCGGCTTTCCGCGCCTCGAGTAATTCCGGCGGGCGCAGAAAGCTTCCCACATGATCGGCGCGGTAAGCCGCCTGGGCCCCCTTTTCAAGCGCGTTTCCCTGTGCGGTTGGCATGAATCCTCGAATCTTTTTCGCGAAATCAGGCTTTTTCCGTCTTGGCGTCCACGCTCAGGCGGAAAAGCTTCTTGGCGTTGTCCTCGAAGACGGTTTTCTTGTCCGCGGCGCTCAGCCAGTCGAAACCATCAATGTAGCTCTTCACGTCGTCAAACCACTTTCCGGTTTTCGGATCCTTGGCGGTGCCGACGCCGGGACGCTCGGTCCCGAATAGGCAGCGGTCCGGTCCCACTGTCTTGAACAGCAGCTCGAGAGCCTGCGCGGTATACAGCACCGTATCGAAATAGAGGCGCCGCAAGCCATCGTAGAAAGTCTCGCTGCCGCCGCGGCGCAGGCTCGGCGCCTGAAACCGCCCGAAATGATAGGGCACTGCCCCACCGCCGTGCGAAACGACGATCTTCAATTTCGGGAAATCCTTGAACACGCGCGAGCCGGCCAGCGAAACGACGGCAATCGTCTCTTCGTTGATGAAGTGCGTCGAGTAGCTATGCCGGATCGAGCGACAGCCGGCGCCATGAACGTAACCGGGCACATCGAGCTCGACGAGTTTCTCATAGAGCGGATACCAGTATTCGTCGCCAAGATTCGGCGTGTCGTAGTTCGAGGCTTCGCTCGGATCGGGATTCAGCAGGCAGCCGACGAATCCGAAATCTTTCACGCACCTCTCGAGCTCAGCGATACAGTTTTTCGGGCTGATCCCCGGCGATTGCGGCAGCCCGCAAACACCCTTAAAAACGTTGGGAAAAAGGCGGCACTGCTGCGCAACAAGATTGTTGCACTCCTCGATGAACCACTGCGACACTTTGGCAGGCTTTTCCGCCTGCATCATCTGGTAGGGGCGAGGCGAGAGGAGTTGGAGATCGGTGCCCACTTCCTTCAAGAGGTCGAAATGCGATTTACCGGTGCCAAAGGTGGGCTGCTTCAAGAAGGCGATCATCTCGTCGTCGCTGATCTCGACCTTGCCGCGGCCGTGCGATCCGCGATGCGAGAGAATATTCGCCTTGTAGACGTACAAAGAATCCGGCGCGGTCAGATGACCGTGAACGTCGATAACCATCGCTCTTCCCCCCGTTCTAAGAGCTGTCCGTGCTACCGCTGTTCTTATCTCCGAACGCGCCTCATGTCAACCGAATCGAATCAGGCAGCCGAACGGAATCGGAAAATCGACACGACCAAATTCCCAGCGCATTGCATGCCGCGCCGGTTTAGGACTTCGTGGCTGTTTGCGTTTGCGCGGCGGGGACTTCGATGCCGAGCAACTTGGCGGCGTTGAGCAGCAGAATCTTCGGCCGCACCGAATCTTTCAGCGGCAGCTCAGCAAATTCCGAAAGCCAGCGCTCGGGCGTCATCATCGGGAAATCCGTGCCGAAAAACGCCTTGTCCTGCACGAGCGTGTTGATGTTGTGCACGGTCGACGCTGGAAAATATTTCGGCGCCCAGCCGGAAAGATCCATGTACGTGTTGCTCTTGTGCCGCAGGACGGCGAGCTGGTCATCGTGCCACGGCCACGACGGGTGCGCCATGATGATGCGCATCTCCGGGAAACGGGCGGCAAGATTGTCCATATACGGAATCGGCTTGCAGTATTCCAGGATGATGCCTTTGCCGCCCGGCAAGCCGGCAGCGACCGCTGTGGTGCCCGTGTGGAAGATCACAGGCAGATTCAGGCTCGAGATTTTTTCGTAGATCGGGAAGAAGCGCTCGTTCGTCGGATCGAATCCCTGCGCCGCCTGCTGAAATTTCATTCCGCGCAGGCCTATGTCCGCGCAGCGCTGCACTTCGTTCACCGCGACCTTGCCCTTCCACGGATCGACGCTGCCGAATCCAATAAACGTGTCCGGATATTTCTTCACCCACGCCGCTGTTTCGCCATTGTCGATCTTCACGCCGCTGCGGGTTTCGCCGTCCACATCGAAGATCACCGCCATCATCTCGTGCGACTGGTACATCTCCGCCATGCCGTCAGGATCGGAGCGCCACTTGCCCGTGTTCATCGGCGGCCCCGTCTTCGCGATGGATGCCCAGCCCTGCTTGGCGCGGTCGCCCGTCAGGATGTGGACGTGCATGTCGATGGCTTTGAGCATGCGTGACCTCCGATTACTTTCTCGATTGCGGCAAGCGACAACCGCGCCTATTTTATCGCGCGGCGGCCTGCGCGGCGTGGAACGCGGCCGGCACATTCATCTCGCGGCAATCGGGCGCCACGCGCAACGGCGCTTCCGTCAGCGCCTGCACGGCCGCGGGATTCAGCCCCGGCGCGAATTCGCGCAGCACGAGCCCGCCGGGCATCACGTCGATCAGAGCCATATCGGTATAGATGTGCTTCACGCAGCGTGGCGCGGTGAGCGGCAGCGTGCATGTCCTGACGATTTTCGCTTTGCCCTTGTTGGTGATGTGCGTCATGGTGACGATCACGTTGTGCACGCCAAACGCCAGGTCCATCGCGCCGCCAACTCCCGGCACCTTCTCACCCGGAGTGCGCCAGTTGGCCAGGTCGCCATTCGCCGCCACCTGCAGCGCGCCGAGGATGGCGTGCGTCACGTGCCCGCCCCGGATCATCGAAAACGACGTCGGGTGATCGAACACACTCCCTCCGGGCAGCAGCGTGACGTACTGCTTCCCCGCGTTGATCAAATCCGGATCTTCGTGCCCCGGTTCCGCGATCGGCCCCATGCCGAGTATGCCGTTCTCGCTGTGGAAGAAAACCTCGCGATCCGGCGGAATGTAACTCGACACCAGGGTCGGTATGCCGATGCCAAGATTGACGTAGCTGCCCTCCGGCAAATCGCACGCAACGCGATACGCAATTCCTTCTCTCGTGAGCGACATGGCCTACCTTCCCTCCGTCGTGATTTTCAGGTATTCGGGATGACGCACGCATTGCACGACACGATCGACGAAAATTCCGGGCGTGTGCACATCCTCGGGATCGATCCCGCCGGCGGGAACCATCTCGTCGACTTCCGCGACCACGAAATCCGCGGCGGTGCACATCGGCACATTAAAGTTGCGCATCGCCATGCGATAGTTCAGGTTGCCGAGGCGGTCGCCGCGATACGCGCGCACGAACGCGAAGTCGGCGTGCAGCGCCTTCTCGAAGATCTGCTCGCGCCCGTCGAGCATGCGGCTCTCTTTGCCGGCAGCAAGGTCGGTGCCTGCGCCGGTGGGAGTGAAGAAGCCGCCGAGGCCCGCGCCGGCAGAACGAATGCGCTCGGCAAGCGTACCCTGCGGCACCAGCTCCAGCTCGATTTCGTTCTTCAGATACTTCTCCTGAAACGACGTATTGCCCGGATTGCTCGGAAACGACGCGATCAGCTTGCGGACCTTGCCGTCGTGAATCAACCCGCCGAGAGAGTGCGTGCCGCCGCCCGAGCCGTTGTGGACCATCGTAAGATCTTTCGCGCCCTGGCGCCGCAACGCTTCGAGCAACTGCCCCGGCAGCCCCGGATCGCCAAAGCCTCCGAGCAGAATCGTGGCCCCGTCGAACACACCCGCAACCGCTTCTTCGCATGTCTTTAGAGTCTTATCTACCATCATCCCCCTGCCCTGGCCGGTCCCCCGCCTGAAAGTTAACCTGAAACTGTAGCATACCCCGCGACAATTTCAATTCTAACGCGTAGCCGCGCTCGGCCCCAATAGCGGATCAATCTGGCAGGATTTCTCCGTGTCCTCTTGATTCTCTCAGTGTTCTCTGTGTTAAGACACGCTCTCTGCCCGCACTCCCATGTGTGACAACCTCGTTTTTGCGTCAGAGCACGACTTCAGTCGTGCCGTAAGCAGGGCAAAATCAATACGGCTTTACAGGACACAGAAAAAATGCGCATTGTCATCCCGAGCGAAGTCCCGCGCGCTTTTGCTGTCCCCGCGGTGTGTGCGGGCGCGGGACGCAGCGAGGGATCTGCTGTTTACGGCCCTCCGAGTGAGGGTTCGGCATTTTTTCAGCAGCCTCTTTAGCCGCTGAGGTGCGGTTTTCTATTTGCCAGACAGGCTCTTTAGCCCCTGAAGCCATGTCTCGATCGCGGCCGCCACTGACGATTTCTCCGTGCCCTCCTGATTCGCTCAGTGTTCTCTGTGTTAAGACACGCTTTCGCCCCGACTCCGTATCATCAATCCGCCGAAGCTCGAGTCATATCCCGCTGGAAGAATTGCGCGGCGATCAGGAAGATCGACCCGCCAACGAATGTCGTAATCGCGGCTGTCGACATCGAGTAGCGGATCACGTCCACGCCCATCCGCAGACGATAGTGGTCGTTGAACACGCCGATTAGGAACGGCCCCAGCCCCAGTCCAATCAGCTCCGCAATGAGATATATGATGGAGGTCGAAAACGCGCGCATCCCCACTTTTACCGTCGAATGCGACGCCGCAACGATCGGCCCCACGTGCACCGGCGACATCGCCGACACGATCGTGAACCCCACAATGCACCAGAAGAGGCTTTGCGAGAAAACGAAGAGCAGCACGCCCGGAAACGCCAGGATCGAACAGATTCCCGAAACGTAGATTTTCCAGCGAATGTCCCAGTGCGTCGCCAACCAATCGGAAAGAAACCCGCCGCCCAGCGTGCCGACAAGCCCGGCGCCCGCTCGCACCGTTCCGATGTAGGTCCCGATCTGCGCGGTATTCAGGTGATGGATTCTCCCGAGGAAGGGAGCGGCCCAAGTGCCGAAGCCGAACTGCGTGAACGTAGTGAAACAGAAGCCGATGAGGATTAGCATGTAGCATCGCTGCCGCCACATGAATTCCAATGTTTCGAAAAATTTCTGCTGGCTGGTGCTGACCTTTTTCTCCTCGGAAGTTCCGCGCACCGGCTCTTTCACCGTGAGCCGGAAAATCACCGCGACGATCAGCCCCGGGATGCCGGCCACCAGAAACGCATGATGCCATCCGTAATATTGGTTCACCCACCCGCCGATGAACGCGCCGAGGAATCCGCCGATCACAGGCCCCAGCTGATACACCGACATGGCCATCGAACGCTGCTCCCCGCGAAAAAGATCGGAGATCATCGACGCCGAAGGCGCCGTCCCTGCTGCCTCGCCGATGCCGACTCCAAATCGCGAGAGCGTCAGCTGCACCGCGTTTTGCGCCACCCCTGCGAGCGCCGTCATGCCGCTCCACAGCACCAGCCCCCAGGTGATGATCGACCGCCGGTTGCCGCGATCCGCCCAACGCGCCACGGGTGCGGCCAGGATCGAATACATGATCACAAAGCCAAAACCCGAAATGAACCCCATCACTTTGTCCGACAGGTGGTAATCGTGCTTGATGGGATCGATCAGGATCGTGATGACAGTGCGGTCGAGGAAATTCAGCGAGTAGATGAGCGTCAGCATCACCAGCCCGTAGATGGCGGTGGCCCTCGACGCACTTCCCGGCGCCATGAAACTCTTCTCGCTCGCGCCGCCCTTCGCCTCGCCCGTCGTTCCTGTCGTCACTCGCGGCGGTCCCCCCGGCCCGATTCGCACCGCGGAGCCTATGCCGTGCAGCGCGTCACGTCAACCGCGAAGAGACATCGGATAAGAGCCAACTAATATCGGCCGGTCACGGGGTCGGAGTTTTCAGCTCAGCGGACATGAGCAAGGTTGACAGTATTGAGCGAACAAATTACCGTCTCGAATCAGGCTTCCTGAACGTAGCGGCTCAGCGCAATCATGCACGACAACGAGGCTTGGATGATCGATCGCAGAAGGTTCATGATTCAATCGGCGGCGGTGGCTGCAATAGGATGCGACGTATTCTCAGCACCTCAGATGTTCGCAGCTCTCCCCTCGGCAGCGACCCTGGAGGCTTGGAAGCCTGGTATTCTCGAAATCCATCAAATAGCTACCAATCGTGGCAACTCTGCCTTCATGATTCTTCCCGACGGGACCACCATGATGGTGGACGCCGGAGCGCTCTACGGCAACACTCCTTACCTCAGCGATCCTCGCCCTTCAAATTTGCATAGGCCCGGCGAATGGATTGGACGCTACGTTCAGCGTCGTCTCCACGGTGCCGGTTTGCAGCAGGTCGATGTCTTCATGCTTACCCACCATCACGCGGACCACCTTGACGCGATCCCTCCAGGGGCGACTCCCACTGCTGAGGGCTTCATCTCCACTGGCGTGGCCGATGTAGATTCCATCGTTCCTATCCATCGGTTTGTGGATCGGGCCTGGCCGGATTTCAACTATCCGGTTGCGGCGACTCTCGATTTCCAAAAGAACTATCGTGCCTTCTTGGCCGCGAAGCAGAGAGCAGGCGTCCCGATCGAACGTTTCCGCGTCGGCGTGAAAAACCAATTCCGATTGTTGAAGGATGCCAAATCGTTCCCCTCCTTTGAAATCCAAAACCTTGCGGCGAACGGCGAGGTCTGGACAGGCGAAGGAGAAAACACCTCAGAGCACTTTCCGCAGCTCTCGACTCTAAAACAAGCCGACTATCCGTCGGAGAACTGCTGCTCCGCTGCGATCCGGTTACGCTACGGAAAGTTTGGCTACTACACCGGTGGTGATCTCACCTGCTACACCTACTACGGTCGCGATCCGTGGCAAGACATCGAAACACCGGTCGCCCAGATATGTGGCCCGGTGTCGGTGGCCGTTGCGAACCACCACGGGTATTTCAACGCAAACGGAGCAGAGTACGTTCGCGCTCTTAGGCCGCAAGTGTTTGTGATTCCTTCCTGGGACTCGGCTCATCCCACGGTAAATACTCTGGACGCTTTATTTTCCAAAGCAATCTACCCCGGCTCTCGTGATGTCTTCGCAATTCTTGTTAAAGAAGAAAATCGCATCGCGAACAAAAAAACGGATGATCTCAAATCTCGTAACGGGCATGTCGTCGTACGTGTCGATCCAGGCGGATCGACATTTCGCGTTCACGTTCTGTCCAATGAGGACGAAGAAGACCGCGTATTGGGAACCTTTGGACCTTACACCGCCTAGAGGCATCTTCCCTGGTCGCCGGTTGCCGCGATCCGCCCATCGCGCCACGGGCGCCGTTTGCGGCCCTCCGAGTGACGGTTCGGCATTTTTTCAGCAGCCTCTTTAGCCGCTGAGGTGCGGCTTTTCCAGTTTCCGCGCAGGCTCTTCAACCCTGAAGACATTCCTCGCCTTCGCTGCGGAAATTTATGAGGCATCTTCACTGGCCACTGGTCGATCGCTAACGAGCGCTCTATTGTGCTCTGGGCTCGGTTTTCCCCCTGTCCTTTTCCTGTACTTCAGGACAATTGAAACCTCGGCGCATCGTGCTAGCGTGGCAAGAGCTATGCGCGAAAACATCACATCGCCGAAAACGGGCCGAGAGGAAGCGAAACGCCAGCGCCGGTTTTCCTCCCCTTCCTGTGCCTCCTTCGCCTCCCTCGCCTCCTCCGCCTCCTTCCCCAACCCCGCGCCGCTTTTCGCGTCACCAATCACTACTCACCACTCACGAATCGCAGCTTTTCTAATCGACACTGCGGCGATTAGAAATCGCCGCAACTCATTCAAAACAAAAGATGCGTGTACACTCTAATCGACACGTTTATGGCACTCTTTCTCGAAATACCACAAATCAGAGCAGCAAATAGATACGTCTCTATTCGGTTTGACACTCCGCAGGGGCGGTGCTACCTTGCCGGGCGCAACCTATTCTGCGCGGTCTGGAGTTGAACATGCCCTACAAGATTACAGTGAACGGGCGCCCTGAAACGGTGGATGTTCCCGCCGATACACCGCTTTTGTGGGTGATTCGCGACGTCCTCGACCTCAAGGGTACGAAGTATGGCTGCGGAATGGCCCTGTGCGGATGCTGCACCGTGCATCTGAATGGCGAGGCAGTGCGATCCTGCACCACATCCATTGAATCCGCAGCCGGCAAGCACATCGTCACGCTCGAAGGCCTCTCCGAAAATGGCACGCATCCCGTGCAGCTCGCCTGGGAGGAAATCGACGTCCCGCAGTGCGGCTATTGCCAGGCCGGACAGCTGATGTCCGCCTCCGCATTGCTCGAAAAGCATCCTCATCCCACGGATGCGGAAATCGATGCCGCGATGGATGGCAACATCTGCCGCTGCGGCACCTACCTGCGCATTCGTAAAGCCATTCACCGGGCAGCCGAGATTGCCGCGAAACACAAGGCCGAGCCCACTCATGCAGAACTGATCGATTCGAACCGCGCATAAGAGCGCAAGAGCCAATCGCAAGGAGGCGCGCTGTGGCAACGACACTGCCGAAATTGGAATCGCCTGAATCCCGCCCCGGAAAGATGATGAATCGCCGTTCGTTCCTGCGCGCAAGTGCGCTCGCTGGCGGCGGCATGATGCTCGCTCTCTATATTGAGCCGATCGAGAAAGTGCTGGCGGCGCAGTTCGGCCCGCCCGTCACGCTGCTGCCGGCGTCGTTCATCACGATCGCGCCCGACGGCATCGTCACGCTCATCGCCAAGAATCCCGAGATCGGTCAGGGCGTGAAGGCCATGCTGCCCATGCTGATCGCCGAGGAGCTCGACGTCGACTGGAAGAACGTCCGCATCGAGCAGGGCGACCTGGAAGCAAAATACGGTCTGCAGATCGCCGGCGGCAGCACGGCTACGCCGATGAACTGGGTTCCCTTGCGCCAGGTGGGCGCAGGCGGCCGCCAGATGCTCATCGCCGCCGCGGCGCAGAAGTGGAGCGTGCCGGAGTCGGAATGCACCACCACTCCCGGCGTTGTCCATCACGAAGGCAGCAAGCGCTCGGCTACCTACGGCGAACTCGCCACGGCGGCTTCCACGATGACGCCTCCCGATGCCAAAACCCTACAGATGAAAGATCCGAAGGATTATCGGATCATCGGCAAGAACACCGCCAATCCCGACATCCGCAAGATCGTCACCGGAAAGCCGCTCTACGGAATCGACTTCACGATGCCCGGCATGCTGGCGGCGATGTTCGTGAAGTGCCCCGTATACGGCGGCAAAGTGGTGAGCGCGAACCTCGACGAAATCAAGGCGCTGCCCGGCATCAAGTATGCGTTCGTGGTCGATCCGGTTGCCGACTCGAGCGTGCTCGCGGGCGGCGTAGCCATCGTCGCGGATTACTGGTTCCAGGCGCGCCACGCGGCGGACCACAACCTCAAAGTAACCTGGGATAACGGTCCGACCGCGCAGCAAAGCAGCAAGCTCTATGCCGACACCTCGGTGGAGCTCGCGAAGAGTCAGCCCGGGCAGACGCTCCGCAAGGACGGAGATCCAGACGCGTCCTTCGCTGGCGCCGCCAAGGTAGTCGAGTCCGCGTACTCGTATCCGTTCCTCTCGCATGTCCCGCTCGAGCCTCAAAACTGCTCGGCCTATTATCACGACGGCAAACTCGAGGTCTGGGCGCCCAGCCAGACGCCCGCGAGCGGAGTGCAGCAAACCTCCCGGATCCTCGGCATCGACGGCAAGGACATCACCGTGCATCTCGTGCGCATCGGCGGCGGCTTCGGCCGGCGCCTGACCGACGACTACATGGTCGAAGCCGCGTACATCGCCAAGCAGGTGGGCGTGCCCATCAAACTGCTCTGGACGCGCGAGCAGGATATGGCGCACGACTACTACCGCCCGGCGGGTTTCCACTTCCTCAAGGGAGCGGTCGACTCCGACGGAAAGCTCGTCGCCTGGCGGAATCACTTCGTCACCTTCGGTGAAAACGGGCGCTTCGCGCAGAGCGCCGGGCTCGGGGCCGACGAGTTCCCTTCCCGCTTCATACCCAACTTCGCGCAGGATGTTTCGATGATGCCGAGCGGCGTTCCGATGGGCGCGATGCGTGCTCCGGGAAGCAACGCGATCGCATTCGTCATGCAATCCTTCATCGACGAGCTGGCGCACTCCGCAGGGAAAGACCCGGTTGAGTTCCGTCTCGACCTGCTCGCCAACACGCCGTTGCCGATGGCTCCGACGCCGCCGGGAGTGCCGGTCGCGTTCAGGCCGGTGGCCTTCGACGCGCCGCGCATGACGGGAGTCCTCAAGGCTGTCGCAGAGAGGTCGGGCTGGGGAAAGACGAAGCTGCCGAAAGATACGGCCATGGGAGTCGCCTTCCACTTCAGCCACATGGGATACTTTGCCGAGGTTGCCCAGGTGAGCGTCACCGGTGGCACCAACGTGCGGGTCCACAAAGTGTGGGTTGTGGGGGACATCGGTAGCCAGGTCATCAATCCGGGTGCCGCGGAAAATATTGCGCAGGGCGCGGTAATCGAGGGTATGAGCCACATCATGGGTTACCAAATCACGATCGATGATGGCCATGCGGTACAAAGCAATTTCAACAGCTACCCGCCCGTGCGGATCACGCAGGCGCCCACGGCAATCGATATCTACTTCCTGAAAACGGAACATTCGCCCACGGGCCTCGGAGAGCCGGCGCTGCCGCCGATGCTTCCCGCTGTCGCCAACGCCATTTTCACGGCGACCGGCAAGCGAATCCGCAATCTGCCGCTCGCGAACCACGGCCTCAACTGGGCGTAAAACGGGTAGGATAAAGCGAAATAAAAGCTGTGCCGATGCGAAGCTGCTTCGGCACAGCTTTCTTTTTTTTTGCGATACGGATTCTAGATTTCTGATTGTCCCGCGCCGAATACGAGCGATACCAGATTGCGGATATCCTCGAGCGCTTCATCGAGCTCGAAGGTGAATCGCATGAGATCGATGCCATCCAGCTCGCGGTGTTCCTTCGCGAGCGCGGCCCATGCAGCGTCGTGAACCATGTCGACCTTCCGCCGCTCGTAGTATCCGTAGCCGAGGCTCCGCATCCGGCACAGAAGGTCGCTCAAGTGCACGATGGCCACGAGCCCCTGCGCCTTCCCCGCATATGCGGCATCGTGATGGTGCGCGACGACCTCGACGATTTCGTCCGCGAGGCCCCACTGCTGCGCAAGAATCTCTCCCGTCTGGCAGTGGGTGAATCCCATTGCGGCGCGCTCCGCTTGGTCGAGAGGAACCTGCTCTCCGGAGGCCCTTTTGAGGGCGGCCGCGAACTGGTCAGGGAATGCGATGCAGTTCACGAGAAACCCGACGTCGTGCAGCAACCCCGCGACGTACGCTTTTTCTCCGTCGGCCTCCGCCAGCTTCTCGCTGAACTTCCGGCAGACCATCGCGCAGCCGAGCGAATGCCTCCAAAAGACGATGGGCGCCAGAGCCCATTTCTTCGCGGGAAAGGCCTGCCCCATGCAGCAGGTGACGACAATCGATTTCACGCGGTTCAATCCGAGACTGACGACCGCGCTTGAAATGGACTGCGGCGGCCGAGTGAGCCCGAAGAGCGGAGAGCCGGCAACGCGCAGGCACTGCGCGGCGATGGCGTTGTCGTAGGAGACGAGGCGCACGATCTCGTCCATGTCCGCCTGCTCGGCCGGCACGTCGAACAACCTCAGCAGCGGGAGCAGCACCGCTGGTATGGCGGGCGTGATCTTGATGCGCGCCACGCGGTTGCGAATGCTCGAGTTCAGGGATGCGCTCATGGCTTGCCACGCTTGGGGGAAGGCTTCCAGTAGCCGACTGTCCCTGGAAAGTGCACGAGGTGGAACTCGTCGTTCAACCGGAAAAGCGACTCGGACATTCCGAGAAAGAAATATCCGCCAAAATTGAGGTTGTTGAAGAAATGCTCGACGACGCGGGATTTCGATGGGCCGTCGAAATAGATCAGCACGTTGCAGCAGAAGATGACATCCACGCCCGTCATCGATGAGATTTCGGAGTCGTCTTTCAGATTCAGGCGGCTGAACGTAACGAGCTTTTTCACCTCCGGGCGCACCTGAAGTTTCTTTTCACCGGCTGGCGCAAAATACTTCCGCTTGAAGACGTCGCTCGTATTGCGAAGCGCGTGGTCGCCGTAGATACCTGCTTGGGCCGTCTCGATTGAGCGATCGTTGAGATCCGTGGCGAGGATCTCCACTTGCCAGCCCTTCAGCAAGCCTTCACGTTCCTCGAGCATGCTCATCGCGAGGGTGTACGCCTCCTCGCCGGTAGAGCATCCCGCACTCCACAGGCGCAGCCTCTTTGACATTTGCTTTGCCTCCTGCCCCAGAAATTCGGAAAGAATCACTTTGCGGAGCGCGTCGAGCTGTGGCTGCGACCGGAACAGGAAGGTTTCTCCGATGGTGATTTCGTTCAGCAGGCTTCGGAGCTCGTTCTCGCCGCCGGAATCGGCGGTCAGCCTGTCCCAATAGTCGCGGGGCGTCGAGACTCCCAGTTCCTTCATGCGGCGTAGGCAGGCTTCGGCCAGGAGGTGAAGCTTTTCCTCAAGCTGATAGATACCGGACACGTTGTAGACAAGGTCGCGGATCTGCCGGAAGACAGGGTCGATGGGCTTGGCGGCTCGAGGCGCGGAACCCACGGTAACGTCATTTTGTACGAGCGGGCTCATCAGCGCTTTCGTGTTCACCTTAAGAACGATTCCCGATTTGAACTGCTGGACCAGCTGCGTTTGGCACTGAACCGGCAGGCACCAGAGTTCGCCTCTTCGTGTATCGTCCGCGCGGGGGCATTCTTTAACCTTTAATGAATGGTTCACTGCGTGTTCACAAACCAGAAACAAAAAAGGCGTTTTGTGGCGTCGGGGAAACCGGCGCGTTTGCTCTTTGAGACGCCCAAATTCTACGGGGATCGCTGTATTGCAGAGCGAGGCCTGCGACTGTATTGGGATTAACGGGGGGGCAGGTGAACGATCCAGCCTGGGAAGGTTCCGCTCGAAATCTTACTACCGAGTTGACACCCTGCTGGGGCGGCAGCATAATCCCGCTGCTCGCTTTGGCTTCAGAAGGGGGAATTGCGATGATCCCCGGAGTTTCTGTAGCGAATGATCGACTCCAATCGGCAAACTTTCCCTCGACTCGCTCGAATGGAGTTCCCTGCAAATCGTTTCCGAAATTATTTCAAAAACAGTGCGTCCGAGAGTCGCCGAGATACATCTCAGCCCTGTGGGAGAAACATGCCCGCGGCGACACGTTCACGATCTTGATGCCATCACGCTAAACGCATAATCGAGCAACGCAAGCCCGAGTAGTTGCGACCAACCACAGGAGGATGCAGATGGAAGTAACGCGCCGAGCCTTCCTCAAGGTTACAGTGATCGGTGGAGCGAGCGCCACCGCGCTGGGCTTCGATCTGAAGCCGGCCTACGCGCAACTGAAGGAGCTGAAGATTGCGCGAGCCACCGAGACCCGCTCGACGTGTCCGTACTGCGCCGTGGGCTGTGGCGTCCTCATTTACACCATCGGCGACCGGGCGAAGAACGTCACGCCGCAGGTGGTGCACGTCGAAGGTGATCCCGATCACCCGACCAACCGCGGAACGCTCTGCCCGAAGGGCTCTTCGCTCGAGCAGGACATCCTCAATTCGCGGCGGCTCACCAAGCCGCAAGTCCGCCGCCCCGGCGCAACGGAGTGGCAGGACATCTCATGGGATGATGCACTCAACGAGATTGCCAGTTGGACAAAGAAGACCCGTGACGCCACGTTCGTCGAGAAGGACGCAAATGGACATACGGTCAACCGTTGCGAGGGAATTTCGTTCATCGGCGGCTGCACGGACACAAACGAGTTCAACTATGTGGCCATCAAGGCGATGAGGAGCATGGGCTTGGTGTATTTAGAAAACCAAGCCCGTGTTTGACACGGCCCCACGGTCTCAAGTTTGGGACCAACATTCGGCCGCGGCGCGATGACCAACGGCTGGATCGACATCAAAAACACCGACATGATGTTGATCATGGGCGGCAATCCCGCCGAGAACCATCCCTGCGGATTCAAGTGGGCGATGGAGGCCAAGCGCAACCGCAACGCCAAAATTATTTCCATCGACCCGCGGTTCACTCGCACCTCCGCCACGGCCGATCAGTTTCTCCAGATCCGCGCCGGCGCCGACATTGCATTCCTTGGCGGCTTGATCAAATACGCGATCGACAACAACCGCATCGCGAAGGAGTATCTGGTCAACTACACCAACGCCGCGTTCATCGTGAAGGAAGGGTTCAAGCTGCCCGAAGACGGGCTCTATTCCGGCTTCGATTCCGCGACGCAAAGCTACGATAAATCGACGTGGAACTATGAGGCAGGCGGCGACATGGCCGGCAAGGCGGATATCGGCGGGCATGCCGCAGCCGCAGCGGCTGGTGCCGCAGTTCCACCGACGCTCCCGCCAAATACGGCCTACGACCTCACGCTTCAGCATCCGCGCTGCGTCTTCCAATTGCTGAAGCAGCAGTATTCGCGCTACACGCCGGAAACCGTCGAACGAATCACGGGAATTCCACGGGACAAATTCCTGAACGCCGTGGACCTGTTCACCTCGATCCGCAAAGATGGCGACATGAAGAAAGTCGCGACGATCATCTACGCGGTCGGCTGGACGCAGCACACCTCCGGAACGCAAATCATCCGCACGGCCGCGATGATCCAACTGCTTCTCGGAAACGTCGGGAGAGCGGGCGGCGGAGTCAACGCCCTCCGAGGGCATTCGAATATTCAGGGCGCCACGGACATGGCCGGCCTCTTCGACAGCTTCCCCGGATACCTCAAAGCACCGGTGCCGGCCGACACCGATTTGGCGGCGTTCCTCAAACGCACGACGCCAACGCCGTCGAAGCCCGGGGTGTGGGATTCGATGAACTACTGGTCCAACACTCCGAAATTCATGGTGTCGCTGCTCAAAGCGTTTTATGGCGACGCCGCCACCAAGGAGAACGGGTTCGCCTTCGATTATCTGCCGAAGTACGACCGGGACTATTCGTGGACCCACATTTGGGACGATATGTACAACGAGAAGGTCAAGGGCATGTTTGCCTTCGGCATGAACGGCGTCATGATCGGCCCGGACACGAACAAAAATATCGCCGCGCTCAAGAAGGCCGACTGGCTCGTGGTCGGCGAAATTTATCCGGACGAGACCAGCGAGTTCTGGAAAGCGCCGGGAATTACCGCCGAAGAACAGCAGAACATCAAGACGACGGTTTACCGCTTGCCCTGCGCCGGCTTCGCCGAAAAAGACGGCAGCATGACAAATTCTGCACGCTGGCTCACGTGGAAATATGCCGCCGTTCCGCCTCCGGGAGAGGCGCGGCTCGATCAGGATATCGTGGCGCAGATTTTCCTGCGCGTCCGCGATCTATACAAAAAAGAAGGCGGCAAGTTCCCCGACCCGATTTTGAATCTAAGCTGGGCGTACGCGGACGCATCTCATCCGTCGCTTTCGCAAGTGGCCATGGAGCTCAATGGCAAAGCCCTGGCCGACCTGAAGGACGACAAGACCGGTCAGGTGGTGATCAAGGCTGGACAGCAGTTGCCCGGCTTTGCATTGCTAAAAGACGACGGCACGACGATGTGCGGTAACTGGCTCTATTCCGGCATGTGGACCGAGGCCGGATCGCAGGTCCAGCGGCGCGGCACGGAAGATCCCTCCGGTTTGGGCATTTATCCCAACTGGGCGTGGTCGTGGCCGGCCAACCGGCGCGTTCTGTACAACCGCGCGTCGTGCGATCTCGAAGGGAAACCGTATGATCCGACGCGGAAACAGGTGTGGTGGAACGAAGCGGCCGGCAAATGGGCCGGCAACGACGTGCCGGACTTCAAACCGGATTCCCATCCGAAAGACCATCTGGGTCCGTTCATCATGAACCCGGAAGGCGTGGGCCGATTGTTCGCGCCTATCGGAGTGCTGGCGGACGGGCCGTTCCCGGAGCATTATGAGCCGATCGAGAGCCCGATCAAGAATCCGTTGCACCCGAATCAGTCGACCAATCCACTCGTGAAGAAATTCAAGACGCCGTACGACAAATTTGGAACGCCGGAAGAGTACAGCATCGTCTGCACCACATACCGGCTGACGGAGCAATATCACTACTGGACGAAAAATAATCCGATGAACGTCCAGCTGATCCCGGAACCTTTCGTCGAGATTCCCGTCGAGCTGGCGGAGGAAAAAGGAATTCAAGGGACGGACAAGATCAAGGTGATCAGCGCGCGTGGAACTTACATCGCAAAAGCGTTTGTCACGAAGCGGCTGAAACCCATGATGATCGACGGCAAGAAGGTCTACCAGATCGGGTTGCCGATTCACCAGGGCTTCCGCGGAATCCAGGAGGATGCCGATCGCGATGCGCGCACGCCCGCGAATCTGCTGACTCCTTCCGTGACCGATCCGAACGCGCACACCCCTGAATCCAAGGGCTTCCTAGTAAAAGTCGAGAAGGCATAGGGAGCGGACGATGAGCCAGGCATCCACGGAACTAATCAGAATCTCAGGGCATGCGGGCCCGGTCCCGGGCGCCGGCCTGAACCGCGAATATCAGGTCTGCAAGCTGGTCGACACCACCACGTGTATCGGCTGCAAAGCCTGCGAAGTGGCCTGCCTCGAATGGAACGGCTATCCATTCACACAAACCTCCTTCGACAACACTTACCAGACCATGCCGGAGACAGCGTGGAACTATTGGAACCTGATCAAGTTCAACGAGCACGAGGATCCCGAGCACGGCCTGATGCTGCTGATGCGCAAGGACCAGTGCATGCACTGCGAGGATCCCGGCTGCCTCAAGGCGTGCCCTGCCGATGGCGCGATCGTCCAGTACGCGAATGGAATCGTCGATTTTCAGGAGGCAAACTGCATCGGGTGCGGCTACTGCATCACCGGCTGCCCCTTCAATATCCCGAAATTCAGCCCGAAGGCGCACAAAGTGTTCAAATGCACGTTGTGCAACGACCGCGTGACGCAGGGACTCGAGCCCGCATGCATCAAGGCGTGCCCGACCGGCTGCCTGCATTTCGGGACGAAGCCGGAAATGAAAGAACTGGCGGAAACGCGCGCGGAGCAGCTTCGCACGCATTCGGGCTTCGCCGATGCGGGCGTCTACGATCCCTCGGGGGTGGGCGGCACGCACGTCATTTATGTCCTGCACGATGCATCAAATCCTGAACTGTATGGCGGCCTGCCGAAAGATCCGCGCATTCCGTGGTCCGTGCAGCTCTGGAAGAAGCCGCTGAAATGGCTCGGCAACGCCGCGATGATCGGTGGCTTGCTTGGAATCGCCGTTCACTACTTGCGCTACGGACCGAAGAAAGAAGAAGAGATTAAATCGGATAGTGGGAGGCGGCCATGACAGCGAATGCCGTATCGACCGCCGCCAGCCGGAACGACGAGATCATCCCGCGATATTCATTTGGCGAGCGCATCAATCACTGGATCGGCGCGCTCAGCTACATATATCTGCTGCTTACGGGCCTCGCGTTCTGGTCTCCCTATCTCTTCTGGCTGACCGCGATCGTAGGCGGCGGTACGACGGCGCGCTTCTGGCATCCGTGGTTCGGCCTGGTTTTTACGGCGTCGCTCTTCTGGATGTTCAAGGAGTGGCGGCAGGACATGGAAATAGACGCCAGCGACCGCGCGTGGGCGAAAGCCATGCCCCACTACATCAAGAACGAAGACGACAAGGTGCCGCCGGCGGGACGATTCAACTACGGACAGAAGCTTTTCTTCTGGGGAATCTTCTACGGCACCATCCTGATGCTACTTTCGGGAGTCGTGCTGTGGTACACGGAAACGCTTCCCTGGAGCCTGCGCTATCTGCGCTATGCCGCCGTTCTCATTCACGCAAGCGTGGCGCTGATCACGATCGGCCTCTTCCTGATTCACGTCTATCTGAGCACCGTACTCGAAGAAGGCAGCTTCGCGTCCATGATTCATGGAGGCGTCACACGCGCCTGGGCGTGGACCTTCCATCGGCTGTGGTACGAGAAAATCCAGAACGAATCCTCGTCGCGAAAATGAAACCCACCAAATGGGACGCGCGGATTCTCCGCGCGGAAGATCTCGCTTCGAGTCACCCTTTTGCGTCCGAAGGGCTTCTGTTTTACCGCGCCGTCGCAACCGCCCAAAAGCAGCTCCATGCACGGATCGAGGCAGCTTGCGGCGCGGAAATGCAGGCGCGGCCCCAGGGTAAGCTTCGCGGCGAATTTGATTCGTCACTGCTCCTCCCGCTGTTTCCCTTCTTTCTTTCGCGGATCGAAGAAGATGCCCCCGCACCCCCCGCGCAGGCCGCTCGCGAATTGCGCGCCGGCAATGCGAGCCGCTGGCAGGATTTACTCTTCGGATTTTGGCAGGATGCACCCAGCGGGACTGAGGAAGATGGCGCAACCGGCCTTGAACCCGCGGAAGAGCTGATCGCCTGGACATTTCTCCAACCTTACGCCGAATATCTGGCCGACCACACCCGCCAATACCCGATTCACGCGACGCCATCGCACTGTCCCGTTTGCGGCACCAAGCCGCAGGTGGGAGTCTTACGCCCGGAAGGCGACGGCGCGAAAAGGTCGCTCATCTGCGCGCTATGCGCCCACGAATGGGATTACCGGCGGGTCGTCTGCCCGTCGTGCGGCGAGGAAAATCCGCACAAGCTCGCGGTTTACTCAGCCGAAGAATTCGGCTACGTGCGCGTCGAGGCGTGCGACTCGTGCCACAGCTACATCAAGACCGTCGATCTATCGAAAAATGGCCTCGCGCTGCCGGTCGTCGACGAACTTGCCACGATCCCGCTGAATCTCTGGGCCACCGAACACGGCTATACCAAGTTGCAGACAAATCTCCTGGGAATCTAGAGCTGTTGCTTGGCCTTTGTCTTTGTAGCGGCGGGGCGCCGGGTTGACGACCCGACATCTCGCGCAAGCTTGGGCTAAGACGCTGGCTTTCGCGCGATTCGCATCCACGACGAAAGATGCGCCGCGCTTTTCAGCGGCTTTTCGTGGCTCCAGTCGTGATAGGCGTGGCACTCGAAGCAGCGCGCCTCGGCCGCATCCGCGCCCGAGTGATGGCATTGCTCGCACGTCTTCTCGCCCGGCACGAGGATGTCGGCCGTCTCCTGGCTCGTGGTGGCGCGCGGGTGACAGGTCGTGCAAGTCCACGCGCGATGCGCTTCGTGATCGAATCGAGCATGTGGGAACCATCGCTGCGTTATGTTCGACCTCGCCACTTTGGGCAATACAGCCGCCGGCCCTGACGTAAGGCCGATTGCCCCCAACGCAAACGCGGGGCTCGACGTGACGAATACTAGTGTGTGGCACTGCCTGCAGGTCTTTTCCCACAGCAGCAACTCCGCTTCGGCGACGCGCGTGTTCACCCATTCCCGAGGCGTATAAGTGCGCGGCGAAATCGGCACTGGCTTCGCGGGCAACGCGATGGTCGATTTCGTCTCCCGCAATTCCGCGAGGTGCTTCGCGATGTACTCCGTGTATCGCTTCACCAGGAACGCGTGGATCACTTCGGGCGTATCGTGCGGCACGCCATCGGTGAAGCGCTTATCGAAAAGCAGCGGATGGCACGCGATGCAGTGCTTCGCGTAGGCGATCGGCTGCATATACGCGCGCGCGGTCGACTCAGACGGCGGCCCCAACTCCTGCGGCACCGAAACAGACATCAACACCCGCCCAGCCGCGATTGCCGTGACGGTCATCACCATCGGCGGCTGCGATTGGGTCGCCGACGCCGAGCCAAACCGCCACGATTGATCCGCCACATTCGCACGATGGCAATCGTCGCAATCAAGTTGCACCCGGGTGTTATTAGGTCCGATAAGGCCGGCCTTCAGATGAATGGCGTGGTCGAGTTTGATCGTGCCGGGATCGCGATACCCAGTGCGTAGCGGTCTGAATTCCGGGTGCTCGTCCGAGTTAAATGCCGTGATGTCCGTCGCGTAGGAAGTCGCTTTCCCGTTGGTGCGTAGATCGGCGTGGCATTGCGTGCAGCTCTGATCGGCTGTCGCGGCAAGGCGCATCCGCCCGCGGTGCTCGACGTGGCACGACGCGCAGCTCGGCGTGAACACCTGATCCGCGTGGTGAATCGGCCCGTCGTGACACGCAAGGCACGCGTGGTCGGTTGCGATCGCGCGAAACGAGCCGGACTGCGATACGTGGCACGCGTAGCACTGCCGCGTGAGCACCGCATGCGCGGGCGACATCTTGCCGGTGCTATACGCGTGACTGTTGCGTGCCACACCATATGCCGCGAGCCACGCGACCGCCAGGCACGGAAGCGCAACCGACAGCGCGAAGCGCCACCGCCGCCACGGGCTCGGCCGCTTGAAATAGTTCAGGTCGATGCGTTTCGCGACGGTTTTGGTGGTGCGCTTCTCTCGCGGCACAATGCCTCTCGTAGCAGAAACAACTGCACAATCGCCCTACACTCGCGGATCTGCGCGTCAGTACCGCAGCGCCATCACGGCGTGCACCGCGCCCAGCAGCAGCAGCGCAAACGACAGCGGAATATGAAATAGCAGCCAGTCGTGCAGCCAGTGATGAAGGCGCACCTGCCGCCGCAGTTCGCGCTCTTCCTCGCAGATATCCTCGAGATCCTTCACGGATTCGTGAACCGCGGGCGGCACCAGCGTGCGCAGCCCAGCAAACATCGCTCGCGCCTTGGCCGCATCCGCAAGCGCGTAGCCGCGCGCATCCGGTTTCTCGGCGAATGGCCGCATCTCGCGATCGTAGAACGCGCGCAGCGGAGCAATATCCGCTTCCGTGATTACAGCTACTTCCTCAGTCGCCATCGCCACGCGCATGGGTACGGCCGTCACCAAAGGAGCCACCAGCGCAGCCACCCGCGCAACGGTCTGATCCGCTTCCTCGAGCAACTGCCCCCGCACGCGATCGATCTGCTCGAAGATCGTCTCGAGTGGCACCTGCTCGGTCATCACCGTGGGCAAATAGTGCTGCAGCACCGCGCCAAATAGGCCGCTGACCACCACAACAATCAGCAGCACCATCAGCGCCGCCGTCAGGGGCCCGCCGAAGCGAAACCCGCCATGGAAGAGGATCAGCGGCAGCGCAAGCAGTCCAAGCCACAAATGCCCGCGCATCCATGCCTGCGCGCGCCCGACGCGCCAAACGGGAAATCGTTTGCGCGCGCCCAGAAGCCCGGCAAAGATCATGAAGGCGAAGCCGACGATTCCAAATGTGAGCCCGATCGCGCTCGCCCCGCTTGGCCCGTAGGGAGACTCCGCGGCGTAGGGAATGTAGACCGCCGTCGCCACAACGAAAATGATGAGCGACGCGATCAGCCACTTCTTATGTGTGCTATCGATGCGCACGTTTGAAATTCGTGGCGGCGATTCTGCTGTTTCCGGCGGCCTAATGAAAATGGGCCTAGTGGTCGCGCGCCCCAGACTGCCCCGCTCCTAAAATTCCCGCGAAAAACTTCGTCGGATCCACGCGATGCGCCGCATCGTGCGGGCACGCGTATACGCAACTCGGCTCCGCATGCTCGGTGCACAAATCGCAGGAGGTCGCCTTCTGGCTCACGGACGCCTTCTTGCGCCCCGGCCGCTCCGGATCATCGACCATCACCTCAAACGGATGCAGATTGATATTGCCGTAAGGACAATTTTTCGCGCACAGCCCGCAGCCGATGCACCAATCCTCGATGATCACCTCGAGCGTGTTTCGCCGCCGGATCGAGCCCACGGGGCATCCGACCATGCACAGCGGGTCGCGGCACTGCCGGCAGGACGTCGCCACGAGATAGCGGTCGAAGCGCAGCCCATCGCGAACGAGTCGCGTGACCCCATCATGCGCGTCGGCGCAGGCGCGCACGCAGGCATCGCACCGCGTGCAGCGGTCGAGATCGAGCAGCAGCAGGCTTTGCGCCTCCATCAAGCCGCGCGCGAGAAACGTATCGAGCGGCAAGCTCTGCACCAACGACATCCGTTGCCGGTTCTGCTGCAGGCGCTCGTGCTCCACCGCCTGCAGCTTGCTGCGAATCTCGGGGAATCTTTCGATCATGGCGCTGAAGTCGTCGCCCGAAATCCGCACCAGCTCCACGTGATCGAGCGCCGTGCACGTCGCCGTGCGCACATCGCCTTCGAGCAATCCAATCTCGCCGAAATAATCGCCGCGCGAGAGATATGCCAGCACCATTTCGCCGCCCGGATGTTCCTGCGAAACCTTCACGAAACCGATGCGCACGAGATAGAAGCTGTTGGCGACCTCGCCCTGCCGGCAAATCACTTCGCCCGGCCCGTATCGCACCAGCTCGACGCGATCGCGCAAACTCGCGAGAAAATCATCGGGCAGCGACGCAAACACGGGTATGCCGCGCAGGTGGCTGTCCAGCGCGCGCTGCCGGTACGATTTGTCGAGCTGCCGCCCGGAAATTCTTGTTGCGCTGTAGGATATCGAGCACGTTGCGCAGCATTTCGAGCATCGTGCAGTCCGTCTCCGCGCGCACGGTCGCCGAACGCGGATAGAGACTCATGCAGGTCATCTCGCCGAAAAGATCGCCGGGGCCAAGCTCCGCCGACGGGATTTTCGTACGCGAGGTCCACGGGAGCATCAATCGGGATGAATCGCTGGCTCGTTTCCTCCTCGCGCTGGTCTTCCTTGCGCCGTACGAGCGCGCTCGTCAACTTGCTCAGCAATCCGTGCGATCCCCCGCCGGTTTTCACGTGCGCGATAGGGCTCGAAATCGAAACGCGCACTTTCCCTTCGAGAATGTAAAACGCGGTCGAGCCGTATTCCCCCTCGCGGCAGATCACCTCGCCGCGCCGGAATTTCCGCCGCACCACCGCGCCGCGATTCAAGCTGAGAAAGGTTCCAGACACGCCCTTGAAAACGCTGAGTTGCTCGAGTTCTTCGACGCTCACCTGATCGGCGCTCGCGCCCGCGGCAAACGCAGTCCCAGCGGCGACCTTGTTCGTCAGCGCACCTGTGGGACACGAAACCATGCACTCGCCGCACGACACGCACGACGAATTTCCCATCGGCAGGTTGTTGTCGAACGCGATGCCCGCGGTCCCGCCCTTGCCCATGCGGCCCAGCACGCCGTTGTGGCGGATTTCGTTGCAGCCGCGGATGCACCGGTCGCACAAGATGCACGCGTCGAAATCGACGGCAATGCTCGGCGACGAATCATCCTTCGTGCGCCCGCTCGAGCGGCGCGGAAAGCGCGGCTGCGTCACGCCCATCTGACGCGCCATCGTTTCGAGCTCGCAATCGCCCGTGTGCTGCTGCCGCGTGCAAGGGCTCGTATGATCGGACATCAGCAGCTCGACGAGCGTCCGCCGCGCCGTCTGTACTTTGTCCGACGCCGTGCTCACATTCATTCCGTTTTCCGCCGGGCGGACGCAGGAAGCGCTCAGCACGCGCCCTCCGGCATCGACCACGCACACCCGGCACACTCCCACCGGCGTCTCGTTCTGCTGGTGGCAAAGCGTTGGAATCGGAATGCCGTTCAGTCGCGCGGCATCAAAGACGGTGGTGCCCTGCGGCACGGACACTTTTCTGCCGTCGATCGTGAGGTCGATGATGGGCGCGGAGCTCACAGCAACCTCGGAACAGCCGCGGCCGCCGCGGGCGCGCTGCGGGCGGGCGCATCTGAAAAGCAAATTCCCGACGGACATTCGTGCCGCGTGATATGCGCCTCAACTTCCTCGCGAAAATATTTCAGCACCGAGCCAATCGGCGCAGGCACCACTTGTCCGAGCCCGCAAATCGAAGTCAGCACCATCGACTGCGAAAGCTCCTGTACGAGGGCGAGATCGCCTTCCTCGCCTCGCCCCTGCGACCAGCCCGCCAGAATGTCCACCATCTTCTGCGAGCCCACGCGGCACGGCACGCACTTGCCGCAGGATTCGTTGCGAAAGAATTGAGTCGCGCTGAGCGCCATATCCAGCATGCAGGTCCCCTCGGCGCATACCACCACTGCGCCCGAACCCAGCATCGAGCCGGCATCCGCAAGCGACTTGAAATCGAGGTGCACGTCCACCATCGAAGCCGGTAAATAGCCGGACGAAGGCCCCGAAGGCGCAAATGCCTTCAATTTCTTCCCGCCGCGCACGCCTCCCGCGTGCCGGAAAATCAAATCCGACATCGGCGTCCCCATCGGCAGCTCATACACACCGGGTTTTTCGATATCGCCGCTTACGCCGACAAACTTCAGCCCAGCCGTTCCGCTGGCGCCCTGCGCCTTGTACCACTCCACGCCGCGCACCATAATCTGCGGCACGTGCGCAAACGTTTCGACGTTATTAATCACGGTCGGCTTATTCCAAAGCCCCTGCTGCCCCGGAAACGGAGGCTTGTTGCGCGGCTCCGCCCGCTTCCCTTCGATGGCCTCGAGCAGCGCGCTCTCCTCCCCGCAAATATATCCGCCTGGACTGACGAAAACTTCCAGATCGAACGCCAAATCAGTGCCCAGAATCTTCGCTCCCAGCAGGCCCGCCTCGTAGCAGCGGCGAATCTCCTGCTCGCAAAGATGTTCCTGCGCTTCGTATTCGTGGCGGATGTAGAGAATTCCCTTGCGCGCGCCCGTGATGAGGCCCGCGATGATCATTCCTTCGATCACGAGAAAAGGAAGGTGCGTCAGAATGAATCGGTCCTTGAACGTCCCCGGCTCGCTCTCATCCGCATTGCACACAATATATTTTTCCGTCCCGGGCTGCTGTCGGACGAGCTGCCACTTCATCTCCGTCGGAAATCCCGCGCCGCCCAGCCCGCGGAGCCCAGCCGATTTCAGCGCCTCCAGCGCCGTGTTCCATCCGCGCGATTCGACCAGCCGCCGCACGGCGCCATATCGCTCGCCGCCCGCGTATGGATTCGATGCGCACTCGACGTCGGCCTCGCGGTGCGCAGCCTTCGGCAACTCTCCTTGCAGCAGCACGTCGCGAATAATCTGTTCGACGCGTGCCTCATCCGCCGGAGCGAATACCCGATCGTTGATCGACACCGCCACGGCGTGATCGCACTGCCCCAGGCACGACACGCCGCGAATCGTCACCTCTTGCTCGCTCGCGCCCTTGAATCGCTCCTCGAGGTTCATCCGCACGCGATCTCCGCCGCGCAAATGGCACGACATGTCGCGGCAAATGCGCACGTCGGCTTTCGGCGGAGGCGTGAGACGAAAATGCGGGAAGAAGCTGGCAACCTGGTGGAGGCGCGTGATCGGGACGTCAATCTTCTTGGCCAGCGCCTGAAGCTGATCGGCGGGCAGGAAACCAAACTGGGACTGGACCGCTCTCAGTTCCTGAACGATCAACCTGTATTCTCCCCAGAATGTCGGCGGCGATTCGTGTTAAGTCGACTGCAAGACCAGCCAAGACGGCAAGTCGTGCAAGAGTGTATAGCAAGACTCTCGAGTCCGTCCACAGCCCAGCTGAATATGGAAATATTATCCTGCGCCGGGCTGACCTCATCGTTGACATTGCGACGGAAGCCGATACTATAAGCGTCGAGACAGCCACATCTCAGACGGTTTCTCGCCGCTCGCGTGGGCGGCTATGCGCTCCGACCCGCTGAACCGAAGATGAAACTGAGGATGGACGGAACAAAGATGCGCTTCGCCGGAGCGTCGCTGGCGCTCGCCGCCGCGCTGGCCGCGCTCGCGGTGTTTCCTTCAGTTATCCGATCTCGCGCGCTCGCCGCTCCGCCGAATAGCCCCGCGAGTCCCGCCGATGAGACCCATCAATACACGGGACCCGGATCGTGCAGTTCAACAAGCTGCCACGGCAGCATCGCCCCGCGCACAGACAATCGCGTCAAGCAGAACGAATACAGCGTCTGGATCGTTCGCGATAAGCATTCGAAGGCCTATCAGGCGCTCACGGGAATGGTCGGCGAGCGCATGGCCATGATTTTGAATATTGGCAAAGCTGAGGAAGCCCCGAAATGCCTCGCGTGCCACGCGCTCGATGTACCCGCTGCCGACCGCGCCCGCACCTTCGACCTCAGCGAGGGCGTGAGTTGCGAGAGCTGCCACGGCCCCGCCTCCGCATGGCTTGGCCATCATACCGAGCGCAATTGGACGCACGAGCAATCCGTGCAGGCCGGCATGACGGACCTTCGCGACGTGGCCCTCCGCACCGACAAATGCCTCTCCTGCCATCTCGGCAGCAAGGACAAATTCGTCGATCACCAAATGATCGCCGCGGGACATCCCGACCTCTACTTCGAGCTCGATTCCTTCTCCGCATCGATGCCTCGCCACTGGAGCGAGCCCGGCGAACCGGGTGAAGCCGAAGGCAGCGACCAGTGGTATGAGGTTCGCGAGTGGTCGGCGGGGCAAGCCGTGCAGCTGCGCCAATCCCTGCTGCAGCTTGCGGATCAAACCCGCAGCACCACCGATTGGCCCGAATATTCGCAGCTGGAATGCTACGCGTGCCATCACTCGCTCGGCCCGGCGGAACAGAGCTGGCGGCAGGCGCGCGGTTATCCCGATCGCCGCCCCGGCGATCCTCCCTGGAATGCGGCGCGCTACATCGTGTTCCGGGAAATCGTGCGCGAGGTCGACCCGGCGGACGTGCAGAGTCTCGACTCCGACATTTTGCAGGTCACGAAATTGATGAGCACGTTGAATCCCGATCGCAGCGCGGTTGCTGCCGCGGCGACCACTTCCGCGCAGCTTGCCGATCAGCTCGTCACGAAATTCGATGCGATGCCTTACGATCGCGCGCTTACACTCCGCGTCCTCCAGCGCATCTGCTCCGATGCCGACAGCATCTCGAACCAGGACGAGCACGCTGCGGCGCAGGCCGCGATGGCTCTGCAGTCCCTCTTCGTCGCCTACGATCGCAATGAAAAACCTGCCAACGCGCCCGAAGTGCGCGCCGCCATCGCCGGGCTCTTCGACCAATTGCAGATTCCGTCGAGCTACGATGCCAACCGCTTCGCCCACCAGATGCACGACGTAAGCGCACTACTCCCCTGAGAGCCGAATGGCCAAAATCTCGAAATCGCTTCTTCGCGAAGTTGAGCGGCTGAATGCTCTCGATGAGGGCGGCACCGCGCCGTGGCGCCGCTGGGGGCCTTACATCAGCGAACGCTCCTGGGGCACGGTGCGCGAGGACTACAGTGCGAATGGCGACGCCTGGAATTTCCTCCCGCACGATCTCGCGCGCAGCAAAGCCTACCGCTGGGGCGAGGACGGCATCGCCGGCATCTGCGATCGCTATCAGCTCCTCGTTTTCGCGCTCGCCCTCTGGAACGGGCGCGACCCGATCCTCAAGGAGCGGATGTTCGGCCTCAACGGCTCCGAGGCAAATCACGGCGAGGACGTGAAGGAATACTACTTCTACCTCGACAACACGCCCACGCACAGTTACATGAAGCTGCTGTACAAATATCCGCAGGCGGAATTCCCGTATCAGCGTTTGATTGACGAAAATCGCCGCCGCGGCCCGCGCGGCTCGGAATTCGAGCTGCTCGATACGGGCATCTTCGACGACGATCGCTATTTCGACGTCGTCATCGAATACGCGAAGGCGGGGCCCGAAGATATTTGCATTCGCGTCGAGGCTATCAATCGCGGCCCCGAGGAAGCGACGCTGCACCTCTTGCCGCATCTCTGGTTCCGCAATACCTGGGCGTGGGCCGATCCTCCGGCGCCCGAGCCCATCATCCGTCGCGGCGCCTCGCGCGGAAAGTCTCTCGTCATCGAGGCCGACTCGTCCAGCATGCACCCGCTCGCAAATCTCCAATTCGAATACACGCTCCCGCTCACGCGCCTCTACGGCCCGCAAGGCGCGGACCTTCTTTTCACGGACAATGAGACGAATGGCCCCCGCGTTTTCGGCCCCGGCAACGCCAGCCGCAAGCCATTTGTGAAAGATGCATTCCATCGCTGCCTGATTCATGGCGAAAATTGCGTCAATCCGGAGCAAACAGGCACGAAGGCGTGCTTTCACTACGCGCTGAATATTCCCGCGGGAGAGTCCTTCGTGCTTCCCATGCGCCTGCGGGCGTCGGGCAAGGCATCGCGCGGCGGCGATCCGCTCGCGGAAGTAGAAACAATCGTGCAGCAGCGCAAGCAGGAGGCTGACGAATTCTACGATTCGATCCATCCGCCTACGGCATCTGGCGACGACCGGCTGATCCAGCGCCAGGCGCTCTCCGGCATGCTTTGGAACAAGCAGGCGTATCTCTTCGACGTAAATCTTTGGCTCGACGGTGATAATCCCCGCTGCCCGCCCCCCGAATCGCGCAAGCACATTCGCAACGTTCACTGGCGCCACCTGAATTCCATGCGCGTCCTCACCATGCCGGACAAGTGGGAGTATCCGTGGTTCGCCTCCTGGGACCTCGCATTCCACTGCGTCTCGCTCGCTCTCGTCGATCCACGCACCGCCAAGCAGAATCTCTGGGTGCTGCTCTTCGAGCAGTTCCAGCATCCAAACGGCCAGATTCCCGCATACGAATGGGAGTTCTCGGATCTGAATCCGCCCGTGCAGGCGTGGGCGGCGTGGCGCATCTATCAAATCGAGAAGAAGCGCGCCCGAAAAGGCGACCGCGAGTTTCTCGAGAGAGTGTTTCACAAGCTGCTCATCAACTTCGCGTGGTGGGTCAACAAAGTCGACAGCTCGGGCCTCAACGTCTTCGAGGGCGGCTTCCTCGGCCTCGACAACATCACCGTGGTCGATCGCAGCGCCAAGCTCCCCGACGGCGCCATTCTCGAGCAAGCCGACGCGACCGGCTGGATGGGCTTCTTCTGCCTCCACATGATGCGCATCGCTCTCGAATTGGCGCGGGAGGACAATGTCTACGAGGGCCTCGCCGTGAAGTTCTTCGAGCATTTCATCGGCATCGGCGCGGCAATGAAAAAGATGGGCGGCCGCGATTACCAGCTGTGGGACGAGGAAGCGGGCTTCTTCTACGATGTCCTGCGCTACCCGAATGGCGACTTCCACAAATTCCGGGTACGCTCGCTCGTCGGACTGATTCCGATGTTCGCGGTCGAGTTCCTGCGCGAAGATGAACTCGAGCACCTCGCGCATTTCCCCGGCAACGTGAACTGGTTCATCAAGAGCCGGCCCGATGCCGTCGGCAGCGCCTGCTATTCGGAAACGCGCGACGGCGTGCGCTGCCACGTTCTTTCGATTCTCGATCGCCATCAGCTCTCTCGCATTCTCGAGCGCCTGCTCGACCCGGACGAATTCCTCTCGCCCTACGGCATTCGCAGCCTCTCGAAATATCACGAGCGCCATCCGTTCTCATTCGGCGAGAGCGATGTGCACTACGCGCCGGCGGAGGCGGACGTGGGAATCAAAGGCGGGAACTCCAACTGGCGCGGCCCGCTCTGGTTCCCGACCACGTATCTCATCATCGAATCGCTGCTGAAATTCGGCGACGCTTTCGGCCCGGGTTTCGCGGTCGCTGCACCCGCCGGCAGCGGCAATGTGATGACGCCGCACGCCATGGCGCAAGAGATTGCCCGGCGCATGATCGGCATCTTCCGCCGCGATTCTGCAGGCGTGCGGGCCGCATTTGGCGCCGCCAGGAAATTCCAGCAAGATCCGCTGTGGCGCGATCACCTGCTTTTCTACGAATATTTTCACGGCGACACGGGCGCCGGTCTTGGCGCAAGCCATCAAACCGGCTGGACGGCGCTCGTCGCAAACCTGATCGACGAATGGCGATGATGAATCGCGATTCCGAATTTCGGAGGCCCTGTGCAGTCATATGATCTCGTGGTGATTGGTTCCGGCCCGGCCGGAGAGAAGGCGGCGGCGCAGGCCGCCTATTTCGGAAAACGTGTCGCGCTCGTCGAATCGGAGGCCGAGCCCGGCGGCGCGTGCGTCAACTCCGGCACCATCCCGAGCAAGATTCTGCGCGAATCCGCGCTCTATTTTTCCGGCTTGAAGCAGCGCGGGCTATATGGCATCGACTATTCCCTGCGCGAGGGGCTCACCGTCGAAGGCTTTACACATCGCAAGAACGTCCTCGTCGAAATCGAGCGCCAGGAGATTAAGAAGAATCTCGCCGCGCATCATGTCGACGTTTTCTGGGGCACCGGCTCTTTCGAGGACTCGCATACGATAGCCGTCACGTCCGCCAAGAAATCGGGCGAGCAATTGCGGGGAGACGTCATTCTGATCGCGACCGGATCGCGCCCGCATCGCCCGGCTGAAATTCCGTTCGATGATAAATCCATCTTCGATTCCGATTCGATTTTGCAAATGGATCGCCTGCCGCAGAGCCTTATCGTGGTGGGCGGCGGCGTGATCGGCTGCGAGTACGCCTCGATCTTCACGGCGCTCGGCGTGAAAGTCTCGCTCGTCGACGGCCGCGATCGCCTGCTGCCGTTTCTCGACGCCGAATTGAGCAAGCTTTTGCGCGAACGCCTGACGACGCTCGGCGTCCAGTGCTATCTCGAAGAGCGCGTCGCCAAGACCGAGCACGCCGCGAGCGCCGTCCGCTTGCAGCTCAAATCTGGAAGGATTCTCGAAGCCGACTCGGTTCTCTTCGCCGCAGGCCGGCGCGGCACCGTTGAAGGCCTCGCGCTCGAAAAAATCGGCCTCACGCTGAACCAGCGCGGCTACATCGATGTGAACGAGTCGTATCAGACCTCGATCCCGCACGTCTACGCCGCCGGCGATGTGATCGGCTTCCCCGCCCTCGCATCAACCTCGATGGAGCAGGGCCGCGTCGCCGTCTGCCACGCTTTCGGATTCGATTACAAAAAGCGGCTTGCTTCGCAGCTTCCGATGGGCGTCTACACGATTCCGGAAATTTCAGCGGTCGGCGAAAGCGAGGAATCCTGCCGCGAACATCACATCGACTACGTGGTCGGCCGCGCGCATTATGCAAACAACGTGCGCGGAGCAATGGTCGGCGATACATCGGGGTTGCTGAAGCTGCTTTTTCGCCGCGACGATCGCAAGCTGCTCGGCGTTCACATCATCGGCGAACAAGCCACGGAGCTGATTCACACGGGAATGGCGGTGCTGGAAGCTGGCGGAACGATCGATCTCTTCATCGCGTTCGTCTTCAATTTCCCCACGCTCTCGGAGATGTACAAATACGCCGCCTACGACGGGCTCGGCAATCTGGCCAGCCACAAGCTCCGCGAGGGCTAAAACCGGGTCGAAGTTGTCCCCCTCAACCGTGTCGATTAGACTGGGTACCCGCCGTTTGTTTTCAGTGCGTTGCGGCCATTTCTAATCGGCAAATGTCGATTAGAAATGCGCCAAAATACGATCTGGAATCGGCGCTGAGAACAAGAGATGCCGCGCCAAGAGGCCGCCCATCGGCTTCGCCCAGGACAAATGCGGCGGCACATTCAAATCCAGGATCGGCGCAGTCATATCGAAACCTCTTTTGTGGATGTCGAGTTTTCAAAGAGCATTCGGCCCTCTCCCGGAGGGCGAGCGGCATTTGCCGCTACGACTAGGCTGACAAATTCTTGCGTCGGGAACAAGCTGTACTCGAGGACAGTTTTCGCACAGGTCTGCCGACAGGGTCCGCAGGAGACTAATCCGTGGGATTCCGCGGGAAATGCATGAACGGCAGCCGAACGTCGTCGATCACCACCTGGTCCGCCTGGATACTCGCTGACGGCGCATATCCCGTGGCCCCGCCCGCCGTGACGTAATCATCCTGATCGACTCCATCTCCGCTGACGCCCAGCCCGGCTACCAGCGCACCATTCACGTACAGCGGCTCCGAGCCCGGGAAAAACACGACGCCGCTCTGATTCGGCCCCGTATCAGCGCCCTGCGTGCACGGGTTCGCGGCATCCGATGTGTAAAGGCCAAAGAACGGCCCCGGCGAGGATCCATTGATCCCGGGCGGAAAAAGCGGCTGCGCGCCAAAACCGATCGTGCGGTTCGTGACGGCGGTACCCATCGGCACGCCGGGCAAATCACCGGCCGTGCGATTCGGCCCGCTGAAATAGATCACGTTGCGCGCCTTCGTGGCGGCCACGTCGATGCTGAAGACGGTCGCATCGTGCATCCGGTACATGCCGACGATCGTCCCGTCGAGATCGCTGACCGCGATCATCATGCGCGCCCGCGCGCCGGGTGGCAGACGGATCAGCGCACGCGTCTGATCCGCGGTGCTGACGGCGTTCTGGATGATGCCATCCACTTGGGTCGCGCTAAGCCCGCCCAGCGGTGCGGCCACGGGACCCACCAGATAGCCTTCGGGCAGCGGCCCGGCAATCGGATCCGTGATTGGCCCCGAGACGTATCGCGTCGGATCGAACGGCGCGGTTGCTGGAGTCAGGTCGGCCGGCGCCGTCGTATCGTCGACGAACGGCAACGCGATTCCGTCGATCACCACTTCGCCCGGCGTCGGCAGCGGCTGAAATCCGATTCCATCGGCGTCAGCCGAGGAAACGCCAATCAACCCTGCTGCGGTGTACGCAACGAATTCCGCAACGTCGAGCGGCACGCCCGCGATGCCGACGCCTCCCACGATGTGGCCCGACTTGAAAATGGGCACGCCGCCCGGATTCACGGCGGTTGAGTCGCTGTCGTTCACGTCCGCCTTGCCAGTGATGATCCCGTAGTGATCCGGCAATCCATTGATCGTGGTCGGCGCGGGGATCGCCTGCCCCGGAAGGTAGTTCGTCGACAGCGTGCAGCCTCGATTCGTGGTCTCGATGCCGTAGAGCGCGGCATTCGGCGTGTTCGCGATGCCCGGGGGAAAATGAATGCCGCTGATGTAGCGGACAGTACGGGAGGAAAGCGGCGCCTGATCGTTGCTGAAAAACGAAGCCGTGCGGGCAAGATTAACGGCCAACTCGCCCGTCGGCGTGGCTTGCCCGAAATTTCCGGTGGACGTCGCCGGCATGCCGGCGCCTTCCCACACCGCAAGAATGTTGCCGACGCGGTCGGTCACTGCAATCGCCATGGTGCTGGGATCGGCGGTGGCGGCGGCGGTCTGCACGATCGTCATCACGTCGCTTTGCGTGAGGTATGCAAAACCCCCGGGAGGCTGGGGATATTGCGTTCCGCCTCCAGGGTCACCCGCACCGCCGCTGCTCCCGCCGCCGCAACCGCACATGGCAGCGGACAGCAGCAGACACGACGCGGCGAATCGAATCACGGAGGGCCTTGGCTTTCGGCGGGCTGGCACCTTGCACATGGTCCCTATTCTTACCATAGCGGCAGTGCTTCTCAAACCACACTTGCTTGCCGAGTCTCGACCGGCGTCCGGAGCCCTTTGCGATGCGGTGTGCGAAAACCAGCAAGTTATGACAACATGATCGACCAAACTCGAGGGACTCTACGATGGGAATGTCCGGAATGATGGGCGCCATGCGTTCGATGTGGCAGGACGCATCGGTCGTCAAGCAAACGGTGCGGCCAGGGACCGCCAAGCGCATGCTGCGGTTCGCGCTGCCGTATTCCGGGCTTCTCGCGCTGTTTCTGCTGGTTGTGATCGTCGACGCGGTCGCGGGCATCGTAAATCCTTTGATTTTTCGCGACATCATCAACAACGGCATTCTGAAGGGGAACATCCCGCTGATCATTCGCCTATCTATATTGGCGGGCGTTATCGGCCTATCCGACGCGGCTTTGGGTGTGGGGCAATCTTTCCTTTCTTCGACGATCGGCGCCCGCATCGTTCTTTCGCTGCGCACCAAGCTTTTTGGGCACATCCAGCAAATGCCGCTGGCGTTTTTCATGCGCGCGCAGACGGGCGCGCTGGTCAGCCGGCTGAATACGGACGTTAGCGGTGCGCAGAGCGCCTTCACCGATATCCTGTCGAACGTGGTCGGCAACCTCATCAGCGTGATCCTCCTGCTTGGGGCGATGTTCACGCTCTCCTGGCAGATCACGCTGGCGGCGCTGGTTCTCGTGCCGCTCTTCGTCTTTCCGGCCCGCTTCTGGGGACGCAAGCTGCAGGCGATCACGCGCGAAACTTACGGCCTCGTCGCCGAGATGAATAACCTGATGGTCGAGCGCTTCAACGTGGCCGGCGCACAGCTGGCAAAACTCTTCGGTCGCCCGGGGGACGAGAGCCAGGCGTTCGAGTCCAAAGCTGCGCGGATCTCCCGGATTGCCGTGAAACAGGCAATCTATGGCCGCCTGTTTTTCACGGCGCTCATGATCACGGGGACCTTCGCCACCGTCTTCGCCTTCGGCTGGGGCGGAGTTCTTGCGGTGCAGCACAAGCTGGACCTGGGCACGGTCGTCGCGCTCGTCTCTTACTTGACGCGGCTCTACGCTCCGCTCACGGGCCTATCGAATATTCAAGTGAGCCTGATGACGGCACTCGTCTCCTTCGAGCGCGTCTTCGAGGTGCTCGATCTGGAGCCCATGATCGGTGAAATGCCGGGAGCCGTCCCGGTTCCGCCCGGTCCGGCGCGAGTCGAGTTCGACCACGTTTCGTTCCGCTACCCGACGGCCTCTGAGGTTTCGCTCGCCTCGCTCGAGTCCATCGCCATCCCCGACAAAACACCGGAGAAAAAACGGTGCTGTACGACATCACCTTTGTCGCCGAACCCGGCCAGCTTGTGGCGCTCGTGGGTCCTTCCGGTGCGGGCAAGACCACGATCACGCAGCTCGTCCCGCGGCTCTACGACGTGCGAGACGGCTCCATCTCGATCAACGGCGTGGACGTTCGCGACGCGCAGCTCGAAAGCCTGCGCCAGCGCATCGGTACCGTGACGCAGGACGCTCACCTCTTTCACGACACGATTCGCGCGAATCTTCTCTACGCGAAGCCCGATGCCACGGACGCCGATCTCACCGACGCACTGCGCGCCGCCCAGATCCTGCCGCTCATCGAATCGCTGCCGAAAGGTCTCGACACGCTGGTCGGTGAGCGCGGCTATCGCTTCTCAGGAGGCGAGAAGCAACGCCTGGCAATCGCGCGCCTGCTGTTGAAGGCTCCCGATATCGTGATTCTCGACGAAGCGACCGCGCATCTCGACTCCGAGTCGGAAGCCGCCATCCAACAGGCATTCGAAGTCGCTTTACAGGGCCGCACATCCATCGTGATCGCGCACCGTCTTTCCACCATCCTCAAGGCTGACCAGATCCTCGTCGTCCAGGAAGGCCGTATCGTCGAGCGAGGCACTCACTCCAAACTCGTCGAAGGCCCCGGCCTCTATGCAGACCTGTATCGGCGCCAGTTTGCCGACCTCGTATGATCGTCTCCTGGAAATGAGGACGTTCGGCAAAGCCAAAAGCCCTTGAACCCCCCTGGGAACTGTGATAACCAAGCACTACCCGACTCGCAACTGACGCGGGCCAAGCGAGATCACGAGGGGATGTCCCCCGCACCCCACATCCTCCGCAAACAATCGCCACTCCGGGTCGCGGTATACCTTTCTCTGCTTTTACTGGGAGTTCCCTGCACCGGATCTTTCGCGATGCGCGCGCGTGCAGCTGGCCAAACCAGCGTGCACTCAAAGGCGCACCATCGGATACATGAGACTCACGCGCGCACACGCGGACACAGACGCAGCCGCAGTCACCTTCGCCGGGTGCGGCGGGCGACCAAGCGTCGGGCTCCCGGACGCAAACGGCAACCCGCAAGCCTCACCGCCCTGCGCGCGCCTTCTCGGTCCAACGTGACCGCAACAGCGCTGATGCCTGTCGCTCTAGCCGCCGGACGCTCGCCAGCCCGATCTCCGGCTCACCCACAGTCCAATCCGCAGCAGGAGCGCCTGCCGCAATCGAAGCCGACCCGGACCGGCGCCATCGAAGGAACGATTCGCGACCCAAGCGGCCGAGCGGTGGTGGGCGCGGCGGTTTTGCTGCGCAACATCGATACCGGCGAGACGCAGCAGCAAACCGGAACAGCCGACGGCGTCTTTCGCGTGCTCGATCTGCCGCCGGGGCATTACGAGCTGAAGATTACGCACGACGGCTACACTTCCTACGGGGAATCCGACATAAGCGTGGGCCCGAGCCAGGTGCTCGATCGCGACATCAAGCTCACGCCAATTTCGACCGTCACTCCGCCACTGCAACACGTCCCGGAAATGCCGCAGGTGAAAGCGTCCGCACCGACGTCAGCAGCACCGGCATCTCCGGCCGCGCCGCCGTATCCCGGCGTCGTGCAGCGGCTTGAGAATGGGCAACCGCCTTCTCCCGAAACGGCGACGACGCCACCGCTCCCGCCCGCCAACAAAGTTTTCGTTCCGGAGCCGGATCGTTGGACCGCCCCCATGCCGAATTGGGACCGCTACGGCGTGGGCAACGAGCGGCCCTACGTGAAAAGCCATCGCTTCGACCCGTTCGATCGCAACAAGCTAAAGGGCGATTACCCCGTTTTCGGGCAGCAGACTTTCTTTGACTTCACGGCCGTGAGCGACACATTCGTCGACGGCCGGCGCCTGCCGACGCCGAGCGACGTCAGCACCGCGCGGCCCGGCGAGCCTGGATTCTTCGGCAAGGGCGAGCAGCTGTTCCTCGATCAGACTTTCCTCTTCTCGTTCGACCTGTTTCACGGCGACGCGTCGTTTCGCCCAATCGATTGGCGGATTCGCGTGACGCCCGTGATCAGCCTGAATTACCTCGATGTGCAGGAGCAAGGCATCGTCAATATCGACGTGCGGAAAGGCACCACGCGCCTCGATTCGCATATTGGCCTGCAGGAGGCGTTCGGCGAGCTGAAGCTGCGCGATCTGAGCCCGAATTTCGATTTCGTTTCGGTGCGTGCGGGAATTCAGGAGTTCAACAGCGATTTTCGCGGGTTTCTCTTCGTCGATGAGCAGCCGGGAGTGCGCTTCTTCGGAAACTATTCGAATAATCGCTGGCAGTACAACCTCGCCTACTTCAATTTCCTCGAGAAAAATACCAATAGCGACCTGAATTCGATGGCGCTGCGCAATCAGCAGCTGATCCTCGCGAATGTCTACCGCCAGGATTTTCTCGTTCCCGGCTACACCGCGCAATTCAGCGTGCACTACAACATCGATCAGGCGACGATCCACTACGACGACAATGGCTTCCTCGTGCGCCCTTCGCCGATCGGCGGCGTGGTTTCCGACGGCATGATTCGCGCGCATGCGATCCACGCCGTGTATCTCGGCTGGACTGGCGACGGGCACATCGGCCGCCTGAACATCACGAATGCGTTCTATCAGGTGCTCGGCAACGACAGCTACAATCCCATCGCAAACAAGCCGGTCACCATAAACGCCCAGTTCGCCGCCGCCGAGCTTTCCGTCGACAAAGACTGGGCGCGCTTCAAGATTTCGGGGATGTACGCATCCGGCTCCGGCGATCCGCGCAGCGGGCGGGCGCGCGGCTTCGACTCGATCGACGATTCTCCCGAATTTGCGGGCGGCATCTTCAGCCTGTGGGATCGCGAAGGCATTCGGCTCACCGGCTCGGGTGTGCTGCTCACGCCGCCCGACAGCATTCTGCCCGACCTGCGCTCGAGCAAATTTGAAGGCCAGTCGAATTTCGTGAATCCCGGCATTTTCCTGATCAACGCCGGAACGGATCTCGATCTCACTCCGAAGCTGCGCGCCTTCGTGAATCTAAACTATCTCCAGTTCATGCGCACCGAGCCGCTGCAGCTGCTGCTGTTTCAAGGTAACATTCACCGTCCCATCGGCTACGACTACAGCGTCGGCGTTCGCTACCGGCCGCCTCTGACCGAAAATTTCTCGATCACAGCCGGCGCGGCTGGCCTTACTCCAGGCCAGGGCTTTTCCGATATCTACGGCGGCAAAACACTATTTTCGCTATTTACCGACATTCGCTTTCAGTTCTGAGCGGGAGACAGAATGGACCTTCTGGGCCAATGGATACGCGGATCGAGTAGGCGGGCGCGGCGTGTGTTTCTCCCGCTGCTGATTCTGCTCGCCGCCGTGTGTCTCGCGCTTGCGGCAGACTCCGGATCGCGCGCGCAAACGGAAGATTCACCGCCGCCGCAACAGCCGCAGCAGCAGAGAAACGCGCTGCAGGCTAGCCCCGAAGGCCAATCGCAGGCGGATGTCGACCGGAAAAATGCGGGTTGCGTGAGCTGCCACACCACCACGGACCAGCCCACGATGCATCCGACAGGCACCGTCCGCCTCGCCTGCATCGACTGCCACGGCGGAGATTCGAGCATTCACGTTCTTCCCGGCGCGCAGCTCGGTTCTGCCGAATACGAGGACGCCAAAAATCGCGCGCATCCAAAATCCGCGATTCCCGAATGGGCGCGCAGCTCGGCGAATCCCGTCCGCCCGTACACCGAATGGCTGCGCGAGAACTACGATTACATTCGCTTCATCAATCCGGGCGATCTGCGGGTCGCGCCGCAAACCTGCGGCCAAGCCGGCTGCCACGTGAGCGAAGTCCGACGCGTGCAGACCAGCCTGATGACCACCGGCTCGATACTCTGGGGCGCCGCGCTCTATAACAACGGCGCGTATCCTCTGAAGGATTCACATTTCGGCGAGAGCTATTCGGCCGACGGCACGCCGCAAGCCCTGCTCACGATGCCCCCGCCCACGCCCGAGGAAACTCGCGACAAGGGCATCCTCCCGGGAATCACGCCGCTCGAGCGTTGGGAGATTTCGCAGCCCGGCAACGTCCTGCGCGTCTTCGAGCGCGGCGGCGGAAAGAAGGGCGAGATCGGCAATCCGAATCGCGAGGAAGAATCCGGCCGCCCGGACGACCAACTGAGCGATCGCGGCTTCGGCACCGAGCTTCGTACCGACCCCGTTTTCCTCGGCCTGCAAAAAACGCGTCTCCTCGATCCGCTCCTTTACCTGCCGGGAACGAATGATGAAGCGGGTGACTATCGCGGCAGCGGCTGCACGGCCTGCCACGTCGTCTACGCGAACGACCGCTCGCCCGATCATTCCGGCCCGTACGCCACGTACGGAAATATGGGGTACACGGTCACCTCCGATCCCACGATTCCGAAAAACGAATCCGGCCATCCGATTCGCCACTCGTTCACGCGCGCGATTCCTTCGAGCCAGTGCATGGTCTGCCATGTCCACCCCGGAACGAATATGGAGACCACCTATTTCGGCTACACCTGGTGGGACAACGAGGCGGACGGCGAGCTCATGTATCCGCACGAGCAGCGCAATCCGACGGACGAAGAGCGATATCAGGTCGCGCTGCGAAATCCAGAGCCAGCCGCCGCGAAAGGCCTCTGGGCCGATCCGAAATTTCTCGAGCAAGTCGGCACGCCGGAATTCAACAAAAAGCTCAAGACCGATCAGTTCGCCGATTTTCACAGCCACGGATGGATTTTCCGCGCCGTCTTCAAGCGCGACCGCAAAGGCAACCTGCTCGACGCCGACGACAAAATGGTCTCGCCCGACGATCCGCAGAAATTCGATAAGGCCGTTCACCTGAAAGATATTCACCTCGAAAAAGGCATGCAGTGCATCGATTGCCATTTCGAGCAGGACAATCACGGCAACGGCAATCTCTACGCCGAGCCGCGCGCCGCCATCGAACTTGATTGCATCGATTGCCACGGGACGATCGACCAGCACGCCACGCTGATCACCTCGGGCCCCGCCGCTCCCAATGGCGGCACGCATCTCGAGACGCTGCGCACGCCCTCTCGCGAGCGGCGCTTCGAATGGCGGGACGGCAAACTCTATCAGCGCTCCATGGTCGACCCGAAACTCGAGTGGGAAGTTGTTCAAACCCTTGACACCATCACGCCCGGCAATCCGCACTACAGCGAAAAATCGCGCTGGGCCAAGACCGTCCAGCTCGACGGCAAGACCTGGGGCAGCATCCCCGCCGATTCGTCGCAGCTCGCGCACGCCAATAACAAAATGACGTGCTACGCCTGCCACACTTCGTGGACCACCAACTGCTGGGGCTGCCATCTCTCGATGATGGCGAATCAACGCAAGCCCATGCTCCACAACGAAGGCTTGATCACGCGCAATTGGACCAGCTACGCCTTCCAGGTTCTCCGCGACGATGGTTTTATGCTCGGCATCGACGGCACCGTCACGGGCCATCGCATCGCGCCCGCTCGCTCCACCTGCGCCGTGATCGTCAGCTCGCAGAATGCCAATCGCGAGTGGCTCTATTACATGCAGCAGACCGTCTCAGCCGAAGGTTTTGCGGGCACTGCGTTCAGCACGTTTGTCCCGCACACGGTGCGCTCGAAAGAAACGAAGACTTGCGACGATTGCCACCTCTCCGCAGCGAACGACAACAATGCGTGGCTGGCGCAGGTGCTCTTGCAGGGCACCAATCTCGTGAATTTCATGGGCCGGTATATTTATGTGGCGGAAGGCAAAAAAGGATTCGATGCCGTCGCCGCCGCGGAGCACGACGAGCCTCCGGCCATTTTCGGCAGTTACCTGCAGCGCCTCGCCTATCCCGACGACTATCGCAAGCACGTTGCCGAGGGCGGCCAGCTCAAGCACGCCATCCACCACGAAGGGGACGTCCTCAACGTGCAGCTTCGCGGCGAATATCTCTACGCTGCTACCGGAAAAGGCGGCTTGCGCATCTACGACGTCGCGAATATCGACAACAAGGGCTTTTCCGAGAAAATGGTCACGGCTCCCGTTTCGCCCATCGGCCAGCGCTTCTATCTGAAGACGAAATACGCGGCGGATGTCGCCAGCCCGTCGACGCTCGCTCTCGATCCGGCACGCTCGAAGGATCCGAAGAACGAAGAAGGCCCGATCCATCCCCTCTACGCGTTCCTCTACGTGGCGGATAAATACGAAGGCCTCGTCGTCGTCGGCGATCCCAATGTCAAAGGCAAGAGCCCCGGCGTCAGCACGCTGCTCGACGGCGATCCGCGAAACAATTTTCTCAAGCGCGCGCTCGCATTCAATCCCAACGGCATTCTGAACGGCGCGCACCGCATCACCATCGCCGGCGTCTACGCCTACATTCTTTGCGATCGCGGCCTGGTCGTCGTGGATCTCGACAATCCGCTAAAGCCACGCGTCACCACCGAAATCGGCGCGCCCGCGCTCGTCGATCCGCAAGGCATCGATGTCCAGTTCCGCTATGCCTTCGTCGTCGATAAGCAAGGACTAAAGGTTCTCGACGTGACCTCGCTCGATCAGCCGAAACTCGTCCCAGGCGCGCTGGTGCCATTCTCCGATGCGCGCAACGTTTACGTCGCGCGCACCTACGCCTACGTTTCCGCGGGCAAACAGGGAGTGGGCATCGTCGATGTCGAGCAGCCCGAGCATCCGAAGCTCGATCGACTCTTTTCCGACGATGGCAAGCTAAATGACACGGCCGACGTCAAGATCGGCATGGTCGACGCCAGCGCGTTCGCCTTCGTCGCCGATGGACGTAACGGCCTCCGCATTCTGCAGCTGATGTCGCCCGAAGATTCGCCGAATTCCTACGGCTTCAGCCCGCGCCCCACGCCAAAGCTCATCGCGACATATCGCACGAGTGGACCAGCGCTCGCAATTTCAAAGGGAGTCGATCGCGATCGCGCCGCGGACGAAAGCGGAAACCAGCTCGCCGTTTTCGGGCGCCGCGGTTCGCGCCCATTCAATCATCAGGAAGCGGAACGCCTCTACATGCGAGACGGCAAAGTCTACACGGTCACGCTCGATCCACCGAAGTCTGCGGCGAAATGATTCTGGAGCGGCTGCCTTAGTTTCAGGCGGGCGCCTTTTCTTCACGCTACTCCGTCACTTCGTCTTCATCACGTAGACGCCATTCCAATCCGGCTCCGGCGCGTTCTCCATGAATTCCAGCGCGCGCTGCAAAAACACCTGCGTCGGGCCATCTTCCGGGTAACTGCCCAGCAGCTCGCCAAATCGGCCCGCAGCCTCGCGCCAGTCCTGTCGCAGATAGGCGGTCATCGCCCGGTCAAATGGCCTCAGCAGCGGCTCGAATTTCGCGCGTTCGGCGGCCGCGCCCATCAGTTCGTAGATCTTCACCGCATGGCTTTTGCCCTTCACCGCGATCCGGTCGAGTTCACGGCAAGTGAACTGGCTCGCCACCTGCTCGTAGGTCCCCTCGGCGATCACAATAGAGAGTCGATAAGTCTTGGTGATTCCCTCGAGCCGCGAAGCAAGGTTTACGTTGTCGCCCATCACCGTCCACGCCAGCCGTTTCGCCGAGCCCATGTTCCCCACATTCACGGGTCCAGTGTTCAGTCCGATTCCAATCGCCAGCGGCGCGCGCCCTTCCGATTTCCATTTGCGATTCAGTTTCTCGAGCTCTCGAATCATCTGCAGCGCGCATTTGCATCCGCGAATCGCGTGGTCTTCCTGCGGATACGGCGAGCCCCAAAATGCCATGATGGCGTCGCCGATGTATTTGTCGAGCGTGCCCTGATTGCCGAAGACCGCCTCGGTCATTTCTCCCAGGTATTCATTCAGGAGCAGGACAAGCTCATTCGGCGTCAGCCCCTCCGACAGCGTCGTAAATCCGCGGATATCGCTGAACATCACGGTGAGTTCCTTCATCTCCCCGCCGGGACGAATGTATTTCTGCGGGTCTTTCTCGATCAGCGAGATCACGCCGCCCGAAAGATATTGCGAAAAGGTCTTGCGAATCCTTCGCTTCTCGCGCTCTTCGAAAATCATGCGAAAGCTGGTGATCGCGGCGTAGTTCGCCACCAGCGTTCCCGCCGGAATCACGAAGCTGAGCCATCGCCCGTGCGCCGCGAATTCGTAGTACACGAACCATGCGAATACGCCCAGCGTCACAATGAGCAAAAGCGTTGAATAAAGCGGCTGCACGCGCCCAAACAGCACTCCGAAAGCAATTCCGAAAATCAGGATCACACCGATGTCGATCATTTCCTCGTTGAACCCGCGCTGCAGGAATCCGCGGCCTTTTTCGCCGCTGTGCAGCACGTTATCGATGATGTTGGCGTGCACCTCCACTCCCATGTACGTGGCGCCTTCATACGGCGTGTTCCGCATGTCGCCGATCGCAAGCGCCGTGCCGCCCACGAGGACGATCTTGCCGCGGAACGTCTCAGCCGGCGTCGCCCCGCTCATCACGTCCCACATGGAATAGTGCGCGTACGTGCCGTAGGGCCCGGCGTAGTTGATCAGCGCCGTGCCGTCGCGCGACGGCTTCAGCATATGGCTCCCAAGCTGAATGCCGTCGAGCCCGTCCTCCGCTATATACGCCGCGATATTCTGGTCGGGAATCTTTTCGTACTGGCGGACGATCTGAAGCGCCAGTGAGGGGAACCAGTCCTGATCCTGGTAGCGCACGATCAATAGCGCGTGCCGCAGCGTCCCATCCGGATCGGGCCTGATGTTGATGAAACCGTACGAGGCAGCCGCTTCCGCGAGCTTGACGATGTTCGGTTCCACAGCCTCCTCGACCGTGCCTCCGTTGTCGATCCAAGCCTTGCCCATATCGAAAGTGTGCCCGTCCTTCGCGCGAATAGGCACGACCTGCGGAAACGACTTCGCCCACACGATGTTGTAGTAGTCCGCGGCCAACTTCGCATCGGTGGATTCGAGGTTTCCGGGGCCGAGAAAAACATGCCCGAGCACCACGTTGCCGCCGCTCTTCAGCGCCGCGGCCAAAGTCGCGTCCTGGTCGCTGCTGTTTTCGATGTCCTTGATTTTTTCGAGAAGCGCCGGCGAGACGGACTTGCCGGCATCGCGCCGCAGTTCCTCGAGCGCTGCGATCGCCGAATTGCTCGCGGGCGTCGGAAACGTCTCGTCAAACGCGATCACGCCCGCTCCGCCGGCATCGAGCTGTTTGATCAGCAGCGCGTAACTATCCCGTGGAAGAGGAAACGAACCAATTTTCTGAAGAGTTTTCTCGTCGATGCCTACGATGACGATGCGATCGTCGTGCGGCCGCTCGCCGCGCATGCCGAAACGCAGGTCGAGCGAGCGCTGCTCGATATTTTGGAGGAAAACGAAGCCTGCGTGCGTGTTACCGCCGATTCCTGAAAACGCGAAGAGCGCCAGTCCCGCGAGCGTCACCAGCATCGCCAGGACGAAATCCGTCTGCCGGAGCCAGATTCTGCGCAGCCACGCCGATAATTGCTCCCGGCGTTGTTTCTGCGTCGTCATGTCGTATCGCGCTTGAGATCAGCAGGAAGCTCAGCCGCACGAGGGCGAAGTAGGCGGACACTTGGTGCCGGAACCGCTTCTTTGCTCTCCAACCGCGATTCCGACGCCCACGCCGAGCGCCACGCCCGCCGTGATGAGTCCCCAACGCAATCCGTGCCCGCCGCGCGCCACGGGGTTCCCGCCCTGAGTCACACCTGTATCGAGAATGCCGGCGTTCATCAAGCCCGTCGGCGTCTTCGCAACTTGAAATCCTCCAGGAGGAATCACCGGGCCAATCACAACCATCTGGCCGGGTCCCAATGTGACTGAATTTCCGCTGGTTTGCCCGGTATTCTGCGTCGCCTGCGCGTTCCCGCTCGGCGTCACGGACACTTGGCCCTGGAAGCACATGACGGTCGTGGTGCCGTTTTCGACCAGGGTTACGAAATCGGTCCCAATCACGCCGATGACTGCGTTGGGCGTCGTGATTTGGAACTTGCCGCCCGGCTTCGTGATCTTCTGCACCTGGCTTCGCACTTTGCCGTAATCCATCTCGAGCGAAGTCTGCTGGGAAGCCGCGTCGTGCTGCACGATGCGCAGTTGGCTATTCGAACCCAGGCTCAAGAGTGACCCGTCCAGCAGGCCGGCGCGCACGCGCCCGTTTTGCGCCGTGGCCAGCAGATCGTTCCACTGTAGAGGCTCTTTCACCTGAGCGGTCTGCGAGTTCACGGAAACAGCCGGAATCATGGCGTCGATCTGCCCGGCCCGCTGCCCGGCCGCCTGGGGCTGACCCATCACCGGCAAGACACAAAGCAAACAACAGAGCCCAATCGCGCCAGCACGCCTGAATAGAATCAAGGTCGTTCCTCCCCAACTCCAGGTAGCTTCCAGACAATCCCTGAGTAGCCCCATTCTGCCAAGCACCTTCCAAATGTCAACGCTGGCAACCGCACGTGTATCCGTTATGGTAAAGCCGCTGCCTTTCGGCGATTCCAGTTTCAATCGACGCACGCTTGTCTCTGCGCACCCGGTTGGCGTATGATGCCCGCCGTTGCGAGGAGGTGGCCACCATGTCTCTCATCACAGGTCTTCACCACATCACGCTTTGCGCCAGCCAGGCGCAGGAAGACATCGACTTTTTCACCAAAGTAGCCGGCCAGCGAATGATCAAGCAAACGATCCTCTTTGACGGCCGCTACGCGCACTATCACTTGTATTACGCGAACGCGAATGCCGAGCCCGGCTCGGTCGCGACCACGTTCCCGTATCAGCGGGTGAAGGGGCGCCCCGGCTCCGGCCAGATTTCGGCGACCTCCTACACGATTCCCAAGGGCACGGCCAAATTCTGGGGCGACCACCTGAATCGTCACAAGGTCAAGAATACAGGGCTTCAGGAACGCTTCGGCCAGGCGTTCGTTCGCTTCGATCATCCCTCCGGCTTGCAGTTGGAAGTCGTGGAGGATTCCGCCGACAAGCGCAAGGGCTGGACCACCGAAGAGATCAGCGGCGACGTCGCCACGCGCGGCTTTTACGGCGCCGTGCTCTCGGTGAAGGAAGTTCCCGAGACCGAGCGCTTCTTCATCGACGCTCTCGGCTTCCGCAAGACAGGCACCGAAGGTCCGTACCATCGCTTTGAAGTGGCCGCCGGCGGGGCTGGCCGCACCGTGATTCTCGTTCACGAGCCGGATCGCGCGGCGGGCAGCTGGATTTTCGGCGCGGGCACGGGACATCACCTCGCGCTCGACGTCGGCACGGATGAAGCTCTGGCGGAACAAAAGGCGCTCTACGAGGAATTGGGCTACACCGACGCATCGGAAATCAAGGACCGCGTCTACTTTCATTCGGTTTATTGCCGGTGCCCCGGCGGAATTCTGATCGAGGTGGCCGCCACAGCTCCCGGCGGTTTCGCGCGCGACGAGCCCTACGATCAGCTTGGCCACCAGCTTCTGCTGCCTCCTTGGTTTGAGCAGCGGCGGCCCGAGATTCTGAAGATGCTCGAGCCGATTAAGGTGCCCGAATCGAATGGCCCCGTCGCGGTCACGCAGTCCGCAGCGGGCGGCCCTTCCCGGCGCACCGACGCAACGTTTATCGGGGGCGATACTCCACGCAATTAGGTGGAGAGCAGTAGAGACGGCTCCGCGGCGGCTTTCTTGGGGGACCGCCGCGGAGGGCAGCGCGGGTGGGCGCTTTCATTTCTCACGTTCATTCTTCAGCCTCCGATCGTGCTTTGCTTGCGTCGCGCGCAGGATAGGAAGCGATTGCCGCGGCCAAAGCCCGCGCCTCCACAATGACACGCGCAATGATTTCGAAGATGAACTGGAAAGAGATGAGGAGCACCCAATGACAACCAAGCTGCTCATTTCTTCCAAGAGCCGCCTCGCGCTCGGCGCACTCAGGATTGTTGCCGCCCTCATTCTCCTTGCCGCGGCCGCATCGTGGCAAGTGGCCCGCGCGCAAGATCCCGCCGCGCCTGCCGCTCCCAATCCGGCAAATGTCGAGGTTCACGTCCTCCACGTGCAGGGCAACGTTTACATGCTCGTCGGCGCCGGCGGCAATATCACGATGCAGGTCGGCAACGATGGCGTTCTGCTCGTCGACACCGGTCTCGCCGGAACCAGCGACAAAGTTCTCGCCGCCATTCACAGTGTCACCGAGGAGCCCATCCGCTACATCATCAACACGCACATGCATCCCGACCACACGGGCGGCAACGAAGCCTTGGCCAAAGCGGGCAACACGATCGCGGGAGGCAACGTCGTCGGCGATATCGGCGCGAGCGCTGGAAATCAGGCCGCCATCCTCGCGTTTCAAACCGTTCTCGACCGTATGAGCGCGCCAACCGGTGAGAAGTCTCCCACGCCGCAGGGCGCGTGGCCCACCGAAACCTACACCACGCCCGAGCGCAAGCTCTTCTTCAATGGCGAAGCCGTCCAGGTGATCCACATTCCCAACGCGCACACCGATGGCGATAGCATCGTCTTCTTCCATCGCTCGGATGTGATCAGCACCGGCGATATCTTCGTCACGAATCGCTATCCGATCGTCGACATGGCGCGCGGCGGCAACATCCAGGGCATCATCGCCGGACTGAATCGCATCATCGAGCTCGCCACTCCCGGCCCCACGGACGAGGGCGGCACGCTGATCATTCCCGGCCACGGCCGCCTGTGCGATCAATCCGACGTAGTCTTCTACCAGGAAATGGTCACCATCATTCGCGACCGCATTCAGGACATGATCAATAAGGGCATGACGCTCGAACAAATGAAAGCCGCGCGCCCCACGCAGGATTATGATCCGCGCTATGGCGCCACCAGCGGCATCTGGACCACCGACATGTTTGTCGAGGCTGTCTACAAGAGTTTGACCAAGAAAGATTGAAACGGGCGCTACGATTTGCGCCTCTTATTCATAGAACGGAGAGCGCTTTAATATCACGGGGGACCATATGAAATATCTGCTGTCGGTTGTTCTAGCGGCTGCCGCGCTCGTTTCCGCCGGCGCCGCTTACGCCCACCACTCTTTTGCCGCCACCTATTTCGTGGATCGCGAGATCACCGTCGAGGGCACGCTCACCCAGTTCCTCTTCCGCAATCCACACTCGTTCATCAAGATCCAGGCGCCCGACGCCGACGGCAAAATGCAGATCTGGTCGATCGAATGGGGCGGCGGCGCTCAGTTGGACCGCGAGCACGTTACCCGCGACACTCTGAGGCCGGGCGACCATGTGATCGCCACCGGCAATCCGGGCCGCGATCCCTCCGAGCACCGCATTCGCCTGCACAAGCTCGTCCGCCCATCCGACGGATGGAAGTGGGAAGGCGTGATCATGTAGGCCGCCCGGCGCGAGCCGTGCGATTTACGGGTGGAAGCGTGGGCCTTCAGGCCCGCGAAAAGCGCGATGTGAATAGGCGGCTTTAGCCGCGGGCTTGCTCGCCCCGCCGATCTTTGCGAAACGGCTTCGAGTTGTGAGAGGCAAACTGATGAAATCGAGAATCCTGCAAAACCGCGTGGCGCTTCTTTTCGCCGCATCCGCCCTGCTGGCGCTGGCCATACCGGCTCGCGTCAGCGCGCAGCTCGGTCCGCCGCCGCCCGCCGCGAAACCGCCCAATCCACGGTTGATTGCCCCGCAGGATTTCACCGGCTATTGGGTATCCATCATCACGGAGGACTGGCGCTATCGCATGATGGCAGGCGACAAAGGCGACTACGGCGGTGTCCCGCTCACGCAGCAAGGCCACGCCCTCGCCGAAACCTGGGATCCCGCCAAGGACGCTGCCGATGGCAATCAATGCCGTGCCTACGGCGCCGCCGGGATTATGCGCACGCCGACGCGCCTTCACATAACATGGCAAGGCGACGACACGTTGCGCGTCGAAACCGACGCCGGCATGCAGACGCGCCTTTTCCATTTCAACACCACCGCCCCCGAAAACATGAAGCCCGAATGGCAGGGCTATTCCGTCGCTTCCTGGGACGGCCTCCCGGCGGGCGGGATGATGCGAATACCTACAACGCTACTCGGCCCGGGCGGCGGTCCCCACGGCGCCTCGGAAGGCTATCTGCAGGTGATCACCACCCACATGCGGCCCGGCTACCTGCGCAAGAATGGCGCTCCCTATAGCGCCAACGCTGTGCTCGAAGAATATTTCGACAGCTTCAAGGAAGCGAACGGCGACACCTGGCTTGTCGTCACCGCGATCGTCACGGATCCCGAAAATCTCTACCAGCCCTTCATCACCAGCGACCAGTTCAAAAAGCAAGCCGATGCCACCGGCTGGGACCCCACCCCCTGCGAGGCGAAGTGACGCCTTCCGGAACGGTGCCAGGGCCGGGTTCCGAAAGGGTGGAAGCGTGGGGCTTCAGCCTCGCCGTAAGCAATACCCACTTAAGAGGGGCTTCAGCCCCGGTCTCTCGAAGGGTCCTCGATGTGGTTCGCTAATTTCTTGCAATGGCTTCACGACACGCAGCTCAGCACCACGATGCGCGAGTCGATTTGGGCCGAGCCTCTCGTCGAAACCATTCACGTCCTGACGCTCACTCTCTTCCTCGGATTTGCCGTGCTTCTCGATCTTCGCCTTCTCGGCGTCTGCATGCGGCGCAGAAAAGTATCCGAGGTTCTGGCGCAACTCAATCCGTACTTGTTCGTCGGCTTCGCCATCATGATCGTCTCGGGCCTGCTTCTCTTCACCGGCGACCCGCCAGCCTTTTGGGGCACGACCTTCTTCAAAGCCAAAATGATTTTCCTCGTGCTCGCCGGCCTCAACGTCCTGATCTTCAACGCGACCATCGGCCGCAGCGTAGGGCAGTGGGGCCTGGCTCCGAAAACACCCCGAGCGGCCAAGGTCGCGGCAGTCGTGTCCATCGTCCTCTGGGTCGCCATTGTCGCAGCCGGCCGCGCGATCGCCTATGCCCTTCCGCCGCCATGACGAAACGTCAGGAGTTCGAACAATATGGCGCTTAAAACAATGCTTTATCACTTCTGCCAATGGTGCAATGCTTCGCCCTGGGGCCACGGCGTGCGCGATTCCGTCTGGCTCTTCCCTTTCGTCGAGATTTTTCATCTCCTCGCCTTGGGCGTGCTTGGCGGCACCATTCTGATTGTAAATCTGCGGCTCCTCGGCTTTCGCTTTCAAAGCGAACCGGTCTCCGAGCTTGCCGAGGACGTCAAGCCCTGGATGCTCGGCAGCCTCGCCGTAATGCTCGTCTCCGGATTTTTTCTCTTTTGCACCGAAGCCGTGAAGATGTACGACAGCCCGGCTTTTCACTTCAAAATGATCTTCCTTCTCCTCGCCATCGCGTTCACCTTCACGATCCATCGAAAGCTGGTCACCGCTGATGACGCTCGCTTTTCGCGTTTCTGGCGAGCCGTCGCCGCCGTCGTTTGCCTCATCCTGTGGGCCTGCGTCGGTCTCGGCGGCCGCGCCATCGGCTACTACGGCACCTGACGCCGTCTCCTCATCTCGGCTGTTTTGCGTTAACATGAATGCGGGGGGAGTGGGTGCGTCTACAACTTCCAGGATTCAGTCGGAAAGGTCCGCTCCTTCCGAATTCATGAAACGCTCTGCCATCCATCTGATCCGTGCCGTCGCCGCTCTTGCGATCGCTCTCCTCTGCGCCCTCGCCTCCCAAGCAGCCACGAGCGGCAGCATCTCCGGCACGGTGAAAGATCCCAGCGGCGCGGTCCTTCCCGGCGTCGCTCTGACGCTCAAAAACGCTTCGCTCGGCACGCCGTACAAGACCACATCCGACGCCAGCGGCTACTACTCGTTCCCGAATCTCCCCGTCGGGGAATACAACTTGACCCTCGCCTTGCCGGGCTTCAAGACCATGCAAAAATCCGGCATCGTCGTCGATATGGACAGCGCACTCCAGATCAACATCTCCATGGAATTGGCCGCGCAGTCTCAGTCGGTCACCGTCAATTCGACCGTCGCTGCCGAGCAAGTCCAGGTCGAGACCGTCGCCACGCATCTCGGCGAAGTCGTTTCCGACACGCAGATGACCGCGCTGCCGCTCAACGGCCGCAGCTACACCGACCTCCTCGCCATTCAGCCCGGCGTGAGCCCGGTCACCACACTCACGCCCACATCCGTCATCATGGCCGGCGTGACGGGCACCATTAATCCCTCGGGCGATCTAAACCCCGGCGATGTCTCGATCGATGGACAGCGCGAATCCGCCAACGGCTTCATGGTCGATGGCATCGACGTGCAGGAGCACATGAATGGCGGTACGTCGGTGATCCCCAATCTCGATTCGATTCAGGAATTCCGCGTCCTCACCAACAATTTCGACCCCGAGTACGGAAATTACAACGGAGGCATGATCAACGTCGTCACAAAATCCGGCAGCGATTCCTTCCATGGCGACGCCTTCGAGTTCCTGCGTAACACGGACCTCGACGCCAAGAATTACTTTGCCGCCACGCGCGGCACCTTTCGCCAGAATCAATTCGGGGGCACACTCGGCGGACCCGTAAAGCGTGGCAAGATTTTCTTCTTCGCCGATTACCAGGGCACGCGCACGAATCAAGGCATCACGTCGCCGCAGATATCGGTCCCGTCCGTTCAGGACCGCGGTGGCAATCTGGCTGACCTTGCGAGTTCGTTAACAGGCACCGTCAATGGCTCGTATCTAGCCAGCTTGCTCGACACTCAGTTGGGCTATGCGCCCGGCACGATCCATCAGGGCGAACCCTATTACACATCCGGCTGCGGTAGCCCCTCGCAGTGCGTCTTGCCGACGCTCAATCTGCCGCAAAGTGAATGGTCGGCGCCCGCTCAGCAACTCCTGCAATACATCCCCCAGCCCAACATCGGCACGGATCTCTTCTCCACATCCGCGTTCTCGCAGACGGTGCGCGATGATAAGGCGGCCGGCCGCATCGATGCGAACACTCGCTGGGGCCAGTTCGCTGGCTACTATTTTCTCGACAACTATCGCCTCGACAATCCCTATCCCGGCGCGCAGGGCGGCGCAAGCGTTCCCGGCTTCGACGCCTTGACCATCGGCCAGGCCCAGCTGTTTTCTCTCGGCTACACCCGGCTGATCGGCCCCGACACCGTCAACGAATTTCACGTCGGCGTCATTCGCAACGCGAACGACATCGGCGAGCCGCGCGGCGGCCTGGGTCCGAGCCTTGTGTCGCAGGGATTCGCAACACCCGCCGGCGCGTCCACCATTACCGTGCAGGCGCCGCAATACGAGGGCGTCGAAAACATCGTGTTCCCGTCGTTCGTCATGGGCGTGCCCATCACCAACACGAATCAGTGGAACAACACGCTCTACATCGGCGATAACGTCTCGAAGGTCGTGGGCACGCACACGCTGAAATTCGGCGTCGATTTTCACGTCGATCAGGTCAACGAGCATCCCAACGCCACATTCAACGGCACCTTCAACATTCTCGGCACGCAAACAGGTTCGGCCTTCGCCGATTTCCTCCTCGGCCTTCCCAGCAATTTCACGCAATCCGCCGGCCAGCCCTTTTATCTTCGCAATCGCTACGCGGGCCTTTTCGCTGAAGATAGCTGGCACGCGCGTAACGATCTCACCTTGAATTTCGGCCTGCGCTGGGACGTGATCATGCCGTGGTGGGAAAAGTACAATAATCTCCAGACGGTCGTCCCCGGCGAGCAGTCGGTCCTGTATCCCAACGCAATCCCTGGCCTGGTGGTTCCCGGAGATCCCGGAATTCCCTCCACGATCTCGCCGTCGAAATACGACAATTTCGCGCCCAGAATCGGCCTCGCCTATTCGCCCAAATTCGATCGCGGATTGCTCAGGGCGATTTTCGGCGATGGCGGCAAAAGCAGCTTGCGCGCCAGCTATGGAATTTTCTACACCGCCTTTCCAGGCATTTCGGCCGGTATCATGTATGCCGTCCCTCCATTCGGCTACAACTACCTCAGTCCGGGCCCGCCGCTCTTCACCACGCCATTCGTCAACGCCAGCGATGGCACGACGAACACGAATCCGTATCCGCTCACGTTCCCGCCGCACAGTGTCTCGGCCAAGAATCCGTACACTACGTTCGATTGGGCCGCCGCCACGCCCGACAGCGCCGATCCTTACTTCTACTACCGCAACAGCGTGCCTTACACCGAGAACTACATGCTGTCGTTCCAGCGCCAGATCACCAACACTCTCTTGCTCACGATGAGCTACGTGGGCAACCAGGGCCATCACATTCTCGAGCTCTTGCCGACGAACGTCGGAAATGCTCCGCTCTGCCTGAGCCTCAGCCAGCCCAGTGAAGTCGCCCCCGGAACAACCACTTGCGGCCCGTACGGCGAAGATGCGGTTTACACCTCCGCCTCCGGCCAGGTTTATCAGAGCACGAGAAACATCGGGCTGGGCGCGAACCCCGCGCTGTACGAAAACTACGGCGCGGTGACCGCGCAGGAAACGATCGCCAATTCGAACTACAACGCCCTCGAAACCAATCTCCGCTACGCCGGCAAGCGAACCACCGTGCTGCTGGGCTACACCTACGCGAAGTCGATCGATCAGGGCTCGAATCTCGGCGAAGAACTCAATCCTTTCAATCCCGCGCTCAGCCGCGCCATTTCTTCCTGGGACATGCGCCACAATTTCGTCGCGACATACAAATACACGGTTCCTTTCGATCGTCTCTTCAATCGCTCGAATCGCCTCACGCAAGGCTGGGAAATTTCCGGCACCACGCGCTTCAGCACCGGCTTCCCGGTCACCCTCTACGACGACTCGGACAATTCGCTCCTTGGCACGCTTGGCAACGGCGTCAACAATCAGCTGCTCGACACGCCGCAATTCACGCTCGGCCCGCTGCGCATCAATACCAACCCGCGCAACGGCCAGCCCGAATTCAACACCGGGCTCTTCGCGCCGGAATCGCTCGGACAGCTGGGCAACGCGCGTCGCAGGTTCTTTTACGGACCCGGCATCAGCAACTTCGATGTGCAGGTCACCAAGAACGTCACGCTCACCGAAACAAAATCGCTCGACATTCGCGTCGAAGCTTTCAACATCTTCAACCACGCCCAGTTCTACGGCCCCGCAGCCGTCGACGGCGAGGTCGGCGATCCCACGTTCGGCCACGTAGTCAGCGCGGCCGATCCTCGCCTCATCCAGCTCGCCGCCAAACTCTACTTTTAGTTCCTATTTTCGCCCGGACGCGGAATGCTACGAGACGAAGCTTGCTAGTAGGCGGCGTCGAGCAGCGCGAGAATTTCCTCGCGCGTGACCGGGCGGTCCACCACATTCAACCGCGCGAAGTGGTGCTCGATAGTACCCGCAATTTCGCCGACTTCGTCCTTCGGCACGCGGGCGTCGCGCAGGGAATGCGGCACGTCAAACTGCGCGATAAATTTCTCGACGCGTTCGGCGCAGGCGAGCGCGCCGGGCTTGGGATTCGCGGGATCGAAGGCGATGCCGAATCCTTTCGCGATCGGCCCAAAGCGCTGCGGCCCCAATTCAGCCATGAAGCGCATCACGTGAGGCAGCGTGATGCATGAAGTGACGCCGTGCGGCACATCCCACTTCGGCCCGATCTGGTGGCCGAGCGCATGCGACAGCCCGAAGCCCGTATTCAGCGCGCCGAAAATCGAAAACCACGAAGCGAGCTGGCAGAATCCCCGGTGTGCCACGCGATCGTCGCCCGTGGCGCGAATCGACGCCGGCAGATGCGCGTCGAGCAGCTCGATGGCTTTCGATGCGAGCGTGTCGCTCATCAGCTGATGCCGCGTCGAGTAGATCGATTCGACGGCGTGATCGAGCGAGCGCATTCCCGTCGACACCCACAGCCAGTCCGGCGTTTCGAGCGTGAGCAGCGGATCGTTGATCACGGTTTTCGCGAGAATCCGCGGATCGCCGACGCCTTCCTTCACCAGCGTGCTTTCATCCGTCACGCCCGCCACGTGCGTGTACTCGCCGGCGGAAATCGTGGTGGGAACGGCGATATGCGTGATGTCGCGCGCGCGCGCGGATTCTTCCGCGGTGGCCGCTGAACCGGGCGCCAGCGCCGCCGCGAGCGGATCGCGTCCATTCAACACCGCGTAGGCCGCCACTTTCGAGCAATCGATCGGGCTGCCGCCGCCGAAACTTACGAGGCAATCGGCGTTCACGTGCTCGATCTCGGCAAGCAGCTCGCGCACCGCACTGATCGGCACGTGCTGGCGGACGCCGGTAAAAACGCAGGCGCACCGCGCGCCCAACACGCCCGTGACCTTCCCCAGCAGCGGCGATTTGCCGAGCGTCTTCCCGGTGACGACGATCGCGCGCTTCAGATTGCGGCGATCGAGCTCGTTGGCAAGCGCGTCGATTTTGCCGGGCCCGGAAATCACGCGCTCCAGGCGGCTGAGATTGAATTCTCCAGCGGGTGCTTCCACCGTGAGTTCTCTCCTTGTGCCTGTGTCCGTCATATTCCGCACCTTCCGCCGTCACTTCTTCACGGGCGTCGCAGGCCCGCTGAAGTTGAAAATGTCGGCCACAGCTTTCCACGAGCCATCCGTCTCTTTCTTGAAGACGGTCACCCATTTACCTTCTCGCGCCTCCGCGTTTTTTGTTTTCGGGTTCGTGGCTTTCTGAGTGAACGTTCCCTGCGCGTAACCGAGATCGCTCGCATTGGAAACCTCCACCTTTGCGATCTGAATATCGATCGAGAAATTCGGATCGGCAAACGCCGCCTCGAGCGCCGTCTTGATTGCGGGAAGGCCTGTGACAACCGGCGCGTCGGGCGCAAAAACCGACGCATCCTGATCGTAAAATGCGAAGAACTTGTCGTAATTCTTGCTGGCGGCTGCCGCCGACGATGTCGTAATCGCGTCGCGGATCGCTTGCGCATCAGCGGCGCGCGTGTCAGGCGCTGCCGGGGGAGGCGCGGGCGAGCATGCGGCCAGGATCAGGGCAAGCGCGGCCAAGGCGAATAATCCCTTCATTCGCACTTCCGTCCTCCTTCCTGTCAAACAGCAGGTTCGATGTCAGGCGCTCTGCAGGTCGTGCAGCATGCGCTGCTCTTTGCCGTAGGGGTCGTCGACCGCCTTGCACTCGTCGTTGAGGATCATCACGGCGCGGCGCGTGTTATCGAACGCGGGCCATTCCGGCATTCCGGGATGATTCGGATTCCCGGCGCGCGCGAACGCGACCCACGAGCCGCTGATTTTGCTCGCGAGCGCGTAGCGGTCCTGCCCATCGCCCGTCATCGACTTGGCCGCGTCCACATTGTCGAAAACGAACGGAATCTCGAGCGTATGGAATGTGCGCAGCTTCCCATCGCGCACCGGCGATCTCCACGTGAAGTAATACTGATATACGGGCGCGCCGCCCTGCGCGGCTTTGCGCTCCGCCTCGAGGACGACCCCCGCGCGGAACGTCGCATCCGACGCGATAATCAAGAACAGATCGGTATTGCTCGCCATCGGGCGCCCGGCACGATACGCGGCTATCAGTTGGTCCACCTGCTCGTCGCTCGCTTTGCGGACGAATCCCTTCACGCGCTTGTGCAGGTCGGCATCGTCGATCGGATCGAGCTGCTGCCCCGGGAAAAACGTCACTTCGGTTTCGACGGTCCCAATCAGCAGCGGAATATCCGCCGAAATCGCCGGCGCCACCGGGTCGAATGGATTCACGGGCAGCGTCGTGCCATCGACCACCGGAGCGAGCGCGAGGCCGCCGGGGCCACCCATGCCGTTGCCGGTCATCTCGCCCATCACCTTCAGCAACTGATCCATCGGAAGCTGCTGCATCTTGTCGATTTCATCGGGCTGCAAGCCCAGCTTGGCCATGAATGCCGCGGCCGATTTCGTGGCCACCTCCTTCGGAAGCCCGCGAACGTCCGCGCCGCTCTCGACAATCGCGCGATGGAAAAGTCCCTTCGCAGGAGGCATGGCCATCAAGGCGCTCACCTTTCCGCCGCCGCCCGATTGCCCGAAAATTGTCACATTATTCGGATCGCCGCCGAACGCCTCGGCATTATCGCGCACCCATTCGAGCGCCGCGACGATATCGAGCATCCCCACATTGCTCGCCTGCGCGTATTTCTCTCCGCCCAGTTCGGCGAGATACAGATAGCCAAAAACGCCCAGCCGGTGATTGATCGAGATCGCGACCGCATCGTGCTTGCGCGCGAGCTCTGTGCCGTCGTAGATGGTGAATGCGCCCGAGCCCGTGGTATATCCGCCGCCGTGCAGCCACATCATCACCGGGCGCTTGTGCCCGCGCCCCACGCTCGGCGTCCACAGGTTCAGGACGAGGCAGTCTTCGCCCATCGGCCCGCCTGGATCCATCGCCTCGACTTCCGGCGGCACCACGCCGTGAAATTGACTGTCGAGCTGAGGCGCGCGCAGGCCGTACACGGTCGTCTCGCGCACTTTCGTCCAAGGCTGCGGCTTCGCGGGCGGCATGAAGCGCGCGCTCCCGGCGGTCGACGCGCCGTATGGCACGCCCTTGAAGCACTGCACCTTGCCCTCGGCCACTTTCAGCCCGCGAATTTTCCCCGCGTTCGTCTCGACCACGGCACCTGCAATCGCGCCGTCGCCCATCGCCTTCGCCAACCGCCCGCTCATCAAAGATCCAGCCGTCATCGCGCCAAACCCAATCCCAGAACTAATGAACGATCGCCGATTCATCGCATCCCCCCGCCGCGAGAGTATCCGGCGCCCACCACAGCGCCCCCAAACGGCGGCTAGTGTAACGCTTCTCCGCGAATTTTGTGGAGAACAATTGCGTCTCCGGGAGTCCCGTAACTGTGTCGATTAGACAAGGCCCCGATCCTTTGTTTTCCGGGAGTTACGTCGATTTCTAATCGCCGCAGTGTCGATTAGAAATGGCGAGATTTGTGCCTCGTGGCTCGCGATGGACGGCGCGAGGCAAGCCTGGCGGTAAAACAGCGGGAGCCCTTCGAGACTCAGGACAAGCAAGCTCCCGCACTCCCACAGCCTTCTGCTTCCGACGCCGCGACGACTGACCGGCGATGTGCTCGTCTTGCGCATACCTCCAATCACGCTAGTCTCCCGTCTCTAAAGTTTCTTTATATTTGTTGACCTTCCGGATGATCTTACTGGCGCTGGCGACCCACTGAAATGGTTGTGGGTTCCGATTGTAGCGCTGGACGTAATCTTGAATTGCCTTGGTCAGGTCACGAACGCTGCGAAATGTGCCTCGGCGAATTCGTTTCCGCGTGATTTCGGCGAACCAGCGTTCGATCTGATTGAGCCACGAAGAACTGGTTGGCGTGAAATGGACGTGATAGCGAGGCTGCACGGCGAGCCACTTCTTCACCGCTGGGTGTTTATGCGTTCCGTAGTTGTCGAGCACGAGATGGATTTGCAGACCAGAATCGACCGACTCATCGATCCGATTCAGGAACCGTAGGAACTCTTGATGCCGATGCCTCGGCTGACAGGCAGCGATCACCTTTCCCTCCAAAACGTTGAGCGCGGCGAACAGTGTGGTCGTTCCGTGCCGCTCATAATCGTGCGTTTGTCGTGCTGGCAAGCCGGGCCGCAAGGGAAGAAGGGGTTGCGTGCGCTCCAGGGCCTGAATCTGGCTTTTCTCATCCACGCTGAGGACGATCGCCTTATCCGGTGGGTTCAGATAGAGCCCCACAATGTCGCGCACTTTCCGAGCAAATTCCGGATCGTTACTGAACTTGAAGGACTCCACTCGATGGGGCTGCAATCTGTGCTTCTTCCAAATCCGCTGCACGGTAGCGGGGCTGACCTTCTGGCTCGCCGCCATGGCCCGAACACTCCAATGAGTGGCATCCTTCGGAGTGGTCTTCATGGTCGCATCCACAATAGCTTCTTCCCGTTCTGCGGAGATCTGCTTGGGGCGTCCGCTACGCGGCCGGTCCTCCAGTACGGCGGCTAAGCCCCGGCTGTCAAATCGCCTCCGCCACAGCAATACGGTTGGCAAAGAGGTAGAGAGGTTCCGTGCCAGAACGTGATTGGCAATTCCCTCGGCCGCGCCAAGGACAATGCTGACGCGGAGAACAATTCCTCGGGGTGTGCTGCGATGACGGCTAATCTCCAGCAACTGCTTGCGATCTGAGTCCGCAAGGGACAGTTTGGGCGCAGGTGGAAGGGGCATATTGTGAGTATGCACCGCTGGCCGCCATTAGTAAATACACTTAGGATACGTCAGACTAGCACGAACAGACGCCGGTTCAGCTTGTACCGAAGTACAGAAAACGGCCAGGGACAAAATCCTGACCGAGCTCCGCAGGTGCTATCATAGTCAGAGAATGGGCGTCGAATTTGAGTGGGATGCCGAGAAGGCGAAGCACAATAAGGCAGCCCACCGCATGGATTTTCGGGAAGCGCTGACGGTCTTCGCCGATCCATTCGCCAGGATTTTTGAGGATGAAGAACACTCTGAAGAAGAGCCCCGCGAAATCATTATCGGCCACTCAGTAATGGGAAGACTGATTTTGGTGTGTTTCACCGTCCGCGATAAAAGAATTCGGATCATCAGTGCCAGGAAAGCGACACCCCTTGAGCGTAAAGACCATGAAGAAAACGTCGGATTCTAAGAAGCGTCGGGCTGCAAGCGATGGGATGCGGAGCGAGTACCGCTTCGATTACCGGCGAGCCAAACCCAACAGATTTGCGGAAAGGATGGCCGAAGGCGCGCTTGCCGTTGTCCTCGAACCGGATGTTGCCGCCGTGTTCCGGTCCTCCGAAGCTGTCAATGCGCTTTTGCGTTCCGTGATTGCCGCAATGCCCGACCCGGAGCGCTAGCCGTCTCAATCCGTAGGCAGCGGCGTTCCAGGTGATGTTTCATGCGAGGCCGCGCACCCTTCAAAACCGTAAGCGCGCGCCACCCACGAGCGGTCAGTGACCCCAGTCGTCAAATGATGGTGTGGTATGATCCGCCTTCGCCCTAATCTCAATGCGCAAAATTACTCCACCGGACCACGGATGCGCCACCCGCCTCATCTGCGTTCAGCATCAATAATTTTGAAAGTGGAGCCGAGTTTCATGATGTTCGCTTCCCTGACGTCTTTGAGTCCGTATCGGTCCCCGAATCGCTTGAGCCTTTCCAGCTCTCTCGCCGGGACTCTGACTTGGCGGCCGTACTTCTGAAGCATGAATAAACCCGTTTCCCAATATATCTTCGCGAAATGGTGATTCGCTTTCTTAGTGCCTGCACGCCGGCATAGCTGCGCATAGGTCGTGTAGTCCTTCCGAATATCCTTCCTTCTCCTGCCCATCTTCAACGCCGACTTCTTCTTCCCGTAATGGATTACGAAAACATGCTTGAAGAAGCCCTTGCCCTGCTCCATGTGTTTCGTCTTCGGAAAGAATACATCGAGAACTTTCTTCATCTCCTTGAAGGGCATACTGGTCCGCCCCCTGGAACACTTGATGAAATCGACGGACGGTTGCAGTACTTCCTCGACGAAGTCCCTGATTTTCTTGTATCGCATTGAGATTTGATTTGGGATTCCGCTGCGATGACGCAATTTCAGTCTAGTTGATGCGAGCGGAAAGGGAAATACTCCCGATGCCGTCAATGTGGGCGATGGGCCGGAATATTTTCGCTCACCAGGTTGTCCCTCTTGGCGGGCAGGCTGTTCAGGCTCTCGAGATAGGCCGCAATGCCGCGGTAGAGGCTTTCGGCCACGCGCTGCCGCTGGCTGCTCTCAAGCAGCAGGCTTTCGTCGCTGGCATTGCTGATGAACGAAATCTCCGACAGCACCGCCGGCATATTGGCCCCGGTCAGCACGACGAACGGCGCGCGCTTCACGCCGCGATTCGTCTCGCCGCGGCTTACCAGCTCGAGCCGCGTCGCCAGCGCGCTCTGAATATCCCCGGCGAGCACCTTCGATTCCGCGACCTTCGCGTTGCGCGCGATCATCTGAACCAGCTCAGGCAGGTCGTGCAGCGACGATTGCGCGAGCGCATTTTCGCGCGCGGCAAGCCGCATCGATTCCGGCGACGCCAATAGGCTCAGGTAATACGTTTCGACGCCGCGCGCCGCCGGGCTGTCGCTCGAATTCGCGTGAATCGAGATGAAAAGGTCCGCGTGGGCCCGATTGGCGATGGCCGTGCGATCTTCGAGCGGAACGAATTTGTCGGTGGTGCGCGTGTAGATCACTTCCGCGCCGGGAATGTCCTGCTGGATCAAGCGGCCCAGCCGCAGCGCCACGTCGAGGCAGAGATTCTTTTCCATCAGGCCGTGCGGCCCCATCGCGCCCGTGTCAAAACCGCCGTGGCCCGGATCGATCGCGATGCGGCTGATCTTCAGCCCCAGCGCCTGCGTGAGCGAAAGACGATTTGCGTGGCTCGCGGCAGCTTCCGGCGAGACGTTGGCGGCGTTTTCTTGCGCAGCCGCTTCCGAACTCGCACTGCCCTTAACGGCGCCCCCCGGCTGTGCGGAAACATCGATCACCAGCCGGTACGGGTCCGAGAGGAGTTGCGCGGAATAGTCCTTCGCTTTACCCGCGTCGAGAACCAGCCGCACCACATCGTCCGTATTTTGCGCCGCGCGCACCCATTTCAGCAGCCCACCCCCGGCGGGAACCATCTTCTGCGGCACGGATGAATCCAGCCGCGCGCCGTGCAAATCGAAATAGATCCGCTCGGGCCCGGTGATGCGCGCCGAGTCGTACCGCACCGCATTGTCGAGCGCGACGACGATCCGCGCATCGCTCTGAGTGCTCGACACCTGAATGCCGGTCACGTCCGGAATGCCTCCGACGCCGAGCCGCGGCTCAACAATCGGATCGGTCGTCGCTACTTTCTGTGCCACGTCCTGAAAGCCTTGCGTCTGCAGCCGGTCGTCGATTGGATCGCTCTGCGCCGGAGCATTCGGCAATGCCGCGGTTTTCGCTATCGCTCCGCTTCTCGCACTCGCCTCGACGACGGCGCGATTCCCGTAGCTGAACAGCGAAGCGAACGCCGCTGCCATTCTGCCATGCGCCGCTCGCAGCATTTCTCCCGGCGTCCTGCGCGGCAGCGCAAAACCCGCAGCCAGCACGATCGCAACGAATGCAGCCATCCAAAGCTGCCACCCGCGCGACTTCGACCCGCCGCTTACCGGTTTGTACGTCAGCTGCGGCGCCACCGAAGCGCTCGCCGCCTTCATGGATTCGTTGCCGGCGGGCCCCATCGGCCCCGGGGTCGATCCCGAATGAACGCCCGGCGCTACTTTCAGCTTGCGATCCGCGCGCTCGACAATCTCCGCCGACACCGTGGCACGCCCTTCGCCATGCGCTTCGAGCAACGCCTGATAGCAAATCCTGTTGATGTTTCGCGGAATGCCCTGGCTTCGCTCGGCGATCAGCGCCAGCGCCTCCGGCTCAAATAAATCCCCTGTGCTGTGCCCCGATACTTTCAGCCGGTGCCGGATGTACCCCGCGGTTTCCTCCGGCGGGAAAGCTTCCAGGCGCTGCACCACGGCAATGCGCTGCTCGAGTTGCGCCAGTTGCGGCTGGCCCAGTTTCGTTCCCAGCTGCGGCTGGCCCGCGAGAACGATTTGCAGCAGCTTGGTGTTCGACGTCTCGAAATTCGAAAGCAGGCGAATGGTTTCCAGCACCGAATCGTCCAGGTTTTGCGCCTCATCGACGATCAGGACGAATCGCTTGCCCTTCATCAGCTCCGAAAACAGCATGTCGTTCAGCTTATTGTGCATTTGCACGAGGCCCATGCCGGTGGAGTCGACGCGGAGCTCGCTCAAAAGGTATTGGAAAAATTCGCGCGAGGTGCACTGCGTCTGAAAGAGGAATGCGGTCTTGGCCTTATCGCGCAGCGCGTCGAGCACCTGATAGAGCAGCGTCGTCTTGCCCATGCCAGGATCGGCGATCAACGTGAGGAATCCCCGGCCGCTCATGATGCCTTCGGTGAGCGCGTCAAGCGCCCGGCAGTGCGTCTGGCTCGGGTAGAGGTAGGCGGGATCGGGCGTGACGCCAAAGGGCTGCTGGCGCAATTTGTAGAACTCGAGAAACATGGCACAACCTCCGTCGCCGCCCGCAAAGGCAAATCGCCTCAGCAGGTCCCTATCGGGGGATTCCAGAGAGGCGTCGAGTCATAGTACGGCTATACCGGGACCTGGCGCTTGGCTGCCGAGGATGGGATGACAGCCGCGCAGTATCAGCCAGAATTCTGTTTTGGGTACCCGGCCCCCTCATACTGTACTTCTGAGTGTGCCAGACGCGCAATGCTCTGGCTGGATTGGGCGCGGATTTGTCGCCGATCAGGTATCAGGTAAACGAGCACACGATGCCGGCTACCCCGCTTGCTCCGGGAGTTCAACCGGCAGCGCCTCTGCCTGGGCGGAGCTCGCGACCTGCTTGCGCGGCGCCGATTCGTGCGCGGCGATCATCGCGCCGAGGCCGATGGTCAAGGCCACAATCCAATACCAGGCGGGCGCCAGCGGATTTCCAGTCACTTTGATCAGCCACGTAACCGAGAATTGCGTCGATCCGCCGAATATCGCGATCGAAAAGGCGTACACGATGGCCACTCCACCCGAGCGGATCGCCGCCGGAAGGGATTCGGTGAGCCAGACAATGGTGGGGCAGCTGGACAGTTCCAACAAGGAGGTCAACACGGCGGTCGCGCCCAGCAGCGTGGCGGTGGTGCGATAGTGCGAGATGATGTAAAAGGCGGGCAGAATCAACACGAGCAGCAGGACAGCCGGCACAATCATCATCGGCTTCCGGCCGATGCGGTCCGAGAGCGCGCCACTGACAAGATCGAACGTCACGCCGCACAGCCCGACCACGATTGTGGCCGCGAAGGCGATATTTGCGTGCATGTGCAGCGTCGCGATCGCATAGGTGGTCATGTAGCTGGCGATATACATTCCGATGGTTGAGCTGGCAAGCAGCATCAAGCCAAGCACCGCGATGGGTAGCAGAGGGCGGAGCGGCGCGCGTTCGCGCTTGCTTTTTTCCGGGGCGTGAAACGTCTCGGGCAAGCTGCGCCGCAGCATCAGCCCGAAAGGCACGATCGCCGCGCCCAGCAGAAAGGCGATGCGCCATCCGAAATCCTGCAATTGCTGCTCGCTGAGCATGCTCGCGAGCCCGAAACCCACAAGCCCGGAGATCAGGACCGAAAAATCCTGAGTCCACGCCTGGAACGCAGTGTAAAAACCTCGACGCTCCGGTGGCGCCGCTTCCAGCAGGAATGCCGTCGTCGGTCCCACTTCCCCGCCCAGCGCGAAACCCTGCACCATGCGGAACAAAATCACGAGCACGGGCGCCGCCGCGCCGATCATCGCGTGCGAAGGCGTCAACGCAAGCCCCGTGATCGCGATGCCCATCAGCGAAAACGACAGAATCATCGCGGGCTTGCGGCCCACCCGGTCGCCCATTCTGCCGATTACGATGCCGCCGATGGGCCGCGTGACGAACCCCACTGCGAATGTGCCGAGCGATGCGAGCAAGCTTGCCGTCGGAGAGTTGGATGGGAAAAACGTCCGGCCGATATACACCGCGAAAAACGCGTAGGTGAGGAAATCGTAGAATTCGAGCGCGTTCCCAACAACAACAGCCGCAACATGGCGTGCAGGAACCGATCCGCGCGTCTGCGGCGTCTCGGTCATCGCTTCATTACTCGCGTGCCGCGCGCTGAAGGATTACACGAAAGCACGGAGGGGGATTCTAGCGAAAAGGAGGTAGGAAGCCTAAGAATACTTCGGACGACTTGAATCGGTTCAATCTACCCTATCCCGGTTCTCGGCCCGACAACGTTCGTTCACTCGCGCGCACTCCCACCCCTGTCATCCCGACAGAGGCCGCATTCTGGCCGACGAGGGATCTGCTGTTGCCTTTGTTGCGGCCGCCTCGCTTGCCGCCCACGCAACGCCGGTGCCGCCATCCATCGATCAAGGCCAGATTGAATTGAGCAGCGCTGCGAGGCGAAGGCCGGCCTTGGCCAACTGCTCCTGGACGACGGGGGCGGTTGCCTGCTCGTAGGGATCCGCGAGGCGTTCGTCGAGTTTCAGCATGCGCGTCGAAATGTGATCGGCGTCCGCGCAGCTCTCGACCGGGCGCGGCGATTCGATCGGAATCGCGTGCGGTAGCTTTCCGTAGGCCACCTTCTCCGCGAGCGCGTGGCTTTCCCACGCCCACGCGGCGAAATCGATCGGCCCGGGCTGCCACGAAGGAAAGGTCGCGCGAAAATCGCGATCGAGTTTGTCCGCTTCGCCGAGTTCGTCGGCGACCTGCTGCGGAGTCGGCGCCGGCGCATCCTGCGGCGGCGCGAAATGCTCGATGATCCCTACGTCCCAAATGGCGTGCAGATTCGGAGAATAGCTCTCCCGCTGCAAATTCTTCTCCATCGGCGCGCGGTCGAAAAATGTCACCGGGACGCAGTTGCCGCCCATGTCGTCGTTCGTCGTGGCGTGCAGCGGCTGGTGAATGTCGCCCACAAAGTGAATCACGTAGCGCAAGGCATCCGCCCACGCCTGAGCGCTCGCGCTCGGATTGCGAAGCACTCGGACCTGCGCTGCGAGCTCAGAGACCACGCACCCCGTCGATGGCGGGCAGTACTGCGCGATGTCGCCCATCGGCGCCCCTCGCGGTATGTCGATGAAGTGCCACGGCCCCGTGTCCGGCTTGATGCTGCGCTCGTCGTCCGCCCATGTGGAAGCGTCGACAAAAGCATCCAGCCCCTTCTGCTTGCAATACCGAGCAAGCGCGGCGTCGATAGGGCCGTCAGCTAAAATTTGCTGCGACATTCTCGCCGCATGCGGGTTGAGATGTTTTTCGGCAATCGACGCGACCATCTGATGCCCTTCGCAACCCCACGCCCGCGCGCAGGGAGTCGCAATCAAGAAACCGAAGATGAGAAGAAGAGTGCAGCCGAGCCGGCGGGAGCCCATGACCACACTAGTTTCTCACAGGAATTTGGCGCATGCCTAGCACGGACTCGAACTCGCTGTTGAAATCAAGCAGCTGTGCCGTTTCGGGCCAACTGACCAACACGCGTCATCGCAAGATTCTGATCTATCTCTTTTCCTTCGCTGGCGTATCCTTTATATTGACTAGCCGCAGCACGGGGAGAATGCGCGCGAATGTGCGTACGAATTGTTTTGGCCGACGATCATGAGGTAGTACGCCAGGGCGTGCGGCGTTTCCTCGAAACCCAGCCGTCTCTCGAGATTTGCGCCGAAGCCGCCAACGGTCAGGAGGCGGTTGAAAAAACGCTTAGCCTCAAGCCCGACATCGTGATTCTCGATCTCAGCATGCCGGTGATGAACGGCGTGGAAGCCACGAAGCAAGTCCGCCGGCTCGTGCCTTCGGCCAAGATCATCGTTTTCTCCATGCACGATTTCGCGCAGTTGGCCGAAACCCTGAAGCAGGCGGGCGCCCACGCCTACGTCTCCAAATCGAGTCAGGTCGACAAGCTCTACGAAGCCATTCGCAACGTCCTGAATACCGACGGCAGCCCTGCCTGAGTTGCCTCCCGCGCAATAACTCTTCCGAAATTACTTCGCTTGCTCGCGTTCATTGCCGCCGCGAAAGACAGGCGTAACTCGCGCATCGCGAAGGTCGACAAAAACGGCGACTGGGTGAAATCCTGGGGCGAGCCCGGCACGGGGCCCGGGCAATTCAACACTCCGCACAGCATCGCGGTCGACGCGCAGGGCAACGTCTACGTCGCCGACCGCGGCAACCGCCGCATCCAAGTCTTCGACGGCGACGGAAATTTCCTGCGCCAATTCACGATCGACGTTCCCGCGCCGCCCGACGCCCGCCCCGCGATCGGCCCCAAGCCCACCGCCACCACGAGCACCATGGCGCCCGGCGCGCCATGGGCCATCTGCATCACGCCCGGACCTCATCAGTTCCTCTATAGCGCGGATGCGTATCCGGGACGAATTTACAAGCTGAGCCTCGATGGAAAAGTCCTCGGCATGTTGGGCGAGTCCGGCAAGCAGCTCAAGCAGTTCGGATGGATCCACGAAATCGCCTGCCCGTCGGAAAACGAGCTGTACGTCGCGGAATTATTGAACTGGCGCGTCCAAAAATTAATCCTAGCGCCGACGCACTAGCAGCCGTCGCATGAGACCGGTTTTGTCATTTCCGGTTCGAAAATCTACTTCGCGCTGGTGATCTTGCGGAAGAGCATCGTGAGCGGATCGTAGAACTGATCCACCACGCGCTCCTTGAGCGGAATAATCGCGTTGTCGGTGATGTGAATTTCTTCGGGGCAGACTTCGGTGCAGCACTTCGTGATGTTGCACAATCCCAGCCCAAGCTCGTCCTTCAACAGCTCCATTCGATTGAGCCCATCGAGCGGATGCATCTCGAGCCCCGCTGTCCGAACGAAGAAGCGCGGCCCGCCGAACTGTTCCTTCTTATCGTGCTCGCGCAGCACGTGGCACACGTTCTGGCACAGGAAGCATTCGATGCACTTGCGGAATTCCTGCACGCGATCCACGTCGCGCTGGTACATCTTCCATTCGACGCCCGGGCGCGGCGAGAATGCCGGAATCTTCTTGTTCACCTTGTAATTCCACGAGACGTCCGTCGCCAGGTCTTTGATCAGCGGAAACGATTTCATCGGATATACGACAACCGGCTGATCGAGCGGCAGCGCATCCATGCGCGTCTTGCACATCAGCCGCGGTTTGCCGTTCACTTCCGCCGAGCACGACCCGCACTTCGCGGCCTTGCAGTTCCAGCGCACCGCCAGGTCCGGCGCCTGGTTCGCCTGAATCGAGTGGATCGCGTCGAGCACCACCATGCCCTCGGTCAGCGGCACCTGGTAGTCGACGGGCTTCCCCGTTTCGCTGTCGCCTCGAAATACCCGGACGGTTACTTCCGCCATTCCCCTGCCTCCACTACTTGACTTCTACTTGTCTTCCGCCAGAATTTTCTGCAGCTCTTCCGGCATCGGCGGACGCGGCACTTCGAAAATATTCATCGCGCCGTCTTTCTTCACGATGACGTGGTTCTTCGTGCCCCACGCATCCTCGGTCTTAGGATAGTCCAGCCGGCTGTGCGCGCCGCGGCTTTCCTTGCGCGCGAGAGCCGCATGCGTGCAAGCCTCGGAAACGGTGAGCATGCACTGCAGATCACGCGAGAGGTGCCAGCCCGGATTGTAGGTGCGCGAACCTTCCACGCGGACATTGGCCGCGCGCGCCTTCAACTTCTCGATCTCGACCAGCGCTTTGCGAAGGTCCTCATCCGTGCGGAAGATTCCGACGAGCGTCTGCATCACTTCCTGCAAATCCTCATGAATCTTGTAGGGATTCTCGCCGCCCGCGCGCTCGAATGGCGCCAAAAGTTGCCGCTCGGCCTGCTCGATCTGCGCGCTATCGAGGCTCGCCGCCCCGACTTTCTTAGCGTCTTGCGCCGCAGCCAATCCCGCGCGCCTGCCAAACACCACCAAATCCGAAAGCGAGTTCCCGCCCAGACGATTCGCGCCGTGCAATCCACCGGCCGCCTCGCCCGCGGCAAATAGTCCCGGAACCGACGATTGCCCCGTCTCCGCCTCCACGCGAATTCCGCCCATCATGTAGTGGCAGGTCGGCCCCACTTCCATCGGCCCCTTCGTGATATCGACGTCCGCCAGCTCCTTGAACTGGTGGTACATGCTGGGCAGCTTGCGCTTCACGTACTCGGCCGGCTTGTGTGAAATATCGAGGAACGCTCCTCCGTGCGGGCTGCCGCGGCCCTCGCGCACTTCCGTGTAGATCGACCGCGCCACGATATCGCGCGTCGAAAGCTCCATGCGCTTCGGATCGTACTTCTCCATGAAGCGCTCGCCATTCTTGTTGCGCAGGATGCCGCCTTCGCCGCGCACGGCCTCGGTCACCAGCAGCCCCTTCACGCCCGGCGGCCACACCATCCCGGTCGGATGAAACTGGACGAATTCCATGTCTAGCAGTTCGGCGCCCGCCTCGTAGGCCAGCGCCATTCCGTCGCCGGTGCACTCCCACGAATTCGAGGTGATCTTCCAGGATTTCCCGATCCCGCCCGTCGCGATCACGATCGACTTCGCCTTGAACACGACGAAGTTCCCGTTCTCGCGCCAGTAGCCGAACGCGCCCACCACGCGATTGCCGTCGGTCAAAAGCTTGGTGATCGTGCACTCCATGTACACATCGAAGCCGAGCTGCACGCCGCGGTCCTGCAGCGTGCGGATCATTTCGAGGCCGGTGCGGTCGCCCACGTGGCAGAGGCGCCTGTACGTGTGCCCGCCGAAGGCGCGCTGCAAGATTTGACCGTCCGCCGTGCGATCGAAGAGCGCGCCCCACTGCTCGAGCTCCCGGGCGCGGTCCGGCGCCTCCTGCGCGTGGAGCTGCGCCATGCGCCAGTTGTTGAGCAGTTTTCCGCCACGCATCGTGTCGCGGAAATGCGGCTGCCAGCCATCTTCCTTGTCGAGATTCGCCAGTGCCGCCGCGAGCCCGCCTTCCGCCATCACGGTGTGCGCCTTGCCCAGCAGCGATTTGCAAACGACGCCGACGCTCGCCCCTTGAGCGAGCGCCTCAATCGCGGCTCGCAGCCCCGCGCCGCCCGCGCCGATAATCAGCACATCGTGTTCGTGAATTTCGTAGGAGGATGTCACAGGAGTCGAAAATCCTTGATCGCGCCGGAGGCAACCAGGTAGATGTAATAGTCGGTGAGCCCGACGGAAATCATGCTCACCCACGCCCAGAACATGTGGTGCTCGTTGAGTTTCGTCACGCCCTTCCACGCCGAATGGCGCGGCACGCCGAGCGTGGCGCACGAAAAGCAATCGAGCTTGCCGCCCACCAGGCTCCGCAGCGAGTGGCACGAGAAGGTGTAGATCGTCAGCAGGATGATATTCACCAGCATCACTAGCGTGCCGACGCCGATGCCGAAATGCCCGCCAAAATCGAAAGCCACGATCGCGTCGTACCAGAGAAACGCCACAAAAATCACCGCGACGTAAAAGAAATACCGGTGGACGTTCTGCAAAATGAACGGAAACGCCGTCTCGCCCTTATACTTGCGATGGCCGCCCTCGCCGACCGCGCACGCCGGCGGATCGAGAAAGAATCCTCGGTAGTAAGCTTTGCGGTAGTAGTAGCAGGTCAGGCGAAAGCCGAGCGGCCCGCCGAGAATCAGGAGTGCCGGAGAAAACGGCCACCAGTGGTGCTGCGGATCGATCACCGGCGAATAGAAGGGCGAAAGATACGGCGGAGCCCAACAAGTGTGCTCCCCTGTGAATGCGCGCCATGTGGTGTAAATGCCAAAGGCGCTCAGGACGATGATAAAAGGAAGGTTCTCGACCCACCATGCATCACGACGGAGCGTACTTCCGAAACCGCTCGCGGGCTTTGCCGCTGATATTTCCGCCACCTAGTATAATCCCCCATGGCGACCACGACGCGTCGCCCAAACAGATAAGATTATTCGAGAACGGCGCTTTTGAAAAGATATTTTTGCCGAGAAAAACTTTTCGAAGGCGCGAGTCGATTCAATCGGCTGCTTGCAACCTTTCGCGAGCCGGCGAAATCGCATACCCAGCCGCAATGTGATGAGCTTGCGCCCACAATTCGTGCTCCGATGTGCTCTCGCGTTGTCGCTTAGCGTAGCTGGCGGCGCCGGCTTGGCGCAGGCCCAGGCGCCGCAGGTCGAGCCGCCGCCTCCTAAGCACCGCCTCCGCGTCATCACGAACGAAGTGGTCGTTCCCGTCACCGTAACGGACCCGAACGGCGAGTTTGACTTCGACCTACTGCCGCAGGATTTTCACGTGTTCGACGATGGCGTGCCGCAGAAGATCGATCATTGGGATCTCGGCGGCGATCCGCTGGCCGTCGTCCTCGTGCTTCAGACCACCGATCGTGCGCAATCGATGATTCCCGCGATTCACAGCCTCGGAAGCATTTTCACCGAAACGGTGATGGCCCTCGACGGCGAAGCTGCGGTCATCACTTACGATTCGGAGGTCGATGTGCGCCAGCCGTTCACCATGGATCACGACGCCGTCGAGGGAGCCATTACAAGCGCCGAGTTCGATGATCCGGGAATGCATCTCTACGACGCGATGGCGAAGGCCGTCGAGCTATTGAAGGATCAGGCGCCGATGCGGCGGCGCATCATGCTAGTTGTGGGCGAGTCCCGCGATGATGGCAGCACGGCGAACTTCGCCGCGGTGGTCCGCGATGCCGAGCACGACAACATCTCCATCTACGCGATCGGGCCGAGCAGCATGACGCGAGATCTTCTGCAGGACGCCCCCTCGCTCTGGGCCGCTCCCGCAATCTTCCTCCTCCAGCAAGGAAGGAATCGGTCGAAGAAGCATGACCTCGAAGTCGCCACGGCCGCCACGGGGGGCGTTCACTACGGCGCGGTCCGCTCCGAGACGCTCCGGGAAGCGCTGGACGACATCGGCGGCGAGCTCCACGCGCAGTACATCATCAGCTACAAGCCAAACGGGGAACGCGCGCCCGGCTTTCACTCGATCCGGGTGGCGATTTCGCGATCCGATATTTCGGTTCGCACGCGCCCGGGCTACTACGTCGCGGCGCCAGCGGAGTGAATTTAGGGGGTCGGAGCTTTAGCTCCGACATTCAGGCGAAGAAAAACTGGGCTTTAGCCCCTGAAGACACTTGTGAGACAGCTTCTACGCGTTGCTGGCGCGCAGCGTACGCCCAAGAACAGCCTGGCGCTGCGACATGGGAAGCAGTTCCGTGCAGGCCCCTGCGCGGACATCCGCGAGAATCACGTGGTGGCCCATTCCGGCGAGCCATCGCTGGAGCTTTTGTTCAGCGCTTGGCCACCAGCCAACGCGGCCACCCAGCACGACGAGCGAATGCAAGCTGAGTATCTGCCGCAGGCAATTCCGCAGGTCGCGGCAGAGCCAAATCTGGATGCGAATCTCCGTCCCTCGAACGCCCGACTCGGTCACCACGCGGAGAGCGCGCTCCTCGATCTGGCGAATTGGGACAGTCGGCTCGCTCAGCGGACGTGCGTTCGGCACAACGTCCGGCACCGCCAGCGTGATGCGCGCGTCGATGCGCACCGCCAAATCCGCGGCGCTTCGCAGGGCAACGATGGTTCCCTCTTCGGTCGTGAAAACCACGGTGATGTTGCGGGCAGGATTGAAAGCGGCTGAATGCCTGGTACGCTGCGTGCCGCGCGAAACGTCAAATCTGCGAATCTCTGGTTCCATTGGGCACTTCCTGTGGGTAGAGTAATTCCGCGCGCAATGAGAAGTCATACCTATTCGCAACGCAGGTTTTCCAAGAAGTACACCCTCCAGCCAGCCTCTTTTTTGACGCGCCACGCGCTAGCGCTATCTGCAGCGCGCGACGGCGCGGCCTTGATGATCTCAAGCGTCGAGACTGTTTATCGGCAGGAATCATGTTCTATCGTCGCAGGGAGCTTTGAAATGAGTTACTGTACCCTGTTTTCAACGCAGGCGCTTCTCGGAATTGAAGGGATTTATTGCTCCCAGCTTTCGTGAAGGAGAGTGTCAATTTGAAGAGTGCCTTTCACGTTACGCCGCTTGTATGGCTGGTCGCGTTTCTCGGCTTCCCAATTGCCCTGGCTGCGCAGATTTCGCAGCCTGCACGTGGAGACGGAATTTTCACTCCAACGATCACGCCGGTCGCGTCGATCGACAAAACCGGGCGGCCGATGACGGTTGAGGTGCGTCAACCGGAACCGCGCCTGGCTGGGTCCATGATCGCTGGAAATCCTACGGGAGACAGCTACGTCATCCACTTTCCCCAAAGCGATGCCGGCGGCGCATGCATTTACAGCGGAACCGCCAGGTATATGATCAACAGCAACGGGACGCTCACGTTTCAGATCCTCTCGAATTGCGGACAGTTGCGGCGCGGATACAACTTCATGGTTTGCAATCTCGATGCGACTTTGCGCTGCAGGGAAGCGCCCTGGTGGTATTTTCGGGATCGCACGTACGTCATCACGAATCAAGGTGTGGCCGTCGACGGATCCACGGTGTATCCGTGGCAGGATGCGTCGGAAGCTCCCCAGCAATTGCAAAAGATGGCCGGCAACATTCAGGCGATGAACGACCGTTTCAGATCCCTTAGCGGCGCCAATGTGGTCCATGCCCGTTTTATTTCCTGCAGAGTTTTTCATCCGGAAACGAAAAGCTACGAGATCCACGAATATCCGACCACGTGCCTGATAAAAAGCCTCTGTAATGGCATGCCAAACGTCGACTCTCTGCGTGATGGCGACCCAATCGATTGGAACTCAGCCGCGGGAAATTACGTGAAAAACCAGAGCAAAGTTTCCGATGTTTCGAATTGGGCGTGCTGGATGAGAACGCAATAACTCCGCGTTTCTATCCATTGTTGTCTCGCTTCGCGGTTGCCTCAGATCACACAAGCATCCGCCCGCCATCGACCGCGAGCACCTGCCCGGTCACGAAATCGGCGCTCACCAGATATGCGACGGCCCCCGCGATGTCCCCACCCGTGCCCGTGCGATGCACCGGAACGCGCCGGATATAATCCTCGTCGGGCGGCTCGCCCGGAAACTGGATCGTGCCGGGCGCCACGCTGTTCACCAGAATCTCCGGCGCAAGCGCCCGCGCCAGGCAGCGCGTCAGCATGATCGATCCCGCCTTCGAAACGCAGTAGTGCGTGAAGCTCGGCCACGGCAGCAGCCCGCCCAGCGACGAGATATTGATGATCCGCCCGCGGCCCTGCCTCTTCATGATCGGAGCCGCCGCCTGCGCGCACAGGAACTGCGACTTCAGGTTGATGTCGAGGATCCCGTCCCACTGCTCGTCGGTAAGCTCCTCGAATTTCGCCTCGAAAAAAGCGCCCGCGTTGTTCACTAAAATGTCGAGCCGCCCGAATTCTTTCTCGACCGCCGCGAACATCTTCTCCACATCCGCGCGCTTCGATACATCCGCCTGCATCGCCGCCGCCCGCGGCCCGCTCGCGCTGATTTCGCGAACCAGCGCCTCCGCATCGCCCCTCGACGTAGCGTAATTGATGATGATCGCTGCGCCCTCCGCCGCCAGCCGCAGCGCGATGCTGCGCCCCATGCGCTTCGCCGCGCCCGTAATCAGCGCCACTTGCCCTTCGAGTGGTTTCCCCGCCATCGTGTCCTCCCAGCCCCGAGAGCTCTACCTTAGCAAAGCCCACGCCGGGATAGCACCTCGATACGCGAGCCCGACACCCGTGGAGTGCGGGAGCTTGCCTGCCCTGAGCTTCGAAGGGCTCCCGCCGCTTGCCGCCCGGGCTTGCCCGGGCGTGCTCCCCGCACACGTCACATGCACTTGGGCAAGTGCGAGAGCTTTTCAGGCCCACGAAAAGCACCATACAACCCAAGCCTTGACGCCGCCCTCGAAACGATGCTATTGCCCTACATCGGTTCTGAAAGCGGGGGGATTCATATGACTTCGATTCGCTCGTGGTGGCTCGCTGCCGCGATTCCCATCATCTGTGCTGCGGTCATGGCGACGGGGGCAATTTCGGCTTCGGCTCGCGCCCACCAGGATTCGCAAGCCGCAAAGCCCGAGGACCAATCGCCCGGAAAGCAGCTCTTCGAGCAGCGCTGCTCGACGTGCCACGGCCTCGACGCAGGCGGCGCGATGGGCCCGAACATTCAGGGCATCCCGTTCCGCCTCGGCGCCGATCCCGTCAAAGCCATCATCAAGAACGGTATGGGCGGAGGCGGCATGCCCGCCTTCGCCGGGCAGCTCGACGACGCGCAGATCGAGCAGATTGTCGATTATCTCCTCACCCTCCAGCAGAAGGATTCCGCCCCAATCACCGGCGATCCAGCCAGGGGCAAAGAGGTCTATGACGCAAGCGGCTGCGCCTCTTGCCACACGATCGCGGGCCAAGGCGGAGATGCGGGGCCCGAGTTGACGACGGTCGGCTCTCTCCGCGGCGCGGGCTACCTGCGCACCGCCGTGCTCTATCCCGGCACGGACTTGCCGCAGGAGCATGTGTTCGTCGAATCCGGCGGGCAGCTCGATTATCTTTTTATCCATCTCGTCACGAAAGATGGCAAAGCCTACGATGGCACGCGCGTGGTCGAAGACTCGTTCCGCATCGTCATCAAAGACGCCAAGGGCAACTTCCTCTCGTTCCGCAAAGCCGATTTGCGCGAACTGAAAAAGGAGCCGGGCAAGAGCGTGATGCCCAGCACCAAGGGCAAGCTCAGCGACGGGCAGGTGAACGATCTCGTCGCGTATCTCGCGAGCCTGAAGGAGGCGAAATGAGAGTCGCCAAATACGCGCTTCTTTTATCTCTTCTCGCCTGCGCCGCAGCATCGGCCCTTGCCACTTTTGCCCAGGACGTGCCCTACGAACGCATCCTGCACTCGCAAAGCGAGCCGCAAAATTGGCTCACCTATGGCGGCAGCTACAACTCGCAGCAATTTTCGCTGCTGAAACAGATCGACAAGCAAAATGTCTCGCGGTTGAAAGTCGCGTGGATCTATCAGACGAGCCATCCGGGCACCATCGAGGCCTCGCCTATCGTCGTCGATGGCGTGATGTACATCGTCGAGCCGCCGAGCACGGTCGTCGCGCTCGACGTGCGCACGGGCTTGAAGCTTTGGAGCTATTCGCCGAAGCTGCCGGAGCATGTGGTTGCGATCGGCCTTCAGTCTACGAGCCGCGGCGTCGCCCTCCTCGACCACACCGTTTTCATCGGCACCGTCGATTCCCACCTCATCGCGCTCGACGATAAGACCGGCGCCGTCCGCTGGAACATTCACGTCGCCGACAACGCCATGGGCTACGCGATGACCGGCCCGCCGCTCGCGCTCAACGGCAAAATCATCGTCGGCGTTGCCGGGAGCGAGGCCGCCGTTCGCGGCTTCCTTGATGCCTACGATGCGAAAACCGGGAAGCGCCTCTGGCGTTTCTGGACCACTCCCCGCCCGGGCGATCCCGGCGCCGATAGCTGGGGGGTGGGCGCTCCCGAAAGCGCCGGCGGCACTACCTGGAACAACGGCTCCTACGATCCCGATCTGAATCTCATTTATTGGGGCACCGGAAATCCCGCTCCGGATTTCAACGACGACGAGCGCCCCGGCGATAATCTTTACACCTGCTCGCTGATCGCGATCGATCCCGACACCGGCAAGCTGAAATGGTATTTCCAATACTCGCCGCACGAAAATCACGATTGGGATTCGGATGAGCCGCCCATTCTCTTCAACGCGAAGATCGATGGGAAGGAGCGCAAGCTCGTCGGCCTCGCGAACCGCAATGGCTTTTATTACGTCCTCGATCGCGTCGACGGCAAATTCATCACCGGCGTTCCCTTCGTGAAAGAAACATGGGCCAAGGGACTCGATGCGAACGGCCGCCCGATCCTCGCGCCCAATCAGCAGCCGACCCTCGGCGCGGGAACGCTCGTGTACCCCAGCCTCACGGGCGGCGTCGATTGGACGGCCCCGTCATACAGCCCCGAAACAGGGCTCTTTTATGTGAGCGCGCATGAGACTGGGGCGTATTTCATCAAAGGCACCGGCGAGATCGAGCCAGGCCCGCCCAAAGGAATCGTGGGCGGCGGAGGAATTCGCGCGCTCGTTGGCGAGCAATCCTATGGCGCGATTCGTGCGCTCGATGCCACCACGGGAAAATTGCGCTGGCAATTCAAATTGCTGGCGCCTGCGTGGGTGCCTGTGCTTTCAACCGCGGGCGGCTTGGTTTTCAGCGGCAGCGAGGAGGGGAATTTCTTCGCGCTCGATGCCGATACCGGGAAGCCGCTGTGGCAGTTTTACATGGGCCACGCGGCGCGTTCGAATCCGACGAGCTACGAGGTGGATGGCAAGCAGTACATCTTCGTGTCGGCGGGCAGCATCTTCATAGCGTTCAGCCTGCCCTGATCGCGGGTTTTGGCTGTGCAAATACTGCTGTAACTGCAGCAATGTCCTTGCTCCCGTCAGCAGGTTAAAAGGGCGCAAATGGGCGCGAAAAACCGTTTTTGGCGCGTTTTTGCCACTTAGCGAATTCGGCCGGCGCAAAGAGGCCCTCGCGCGCGATTCTGGAGGACGAATGAAACTCGATCTGCTCGCCATCGCTCCGCATCCGGATGATGTCGAGCTCACCTGCGGCGGCACGATGCTCAAGATGGCGCAGGAGGGCTATGCAACCGGCATCCTCGACCTCACTCGCGGCGAGATGGGCACGCGCGGCACGCCCGAAACGCGTCTGAAAGAATCGGCGCGCGCGGGAAAACTCCTCGGCGCAAAAGTGCGGCGCAATCTCGGCCTGCCGGATGCGCATCTGCGCGTCTGCGACGAATACAAGGCCGCGATCGCCGAGGTGATCCGCGAATTCGAGCCGCGCACCGTGATTCTGCCCTACTGGGAGGGCCGGCACCCTGACCACTACACCGCCGCGACGCTCGGCTGGGAGGCGTGCTTCGTCGCGGGGCTGAAAAACTATCCGCTGGCCGGGGAGGCTTGGCGTCCGTTCAAGATTATTTACGCCGCGTCGTATGCGGACGTCCGCCCGACGTTTGCGGTCGATATCACCAAGCAATTCGAAGGACGGCGCCGCGCGATCCTGGCCTACAAATCGCAATTTCAGCCCGCGAAAAAAGAGAAGACGAAGGTTTCCCTGCCTCTCGACCAACTCGAGGGACGAATGGATCTGCTCGCCCGCCACTTCGGCCGGATGATCGGCGTGAAATACGCGGAGGGATTTGTGGTGAAGGAAGTGATGCGCGTGGATGATGTGGTGGAGATGCCCGTGCGCTCGATGTGAATCTCGAAAATCGGAAGACCCCACCCTCACAAACCGAGGATGGGACGCCCGGAAAATCGTTGGTGGGTCAGTTTTCGATTACGCGACTAATTGGGAGTTTGGCTAGACGTCCTACAATCGGGCACTTGTCGGAATCTCTCGGTGTCTGAGACTAGAAGGCGAAATGGTGCAAGAACAACAGGTCACCCTGAACTGGGACAGCATTTGGATCGAGCCATCGTTAACGATGAAGTTGTACGTACTTTTTGTCCTCGCGTCTTTCGTCGTAGCAGCGATACATTTCATTAAAAGCTGGAAGGATTTTCGGGCGAGCAGCGGCGAGGGTGTGCGAAATGTTTCTCTTAAGAGACGGGCATCGAGTCTGAGCAGATGGATTTGGCTGAACGCACTGGTCTGGGGAATCGTCACAGCCATTGAGATCGTCTCAAGTCTCAACCGTTTGATACTGCTGCGAACGTTCGGACCAGTCCTAATCCTTTCGTCTCTGGCCAACCTCTTCGTACTGCTGATCCTAAGCCTTTGGGCAATCCTCGCTCTCTACTTGGTTCGGTGGCACATCCTTCGGCGCATAGAACGCATTTGACCGATATTGTTGCAGTCCTCTACCTCAGTCTTGATTGATGTCTTAACGAGGTCGGCCTCGCGACGGCCCGAGTAGACTGTTCGGTGTTCACCCTACAGAGCTCGGACCGAAGGAGGCCGAGATGAGAATTATAGGATGTGATTTGCATAGTCGCCAGCAGACGTTGGCGATGCTGGACACCACAACGGGAGAGATAGAGAAAACGACTCTGAAGCACGAAGACAACATCGTGCGAGAGTTTTATTCCAACCTTCCACGGCCGGTGCGTGTGGGGATCGAAGCCACCGGATCGATGCAGTGGTTCGTGAACCTCATGGAAGAACTCGGAATCGAATGCCTGGTGGGACATCCGGCAGAGATTCGAGCGGCCGAACCACGAAAACAAAAACATGATCGGCGAGATGCGGACTTACTCCTGTCACTGCTGGTAGAAGAGCGCTTTCCGGCGATCTGGTTACCTACGAAAGAACTGTTAGACATTCGGGCCTTATTGCGGCACCGACACCAATGGGTGGGCCTGCGGGTCAAAATACAAAATGCGCTGCAGGCGATTGCTTTGGCAAATGGGCTGCGACGAGGACCTTCCCTGTGGACCCAAGCAGGCCAACACGCGATCGCGTCTTTGCCGTTGTCACCCCATGCCGCCTATCGGCGGAATGAGTTGCAGGCGATGTATGTGAAATTCGAGGCGGAGATCGAAAAACTAAATCAGCGAGTCGAGCAGCAAGCTCGTGAACGTTCCGGAGCACGGTTGTTGATGACTCATCCTGGAGTAGGACCGATCACTGCCTTAGCGACCGACGTGTTCCTGGGCGATCCGGCTCGATTCGCAGACAGCAAGGAACTGGCCAGTTATGTGGGGATGATCCCGGGAGAATACTCCAGTGGAAAGCGACAGCGACTGGGTGGCCTAACCAAACAAGGCAATCCGCTGTTGCGATTTCTCTGGAGTGAAGCAGTCATCCATGCGGTACGCCGGGATCCGCAGTTGAAACATTTTTACCACCGCAAATTAATCCAGAAGGGTCTCGGAAAGGCGAGAGCCGCCGTGGCTCGAAAACTGGGAATCCGGATGTGGATCATGTTGCGGGATCGGATTGAGTACCACGAGTTCTGTCGTCGTGGACAGATGCAGCAGACCAGTGGTGATGCCTGTGCGGGAATGCCAGGACCGCGTTATGGTGCGAAAGTCACCGGCTGATTGATTAGGCTACCCGCCTCCCTGAAAGGGGAGATCGAAAAACTCATCGTGGTCCATGGTGATCGAAGAGATGACTGGTGGGCAACACCAAGTCGATGAGCGCAAAAGGCTGAGCAACTTAGGGTGAACGGAGACGAACGGAAGCTCCAGAAACAGACGCAATTCGTGCGCCGACGAAGAAGTGTCTTCGATTCGAGCAAAGAGCGTAAGAAAAATCCCTTGCAACAGCCGGCCTCGTTAGAGATAACGCGGTAACCGGAAACTGACCCACCACAAAGCATCAGAGACCGAGGCAAGATGCCGCGCTTCCCTTCGTTTCTCAGGGTAAAAAGGCCGCCCTTCGACTTCGCTCCCTTCGCAAGGGCGCTCAGGGCAGGCAGGACAAGTGGCGCTACCCGCCGCTGCGAGTGCAAACGGCGCACATTTCGACTCTTGGACGAAATCTCTTCCCAGGTGGGCCGGCGATGACATCCGCAAGGCAAGAGCCTCGCCCCGGGAAAGCGGGGTGAGCTACATACGGCAGCAAAGATCAATGCCGTAGCCCGAAAAAACTGCGGCCCTGGCGCGCCCGGCAACTTTCCTCCGGGCGTGACAGGGCCGATGAGGGCGTGGCGATGGCCGCGCGCCCGCGCAGCGAAACGCTGCTAGCGGTTCAGCGCGGTGGCCGAATGACCGCTGCCGGCATGCGTCTGCCGACGGGGTATGCCGTGAGGCACGCGCTCGACCGCCTGCGGTGCGAGCGGACGTATCTGCTGGTTGGTGCTGACATGCTCGCTGATGGCTTGCAGCCTTTTCAGGATGCCCTGCCATTGCGTCCAATCGAGCTGGCGCAGGAACGGCCGCAAGCCTTGAATGAACGGGTCTTCGAGCACGGTCTCGCCATTCGTCTCGGGAACGAAGAAGCGGTTCAGACCGACGCCCAGGGCTTCGGCAATCTTTTCGAGAGTGCCGAGGCTGGGAGTCATCTGCCCGCTTTCGATCCGGGACAGGTACGAACGCGAGACGCGCGAGCGAGCTTGTAGCTGGCTCTGGGTCATGCCTCGAGATTCGCGCAATTGCCTGATGCGCTGGCCGATGTTCTCGACAGTTTCGCGATTCGGCCAGTTCTCAAACAGTTGGCGGTCATCCCCCGGTAGATCTGTGGGCGACGGCGTCGGAATGACGAACGTCACCTTAGGGGGCAGCAGACGAAGGCAGCGTCGGCAGTTGCCCGTGCGTGTACGGTATTGGACCAATCCGCAAACACCACAGCGGATCACTTCCCGATCGAGTTCCATGCTGGCTGCTATACCTTCTTTTTCCGCCACCGGTTCTCCTCGCAGACTTTTCCGGCGATGCGAAGGGGAGGAACAGTACGACGATCAGGGGGAAGGCAGGAACTAGGCGCGCGAGTGATTTTCCACAGGGTGCCAATTCTTGTCAAGCCCTTTTTTGTCTGTCCCGACATATTTTAGCCCCCGGCGACGGAGGATGGCAACCACTTGAGACGGAGAGATGCGGGGCGTGTCTCTTTTTGCTACGATTCGATGGGGGCATCATTGATCTCGAAGATAATCAGAAACTTGCTTGCACTCTTGGTGGTGGCGCTGTGCGCGGCGCCGATAGGGAGCTTTGCGACAGCCGGGCAGGGCCACGGCACGTGGACGCTCGATAGCATTTTGAAGGAACTGGACGCCGAAGCCAAAGATTTCCACAGCCTCGCGGCGGATGTAGAGCGCACCAAGGTCACGGTGGTCGTGAACGACCGGTCGACCGAGATTGGGACGATTTTGGTCCGCGGCGACAAGATGCTGCTCGATATGAAGACGCCGGACCCGCGCACGATCCTCCGCACGGGCGACACCCTGTATGTCTACACGCCGGGCCTGAAGCGGGTCGAGGAATACAACCTTGGGAAGAATAAGCAAGCCGTGGAGCAGTTCCTTCTCCTCGGATTCGGCACGGCAGGCGCAGAGCTGCGCAAGGGCTACCTTATCACCGTAATGCCCGAGGTCACCATCGGCGACCACCGGACGGTAGAGCTTGAGCTCACACCCAAATCCGATGCAGTCCGCGCTCAGATCTCGAAGATCGAGATTTGGCTCGATGAATCCACCTGGCTGCCGGTGCAACAGCAGTTCTTCGAGACGGGCTCGGGCGACTACTCGATCGTCAAATACTCGAAGATCGTACGGAACGCCCCCGTGCCGGAATCGGAATTCAAACCGCATTGGCCCAAGGGCACCGAGAAGATCAAGCCGCAGGGGTAGAGGATAGGTGGCGGGTTGTTGGTGGTAGGTGTTAGGTGTCAGACCGCGTCCATTCCCAGCTGGCGCACCCGTTGCTGCGCGCTTCACTGGCCGTCAGCCTCGATGGCTATATCGCCGATAAGAACGGCGGCGTGGACTGGCTCAACCCGTTTTTCTCCGACGAAATGGACTTTGCCGGGTTCATGAAGGGCATCGGCGCCGCGGTGATGGGGCGCAAGACCTACGACATCGCCGTGAGCGGCGCTCTCGGCCCAATGCCGCCGACGAGCTACCCCACGTATGTGCTCACGAGGCGGCCGATGCCAAACCCTCCCGCGCGCTACGAGCCTTTCAGCGGCAGACCGGGAGAACTAATCGAGCGCCTGCGCGCCCAGCTAGCCAAAAGCGGCAAAGACATCTGGCACATGGGCGGCGGCGAGTCGATTGAGGCTTTTCGCGCTGCGGGGCTGGTCGATCGGCTCGAGCTGCGAGTGATTCCCGTGTTGCTCGGCGACGGCGTGCCGCTTTTCCCACGCCATGCCCGCGGCGAGGAACGCTGGAAGCTAGCCAAGCATCGCGCCTTCAAGAACGGCGTTGTCGAGATGTGGTACGAACGTCCGTCGAAGGTCTAGCCGCTACATCGGGACAAAGTTGATCTTCGGTACCGACCGGCCGTTGGATCAAATCACGCTCCCTCAATGCTCCCGTAATTGGAATGCAACATAAGCCAGCCATTCTCTCCCGCAGAGTTACCGCCGAAGACCATCAGTAGACCATCGGACGAAAGAAATCGGAGGAGAGAAGAACATGATACCTGCGTCCCAACGAAGGACGTGGCGCGAGCAAGTGATTGCGGCCGTGCTCTGCGCTGCGCTTATTTCGTTCGCAACCCCCGTGTCGGCACGAACGCCCGGCCACGATGACGATGATCGCGGCCAGGGAACCGAAACGCCCATCAAGCACGTGATCGTCCTAATCGGCGAGAACCGGACATTCGACCATCTCTTCGCGACCTACGTCTCTCCGAGCGGCGATTCCGTTCGCAACCTGCTTTCCGAGGGCATCATCAATGCCGATGGCACGCCGGGCCCGCATTTCAAGAAAGCTCAGCAATTCCAAGCCGTGGTGCCATTTAGGACTAGGTACTACAGCAGCCTCGATGCTTTCGAGAAAGCTCCTTATGCGGTACTTCCGGAGCCAACCCTGAACTTTTCGCCCAGCCCTGCCACTGGAGAGCCGCCTCCATTTCCGGCCGCGCTCTTGCCTTTGCTTGGAGCGATCGAGCCCTCTTTGGAGACAGCCCAGCTGCCCCTGCTGACCACTGGCGCGTCCGGGGCCCCGCAGACCGCTGAGCTTCCGGATTTCGATTCGCGAATCGCGAACTTCAATAACTTGCCGGACGGGCCGTATTCTCTTGCGGGAGCGAGTCTTCCCTACGATTCCTACACGGGGGACACCACCCACCGGCTCTTCGAGATGTGGCAGCAATCGGACTGCGACATCAGAAACGCGACGTTTGAGAATCCTTCAGGTTGCCTGAGCGACCTGTATCCCTTCGTCATCACCTCCTATACGAGCGAACCTGATCCCAACAGTTTTCCACTGCCTAACCAAGTAGATGACAACGGCGGCGGCAATTCCATGTCGTTCTACAACATGCAGAAGGGCGACGTGCCGGTACTCAAGAAGCTCGCCGATCAATATTCCATGAGTGACAATTACCATCAGGCGGTAATGGGCGGCACGGGAGCCAACCACGTCATGCTGGGTACCGGCGACAACATCTTCTGGAGCGATGGCAACGGCAATCCAACGACTCCGCCCTCGCACATCGCCAACCCCAATCCGCTGCCAGGCTCAAACAACCAGTACACGGTGGACATCAATTTCGACGGGAACTTCACCGAGTGTGCAGATTCTTCCCAGCCGGGGATCGATCCGATTCGCGACTACCTCGCCTCGCTGCCCTATCATCCGAAGCCGAATTGCGAGCCTCACCATTTCTACATGGTGAACAACGACAACCCGGGCTTTTTGCCGGATGGCACTGTTGACACGGCCGGAATCGCGAGTGGCGGCTCCGTTCCTCCGACCAATGTGCGCACCATTGGCGATGAACTCAACGATAAGGGAATCTCCTGGGCCTACTACGGCGGAGCGTACGATGCCGCTGTGGCGCTCCAACACGATCCGACGAGCACAAATCCGCTGGTCCAAATCGGCAGGGCCTACTGCAACATCTGCAACTTCGAATCCTATGCCACGTCCATCATGGGCGACGCAACGCAACGCGCCGCGCACATCAAGGACGCTATCGACTTCTTCAATGCGGTCGACAACGGCACACTTCCGGCAGTCTCCTTCGTGAAGCCGGATGGTCTGCTGGATGGCCACCCAGCGTCTTCGAAAGAGGACCTGTTTGAAGGCATGGTTACGAAAATCATGGACCACCTCACCGCCAATCCAGAGCTGTTTGCATCCACCGTTCTGTTTATCACCATGGACGAGGGCGGCGGTTTCTACGACTCCGGGTACATCCAACCGCTCGACTTCTTCGGCGATGGACCGCGCATTCCACTGATTGCGGTTTCGCCGTACGCCACGGGCGGGCACGTCAGCCACACCTACGCCGATCACGTCTCGATTTTGAAGTTTATCGAGCGAAACTGGAATCTGAAGCCTCTAACCAACCGGAGCCGCGACAATTTCCCGAATCCGATCGCGGACCGCGAAGATCCGTACGTACCCCTTAACAGCCCGGCGATTAGCGATCTGTTTGATTTGTTCAACTTCGGCCGGGACTACGACGGCGGCCACTAGCACGCTGTCGTAGTCGCGACAAAAACCTGACGCCGGTCGCCGCCTGACACGCGACCGGCGTCAGATTCCCACCCAACGCCTAACGCCTGCTGACAAAACACACCTAATGGTTCTACGCTTTGGCTGCTTTGGTGTTTGGCTGCGAAGCAGCCTCGTGTTCCAGCAGGGTGCGCTTACGGTCGATGCCCCAGCGGTAGCCGGCGAGGTTGCCGTCCTCGCGGACGACGCGGTGGCACGGAACCACGACCGACACAGGATTCGTAGCGCAAGCGCGCGCAACCGCGCGCACCGCCGCAGGGTTTCCGATGGCACGCGCCACTTGGGTATAGGTTCGCGTCGTGCCATAGGGGATGCGGCGGAGTTCTTCCCACACGCGGCGTTGGAAAGCCGTCGCCTGGACATCCGTGGGCAGATCGAGGTGCGGCTTGTGGCCGCGCAGGTGTTCCAGCACCTCCTCGACCCATTCGCCGAGGCTGCCGGGGCCGTTGTCGTCGCGGCGAAGCTCGGCGCGCGGATATTCCTTTTCGACGGCGGCGCGCAGTTTGTCGTCCGATTCGCCAAGATACAGGGCGCTGATGCCGCGATCCGTGGCCCCGACCAGCAGGCGGCCGAGCGGTGAATCAACAATGGTGTAGTCGATGTGCATGCCTTCCCCGCCCCGGCGGTAGGCGGCGGGAGTCATGCCGAGGTGCGATGGCGCGCGTTCGTAGAGGCGGCTCGAAGAACCATATCCGGCTTCGTACAGTGCAGTCGTCACGTTATCTCCTTTTCTCAGGCGCGATTTCAAGCGGCGCATGCGCTGCGCGTCGGCATACTGGCGCGGCGTGATGCCGATCGTGGCGCGAAACGCGCGTTCGAGTTGATGTGTGCTCATGCCGGCGGATTGGCTAAGCTGAGCGAGCGTGAGGCGAGCGTCGGGATCGGCGAGAACGCGAGTATCGATTTCGCGGCAGACGCGCGCGACCGCCGCGATTCTTGGATCCGGGATCGGAATTGCGCGCGGGCGGCAGCGCTGGCACGGACGAAAGCCCTTCTGTTCGGCGGCTTCCGCGAGCGCGAAGAAAACCACCTGCTCGCGCCGCGGCTTGCGCGACGGGCACGATGGGCGGCAGTAGACGCCGGTGGAGCGAACGGCGTAGACGAAAGCGCCGTCGGCACTGCGATCGCGGGACTGCACGGCTTGCCAGCGCGCCGCGCCATCGGAGTTTTCCACAGCTCGGTTTCGCGCGGCGACATTTGATCTCATTCTGAATTCGCCTCGATTTCCCTTACGGCGTCACAGTAACGCATTCCGAATCGCGCCACTATCCGATTCTCGCGGTCAAAATCCTCGTGCTCCTGCTGACGATTGGCCCTTCTGGCCAAGCCGCATGGGGATTCGATGCCAGCGAGCACGCGCTGATTCTAGGGAGTTTACGCCCGACGGTACTGGAAGTTCTGCCTCGTATAGTAAGCAAGACGCAGATAGTCCCACCATTGAGCCGATGGGGGTTAATCATACGGCACCAACCCAGCGTGCCGGGTTGACGCAGGTTTCGCCCTCCCTCATATTCGGAAAACCTGCCAGGGGTCTTAGGGGCTGTGTTTCAGGGGTACTTGGGGAGAGGTCATGGGAGCTGCACCGGAACGGAACGGGCACGCCGCATTATCTCCACTACGTATACACGAAGTTGAAAATCGCACTGAAACAATCACCGCCATCTCAGGCAAGCCGGGACCGCGGCGTTTTCTGCGCGTTCCGACACACGCTGTCGGCGTGGCGGCGGAGCGCAGGCGTTACCCGCGGGCGAAACTTTCGCTGCCGCTGGTTCTGACGCGCATCGGCGACTACCAGGAGCCCATACCTGTGGCGCTGGTGACGCGTAACATCAGCTCGAGCGGCGTCTTCTTCCTCGCGCCGCGCGAGATCGAGCCCGGGACGGCGATCGAGCTCGAAGTGGCGCTGATCGAGCGGCCGGCGGGATTCGGCCGCGTCCAGATGTGCACTGCCGCGCATATCGTCCGCACCGAAGACACGGACATGCCGGGCTGGCGTGGCTACGCCGCGAGCTTCGACGATTTCGCCCTGAAGCGCGACGACGTGATTCCCCTGCGCTATCGCAGCGCCTAGAGCTCGCTGTCGATTTCTCACAGGCCTTACCCCGCATTCGCGCTGAAGCTCGCCCGTCTATCCACATCTGATACGATTCCCTGCTGTGAGCCGAACGCAATTTCACGCGCGCACCGTCCTGCTCGATTGGGACGGAACGCTGCTCAATTCCTACGCGGCGGATTCGCGTGCGTATCTGGCAATGTTTCGCGCGCTCGAAATCAAGTGGGGGCTGGCGGAGCTCAAGAGGCACTATTCGCCGGATTGGTATCAGGTTTACCGAGCCGCGAAGCTGCCGCGAGCGCGGTGGGCCGAGGCGAATCGCCTGTGGCGCGCGGCATATCTAGCGGAGCGTCCTCCCCTGCTGCCGGGAGCGCGTAGCGTGATTCACATGCTCGAAAAGAGTTTCACGCTGGGCATTGTGACGGGCGGGAGTGGCGACCGCGTGCGGCCGCAGATTCGCGCTTTCGGCCTCGCGGACTATTTCTCGGCGTGCGTTTGCAGCGAAGACGCGCCGCGGAAGAAACCTCATCCGGCGCCTTTGCAACGCGCGCTAAAGAGGCTGCGCGCCGAGCCCGAAGAGTGCGTCTACGTGGGCGACGCGCCGGAAGATATCGAAATGGCGCGGCGGGCCGGCGTGCGCGCGATCGGAGTGCTCGGGCCATTCCCCACGGCCGAGCGGTTGCGCGGCGCAAAGCCGGAATTGCTACTGAAGTCGATCCGCGACCTACCGCGATATTTGCTGGCGCGCGAATAACCGGAAAGACCCAAGACAGATCCACCGCAGAGACGCAGAGTACGCAGAGAGAGACAGTTCAAGCAACGGCGCCGCCGCAACATTTGCGTGCACGCGACTAATCGCTAGTCCGCCTTGGTTTTTCTCTGCGCCCTCTGCGCCTCTGCGGTAAAAGGGCTCTGATTTTTCGGGCGGCCCTATTTCGGAGGCGGCTGCGAGGAATCGGACGCGGGAGAGGCCGCAGCAGGCGCTGGCGCCGGATTCAACTTGAAGTCAGTGGAGTGAATGACCATGCGCAGATGGATCTGATCGCCACCGTTCGAGTCGTTAAGGTAATCGTCGGAACTGACGTACGTCGGCAGCCAGTATTTGCCCTGAAAATTCTCGCGGTAGACATCGAAGAGCGAAAACGGAAGCTTGATGCCCGCATCGGCGAGTTCGCTGACGAATTTCCCGTACGTTTCGACGACAGCGAGGTCGTGATCGTCCACGTTGATCACGCCCTGAAAGAACAGCCGCTTGCGGCTCAGCATTTTCGGCTTCACCTGAAAGACATAGGTATTCAGCTGATCGAGCTGCTGCTGCCCGGCGTAGAGAAAATCATAGTCGCCGATTTCGTCGGACGTAAGAAAGAAAAGCGGGATGGTGATCATCGTGTTGACGTCTTCGAGCGAATAGCTTTCGTCCTTGAGCGTCGAGACGGGCGCCTTTGAGACCCGCCAAAAGCGCTTGCCGTCGGGCCGCGTGTATTCAAGACCGGTAACCGTGAATTTGCCGCCGAGTCCGCCGATCTCCTCGATGCGCACCGTCTGCGTAAAGTCGTAGCTATCGTAGATTTTCTTGGCGATGTCTTCGTTGGCCGCAAATCTCTGAATGATTTCCTGCACCGGAATCGGCGGCGGGCCGGGATGAGGAACCGACGGAATGCGATCGATTTTGTACGTGGGCGGAGCCGGAATGGGGCCCTGGCTGTCGTCCTGTGCGCGCGCAGGCACACCTATGGCGCAGAACAGGCCAAGCAGAATCGCGATAAGGGCGAATCGACGCATCACGGAATTGGATGCCGGGCGCGGCCCGAGTGTTGGGCGGTAATCGCGCGGGCAACCGCTCGAAAACTATCACGGCTTGGCGCTTGGTGATGCAAAAGATTACGGATAAAATCGGTCGTTCGGCTGTGGCCGGCAAGACTACCGTGCGCGACGAACCAAGGGCCAAGCGCTATTACGTCAGCGGGATCGTGCAAGGCGTGGGGTATCGCTACTTCGCGCAGCGGATGGCGGCGCGGCTGGGGATCAGCGGATATACCAGGAATCTGAGCGACGGGCGCGTGGAGGTTTACGCAATCGCCCCGGTGGAATCGCACGGCGCCCTTCGAGCTGCGCTCGAGCGCGGGCCGCAGTCGGCGTCGGTTTCAGGAGTGGTCGAGGAAGAAACGGAGATCGAGGCGCAGTTCGCGGAAGGATTTTCAATCGAGTACGACGCATAATGGGAGACCCATGGCAACAGCTGACACATCGCGGCCCAACTCGCAACGCACTCCGACGACGAAAGAGGAGACGATGGACGACCTGAAAAAGCTGATCCGCGAGATTCCCGATCACCCGAAGCCGGGCATCCTGTTCTACGACCTGACGACGCTGCTTCAGGATCAGAAGGGATTTCACTCGCTGGTCGACCAACTGTGCGAACACTACGCCGGAAGAAAAGTCGATATCGTCGCAGGAATCGAGGCGCGCGGATTTATTTTCGCGCCGGCGCTGGCCTACCGGCTGGGCGCGGGATTCGTTCCCGTACGCAAGCCAAAGAAATTGCCGTGGAAGACGGCTTCGGTAACGTACCAGCTCGAATACGGCACGGACCAGCTTGAAATTCACGAGGACGCGGTGCGCGCGGGGCAGCACGTGCTCCTCTGCGATGACTTGCTGGCGACCGGCGGCACCGCCGCGGCTAGCATCGAACTCGTCCGGAAGCTTGGCGGCGAAGTGGTGGGCGCGGCATTCGCGGTCGAATTGAAATTCCTGAATGGCCGGTCGAAGCTTCCCGGCCTCGATGTGTTCTCGATGCTGAAGTACGACAAATGATCCCGGCGTCGCGCACCCAGCCTCAGCCCAACCTGCGGATATGGACCAAATGAACGGGCCTAACCCTTCTCTAAAACCTACCGAGCGCTTTAGCAGCCGCGTCGAGGCGTACCGACGTTTCCGTTCGCGCTATCCAGGCGAAATCATCGCGCTGCTCGAAGAGCGGTGCGGGCTCACGCGCGAGTCCGTCGTCGCAGATGTCGGCGCGGGCACGGGAATGCTCGCAGAGCTATTCCTTGAAAATGGGAATCCCGTGTTCGCGGTCGAGCCTAACCCGGATATGCGGGCCGCGTGCGAAGAACTTGTGGCGCGTTATCCGCGCCTCACCTGCGTCGACGCAACCGCCGAGGATACCCATCTTGCTGACCACTCTGTGGACTTCGTGACAGTCGGCCGCGCGCTTCACTGGTTCGACCAGGAGAAGTCCCGCCCTGAATTTATGCGGATTCTTCGTGATGGCGGATGGGTGGTCCTCGCGAGCCAGGGGCCGCACAGACGCCCAGAATCCGTAAACAAGGAATTCCAGGATATCCTGAAGAGACACGGCCTGGACTACGCGCGCCTGCGGCACCGATACGACATCGAGAGCGCGGCGCGGCGCCTTTTCGCTGGCGGCGAATTTCACGAGGCTGAGTTTGCGAGCCCGGAAGAGATGACCTACGAAGAGCTCGAGGGCTTTACGCTGTCGCTATCGGTGACGCCGCAGCCCGGCCATCCCGGCTTCCCGCCCATGCAGCAGGCGCTGCAGAAATACTTTGCACGGCACGAGTCCGCCGGCAAGATCCGCATGCCAATGACCTGCAAAATTCACTTCGGGCATCTGCGCTAGCGCGATTTGTCAGTCGCGCGTTGTCGGACAGCCTCGAAAAGCATGACACCGGCGGCGACGGACACGTTGAGCGACCGGACCGGGCCGGTCGTCGGAAGCGAAACCAGAAAATCGCAGCGCTTGCGCGTGAGTTCGTGCAATCCCTCGCCCTCGCTGCCGAGGACGATGCCGACCGGGCCTTTCAGATCGACCTCGGTGTAGCTTTTTTCGGCGCGCTCGTCGAGGCCGACGAGCCAGTAGCCCGCTTCCTTCATTTCCTCCATCGCACGAACCAAGTTTGTAACGCGCGCCAAGGGCAAATGCGCGAGCGCCCCGGCCGAAGCTCGCTCGACCGTGTCGCTCAAACCGGCGGCGCGGCGCTCCGGAATCACCACGCCCTGCGCCCCCGCCGCAAGCGACGTACGCACGATCGCACCGAGATTGTGCGGGTCCTCGATCCCGTCAAGCAGCACGAGCAAGCCGTGCTCATTTTTCGCGCGCAGCAAATCCTCGAGCCCGACCGCAGGCTTCGCGGCGACGAGCGCGGCGATGCCCTGATGCTCCCGCGTGCCGGCGAGCCGATCGACCTGCTGGCGGTCCTCGAATCGCACCGGCACGCCGCGCGTTTTCGCCAGCCGAACAACAGCTTCGACGCGTTCGCCGTGGCGTCCGCGCGCGATCACAATGCGGTCGAGCGCGCGCCCGGCGGCGAGCGCCTCTTCAACCGCGTGGAATCCGGTCATCCAGTTCATGGGCTCTTTCTAAATTCCCCACTGTCGCGCAAGTTACAAGGCCGGCATGCAACGCCGACATCCCGCCGCCGACGGGCAACCGAGAATCTCTTAGGGGGTCGGAGCTTCAGCTCCGACATAAATCGCCCGAAGCGAAAGGGCTTTAGCCCCTGAAGACACTCTCAATCGAAGGCGGCGCAGAATTCGAGCATGCGCTGCCGCGCGCCTTTCACGGGCGTCGAAAAGTCGAGCTTCGCTGCCGCATCGAGCAAGAGAATGACGCGATCAAGTTCGCCATCCCCCGCGCGGCCCGCCAGCACGAGGCGAATCGGGTAGAACAGCTCTCGGCCACGGTACGGTAGCGCGGCTTTCACGCCATCAATGATTTCCTTGAAGCGATCCGAGTCGAGATCACCGCCATCCAGCAGACGGTTCGCAACTTCGCGGATCACCTCACGCGCACCCGCACGGGCGAGGACAGCCTGATTCGCCGGCTCGCGCACGAGCGACTGAGCGTCGTAGGCGAAGACCAGCGCAAGCAGACCCGTCAGTGCCCCGCGTTCGGCGGCGTGTGGCGCGAGAAGTTCCGCAGCGCGTGCGCACCATTTTTCGAGAGCCGCGTCGGAGGCAACGTCGCGCGATGCGTCGAGCCAAGCGCGCTCGCGGAGGATCGCCGCAACATCTGCGGCAGCGAAAGGCGCGGCGACAGGCGGAGCTTCGAATGGAGCGTCGAATGGCATGCGTCGTGATTCTATCGCAGGCACCGGCGAAATGGCGGTTCACGCGAAGTCAAACGAGCGTTATACGATCTTTGCCTAGTTCCTTGCTTCGAATGGCCAATTTGTCCGCTTCAGCGAATTTATCCCTGATTTGCGCGGCTTCTGGGCACTCAACGATTCCGACGCTTAGGGTGATCGCGGGAGGTTTCGAACCATCAGTCCCAGAGCTTTGGATCGGCTTTTCTTTGAGGGTTGAAGCGACGCGTTCAATCATTCCACGGGCCTCTGGTACGGATAGATCGGGGCACACCACGGCGAATTCGTCTCCGCCGACGCGATAGATTCGATCTCGATTCCTCACCTTTTGTCGAAGAATGGCGACAAGGTGAGCGAGCGCAGCATCGCCGACACTGTGATCGAAGGGGGCAGAGTTAAAGGCCTTGAAATTGTCCACGTCGACGTGAACGCACGAAATCGGGTGCGGTAGGGGAAGCACGCCGTTGCTGATGCTACCCAAATCTCGCTCAAACCTAGCTTTGTTGTTAGCGTGCGTCAAGCCGTCTATAAACTCCAAGTCTCTCAGCGACGGCTTGGATAGCAACTCCCGGACGGGGCTTGGCCTGCAGTCGCAAATGTCAAGCATACAAACCACACAAATGCCGGGGTATGCCGGCCACAATAGGTCTTCGGCCAGAATTGGATTACGGTCCGGTGGAGTAGCCTTGTGGATTGTGCTAATAAGCGCAAACATCCAAGCAAGGTAGTCCGCTAGCTCGTTGTCAAAGTTGGACGGATACAGATGGGCGAACCGGACGGCCTCACATACTTCAGATATCTCTTCTATAATACGAGTGTACGGCTTCTGCAGAGCTGCCATAGCCTCCGAACTTCCTGCAGCTAAATCCGAGAGACCCCATGATCGTTCATAGACGCTCCGAAACATGGACTGGAAATCGTTGAGTGAGCGCCCCTGGCCTTGCGCTTCACCGTAATAAGCCGCACGGACTCTCTGTTCGTTTATAGGCTTCTTCTGTCCCGGAACGCATTGGCATGGCGCGTTCGTGCAGTACGGGCAGATACAGGGATACTTGGTCAGAATAATCTCTTCTAGGTTTGCCTTATCGGCTTTCACTTTCTTCGCGAGCGCAACCGCCCAACCGAACATTTTGGGGAGAAACTCGCTCGCTCGGTCCGGCTGTTTCAATTTAAAAAGAAATTTGCCGAATGCTCCTGTCACTTCTGACAGGTGAGCTAGGATTTCGAATTCAGTTCGGGCATAGTTCTGTGACAACCCGTAGATCGAGTGGAGCATCTTCACCCAGTCGTTCAGACGCTGCTCTTTTGTATGTGGCATAAATTCCTCGTGAACTTAGTCGATAAGTTACTATACGGCGGGGTGTGCCGCACGCTCACACAGGCAAGAGTGTGCGCGGACGTGACGTAAGCGTTAAGGAGGCCCGGGCCTACTCGGCGGGCTGAGCAGTAGCATCCGGCCGCCTGCCGCCGATTCCGTTTGCTCCGCTAATGCAGGCGCAGGGTGGCGACTGCGTGGGCGGCGATGGCTTCGCCTCGGCCCACGGCGTCAACGCCTTCGTTGGTCTTAGCCTTGAGATTGATCTCGGCGGCAGTGATGCCGAGGGATTTCGCGAGCGCCGCGCGCATCGCGGGAAAATGCGGCCCGAGCTTAGGTCGCTCGCAGACGACGATCGCATCGCAGTGAACGATCCGGAATCCACGATCCGCGAGCAGCTTGCGAATGTGCTCGAGGAAGATCAGGCTCGACGCGCCCTTCCACTTTGGATCGGTGTCCGGGAAATGCGTGCCGATGTCGCCGAGGCTGGCAGCGCCGAGCAGCGCATCGCAAAGAGCGTGGCTCAGCACATCGCCATCGGAATGCCCCTGCGAGCCCTTGTCAAAAGGCACCTCGACGCCGCCGACCATGAGCTTGCGGCCCTCGACGAGGCGATGCAGATCGTAGCCGATTCCGGAGAAAGTCATCCGAGTGGCCTATTCGTTGGGACTGTGGGAGTTGTGGGAGTTGTGGGAGTCGCCGGACTTGCGGGCGCATTCCGCATCGACCTTCCGCTCCTTCGGCTCATGCTGAAAATCCAAAGCGCGACGATAACAATGATGGGCAATAGATTGACGGCCGTCGTGCGCCAATTCGCATCTTTGCCGGACGAGACGTCAATCGACGCCCCTTGTTTCTGCAGGCGTTCCGTGAGATCCGGGATCGCTTCCTTCGGAACGGTGACGCGAAAACTCTGTGGTGGCTCGCGAAGCTCTCCCTCGACCTCGGCCGTCGATGGAGATTCCACGATTTTCACCGAGCGAACGTTGCTCTTGTCCACCTGAGCCATGAAATCGGAGTAGCTGATCGTCGAAGAGGAACTGGCAGGCGCGCCGGGCTTATCTTTCGACGCCATCTGCCACAGGACAACTGCTAGGGCAACCATCAAAACCCAAAACAGAATCGTGCGAACCGTCGTCGACATACCCATGCGCGGCTGCTGATTGGGGACGAACGTCATACCTTCACCGTCTGGCGTTCCTGCTCAAGGTAGAAGCGCGCAAGATCCATATCCGAAGGACGCGTGATTTTCAGATTGCGCTCCGAGCCGACGACGACGAAAACCTCATGCCCGAAGCGCTCGACGACCGCCGCTTCGTCGGAGGCGCTCACGTCATCTTCCTGCGCCTTGCGAAATGCGTCGCGCAGCAGCGTATAGGAGAAAACCTGCGGCGTCTGTGCGAGAACGATGCGCTCGCGCGGAATCGTCGCCGAAATCAGCGCAACATCCGCGGGCAGGCTGGCGCGCTTCACTTCCTTCACCGTGTCGATCGCGGGAATGCCAAGGATCGCGGCGCCGCGCGTGCGGGCTTCTGCAATCACGCGCTCGATCTGCTCGCGGGTGACAAACGGACGCACGGCATCGTGCACGAGCACGATTTCGGTCGACGGATCCACCTGTGCGAGCGCATTGGCGACGGACTGCTGCCGGGTGTCGCCGCCGTGCACGACGCGGGCCGGACGGCCCAGGCCGGCTCTTGCGACTTTGTCCTGCAGCGAGACGACATCCTCGGCACGCGTGGCGACAAAGAAATCCGTGATTGCGGGGCACGCGGCGAGCCGCTTCAGCGTGAAGATGATAAGCGGCATGCCGTCGAGCTCGAGGAACTGCTTCGGCGTGTCGGCACCCATGCGAGTGCCCAGACCAGCGGCAGGAATGATTGCAGCGATTCGACCCATTGGCGGCCTAGAAGTCTAGCGCAATCGAGGCGCCCGGCGCGAGCGTTAGGAGCGCCCTGATTCAGGATACAGCGGCCGCGGCGGGCGCTCGCCGCCTTGGCCCGGCCCGGACGGCGTCTCGGTCGAAGGAGGAGGCACGGCTCGCGGCGTCTGCTCGCCACGCTCGTCGTAGCGGCCGAAGATCATCTTCCCTGCGGTCGTCTGGTGGACCGAGGTCACGTTGATATCGATGGTCTTGTTGATCATCTTGCGCGCGCCGTCGACGACCACCATCGTGCCGTCGTCCAGATACGCGACGCCCTGATTGTATTCCTTGCCTTCGCGCAGGATGAAAACTCGCATCACCTCGCCCGGCAGCACCACAGGCTTCAGCGCGTTCGCCAGCAGATTCACGTTCATGATCTCGATGCCCTGCAGCGATGCAACTTTGTTGAGATTAAAGTCGTTGGTGACGACCTTAGCGTCGTAGCGCTTGGCGAGCTCGATCAGCTTCAGATCGACGTCGGCGATTTGCGCGAAGTCGTCCTCGGCAATCTGCACGTCGAGCTGCGGCATCTTCTGGATGCGTTGCAGGACTTCCAGGCCGCGGCGCCCGCGCTGGCGCTTGAGCGGGTCGGCCGAGTCCGCCACGAGCTGCAGCTCGCGCAGGACAAACTGGGGAATCACGATCGTGCCATCCAGAAACTGCGCCTCGGCGATGTCCGCCACGCGGCCATCGATGATCACGCTCGTGTCGAGCAACTTCACCGAATGCCGATTGCTGCGTTCGCTGCCGAAAAGGCCGCCCAGCGCCTGCAGGTTGAGCATGTCGCCCTTGTTTGCGCCCAGCACGAGGCCGATATACGTCATCACGAGAAACACCGCGAGGCTGAAGAACGACCGCGTGCTCTCCGGCATCGTCGTGTGCGTAAAGATGAGCGACGTGAGGTATGCGCCCAAAATTCCGAGGATCGAACCCACCGCCGCGCCGATCAGCCGGCGCAGGCTGGCCCGCTGTAGGCGCGTCTCAAACAGGATGACGGCGATTGCAAAGACGAAACCCGCAATCGCTCCGGAAACATCGCTGATGCTGAACGGCCGGAAGTGGTATCCGACGACGACGCAAACAACGGTGAAGATGAGCCGCAGTGCGAGAATGTCCCAAAAGGATCCCGCGCGATTCTCGTGCGACCGAGAGGTAACGACTGGCTTGGAAGATGGCGATTCGGTGCCGCCGCTGCCGGCCGGAGTCCGGCTGGGAGCGTTAGAAGGCCTGGCCATGTTTGCACCCTATGAAATATATGAATGTACGATTCGTGATGCCCCAAACATTTGAAACTTTTCACCCGGCGTTATCAGGTTTATCGTCCCCAAACCGGTATGAATCAAACTGCGTATCACAATATGAAACCGTTATGCGGCCAGTATACCACCGGCTGTCGAGCGAGAGTCAAACGAGAGGGCGGGATTGTGGCGGGTCAGTCCACGGCACCGGTATTCGCCAAGTCGAAGAAAAGCACTTTCATGCAGCCTCCTGCTATATAATCCGCGCGATTCGATCCATGACAGTCGACATCTCAGCGAGCCCCGCCCAGGACGCCGCCGCTCCCCGTCCGCGCCGGCATTTTCTGTGCACAGCACTATGCGTCGCCGCGCTCGCGAACGCGCTCATCCCGGCTGTCTTCTTTTTGGATGCGCGCCTCTTCGGCCAAACGGACCCGCGCTACCGCGCTCTCGTCGCTGCCGTCGTGCTGGCGGAGTACGGGATCGCGTTTTTGTTGCTGCTCCTGCACGCCAATGTGGGCTTTGCGAGCGGCTACGCAGTCGCAACGGCGGGCGTCGTCACGCTGAGTTCCATCGCCCTCGCCACCCTGACCGTGTATTTTGCCGGCTGGAGGTGGAACGCGCTTTATGCGCAGCCTGTCATCCTCGGTGGGTTCGGATTCGCCGTCTTGGCCAACGTCGTCTTTCTCGTCGCCAGCATCCGTTACGCCCGCGCCATCCATCCACGCCTGCACCTCGGCGGCTTCTTCCTCGGCATCGCCGCCTGCCTCGCGCTGCTGGTTCTCTACATCCACATGTTCCGGTAGGAGGACAACCCCTTGGCTTAGGGCCCCGCAAATACGGTGATGCTGCTGAGCGGCCTCTTGTTGTAAATATTGTCCGTCATATTCAATGTGTAGAATTCGTCGGCGAGCGGGTTAGCGGTAAGGCGGTGCGTGTTACCGCCAGGATTCTCCACCTCGGTAATAGTGTTGGTCGCGCCGTCAATGATGGCTACCCGCGTAGCCCACTCTGCCACGTAAATCTTGTTTCGTAGTTCATCGACAGCCAGTCCATCGGGCGAATCCACCGCCGCCAATCGCAGCCCAATCGTGCCGACATTGTTTGTGCGGCCGTCAATCACGGTAATCGCGCCTGGCGCCTGGTGATTCACGTAAACCTTGTTCGTTCGCTCGTTTATGGCGATGCAAAAGGGATAAGGACCGACCTTGACTGTGTTGGTGTTATTCGATCGTCCATGAATTACCGTCACGGTATCGGACATGATGTTCCCGACATAGGTGCGATCGGTGGATCGGTTTACCGCCACTGCGTAGGGATATGGTCCAACGGGGATCGTTCGCACCTTTTTGTTCTTGCCATTTATGATGGAAACATCGTAGCTGAGCGAGTTCGTCACATAAATCGTATTGGTCTTCGTATTGATTGCAATCCCCTGGGGATTGTGGCCGACTCGAATCGTGGCAGTTTTCAGCGTCTTGCCATCGATCACAGTCACGTTGTCGCTATCGCTGTTGACCACGTAGACCTTGCTCGTCTTCGTGTTAATCTCCAGCGCTGTAGGGTGCGCACCGACAGGCACGAAACGTACCGCATGCGTCGCGCAATCGACCACGGCAACACTACTGTTCGACACATTGACTGCATAGAGCCGATTTCGCTTGGAGTCGATTCGGATGTCGCCGTTGAGAGATTTTTCTGCGGTCGGTTCGAGTGGTATCAAAGTTGTCGCGAAAGTTCGACCGTCGATTTCCATGATGTTGTTCCCGGGTTCGTCGACGGTATAGACCTTCCCGGTGATTGGATTCACGCGAATGGCTTGGCCGTATTGTTCCAGTGGCACCATCGCAAGCACTTTTTGAGCGGCGGTTCTATCGCAGATTACCAGGCTGAAGAGGAATGCTAGGAGGCTGACTGACAGCGGGCGCGACATGGGCTAGAGGTAATAGCGCGGGACGCGCCGGCCAAGCGCGCAGAGCAAGTCCGAAGTGACGGTGCCGATTTCGCGCGCCACATCCGACACGCGAATTTCGGCCTCGCCGTCGCGGCCGTAGAGTGTGACGATATCGCCGAGCGCAACTTCGGGAACATCGGTGACGTCGAGCGTGGTCAAATCCATCGAGATTGTGCCGACAAACGGGACGCCGCGCCCGCGCAAGAGCGCGCAGCCGTGGTTGGTCCGCTGCCGCAGGATGCCGTCGGCGTAGCCCGCGTTGATCACGGCGATGCGCGAAGGCCGCGCCGTCACGAACTTCGCGCTGTAGCCCACCGGCTGCCCCGCAGGCAAGTCGCGCAGGCTGATGATCCGCGCGCGCAGCGAAAGGCTCGGCTCGACGGGTAATCGCTCGCGCACCTCCTGCCCCTTTTGCGGCGGATCGAAAGATTGATAATAGCCGTAGAGAATCGCGCCGGGGCGAACCATGTCCGCCCAGGTGCTCGGCCGCGCGCAGATCGCGCCGCTATTCGCCATGTGAACGATTCCCGGCGAAACGCGCAGGGCGCGCAGCCGGTCGAGGCAACGGTGGAACGCGGCTTCCTGCTCGTCCGTCTGCTGCGCGCTGAAATCTTCCGCCGAGGCAAAATGCGTGAATGTGCCCTCGAGCTCGATGTGACGGCAATCGGCCAGCGCGCTTGCAAACGCGTCGACTTGCTCGGCCGGCAGCCCGAGCCGGTTCATGCCCGTATTGATCTTGAGATGAAATCGCAGCGGTGATTTCACGCGCGCGGCCTTCGCGGCGCGCTCGAGATTCCGTACATCCTCAAGCCGCGTCACCGTCGGCGTGAGCCCGTTGCGGATGAAACTCTTCTCTTCCCCCGGCCAAAAGCCGGTGAGCACGAGAATTGGCTTGCGGATCCCGGCCTCGCGCAGCTCAATGCCTTCATTCTGGCAAGTGACGCCGAAGCGGTCGGCCCCCGCCTTCGCCAGCGCCTTCGACACCGGAACCGCGCCCAGCCCGTAGGCGTTCGCCTTCACCACGGCTAGAATCTTCGGCTTCGGCCCGATGTGCCGGCGAATCACCGCGAGATTCTTCGCCATCGCTTTGAGCGAAATCTCCGCCCAGAGCGGCCTGCCATTGGCGTGAATTGTTTTCCCCATTTTCATCTAGGATGCCAGACGCGCACCCACGGCGCGACGAAAATCCGTGCCGGAAATTCGCGGCTCACCGTTTGGGTAAACACCCGTTTTGGATGAGCGCAAGTTGAGTGCCGATGCGCGTCAATCGGGCGCACCGCCGCATCCCTTTTAAACACGTTACTTAGGGGATTGGCGTCGGGGCATCGTTGCAGCCTGGACTAGAGGAAGCGCGGCAGGGTCAACACGCGTGTGGACCAACAGCGACAGTGGCAGACGCCTCGTATTTCACGAGTCACAAGTCACGAATCAGGGGTCACGTTTTTCTAGCCACTCGCCACTCGCCACTGCCCTTATTCTTCCCCGCCGGAATTCCACGCATCCGGCGCGGCCTCTTCGAAGCGCGTGTGACGGGCGAGAAACACAAAGTTCAAGGTGCCGGTGGGGCCATTTCGCTGCTTCGCGATGATCAACTCGGCCTTCGCGCGGTCTTCCTCGGGCAAATCGGTCTTGTAGAAATTTGGCCGGTTGATGAATAAAACGACGTCCGCATCCTGCTCGATCGCGCCCGACTCGCGCAAATCGGCGAGCTGCGGCTTGCGATCTTCGCGCTCTGGAGCTCGAGTCAACTGGCTGAGCACGACGATCGGAACCTTCAGCTCCTTCGCCAGCCCCTTCAGCGCGCGCGACATGCTCGACACTTCCTCCTGGCGATTCGTCTGCCGCCCGCTACCCGTCGGCACAACAAGCTGGAGGTAGTCCACAATCATCAGCGACAATCCGCGGTCGCGCTTCAGCCGCCGCGCCTTCGCGCCCATCTCGAGCACCGTGGAAGACGCCGAATCGTCGATCCAGATCGGCGCCTCGCCGAGATTTGCAAGCGCGCTGGTAACTTTGCCCCAATCGTCGCGGCTCATGTGCCCGGTGCGGAATTTGTGCGCGTCGACGCGCGCCTCGGACGCCAGCAGGCGCAGCAGCAACGACTCCTTCGACATTTCCAGGCTGAAGATGGCCACCGGCTCGCGCTGCCGCAGCCCCACGTTCTCGGCGATGTTCAGCGCAAGCGCCGTCTTCCCCATTGAAGGCCGCGCCGCAAGAATGATCAGCTCCGATGGCTGCAGCCCTGCAGTCTCGTTGTCGAGTCCGGAGTAGCCGGTGGCCAGGCCCGTGATGCGGCGCCCTTCGCTGAAAATTTTCTCGAGGCGTTCGAACCCGTCCTTGACGAGATCCTTGACGCCGATCAGCCCAGCCTTCACGCGGTCTTCAGCAAGCTGGAAAATCTTAGACTCGGCGCGGTCGAGGATCACGTCCGCATCCTCGCCCGAAGCGAACGCCTGCTCCTGGATCGCCGCCGTCGAGTGAATCAGCCCGCGCAGAATCGACTTTTCCTTCACGATGCGAGCGTAATGGTCGACGTTCGTCACGCGCGGCAGGCCGTCGGCAAGCTGCGAGAGATACGCGACGCCGCCGGCCGCTTCGAGTTCGCCTCGGCGCGCGAGGTCCTCCATCAGCGTGATCGTGTCGATGGCCTGCTGCTTCTCGCTCAGCTGCACCATACGCTCGAAAATGTGCCGGTGCTGCGAGAGAAAGAAATCCTCCGACCGCAGCACCTGCACTGCGGCGTTGAGCGCGTGATTATCGAGCAGCACGGCGCCGAGAATGCTGCGTTCGGCTTCCAGATTTTGCGGGAGAGGTCGTTCGAGTGTGGTGTCGCTAGCCATTCGCTTTAGTTTCGCCTAAGTCCTTTTCGCGCGCAAGCGCCTTTTCGCGGAGGCACACCAAGAACAATCCGCCGCGCGCGGCGACTTTTTCTATTTGTCGTGGCGTTTGTGAATCAACGCTGGTGCGTTCGTGCCCCGAGCGTCGAGTATTCTGCCACGCTGCACGCGCACGTCAATCGGTGAAGCCTGTTGAATATTTCGGAAAAGTGGAAAATCCCTGGAGTAGTGCAAAATAAAAAAGGGCGCGGCAAGCACGCGCCCCACAACTTCCAACATCTCAACGTCACTCGCGCCGTCATTCTGAGGGCCGGTTTCATCGGCCCGAACAATCTCTCCTCGGCTTCGGCGAGATCGCGCGAACTACTCCTCTTTCTTAACTGCGAGCTTCACCGTGGCAATCACTTCGCGGTGCAGCTTCACCGGAATTTCGAATTCCCCGATCGTCTTGATCGGCTCGGTGAGCGTGATCTTGCGCTTATCGATGGTGTAACCCTTCGCGGCCAGTGCTTCGGAAATATCAGCGTTGGTCACGGAACCGAAGAGCTGATCGTTCTCGCCCGATTTCCGCGCGAGTTCGAGCGAAACGCCGGCGAGGAGCCCGGCAAGCGTCTGCGCCTCTCCCTTTTCGGTCGCTTCCTTCTTCGCAAACGCGGCGCGCATCTTTTCGAGCCGCTTCATGTTCCCGGCGCTCGCTTCGAGCGCAAGCTTGCGCGGCAAAAGGAAATTGCGGGCGTAGCCCTCGGCCACTTCCACCACTTCGCCGCGGTTCCCCAGCTTCTCGACGTCTTCCTGCAGAATAATTTGCATGATCCTGAACCTCGATAGCTTTCGTGTAGGGGCGGGTTTCAAACCCGCCCTACGGATTCCAAAAGGTTGTTTACGCTCGACTACAGCTCAGCCGCGAACGGAAGCAGCGCGATGTTCTGCGCGCGCTTGATCGCGACGGTCAGCCAGCGCTGGTGCCGCGCGCAGGTGCCCGTCATGCGGCGCGGAAGAATCTTGCCGCGCTCTTGAATGAACGGCGCGAGAATCTCCGCGCGCTTGTAATCGATGAAGTCAGCCTTATCGACGCAAAAGCGGCAAACCTTCTTCTTGCGGACGAAATTCCGCTTGCCGCGCTTTGCAGGACCGCCGGGGCGGCCTCCCTGCGGCCTCGGCCCGCCAAAACGCGGCGGACCCGACGGGCCTGACGGACCGGAGGGCGCGCCCGCCGGCGGACCTGACGGCGCCGCAGGCGCCGACGAAGCTGCTACGGGCGCGGATTGCTGTGGTGCTTGTTCTTCTGCCATTCGATCTCTCCCTTGCTAAACAATATCTAGAATGTTCGAAATTCCTACGACGTTGCGGCAGCGCGTTCGGTGCCGCCGGTCGGCGCAGCAGGCGTTCCCGTGCTGGGCACAGCCTTGCGCGGACGCCGAGCGGCCCTGCGTTCCCGGTGCTTCTTGAGTTTTTCCTGGCGCTTCAATTCCTCGTCGAGCCGCACGGTGAGGTACTTCATCACGGGATCGGCGACCTTCAAGCGGCGCTCGAGCTCCTTCACCACTTCGCCGTGGCTCGAACGAACCACCATGTACACGTAAAATCCCTCGCGCAGCCGCTGGACGCGATACGCCATGCGCCGGCGCCCCCACTTGTCGGTCTTTTCGATCTTCGCGCCCTTTTCGGTGGCGGCGTGCTCGACCGTCGCGATCACTTTGTCGATTTCCGCCTCGGGCGTATCCGGCCGCAGGATGAAAATCAGGTCGTACAAACGTTCTTCCATATGTCCTCTCGATTCCCCGTCTTCTACTGCTTCTCTTCTTCCTCGTTCGAAACTTTGCGGTTGAACCGCGTCATCGCCTTGCTCAAACCCTCGGTCAGGATCACCTCGACCGCATCCGCGGCGTCCACGGCCATCTGCTGCGCGATCTGCCGCTCGTCGCGCCCCATCGTGCAGAGCAGATAATCCTTGCGGTCGCCCCAGATTTGCGCCGGCCGGACGCCCATCCGCACGCGGATGAATTCGTCCGTGCCGAGCGTCGCGATGATCGACTTCAAGCCGTTGTGCGTGCTGTTGCGGCCCCGATCGCGAACCCTCAGCATGCCCCACGGCAAATCGATCTCATCGAGCAGCACGATCGTCTCGGCGGGCTCGCATTCGTACCGCTCGAGCAGCATCCGCACCGCCACGCCGCTCAGATTCATCATCGTCTGCGGCTTGGCCAGAATCACTTCGTGGCCCGCGATCGTGCCACGGCCCACCAGCGCTTTCCCTTCGGGACGGCTCACGCGAATCCCGCCGCGTTCCGCCAGCGCATCGATCGCCAGAAAACCGACGTTGTGCGGCGTCCACTCGTACTCCGAACCCAAATTGCCGAGGCCGGCGATCAATCGCATATGCGGCTCACAGAGGGCTCATATCGCGCTCCGAATCGCGCGTGGGGCGTGTCGGATTCGCGCGCGCCGCCCCAAAGCGCCTCGGCTACTTCTCCTTGCCCTTCTTCTCGGCCTTGGGCGCTGGAGCTTCGGCCGCAGCCTCGCCTTCGCCCTCTTCTTCCTTCTTGCCCTTCTTGATGACTTCGGGCTCGGCGGGAGCGGCTTCGGCAGCCACGGCTGCTTCAGGCGTCGGCTCCTCTTCCTTCTTCAGAATCACAACGTGCGCCAGCACGCGCGTCTTATCCGTGAGCAGCTTCATCTTCTCGGGATCGATCGGAAGATCGCCCGCGCGAAGCTGGTCGCCAATCATCAACGGAGTCACGTCCACCTTGAACTCTTCCGGAATGTCGCCCGGCAAGCATTCGATTTCCACTTCGCGCGTAACGATTTCGAATACGCCGCCCTGCAGTTTCACGCCCTGCGGCTCACCGAACGTGTGCACGGGAATGCTGACGCGCATCCGGACGTCCATGGCGATGCGCAGCAAATCAACGTGCAGGAGCGCGCCATTCAGCGGATCGACCTGCCAATCCTTCAGCATGGCCTTTTCTTCGGCGCCGTCGGCGACGCGCACGCTGAAGATCGTGTTGTGGCCCGATTCCGAGCGCAGAATGCGCGCCACCTGCTTCGCGTTGACGGCCAGCGCGATCGAATCCTTGCGCCCGCCATAAAGAACCGCGGGGACCATGCCGGTCCTGCGGGTGCGATGCGCCGCGTTCTTGCCGCGCGATTCGCGAACTTTGCCTTCCACTGTAAACGTTTCCATGTGCCTTTCCTTATCTCACGCTTCGGGCCCGCTGAATCTCACTAATGGCCCGAGAATCTTTGTAGGTCGTGGCTTCAATCAGATGAACAATTCGCTGATCGAAGTTTCCTCGTGAATCGACTGAATGCCACGCGCCAAAAGCGGCGCCACGCTCAGCACCTTGATCTTGGCCAGTCCCTTGGCCGCATCATTGAGCGGAACCGAATCCGTCACCACCACTTCCTCGATCGCCGATTTCTGGATGCGCTCCACAGCCGGCCCCGAAAGCACCGGGTGCGTGCAAGCCGCAAAAACTTTCGTCGCGCCATTTTCGAGCAGCGCCTCGGCCGTTTTCACGAGCGTCCCAGCCGTGTCGATGATGTCGTCGATCACCAGCGCCGGACGCCCCGCCACGTCGCCGATCAGGTGCATCACTTCGCTCACATTGATGTCGATGCGGCGCTTATCGACGATGGCCAGCGGCGCATCGATCCTCTTCGCGAAAAGCCGCGCCCGCTCCACGCCGCCCGCATCGGGCGATACCACCGTCATCGGCCCGATTTTCTTCTTCTGAAAATATTCCACCAGCACCGGCGCCGCGTACAAGTGATCCACCGGGATATTGAAATATCCCTGGATCTGCGGTGCGTGCAGGTCGAGCGAAAGCACGCGGCTCGATCCCGCCGTCTCCAGCAAATCCGCCACGAGCTTCGCCGAGATCGCCACGCGCGGGCGGTCCTTGCGGTCCTGCCGCGCGTACGGGTAATACGGAATCACCGGCGTAATCCGCCACGCCGAGGCCCGCTTGAACGCGTCGATCATCAACAGCAGCTGCACCAGGTGATGGTTCACCGGCGAGCTGCACGGCTGCACGACGAAAACATCCGCGCCGCGCACGTTCTCCAAAATCTGATAGCGCGTCTCGCCGTCGGAAAAATGGCCATGCTCGGCACGGCCGCGCGGCACTCCGAGCTGCGCGCAAATCGCGTCCGCAAGGCCGACGTTCGCCGTGCCGCAAAACACCTTGAAATTGTTGCCTTCGACCAGGATCGCCCCTCCGGTCAAGCAGTCACACGCTAGTCCGCCGTGGCGGACCAGCCCAATGCACGGCCATACTCTTCCCTGGATAGGGTTTTGACTACGAAAACCGAATCTTCCGGGAACGCACGAGCGGCTCGGCGCGCCTGCGCTGGGTTTCGGAATACTCCGAACACCGCCGACCCGCTACCCGCCAGCGCGGCATCTGCGGCTCCTCGCTCGAGCAATTCATCCTTGATCGCCTTCAATCTCGGATAACGGCTGAAAACGGGCGATTCGAAGTCGTTCGCCACGCTTCCCTGCCGGCTCCAGCACAGAGCGCAGAACCCCCAAATTCTATTGGGTTTCGCGAGCCTTGTCAATTCCGCAGAGACCCATTCGTAGGCGTCCTTCGTGCTGACTCCGATATCGCGCGGCGAAACCACGAGGATCGTGCGCTGCGGCGCGTCCGGCAAAGGATAAATCTCATCGCCGCGATTCACCGCCAGCGCGCGCCCGCCAAACAAAAAGAACGGCACGTCCGCGCCCAGTCCCGCCGCAATTTCCATCAGCCGCGGCAGAGGCAACTCCCAGCCGGTCAATCGCAACATGCCGACCAGGGCTGCCGCGGCATCGCTCGACCCTCCACCGAGCCCGCGTGCGACGGGAATCTTCTTATCCAGGTATGCGGATACGCTGCCTTCAAATCCTATTTCGGGGATGATGGCTCGGATCGCACGAATGACGAGATTATCGGGGCCCGACGGCACCTCGCAGCCGTTTGACCGAAGGAGGATTTGAGTGCCTCCTCCTCGTTTTGGCGTAATGGAAAGCTCAAGCGTATCGTGCAGCGAGATCGCCTGAAAAATCGTGCGCAGTTCGTGGTAGTCGTCCGGCCGTTTCCCGAGGACGTGCAGGCACAAATTGATTTTTGCGAATGCGGGCAGGCGCACCGATCTTTTCTTCGTGGCACTCTTCGCGACGGGCATCCGGGGAGCTTACTGCGGTTTCGTCTCGGCGGCAGGCATTTTCTGCGCAAGGCGGCGCTTCACCGTGCGGAGTTGCGCTTCGACCTCGCTGACCTTGTCCGCCTCGTAATCGGCCGGCAGCGCCTTCTGCCATGCGGCCAGCGAACGCTCCAGAATCTGCCCCGCCCGCTCATCCTGGCCCATCTTCACGTAGACAGCTCCGAGGTGGCTGAGAATCGTGGGATCCTGGCCCTCGCGATCGACGGCCTTCCGGCAATACTCCTCGGCCTCGGTGAGCTTGTTCTGCTTGTAGTAGGCCCAGCCCAGGCTGTCGAGATACGCCCCGTTGGCAGGCTCTTGCTTCACGGCGCGCACGATCATCCCGGTCGCTTCGTCCAGCCGTACACCGCGATCGGCAAGCATGTAGCCGAGATAATTCAGCGTCGGCGCATCGTCCGGGCTCGCGGCCAGTACTTTGCGGAACTCCTGCTCGGCCAGGTCGTACTTCTTCTGCCGCTCGTAGATCGCGCCTTGCGTGAACCAAACCTTTTCCTTATCGTCAGGGGTCTGCGCGAGTTCCTCGGCCTTAGCCGCTGCCTGCTCGGCTTCCGCAAACTTGTGCCCGCGCTCGTTGACCTCGGCGATATCGAGATAGATCTGCTGGTCGGAAGCGTTGCCCTCGAGGAGAGTCCGCAGGAGCGCGGTTCCGGAAACGGTGTCCGACTTATCCGCATACACCATCGCCAGCGTGATGGTGACATCTGTATCCTTCGGCGAAGCATCGAGTGCCTTTTTCCCTTCGGCAATGGCGCGATCGATGTCGTGGCTGTCGCGATAGGCATTGATCAGCAGAATCTCGGCGCGCTTTTGGATGTCGGGGCCAAGCTTGGTCATCTCTTGGAACGTGTCGATCGCGTCGGGATAATTCTGCGCTTGCAGATAGGCGTGGCCGAGCTGTTCGTAAAGAATCGCAAGCGCGTTCGGGCTGGCCTGCCCGCCGCCCGCCTGACTCTTGATGCCGGCGATCGAATCGCTCAACACCTTGATCGCATCGTCGTAGCGGCCCTGGTCCTCGTAAAGCAGCGCTTCGTTGTAAAGAATCTCCATATTTCCCGGGGCGAGCTGCTTGGCGTGCTGCAAATTCGATTCGGCGTCGTCGTACTGCCCGAGCCGCCGGTCGAGCTGCGCCATGCGGAGATAGTTCTCGGCGGTGCCAGGCTCCAGCGCCGCCAGTTTCTTGAACTGCGCCAGCGCGTCTGCGTACTTGTCTTCGGAAAGCAGCGCCTGCGCCAGGCCGTGGCGATGCCCGGGATCGTCCGGATCGAGTTCGATGGCCTTGCGGTAGGCATCTTCAGCCTTGGGATAATCCTTCGCCTGGTTGTACGCGTCGCCGAGCAGATCGTAGATGTCGGGCGAGGCGGAATCGCCGGCGGTGCGCGTCAGCAGATCGATCGCCTCCTGCGAGCGCCCCTCGTCGATCAGCAGTTGGCTCAGTTGTTCGAGCGCGGGTCCGTTGTCCGGCTCGCGCTGGATCAAGCCGCGCAGCACCTGCTCGGCTTCCGTGTGCCGATTCTCGAAGCGGTAGAGGCGCGCCAGCCACAGCCCGGAGTACGTGTCCGCAGGATCGATTTTCAGGATGGCCTGAAATTGGGCCACGGCCTTCTCGATGTTTTCCTGTTGCACTTCACCCGCGTCCATATCGCCGAGCGCTCGAACATAGATGCGCGCGAGCAGCCGGTGCGCATCGACATTGTCCGGGTCCGCCTTGAGAACTTCCTGCGCCTCGATCACTGCATCGCGGATGTGGCGTGATTCCGCGTAGATTTCGGCCAGCCGCTCCTTCGCGACTACCGAGTCCGTATCGATTTCGAGCGCCTTCTTGTACGACGCGATCGACTGCTGCGCCATGTCCTCGCTGTTCGAGGCCGCGTACTGCAACTCCTGCAGATGGCCCAGCATGTAGTAGTAGTAGGCGTCCGCACGCGACGAATCGCCGGCCTTCGCGGCGTCGCCCGATGGTGGCGCGGCTTGCGCCGGTTGCAACGCCGAGGGCCCTTGCGGCCCGTCAGCGGCTTGCGCCCAAACACTCGCGGCGCCCAGCGTCGCGCCCAGCAGAACCGCCACTCCAGTTGCCAGTAATTTTGTTTTCATTGGTGGGCCAATCAAGCCATTATCGTACAGGCCTTAGGAAGCGTCAAAACATTCCCCGCAAGCACGTTCGTCGCCGGCCTCTTCCATATGCGACGCAACCGAAGCAAAATGGGATGCAAGAGATTTTGGCATTGTCTTCGGGTCATGTTTCAGGGGAACATCGGCAAGAGAGGGTTTGGGATGACCGCCGGAAAAAATTGGCGCGCGGAAGTGTGCTCGCGCGTGTGTGCGTTCGGCGCGTTGCTGGTTCTGATGCTCGCCCTCGGCATGCGCGCACAAGAAGCGAAGGGCGCCGGCACTACGTCTGATCCCACGCCGCCGCCGGCAGCCGCAACGGCAACTCACCCGGCGGACGCTGCTTCCGCGATTTCCCCAGCCCCCGCGCCAAAAAAGCCTAAGCATGAAGACGATACGACCACTCCAATTCCGCCAGCCCCGGCCGCGGTGCAGCCCAAGCCTACCCTGAACGATTTCGCGTGGCTCGCAGGCCGCTGGCAGGGCGCCTGGGGACCCCGAGTCGCACAGCAAGTCTGGATGCCTCCCAAGGGCGGCGTGATGTCCGGCACATTCCAGGAGGTCGAAAACGACAGCACCCTCGTTATCGAGCTTTTCACGCTGGTCCAAAAGCCCGACGGCATCAAGCTCTACTTCCGCCACTTCACGCCCACTCTCGCCCCATGGGAAACGTCCACGCCAACCGTGCTGAATCTCACCAGCTCGACGCCGAAAGCGATCGAGTTCGATAATCCCGTCGATGGCGAGCCCAAGCGCGCCGTCATCCGCAAGATCGACGCGGACACCTACATCTCGCGCTCCGAGATCGTGCCCGAAAAAGGCGATACGCAAATCATCGAAATCACCTACCACAGACAGAAGGCGATCGCCCCCGCGAAGCATTGACCTCCTGTTGACCCGCCCCATCTGTCCTGCCTGGCCGTAACACATCCTTAACATTTGTCTCGCGCGGGCCCTGTAAGATGCACCACCTTGCGTCCCGTATCCCCATTGCTGCGCCTCGCGTTCTTGCTCCTCTTCGCGCTCTTTCTCACGAAGCCGGCGCTGGCCCAGCTGCCCTTTTACACCGACGATCCTTCGGTCACCGATCCCTGGAAATGGCACTTCGAATTCTTCAATGAATACGACGCCCTGCAAAACTCTGAATATCCCAACCTCCGCCAGAATACCGACAATTTCCGCCTCAACTACGGCCTGCCCTTCAACCTCGAACTCGACGTCGACGCCCCCTACCTCTACATCGATCGCGCTATCGGCGTGCCGGGTTCCGAAGGAGCCGGCGACACGGATATGGGAATCAAGTGGGAGTTCCGCAAGCCTCCCGAGGGCTCGCGCGCACCGGCGCTCGGCGCCAGCTTGTATATCGAAGTCCCGACCGGAAACGTCCGCCAGCAGCTCGGCTCCGGCCTCACAGACTATTGGCTCAACTTCATCATCCAGGAACCGCTCACGGACAAAACCCGGATCAACGGGAACCTCGGTTTCTTGTTTGCAGGCAACACAAGCACCGGTGTTATCGGGACTCAGAACACGCGCGGGCATGTTTACACCGGCGGCGTATCGCTGCTGCACGATTTCACGCCACGCCTCACGGTCGGCGGCGAACTCTATGGCGGCATTGCGGACAACGACCAGCTCGCGCGCAGCCAATTGCAGGCCATGCTCGGCGCTCAGTACCAGCTTCGTAATGGTCTCGGTTTGGCCTTCGGCGTCTTGGGCGGCAAATACATCGCCAGTCCGCGGATCGGCTTTCAGGCTGGCTTCGCGATCGATCTTCCGGATTTGCTGCGCCCGCCCAAACCCGAGTAGTCTTGCCCGAAAATGTTGAAGACGCACTCAGCACACTCGCAACCCACATAAAGGAGAGCCCATGGCCTGCGACCCCGAAATCCTGAAAACAGTTCCGTTGTTTTCCCTGCTCGACGATGACGAAACCGCGGTCCTGGCCGCGCAGGTCGACCACAAGACCTTCGCCCCGCGCGAACGCATCTACAAACTCGGCGAGCCGACCGGCCCCGCCTACGTGATGATCTCCGGCAAAGTTCGCGTCACCACCGTCGACGAAGACCAGCAAGAGGTCGTCGTCGACGAACCCGCCCTCGGCGACTTCTTCGGCTTCGCCTCCATGCTCGAGCAGACGCCCCATCAGACCACCGCCATCGCCCTCGAGCAATCCGAGTGCCTGGAAATATCGCGCGACGATATCGAAATCCTGCTCACCCGCAAGCCGCACGCCGGCATGGACCTGCTCTCCACGCTTGGCCGCCAGTTCCACGCCGCCCAGGAACTCGTCCGCGGCCGCGCCAGCCGCAATCCGAATGAAATTATCGAGGAGGAGGAGACGCACGGCGAGCGCATCGCCGATTCCGTCGCCCAATTCGGCGGCTCGTGGACCTTCATCATCACTTTCGCGACCGTGATGTCCATCTACGCGCTCATCAACATTTTCCTCGGACAAAAAGCCTGGGATCCCTATCCGTTCATCCTTCTCAACCTGTTTCTCTCTATGCTCGCTGCCATCCAGGCTCCGGTGATCATGATGAGCCAGAATCGCCAGGACAAAAAAGATCGCCTCCGCAGCGAACTCGATTTCGACGTCAACCGCCGCGCCGAATCCGAAATCCAGACCCTATCGCGCAAGCTCAATCTCCTCGACGAAAAAATCGACGACGTCAGCGATCTCCTCCGCAAAAAAGAAACGCGCTAGCGGGGTTTTAGGTGTGAGATGTAGCGGTTGCCCCTCAGCGCTGCGTTCCGTCTCGGCCTTTGATGACGGCGCGCTGCCTATCACCGAAGGGGGAAGCGCAGCGCGAAGCGCGCCGACGGTGGAAGCGTGGGCCTTCAGGCCATCGAAAAGGCGACGCCCAGATGAAGGGGCTTCAGCCCCGGGGTTTTTCGACCCGCGAACTCCGGCGTGAAATTCGATCAGGATGGGTGACGCAAAGCCCGCCTTCGCCCTTCGGGCTCCGGCGCGGCAGCCTTCGCCGAGGCAAATCTTACGCGAAGTGGAATCGCGAGAAGGAATGGCCCGCCGAGCCGTAGCCCGCCGTATGGGCGAAGGCTGGTGGGGCTGGGGAGAGTCGAACTCCCGACCTGCGGTTTAGGAAACCGACGCTCTATCCATCTGAGCTACAGCCCCACGCGAACCCGATTCTAACACGCGCCAACGCATCATTTTGATTCGCCCGCGCCGCCTTCTCCCACAATCACACGCTCGCGCGAGACAAAGTACGCAACCCGCGAGTGATCGATAAAATTCACTTCATCCTCGCTCGACGCCCTCCACTCCGCCGACTTCCGCGCCTCCAGTAGCGCTCCCTCGTCGTCGAACCACAACTCCACAACGCCGTCGTAATCCGGCGGCCGCGTGTCGCCAGGAATCGCGATGCGCTGGCTCTGCACCAGCCGCCGCACATGAGGAATCCGCGCGCCGATCGGCCCGTGAATGTTTTTCCAGTAGTCAAAGAATTGCTGGTCGCTGAGGCCCGGCTTCTTGGTGATGCAATACACAAGCTTGATCATGAATTTCCCAGCCCCCTATCCCGGCCAGACGGCGGATAAAGTGAATAGTACAGGTCGCTGGAATGCGCCGGCACCTCTGTTTTTCCCCTGGCCTTTTTCTGTACCTTAGGACAATTGGAACGCCGTCGCATCGTGCTAGCGTGGTTGGAGCTATGCGCGAATGCATCGCATCACCGAAGAACAGCCGCGGCGGCAAGGGACGCCGGCCTTCCGTTTCCTCCACATCCTTTGCTTCCTCTGCCTCCTCAGCCTCATTCCCCACCCCTGCGCCGCTTTTCGCGTCACGAGTCACGATTCACAAGTCACGAATCACGGTTTTTCTAATCGACATTTGGCGATTAGAAATCGTTGCAACTCGCTCAAAACACACGATGCGCACCCATTCTAATCGACACGGTTGCGGCACCCTTCCGAGCGCCGGCCCAGGCCCGGCCAACCAGAAACCGCCGTTGGTGTCGCCCGCGAAAGATGGCGTAAGATGTCTCGCCCAAACGGCCGCGTTTCTGCGAATCTTATTCTGCGAGCCCTTTCAGCCGATCGATGCCCACGCAAATCATACGCGAACCAAGATGGCCCGCCCTCGTGGCGATGCTGGCCGCGGGCTGCGTCTATTGGTCGCTGCCCGAGCCGCTTTCCGTGGGGCCGAGCTGGCTGCTCGCCGCGGTCGTGCTCGTCCTGCTGATCCCGGTGATCGTGACGTATCACCGCGGGGTCTATCACGTCACCCGGATCCTCACTTTCGTAGTCACCGGCGCGATCACGCTCGCCATGATCGCATCGCTCGTTTTCCTCATTCAGGGCATTCCACAGCATCGCGAGCCCCCGCTCGTCCTGCTTCGCTCGGCGGCGGCGCTCTGGATCACGAACGTGTTGGTCTTCGCGCTCTGGTACTGGAAGCTCGATGCCGGCGGCCCTCTGGAACGCGAGGGCCGGCGCGCGCGCCTCGAAAGCTCGTTCGTGTTTCCTCAAATGCTCTTGCCGGATGGCGGCGACCCGTCGTGGACGCCTCACTTCGTCGACTATCTCTTCCTTGCCTTCAACACGAGCACGGCCTTCTCGCCGACAGACACCGCGGTGCTCTCGCGATGGGCCAAGATGGGCATGATGCTGCAGGCGTTGATCTCGCTCACGATCGTCGCCCTGCTCGCCGCGCGCGCCGTGAATATTCTCTGAACCTCCGCAATTCGAAAAACGCTTGTCTTTTGCCGCCAAAACAGCGTAGATGGGAACCAAGAATCAGGGGTGTGAGCGGCGCCTTCCGCCGTTCCGGCAAAGGAGAATCGATCCGTGAGCGAAGCGGCCGCGGTTCCGTCGAACGAACTCAAACTGCACACATTCGCGTGGGAAGACGCGCAGGTGGTGAAGTGCAGCGGACGTTTGACCACCGAGCACTCGGCCGCGCTCAAGAGCCGCGTCCAAACTCTGTTGCCAAACTCCAAGCGCGTCATCCTCGATCTCAAAGAAGTGACCCGCATGGACAGCTCCGGCCTCGGCGCGCTCGTCGCCGTCTACGTCTCGGCGAAAAAATCCAAGTGCACTCTTCAAGTGGTCAATTACAACCAATCGATCCGCGATCTGCTCGGCCTGGCCAACCTCCTCTCGATCTTCGAGCAGTGCGCCGAAGTCGACATGCGCCTCCCTTAGCCCTCCGTCCCGCGAAAACGGTTGAGCACACAATGCGGTTTGGGTTTTCTCTGCGTTCTCTGCGTCTCCCCGCCCTGAGTCCGCTGGGAGACGAAGGGAGCGGTGAGGGTTCGGCCCGCCCGAGACGAATCGTTGACACCAAACTATGCGTCCGTATAATGTCTCCGTGGCCGCCCGGCCGACGTCCTAAATCCAGGTATCTCGCGCTGAAGGCTACAACCTTGACGCTGCCGATGTTGCCCGACAATCTGCCAACGTGGGTCGCCGTGTCCGGTAATCCCTTCACGGGATACTGGCACAAGCTGCTCGACCCGACGTTTCGCGGCCTCTATCAGGCAAACACCTTCGATCTCGCCGTCATGCTGCCGTATTTTTTCGTGATGACGATCCTCGCGATGTACGGCATTCATCGCTACGTCCTCGTCTACAACTATTTCAAGCACCGCAAGAATGTGCCCGGTCCGCCGCCGGAAGTGACGGAGTGGCCCAAGGTGACGGTTCAGCTCCCGATCTACAACGAGCGCTACGTAATCGAGCGTCTGGTCGAGGCCGTGGCGCAGTTCGATTACCCGCGCGAACTGCTCCAGATTCAGGTGCTCGACGACTCGACGGACGAAACGCAGGCCGTCGCGCGTGATTGCGTCGAGCGCTATCGCGATCTCGGTGTCCCCGTCGTCTACATCCATCGCGACAATCGCGAGGGATTCAAGGCGGGCGCGCTCCAAGAGGGACTGAAGACCGCGACGGGAGAGTTCGTCGCGATCTTCGACGCCGATTTCATTCCGCCAGCGGATTTCCTGCGCCGGACGGTGCCCTATTTCACCGAGCCCAAGCTGGCGATGGTGCAGACGCGCTGGAGCTACGTGAACCGCAGCTACTCGGTGCTCACCGAAGTCGAGGCGATTCTCCTGGACGGCCATTTCGCGATCGAGCATTCGTCGCGCTACCGCAGCGGAGTGTTTTTCAATTTCAACGGCACGGCGGGAATCTGGCGCCGCGCGGCGATCGAAGACGCCGGTGGCTGGCAGCACGACACCCTCACCGAAGACACCGACCTTTCCTATCGCGCGCAGATTCGTGGATGGAAATTCATCTATTTGCCGGAAATCGACTGCCCGTCGGAACTCCCCGTCGAAATGAACGCATTCAAGTCGCAGCAGGCGCGCTGGGCCAAAGGCCTGATGCAGACGGCGAAAAAGATTTTGCCGCAGATGCTGCGTTCGGATGCGCCGCGTCGCGCCAAGGCCGAGGCGATTTTTCACCTGACGGCTAACATCAGCTACCCACTGATGGTTTTCCTCTCGATCATTCTCCTGCCCGCCATGATCGTGCGCTTCTATCAGGGCTGGTTCCAGGTGATGACGATCGACTTCCCGCTCTTCCTCGCCTCCACCTGCTCGATCTCGTCCTTTTATCTCGCGGCCGAGCGCGCTCTCTATCCGAAAACGTGGAAACGCACTTTTTGGTATTTGCCCGTCGTGATGGCGGTCGGTATCGGCTTGTCGGTGCGCAATGCCCTCGCGGTGATGGAGGCGCTTTTCGGAGTGAAGTCGGAGTTCGTGCGCACGCCCAAATATCGCGTCGAGGCCAAGTCGAAGCAGCCTGCTGAATGGGCAAAAAAGAAATACCACAAAAGCGCGGGCCTTATGCCGTTCGCGGAAGTCCTGCTCGGAATCTATTTCGCGGCTGCGGTGGTCTACGCCATCCAGAACGAAAACTACGCCACGGTTCCCTTCTTCCTTCTGTTTGTGTGGGGCTATCTCTACACTGGCGTGATGTCTCTCGCGCAAACCTACATCGAGCGTTGGCGCTTCGGCGGCGAAAGCGCGCCAGCGGCCGAAGTCCGTCCTGCGTCCACCGGGATTCCGGGTTTTTAAGAGATCGTGGAGACAGAATGTCGAGATTCATCATCGCGCCTCACATGCGTTTGCATGAATGGGTTGCCGAAGATAAGGGCTATTTTCGCGACGAAGGACTCGACTACGAGTTCCGCGATGAGATCGTCTCGAAAGAGGGCAAGAAACATGACCTCGGCGATCGCGTCGGAGCCTACCAGACGTTCGAGAAGGGGCGCACCACCAACATCGCCTGCGCGTGCCACTGGACCGTCAACGTATCCGCATCGACCCAGCACGGAAAAATGTACGTCGACGCCTACTCCGTCTCTCCCGCCGGCATCTTCGTGCCGTCGGAATCCAACATCCGGACCCCGGATCAACTCGCCGGAGTGCCGATCTCGGTCGGATATCAGTCCGGCAGCCACTACTCCGCAATCCAGGCGCTCGAGCAATATATGCCTGCGAAGGACATTCGCCTCTCGTTCTCCGAAGGAATGCTTTTCCATCGCATGGAGGAGTTGCTCGAGCGCAAAGTGCCGGCAGCGTCGCTTTTCAGCGGCCCCTACTATTTCCTCGAGCAGCTTGGCTTTCGCAAAGTCATCGACACCACGTTCATGATGGCGACGATGATTACGGGCAACCCGGGAATGCCCGACATGGAAGACGTCCGGAAATATTTCCGCGCGCTGCGGCGCGCGCAACGGGATATCGATCTCCGTCCCGACCTCTGCACGAAATATTACAAGAAGGAGTTTCCGCAACGGTTTCACAGCCAAATGGACACGCGGCGCTGGGGACCGGGCGAGCGCATTGTCTTCGAGCCCTATACCAAGGAAGTGTTCGAAGAAAGCTTCCGCTGGATCGCGGAACACGACATTTTCCCCAAAGACGAGATGGGTTCGGGGCGTTACGAAGATGCGGTGCTGTCGCTCGCGAAGCCGTAAACTCTCTGGCGTCGCGCGGGCGCCAAAGCTATTCCCAAAAATTGTCGCGGTCGATCATCTCGACCCCGATTTCGCGGCGCCCATCCGAATTCAAGCGTGAATACACCACGCGCGCCTCGGCTCGCATCGCCTTGTCCTTGCGCGTGATCACCACCCGCCCGCCCATCTCGACGGGATGGCGGCAGACGAAGCCCGCCCCGTGGCGGCTCACCGTGCGCGTCCACGTATCCTCTTCCCAGGTGCGCCGCGGATCCTCGCGACGCAACCACACTCCAATCGATGTCGGCACACGCGGGCTGCGGCGCAGCGACTTGCCCGCCTGCGGAATCCACAGCAGCGCCTCGAGCAGCTTGCCCTTCGTTTCCTCGTCGGCGGAGCGGGCCTCTTCGACCAGCTTTTCCGCTTCGCGCGCCCAGATCGAAGAGAGTTCGCGGAACGACGCCATGGCGTTCGCGTCATACGGCTGGCTCTTCAGCCTGTCGTAGTGCGCGCGAATCTCCTGAAATGAAACGCTGAGGAAATGATTGAGGCAAAACGCGCGCATGTCGAGCTTGGCCACGGCGCGTTCGCCGCAACGATCGACGTTGCACGAATGGTCCTCACACGTCTGCTGGACGCCTACTTCCTCGATTTGACCTTCCATCACCCCGTCCCTGGAACGGCTCCTGGCGGAGCCCGCCTAGTCCTTGGACAACTTCCCGATCCCCTTCGCCAGCTCCCCGATTGCTCCGCTGACGAATTCCAGATGGCTGCGGCTATGCTGCGACAATTCTCCCCCGAATTGCTGCGATATCGCTGCGGCCTTTTCCTTCAAGTCCACCAGCACGCTCTGCGCGACCTCTTCAAGCGCCTGTTGCAAGCGCGCTTGCGCCGCTTCCTGCTCCTGCTGCGACAACGAGCGAATACCGCCGACAGCCTGCTTCGCGAGACCTGCCGCCGCGCGGTCCAGCTCTTCGCGTGCGCTATCGAGCCGCTCGCGCAGGATCATTTCGAATTGCCGGTCGAGGCGCGTGCAAGTCTCTTCCATCTGCTCCGCGGATTTCTCGACGAAACGCTCGCAGAGCTTTGTAAGTTCCTGCTCCTGCTTCGTTAGATCGCCAGCGGCCTTGCGGGCGCTCTCGATCACTGGTGCGGACTGTTCCTTCAGGCGAACGACGATCTTATCCACCGCGTCTTTACGCGAGCCTTCGATAAAGGTTTCGAGACGATCCTGGGCCTTCGCCGTCAGTCGCTCGGAAAGTTCCTCGAGTTCGCGATGCCGCATTTCCATTCGCGTGAGAGCCTGGTGGAGTTCGCCTTCAATCTTTTTCGACCATTGGCCGTGAAGCGCGCGCGCACTTTCGTTCCAGCGCTCGGCTTGCATCGAGTTCGTCTCAGCGAGGATGTGCTGTGCCTCGGCTCGAAGCTGCGTGCGCACGTCGCTCAGCAGCGCGGCGGCCTTCTCGCGCACGGCAGCGTCCGCTACTTCCGAGAGCATCTTTTCCATCTGCTGTTGGAATCCGCCCATCAGTTGACCGATTTGTTGTCCAGCCGGGCGCGCGGCGGATGTCGCAGGCGAGTTGGATTCGGCCGGCCGGGAAGTCGTAGCTTTCGGAGCCCCCGGCTGCGCCTCTGGACCCGGCGTCGGCCGGAGAACGGCCACCTGTTTGGCCTTTGTTGTGTCGGTATCAGCCGGCCGCTGTGCAATGAACGGCAGCCAGTCGCTTGGCGGAGCGTCGATGCCCCAGATGTTGCCGGGCTGTTCGAGCTCGATGGCCGTCTGAAAAAGGCCGCCCGATTCAGGGCGTTTGGTCCATTTGACGCGCCCGCGCGTCGAAATAGGCTTGGAATTCGGCGTTTTCGGATTCAGCTGAAGGATAACGGAGGCTTCCGGCAGCACTTCGTACTTCGATTCGTAACGGCAGCCATGGCAGCTGACCGCGATCGTCGAGACTTCCTCTTGGTACGGCCCGCGGAAGGAGTCCACACCCGCGACAACCACCGGGATGGCCCGGTTGACACGGGTACTCCGTCGCGCTCCGCGTCCCGAATGAAGGGCAAGCGAGCTGTTCGTCACGATGACCCCTGGCGCTGCGTACACAGGATAAGTCGGGGCGGGAAGGAGGGTTGTGCGTAAATCCATCCCGCTGCTTCAATCAGTTACTATCGATTTTGTTTCGACGCCCTTGGGGCAGTAGTAACTGACGGAAACATTGATATTCCGCAGGCCGCCGCGCGGAACTTTGCGCGCCGAGGGCGCGTATATCCGTGTGAGATGCTAATTTGTGGTTGCGTTAGCCGGCACAAACGATGACAAGGCAAACTCCACCGACCCCAAGCGCGCGGCCCTCTGCGCCGGCCGATTTCTACTTGCTGTGCGTTTTCGCGCTGGGCGTCGCCGCCGTGCATGTGGCCACCAACGGGCGCTACGGCCTCCACCGCGACGAGCTGCAGTTCCTCGACGACGCGCGCCACTTTGCCTTCGGCTACGTCGCTTACCCACCGGTAACGCCGTGGCTCGAGCGCATTGCCTTTGCGCTGGCTGGACCGTCCCTCATCGGCCTGCGCATGTTCTCGGTGCTCGCGCAAGCGATAGTGCTTGTCCTGACGGGGCTCATGGCGCGCGAACTCGGCGGCGGTCGTTTCGCCCAGATCGTCGCGGTGGCCGCGGTCGCAATCTCGCCTCTGGAACTGTTCGATGGGACCGAATTCCAATACACGTCGTTCGATTACTTCTGGTGGGTGCTCACCGCGTATCTGATGATCCGCTTGTTGCGATCGGGCGACGCGCGTCTCTGGCTCGGGATCGGCGCCTCAATCGGCCTCGGCATGATGACGAAGTACACGATGGCCTTTTTCGTGGCAGGCATCGTCGGCGGCGTTTTGTTCACGCCCGCCCGGCGCTATCTGAAAAGCCCGTGGCTATGGTGCGGCGCAGCGCTCGCCGTGCTGATCTTTTTGCCCAATCTGATCTGGCAGATTCATCATCATTTCATCACGCTCGACTTTCTGCGCCACGTCCACGCGAGAGACGTCGGCGAGGGCCGCGCGGCAGGATTTTGGCGAGACCAGTTCCTCGTCAGCACGAATTTCTTCGCCGTGCCACTGTGGATCGCAGGGCTGATCTACGTCTGGGCCAGGCCCGAGGGCAAGTCATATCGCGTTCTCGGCTGGATGTTCGCTATTCCCTTCGCGCTGTTCGTCATCGACAAAGGCCGCGGCTATTACCAAGCGGCAGCGTATCCGATGCTGTTCGCCGCCGGGGCGGTTTGGGAGGAGCGATGGATGGCGTCGCTCAGCACCGGATGGCGACGGGCCGCGCTGGCCGTAACCTCCGTGCTGCTGGCGGTAGGCGGCGTGGCCTCTGCAGAGATCAATCTGCCGATCTTTCCCGTGAATTCTCCTCGAAACATCGCCATCAAAATAAATGGCGAGTTCCGCGAGGAGGTGGGATGGCGGGAGATGGTCCGGACCATCGCGAACATCCGAGACACGCTGCCCCCTGTCGAGCGAAACCGAGTCGGGATTCTCGCGGCCAATTACGGCGAAGCCGGCGCAATCGATCTCTACGGCCCCGCATACGGATTGCCTGCTGCAATCAGCGGCGTGAACTCCTTCTGGGCGCGCGGCTACGGCAATCCGCCGCCCCAGACTCTCATCGTGCTCGGGTTCGGGTCCAAATTCATGCAGAGTAACTTCGAATCGTGCCGCGTCGCTGGCCGAAACACGAATCGCTACGGACTCGGCAACGAAGAGAGCCGCGAGCACCCGAAAATCTACGTCTGCGGCCCGCCGCGGGATCCCTGGCCTGCATTCTGGAGCAATTTCCAGTACTACGGTTAGCTCTCGCCCCGTGCGACAATCTTCTGCGCACACATGAATACGCTTCCAAAGATGTCGGTGAGGTTTGCGCTGGCAACAGCGCTGGCGCTGCTCGCAATTCTCGGCATCACGCAATTTGCGCAGGCACGATTCCGCCAACCAAACGAGGAGTATCAGTCGCGACGCGCCAAATTGCGCGCGCAGATCGATGCCCCGCTCGTGATCTTCGGCTACACCGGCCACGAGGACGCTTCGGAAGTCGCCGTCTTCTACCAGGAGCCGTACTTCTATTACCTCACCGGGCACGACGAGCCCGGCGCGGCGCTGGTCTTGCTGCCCGCCGCGCCGAATGCCAAGCCGTCCGAAGGCCCGCAGGAAATCCTGTATCTTCCCGAGCGCAATCTACAGGAAGAACAGTGGGAAGGCCCGAAAATGGGCCCGCACGATCCGGGCATCTCCGAAAAGACAGGCTTTCAGGCCGTCGAGCCATTCGACAATCTGAAGCCGGATCTCGCCAGACTCGCGAAAACCTACACGAATTTCTACACGCTGGTGGCACCCACGGACGAAGAGGGATACCCGCACTTCACGAAGATGAACAAATGGCTGAGCGATGCTCTGCCGAGCTCGGTCCTGCGCGACGTCACGCCCACGCTCGACGCCATGCGCCAGGTGAAGTCGCCCGGCGAGCTCGCGCTGATGCAGAAGGCCATCGATCTGTCGGTCGACGCGCACCTCGATGCGATGCGGCAGATGCGGCCGGGCCTCTTCGAATATCAGATTGCGGCGCGCATGAAGGAAATCCACGAATGGGGCGGCTGCGAGCGCGAGGCGTACGCGCCGATCGTCGGCGCCGGATTCAATTCGACAGTCCTGCACTACAGCATGCTCGATAGCGAGATCAAGGATGGCGACGTGGTCGTGATCGACGTGGGCGGCGAATACGGCGGCTACGCGGCGGATATCACGCGCACGCTTCCCGCGAATGGCAAGTTCACGCCGCGCCAGCGCGAGATTTACGACATCGTCCTCGGCGCGCAAAACGCCGCGATCGACGCGATCAAGCCGGGCGCACAACTCTACGGCGGCGACAACAGCCTGCAGCAGATCGTCAGCCGACTACATCAACACGCACGGCCACGACAAAGAGGGCCGCACGCTCGGCCGCTATTATCATTCACGGCGTCAGCCATCACCTCGGCCTCGACGTCCACGATCCCGGCGACCGCACGCGCCCGCTCGAACCGGGCATGGTCGTCACAGTCGAGCCCGGAATCTACATCCCCGAAGAAAATCTCGGCGTGCGCATCGAGGACGACATCCTCGTCACCAAGGACGGCCACCAAATCCTCACCGCGCGCCTCCCGCGCGACGCCGATGAAATCGAGAAGATCATGGCCGAAGGCGCCGAAGCCCGCGCCCACGCCACGCAGCAGCCGTAGTCGAGGAGATCCTTCGCTCGTCCGCCGCGCCGGATTCGATCAGGATGCCAATCTTCATCGGATTGGCGCCTTGACACTCTAGGCGGTGATCCGTAGCATCAACTATTGTCTGTCGTTGCGTTCACGTGCCGGCGTAGCTCAGTGGTAGAGCGAGGGTCTCATAATCCCTAGGCCGTGGGTTCGATTCCCCCCGCCGGCACCAACCCTATCTAGATGGTCCGCAACGAGTTCCGGCGATTTCCGGCGAACGTTCCGCATGACTCCCGAGAGCGTGGTGCTCCATTCTGGCTCGATCGTTTTCAATGGCGCCTTCGTTATGCTCATGCCGACGACGTAACTGGGCGCAACGTATATCCCGCACAAGAGCTTCGATCCGCGGACATTTGTCGAAACGATAGAGCGGGAGAGAGTAGCTCACGTCATGATGGTGCCCTCGCAGATCGTTTGGCCTCGAGGTCCGTGGGTTCCCCGCTGGCGTACAGTGTGACTGGCTTGCCTCTGTGACCACGGTCACAAGAGGATGTGACAGCTTACACCGACGCAACCTCAACTAAGAGGGCAACATGAGTGGTTGACAGGAGGGCCAAAATGGTGGTCGCGTTGCAAAATCAGGCGAATAAGCCGGCCGGTACGCACCAGGATCTAACCGATGCGAAAACATGGATTCAGCGCCTGGAAAGGCCAGAGAGAATACCCGGCCTGAGGATTGATGATGTGGTGGAGTGCTTGGAACTGAAACCAGGTGACGTGGTTGCCGACATCGGGGCCGGGACCGGTGCGTTCGCCATACCGTTTGCGAAGGCTGTCGCGCCGTCCGGGAAAGTTCTGGCGGTCAATATCTGGCCGGGTCTCCTCGATTACATCAATGAAAAAGCAAGAAAAGAGAACGTGACCAATCTCCAAACGATTCTTGCGAAACTAGATGATCCGAACTTGCCGAAAAATCAGGTGGATGTAGCCTTTTTTCATGATGTTCTTCATAACATGAATGACCGCCAGGCGTATCTGGAAGTGCTTGCCTCTTATCTTAAACCCAGCGGACGCGTAGCGATCATCGAGCAGGAATTTGATGATCCGATCGCAAAGAAGTGGGACCTTCCCGAAGACAGGATCACCAAGGATCAGGTGGAAACCTGGATGGCGAACGTGGGATTTCATCTCATCGGGGATTACAACATTTTCGAGGGCGAAAACAATCCTGAAGGCGCCGGAATGCCACAGCGGTGGTTCGTGGTCTACTCGCGAGGCCTCGCATCTGGTCGGTAGCTTTACCACGGCAGGCCCGCGGGCTAATCGAATGGCCGATCGCCACACCACGGACATATCAGAAGTCATCGAAGACCAGAAGCTGACGCTCTTCGTCACCGGACTGATCGTCCTCTGTGCGCTGGTGACGTTTTTCGACGGCTTCGACATGAATGTGATTTCGCTCGTGGCCCCGGAGGTGTCGGCGGCGCTGCACCTCAACCAATCGATGATGGGCAATGTGTTCAGTTCTGGCTTGGCTGGCACGATGGCGGGTGGGTTCCTTTTCGGTTATCTCGGAGATCGAATCGGGCGGCGTCCTTCGATCATTCTCGCAACCATATCCTTTGGCGTTCTCACCCTCGGATTGGCTCTGGCTGGCAGCTATTCGGAACTGGTGGCTCTGCGCTTCCTCCAGGGCATCGGGATCGGCGGCCTGCTTCCGCTCGCCTGGGTTTTGAATATCGACTACGTGCCGCGTGGCTACCAGTCGACGGTGGTCACGCTGCTGATGCTCGGTTATGCGCTCGGCGACAGTTTCGCCGGGCCACTCTCGATTTGGTTCACTTCCTACGGCTGGCGGTCGGTCTTCATCTTCGGTGGTTGTGCGGCACTGGCGGTCACCGTGCTTCTAATTTTCCTCCTGCCGGAATCGATCAAGTTTCTCGCGCACAAAAACAAGCGTCCGGATCTGATTGCCAGATTCGCCCGGCGCCTCGCGCCCGGCCGGAGGATCGATGCGTCCGATCGATTCATCGTCTCGGATGAGCTGGGCCACAGCGGGAAAAGTTTCCGGGTTTCGGCGCTCTTTCGAGACGAATTGCGCTGGATCACGCCGCTGCTGTGGAGCGCCTACATCGCGGCTTCGATCGGGATCTTCTTGAGGGTTTCCTGGGGGCCGACCATTCTCCAAGCGATGGGGTTCAGCCGGTTCACGGCAGCATACACGACTTCGATCAGCTCGCTCGGCGGCGCGCTCGGCGGCCTGCTGCTGATGCGCTTCACGGATACGCGCGGCGCGATCAGTATCGCCGTCTTTCCCGTGCTGACGGTGCCGTTGCTCCTCACGATGGGGCTGGGCAGAATCGGTGGAACGCCGTTTCTGGTGATGTATTTCTTTCTCACAACGCTCCTCGTGGGTGCGCACTTCGGCCTGCATAGCATTGCGGGGACTTTTTATCCGAGCGCGTTTCGTTCAAATGGTGCGGGCTGGGCCACATCCACTTCAAAGATCGGGTCCGTGATGGGACCGGTGATTGGCGGCGCGGTGCTGTCAAGTCGCTTGCCTGTGAGGGTCTTGTTCGCGCTATTCGCGGTTTTTCCCTTCGTGGTGGGCGTGGGCATTTTCATACTCGGCTTAATTCAGCGGCGCTCGTTGCGGACAGAAGCGGCGCAGCCCAGGAATCAAGCGTGCCGACAGGTTCCCATAACAGCGGAGCCGGCCTTATCTCCCCTGAACAGATGAACACGATGGCGGCTGAAACTAGAACGCGCCAGAAGTTAAGACTCACCCAGGACTGACGCGGACATCAGAGCTGCACGAGACGAGGTCAAGTCTCGCTTCAAAGGACAGTCCCGGCCCCCCTTGACGCTCGCGCATTTCCAGGCGCAAAAACCTGAACCAGAAAGCGAGCTGCCACCGACAAACCGAAAAATAGCCCAACATCCCGCCCCGGGAAACGGTGCTTCGCTCACGGAAGACGCCCCAAACTGATATGTTATACTCCTCGTAGCCAGAGGGGCGGAAAGAGGCGGTATGGGATCATCGAAATTGAAAAAGTCTTCGGGGTCGGCGGCACGCGGCATCGGACTTTTCGTGCTGGTGCTGGCTGTCTCGGCAATCCTGGGCGGCTTCTACGGCCCTGCGGCGATTGCCACGTCGGCAGGCTCTCCCGACACGGACCAGTTGCAGGATTCCGTAAAGAGCTTCACGCGAGTTCTCTCCGTCGTGCAGCGCAACTACGCCGATCCGGTGGACACGGACAAAGTGATTTACGATGGCGCGATCCCCGGCATGCTCCACGTTCTCGATCCGCACTCGAATTTCTTCGATCCCAAGCAATACGCGCTTTTCCGCGAGGAGCAAGAAGGAAAATATTACGGCGTCGGCATGATCGTCGAGCAGCGCCAAAATCAGACCGTGGTGCAAGCTCCGTTCGTGAATTCGCCAGCGTACAAAGCCGGCATTCGCCCCGGCGACGTGATTCTGAAAGTTGACGGCAAGAACTGCACGGGCCTCACCACCAATCAGGTGGCGGACATGCTCAAGGGCGCCAAGGGCACCCCGGTCCACATCTCGCTCGGACGCGAGGGCTGGGCCAAGCCGATCGAAGTGACCGTCGTGCGTGACGAAATTCCCCGCCCCGGCGTGGAATATTCCGAAATGGTGAAGCCGGGCATCGGCTACGTGCACGTATCGACGTTCAACGAGACCACCGACAGCGATTTGACGGACGCGTTGCAAAAGCTGGATTACCCCAAGCTCGACGGTATTATCATCGACCTGCGCGACAATGGCGGCGGGCTGCTGAATCAGGCGGTCGGCATGGCCGACATCTTCCTCGATAAGAACGAGCTCGTGGTCTCGCACCACGGGCGTTCTTCTCCCGAGCGCCCGTATTACGCGGTGCGCGGCAATCAAGGCATCGACGTTCCGCTGGTGGTTCTTGTCAATAATGGCAGCGCCTCGGCCTCGGAAATCGTATCGGGCGCCATTCAGGATCACGACCGCGGTTTGATCGTCGGCGAAACCACGTTCGGCAAAGGACTCGTGCAGACGCAATTCCCGCTGAGCGAAGACACCGCCCTGCTTCTCACCACTGCGCGCTACTACACGCCCAGCGGCCGCCTGATCCAGCGCAACTACAAAAACGTGACGCTCTACGACTATCATTACAATCCGCAGCGCCCGCGCAAGCCCGAGGTGAAACTCACCGATACGGGACGCCAGGTGTTCGGTGAAGGCGGGATCACTCCGGACGTGGCTGTCCCCGCGCCGAAGCCGGATGATTTTCAGGAACTGCTCGAAGCGCGCGGCGTGCTCTATCCCCTGCCGTCCGGTGTGGGCGATTTTGCGCGCTACTATCTCGGCGAAAAGCCGCAGATCACCAAAGATTTCACCGTTGACGATGCGGTCTTGGCGGATTTCCAGAAGTATCTCACCGATCAGCACATTCCGTTCACGCCGGCGCAGATTCAGCAGATTACGCCCTGGCTGAAGTGGGAGATCAAACGCGAAGTCTTCACTACCGTCTTCGGGCTGGACGCGGGCTACAAGGTTCAACTCGAAAACGATCCCCAGCTGGAAAAGGCGATCGACTCTCTCCCGCAAGCGAAGGCGCTCTATGCCACCGCGCGCAAGGTTGTTGCGCAGCGCGAAAACAGCAGCGATGTCGGGAATCCGAATCCGTAGGCGATTCGGCGCCCGGCCTCGGCAAAATCAGGGTTGTTGCGAGTTTTTCGCTTCCAGTTGCGCGAGCGTGGTTTTGATTCCCGAAGAGTCCGCCGAATTCGGTTCGATCTTCAGATATTCGCGAAGTTCCGCCGCTTGCTTGATGAAGTCCTGTTTCGCTTTATAAATCTGTGCCATCAGCAAGTGCACCCGCGCGAGGTGGTGCCACTTGTCGAGCTTGATCGAGTTCTGCGCGTCGTGTTCCGCCTTCTCTAAATCGCCCAGGTGAAACGCCGCATCCGCAGCGTAGAAGAAAGAATAGGCGTTGCCGGTCGGATCGAGCGACAGCGCGCCGACCGACAAGATCGACACTTCCTTCCAGTTGTCCTCGGTTGCCGCAAAATCCGCCAGACAGAGATACGGCGCGACGTAGTTGGGATCGACGCTCCGGGCCTGCGAACACGCGTGGCGTCCGTCGTCCTGCTTGTTCTCCGCTTCGAGGACCTGGCCCAGCACGACCCACGCAGCAGCGTAGCTCGGATAGATTTGTACCGCGCTCCGCTCGTGCTCCTCTGCGTTTTCCAGTTTCCTGTCCTTGAAGGCGCTGCAGCCCTTCTGATACTCGCTCGACGCTTTCTTGGGAACATCGAGTCTCGCCACGCTCACGGTCGGGCTATGCGCCGAAGACTCGGTCCACGTATTACATGATTCGGCCGCCATCAACCATGTGGTATCGACCGGCATCATCTCGGTAGGAATCGACCCAGTCGCCCAGATGTTTCCCGAAAGAGGATCATCGGGCGTCGGCATGGTCGGAAGCCCGTTGGGGTCGCTCGCAGAAGACGGCGGGAGGATCGGATTGGGACGGGGCTGCGACCCGGCTTGTCCAAACGCCGGCAACGACAGCGACGTGAAGGCTAGTGCGAGCGCGCCGATGATCAAAGCTGTGAGAGGTGAGAACCGCAGTCGAGACGCACCAGACAACTCTTCGTGGCGCGAAGGCAATACAGCGCCAATGGAAAGCCCGGGTTGGTTCCCGGCCAACCTCATACCGGGATAGTAATCCCTTTGCCCATCCGCAGCGCAACTTAATTTTCGAGGTTACGAACCGAAAGCAAATTGGCACTATGAACGGCGGTTCTGGGGGATGGCGAACGCACCGGGAATTCGGCGGTCCACTGTTGCCAAGACGGCCTCGTTGGCCCTAGCAAGGCCCGTCCGTCGCGGGCGAAGACTGGTGGACGGCAGGGGATTCGAACCCCCGACCCCCGCGTTGCGAACGCGATGCTCTCCCAACTGAGCTAGCCGCCCACCGAGGTTTTCATTCTAACAAACGGGTCAACGGCAGCCAATCGCCATTCGGCTCAGGCCTTGAGACGAAATCCGATTGCGCAGCGAAAAATCGGGGGGAAGGGGCAGGAGCCTCGCCGGTCGTTTAAAATCGTCGAGAAGGGAAAGAAGGTCTCGGGGTGTGCGATCGGTCCCCGCTCGACGTTTGCACTTCACGACCGGCAAAGCTCCCGTTCGTCGTGTAGTGAGACGAGCGTAGCGGCTGCGGTGCCGAGCCTCAATCCAGTAGTTAGTTGATTCATACCGGGTAAAACACCTTAGATGCTGCCACCACCTTGCTCCCGGCGTACGACGATCGCGTAAACCGCTCCAAATTGGACGGTTACCATCCATTGCCCGCGCCCTTCCAATTGACCCTATCGGGTGCTAGCCTTTTGTGGAGGTTTTTCCTTGCCCATCCGGCTCATCGCAACAGATATCGACGGAACACTGCTCGATAGTCGCGGCGAGCTCCCCGAGGCCAACGCGCTGGCGATAGGGGACGCAGCCGCGCGCGGCATCGAAATCGTGATCGTCACCGGCCGGAGGTTCGACCCTGCGCGCAGGATCGCTCGGAAATTGCCCTGCGACGCCCACCTAATCGTCAGCAACGGCGCCCTGGTGAAATCGGCCTCGGGAGAGACCCATTTGCGTTCCCTGCTGCCGATCGAGACGGCGCGGCGCGTGATCGAAGCGACCGGCGAATTCCGGCCCTATCAGGGGGTGATTTTCGACCGCCCGGCCGAGCGGCAAGTGATCTTTGAGCAAATCAACTGGGACGGGCCCTTCATGGGCCCCTATCTCCGGCGGCACCGCCACCAGGTGGCGGAGGTCGCGCCACTTGCGGCGTGCCTCGACGGGGAGGACCCTGTGGAGATCATGTTCATCGGTGAATGTGACGTAATTCGGGCCGCGCATCGTACGCTCGAAACCCATGCGCACAGCCATGAGTACACCCTGGCACTGACCGAATACGAAGAGCGCGGCATGTCCATGCTCGACGTGCTGCAGCGCGGCGTCACCAAAGGGACGGCGCTCGCCGAGTGGGCCAGGCGCCGCGGCATTTCGCCCGATGAAGTGATGGCCATCGGTGACAATTGGAACGACCGCGAAATGCTCGATTATGCCGGAACGCCCATCGTGATGGGCAATGCCGTGGCCGAGTTGAAATCGCTCGGCTGGCGGGTTACGCTCTCGAACGACGACTGCGGCGTGGCAGCCGCCATTCGATCCTATGCGCTCAATGGCAACGGAACGAGCTGAAGCAAAAGGGGGAATGAAATGAAGGTTCTTACGGTGATTGCCAGTGGACTGCTGTTTGCGACGGGCTTGCTGACGGGAGCGGCCGCCAAGGCCCAGCAGGGCCCGCCGATGGGAAGGCCGCCGATGTCGACCAAGCCCGCGACCATAACCTCCGTGCTCGATTTTCAGCTTTCGATCGAGGAACGCGAAATCGAGGGCCTGGCCGACGCCATGCCGGAAGACAAGTACTCCTTTGCGCCGACGAATGGAAACTTTGCAGGCGTGCGTACGTTCGCTCAGGAAGTGAAGCACATCGCGACAACCAACGATCGATTCTTCGGCGCAATCTTGGGGCAGTCCGCCGCGACGCCCGCTTCGCAGTTTGAAGCCGAGAATGGCCCGGATTCGGTGAAAACGAAGGCCGAGATCATGCAGTATCTGAAAGATTCCTTTGCGCTAGGGCATAAGGCCATCGCAACCATCAATGCCGATAACGCGTTTGTCGATATGAAGAACCCTCCGACTCCCTTCTTGCGCACACCCGCTCAAATCGTGGTTTTCGATTGTGCACACTCGATGGACCACTACGGGCAGATGGTCGAGTATCTGCGCGACAATGGAATCGTGCCACCGGCGAGCCGGCAGCGGCCACCTGCAAATCCTCCGGGCCAGTCGGGACATAAATAGCGGCGCTCTACAACTAGCGAGATGAAATCCAGGGCCATTTTTGGCGCGATGCTGCTGGCGGGCGTCACTGCGGTGATTGCCGCGCCGGCGGCTCGCGCCGATTATGCCGTCCTGCGTAATGGGATGCGGCTGCATATCACCGGCTACGCGCAGCAGGGCGATCGCGTGCAGCTCACCGTCCGGGGCGGGACGGTCGAAATTTCCGCAGAGCAATTAATCGACGTCGAGCCCGAGGATCAGTTCCCCGCCCCGCCGCCGGCCGATGTCGATTTCGGCGTCCGCTACGCCCAACTGATTCACGCCGCGGCCCAGAAGCACGGCGTGAACGAAAAGCTAGTCGCCCAGGTGATCGAAGCCGAATCGAATTTCAATGCGAAAGCCGTCTCGCGGAAACAGGCGCTGGGCTTGATGCAACTCCTGCGCGAGACCGCCGCGCGCTACGACGTGGCCAATATCTTCGATCCGGCGCAGAATATCGAGGCTGGCACGCACTACCTGAAAGACCTGCTGGTGCGCTACGACGGCAATCTCAAGCTCGCGCTCGCGGCTTACAACGCCGGGCCCGAGATGGTCGACCGTTACGGCGGCATCCCACCCTTCCCCGAAACGCAGCGTTACGTGCGGGAAATTCTGGCCGGCCTCGCCAAGCAATCCGCCAACTCAGCGCAGTTCACATCGATTCACCCCGACTGAAATATTTTGGCCGGTTGCTTTGCGGTCGCGGCAGCGCGAGAATTGGTGTATGGGTTGAAATATGCAACGCTCTTCAGCACTCCGCGCGTTGGCCGTCACTCTCCTCATGGCAACCGCCCCGGGTGTCTTTGCGCGGAGCAAGCATCCAAGATTCACTCCCCCAAGCCTTGCGACAGCGGCGAGCATCACCTACCCGATCAATAGCGGCGCGGCGGGAGTTGTGGTGGTTGCGGTCAACCTGGACGATGCAGGAAAGATCAAGAACACCGATGTTCTGCGCGATATTCCTTCGCTGACTTCGCCCGTCCTGCTCTCCGTCCAGGAGTGGACCTTCCATCCCGCAATGCTCGACGGCGCCGGAGTCGATTCGACCATCACCGTCACCATCGTCTTCAATCCCAGCGATTACCGGCTCGCCGGCACGGAGACTCCAGCGCTTGGCAAAGAGGTGATGATCCTTTCACAGGATGCGAATGGGTTCCTGCCGCCAAAGACGACAACCGCCTCGTGGGCAAACTATCCCTTGAATAGCGTGGCGCAGGGCGCGGTGATACTCGAAGCCCGAGTCAGCCGCAGCGGCCACGTGACGCACGTTACGCCCGTGTGGGCGCCATTCCTGGCAAAACCATCTATCGAAGCAGCAGAGAAATGGGCTTTCGAGCCGGCCACGTTCGATGGCAGGTCCATCGATGCCAACGCGGCGATCGGCTACGTCTATCGCCCGCCGAACATCGCGGTCCCCGTCGCACCCTTCCGTCCGACGCAGCCTTAGACGAGTTTGTAGCAGCGGATTGCTCTTCCGACCCGGGAGAGTGTTGCGCGTCTAAATTGCGGCTGAATGCCTACTGAGTGGCCGTCTTTTCGCCGAGGCGGCGCATGCGCTCCTGCAGCTTTTTGCGGAGCGGGGCCGGTGCGTTGGGGTTGAACGCGACGAGATACCAGAGCGGCTGCGAGCGGTCGCGGCTGAGCCGGGAAAGCGTGGAAGCGTCGCTATTGGGATGGCGCGCGATATTTTCGCGGATCGCCGAATAGGGATGGTGCGAAAGGCGCCCGAGCGTCTTTGCCGTCACTTTCGGGTGCTCGCTGATCAATCGCAGCAGATAGTAATCTTCCTTGGGCGCCTGGCGCGAGAGTTGGTCGAGCGCGTCGGGACGCACTTCCGAGCTGAGCACGGTGCCCACTTTTTCGTCCCAGCCGGGATTGATGCGGTTGAGTTCTTGTGTGCGCGCGTGGATCAATTGCTCGATCACGCGTCGCTCCTGATCGAGGCGCGAAGCCGGCAAAGCGCTGTGCTCCACGGAATCGAGGACGCGCAGCAGATGCTGCCGCTCCCCGAATACAATCTGGGATGTACGCACGGTCTTCCCCTTCCCTGCATTGCGAACCAAATCGGAACGTCTCATGTTTCCATCACCCCGCAAATCTCACGCGCCGCGGGATTCGGCCAATTGGAGCTGCGGAGAATCTGGCCCTGAGCGGCTGCGATTTTGAACTCGAATCTTGCATGGGGCCCGCTACCTGTCGGAAATACTGTAAGTATAAACCGAAAAGCGCACTGTACCCATTCGAAACTGTAATTCCGAAGCAGGCGCTCACGCAAGTCGCGCTGCCGATGCCAATCTCTGACGGCGTGATTATCCAGCGTGGCACATTGCGAGTAAAGCGAAGGCCAAGCATTGTGTTCCAAGCCGCGCAATAGATGGTTCTAGAACTAGGTCTCACGCCCCGGTCATTTTGGTGTCGCTGCTGGCACCGGGCCCGAATGCGGAATGTCGTTCACGGCGACTCGCCGCTCGAACTTCCAGTGGCCATCTTCACGAACGAGCGTGTCGTCATAGTGCCCGCCCATCGCAGGCGTAGGCCGATTATCGGCGCCCGTGCTGACGAAAACCCAGCGGGACCATGCAGTTGCAGTGTCGCCATGCACGTCGATGATGAAGTTTGTGAGGAGGTGGAACGTCGATCCCGGCTTCCGCGCCGCCCCGGGGCCCAGGTTCTTCTCCATCAGCGCCAGGATGCCGGCAGGACCCTTCGCCGAGCCAAAGCCGCCAACCCACTCACCGTCCTTGGCGAAGAGGTGCGAATAAGAGACGAGATCGTGCGCGTCGAGGTAGCGACCGTAGTCCGCCAGCAGTACCCGAATCTCTTCGATATCCTCAAGCCGCTGGATACGTGCCGCGAGCGATGCGTCGCTGTTTTTCCTCGCTTTGTCGGGAGGCTGCGCCTTTGCCAAAGCGGGCAGCAACAGTCCAAGCGCGAGAAGCAATGCGAGAAATAAGGATGCCGCGCTCGTGGTGCGAGATCTTGTGAAAACGATGGTCACGTTCATGTGCGCCTCCTTGCGAGTGCCGAGTGATCGAGCGCGAAAGATACCACTCGATGCGCAAAAGGCGCTAGACGGCAGCGCTGGACTCGGCCGGCAGGCTTTCCTTCGGCGCGTCGACCACGGAGCCAAGTTTTTCCGGGCCGTCTCCCAATCGTTTGCGCAGCCATCGGTTCATCGGCTCCGAATAGAATCGCGCGACGAGTTCACCTAGTCTGACGTATCCTAAGTGTATTTACTAATGGCGGCCAGCGGTGCATACTCACAATATGCCCCTTCCACCTGCGCCCAAACTGTCCCTTGCGGACTCAGATCGCAAGCAGTTGCTGGAGATTAGCCGTCATCGCAGCACACCCCGAGGAATTGTTCTCCGCGTCAGCATTGTCCTTGGCGCGGCCGAGGGAATTGCCAATCACGTTCTGGCACGGAACCTCTCTACCTCTTTGCCAACCGTATTGCTGTGGCGGAGGCGATTTGACAGCCGGGGCTTAGCCGCCGTACTGGAGGACCGGCCGCGTAGCGGACGCCCCAAGCAGATCTCCGCAGAACGGGAAGAAGCTATTGTGGATGCGACCATGAAGACCACTCCGAAGGATGCCACTCATTGGAGTGTTCGGGCCATGGCGGCGAGCCAGAAGGTCAGCCCCGCTACCGTGCAGCGGATTTGGAAGAAGCACAGATTGCAGCCCCATCGAGTGGAGTCCTTCAAGTTCAGTAACGATCCGGAATTTGCTCGGAAAGTGCGCGACATTGTGGGGCTCTATCTGAACCCACCGGATAAGGCGATCGTCCTCAGCGTGGATGAGAAAAGCCAGATTCAGGCCCTGGAGCGCACGCAACCCCTTCTTCCCTTGCGGCCCGGCTTGCCAGCACGACAAACGCACGATTATGAGCGGCACGGAACGACCACACTGTTCGCCGCGCTCAACGTTTTGGAGGGAAAGGTGATCGCTGCCTGTCAGCCGAGGCATCGGCATCAAGAGTTCCTACGGTTCCTGAATCGGATCGATGAGTCGGTCGATTCTGGTCTGCAAATCCATCTCGTGCTCGACAACTACGGAACGCATAAACACCCAGCGGTGAAGAAGTGGCTCGCCGTGCAGCCTCGCTATCACGTCCATTTCACGCCAACCAGTTCTTCGTGGCTCAATCAGATCGAACGCTGGTTCGCCGAAATCACGCGGAAACGAATTCGCCGAGGCACATTTCGCAGCGTTCGTGACCTGACCAAGGCAATTCAAGATTACGTCCAGCGCTACAATCGGAACCCACAACCATTTCAGTGGGTCGCCAGCGCCAGTAAGATCATCCGGAAGGTCAACAAATATAAAGAAACTTTAGAGACGGGAGACTAGAAGCGCTCCGAGGAAAATGACACCGAGGAAAAACACCGGCACGCCGATCATCGGCTTCCCCGCCGCCAGGAAAACATGCAGCAGCGCGAAGACGACAAACATGTGCGTCAGATAAATCTCGTAGCTGCGCCGGCCCAGCAGCAGAAACGGAGCCAGCACTCGCGGACTGCGCCATCGCGTCTCAGCCGCGGCGATAATCACCAGGCACGTGCCTAGCCCGATGATCGTCATATCCAACCCGTTCCGCGGATATGCCATGAACTGCACCCAAAACGGGTGCGCAAGAACAAACGCCAGCAGCGCAACGCCCGCGCCGCCTATCGTCCAGAGCGCGCGCCGAGAAAAGCGGCGGCCACGCCCCACGAAAATCGCGGTGAGACATCCCAGGGCAATCGCATCCATTCCGCCCAAATACGAGTATTCCTGCCAAACCGGATTGCCGTGTGACCATACCGTGCGCGCAAAGGGTCCCAGAACAACAAAGGCAAGCAGGAACACGACCAGCCATTTCGTCCGCCGGAGCACAACGCAGACGAGTGGAAAGAACAGATAGAACATCTCTTCGACCGAGAGCGACCACAGAACATCCCAGTTGCCCGGCAAATATCCGTGCCGCGCCTCCAGCACATTTACGTGGAAGGTCAGCGCGGCGAACAACGCCCGCCCGAGGCTCGCCCTCGTTGCCGGGATCACGAAATCATGAATATTCACCACATGCAGGATGCTGAGCACAGCCAAGAGCGAGAGAAGCAACGGCGCGATGCGCGCAAAACGAAGAATGTAGAAATCGCGCAGGCTCACCCGCGAAAGCGCGCCCCAGCGCCGCAATGCAGTCGACGTAATCAGAAATCCCGAAACCGCGAAGAAAATCTGCACGCCATACTGCGCGTTCCAAATCAGCGAGCTCACGAGTTCCCGCGGCAGCCCTGCCGTATACGGCACTTTCGCGAACATCAGCCGCATGTTGACGTGGTTCATCAGCACGAAAAAGATCGCGAGCGATCGCAGCAGATCGACGCCATCGAGCCTGGTCCAGCTCCGCGCTGGATTTACCGCTAGGGCTGAGTCCACGACTGTGATTGTGCACCGGTCAACGTAGCGGATGGAACGCGAAACACACGCCCCCTCCGAAAAGACACTGGGGTTCCCAATAGGGCGAGAATTCGTAGCGCACGGTTTTGTAGCGGCGACAACCGTGCTGCCTCTTAGGGGGTCGCGTGGAGTGCGGCGGCTCGCCGCCGCCCTTTTGAGGCGAAGCTTGCTTCGCCGTTTGCACTACCCATCGTACCTTCTCGTCCACGCGCGCAGAATCGGACAGCTGCTAGCGCAGGAAAGGATTCTCCTCGCGCTCTTCGCCGATCGTTGTCGTATCGCCGTGGCCGGGGAAAACAATCATCTCCTCCGGCAGAACGAGCAGCTTTTCGCGGATCGAGCTCAGTATCTGCGGAAACGACCCGCCGGGAAGATCGGTGCGGCCGATGCTACCGCGAAACAGCGTGTCGCCTGCGAGAAGAAGCGAGCCGCCGGCCTTCGCGTGCGCAGCGGCCGTCACGGCTTGCGTCTGCATCGATGTAGGTTCGACGACGAGGCTGATGCTCCCGGGCGTGTGCCCCGGCGTGTGCAGGATGTGCGCCCCAAAGCCGCCCCAGCGCAGTGTGTCGCCCTCTTTCACGAAATCCTGGATGCGCATCGTCTCCGGCGTGGGGATCCCGAGCCACTGCGCCTGCATGTCGAGGCTGCGATAGAGCGGCAAATCGGCCTCGTGGAACAGCACCGGCGCGCCCGTCGCGCGATGAAGAAGCGCGAGCCCGCCCACGTGGTCGATGTGCGTGTGCGTGCTGACAATCGCCAGCACTTTCAGCTGGTGGCGGCGGAGAATTTCGAGAATGCGATGGACATCGTCGCCTGGGTCGACCACGATGGCCTCATGCGTCTCCGGATCGCCGAGGATCGAGCAGTTGCACTGCAACAGCCCGACGGGAATGATTTCGTGAATGAGCTTCGCGGGCACAGCAGCGAGTATATCAGGGGATGCTGGCAGGCCGCGCCGGCTGCCGCTCAGGCCTTTGGTCCGGCTTTTGGTCGGGCGGCAGCGCCGCGGCGACGAGCGACTCGACGCGAGCGAGCAGCTCCGTGCGCTGCGCGGCGCCGTACGCAGCTGCATCGACGGCAGGGCCAAAGCGCACTACAACCTCGCCCGGATGAACGACCCACCTGTCGCGCGGCAGCAGGCGGTAGGTACCCGCAATCGCGACTGGCACAATCGGCACGGCAGCCTCAATCGCCGTCACAAATGCGCCTGTCTTGAAAGGCCGCAAGCTTCCATCCCGGCTGCGCGTTCCCTCCGGGAAGATAAAGACGGAAAGTCCGCCCTCCAACGCGCTCACGGCCGCCGCGACGCCGGAGGCCGCCTGTTTCCCCGCCCGATCCACCGCGACGAATCCCGCCAGGCGCATTCCCACTCCCAGCACCGGTAGCCCAAACAGTTCCCTCTTGGCGAGCACCGAAATTCGGCGCGGGATCGCGGGAAAAAGGATCGGTGCATCGAGATTCGAGGCGTGATTTGCCGCGAAGATGCACGCGCCGGATGGAATGTTTTCGATTCCCTCGACGCGCACGCGGATTCCAAGCAGCCGAATCGCGAAACGGCAGAAGTTCATCGCCGTGCGGTACATCAAATCGGGATCGCCTGTGGTCCACGTCCACAGAATGAGAAACGGCAGGCCGAGAAGCACCACGACGCACGTGAGGAATTCTGCGGCGAAAGTCCGCGCGGCGGCGGCCATGTTAGTCGCCATGTTAGTCGGTGCTACCGCGCAGCATGCCCTCGCGAATGCGACGCTGGCGTTCGCTCGGATGCTCGATTTCGGTGATGGTATACATCGTGCCGAGTTCTGCGCCGAGGCTTTTCTGGTCCAGGACAGCGCGTTTCACCTGCAGGCCGGCGAAACCGAGAAACTCGTTGTAGGGAATTTCGTTCGTGCCGCCCACATAGCTGCGGAAAAAATCCAGAAAACTCTTTCCGGCGACCTCCTCGACGGCGGCGCGAATGCCTTCGTCGCCGTTGTAGAACTTGCCCTGCTGCGCGTATTCGGCGTCCATCAGGCGAAAGACGTCATCGAGCGATTTGTGATTGTCGGTCGCATCGCGGATCGCGAGGTCGAGCATCATGCCGAGAATCTGCCCTTTGTTGTAATACGAAATGCTGCGGTCCGGCTCGTTGTAGCCATCGTACTTCTCGAACCACGCGTCGAAGCTCGATTCTTCCGCGCTCTGCCAGGCGCGCGCGGGGCGCGATTCGAGCTCGCCGATTTGCGAGGCAAGGTCGCCGTAGAACTGATACTTCGTCCACAGCCTGGTGCGGACGAGTGCGAACGACGCATACGCGCTGGTGACGCCCTCGGCAAACCACAGCGAGCGCGTGTACTGCTCCTTCGCGTAGTCGACCGGCTCGAGGCTCTGTGGGCGGATGCGTTTCACGTTCCACGCGTGGAAAAACTCATGCGCGGCGATTGGAATCGCGAAATCCACGGAGCGCATCGAAATGGCCGTCGAATTAGCGTGCTCCATGCCGCCGCCTTCGACCTCGTCGTCGGGCCCGATGTGGAAGATAAACGTGTACTCGCGGCGGGGCGGGTCGAAGGGCGGGCCGCCCATCAGCTGCAATTCGTATTTGGTGATGCGCTTGAGCCCGTCTTCCAGCTGCACGCGATTCCAGCCGCCTTCGCTCTCCGGATCGACCACCACCCGAAAGTGAGCACCATCGCTGTTGAATGTGAATTCGTCGAACTTGCCCGCTTCAACCGGCGCATCGACGAGCTTGTCGTAGCTCGCGGCGGTGTAGGCGTCGGCCGCACCGGCCGCTACGACAAGCTCCGTCGCGGTTCGCCAGCCGGCCGGCATATTGTCGAATGCGACCGACACATCCTCGCCACGCCGGTCAGGTACGTACATCAGGATCTCGGCGAGATTCATGAAGGCGTGGTGCTCGTCGAGCTGCGAATTGAAGGGCCCGGGATCGTCCCATTCGATCGAATAGTGAATCTCGAAGGTGTTGTGGTCGCCGGGCTGGCACGGCGACGCGAGCGAGACGCGCCAAGTCTGCTTGTCGAGCTTCCGCACGTTCGCGGGGACGGCATCCACCGAGCGGCAGAGCGCGGTCACGTCGCGCACGCGATACGCGAAATCCTCGATGCGATATAGAGCGTTCCATGCTGGCATCGCAACGGTGACTTCCCTGCCCTCGACGGGAATTGCGATCGACACGCCGAAGAGATGGTGGTCCGGCTGGGCGAGCGAAACGCGATACTCGATCGTGGCCGACGCCGGCCGTGCAGCGACCAGCGACAAGCAGACGGCGATGAACGCCAGAGCCAGCGCGCGACGAACTCCGGGGCCGCAGTCCTTCATGCACGCGCACCGGAAGCCGCATGCAATTTCTCCAGAAGCTTCCCGGTAAGCCCGTCGAAGCTGCCGTTGGACATAATCAGAATCAGATCGCCCGAGCCGGCGTGCGCCGCGAGATGCTCGACGATTTCGTCGGCAGAGGAGAACGCCTTGGCGTCGGCGCCCGCGCGCACGGACGGCGGCGGCAATCGCTTCGGGTGAAAGGCGATCCTCTTCGGCCAGCAATTGCGCGCGATTCACTGGCCCAAAGAGCACCGCGTCGGCCAACGAGAGCGCGTCAGGCAGCGAATCCTGAAAAATCTTGCGGCGCATCGTATTCGACCGCGGCTCGACGGCAGCCCAGATTTTGCGTCCGGGCCAGCGCGTGCGCGCGGCCTCAAGCGTCAGGCGAATCGCCGTCGGGTGATGCGCGAAATCCTCGACCACGAGAATGCCGCCCGCCTCGCCCTTGACCTCCATGCGCCGCCGCACGCTCTGAAACGTGGCAAGCGCGCGATCGATCGCGTCGCATTCCACGCCGCGCCCGTAAGCGAGCGCGACAGCCGCGAGCGCATCGAGCACGTTGTGCCGTCCGGCGACGGGAATTCGGATGCGAGTCACCTCGCTGCCGCGATAGGCGACGCGAAACTCGGTGGCCTCATCCTGCCAAAGGATGTCTCCCGCGCACCAATCGCACTCCGGCGTCAGCCCATATGTTTCGACCGGGCAAAATGCCTTCGCGGTCGCTTCGCGAAGCTCGGCGCTCTCGCCCCACATCAAGATCCGCCCGCGCCGCGGCACCAGATTCACCAGCCGCCGGAATTGCAGCGCAATCGACGCCAGATCGGGGTAGATATCCGCATGATCGTATTCGAGCGACGTAAGAATCAGTTCGTCCGGATGGTAGTGCAGGAATTTCGGAGCCTTGTCGAAGAAGGCCGTGTCGTACTCGTCGCCCTCGATGACGAACTCTTCCCCGCCGCCCAGCCCGTAGCTCCGATCGCCGAAATTAGGCGCCACTCCGCCGATCAGAAAATCGGGGCGCCGCCCCGCCGTCTGGAAAATCCACGCCAGCATCGCGGTGGTCGTGGTTTTGCCGTGCGTCCCGGCCACAACAATCGAAGTATGGCCCGGAATAAAATATTCCTCGAGAATCTGCGGCATTGAGCGGTACGGAATCTTGTCGTCGAGGATCCGCTCGAGTTCGGGATTGCCTCGCGAAATCGCGTTGCCGATCACGGCAAGATCGGGCGCCGGCCGGAGATTTTCCTCCCGGTAGCCGTCGTTCCACGTGATGCCCAGCGAGCGCAGCAGATTCGACGCGGGCGGATACACGCCCGTATCGGAACCGGTCACACGAAATCCCCGCTCCGCGAGCATTCCGGCAACCGGCGCCATCGCGGATCCTCCGATGCCAAGGAGATGGATGTGGCCCGCGGGAGGTTTTGCGAACGGCCCGCTCATGACACGCACGCCGGTTCGAGAATTTTGAGCACTCCGCGGTCCGCGCCCGAAAGCTCGGCGCGAACGCCCAGGGGCACCGTAAGCGTCGCTCGCTCGGTGTGCCCGACCGGCGAACCCCACACGATCGGCACGCCGAGCGGCCCGAGAATGTGCCCGGCGACCGATTCCACTGTTTCCCCGTCCGGCGGCGGAGCGCAATCTGGGAAATCGCCCAGGATGATGCCGGCAACGCTGCGAAACTTCCCCGCCTGCTTGAGATGCATTAGCGCGCGATCCACCTGGTAGGGCTTCATGCCGCGGTCTTCCAACAGCAGGATGGCGCCCTGCGTATCGAGCTCCCACGGCGTTCCGAGGGACGCCTCGACAAGCGTGAGGCAGCCACCGACCAGCGTGCCCTGCGCCTGCCCCGCAACCATCGCCGATCCCTGTAAATCAATCGACCAGCCGTGCCGCGTCTCGGTGAGCGCGGACATCAGGCTCGGACAGTCGTAGCCGTGTGGCGCGCCCGCGCCGCGGTCGAAATTCGAGGCCACCATCGGCCCGTAAAATGTGATCCAGCGAAATTTCTGCCAGAGAAAAATCTCGACCGAGCTGAGATCGCTCGAGCCCAGAAAAATCTTCGGCGCCGCGAGCGCCACGCTCAGGCCGTCGAGCAGATAATTCGAGCCATAGCCGCCACGCGAACAAAAAATCGCGCGAATTGCCGCGTCCGAAAGCGCATCTTTGAGCGCGGCCAAACGGCTCGTGGTCGCCCCGGCGAAAAAGCTCTCGTGCGCCAAAGCGCTGATGCGATCCATCCGCGGCGAGTATCCGAGCCGTGCCAGCTCGTCGCAACCTGCTTGCAAGTGATCCTCTTGCACGGGGCTCGCGAGCGACAACACGCGGATCGCGTCGCCCGGTCGCAGCGCAGGCGGCTTAATAGGCTGTGGCATATGCGAATTCGAGAATAAGGAATTTGCGCAGGCGAGTCCAGAAGCGGAAGCAGCGCCGATTCGCCGGATGCAACCGCAGACGGCGGCGTGGGGCTACTGGGCGTTCACGGTGAACGTCAGTTGCGAGGAGGTCCCGCCGCCCGGCGCCGGATTCGTAACCGTAATCTGTGCCGTCGTCGCCGATCCGGTATCCGTCGCGGGAATCAGGACGACGAGCTGTCCGCTGGTCAGGTCCGCGGTCGCCAGCGGAATGCCATTCCATTCGGCCACGGAACTCGCATTGAAGCCCGAGCCATTCAGCACCGCCTCAAAGTCCGGCCCCCCCGCCGTCACCGATGCCGGCGCGATCGCCTTGGCCGTCGGCGACGGATTGTCCGCTCCAGTAATGGGAAACGCGACCGACGGCGACGCAATCACCAGCCCGGGCGTGCTCACGGCCACGCTGGCCGAGCCGACCGCGGAGATGTAACTCGCCGGGATCGTGGCGCTGGCTGTCTCTCCGCTGATGGTTGTCGTCTGCGGAATGCCGTTCCAGGTGATCACGTCGCCCGCTGCGAAATTCGTACCGGTAATGCTCAGCATGAAGGCCGCGCTGCCCGATGTCGCGCTGGGTGGAGAAACACCATCTTTCGCGATCGTCGGGCCATTGTTTGCAACCGCCTCGACGGCAAACGTTGCCGCCGCTATCGACATTCCTCCGCCGGGCAGCGGATTCCAGAGCGTCACCTGCGGCGAACCTGCAATGGCCACGTCGGAAGCAGGAATCACCACCAGGAGCTGGTTGGTCGTGGCGTTGTACGTGGTCGAACGCGGCGAGCCATCCCAGTATGCGAACGTCACGCCTTTGGCGCTCGATATGATGCCTGTGGCCGTGATCGCGAGCGTAAAGCCGTCGCTGCCCGCCGTGATGTTGGATGGAAACAGATTCGTCACCGCCGGCGTCGGATTGAAAGGCGGCGCGCTGCTTCCGCCACAGCCTCCCAGCAGAACGACGGTGCCTGCCGCCAGCGCCAGCGCGCCCCACCACGAACGCTTCAATCCATCCTCCTAGAAACTTTCAACGGGCAATCTCTTGAACGGGGATCCCGCCACCGCCTGCCGCGGCCAGCCGGGAACACGAAACGAAGGACACACCGGACGCCTTGCACATCCCCTGCAGAACAGCCAAGAGTGATAGCATTCCGGCGCACAGCCCGTCAACTTCGATTCAGCCATCCCCCGGAAGGTTTTCCCGCCCAAGAATCGAAAAAAGCGACAATGGCTCGGCGCCCCATGCACCTGTCATTCCGCCTGCCCTGACGAAGGAAGGGTACGCAGCGAGGCCCGCCGGACGGGCAGGAATCTCCTCTCGCCTTATCCTTGGCCCCCTGCATCCGTGCTTCCCTGCCTCTTTACTTCTTACAGCTTGAACGCCGTGAGCCGCGCGAATTGCCGCGCCCGCGCCGAAATCTCCTTGCGCGTCACCTTCGCCAGCCGCTGCACGCCAAACTTCTCCACCGTAAAACTCGCCAGCACCGAGCCATAAACCATCGCCGATCTCAGCGTCTGCTCGTTGATGCGCCCCTTGCTCGCCAAATAGCCCATGAAGCCGCCCGCAAACGTGTCGCCGGCACCAGTGGGGTCGTGAACTTCCTCCAGCGGAAACGCCGGCACCGAAAAGATAAATCCGTCGTGAACCATCAGCGCCCCATGCTCCCCGCGCTTGATGATCAGCGTCTTCGGGCCCATCTTGAACACGTGCTTGGCGGCGCGAAAGAGATTGTGCTCGCCGGTCAACTGGCGCGTCTCGTCGTCGTTGATCGTGAGGATGTCGACATGCTTCAGCGTTTCCTTCAGCTGCGCCGGCGTGCCGTCGATCCAGTAATTCATCGTGTCGAGCCCGACCACCTTCGGCCTGCGCCGCACCTGATTCAGCACCGAATGCTGCAGCGTCGGATCGATATTGCCGAGAAAAATGTACTGCGAGTCGAGATACGATTCCGGCAGCGTCGGCCGGAACGCGCCAAAAACGTTGAGCTCGGTGACGAGCGTCGTCCGCTCGTTCATATTCTGGCTATAGCGCCCCGACCAGAAAAACGACTTCCCCGGCACGTGTTCGAGCCCGGCCAAGTCGATCTTGCGGCCGCGAAAGACGGCTTCGTCCTTGGGCGTGAAATCCTCGCCCACAATCGCCACCAGACGCACCGGCGCGAAGTGGCTCGCAGCCAACGCGAAATAACTCGCCGCTCCGCCAAGCGTGCGATCGACTTTTCCGTGGGGCGTTTCGATAGCGTCAAAAGCAACCGATCCGACGACAAGAAGTGACAAGGGCGCTCCGTGTTTAGCTTTTGATTTTTCGGGTGCCCCACCCTCGACTTTTGAGGGTGGGTCTTCGCATCAGGCACTCTACATTCGAAAGGAAATTCTCTGCTGACGTGTCCCTGCTCAGCGATCACACATACTTGCCAATAATAGGCGCGAGCCGCTTCTTCGTCGCTGCCGGAATCCGCTTGCGGTCCGTGAGGATGGCGTGCGCGAGCGCCGAGCGGCACTTGCAGCTTCCTTCATCGTCCAACGCGCGAACGGCCTCGCGAATCGCGTTCTGCGCGTTCTCGGCATTCTTCGTGAGATAGCCGATGATCGTATCGACGGTCACGGCATCATGCCCCGGATGCCAGCAATCGTAATCCGTCACCATCGCGAACGTAGCGTAGCAAAGTTCCGCTTCGCGCGCGAGTTTGGCCTCGGTGAGATTCGTCATCCCGATCACGTCGAAGCGCAGCTGGCGATACGTGTGCGATTCCGAAAGCGTCGAAAACGCCGGGCCCTCCATGCAGACGTACGTCCCGCCCCGATGCACGTTCACGCCCACGCGATCGCACGCCGCCGCAAGTTGCGCCGAAAGGCGTTGGCATGTGGGCTTGTCGAATCCGACGTGCGCCACGATCCCGCCGCCGAAGAACGTCGCCGCGCGCCCCCTCGTGCGATCGAAAAATTGGTCAGGTACCACGAAATCGAGCGGCGCAAAATCCTCGCGCAGCGAGCCGACCGCGCTCACCGAAATAATCTGCTCCACGCCCAAAATCTTCATCGCGCAGATGTTCGCGCGGTAATTGATCTCGCTCGGCGAAAAGATATGCCCGCGCCCGTGCCGCGCCAAAAACGCCACGCGCCGCCCTTCCAGCGTGCCGACGATCAGCGCATCCGAGGGATCGCCGAAAGGAGTCTTCACGCGCACTTCGCGCGCGTCCGTCAGCCCGGCCATGGAATACAGCCCGCTGCCGCCGATAATGCCGATCTTCACAGCCTCGCTCTTCGATTTCTTCTTGGACGCTTTTGCCATATCGAAAGCCTCTCCGTGTCCTCTGCGGCCGTTCTCAGTGTCCTCTGTGTTTCAAGGTTTTCTCTGCGTCCTCTGCGTCTCTCTGCCCTGAGGGCAACTCGAAGGGTGCGGTGAGTTCTTGCTTTTCGCCTAGTCCACCGCCACAGGCTCAGCTTCCCACTTGCCGTCGCGCTCGCGCAGGTAAGCTGCCGGAACGCGCGCATCGTGCGCAAAAAGCGCAATCCAGCCCTCGCGCACAGCAACCGGAATCCAGCGCTTCCTATTTTCAAGCGTCGTCATCGGGTAAAGATCGTAACCCATAATCCACGGAAGCGGGAGATGCGCGGTCGTCGGCACGAGATCGGCGAAAAGGAACGCCGTCTTCCCGCCGCCCGTCAGCTTCACGCACTGCATATCCGCGGTATGCCCCGGCACCCGAATCAGTTCCACGCCGGGAACGATGACCCGATCGCCTTCGAGCAGATCGAACATGCCCGCCGCTTCAATCGGCGCGAAATTCTCGACAAAATAGCTGGCGTGATCGCGCTCGTTCGGATGCATGGCGTGATCGAATTCGTCCCGCTGCGTCACGTAGCGCGCATTGGGAAATGTCGGCACCACCTTGTCCTTCTCGACCCGCGTGTTTCCGCCGCAGTGATCGAAGTGCAGGTGCGTATCCACGACGATGTCGATGTCCTCGGGCCGCAGGCCATAGCCGCGCAATCCCTCGACGAGATGCGGCCCATCGAGCCCGTAGATGTCGCGAAACTTCTGATTCGTTTTGTCGCCCGCGCCCGTCTCGACCAAAACGCGCTTCCCGCCCGCCCGAATCAGAAGCGAATTCATCGAAAGCGTGATCCGGTTGCGCGCGTCGGGAGCCATCTTCTTCTCCCACATCGTGCGCGGAATCACGCCAAACATCGCGCCGCCATCGAGTAGCAGCCGCCCCGTCGAGAAAATGTGAAATTCGATGTCGCCCAGCTTCATCCCGCCCTCGAAAGCACCACGCACCGCGTCCTTCAGACAAGCGAACGAAATTATCAGGGGGCCGCCGAAAGTTCAAACCAACGATCTCTCGGGCTGTCGTGTGGCTTGTTTCTCGGAGCCTCCGTGTACTCAGCCTCTCTCCGTGCACTCTGTGCTTAGCTGTGCGCTCGTCAAGTAGACCGCTGTATTTTTTCGCTAACTCTTTGACTGTGTGGGCGTCTACGGTAATACAATATTCGCCCGGAGGGTAAATGAACCGCCACTATCGCGTGCTGTCAGCAATCTTATTTGTCGCTACGCTTTCATTCGCCGCTACAAGTGTTTCGCACGCGCAGGAGCAGGAAGGCCGCCTGATGCGCTTTCCAGCCATTTCCAAGGACACGATCGTATTCAGCTACGCCGGCGACCTCTGGCTTGTGCCCACGACGGGCGGTACCGCGCGGCGGATCACCACCGATCCCGGACTCGAGCTCTTCCCGAAATTCTCACCGGACGGCAAGAGCATCGCCTTCACCGGCCAGTACGACGGCAATTTCAACGTCTACCTCATCCCATCCGAAGGCGGCGAGCCCAAGCAGCTCACCTACCTGCCGGATTCCGTTCACATGCCCGAGCGCATGGGCCCAAACAACGAGGTCCTCACCTGGATGCCGGACGGCAAGAGCATCGTATTCCTCTCCCGACGCACCACGTTCAACGACTGGTTCGGCCAGCCCTTCACTGTTCCCGTTACCGGCGGGCTCCCGGTGCGCCTGCCCCTCCCCAAGGGCGGCCTGATGTCGTTCTCGCCTGATGGAGACGAAATTGCTTACAACCGCATCTTCCGCAATTTCCGCACCTGGAAACGCTATCGCGGCGGCATGCAGCAGCAAATTTCTTTCTACAATTTCAAGACCGACCATTTCGAGGAAATCACGGATCTCTCCGGCGACGACACGTTTCCCATGTGGCACGGCGACACCGTCTACTTCGATTCCGACCGCGGCCCCGACAGGCGGATGAATCTCTGGGCCTACGACACCAAGACCAAGCAAATGCGCGAGCTCACCCACTTCACCGAGTTCGATGTGAACTGGCCCAGCCTCGGCCCCGATTCCATCGTCTTCGAAAATAGCGGCTACCTCCACGTCTTCGATCTCGCCACCGAGAAGGAGCACAAGATCACCGTCTACTTGCCCGGCGATCGCGACCTCACCCGCCCGCACTGGGCTGACACCAGCAAGCTCGTCACCGCTTTCGACATCGCGCCCGACGGCAAGCGCGCCGTCTTTACCGCTCGCGGCGACACTTACACGGTCCCCGCAAAGGAAGGCAGCGTTCGCGATATCACGCAGACGCCCGGCATCAACGAGATGGACGCGGTCTGGTCCCCCGACGGGCGCTGGATCGCCTATCTCTCCGACCGCTCCGGCGAGTACGAGCTCTATCTCAAGCCGCAGGATGGCGTCGGCAACGAAGTCCGCATCACCACCGATGGGACGATGTTCCGCCTGCCGCCCATCTGGTCGCCCGACAGCAAGAAGCTTGCGTTCGCGGATAAATCGCTGCGCCTCTTCTACGTCGACATCAATGAAAAGAAACCGGTGCTGATCGATCAGGGCAAATACGCCGATCTCACGGACTACTCGTGGTCGCCCGACAGCAAATGGATCGCCTACGCGAAAAACGCCGAAAATCAATACGGCGTCGTCTACCTCTATTCGCTCGACGACAAAAAGATCACGCCCGTCACCACCAGTTTTACGAATAGCGTGAATCCCATCTTCGATCCCGAAGGCAAATACCTCTATTTCCTTTCGACCCGCGATTACAACGAAGTGATCGGCGTATACGACTTCGAATTTTCGAACCCGGTGGCTACGCGCGTGTACGCCGTCACCCTGCGCGCGGATACTCCTTCACCGTTCGCTCCTCAAAGCGACGAAGTCACGATCGCGAGCCCTGATGTTCTCAAGGTCAATCCGCCCGGAAATGCCACGCCGGAAACTCCCGAAAAAAAGCCGGCGGAAAAGCCGCAGGCGACTCCGCCGAAAACTGGAGAAGCTACCCCGGCGCCGGGCGCGACCACAGCGCCCGCAACTAACGAGCCGTTCCGCATCGATCTGGACGGCATCGGCAACCGCGTCTTTGCTCTCCCCATCCCTCCCGGAAATCTCCAAACGCTCGGGGCGGCAAAAGGCTTCATCTACTATGTGAGCGCTCCCGTGGCGGGCCTCTCCGGTCCGCTGCCCGGCGAGGATTACTCGATCCACGTCTTTGACCTGAAGGAACGGAAAGATCAGGTCCTCGTCGCCGGCGCGAACAATTTCGCGTTGTCGTTCGATGGCAAGAAGCTCTTGTATAGCGCGTCCAAGGGCGGGCCTGCCGCCGCAGGAGACGCAGCGAGTGCCACATACGGAATCGTCGACGCGGCGCCGCCGGCGTCGGCTCCCCATAAAGCGGGCGACGACGAACTCAATCTCAGCGGCATGCGCGCCGAAGTCGATCCGCTCGCCGAATGGAAGCAGATGTTCGACGAAACCTACCGCCAGGAGCGCGATTATTTCTTCGAACCTTCCATGAATGGCGTCGACTGGGCCAAGGAGCGCGACAAATACGCGCAGCTCCTCCCCTACATGGGCGATCGCTACGATCTCACCTACATTCTCGGCGAAATGGTCGGCGAGCTCTCCAATTCCCACACCTACGTGGGCGGCGGCGATTATCCCGATCTGCATCCCATCAACGTCGGCACGCTAGGCGTAGATTTCGAGGCGGACTCGGCCAGCGGCTTCTACCGCTTCAAGAAAATTTATCCTGGCGAGAACTGGGACGCAGCCTTGCGCTCTCCGCTCACCGAGCCGGGCGTCAACGTGAAGGAAGGCGATTACCTGCTCGCCATCAACGGACACCCGCTGCGCGTTCCGCAGAATCCCTACGAACTCTTCATCGATACCGCCGGCCAGAATGTCACGCTCACCGTGAACTCCAAGCCCAGCGAGGATGGCTCGCGCAGCGTCGTCGTCAAGCCGCTCGCCAGCGAATACAATCTGCGCCAGCTCGACATGATCGACACGAACCGCGAAATTGTCGACAAGGCCACCAACGGCCGCGTCGGCTACGTCTACCTCCCCGACATGGAAGCTGCCGGGCTCAATGAGTTCGTGAAGCAATTCCTGCCGCAGATTCGCAAGGAAGGGATGATCATCGACGTTCGCTATAACGGCGGCGGCTTCGTCGATCAGCTCATCTTCGAGCGCTTGCGCCGGATCCTCGGCGGCATGGACGCTACGCGCAACTTCGCGAGCACCACCGTGCCGGATGTCGTCTTCAACGGCCCGATCGCCTGCGTCACGAACGCGTACGCCGCGTCCGACGGCGATATCTTCAGCTACTTTTTCAAACAGTACAAAATCGGGACGCTGATCGGCGAGCGCACCTGGGGCGGCGTCCGCGGCATTCGCGGCTACATTCCTCTGATGGACAGCGGCTACATCACGCGGCCCGAGTTCGCCCGCTACAACGACCAGGGCCAGTGGGTCGTCGAGAATCACGGCGTCGATCCCGATATCGTCGTCGACAACACGCCCGATCAGGTGATGAAGGGCCACGACCCGCAGCTTGAAAAAGCCATCGAGGTGGTGATGCAGCAGATCAATGCGCATCCGCCGAAGCTCCCTGCGCGCCCGGCCGACCTCCCGACCTACCCGCCCGATGTTGTCAACGGAGGTCCGCCGCCACACCCCTGATCGATCCCGGCTTTGGGCTAGCTTCGCTGCGGTTTCGCCACCAGAATCTGCGATAAGAGGGGACTGGAGCATCCCCCTAGCGGGGGCTTACAGTGGGCCTTCCTGCGCAGTTTTGGCAGCCTTTGGCGCCATAACTGGACGGCGGGGCGCCGTGTATTACAGCTCGGCTAAATTTCGCGCCGTCCCTTGACCGGCCCGCGGGCCCGCGATAGGCTAGTTTTCGGTCTCAACCAACCGGATGAAACAAACCGTACGAATCGCCGGAGGCATCAACGAACTCTTCGGCACCCTGGATGAAAACCTCAAATTCTTTGAGTCCTCGCTGCGCGTCACCACGCACCTGACAGATCACGATCTCGAAATCGAAGGCGAGCCGGAGCAGGTGGAGCGCGCGACGCGGATTCTCGGCGCCTACAACGACCGCATCCGCGAAGGACGCGTGCCGAGCAGCCAGGAAGTGAAATCGCTTCTGCGCACCGCGGCCCACGAGCCCACCTCGGCGCTCAACGGCACATTTTCTCCGACGCGCACCAAAGCCCTCGGCAAGAAGAGCGTCGCGCCAAAAAGCCCGAACCAGCGCCGCTACATCGAAGCGCTCGAAACCTACGACATGGTGTTCGCCATCGGCCCGGGCGGCACCGGCAAGACGTATCTCGCCGTCGCGATGGCGGTGCAGGCGCTGCTCTCGAAGCAGGTGAACCGCATCATCCTCGCGCGGCCGGCGGTCGAGGCGGGCGAGCGGCTCGGCTTTCTTCCCGGTACTTTGCAGGAGAAGGTCGATCCCTACATGCGGCCGCTCTACGACGCGCTGCACGATCTTCTCGAGGCGGATAAGCTCGAACGATTCCTCGAAAAGGACATCATCGAGGTCGCGCCGCTCGCGTTTATGCGCGGGCGCACGCTCAACGATTCGTTCGTGATTCTCGACGAGGCGCAGAACACCACCAGCGAGCAAATGAAGATGTTCCTCACGCGGCTCGGATTCAATTCCAAGGCCGTGATTACCGGCGACGTGACGCAGATCGACCTTCCCGACCGGCGCCGCTCGGGGCTGGTCGAGGCGATCGAGGTGGTCGGCAAAATCGAAGGCATCGCGCTGGTCTACTTTGATGAGCGCGACGTGGTGCGCCACAACCTGGTTCAGCGCATCATCAAAGCCTACGACGAATACACAGGCGCCCAGCCGGGCAGCACCGCGTCGCCTGCGCCACGCAAAACCTCGGCGAACGACACGCCAACGGCGTCCACGGAACATTAGCGATCGTGCCCTTGGATCGAAGAACCAGGCACAGCAGATCCCTCGCTGCGTCCCGCGCCCGCTAAAACCGCGGGAAAAGCAAGAGCGCGGGACTCCGCTCGGGATGACAGCTCGCCCTTATTCTTCTATGAGCATTGTTTAGTCGCTCGGGGTACACTCGCCAATTCGATTTTGCGGTAAGCAATTCATTCACTTCATGACTACGACGATTGAAAGCTGGGCTTCGAAGATTCGCGCGGGCGACGTGCGCGCGATTTCGCGCGCCGTCTCGGCGATTGAAAATCGTGCGCCGGAAGCGGAGCAACTGCTGCGGCAGCTTTTCCCATTCACCGGGCGCGCTTGCCGCGTTGGCGTTACGGGCGCGCCGGGAACGGGGAAGAGCACGCTGGTCGACCGGCTCGCGGCGCACTATCGCGGTGAGAAGAAAACCGTCGGCGTGATCGCGGTCGATCCGTCGAGCCCGTTCACGGGCGGGGCGATTCTCGGCGATCGCATTCGGATGCAGGGCCATGCAACCGATGAAGGCATCTTCATCCGGTCTATGGCCACGCGCGGCTATCTGGGCGGGCTCGCGCAGGCGAGCGGCGATGTGGCGCTGCTGCTCGACGCGGCAGGCAAAGAAATGATCGTGATCGAGACGGTCGGCGTGGGGCAGGGCGAAATCGAGATCGTCCGGCTCGCCGACTGCACCGTGGTGGTGCTCGTGCCGGGCATGGGCGACGAAGTGCAGAATCTCAAGGCCGGGCTGATGGAGATTGGCGATATTTTCGTCGTGAACAAATCGGATCGCGAAGGCGCGGGGCGCTTCGAACAGCAGCTGAGCGCGATCCTGGAGTTGGTTCCCGACCGCGACGGTTGGAAGCCGCCGATTGTCCGGACGATTGCCACCGAGGACAAGGGCGTCAGCGATCTGGCCCGGCAGATCGAGCTTTTCCGGGCGCATGCGGCGAATGCTCCGAACCGGCGGGTGCGCGAAGTCGCTTACTGGAAAGAATGGCTGCTGCGGTTGCTGCAGGCGCGGCTGCTCGAACGCGTCGCTGCCGGGCATGTGACTCAGGCGGAATTCGAAGCGCTCGCTTCGGAGGTTGCTTCGCGGAAGCGGGATCCGTATACGGCGGTGAATGAGATTCTGGCTCGTGCCGGGATCGGCTGATTTGCGCGTAGTTGGCGCCGAAGATGCGGCGCTAAAGACCGCGGCGCTACATTCAAACCTCAACACGAGAATTGTTGTCGGGCATGCGGCGGCCGTTTTCGATTGGGTTCAACACAGAGGACACTGAGGAAACACGGAGGGCACGGAGAATTATGGGCGGGACGAAGACTTTTCGACGCAATTTCGCTGCGAGGCGCTCCACCATCAAAGTACGAGGGTGGGGCACCGGGAGAAGCGAGGCCGAAAATAGGATTTGAAATTTCAGGTTTGAAATTTCAAATGCGAACCGTGAGCTCCAACGCCTGCAACCACGTGAGCTTCAACACCTGGGACCGCGACCAACCCGGTCAGAAGGTGGCTGTTGCGAGTGCCGCCACCGAGCAAGCTCAAAATTACGGCGTGCCGGCGCCCGGAAACTGGACTTTCGGGACCTCTTGGGCCGCCGGAGGAGCGTTGAAATAGGCGTCGTTGCGCTTGAAGCCGGACCAGCCGGCGACGACGCTCTGCGGAAACAGGCCGATGTAGGTGTTGTAGGCCTGGATCGCGTCGTCGTAGCGCTTCCGCTCGACGGCGATGCGGTTTTCGGTGCCGGCGAGTTCGTCCTGCAGGCGCAGGAAATTTTCGTTCGACTTCAGCTGCGGATAATTCTCCTGAAGGGCGAGAACCTTCACTTCCATCCCATAGAGTTGGTTGCTGGCGGCAATCTTGTCCGTTGGCGTCTGGGCGTTCAGGTATTGCGTGCGAGCCTTGGCGACGTCATCGAACACCGCCGTTTCGTGGCCCGCGAATCCCTGCACGGTTTGGACGAGATTCGGAATCAAATCGGCACGGCGTTCGAGGACGACCGAGACCTGCGCCCAATCGGACTTGACCGCCTCATTGAGCTGGACCATGTGGTTGCGAGCGGAAATGAAGGCGCCGCCGACGATGAGCGCGAGAACGACGATGACGATGAGAACGATGACGCCTGTCTTCATGAAGTGCCTCCGCGAGAAATCTAGCACACCGACCTATGCCGAACCAATGCGTAGCCCAGCCATCCAGCCTGATCCTACAAATCGATACGCCTACCGGGCGATGAAAGTTACTCGAAAAGCCCCCCGGGAGCACAGACAGGATTGTCTGTGCCACTCACTGCGCTACGCCGCGCCGAAGCGCCGGTCGACTTCGTTGGTCACGACCTCGACGAATTCGAGATACGTCTGCAACGTGACCTCGACGTCGATCTCTTTCTCTTTGATCTTCCCTGCCCTGAAATCAAGAATCGTCTGAAAACCGGCTGGGTTCGCGCCCGTGATGGTCGCCATCGCCTCGACCGCCTCACGCTTGCCATGAGCTTCACCGTGCTGGAGAACGAGCAAAGCGTGGCGAAACAGCACGCAAAAGGACGAAACCGAGCGAAGCATCAGCTGGAGATGAACTTCATTTTTGCGCGGCGCCGTGAGAATGGCCTGGCGCAGATGAAGCCACGCGGTGCGAAGCTCGCGCTCCACCTGAAGGCGATGGAGGTTCATCGGGACTTCGAGCGATTCGAGGAAATCTGCGCCAAAGAGCATGCGGTGGTGGCGTTTCATATCGAGGAGCTCGATGGCGAAGACGTCGGCGGAGCGCACGAGCTCGTCCATCGCAAAAACGATCGGCGAAGGGTTTCCCTTTTTCGCCCACCATTCGGCGATCGGGTGCAGCTTTTCGAGATCGGCCGAAGTGACGTGCTCAAGGACGCAGAGGATATTCAGGTCGGAATGATGTTCGTGAAATTCGCCCGCGACGGCGGAGCCGTAGAGGACGACCGCCTTCAAATTGTGAGTCGCGGTGTTTTTGAGCCAGTCGATGAGTTCGCTGAATTTTTCTTCCATGCGCCTAGGTTACCTCGCTAACTAACGCGACGCCGAAAATGCCGGGCTAAAGGACCCGGCGCTACGTTTAAACCTTTGACGCCGGCGCTACATCACCAGCTGCCGCTGGCACCGCCGCCGCCGAATCCTCCGCCGCCAAAGCCGCCAAATCCCCCTCCGCCTCCGCCGCCGCCGAAACCACCGCCGCCAAAACCACCGCCCATCATGCCGCCGATCATTGGGCCAATCCACCAGCCCCTGCCGCGTCGGTAACCCGATCCATCTGGGCTGGATGCGCGGCGTATCGCGCCGACTATGATGAAAATCACGATGAGTATGAGAATCAGTGGAATCCCGGGCGAGTTGTTGTCGTTTCGAGGCCGAGGCGCTGCGGGAGGTGCGCCGCTTAGTGTTACGCCGCTGTCGGCGGCGATCGTGTCCGCGACGCGGCGCGTGACGAGGAGGATCGCGGAGTCGTAGTTCCCTTGCCGGAGATATGGGACCGCCTCGCGTCCGAAGTCACCGACCTTGCCGTCCGGCAGGATGGGCTCGAGGCCGTAGCCGACTTCGAAACGGTATTTGTGATCGTCGACCGCGAACAGGATCAGGATGCCGCGGTCTGATTTTGGGCCGACGCCCAAACGAGTGGCGAGGTCGATGGAATAGTCTTCGATAGGCTGGTCGCCCAGCGATTTGATTGCGACGACGGCGATTTGAGCTTTGGTCTTTTGGTCGACTTCGGTGCAAAGCGCGGTGAGCTGTTCTTTTGCGGATTGGCTCAAGACGCCGGCCAGATCGGTGACGTAGCCGAGCTTGGCTTGCGCGGCGACTTGATCGACGGACTGGGCGCACGCAGTCTGCGGTGCAACAAAGAGAGCTAGCGTCAGAAGCGCTAGGAGCGCTGGGAGGACAGCTGCGGCGTGCCAACCGTGTTTGGGAGCTTCAGGGGCTGAAGCCCGGGAAATTCTGCGCTTATGTCGTGGCTTAAGCCACGACCTACAAGGACTCTCGAGTTGTCGCGCTGACCTCTTGTCGGCGATTTGAGACTTGAGGACGCGCCGAGGATGGGCCGGCGGGACGCCGACGCTACGTCGTGGCTTAGGCCACGACCTACAAAGACTCTCGAGTTGTCGCGCTGGCCTCTTGTCGGCGATTTGAGACTTGAGGACGCGCCGAGGATGGGCCGGCGGGACGCCGGCGCTACTCAAACCCGGGCGGGCGATGCGAATGGTGGCCACTTCTTTTTTACGGATGGCGCGCCGGGATTGTTTCATGTTTTGGAGTCGCATCGCTCGCTCAGTATCCGATGTGGTGCAGGTAGGCGACCGCGACGGCAGCGGCCAGGCAGTAGATTCCAAAGAGATACCAGCGGTCACTTTCGAGCCACTTGCTGAGCCATTTGAGCGCCACCAAGCCTGCAAGGAACGCGCAGAATGCGCCGAGCATGCTCGGCGCGAGGGCGGAAGTCCAAGACGCGCCACCCGCGACGTGCCCGGCCTTCATCAGGCGCCAGAGTTCGCGCCCATCGGCCAAGGGTGTAAGGACAACGGCCAGCGCGAAACTGAAGGTTTCGGCACGCTGCTTGGTGACGTTGGCGAGGAGGCCCGTCGAGATCGTGGCGCCGGAGCGCGAAAAGCCGCGGAAAGGCAGGCAAAGTCCCTGAACGATGCCGATGAGTGAGGCTTGCTTCATCCCAAGGCCGTCATTGGGCGATGGAGCGGGTGGATGGCGCTTTTCGTAGATTCCGGCGATCAAAATGAGTATGCCTGCGGCCAGCAGCGCCGGAGCGATCAAATCGAGGCGGCCGAAAAGCTGCTCGACTTCGGCATGAGGCACGCCGCGGAAGCCGAAGTGTTCGATGAGCTCGATGAGGCCGACGCCGACGATTCCCGTCAAGCCCGTGGCCACGACCAGGAGCACGACGAAGGTCTTGAAGGCTTCGGCCGTTTGAAAATAGGTGCGGAGCCACTGCTTCCAGAAGTAGACGATGACGGCAAACATCGTCCCAGTGTGGAGCATCACAAGCAGGAGCGTCATCTCGGGGGACGAGGGGTCCATGTGCATCAGTTTTTCGGCGACGACGACGTGCGCTGAGCTCGATACCGGGAGCAGTTCCGCCAAGCCTTGCACGATGGCAAGGACGACCACATGCCAGAGGGCCATGTGTAAAACCCTACCACAGGCGGGGCTTGCCGCCCACCCGCCTTCGCCTGAGGACCCCGGCTTCGGCGCGGCAAGCTGAGTACACGGAGAATTAGTGGAGCGAGTCGTATTGTCACCCTATAGGGCGGGTGCTACACTTGCGATTCCGCACTTCGAAAAGCGCCGAAGGTGTCCGGAACCCTAGATCCCAAGCGCCAGAATTCCCGATTTAGCGTCAAAGGACGAGGGGAGGAATGTGTCTTCCCGCGCACAGCGCGCGTCCAAAAGGATTGTTTCTGAAACAAATTGGGCCTGGCGCACGTTTCAGTTACTTAGGCCTTTGGGCAGAGATAAGCGACACTGCAATTCGGAGAGGACAAAGACGATGAGTGGAAGGTTTACGCACGCAGCGATAGCGCTCTTTGTAGCTGGCTCGCTGATCGTTTCACCGCTGTACGCGCAGGACCAACAGGCGCCGGCGCCGAGCGCGCAAACGCCGGTGCAGCAGCAGACGCCACCCCCCGCGTACCAGCCGCCGCAGCCGACTGCAGGCCCTCCGCCTTCGCCAGCCCGGGGGCTGAAGTTCGGGCCGGACTACTCGAAGGGGCACTCGTGGTTTCCGAACATCTTCGCGCCTTACACGGAAGCGCACATACCGGAGCCGGAACTGACGAATACGCCGCGCATCAACCAGTTGGTCGAGAACGGCAAGCTGATGCTGAGCCTCGAGGATGCGATTTCGCTGGGGCTAGAGAACAACCTCGCGCTGGCGGTCGAACGGTACGTCCCGTGGCTGGATGAGGCCAACTTGCTGTACGCCAAGTCGGGCGCCAACGCGCCGGTGCGGTTCGATCCAAACGTGACAAGCACTCTTTCGCTGCAACAATCGACCTCGCCGATCAATAACCCGTTCTTTGCCGGCATCGCGCCGACGACCTCGTCGACTCCCACCGCTACGATTCCGACCGGCATCATTACCCACATCGCGACCGGGAATTTTCAGTACACACAGGGATTCGCGCCGGGAACACAGCTGCAGGTGACGTTCGATAACTCGCGAGAATCGACGAACTTCGGGGGGTTCAACCTTTTTAACCCGTACAATCAGTCGTCGCTGACAGTGCAGCTGACGCAACCCCTCCTCAGCGGTTTCGGAAAGACGGTCAACCAGCGGTACATCATTGAGGCGAAAAACACGGTAAAGGTCGGGGAGTCGCAGTTCGAGCAGCAGGTGATGACGACGATCACGCAGGTGGCGCAGGATTATTGGGAGCTGGTGTACGCGCGGGAAAACGTAAAGGTGGAGCAGGTGGCAGTCGCGGCGGATCAACAGCTTTACGAAAACAACAAGAAGCAGCTGGAGATCGGCACGATGGCGCCGCTGGACGTGATCACCGCGCAGTCTCAATTGGCGACCGATCAACAGGCGCTCGTACAGGCACAGACGACGCAGCTGCTCGATGAAACGACGCTGCTGGTGGCCATCACGAAGGACGCGCTGGCGCCGCAGCTCAAAGGGATCGAGATCGTGCCGACTACGCCGATTTTCACTCCGGAGGCCGAGAACATCTCGCTGGACGATGCCGTGCACGAGGCGTGGCAGAAGAGGCCGGAGCTCCAGCAGGACGAACTGAACCTGAAGAACGCGGGCGTCGAGGTCAAGGCGACCAAGAACCTGCTGCTGCCCCAAGTGAACCTGTTCGCTCAGTATGAGGGGATTGGCCTTGCCGGAATACAGACATCCGTGATCAGCACGCCGACGGCGATCGCGGCGAATCTGAATTCGCCGGTGGTCGACCTCGCGGGCGTGCCGAGCGGGCTCTTCGCATCGGAGATTGCGGCTGCCACCACGACGACCACTATTTTCAGGAGCGGCCTGAGCGAGGCTTGGGAGCGAATGATCAACGGCAGCTATCCGTCGTTCGAAGCGGGCCTCAACATTACGCTGCCGGTCCGGAACCGTGCGGCAGAGGCGAACAACGCGACCGCACAACTGAACCAGCGCGAGCAGGAAGTGGAGTATCGCCAGGAGCAGAGCACGATCCTGCTGGCCGTGCGCCAGGCGCTGATCACTCTCGAACAGGACCGCGCAGCCATCGCGGCGGCGCAGGAGGCGCGGGTCTACGCGCAGCAGAGCTACGACGATTCCGTGAAGCAACTGCAACTCGGTTCGACGAATGCGTTCACTGTGGTCCAGAAGGAGCAGCTGCTGGTGGCGGCGGAAGGCGTCGAACTGCGCGACCGCGTCAATCTGATCGAAGCTGAACTGACGTTCAATCAGGCGATGGGGCGGACGCTGGAAGTCCACAACATCACGCTGGCGGACGCGCAGAGCGGGCACATCCTGCAGGCTCCGAACATTCCGGGCACGCCGGACCCGAACAGTGGCGTCTCGGGATACAGATAGCGAAGACCCAATGGCGGGCGACGAAGAGCGCGGGGCTGGAGGCAAGCGGATAGCCGGGGCCCCGCGGGGGCCGTCGAACGCCGAGCGGGAGTGGGAAGAGAAAACGCTCGAGCCCGCGCTTGCGGGCTCGCCCGACCGTCCTGCCGATTTCACCACTGTTTCAAGCTATCCCATCCGAAGAATCTACACCGACGCCGATCTCGCCGAATGGAATGCCGCGCGCGACCTTGGGCTTCCCGGCAAACCTCCCTATGCACGCGGGATTCATCCGCTCATGTACCGCGAGCGGCTGTGGACGATGCGGCAGTTTGCAGGATTCGGGAGCGCCGAGGACACGAACCGGCGCTTCCGTTATTTGCTGGCGCAGGGGCAAACGGGATTGTCCGTTGCGTTCGATTTGCCGACGCTGATGGGGTACGACTCGGACCATGCGATGGCCGAGGGCGAGGTAGGCAAGTGCGGCGTGGCGATCAGTTCGCTGGCGGATATGGAGGTGCTGTTCGAGCAGATTCCGCTGGCGGATGTGACGACCTCGATGACGATCAATTCGCCGGCGGCGGCGATTTGGGCGATGTATCTGGTGGTCGCGGAAAAGCAGGGCGCGGGTTGGAAGATGCTTTCGGGGACGCTGCAGAACGATATCCTGAAGGAGTACATCGCGCAGAAGGAATATATCTACCCGCCGGGGCCGTCGATGCGGCTGGTGACCGATACGATTGAGTTTGGCGCGACGCATACGCCGAAATTCAATTCGATTTCGGTGAGCGGCTACCACATTCGCGAAGCCGGCTCGACTGCGATTCAAGAACTGGCGTTCACGCTGCGTGATGGGATCGAGTATGTGGAACATGCGCTGGCGCGCGGGCTCGAGATCGACGAGTTTGCGCCGCGGCTGTCGTTTTTCTTCAACGCGCACAACGACTTTTTCGAGGAGATTGCGAAATACCGCGCGGCGCGGCGTATCTGGCAGCGCGTGATGCGCGAGCGATTCGGCGCGAAGGATGCGCGTTCCTGGGCGCTGCGATTCCACACGCAGACGGCCGGTTGCTCGCTGACGGCACAACAACCGTACAACAACGTGGTGCGGACGGCTCTGCAAGCGCTCGCGGCGGTGCTGGGCGGCACGCAGTCGCTGCATACGAATTCGCTCGATGAGGCTTGGGCGCTGCCGACGGAGGCTGCGGCCACGATTGCGCTGCGCACGCAGCAGATTCTGGCGTACGAAACCGGCGTGACGAATACGGCCGATCCGTTTGGGGGGTCGTATTTCGTCGAGACGCTGACGAATGAGATCGAGCGCGGCTCGTGGGACTACATCGAGAAGATCAATGCGCTCGGCGGGATGGTCGCGGCAATCGAGCACGGTTACCCGCAGCGGGAGATTGCGGACGCGTCGTATCGATACCAGGTCGCGGTCGATCGCAAGGAAAAGATTATTGTCGGCGTGAATGCGTACGTGGCGGACGAAAAGCCGATCGAGATTTTGCAGATCGATGAGTCGGTGGCGCAGCGGCAGGCGGGGCGGCTGCGGGAACTGCGCGCTGCGCGCTCGAATGATGAGGTGGCGCGGCGGCTGGACGCGCTGCGGCGGGCCGCTGCGGGGAGCGAGAACCTGATGCCGCACCTGTATGAGGCCGCGAAAGTGTACGCGACGCTCGGCGAGATTTGCGATGCGCTGCGCACCGTGTTTGGAGTGTACGAAGAAGCTGCCATCACGTAGAGGCTTGGCTTGTCTTCTCTGCGTTCTCTGCGCCTCTGCGGTGAGATGTGACAGACGCCCAACTCACACACGAAATAATCGGAGCAGCGATCGAAGTCCATCGCATGCTCGGCCCTGGTCTGCTTGAATCGGCGTATGAGGAGTGCCTTGCAAGAGAGCTGGGTTTGCGAGGCCTCCCATTTGAACGGCAGAAGCCACTTCCATTGGTCTACAAGGATGTAAAACTCGAGTGCGGGTATCGGATCGATTTGCTTGTCGATGGGCGCGTTGTGGTCGAGTTGAAGGCCGTTGACGCGCTCGCTCCTATCCATGATGCAATCGTGCTAACGTATTTGCGTCTCTCCGGGTGCAGGATCGGCCTCTTAATCAACTTTAACGCCATCGTGCTTAAGGATGGGTTGCGGCGGCTTGTGAACAAGTACCAAGAATAAGGCTCTACCGCAGAGACGCAGAGTACGCAGAGAAGAGAACTGCCGGAGAAATGGCCGACACGAGCGTGACGTTACGCACAGAGGACACTGAGAAGCACGGAGACCACAGAGAACGCAATGCCAGAGAAGAAGATACGGGTGCTGATTGCGAAGCCGGGGCTGGATGGGCACGACCGCGGCGCGAAGGTGATTGCGCGGGCGTTGCGCGATGCCGGGATGGAAGTGATTTACACCGGCTTGCGGCAGACTCCGGAGATGATTGCTTCCGCGGCGGCGCAGGAAGACGTTGACGTGATTGGGCTTTCGATTCTTTCGGGCGCGCACAACACGCTGTGCGCGCGGCTGATGGATCTGCTGCGCGCGAAGGGCATGACCGATATTACCGTGCTGATCGGCGGGATCATTCCCGAGACTGATATTCCCGGACTCAAGAAGGCTGGCATTGCCGAGGTTTTTCTCCCGGGCACGACGACGCAAGCGATTGTCGATTTTATCCGGCAGCGGGTCGCCCCCGCGCCGCGGGAAGCTTGAATCGCGCGGAACTCCAACAAATAGAAAAGTTAAACTTCACCGCGGAGAGGCAGAGGGCGGGGAGGCGCAGAGGGCGCAGAGAAGATCAATGGCGGAAATCACAACACGGATCGCGAGCGAGACGCCTGCGTTTGAGAAGAACACGCGGGCGATGATCGATCGCGTCACCGAGATCAAGAACGAAGAGGAGACGATCCGGCAAGGCGGCGGCGCGAAAGCCATCGATGCGCAGCACAAGAAAGGCCGGCTGACGGCTCGCGAGCGCATCGGCAGGCTGATCGATCCGAGAAGCGAGTTTTTCGAGCTGGGGATCTACGCCGGGTACGAGATGTACGAGGAGTGGGGCGGCGCGCCAGCTGGGGGAACGATCACGGGCTTGGGGCGCGTGGCGGGGCGGCTCGTGATGATTGTGGCGAACGACGCGACCGTGAAGGCCGGGGCGTTTTTCCCAATCACCGCAAAAAAGGTGATCCGCGCGCAGAATATCGCGATCGAGAATCACATTCCGACAATCTATCTGGTCGATTCGGCGGGCGTTTTTCTGCCGCTGCAAGAGGATGTGTTCCCCGACGCCGATGATTTCGGGCGCGTCTTCCGCAACAATGCGGTGATGAGCGCGATGGGCATTCCGCAGATCACGGCGATCATGGGGATGTGCGTGGCGGGCGGCGCGTATCTACCCGTGATGTGCGACCACATTTTGATGACCGAAGGCAGCGGCCTGTTTCTCGCTGGGCCGGCGCTGGTGCAGGCGGCGATCGGGCAAAAGACGTCGGCCGAGGAGCTGGGCGGGGCGCAGATGCACGCGCAGATCAGCGGCACCGTCGATTTCCGCGAGCCGGATGACGACGCGTGCATCGCGCGGGTGCGAGCGCTGGTCGACAAGATTGGGCATCCGAGCGGGGCGCCTTTCGATCACAAGACTCCCGAACCGCCTCAATACCCTGCCGAGGAGATTTACGGGATATTTTCGGGCGATGCGGGGAAGCAATACGACATGCGCGAAATCATCGCGCGGATCGTCGATGGGAGCCGCTTTGAGGAATACCGCGCCGAATACGGGCAGACGGTGCTGTGCGGCTACGCGCGGATCGGCGGCTGGGCCGTGGGAATCGTTGCGAACCAGAAGAAGAACGTGACCGTCGCGGCGCCCGGCACGGGCGAAAAGCGGCTGGAATTCGGCGGCGTGATCTACACGGAGTCGGCGGACAAGGCGGCACGGTTTATCCTCGACTGCAACCAGAATCTGGTGCCGCTGATTTTTCTGCACGATGTGAATGGGTTCATGGTGGGCAAAGAGGCCGAGTGGAGCGGGATCATCCGCGCGGGCGCGAAGATGGTCAACGCGGTAGCGAACAGCGTGGTGCCGAAGATCGCCGTGATTTGCGGCGGCAGCTTCGGCGCGGGGCATTATGCGATGTGCGGGAAGGCGTACGACCCGCGATTCATTTTCGCGTGGCCCACGGCGCGATATGCGGTAATGAGCGGCGATTCCGCAGCGTCTACGCTGGTGGAAATCAAGATCAAGCAACTGGAACGCAAGGGCAAGAAGCTGAGCGCCGCCGAAAAGAAAGAGCTGTACGAATCTATCCGCGCGACGTATGAGCACCAGACCGATCCGCGCTATGCAGCGGCGCGTCTCTGGGTGGATGCGATTATCGACCCGGCGCACACGCGCGAGGCGTTGATCGAGGCGCTGGAGGCGGCGAGTTTGAATCCGGAGGTGGCGGAATTCAAGACTGGCGTGCTGCAAACGTGATCAGAAAACGCGGAATTGTCTTCATCTTGGCTTCGGTGCCGGGCTTGGTCTTCGTTTATAGGTTTGTCGATGCAGCGCGGCGATCCGAACCTTTCGGATATGAATTCGACTCCGTTGCGTGGCCTATGCCCGAGGGTGTGAGGATCGTCGAGATCTTCGCATTGCTTCTTGCCGTAATCGGACTATCGCTGTTCGTATTTGATCTCGTTCAAGGGATCAGAGGGCGACTGCGTGAGAAAACGCGCTAGGATTGCCGATGCCGTCAACCGTCCCTCCGGAGTCTGTGTCATAGCTGGGACTTGTTTTTGGTTGGGAGATGAAGGAAAAAGGAGCATGTCACGATTTTTTCCTTACGATCCCAATCAAGCGTATTTGTTGCCTCCGAACGTAAAGGATGTTCTGGGTTCGGAGCACCTGTGCTTCCGGCTGCACGCCATGATCGAGCAGTTGGACGTGAGCCGATTCGAAGAGGCGTATGCGGTCGAGGGACGGCTGGCGTATCCGCCAAAGATGATGTTGAAGGTGTGGCTGTACGCGTTTTGTTTGGGAGTGAACTCGACCCGGCGTTTGGAGCGGCGCGTTCGAGAAGACCTGGCGTTTCGGTATTTGGCCGGCGGGTTGACGCCGGATCACAAGACGCTGAGCGAATTTCTGCGGCGGCACCGGCGGGCCATTAACGACGTGTTCACGCAGATCGTGCAAATGGCACGTCGAGCAGGTTTGGGCAAGCTGGGCCACGTGGCCATTGACTCGACGCGAGTGCGGGCGAATGCCTCCCGACACCGCATGGTCGATTGGGAGCGGGCTCAGTGGGCGCGAGATCGACGGCAGGTGCGCGCGTTTCAGCAAAAAGCGAGCCAGGAAGATCCGGAGGAAGACGGCGGCGTCAGCGTGACGACGAAGGAGCAAGAACGCCTGACGCAGCAGCCCGTGCCAGCGCTGCCGAAGAAAGGGCGGCAGCAAGTTTCGCGGACTGATCCGGAGAGCCGATTTTTGCGGACGTCGCAGGGGTGGGAATTGGGATATACAGCCGACTTAGCGGTGAGTGACGATCACCTGATTGTGGCCACGCGCGTGACGCAGAATGCCACGGACAACAGCTCGTTAGTGCCCATGGTGGAGGAAGTCGAACGGCAGTGTCGCGCCCGTCCAGAAAAGGTCAGCGGAGATTCGGGTTTTTTTAGTGGCCAGGCGCTGCATGTGATGAAGGGACTTGGGATTGACCTTTATGTGCCGGACAACAATCTGAAGCACGAGATGGGAACGGGAAAACGCGCTGCGGGAATTGGGAAGAACCGCATTCGCGATCCCGAGCATCTTCGACTGCGGGCGAAGCTGCGTGGTCGGGCAGGGCGTGACATTTACCAACGACGGCAGGCTTTGGTGGAACCGGTGTTCGGGATTTTGAAAGAGCAACGCGGCATGAGGACATTCCGAAGGCGCGGTTTGGCGGCGGTCAGCACCGAATGGATGCTGGCGGCCATCGCCTACAACATCACGCGCATGCTGCGCGGCTGAAAATGCGGCGCAGCCGCACAACTAAACTCGCTTTCAGTAAAAAACATGGAGTCCACACTGCGCCCCAAGAAACTTCCGGATGCTATGACACAGACTCCTCCGGGACTCGTCGTTTTCGGCCCGATTCCCGGCACTTCGCTACGCTTCGTGCCGGGCTAATTACAATCGCGCCTCCGGCGCTCGGACGCGCGCCAAATCCCTCGCTTTGCCGAGGATGTCAACAAAGCAATTTGAAATCTGAGATTTGAGGATTGAAATTTGAGGGAACGGGGCCAGGATCGAGCCGATCATGAGTGATGTGACCATTGTGGAATGCCCGCGGGATGCTTGGCAGGGGCTGCCGGATGTGATTCCGACGGTCGAGAAGATTCGCTACCTCACGCAGCTGGTATCGTTGGGTTTCCGGCACATTGATGCAGTGAGTTTTGTGTCGCCGAAGCATGTGCCGCAGATGGCAGATAGCGAAGCGGTGATGCGGGAGTTGAGCCGCGCGAAGTTGCCATCGGGCGAGGCGCCGGACATTATCGGGATTGTCGTGAACGCGCAGGGGCTCGAGCGCGCGCTGGCAACGCCGGGCGTGACGACCGTTGGGTATCCGTATTCGGTTTCGGCATATTTCCGGCGGGCGAACGCGAATATGTCGCGCGCGGAATCGCGGGAATTGGTCGAGAGGCTCCAGCGCGATACGAAGGCCGCCGGGAAGCGGCTGGTGGTGTACGTCTCGATGGCGTTTGGAAATCCGTACGACGAGCCGTGGGGGCCGGAGATCGTCGAGGACACGCTGGTGTGGCTCAAAGATGTGGGCGTTCGCACGGTGTCGCTGGCCGATACGGTTGGCACTGCCTCGCCGGAAGATATTGCGCATCTTTATCTCGCCGTGAAGAACTGCGTGGCGGGCGTGGAGATCGGGGTTCATCTGCACAGCCGGCCCGAACGCGCGCATGAAAAAGTGCTGGCCGCGTACGAGGCGGGCTGCCGGCGGTTCGATGGTGCGCTGACGGGCCTGGGCGGGTGTCCTTTTGCGGGCGATGCGCTGGTGGGCAACATCCCGACTGAAACCGTGCTGGCAACGCTCGCGGCGCGCGGCGTCGCCACCGGAATCGATACGAAATCTATCGCCGTGGCTTGCGCGATGACGCACGAATTGCGGGAAAAGTACGCGCACGACTCCGCGGTCACGAAGCCGAATTAACACCGGAGCGCCAAAGATGCTCTACCACACGCTGACTTTTCAGAGCGACGACCGGATCGCGACGATTGCCCTGACCGTCCCCGAAAAACGCAACGCCATCTCGACGCCGATGATCGCCGATCTGCTCGGCGCATTCGATCAGGCAGAGGCGGGCCCCGCGCGCGTGGTGATCCTCACCGGAGCGGGCAAGGCTTTTTGCGCGGGGATGGACCTCACCGAGTTGCAAAGTGTCGCGCGGCAGACGCAGCCGAAAAACCTCGAAGACGCGCGCCGCATGACCAAATTGTTGTACCGGCTCTACAGCTTTCCGAAGCCTTTGATTGCGGCGGTGAATGGCCCCGCGATCGCGGGCGGCTGCGGGCTTGCCACCGTCGCCGACTTCATTTTGGCCGTGCCGGAAGCCAAGTTTGGTTACACCGAGGTGCGGATCGGATTCACGCCGGCGCTAGTTTCCGTTTTTCTGCGGCGGCGGATTGGCGACACGCACACGCGGGACCTGCTTTTGACCGGCCGCACGATCGACGCGGCGGAAGCCTACCGGCTGGGGCTGGTTACTGAAGTCGTGCCGGCAGAGTCGCTGATGGACCGGGCGCGGGAGATCGCCGCTCAGTTGATCGCGGCAAGCCCGACAGCCGTCGCGCAGACGAAAAAGCTCCTGATCAGTTTCGATCGCGCGGCCATTCGCGCGGAGCTCGAAGTGGCGATCGAGACGAACGCGGATATTCGTTCGACGCCCGATTTTCGCGAGGGAATTGCGGCATTTCTCGAAAAGCGGCCACCGAAATGGTCCGGGTGAGATTGATATGGCGACGCGCGAGGCGCCCGTGGCGAATTTGTGCACGCTGACCACGCCTAAGGTGCAGGCGGTCCTCGAACGCTTGTATGGCCGCGCGAAAGACATCGATCAGGCCGCGCTGGCGATCGCGAATCCCATTACGGAGGCGATGCACACGGATGATAAATTCCGCGTCAGATCCGAGCTGCTCAAAGATGCGTATCTCGCGGTTCCGCGCGACGTGGGCCAGCTGCTGTACATGCTGGCGCGAACATACCCTTGTAAGACAATCGTGGAATTCGGCGCGTCGCTCGGGATTTCGACGATCTATCTGGCGTCGGCGATTCGCGACAATGGCGGCGGCAAGGTGGTGACGACAGAGCTGAACGCGGAGAAAGCGCGGCACGCCGCTGAAAATCTCCGCGAGGCCGGGCTGCTCGATCTGGTCGAAATCCGCGCGGGCGATGCGCGGGAGACTCTCCGCACGCTGGACGGCACCGTCGATTTTGCGTTCATCGACGGCTGGAAGGAACTCTACCTGCCGGTGCTGAAGGTGATTGAGCGACATCTCCGTCCCGGCGCGCTGGCGGTTGCGGACAATCTGAATCTCGTTGACGTGCTGAAGGAGTATGTGGATTACGTAGGCCTGGAGCGGAACGGCTATTTGTCGATGCAATTGCCGATCGGTGACCGGCTGTCCGTTTCGTTGCGGCTCGAAAGCCGATGAAAGACTACGCCGACACGACGGTGCGCGTGCGTTACGCCGAGACCGACCAGATGGGCGTGGTTTATTACGGAAACTATTTCACATGGTTCGAGGTCGGACGAATCGAGTTTTGCCGCCAACTGGGCTTCGACTACAAACAGATGGAGATCGAGGACGATAGCTTTCTCGTGGTTGCGGAGACGTCCTGCCGCTACAAGAATCCGGCGCGATTCGACGACCTGCTGACCATCCGGACGCGCGTGACGGCATCGCAAAGGCGCCTGATCCGTTTTGCGTATGAGATTTCTCGGCAAGGCTCGGATGAACTGATCGCGACCGGTGAAACGGCGCACGTGATTTGCGATGGGCGGGGCCGACCGAAATCGCTGCCAGAGAAATACCGGCGATATTTTCCGCTGGCGCACCCGGATGGTTCGGCGATTGCGAAGCGCCGGAAATAAAGATCAAACGGAGGCACTCCCATGAGCGCAACGGACGCTGCAAAGATCGAGAAGTATCGCGACAGGCTGCGCGAGGAGTGGACCGAAGAGGCGACCGTTTCCGCGTGGCGAAAATGGCACGCGAAAATGGCGGTTTTCACGCGCGGCGTGACTGAGGCGATCCTCGAAGCGGCGAAGCTTCGCCCGGGGATGCGCGTGCTCGATCTTGCGAGCGGCGTCGGCGATCCATCGCTTTCGATCGCGGAAGCCGTCGGGCCTGCGGGGCACGTCACCGCAACCGATCTCGGGTTGGGAATGATCGGGCTGGCCGAGGAACTGGCGCGCGCGCAAGGGTTGCGGAATATGGACTTTCGCGTCGCGAATGTTGAGGCGCTTCCCTTCCCGGATGAGTCGTTCGACGTGGTGACGTGCCGATTCGGCGTGATGTTTTTCCCCGATCAATTGAAGGCGTTTCGCGAATGCCTGCGGGTGCTCAAGCGCGGCGGACGTGTGGCGTTCGTGGCCTGGGGAAGGCGCGAGCAGGCCTTTCTCGGTACGACTGTCGGCATCCTCATGAAATACGTCGAAATGCCGCCGCCCGATCCGGATGCGCCACATGCGTTCATGTTCGGCGAGCGCGGACTGCTGAAGAGCAAGCTCGAGGCGGCGGGATTCGCGCAGGTGAGCGAAGAGGTGCGGACGGTTGCGGGGCGCTGGGCCGGTTCGCCGGAGGAATACTGGCAGCAGTTTACTGAGGTCGCTGCGCCGTTTCGACCGCTGGTCGCGAAACTTACGAGCGAAACGCGCGCGAAGGCTGAAGCCGAGATTTTCGCGGGACTGCGAAAGCTTTCAGACGGCCCGACGATCACTCTGCCGCTTGAGATTGTTGTGGGGACGGGCATTCGCGCGTGACCGCAATTTCAATCGACGGCGAGCATCTGACGGTCGAGGAGTTGCACAGCCTTGTGTTCGATGGGGCGACGGCGGAGCTTGCGCCGGCAGCGCGCGAGCGGATGACGGCGTCGCGGGCTGTGATCGAGCGAATGATCGCGTCGGACGCCGCGGTGTATGGCGTGAATACCGGGTTCGGGAAGATGGCGTCGACGCGGATTTCGCACGGCGAGATACGCCACTTGCAGCTCAACCTTGTGCGCAGCCATGCGTGCGGAGTGGGCGCGCCGCTCAGCGAGGCGGCGACGCGTGCGATGCTTGTCTTGCGGGCGAATGCGATCGCCAAGGGCTTTTCGGGCGTGCGGCCGCTGGTTGCGGAGACGCTGCTCGAGATGCTGAATCGGGGCGTACATCCCGTGATTCCCTCGCAAGGGTCCGTAGGCGCGTCGGGGGACCTTGCGCCGCTCGCGCATTTGGCGGAGGTGGCGATTGGCGAAGGCGAGGCGGTCTATCAGGGGCGGAGGCTTGCCGGCGGCGATGCGATGCGGGCCGCGGGGATTGCGCCGCTGGTTCTCGAAGCAAAGGAAGGGCTGGCGCTGCTGAACGGCACGCAGGGGATGCTCGCGCTGCTCGCGCTGGCCATTCGCGAGTCCGAGATTGCGGTGGATACGGCGGACGTCGCGGCGGCGCTTTCGCTCGATGCGCTGCGAGGGAGTCCAGCGGCGTTCGATGCGCGCATCGCGAAGGTGCGTCCGCATGCGGGCCAGGCTGTGACGGCGCGGAATATCGAGCGGCTGAATCGCGGGAGCGAAATCCGCGAATCGCACCGTTCGCCCGCGAAGGATCCGCGCGTCCAGGATCCATATAGCCTGCGCTGCGCGCCGCAAGTCCACGGAGCGGTGCGCGACGCGCTGGCGCAGATTCGCACGACGACTTCGATCGAGCTGAATAGCGCGACCGACAACCCCCTCGTATTCGCAGATTCGGGCGAGGTGATCAGCGGGGGCAATTTTCACGGGCAGCCGCTGGCGATGGCCGCCGATCAGATGGCGATTGCGCTCGCGACGCTGGGCGGAATCTCCGAGCGGCGTATCGAGCAGATGACGAATCCGCAGACGAGCCAGCTGCCGGCGTTTTTGGTGGCGGAAGCGGGGCTCAATTCGGGATTCATGATTCTGCAGGTGACCACTGCCGCGCTGGCGAGCGAGATGAAGGTGCTCGCGGCCCCGCATTCCGTGGATTCGATCCCGACGTCGGCGAACCAGGAAGATTACGTCTCGATGGGGATGAGCGCGGCGCGGCGGCTCGCGCCGATGCTGGTGAATCTGCGAAATATTCTGGCGATCGAGGCGCTTGCGGCCTGCCAGGGGATCGATCTGCTGGCACCGCTGCGGCCGGGGCCGGAAACGCGCAGGGCGTACGATCTTGTGCGCGCGCTTTCGAAGAAAGTAGATGCGGACCGGTCGCTCGCGCCGGATATCGCTGCTGTGGCTGAGATGATTCGAGGCGGCGGGATCAGTGCAATTGTGCGCTAGCTGGTTGCGACCGAAAGGCAACACTGCCGGGCTGAAGCACCCGGCGCTACGTTTAAACCTCAAACCTCAGAAACTGCTAGCGCCGTTTAGTGAGCGGGCCAGGAAACGGCCGAAACGGAACCCGGCTACATAGCTGAATGGCGCGACGCCCAGCGAGTAGTGGCCGCAGGGTAGCCAGAGATTTTTGAAGGGCACATTTTCCTCGCGCATTTTGTCGAAGAGGGCCTGGGTAAGCGCGGGTGGGAACGTCGGGTCGTATCGCCCTGTGATCGCGAACATCTTCTTGTTCGCGCCGCGCAGCTTGTGGATGTAGGGGAACGGGCTGATGGGCATCCAGTAGCGGCGAACCTGATCGAGCGAGGCGGCGGGCTCGATCGACTCCCAGACATTTTTCGTGGTGAGGCCCGCGGCGACGACATCGCCAAAATAGGTGGAGGCGTGCAGGAACGCTGCCGCGCGCACGGCGGGCTCGTGGCACATGGTGATGAAGCCGATCGATGAGCCGATACTGGTGCCGAGGATGCCGAGGCGGTCGTAGCCCTGCTGTTCGAGCCAGCGCAGCGTGCGGCGAACGTCGAGCACGGCCTGGCGATTCGCCTGGATCGTGAGCCCGATATTCGCGCCAACGAGATGATCGGCGCGCGGGTGGCCGGGGATCTGGCGGCGGTCGTGATACGGCAGGCTCATCTTGACCGCGGTGATGCCGAGCTTGTTGAGCCAGCGGCAGACGCTTTGCTGTTCTTCCCAGCGGGAATTCCATTGCGCGAGAACCACGACCGCCGGGCCGGAATCGCGTGCGCGGAAGAGCTGGCCGTAGACGCGATTATTTTCGCGCCAGGGCGATTCGACGGCGCTGGTGAAGGTAAGGACGCCGTCGTTGAGCGCGTAGTCGCCCGCAGGCGACGCGGCATACCATTCGTCGCTGTGCGCGATTGTCTCTTCGACGAAGCGCTTCATGAATGCGGCCGGATCGGGATCGTGTGAATCGCCGCCGATGTGCTCGAGGCCCCATTCGAAAGGCAGCTTGGCGCGCCTCGGCTCCTGATCGAAGCGCATCTGCTCGTAGCGGTAGACTCTTTGCGCGTACCAGCTGGGCATGATTTGCTTAGGCGCCTGCCGCGAGACGGCGAAGAGCCGGGCCGGAGAGCCGAGTGAGGACCCATTCTTTCCGCAATTTTGCCCCAAGCTTCCCGTAGAACTTGATTGCGGGAGTGTTCCAGTCCAAGACCGCCCACTCCATTCGTCCACAATCCTTGCGGGTCGCCGCGCGCGCAAGCGCCACGAGCAGGGCCTTCCCGATGCCCTTGCCGCGTTCCTCGGGCAGCACGAAGATGTCTTCGATGTAGAGTGTGGGGCGGCACGCGAAGGTTGAATACGCGAAGAAATACAGCGCGAAACCGACGGCGCGGCCATCGCGCGTGGAGATCAGCGTCTCGAAATAGCGATGAACGCCGAATCCGTCGCGCCGGAGCCTCTTGGCGCTGGCGCGGACCTCATGAGTGAGGTGCTCGTATTTCGCGAGGCCGCGGATCAGGGCGAGGATCGTGGGGATGTCGCGCGCGGTCCCCGGACGAACTCTCACTGGGGTTTCCGAAGCTCGGCGCTTCTTCAGGCGCTTCGTTTTGGCGGCTGGCACGCATTCAGTATAGCCGCGAGCGGGTTAGGGACGATGCCTCAAGATGGGCCTTGAAGAATCTCTGCGGCAAGCGTGCTTGGAAGCTTCGACCTCCAAAGAAAAGGCCCGCGGCTAAAGCCGTCGATATGTCGGCGGTTTTCGCAGGCCTGAAGGCCTACGCTTCCACCTAAGGACATTCCGCCTCCAAACCCCGATCGGCTCGCGTTCCCAGCTGCTGGGCACAACCCACAAGGATTCGCGGTTGTCACACGAGCTCTAGAATCCCCGGAGGACCAGCGGGATGCCAGCGCTGCGGCTGCCGTTAGCACTCCGGCAACCTCGCGGGCGGACGGCTTGAGGGTGCGCCGGGGATGTGGCAGATTCAAATGGTGGCTCCTTCAACGCTGATCGGCATTTTCGCGTTTCTCTTTGGGCTGATCATTGGCAGCTTCCTGAACGTATGCATCGTGCGCATCCCGGAGCGGAAGTCGATCGTGATGCCCGCATCCGCGTGCCCGAAGTGCGGCACGCCGATCCGGCCCTACGACAACATTCCGGTGCTCAGTTACGTCTTTCTCGGCGGCAAGTGCCGCGCCTGCAAGACGAAAATTTCGCCGATCTATCCGCTGGTGGAGCTGCTGACGGCGCTGTTTTTTCTGGGATGCTTTCTCGCTTTCGGATTGAGCCTCGAAGCGCTGAAGTGGGCGATTTTTTCGGCGGTGATGATCGTTCTCGTGTTCACCGATCTGCGCGAGAGGATCTTGCCCGACGTGGTGAACTTCACCGGCTTGGGCCTCGGGCTGGCGCTGTGCTTTTTCACCAAGCCCTCGGACGGGACTGCGCTGTGGCTCGCGAATCGTTTCTTCGACTTCCCTCCTCCTCAGCCCGTGTTATCGCTGGTGGACGCTCTGCTGGGCGCGTTTCTCGGCAGCGGCCTTTTGTGGCTCGTTTCGGAGGCTTATTTTCGGTTGCGCAAGCGCGAGGGGATGGGCCTCGGCGACGTGAAAATGATGCTGATGGTAGGCGTGTTCCTGGGGCCGAAGCGCACCCTCCTGACGATCTTCGCGGGATCGGTGCTCGGCAGCGTGATCGGGATCGTATACATCCTGGCACGGCGCAAAGGATCGAACTACGAGCTTCCCTTCGGGACATTCCTCGGGATGGCCGCGCTGCTGGCGGCATTTTTTGGAACGCAGGTCGTGAACTGGTACCAGTCGCTTCTGATGGTGCGCTGATGGCGAAAGAGAATCCGCAATGAAGACCTCGACGATGCCGCTGCACGACCTGATGACGGGCCCCGGAATGTACATCACGATTGCGACGCTGGTGGTTCTTCTCGTAGGCCTGGCCGTGCTGATCCTGCTGTTCCGAAAATTCGTTCGCGGCCAGTCCTCAGAGCAGTTCGGCGATTGGGCGAGCCCCAAGGCGGATACCGAGAATCCTTCGGCGTTCATGACGGCGTCGATGCACGGCGTGATCGAAAAACTGCGCGCGCAGGAAAAGGAGCTGGCGCGCCTCCACCTGCTGGCACAGGAGCGCGCGCAGGAATCAGAACGCCTCACCGAGGAAGTGACGCGGAACATGCCGACCGGCCTGCTGCTTGTCAACGCGACCGGCGCAATCAGCTCGACCAACCCGGCCGCCGAAGAGGCGCTGGGCGCGCGGCCGATGCGCTACCGGTCGTACAAGGAGATTCTGGGGCCTGACTCCGATCTCGCGCGGATGCTGAGCGCCTGCCTGAGCGACGGAGAAACATTTCATCGCAGCGAAGTGGAACACATGACCCAGGACGGCGAGGTGCGACGGCTCGGCGTGACCATTTCGCCGATCTACCGGACCAAGGGCGCGGCGAAGGCCGCAGGAGCGGCTGCGCGCAATGCGGCGGCGTCTTCAGGGGCCAAGGTGAGCGGCGCGCTCTGCCTGATGAGCGACCTTACCGAGCTCGCGGCGCTGCAAAAGCAGATTCGCTGGAAGGAGAACCTCGCGGCGCTGGGCGAAATGTCGGCCGGCATCGCGCATGAATTCAAAAACGCGCTGGCGACGATTTCGGGATACGCGCAGATGATCCATAGCGAGGCGAAGCCGGGCGACATCCGGGAATCGTCCGAGCGGATTCTGGATCAGACGCGCGCGCTGACGCACGTTGTGACCGAATTTCTGCGCTTCGCGAAGCCGCTCGAGATCTGCTACGAGACTGTGGCCATGCAGCCGCTCGTCGAGCGCGTGGCGGAGGAGCTGCACGAAGCCGCGCCGCAGTGCGAGGTCGAATGCGAAGGGTCGTTCGTCGAGCTTCCTGGCGATGAAGCGCTGCTGCGCCAGGCGCTCGTGAACCTTACGCGCAATGCCGCCGAGGCAGCGCGCGCCGGTGGCGGACCGCCGCGAGTGAGGATTTCCGGCACCATGGAAGATCTGGGCGGCAAGCGCTGGCAGCGCGTCTGCGTATCAGACAACGGCCCGGGGATTCCGGAGCGCGATCTGCCGAAGATTTTCCTGCCTTTCTATACGACGAAATCCGAAGGCACGGGCCTGGGCCTGGCAGTGGTCCAAAAGGTCGCCCTGCAGCATGGCGGCAGTATCGAGGCACGCAACCGCCCGGACGCAGGGGCCGATTTCATTCTCTGGTTACCTTTGCGGCAGGAGCCTTCGCCATCTTTGTTTCCCTCCCAGGCTGCGCGCATCTAGAATAGGTGCAGGCGTATCCCTGTGCGCCGGAGGAGGCCCTACCATGCGCAGGACTCTATGGCTGAGCGCGGCGGTATTCGTGTTTGCGGCAAGCGGCGCGATCCGCGCGCAGGCCCAACCGCAGGACCAGACATCGCCACAGACGAGCCAGAGCGCCGCGCCGGCGGCATCTATCCAGCAGGATTCCCTTGCCGAAGCGGCCCGCAAGGCGCGCGAGCAGAAGAAGGACGCGCCGAAGGCAGCGAAGGTCTTCACAAACGACGATATTCCGACCCAGGGTGCGGTATCGACCGTTGGGCAGGCCCCCGCAGACACGTCGACGGATACCAGCAGCGATACGAATGCCTCGACGCCGGCGCCCGCGCCTGCAGCAGCCAATGACGAGAAGGCATGGAAAGACAAGTTCGCTGAGTTGCGGCACAAACTCGAGCAGGATCAGGCGGAACTCGACGTGCTGCAGCGCGAATCCGGCGTGAGCATGCTCCAATATTACGGCGGCGATCCCCAGAAGGCCGCGCAGGACCAGAATAGCCAGCAACCCATGGGCGCCGCGTATGACAAGAAGGTCTCCGACATCAACGCCAAGAAAAAGCAAGTCGAAGCGGACCAGCGAGCCATCTCTGACGCCGAAGACGATCTCCGCAAGGCCGGCGGCGATCCGGGCTGGGCGCGCTAGAGTTTCCCTGCGATGGAACCTGTCTTACTTGTCGAGGACAAAGCCGAGCTCAGAGCGATGCTCCGCAAGGCGCTCGAGCGCGCGGGCTATGCCGTAGATGAGGCGCCCGATGGAAATACCGCGATCGACAAGGTCCGCAGCCGCCGTTACCAGCTGGTTCTCTCGGATTTGAAGCTTCCCGGAAATTCCGGACTCGACGTGTTGCGCGAGGCGAAGCGCGTCGAGCCGACGTTACCTTTCATTCTCGTGACCGCCTACGGCTCGGTGGAAGAAGCCGTAACCGCGATGAAGGAAGGCGCATTCGATTTCATCCAGAAGCCGGTGGACCTGGATCATCTGAAGCTGCTGCTCGAGCGCGCGTCGCGCCAGCAGGAATTGCTGCGCGAGAATTTGCTGCTGCGCGAGGAGTACTCGGCGCGCTACGGCTTTCCGCGAATCGTTGGCGAACACCCGGCGATGAAAGAAGCGAGCCAGATGGCGCAGCGGGTGGCCGCCACGGACTCGACCGTGCTGGTACTCGGCGAGAGCGGGACGGGGAAAGAGCTTTTCGCGCGCGCGATTCATCACCTGAGCGCGCGGGCCGAGTGCCCGTTTGTGGCGTTGAACTGCGCCGCGATTCCCGAGGGGCTGGTCGAGAACGAGCTTTTCGGGCACGAGCGCGGCGCCTACACGGGCGCGGGTGCGCGGAAGATGGGGAAAATGGAATTGGCGCATCGCGGAACACTTTTCCTCGACGAAATCGGCGATCTGCCGCTCGCGATTCAGGGCAAGCTGCTGCGCGTGCTGGAGGAGCGGCGCTTCGAGCGCGTGGGCGGGACGCAGGAGATTGAAGTGAACGTGCGCATCCTGACGGCGACAAACAAGGATTTGCGCGCAGCTGTTGCTGACAAAACTTTTCGCGAGGATCTTTATTTTCGCATCGCTGCTGTGCCCATCACCGTGCCAGCGTTGCGGGACCGCGGAGACGACGTGCTGCTCCTCGCGGAACACTTTCTCGAGCGCTTCCGGCGCGAGTTTCGCAAGCCTTCGCTGACATTGACCAAGGATGCGCGTGCGCGTCTGCGCGGCTACGCGTGGCCGGGGAACGTCCGCGAATTGCAGAACACGATCGAACGGGCGGCGATCCTGGCGAATGGCCCCGAAATCGACGCGGAGGGGCTGCAACTTCCCGCCGCGAAGCCTACCGCCGAGGAAATGCCGGAAGGAATGCTTGCCGGCCAATTTCTGTGGGAAGGGCCGCTCGACGAGGTTTCGCAACGCGCCGTGGCTCACGTCGAGCGATTCAAGATTCACAATGCGCTGCGCGAATCGAAGTGGAATAAGACGCGCGCGGCCGAGAAGCTCGGCGTATCTTACAAGACCCTGCTGACGAAAATCCGCTCGCTGGGCCTCGAGAACTGAAGCCTTACGAGAAGATTCCGGGCTAAAGTTCCCGGCGCTACATTCAAATCTCAGAAAAACCACGGACTAGTCAGGACACTTCGGCAGATCTTTGGGCAGGTCAATTTCAAACGGGATGGGTGGCGTCTCGAATCCGCGATCGTACAAGTCACCGATTCGTCTCCAATGTCGCTTAAATGGATTTGTAACCTCGCGGGGTTCCTGCCAGCTCCAGAATTGCCCCTCAAGAAAGTATTCCCCGGGCGATAGATGTCCGACGCGAGGAGGATAATTCGATACAACGATTCCGAAGAGGTGTACCGGAACTTCGGCTTGGTAGGTGTCTCCGGGTTGCAGCACTACGTAATCTGCGTTCGATTGGCCATGAAAAGGAGGAGGCGGCACAAAACCAAAGCTGTCTTCCTGTATGTCGGCGACTGTTTCGCCGGGTCCCCCGTCGGGCCCGACGGTGCGCACGCGCGGTCCGCCGTCAACGAGACATTTCTTGCAGAGAATGGCGTTCCGGCCGCTTACGTTGCGGACCTGGAGATCGACCATGAGAGTGATGAAAACGACCGGCGGCCGCCCCTCAGAGCCGTCATCGGTCGGGGAAAAGCACTTCTTCTGGGCGACGACGCGAGCTTCGACCCTCAGTGGGTCAGAATTCGTTGTCGCGCCGTTCGATTGCGCTTGTGCCGGAAGAATGGAAAGGGCACCCAAGAATGCTGCGAAAGCACAACGCGCCCTCATCGGCGTCACCCCAGCAATTCGAGGAAGACTTCGTTCGAAATCGTGAGGCGGTCCGGCGGGATGCGCAGGCGGCCACCCTCCAGGTCGAGCAGGCCGTGCGAGCGTAGCATCTCGATGCGCTGCTGCAGCGTGGCCATGCGGTCGGTGAGCGTCGGGTCGATGTCGCGCTCGATGCGCGCGAGATCTACTCCATCGAGGCGGCGGAGGCCGAGGAAAAATGTCTCCTGCAGCGTGTGCCAGGGCGTGAGCGTTTCGATCAGCTCGTGCGTGGAGGTGCCGCGCTCGATGCAGGTGACGTAGCGGACGGCCTCGTGGATATTGGCCCAGCGCGTCGCGCCGTCGAACGAGTGCGCGCCCGCGCCGAAACCGATATAGGGGTCGCGGCGCCAGTATTTCAGATTGTGCTGCGATTCCCTGCCCGGCAAGCCCCAGTTTGAGATTTCATAGTGATTGTAGCCGGCCGCTGCAAGGCGCGCGCACGCGGAGTCGTAGAAATCGGCCTGCGCGTCGTCGCTCGGAATCGCGTTCGCGCTGTAGCGGCTGCCGCCGGCGAGCGATTCCTTGCCGAGGCGGCTGCCTTCGTCGACTTCGAGCATGTAGATCGAAACGTGCTCGGGATAAAGTCGCAGCAGTTCGGTGACAGAGCGTTCCCAGGATTCGCGCGTCTGATGCGGGAGGCCCGCGATCAGGTCCATGCTGATATTGCGAAATCCGGCGGCGCGAAGAGATTCGACCGCGCGGAAGATATCCTCGCGACGGTGCATGCGGCCGGTGGCCTGCAATTCGCGATCGTCGAAGGACTGCACGCCGAGGCTGATGCGATTGAATCCGGCGTCGAGCCAGGCAGAGGCTTTGATCGGCGAAATCGTTTCGGGATCGGCCTCAAGGGTGATTTCCTGCGCCTCGACGTGAAAGGATTTGCGCAGCGTGCTGAGAATGCGCGCGAGCGCCGTGGGATCGAGGAGACTCGGCGTCCCACCGCCGAAGTAGGCCGTATCGAATGTTTGGCCGCCGAGATACGACCCGGATTCCGTGATTTCGCGGCAGACGGCCGCGGCGTAAGGCTCGTAGCGGTCGCGCGCGACCACGCCTGTGTGAAAATTGCAGTAGGTGCATTTCGTCTGGCAGAAAGGCACCTGGATGTATGCGCCGAAGGTGATCATCTATTCAGAATTTAGCACAAGTGGGCATATGCGGCGCCAGGCCAGCGGTAAGCCAGCGAAAAATACAAACCAAAGGCAAAACATTACGCAGAGAACGCAGAGAAGCACAGAAGGCACGGAGACAAGTGCGCCAAGCAATACAGCGTGATACCGAAACAAAGAACGTTGCAAGCGCATCTGATAAAATGCGCTCCGGGGGACTTACGTGGAAACGCCACTGATCGAAACGCATCGCGCAGCCGGCGCACGACTGGCCGAATATGACGGGTGCGTGTTGCCGGAAGCCTTTTCCGAGCTCGAACGCGAGTACCGCGCCGCGAAGGAAAGTGCCGCGATCTTCGATACGAGCTGGCGTGCGGTTATCACGCTGGCAGGTCGGGACCGCGTGAAGTATCTCCACAATATTTCGTCGAACGACATCAAGTCGCTCGCCGAAGGCCGCGGAACGCTGGCGCTGCTCCTGAATCCGCAGGGGCACATCCTGGCGGAACTCGAAGTCTACGCGCTTCCGGAAAAGCTGCTGGTTCTTTCGCATGCGTCGCAGCGCGAGCGAACTGTCGCGACCCTCAAGAAATACGTGATCGGCTCGCAGGTGCAGATCGAAGACTTGACCGAACAGCTGGGGAGCATTGGAGTCGAAGGCCCGCGCGCGGCCGAAGTTGTACAGCGTGCGTGCGGCGTAGCACTCGGTGAACTCACCGATTTGTCGATCAAAGAAATCACAACGGATGCGGTTCCCGGCTACGTCTTGCGACGCTCGTACTTTGGCGAGACGGGCGCGGAAATCATTGCTCCGCGCGCCAGCCTCCCCGGGCTGTGGCAGCGACTGCTCGCGGAGGTGCGCGCGGCGGGCGGCGGGCCGATCGGCATGGCGGCGTTTCACGCACTGCGGCTCGAGGCGGGTGTGCCGTGGTTCCCGGCCGACTTCAACGACGCGATGATTCCGCACGAAGCCGCGGTCGAAACCACGCACATCAGCTTTACGAAGGGCTGCTACACCGGGCAAGAGATCGTCGAGCGGGTACGCTCGCGCGGACACGTAAATCGCAAGCGCGTCCCGCTGCGATTCTCGACCGCAGCGCCACCGCAGGCCGGCACGAAGCTGCGCGCCAGCGGTTCCGAAGTCGGCTTCGTCACCAGCGTGGCGCTTTCGCCGAAGGCCGGCGCGATCGGCATGGGATACGTACGCCGGGAACAGTTCGCGCCGGGCAGTCTGGTCGAATTCGACGGGGGTACGGCGGAAGTTCGTTAGGACTTTTGTGCGCGGGCCAGGGCTTCTTGGCGTTGCCGCGTGAGATGTGGCACCACCCCAACCAGGCGCTCCATGACCATGAGCTGGGCACGATGGTGCATTTCGTGCTCTTTTGCCGCCAAAAGCATATCGAAACGGGTTCGCGTGGCCGGAGTGCCGCCCGGCGGCGTGGTCAGCGTTTCCGCGAGGAACGCGTCCGGCAAGCTCTCGAGAAACGAGGCAAATCTCTCGCCCTCCGACTGAAGGGCCGCGATGATTTCGGCTTTGCTGCGCGGTTTGGATTCCTGAGCACCCATCTTTTGGAGCAGCTCGGGAAAATTCACAGTCGACAAATCGGTGATCTTGTTGCCGTGAACGTGGAAGGCAAATTCGGGCGAATACGCTATGTGCGCGAGCGTCTGCGCAACGGTGCGCGTCTCGGGCGTCACCTGAAAGCCGTATTTCTCTTCGGGAATGTCCTCGGCGACCTGGATGGTGTTCTTGCGTACCGTACGAAATGCCGCCGCCATTTCTTTCCCACCGTAATGATTCATAAGCGTCCTCCGCTCTCGTGGTCTGACTGAATCGCGTGTTTTGGATGCTGCGGTAGGCTTGCGCGATTCTGGGCTGATCACTGAAATGGCAACCGCCAGCGCTTGGAAATATACAGGGAATCTGCCGCGTTCGACTGTATAAATCGCCCCTCCGGGGCTGCGCTTCTTGGCGGCCACCCGGCACTCCGCTGCGCTGCGTGCCGGGCTACGTACAATCGCCGCTCCGCGGCTGGAGATAAGGCAAAACTCGACGGATCGTCAGCTCTTGCTGAGGTTGAGCGAGCGGAGGAAGCTGCCGCGGTCGCGATCGATCTTCTTCTGAAGCTGGAAGACGGCGTAAAGCAGCGCCTCGGGGCGCGGCGGACAGCCTGGAACGTAGACGTCGATCGGAATCACCTGATTCACGCCCTGCACGATGGCGTAGTTATTGAAGACGCCGCCCGACGTGGCGCACGCGCCCATCGAAATCGCCCACTTGGGCTCGGGCATCTGCGCGTAGAGCTGCTTGATCACCGGCGCCATTTTCTGCGAAACGCGGCCGGCGATGATCATCAGGTCGGATTGCCGCGGCGAGCCGCGAAATACCTCGGCGCCAAAGCGCGAAATATCGTAGCGCGAAGCGGCCATCGACATCATCTCGATCGCGCAGCACGCCAGCCCGAACGACATCGGCCAGATCGAGCTGCGGCGCGCCCAATTGACGACCTTGTCGAGCGAAGCAAAGAGGATTCCCTCATCTTTCAGGAAATTCTCGTCTTCGCCGGGTCTTTCGAGCGTTACGCCCTTCGAGAGTTCAACGGCCATGTCGATTCTCTCTCCTGATGGCTGGGTATCGCCGCTACAAATTCCATTTTGCGCCTTCAGGCAAGAATTTGCAAAGGCTCGAAAGCCATCGAGACGCGGTTATTGGACCTCGACGGTAATCTCGGCGGACTTGGTCTGCCCGGCCGCGTCGGTGGCGGTCAGCATGTACGTGGTGGTCCTGCGGGGCGATACGCTGACGCAATGCTCGTACGACGGCCAGACCTTGCTCGATTGCGGCTCGAGGGTGACCGATTTTGCGTTCGAAACGCTGTAGCAAAGATCGGCCGAATCGCCACGGGTGATGGCGGGAGGATTCGCATAAAACGCGAGAATCTCGAAGCGATTCCCTCCCATGCTCTCGACGGTTTGCTCATCCTGGGCGCGGCGCTGTGCCGCCACGCGTTCCTCGATCAATTGGTCCTCATGCGCGCGCGACCAGAACACCCAGCCCACGTAACACAAGGCCGCCACGAGGACTGCGGCCGATACGGCGACGTAAATGCGAATTCCTGTGTGAGGACCGGAATCGGGAGTGGGGTCGGTCAGCATTGCTGAGGCCTCAAGTTTCCTGCCAAAACTGGCCTCTTCATCAAGGCCATGGCGGAAACTACTGATTGGGCTGCGGCGCGGACGTTTGCGGGCTCGTCGTTCCCGTTGAACTCGCGCCCGTCGGACTCGCGCCGAAGGGATTGGCGCCCGCGGCTTGACCGGGCAGGAGACCCTGGCCCTGAGCTGCTCCGAGCCCTTGCTGAAGAGCCTGCGCCTGATCTTCCAGCGGGTTCCAGATAAACTCCCAATCTTTGTATTTCTTCCCTCCGTGATAGACCTTGATCGACTTCTGATCGATTGCCGTCGGAATGCCAACGCCGCTCAGGAATGCGCCTATCACCGGCCCGTCCACCGGGCCGGTTGGCTTCAGTTCGGCCAATTGCGCGAGAGAACTCGCGTTTTGCGCGCCCGCTACTGGCGAGCCGAACGTGCTTGCCGGCTGGCCTTGGCCGAAAGCGGGCGTCCCGTTTGAGTTTGAATTCTGCTGTCCCTGCCCACCCGGTCCAGCCGAATTGTCGGTCGAACCAGATGGCGTCTGCGGAGAGTTTCCCTGCGGGTTTTGGCCGTTGGTGCCGCCGACGCTCGCGCTGCCTCCGGCGCTCGGGTTCGCGCCATTGGTGGCGCCCGAATTATCGCTCGAAGTTGCGGAGCTCTCCGTGTCGCTATTGTCGCCGGATATCGACGACAAGCTTGCGGCGGATACGGCGCCGGGCAGTGCGCTCGCCGTGCTGGGCATTTGCCCGTTGTTCAAATCCATGATCGCCATTTGCTGCAGCGTGGCGTAGCGTACGCTCCCGATAATCTGGCCCGTCGCATTGACATAGATGAAGCGCCACGAACCATCGTCCGCATCCATCGGATCCTTGATGGCGGACGCGCGCAGGAAGTGGACATCGGGCACACCGGTCTCGAGATCATCGATCGACTGCGGATAATGCCCGGTTTTATGGTAGTAGAGCCGGATCGCGCGAGCCCATTGATTCCCGCACCAGATCGTTTGTGCTTCGCGTTCGCGGCGGCCCTGCGTGATCAAATTCTCGAGCACCACCTGCGAGCCGATGATCGTCGCCACGATGATAGCCAGCATGATGATGTAGGCGTAGCCCGCCTCGGAAGACCGGGTGCCGGCACTCGCGCGCCGGTTCCGGTGATTCACCTCGCGTTCATCCATCGCTTGCTCTTCCTTCGCGCGGCGATCGCTCATTTTATTCCTGCCCTGTCGGGGGTTGAACCATGGGAACCGTTGCGTGGCGCCCCGTTGAGATTTCCTCGACGTCGGCGGAATTGTCGGTGACGTGTATCAGCCGGAATTGGTTGAGGAACGCCGCGCCTTCCGCGACCACGAGGACATCATCGCCCTCGGAGAAGAAGGCGACCCGGCGGCCGCTGGAAGCTTCGGAGGCATAGCCGAACAATTGGCCCGGCACCTGCACGGGCGGGGGAGGAGGCGGCACCTGTGGGCCGACGAAGCGGGCAGCCGCGGCCTCAACCTGAGCCTTCGGAGGCGGGGGCGGCTCGGCGACGAAAATATTGCGATGCGATCCCGTATATTCGATTTTTTGAAGCTTTGCGAGCAGATCGAGCCGCAGTTGCGGCTCCTGGACGTCGAGCGGCCGGAACTTGGTGTCTCCAGCGACAACCTTGGGCGTGGCAGCAACCTGATTGTGGCCCGCGAAGTAATAATAGAGAGCGCCGGCGAGCGCGAGCAGCAGCGCGAGCAGCAAGTAGATTTCGTTGCGCCTCGACATCATCAAGTCCTGAAATACGTGTGCATGGTGATCTCCAGCTGAATCGTTCCCGTGTTTGCGGAAGCCAGGTGGAGATCGTCGACAAGATAGAAGTTCTTGGAGCGCTCGAGCCCGTTGATGAACCGGATCACGGACGGATAGTCTGCGTCGACGGACGTCTCGATCGAGATTTCGGTGACGCCGCGGCCCTCGATCGACTTCTGCTTGAAAGATAGCGCCGGCGTCTTTACGTTTGCCTTCTGAGCGATCGAGTCGAGATCGGACTCAATCTGCGAATAGCCCGTTTTCGCGTCCAGAAACGATTCATGATAAAAGGTGTCGCAGTCTTTGCCAACTTGCGGCAAAGACTCCTGAATGGCCTGGCCCCTTTTGAGGTCGGCGCGCAAGAGTTTCGCCTGCAGCGACAACTGATCTCGTTGCGCGCGGAGAGTATTCGGTCCCTGGCGCGATCCATTCCAGAGGAAAGCGACGAGGGCGGCATCCACGAGCAGCAGCAGCCCCAGCGCCACGCCCACGGACCTCTTCCAAACCTGCCAGTTGCCGTTCGTCGTCATATCGTCGAGTACCAAACCGTTAAATGCAGCGTGATTGGATCTTTTCCCGGCTGGTCGGAGTGGCGCTCATCCTTGACCACCATGCCGGTAAAGGCCCTGGATTTCTCGACTGCCTCGAGGAATTGGATTTTGCTCTGGTCGGTCATCGCCCCGACTTCGAGGGTCACTTCCGCGCGGTTATCCACGAGACGCGGCGCGATGCTGACGACGCGAACGCCGGGCGGCAGCGTCTGCTCGAGGTCCATGAAAATCTTGGTCCAGGGAAAACTGCGCTCGTCGATCAGCGAGTTCAAGAAGCCGGAGCGATCGAGAATCTGTTTTGCCTGCGCGCCCTGGAAGTAACCCTGCAATTGCCGCTGTTGCTGTTCGTCGTGCTGGATCTCATCTTGCAGGGTTGAAATTGTCGAATGAAGCTCCCGGCTGGATTGCCACGACACATACGCGGCGTACGAAAGCAAGATCAGCGCAAGAAGGCCCACCGTGCCGGCGGCTGCGGCGCCCGCGAGGAAGGGCCGCTTGTTCGGTTGCGGCGCAGTCGTCAGATTGAGGTGCAGCTTCATGATCGTTCCTTGCGATTCTCCGAATGGCGGCTAGGAACCGGCATTCAACATCCACCCCGCCAGCGCGTCGAGGCCGTGCCCGATCAGATCCTGTACCGGCTCGCTCAAACCCTGGGCTGCTTCGGCTTCGCTCATCGAACCGACGGCAACTTTCAATTCAGCGGCGAGTGCGGTGCGGAAAAACTGTTCTCGCGCGCCGAATCCGGAAAAACGGACGCGATCCACGGGACCATTCCAATTGTCCTGATAATAGGCGATCGCCGGAAAAACCTCGTCGAGCACCACCTGCGGATCGAGGAGCGATGCATCGGCAGGCAAATCCGTCGACCGATAGACGCACAAATTCGCGCCGTGAACGATCGCGCTCGTAAGGCTCTTGCCCGAGAGGCGCACCAGCAAGGTTGCGCCGCGCTCTTCGAGAAGCGGCAAGGCGGCCAGCGTTGAACTCAGCAGCACGCCGATCGACGCCCCGGCGGACTCCACGATTTCTTCGTATTCGCGAACGATGCGCTGGCGCGCGATGGCGGTGACGAGTTCGAGGCTGCCGTCGCGGGCCGGCTGCCTCATCCACGAAACCACGGTCTCTTCCACGTCGAACGGGACGCTTTTCTTCAGCCGCCAGCGAAGCAACGGCAATGCCTCATCCGCCCGCCGCGGGAGATTCTCGAACGGCAGGATGAAAACGCGCACCACCGGATCGGGAACCAAAACCGCAATGGGCGCGCCGCGGGTCGAGACGCGGTTAAACACCCGGCGAAGCGCGCCGCGCACCGCGTCCGGCTGAGTAATGTTGTTATCTACGGGCGAAGGCATCACGGAGCCCGCCGGGAGCGACTCCACAACGACGTCTTCGAGGTCGCCGTGGCCACTGCCCCACCGCGCTGCGGCGACGTGCCCGGGAGCGATCTCGACCACCAAAGATGGGTGCGGCATCGCATGGAGCCAGCGGTCGATCCGCCGGACAATGCCCATCCGATAGAACTTGCTCTCGAGGTTCTCGGTGCCCGTCAGGCTAGTCAAGGAACGTCACCTTGTTGATTTCGCGGAGCGTCGTCATTCCCGAACGAACCTTGCGAAGGCCGGACTCGCGGAGGAACGTCATGCCCTCTTCGCGCGCGGCCCGCTTGATCTCGGACGTTGGACGGCGGTCGACGATCATCTCGCGAATGTGATCGGAAAGATCGAGGAGTTCGGTGATCGCGGTTCGGCCGCGATAACCGCTGCCCGAGCACTCGAGGCATCCGGCGCCCTCGGCGAACCGCACCTGCGCCCATTCGGCCGGATCCAACCCCGATTCCCGCAGCACCTCGGGCGCGTAGGTCGTGCGCTTCTTGCAGTTCTCGCAGATCACGCGAACGAGCCGCTGCGCCATGATGCAATTCAGCGCCGAGACGAAATTGTACGGCTCGACGCCCATGTTGATGAAGCGGCCGATCACGTCGGTCACGTTGTTGGCGTGAACCGTGGTGAAAACCAGGTGGCCGGTGAGGGCGGAGTTGATGGCGATCTGCGCGGTTTCCTGGTCGCGAATTTCGCCGACCATGATCTTGTCGGGATCGTGACGAAGGATCGAGCGCAAGCCGCGGGCAAACGTGAGGCCCTTCTTTTCGTTCACGGGAATCTGCGTGATGCCGCGAACCTGATATTCGACGGGGTCTTCGATGGTGATGATCTTGTCCTCGTCGTTCTTGATCTCGTTGATGGCGGCGTAGAGCGTCGTCGTCTTGCCCGAGCCGGTTGGTCCCGTGACGAGCACCATGCCGTAGGGCTCGCGGATGTAGCGCCGGAAGCGCGTCACCTCCTCGTGATCGAAGCCGACGACGTCGAGCGTGAGGTTGCGGAACTTTTCGCTGAGCGTTTCCTTGTCGAGGACGCGCAGCACGGCGTCTTCGCCGTGAACGGACGGCATGATGGACACGCGAAAATCGACGAAGCGCCCTTTGTATCGCACGCGGAAACGCCCATCCTGCGGCACGCGGCGCTCGGCGATATCGAGCTCGCTCATCACCTTGATGCGCGACAAAATCGTGGCGTGCCAGTCCTTGGCGAGCGGCTGCATGGCGAATTGCAGCACGCCGTCGATGCGATACTTCACCACCACTTCCGAGTTACGGGTTTCGATGTGGATGTCGCTCGCGCGCCGCTCGAGGGCAGTAAAGATTACCGTGTGGACCAGACGCACGACGGGGCTCTCGCCAGTGTCGCGCGTGAGCTTCTCCATCGAAATGTTTTCGTCGCTGTCCTCTTCCTCGGCAACCACCTGCAGGGTGAAGCCTTCCGTCGCTTGGTCGAGGACGCGCTGCGACTGCTCGGTGCGTTTCAGCAGGTCGCCGATCTGCGAGGCCGTCGCGACCTTGATCTGCAGCCGCTTGCCAAGCAGCAGCGAGAGCTCATCAGTAAGCTGCAACTGGCTCGGATCGGCCATCGCTACCACGAGGATGGAGTCACGCGATTCGAGCGGCACGAAGTTGTAGCGGAACATCAATTCGGCCGGTATGCTGCGAACCAGCTCGGGGTCGATGCGCTGTTCGAGGAGATCGATGAAAGGACAGCGGTAGCGCTCGGCCAGCCGGCGGGCGTGTTCGCGCTCGGCTGCGTCGTTCGTCGGGCCGCCCGGTATAGCGTTGTTGCTTGCGGTTGCCATTGATTCTGTGTCCCTTGGTCACCTGACCTGAAGAGAAAACATCGGGAGATAGAGCGAGATCAAAAGGAAGCCTACCACAACGGCCATGACCACCAAAATTACGATCGGAATCAGAGAAAGAGAGCGTTCCAGGCCCGTACTGACTTCCTCTTCGTAGAATTCAGCCACGCTGGTGAGCATGGCAGGCAGCGCGCCGGACGCTTCGCCGACCTCGATCATCTCGAGCGCCAAGCCGGGAATGAGCTTTGTTTCAGCCAGGCTCGTATGAAGAGCCTGTCCTTCTTTTACGCGTTCCGCCGCCTGCTCGACGGAACTGGCGACCAGCTTGCTCCCGATCGCCGCAGCGGACGTGTGCAGGGCGGCCACCAGCGGAGTGCCGCCTCCCAACAGTGTCGAGAGGGTTCGCACGAACTGCGCGATCTCTGCCTTCAGCCAGATATCGCCGAGAATCGGGACGCGCGGTTTGAGGCGGTCGATCGCCAGCGCGCCGCGATCCGATCTCGTCCACGCGAATATAAAAATCGCGGCGGCCGCGAGCGTAACGATCATGGCGATAAAGTACGTTCGCATGGGAAGCGCTATCGCCAGAAGAATTCGCGTGGGCGCCGGAAGAGGCACGTTGAGCTCGTGGTAGAGGGACGCGAACTGGGGCAGCGCGTACGTGACCACGTAGGTGACAACGAGCACGGCTGTCAACACCAGCACGGACGGATAGATCAGCGATGTCAGTAAACGGCTGCGGAACCCAGTGCTCACGCGGAGATACGCGATGTATTGCTCGAGCACTCCGGTCAAGTTGCCGCTGCGCTCGCCCGCCGCAACCACGGTGACGTACACGGGCGGGAACGCTCCTTGGGCCTCCAGCGCCTCGGACAAGAGCGAGCCGTCGCGAACGCGCTGTCGAACTTCCTCCAGGATAGGGCGAATGCGAACGGCGGCCGCGCGCTCGGCGAGCAGATCGAGCGCCTTCAGGATTGGCAGACCGGCCTTCACGAGCGTGTGAAACTGCTGGTTGAATATCAGAAAGTCGTGCGGGTGGATCGAGCGGTCCCGCCCCGACCGGCTGAGTTGCGCCAGGAGATTGAGGTGGCTTCGGACCGAGAAGACGTAGAAGCCCCGGTCCGCCAGCCTCTGTCTCGCCTCGTCCTCCGACTGCGCCGTCTCCATGTGCTGGAAGACGCGGCCAGTCGTGTCCCCGACTTTGCAAACAAATTCGGCCATTTTGGTGGGCCCATCGCCGCCCCTGGGGGCAGAACGCAGACTCTAGCATACTCCGTCCCATGCCGGGCTGGAGGCGGGAAAACAGCTCGTTAATTGGATGTGACAACGGCTAAAAGGCTGTATGCCCCGGCGGGAATCGAGCAACGTGCGTTCCAGCGGCGAGGGTCGAGAAACCGAGTAAGCGGCGCAAACACACTATGGTAGAGTCCCTTCTTGCCCAATTCCATGGAGCCAATTTCACACTTTTTCTATTCCGACTGCTTGAAGCTGCAATTCTGGGATTACGGCCAGGACGGCAAGCCGGCGCTCGTTCTGGTGCACGGCGGCCTTGACCACGCCCGGAATTGGGACTGGGTGGCGCGGTCGCTGCGCGAGCACTATCACGTCTACGCGCTCGACCTGCGGGGGCACGGGAACAGCGCCTGGGCGCCGGGTGCAATGTACAGTCCGGCGGAGCACATTCTCGATCTGTCCGCGCTGCTGGACGTCATCGACGAATTTCCCATCCGGCTGATCGGCCATTCGCTGGGCGGCGGGATCGTTCTCCATTACGCCGGCGTGTATCCCGATCGCGTTCGCAAGGCCATTTCCATCGAAGGACTGGGCGCGCCGCCGGACAGCCGGGTCCACGGTCCCGCCCCAGAACAACTGCGATATTGGATTGAGTCCGTCCGCGATATCGAGAAGCGCAAGCAGAAAAGTTATCCGAGCCTTGAAGCTGCCATCGCCCGGATGAAAGAGGCGAATCCGCACCTTTCGGATGAAGTCGCCAAGCATCTGACCCTACACGGCACGAACTGGGAGCCCGATGGTTCGCTGATTTGGAAGTTCGACAATTTCGTTAGGCTCTTTCCGCCTTACGGGCATCGCATCGAGGACACCACCGAAATCTACGCGCGGATCGCCTGCCCGATTCTGCTCTTCTGGGGACTCGAAAGCTTCCTTCCCGTGCCCGAAACCGATCCCCGCAGAAAAGTGATTCGTGATTGCCGGATGGTGCGCGTCGAAGATGCCGGCCACTGGCTGCACCACGACCAGCTCGAACTGTTCCTGCGGGAAAGTACGGCGTTCCTTCGCGAGTGAAGCTACGGTGGGGCGCGCCAGCCCGCCAATACACTTCTAATGTACTTCGCCGGCGAGCGCTTCCTCGTCGACAATCGATACGCCGGGCGGCGGCTGGAAGTGGAATTTCTCTTCCGCGACCGGGATGTTTTCCTCCCAGTTGCCGAAGCGAAACTCCGTCGTCACATTTCCGGGTTGGTGAATCACGACGCGAACGAGATACGCCTCGGGATCGACCTCGAGGAAAATGGGCTCCTTCGATGCCGCCTCGGCGCTTTCGCCACGCGGCGTGCAGCGGAGCACCGTGTTGCCGGGAGCCGGCGATTCTTTGCCCGGCTTCGCGCCCGAATCCGCGAAGCTATCCACCACCGCAATCGTGCGGCACAGTTGAGATAAATCTGCTTTGCCGACCAGCAGCGCGATCGGAGTCCGCCAGTCCGAGCTTTCCTTCAGTTTGGCGTGGCTGGCCGTGTGGTCCGCGGGCACGTAGAACCAGACATTCTTGCCGTCGACCAGGAAGAGTTTCGGCTCCGGTGATTCATATTCCCAGCGCATGCGACCGGGCCGGGAGAAGTAGACCGTGCCCGATTCCGCCTGCACGCCGCCGTTCCCGTCGTCGTATTGCTCGAAAAAGGCCGCCTTCAGCGTTCGCGCGTGCTGGTAGCGCGCCTCCAGGGCATGACGGACGGAATTCGCGTTGTGGGTCGGCGCAAGAGCCGCGACCACAAAAAAACTGAGCAGAAATTCGCGCATGGGTGCAGTCTAGCAGGAAATTATCCGCCGGGCGTTTCGGCGCTATCCCGGAGCGGATGCTGGCTTACAGGTGGACCTGGAACCTTGTAGATAGATCGTTGAACACATCGCGTGGAACTACCCGAAATTGGTTGTAGATCACTTCGTTCCAAGAAACCTGCCCTACGCCTTCGGGAAAGAACAGGAAATGGGACCACTGATACACGAGACCAAAATTCCACAGGATGAGCAGCGCCGTAATCGGAACGAGACGCCGCGCTGCGGCACGTGAGTCGCCCCATAAACTTGCGGCCCAGGAGAACGCGGCTGCCAGCCCCAGCACGAAAACAGGCGTGAGAGAAATGAAAAACCGGTTGCCAAACGAATACATTCCGTTCCACCAAGGATAAACCGAAATCAGGCAGTAGAACGCTCCCGCCAACAACAGGCAAGTCGATCCCATCTTCCGATCGAGGCCGCACAATGCAAACAACCCCAGGACGGCCAAGAGAAGGATCGGCGTGCACACAAAAAGCCCTACCTTTGGCGAGAAGAGCACCGATCGAAAAGCGGGAGATCTCCAGTTCCACGTAACGTTCGCGTACATCCCGAAGGTAAACGGATTCCCAAAAACGATTTCGCGCGTAATCAGCATTGGTGAAAAGGCGATGATGGCGCCAGCTGCAAAAAGGAGGTGGAGCCGGAAGCTCTTCCACAGGAGCCGTGGATCGCGCCAAGTCTTGAAATATGCCTCGATGCAATCAACCGCGGGCGCGAGAAGAAAAATGCCGTTAGCCAGATACACGTCGATCATCAGACCGGAGATCAGCCCAAGCACCAGCCACTGCTTCCAGGTCCGGGACGTGCGGGTCCGATACCAATACCACAGAAACAAGGAGACACAAAAGGCCGAGTGGGTGTGCGACCACGACGGCTCCAAATACATGGTCGTAGGCAGCGAACTCGCGAACCAAATTCCCAAAGTAGCCAGGAAGGCCCACCGCTCGTCTACGAAAGCTTTGGCCAACTGAAAGGAGATATAGAGGCCTAAAAACCCGTACAGCGCCGTCGCGCCGGAAAGCGCGTCGATGTAGGGCCACGAGTGGCCGTCCGCCGGCATTCTTAATCCCAAGTGATTTGCCGTCAAAACCGCGAGGTGCGCCACCGCAACGAAAGGAAACCACAGCATGGCGGGGCCCACTGTGTAGAAGTTCGGCAGGTGGCCCGTTTTCGTTATCGGGTTGGCGTAGATGTGGCCGTTCAGGTCGACAAACAATAAGCTATTGGCAGGGTGATTCCAATATTGCTTCGCGCTGCTCGGGCAAGCTCGGCACTCCTGCAGGATCTTTACGGGCAGATCATTCCAGTCGCTGGCGAAACGCAGGTTGTGGTCAATCAACGGGGAGCGCAGATAGGCGTAGTAGCCCTTGCCATCGGAGAAAACAGACGGTTGGACAAACGGGAGCGTTAGAACAAATAAGACGAAAAGGGCGCGCTCAAAGCGAGATCGCGACCGCCAAAAGGCCAACACTCTCCGCCCCCTTCGTCGCTTGTGAAAATACAAGCCGCAGTCAGTCGCAAATCGACATCCTCGCCGAATGGTCATTGCAGGGCGGGCAGCGACTCGCATGCCGTTTGGCTGCCCGGGGTGGCGCCGGAGGTGTCGTCGTGAATCGTTGCAGGCTCATCGCTGCAGAAACTGCGAACTCCTGTGCTCGCGTTTAGAGGCGTCGCGGTGATCAGATAACCGTTAAACCCCGGGCTACCACATCCCGGTCCTTGCGCCGCGTTGCCCTCCTGCCCCGTATAACCATATACATAGCCGCTTTTTGTGAACGGAGCGGTGGAAATAATTGGATCCACAAGATTCGCTAGGTCGCACGTTGCGGCGCTACCGACACCGCTGAGGTTGGCCATTGCCGGCGGGTAACCGTTATCCCATGTCGTGTTATATATCAGTGAGGCGGTGGTGACTGTGCGAACGTTTGACGCCGCCGCGCTCTCATTAGCCGCCATACGCGAGCGGATGAGGTTCGGAATCGCAATCGCTGCGATAATCAGGATAATTGCCACGACGATCAGCAACTCGATTAGCGAAAAGCCTGAGTTCACGCTGCTGTCGTGACTTCCTTGTGTACCGATCGAATTTTGGGTGGCTCTCATTTGATTGCACTCACAAGGTGTTTCGAGTTTTGCTGCGAAAAAAAGCGGGGAAGAAGTTGGTCTTCCTCCCCGCCTCGGTCATGCTCAAGCTACTGAAGCGAAGGGAACGCTTCGCAGCCCGTGTCGGTCGGTGCTGCCATCGCCGCTCCGGTAATATCGTTGCGAACGACACCGGACTCGTCGGAGCAAAACGTGCGCGTGCCGGTCGTTCCTTGTGCAACAGGGTACGCGCTCACGCCGAAGGTGCTGATGACGGTCGTGCCGGCCGGGGGGTACCACCGAGTGCTGCGTCTTGGTAACCTGCTCTATTGGTCCAGCAGCTGTTTGACCAGCAATCAGTGGATCGATCAAGCATGCGCTCGTCGATGACGCCACGCAAGGAACGGCGGCGCCGCCGAGGCTAGCCAGATCGGGCGAAAACCCAACGTTCCACGTGCTGGAGTAGGTGACTTCGGAAGTAACCAGCGTGCGGACGGTGCCGACCGCGGACGACTCATTGGCCGCCATACGGGCGCGAAGCAGGTTCGGAATTGCGATAGCCGCGATGATCAGGATGATCGCCACGACGATCAGCAATTCGATAAGTGAAAAACCCTTCTGTTTCTTATTCATCTTGTCTCCTCGAGTGAGTGTTCATAATCTCTTTTCGTATCCCTGGGGGGCTACGCCCGAATATATCGCAAGGGAGATGCCACAGCCCCCAAGTTGGTTTACCGTTAGCATACACGAGCCTATTGCCCGTCGTGTCATAGAGATACAGCCTGGCTTGCGCGGCTTGGTGTTGGAAGCGCGGCGAGGCCCTTTGGCAAGCAAGACCGATGTTGACGTTTTTTGACTATCCCGGATGACGAAACGGGCCAACCGCCACGTTTCAGGTGCAGATTGGTTGGGCGGAATGGGTGCGAGACCGCGCATTGGAGCAGATCGGCTAGACTCCATATTTCTTCGCGTAGTGACGAAACGAACGGTAGGACATTTTCAGCAGTTCGGCAGCCTGGGTGCGGACCCCGCCGGACCGCTCGAGGGCGGCCAAGAGATACGATCGCTCGATTCCCTGGATGTGCTCTTCCAGATTGAGGCCCTCCGCAGGAAGCGCCGCGCCGTCGCCATTGTGCGTCGCGAGCGGGGTCGAATCCTGAAAATGGGTCCGGATGCGGTCCGGCAGGGCTTCGGTCGAAATCCTGTGCCTGCTCTCGAGCGCCACAGCGCGTTCGATCGTGTTCTCTAGCTCGCGGACGTTTCCGGGCCAATCATACACTTCCAGGAGTCTCATCGCTTCCGGCTCGATCCCGTCGATATTCTTGGACATCGACTTCGAAAAGCGTTCCAGAAAGTCGCGCGCGAGCAGCGGGATGTCTTCGCGGCGCTCGCGCAGAGGAGGGAGATGGATGGGGATCACGCTGAGACGGTAGTACAAATCTTCGCGAAAACGGCCTTCGGCGATCTCCTTCTCCAGATCCTTATTCGTGGCTGCAATTACGCGAACGTCCACATCGGATTCTTCCGTGCTGCCGATGGGGCGGACTTTGCCCTCCTGGAGCACGCGATAGAGCTTTACCTGCATGGTCACGGTCATGTTGCCGATTTCGTCCATGAAAAGCGTGCCGCCGTGCGCCGCCTGGAAGAGCCCGCTGCGATTTTCATTCGCGCCCGTAAAAGCGCCCTTCATGTAGCCGAAGAGCTCCGACTCCAGCAACGTCTCCGGAAATGCCCCGCAGTTGATCGTGATGAACGGATTCTTCGAGCGGGCGCTGTTTTCGTGGATCGCGCGGGCCACCAGCTCTTTCCCCGTTCCGCTTTCGCCGGTGATCAGTACCCGGCTCGATTGCGGAGCGATATTCCCGATCAGCTCGAAGATCGCGCGCATCTTCGGCGCCGTCCCGATCATGTGATCGAGCCCTGTGAGACGGCGAAGTTCGCGCCGCAAGTAGCCCGCCTCTTTTTTCAGCGCGAGGTTCTCAGCGACCTGCTGGATTGCGGGACGCAGTTCGTCGAGCAGCCGGTCGCCCTTGATGACGTAGCGGTCGGCGCCGAAATTGACGGCGTCGATCGCCGTGTCGATCGTAGGAACGCCGGTGATCAGGAGGAAAATCGTCGCGGGCGAGACTTCCTTGCAGTAGCGCAGCAGCTCGACTCCATCCATATCAGGCATGCAGATGTCGGACACCACGATGTCGAAAATCTGCGAGGCCAGCCGGCGCTTCGCCGCCTCGCCGCTGGTGGCCGTATCGACGCGGTGGCCTTCCTTGCGGAAGCTGATTTCCAGCAGTTCGCAAATCGAGCGCTCGTCATCGACGATGAGCAGGTGGGCCATTTGGCTACGGTCTCCCCACCGGCCGCAGGGCTTCGGTCTCGGTCCGGATATTCGACCGGGTCTTGGAAACAGCCTGCGCCGCGCGCGGCAGTTCTACGATAAATGTGGCGCCACGTCCCTTCTCCGTTTCAACGCGTACTTGGCCGCGGTGCGCCTGCAAAATCTGATAGACAATCGCGAGTCCGAGCCCCGTGCCTCCGGCGAATCCCGATTGGAAAGGTTCGAATATCCGCGCTGAGGCTCCCGGATCGAGCCCGATTCCCGTATCCCGAATGGAAATTCGGACCCACTCGGGGCCTGCCGCCTCCAGCTGCACCGAAAGCGTTCCCCCGTTGGGCATCGCGCGCAACGCGTTGTTGCACAGATTCCAGAAAACCTGCTTGATCGCGTCGCGATCTGCCCGGATCCGCAAGTTCCGCGTTACGAAGTTTCTCTCGAATCGAACTTGTCCCATCCGGCTCGCGTCGCGCTCGAGCAGCAGCAAGGTCTCTTCGATCAGCGCCGCGGCGTCGACGTCCGTGAATGCGTAGGATTTCTCGCGGGCGTAGTTCAAAAATTCCGTGATGATGTGATTGAGCCTCTGCGATTCGCGGCTCACGATCTGGACCAGTTTCTTGTCGTCATCTTCCAGCGGCGCCAGCCGGACCAGCTCCTTGAGCGCTCCGGTCATCGCGGTGAGAGGCTGGCGAATCTCGTGGGCGATCCCGGCCGAAAGCCGGCCAAGCGCCGCCATGCGTTCTTTCGTGACGATTTCGCGCTCCAGACGCCTCAACTCCGTGAGATCTTGAAAATTGAATACGAAGCCGCTGGTCTGATTCTGTGCGGTTCGCAGCGGCGAGATGGAAATGCCGAGGAAGCGCGTCTCGCCGGCGGGCGTGCAGAATTCGATCTCTTTGCGCATCGCGAGCGGATTCCCATGTTCGTCCACTTCAACCGGCCAGAAATCCCGGAAGCGCCTCGGCGACGTTCTCGCCCCGCATCAGACCAAATCCGTGGCCGGTGATTTCAACGCCCGCGCGGTTGATCAGCAGAATGCGGCCCTCGAGATCGGTTGTCAGCAGGCCTCCCCGCATCGACTCGATGATGTCCTGATTGAAGGCCTGCAAATCCTTCAGTGCTTCGCTCTTCTGCTCGAGCTCGGCCCCCTTCGTGTGGATCGTCTGCGTCAGCAGGCTCCCCAGATACGCCACCGCAAAGAACGCGAAAAGATTGCTCCCGAGCCACGTTTCCAGCGCCCGCGCGGTAGGCATCGTCGCAGTCGATCGCGGAATCCATCCGGAATACATCACTTCGACGACGCATCCCAATTCGATAAACGCAAAGCCCGCCACTATGAACGCGCCGCGGCGCGAGAACAAAATGCTGCCCATCAGGATGGCGAGCAAGTACAAGGACACGAAATTGCTGTCCTGCGCCCCGCTGGAATAGACGATCGCGGTGATGATGCTTACGTCCAGAACCATCTGCAGCGGCGCCGTGCCATCCGGCGTCGGGCAGCGCGCGTTGCAAAATCACGTAAATACTCGCGAGAACGTACCAGATGCCGCAAAGCGAAACGAGTATCCCCACCGGAAGAAAAACAGGGGTGAATTGATGTACGACGACGACCACCGCCAGAAGAAAGGTGATGATCAAAAATCGGACACGCCCCAACCAGGGCAGCCATTCGCTCGCGCTAGCGGTCAATTCCATTTGAGACTGTCAATTGCCGCCGGCAAAGCCAATTGGCGGCATCCCGATTGGTGTCGCGATACCTCACCGAAGCGACGGCAACCATGGCGCCCTGCCATGCGCGTGGGGCACTCTTTAGTGCCCAGACAATTTGCCGATCAGCGAGAACAGCGGCATGTACATCGAGATGACGACGCCGCCGACGACCGTGCCGAGCACCACGATCATGATCGGCTCGATGGCGGTCAGCATGTCCTTTACGGCCGCGTCCACTTCGTCTTCGTAGAAGTCCGCGATCTTCGAAAGCATCGCATCCATCGCGCCCGTTTGTTCGCCGACGCCGATCATCTGCGTCACCATGCCCGGGAAAACGTCCGTTTCCTTCAGCGGATCGACCAGCGAGCGGCCGGCTTCCACCGCCTTGCGCGTCTGGCTGATCGCCTTCTCCACTACTGCGTTTCCCGACGTACGCGCCGTGATGTCCAGACCCTCGAGAATGGGCACGCCGCTCGAAATCAGCGTCCCCAGCGTCCTCGTGAATCGAGCGACCGCGATCTTGCGGAGCACATTCCCGATCACAGGTACTTTCAGCAGGATCGTGTCGAGCACCATGCGGCCCTGCGCAGTGCCATACCAGAATTTCAACGCGAATATGCCGCCGACAAAGAACACGAGAATCAACAAGCCGTAGATGCTTCCCACGAAATGGCTCAAGCCGATGACGATTCGCGTCGGCAACGGCAAACTTACATCGAGGCCGTTGAACAACGTAATGAAAATGGGCACGACCTTCCACAGCAGAAGGATGATCACGCCCGCGGCGATGCCCAGCACGGATATCGGGTAAATCATCGCGGACTTCACGGCTCGCTTCAATTTGACGTTTTTCTCGATATAGGTCGAAAGCCGCTGCAGAATCGTGTCCAGAATACCGCCCGTCTCGCCCGCCTCCACCATGTTGTAATACAGTGCATCGAACACCTTCTCGTGCTGCTTCATCGCCGCCGAGAGCGTGGTGCCGCCCTCCACCGAGGCTCGCACGGAATTGAGCATCTTCTGAAACGTCTTGTTCTCCTGCTGGCCGGCGAGAATCTCAAGACACTGCACGAGAGGCAAGCCCGCATCGATCATCACCGAGAACTGCCGCGTAAAGATGGCCAGCTCTTTTTCTTCGACGCCCGTGCCGAAGGTGGGGATGTTGAACTCTCTTCCCTTTTCGGAGAGCTTGCTGACATTGATCTGCTCTCGCCGCAGCATGGCGGCCAGTTCGTTCTTGTTGTCGGCCTCACGCTCCCCCGCGACCGTCGCGCCCGCGCGGTTGACTCCCCGATAGGTATAAACCGGCATGATCTATATCCTCCCTCTCACCTTGTTTCCCTTTATCGTCGGGCCGGAACCTTGGCGCTCATGGGCGCCGAGGTCACCCCTCTGTTAATTAAATCCTGCAATTCGTCTGGATTCGAGGATCTCGCGAGCGCCGTTTCCAAAGTGATTAACTTCTGGAAGTAGGAGTTCGCCAGGCTCTGATTGAACGTTTGCATTCCTGTCGTGCCCGTCCCCGTCTGCATGGCCGAATAGATCTGGTGAATCTTGTCTTCGCGGATCAGGTTGCGGATGGCGGCCGTCGGAATCAGGATCTCCATCACCATGGCGCGGCCGCGGCCGTCCACTCGAGGCAGCAGCGATTGGCACAGAATTCCTTCGAGCACCATCGAGAGCTGCGCGCGCACCTGCGGTTGCTGGTGCGCCGGAAAAACGTCCACGATTCGGTTGATGGTCGAAACCGCCGAGTTCGTGTGCAGCGTGGCGAAAGTCAGGTGTCCCGTCTCGGCGATACGCAGCGCCGATTCAATCGTTTCGAGGTCGCGCATTTCGCCGATCAGCACGACGTCGGGGTCTTCGCGAAGCGCCGCCCGCAGCGAATTCGCGAATGAATGCGTGTCCGAGTGCACCTCCCGCTGGTTCACCAGGCACTTCTTGTGGTTGTGCAGGAATTCGATCGGGTCCTCGATCGTGATCATGTGCTCTTCATGCTCGTTGTTGATCTTGTCGAGCATCGCCGCGAGCGTCGTCGATTTGCCCGACCCGGTCGGCCCGGTCACCAGCACGAGGCCGCGTGGCTTGTCGCACAGCGCCTTCACCACCAGCGGCAAGCCCAACGCGTCGAAACTCTTGATCTCCCAGGGAATCGTTCGGAACACGGCGGCCACGGCGCCGCGCTGATGGAAGATGTTGCCGCGGAAGCGCGCGAGGCTCTTCAAACCGAACGAAAAGTCGAGCTCCAGATTTTCTTCCAGCCGGTGCTTCTGCACGTCCGTCAGCACGCTGTAAGCGAGTGCCTTCGTGTCTGCGGCGGTCAGCGGCGGCATATCGAGCGGACGCAGCTTGCCGTGCACGCGAATGCGCGGCGCCGTGTTCGTCGAGAGGTGCAGATCGCTCCCACCCATTTCGATCATCTTCTTCAGAAGCTCGCTTAGCGTGATTCCAGCCATCTTTGCCCTCCGACTACAGAACCGTCTCCCGCAGCACTTCTTCCATCGTCGTCAGCCCGGCCGCGGCCTTGATCAGTCCGCTGCGGCGCAGCGTAATCATTCCGAGCTCCAGCGCCTTCTTCTTCAATTCGAGAGCCGACGCGCCCACCAGAACCAGCTCCCGGATCTCGTCGTGCATTTCCATCACTTCGTAGAGACCGACGCGGCCTTTGTAGCCGGTGTTGTTGCAGGCGGCGCATCCTTTTCCGTGCTGCACGACCACTTTCGACGCCTCTTCATCGGTGTATCCCGCCTCGACCAGGGCCGGCGTCTGAATCTGCAGCGGCTCCTTGCACTGCACGCAGATGCGCCGCACCAACCGCTGCGCGCAAATCAGGTTCACGGATGTAGCCACCAGGAACGGTTCGATTCCCATGTTCATCAAGCGGCTGATCGTGGAGGGCGCGTCATTGGTGTGCAGCGTGGAAAGCACCAAGTGGCCGGTGAGCGCCGCCTTGACAGCGATTTCGGCCGTTTCAAAGTCTCGAATTTCACCGACCAGGATGATGTTCGGATCTTGCCGCAAGAAAGCGCGCAGAGCGGACGCGAAATTCAGCCCGATCTGCTCCTTCATCTGAACCTGGTTGATGCCGGGCAGTTGGAACTCGACCGGGTCCTCGGCTGTCATGATGTTGGTTTCCGCTGTGTTCAAGCGCGCCACGGACGAATACAGCGTATTCGTCTTGCCCGATCCGGTCGGGCCCGTCACCAGCACCATCCCGTACGGTTTCAGAATCTGCCGTTCGAACATCGCCAGCGACTCGGGCTCGAAGCCCAGCTTCGTCATGTCGAGGCGGAGATTTTCTTTGTCCAGCAGCCGGAGAACGATCTTTTCGCCGAAAAGCGTAGGAACGGTCGAGACGCGGAAGTCGAGTTCCTTCTTCTTCCCGTCTTTGAGGTACTTGATCATGATGCGGCCGTCCTGCGGCAACCGCTTCTCGCTGATGTCGAGCTTCGACATGATCTTGATGCGGCTCGTCATCGCGTCTTTCAGCTTCATGGGCGGCGCCATCACGTTTTGCAGGATTCCGTCAATCCGGAAGCGGACTCGGTACTCTTTTTCGTATGGCTCGACGTGAATGTCGCTCGCTCCGCGCTTCACCGCGTCCGTCAGGACCAGGTTGCAGAGTTTGATGATCGGAGCCTCTTCCGCGGCCTTGGAGAGCGAGGCCAGGTCCATCTCGGCCTCCTCGCCTGCCAGCTCGAGGGCGTCGCCCTCATCGCCCGTCAGGTCCTTCATTACCTTGTCGAGCTCTTCGACGCTCTCCGCTTCCCCGTAGAACTTATGGATCGCCTCGCCGATCGCGGTCTCCGACGCGACCACCGGCTCGACGTTGAAGCCGGTCATGAACTTGATGTCGTCCATCGCGAAGACGTTCGTTGGGTCCGTCATCGCAATCGTGAGCGTCGAACCAACACGCGACAGCGGCACGATCTGGTACCGGACCGCCGTCTCCTGCGGGACGAGCTTGATCACCGCGGGATCCACTTCGTAGAACTTCAGATTGATGGAGGGAACGCCATACTGCCGCGAAAGAACTGCCGTAATATCGTCGTCGCTGACCAACCCCATCTTCACGAGGCATGTTCCGAGCCGGCCGCCATTCTTCTTTTGGTAGTCGAGCGCTTGCTTCAGCTGATCCTGGGAGATCAGGCTGTCTTTGACCAGAATTTCGCCGAGTCGTGAGGACATAGATGTTCGTCCGCGGTACTAGGACCACACCGCTGAGAGGTCAGCGTAGCATGTTGCCGCCGCCGAGCTAGCGACACGCTCGGCTCGCGTGGTGAATCAGCTAACATCCGATGCGCTTCTCTAAAACCTGTACCTCCGTACAGGTACAAATTTTGTCCCTGTACCGAAGTACAGGTTAATGGGCAGTGACGGGAATATCCCTGGGCCTTTCCTCTCATTTCATCGGGCGATTGCGAGGCAGACTTCAACGCCGCAGCCAGAGCACCTGTATCGGCCGAATTTGCCTCTCGGCTCTAGCCTCGGGGACGGCGGTTCTGCTACGATGAGTCGACGGGCGGTTAGCTCAGCGGTTAGAGCATCCGGTTTACACCCGGAAGGTCCTCAGTTCAAATCTGAGATCGCCCACCATCTGGAGTCATCTAGCGGGGACGTAGTTCAGTCGGTTAGAACGCTGCCCTGTCACGGCAGAGGTCGCGAGTTCGAGTCTCGTCGTCCCCGCCATTCTTTTCAAGCATTTGCGGAAAGCGTGGTCTTCTAGTGCAGGAGCAGAAAGGAACAATAGGCGGTATTCGGTTCCTTCCTATCGCGTCAGCGGTTTGAATCCTTCTTGGAAAGCGCATCCCGAGAACGGTTTGCGCCGGGCCTTCGATTCCGGGAACCGAAACAATAAAGCGCGATTTTGGTTCCCTCTTCTCGGATTGGCGGCTTGAGTCTCCTTCGGCAACGCCATACCGACAACTTTTCTTCATGCCCGGCGTTTGATCGCGGGAGCAGAAAGGAACAGGCATCAGTTCCCTCCTCCTGCGTTGGCGGTTTGAACCTGCTTTGGAAAAATCATCCCGACAACTTTGGTTTGTGCCCGTCTCTTGGCTGGCGTGCTGGCTTGAGTGTAGGTATCGAGGGTGATTCGGCTGTTGGCGTGCCGTAAAGACTCCTGAACAACCTTGACGTCCTCGCCATTCGCTTTCAGCAGGCTGGCATAGCTGTGACGAAACGTATGCCAACCGATCCTCTTGCGAATGCCGCATCTTTCGGCTCCCGGCCGGATGTATCGCCGCAGAAGGTTCTCCGGCCAGTATGGTTGTCGACCCTTCATTTCGGGGCTGGCAAATACCCAATCGGCCTCTTGGTTGAAGGGTGTCAGATACCGCCACTGCAGAAGCTCACGGGCCAGTTCCGGGTCAAGGGGAACGGGCTTTCGTGAGGCTTCTGTCTTGAGGTCTCCGACGACCTGTTGTACGACACCGCGGTTGAGATTGATCTCCAGCGACTCGAAATCAACATCTTGCCATTTCAAACCGAGAAGTTCGCTTGCTCTCAATCCAGTCGCCGCCACGAGAAACACCATGATCTTGTACGGATGTTGGAGTTCGGCCAGCAATGCTCCGATCTCTTCGACATCAAGCACATCCGGGATGCGCTCTCGCTTCGCGCTCTGCCGCACGAGTGTTATGGGGTTTCTTCCCAGCCATTCGTAGCGGATCGCGTGATTAAACAGAGCGCTCATGATGTTTCTCAGCTTGGCCTTCGTACCCGCGGTTAACGTGAGACCCGCCAGCCACTCCTCGACGGCGACCGCTTTCACGTCGGTGAGTCGATAGGAGCCCCACCGCGGAAGGACCCAGTTGTCGAGATAGCACTTGTATCCCGCCTTGGTGGAATAGGCTTTCCTGTGATTGCCCTCTGCGAGCTCCCGTTCCACGTAGTGTACGATCAACTGCTCGCATCGTAGTGGTTGAAGGAGTGACCGAGGGGTTTCCTGGTTGATGTGGATTCGTAGTGCCTCCACTGCCTTCTGGGCAGCAGCTCGGGCGGCGTATTGTTCGACCGTCCCCACCACGACTTTGCGGTTGATTCTTTGACCGTCCGCGTCTAATTCTCGCCATCGGAAGATCCACACGTCCGGTCCGTTACTGCGCCGTTCACGTGCAACACAGCCCTGCTGATAACGCATCCGCTTGAACATTGGCTCTTGATTCTCCTCAGTTCTAGCGGACGGATTGGCAGTTTGAATTTATACGAGATCGCAGCCATGCGTCTAGCTCTGTGATGCGGAAATACCAGTGACCTCCGATCCGATATCCAGGAACGGTTCCGTGGCGCGCATAACGTTGGAGCGTTTTCACATGGATATTCCCTAACAGCGTTGCCGCCTCCTCGCAGCCCACAAGCCGCTCGAATTCGGGGCCGCTGCCGACGGATAGGAGCTGTTTCCGGGGTTGAGGATTCAGGTCGTTGTTACTCTCCTCTCTCCCCCCTGTGGCCGCGTCCAGCGGCTTAGCGATGAATCCGTCTTGCTTCTCTTTGGTGATGAATCCGGACTCCCGCAGTGGTTCCGGATGATACGAACTTCGTAAAAGAGTCTTTGCTGACGGGGATGTGGAATCGTCTGCAAGGCGCGAGGCATGCTGTCGGGACGACGCTGTGTTCTCGCGCACACCGAATTGTGGTGAACGGGACTTCATGTTGGCTACGCAGTCTTGCTGAGTGCGCCTCCTTCGGGTTCCGCTCGGTTGTGATTGTTCAGATGCTGGCTTGCCCAACGCTTGAACTCGTCATCCTTCCTGAAAAGAAGTTTGTTCGGATGGTGCCTTCAGTAGTGGGAACGGTTTTCCTCCTTTCCTCTTTCGCGGTGTAGTACGACTTGCATTACAAGCTGTCTGCTCCGATTGCTGCACGCGGACAAAACACGGTCACGCAACAAGCGTGACGGGCGGGAGCGACCCCACGACGTTTTGGGCGGCTGAAAGCCGCACAAAGTGGGGTCGCTCCCGACCTTCCTTGTGTTTTGTCCGCGTGCAGATGTCACCTGTTCCTTTACGCATCCGCCGTTCTTTCAGGAATCTGCGGTTGGGCTGCGGGTGACTTTGGAACTGAAGCCGCACCTGAAGCACAGCGTATTTGCCAGCCGTCACCCCATCTTTTGCGGCGGTCCCCGAATACCGCTTCCTGGCCTGGCACGCTGACGGCTCGGAATAGGACTTTTTGCTGTTTCGTCGTGGTCGCCACCGATTCAGCCCGCAAATCATTCGGCAGCTGGTTTCGCTTCCACAGATGGAAAAGAGTGTCGAATATCTCGCCGTTGAAACGCTTCGCGGCCTGGTGTCGGAAGATCATGTCATCCTCTGTGACCAGGCTGTATTTCCGGCTATCCCACTTGGTTTGGATATCGAAGTAGCGGGTCAAATCCGAGAGGCCCCTGCCCTCCACAAGGAATGAGAAAAGCTCGCCCGCTTCTTGCTGGAGGCCTGCGGCCGTCGAAATGTAGATGAATTGGAAGCTCGGAAGCTGCCGCAACAAAGGCCGATACGTACGCAAGTGCGCGATGTAGCGGTCGAGGTTTCGGTGCTCGGGATCAACGTAGGTAAACGTCACCACAGGCATGTAATCGGGAGCGGGATAGGCTACGCACAGCGGAAATCCCTCGGAGAACGTGATGGCCTTACCATGCTCGCAGGACGGAACAAACTCTCGCTGAGTTTGAACCGTTCGATGAGGTAGCGCCGCTTCTCTTCCGCCGTCTCGAAATAGCGGTCTTCCGGGTTGGCAAGGATGAAGTCAAGAGCCAGGAGCCGCGTCTTGATGTAATCGAGTTCGTGCTCCCTGCGATTGCGGAGATGGGCCTTGCCAATCGCTTCGTAAATCTGGCGAGAACGGAGGTGGTAAACGAGACTCCGCCGCGTGTATCTCTGGGCCGAGGCATGGCCCAAGGCAAATAGTTTCTCGACAAAGCGGGCGTTCCGTTTGCCGCTGCGGGCATGGCAGAAGTCAAGGAACTGCCGCACCGTGAAATAGCCGGAATGTGCTGCCACAAGGTAGAGAAACCGCGCTTCGGCTTCGGTATAGCCAAAAGCTGAGAGGTTGGCGAGTTGGGACTCGTAAATGCTCATGGGTTACAGGCTGAAAATCGCCGCGCTCAATTCCCGGTCGTCTCGAATACGACGCAATCGGTCCGTATCGCCGCGCCGGGCGTAGATTTGGAAGCCGGCGCGAGCCTTCTGTGTCAGCCCGCGCGGGCGGTAATGGTCCGTGGCGAGTTCCAGGTCGCGCCGCTGGATTTCGCCGTCGTTCTCGCGCACATACTCGACCCGCAAATCAGGAATCGGAATCTCCCCGGACACAACCTTGAGGTGATACCGCTTGGCGACTTCCTCCTTCACTTCTTCCGGGGCGTGGCCCTTGTCGTCCGAAAGGCGGGCGAGACGGACGTAGAGTTCACGCTTGATTTCGTAGTCGAGCTTGACCCGGAGCACCGTGCCGCCCCGACCTTCGATCTCATCGGCAACCTTGTGATAGAGCCGGTAGAGTTCCACGTCGTGAATGCCTTCTTTGGGCTTTTTGAGTCCGTAGTAGGTAAGTTGGTCCGGGCGAAGAATCTTCCCGCGAGACAAGAACTGGTGGCCTTGCTTCGTCAGCGTCACTACCTGCATGGGATTGTGCTCGGTATCTGAAATGCTCGTGACTCTGACGAGACCCTGACGGGCCAGGCTCTCGACATCGTTCTCCATCCGGGCACGGTCGCCGTTGTAAGCCAATTCGGCCAGGTCCTTGGCGGCTGCGACGCGAAACCTGCCAACTTCCGAAAGCGTATGAATCTCTGAATCCCGCAGGGAATAATCTTTGTCTCGGTCCGCGTACTTGGTTCGTGCGCGTTGAGAGAGAATCGCTTGGACGCGTTCCTCGCGGGCCAGCGGCGGGCGCTCTGCGCGTGAACGCTGCCGCCCCTCGCGTTCGAGCTGGTTGGCCCTATCTTCCTCTCGGTGGATGTGGGAAAGACGGGTCCGAGCATTCCAGTTGGAAGACGGACCTCGGCCTACATCCCGCCCAGAGTCGAAGCCGGAATCACGAAAGTCATCGATTTCGAATCCGTCAAACCCTCGGGACATGGCAATCCTCCATTGCGCTCAGTGCGGGGGGAACAAAATTCACCTGCGGAAAAAAATGAGGAAGTCGGAAATGCGGACTGCTGGACATTGGTGCTTTACCTCAAACAGACCTCAAGAAGAGGGCGAGCCTTGCTTTTCTTCTGGATAGACGAAGACTTCCTCAATGTTTTTGCCGAAGAGGCATGAGCGAGGAATCCAGCGAGAGTTTCCCCCTACTCTTACTAATGGGCAAAGAATCGGCAGAACCTTTCAAAGAAAAAACCTTTCAGCCCTGCTTGAGTTTTTTTGGTAATCCCGGCCCAGCGCGGTGGGACCCGTCGTTGGGTCCTCGGGCATTGCAGGCCAAGGCCAGAGCGGCGTCCTGAAGACGCTGCATTATCCTGTGAACGCGTGTCCAAACGGCGGTCTCGGACAGCACCGTGTGACGCCCCTGCATCTCCTTGCCAGTAAATCCATCCGACGGGCTATGCGGGGATTGCCTCGACAATGCTTAAGGTGATCGGCGTCCTTGTGATATCGGTCAGTTGAAGACCCGCCTTACCGAAGAGTGCACTGAACTCGTGCTCCGTGCGTTCGCGGCCTTCGGCGAAGGCCATCATGAGGATGTCCATCACCTTGCCAGGATGTGGACTGTTGCCCACGGGAATCACCGCGTCAACGACCAGGAGGCGTGATCATCCATCGCCGCGCGGCACCAACGCAGCATGCGCACGCATTGCTCGTCACGTCTGGCGCCGGGCCATGGTGAATGTAGCTCGGGAGCCGCTGCATGGCGAAGTAGAAGTTGATGAAACGTGGGTTGGCGGCGAGCAAGCCGGTCTCCGCGGAAGCTGCCAGCTGAAGGGGCGACGAGCGGCGCTGGTTCTGGTCGCAGTGGAAAAGCGCGGCAGGGGTTCGGGGCGCGTCCGAATGAAAGTGATCCCAGATTTCAAGGCCAAGACCATCATCCCCTTCCTCGAACAGAACATCTCTCCCGGCTCGACCATCTACACGGATGGCCTCAAGAGCTTTGAAGGGCTAAGTCGGCTGTCCCACTTGCCGATCGCGCTGTGGGAAACCTCCAGCAATGGCTGATCGGCACCTATCACGGGGTGAGCAAGTCTCCATTCACCGCGATTTGAAGCCCGCAAACATCATGCTGACCAGGAGCGGCGTCAAGCTAATGGACTTCGGCCTTGCGAAGGCCGCCGTCGAAGCGGTCGAGGGAAATGACGCCGGGTTGTTGTTATCGACCGCGAAGACGCTTACCGGCAGCAGCCCGATTTCTCCGCTAACCACTGCGGGCGCGGTTGTCGGCACGATTCAGTACATGTCGCCCGAGCAGATCGAAGGCAAGCCTGCCGACGTTCGCTCCGACATTTTCGCTCTAGGCGCCGTTCTCTACGAATGCGCGACGGGCAAGCGGCCCTTTGACGGCAAGAGCCAGATCAGCATCGCCAGCGCCATTCTAGAAAAAAAGTCGTACCACTGCGGAAAGACCCGTATCCAGTACGGATCGAACCGCAGGAATGGACTCGCCACGATCTCGATATCTCGAAACAGCACCAGCAAGACGAGTGCCAGCGAGAGTGCAAGCACGAGGCTTTGCGGCAGCGAGAAGTGGCCGATAAAGACGAACAGCAGGCCGAGAACCGCCGCAACAACGAGGTGAGCCACGATGGCTCTAGGCCAGTGCCAGTTCACGGGCGCGCATTTTACCTCAATTCACTATGTGACTCATCGGATGTTTACGCATCGGCTGTGTCCAGCCACCATCGGACGCGATGCCCCTCGACATCCGCATCCGTTTTGGCCGTGCGATTCGTCGCGTGCGTGAGGCGCAAAAAGTTACTCAGGAGGAGGCCGCCGAGAGGTGTGGACTCCACCGGACATATTACAGTGGCGTCGAGCGCGGCACTAGGAATGTGTCGCTTGTGAATATCGAGAAAATCGCCAGGGGATTGAAGAAGAGTCTGCCTGAGCTGTTTGGTCGCGTCTAGAGATGTGGGCTGGGGAGTGAGCGTCGTTTGCCAAGAGCTGCGCTACTTCAGCTCGGCGTACTCGGCTTTGGCTTGCTTGAGGATGGGAATGTCCGGATCGGCATCCTTCCAGAGCTTGAGGAAATCCTGGTAGGCGGCGCGGGCTTTCGCGCGAGCGGCGTCCGCATCGGTGCCTTGCGCCGACCGAGCTTCTAGCGCGTAGCCGCGGGCGATTTCGAGATGCGCTAACGCGCCGATAGGTTCATTCTGAACGACGCCGGGGTGGTCGAGAATCTTCTGGAACTCGGCGGCAGCTCTTCTACCCTGATGCGCTGCCGAAAATGCTTCGCCCCGCAGATAAGCTGGGTACAAACAAAAAGCTACGGAATTAGTGGTCTGTCCTAATTCGTAAGGCGTCGCGATCGAAAGCGCCTCGGTGAGCTTGCTGGAAGCTCCACCTCGGAGTGCGGCAGCCAAGCGGATTGTGGGCAGCAAGTTTGACTGCACGACCGTGTCCTGCGGGAACCGTGAGTTGAGGTCACGGTCTAGTCGCGCAGTTTGTACGGAATCGCCTGCCAGTCCCAGCGCAGTGGCCGAAAGCGCCTCAACTTCCTTGCCGTTGGACAGCGCGAGAGCGTTCCCCGCTTGCCGCTTCGCCAAGTCCAAATTGCCCACCAGCGCCTCGCGCACTGCAGCTTCCGCTTCGTAAGCAGCAGCCGTTTCCTTCTTATCGGCGCGTAGGGCAGAGTCGGCGGCGCGGCGTGTGAGCTCCCGCGCCTGAGTAAAATGACCACTATACGCGGCGGTGTCCGATTGATAGTAGAACATCAGATCTTCCCATCCGGGTGTGCCAATCAATTCGGCTGCCTCCTTCTCCATGCCCGCCGCATCATGCTGCACGAAATCCACCACGTAGAGATTGGCGTGAAGAAACGTACTGTCCAGATGAAGCGCGTTTGCCTTCAGGCCCGTAGCTTTGGCCTCATCCGGACGATTCAGGTGCAGGTACGTGACCACAATGTTTGAGTAAACCAGCGCATTTCCGGGGTTGAGTTTCCAGGCCTCTTGGATCGCAGCTAGCGCCTTGTCGTACTCCCCCAAAAAGCTGTAGACCACACCGAGATTGCCGACGGCAAACTGGTCACGTGGGTAAAGTTGCTCCCACAATTCATAAGTCTTGCGGGCAGCTTCCATGTTGCCGGTGGCCATGGCGTCGTGGCTGGCAGCGATGTAAAGCTTTTCGCGTTCCGTCAAGCGTTCTCGCAGGTCGTAGGCCTTCTGAAGGTTCTCCGCCGCTCGAGCGGGTTCGTCGAGATTGTAGAAATTGATCCCCAAGCGGGCGTACGCCATGGCGAAATTGGGATCGAGGCTGATGGCTTGCTGGAACAAGGGAATCGCGGCGGGGTAATCGTTCCTTGCGATCATCGTCTGGTAGCCAAGGCTATAGGCCTTCAGAGCCTCCAACGATGCGGTGGTCGCGTCCTCCGGTGGCGCGTCATACTTCTGCACCGAGGCGAGTGATTCGCCAAGCTTGCTACGGATTTCCGAAGCGAGTTTTCCGAGCGCATCGAGAACATGGTCTTTGTCCTTGGCGCGCGCTTCCGCACTTGCCAGCGATTCACCGTTTGCGCAACCGGTCGCCTTGAGGAGCAGCAGGTACTGCGTGCCTACTTGGGCAATCGACCCATCCAGAACTGCCGCACTCCCGGTGCGCTGGCAGACCTCGCGAGCCAACTCGGGCGTCAGGCGTGCGTCTTTACGTTGGGCCATCAGGGACAGCGTCTGCGCGATGCGCTGTTCCGAGAGCAGGTTCAGATACGGTGACTGCTCTAGTTGCGCCGAAAGACCCTGCCGTAGAGCACCGTCGAAGACGGCATCCCCGGTCGAGTTCACGAAATCCGAGATCACTATGCTGTCTTTTTCCGTTAGTTTCGGCGCTCGATGGGATCCCCAGTAGACCACGCCGCTCCCTAACAGAGCAGCCATCACCGCTACCCCAACCGGACGCCACAACCTCCGAGGCGACTTTTTCTCTTCAATGACCACCTGCGATCGTTCGTGACTCTGGACAATGAGGCTCTGTTCCACGGAAATGACGCGCACCCTGGCGACAAACCTGTAACCTCGGCCCGGAATGGTGGCGATGTAGTGATGCCGGCCAGCCGTGTCACCCAGAGTTTTCCTCAGCACAAAGATGTTCTGGGCCAGATTAGATTCCTCGACGAAGGTGTCCGGCCAGACGCTCTTCATCAGATCATCCTTCAAAACCACTTGTTCGCTATGGCGCACCAGCACCAGCAGGGTCTCGAACGCCTTCAGTTGTAGCGAAACTGGCTGGTTGTCGAGGAGCAGGAGGTGCTTGCGGGGATCAAGCAGGAAAGGACCAAACTCGTATAACTCCTTTCCGTGGTCATTCATAGCACGCCTGATAAATTTCTGAGATTTCTCTAAAGACTTCCGGGGACCGCTCCCGGCAGGATGCACCGTCCCGCAGCGCGGGCCTGGAAGCCGAGCCAAATGTGACAGGCACTCTATCACGATTTCGGGGTTGGGCAAAACGCTGGAGAAACGGAATGACGGTTCATCGAAGAACCGAAATCACCGTCGAGACCGAGCGCGTTCTGATCATCCGGCAGCAGCATCGGTCGGTCAGGGCCTGGTGCCAGGAATGTGGCTGCCAGGTGGAGATAGTGAGTCAGGGAGAAGCTGAGGCGCTTACCGAAGCGTTAGAGCAGCAATTCTGCGAGTCTGCTCCGACCCACAGGTGGCACCTCTCGGAAAATCAGCAAGAGGCCAACGTCGGGGATATTTGCGAAAGATGCAAACAAAGGAGAAAACAACGATGAAGCGAATTCGGGAAATTCTGATCTCAGGTTTGTCCGCAGCAGTTCTTGTTCTGCTGACTAGCTCATCGCCTGCATGGGCCCAGAACGTCCCTTGGACCAGCGTCGGTGCGGCTGGCACGGTGGACCCAGCCAGTATGCTGCTCGTGGCGTATGGCAACCCGTTGGGAACAGGCGACGATACTGCAGCGGCCTATTTAAGAACACCACCAGGCGTTCTGTCGCTTATAACCCAAACCGCGACTATTAGGTACAACGTCGTTTCAGTCCCCGGCATCCTCGTGAACACGACTCCTAGTTCTTGTCAGCCGGTTGCGGGTGAGCCTCTTCCTTCATGTATTGCTTCCGGGCCTGGTATCACCCTCGGCGCCCGCTATCTGGCGGCAAATGCGAACGAGCAGGTCGTGGTCAGGCTCTGGGAATACAACTTCGCGTCCGGTGTCATGTCGAATCCGCTCACTATCAACAGCAACGATTTCATGCCCAGCGCTTCATTTCAGGTGCAATACAGCCCGAGCACCACCGTCGGTGACGAGTGCGAAAACGCGGTTAAAGCCTACGTCCTGGACTTCCTTCACAACGCCTATTTTATCGAGGCCACTTTGACAACGGTCGTGCCCGTGCTGGTGCCCCCACCTGGCTTTGGACCGGGGGGTGGCGACCCGCACTCGCCCCCGGCTCTGGGCGTTGTTACCCTAACCGACCCCGCTAACCTCAACCTCACTTGTTCGGGTATTCCAATTGGTGGTCCTCCTCCGCCTCCTGGTCTGTGATACGAGGGGCCGTCGCCGCGTTTACGAAATCTAGTATCGCAGGCATCGCTATGGAGAATTAGCTCCGGAAGGGCGATACGACACCAGGGCGGCTATCGCAAAGTGGCCGCCCTTTTTTCTAGAAAATATCTCTGCCCTCGGAAGAGGCACCTTAACCAGTTCCGCAGGCTGATTAACGCATTATATCGAGTAGGTTTGATCGTTCGCATCAACGCCTACAACTGGCCGCGAGCAGCACTCACGCCGACCGGTCCAAATTCTGGGAAAAAGGAGAAACGATATGAAGAAATTAACCAAGATAGTCTTCGTTGTGCTGGCGGCTATCGTACTTGTCTCAACAGTTGCCGTCCTAACGCCTCGAGTAGTGCGTGCTGTGGCCGCGCAATTGGTCCAAGACGTTGACAGCCCGCCACGCAACGCGTGGAGCGGTAATTGCCGCTCGGGCAGTATTCCTACTACTGGAGCGTACTGGAGCTGCAGCATACCTACGGGGGCGGCTTCCACTGTGATCGAGCTGCAGACCATAACCTTCGATGGGATAACCGATGCCTTACGCGATCACATCGTGATTTCTCTTAATCCAGGATCCGTATCGGTCACTCCCGTATGGCACGCCCAGATAAAGAATACGGTACTCACGTCCTGCCCTCCCCAGGAGATTTTTGGTGAATCGTTTTGTTTTGAGGATGCAAACGAATATGGGCCGAAAAACAACTATTTTTTTTGGAGTTCGCCCCTCACGATATATTCCATTCCGGGAGTACCGATCACCATCGGCGTCGCGACGGCGGGTCCGAATCCCAATGGGTCAGGCGGTATTATTTCGCTGACCGGATACAGTGTGAGCATCGCCGCCCCAGCAAGCTAAACTTGGCCTCACGCTGGATCGGGCTCGGGTGTGACCAGTCAGAGTACGGCATGGGGACGAAGGATCCCCATGCCTTGATAATCCCCGCCCGAATGGTGGAATACTCACTAACGAAGAGCGCCCTCTTTCCATTTCAGGCTGAACCATCACAGGTGCAGGCATGGCGAGGAACCGTGTAAGGTCCTGATTAGCGTTAGTGCTGTATCGGACGCGCGTTTTCACGAAGGAGTGAAAACTTTGGCGAGATGCTCTTCGCGCGTTCGATACAGCCGTTTGAACGAAGCCGCCCGTGGTAGCGGCGGACGCGGGCCCTATGGGAATTGAATGACAGGAGACAGCGGTGTGGAGCGTCGCCGAAGCTGTGCGGTACAGCAGGGCAGATGACCGCGGGAGTTGGTTACCGCGCAAAAGTATCGGGGAGACGGCGCTGAGGAAGCTGGGGGAAGAGATCGGCTCTGCGAGAAGGCACACAGGGGCGGAGCACGCCGAAACGCGCAAAGAATTCGAGATCGAGAAAGTCGTTTCATGCAGCAGTGGTGGCCAGCGGCGGAGAACGAAGTTGGATCTGGAGTGCCGTAAGCTTCTCGACGACCACCATCGGGCCACCACACTCGGGGCAGCGCCAAAGTTCATGCGAGTCGCTGGCGGATGAGACGCCTGGTTCGGCTTCCGGTTCTTTTGCCGCGCCGAGCGATTGAAAGCAAAGCGGCAAGAGAGTGGCACGCCGCCGGTTGGCGAGGAAGCCGAAGTTCCGAATGCGGACGAAGCCCTTCGGAAGCACGTGCAACAGGAAGCGGCGCAGGAACTCATCGAGCGATACCGTCAGCAGCTTTTGTTCGTTGTTGTGAGCCGAGTCGCGCCAGCGAAAGGTGACTTGGCCATCGGCAAACGAGATGAGGCGATGGTTGGAGATCGCCACGCGATGGGTGTAGCGGCCCAGATAGTGAAGCACATATTCAGGGCCACCGAAGGGCCGTTTTGCATAGACGATCCAGTCCTTTCGGAAGAGCAATCGCAGCCAGGCAGCGAAGGTTCTGGGCTGAGTGAGAGGAGTCAGATTTCCATGGAAGCTCAGTTGGTCGTTCTGGAAGGCTTGCTTGATACCAGCGACGAACTTGCCGCGAAAGACCCTCGACAGCACCTTGAGGGGAAGAAAGAAGCGGTTTTGTGAGTGAACCCAGTGAGTGTGATCGAGACTTAACAGGGTGCTGAAAAACTCGTTCTTTGGAACTGCGCGTGCATTTTGATCTGCACGAAGGTCGAAAGCCGCGTTTGGGGCGGCCATTCTCCCAAAAAGAGGAGAACTTCGTGCGCGGAAATCCAAAATTGCAGAACCCGATGTTTTTCATCGCGAACACCGAGGAGCGCCTGGCAAAGAATCATCCGCTGCGAGCGATCAAGCGGCGGGCCGATGAAGTGTTGCAGCAGATGGAGCGGGCCTTCGAGGCGGCCTACAGCGAGACGGGGCGTCCTTCGATTCCGCCGGAAGCGCTGCTGAAAGCACTGTTGCTGCAGGCGCTGTACTCGATTTCCTCCGAGCGGCGGCTGGTGGACGCCATCAACTGGAACATGCTGTACCGCTGGTTCTGCGATCTCGATCCCGATGCCCTGGTCTGGGACGCCACGACGTTCACCAAGAACCGCGAGCGATTCGAACGGCACGGGCTGGTGCAGAAGTTTTTCGAGCGGGTGGTGGCCAGCGCGCTGGTCGACCAGTATGCCTCGAACGATCACTTCACGGTGGATGGGACGCTGATCCAGTCGTGGGCCTCGCTGAAGAGTTTTCGCCCGAAGGAAGAACCGCGAGACCGTCCGCCCGCTGAAGGCGGCAGCAACCCCTCGGTGGATTTTCGCGGCGAGAAGCGGTCGAACGAAACCCACCGATCCACGACCGATCCCGAAGCGCGGCTGGCGAAGAAGAGTCCGGGCGCGGGGGCGCAACTCGCGCACAGCGGGCATGTGCTGATGGAGAACCGTCACGGGCTGTGCCTGGACATCCGCGTGGCGCGCGCCGACGGCTACGCCGAGCGGAAGACCGCGAAAAAGATGTTGCGGCGCTTCCGGCGTCGTCACCGCATCGTGCCGGGGACGCTCGGCGGCGATGCCGGCTACGAAGCCGGCGAGTTCCTGCGCACAATCGAAGACGACTTCGCTATCACTCCGCACGTGCCGATCTCGGCTGAGCGAGTGGTCGCTGAGGATGCCGACGGCAATGCACGACGAAGAATGCTGCGGCGGATGAAAACGCTCGGCTATCGGATCAGCCAGAAGGCGCGCAAGAAGGTCGAGCAAATCTTCGGCTGGCTGAAGCAGCCGGGCGGACTGCGCAAAGTGCGGCACTTGGGCCGCTGGAAAATCCAGCAAGTGGCCTACCTGTGGGGCGCGGCGTACAACCTGCTCCGGTTGGCGCATCTGGGGGTCCGAGAAGCCGCGGCCTAGAGACAAGCGAACGGAAGATGTGGTGCGGAAGAACAAAACGCGGACGTGGATCGAGCAGCGTGGAACCTTGCTCCCGCGCTTTTTCGCTCTCGACTGCATTCTCATCTCGAAAATCACCTGTTCTTCAGCACCCTGTTAAGCCACCGGCGGGAATGACGCAATGAACGTGGGGATGCAGGCTGAGCTTCTGACTCCAGGTGTGTAGCACACTGAAGAAACCAATTTCGGCGCCCAGGTGTCTGGGATCGCGCGCCACTTCGAGAAGAGTTTCCGCACTGGCGCGAAGCAACAGGCCGTAGATGACTTTTCTGTTCTGTAGAGCCAAAGACCCCAACTGAGAAGGAAGCGTGAAGACAACATGGACGTAGCGTGTCGGGAGAAGTTCCTGGCGGCGCGCGGCGATCCAGCGGTCCCGAGCAGCCGTCTGACACTTCGGGCAGTGGCGATTGCGGCAGCTGTTATAGGAGATGGTGGCGCGATGGCCGCAGCGGGTGCATTGATCGATATGACCGCCGAGCGCGGCGGTACGACAGCGCCGAATGGCCCGCAGCACTTTGACGTGCTTCCAACTGAGCCAGCGGCGATTCCGTTCGATGAAGGCAGTGCCCCCGGTGCGGATGAGATCGGCCACCTCGAGGGGTGGCCGGCTCATCTACTCTCTCAACTTCAGCGAGTCCAAAGGACTCGCGGTCGCGTGAAGATGGCGCTGCGAAAGATGCAGGTAGATGGTGGTTTCTTTTAGATCTCGATGGCCCAGCAGGATCTGAATCGTGCGAAGATCCGCTCCGTCTTCGAGGAGATGCGTGGCAAAGCAGTGGCGCAGGGTGTGCGGGTGTATGGCTTTCTGGAGAGCGGCGCGACGAGCAGCTCCCTTACAGGCATGGTAGATCGCCTTGGGAGTGATGGGCCGATCACCGGCGTGAGCGTGCCGGCTAGGAAACAGCCACACACTGCGCTTTCGTCGCAAGCGGCGCCAGTGTTGGCGCAGTTCTACGAGCAACTTGGGGCTGAGCAGCACATCTCGGTCTCTGCGGCCTTTGCCACCTTGAACGTGAATCACCATGCGCTGGCTGTCGACATCGCTGACTTTCAGGCGCGCGAGTTCGGCACGCCGGAGTCCGGTGGCATAGAGCGCCATGAGCAGAGTGCGATGCAAGGGCGGCTGGGCCGCATCAATGAGCCGGGCAACTTCTTCCTGGCTGAGAATCGTTGGCAGGTGAACAATCTTCTTCGGGTAGGGAGTCTCTTCGATGCTCCAGGCTCTCTTGAGAGTCTTGGTGTAGAAGAATCGCAGAGCCGCGAGGCGTTGCGCCACCGTGTTCGGCGAGAACTTCCGTTTCTGGAACAACGCCGCCTGATATTCACGAATGTGTCGGGGGCCCAAACGATCCGGAGAACAGTGGAAGTGTCGAGAGAAATCTTCGACACTGCGAAGGTAGCAATCGATGGTAGTCTTGGCGTAATTACGACCCTGGAGTTCCTCCAGCATCATTTTTCGTAGATGGGTCATGAGGATGCCTCCTTGTGACCCAAACTTATCTCAGCTGCTAGGCAACCACCGCTACGTTCATCTCACGCGAAGCGTCCGCCGCCGGGCGGCTTCGTTCAAACGCCGTAACCGGAGAAGTGCTGGGCTAGTACGTCACTTTTCCGGTTAGGCGCGCAGAGATTCTCCTGCCAATTAACCCAGTCGGCGCGCGGCCTGCAGCAGCTGTCAAGAACGCAGGATTCGCAGAAAGCTGTTTGATACTCAGAAAATCGTATCGGCGCATCGGCGGTGGGTATCACACCCACGTAAGCTGGAAGGCAATCGGCCCAGGAAGGTGCGCGCTATTCCGCTGGAGCGTTCCTCCGGTGGACTCAATCAACGCGTGGATCTGAGCTCTCTCGTTTTTCCGTTTGAGGCGCCGGTGCCAATCCGTCCGCAGGATTTGGTTTCGGAATCCGACGCTTCAATCGCGGGAACAATCTGGGAGCAATAAGAGTTCCCTTCTACGTGTTTTCAATGCCTTGCGTTCCTTAGCGCTCCTCGTAAGTGCTTGATTTCCCAGGTCACGGCACCCTGTCACGGCAGAGGTCGCGAGTTCGAGTCTCGTCGTCCCCGCCATTCCTTTTTCAGCTCTGAAGGCGATTTGAGGTCATGGCCTGCACTCCGGGTCACGTCGCGACGTGCAGGCGGCGCTCCGCCTCATGCATGGCCTCGTAGATCTGATCGAAGCTCTCGATGGCAAAAAGAAGGCTGTGGATGCGGTCGACCTTCACGGGCGTGTTTAGCACTTCGTCGAGATCGAAATCCCTCACCTGGCAGCCGCCCTCGATCACGTTCGTGCACTCACCGTGCGAACTGATTACGCCGCTGCCGTAAACCTTTACGCTTCCCCGCTCGCGAATCAGCCCGAATTCGACCGTATACCAGAAAAGCCGGCCGAGGCGTTCGAGCGTGGTCGCGTCCTCGATCCGCGCGCAAACGCTGCCGTAGTGCTGCAGGAAATCCGCAAACACCTTGTGCGCGTGCATCGGGACGTGCCCGAATACATCGTGAAAAATATCCGGCTCCGGCGTATACCCTAGCGAATCGCGGCCGCGCAGCCACGTCGTTGTGGGAAACATCCGCGCATCGAGCATCTCGAAAAACGCGTCGCTCGGCAGGAAGCCGCTTACCGGCGTGGTGCTCCAGCCGGTCCGGGGTTTCAGCCGCTGGCTGATCGCGCTCAGGTTCGGCAGGCGGTCGTCCTCAAGCCCGATAAATTTGTAACCTTCGACGTACTCGCGGCAGGCGTGCGCTTCGAGTTGTGGCCTTCGCCGCCGCACCAGCTCGGCCCACACCGCATGCTGCTCGGCCGTGTACTCCTCGTACCGCTGCTCGGTGAGATACGGTGCAGCCACTACCAGCTGCGCGCCCTTCGTTCCCGCTTTTTCTACGATGTGCATGCGCGCCATGTCCTTATCATCGAACCGATCTCGCGATGAGAGGCGGCGCAGTGTAGACTCGTGCGGCCTATCGGTAAGCGACGGGAGCCGGCCAATTGGGTGGAGAGTCGATTGTTGTGTGGGTGGTTTTCGGGGCGCTCGTCGCGTTGGCGGTCGCAGCGGACCTGATCGTCTTCCGCCCGAAGACCGACCGCGTCACGCTCACGCACGCGCTCGTCGAAAGCGCCGCCTGGGTCGGTCTCGCGCTCGGCTTCGGCCTGTGGATCTGGCTCTCGCGCGGTCGCCAGGCCGGCGTTGAATACATCACTTCGTACGTCCTCGAAAAATCCCTCAGCGCGGACAACGTCTTCGTTTTCCTCATCATATTTCGCACCTTCGGAGTCGGACCGCGCGCGCAGCATCGCGTCCTCTATACCGGCATCGTAGGCGCGGTCATTCTGCGCCTCGCGTTCGTGCTGGCCGGCATCGCGCTGCTCGAGCGATTTCATGTCGTCACGTACCTCTTCGGCGCGATCCTCGTCATCGCCGGCGCCAACATGCTGCGCTCCGCCGAGGAAGCGCCCCGCGCCGAGTGCAACTGGCTGATCCAGCTGCTCCGGAAAATCGTGCCTGTAAACTTGTCGTCCGGTGGCGAGCACTTCTCGGTGCGCGAACGCGGCCGCTGGTCCGCCACGCCGCTGCTCGTCGCCCTCATTGCGATCGAGGTGATGGACGTGATCTTCGCCGCCGATTCCGTCCCGGCCGTGCTTTCGATCACGCGCGATCCCTTCATCGCGTATTCCTCGAACGTTTTCGCCATCCTCGGCCTGCGTGCCATGTACTTCGCCCTCGCCGACCTGATGACGCGCCTGCGCTTCCTGCACGAAGGCCTCGCCGTCATCCTGCTCTTCACCGGCGCCAAAATGCTCGTCGTCGATCATTTTGCCATTCCCACGGCCGCGTCGCTCGGCATCATCGTCCTCATCCTGGCCATCACCGCCGTCGCGTCCTGGTTCGCCCCGCGGAAAGCGTAGCGTCGGCCAAGGTTTAAATGTAGCGCCGCGGCCTTTTTACCCTGACGCAGGAAGGGCAGCGCGGCATCTTCGGCCGACCCAATGTCACAAATTCAAATCATCATACTGCGCGCCCAACGCCGCCTCAGCATTGCGCGCAATCCGTCCCGCGCCCGCTGCCGGCGAATTCTCCCATCGCCCCGGAATCGCCAGCCCGCACTTCGGGCAGCATCCATTCTTTAGATGCATCTCTTCGACGTCATGCCACGACCGCCGGATCAGCATCGTCTTGCAGACTGGGCAGAAAGTATGCGCGCCATCGCTATAAATGTTCCCTTCGTAGACGTAATGCAGCCCCGCCTCAATCGCCGCCCGCCGCGCCGCATGCAAAGTCTCCGGCGGCGTGCTCGGCTTATCGCGCAATTTGAAATCCGGATGAAACGCCGTGAAGTGCAGCGGCACGTCCGGCCCGAGGTGTTCGAGAATCCATTCGGCCAGCGCTCGCGTTTCGCTCGGCGCGTCGTTGAGCGTCGGGATAATCAAGTTCGTGATCTCGAACCACACGTTCGTCTCGTTCTTCAGCCACTCGAGCGTCTCGAGGACCGGCGCGAGATGCGTCAGCGTAATCCGCCCGTAGAAATTCTCCGTAAATCCCTTCAGGTCGATATTCGCCGCGTCGATGTGATCGTAAATGTCGTGAAACGCTTCGCGCGTGATGTAGCCGTTCGACACCATCACGGTGCGAATCCCGCGCTCGCGCGCCGCGTGGCAGATGTCGACCACATATTCGCCCCAAATCGTCGGCTCGTTGTACGTAAACGCAATCGAAGGGCACCCGTTCCGAATCGCCAGCGACACCACATCCTCGGGCGGGACGTACGACGACCGCACCTGGTCCGCGCGCGATTTCGAAATGTCCCAGTTCTGGCAAAAGAAGCAGCCCATGTTGCACCCGGCCGTGCCCATCGAAAACACGCGCGTGCCCGGCAAAAAATGATTCAGCGGTTTTTTCTCGATGGGATCGATCTGCATCGCGGCAGGATGCGCGTAGCCGAGGCTGTAGAGCTTGCCACTCTCGTTTGCACGAATGAAGCAAAACCCGGCCTGCCCGTCCCCGATATGGCAGTGCCGCGGGCACAAATAGCAGTGGACCTTACCCCCAGGCTCAGCTTCCCACCACCGCGCCTCATGCACGCCCGATTCCCGCAGACTCAATTCCATTTTCGGTGATGTCGCTTCGCGTTGCGTGGATTCCTTGCTGTGGATCTTTGAGTCTCGCATGAGACGTTACCGCCTAAGCCGATTATACGCCTTCTCCTCAGGTGACAGTTTCTTGGGGCCTCTGTGTACTCAGCCCTTCTCTGTGCACTCTGTGTTTAACTGAGCGCTCACTTCCAGGGAGCGATCGAATTACACCGCTACAAGATGTTTCTAGCCAGAGTGTTTCTATCGCTTGACGCCGCCAATCACGGCTCGTAGTGTGGATGGACTCGGCGCGGCCGATCGTTACACGTGAGCCATCCCGTCATTCAAGTTTCCGGAGTCCGCAAGACCTACGGCTCAACCGTGGCCGTCGACGAAGTCTCCTTCGAGGTCCTCGAGGGCGAGATTTTCGGCCTGATCGGCCCCAACGGCGCTGGCAAGACCACCACGATGGAGTGCATCGAGGGTCTCCGCACGCGCGATCGCGGAACCATCTCGGTTCTCGGCCTCGATCCGTTCCGCGACGTCTACAAGCTGCAGAATCGCATCGGCGTGCAGCTTCAGCAGGCGCAACTACAGAAGCGCATCAAAGTTTGGGAGGCGGTCGATCTATGGGCTTCGCTCTATCAGAAAAAGACAATCGACGGCAAGCGCCTGCTCGAGCAGCTCGGCCTCGCCGAAAAGCGCAACGCATGGTTCATGAATCTCTCGGGCGGCCAGAAGCAGCGCCTCTTCATCGCGCTCGCCCTCATCAACGATCCCGAGCTCGTCTTCCTCGACGAGCTGACCACCGGCCTCGACCCGCAGGCTCGCCGCGCGATCTGGGAGCTCGTGCGCGGCATTCGCGCGCAAGGCAAAACCGTCTTCCTCACCACTCATCTCATGGAGGAGGCCGAGCGCCTCTGCGATCGCGTCGCGATCATCGAGCACGGCCGCATCATCGATATCGACACGCCCGAGCGCCTCGTCGCGCGCCACTGCCCTGAGCGCACCGTCATCGTAGCCACCGATCACCCGATTGCCGAAGAGCGTTTTCGCGCCATCCCGCGCGTCGAGACCGTGACCTGCGCCGATCTGCGATTCACGATTCGCGGCTGCGGCGAGGATTTCGTCACCGAGGTGATCCACTGCCTCTCCGAAAATGGCATTCGCGTCACCGACTTTCGCACGATTCTCCCGAGCCTTGAGGATGTCTTCCTCAAGCTCACCGGCCACTCGATTCGCGATTAGGATTGCACAACGATGCTGCGTGGACTCTGGAAACTGACCTGGATCGAGATCAAGGTCTTCATGCGCGAGCCGCTCGGCGCGTTTGGGACGATCGGCATCCCCGTGGTGGTGTTCGTCGGCGTGGGCCGCATCTTTGCCCACTGGATGCCGCCTCCCATGCTCGCCGCCAACAGTTTTGTCCGCGTCGACCTGCCCGTTATGGCCGCGCTGCTGATCGCTGTCAATTCCGTGTTGTCGCTCGTCACGATCGTCTCGATCTACCGTGAAGGCGGCATCCTCAGGCGCCTCCGCGCCACCCCGCTGCGCCCGCAGACGATCCTCACCGCGCACGTGCTCGTCAAGTTGCTGCTCACCGCCGCCACGCTAGCCCTGTTGGTTCTCGTCGGCAAGCGCTACTACCCGATTGGTGTGCACGCCCCGTTGTTCGGGTTCACGATCGCGCTCCTGATCAGCACCTGGAGCATCCTGTCAGTCGGATTCCTCATCGCCAGCATCGTTCCCACCGCCCGCTTCGCGCAGCCGATCGGCGCGGCCATCATGTACCCCATGATCGGCCTGACGGGACTCTTCCTGCCCATCGCGCAGATGCCTCCGGCGTTGCGCGCGATCGCACGCCTCAATCCGCTCACCTACGCCGTGTCCCTGCTGCAGGGAATCTGGAGCGGAGACGCGTGGTCGGCGCACGCAATCGACGTCGCCGCGCTCATCATCGTATTCATCATCTGCACAGCCGTCTCCGCCAAAGTCTTCCGCTGGGAGTAGCGGTTGCCTTCCTTTCAGGCGGTCGCTTTTGCCTTTGTGTGTCTCTCGCGCATTCACGCGTTGCATACCGCGCCTGCCGACGCTACCGCGTCGTCATTCTGAGCGGAGCGAAGAATCTCTCCCCGCTCTTGCTTTTCTATTCGCACCGCCATGGCTTATCCTCGACCTCGCCATTCGACGATTCGCCGGAGAGAGAAATGCCAGCTCAAATCGAAATCAATCAGATCGCCGAGCACGAATTTCACGTCCGCGTGATCGAAGGCGCCGCCGAGACCTCGCATCGCATTACGCTGCGCGCCGAAGCCTACGACGAAATCGCCGGAGGCAAAGCAGATCCCACAGACCTCGTCCGCCGCGCGATCGAGCTTCTGCTCTCGCGCGAACACCCCAAGCCGATTCCTCCCGAGTGCGACCTGACCATCCTCGCCCGCTACTTCGCCGAATTCGAACGCGCGAAGCGCAACCCACCGCTGCCGTAGCGCGCTCTGCCCCCCGTTCACTGATTCGGACAGGTCTTTGCACCTGTCCCAAAACCAGACCGACGGCCCCCTTGACACTGCGCCGCGCGCTGCTACGCTGAAAATGTATTTATTGGCACGGCCATGAGGAGCGAGACGACAATTCGGCGAGCAGCAGGAGCCGCCGCGGGGCACGGAGCACTACCGCGCTGTTGTTCCTCCAACTCCTCTGCCTCCTCCGCTTCCTTTGCCTCCCCTGCCCCACTCACCTTCCAAAACCATCCATTTTCTAATCGACATTTGGCGATTAGAATTCGACCGAAACCATTGAAAACACGCCTCGAAACTTTTTCTAATCGACACGTCTGCGGTAGGTCTTCGCTTCCCCAAAATCAGCTGTCCGAAAGGAGCTTGCGCCATGAGTCCCAGCCCGCCCGGCGATCGTGATCGCCGCGAATCGCCGCCCTTGCGTCCCACGACGAAAGTGCTCACGCAGGGTTTCGACCCGACCCTCTCGGTCGGCTCGGCGCGTCCGGCCGTCTTTCGCAGCTCGACGTACGTCTTCCCCAGCCCCGAGGCTGCCGAGCGCGCATTCGACGTCGCCTCGGGCCGCGCCAAGATGGCCGAAGGCGAAACCACCGACCTCATCTATTCGCGCTTCAATCATCCCAACGCCGAAATCCTCGAGGACCAGATCGTCAACCTCGAAGCTGGCGCGCGCGACGCGGTCGCTTTCAATTCCGGCATGGCCGCGATCGTAACTTCCCTCTTCGCCCTTCTCCGCCCGGGACAATCCATCATCTATACAGTTCCGATCTACGGCGGCACGCAGCATTTCATTCAGGACCATCTCTCAAAATGGGGCGTCGCAGGCGTTCCCGTGCAGGCGGGCCGCGGCGATCTCCTCGAAAGCGCAATTCGCTCCACGCAAAGTCTCGGCGCGGTGCTCGTCGAAACGCCAGCGAATCCCACGCTCATCATGACGGACATTCGCCAGGCCTGCGCCGCCGTCGCCGCACTGAACGTGCCCGCGGGCGAGTCGCGCCCGCTCGTGATGGTCGATAACACGCTGCTCGGTCCCGCGTTTCAGCATCCGTTGGCGCTGGGCGCCGATCTCGTCGTCTACTCGGGGACAAAATATCTCTCGGGCTTCAGCGACATGCTCGCCGGAATCATTCTCGGAGCGGATCCCGATTGGGTGGCTCGGCTTCGGCCCGCGCGCGGCCTCTTCGGCACGATCCTTCAGCCGGATGAATGCTGGATGCTCGGCGGACGCCTGCCCACCGTCGGCCTGCGCATGAACCGCGCCAGCAAAAATGCTCAGCGCATCGCCGAGCATCTTTACGGTCATCCGAAGATCAAGCACACGATCTACCCCACGCTGATCACCGATCCCGAGCAGAAGCGGATCTTCCAGGCGCAGTGCGATTATCCCGGGGCGATGTTTTCGATCGAACTGCGCGGCGGCAAGCCCGCGGCCTTCGAATTTCTCCGCCACGTGCAGATCGCGCGCAATGCGGTCTCGCTCGGCGGCGTCGAATCGCTCGCCTGCCATCCCAAAACCACCACCCACTCGGGCTTCACCGATGAGGAATCCGCGCAAGCCGGCGTCACCGATGGCCTCGTCCGCGTCTCGGTCGGCATCGAGCATTGGCGCGATCTGCTCGCCGATTTCGAGCAGGCGCTCGATCACGTGTGAAGGCCGCCGGGCAAATGACCAGCCCATCGGGACTGAAATCGCTTCCGAAAATCGAGCTGCACCTGCACCTCGATTGTTCGCTGAGCTACGCGGCGGTCTCGGCCCTCGCGCCGTCCGTCACGCACGAAGAATACCAATCCGACTACGTGGCGCCCGCCCGCTGCACGAACCTAACGGAATTTCTTTCCCGCGCGCATAAGGGATTTCGCCTGATGCAGAGCGAGATGTCTCTGCACCTCGTCACCGAAGACATCTTCCGCCAGCTCGTCGACGACGGCGTCATCTACGTCGAGCTGCGCTTTGCCCCGCTGCTTCATCTCGAGCAGGGACTCACGCCCGACCAGGTCGTGAGCATCGTCGATCGCTCGACCGAAGACCTCATCCGCGAAACGGGTCTCGAAGCGCGGCTGATCCTCTGCACGCTGCGCCATTTCACCGAAGAGCAGAGCATGCAGACGGCAAAGCTCGTCCACCAGTTCCGCGGCAGCCGCGTCGTGGCGCTCGATATCGCCGGCGACGAAGCCGGCTTCCCGATCGACGCGCATGTCGCCGCCTACCGCTACGCCCGCGAGCGCGGCCTGCACCGCACGGCCCACGCGGGCGAGGCGCTCGGCCCCGAGAGCGTGTGGGAAACGCTGGAACTGCTGCAGCCCGCGCGCATCGGCCACGGCACGCGCAGCGTCGAGGACCCGCGCCTGGTCGACCACCTGCGCCAAAAACGAATTCACCTCGAAATCTGCCCGTCATCCAACGTACAGATCATCCCCTCGATCGAAGCCTGGGAACATCATCCGGTCGACCGTCTGTATCGCGCGGGCGTCCCGCTCAACATCAATACCGACACACGAATGCTCACGCCTGCCACGCTCACCGGCGAGTATCTCGGCCTGGAGGAAACCTTCGGCTGGACCGCGCAGGATCTTCTCGATGCAAATCTACTCGGCGTCCAAGCCGCTTTCATCGAGCAAAGCGTGAAAGAGAAACTACGGAAACGGCTGCTCGATTCATACGGCACCGCCATTCCTGCTTCAAAAAACGCAAATCAGCAGACCCACGCCAAACAATCTCCGCAGGCAAACGGATGAATCGTGGCCACAACTGAATTCACCATCCTGGTCGCCGGCGGATCGTTTCTCGCCGGCCTGCTCGGCGCGCTGACGGGCCTGGGCGGCGGCGTGATCATCGTCCCGCTGCTCGCGCTCGCCTTCGGCGTCGATATTCGCTACGCGATCGGCGCGTCGCTCGTCTCCGTGATCGCTACTTCCTCCGGCGCCGCCGCGGCGTATCTCAAAGAGGGCTACTCGAACATGCGCGTCGGCATGTTCCTCGAAATCGCGACGACCATCGGCGCAGTCTGCGGCGCCTATCTCGCCACGCGCATTCCCACCGCCGCGATCGCCATCATCTTCGGCCTCGTGCTGCTCTACTCCGCGTGGACATCCATCGCACAGCCTCCTGAATTGGCCGCGCCGGACACGGGTCCCATCGCGCGATTCTTGCGGATGGACGGCCACTATCCCACGCCCGAAGGCGACCGCGCGTATCACGTCACCGGCGTCCCGGCGGGATTCGGCCTGATGTGGATCGCGGGCGTGCTCTCGGGACTGCTCGGCATCGGCTCCGGCGCCGTGAAAGTGCTGGCGATGGACCGCGCCATGCGCATCCCGTTCAAAGTCTCAACCACCACCAGCAATTTCATGATCGGCGTCACGGCCGCGGCCAGCGCCGGCATCTACCTGCGCCGCGGCTATCTTGATCCGGGAATGGCGATGCCGGTGATGTTGGGAGTGCTCGCGGGCGCGTTGCTCGGCGCGCGAATTTTGCCATATGCGAAGGTTCGCACGCTGCGCATCGTCTTCAGCATTGCGATTTCCGCTGTCGCGGTCGAAATGATCCTGCAGGGCATCCGGGGGAAAATCTAGCGATGGCGCAATCTCAATTTTGGAACGACCAGCGCATCGAAAACATCATCGGCAACATGTTGCGCGCGGGCGTGATCCTCGCAGCAGCGGTTGTGCTGGCCGGGGGCGTCCTCTACGTCGCGAAATACGGTCACCAGCAGCCGCAATACGGAGCCTTTCACGGCGAGCCTTCCGATCTTCGCAGCGTCTCGCAAATTTTCGAGCAGGCGATTTCGCTGCACGCGCGCGGGTTGATCCAACTCGGCCTGCTGATCCTGATCGCGACGCCCGTCGCGCGCGTCGCGTTTTCCGTGATTGCCTTCGCCGCCGAGCGCGACTGGCTCTACGTCGGGGTCACCCTCATCGTGCTAGCAGTCCTGCTCTACAGCCTCACCAGCACTTGACGATGCCGATGCCCTACTGATTCAAGAGCGGAATGCTCGACGCAGGAGCGGGCGGCGGAAACGTCTTCAGGTACGCGTAGATGTCGGCGAAATCCTGATCCGATGCGACTTTGGCTGTGTATGGCGGCATCTGTCCCGTAGGCGCGCGAACGTAACGCATTAGCGCCGAAAACGAAATCGGCGGCGGGCCGATGCGCGGCGCGATCGCAGCGCCAACACCCTGGTAGCCGTGGCATTGGTAGCAGCCGTACGAAAGGAAAAGGCGCTTGCCGTTGTCGGCATTCCCCTTCAGCGATTCGCTGGCGGCCGCAGCGGGCGCGACGGATTTCAGGAAAGCGTAAACGTTCGCAAGATCCTGATCCGAGGCGGTCGACGCCGGAATCGGCGGCATCTTGCCGGTCGGCTGACGGACGTACGCGATTAGCGCCGGAAGTTCGACCGGCGGCGGAGAAATCTGCGGAGCGAGCGACGTTCCCTGCCCTTGCGCGCCGTGGCACGCGACGCAGCCCGCATTCGTGAAGACGCGTTTCCCGTCTTGCGCGTCGCCGGCCGCGGCCTCTTTCGATTTCGTAGAGGCTGTCTGCGCGCCAACAGAGGAGCACGCAATCGCCATCCCGAGCACCGCGACGCACAGAATCAGGTAACGCACAATTCCCTCCTAGCGCGGCTGCGTGAACACGTCGACCAGCGCGGGATCGCCGCCTTTCACGACTTCAATGGCGCGCCGGATCGCGGGCGCGAGATCCTTCGGATCGGAGATCGGGCCTTCGCCGTGCATGCCCATGCCCTGCGCGAGCTTCGCGTAATCGATCGCGGGATCGACGAGCGTGTTCCCGATTCCCGCGCGCGTGATGCCGCGCTGGTGCTGGTCCGCCATGATCTGAATCTGCATCAGCTCCTGATGGTAGGCGCGATTGTTATGCATGATGATCAGCAGCGGAATGCGGCTGTGCGCGGCGGTCCACAGAACGCCGGGCGCAAACATCAGGTCGCCGTCGTTTTGAATGCTCACCGTAAGGCGGCCATGCTTGCGGTTCGCGAGCGCCGCGCCCACCGAGGCCGGAGCGCCGTACCCCACCCCATACCCGCCCTCTCCGCCGATGTAATGGTAGTGCTTGTTGAAATCCCACAGGCGCAGCGGCCAGCGGCTCACGAATTGGCAATTCGAGACGAGCGACCAATCCTCATCCTTGATCTGCGCCCACAATTCGGCGGACATCCGTGCGGTGCTGATCGGGCTGGCATCCCAGCCGGAGGTGGCGGCGTCGCGCGCGGCCTGCATTGCCCTCTGGTGAGCCGTGGCGAGTTTTGCGCCGCGATCGGCGAACATCCGCTTGCGATCGTCCGTCAGTTGTGTCTTCACAGCTTCGATCAGCGACGGCAGCGTGGCCTCCCCGTCGGCGGCGATGGCGAGATCAACCGGCTGATATCGCTGAAAGTCCTGATAGTTGCTTTTCAGATAGAGATCGTTCGCGGTGATGCTGATGAGCTTCGCGCCGGGCTTCGTTGCTGGGCGAAATTCCGGGTTCACCTGCCCGTGGACCGAGTTCACGCTGCTCCAGAAGTCCGTCAGCTCGAGGCCGGCCACCACGTCCGCGCTCGCAATCGCCGACCCGGCTCGTTCCGTCTGATTCAGCGGATGGCGCGTCGGAAAATTCATGCGGCCGTTTCGGTCGACCACCGGCGCTTGCAGCAGCTCGGCGAGCTCGATCATCCCCGCGAGACCTGCGGGAGTGCGCGCGATGCGATCGGTGACAAGCACCGGATTCTCAGCAGCTATCAAAAGCCGCGCCGCTTCGGCGACAGCGCCGGATTCGCCTGCGGGCGGCGACGGGATCGTAAGCTTCGGCACGCTCAGGTTCGCGCCGTCCGGCACCGGGTTTTCTTGCAGCTCGTGGCCCGCCACCAGCGCGACCGGCATCGTCGGCGGAGTCATCGCAACTTTGTACGCGCGCACCGCGGATTCGCCAAACGCCTCGAGCGAAAGCGGGTTGTCGTCCCATTTCACGTAGTCGCGGATCATCGCGGCCGGATCCTGCGCGCTGTGTGTCCAATCGACTGGCCCGAAGCGAAACGCGGCGTCGGAGAAATTGCCGAGAATGATGTAGACCGGCACGCGGTCGCAGAACGCGTCGTAGATCGCCATCGAGGCATGCTGCAACCCGACGGTACCGTGAACGCATACAAGCAAGGGCTTGCCCTCGATTTTGAAGTAGCCATGGCTCATCGCGACCGCCGACTCTTCATGGCAGCAGGTGATGAATTCCGGCTTGACGTTGCCGCCGTAATTGATCAGCGATTCGTGCAGGCTGCGAAACGAATTGCCGGGGTTCGCGCAGAGGTATTCGAAATCGAGCGACTTGAGAACGTCCACCATGTAATCCGAGCCCGGGTGATCGACGGTGAGCACATCGACGCTCGGCCGCCCGTCGGCCAGGGGCTCTTTCAAGAGCGGCGGCGCGCCCGCGCCACCGCGCGCCTCAGGCGCTGCGGCTTTCGCCGTTCCCGGCACGGCGACGAGCGCGGCCGTGCCTGCCGCAGCCGTCCTGAGAAAATCGCGGCGATTCACCGAATTCTTCTTGGATTTTCCCACGGCGACCTCCTAACTCCTCGGCTTGCACAAACGCTCCAGAGGTTACTCCCATTCCACCTCGAAGCTCACCTGAAAAGTGAAGACTCGCGGCGGCGTTCGGCGACCCAATCGAGGAAGCGTTCCATGCGCGCCCTCTCGCGCCACATCAGGCCGAAGAATTTGCGCGCATCGAGATCGGCGGCATCGTGCCCGAAAAATGTTTCGAGCCGCCATTGAATATACGGCGATTCCCAGGGTCGCAGGCGGTAGCCCTTGGCGATGATCCAGTAGTAGTGGAGCGCGTTCAGCATTTGTGTCGCGCAAGGGTATCACGAGCGGCAAAGGTAGCCGCCGATCGGGGAGAGATCCTTCGGCCGGCAAATTGCGCCGCCCTCAGGATGACGATCCTAGTCGGATCGTCACGGCAAACGCCGGACCCAGATGCGCTCCGTGGCGGGCTTGCCGAGGTGGATGCGCGCGGCGCCGTGCCCGGCGACGGTGATGGCCATGGTCTCGTCGTATTCGCGTTCGAGAACGCGAATGCGCGCTCCGGGGCGCAAGTGGCGCTGCTCGAGAAACGCAAGGAACGCAGTATCCTTTTCGTAGACGCGCAGCACTTCGTAGGAATGTCCCGGCGCGGATTCGGAAAGTTTTGCAGCGCCATGTTTCTTGCGCAGGCGCGACATCCCGCCGAAAAGCGGGACGCCGTGCGGACAGCGGCTATCGCGCCCAAAGCGCTCAAGCAGCAGCCGCGCGACCTCGGGTGAAATTCCGTGCTCGAGCCGCTCGGCCTCTTCGTGCGCGCGCGACCACTCGAGCCCGATCACATCCGTGAGCAGCTTTTCCGCGAGCCGGTGCCGAAGAACCAGATGTTGCGCGGCCGTTTTCCCTTTCGGCGAAAGTTCGATGCGGCCATCGCGCCACACGCGCAAATAGCCGTCGCGAGCCATGCGCTTCAACGCAGCCGTGACAGCCGGCGGCGTCACGCCGAGATCCTCCGCAAGCCGCGCGCTGATCGGCGCCTGCTCCTCCTGGACGATCTCCCAGATCGCCTTGAGGTAATCTTCGCGGGAAGCGCTGGTCGTTTGTCGCGGCATGCGTCCAGATTATGCCAGTATTTCCACAAATTCGAGACGGTTGCCCCAGGGATCGTCCGCGTAGAAGCGGCGCGTCCCGGGAATGCTCTCATCCATCAGAACGATGCCGCGCTTGGCCAGCGTTTCCCGCAACCCGTCGAACTCGGCCACGGCAAACGCGGGGTGCGCCTTCTTCGCGGGGCGAAAATTCTTCTCGACGCCGATGTGCAATTGCCGGTCGCCGCACTCGAACCAGCAGCCGCCGCGCGGGCGCAAGGCCTCAGGCTTCTCGATCTCTTTCAGCCCGAGGATGCCGCCGTAAAATTCGCGCGCGGCCTCTTCGCATCCGGCCGGTGCAGCGATCTGGATGTGGTCGATTCGGGTAACGCCCGCCGCCATGCCGCGAGCGTAGCATGCCCGGGTATCGGCCGGAAACCGCGCTGACATCGAATTGACATCCCCCGCCAGTGCGACGTACGCTGAGGCTCAGGATCCCATGCCTACGGACCTATTTGAAGAGATTGTGCGGATGCGCCGCGCCGGCGAGCGCGGCGCACTGGCGACGATCGTCCACACCAACGGCTCGATCCCGAGCTACGAAAGCTCGCGCATGCTGGTGCGCGATGACGGCTCGATCGTCGGGACGATCGGCGGCGGCTGCGTGGAAGCCGAAGTCTGGGCGGCGGCCAAGGAAGTGATCGTGGCCGAGCAGCCGCGCAAAATGACATTCAATCTCAATCAGGACGCGGCCTACGACGCCGGCCTGATCTGCGGCGGCACGCTCGAAATTTTCGTCGAGCCGATTCTGCCGCAGCCACTGCTCTATATTTTTGGCGGCGGGCACATTTCTTCGGCGGTCGCGCGCGTGGCCAGCGCTTCGGGATTTTCGATCACCATCGCGGACGACCGCGAAGCCTTCGCGAACACCGAGCGCTTCCCAATGGCGGACAAGCTCTACACCACCTACGAGGATGCGTTCGCGAAGATCGTGCCAAATGCGTCGAGCTACCTCCTCATCGTCACGCGCGGCCATCGCGACGACATGCGCGTGCTCGCGTGGGCCGTGCGCACCGACGCGCGCTACATCGGCATGATTGGCAGCAAGCGCAAAGTCCTTTCCGTCTACAAGGCGCTCGAAAAGGAAGGCTACTCGCCAGAGGAATTCGAGCGCGTGCACGCGCCCGTCGGCCTCGATATCGGCGCGCTCACGCCCGAAGAGATCGCCGTCAGCATCACGGCCGAATTGATCGCCGTGCGCCGCAACGCCGCCGGCCTGCCGCACAAATCCGTTAAACTCCCGCAAGCCGCTGCCGCCGTCCACCAAGACTGACGCGCGATGGCCGCCGCGCCGCCCGCCCCAACCGCCGGCCAGAAGCCGCTCGCCGCAGCCATTCTCTCAGCAGGCGAATCGCGCCGCATGGGCAGCCCGAAGGCGCTGATCCCCTACCGCGGCACTACGTTCGCGGGACATCTGCTCGATGTGGTCAAGCATCCGCGCATCGGCATCGTCCGTATCGTTCTCGGCGCGGGCGCGGACAAAATTCGCGAGCGATTGCAATTGGACCCCGCCACAATCGTGATGAATCCCGATTGGCCGAGTGGCCAGCTCTCGTCAATCCAGGCTGCGATTCGCAGCCTGCCGCCGGAAGCCACGGCGGGCTTGATTCTCTGCCCCGTCGACCACCCGATCGTCTCCGCCGAACTCGTCGCGCAGCTGATTGCGGAATTCGATTCGACCGGCAAACCGATCGTGCTGCCCACGTATCGCGGCCGCCGCGGCCATCCCGTGATTTTTCGGGCTTCGCTCTACGCCGAGCTGCTCGCAGCCTCGCCCGATGTGGGAGCGCGGCAAGTCGTCTGGGCGCATCAAACGGATGTAGTGGAAGTTCCCACCGAGGAAAAGGGCATCGTGCTGAATCTCAACGACCCCGAAACGCTGAAGCACGCGATCACCACTTCCCGCCCGGAGTAAGATTCAGAGTTTTCGCGCCAGCGCGGCCACGGCGTCGACGCAGAGCTGCGCCGCATGAAATGTAGCCGGAGGCAGACCGCCGAGGGCTTCGGAAACTTGCTGCGGCGTAATCTGCCGAGCCTCCGCAGCAGATTTACCGAACAGCATGTCGGTAAGAGCCGAACTTGAGGCGATCGCTGCAACGCATCCCTGCGTCTTGAATCGCGCGGCGGCGATGCGCCCATCCTCGATCCGCACCGCGAGCCGCATCACGTCCCCGCAAACTGGATTCGTCACCTCGACCGTAGCCGTTGCATCCAATAGATCGCCGGCATTATGAGGGCTGCGAAAATGGTTGAGGATCGTATCGTTGAACACGCTTCGAGTATACGGCAGCAGGAAAATTCATCCGTGGAAAGATTTCGCGCAACCATTCGCCTTTTGTTTGAATCTGATTGACAGGATAGGGCTTAGAACGATACTTTTATAGCTCCCTAGCCTAGGTTCTTTCGTCAGGGCGCGAGAGAACGAATCAACAGCAAATAATCCGCCTACAGAATAATGGAGAATTTCAGATGCGACGACTCGCTTACTTGTTCATCCTCGCGTTGGCCATCGCCTTAGGCGCGACTACCGGCTCCGCGCAGGATGGGAAACTCAAGATCAAAGTTTCGCCGAAACAGGCGTACGTATTCGTCGATGGCAACGCCATCCGCGAGGGCAACCAATCGATCTCCCTGAGCCCGGGGAAGCACACCGTGGTGGTCGTAAACTACGGGTACAAGATTTCGACGCAAGATGTGAACATCGAAGCGGGCAAGTCCACGCCGCTCGACGTGAAGCTCGATGCCTACGGTGGTAACGTCAGCGGCCCGTTCGGCGACGTCCAGTTCAGCGGCGACGAGCGAGCGGCCGTTCTTTCGAACGGAACGACACCCGCTTACTTCGTCGGCCACGTTGACGAATTCAACTGGGATTGGATTTGGCACCAGAATCTCCTCTTGCCGGCGGGCACACACCATCTAACCGTGACGCACGCTGGGAAAACAGTGTGGTCCGGCGACGTAACGGTGGTTGCGGGCAAGAAGGTAGTCGTAAATCTGTCCAATGGCACTCAGAAGACGGTCGACTGGAAGCGCGGAGAGAGTTTGAAGGACGTGCCGCGATTCCATGCGGGCATCGCCAGCGCGACGGTTGCCGTGGCCCCGGTTACGGGCAGTTTCAGCGCCTCGACTGCCAACATTAATTGCGGCCAGTCTTCCACGCTGAATTGGCAAACCGCCGAGACGGTGGACGCCAATATCAGCGGCATCGGAACGGTCCAGCCGAGCGGCAGCCAGTCGGTTTCGCCGCACGCCACCACCACCTACGACTTTACGTCGTCAGGTCCCGGTGGCGCGGTGAAGGGCAGCTCGACGGTCAACGTCAACACCAAGGTGGACGCGAGCATCAGCGCGAATCCAGCCGAAGTCCACTACCGCAAGATCGGCGACAAGGTCATCACGCAGGATTCCACTACGGTGACGTGGCAGACCTCGAATGCCGACTCCGTGACGGTTGACGGCCAAAAGGTCGAGCTGAGCGGCAGCGAAACCGAGAAGCCCGAACCGGCCGACACATCAGCCGTTGCCGAAGGCCAGCCGGCCCGCACGATCGACGAGAACAAGAGCTACGCTCTGAACGCGACGAACGTCTGCGGCGGCTCCGCCGACCAGACGGCCGGCGTTCACATCGTCGGATCGGTCGAGCCGATTCCCACGGTCACCCTGCAGAGCATCTTTTATCCCACGGACTATCCGGATAAGACGCACCCGCAGGTCGGACTCGTGAAGAGCCAGCAAGCCGCGCTCTCGACACTCGCCGACGGCTTCAAGAAGTATCTCGAGTACGATCCCGATGCCAAGCTTTCGGTGGAAGCTCACGCCGACGAGCGCGGCTCGAAAGACTTCAACCAGGACCTGAGCGAACGCCGCGTCGAACGCATCAAGGCCTACCTCGTCGAGCAGGGGATCTCATCCGACAAGATCGAGACCGCTGCCTACGGCAAGGAGCAGCCGATGCCCGAGGCGACCGTGAAGGAACTCGAAGACACCAACCCCGTCAAGGCGCCGAAGATGCACATGCGGGAAAAGCGGACGAGCTGGCTGGCCTACAACCGCCGCGCGGACATCATCCTCATGCCCTCCGGCAAGAAGTCGGCCCAGTTCTACCCGAATGGCGCCGATGACGTTGGCTTGATCTGGCAGCTGCCGAAACCTTCGCTGAAGAAGGTGGAAGCGGATCAGTAGACGATTCTGAAAACGAGCGCGCCGGGGAGCGAAGGCTCTCCGGCGCGTTTTTGTTTTTGGAGGGAGCGTGTATGGGGATTTTCGAACTCGCGGAGCCTGCCATTGTCATTTGCGCCCGCGACCGTGATCGCGCCACGACCTTTTATCGGGATACGCTTGAGCTGACTCTACTGAGTCAGGACCAATTCAGCGCGGTCTTTAAGCTGGGCGCGGCTACCGTGCGAATTGCGGTCGTTCCCGATTACACACCGCACGAGCACACCATCCTCGGATTCAGGGTCGCGGATGTTCCCACAACCTTATCGGCGCTTGGAAAAAAGGGTGTGGAATTCCAGAGATACGCGCACGTCCCCCAGGATGAACTGGGGGTTTGCACGCTGCCCGGCGGAAACGCGCGCGTCGCATGGTTCAAAGACAGTGAGGGCAACGTATTGAGCTTGACGGACGCTTGAACCAAAGCGAGAGCGCGCCGAAGGAGATCAACTCTTGCAAGTCGTCGCAGCCTTGATCGAGCATGAGGGCAAGGTGCTCGTGTGTCAGCGCCGTCGCGGCGCCGCTTTTGAACTCCTGTGGGAATTTCCCGGCGGCAAGAAGCGCCCGGATGAAACACTGGAAGCAGCGCTCGCACGCGAGCTATCGGAGGAGTTAGGCGTCACGGCGAAAATCGGCCGCGAAATCTACCGCACGCAGCACGGCTACGCCGAAATGTCTGAGCCGATCGAGCTGATTTTCTTCGCCGCAAGTGCATCGCCCGCCGAAGTCCGCAATCTCATCTTCGAGCGCATCGAATGGCGCGATCGCCATTCCCTGCGCGACCTGAATTTCCTCCCCGCCGACCGCGAGCTGATCGAAAAACTCGCGAAAGGCGAAATCACCCTGGAAGCCGCCTAGCCTCAAGAATTTGCTCGACGGACGACCGCTTCTGGAAATGTGTCGCATCTATGGCGCTTCGCTTTTTCTCCGCGCTGCGCAGTCCTTCCGGACTCGGCTAACGTCTAACGCTCCTACGGTGCTCCGAACAAGCGCCAGAGGCGCGGCACAAGTTAGCCCAGCCCGTAAGGGCTGGGAAAACATAAGCATGGGGTCGGGAGCGCCGTAGGTGCGACACCTGCTCTTTTCGCCGCTTCCCACCTACGCATTCAAGAATCAACCGCGCGCCGCTTCCTGGCATATAATCCTGTCATGCACGACGCCAAGCTCATCGTCATCCAATCGTGCCCCAGCCAGATCGAGGCGGAGTTGGTCAAGGGCGCGCTCGAAGCCGCCGGCATCGACGCGATGATCCAGGCCGACACGGCGGGAAGAATGCGCGAGCACCTCGCGTGGTCCGGCGCCGGATTCAAAATTCTGGTGCGCGAAGAAAACGCAACCGCCGCCCGCGATCTGCTCGCTTCGCCGCCCGAGGCCGACGAGAATCCCGGCGCGGACTCCGATGCGAGCGGCGACCCTCCGCTCACCTGGCGCCGCTTCACCTAGCAATCGCCACCCTGTCTTGCTTCTCCTTCCGCAGGACGTTCACGGTCTCGCCTTCCAAGGAGGCACAGCAACAATGCGGTTTGCGATTGCGGTTTATATTTAAAACTCGCAAATGGCTTTGTCGACATCCCGCACATCGGCGAGGGATTTAACGTGCGTGCCGAGCGCCGGAGGCGCGATTGTAATTAGCCCGGCACGGTGCGCAGCAAAGTGCCGGGCATCCCTACGAAAAGCAGTGAGTCCCGTAGGGACGGTTGACCTCCTCCGGGAAATTTTGAGATCTCAGACTTACAGACCATTTGTGGGATGCTGCGAACTAGCGAGTCTATTGGAATCCGAAGAGAGGGCAAGAAGACGGCATGAGCAATCAACGATATATTGTTTACGTAAATGACCCGAACAATAAGTCAGTTGGACACATTGAAACGTGCCCACACGCGAAGATATGGGGCGGTAAGACCACTTCGGCGGGAGGATGGCTAGGCCCTTTCACCTACAAAGAAGAAGCTGAGGCCGCCGGACACCTGAGTGGGCGTCCGTTCCATTGGTGCGGTCATTGCTCCAAGAAATTCAAAGTTGCCCACTACCCGCGGAGTCGCCCTTAGCTGCCCTGCTGCCGAGCCGTGATATGCTTGCGCGGTTTGCCCGGGCGGGCGCCCGGGTTCCAACGGGGGGATCCATGAAAACGAGCACGGACCGCATCCTGACCACGCACGTCGGCAGCCTGCCGCGGCCTCAGGACGTAGTCGATCTGCTTTTCGCGCAAGATCGCGGCGAGCCATACGACGAAGCGAAATTCGAGGAGACGATGCGCCGCGCGGTTGGCGACACGATGAAGAAACAGGAAGAGTGCGGCGTCGACATCGCGAGCGACGGCGAAACCAGCAAGATCAGCTACGCCACCTACATCCGCCATCGCCTCACCGGATTCGAAGGTGACTCCGCGCGCCCCACGCCGCAGGATCTCGACGATTATCCCGAGTATCGCGACCGCCTGGTCAAAGCCGGCCACTCGGCTACCTACAAGCGGCCCGTGTGCAAAGGCCCGATCAAGGTGAAAAATCTGAAGCCGGTCGAGCAGGATATCGCGCGGATGAAAGAGGCGCTGGCGAAAGCGAATGTCGTGGAAGGCTTTATGAACGCCGTCTCGCCGGGAACGATCGCCGTCTTTCAGCCCAACGAATATTACCCGTCGCACGAAAAGTATCTCGAGGCACTCGCCGAAGCGATGCGCGAAGAATATGAATTGATCGTGAAGTCGGGTTTGCTGCTGCAGCTCGATTGCCCCGACCTCGCCATGGGCCGCCACTCGCGATTCAAGAATTTGAGCGACGAGGAGTTTCTGCGCTACGCGGAGCTGCAGGTCGAAGCGCTGAATCATGCGCTCGCGAACGTCCCCGCCGATCGCGTCCGCCTGCACGTCTGCTGGGGCAATTACGAAGGCACGCACATCAATGATATGGACTGCATGAAGATTTTCCCCATCGCAATCAAAGTGAAGCCGATGGCGCTGCTCATCGAGGCTGCGAACCCGCGGCACGAGCACGAATGGGAAGCGTGGACAAAAATCAAGCTGCCCGAAGGCAAAGTTCTGATTCCGGGCGTGGTCGCATCGAGCAGCAATTACGTCGAGCACCCGGAAGTGGTGGCGCAGCGCCTGCTTCGCTACGCGAATATCGTCGGCCGCGAGCGCGTGATGGCCGGCACCGACTGCGGATTCGGCACCTTCGCCGGATTCGGCCCCGTCTATCCGGCGTTTGCGTGGATGAAACTGAAGTCGCTCGCGGAAGGCGCGCGCATCGCCTCGAAAAAGCTCTGGGGCCGCGCCGGCACTGCGAATTGAGCAGAACCGTGTTCGCTGTCGCTGCCGTTTCTCGAAAACTTCGGCGCCCGGATTGGGTCAGTTGCAGGGCCCGGGCGCAGCAAGCGGCGCCCCTACTGGGAAAAAACGGCGCCAGCACCGCGAACCAGGCCCGGCAAGGATCGGCGATCGAGGTGTTTTGTAGGGGCGCTCGCTTGCTGCGCCCCGGCCCTGCGGCGAGACGCATCGCGGCAGCCACCGAACGCCGCCAAAACGTGACGCGAGCCGTGCAGGAGACCGAAAAATCTCGGCTAAGCCGCCCAAAGCGGCCTTTTTCGCCATTTAAGCCGCTTTTAAGCCCCCGCTAGGGGGCTGCTCCAGTCCCCTCTTATTGCGGATTTTTGGCTAGTCCGCGGCGACCATTCCCGCGCGCCGCGCTCTATCTCGCGCGGCAATTGCGCTTCGTACAGCGATCGGTGGAAATGCGGGCTCAGCGAAATGAACTAGCGGGGAGGCTCGCGGCGCTCGCGAGAAGCTTCGGCAAATCCTTGTGCACCTCGCCTGCATTTTTCCCCAGGTGACTTTCCATCTCGCGCCGCGCGGCTTCCACCGTTTTCAGTTCCTGAGAGCCGTGGCTGGCGAGCAGATCCTGCGCGCGGAGAAGACATGCGTAGGCGAGATCGTCGGGAAGAGCGTGCCGGTGCAGGAATTGGCCATAGTTGAACCAGTCGAACGCCTCGCCTTGAAAGTCATCGGCCGTGGCATCGAGAGCGAGGCCGCGCTGGTGGGAAGCGGCGGCGGCCGGCGCATTGCCGGCCTTCTCTTGCGCATCGGCGAGATGAGATAAGGCGACGCTCTCGAGTTTCGAATCGCGCCCGGCCTCGGCCAGCGAAACGGCGGAAGAATAATCGGTGAGAGCCGCGTTCGGTTCGTTCAGGCGCGTTTCGTCGTCCGCCATCTGGATCGTGGCGGCGATTCTTTGCTGCGTTATGGCTGGCGAGACCGGTCCGGCAGCAGTGAGCTCGAAATAGGAGCGCCACTCCGGGACGGCGGAGGCGAACTCGCCGGTGTGGTCTTCGGCCTCCGCCAGATAAAGATGCGCATTCACCTGATTGGGGTCCGCTGCGATCGCCTTCTGCCACGCGTCGATCGCTTCTTCGGGCGGATGGCCAAGCTTCGCGGCGAGCAAACCGTAGTTGACCAGCGCGTCGGAATCGTTTGGAAAAACTTGGAGCATTTTTTCGTACCATGCGTATGCGTCGGCATAGCGGCCGTTCGCGATCATCGCTCGGGCGCACGCCTGCTGCAGGGCCTCGTTGTGCGGATTGAGACTTGCCGCGCGCGTCAGCGCATCGATGGCCTTGCCGGGCTGGCCTTCGCTTTCCTCGGCTGATCCGAGGCGCGCCAGCACCATGCTGTCGTAGGGCTCCATCGCGGCCGCCCGCAGCAGGGAGGGCAGGCTTTCATTGCTGGTGCCGAGCGCGAAGCGAACCTGGTCGGCCGCCCCCCACAAGAAAAACAGGCCGACCACGGTCACGCGAAAGGCGGGCGTGGATAAGAAACCGAGCGCGCGCTGCGGTTTGGCACTCGAGGCGGATTTTGATTTCGCCGGCCGCGCGTTCGCTTTCGGCGTCTGGCCGGCGCCCGCGCTTTCCGACGGAGCAACCAGCAGCGACGAAACGCGCGAGTCGCGGAGCTTCCAGATGGCGCCGTCGAGCAGGAAATGGTGGATATTCACGAGCGCCGTGAAGATCAGGAAGCTCGTCGTGAAATCGTAATGGAAAATGTAGCTCACCAGCCATGGTCCGGGGATGAAGAGCGCGATGCCGCCGGCGACGAGCGTCACGAAATAGCCGGCGAAGCGCCATTTCGGCTGGCCCGCCGCGCGCGCGTCGCGCTGATGGTAATAACTGGTGATCCAGATATATTGCGCCGAGTGCAGGACCGCCAAAATCCCGCTGCTGTAGCGCGTTTGCGGAATGGTCGCGCGGATCTCAATCAGCGTCGGCAGGACGAACCACAGGAATTGCGTGAACAGCAGGGTGAGTGGCGCGATCATCCGGCGGAATCCGCTTCGCACGATCAGGTCGTGCACGGAAATCCACGCGCAGAAAGCGAAAGCGCCGCCGAGCGCGATGCGCACCGGGATCGTGAATTTTGCAGGCAGGCCGAGCGAAAGAATCAGCGGATCGCTCGAGCCGCCCGTCTCGAAGCTCGCGAGCAGCATCACGTACGACGCGATAAATGCCGCGCGGAGCCAGCGACCCTGATTTTGCGTCAGCGTCTCGCCGCTGCGCTTCACGAACATCTTCATCAGGCCGTAGTTCTGCCCGGCGTAATGCCACGGGCTCCAATAGATATAGAGCGTGAAGACCCACGGCAGCAGCCGGTACGACGTGTGCAAGAGCACGCCCGTGATCACGAGCAGCAGCGTGAGGTGCAGCGTGAAGAATTTGTATTTTTCGAATTGCTCGCGCGTGCGATAGGCGCGATAGACCGTCGCCATGAAGTGCGGATAATTGAAAACGATGGCGAGGAAGTAGAAACCGACGACCCACGTGTGCGTGTGCGAAGGCGAAAGCCACGCGGTGATGAGCAGCAGCGGAGCGGACCACGCGCCGCAGCCCACAACCAGATCGAGCCACGGACGGTAAATCCACGGTCCGCCAGAACGCACGCCGGCGCCGCTGGTAGCAGGAGCAGTCATCGTTTCGGTAGCAACGCTCATCAAGGGCTCGCTTCTTCTCAGTCTACCGGCGTTCCCCGTTGCCCTCGCGCCGGGCTGGCGCAGGCTTGCTGAAAGTGTCACGTCGAGGATTGAAGCCAGGATGCGCGATGTGGTCCCGGACGATTACGGAGGTTTCCTTCGGAAGATGCCGCGCTGCCCCTCGACTTCGCTCAGGGGAAAAAGACCGCGGCGCTACATTTAAACCTTAGGTGAGCCGCGTTCTTCGCGCCAAATGCCGAGCTTTTCCTGGGCTATACGGTCGGAGAAGCTGAAGATTATGGCTTCGGTCTCGGCGCGATGCGTCTGCTCCGCCCAGCTGGGCGCGACGAGGACGTCGCTTTCATTCCACTCGAATGATGCATCGCCGATTTTGCTGCTGCCCTTGCCCTCGACCACCACGAATACCGTCCCTTCGGTCGATCGATACGGCGCGGTTTCGAAGCCGCGCGGGATCAATTGGACAGCCGCGCTCATTGTCGGCATCACGGCGCCGCCGGTGAGCGGATTCACGTAACGCAGCTTCACGGCGTGGCAGGGATCGACGGGACCGTTCTTGTGCAGCGCGGCGAGCGTCTCGCGAGTACGCTCGTAGCGGTAATTGAGCAGCGGCGAGGAGAGTGATTCGGGCTTGCTTCCTTCCAGCAGCAGCGTGCCGCCGTAGCGAATTTCAGAATCGCGCGCGGGCCGCGCTGCGGGAGACTCTCCCTCCTCTTCGTGAGCCTCGGAAAAGCTCGTGTCGAACAAATTGACGATCGGCACGTCGAGGCCATCGAGCCAGATCACCGGATCGGGGCCTTCATTTCCGTGCTCGTGCCAGGTCCACGCGGGCGTGAGGACGAAATCGCCGCGCTGCATCATCGTTCGCTCGCCATCGACGGCGGTGTACGCGCCCCTGCCTTCGAGAAAAAGGCGCAGCGCGCTTGCCGTGTGGCGATGCGCGTGTGCTCGTTCGCCGGGCATCAGGACCTGCAAGCCTCCGTACAGCGAGCCTGTGATTTTCGATTGGCCGGGCAATCCCGGATTTTCGAGTATCAATACGCGGCGTTCCGCTTCTTCGGCGGTGAGCAGCGAGCCCGCCGCGAGCAGGTCCGGGCGCACCGACGCATATTTCCAGTGCACAGGTTTCGCTGCGGGCTGCGGCGAACGCGTCACCAGCCCGCTCAGCCGCTCCCAGAGCGGCGCGAGATGCTGCTCGCCGATGCGGGCGTAGAACGCCTTTAGCGCTTCTGCTTTTTCGTCCGCCGTCGTGCGTGTTGTCGCAGCCATGCTGTGCCCCCTCTAGCTACTCGGCGTGATTCGGGCTCGGATCCGGCCGGTACGCGCTCGCGCCGCGCGAAAACGCGCTCAGCAGAATCGAAACGCACGCGCACGCGGCTACCACGGTGCCGAACAGCAACATATCGCCCGGCTTCCATCCCATCGCGAGAAACATTCCTCCAAGCAGCGGCCCCACGATCGAGCCGATGCGGCCCACGCCGAGCGCCCAGCCGACGCCGGTGGAGCGCACCGCCGTGGGATAAAAATTCGCGGCGAGCGCGTTCAAGCCGCCCTGCGACCCGATGATCATGAATCCCACACCGAACGCGAGCAATTGCAGCATATGGAACGACACCGTCAGCCGCGCCAGCGCCGCGAGAAATGCCCCCGCCAGCACATACTCCACCACCAGAGTTGCGCCCGCACCGCGCCACTTGATCAGATACCCCTCGGCGATACATGCGAACATTCCGCCGAAGCTGATCAGCGCCGCCGTATTCGAGGCCACGGAAACCCCCATCCCTTCGCTGCGCAGCAGCGCGGGCAGCCAGCTCCCGATGAAATAAATCAGCAGCAGATTCATGAAATAGGGAATCCACAGAAGAATCGTGCCGACCGCGCGGCCCTCGGTGAAAAGATGTTTCACGGGAACGCCTGCGTGCTTTTCGTCCGCGGGAGCCGAAAGATTCATGTCCGCTGCCACGATTTCCGGCGCTATGCGCGCCATGATCCGGCGCATCGTTTCGGGCGCTTTGCCTTTCACGGCGAGGAAGCGAATTGATTCGGGCAGCAGCGCGATCAGCAAAATCGAAATCACGAGCGGCAGCGCGCCGCCCACGTAAAACATCGACGGCCATCCCCACTTCGGGATCATCGCCGCGCTGACGAAGCCGGCAAGGCTGCCGCCGAGCGGCATCCCGACAAACACGATCGGCACGACTATGGGCAGCAGGCGCCGCGGAACGTACTCGGAGGCCAACGCGACCACATTGGGCATCGCGCCGCCGAGGCCCAGCCCCGTGGCAAATCGCAGCGCCCAGAGCGCGTTGAAGGAAGTTACATGCGCGGTCAGGAGCGAAAATACCGAAAAACTGAATACTGAGACGATCACCGGCCACTTGCGGCCCCAGCGATCGGCGACCGGGCCCGACGCCATCGCCGCGATCATCAGCCCGATCAGGCTCGAGGAAAAAATCGTCCCGAAGTGGCTAACGGCGACGTGCATCGTATCCGCGATCGACGGCGCCGTGTAGTTGATGACCATCGCGTCGAAGCCGTCGAGCACCAGCACCAGGCCGCACAGCGCCACAGTCCAAACCTGAAACGCACCGAGCGAATGCCGGTCGATGATGTCAATGACGCTCGACTTTTGCGCAACACCCTCCAAATCGTCCCCCACGCGCACGACTGCGCGCCCACCCAGCCTCTAATCGGCCCCGAGTTTACACCTCGTAGACCCGTTCTGGTGCATACTGTGCCACATCCCGCGACCTTCCGAAGTCAAGGGGTAAGGGTTCATTTTCGAGAGGAGCAAGCCCGCTTAACTACGTGCGAGGGGGCAAAAGGATGCAGAGGGAGTACGACTCGATCTTGCCGATCAACGGTAGAGTATTCCACACAAGCCGCGGAACATGGACCGCCGCAGTTTCTAGATGGCCTATTCCTCAACAAGACAGCACGGCCTTGCTGTTCGAGGTTGAGTTTAGCGGCCCGTCTACGCGACGGCTAAAACTTTGGATCCCGGGAGAGATCGTTGTCGAGGAACGCCAACCAGAAGCATTCGCCGACATTCAACGATGGCTGGAAGAGCGAGATGGCGACGGGGAGCTCCGGTCTTGTTTTTCGTGAGGTATAAGCCGTGATCAAAGACGACCCCGGTTGGGTGAGGCTGCCGCTCGCATGGTTCGTTCATCTTCCTTTAGTTTCAAAGCTTCTTCTCTTCTTCGGTTGTATCTTCCTGCTCTCAGGTTTGTTCGGATTATTGCCGTCGCGACCGGTCTTTTCAGTTCGTTTGATTTGCCTTGGGCTGACCTGGGACTACTTCTTCAGACTTCAGATTGCGAGCGTCCACAAAGAGGAATATCACGACGGGTCAGTAGAGCGAAAAGTTTCGATCGACTGGTCCAGGCTCATGGGTGGGATTTTCTTCTTGGCTCTCGCGGCTGCGCCCGCTCACTACTGGGTATGGGTCTATCGCCGACTGAGCAGCTAAACAGCGGCAGCAGCCCCGCGGAGGGACGTGAGCGTCAATCCGCTCAGTCATGGGACGTATTGTTTTCGATTGCCGACAGGGTGTTCGAAATCTCCGTAGCGGCTAATCTGAGCTCTCCTGTGATGTCGTTGGACACTTCTTGCAGCCATTCTCTCAGCTCGTGAGCAAAGGTGGAGCTTTTGTGCCACTGAAGTTCTTCCACGATGTCCCTTGGGATTTCTTTAAGCCATTCTTTCAAATCATGGGCAAACGCCGGTTCTTTATGCCACCGAAGTTCTTCGCTGAGCTCTCGTAAAGCTGAATGGTTGCTCTCTAAGCGTCGATTGATGCCGTGAAGCTGCAAGACTACGACCAACCCAAACAAAATGACTGCGTAAAGTAGCATTTGTCACCTCACACTTATCTGTATTCTTCAGGTGCTGCGGTATCGAAATTTTATAACACGAAACCGTCGGAGGGGGCGGAGTCCTAGGGGATCACGGAGCCGAGACGCGAAGAATGGGCTTGATCGTCTCGCCGCTTGCGGCGTCGGCCACGGCCTGATTGATATCCTTGAAATCGTAGAAGCGGACGAGGCGGTCGAACGGAAATTGGCCGCGGCGATACATCTCGATGAGCCTGGGGACGAAGACGCGCGGGATCGAATCGCCCTGAACGATGCCGCGCACTGCGCGGCCGAGGAGCAGGCGGCTCATGCTGATAGGAGCCTCGGCGCCGGGCACGCCGCCGCCAATCTGTCCGGCCGTGCCGCAGGGCGCGAGGATATCGACGGCCAGCGTGAGCATCTCGGGCTGCGCGGTGATTTCGAAAGCGTAGTCGACGCCCGAGCCGGTGATCTCGGCGATGCGTTTGCGGATGTCCTCTTTGCGTGCGTCGATGGTGTGCGTCGCGCCGAGCTCGGTCGCGAGCGCCAGCCGCTGCGGCACGAGATCGACGCCGATAATCGGATTCGCGCCCGCCGCGCGCGCCGCCATCACCGCCGCTAAGCCCACGGCGCCGGTGCCGAGGATCGCGATGCTTGCATTCGCGGGGACGCGCAACGAATTCAGCACGGCTCCTGCGCCGGTCTGCAAGCCGCAGCCGAGCGGGCCGAGCAGCTCGAGCGGCAAATCGTCCGGCACTTTCACCACGTTGCGCTCGGTGGCCAATGCGTACGTAGCGAACGACGATTGCCCGAAAAAATGTCCGTGGATTTTCGCGCGCGTGCCGCCGCCCGCGCGATGCAGCGCGTTCGTCCCATCGAGGCGCGAGCCGCCGAAATTGATCGCCATGGCGTGCTCGCAATATGGGTAGCGGCCGCTGAGGCAGAATCGGCACTGCCCGCACGCGTCGTACGAGAGCACGACGCGGTCGCCCGGCTTCACAGCCGTCACCGCGGCGCCAACTTCTTCCACAACGCCCGAGCCTTCGTGCCCGAGAACCATCGGCAATCCGGGCGCCTGCACGCGATCGCGCACGTGTACGTCCGTCTGGCAGATGCCGACCGCGACGATCCGCACGAGAATTTCGTCCGCGCGCGGGGCGTCCAGCTCGAGTTCCTCGAGGACGAAGGGCGCGCCGGTCTTCTCGATCACGGCCGCTGTGATTTTTCTGGATTTCAACTCGAAGTCTCAGCCGAAAAAGTTCCGCGAAAGTTTGGAAACGCACGTGCCCGAGCAAAGAGCGCGAGGCAAGCCTCGCGGCGACCCAGCGGGAGCAAGCTCCCGCACTCCACACTCTGGTCATATTGCCGGTTCACGGCTACGTCGTCTGGGCCGCAGCGGCGATTTTATCGCGTCCCGCATGCTTCGTACGAGGCTTCACGGGAGGCTTCGCGAAAATCAGCAGCACCCCGGTCGCGACACAAATGGCCGCGACGCCCGAAAATGGGTATACGTAGCTCCCGTATTTGTCGGAAAAATATCCCGCCACCACGGGCCCGATCGCGCCGACGATCGTTCCGAAAGGCATCGTGACGCCGAGCACCAACGGATAGGCTTTCGGGCCGTAGTAATTGCCGAGAATCGCCATCATGCAGGTGAACGACGCGCCGAAGCCGCTGCCCATCACCACGGGATAGAAATACAGGGACGCGGGACTGACAGCCCTTGCAGCAAGCCAGATTCCGACGCCGAAAAAGCACACGGCCACGGCGAAAAGAAACCGCATCTCGATGCGATCTCCCAGCGCCGCGATCGTGAACTGGCCGAGCAGCGCCGAAAACAGCACCAGCGCCAGCGATCTCGCGGAGGCCGCGGGCGAGTGGCCCAATCCTTCCAGATTCGCAATGCCGTGCGCGATGAAGATGAAAAATCCCGCGAAGAATCCGAGATACGTCAGAACCAGCATCCACACGCTCGGCGTCCTCAGCACCTCGCCGAGCGTCCAATCCTCCGTGGTCTTGAACACGCTCGAGCGCGGCTTGATTTCCGCCGCGGCTGCGGAGGCGGATGTGTCTTTTGCTGCGGGTACCCCAGGCGCATCGCCATCGGGCAATTGGCCCATCTGCTCGGGGCTCTCCTTCACAAACAGCGCGGCCACCAGCGCCGCGGCGACCGACCCCGAGCCCATGCATACCCACGCGGCGCGCCAGTTTCCGCCCGACGCGGCAATCACGTGATTCAGCAGCGGAACCGCGATGCAGCCGCCGGTGCCCGATGCGCTCAGCACGGTCGCGATTGCCAGCGCGCGTTTCCGGTGGAACCATCGCGCCATGGCCACTTGCGGCGCGAGCGTCCCGCACATCACCGCGCCAAAACCCACGGGCAGCGCCAGAATCAAAATCGCCTGGAACGCCGTGTGCGCCGCGAAAACCATCAGAAGCGCCCCGAACGCCATCGACAGCGCGCCCGTCACCATCGTGAACCGGATTCCAAATTTGTTGATCGACAGCGCCGCCAGCGGCGCGGGAAGCCCCGCCATCAGGCTGAACGCCGAGTAGGCCAGGCCCAGTTCCTTGTGATTGAGATGCATGGCGCGCGCCATGTCGGTATTCACGACGCTCATACCGAATGTGGGAAAAGCGAAGTTCAGGAAGATCACCGCCCAGAGGATCCACAGAAGTTTCCAGCCGAAGAATTCGTTCTTGGCCAATCTGAACTCCCCCTCGCAGGCCGTGAAACCGGGCGCGGCACGCCGCCGCACTGCTCATCGAGTTGCAGCGGAAAGCGCGGGGATAATTCATCATCGCTGCCGCGATGTCAACGCATATCCACATCGAAGAAAGGTCGCCGGCTGTGCCAACCATCACCCCATGCGCGCAACCAATCTACGCATGGCCCTGAGATGGCCCAAGGTATAATCGACGGCGGGGCGCTTCCCCTTTCAAGGCAAGGCGATGGTTTGGAATAAACCACGATTGACGTTTGCGGCGGGCTTGGCTTTTCTCGTCCTGAGCGGCGCAGCCGCCGCGATTACGATCGTGCTGCTGCAGTCAAGCCTGCGGCGCGTCGATCGCGCGCATGACGTGGAAGTGGCGCTCGCCGACCTCGAGTCGACCTTCAGCACCGCCGGCCGCGCTCAAACCGGCTATCTCACCTCGAACGATAACCACTTTTTGGATCAGTACCAGAACCTGGTTAACCAGGTTCCGGGGAAAATCGAGCAGGTCCGCAATCTAATCCAGGACGTGCCCGATCACGAACGTTGGTACGCCCAGATGGTCCTCCTTGCGGACCGGCGGCTTTCGCTGATGAGAACTTCCGTCGAGGACCGGAAGGAACACAAGGACGACGACGGTATGCAGCAGGAATTGACGAGGCAGCGCGTGGTCGTTGCCGACGAGATGAACTCGGTGTTTCAACAACTGGCATCGCAGGAAGAGGAGGCCTTCGACCGGCGGCTGGATGTTTCAAGCTTGCTCTTCATCGCGATCATATCGATCGTGGCGGCGACGTTCGCCATCTCGGTCGGCCTGCTGTATCTCAATTACCGGCTCCTGCGATCGGAGCTTCGCGAACGCCAGCGCGCAGAGAAGCTCGCGCTCGACAGCCAGGAATCGTTGCGCCTGCTCAGCACGCGGCTCCTGCACATTCAGGACGAAGAGCGCCGAAACTTTTCCCGCGAGGTCCACGACAGCCTCGGCCAATACCTGAATCTCGTAAAGATGAGCCTCTCGAGCCTGGCGAACCGGTATTCGGCCGCCGAGCTTTCCGAGTCGCTCGAGTATCTCGACCGGTGCATCGCCGAAACGCGAACGATTTCCTACCTGCTGCATCCGCCGCTGCTCGATGAAATGGGATTCGCCTTCGCCTCCAAATGGTATCTGGACGGCTTCGCCCAGCGCAGCGGCATCCAGGTGACTTCCGAGATTCCCGACGATATGCCTCGCCTGCCGCATTCCGTGGAGCTTGCCTTGTTTCGCGTGCTTCAGGAATGCCTTACCAACATTCACCGCCACTCGGGCAGCACGCGTGCCGATATCGCGCTCGAAAGAACGGCGCGCGAAGTGACTCTTCGCATTCGCGATTACGGAAAAGGGATTTCGCCCGAACTGCTCGAACGCTTTCGCGTGTCGGGATCGCATACCGGCGTAGGACTCGCGGGCATGCGCGAACGAGCGCGAGAGCAAGGCGGACGCCTGAACATCGAGTCGAACGAAGCCGGCACCACCGTTACCGTGCAGATGGCGATCGAAAGCGCCGTGACCCAATCGCCGGCTGCGGTTTCGGTTTCCGAAGCTGGTGCCTGACGAGCTTCGAGGCTTAAACGTAGCGCCGGCTTGCCCTGACGAAGGAAGGGGTTCTTTTTACCCTGGGAGCGAAGTCGAGGAGCAGCCCGGCATCGTCTCGGTGAGAAGCCAGGACTGTAGGAATCCCGGGTGATCTCCGACGCGCGTTGTGAACGCGACCGCCAATCGCCGCCGCCCGGCTCGCGCAATCGAATTCGATCGCGCGAGAGCGACTGCCAGCGCTTCGGCCCAATCCGAATCCGCCTCGCGCAACGCGCCAGCGATCTCATCCACTCCCGCGCCGGCGCGCAACTGGTGCTTCAACACATCCGAACCGCGCGAATCGTGCGCGCCTTCATATCGCGGCGAAAGCCCAAAATCTCTGCCGAACGATTGCGACAACATCGAATCCGAAAACGTAGTGAGCCCGGCGACGCAGCCGCCGCGCGCGACGAGGTGATCGCGCAACGGGCCATACCAAAGAGCGGCCGCATCTGGCTGAACATTGAAGGCCATCGCGCCATTTCGAGCGAGCGCGCCGGCAAACGCACGGCAGCTCGAATAGCGGCCATCGAATAGCACCGCACTAATTCGTTGGCCATCCGTAGCAGCTGCGGCAGCGATGCCCGGCGCACCCGAGGCAATCAACGCGGCGGAAGCCGTCAGCGCGCCCGCATCCTTCAGAAACGTTCGCCGATCCAAACGTGATTTCATTGGTTCATCCGCTTCATTTCGCGGTGCCTCGCGCCGAAGCCGGACGCGTCAGGTATGCCGCGATCAAATCGAGTTCGCTGTCGGGCACCTCGATGCGAGTGAGTCGCGGCATACTGCCGATTCCCGCGCGTGCGACATGCTTGATGTAATCCACCTTCAGATCGGTGCGATCTTCGAGCAGCGCTTTGTCCTTGCCGAGGCGAAATCCCAGCATGATCGTGCCGGTGCCGCCCTGCAGGTGACAATAGCCGCACTTCGCGTGAAACAGTTTGTTACCCTGCTCGATCTTGGACGCCGCGCCATTCGCCTCGGTTCTCGACACCGTCCCGGTCGCGATCATCGCTGTCGCGAGCGCAGCAGCCGCCGCAATTCCCACACGCGCCCTCATATCTTTTTCTCTCGCAGCGCTTTGGGCCAGATTCCCTGCTTGCCCGGCGCGAGGATGCCGTTGGGATCGATCGCGTCTTTCATCCTCTCGTTGAGCCGCAACAGCGCGTGATTGTTGTAATCGAAGGTGTGCGCCACTTCGTCCATGTAGGAAAGGTGGGTGCGATATTCGCTGTAGCCTTCCTTCTGCGCGTCTGCGACGAGCACGTTGAAGAGCGCGCGAACCTTCGCAGTCATCTTAGGGTCGTCCTGATCGAAGAGCATCAGGTTGACGTTGGTGACGTAGCGCTCGGAAAGCGTGAACGAGCCGAAATAATCCAGCCCGATCTCCTCGAAGCGCTTCCGCGTGCTGTGAAACTGCTTCAGCACGTGCTCGCTCGACGACGGAAGCACAGGCGAAAACCCGATGTGGCCGCCGCGGCCGCCCCGCCAGTTCACCGCTTGCAATGGCGCAACGGTCGGCACGCCCGCGCCCGAATTGTCGAGCGGCTCGCCTTTGTGCCATTTGCTCACGGCGAATTCCTGCTTTGTGTATTTCGCGAACGCTTCCTTGATGATGCGCGCGTTCACCTCGTTGATCTCGTCGTAGCCATACAAGCGCAGGTTGACGCCCCACCAGCCCAGTCCAAATTTCTTGAGCAGCGCTTGCAGCACGTCCTCGGGCATGGCCCCTTCGCCCTGATAGAACTGGCTTCGCTGCGCCTGCACCGTCACCACGCGAATCGAATTCCCAAGGCTGGGATCCTGCGCGAGCACTCCATTCAGGCGCAGAGGGCGGAGCGCGTCGATGGTCCAGCCGATGTCGTCCGGATTCGGGAGCTGCATGCTCAGGCCGAGCGTCGACTCGGGCTCCGGCATCAGCCACATTCCCATTTTCGTCACGACGCCGAAGTTCGATTGGACAAAAACCTGATCCCACGACGGACCGAAGCCGTACTTGAAAAGATGCCAGTTCGCGCTGTTCGACATCGCGCCCGTTCCGGTCCGCACGAGTTCGCCATCCGCCAGCACGACTTCCATGCCGCAGATGTTGTTCGTATTGTTTCCATACGGCGTGTAGCCATAGCCGCGCTCGAGCGCGTTGCCGACCACGCTGCCCCACGCATTCGCGGGAACCGACATCCACAGCGGAATCTTGTTAGCTTGCAGATAATTGAACAGGTCGAAGAAACCGACGCCCGGCTCGATCACGCAGTAGCCGAACTTTTCGTCGACGTCGAGGATGCGGTTCATCCGCGTGAGGTCGAGGACGACCGTGCCACTCATCCGCGGCGCGCAGCCGCCGTAGCCGAGATTTTTTCCGCGCGAGATCGGCCACAGCGGAACTTTGTGTTCGTTGGCAATGCGGATAATCGCCTGCACTTCCTCCGTCGACTGCGGCCCCACGGCGGCGCCGGCCACGTGCTGGTTCGCGTCGCCCGGCGCGTAGGCGTCGAGGTAGGTCTCGCGATCCTCGTCCGTTGCGAGCACCCACTGCTTGCCTACGACCCCGGCAAACGCGTCGAGCGCCTGCTGGAAAGTTTTTGCGGAAACACCTGGCGGAAGCACGAGACCCATGTGCGATCGTTCTCCTCGCGTTCGTTCAGCTGACAAACTTGAGCAAACATCGCATCACGCCGGCGGAATGTGGAACAGCTTTTCCGAAGTTCCGTGCGTAATTTTCTCCATGTCCTCTTCCGGAAGCGGCGCCGACCTCATAAAGTTGGCCGACTCGACCGATTCCTGGTACGGATAGTCGATCGCGTAAATGATGTTGTCCGCGCCGAGCGCGTCGCAGCAGTATTTCAGCACCTTGTGATCGTTCATCCCACTCGTGGTGATCACGAAATTGTCTTTCACGTACTCGCTCGGCATTTTCTTCAGCTTACCGTGCCCATGCGTGAACGCCTTGTACATGTAATCGATCCGATAGGGCCAATACGGCAATCCCTCTCCCATGTGTCCGAGAATAATTTTTAGATCCGGAAACTGGTCGAAGACGCCCGCGACGATCAGCCTCATCGCGTGCAGCCCCGTTTCCATCTGGAATCCCCAGATCGCGCCGGCCAGGTTTACGTCGGCGTGCGTCATGAACGAGCACGGGTCCGGCATATTTCGCGGATGGATGTAGATGGCTGCTTTCGACGCAACGGCCGCCTCGAAAATCGGCCAGTACTTGTGGTCGTCGAGATATTCGCCGTCCGTGTGCGAATTCACGATCAGCCCGTTGAGTTTCAGCTGGTTCATCGCGCGATCGATTTCCTTGGCGGCGCGCGCTGGGTCCTGCGGAGCGAAGCTCGCGAGCCCGGTGAACCTTGTCGGATGCTTCTGGATCACCTCGGCCAAGCGGTCGTTGGCGAGCATCGCCAGGCTCGTCGCGGTATCTTTGTCGAACATTTGCACGCCCGGCGAGGTCAGCGACAGAAGGTGCATGTCAACGCCAGCCTCATCCATGATCTGGAGTCTCTCGCCCTCGAAATCGAGCAAGCGCCGGACGAGCGGCGGCGCGTTCGGAACCGGATGCAGAAAATTCCGCCACATGTCCAGATCGGGATTGGAATAGGCGATCGACGCGATCTTGCGAAATTCGTCCACCTGCTCGGGAATCGCAAACGCTTCCTCGGTCGCGATCAACCGGTATTTTTTCTTCGGTGTCTGCGCCTCGGCCGCCGCCTTTTCCGCCGCGGCGGAGCCAGCCTCGGCCGCCGCGCCCGCAGCCAGCACCCCCGCCGAGACCAACTTCGATGAACCTTCGAGAAATTCCCTGCGTCCGATTTTCATATTTCCCCCCTGCACGCTTGGAGCAGGTTATATCGCCTATGCGGAAGATGCGCAAGCGTGGTCATAGCGCCAAATTCGTTGTGACATCGGACTGCGAAGCGTATGATGCGCGACGAATCGAAGCTTTCGAATCGAATGTCTGTCCGGATCAAAGAGGCCCCCGTGTCCCGATCACTGAAGAAAATTGCAAGCGCACTCGCCGTAACCAGCCTGATGCTGCTGATCGCCGTCCCGATCGCATCGGCGCAAACATCTTGCGCGACGCTCGATGCGCCGCCCACGGGAATCGCGCCGCCCGGAGACGCGCTTCGTCCCGGGCACCTCGGCCGCCAGGTCGGCGATGTCGAGGACATCATGCACTTCTACCACGATTTGATCGGGTTCGAGCTTCGCGGCACGCGCGACCAGCCGCGCCCGTTTTTCGCGAATCGCGGGCTGCAGGAGGTCGCGTCCCTCGTGCAGGGCGCGCCCGATCCCTACGCGCAGGTGAGCCGCGTGGCGCTTCTTCCGATTCCGGGCACCTCGGCGACGCCGGGCGGCCCCGAAATGACGATCGAGTCGATCGAGATCCAGGGAATCGCGAAGCAGCCGTTTCATCCGCTTCTCACCGATCCGGGCGCCTCCTATTTGAAAATCATCGTTGCGGACCTGGATAAAACGCTCAAGCTTCTCACGGCCGAGCGCTATCCCGTCATCACTCCCGGCGGAAATCCCGTCGAGCTTTCTGGCTGGCCGGGCATGACGGGCAAAATTCGCGCGGTCTTTGTCCGCGATCCCGACGGCTACCCGGTGGAATTGATCGAGCAGACGCCGGCGCCGGATTCGACCGCCGCGGCCGGCAGCAAGGTGCTCGGCGCGCGCGTCGCGGTGATCGTCAACAATATCGAAGACACCTGCCATATGTATGAGAGCCTCGTCGGCCCCGATTTCAAATTCTGGGTGAGCCCGTCGCTAATGGGCGATAAAACGTACGAGGACCTCACCGGAATTCACAGCCAGTTCCGGCTGGCGGAAGCGATGGTTCCCGGCTCGCCGGTGGTGATGGAGCTGATCGAATACAAGAATCACCGCAAGCATTTCGCGCGCCCGCACTTTCAGGATCCCGGCGCCGCGCACTTCCTCTTCATGTCGAAGGATGACGACGTGATGATCGCCCGCGTCAAAGCGGCCGGTCTGCACACGACGAGCCCTTCCGACGCGCCGGTCTTCATCGCTCCCACCACGCGCATGTTCTTCGTCACCGATCCGCAAGGCTTCTGGCTCGAGTTCATGGACAATGGCGTAAAGAAGGATCCCAACGCGAAATGAACCGAGCCGCACGCAAGTCCAGCTCTGTGCCTCGGTGTCTCCATGGCTCACTTCCGGCTAGCTGTGGCTATCCTCGCCAACATCCACTTTCCCCGCGAACGACCGATAAACGAACGTGAAATATCCCGTGGCGAGCAAAATCCCGATCACCCACCACGCGAGGCCGATCTTCAATCCGTAATCGCCCGCCTTGTCATTCGCCACCGTCAGCGCGTACGCCGGATTCCGCGCCGGCAGCACCATCGGATAGACGCCGAAGACAACGCTCGTCAGCATCCCCGCGAGATACGCGCACGATCCGAGAAACGCGCCCCATTCGTCTTTCGCCGCGAGGTACATCTTCACCGCAATCATTCCCGCCACCGCGAGCAGTGGGAACACGACTCCCCAGTGCCATTTCGCAAAATTGGTCATCACGTTGGGCTGCACGCGAAACGTGATCAGCGAAACCACGATCGTCAGCAGCGCGACAGCCCACCACACCGCGCTCGCCAGTCTCGCCGCGCGCTCGCTCACCGCGCCGGCCGTTTTCACTCGCAGCCAGAGGGCGCCATGCATCATCAGCGCTCCGAGCGCCAGGACTCCCACGAGAATCGTGTACCAATCGAGAATTCCCGCGTTGTCGCCGAAGTTGAAATTCGTCCACAACGGCTCGAAAAAGTATCCGCTCGCATCGAGCGGGACGCCCCGCACTACATTGCCCAGTGCCGCGCCGAAAAATACTGCCAGCAGCAGGCTCGACGCGCAGAAGACGAAGTCCAGCATCGGCTGCCAAATATCGCTTTTGATGTGGCTGCGAAACTCGATCGAAGTGCCGCGCAGAATTAGCAGCCACAGAACCATAATCAGCGGCAGATAGAATCCGCTGAACCCGCTCGCATACAGAGCCGGAAACGCGAAGTACAGCGTGCCCCCCGCCGCGAGCAGCCAAACTTCGTTGCCGTCCCACACCGGGCCGATGCTCGCCAGCACCTGGCGGCGTTCCGCGTCCGTCCTCGCCACTAGCAGATGGATCGCGCCCGCGCCGAGATCGAATCCATCCAGCAGGACGTACACGGCGATCATCACAGCCACGAGGCAGAACCAGATTGTTCCCATCGCGCCTCCTCAGCGTTCCGGTATGATCGCGACGCCAGCCACGTCGAGCGGCCGCGGCTCGGGTCCAATTTCGATTTCGCGCCACACGAGAAACAGCCACAAGATCGCTAGCACGCCGTACATTCCCATGAATCCGATCAGCGTGAACCACACGTTCCCTGCGCTAACGCTCGGCGACGCGCCTTCCGACGTCCGCATGAGGCCGTAGATCAACCACGGTTGCCGGCCCAATTCCGCCGTCATCCATCCGGCCGTATTCGCGATGTACGGTAAGGGTGCGCACAGCATCAGCAGCCACAGCATCCAGCGGGCTTGATACAATTTTGCGCGCCAAAGAAGAAACGCTGCCACCGCCATCACGGCGATGAAAATCGTCCCGAGCCCCACCATCACGTGATAGCTAAAATAGAGCAGCGGAATGCGGTCGGGCCACAGATCCTGCGGGAACGAATCGAGTCCCCGCACGTTCGCGTTCCATTGTCGGTAAGTGAGGAAGCTAAGTGCATCCGGCACCATGAGCGGATTATCGAGGCGCCTGTTCTCGACGTCCGGCTGCCCCAGAATCGCCAGCGGCGCTCCTTGCTGCGATTCGAAAAGCCCTTCCATCGCCGCAAGCGTCACCGGCTGGTTCCGCGAGATCATCCTGCCCTGCATGTCGCCCGTCGGGAAAAGCTGGATTAAAGCCGCGATCACGCCGACGATCACGCCCGCCTTCACGAACGTGCGCCCGTATGCCTCGTCGCGCTTGTCGAGGATGTAAAACGCGCCGACGGCCGCCATCACAAAGCAGCCCGTCTGCACCGCGCCGATCATGTTGTGCGCGTATTGCCAGAGCGCCCATTTGTTGAGCAGCAGCCCCCAAAAACTCGACAGCATGATTTCGCCCTTCGGCCCAAGCGCGTACCCGACCGGATGTTGCATCCACGCATCGGTCGCCACGATCAGGTAGCCGGACATCCACGATCCGAGCCACACGAGAAACGCCGCCCACCAGTGGCCGATCCTTCCCAGCTTCTTCTCGCCAAATAAAAACAATCCGAGAAAGCTCGATTCGAGGAAAAACGAGAAGACCCCTTCCATCGCCAGCGTTTGCCCGATCACACCCCCAGCGCTTCGCGAAAAGTGCGCCCAGTTCGTGCCGAACTGGAACTCCATGGGGATTCCGGTGACAACTCCGATCGCGAAGTTAATTGCGAAGATGCGCGCCCAGAAACGCGCCGCGCGATTGTAATGTTCATCACCGGTCCGCAGCGCTTTCGTCTTCAGGTAGACAAGGAGCAGCGCAAGCCCCATCGTCAACTGGGGAAAGATGTAGTGGAAGGTCACCGTGAACGCGAACTGAAGACGGTCGACTCCGACAGCATGCTCCATCGAACCTCCTTCTCCCCGCTTACAGTGTGAGGACGGCTTTGACCTGCGAGGGGTCTTCCGTTGCCTCGGTAACAAAACCGAAGCGCTCTGCCAGCGACCGCATCGCGGTATTCTCAGGCATCGTGAGCGCAACGATCCGCTCGAACTTCTCGCTGCGCGCGACCTCGATCAAACGCCGGATCAGCTGAGTGCCCAAACCAACCTTTTGCACTCGGTCCGTCACGAGCACCGCCAATTCCCCTTCGCGGCGATCGCGCTCGCGCGTCAGCCGGCCCACGCCCAAAATTTCCGCCGTGCCGGTGGCCGGATTTTTCGCCTCCGCTACCAGTGCCATTTCGCGGTCGTAATCGATGAAACATTTGCGCAGCAGGCGGTCGTGCGCCACGCGCGAGGTCAAATTCTCCATGTGGAAGTACCGGAGAAACACGCTCTGTTCGGAAAGTGATTCGTGAAAGCGCGCCATCAGCGGCTCGTCCTCGGGGCGGATCGGCCGAATCAATATTTCCTCTCCATTCTTCGCCTTCCATTGCCAGACGTATTGCGCGGGATACGGCCGGATCGCCGTCCGCGGCAGATCGGCGTCGGCGACGCTAGCATCGAAAAGGACGATTCGCGCGTCGAGCGCCACGAGCCCGTCCGGTGAAGCGAGCAGCGGATTGATGTCGATCTCCTTGATGCGGGGCAGCTCGACCGAAATGTAACTGAAGCGCACCAGCACGCTCTCGAGCGCCTGCATGTCGACCGGCTTCCTTCCCCGAACGCCCTGCAGCGCCTTGTAAATCTTCGTCTGCTCCATCAGCCGCTGTGCGAGCGTGGTATTGAGCGGCGGCAAAGCGAGCGCGCGGTCGCGATACACCTCCACAAGCTGCCCGCCCGAACCGAAGAGCAGCACGGGACCGAACTGCGGATCGACGCTGCTGCCGAGAATCAATTCGTAGCCGTCGAGGCGCACCATCGGCTGCACGGTGACGCCCTGAAAGCTTTCCGCGCCCGCATGCTCGATAGCGCTTGTCTCGATCGCGCGAAACGCGTCGCGCACCGCTTCCCGTGTCCGTAGATCCAGTTTCACGCCGCCGACATCCGTCTTGTGCGTCAGCGTGTACGAATGCAGCTTCACCACGACCGGCACGCCCATCTCGCGCGCGATGCCCACTGCTTCGTCCGCCGTCCGCGCGATTTTCGTGGGCACGGTTGGAATGTCGTAGAGCGCCAGAATCTGCTTCGACTCGAATTCGGTCAGCAGCGTCCGTCCTTCGGCCGCAATCGACGAGAGAATTTCGCGCGCCTTCCTCGCTCGCTCCTGCGCGATTCCCGGATCATCCGCAATCGACGGCGTCTCATACAGCCCGCGCAGGTGATACGTGTAGCGCCACATGTATTCGAAGGCGCGCGCCGCCGTATCGGGATAGTCGAACGTCGGAATTCCGGCTGCGTTCAAAATCGCGCGTCCTTTTTCCACTTCCATTCCGCCCATCCAGCTTGCGAGCAGCGGCTTGCGCTGCCCTTTCGCATACGGCGCAAGGCGATTCGCCACGCTCGCCGGATCGGTCATTCCCTGCGGCGCGAGAATCGCGAGGAGGCCGTCGCTACCCGGATCGCGCATCGCGATTTCGAGGGCGTGCGCGTAACGCTCCGGATCGGCGTCGCCGAGAATGTCGATTGGATTCCCGTGGCTCCAGTGCGGTGGCAAGAGTTTATCGAGCGCCCGCCGCGAATCGTCTGAAAGCTGCGCCAGTTCGCCCGCCATTGGCGATCAGCGAGTCCGTCGCCAGCACGCCCGGCCCGCCAGCGTTCGTGAGAATCATCAGCCGGGGACCGGCCGGCCGCGGCTGCTTGCTGAGGACTTCGGCCATGTGGAAGACGTCCGCGATGCTCCGCACGCGTAACACGCCGCAGCGCCGCAGTGCCGCGTCGAATACCTCGTCGCTGCCGGTCAACGCGCCCGTGTGCGATGACGCCGCCTTCGACGCCGCTTCTGTGCGCCCGGCCTTGATCACGATGATCGGCTTGGCCATCGCCACTTCGCGAGCCGCAGAGAGAAACGACCGCGCGTCGCCGATCGATTCCATGTAGATCAGGATGCTCTGCGTATTCGCGTCGTAGCCGAAATAATCGATCAGGTCGCCCCAGCCCACGTCGAGCATCGAGCCCGTGGAGACGAACGAGCTGAAGCCGACCTCTTCGCGCAGGCTCCAGTCGAGAATGGCCGTCAGCAGCGCCCCGCTCTGGCTGAGGAATGCGACGTTTCCCTTTCGCGCGATCGTCTGCGCGAACGTCGCGTTCAGCCCGATCTCCGGATTCATTACGCCGAGGCAATTCGGGCCGATCAGCCGCATCCGCCCGCGCCGGAGCTGCTGCGCGATCTGCTGTTCGAGTGCTTTCCCCTCGGCGCCGCGCTCGCGAAATCCCGCGGAAATTACGACCGCCGCTTTCACGCCGGCGTCGATGCACTCGCCCACTACGCCAGGCACCGTTGCGGCGGGCGTCACGATCACCGCGAGGTCGACGGGCCCGGGCACGTCTCCGATCGCGCGATAGGATTTTTCCCCGAGGATTTCGGGATGCTGCGGATTGACGGCGAAAACCCTTCCGCCGAATGAGGCGTTCACTAGATTCAGGAGGGTCGTGCGGCCTACGGTGCCGGCCCGTTCCGTCGCGCCGATCACCGCGACCGAACGTGGCTGAAATATCGCTTCGAGAGAAAGCGGCCCCGCTTCGTGCGCGTCACGGAGCAGGGCCGCTGTTTTCGCCGCCATTGGTTCCAGGCTCACACCCACACTATCGGCGGCGACTGCCTTTTTTTCAAGCACGAGCCCAAATTTATCCGGCGCGTCTCAATCCCGAACAGTCAGCACCGGGCAAGCCGCATGCGCGACTACCTTGTGCGCCGTCGCGCGCTCAAGGTGCGTCGCGGCTCCCAGGTGTCCTTTTCTGTCGCGAACACCGAGGACGATCAGATCGACGCCTTTCTCTTTTGCCGTTTCGAGGATTTTCTCCGCCGCATTCCCCTCGCGAACGATCGCTTCGGCCGTGCACCAAAGCTCCGCACTGGGCGGAACGATTTCGTGCAGCTGAAACGTGGCATTCGAGAGCGCGTCCTGAGCTTCCCGCTCGCTGAGCGGCGTGGGTGACGGCTTCATCACGTAGAGGAGAATGAGCCGCGCCTGATTTTCCTCCGCCATCGAGATGGCGTACGGCGCTGCCGCCAGCGATTCCGTCGAGAAGTCGGTAGCATAAAGCACCTTGTGAAACTTCGCTCCTGCATGTAGGCCGCGGCGTGCGCCCGGTCCGATCGTCAGCACCGGCACGCGGGCTCGCCGGAAGACTTCCTCGGCCACCGATCCGAGCAGCAATTTCTCGGCGCCCGTCCGGCCGTGGGTCCCCAACACGATCAAGTCGGCGTTGTAGTCCTTGACGGCCTGCTCGAGAGAAGGCCAGATGCCGGAGGTTCGTTCGACGACCATCTCGTGCGGAACGCCTTCGAGTTGCGCTCCGGCGCGTTTCATATTGTTCTCGGCCGCTTCTTCCTGAGCTTCGAGACCGGTTTGGACCAGTTCCGGCGCCGTATAGGTATAGGCCGCGGGGATCAGCGCGTGGTACGCGATCACCTTTGCGCCGTACTCGCGAGCGACCGCGGCCGCGAACGGCAGCGCGGCCTCCGACGGCTCGGAGAAATCGGTGAGGTACAAAATGTTGTTCAGAGTGACCCTTAAGCCCGCTTCTTTGACCATTGTCATGGCCCCCTCCTGCCATGGACAATGCGACGATTCGGCCCGAGGGAATGTGACGTGCGTCACTTTTTCAGGTGACTCGAATCACCCTCGGATTTCTGCTCCCAAATAAGCAGTAACTCTGCTGCCGAGGGGGGCTTACATGGGCCCTTATTGGCCAAAAAAGGGCGAGTCTTGGCGCGTTTTGGCGCGATAGCGAGTTGCCGGGTCAAAAAACCGCTCGAATCAACTATCGGTGAAGACGGCCGAGCGCGGCTGGCCTTTTGCCAGCGGCAGCGGTTCGGTCGATTCGCTGAAGTCGCTCGTCCATCGCCAGAGGGCGATATCGGGCAAATCCTCGAAATGCTCGCGGATGTACGTATTGTGCTCGAAGAGCTTGCGCTTGAGCATGTCCTCCATGTCGCCTGCGCGCGAGCGCAGCCTGGGAATATATTTCAGCGCGTCGAGAGCGAGGTGGAGGCGGCTGATTTTATTTCGCACCACCATGTCGAATGGAGTCGTGGTGCTGCCCTGATCGATGAACCCGCGCACGTGGAAGCGCGCCTCGTTGGGCCGGCCGTGAATCATGCTGTGGATGCTCCAGCGATAGCCGTGATGCGCAAAAATCACGGGGGCCGATTCGGTGAAGAGATCCTGGAAAGAGAGATTGTCCATTCCGTGCGGATGCTCGGTGGGGCTCATGAGAACCGCGAGATCGATCACGTTCACAACGCGCACGCGAATTCCGGGAAGATGTTTTTGCAGGAGCCAGGATGCCGCGACGGTTTCGAGAGTCGGCACGTCGCCCACGCACGCGAGGACGATATCGGGATTTCCGTCGTCGTTGCTCGCGAATTTCCAGATCGAGGCGCCTCTCGAGCAGTGCTCGACCGCTTCTTCCATGGTCAGCCATTGAAGCTCTTTCTGCTTTCCGCAGGTGACGACGTTGACGTAGTCGCGGCTGCGCAGACAGTGGTCGACCGAGCTCAGCAGCGTGTTGGCGTCCGGCGGATAGTAGGTGCGGATCACGGTGCTGCGCCGCGCGAGCGCGTTATCGACGAAGCCCGGCGCCTGATGGCTGAAACCGTTGTGATCGTTGCGCCACGCATGGCTTGTGATGAACACGTTGAGCGATGAAATCGGCTTGCGCCAGGGAAGCTCTTCGGCCTCCTCGATCCACTTCGCATGCTGCGTCAGCATTGAATCGACGACCTGCGCGAACGCTTCATAGGACGACCACAAGCCGTGGCGCCCCGTGAGCAAGTAGCCCTCAAGCCATCCCTGGCAGCAGTGCTCGCTGAGAACTTCCATCACGCGTCCTTGGGGGCTGACGTGATCGTCGATCGAAACGGTCTCCTCAACGCTGCGCCGGTCGGTTGCTTCAAAGACGGCATTCAGGCGATTCGAATTCGTCTCGTCCGGACAGAAGAGACGAAAGATATTCGGATTCATTTTGATGACGTCGCGCAGGAATTCGCCCAGCTTGCGCGGCGACTCGGCCACCACGCATCCGGGCGCACATACTTCGAGCGCGTAGTTGACGAAATTCGGAAGGTCGAGCGGGACCATCACGCGGCCGCCATTGGCATGGGGAGTCGCACCCATCCGGCGGTTCCCTGTGGGGGCGATTTCCCGCAGCTCGCTGACGAAGCGGCCATTCGCATCGAATAGCTCTTCGGGCTTGTAGCTCTTGAACCACGCCTCGAGAAGAGCGAGATGTTTCGGGTTCTCGCGCACGTTGGCGAGCGGAACCTGGTGGGCGCGGAACGTGCCTTCGATCGGCACGCCGTCGACTTCCTTGGGCCCGGTCCATCCTTTCGGCGTGCGGAGGACGATCATCGGCCAGCAGGGGCGTTTTTTGAATCCTTGGGAGCGCGCGTTATTTTGAATCTCGCGGATTTCGGCGTAGCACTGATCGAGAACGCGGGCGAATTCCTGGTGCATGTAGGGCGGATCGTCGCCCTCCACAAAATACGGGTTGTAACCGCGGCCGACGTAGAGTTCGCGCAGCTCTTCGTCGCACGTCCGGCCCTGGACGGTGGGGCCGGAAATCTTGTAGCCGTTGAGGTGCAGGATCGGCAGGACCGCACCGTCCGTGACGGGATTGAGGAAGTCGACTCCCTTCCAGCTGCCTTCGAGCGGGCACGTTTCCGACTCGCCGTCTCCGACCACGCACGCGACAATAAGGTCCGGGTTGTCGAACGCGGCGCCGAAGGCGTGGAGCAGCGAGTAGCCGAGTTCGCCGCCCTCATGGATCGAATTCGGCACGTGCGGCCCGCAATGGCTGGGAACGCCCCCGGGCGTCGAAAACTCTCGGAAAAGGAGGCGCATGCCAGCCGCGTCTTCGGTGATTTCCGGGCGCACGCTGCAATACGTGCCTTCGAGATACGAATTCGCATTGAGCGCCGGGCCGCCGTGGCCGGGCCCTGCGATGTAGAGGACGCTCGCATCCTTTTCGCGAATCAAGCGATTCAGGTGGACGTAGATGAAACTCAGTCCGGGCGAAGTGCCCCAATGGCCGAGCAGGCGCGGCTTGATATGTTCGCGGCGAAGCGGCTCCCGCATCAGCGGGTTTTCCTGCAAGTAGATCTGGCCGACGGTGAGATAGTTCGCGGCCTGCCAGTATCGATGCATTTTTTGCAGCGTCTCGTCCGAAAGCGGCCCTTTGGCTGCGCGTGGAGACGGCCTGTCGCCGTTTTTCGCGGCGTCTATAACCGTCGAAAGTTTTTCATCGAATACGAACATGGCGATACCCCCTCAGGGACTCGTGTTGCCGATAACCGCGAGAACGTGTCGCGCGATCATGCTGTCCTCATCTGTCTTGATGACTTTGATCCTCGCACGGCTGCATTCTTTTGAGATTACGGGCGCGTTACTGCGATTGAGCGAAGGATCGATTTCGAGGCCGAGGAATTCGAGCCCCGCGCAGATTCGTTCGCGGACCTGCGGCGCGTTTTCTCCGATCCCGCCGGCGAAGATGAGCGCGTCGAGGCCGCCGAGCGCCGCTGCGTACGCGCCGACATATTTTTTTGCGCGATAGCAGAAGAGCGCGACGGCCTCGGCGGCGTGCGCGTCGCGCTCTTCCTTCTCGAGCAGGTCGCGCATGTCGCCGCTCGTGCCCGAAAGGCCGAGAAGGCCGGATTGTTTGTTCAGGAGCGCGTCGATATCGCGAGGCGTCATGCGGTCGCGTTCCTGAAGATAGACGATGGCGGCAGGATCGACATCGCCTGAGCGCGTGCCCATCACCAGACCTTCAAGCGGGGTGAAGCCCATCGAGGTGTCGGCGCTTTGACCGTTGTTCACGGCGGTCATGCTGGCGCCGTTGCCGAGGTGGGCGATGATGAGGCGGCGTGATGCGAGCGCAGCGTCGGTTGTATGAAGCTGGTGGAGGATGTACTCGCAGGATAGACCATGGAATCCGTAGCGGCGAAGGCCCTCTTCGTACATCTTGCGCGGCAGCGCATACATTCGAGCGACCTTGGGAAGGCAGGCGTGAAAGGCCGTGTCAAAACATCCGATCTGGGGCGTTTGGGGCAGGCGGTCGGTGAAGAATCGAATGTTTTGAATCGCCTGCGGCGTGTGGTCGGGATCGATCGGCGCGATTTTTTCGAGTTCGGCTATCACTTCGGGCGTGATTCTCCGCGATTCCGTGTAGCGCGGGCCGCCGTGAACGAGGCGGTGCCCGATTCCGGCAAGCCGGGATGCGTATCCGTTTGCCGAGAGCCATTTTAGGATTGCGTCGAGGTCGGAATTGGCGGCGCTGTCTTCAACGGCGGAATCGAGCAACGCCCTCTCGTGCGTGTCCGTAATCTTGATGCGAGCTTCGCGCGTGCCCGCTCGGTCGACTTTCATCGACACGACGAGCGCCGGCGGGTCGCTCGCCTGATACAGGCCGGCCTTCAGGGTCCCCGAACCTCGGTTGATCGTCAGGATGGTTCGCTGTTCGACAGGCATCTGCGATCCCAGGAAGGCAGAAGAGTGTTCGACGGACCGGCACTCAAGGCCGCGCGCTGCGTCGGAGAAAAATCTGAGGTTGTGACGGCGCTGGATTCTTAGTGTAGTGTGACGGGTCGAGGTACGGATTTGGCGCGAACTGCGGTGCTGCGAAAAGTGCCGGCATTCGGAGCGGCCCGCGGTCGCGACCGCTTCCGGCGCCTTTGATTATACAAAGAATGCCGGGTGCGGTTCAGGGAGAAACAAAAATTCGAGCACTCCCTTGAATTTGACACCTCCTTGCAATCGGATACATCGTATATATGGGGATGGCGGCGATGGGGTTTTGCGGCTAACCGCGAACCGTCAGGCTGCCACTTATCGAAAGGCAGGTGAGCTTTGTTCCGGCACACGATTCCGATTGGGCGCATCCTGGGAATACCGATCGATTTGGACTACTCATGGTTCCTGATCGCCGCGCTGATTACCTGGCTGCTGGCCGTGAATTACTACCCCGTTGAATTCAAAGGCGGCACCAAGGGCGAATATTGGCTGATGGGGGCGGCGACCGCCGTGCTGTTCTTCGGCAGCATCGTGGTGCACGAACTGGCGCACTCGTGGGTGGCCCTTCGCTACAAGATACCGGTGCACCGGATCACTCTGTTCATTTTCGGCGGCGTGTCGCAAATTGCGGGTGAACCGCCGAGCGCGAGCGCCGAATTCCTGATTGCCGTAGTCGGGCCGCTGACGAGCCTCGCGCTGGCGGGCGCGTTTTACCTCCTCGAGCCGGTGCTTGCGAATACTCCGCCGGTGCTGGCGGTGGACAAATATCTGGCGCTCATCAACGCCTTGCTGGGAGTGTTCAACCTGATTCCCGGATTTCCGCTGGACGGAGGCCGCGTGTTTCGCGCGATCGTTTGGGGAGTGAACAAGAACTTCCGCCGCGCCACGGTGATCGCCGCGAGCACGGGCCGCTTTTTCGGCTTCCTCTTCATCATTCTGGGCGTGTGGCAAGCGCTGGGCGGGAACGTGATCAACGGATTGTGGATCGCGTTCATCGGCTGGTTCCTCGAGAGCGCCGCCGGAGCGCAGATCCAGCAGCAGATGGTGCAGGGCCTGCTGGTGGGCCACAAAGTATCGGAGGTGATGGGGAATGCGTGCGCGCACGTATCGGCGGACACGTCGCTGCAAAAGCTGGTCGATGAAGAAGTATTGGCGCACGGCCAGCGCTGCTTTCTCGTGGATCGGGGGGACCACACGGCCGGCTTGGTGACCTTGCACAACATCAAGGAGGTTCCACGATCGTCGTGGGCGACGATGACGGCGGCGCAGGTGATGACGCCGCTCGAAAAGCTGAGCCGGATCGACGCCAATGCGGAATTGTGGACGGCGCTCGAAAAAATGGGCGGCAACGGAATCAATCAGATGCCAGTGATGCGCGGAGGCGATCTCGTTGGAATGCTCACGAGGGGCGACATCGTGAGGTATCTGCAAACACTTCAGCAAGTGACAAGTTTGCAAGGGACTTAAGGGATTCGCGTTTGCGGTGAAAGGTGCGGATCAGATCGAAAACAGAATCCGCACGGGAGGATGACATGATGAAAACAAGTCAACGGCTCGTATCCGTTTTAGGTTTCATGCTCTTATTTGCATTGGTTGCCAGCGCGCAGGGCACCAAATTCGAGGCCAAGCTTTCCGGCAAGAATCAATCTCCGGTGGTGGATACTTCGGCGCACGGCGTAGCCACTTTCGTATTGAGCAAGAGCGGCAAGAGTTTGAGCTACCGGCTTTCCGTGTCGGATATCCGGAATGTTTCGATGGCTCATATTCACATGGGGCCCGCAGGACAGGAGGGTCCCGTGGTGGCATGGCTCTATCCTTCGAAACCGCCGGCTGTCGTGAAAAAGGGGAAATTTGCCGGTTTGCTGGCTCACGGAATTCTTACCGCGGCGAATCTTGTGGGACCGCTCGAGGGAAAAACCATCAGCGATCTCGTCGACCAGATCAAAGACGGGAAAGCTTACGTGAACGTGCATACCGAGAAATATCCTGCTGGAGAAATTCGAGGACAGATCGAATAGGCGATTCGAGAAAGTGAAGGCCAGTCCGGCGGCCGAGCGGGAGGCGCGCCCGTTACAAGCTTCCGGACTGGCGAATCATGCCTCCGTCGATGAAGAACGTGCCGCCCGTGCAGTAGGATGCCGAATCGGAGGCGAGAAAGACGGCGAGTTCGGCAACCTCTTCCGGCTTTCCCCATCTTCCGAGCGGGATCTCTGCCATCAACTTCCCTTCGATCTTGCGATTCGATTCGACGTCGGTGTCGATGGGCGTGTAAATGGCGCCGGGCGCGATGTTGTTCACGTTGATCTTGTAGGGCGCGAGCTCCACGGCAATCGTGCGCATCAGCATGCGCAGGCCGCCCTTGGCCGCGCAGTACGGCGCGTTCGTCGGCATGGGCAAATCCTCGTGGACCGAGGAGATATTGACGATGCGCCCGCCGCTGCCCTGCCGAATCATCACTTTCGCGGCTGCCTGTGCGCAGAGAAATGGACCCGTCAAATCGACGGCGATTACTTTCTGCCAAAGGTCGAAAGGAAACTCGGGAAACGGATGCTTGTATTCGAGGCCGGCATTATTCACCAGGATGTCCAACCGGCCAAATGATCCGACTGTTTTCTGAACGAGCTCATTCACCTGGTCCGGATTCGAGACGTCCGCCGCGACGGCAATGGATTTGCCGCCCGCCGCCTGGATCGTTTGCACAACACCGTTTGCGAGAGTTGGCGCTCCCACGTAATCGATCACGACAGAGGCGCCTTCGCTCGCCATGGCCACGGCAATCGCCTTCCCGATGCCCGTAGCGGAGCCGGTCACGATTGCAACTTTATTTTCGAGTCTCATCGTTTATGCGAAGCCTCGCTCGATTTTATGACTACAGTTCGATTCTCCCGCGTACGCGCAAAAATAGCATCCGTCTTTTCTCGCGGCTTCAAGACGAGCTCAGCGGCAGAAACACACTGCGGCGGCAACTCGAAGATTCTCTTTGGAGAAGTGGTCGGGGCGCGCGGATTTGAACCGCGGACCTCCTGCGCCCAAGGCAGTTGCAAAAAATCTATCTTGTTGGTCCGTCTGGCTTTGTTCTGCGTCATGGTACACGATTTTGGACCTAATTTGGCAGCAGTTGGACCCAAGTTGGACCCAACTTTTTTTCACAACTAGGCAGACGGTAGGCAGGCGCGACCCTAGTGGGAGGCAGTTCCGTTAACCAGGTTTACCAAACAGAACCTTGCCACAGATCGACGTCAACTGCGTGGCCAGGCACAGTAACATTAAACCACGGCTCGTCGCGTATCTCTCCGATCGCCGGCAGAGGACTTGTTTGTGAAATTTCCAGCCTCGCTGAAGTTGTTCTTTTCGTCGGTCGGTGTCGGAATCATTGCTGCTGCGGTACTCGGCGCAGTTGCGTTTGCACTCTCACCTTTCTTCGACGCTGTCCTTTAGGGCCTGACCGGCCCGCGAAACCTCATGAAAATCACTTTGAGCTAAGATCGCAGCGGCCCGGAGCGGCGAGGTCGAGAACTCAATGGAGAAGTCGAGGCTGTCGACCTGTCTGATCCGGAGCGTGCGTGTTTGAGCGAATAATTGGGCGTCGTTGTTCTCCCTCTGGGGGAGCGGCGATAGCCCGCGACCCTGGTTAAGGTAACCGCAGCACGCTCTCCACTCCCGGCCAGGAGGAACTATGTCCTATAGGATAGCGGGAATTGATGTCCACAAAAAGATGCTGGCTGTAGTTGTGTCTGACGTCGAAATCGAAAGCGAGTTCCAGTTTGAGCGGAGGATGTTTGGCAGCAACCCCGAACAACTGCGCTCGCTGGCGGCTTGGCTGCTCGAGCAAGAGGCCGAGGAAGTAGTCATGGAATCGACGGCCCAATATTGGAAACCAGTGTGGGAAGCACTGGAAAGGTATTGGAAGCCGATACGCGAGAAGCGAGAAGGCGCAAGGCGGAAGTCCGGAACGTTGCATCTTGGCGCAGGCGCAGTCCAATCGCGGGCGGCGGGGACGCAAGAGGGATTTTCCCGATGCCGAACGCCTGGTGAAGCGGCTGGTGGCCCGAGAATTGACTTTGAGCTTTGTGCCCGATGCCGAGCAGCGTTTGTGGCGGACGGTAACGCGCAAGAAGTACCAGTTGAGGCGCGACCGGGTGCGGCTGCACAACCAATTGGAGTCTCTTCTGGAAGAGGCCCATATTAAGTTGTCCAGCCTGGTCTCCGATCTGCTTGGCGTCAGTGCCCGGCGCATGTTGAAGGCGCTCGCTGACGGAGAAACCAACCCAGCAGCTCTGGCCGCTTTGGCGGATGAGAGTTGCGCGCTACGCCGGAACAATTGTGTGATGCGCTCGGCGCGTGCACGGATCTTAAGCCCGTGTACCGACGGCTCCTGAAGATGGCCTGGAGCAGTTGCAATTCCTCGACAGCAGATCGGTCAACTGGACCAAGAGCTAGCCACTCTGCTCCATCCGCACCAGGATGCCGTCCAGCGGCTAGCGGAGGTGCCGGGTCTGGGAGTGGACTCAGCGCAACAGATCATTGCCGAAGTCGGCCCTACCGCAGCGACCTTTCCCTCCGAGAAATGCCTCTCCTCGTGGGTCGGTGCCTGCCCCGGCGACGAAGAGAGCGCAGGCGTAAACTACAGCCACCGCTCTCCGAAGGGCAACCGCCACATGCGGCGCTTACTCAATCAAGCTGCCAACGCCGCAGCCAAGGACCAAAGGAAGCATCTTCGAGATTGTCTATCGCCGCTCCGTCCCGCGCCTGGGACACAATCAAGCCATCGGGGTCATTGCCCATCGACAGTGTCGTCTGATCTGGCTGATCCTGCACCAGGGAGTCCGTTACGAAGAACGGGGCCCAGCGGTCACCAAACAATCCAAGCAACTCAGCGCACTTGGAAGAATGATTCGGCAACTCCGAAGGCTGGGCTATCGGATCGAACCACCGAATCCTCAACCCAGCCAAGCACAAGCGCAGTGATTTTCGACCCTGTAGTTGTATACATCACGCCAGCGAGATTGCTTGTTCCGGTGCTCGGGCCGATCATTACGCCGAAACTTGTGTACTGGTTGGTGCCTGACGGCGGTCCTGCGGCGGGAGTCCTTTTGATTTTCGCTTCTGCAGTTCTATTCTGGACTATCTGTTTTGGTGCGCTCTACTTTGCGTGGGCTACGTCAAGACGGAGACGGGCTACGCCGGAAACAATCGCTCCCTGAGCGCCGATGCCAGGAGGACCGCACAGATTCGAGTTCGTCGGCAAAGAACCGCTGGCCCTGTGGGTAGTCGTGTCGTTGCTCTTTGCCAACACTGTCTTGATGCTGTTGCCGGAATCCAGCGAGAAGTACTTGTTTGCGCGGGTCGCGCCCGAAGCTGCCCCCTGGTATGTGGACCATTCAATCGCGATACAGTTTGCCCTTCTGGCACTGCTCGCTTCCGTTTTCTTCGTTTTTCGGAAACGAGTTCACTATGTTCGCCGAAAATAGGCCATGGTCCGACCTCTTGGTACAGACGTGGACAAAAGCTACCGATGAACGGCAAACATAAGTTCTTAAAAGACGCAAGTCACGTGATCGCCGGACTCGTTTTGTCGTTGCTCATGGGAATTGTTGGCGGCGGCATTTGTGGAACTGTAATTCTTGGTTTCGGGGGGCTGATAGGTAGGAGTGGCACAACTGGGACCGAATATTTTGGCTACCTGAGTGCTGACTTCATTTGGCTCGGCGTAGTCTATGGCGGAATCTTCGGCGCGTTTGTCGGTCCGATTGCGTATCCGTTCTTGGTTCGGAAGATCGGCTTTCAAAAGTCGATCCTGCCCGCGTTTCTAGGGACAATTTTTGGCGGATTCGTTGGAGCGGTTGCCGCGCCCCCTGTTGCGGTCCTGACGGGAATCTGCGGATTCTTTCTTGCGCTCGTTTGGGCAAGAATCAAATTGGCTAAGACCGACCTTTCCGAAAATCAGTGAGGTATTTGCGCCACCGTCCGTCACGGATCGCGCTCCAGCATCATGAGTGAGTGTCCGGTGTATTAGGCGAGCCCGAGGCTTCGCCGTGTCGAAAAACCTTCCGCTAGATAACGAAAGGAATATGCGCTATCCTTTCGTTGCGAGATTCCTAACGAAACGATCCTTTCGCGATGGCGACGCCAACGAAACCGAACAGCCGTCTCGGAACTTATGTCCTCAAGACATTTAAGGACGAGTCTTTCCGAGCGTACGTGCCTCCGCCGTTGCCGCCCGACCCACCGCTAGGGCTCCAGCGGCTCTTGCCGCTGCTGGAGCAGGCCAACCAAGCACTCGGACGTCTGGACGGGCTCGCATCCATTCTGCCCGATCCCTCGCTTTTCATTTACCTCTACGTCCGAAAGGAAGCTGTACTCTCCTCGCAGATTGAGGGCACGCAATCGTCGTTTTCAGACCTGATGCTGTTTGAGAGTGCCGAGGTCCCCGGTGTCCCGCTGGAGGACGTTCAGGAAGTTTCAAATTATGTGGCGGCGATGAACCACGGGCTCCGCCGACTCCGCGAGGATTTTCCGCTGTCTTTGCGATTAATGCGGGAGATTCACAAAATTCTTTTGTCTAAAGGGCGCGGCAGCCAGAAACGTCCGGGCGAATTCCGCGAGAGTCAAAATTGGATTGGGGGCACGCGACCGGGGAATGCGGCGTTTGTTCCGCCGCCACCCGAAAAAATCATGGAATGCTTGGATGCGCTGGAAAAGTTCCTACATCGCGAACACGAAGACTTGCCGATCTTGGTAAAGACAGCCCTCGTTCACGTACAGTTCGAAACGATTCACCCGTTCCTGGACGGAAACGGAAGACTTGGCCGCTTGCTGATTACATTCTTGCTATGCGTTGCTGGGGCGATTCGTGAGCCGATTCTGTACCTCAGCCTGTATTTCAAGATGAACCGGCACAAATATTACGAACTGCTTGACCGCGTCCGCACGCATGGAGATTGGGAAACTTGGCTCGAATTTTTTCTCACAGGTGTTAAGGAAACCGCACAACAGGGGGCGGATACCTCGCGGGAGATACTGGCGCTCATTGAAAAGGATCGCCACAAAATCGAAGGGCTTGGCCGCCCCGCTGCGTCCGTTTTGCGCGTTCACCAACATCTTCAACGCAAGCCCATCATCACGATTCCCGCGACAGCCGAACAGCTCGCCCTCTCTGCTCCCACCGTGGCGAAGGCTTTGCAGCACATGGTGAAGCTCGGCATGGTCCGCGAGACAACCGGCAAACAGCGCCATCGCCTCTTCACATATCACCGCTACCTGGAAATTCTCAACCGGGGCACCGAACTGCAAAAAGCTGTTGAAAGATTTGGTCGAGGTGGAGGGTCGATGAGGTTTTGAAATACGTGCACCTTCCTCGATCCATCGTGGACGGCTACAGGTCTCGGATAAAACCATAGGTAGCAGAGGTGATGTATGGAAACGGGGCTGTGCCCACTTTGTAAGAAGGCGAAAGAGATCGTTGATAGCCATTTAATCCCGAAGGCGGTGTATCCGTATTGTCGCGACCCGGAAGGAAATACGATTGTCATCAATCCCGACTTTTTGGGATTTAGCGACCGCCAGATCCACACCCCTCTTCTGTGCCTCGATTGCGAAGACATTTTGAATAAGGGCGGCGAAGGATGGTTGATGCCTCTTCTCGCGGAGTACGACGGGAAATTTCCGCTTCATGAGATTTTGACGCGTTACCCGCCCGATGTTACCGACGGCGACGCTGCTTCGTAGCCGAGACGGTGTACGACGGGCATTTCGATCAACCCAAGACGAAGCGCAGTGCACGAATCATCCCCATTGGGACGGAAACGGCAGAAATTCTCGCCGCCATCCGCCCTCCCGTCGTTGATTCAAAGGCCCTGGTATTTGCCACACGCGAGGGATTGCCGCTAGATCGATGGAACCTCTTGCGCAAGCACCTGAAGCCTGTCGCGAAGAAGCTAGGGCTTCCTGGTGTCACGTGGCACCTTCTGAGGCATAGCCACGCAACGATGCTCGATGTTGTAGGCACGCCGCTGGGAACGATGCAATCGCTCCTAGGGCATTCCACACCGGAAATCACGCGCGAGATTTATTTACACGCGATCCCGGAAGAGCAGCGTCGCGCCGTAGAAAGCGTCGAGCGGCTTGTATTTGGACCCAAATGGACCCAAGTTCAGGCTCCGACGCAGACCACGTCAGGCAGTGTAAATTGAAAACAAAGAAGTAAGTGGTCGGGGCGCGCGGATTTGAACCGCGGACCTCCTGCGCCCAAGGCAGGCGCGCTACCAGGCTGCGCTACGCCCCGACATGAAGTGCGTTTCGATTATACGCGACCTTCCGGGCGACGCGTCCGTACGTAAATTCGCGGATAGCGGAGATGCAAAACGCCTTGTCCCGTAGGCGCTTGGCAGGCCGGTTTCTACCTGACGATCAGATCGAGGCCTGCAGCTTCGGAAAAGGCTCGAAAATCACGGTCTCGCGTGATGAGCGGGACATCTTCGTCGATACAGCTTTGCGCGATCAGCGCGTCGGCGAGGCGCGCTTTGCGGCCTCTGGCCAGCACTTTTGCCCGGAGCGCCCCCGCGCGCCGCCAATAGCCAGGACCAATTTCCATCAGAGGCACTTCCGAGAGCGTCTCGGCGACACTTGACCGGAGTTTCGGGTCGCTTAGCAGCTCCGCAAGCACGACGGGTACCATCACGACCTGACTGTCCGCGAGTGCTTCGTCGAGCAGTCGCGTATCGTCGCCCGCGCTCCCTTCCAAGAAGGCAACCCATGTGCTTGTGTCAGCCGCGATCATCGATCGGATTTCAGCTCCGCGAGCGTGCGCGAGAAGCGAACCTTGCCCCGGAGTCGACGCAGTCGAGCGTAGGTGTGCGACGCTGCCAGGAGCTGCAGGCCGGTGCGAACGGTCTTCGTGATCCCGGCGCCGCTGGCACGTTGCGCTTTCTCAAGAAGTTGCTGCGACACTTCCACCGTGATCTTACGAGCTGTCTCCATAATATTTCTTTTATACCATACTTGATACCAGCATTGAATATGGTATTGAGACTCGTGTTCCAGCCGATTGCTGATTGCGCAGGAGAATATGATGGCTGCCACCGCTCTTCCTCTTGCGGCAGGGAGCGATTGCGTGAAAATATCGAGGACTTGCCGTCTGCGATGGTTGCCGGCGCCAAATCCGAGCGGCGAAGTGCGAGATTTTTTTGCGTTACAACTGAATCTGTTCGGCTCGGAAAAACATCAAACTCGTGCACCGGAGCTTTCCCAGGCAAGCCTCCGGTTTCGAGCCCATGGCAGACGCACCCGTAAGCCCCGAGAACGCGCCACAGCGCACTGCGCCCGCCGATGTGGCGCCGCTACCTGCGCCCGCCGTTTGGCGTCCCCAATTCAATGCGTGGCTGATCGCGGTTGTCGTGGCGATGGCCGCGTTCATGGAGGTGCTCGACACGAGCATCGCCAACGTCGCACTGCCCTACATGGCGGGCAGCCTTGGCGCCAGCAACGATCAGAGCACCTGGGTGCTCACCTCCTATCTGGTGTCGAATGCCATCGTCCTGCCCGTTAGCGGATGGTTTGCCCGCGCGATCGGCCGCAAGCGGTTCTTCATGATCTGTCTGGTGATTTTCACCGTCAGCTCCCTGCTTTGCGGCATCGCGCCAAGCCTTGGAGCCATCATTTTCTTTCGAGTCCTGCAAGGCGCGGGCGGCGGCGGCCTTCAACCGATGGCGCAAGCGATCCTCGCGGACATATTTCCTCCCGAAAAACGCGGCCTGGCCTTTGCCCTCTACGGGGTCACGGCGGTCATTGCCCCGACGGTCGGGCCCACACTTGGCGGATGGATCACGGACAACTACACCTGGCGCTGGATTTTCTTCATCAACCTGCCCATCGGCATTCTGACGCTCCTATTGGTCTATCGGCTGGTCGACGACCCGCCTTGGGCAAAGCGCCTCGCGGGCGGAGGATCAAAGTTTGACTACATGGGCATCTCTCTGCTCGCGCTGGGCGTCGGAGCCCTCCAAGTCATGCTCGACAAGGGCCAGGAGGACGACTGGTTCGGGTCGCATTTCATCGTTACTCTGATGATTCTCGCGGCAGTGGGGCTCCTGTCGTTTGCGATCTGGGAGTGGTTTCACAAAGCCCCGATCGTCGACGTGCATCTTTTCAAGAATCTGAATTTCCTTGGCGCGAACGTCATGATGTTCGTGCTGGGAATCTTGCTCTTCTCGAGCCTCGTGATGATGCCTTTGTTCCTGCAGTCCTTGATGGGCTACACCGCGGAGTCAGCCGGTTTGGTGCTTTCGGGAGGCGGCCTTCTACTGCTGTTTCTAATGCCTGTCGCGGGGGTTCTCTCGTCCAAAGTTCAGGCGCGCTATCTGGTGGCGTTTGGCTGGCTGGCGCTCGCGGTGGGAATGTACGTTTCGAGCCGGCAGCTCGATCTCCAAATCAGCTTTCTGAGCGCAAGCCTCCTGCGTCTCGTTCAGGTGTTTGGTCTGGGCTTTTTGTTCGTGCCGATCAATCTAATTTCCTACATCGGGGTGCCCACGGAAAAGGGCGGCAACGTAGCCGGCCTCGTCAACTTTATGCGCAACATCGGCAGCAGCGTCGGAACGTCGTTGGTCACGACGCTCATCGCGCGCCGCTCTCAGGTCCATCAGGAATATCTCGCGGCGCACATCACGCGCGGACAGCGTCCCTTCCTCAATACCGCCGCCAGTCTGGCGGCCCGGCTGAACGCATCGGGTGTGCAAGCCGAATTCGCTTTGAGGAAGGCGTATGCTCTCGTGTATCAGTCGACCATTGCTCAGGCGACCACCCTGGCTTACGTCGACACCTTCCTGGTCCTGGCCGCGGGCTCCGCGATAATGTTTGTGCTTTCCTTCGCTTTGAAGAAGAATCAGCCTGGCGCTGGGCGGGTCGTTTTGGAGTAAGATGCCTTCCGCCGCGCGGAGGGCCACGGGGTTCTCAGGGTTTCAGCATAGGACTGGAACGCGGCCGGAGCAGGATTCATGATCCGAGTGCTTACGATCGAGCGCGAGTACGGCAGCGGCGGCGGGGAGATTGCCGCCATAGTGGCGAAGCGCCTGGGCTGGACCCTCTACGACCAGCTGTTGACCAACGAGATCGCGCGGCTGATGGAATGTGATTGCCGCGTCGTCCAGGAACGCGAAGAAAAGCGCGATCCCATGTTCTACCGCCTGCTGACGCCTTTCATGCGGGGCAGCCACGAGGGCAGCCAGAACGCGCCGCGGCTGAAGATGGTGGACGCGGATTGTATTCGAGAGGCGACTGAAACCGTCGTGAAGCAGGCTGCGGAGCGCGGCCAGTGCGTGATTGTGGGGCGCGGCTCCGCGTACTACCTGCAAAACCGGCGCGATGCATTTCACGTTTTTGTGTACGCTCCGTTCAATGAGAAGGTAAGGCGGCTGCGCTCCGACGGAAAGCCGGAAAAGGAAGCCTTCCACCTCGCTGAGACAGTCGACCGCGATCGCGCCGCTTTCATCAAGCAGTATTTTGCGGTCGAATGGCCCGATCGCCACCGTTTTCATCTGATGATCAACTCCACGATCGGCGAAGAATCGGCCGTGGAAACAATCCTCGAGGGCATTGCGCTGTTCGACAAAAGAGAAGCTGGGCGCGCCGTCCCGGTTCAACAACGGAAAACATCGTAATTAAGAATGGTGGTTCGATAACGAATCCCCTTCGCTAAATTAACGCCTGCCGCTAAGTTCCGCTTCCCTTCGTGCTCCCTAAAGAGATCGCTGGGCTTCGCCGATAACACCGAGTGGGAGACTTGCGATGGTCTGGCCACGCGCCGGTTTAGGCGATCGTCGATGTGTCCCACAACGGAGCACGCGATTGAAGATTCTAATCCTGGACGATGACAAGATCTGTCGCCGCGTGACTTCGGAAAGTCTGCGGCGCACCGGCTACGATACGGTCGAGGCCGGCAGTGCCAAAGAGGCATTCGAGCTCCTCGAAAAGGGCGAACCGATCGTCATGATCATCACGGATATCCGGATGCCGGAGATGAACGGCTTCGATTTCGCGGCGCGGCTGCGGAGCGATCCCGGCCTTTCGAAGATGCCGATTATCATCTGCACGTCGCTGGAAACGAAAGCATGGCTCGCTCAAATGGAGGCGTTCGGAATTTCGGCGTTCTCGCCGAAGCCGGTCAACGCAAACCACCTGAGGGGCAAGATCGGCACGATTCTTCAGGAGGAGCCATGGCCGCTTGAGGAGACTTTCCGCAGTTTGAAGCGCCTCGATATTTCGGTGGAGGACTACTTTGCGTGTCTCGATGACCTGGCCAAGCAGTTGGACGACCTGATTGCGCGCTCGGAAAACGAAAGCCAGCCTTTGGGTCGGGACGATTTGGCGTTTGAACTCGAGGCCGTCGCGGGCGGAGCGCAAAATTTGGGAGCGCAGCGCATTTCCGGGGTGTTGAATCGAGAAACCGATCGAGTGAAGGCTCTCGCAGACGGCCAGAAGGCCACCGTCTCGGCATCGCTCAAGCGCGAGACGGGCATGCTGAAGCTGGCCACGCTGATTCTGAAGAAAGAAAATGAGGAGAGTATCGCGGCGCGCAGCGCCGGGCGCGTCATCACGCGTCAAGCGGGCAAAGAGGCTCGCTGGAAGACGGCGCTGGTATCGAAGCAGCCGGTGCCGGACGCGTCGGGTGCAACTACAGGCGAACCGGCAGAAGCTCCCGCCGCACCGAGTGAGCCCGCCGCACCGGTCGCGTCGAGCGAGGCTGCCGCCCCCACTCCCGCGGACGCGCCTCCCGTTCCGAGCAATTCGTAATATTCACATTGGATCCGCTGCGGACGTCTGCGACACTGCACTCGTGTTTCCGCGAGCTATTTCGCCTGCGGGACCGGCAACGGCGGTAGCGCTTTCGGCTGTGGCAGTCCCGGCAAATCGGGAGCTTTCTGCGAAGACTGCGATATTGCAGCGTCCGCGGCCGGCGATCCCCTCTCTCGCATGACAATCACAATATCGACGCGCCGATTCAGCGCGCGGCCCTCCGCGGTGTCGTTGGAAGCTTGCGGATGGTATTCCGCATATCCTGACGCCTGCAATCGCGCGGGGTCGATGTGATAGCGGGTGATGAAGAGCTTGACGATTTCGGTTGCCCGCGCAGTCGAAAGTTCCCAGTTAGAGGGAAAATCGGCGTTGTGAATGGGCACGTTGTCGGTGTGGCCTTCGATCCGAATTCCCTCGGGGAGATCGCGCAGAACGTTGGCGATCTGCTCGAGGGTCGCTTCCGCGCCCGGGCGCAGCGTAGCCGATCCGCTGTCGAAAAAACCCATTTCTCGGAGGCTGACAACCAATCCCTCGCGGCTTTCATGGATGCCCACGCTCTTGCGATCGATCTGGTTCGCCAGAGTCGATTCCAGGTGTTTCCGAATCGCCGCCACTTCCTGAGGGTCGGGCTCGTTGCTGATCACACCCTTCATCGGCGGGACCATTTGCGCGAGGTCCGTGTCGCGCATGGCGTTTTCGACGACCTGGACTTTTTCAAACGGCATCGGCTCGGATTGATCGAGAGGCGCGTGCGTATTGGAGGTCTCGAAGACGCCCATTTGCTGGAAGGCCACCTGAATCGCCATGGCGATCTGGCCGACCTTGCGGTGGTCCACTTGCGCGGACGAAAAAAGCACGACGAAAAACGCGAAGAGCGTATCAAAGCCCAAATTCCAGACATTTTCGACGATCATGCCGCGGGTAACGCGGCGGCCCGCGTTGCGCATGAGAAATTCCAGCAAACCGAATTCCTTTGGCGTGAGCTCGATCCGTTGGTCGGCGCGACGAACCACTCTCTGCACCCGGTCGAGCACCAAATCGTCCACCTTCAGCACGGCCTCGAACGGCCGGCCGCTCCGGCGTATCAGCGCGCGGATGCGGGCAGAGAGTTCCGCGATTGAAAATGGCTTCGTCAGATAGTCGTCCGCGCCGAGATCGAGCCCTTTCACGCGGTCGATTACCTGGCTGTTGCCCGTCAACACCAGGATTGCCAGGTTTGGCTTTTTCTGGCGTACTTCCTTGAGAACCTCGAAGCCAGTCATCTTGGGTAGGTTGACGTCCAGGATCACCAAGTCATAGTCATAGCTCTCCGCCATGTACTTCGCCTCGGCGCCGTCGGCAGCCGTGTCCACGGCGTATTGCTCGGCCTCGAGGCTCTTCCTCAGAAAGCCGGCGACCGGCAAATCATCTTCGGCGACAAGAATGCGCATCGACACGACCGCGCGTGCAAAATTTGAATGGGGCAAGGGGCGAGACGCGAGCGTCCCCTCGTTCCATGCACATGTTCAGCACATTCGTTGCCAGCTTCTGCTGGCCTTGAACGTTAAAGCACTCTTATCTGTGGGTCTTAGGCAAGCCCCGATCGGTTTGGGACGAGCCTCTGTCCCGCACTGGAACCGAGTCCCGTTCTGGCTTAAGCGGAGCGGTTTGCGACCTTCACTTCCGGCTCCTTTCGAAGGTGAACAAATGGCTGCATCAATAATTTAAGAACTCTTAGAAACAGCCGATTCAGTTTGAGCAGTCTCAATGGGGGACCCATGGCTGTACAACAACAGAACCGTAGGACACTAAAGCGCCTCGCAGCCTCCGCCGGCCATCAGGGCTCCGACCCTGGCGATACCGCTTTCACCGAAGCTTCCGGCGATTCGCCCACGACTCAGCCGAGTGGCAGCGCTGCAACGCTGCAGATAGGAAGAATCGCTCACGACTTCAACAACATCCTGACTCTTGTTCTCGGGTATGGCGAGAATCTGCTGAAGACGCTGCCGAAAGGCGATCGGGGACATTCGTTCGCGGAGGAAATCTGCCGCGCGGCGAGAGATGGGGAGCGCCTCACCCTGGAACTGATGTCGCTGGCACAATGCGGCCCTACCGACGATGCCAAATCGGCGGCGAAATAAAATTGGCAGACGAAGCGCGTCGTTCGTTCAGTTGGTTTTGTCCTTCGAGTAGCAGAGGCGCTCGAGGTTGCATTCGACGCATCTTGCCTTGCGCGCCTGGCAAACGCGCCGGCCATGCCAGATCAATTGGTGGCTGAAGAGAATCCAGCGGTCCTGCGGAAGCAACTTCATCAGATCCTGTTCGATTTTCTTGGGGTCGGTGTTTTTCGTCAGACCGAGCCGCTCGGAAAGCCGCTGCACATGCGTGTCTACCACGACGCCGGCCGCAATGCCGAACGCCGTGCCAAGCACAACGTTGGCCGTCTTCCGCGCGACGCCCGGGAGCGTGAGGAGCTCCTCCATCGTCTTCGGCACCTCTCCGTGAAACTCCTCGACGATTTTCTTGCTGGCGCCCATGATCGACTTGGTCTTGTTGCGGAAAAAGCCGGTGGGACGAATCTCCTGTTCGAGCTCCGCCGGATTCGCGTAAGCAAAGGCCTTGGCGTCCGGGTACTTCGGGAAGAGTGTAGCGGTCACCTGATTCACGCGCTCGTCCGTGCACTGGGCCGAAAGAATCGTCGAGATGAGTAGCTGGAACGCGTTTTCGTGCTTCAGCGCGCAAGTCGCGGCCGGATACGCCTCGTCGAGGCCCTTGAGAATTGCCCGCACGCGTGCCGGATCGGTTCCACGTCCGGATGAGCTGCCCCGCCTCATCTTCGCGGAACGAGCTCCGGCAGGCTTTTGCGCCGAAGTTTTTGTGCCTGTTTTCTTGATTTTTTTTCGCGCCATGAGCGAAAAACTATAACACAGGCGGGTTACGGCTCGACGCGCACGCCCTTCCAAAACGCGATGTAATCCTTAATCTGCGCGGCGGCTGGTTTGGGATCGGGATAGAACCACGCCGCGTCCGCGTTGCGCTGGCCGTTCACTTCGACATCGTGATAGCTGGCAGTTCCCTTCCAGGGGCAAATCGTATGCGTATCGCTCGCAAGAAAATACTCGGGATGCACCGAATCCTTCGGGAAGTAGTGGTTCCCTTCCACAACCACCGTCCGATCGCTCTCCGCCAGAACCGCCCCATTCCAAACTGCTTTCGCCATCCGACCTCCGCCCGCTCTAGCCGGCAAAGAAAAGAGTCTGCGCGAACGGCCACTCCGAATCAAGCCACTGGCCCGCACAGCGATACCCGGCGCGCTGGCCCATCTGAATCACTTCCTGCGGATCGTATTTGTGCGAGCTCTCCGTCCAGATGGTTTCACCTTCGCGCAGGTAGAAGCGAAATCCGGCTTTCCGAATGGTGATCCGCTGCCAAACTTTCGAGCGCAGGTGCATCTCCACGCGGCGCTCGGACTCGTCGTATCGCGCTACGTGATCGAATTTCGTGAGATCGAAATCTCCGTCCAGCTCGCGGTTGATCCTGGCAAGGATATTCTTGTTGAACGCAGCCGTGACGCCCGCCGGATCGTCGTAGGCGAGCGTCAGCGTCGAGACCGGTTTTTCGAGATCGGTGGCGAGCAAGAGGGCGTCTCCTTCGCGAAGCGTCGAACGCACCTCGCAGAGAAATCGATCGCCCGCGGGGCGGTCGAAATTGCCGATCGTGCTTCCGAGGAAAAGAACGAGCAGACGCTCACCCTCGTGGCGCCGCGCAGCCACTTCGCGAAGGCCGTCGAGATAGGCGCGCTCGAATCCCACAATGCTCACGAGATCGATGTGGCTGAGTTCCAGCTGGCATCGAAAAAGCGCGCTGCTCGAAATATCGATCGGATAATAGTTCACGCGCTGCCGCCGGGCGAGCGCTTCGAGCAACCACCGCGTCTTCTGCCCGCTTCCGCTGCCAAGCTCGGCTACCACGACGGGGCCGGGCACCCTCTCCACGATATCCGCGGCGTTGCGCTCGAGCAGCCGCATTCCTGCGCGGCTCAAGCCATACTCCGGCAAAACGCATATCACGTCGAAGAGAGCCGAGCCTACTTCGTCGTAGAGGTACTTCGACGGAAGTTCCTTTTGTCCGGGCTGGCTCAGGCCGACAACCACATCGGAGGAAAATTCAGCCAACACCTCGCTGGCAGGGATCGGCGCAGCAATTCGTGGAGCAGATGCCATGGGTCAGTCCTCCACGCAGCGGAAAGTGGCGTATATGTGCGGGTAGTGCGGCTGGAACCAGTTGCGGAACGATCGGCGGAGCATGCACGCATCCGTCCGCGCCGATCCGCCCTTCATCGCAAAATGCTTGCCGTCAAAGAAATTGGCCGAGTAGCCGGGATAAAACGGAAACGGCTGGAATCCGGCGAACGGCTCAAAAGCGCTCGAGGTCCATTCCCATCCGTTGCCGAGAAGATCGAATATACCAAATGCGCTCGCGCCTGCTGGGTGCGCATCGACGGCGGTCGCGTCCCATCGCCGGTGATGGAAATTGCCGTACGACTCGCCTGGCGGCTCTTCGCCCCAGGGGTACGCGCGCTCGGTTCCGTTCGGCGCGCCATACGCGGCGCGATGCCACTGCGCCTCGGTCGGCAGCTTGCGCCCGGCCCAGCGGGCGAAGGCGGTTGCCTCCGCGTGGCTCACGTAGACGGGCCATGACGGCGGCAGGAGAATCGTTCCGAACATGCCGACGTATCTCCAATTCGTATTCGGATCAGCCGTTGCGGAACTCGAGCGCCGGATCCAGAAATACGGGTGATCCAGCCTCCGGCTGTGCCTCCATTCCCAATCCTCGGGCTTCCAGTAGGTCGCGTCGTGATATCCGCCAGCCTGAACAAATTTCAAGAATTGCGCGTTGGTGACCGGAAACACATCGATCGAAAAACTCGGCACGTTGATTGCATGCTCCTCAAACTCGTTGTCCCATCCAAAAGCGCCACTTCGTCGCGACAATCCGAGCGTGGCACCCCCCGCCGGAATCGTCACTTGCCGCGGCTCGGGCGCAGGTCTCGGATCCGGCGACGGCCCGCCCTGCGGAGTCTTTCGCTCGATCGGCAAGTTGTGGAGCAGATACGCAATCGTCTCCGCATGCATCAAGCGATGTTCGATTGCAACGTGCAACAAAGTCCCGTCAGCGAGGGTGGATGCTGAGGAACGCAACGCCCGGAAATCGCCCAGCGCTTCATCGAGCCGGCTCCGCACAAGCTGTTTATATTCTTCGACTTGCCCAATCGTGGGCCAATCTTTCGGCGTGTCCGTCGGCAAGCCACCGCCCACCGGATCGATTCCAAACGCGAAGAGCTTGTCGAACTCTGCATCGTGGGGAGCGAGATCGAGCGGCCCACTCAACAAGTTCCAGTCAAATGCTTCCAAATGCCCGAGATAGAAGATCATGCGATGGCGTTCCGCGATCGGACGGTCGTAAAAAGACGCCGGCGGCAAAAGGCGGAACAACTCGTCGGTGCGCGAACGCGCCTCTTGTAAGCGCGAAAGGAGTCTCGGGTGAAGGGTCGGCGCTGTCTGGAAGGTCGCCATGAGTCACCTCGGAGGGAGGGTTCTTTGTACGCCCCACCCGCCATTTTAACAAGCTTTTTTAACGTCTGGCATTGGATGCAGGGGGCGGGCGGAAAGTATCAGAAAGAAGGATGGATCAGGATATCCCGCATTTTGCGAAAGGCCTTACCGCGGTGGCTGAGGCGGTTCTTTTCGTCCTGCGAGATCTCGGCCGATGTGCGGCCGATATCGGGGAGCAGGAATACAGGGTCGTAACCGAAGCCACGCGCCCCACACGGCTCCTCAGTGATAATCCCTTCGACAAAATCAGAAACTACTGCGAGCGCGCGCCCCCGGTGCGCAAGGGCGATTACGCAAACGAATCGCGCGCGGCGCTCGGTTCCCGTTTTGCCCTCCATCGCGCCGAGCAACTTTCGCACGCAGTCGGCATCGGTTCCTTTTGGCCCCGCATACCGCGCCGAATAGACTCCAGGCGCACCGCCCAGCGCCGGAACGACCAGGCCGGAATCCTCGGCCATCAGCAGTTCATCCGTAAAGCGACCATAGTAAAGTGCCTTTCCGACGGCGTTTTCGGCAAAGGTCGGCGCAGTCTCTTCGAACTCGGCTAGCTCGCGAAAATTGGGCAGCAGATCCAGACCAAGCGGCGAATCTTGCGCAAGTTCGCGATACTCGCGTAATTTGCCGGCGTTCGAAGATGCGAGAAGGAGATGAATCGAACTGGGCCGGCCGGCTGCGCTATCTCGATCGGCCACGGAGATTGATGTGCAGCAGTTCCCGCTGCACCTCGGCGAGTTGTTCGATTCCGGCGGATGCGAGGTCGAGCAGATCCTGCAGTTCCTCGTTTGTATAGGGACGCCCTTCGGCGCTCGCCTGCACTTCAACGAACCGGCCGCCTCCGGTCATCACCACGTTCATATCGACCTGCGCGCGGGAGTCCTCTTCGTAGTTGAGGTCGAGCAACAGCTCTTCTTCGACGATGCCAACGCTCGTCGCGGCCACCAAATCGACCAGCGGTGCTGTGCGCAGCATTCCGGCTGCCACCATTCGCTCGAAAGCGAGCGCGAGCGCCACGAACGCGCCGGTGATGGACGCCGTTCGCGTCCCGCCGTCCGCTTGGATCACGTCGCAGTCGAGAAATACGGTCCTCTCGCCCAGCGCCTTCAAATCCGTCGCGGCCCGCAGAGCGCGGCCAATCATCCGCTGGATTTCGAGCGTGCGTCCCGATTGACGTCCGCGCGCTGCTTCGCGGGGAGTCCGTTCTTCCGTCGATCGCGGCAGCATTCCGTATTCGCCCGTCACCCAACCCTTGCCCGAACCTTTTAGAAACGACGGTACCCCATCGTCGACGGTGGCCGTCACGATGACGCGCGTCTGCCCCGTTTCGATCAGGACGCTCCCTTCGGCGCTGGAAATGAAATTGGGAGTTATCTTCGTGGGTCGCAACTCGTCCGGTGCGCGTCCATCTGCTCGCAACATGTTCTCCTGTGATTCTCGAGCGCCAGCCTGGTTCAGTCAGTTTGCCGACCACGCCATTACGTGTCAATGAGAGTTCGTCTGCTGCGCGGAGGGAGCAGCCTTGGTCGCCGGCGTTTTCGGTGGAGCGGCACCGGGCGATGCGCTTGGCGCGCTCGCTGGCGCGGACGGCACAGCTTGTTGACCGGGCTGACTCAAATCGAAAAAGCCCGTGAGATCGATGTGGCCCGCGAGCGTGTCCACCTCTTGCCCATGGATGAGTATCTTCAAGCGGCGAAGACCCGATACGTTGCTGCCGAGCGTCCTCGCAATCGAATTTACGGCCATCCTCTCACTCAGGATTCCCGATGGAGTCTCGGTCGAAAGCGCGTCGGAGAAGTCGGCGACCGCCGTGCCGTCGGGAAGAATGTAAAAGCCGAGAAGATCGGTGTCGGCCGGGATCGTGCGCTGGTCCGGCGTCGGTGGATCGGCGATCAGCGCGTGCAAGAGCTGCCGCGAGCGCTGCGCGGGATCGGCTGACAACGGCAGTTCAATCTGCACTGGCGCGACACCATCCGGCCCGCCCGCCCAATAGATGCTGGCCTTCACGGCGACGTCGGTCGGCGTCGATACGGGCCCCGCCAGGACTTCACGCCGAGCCTGCTCGTCGGTAACTTCCGTTTGAGCGAGTCGCGCCATCCGCCGGTGTAGGCTTCGCAGGCCGATCAAGCCGATCAGCACACCCGCAGCGAGTATGGCCATGAAGATCTTCCAATTGCGCGTCACTGTTTCGCGCCTCCGGGAGTTGCCGCGCGAAATGAGGTGACCGCTCCGGCAATCGCCTCCCCAAGGGGTGCGACCGCGGAATTGGCCAACGCAACGGGATCCGGCGCGGACACACTGGAAAGCTCGATCGCCACTGCGGGTCCTGCGACGGAGCGCAAGTCGCGCACTGCCGCTCCCAAGGGAGCAAGCGGCGATCCGCTGAATCTCTGCGCGAGCATGATTTGGATCAGATCGGCGAGACGACGACTCGAATTCAGATACGCGCGCTGCGCCTCGTTCCAGGAATTCAGTCCCGCAGCAGCGGGGGGAACGGCCTTCGCCGGCGTGTCTGCCGTCTCGTTAGGCGGAACGTATGGCGTGCTCAGTTGATCGTAATACGCGCGAATTGTGCCGGCGGTCCCGGTTGAGGCGATATGGAGACTTACAAAAATTGCGTCGCTGTAAGCATTTGCGATGGCTGCTCGGTCATCGTAGGAAGGATTCGAGTCGTCGTTGCGCGTCATGACCACGCGAAAGCCTTGGCGCTCGAGCTCCGCCTTCACACCTCGCGCCATCTGGAGCACAAGGTCCTTTTCCATCGCGGCATTCTGGCCGCGGGCGCCCGTATCTGTGCCGCCGTGCGCAGGATTGAGAACGATCACCGGACCCGCTGGCGCCGGGGCCTGATTCGGAGGAAGAGGAGTTTGCTGCGCGGGCGGAAGCGCCCCTTGCGGCGTTTGCTGCTGGTTGCCCTGCGGCTCTTGCTGGGCGGGGGCCTGCGCGACTGCAAACGGCGCAACTACTGAGATACCGAAAGCTAGAGCGACGACCCCGAGGATGTTTCGCACGTCGAAGAGAATAGCAGAAATGCAGCGGCGAGCGATTACGGTGCGCACAAGATGTTCTCAGCGACCGCCACGAGTCGCCAGGTTACGTCGAGGAAACATCGAAAAAGTGTGCCTGGAAAGCCTCGCGGCGCACGAAAAGGCCGAGGCGCCGAATTTCGTCCCCGCTGCGCGGATAACGCACGTCGTCGAGCTCGTCATGAAACATGTACTCCTGCTCGGCCAGCGGACGGTCACCAAATGAAATGCGCCCCTGTGCCGCCCCGCTCGTCAGATTCACGACAATCACTTTCCAGGCGTTCTCAAATCGCCATTCGTAGGCCATCAGATTCCCGCTGGTGTCTTCCCCGTCCGAAGCGATCGGCAGCGCGCTCCAGTGCCCCTTATGAAAAACGTCCTGCTTGGTCATGGCGAGTATCTTCTCGAAGACCGCTACGCTCGCCGGGTTGGGCGGCTCGTCCACGACTCTTCGCAGTGCAACCGGCAGGTGGATTTTGGCCCCTTCGATTTCCCCTTCCTGGTAGAAACGCATTCCGGGCAGCGTCCCCATAAAAGTCACAACCGAGGCATCACGCTCGGGGCCGAAGGCGGCGGCACACCGGTCTTCGTCGTGATTTTCGAGAAACCGCGCGAGGTGCTTCTGGTAAGACAAGCTCCCGGCCAATTGCGCGTGGACATCCGCCATTTTTTCGTATCGCACCGCATCGTACAAACCCTTGTCGTACACGAAGGAAAAGCCAAGATCGAGCAGCCGCTGTTGCGTACCCCAATAGGCTTCGGCGAGAAGCACCAGGTCGGGAACCGCTGCGTGGGCATCGGTCCAGAATTCGGTGTCCGGCGGTTCAAGGTCTCCCACGTACTGGCCCCATACACGTTCGAAAACTCCGTTGAACTGCAACATCGCCATGTCGCAGCGTACGCCGTCGCAATGAGCGGCGATTTTGCGAAATTCACCGATGAGCGCGGCGCGCACTGCGAGTGAGAAGTGGTTCAGCTGGGCCACATCGTCCCAGGCCGGGAAATAGGGATCTCTGCCGAGAGCGAGGAACACAGGGCCCTTCGCGCTTTCGATCTTGTGAAAGCTGGCGGGATCGCGCTGAAAATCCGCTTCCGTGCCTTGGACGTAGAATTCCGGGTGCTCGCGCGTCCATTCATGATCGAGCGCCGTATGATTCCCGACGAAATCGAGGAAAACGGCGATGCCGCGCGATCGCAGCTTCTCGCGCACACCGTCGAGCGAATCCCATGAACCAATACGCGGGTCGGGCGCGTAGTCCGCGATGGAATACGGCGAGCCGATCACGTCCTCTGGTTGCCAGCCGGGAAGGACGCGATCGAAAAGAGGCTGATTCTCGGGATCGGCAAGCTCGATGCGGCGCGCTTCAGCGCTGTGCTGCCAAATTCCCATAAACCACACCACGTCGAACCCGCGCCCGGCGATCGCGTCCCATTCGGAATCCGGAACATCCGCCAGCTTGACGAGGCGGCCAAGGCGCGCAGAAAGCTTCTCGAGCCATGCCCACGTGTTGATTTCGTAGAGATGCGGATGCTGGCGAAGTGGAAACCGGCTCATGCTCGCGAACCTCGTATCCGCGAGCGACAGGCTGTCGCAAAAGTCGCGGCGAACTCGTTTTCGAGTCCATGGCAGTGTAAACCGAGGCTAATTGGGCGCGCAACCAACAGCGGGAAACACGAGCAGCAGATCTTTGGCTGTTTCGTCGGAACCGGAAACGGCGACGGATGCGGCGTCGATCCGCGAGGGAGGCGCGCACCCCGCATTCTTCCCGCGCCTCGCACCGCGTTGGCGAGCGAGTTCCTCCCACGCCGAGATCGTGTAGTTTGCCGACTCCAGCAACGTAAACTGATACAACCCGTCGCCGATTTTCGTTGCGGCTGGATTGCGGCCATGGTCGGCTTTGGCCATTACCGTCACGCTTCCGGGCGGTCTTCCCTTCTCCCACTTCAAATACACGCGAATCTGCCGCGTCGGGAGGCCATCATTCACTCGGAGGTTCACTTTCGTGAGCTGCTGGCCATCCTCGAGATGGATCGGCTGCGCGTCAGCCACGTCGGGCACGCCGGGATAAAACGCCCGCGGATACGGCGAGTTTGGATCTTTGCGGTTCGCGCGATTGAACACCATGATGTAATCGCCCGGGCCGATATGATTGAAATCGAAAACGCCCGCGCCACCCTGGTATGCCCACAACCCCGGCTTCGAATCGTCGTAGGCGCCCGCTCGGTAGAGCTCGACGGACGCCAGCGGAAGCGGCTTGCCGTTTGCGCCGAGGACGCTGCCGCGGATGTGCCCCGTTGGCAACGCGTCGACGTTGTACTCAAAGCACGCTCCATCCGGAATCTTGAAAATTGGTAAGCCGCCGGTGAGCGTCCGCTGCGTCAACTCGGTGCGCGGCGGAAGATTCGCAGTAAAGCGGTATTCACCCGCGTGTACGTCGTAAAAAGAGTAGACGCCATTCGAATCCGTGCTCGTCTCGAAACGATCGATGTTCGAGCGAAGCTTCAGCGACACGTTGGGCACGGGATCGTCGGGATCACCTGGCGACGCGAGAAAAGGCGGGTCGCCGTGCCGCAGGATGCCGAAAACCGATGCGACGTTCTTGCCGTTGCGCATCGCCCGCAACTGCGGTATCAGCGCGATCGCTTCGCTTGCCGGGCGAGTGCCGTTGCAGATGGTGGCGAAGAGCCGCCCTTCAGCCTCTTGCTGCGTGAAAACGAGATACTGTTGGCCCTGCTTGAATCTGTAGGCGCAGTCACCGTCGTCGCCGCCCGCGAAGATGTCGATTTCGGCGACTTCAGGCCCCGCGAACCTTTCGTCGATGCGGAAATGGTAGCGCGTAAGCCGCGACGCAATCATATCGACCGAGGCGGCGGGAGGATCGGAAGGATTGTCAGACTTCGGCGCGGTGTAAGGCATATCCTCCACCGATGTCACAGTGCCGAGAAACACGACAGCTCCCTGATGGAGGCCGGGACATTTTCCGGGAGGAGCTTGTGAACACGTGCAGGCACTCGCCACCGGCGCCAAAAGAATCAGGGCAAAAAACGCGATTCCCGCTCGATGCAGATTCGACGATCCCAAAATCATCGTTGTTATCGTACATGCTTTTAGTCCCAACGCGAAATCGGCGCGGGGCGCTCAAAAAACGAAGCGAGGACTAGCGCGCGACAAAGAAGCCGGTTGTGTTTCAAGTATCCGCCCCAAGAATAATCCGCTGCGCCTCAAGGCTAAGCAGCGGAATCTGATATGCTTTGATACTACGTCGTCATCGTCCGGGCGCAATCGCCGGCTCCCGTCTTTATGAGGTGTGAAAATTTTCTCGATCGCTGAATACGTAATCTTGGGCTTTGCCGCGATTCCGTTCGTATATTACTTCCTGGCGATCTACAGCACGTGGCGCTTCTTCACAACCGCGAGGCGGGAAGAAGCACGAGATGACGCCTTCTTCCCGCCCGTCAGCTGCCTCAAGCCGATCAAGGGCCTCGACGAAGACGCTTACGAGAACTATGCGAGCTTTTGCCGGCAGGATTATCCCGATTACGAAATCGTCTTTTGCGTTGACCCCGATGATCCCGCGCGGCCCGTGCTGGAAAAGCTGGTCCGCGATTTCCCTGACCGCCAGATCCGGCTGCTCTTTGGCTCGGGCCGCAATGCCATCAACGACAAAGTGGCCCGGCTCGTCCGGCTGACCGCCGAAGCGAAGCACGATTTATTCGTGATCACGGATGGTGACGTGAGGGTGAAACCGGACTACCTGAAAAACGTAGTGGCGCCGTTCCGCGACCCGAAGGTCGGTGCGGCAACCTGCTTGTATGTTGCCACCAAGGAAACAACCCTGACGCAGGAACTGCAATCCGTCGCCATGATCTCGGATTTTTTTGCCAGCGTGATGGTCGCCTGGAAGCTCGACGGCGTGAAGTTTACGTTCGGACAAACGATCGTGACGCGGCGGCAGTGTGTGGAGGGTTACGGCGGCTATCAAGTGATCGAAGATCGTCCCGCGGATGACGTATGGGCGGGGCGTCTGGTGGCCGAGCAGGGCTATGAAGTCAAGCTTCTGCCGTACGTGGTGCAATCGGTGGCCGATTTCGACTCGCTCGGCGAACTCATCCACAAGCGAATTCGCTGGGCCACGGTGCAGCGCATGATGCGGCCCTGGGGGCACATCGGTTTGGTGTTCACGTGGGGGCTGCCATGGGCGCTGTTGGCAGTTGCCGTCCATCCGACAGTGGCCGTGGCCTTGGGATACTTGGGCGGCTATGCCGCCTGCCGAATCCTGATTGCCTGGATGATCGGCGTGTGGGGAATGAAACAGAATGGGGTGTGGAAAAAAATGGCGCTCATTCCCTTGTGGGATGCGATGGCCTTCGTGATCTGGCTGGTCAGCTTCGGGCGCACCACGATCCGCTGGCGAGGCGTCGATTACGCGCTTCGGGAAGGAAAATTCGTATCCGCGGTCCCGGCTGTCGCGCGGGATGCGGTGCGCTGAACAAATGGCTAATTCAGGCAACGGCGAGCCCGACCTGCGCGGGTCGCGCTCCTCCGTGAACCTCTCCCATCTCGGCGTTCTCGCCTTTGCAGCAGCCGTCTACCTCGGTTGCATTATCTCTCCCCCATCGCTGATGGACGACGCCGACGCAGTGCAAGCGCAGATTGCGCGCAACATGCTTGCGTCGGGCGATTGGGTTACTGCTCGCCTTGACGGCCTTATCTACCTGGAAAAAGCCCCTCTCATCTACTGGCTGATCGCCGGCTCTTATAAAATTTTCGGCTTTCATGATTGGGCGGCCCGGATCCCGGTGGCTCTCTCGGCGATCGCTCTTTGTCTACTGACGGCGGCTTTTGGAGCGTGGGCTTTCGGCAGGCGGGCCGGCTTTTACGCTGGGTTGTGCATGTCCACGTGCGTCGGCCTGTTTCTCTTCACCCGCATCTTGCTGCCGGACGCGCTTCTGACCGTTGCGATCGGGCTGGCCCTCTGGGCGTTCCTGCGCTCAATCGACGAAGATGAAAAGCATCCGCGGTTCTGGTCCACGGTGCTGGCCGCGAGCCTTGGCGTAGGACTCCTGGTGAAGAGCCTGATCGCCATAGCGTTTCCCATCTGCGTCGGGTTGCTTTACCTCGCCTTGACCAAGCAACTGTTTTCGAAGAGCGCCTGGAAGCGCCTTCATCCCTTCAGCGGAGCACTCATCGCGTTCCTGATCGCAGCGCCATGGCACGTGCTGGCTACGTTGCGCAATCCCCCCTATTTCGCCTTTACGTTCCATTCAGGCCCGGGGCAATACCACGGATTCCTGTGGTTCTACTTCATGAACGAACAGGTGTTGCGGTTCCTGAATCTGCGCTATCCGCGCGACTACAACACGGTGCCCCGCCTATATTTCTGGCTATTTCACCTGATCTGGTTGTTTCCCTGGAGCGTGTATTTCCCGGCAGTGGCGAAGCTTTCCTTCAAGCCGGTCGATCGCGCCGGCCGCACGCGTTTGCTGGCGCTCTGCTGGGTGGGCTTCGTCCTGGTTTTCTTCACGTTTTCGACGACGCAGGAATATTACTCGATGCCCTGTTATCCGGCGCTCGCTCTGCTTCTAGGCTCGGCCATGGCAACCGGAGGAGACTGGATTCGGCGCGGCACTCGCGTCCTTTGCGTTATCTCTGCCTGCGCGGCCATCGCCGTCTTTGCGATTCTCATTCACGTGCGGGGCATCCCGACGCCCGGAGACATTTCCTCGGCTCTGACTCGTCATCCAAAGGCCTACTCGCTTTCCCTCGGCCACATGGAAGACCTGACCTTGGAATCGTTTGCGTATCTTCGCTTGCCGCTCGCGATTGCTGGCGTCGCCTTTCTAATTGGCGTGTTTGGAACTCTTCGAGGAACCGGCCGGCGAGCATTTCTCGCGGCAGCTTTTATGATGGTCGTGTTCTTTCACGCGGCGCGGTTGGCGATGGTCGTGTTTGACCCCTATCTTTCGTCGCACCCGCTCGCCGAAACGCTGCTGCGCGCTCCCGAAGGCCAGCTCATCACCGAAGGACACTACTACGAGTTTTCGTCGGTCTTCTTCTACACGAATCGCACGGGATTTCTGATCACCGAGCGCCGGATGAATCTCGAGTACGGCTCCAACGCCCCGGGCGCGCCTCACGTCTTCCTCAGCAACGCCGAATTCAAGGATCTGTGGCTCGCGCCGCAGCGCTGCTACTTCTTCGTCTTCCAGTCCGATCTGCCGAAGTACGAGCAGCTGATTGCCCCGGCCCAATTCAACGTGATCGCCACCAGCGGCGGCAAAGCCTTGGTGAGCAACCAGCCCGCCTTCAATCAGCCTGCGCATCTGTAGCGCCGGCTCGGTTCACCGGCTTTAGCGATGCCATTTTCGTTGCGATTAGAATACATCGCGATCGTTTGCTTTCAGTGACTAACACGGAGAGCACCGAGAAAGACTGGAGACCGCAGAGGCGCAGAGCACGCAGAGGAAGAAATTCGAGCGTCACTGCGAATCGAGGCGAAGGCCCTGGGAACCCAATCCCTGCTTGCAGCAGGCAGGCCCGCCTGCGTGCGGGCAGGTCCCGATTGGCCCCGCTGCAAATTCTCAAAGAGCGTCCACCCCTTCGAGGAAGCTCAGCAAACTCACACAGCAGCTTGGCACAAGGAGGAGCAAACATCACCCGTACCGGGGTGCAGATTTGGGCGGAACGGGAAAAAACTGAACCCGCTTCCCCCGTCCGCTCTGGCGGGGGCGGCGGCGCTAAACCTGCGGCGCATCGCCGACGGGCGCCGGCGTCACGGGCTTCATGGGCTGGCCACCGTCCTTGCCAGGCAAGAGACGCCCGAGTTCGAAGAACGCGCTCGAAAATGCATGCTGCATCGCGAGCGAAGCCTCGACCCCGCATGTGCACCCGGGGCACTCCCGCCGGATCATGGACACGGCCTGCTGCGAATACTCATCCGACGCCAGGACGTTCGCTAGGCTGTCGCGCAGAATGTTGCCCACCGGCTTGAGCGGGTAGCACCCGGTCAGCACGTCGCCGTTCGACAGCACGAATACCTGCGTATAGCCGAGCACGCAAGGCGGCTCGTCGAGCGGCTCCTGATTGTAATAGCGCGTGACGTAGTCCACCTCGTAGCCCGGCCGCTTCAAAACGTCCCGCAGAAACTTCGCGATCTGCACGGTGTCGCTCGGCTCCGGCCACAGCGGCGTGATGTCGGATTCCTTGAAGAAGAAAAGGCTGCGGCTCAGAATATTGATCTCGATCTTCGCTCCCGCGCTGCGCGCCGTCTCCGCCAGCCTTTCCAGATCGGCCGCGCACAGCCGGTTCAACGTGACCGAAATCGCGATCTCCTTGTTGCGCAGCAGCCGGATGCCCTCCATGCCCAGGTCGAAGTAGCCCTTGATGCCGCGAATCATGTCGTTGGCGGTCTTGAGGCCGTCCATCGACACCGCCACCTTCGTGATCGGCGAAGCGTTCACCTCTTTGTGCAGCTTTTTCAGCAGCAGCCCGTTCGTCTGCAAAACGATCCGTTTGAAGCGCGACGCTTTCGCCTTCTCCAAAATCTCGAAGAAATCTCTCCGCAGCAGCGGCTCGCCGCCCGTAAAGCGCAGCCCGGGGATGCCGGCCTGGGCGACCTCGTTCAGCAGCTCGACGGCGCGCTCCGTGCTGATCGCGTCCTGCCATCGCGACTTCCAGTAGTCGCACGTGATGCAGCCCGCCTGGCAGTTTTCGGTCAGCTTGATGTGCGCCGAAAGCGGCCGGATCTGCGAGGGCAGAAACTTGGTCGAGAATTTGGCGCCAGCCCACACGCGCGACAGATAGAAACCCGAAAACGCCATCAGCACCGCTCCTTAGGAATAATCCCGAAGCCCCTCATGCCGGGAACCCGCCGCTCTATTGTACTCTCGCCGCCGGCTCCGCCGCGTTTTCCTTCGCTTGCTCTGCGGCGCGCCAGGAAAAGATCGCGTAAACCGACAGCATCACCAATTCAGGATCGAGCGGATGGCGGTAAGCCAGGTACGGGTTCGTGACGTAGTACACCACCGGAAAACTCAGCAGCAGCAGCGCGAAAAGCCACGCGAGGTTCCGGTCGCTTCGAAACAGACGGCGCAAGCCGAGCAGCGCAAGGCACGTCACAACAGTCGAAAAGGGAATGTTCGCGGGATCGAAAGGCTCTTCCTGCAAATATTCCTTGCTGAAGCTCCAGTAGCCTGTCCACATGTACACGAACCTGCGAACGGAACGCCACAGGAAACCAGCAGGGTTGGCCTCCACGAGAGCGATCACGCGGGGCCACTTCTCGTGCATATACCCCTGCTCGCCCACGCGGTGATACTCGTCCAATTCAGCCGGGTTGCCGCTGGGGTCCTCGAACCCGTTCCACCAGTGAACCGAGTTGCCGGCGTTACCTACAAGAAACGCCTGGGGAAATCCGCTTCTCAGGAACACGGGGTGATGAAAAACAAGAGAGTTGCGGACCAGCCACGGCGAAATAGTGAGGAATCCGACGGCGGCGGTCGTGATGATCGGCACAATCCAGCTTCGCCGCTCTCGGATCATCTGGTAGCAGGCCCACGCGCCGAGGAATGGCATCGCCGTCAGAACCACCGGATCGATCAAAGCCGCCACGCCCGCCAGAACTCCGTATCCCGCCCATGCCCCAAGGCCTTTCGCCGCGTGCAGATGCAGCGTCGCCAGGAAGATCGAAGTCAGAAACAACGTGATCAGCGCGCGATACCAAATCGAATCCGCCGAGAAGTAAATCGCGTAGGGAAAGAACGCCCACACCCACGCGGACCAGCGAGCCACGCGCACTCCAAAACACTTTCGCGCCACAAAGAAAATCGGCACGCAGGTCACGGCCGAGATCAGGCTGTTCAAGCTCAGCAGTGCGAGCGCGGATGCCTTCGTGTAGATCCCGAAAACCGCCATTACGCCAGCCACAATATAGGGAAAAACGGGACCGATGATGGCGGTCGGCCCCGTATCGCCGCCGTAGTAGGGATTGCTGAACCCCTCGCCGAGCAGGATCGACCGGCCGATCTTTCCCGTTTCGTAACCAAATTCCCAGTGATCGCGCCCTGGCGCGAGAAAGCCCGGATACACGAAATGAACGACGATCAGACGAATCGCCCACGCCACGAGCACGATTCCGAGCAGCAGCCTGCCCGTCGACGCCTCGGCGCCCGCGCGCGAGGCGCTACGCTCCGTCGATTCGGACGCCGCCGGGTTGTTCGCAGAAACCGTAACCGCTGTTCGGATGGTCATGAAATCAATGCTGATATGCTTCCGTCTGTCGCTTCTTCGCGGCGGCGTTCCAGGACCGCCATCAAGGAGCTTCCCGCCAGCTTCTGGGGAATCGGTTCGCATCCGGAAACCATCCCCATCAGGCCGTTAATGGCTCCGCTTCGCGAATCGAACCCCGCGCCGATGATCTCGTCCGAATCCGTGCGCCCCATCAACCAGAATTTTCGGACCACGAGCGCGGGGATCAGCGGTAGTCCCCAGTAGCTCCAATCCTCGATTTCGAGGCCGCTGCGCCCCACCGCGCTTCGCAAAGTCCGAATCGAGTAACGCCGCACGTGCCCTGCTGCACGGTCGTAGGCCGAGCACATGCACTCCCCCGCCGGCACGTTCACGACGATTCTGCCCCGCGGGGCAAGGTGAAACAGCACCGCTCCGAGGAAACCGTCCTCATCGTTGATATGTTCCAGAACATCGAACAAGAAAATCAGGTCGAACCGGCCTCGCAGTTGCGAGTCCCTCTGGAAAATGTCGTAGCAACAAACCGGGCTGATCCGGCTCACGTTCTGCTTCAGCGCGAACTCGTTGAGGTCGAACCCGCTCACTTCCCGGCTGTACGCTTGCTCGACCTGTAGCTGGAGCAACCCGTGGCCGCAGCCGATCTCGGCAATCGCCGCCGCAGCGGGAATCAATCGGCCGGCCAAGCGCCGCAGCACCTCGAACCGGCGGCGTATCCAAAAATGATCGGCGCCGGCGATTTCATACCAGCGATCCGCCATGCTGACCGCTGTCGGCGCCGACAGATACGTTACGTCGCGAATTGAACTCATGCGAAGATCACACTCCGCGGCGCCCGCCCCACACAAGCTAACCCGAGAACCCTCGCCTCACGAATTGCTCGTCTCGGCGCGCGTCCCGAACACTTGTTCCCATTCCGCCAACGATCTGGTCCACGATGTACACCGGTCGCGCCTTCGTCTCTTCGTAGATTCGTCCAACGTATTCACCGATCACCCCGAGGAAGAAGAGGAGCACGCCGGAGAGAAACGTCAGCGCGACGATCAGCGCCGTGAAACCCTGCGGAGACTCTCGCAGGAAGAATCGCGCATACAGCGCGTACACCACATACAGAGTCGAAAGCAGCATGGCCGCCGAGCCCAGCAACGCGGCGGTTCGAATGGGAACGATCGAGAACGCGAAGATCCCGTCCGTCGCGAGCTTCAGCAACCCGAGAAGGCTGTACTTGCTCTTGCCCGAATGGCGTTCCGCGCGCTCGACGGGAATCCCCGTCTGCCGGAAGCCCACCCAGCTCCGCATGCCGCGGAGGTAACGATGATGCTCGGGCATCCGCCTCACCTGGTCGATCGCGCGCCGCGACATCAGCCCGAAATCCCCTGAATCGAGCGGCAGATGAACGTCGGAGAGCCACGACATCGCCCGGTAAAACGTCCAATAGCAGAGACGCAGTGGCCACGGCTCCTTACGCCGTATTCTCTGGGCGTAGACCACGTCGTAGCCCTGCCGGTACCGCTCGACGAATTGCGGAATCACTTCGGGCGTGTCCTGCAGGTCTCCATCCATCAGCACCGCCGCGTCGCCGGCCACGTAATCGAGCGCCGCCGCCAGCGCCGCCTGGTGCCCAAAGTTGCGCGAGAGTGCGACGGCCACGATGCGTGGGTCCTGCCGCGCGGCCTCTTCGAGAATCGCGAAGCTGCGGTCGGTGCTGCCGTCGTCGACGAAGACGATCTCGTGCGGCCCGCCTTCGATCTGCTCCAGCACCGCCCGCGTCCGCCGCAGGAGTTCGGGCAGGCCCGTCTCTTCGTTATAAATCGATACAGCGATGGACAAGCGGAACGATTGCGTCATGGCACTGCCTGAGCCGCTCCCTCAAATTAGGCTGGGGCCGGGTTTCGCTACAACACGAGCTAGGGCCGGGTTTCGGACACCGATGCGCTTCGTGCGTTCACCTGGCGCTGCCGTTCGTTCGTGGCGTTACGCCAGTTCACTTGCGGCAGGAAGAGCGACGCATCGACTCGTTCGCGGTATTCGATGGCGATGTTCAGAAGCGAGTCGAGGAGCGAATCCGAAAGCAAGTGAGGCTGCAAGCCCAAATCGATCAATTTCGAGTGTTTGGCGTTGTAGTAGTGTTTTTCGGCTTCCACGCGCGGGTCGGGCAAGTGGTCGATTTCAACCCGAAGGCCCACTTTCTTTCCGGCCGCCTGCACCATCTTGGCCAAGTCCAGCACCGAGAACTGCTCGGTAAATTGATTGAAAACACGGAACTCACCCGGCGCGGCCGGATTTTCGCAAGCGATCTCGATGCAGCGGACGGTGTCGCGTATGTCGAGGAAACCCCGCGTCTGGCCGCCCTTGCCGTAGACCGTCAGCGGATGGCCGGCGGCGGCTTCCACACAGAACCGGTTCAGCACCGTGCCGAAAACTTCATCGTAATCGAAACGATTGATGAGAGCTTCGTCGAGCGCGGTTTCGTCGGTGACGGTGCCATAGACGACTCCCTGGTTCAAATCCGTCGCGCGCAACTTCCAAATCTTGCAGCAGAAAGTAATGTTGTGACTGTCGTGCACCTTCGACAGGTGGTAGAAGGAGCCCGGCTGCTTCGGATAAGGCAGCACGTCCTTGCGTCCATTGTGCTCGATCTCGATGTAGCCCTCTTCGATGTCTATATTCGGCGTGCCGTATTCGCCCATCGTGCCGAGCTTCACCAGATGGCAGTCGGGCGCCAGTTCACGGAGCGCAAAAAGAAGATTTAGCGTGCCGACCACATTATTAACCTGCGTGAACGCCGCGTGCTTGCGGTCGATCATCGAATACGGCGCCGACCGCTGCTCGGCAAAGTGCACCACGGATTCCGGCTCAAATTCCTTCATCACAGACGCCAGAAACTCGTAATCGGTGATATCGCCGATAAAGTGATCGATGGTCTTGCCCGTGTGCTCGTGCCAGGCGCGCAGCCGGTCGGGGAGCGGACGGATCGGAGTGAGGGTCTGCGCGCCGAGTTCGAAATCCCACTGGCGGCGCAGAAAGTTGTCGACGATTGCGACGGTGTGGCCTTTCTGCGACAGGTACAGAGCCGTGGCCCAGCCGCAGTAACCGTCTCCCCCCAACACAGCAATCTTCATCGACCCTCCTCAGTATCCATACTGATCGATCCTGCTCGCAGCATTACCCGGGATCACGGCCCAGACCTACTTCGTTCCTCAATTGTAACGTTTTACGCTTCGGCGTGAAATAGTAGCAAGCACCTTTCGCCAAGGTGTGTCATTTTTAGAGAACATGCTCGCTGTTGATCGAACCGATCAGCTAAAGCAATAGGGATAGTTTCAGCCCCCTACGACGCTTGAGCGGCCGCACCGTGTGCGACGGTTGCGAGTCCGGTCCAGCTGTAACCCCGGTGCGAGCGGATAGTCACGTCTCGGAAGCCCGCCGCAAGCCATGCGCGCACTTGATCTCCGGTCAAGTAGTGCGCCACTGGGGTCACCAGCTGGTCGAACACATTGGCATGTATCTCATCGAATGGGTACGAATACATCGACGTGAAATAGTCTCCATACGGCAATATTGCCGGTCCCTTGCCTCCGGCGCGCGGCCGGTAGAACAACTTGATCACCGCCCAGAGAAAAGCGGAGGGCAGAAGACACGCGACGCGGAGGAAGCCCGCCGGAAGCCTAGACGTAACCCTCGTGCGAATCGGATCGACATAGCGCGTGATCCACTCATTGCCCTCCGCCCCATAAACCCAGAAGACCACGCGTCCACCATGGTGAACACGCGAGGCAAGGCTTGCAAAACCCGCGGCCGGATCGGGAAGATGGTGGAGAACTCCTACGGAAAACGCCAAGTCAAATATCGGCCGCACCGGCGGCTGCATCAAGTCGCCGATGACGACGTGAGCGTTTGGCAGTCGACGCGTATGGTTAAAGGCGACGAACGCGCTCTCCCCGAGGTCGACAGCGACGACCGCTTCGGCCCCATGCGACGCTGCGATTGCCGTGTGACGCCCCTTGCCGCAACCTCCTTCAAACACCAGTTGTCCGACGAAATCCGCCGAGGTGACGGGCGCGATCCACGCGAAGAACTCTTGTTCGTAATAGTCGCGGAGGTCGCTCCAGCGAACCCACTCCTCCGCGAAGCGCGAAGCGGTCTCGGTTTTCACCGCATCCACGTCGCCTGGAAGCAGCGCAGGAACGCCATCTCGAATCACAAACGTCGACTTACACCCGGAGCAGGCCAGCTCGCCAGCCATCACGTGCCCGTCGTCGTCTTTCCTTGAATTGGATAGGAGCGATAGAGAACCGCCGCAGTTTGGACAGGCTAGATAATCCAGAGCTTCGAGTCGCATGAAGAGGGCGCGCTAGCGCCCTGCCCCGGCCGTACGCGGTGGCTCGCTGCGGCCGGCCTTCGCCTGGTTTCGCCCGCGGCCAAGGAACTGGCGCACGTTGTAGACCGGCTTGTTCTGGGATTCGTAATACGTGCGGGCCAGAAGCTCGCCGATGAGGCCGATGGCTATGAACTGGATGCCGCCCATCACCAAAGCCATCCCGAGCAGCATCAGAGGGCCGTGGTTGGCGAGTAATCCTTCATTGAGCAATGCTTTCCGTGCAAAGACCCAGAGGCCGATACCTCCTCCCGCCGCCAAACACGAAAGCCCGGCAACGCCGAAAAACTGCAGCGGCTTGGTCGAATAATCCAGCAGGAATTTCACGCTCAACAGATCGAGCAGCACGCGGATGGTGCGCGAGATTCCGTAATTGGACTTGCCGGCCTTGCGCGGAATGTTCGTGATGGGTACTTCCGCCACCGAAGCGCCGGCCCAACTCGCGAGTGCGGGAATGAAGCGGTGCAGCTCGCCATACAGGTGTATTTCCGAGAGGATTTCGCGTCGATATGCCTTGAACGTCGTGCCGAAGTCGTGGAGGTCCACGCGCGAAAGCTTCGCCATGATGCGGTTGGCCACGCGGCTAGGTATCTGCCGGGTCAGCCAGTGATCGGTCCGCTCGACGCGCCAGCCGCTGACGATGTCGTAGCCTTCCTGAATTTTCTGGATAAACCGCGGAATCTCGGCGGGATCGTGCTGCAGATCGCCGTCCATCGAAATGATGATCTCGCCCTCCGAGTGGTCGAAACCGGCCTTCAGCGCGGCGGTTTGTCCGAAATTGCGCCGCAGCCGGACCACGACCACGCGATCGTCGTCGCGCGCGATTTCCGACATCAAACGGAACGTGCCGTCCTTGCTGCCGTCGTCGATGAACACAATTTCGTAAGGCTCGCCCACCGCGTCCATCACCTCGATGATTTTGACGTAGAGCTGGGCGACGCTCTCCTGTTCATTGAAGAAGGGCACAACGATAGAGTATGAAAGCGGGTTCACTTCGGGATTCATCTGAGCCATTGTACATGAATCGGATGCCAAGGAAACGAGGCCGTTTGCCTCGGCCCGTCCGAATTCGTCAACGGCAGATTGCGTAGCACCGGTTTACCCTGCTTGCCCTGACGCAGGAAGGAAGCGAGGTCGAAGAGCGTCTCGCCGACCCTTCGACAACTTCTGGATAAACAGCCAATCAGATCGAGGTGAGAGCATTCTCGGGCGCTGGGTGTTTCGGCGCCGAAACGGACGCCGTTTGGATCCGCCACCTCTTCATCCAGAGAAACAGAATCATCAAGCCCCACAAGTGATAGCCGAGATTGGCGCGTCTTCCGAGATGATCGTTCACGCATCGGTCGATCGCGCTTTTGCGAAAGATGCCGCCGTGCTCGCCAATCCCGCCTTGTAAAGCATCTAACAGCAACCCGCGGAGCGGCCCGCGCAGCCATTCATGCGATGGGATGTCGAGCCCCGCCTTCCCTCTTCTCAGAACCGATGGCGGCAGCTTGTCCTTCATCAATTCCTTCAGCAAAACCTTCTGGCGCGAGCCATTCACTTTGAAAGAGCCCGGGAGCGACGCCGCGAATTCCACGATCCGATGATCGAGCAGCGGCGGCCGCGCTTCCACGGCGTGAGCCATGCTCATGCGATCGACTTTCATGAGGATGTCGTCGGTCAAATAGTATTTTTGATCGAACCACATGTAGGGACGAATGCCGTCGCCCGGCAGCTTTTCGCGCAGGTCCCTCAGGACGCGGTCGAGCGCGGCCGGAAGCGGTGTTTTCATGAGGGCGCTCGCCTGCGCCGCCGAAAAGGTGCCGTTCCAATAGACGTGCGCCTGCTCGGGAGGCATCAAACAACCTTCAAGAAAGCGCTTCAATTTGTATTCGAAGCTGATCTTGTCGTCCGAAACGGGCCACGCACGAAGCGCGCCGAGCGCCAGCCTCAAAAGCCCCGGCGGCACGTGCCGCGCGATGCGCGCCAACTCATTCGCGCGATAGGTAAGGTACCCGCCGAAGACCTCGTCGCCGCCTTCCCCACTCAATGTGACCGTGACCTTCGTCTTGCTCAGTTTTGAGAGAAACCAGATCGGCAGCGCGCCTGCGTCGGCAGTAGGCTCATCCGAGTAATAGGCAAACTCCTCGATCGCACCCGTCAGATTCTCGGTGGGATTTAGGTCAAATTGTTCGTGGTCGGTTCCGTATCGATTTACAACGTCCCGGATGTACGGGGTTTCATCGAACGTGCGGCCGCGAAACGAGATAGAAAGTGTCTTTAGTTTCGAGCTGGAGGCCTGTGCGGCGTAGTGCAAAATCGTCGAAGAATCAATTCCGCCACTGAGCCAAACTCCGAGCGGCACATCGGATAGAAGGTGCTCGCGAACCGCTTCCCTGAGCAGATGATCCAATTCCTCTTTTGCGGCGCCTAAAGTCACCTCGCGAGCCCCGCCAAAAGACAAAGTCCAATACGCTTCGGAGGAAATCTTGCCGTCCTTCCATTCGAGCCAATGCCCGGGCGCCAGCTTCTCGATTCCTTCCAGCAGTGTCCACGGATACGGCACATAGTTCAGCGAAAGATAGCAATCGAGTCCGTTCAAGCTGAGCCGCCGGTCGATCTCCGGATGAACGAGAATCGCCTTTAATTCCGACCCAAAGAAGATGTCCTCGCCCATACGCGCGGTGTAGAGCGGCTTGATCCCCATCCGATCGCGGGCCAACACCAATCGCTTGGCCGATTCGGTCCAGAGAGCGAGCGCAAACATCCCGCGCAGCCGCGAAAAACATGCCACATCCCACTCGAGGAACGCATGCAGCACCGTTTCCGTATCGGTGCGCGAATGAAATCGGTGCCCGCGCGCTTCGAGTTCGGCGCGCACTTCCTGGTAGTTGTACACCTCGCCGTTAAATACGATCGTCGTCTCGCCGTCATCCGTCGTGATCGGTTGGTCGCCGCCGGAGAGGTCGATAATTTTCAGGCGGGTGGCGCCCATCGAGCAGATATTCGAGCGGAACACACCCTGTTGGTCAGGGCCGCGGTGCAGCAGCGTCGCGACGGCCTCGGCGACGCGTTCCGGCGCCGGCCTCCATCCTTTATGGGTAAAACCAGCAATCCCGCACACTGCCTACACCCCTCGCTCCGGGTCTTTGACGTTCCGGGTGCCCCATCCTCGTCTTGTGAGGCCGGGGTCTTCGCATCGAGCAGGCCGAGCCACGGAGCGCGCTCGTCTCACTTCCCCAAACGCAGAATCGCCATCAGCTCGATCGAAACCGACAGCGTTCGCTACTCATAGCGTAGAGATTCCACCGGCGGAAGTCGAGCGGCTGTTTTGGCCGGAAGGTACCCGAAAAACACTCCCGTCGCGCAGGATACTATGAAGGCCGAAGCCACCGAAGCCCATGAAATCGGGATGCTCAGCCCGCCCGGAATCGGCAGGAACTCCGCGAGGATCTCGACAAGAAACGGAATCGCGACGGCCAATCCAATTCCGACGAGCGCTCCAATCCCGCTGATCAAAACCGCCTCCAGCAAGAATTGGTAGAGAATTTCCTGCCGCCGCGCCCCAATGGCCTTGCGAATCCCGATCTCGCGCGTTCTCTCCGTCACGCTCACCAGCATGATGTTCATGATGCCGATGCCGCTGATCACCAGCGCCAGCATCGCAATCAGCAGGAGCACGATCGTCATGGCCAGCGAAATCCGGCGCGACGTTTCGAGAATCGACGAAAGATTCTGCACGTCGTATTCCACCTCGGGCCGGTGCCTGCTTCTCAGGACTTGCGCCACCTCGTCGGTTACTTCAGGAACGTCTTCCGCAGTGTCCGCCTGCGCGTACAGCGTCACGATAAACGCATCGCCCGTGTAATAACGGATCAGAGGAAACGGCACGAGCACGGAATCGGTGCGAATCTCGGACTGGCCGAACGTTTCGACACGCTCGTGAAAGACGCCGATGACCGTGAGATTCACCTCGCCCACGCGGATGTTTTCGCCGACGGGATCTCCATACGGCAGCGCGGTTTGAGCGAGGTGCTCGGACACGAGGCACACCTTGCTCACCGTCGAAAAATCCGAGTCGTCGAAATAGCGGCCGCGCGATACAACGAGATTACGAATTTGCTCGAACTCCGGCGTCCCGCCCACCAGAGCAATAGGCCAAGCCTTGCCGCTCGCTTCCACCGTCATGGGAATATCGTTTGTGCCCGCGACGTGGATCGCTTCGGGAACGCCCCGCCGGACCGCTTCGAGATCGCCCATCGAAATTTGATCGGCGAGCGCCGTCGTCTGCGAGGAGTTCGACTGCGAGAGGCTCGCGTACACGATGTTGGATCCAACGGCTTCGATCTGCCTGCGGATGTATTTCTTGCCCGTAAGCGTCACAGTCACCACGAGGACGATGCAAGCGCTGCCAATCACCACGCCGAGCATCGTCAACGCAGCCCGGACCTTATTCGCGCGAAGCGCCTCGATCGCCAGGTTCCATGTCTCAGACCAACTGATTGCCGATGCCGCCAGAAATCCTCCCGCACTTAGCTTCCTAGAAGGCGACCCATAAATGCTCGCTAGAGGTCAGACCTCACAGTCTCCGTGACTTCTGTGCCTTCTCGGTGTCCTCTGTGTTTCGCTCCTTCGTTTAAGATGCCTCGGCCGTACACGAACGCCGCCTCCGCATTTGGTCAGCGCGCTGCGGTTTCGGCGGCGAGTTCGGGTATCTCGATTCGAATTTGCGTGCCCTCGCCTTCCTGGCTGCGAATTACCATTTCGAACTGGTCGCCATACAGAAGACGCAGCCGCGCGTGAACGTTGCTGACACCGATCCCGCCCTCATACACGTCGGAAAGCCGCTCGGCGGACATCCCCATCCCGTTGTCTTCGATCTCGATCAGGAGGCGGCCGTCGCGCCGCTGCGTCCGGAGATGGATCTGCCCTCCCGCCAGCCGCGGGGCCAGCCCGTGCTTGATCGCGTTTTCGATGATCGGCTGCAGCAGCATGCTGGGAATGAACGCGTCGAGCGTCTCTTCATCAACCTCTTTGAATATCTGCAAGTTGTCGCGTCCGAAGCGAATCACTTCGATGTCGAGATAATCGTCGATGAACTCGAGTTCCTCGCGAAGCGGCACGAACGTCTCGTGCTTTCTCAGCAGCCGCCGCAGAATATTCGAGAGCTTCAGCACCACGCCTCGCGCCATATCAGGATCGAAACGAATCAGCGAAGAGACCGTGTTGAGCGTATTGAAAAGAAAATGAGGGTTGATCTGGCTGGTCAGCGCGTCCATCCGCGCCTTCAGCAGCAATTGCTGGTTCTGCTCGAGATTCATCTCGATGCGCGTGTTGTTCCATATCTTGACCGCCGTCGCGACGCACATCGTCGACGACAACACGATCAGCGCCATGTATCCCCAGTTGCTCGGTTGAATCGAGAACAGCCAGCGGTGCGGGACATGCCTCGCCAGCTCGATGTGCCCCACTTCAAAAGCCGCGCAGACAAACAGCGGAAGCATCGCCCAGTTGCCCTTGCGCTCGCGGACCAGCTTCACGATCCATTGGGGAATATTCAGAAAAAGGAACGGCCCAAAGTGCCACACATCCTCTTTTTCCGGAATCATCTCGCGCACCACGCCGGCCAACAATCCCACAAGAGCCGCCATCGGGCTCGCCAGCCATTCATGATTAAAAAAAGCGGGCAGGCTGATCATCGAGCCGCCGAGCAATCCGACCATCCGCCCGCCCAGCAGCCCCATCAAAAAAGATCCCTCGAGCGTCAAATCGAAGAAGTTGTAGCCGAAGAGGCGCAAAATCACGCCCACCGCCAGCGGCGGCGCGAGAAACAGCAGCAACATCACCTTCTGATCGGAATTGCGGTTTTCCGTGAAGACCAGCTTGCGAAACGACGCAAACCTCACCAGCAGAGCCGCCAGCGATGCCGCCCAGCCAACCTTCAGGACCAGCGTGAACAGCAGGTCCCGGCCCGACAAAATCACCGTGTCCATTTTCGCCCGCGAACCGCCGTCAGGTAGCCTGGAGCTAAATTAGCCAATGCACGGAGGGATGTAAAGCGCGCGGACGCTCAGTGTCGCAGAAAGTGGCACAGACAATCCTGTCTGTGCGCCTTTCTTGCCAGCTCTCGCCCGCAACGAATCGAGGACGGCATTTCCGGTCGTCCTTTCTCTTTCGAGGCAAGGGCAGGCAGCTGAGGATCGGGTAGTTCGGGATTTCCCAATTTCCGATGGCCTTGTCGAGATCCTCGACATAGGCGGGGAATTGGAGTCGTGTGCGTCGAGCGCCGGAGGCGCGATTGTAATTAGCCCGGCACGAAGCGCAGCGAAGTGCCGGGATCCCGGCGAAAACCAGCGGGTCCCGTAGGGACGGTTGACCCCCGCAGTGAATTTTCAAATCTCCAATTTCGAATTTCCAATTTCTGATCATTGCTGCTGTTGCTGTGCGGGTTGCTGAGGGCGTTCGGCCACCGAAGGCTTCGCCGAAACCGGCGCCGCGGTTGAAAGCTGCTCGCGGCCCTCATCGTCGAGCGCCGGACGAACCCGCACATCGACGGCAAGGCTCTGGCCCGCCTGTCCTTTATATACGCCGCGAACCGGCGCCACATCGCCGTAATCCCGGCCGTAAGCCACGCGAACATGGCGCAGGCCCACCGGCTTGCCGAGCGTCGGATCGAATCCCGTCCATCCCGTCGTCGGCATAAACACCTCCGCCCACGCATGCGAAGCCTGGCCGCCGATCACTTCCTCCTGCCGCGCGTCCGCCGAGGCAGCGCTGCCCGGAACGAGATAGCCGGAAACGTAGCGCCCCGGAAGGCCGCGCATCCGCGCGACGCCGAGCAGCACATGGGCGAAATCCTGACACACGCCCGCGCCAATCGACAGCGAATCCTCGATCGATGAATGGACGTGCGTCGCGCCTTTCACGTAGCGAAAACGCTGGTGAATCAGATCGGACGCCTTCTGCACGAATCCCTCGACCGTTCCGTCGCTCGCCGCTTGGGCCGCTTCGATAATCTCGCGAAGCTCGTTGAGATGCGGCACGTAAGCCGTCGGCGACACAAAATCGAAATACTCTTCGTCGAATTGATGCTTGCCCGCGTCGAAATCCGCCAGTGTCGTCAAATCGGGAGCCGCGCCCGATGAGTCGTGCGCCAGCACCACCGATTCCGCCTCCACCTTCAGGCGGCGATGCTCGGGCAGAACGTTGAACTGGTGCACCCAGTTGCCGTACGCGTCGCGATACGAAGTACCGCGCGAACCGGGCGCCGTCATCAGCCGAAACGAAAGGCAGCTCTGCCGCTCGTCGTGGATCGGCCGCAGGCGAACCTCGTTGTAGCTTTCGGAGACCGGCCCGTCGTAGAGGAACTCCGTGATATGAACCAGATGATAGCGATTCATGCCACCACCGCGTAGTAGAAGTAGGTTCGCGCGATATCGTCTCCGATTGCCCCGCACATGTTCACCACATCATTCAAGTACCCGTGCAGACCCTGCTTGAAAATCTCGCCGATCTTGTCGTAGCTCAATCTCTCCACCAGTTTCCCCGCAAGCCTTTCCGCTTCATTTGCATACGAGCCGCGCCCTGAGCCGCTCACCGCTCGCAAGCTGGCCTGAAAGTCGGCGACGTTAAAGCGAATCGAGTGTGGATGCTGATGATCCAGAATCAGCATCTCGGCGACCTTCTCCGGCTCGAGCGGCGGATGATACTGCCGATGATACGCTTCGTAAGCTCCCACGGATCGGAGCACCGCCATCCACTGATGATTGTCGAGAGCGTCCGCGGCCGGCGGGCCATCCAGCAAATTGTGGTACTGCACGTCCACAAGCCGCGCCGTCATCTCCGCTCGTTCGAGCGACCATCCGATACGCAGAAATTCCCAGCCTTCGTCGTGCGGCAGCGTCGAGTCGGTCACGCCGTGAAAGCGATGCGCGCCGAATTTCACCCGCTCGCAAAAGCGGTGCGGCCCCGCCGCGATCTCCTCCTGCGGCACGAACTGGCTCACCGTGTAGTAGAGCCCGTTGATGTCTTCCCACATCTCGCGGGAGATGCGGTCGCGAATCGTCCGCGCGTTTTCCCGCGCCTTCGCGATGCATTGCACGATCGAACTCGGGTTGTCATGGCGAAACGCGAGGAATTCGAACACATTCTCCGCGTTCACTTCGCTGTAAAGCTTGCGAAAACGATCCTCCTCGCCCGCCATGATGATCAGCGGCTCCCATCGCAGGTGATAGGACTCCTGCGATTGCTCGAGCAGCATGTGGTAGTTCACGTCGAGAATGCGCGCGGTGCCCTCGGCGCGCTCGATGTAGCGCGCAAGCCAGAAGAGCGATTCGGCGATCCGCGAAAGCATCTCAGTCCTCTCCTCGCAGCACCCAGGTATCTTTGCTGCCGCCGCCCTGCGACGAATTGACCACCAGCGAGCCTTTCTGCAGCGCCACGCGGGTCAGCCCGCCCGGAACAATCGTCACCTTCTCGCCGTCGTAGAGGCAATAAGGACGCAGATCCACATGGCGGCCACCCACCGTTGCCTCGCCTGCGTCGTACGAAGGCACGCGCGATAGCCCGACGACCGGTTGCGCGATGTAGTTCCGTGGATTCGCGCGAATGCGCTCGCGAAATTCTTCGATCCGCTTGCTCTCCGACGCAGGACCGATCAGCATGCCGTAGCCGCCGGACTCGCCGACGGCCTTCACGACCAACTCGGGGAGATGATCGAGCACGTAGGAAAGATCATCCGGTTTCGCGCAAATGTAAGTCTCCACAGATCGCAACACAGGCTCTTCGCCAAGGTAGTATCGGATGAACTCGGGCACATACGCATAGATCGCCTTGTCGTCCGCTACGCCGTTGCCCACCGCATTCGCCAGCGCCACGCTGCCCGCCCGGTACGCGCCCATCAGCCCCGGCACTCCAAGAATCGAATCCGCGCGGAACGTCAGCGGATCGAGAAATTCGTCGTCGACGCGCCGGTAGATCACGTCAACGCGCGTCAGCCCGCGGATCGTCTTCATGTAGACGATCCCGCCATCCACGATCAGGTCGCGCCCTTCCACCAGCTCGATCCCCATCTGCTGCGCGAGGAAGCTGTGTTCGAAGTACGCGCTGTTGTAAATCCCCGGCGTCAGCAGGACGATTTGCGCGTCGTCTTCGCCGCGCGGAGAAAGGCTGCGCAGGATGCGCGAAAGTTCCGCTGGGTAATGATTCACGGGCAATACTTCGCACGCCTGAAAAGCATCCGGGAAAGTCCGTGTCATCACGATGCGATTCTCGAGCACGTAGGAAACGCCGCTCGGCGTACGTACGTTATCTTCAAGCACGCAGAATTCGCCGGTCTTCGAATCGCGCACCAGATCGATCCCGCAGATATGTGTATGAATTCCGCGCGGCACGCCGACGCCGATCACCTCGCGCCGGAAATGCGGGCACGAATAGACGAGCGACCGCGGAATCCGCTTGTCCTTCAAGATCATCTGTTGGCCGTACACGTCCATCAGGAAGAGGTTGAGCGCCATCACCCGCTGCGAAAGCCCGCGGTCGATCCGCTCCCATTCCGAATGCGGCAGGATGCGCGGGATCAGGTCAAAGGGAAACAGCCGCTCGGTTCCCCGCCCGTCGCTGTATACCGTAAACGTGATTCCCTGGATCAGGAACGACAAATCGGCAAGCTTCCGCCTCTCCTCGAACTGGCTGGGCGCCATCGAGGCCAGCTTCTGAAACAGTTTGGTGTATTGCGGCCGAGGGTGCCCTGGCGCCGAGAACATCTCGTCGTAAAACCCGCCCGTGTCGTAGCCCTCAAAAAGGCCGCGGTTCACCATCGGTATTGGGACCGCTCCCATTGCACCCTACTCTACCAACGCCGTCTAATCCTGAGCCCACGGAAAGATTGGATGCAACCCATCAATGTTTCCGGTGGCCTTCGGCTGGAATTCGGTTTTTCTTGACGGGTGCGCGAAGCGGCCGGGCCACGTCCGCGAGCCTGCTATAATGGCACGCTCGCATGAAGCGCAAAAGACAATCTAAGAAGGCGCATGTGGTGGCGAAGGCTGCGCTGCCGACGCGCTTTGGCCGTTTCACCATCGCCGGCATTCGCGGCAACGGAAACGGCGAGGAGGCCGTGGCGATCCAGCATGGACGGCTGCGGCCCGGCAAGGCGCCGCTCGTTCGCGTCCATTCGCAGTGCCTTACCGGCGATGTGTTCACGTCCGAGCGGTGCGACTGCCGCGCGCAACTCGAACTCTCGCTGCGCAAAATCGCCAAGGATGGCTCGGGTATCGTTCTGTATCTGCCGCAGGAAGGCCGGGGCATCGGCTTGCTCAATAAAGTTAAGGCCTACGAGTTGCAAGATCAGGGACTCGATACGGTGGAAGCCAACCGCAAACTCGGCTTCGCCGCCGATTCCCGCGACTACGATTTCGCCGCCGAGGCGTTGAAGGCGCTGGGCGTCCGCTCTGTGCGCTTGCTCTCAAACAATCCCGACAAGGTAGAGCAGCTCGAAAAGGCCGGCATCCGCGTCGTCCAGCGAATCCCCTGCCGCCCCCGCACCAGCCACCACTCGCGCGCCTACCTCCGCACCAAAAAAGACAAGCTCGGCCACCTCCTCGCCGGCCTATAGTTTCCGTCGCGTAGCGCCGGCGTCTCGCCGGCTCTTCTCCCGCATGCCACACGGGCAAAACCGCGCTTCTACCCCCCGCCGACCAATTGCACGATTTCAAAGGCGTCGTTCGCGCTCACTTGCGTCTCCCGCCAGCGCGCGCGCGGCAGAATATCGCGATTGCGCTCGATCGCGACGCGGTTCTCCGCCATCCCGAGGTGTTCGAGCAGCGCAGTGACATTCAGGCCGTCGGGAATTTCCCGGCGCTCGCCATTGATTGTAATCGTCACGAATGGGAACCCTGATTTAGGAGTTGCTCGGCGGGGCTGTGGGCGACGTCATGGCCCGTGAGCGCATCGTGAAACGAATCTCGTCCTTGCCGACGCTTGTTTTCGCTTGAATCACAAGCGCGAGATCACCCTTGCCCAGCGGCGGCAGGGGAAATTGAATTTGCACGCGACCCTGATCGTCGCTGGTGCCGGTGTGGTGGCCATCGGTCAACGCGCCCTCGATCACCGCATGCACCTGCACGCCCACCTGCGGCTGCCGGTCCGAGCGCCGCACAATCTCGAGGTCGAGCGACACATTGCCCGCCGAGAGCCACGATCCCGGATTCAGCAGTTGCAGCTGAATCCCTCCCGCCACACCTGTTTTTCCGAGCGCCGCAGCCAATTCTCCGGCCAGCGGCCCGTCGCGAAGCTCTGCGATCACCACGCGATGCTGCTCTTCCACCCGATGGCGGAGCAGTTCGTCGCTAAATTCGTCGGATTCCCGGAATTCCCGGTAATCCGACGACCGCCGGTGAAAGATGCGCCCGTTTTGGTACACCATCGTGTCGATGATAGGGCGATTGGGGCCGCGATCCTCGGTTTGGACGTGGAATACCAGATCTCCCACGCGAACGTCCGTATTAAACCCGGAACTCATCGACGCCGATTCTCCCAAGAAGCTCCCCTATGGCTCCGCAGGACGCGCAAGATTTCGGGGAGTTCATTTGACCGATGTACGCTCGGAAGTTATTATACCAGCGCAAGGAAAATGAGCGCCACCTACCTCGACAACTACGGTTCCTTGTTGCTGATGTTTGTACTAGCGGCCGGGCTTGCCGGCGCGCTGATCACGGTTTCCTCTATCATCGGGAAACACAAACCTTCACCCGAAAAGGACATGCCTTACGAATGCGGCATTCGCCCCACGGGCGACGCACGCGAGGCTTTCTCCGTTCATTTCTACATGGTGGGTTTGATATTCATTCTGTTCGATATCGAGGCCATCTTTCTGTATCCTTGGGCGCTCGTCTACCACGACTTGAAACTGTTTGGCTTTGTGGAGATGTTGCTCTACATTATCATTCTGCTCGTTGGCTATATTTACCTCTGGAAGAAGGGCGCGCTCGACTGGAACACCTGAGGCCCGTCCGGAATCGGAATAATAGAAGTGGAATCCCAGGAACGCGGTCAAAAAGAAGAAGCCCCGGCTGTAAGTAAGCTTCGGCAATGGGACACGAATTCGGTCGCCGAAGTGCTTGAATTCAGAGGCGAAACGACCATCGTCGTCCCCCGCGAACATATCCGCCGCGCCGCCGAATTTCTCCTGGCCGAGCCGTCACTCCAGTTCACATTTCTTTCGGACATCACGACCGTCGACCGCTTTCCGATGGAGCCGCGCTTCGAAGTCAATTACCAACTGCTTTCGATCGAACACCGCATGCGGCTGCGCCTGAAAGTGCGCCTGGCGGGCAGCGATCCGAATATCCTTTCGGTCGTCCCCGTGTGGCCGACGGCCAATTGGCACGAGCGCGAGAATTTCGATCTCTTTGGAATTCGGTTCGAGGGCCATCCCGATCTCACCCGCATCCTCATGCCGGACGATTGGGAGGGCCATCCCCTTCGCAAGGACTATCCGGTCGAAGGGTTTCGGTGAGGCCCGCGTGAGGTTGACAGAGCTATGACGACAACGACGATCGAAACGCCGATTGGCCGGGCTGAACCGATGGTCCTCAATATGGGGCCGCAGCACCCGTCCACGCACGGCGTGCTTCGCGTGATCCTCGAGCTCGATGGCGAGACGATCCTCTCCGCCAAATCCGTGATCGGCTATCTGCACACCGGAATCGAGAAATCGTGCGAATCGAAAACCTATTCGCAGTGCATCACGCTCACCGACCGCATCGACTATCTCGCGCCGCTTTCGAATAATCTCGGCTTCTGCCTGGCGGCCGAAAAGCTCCTCGGCATCGAAGTCCCCAAGCGCGCGCAGTACATCCGGGTGCTCCTCACGGAGCTGACGCGCATCACTTCGCATCTCGTCTGGCTCGGCACGCACGCGATCGATCTCGGCGCGATGTCCGTCTTCCTCTACAGCTTCCGCGAGCGCGAAGAGATCATGAAGATTTACGAGTACGTCTCCGGCCAGCGGATGATGACCAGCTACTTCCGCATCGGCGGCCTCGCGCTCGAACCGCCGCCCGGCTGGCTCGACAAGGTGCAGCGCGTCATCGATGCGATGCCGGGCCACGTGGACGAATACGAAGACCTGCTCACGAAGAATCGCATCTGGCTCGCTCGCACGCAGGGTGTGGGACTTCTCAGCGCCGCGGACGCAATCGCCATGGGCGCTTCTGGGCCGCTTCTTCGCGCCAGCGGCGTGGCGTACGATATCCGCCGCGCGTTTCCCTACTCGAGCTACGACGAATTCGAGTTCAACGTGCCGACGCAAACCGCCGGCGATTGCTACGCACGATATCAGTGCCGCGTGGCCGAAATTCGCGAGAGCGTCAAGATCGTTCGCCAGGCGATGAACAAGATTCCGTCGGACGGCCCGTTCCGCGCCGAAGTGCCGGGCATCATTCCGCCGTCGCGCGAAGAGATGAAGACCTCGATCGAGGGCCTGATCTACCATTTCAAGATTTTCACGGAAGGTTTTGCGCCGCCGCCGGGCGAGGTTTATCAAGCGATCGAATCGCCGCGCGGCGAGCTGGGCGTGTTCATGGCGAGCGACGGCTCTCCGAAGCCGTACCGCGTGCATTTCCGCGCGCCGTCGTTCGTGAATCTGCAAGCGCTGCCGAAGCTTTGCGTCGGCCGCCTGATCGCCGATGCCGTCGCCTGCATCGGCACAACCGACATCGTTCTGGGGGAAGTCGACCGCTAGCCCGGTCGGCCAAAAACGGGAATGCAACTTTCGCCACAGCTCGAAAACAAGTTCAACGACCTCGTCACGCGCTATCCGGTGAAGCGCTCGGCGCTGATCCCCATGATGCTCTACGCGCAGGACGAGCTCGGCCATCTCGGCGATGAAATCCTCGAAGAGATCGCCCGGCGTCTCGATCTGAATATCGTCCAAGTCACCGAAACGCTGGCCTACTACTCGATGCTGCACCGCAAGCCCATGGGCCGCTATCACATTCAGGTCTGCACCAACATCTCCTGCATGCTGCGCGGCGGCAACGAGCTCTATCAGCACGTCCAAAAGCGCCTCGCCATCGGCAACAAGGAAGTTTCGCCGAGCGGCACCTTTTCGCTCGAAGAGGTCGAATGCATGGGCGCCTGCACCGGCGCGCCAGCCATGCAGGTGAATTACGATTTCCACGAAAATCTCGACCCGGCCAAAGTGGACGATATTCTCGAACAGTTGGAAGCGGGGAAAATTCCCAAGCCCGTGCCGGTCATCTCCGGCTCCGTTCACGAACGCCTTCCGGCCGAAGTGCCCGTCATCAGCAAGCGATTTGGCATCCCCAACTCGCACAAGATCGACGTCTACCTCCAGCACGAGGGCTATCAGGCGCTCGAAAAAGCCCTGAAGCAAATGACGCCCGATCAGATCATCGACGAACTGAAAAAATCGAGCCTCCGCGGGCGCGGCGGCGCGGGCTTCCCCACCGGAATGAAGTGGAGTTTCGTTCCCAAGGGCAACCAGCAGAAATACATTCTCGCCAACGCCGATGAGAGCGAGCCCGGCACATCCAAAGATCGCCCGCTGATGGAGATGGATCCCCATCAGTTGATCGAAGGCATGGTGATCGCCGGGCGCGCCGTCAACGCGAATCGCGGATACATTTATATCCGCGGCGAATATCGCTACATCATCGACATTATGGACGTGGCCGTCGCCGAGGCCTACGCCAAGGGCTACCTCGGCAAGAATATTCTCGGCAGCGGATTCGATTTCGATTTGTGCACCCATACTGGCGCGGGCGCCTACGAATGCGGCGAGGAATCCGCGCTGATGGAATCGCTCGAGGGCAAGCGCGGCTACCCGCGCATCCGCCCGCCCTTCCCTGCGGTCGTCGGCTTGTACGGCTGCCCCACCGTCATTAATAATGCCGAGACGCTCAGCACCGTTCCCGCCGTACTTCGCATGGGTGGTGAAGCCTACGCCGCTCTGGGAACGCCCAAGAACGGCGGCACGCGCCTCTATTCGATTTCCGGTCACGTGAATCGCCCCGGAATCTACGAGCTTCCTCTCGGTTTTCCGCTGCGCCGCCTGATCGAGGAAGTCGCCGGCGGCATCCCGAATGGGAAAAAACTGAAAGCGGTGATTCCCGGCGGCAGCTCTTGCCCTCTGCTCTCGGCCGATGAAATTGACGTCGCGATGGACTATGATTCCGTCGCCAAAATCGGCTCGATGCTCGGCTCGGGCGGCACCGTCGTCTTCGATGAAGACACCTGCATGGTCGATGTCGCGCGCCGCATCATGCACTTTTACGCGCACGAGTCCTGCGGCTGGTGCATTCCCTGCCGCGAAGGCACCGCGTGGCTGCGCAAGCTGCTCGACCGCTTCCACGAGGGCGGCGGCCGCGAGGAAGACATTCCGCTGATCGACGAGCTCTCGAAAAACATGCTCGGGCGCACGTTCTGCCCGCTCGGCGACGCCGCCGCTCTGCCGACGATCAGCATCGTGAAAAAGTGGCGCAACGAGTTCGAGGATCACCTGCAAGGCAAGTGCGCGTACAAAGCCGCCGAAGCAATCGCGGCCGCGCATTAGTCAAGCGGGATGAAGTCGCGAATGCAGCATGGAGCCGTCATCCTGAGCGAAGCGAAGGATCTCTCTTCGCACTGGGGCGCCGCTGCGATGGTTGTCGCGAGCGCAGCTCAGGGAGGCCGGGAGCGTTAGCTGCGGCCAAGGTTTTGGGTGGAAGCGTGGGCCTTCAGGCCCGCGAAAAGCGGCCCAGTAAGATGGGCTTTAGCCCCGGGCTCTTTCGCCCGCAAGGCACGGATCGGGTTCAGGAAAAACGATGGCGGAACAAAAACAGATCGCGTTCACAATCGACGGCCAGCCAGTCAGCACCACGGCCGGCACCCTCGTGATCGAGGCCGCGAAAGCGCAGGGCATCGAAGTCCCGTCCTTTTGCTACTACCCGGGCCTTTCGCTGCAGGCTGCCTGCCGCATGTGCCTCGTCGAAGTCGAGAAAATGCCGAAGCTGCAGACCGCTTGCACGCTCGTCGCCACCGACGGCATGGTCGTGAAAACGACCACCGATCAAGTCCACAAAGCCCGCAAGGACATGCTCGAGTTCCTGCTTTCGAATCATCCGCTCGATTGCCCGGTCTGCGACAAAGGCGGCGAATGCGAATTACAGGACATGACGTTCCGCTACGGCCTCGACAAGACGCGCTTTACCGAGGAGAAGCTGCATACTCCCGAAGAAAAGTGGTCGCCGCTCGTCTACTACGACGCGCCGCGCTGCATCCTCTGCTTCCGCTGCGTGCGCGTCTGCGATGAGGGCATGGACGTGAAGGCTCTCGGCGTCGGATCGCGCGGCGTGTTGTCCGTGATCCTGCCGAATCAGCCCGGCGAGCTGGCCTGCGAAGAGTGCGGCATGTGCATCGATATCTGCCCCGTCGGCGCGCTCACTAGCGGCACCTATCGCTATCAGACGCGTCCGTGGGAAATGACCTACGTCGGCGAGCCCTGCGCGCACTGTTCGAACGGTTGCAAGACCACGCTGAGCGTCCGCAACAACGAAATTCTGCGCGCCAACAATCGCGATCATTCGGGCTTCAACGGCGAGTTCCTGTGCGCCAAGGGCCGCTTCGGCTTCGATTTCACGTCGAATCCCGAACGCATCCGCCAGCCGCTCGTCCGCCGCAACGGCTCGCTCGAGCCCGCGAGTTGGGAAGATGCGCTCGAAGAAGTCGCGCGCCGCCTGAAGCAGGCTCACGCCACCCACGGCCCTTCCGCGATCGGCGTGATCGGCTCGAATCACACTACCAACGAAGAAAATTACCTGCTGAATCGCTTCGCCCGCGTCACTCTCGGCACCAACAACATCGACCATCACCGCACCGCGGACTACACCGGCCTCGCCGCGGCTCTCGGCCCGAATGCGAAAGATTCTCTCGCCACGATGGCGGATATCTACAACGCGAGCGCAGTCCTGCTCGTCGGCAACGACGTCACGCAGCAGAATCCCCTCGTCGCCTGGCAGATTCGCACCGGCGTCCGCCACCACGGCCTGAAGCTTTACGCCATCGATAGCCGACCGAGCAAGATTCATCGCCAGGCCAAGATCGCTGTTGAAGCCGGCGCGCGCGAGGCAGTTTCCTGGCTCGCTACCGAACAGGGTCAATTCGACCCGAAGACCACGGAAGCCCTGGTCCAATTGAAGGCCGCGCTCGAAGCGGAAAGCGATGTCGTCGTTCTCTTCGGTGCGGAAATCCAAGGCGCCGCGATTCGCGACCTCGTCTCGCTCGGCGCGCGCTTCGGCGGCAAAACAAAATTCATGGCCCTCGGCGACTACTCGAATTCCCGGGGCGCCGCGGACATGGGGATCCTGCCCGACCGCCTGCCGGGTTACGCACATCTCTCGGATGCTTCAGAGCGCGGCCGATTCAGCAGAATTTGGGGCGGCGAAATTTCGGAGCAGCCCGGTCTTTCCGCGCGCGCCATGATCGAGGCGGCTCTGGCCGGCAGCATCAAAGCTCTCTACGTCGTCGGCGCGAATCCGCTGAAGACCTTCGCGGTCGCTTCGCCCGATCTCCTGGCCGGACTCGAATTGCTGGTCGTGCAGGACATGTTCCTCACGGAAACAGCTCTGCGCGCCGACGTCGTCCTGCCGGCTGCATCCACCTACGAAAAAGACGGCTCGCTCACGAATACGGCCGGCGAAGTTCAGCTGACGCATCGCGCGATCGATCCGCAGGGCCCGCGCAGCGATTTCGACCTGCTGCGCATTCTTTCGCATCAACTGGGAATGCTCGGCCTCGGCACGCCGATCCGCTTGCGCACGCCTGAAGCGGCATTCGAGGAAATTCGGCAGTACGTGGCCGGTTACAATCTTTCGCAGCCGGCGCTGCTTGCCGGCGGCTCCGAATTGGCAACGCCAAGCCGCAAGTCCGTGGAATCGTCTTACGACGTGCCTCCGGGCGCGGTTTTCTCTTCACACGATTATCTCTTTACGAGCGGCACCCTGGGCCGCTACTGTTCCAGGCTCACTTCGACGAACGAGGCAAAAGAGACGCCGTGGAGTTCATCTCCCAGCACCCAGTCCTGGTGGTATCGATAGTCAAGATTGCCGTCCTGTTGTTTGTCGTCATGACGGCCTTGGCGTATCTTACCTGGCTTGAGCGCAAGGTCATTGCGCACATCCAGTCGCGTTGGGGTCCCTATTACGTCGGCGCGCACGGCTTGCTGCAGCCGCTGGCCGACGGCCTCAAGTTTCTTTTCAAGGAAGACGTGACGCCGCCGGTCTCGGACCGTCTCGTCTACACGCTCGCGCCATTTCTCGCCCTTTCGCTCGCGCTCACCGCGCTCGCGCTGATTCCCTTCGGCCCGCCGAGCGTCACACTCCTCGGCCAGCCCGTTTTCGTGGTCTCGAATATCGATATCGGCCTGCTGTTCCTCTTCGCGGTCACGTCGTTGGGCGTTTATGGCGTTGCCCTCGCGGGATGGTCGTCCAACAGCAAATATCCCCTGATGGGCGGCCTGCGCAGCTCCGCGCAGATGATCAGCTACGAAGTCTCGCTTACGATTTCGGTGGTGGGCGTGCTGCTCCTCGCGGGTACGCTAAGCTTCAATGGAATCATCGAAGGCCAGAGCGGTTACTACCTGCACTTCATTCCGCGCTGGCACGTCTTCCCGCAGATTATCGGCTTCCTCTGCTATCTCACAGCCGCCGTCGCCGAAACGAACCGCATTCCCTTCGATCTGCCCGAAGCCGAAACGGAACTTGTCGCTGGCTTCCACACCGAATATTCGAGCTTCAAGTTCGCCATGTTCTTCATGGCCGAATACGCGAACATGATTACCGTCTCGTGCCTTGCCACCATCCTCTTCCTCGGCGGCTGGCTATCGCCTTTCCCCGATACCTGGAAGTGGCCGCTCTTCCTGCCCGGCATCGGCCTGATCGGGCTCGGTATCTATTGTCTGGTCGATACGATCACGGAGATGCGCGGCATCGCACGCCTTCAGTTTGCGGTTGTAACGCTGCTGTGCCTCGGTGGCGGCGCGATCTGCCTGATTCCCGCCGTGGCCGTGGTGATCCAGGGCGTGTTCTGGTTCACGGCGAAGATCCTGGCGATTCTATTCTTTTACATCTGGATGCGCGGCACGCTGCCGCGTTTCCGCTACGACCAGCTGATGTCTTTGGGCTGGAAACTCTTGTTGCCGGTGTCGCTCGCGAATCTGGTCGCCACGAGCGCCATCGTTCTTTACTTCATGATGAGGGGCCCCGGATGAACCTTCCGGCGATCGTATTCTTCGTCTTCGCGCTGTTCGCGATTGCGGGCGCGGTGATGCTGATTCTCGCGCGCGAGCCGATTCACAGCGCGCTCGCGCTCATTCTCGTGATGGCTGCTCTGGCCACTCTCTATCTGCTCCTTGGCGCGGAATTCATCGCGGCGGTTCAGATGATCGTCTACGCCGGTGCGGTCATGGTTCTGTTCGTGTTCGTCATCATGCTGCTCAATATGGGCGTCGAGGAACGCACGGACTTCAGCAAGCTCGCTAAATACGCCGGCGTGCCGCTCGGCTTCGTGCTGTTGCTCGAAATAGCTCATTGGCTCTGGCGCTCGCCCGCCGGCGCGGCCGTGGCCAACGGCCCTCAGCCGGTAACGGCTTTTTCGACGGTCGAGCTGTCCAAGCTGCTTTTCAGATCGTATCTGTTCCCGTTTGAAGCGACCTCGATCCTGATCCTGATCGCGATCCTGGGCGCGCTGGTTCTTGCGAGGAAAGAAGAGTGATCGTTCCCGTTTCCTACTATCTGGTGCTGAGCGCCATTCTGTTCGGGTTGGGCGTGGTCGCGTTTGTGTTCAAGCGCAACGTCATCACGGTTTTCATGTCCATCGAGCTGATGCTCAACGCCGTGAATCTGGCGTTCGTGGCCTTCGCGCGCGCGCGCAATCAGCTCGACGGCCTGATCTTCGTCTTTTTCGTCGTCGTGGTCGCGGCCGCCGAAGCGGCCGTGGGCCTTGCAATCATCATCGTGCTCGCGCGCAACCGTGAATCGCTCAACGTCGAACGCGTCGACTCGCTCAAGTTCTGATGCCTATACTCAGCCATCTCTGGATCATCCTCGCGCTGCCGCTCGCCGGTGCGGCGATCAACGGCCTTCTCGGCAAGCGCTGGCCCAAGTCCGCGGTCAACTCCGTCGCAATCGGCTCCGTCTCTCTCGCCTTTCTCGCCGTCGCGGAGCTGGTCCGCGAGTTTTGGCAGCTTTCCCCGAGCCAGATTCCCTACGTCGGCGACTATTTCACCTGGATCGTCGCCGGCCCGTTCCGCGTCGATTTCTCGCTGCAGGTCGACCAGCTCACGGTCGTCATGCTGCTGACCGTCTCCTTCGTCGGCATGCTGATCCACATCTATTCCACCGGCTACATGGCGCACGAGGGCGGCTACTACCGCTTCTTCAGCTACCTCAATCTCTTCATGTTCTTCATGCTCACGCTGGTGCTCGCCGCCAATCTCATCGTGATGTTCGTCGGATGGGAAGGCGTGGGCCTCTGCAGCTACTTGCTGATTGGCTTCTGGTTCCTGAAGAAATCCGCGGCGGATGCGGGCAAGAAAGCCTTCATCACCACGCGCATCGGCGATTTCGGCTTCACCGTCGGCATCCTCTTCATCTTTGCCACGTTCTCCTCGGTCGATTTTCAGACGATCTTTAAGAGCGTGGCCGCGACTCCGGTTGCCGAAGGCACCCTGACCACGATCTGCATCCTGCTCTTCACCGGCGCCATCGGCAAATCGGCGCAGTTGCCGCTCTACGTCTGGCTGCCCGACGCGATGGAAGGCCCCACGCCGGTCAGCGCGTTGATTCACGCCGCCACCATGGTCACCGCTGGTGTCTACATGGTCGCGCGCATGAACCCGCTTTTCTCCCGCGCGCCCATCGCGATGCTCGTCGTCGCCATCGTCGGCGCGATCACCGCGTTCTATTCGGCCACCATCGGCCTGATGCAGACCGACATCAAGAAAGTGCTCGCCTACTCCACCGTTTCGCAGCTCGGCTACATGTTCCTTGGCTGCGGCGTGGGCGCCTACGCGGCCGGCATCTTCCATCTGATGACCCACGCCTTTTTCAAAGGCCTGCTCTTCCTCTGCGCCGGCAGCGTGATCCACGCCATGGGAGGCGAGCAGGACATGATGAAAATGGGCGGCCTGCGTAAAAAGATTCCCATCACCTACTGGACGATGCTGATCGCCACGCTCGCGATCGCCGGCATCCCCGGCTTTGCAGGATTCTTCAGCAAGGACGAAATCCTCGAGGCGGCGCAGCACGCGAATTTCACTCTCTGGCTGCTCGGCGTCGCGGGCGCGGCTCTTACGTCCTTCTACATGTTCCGCCTGGTATTTCTCACGTTTTTCGGCAAACCGCGCTACGACGAGCACGAAGTCCACGTCCACGAATCGCCGAAAAATATGACGATCCCGCTCATGATTCTCGCTTTCCTTTCGATCTTCGGCGGCTGGTTTGCCGCGCCGAAGCTCATCGGCGGCATCGATCGCTTCGGAGAATTTTTGCAGCCCGTTTTCACGATGTACGCGCCGTCGGCGCCGCCTGCCATCGCCGAATCGGCTGTGAGCCCAGGGGACGCGCTGTTCCATGCGCTCACCGGCTGGCCCGTGATCGTCGGCATCCTCGGCCTGCTCGTCGCCTGGTGGTTCTACATCAAGAGCCCGGAAACGCCGAAGCGCCTGGCGAAGAGCCTGCACGGCCTGTACACGCTGATTTTCCACAAGTATTACGTCGACGAAATCTACGCCGCTCTGATCGTCCGCCCACTTCTCTGGATCTCCGACAACGTGCTTTGGCACGTTGTCGACGAGCGCGTCATCGATGGCACGGTCAACGGCGTTGCCACCGCCGCGCGCGAATCAGGCGGCGAATTGCGTAAGCTGCAATCCGGCAATACGCGCAGCTACGCTTCGTGGGTCATCATCGGAGCTGTCGGTTTCACTTTCTTGCTGCTGCTCGTCCTGGGGATGCGCTAGCGTGGGCACACAACCTCATCTTCTGTCGGTGATCATTTTCCTGCCGCTCTTCAGCGTCGCGGCGCTCCTCGTCCTGCGCTCGGACGATCACACCTGGATTCGCCGGATCGCCCTCGGAGCTTCGATCTTCGAATTTCTGTTTTCCCTGTGGTTGCTTCATTACTTCGAGGTGGGCAACGCCGCGTTTCAAATGCGCGAAAAGTACGAATGGATCGGCCAGGTCATTCACTACGATATCGGCGTCGACGGCATCAGCCTCTTTCTCGTCCTCCTGACCACGTTCCTCACGCCGATCGCCATTCTCTGCTCCTGGGAATCGATCCACGAAAATGTGAAGGGCTTCTTCATCTCGCTCCTCGTGATCGAGACCGCCATGATCGGCGTTTTCGTCTCGCTCGACCTCTTCCTCTTCTTCGTCTTCTGGGAACTCACGCTGATCCCGATGTATTTCATGATCGGCATGTGGGGACACGAACGCCGCATCTATGCCGCGGTGAAATTCATTCTGTACACGATGTTCGGCTCGATTCTGATGCTGGTCGCGATCCTGTGGCTCTACAACGAAGCCGGCACCTTCGATCTTCCCGACATCATGAGCTTGATTCACTCGGGCCAGATACGCTTCTCCTCCACCACGGAGCTGCTGCTCTTCGGCGCGTTCTTCCTGGCATTCGCGATCAAGGTGCCGCTCTTCCCGCTGCACACGTGGCTTCCCGACGCGCATACCGAAGCTCCTACGGCCGGCTCCGTGATCCTTGCGGGCGTGATGCTGAAGCTCGGCACCTACGGCATCCTGCGCTTCTGTCTTCCGCTCTTCCCGGAAGCGGCGCACCGCATGGCCACGCCGATCGCCGTTCTCGCGATCATCGGCATCGTGTACGGCGCGCTCGTCGCGATGATGCAAACCGACCTGAAGCGCCTCGTCGCCTACACCTCGGTCAGCCACCTGGGCTTCGTCGTCCTCGGAATTTTTGCTTTCAGCAGCACGGCGATTCAGGGCGCGATCTACCAGATGCTCAATCACGGCGTTTCCACCGGCGCGCTCTTCCTTGCGGTCGGCATGCTCTACGACCGCCGCCACACGCACGAAATCAAGGAATTCGGCGGCCTCGCCACGCCCATGCCCGTCCTGATGTCGTTCTTTCTGTTCGTCGCGCTGTCGTCGCTTGCGCTGCCGCCGCTCAACGGATTCATCGGCGAGTTCCTGATCCTGATTGGAACCTTCGCCGCAGGCCATCACCAGTGGGCTTCGTGGGCCACCAGCGGCGCGGTCCTGTCGGCGATCTACCTGCTGTGGGCCTACCAGCGCGTCGCTTTCGGCGAAGTCACCGTCGACAAAAATCGCACGCTGCCCGACGCTTCCCGCCGCGAGCGCGTGATTCTCATCGCTATGGCGGTCGCGATTCTCTTCATGGGAATTGCTTCCCCGCTCTTCACCAAGCGCATGGCCGCTTCGGTCGATAACATCCTCGATCAAACCTCCATGGCTCGCGAAGCGTCGACATCGCACTCGCCAGTCATCTGTTGCGCGAGCCCGCACCCTGTCGTCCGTGTCAGCGCGAATGCCGCCGGCGCGGCGCCTGCAGGAAGGCAGGTGCGGCAGTGATGCACCTGTCCCACGAGCAGTACGCAAATATCGGTCGCCTCTTCCCCGAAGTCGTGCTCTGCCTGTTCGGCCTTCTGATCATGGCCGTCGACCCGTTCGTCAGCGCCGCGCGCCAGCGCATTCTTGCCTGGCTCGGCTTTGTTGGCGCGCTCGCGGGGCTTGCCGCCGTCTGGGTCCCGGCCCATCACCCGGGCATGGCCTATAGCGACCTCATCAGCAACGACGCGTTCAGCGTCTTCGTGCACGTGGTCGTCATCTCCGCCGCCGCGCTCGCGATTCTCGGTTCGATCGACTATCTCGATCGGGAAGGCATCCAGCGCGGCGAATATTACGCCCTGATCTTGTTCGCCACGGCGGGCATGGGCATCCTCGCGGGCGCCAACGAACTCGTCACCGCCTTCATTGGCCTCGAGATGAGCTCGATCGCGAGCTACATCCTGGCCGGCTTCCGCCGCCGCGCCCTGCCATCCAACGAAGCCTCGATGAAATATTTCCTGCTCGGCTCGTTCGCCACGGCGTTCTTCCTCTACGGCATCGCCATGACGTACGGCGCCACCGGCAGCACGAACATCGATCAGATCCAGAATTTCCTCGGGAGCCTCCAAGACGCCGGCCATTCGCTTCCAGCCCTGGCGATCCTCGGCATCGGTCTGATGTTCGTCGGCCTCGGCTTTAAAGTCGTCGCCGCGCCGTTCCAGATATACGCGCCCGACGTGTACGAAGGCTCGCCCACGCCCGTCACGGCGCTGCTCGCTTCGGCGCCCAAGGCGGCCACGTTCGCCGTCATGCTGCGCATTTTCTACGTCGCGTTTGGCGCGGCCGGCGGTGCATGGTTCTGGATGATCTGGATTTCCGCCGTGCTCACGATGTTCATCGGCAATCTTGCCGCGCTGGTGCAGACCAACGTGAAGCGCATGCTCGCCTATTCCTCAATCGCGCACGCGGGCTACATTCTCGTCGCCTTCGCAGCCTCGAGCGAGCTCGGCATTGCGGCTGTCCTGTTTTATCTCGCGGCTTACGTGCTGATGAAGGTCGGCGCGTTCCTGGTCCTCGCGCATCTCGGCCAGAAGAACGAAGAACACCTTTCGATTCGCGATTACGCGGGGCTCGGCCAGACGCAGCCGGTCCTGGCCGTATGCTTCTCGCTTTTCCTGCTTTCGCTGCTCGGCTTGCCTGCCACGGCAGGTTTCTTCGGGAAATTCTTCGCGTTCGACGCGGCTCTCGTCTCCCACACCGCCCCGGCATACGGCAGCGCGATCGTTTGGCTCGTGGTGATCGCCGCGATCAACAGCGTGATCGGCGCCTATTACTATCTCCGCGTGATCGTCGCCATGTATTTCTGGGCGCCTTCGAAAGAATATACGCCCACCGCCGTTGCGCCCGCCCTCAGCGTCGCGCTCTTCCTCGCCGCCGCCGGCACCATCTATCTCGGCCTCTTCCCCAGCCACGTCCTCGCGCTCGCAAAAGCCGCCGCCGATTCTCTCGCACTCCACTAAGCGCGCCCTTACCGTTGAACTTCCAGTCCCCGTTCTCTTCGTTGTTGCGGAACCGTTGCAACCCATGCGCTGAACGACCGACGTGTACGTTTTCTTTGGCCGTTGAACTTCCGGGTGCCCCATCCTCGGTTTGTGAGGGTGGGGCCTTTGACTTTCTCTCTCTATTCGGGGTGTGTGCGTCGAGCGCCGGAGGCGCGGTTGTAATTAGCCCGGCACGAAGCGCAGCGCAGTGCCGAGGTCCCCGGCGAAAGACAGCGAGTCCCGTAAGGGACGATTGAATCATTCGAGGCGGGGCCCCGCGGAAACGTCGAGAGGCATGCTCGGAGAATCCCCCCCCCCCGAGGTAACGGTGCCAGCTTTCCAGCTTCGGGGCCAGAGCGCCGGAGGCACGGTTGTAATTAGCCCGGCACGAAGCGCAGCGCAGTACCGGGGCTCCCCGGCGAAGGACAGCGAGTCCCGTAAGGGACGATTGATCTCCGCCGGAAATTTTCAAATCTTCAATTTCCAATTTCAAATCTCCGACCTGCCCTGTGCCCTCACCTCGCACATCAGCGCCATCACATTCCCTTCCGTATCGCGAAAAAAGCTCATCCAAAGATCGTGATCCGGCATCTTCGCAATAATGTTCGGCTCGGCCACAATCGCCACGCCCGCATCAACCAGCCTCCGATGCGCCGCCTGAATGTCGGGAACGCTGAAATAAAGAATTGAGCTCGCATGATCGAATTCCGGATCTTCCGCCTTGTCGAGCATCAACCGCACCCCGCCGCAATCAAAGAACGCGAGCTGTCCCGCCGCGAATAGAAATCGCAGCCCGAGCACGTCGCGATAAAACGCCGTCGCGCGCTCCACATCGTGCGCGTTGATCGCGACTTGCCCCAGCCGTGTAATCCCCAACCCCAAGGTGCCGCCACTCATCGCCGTTCACCTCCCACAATTCGCCTCAAGGGAGTACCGCAAAAAAAGAAAGGCCCGAAGACTCGCGTCCCCGGGCCCGAAACTCCGCGAGCCGTATCTACTTGATCAAAACGACGACGAACACGTACAGGGTCAGCGATTCGATTAGCGCCACGCCGACGAAGAATGCGATTCGAATCGGCCCGCTCGCGCCCGGATTGCGCGCCGAGCTTTCGCAAGCCGCGGCCGTCGCCTTTCCTTGGCCGAGGCCGCAACCCGCAGCCGCCACGCCAAGAGCCAGCGCCGCCGCAAAGTCGATCCAGTCGTAAGGCTTGGCCACCGTTGCCGCCGCTTGCGCGAAAGTCACGGGCGCCATCACCAGCATCATCGCCAAAGCCGACAAAAACCACACCGCTTTTCTCGTCATGTCTTCTCCTTCGCTATGAATTACCGCCAGGAGGTGGTTCCCGGCCGCCCTGGGGGGCGGCGGGCTCACGCTGGCAGCTCAAAATTCCGGATTAGTGTTCCTCGGCAACAGCCAGGCCGAGATAAATGATCGCCAGAATCATAAAAATAAAAGCTTGTAGAATCGCTTCGAAAACGTGAAACAGGCTCAGCGCAAGCGGAATTCCCACTGGCGCGATCGCCGAAATATATCCCGCGGGATTCAGGTGCCCGAGAAACGTGAAAAGCCCGATCGAAAGCCCCAGGAACGATACGAAAATCAGCTCGCTCACCAGCATGTTGGCCCAAAGCCGTACGGTGAGCGAAAGGATGCGCGCGAAATGGCTGAAGGTCTCGATGATCACCATCAGCGGCGAAATCAGCAGCACCGGCCCCATCAAAGTCTTCGCGTATCCGACGGGCCCGTGATGCCCAATGCCGAAGCGGTTGTAGTAAAGGAAGACTACCGTGGCGCACGCCAGCGGAACCGTCACATTCGCCGTGGGCGACATCGCCCCCGGCACCAAGGCCGCCAGATTGCACAGCAAAATGAAGATTCCGATCGTGCCCATCAGTGCGACGTGCCGGGCCGTGTCGTGACCCACGATGTCGTCGAGCAAATCCTTCACGCCCACGCCCATCGGATTCGTCAGGACGAACTCCATCACCTGCTGCGTCGCGCCGGGCCGATCCGCGGAAATGCGCCCCTTGAGCCACAAAAAGAAAATCACGGCGAAGAGAACAACCACCAGCTCCATCGCGAAGAAATTCGGAATGGGATATTCCGAATTCGCGGGATGCAGATGCAGCAGCGCCAGCAGCGCCGCCGCCGGCTTGCCCAGCAGCATGTTCACAACCTTCGTCACACCGAGGACTTGCTCTTCGCCCATGGCTCTCCCGAGAAAGAGGCGGTCAGTTTCTTGCTTTCAGGTCGGAGTTACTGCGCATTCCAGCGGTGATGTCCGTGGACCAATTCGTACCCAACCTCGAGCAGAATCGCCGGGACCACCGCCACCAGCCCGCACAGAACTGCAATGCCAGGCAAGTGCAGCCATACGAGCATAGCATAGGCGGCTAGTAGCAACAACATGGCGCGTCCCACGAACTTGGCATGCACGGTCTTTGGCACGCGCACTTGCTCGATGCCTGCCTGCGCGAGGCCCAGCCGCACCAGCGCCGCTGCCCCTTGCCGCAGCCATCGGAAATTCAGCCAGCAGACGAGCGTTCCCGCCGCCGCTCCCACGCCCGCGCGCAGCCCCCAGCCGACCGCCGCGCCGACCGACATGGCCGCTCCAGCGCCGACCAGAAAATATTCCAGCCGCCGCTCGATGGCGGCGAAATCGGATTCAGTTTCCATTCTTGTCCAGCAGGCTCGCGGTCCTCACCGCGTTGACGATGCCGATCACCATCCCAGCAAGGCCCAGCACCAGCATGAAAAGCGGCTTGGTGTGCAGCCAGCGATCCAGCAGGTAGCCTAACCCGCCTGCAACGAGCGCCGGCACGATCAACTCGAACGGCAGCGTCCACGCCACGGCCGCCGCTTTCATGGCGTCCGGCGGAATTTTTCGGGATGAAGGATCGTTCGATCCCACCACGCCTCCTGCCTTCAATCCATCATACTCGCCACGAATCAATCGTGGCCCATGCCGCGAAGAATGTCCACCGCGCACGGGACCCAAGCGCCGTAGGCGCGAAACAAGTTAGCCCAGCCCGCCAGGCTGGCAACCAAAATCAGAAAGGGACCAAGCGCCGTAGGCGCGAAACAAGTTAGCCCAGGCCGGAAGGCCTGGGAAACGAACCCAGAAAAAAACCGAGCGCCGTAGGTGCGACACACGCATGCGCCCGTCCCTGTCCGTCACGCCTTCTTGATCTTGAAAACTCTCTCCGCGTTCTCGTGATAAATCTTCTGCTTGTCCTTCTCCGAAATCGCGGCCGCATCCATGAATTCGACCGCGTCCGGATGATGCTGATACGGATAGTCGACCGCCCACATGATGCGATCCGCGCCCATCACCTCGATGCAAAATCGCAGAGTCGGGTCCCAGTTCATTCCGCTCGTGGTGATGTAGAAATTCCGCTTGAAGTATTCGCTCGGCAGCAACTTCAGCTTCGGCCGCTCGAAGTCAACCGGTCCGAGCGAGTGCATGTAATCGAGCCGGTAGAACCAGTAGGGAATCCCCTCGCCCATATGTCCGAGGACGATCTGCAGCTTGGGAAACGCATCGAGCGCACCGCTCGTGATGATGCGCAGCCCGTGCAGCCCGGTCTCGGCGGCGTAACCCCAGATCGCGTGTTCCAGGTGATCTGTCCGGAACGCCTTGGCCATCAGCGGATTCGGCGAGCGCGGGTGAATGTAGAGGGGCGCGTTCAGTCCGGCCAGCGCCTCGAGGATCGGCCAATATTTGCGCTCGCTCAAGAACTCGCCGTTCGTGTGCGAATTGATGATCAGGCCGTTCAGCTTCAGCTTGGTCATCACGCGCTCGATTTCCTTCACCGCGCGCGCCGGATCCTGCGGCGCGAAAGTCCCGAGCCCCGCAAAACGCTTCGGATATTTCTGCACCGCCTCATGCAAGCGGTCGTTCGCGAGCGTAGCGAGCGCCGTACCCTTGTCCGCATCGAGCATCTGCACGCCGGTCGAAGTAAGTCCGAGGACGTGCATGTCGACGTCGTATTCATCCATCGTGCGCAGCCGCTGATTGAACAGATCGAGCAGGTTATTGTGCATCGGCCCCGCAGGATCGGTCTGAAACCGCCAGAGGAAAAGATCGGGGTCGTATTCCTGCTGCTTCGCCAGCAGTTCGCGCTGCGCATCCATCTGCTCTGGAATCGAAAACGCCTCTTCGGTGGCGATTCGCCGGTACGATTTTCTTTTCGGTTTCGCTTTTCCCCTGCTCGAGCTAGCTTTCCGTTTCGGACTCATCGAAGCCCCCCATTCTCGCCTCACGAATTTTCACGGAAGTAAAAACCCCAAACCGCGGTGGAGTGTATCGCAGAACGATCCGAAATTGCATCCGCAACGGAAGCCCTCTGGCAAAGGGGTGGCCGTCCGTAGCGCCGGTGCCCCGCCGGCTCTGAGAGCTTTTGTAGCGGTCACCTTGCCTTCAGGCGGGCGCCTTTGACTTTGCTGCCGCCGCAAATATCATCGATGAAGGCGCCTCTAATGCCGCGCCCCGTGCAAAATATCCACGGCATGCGGCAACAAATCGGCGACCGCATCGAGCGATTCCACCGCGCCCTTCGGGCTGCCCGGCAGATTAATGATAATCGTCTTGCCGCGGATCCCGGCGATCGCGCGCGAAAGAATCGACCTTCGCGTTTTCTGCATCCCGGCCGCGCGCATCTGTTCCGGAAATCCCGGAATCAGCCGGTCGACAACCGCTTCGGTCGCTTCGGGAGTCACATCGCGCGGGCCAAGCCCCGTCCCGCCCGTTGTCAGGATCACGTCCGCCGCATTCGCATCCGCCGTCTCTTTGAGGAAAGCTTCGATCGCGGGGCGATCGTCGGCGCGCACGCCGGACGACGCGATCTCCCAGCCAAGCTCGCGGCATCGCGCGATCACCGCCGGCCCCGAGCGATCTTCATTTTTTCCGGCGGCGACGGAATCGCTGATTGTGAGGACGGATACGCGCATGGATTTTTCGGAAGGTGAATTTCAGCTCTGATTTGTGGCTTCGACGCTCTCGCCGGCCGCGTCGCGCTGCGATTCGTCCACCAGGCGCAGCGCTTCCATCAGCAGGCCGGTCGTGGTGCGCGAAATCGTCGAGCGCGTCGAAGTGGCGTTGAAGTCGATCTCGAATTCGCCGGCCGGCCAGCGCACCGCCTCATAGACGGCCGCCTCGCCTTCCGTCGAGCCGAGCTTCGCGTCGGCGCACTGCCCCGCGGAGAAAAACATCTCGCAGGCCTGGCCGTCGTGCCGAATCGTGAGCTGGCACGACTTCTGCCCCATTTCGAGCGACTGCATCAAATCGAGAATGCTCATCTCTTCGAGGCGGCCCTGAATCACGCCCGGGCGCACCGCGCGGTTCTGCAATTTTTCGAGGTGCAGCCGGTCGATCACTTTTTTCGCGTTGCGCACGAGATTCTTCACGAAGAATGGCTTGGCGATGAATTCCTCGACGCCTTCGACCATCGGCCGAAGCTTTTCTTCGATGTCGCTGCGGCTCGCGAGAAAAATAAACGGAATCTGCTTGGTCTGCGCCCGGGAGCGCAACTTTTCGTAGAGCTGGCGCCCGTCGAGACCCGGCATCCGGTAATCACATACGATCAGGTCCGGCGGATCGTCGACAATCTTCAGCAGCGCGTCGGCGCCGTCCGCCGCGGCGAACGTGGCGCAGTGCGGCCCAAGCCCTTTCATCAGCAGGTCGAGGACCAGCGCGTTATCGTCCACGACGAGCACTTTGACGTCATTCATCGGCGCCATTATTTCCCGTTCTTTCCGGCTCGCCCATTGGATGATGCGCCGCGCAGGTACGTTCCGCTGCGGCCGCCGGACTTTTTCAGCAGATACAACTCGGTGATCTCCATCCCGCGCTCGAGGGCCTTACACATATCGTATATCGTCAGGGCCGCCACCGACGCGCCCACGAGCGCTTCCATTTCCACACCCGTAGGCCCCGTCGCCGTCGCTTCCGACGTAATCTCGATTCCATTCTGGCATAGCTTTGCCTGCACATCCACGTGCGTCAACGAAAGGGGGTGACAAAGCGGAATCAGCTCCGAAGTGCGCTTGGCCGCCGTGATTCCGGCGATCCGCGCGATCTCGAGCGGGTTGCCTTTCGGCGATTTCAGCCGCCGCAAATTCGCGACGGTTGCGCGCTTCATGCGGACAAAAGCATGCGCCACCGCCGTGCGCGAAGTCGCCGGCTTTTCCGTGACGTCGACCATCCGCACGCGCCCTGCCTCATCGTAATGTGAAAGCGCCTTCGCCAATTCGCGCTCCGGACTGCGCACCGCCCGAGTCCACGCTGCCACAAGCACGACGGCAGCGCAAGCGCACCTCGCAAATCCGCTTCTAAGTCTGAACCCGGCAGTGTCCGCCGCCTCCTCGGCCGCAATCACCGATTTGAACCTTGACAACTGATGGAGCAAGTAGTAAACGCTGCAACATCAGCCTGCGTATTCAGGCGAGCCATAACCGTTTTCGGTTCGTCTGACGACCCGTGCCGGGGGGCACGAATCTCAAGGCGCGTTTTGCGACGTGGGGGGAAGAAATGCCAATGTATGCGAAGCGGTGGATGACGTGTGTCTTCGTGGGCGCTTTGGGCGCCTTGCTCCTTCTCGCGGTAGCTGTCAATCCAATCGAAGCCCAAGTCGAGACAGCTACGATTTCGGGCACAGTCACTGATAGTTCGGGAGCCGCGCTTCCCGGAGCGACGATTCAAGCCAAAAACGTGGGAACGGATGCCACGCAATCCACCGTGGCGGACGCGGTGGGCCGCTACAGGATTCCCGATCTGCCCATCGGCAATTACCAACTCCAAGCCACGACGTCCGGCTTCCAGACCGTGGTGCATAAAGGCATCACGCTCACGGTTGGCGCCAACCTGGTCGTCGATTTCTCGCTACCAGTGGGCCAGATCTCCCAGACCGTCAACGTGGAAGGCGAAGTCTCGCGGGTCGAGACGCAGACGGCTACCGTATCGTCTCTCGTGACGCCCACGCAGATGAGCCAGTTGCCCCTAAACGGCCGGAACTTCGAACAGCTTCTCTCGCTCGCGCCCGGAGTACAGGCCGTGACGCAGAGCTACATCACCGGCGGCGGAGGCGGGGGAATCTCGTCGGGCTTTTACGGGCCGGGAGCGACCTACTCGGTTGCCGGATCGAGGCCTGTGGGGCAGGTCTTCCTGCTCGACAACCAGGACCTGCAAGGCTACTGGGAAAAGGGCACAGGCTCAAGCATCACGGGCAATTCGCTGGGTGTCGACGCGATCGCCGAATTTCAAGTGCTGACCAACACCTATAGCGCCCAGTTCGGCGGAACGGGCGCGGCAATCAACGCCGCCAGCCGGTCGGGCACCAACGATTTGCACGGTTCCGCGTACGAGTATCTGCGCAATAGCGCTCTCGACGCGCGCAACTTCTTCGATGGCCCCACGATTCCACCGTTTCGCAGAAACCAGTTTGGCGGTAGCGTGGGCGGTCCGATCGAGAAGAACAAGCTCTTCTTTTTCGCGAACTACGAAGGGCTGCGATCGACCCTAGGCATCACTGGAAACCAGTTCGCTCCGGACCGTGATGCGATCGGAATGGGGTCCGCTTGCCCCGGCGAATCCCCTTACGTGGAAGGTTGCGTGCCGGTCGGCGGCGTACCGACTCCAACTGCAATTAAGGCGGGCATCGTGCCATATCTTCAACTCTATCCAATTCCTTCGGCAACGGCGCCCGAGCAGCAGGTGGCTGCGGGACCGCTCAAGGGAACTCTTACCGGCAATCAACTCGTCACGACAATCGCGAGCCAGCCAGAGAGCGAAAACTACCTTCTCGGCCGAGTGGACTACACGCTGGGCGCGAACGATTCCTTGTTCGGACGGTACATTTCCGACACGGCGTATCTGAAGCTGCCGGTTCCTTTTTCCAACCTGCCGTTGTGGCCGGTGGTCGATCACGGCGGCGATCAGTACGTCACGACGGAAGAAAAGCACATCGTGTCAGCGACGGCAATCAATGAAGTCCGCTTCAGCTTCTCGCGAACGAACGAGCGCGCGGACCAGGATTTCTTGTCGAACCCGGCCACCGACCCGCTGCAGTTCTACAATCAAATCAGCACAGCGCCGTACTACACGCCCGGAGAGCGCGAGGACGGCAACCTCATTATCGTCGGTGGTACCTCGCCGGTCGGCCCCGGAGCGACGGCTCGGTTTCACCTGATCGAGAACAAGTTCACGGGCGGCGACGACTTTTCCTGGACCCGGGGGGCGCACAGTTTCAGCGTCGGTATCTCCGTGACGAGGATTCAGGACAGCATCGCGGTGGGCCGCGAAGGCGGGATATTTGTCTTCGGCAGCCTTGGGGGTTTTCTCGGCGCGAGCCCGGTGCAATTCCAGGGCGAGGCTAATCCGTCGCCGACATTCGACCGGACGCGCTATTCGCGCTCGGTCGAATACTTTCCTTACATCCAGGACGATTGGAAGATCCGAAAAAACCTGACGATCAACATCGGCTTGCGATACGATTTCGAGACGAATCCCGTTTGCGTCGGAGTTCCCTGCTTCAATCTGATCGATCCGCTGTCTTCGTCGACGTTTACACGGGTTCATCACGTGCTCGCGGGGAATCCGAATGCTTTCAATTTCGATCCGCGAATCGGCGTCGCCTGGGATCCGTTCAGCGACCACAAAACTTCGATCCGCGCTGGCTTTGGCATTTTCCACGAGCAATTGGCGGCCCGCACATACCTGAATGCATATTCCGAGAATCCCCCATCCAATACGGTCGTGGTTGCAGGCCCTCCTGCCGTTGGCCTGTTCCCGAATCCGGCACTCGCGGCGATCACGCCGCCCTATGGAGCCGTCTACGGCTTCGACTATCGCTCGACAGTTTCACCTTATGTCATGCAGTACAACTTGACCGTGCAGCGAGACGTTGGCCTGGGTATGGTAGCCTCGCTGGGCTATATCGGCTCTCAAGGCGTGCATCTCTACAATCAGCGAAACTACAACACACCCGCTGTCGTCGGCGGTCCCAGCACTTGCACCAGCCCCTCATGCACGTTCACCGGGGCTCTGCCAAATCCCAACTTCAACGGCCTGGACTTTGCGGCGCCTACCAGCCATTCGACATATAACGGACTGGTGGCGAGCCTGAACCGGCAGATCAGCCGGAATTTGCAGGGGCAAGTGTCCTACACATATTCGAGATCGATCGACGATGGTTCGGCGAGCTCCGGGCTGGAGCAATCGGCCTTCGAGATCAACGACGTCTACAACCAGCGTTACGATCGCGGCCCGAGCACTTTCAACGTCACGCACGCGCTGCGCGTCAACAGCGTCTACACCCTGCCGTTCACGGGCAACCGGTTGGTTTCCGGTTGGCAGGTGAGCGAAATCTTGAGCGCGTCCACGGGTTTTCCGGTCAACGTGATGGACGGGCTGACGCCGCAGGAAGCGAACACCGGCGGACTCACCGGAGATCGCCCGAATTATGCTACCGGAGTCGCCGGCTGCAGTCCCAGCCAGATAGTGGACACAGCCAATTTCCAGCAGAAGTTCGTGCAGTGGTTCAATCCGGCCTGCTACGTCCTGCAACCCTACGGGACGCTCGGGAACGTCGGACGGGATTCCCTGAACGGGCCTGGGCTGCTGGATCTCGACTTCTCCATCATCAAAGAAACGAAGATCACCGAGAAATTGAATGCGGAGTTTCGCGCGGAATTCTTCAACATCCTGAACCGCACGAATCTGGGGCAGCCGGCTGCGGCCGTTTTCGCGGGTGCGCGCGGCAGCGTGGCAAACAACGACAGCGAATGCGCCCTGAATCCGCCGACCGGTTGCACGGCCTTTATCGCGGGAAATGCGGGCGTGATTGCCTCGACCGCAACTACGTCGCGGCAGATTCAATTCGCGCTGAAGCTCACTTTCTGATCGCGCGGCGCGGCTGAACGCACAGCAGGAGCGCCTCAACTGCGGTCGGCCGCTTCGCGCCGTACAATTCGTTAACGGAGGCACGCGTGAAAATCGTGCTCAACATCGTGGGAGTGCTGCTCATCCTATTTGGCGCGATCTGGTTTCTGCAGGGCCTGAATATGTTCCCAGGCCACAGCTTCATGAACGGCCAGATCCGCTGGTCGATCAATGGCGGAATCGCGTTCGCGCTTGGCGTGATCGCATTGATTTGGGCGAACCGCCGCGCAAAACCACCCGCGTGATTGATCTCCGAAGTTTCCTGCCACGATGAGGGGCAAAAAGTTGCCAAAAGTGGATTCTAGGGGCCTTTTTTCGACCGTATAAGCCCCCGCTAGGGGGATCATTGATCCCCGACTTACAGCAGAAAATGTTGCACCAAAATAGTGCAACGCCTGATTCCGAAATTTCCTCGGTCCGGGACTATTTCACTTCGGCGGGCGTCATCGTTGCCGGGCCTTCGCCGACGATTTCGATCACGGCGTCTCCATCTTTCGCGCCGTCGTAGTGAATTCCTTTCGCAAAATCGGTGACGTAACTTCCTGGCGGCATCGGTACAGTCTTGTCCGGATCGAATTTCGTGCCGGTGCCGACCCACCATGTCCCCGAGAGAACGGTGATGTAGCGATCGTTCGGATGGAAGTGAGGATGGCTAAAATTGTGCGCGTGCCATTTCACGATCTCGATGTAAAGACCGGGCTGCATTGGATTGCCATGCAGGACGGCCGTTTCCGCCACGTTCGGATTTCCCACCCACTTGATTTGATCCGGCAGTTGATAGCCGACGGCCGTCGAATCGAGATCGACTGCGCGCGCTGAACCGAGCGCAAACGCCAGCAAAACTGCCAAACTGAGCCAAAAACGCGGCAAAACGAAGAAGTTGCGCATGCTTTCCCCCTTCGAAGACGTACGCGCGAATTGTACTCCCAAAAAACGGCGGCGGCCGCCTTGCTCCGCGAACCGGTCGCGGGCTAAGACGGCCGCCGAGAGCTTCAGACTCCGGCTCGCTTAGGAGCCGAGGAACATCACGTGGACGTAAGTGCCGAGCCGAACGTTGTAAGCCAGGTACCATCCGTCGTGATCGGGATCGGCATAGATCACGATGTCGTCGGAATCCCACAGCCAGCCGTTGCAGAAATCGACATCGTAGGGCGCGACGCTGAAGTAGTAGCCGCCAAACCAGAAGCGGCCCGGGCCTCCGCCCTCGAGATGCCAAACATGGCTGCGGCCGATTTCACCTGTGAAACGGCCATGCTCCCACGGATGATCGAGATGATAGTGAGGATCGTTGGGACCGGTGTCGTGGCCGACCCAGTGGTCGGTTTTCACATCGACGTGAGGAGCGTTCGGGTGTCCCGCCTTCTCGCTGTAGTTGCGCTGCTGTTCCTGTTGCTTTGGCGGCGGAGCCCCAGTTGTTGGACGACCTGAGGGAGCCGCGGCGGGATGGCTCGCGGGCTTAGCCCCCTTGGATGGCGCGGGACCGTGAGCGGGAATGTGGCCGCCGCCGACCTCGGGCCTGGCGCTGCCACCATGTTGTGATTTCTGTTGAGCGAAAACGGGAAGCGCGATGGCGAAGAAGAAAACCGCCAACAAGCCGACGAGTTTTTTCATGCAAGCCTCCTAGGAATCACCTGCTGCTTCTTTTGACTGCGGGCCGAGGATATTCGTTACGTGAGAAAAACATGGCGCATCTCTAGAACTTGCCGCGGCGGGGCATGACGTCGACCCACTCGCCGGCCTCGAGCGTGAGCCGCGTTTCGCGCACGACGAGGAAACAATTGCCGCGCACGACCGCGCCAATATCGCCCGAGCCCTCCCACAACAAAGTCTCGACGACGGGAAGCGCCGGCTCCTCCGGCGTTTCATCGAGCAAGCTGACGCGCGCGGGAAGAAAATGCGCGACGATTCCTTTTTCGTTCACCGGATGCTTCAGCCGGGCGCGAAAGAACGGAAGATGGCGCGGCTGGCGCGAGCCGCTGAGGATTTCAATCGCGGGCACCACGAAAAGCTCGAACGTCACCATCGTCGAAACGGGATTTCCTGGGAGGCCGAAGACGGGCTTCTCGCGGCACATCCCGAAAACCGCAGGCTTGCCGGGACGAATCGCGACGGCATCGAAGAAGATTTCCGTGCCGAGATCGTGCAACACCTGTTCGACGAGATCGTATTTGCCAACGGAGACGCCGCCGCTCAGGACGAGGATGTCCGATGACTCGAGCGCTTTTTCGATCTGGGTGCGGAGGCGCTCGGTATCGTCAGGCGCTTTGCCTAATACGATGGGCTCGCCTTCGGCGAGCGTGACCTGTGCGGCGAGAGATATGCTGTTGCTGTTGCGAATCTGAAAGGGACCGACGGGTTCGCCGAGCGTGACGAGCTCATCTCCGGTTGAAATAATCGCAACGCGCGGCTTGCGCGCAACCTGCAGCTTCGCCTGCCCAACCTCAGCCGCCATGGCGAGCTCCGCGTAGCTGACGCGCGTGCCGCGCCCGACCATCACTTCACCGACGCGCGCCTCCGCGCCCGCCAAGACGTAGTGCTGCCCCGGCCGCACGGCATTTTCGATGATGATGAAATCTCCATCCGCGCGCGTGTATTCCTGCATCACGACGGCATTCGTGCCGCGAGGCACCGCGGCGCCGGTGAAAATGTGCACGCATTCGCCCGCGCCGACCGTGCCATCGAATGCGACACCCGCGCGGCTTTCGCCGATCAACCGTAGGCGCGCGCCGGGCTCCGCCGCGTCGGCGGCGCGAACGGCGAATCCATCGCGGACCGAACGATTGAATGGCGGATAGTTGCGATCGGCGACGATGTCCTGCTGAAGGATGCAGCCGAGGGCGCGGGAGGGTTCGCTCGTGAGATCGATTGTCTCGGTTGCGAGAGCGTGCGCGCCCGCTGCGTCCGCACGCTTAGCGAGCACCTCGATCACCTTGTCGCGCGCGGTTTCGAAGGAGATCATGGCCGGCTACAGCCACGAGGCGAGTTTGGTGCCTCGCGGGACGATCGTGGCGTCGCGCTCGGGGCCGGTGGAAATCATTCCGATTTCGATTTCGAGCTCGTCGGAAATGAAGTTCAGATAGTCGCGGGCCGCAATGGGGAGTTCGCGGACTTCGCGGATGCCGGGCGTCGGCTTCTGCCAGCCCGGCAGCGTGCGATATTCGGGCTCGATCTGCGCGAGCGTTTCCACATCCGGCGGCATCTCCGCCATCGGCTTTCCCTTGTAGCGATAGCCGGTGCAGACTTTGATTTCGGGCTGCGCGTCGAAGACATCGAGCTTCGTCACGACGAGCGAATCGATTCCGCTGAGCATTTTCGCATAGCGCAGGACGACGAGATCGAGCCAGCCGCACCGCCGCGGGCGTCCCGTGACCGCGCCGAATTCGTTGCCGCGCGCGCGAACGGCTTCCGCGTCGAGGTCGGGCATCTCCGTGGGAAATGGGCCACTGCCGACGCGCGTGGTGTAGGCCTTGGTTACGCCGACGACTCCTGCGAGGCGCGTGGGACCGACTCCGAGGCCAGTGCAGGCGCCGCCGGAAATCGCATTTGAGGAGGTGACGAACGGATACGTTCCATGATCGATATCGAGCATCGTGCCCTGCGCGCCCTCGAAGAGCACGGATTCGCCGCGATCGAGCGCGTCATTGAGCAGCACGGTCGTATCGGCCACGAGGCCGCGGATGTGGGCGGCGAGCTCGAGATATTCGTCGGCGAGGCCGGCGGTTTCGAGCGGATGTCCGTAAGCGGCTCGGCTGATCGCATCTTTTTCCGCGATCACGCGCTCGAGTTTCAGTCGAAAGCAATCGGGCTCGAGCAGATCGCACACGCGAATGCCGCGGCGCGCCATTTTATCTTCGTAGGCGGGGCCGATGCCGCGCGAAGTGGTGCCGATTTTGGCCGCGCCGCGCGCGGATTCAGCGGCTTTGTCCATTTCGCGATGATACGGGAAGATCAGGTGCGCTCGATTGCTGAGGAAGAGGCGCCCGCGGACGTCCACGCCCGATTTTCTTAGATTTTCCAGCTCGGCTACGAGCGCCGCCGGATCGACCACCGTGCCGGGCCCGATGACGGCTTTTTTTTCCGGGCGCAAAATGCCGCTGGGAACAAGCTGCAGGACGTAACGGTGGCTATTGAAGATGACTGTGTGGCCGGCATTGTGGCCGCCGGCGTAACGCGCGGTGTAATCGAAGGAAGAGGCCAGATAGTCGACGACCTTCCCTTTGCCTTCGTCGCCCCACTGGGCGCCGACTACCGCGATCGCCTTCGTCCGAACCTTCTCCACCACTTCCGGCACCCCGTAACCACACGAATCACATCGGCCCTGCTCTCACTTCTACACGTTAAACACTGCAGGAGGGCTTTTGCGGCAACCACCGAAACTTCATCGTACGCTGCGGGAGTGCTGAAGGCAAGGGCGGGCCTTGGGGCGATCGAATAACTTGAAGTCACGCATCTATCTCGAAGGCTTAGAGAAACTCGAAAAACGCAGATGGCTAGGCCTGCCAGGAGTTTCCGCATTTCGGGCACACGGTGGGCTTTCTCCCGGCGAGCAGTGAAAGCAGCCCCACGGGAAAGAAACATATCGAAACAATGATCTGCCAAACCTGAAAGCTACCCCGCTCGGCGGGGCTGCCACACTTAGGGCACGATAGTTGCATTCATACGCTCCCGTGGAGAAGTCTATAAAGCCACACAATCAACAAACCCGCTACCAGCGCCCGGCTCGCAACCGACGAGGATACAACGACTGCGCGCTCGGACCTCGCCCACCAAATCGCCAACGTCCTTGCAGGGACTTGAAAGCAAAGATACGCAGCTAGAAACGGACCCACCGGATTGTCGGCCCAGGCGACCCTAAGATCAAGTCGCGAAGACGCCACGAGGCTATGTGTGATCCCGCAGCCCGGACACGGTAGTCCGAACAAATATTGAGCAAGGCAGATGTGGGGCACAAGTGCTAGAGGAGAGAAAGAGCCACAGGCCAAGAGTAGAATCAAAATCGAACTGAATAAGATGTTGAGGTGAAACTGAGTGCCATTATCTCCACTGAGGAGTTTCAAAAGCCGGGTCGGACAGAAAGCAATCTCCATCGCTATTCGCAGAGCTTATAACTTACCGAAAATCTTCTCGGCCAGATCGGCGGCCACCGGCATGCGGAATCGCTCGCCCTGGTAGGCCTTTATCATCAGAAGTATCCAGAGGATGAGGCCCACCAGATCAATGAGGCTCAGCAACAACCCGCCAAACGAGAATCCTGTCCAGCCGCCTGCAAAGAAGCTGGCAGTGACGAATATTCCTATCACAACGTGGAGAATGCTCAGCCCGCCGAAAACGACGATCGATTGCGCCGCGTGGAAGCGCACGTAGGGACGCTTGTCTATGAAATAGAAGATGAGGCCCGTAACCCACCACAAGAGGTAGCTCAGAAAGCCGGCGACGTTTTCAGACATCTGCGATTGCGCCGGAGCGGCGGATGCCGGTGGAGGCGCCGAACCCGCGCTCGGAGCGGCCGACTGAGCCGAACCGCACGAGCCACAAAAAGCTGCATTATCCGCGATTGCCGCGCCACACTTGGTGCAATGCGCCATGGTGCCTCCTGGGACTCCCCCATTGGGGCGGAGCCTATCAGAAGCGAATTGCGCGGGCAAGTTCAATCAAGGTGTGGCGCCGTGCGGAGTCGTGCGGGTGGCGCTCGCGTCAAGTTGCAGAAAATCTACATATGTGGCGTAGTCGTGCGGGACCACGCGCGGCGTGGCCGATGGTATACTGGCGCTCCGCGCGGAAGTGGCGGAATTGGCAGACGCGCCAGCCTTAGGAGCTGGTGGCCGAAAGGCCGTAGGGGTTCGAGTCCCTTCTTCCGCACCACCTCTTGGTTCCAAAACACTTGCCCTGATTGTTACCCAGCGACTGTTACCCATTCTTCTGAAAAAAGAAAAGTGTCGCCATTTTTTCGGTATTGAATATCAGGTGCGGGAACTATGCGCAAGGTCACAATCATGGTCAGATTCAACCGTGGCGGTAAATTCGTGATGAAGCGTGCGAAACACGCCGCCAACGGCAAACTCGTTCCGCGTCGAGCAACAGGGATGCATTCGGACATCGAGGGGGCGTGCAGATACTACCTGCGGTATAGGCTCACCGATGGAAGACGGGTTTACGATCCGGTGGGCGAGTCGAGCATAGAAGCTCTTGCCGCGGCAAATCGGAAAGAGATTGAACTCTTCGCCGCGTTGCGGAGCGCTGAAGTTGGCGGTCCTAGGGCGCCGCGCCGTCGGTTTGGGGAGGTGTCCTACTGCGGTCATCTGCGATGCTCCTTAGCGGCTCACTCGCGCAGGCGCCGGTGGTACTGATGCCTCGTTGCCTTGTGCGGGGGATGCTTGCGGCGAGGTCTCCTCGCGCGCATATTTGAGAATCCAAGCCATCGAAAGCGAAAACAGGGCGAGAAAAATGAAAGTGATGAAACCGATGGCATAGCCGGGCTGGCCGAGATTGCGCACGGCAAAGGCCATCACGGGTGGAATCACGAATCCCCCGAATGCGCCGAGTCCGCCCACCCATCCGGCGGCGCCTCCCACGGCTTGCGGGACTGCCTGGGGCACAATCTTGAAAACTGCGGCATTGCATATTCCCATGCCGAACGCCATCAAGATTTCTCCCGGAACGGCAAGTTCAAACTGCCGCGAACTCGTCATCACCAGCGCACCGACCAGCGTAATCAGCAGGGCTAGAATTGCAGTGTTCTCTCCTCCTTCTTGCAGTCGATCGGAAAGCACGCCACCCGCGACGCGGATCAACGAAGCGAGAACCGAGAAGACCGCTGTCAACATCAGGGCATGCCCCACGCTCACGCCGAAGAAAGAATGCCAGTAGATGGGCAACCAAGCGGTTAGGGCCATGAAACCACCGAAGGTTGTGAAGTATATCCAGACGAGCGCCCAAGTCCGCCACACTCGAGCAGACGATCGGAGGCTGTCCTTCAGGTTGCCGGCCGGAAATAGATCCTGTCCGAGTTCGTGTGCGCGGACCCGCGCGTCCGCGGGTGCCAGGCCCTTCTTTAGCAGCTGAAAATAGGGGCTATTCCTCCCAAGAAATGCGTAGAAAATTGTCCCAGCGGCGAGGATGCACAGCCAGAGAATGTAGGACCACGCAAGACCGAACTGGCTCAGCGCAAACGGCACAAGCAGCAGGAAAATGCCCGGTGCAACGTTACCAACTCCGGCGAAGATGGCGAGAGCGCGTCCTTGTTTCTGTTGTTGGAACCAATACGAAACTTGGGTGATACCGACGGAAAACGTTGCGATTCCGCAGCCGCTTAATACACCGAGGACCATCAGCAGCAGATAGCTTGCGTAGCTGAGATGTGCGGGATAGAGAAAGCGAGCGACCAGCGACAGGCCGATCATACCAACCACGGAAAGACTCAGCAGCCAGAGAAATGGTTTGCGTCCTCCGCTGGTATCCACCCATGCCGAAAACGGAATCCGGAGCAGCGAGCCCGAAAGCGAGGGCGTGGCAACGAGAAAGCCAAGAGCCAATGGACCAAGTCCCATGACCTGCTGGAAGCGGTTCGCGGAGGGCCCAAAAAGAGCGACTGCGGCGAAGCCGACGAAAAAGCCGAGCGTCGCGCTCCACAACGCGTGTCTCGGTGATCCTACCGTTTCCACCGGATTCATGGTTCGCCTCTTAGGTCTGCTATGCGCCGCCCAAACCCGTGTCTCAGAAACGAAGATTCGTTTCGACGTAAGCTAACTGACCGTCGCGATCTTTGGGGTAGATGCTGGCGATCACGGCCTTACCCCAAGCGTGCCCGTAATAAAGCCCGACGGCGAACGTCCGCGTTGCCTGATAGTCGGCGCTGAGGTCCCAAACGTTGGCGAGGCTACGGTTGCCGTTGCTGGGGCGGCCCGTGTAGCCGAACGTCTTCGGCTGGAAAGCGCCGCCGCCCAAGTACCAAAGGTCACTTGCCTTTGCCAAGCGGAGCGCATGCACCTCGCTGCGAAGCGAGAGTTTCGAGTGCGGGCGTACATTCAGCGATCCGTAAAAGTCTTCGTTGTTCTCCATGTCGTAAAAGGGAAACCGCGCGTAGGGTCGCGGAGTCGGCAGCACCTGGAAAAAAGTCCCGTGGACGGAATCTTTGGAATTCCCGTCACCGCTGCCGTAGGAATAACCCGCACTGAGCCAAGGCTTCAGCGTCTTCACCGGGGGCTGCCAGCCGAACTCGCCAACGAACGCGCCAGCACGCTGCGTGAGTTGCCCCCACGCGCCCGTCTGAAATGCACCCCAGAGCAGGAAGTCAAACTTGCCTGCTGCGGCGGTGTTGAAAACGTGGAGATAGTCGGCGCCGTAAGTTCCGATTTGAATCTCGCCGTGGTCCGCCGCGCGGGCCGCCTGAGAGCGGCTGTCAGTCTTCAGAACGGTTGTGCGGTGATCGACGTAGCCCACACCGAACAGCCGCAGTTCTCCAGCGCCGTCCTTGGCTTCGACGGGGACAGTGAAGGCGCCATAGTAAAGGTCCACATCCAGCTCGCCCATCCCATCAATCTGATAAACCCCGCGTGTCGGCCGGGCGGCCATGAGAGTGAAATCAGCCTTGCCCCAGTTGTAGTCGAATTGCGCGCCATCGTAGCTTCGTCCGACTGCCGACCAGCCAAAGTCGCCGATCAGCCGCTGGGCGATGCGAGTCTGCACGAGCGCTGCAAGAGTAGCGTCTTTTGGTTTCACTTCGGTGCCGTCGAGGTATCCGAAACGCCCCAACCGCAGCCTACCGCACCCCAGGTGATTGATCCCGACGTAGGCCTGCTTAATGAATCCGTTTGCGTTGTTGCGGCCGTTTCCATTCGCGGCGTAATACGTGCCACCCAACCCGAGTTGTCCCTGCGGCGCCGCGACGACGGCGTCCCTCGGGAGCATGAAAATCGAGTCCTGGGCAGCCTCGACCTGCCATTCGAAATCCTCACTCTGTTGTCCAATTGCGACTCGCAGAAGCGAATGAGGAAAGGCGTACGAGTTCTGCCCTGAATTGCCTTCGAACCAATCCCAGCCTTCCACGCGCACGCGCCAATTGGCGGATATGTCGAGCGGCCCGAGCTTGTGTTTGCTTGTTTGCGCGGAGTCGGGCTTCGCCGGCTGCGATCCTGATTGCGCCTGGGACTGCGAAATCGATTCCGAAATCAACTGCGATTGTCCCCACCCGGGAACCGGACAGAGAAGCGCGAGACCAAACAGAGCCGCCGCGGTGGCGGCACCGACGACCCGGTGGAGCCGGAAGTAATTGCTCCGAGTCTCTGTCGTCAGATCGAGTCTCCCCTTCACAAAGATTCGCCAGGAGCGCGATACCAGCGCACGATCTGATTTTTGCGCCAGAAGTAAGGGTTCGGCGCCACAAGGATATGGACCAGCCGCGTGAACGGCGCGACCGCGATCAGCGTATAAGCCATCACGATATGGAATTTCACGATCAGCGGCATCGCAGTGATAAAACCCAGATCTGGGTTGAACCTGACGAGCGACCAGAGATACGGCGCCAGGGCGGCTGCGAACCATGACGAACCCCACGGATGGAAGACAGCGACGTATACTCCGCTCATTAGTTGCGCGAGCAGAAGCACGAAGACAACCCAGTCCATTCCGGTCGTGACCGCACGGACTTTCGAGAACGTCAGCCGCCGGTGGATAGCACCCAGAAGACCGACCAGCGTCAGCAGTCCGAAGATCAGCGCGGAGATTTCCAGCACGTAGAGACGCAGCGGCCGGCTGTTCCATGCAAGGATTTCGCGCGGGATCAGGAAAGCCACGATGTGCCCCAGCAGGACCGCGACAATGCCATAGTGGAACGGCACGAGCCCCCAGAAGTGCTGCTTGTTCTCAAGAAACTGAGTTGAGAAACTCGAATAGGTGAATGGAGCCTTGCGGTATCGCATGATGGTACCCAGGAAGAAGACGAACATCGCGAGATAGGGAAAAACGATGAAGCACAAGCCATCGGCAAACGGCAGAGCGGAAGTCATCACCATCCTCCTGAGTTCAGAATGCGAAATGCGGGTTCCGCCGGAACTGTTTCGGGATCGGGCCGCGGATACCGATGATCGAGGACGTGGCTGACAGCCAACAGGGCGTTCTCGAAGGGGTTCGATTTCCCCTTGAGCCCCACACGCATCTTGTCCAACGCTGGAAACAGGCATGCCGTCGCGAAGTCGGCCGCTTCTTGCGGTTCCATGCGGCCGAGCGCCGCGAGAGCATGCGTGAGGTGGTCCGGCAACTCCGCGGATTCGGCGAGGCCGAGCCGGCGCAATTCTCCGCGCATTTTCACCAGGAATTCTCCGCGCTCGTAATTTTCGCCAAACAGATGCCAGCCGACCTCGAGCGAACAAGCCGGATCGAAATCGAACGTGGCCGCATAAAGCTCCTGAAGCTCTTCAAGAGAAGAGTTCCGCGTCTGTGCGAGAAAGTCGCCAAGCGGGGAGGCTGCTTCCGGATCATTTTCAGCAAGCGCTTCGAGGCAAAGCACTGTGTTGCTCAGGTATTGCTCTCCCGGATAACCTACCAGCGAAGCGAGCAGATCGAATTCATTCGCTGCCGTCATCACATTCCTCTCTTCGGGCCGGAAAGGAATCCGAATCCCACGCCCTGCTTGTGCTCGAGCGGGTCTTGCATCATCTGGATCGCTTCTTCCCGATGCATCGGAGGAATGACGAAGCGGTCGTCAAACGTGCAGAGCGAAGTAAGCTCGTAAACCGCCTCGGCCTCCGCCGGCGAACAATCCGCTTCACTCAGCATGCGCATGGCGGTCTTCTCATCCACGTCACCGACGGTCTTGAAGCGGCGGTACCAACGGACCGCCTTCTGCTTGCGCAGCGCGTAGCGCAAAGGGCCTTCTTCGCCTGCGCCGAAGAGGTTGGCCAGGAACTTCATCGGCACGCGAGCGTCTTCGATGTCGTGGAAAAGATCATCTGAAACATGGTCGATCGCGCCGTTCGTCTGGTTGGACATCACCGGGGACATCGGCGGCACGTAAAACAGCATTGGCATCGTGCGATATTCCAGATGTGGCGGAAGGGCCAGCTTCCAGTCCTTGACGAAACGGTAGACGGGCGATCTCTGCGCCGACTCGATAACCGAGTCGTGCACGCCATTCACGCGCGCCGCGGCGATCACTTCGGGATCGTTCGGATCAAGGATCAGAGAACGCTGGCCTTCGATCAATTTGTCGTTTGGCAAGCTGGCCACTTCTTCGATCCGCGACGCGTCGTAGAGCAACACGCCGAGGTAGCGGATGCGGCCGACACAGGAATGGAAGCAAGCGGGCGCCTGGCCGGTCTCGAGGCGCGGGAAGCAGAGAATGCACTTCTCGGACTTGCCTGTATCCCAGTTAAAGAACATTTTCTTGTAGGGGCATGCCGCAACGCACGCGCGCCAGCCGCGGCAGCGCGTCTGATCGACGAGCACGATACCGTCTTCACCGCGCTTGTAGAGCGCTCCCGAAGGGCATGACGCAACGCAGGAAGGATTCAAGCAATGATTGCAGATGCGCGGAAAATAGAAGAAGACAAGCCGCTCTACGGCCATGAGCTGTTGCTGCGTGGCAGTGCTTAGATTTCTTAGGTTGGGGTCGTTCGCCGCATAGATCGGAGAGCCGCCGAGGTCGTCGTCCCAGTTCGGCCCAGCTTCGATATTGATCAGTTCACCCGTCACCATCGATTTCGGCCGGGCAGTCGGTTGGTCGTCTCCTGCCGGAGCGGTGAATAAGTGCTGGTAGTCGTATGTCCACGGCTCGTAATAGTCGTCCATCGTGGGCATCGATGGGTTGTGGTAGATATTGAAGAGCGTCTTCGCCTTGCCGGTGGATTTCAGCCGAAGCCTGCCGTTATGCATCTCCCAGCCGCCGTGGTATTTCTCCTGGTCCTCCCAATCGGTGGGAAAGCCGGTGCCCGGCTTCGTCTCGACATTGTTCCACCACATGTATTCGGTGCCCTTACGATCGGTCCAGATGTTCTTGCAAGCGATGCTGCATGTGTGGCAGCCGATGCATTTGTCGAGGTGAAAGACCATCGAAATCTGCGAGCGAACGTTCATTGCGGCGCTCCTCTCTCTACCATTTCAGTTCGGGCAGCTTGCGCACGAAGGCGTGCGTATCGCGGTTGCTGCCGGTCGGGCCCCAATAGTTGAAGTGGTATGTAAACTGGCCGTAGCCGCCGACCATCAAGTTCGGCTTCAGCCGCGTGCGCGTTAGACTGTTGTGGCCCCCGGCACGACGCCCCTTCCGCATGGGCGACTTCGGCACCGAAAGCGTGCGTTCCGGCGAGTGGTATTGAACGCACATGCCGCGCGGAATGCGCGCGCTGACGGCGGCGCGGGTCACAACCACGCCGTTGTCGTTGTGCACCTCGACCCAATCGTTGTCCACTACGCCGATCTCAGTCGCATCCTTGTCGTTCATCCAGAGAGGCTCGACGCCGCGCGAAAGGGTGGTCATGCGATGGTTGTCGCCGTAGGTTGAATGGATGTGCCATTTCCCGTGCGGCGTCAGATAACTCAGCATCTTTGTAAGTCCGACCCCCTGGCTCACCCGCAGGTCGGCATATTGGGCTGGCGACGGCTTTGGCTTGTAGGTCGGCAAGTGCTCCCCGAATTGCAGATAGCCTTCGTGGTCAAGATAGAAATGCTGGCGTCCAGTAAGCGTGCGCCAAGGCACGCCGCATTCCACGTTGTAGGTAAATGGGGAGTACGCGCGCCCGTTTTCGGTCAAGCCGGACCACATCGGGCTGTTGATGAGACGCTGAGGCGGACCTTGCAGCCTGTTGTAATCGACTCGAACACCGCGGTTCTTCTCCGCCAGTTGCACGAGTGGAAGCCCGACCTTTTCTTCCATGTTTTTGTAGGAGCGGTAGGCGAGTTCTCCGTTCGTCACCGTCGCGAACTTCAGAATCAAGTTGCAGGTATCTTCATCATCGGCAAGCGACGGATAACGTTTCCCTCCCCAGGAACTTGTGGGCCGCGTCTGAACGCATTCGTCGTAGAGATCGTCCACCGGATAACTCGTGCCATGCGCGCCGAGACCGTTTTCGCGAACGAGCGGCCCGAAGGAAATGAACTGGTTGTAAAGATTGCGATAGTCTCGGGCGACGAGCTTGAATCCGGGCATCGTCTTGCCGGGAATCGGCTTCGTTTCACCGTATTTCCAATCCGCGATTGACGGCTGGGCGATCTCCGCGGGCGAATCGTGCGCAAGCGGCGAAGCTACCAAATCCCAAACGAGCGCCGGAAAATGCCGCTGCGCGAGCTCCGAAAACTTCTTCGCGACGGCCTCGAAAATCTGCCAATCGCTCTTCGATTCCCAGCACGGCGGCACCGCAGCCGAAAGCGGATGAATGAAGCTGTGCATGTCGGTGGTATTCAGGTCGGCCTTTTCGTACCAGGTCGCGGCAGGCAAAACGATGTCCGAGTAGAGGGCCGACGTGTCCATGCGGAAATTCAAATCCACGATTAGGTCCATCTTCCCAACGGGCGCTGTCTCGTGCCAGGCGATCTCCTGAACGGAGTCCTTGGCCATGTCTGGCGCGATGGCGTTCGTATGCGTGCCGAGGTAGTGCTTCAGAAAGAATTCATGGCCTTTGGCACTCGCCATCAGCGCGTTGCCGCGCCAGATGAACCACACCCGCGGCCAGTTCTCCGGCGCGTCGGGATCCTCAACAGAAAACTTCAGCTTGTTTTCGGAAAGCTGCCGCACGACGTAAGCGTTGATTTCTTCCTGATTCTTCGCGCCTGCCGCTTCAGCCTGCGTTACAAGCTCGAGCGGGTTCACGTTGAATTGCGGATAAAAAGGCAACCAGCCGTTGCGCACGGCGCGCACTTGCGTATCGGCGGTGTGGCCGGCCGCGAGCGAACCCGGCTGTTGATCCGCCGGCACCGTGTGGTAATCGGTGAAGCTCTTCTCGTAGCGCCACTGGTCCGTGTGGATGTAGTGCCAACTCGGCGCGTTCTGCAGGCGAGAGGCTGGGAACCAATCTCGCCCAAACGCGATCGCCGACCATGGCTCCATTGGCGCGAGCTTCTCCTGGCCCACGTAGTGCGCCAGGCCGCCACCATTTACGCCTACGCACCCTGAAAACATCAAAGCGTGAATCGCGGCCCGGTACATCAGATTCCCGTGATACCAGTGATTCACGCCCGCCCCGATAATGACCATGCACCGGCCCTTCGTGAGTTCGGCAGTCGTGGCCCATTCGCGCGCGAAGCGAATCACCATCTCGCGGCCCATGCCGGTATATTTCTCCGCCCAGGCTGGAGTGTAGGGCTGCGAATCGTCGTCATAATCCTTTGGGTAATCACCGGACAGGCCGCGCGAGACGCCGTATTGCGCCATCAACAGGTCGTAGACGGTTGCCATTGTCACGGTCTTGCCATCGGCCGTGCGGATCTTCTTGACAGGGATCCCGCGCAGTATCGTGCGGCCTTCGCCGAAATCGTCGAACCGCGCCTGCACCACTCCGTCATTTGCCTGCAGGAACGTGAGCGTGGGATCGATCTCGCTCCCATCCAGGCCGTCTTTCAATATCAGGTTCCACTTGCCTTTCTCCTTACCCCAGCGGAACCCCGAGCTCCCCATGGGCATCTTGGGACGCTGATCTTTCGCATCCCACATCAGGAATTTCCAATCGCCATTTTCAATGCCTGAATAGCCCTGAAGCCGATTGGCGCGAAGCATCTGGCCCGGCTGGAAGAAGCCCTCTTTCTCATGCAATTCGACAAGGTAAGGGGCGTCGGTATACTTCTTCGTGTAGTCGAGGAAATAGGGCGTCTGCTTTTCGTGGTGCGCTTCTTTGAGAAGGACGTGGTTGACGGCCATCCACCACGCGCCATCCTGCCCCGCGTTGATTTCCACCCACTCGTCGGCGTATTTCGATACCTGGCTGAAGTCTGGCGAGAACACCCACATCTTGGTCCCGTTATGACGCGCCTCGGCAGCGAAGTGGCAGTCGGGAGTGCGCGTCATGTTCAGATTCGAGCCCATCACGGCGAGCAATTTCGCGTTGTACCAGTCCGCGGATTCGTGAACGTCCGTCTGCTCGCCCCACGTTTCGGGCGACGCGCTCGGCAGGTCGCAGTACCAGTCGTAGAAGGAAAGCGAAACACCACCCATCAATTGCAGCAGCCGCGAACCCGCCGCGTAGCTGATCATGGACATCGCCGGAATCGGCGAAAACCCGGCGATGCGGTCGGGGCCGTGCTTTTTGGCCGTATAAATACAGGATGCAGCGATCAATTCGAGAACCGTGTCCCACTCGGCGCGCCGAAAGCCTCCCTTGCCCCGCGCCTGCTGCCAGCGCTGGCGAGCCTCGGGGTTTTCTACGAGCGATTTCCAAGCCTCCACTGGATCTTCGTGCTTGGCGCGAGCTTCCTTCCACAGGTCGAGCAATACTCCGCGCGTATAGGGATGCTTCACGCGCAACGGGCTATAGAGATACCAGGAGTAGGAAATCCCGCGCTGGCAACCACGCGGTTCGTATGGAGGCAAACCGGCTTCGAGTGAGGGGTAGTCAAGGCCCTGCATTTCCCATGTGACGATTCCGTCTTTCACATAGATCTGCCAGGTGCATCCGCCGGTGCAGTTCACACCATGCGTGCTGCGCACAATCTTGTCGTGCTGCCAGCGATTGCGATAAAACTCCTCCCATCCTCGCAGTTGTGGGTTCGATTCATCGCGAATCCATGAAAGAGCGTCTTTGCGCTTCATTGCTCACCTCGCACTGGTGCCCGGACAATCGTTCGCCGGACGGACCGGAATCGTCCTCGCCAGGCAAGCTGAAGCAGGGCGAGGCCAACTAGCATTCCGCCGAAGCCGACCAGGATAAATTTCGCTATCGAGGACTTATCCGCGGGCCGACTGCGGCTGCTCGCGTCGTCGATCACTGCGAGCAACGGGAGAATCTCTTCAGGCTGGAGGGCATGATTACGGAAAACGGACTGCATGGTCTGAGTCGGCGGAGCGGATAGCCACGCGCCAAGGCCTTTGCGGCCGCCCAACCGGTCTAATACTTGCGTGAGATCCGGGCCGAGCCGCCCGCCGCCAAGGCCGTTAATCGTGCCGAGCGTGTGGCAAGAAACGCATGCAGGGCCGCCCTTGGTCAGTGGTTGCTCACCAAGAAAGATTTGCTTTCCGATGGCAACGTCGCTTGGTGTGAATGGCCGGTCGCTGATGGCGACGCCAGCCAACTCAGATTTCGCAGGACCGGGTGCCCCTTCGATCAGGTCGAGCAGAGCACTCGCCAGATCCGGCGTCATACCCGCGACAGTGGGCATCGCCAGACCATGAGCATCCTTCAGGAGCTGTGCGGCATACGGGTCACCGCTATCGATCATGGCCTGCGGGCTCTGGAGAAACTTGATCAGCCAGGCTCGATCCTTCCGTTTCGTGACGCCTTCCAAGTCAGGACCGATAAGGCGGCCTTTGCCTACCGTGTGGCACACCGTGCAGTTCTGCCGAAAATAGTCCGCGGGCACCTGAGCTTGGGTAACAGCCGGGCTGCCTAAACCTACGCACACGCTGATCGCCAAGAAGCCGATTCCTGTGGTCCACGCCAGTCTCATGGCCGATCCTGCCTTTCACGAGGAACTTCGCCATTGGAGAAGGCATCGGTCCTACGGGTATGACGTTGACGGCTGGACTGCTCCTTGCCCGGAGCCTGTTCCAGCTCGCGTACCAACACAGCGAGGGTCGTCCCTTCCAACAGCTTCTGAAAATCCTCCCGCAGAGGTGCCCATCTGCCGTGGAGGGGGCACGGGTTGCTGGGTGAACAGTTGCCGATCCCGAGGGCACACCGGTCAACGTCTGAAGGGCCATCCGTTGCACGCACCAGAGACCACAAGGTGATCGCTTCCGGAGATTTGCCCAGTTCGATCCCGCCGCCCGGTCCGCGGAATGTCCGAACGAGACCAGCCTGGGCGAGTCGTTGAATTACCTTGGAGAGGTATGCACTGGGGAGCTTGGTCGCTTTGGCAACCTCGTGGACTGGGGAGAGTTCCCCTGGTGGCCGGCCGGCCAAGTAAAGAGCCGCTCGAATCGCAACCTCGGCAGCATGTCCGTAAAGCATCGCATCACCCAATAGACGATATAAAGACCTTGTATTCCGTAATATCTCCATTTGTCAAGACCTTTTTTAAGGTAGTCGGTAGTTCACACCGGAAATGGCCACTTAACTCGGGCCGTCGTACATGGGCACTTGACGCTAATCAACGAACTGAGGAAAATAGAACCCGTATTCCTTTATGATCTATTCAAAGCCCTGCGAATATGCGATCCGTGCCCTTGTTTTCCTTGCTCGATTCCCCGACAACGGCACGGCGCAGGGAACGGAAATCGCCAAGGCGGAGGGCCTCCCGGCGCCTGTTCTAGGCAAGGTGTTACAGGAGTTGGTTCGGAAGGGGCTGCTGGAGTCGCGCCGGGGACCTGGAGGCGGGTTTCGGTTGGCGCGAAATCCCCGACTAATTACTTTGCGCGACGTCGTGGCCGCAATTGACGGCTTGAATCAGTTCGCTGAATGCGCAGTGGGGCTGGAAGGCTGCTCGGATGAATCCCCGTGCCCGCTGCACGATACCTGGAAAGGCCTTCGTAGGCAGCTGATGAACAATCTAGAGGTCACCACGCTCGCCGATATGGCTGCCGCGGTGACTAGGAAGAAGAAACTCTTGCATCACCCGACACAAACTCGCGCCAAATGACGCAAAGCCATTCCGCAGATCGTACCTGTGTTGAGAAGTCCCTCATTTTGTGCGCATCACGTCTTCCGCCCAGCTGAGCGCCGCTTGACCATTTGGGAATCCGATTGTGGTGATCGATAGCAATACAGCGTGGCGAATCTCATCACGCGAGACACCTTCAGCCAAGGCGTTTCGCACTGCGGAATGCATCGCTCCTTCAGAACCGGAACCTGCGGCAATCCCGATCTTGACCAGCCGCCGGGAGCGCGCATCCAGCGGACCGGCACGATGACATTCCTCTCCGAGTTTTTGAAACGCGCGCCAGATCTTTCCGTGAGCCTTCTGAAATCGTTTCGTCCATTGAGGGAATCGTGTTTGCACTCGAAATCTCCTTTCTAGATCTCAATACAGTTCGCGAGCAAACTACATCATTTGCGCGCTTATATGAATTGCTGATTATTTTGCCCATTGCTCCCCGAGATTCCCCATCCGACAGGGCATGCTCCGAAGGCTTTCGGTCGCGCCAGACCAGTCTCGCGGCGTGCGCCTGTGGTGTAAGCTGTTATGGGGTGCGCGTGTGAAGCTCACGTCAGTCGATTGGAGATTATCAATTTGGGCGGGAGCACCAGGGGCGGATTGCTACTATGGCTGAAGACGTGGAGATAGTTCTGCGAAAGACGCCGCTCTTCGCCAGCCTAACAGAAACAGAGATGCGCGCATTGGCTGCGCGAGTCAGCAAGCGGCACTTTCGACGCGGCGAGTTGCTGTTTGGCGAGGGAGATCCCTGCAGCGGACTTTTTCTGGTGACGTCGGGCAAGATTCGCATTTTCAAGCTATCAGCCGCGGGCCGCGAGCAGGTGTTGGCCGTGGAAGGGCCCGGAAGCTCGTTTGCGGAGCTTCCTGTGTTCGATGGAGGCAATTATCCCGCCGCGGCGTCGGCTTTGGAGGACGCGAACGTCCTTTTCATCTCGCGCAAGGATTTCCAGAACTTCTGCCGCGAGCATCCGGATGTGGCGCTCAAGGTGATTGCCGTGGTCGGGTCGCGGCTGCGACGTCTCGTCGGAATCATCGAAGAACTGTCGTTCACGACGGTCCGCCAGCGCTTGATCGCGGTAGTCCTGCGCCTCGCGGAAGCGGGCGGTCGCCCCTCAAAAGAGGGGGTCCGCTTGGAATTGACGATGAGCCATCAGGATTTAGCGGCGGAGTTGGGCACGGTGCGAGAACTGGTTTCCCGGAATCTGAGCCGGCTCCAAGCGGAAGGATTCCTGGAAGTTGACGGCCGCAACATTGTGGTGAAAGACCTGACCGGTCTGAAGCACGAGCAAACCTCAACCGAATAACACCCCCTGCGAAATTTGGCATCCCGTGAGCCGAGGAGTGACTTTAGTCACTGCTCCTAAGCGGAGCTTCATCCAAACTGCTCGCGGATAGGGGAGGTAATCATGAACTTCACCGGTGAAACCAAAGTGAAAGAAATTGCAATAGCGAACCCGGGAGCCACGCAGATTCTGGAGCAGGCCGGCGTGGACTATTGTTGCGGGGGCAACAAGTCCCTGCACGACGCATGCGTACATGCCGGCGTATCTACGGAAGAAATCATGGCCAGGCTAGCTGAGAACAAAGCTGATGTTGGACCAGCTGATTCGAATTGGGTTTCGGCCCCACTTGGCGATCTCACCAAGCACATCCGCGAGAAGCACCACCGGTACGTTCGCGAGGCAATACGGCGCGACCTCGCTCTATTGGAGAAAGTGACGGCAAAGCACGCAGCGAATCACGCGGAACTCCTGGACATCCGAAACCTCTTCATTCAGGTGGGCCGGGAAATGACCATGCACATGCAGAAGGAAGAGCAAATTCTGTTCCCTTACATCGAGGCGCTCGAGCGCGCGGCCAATGGAGAGGCGGCAGTTGAGCCTCCCTTCTTCCAGACGGTGCGAAATCCGGTTCACGCGATGATGGAGGAGCACGATGCCACCGCAGCCTTGGTAAGCCAGATTCGCGAAGCTAGCTCGGCGTACACGCCCCCTGCGGACGCGTGCGCGAGCTATCAGGCACTGTATCGGGAATTGCAGGAGTTCGAGGTTGATCTCCACCAACACGTGCATCTCGAGAATAACATTCTGTTCCCGCGTGCCGTAGACATGGAAGCTGCGGTCTTGTGACGGGAGGCAGCATGTTGATCCCGATCGAACAGCCGGTCACAGTGCCCGCTGGTGAGCGTCGCCCCCCGCGCTCGCCAGCGGAAGTCATGGAAATTGCTCGTTCACGAGAGATCTCACTGTCTCGGCTACTGATCGCCTACGTCAGCTCGGGACTTGTATTCATGCTCCTTCCAGGAACATTCCTCGGCGTTTGGAATCTTCTCCAAATCAGCGGGCGCGAAAGCGCAGGTTCCGTCTCGCCCGCATGGCTGCAGGCGCACGGCCACGCGCAGGTGTTCGGCTGGATCGGGAGTTTTATTCTCGGTATCGGCTTCTACTCCCTTCCGAAGATGCGCGGCACCACGAAACCAGCCTTCGGCGCCGCGTGGGCGTGCTGGATTATGTGGACGGTCGGAGTGGCGATGCGCTGGACTGCGAATGTGTACGGCTGGCAGTGGCGCTTGCTCCTTCCGGCTTCTGCCATCCTCGAACTCGCGGCATTCGTGATTTTCTTTCGTGCGGTTTCGCAGCATCGACCTGAAGACTCCGGTAAGAACAGGCCAGAGACATGGATGTTTGCCGTCATCAGCGCGAGTATCGGTTTGATGCTGACGCTCGTTGCAAATTTGGCCGGAACCATTTACATGGCGGTACGTGGCGCAAGCCCTGCCCTGCCGCACGCTCTCGACCAGCGCTATCTCGTGCTGGCTGCCTGGGGATTCTTGGTGCCGTTTGTCTGGGGATTCAGCGCCAAGTGGATGCCGGTTTTTCTGGGACTGAAACCACTTCGTCCCAGTCTGCTCTTGATCGCCCTCGCTGTGAACTTTGCCGGCATTGTCCTAACGCTCGCGGGATGGGGAATTCAAGCGACGCCGCTCTTTGTCGTGGGCGCGGCGTTGGCGATTGCGGCACTACGAATGTTCGAATCGTCGCGACAGGAGCCGAAGACCCGTGGCGTGCACGGGAGTTTTCCATTCTTCATTCGCATGGCATACGGCTGGCTGCTATTGGCCGGCTTGCTCGGAATCGGGGCGGCGCGGTGGGATGCTTCCGGTGGGATTTGGGGCGCGTCGCGACATGCGTTGACGGTCGGATTCATCGCCGTGATGGTGCTGTCCGTCGGCCAGCGCATTCTGCCAGCTTTTGCAGGCATGCGTCTGTTGTGGAGCACGAGGCTGATGTTCGCTGGCCTCGCACTCCTCACGATTGGATGTACGCTTCGCGTTTCCTGTAAAATTCTGGCGTACCAAGGCTATGCCAACTGGGCCTGGGATGTGCTGCCCATCTCGGCGGTGCTCGAGCTGGCCGGGATCACGGCCTTTGCTATGAATATTTTTGGCACCTTCATTCTCGAGCCGAGCCACGTGCAGAAGCAGCCATTGGTTGTAGGAATAGACCAGGCAACTTCATAGGATTAGCTGGCGCCCTAGCAACGTCCGGGAATACCGAAAGAGTGAGGAAATTCGTTATGGCAAAGATCGACGGCATTTGCAGGGAAGTGATGGACAAGGCCGAGTGGATCGCCATTGCTACGACTGGTCCCGATGGACCGCATGTGGTAGCAACCTGGGGTGATTACGTGCGAGCACTGGGTATCGAAAATGACACCCTCGTCATTCCCGTCGGTCACATGCACAAAACCGAGGCGAATCTGAAGCATAGCGATCGTGTGGAGTTGCTCTGTGGTACGCGTCAGGTGCAGGGAACTCACGGCCCGGGCAAGGGATGCGGCATCGTCGGCAAGGCAGAGTTCCAGACTGCGGGCCCGCACTTCGATACCGTCAGAGCCAAATTTCAATGGGCGCGTGCTGCGCTTGTGGTCAACGTAGAAGAAGCAAAGCCTCAACTTTGATAGGGGTCCGTGTTTCATTGCACGCGACCTCGGAATTTACTTTGCTGCTGGTACCTGGAAAGTCGCGGATTTGACAGCGGCGAACGCAGAAGACTTCATCGTGTCAGTTTTCAGTCCGCTGCGCCAGAACTGGGTCAGAATTCGCATTTGAAGTGCGATTTACTGGAACACTTTTCGCAAAAGCAGGTGCTCCGAGCTGTGTCAGAACTGTGTCAAAACCCTATCTGTTTTAGCCGTTGAGGTTAGCTTTCGAGCGAAAAGCAGATGCCCCAAGTCATTGTAAATAGACAAGAATGGAAAGAAGCGATAGAGCGTTTAGAGTTTTCTCGCGAGCTTGCAAAGCAGGCGCGTTGCTGTGCCAAAGCTGTGCCACAATTCGATGTTTTCCCGCGCCTCCCTAGGAGGGGTGCGACTGTGCACCAACTGTGCTCGAATCCAACGTTTTCATACTGCTGGGGATAGCTTTGAGCGAAAAGCAGATGCCCCGATTTGTTGTAAACGTTAGCAGTTAACGAAAACGGAATGAGTTGTTGGAGGCGACCGTCGGGCTTTGCAAGCAGGGGGTCGCCGGTTCGATCCCGGCCACGTCCACCAAACCCATTAACTGTGAATGAGTTACCGGATTCGTCTCCGCGTCGCATTCCCGCTTCTGTCTGGACTGTGCAAGAAACAGCCGAATCGAGCCGCTGTGCACAATCACGAAGGAACGTAAGTTGCTGAAATCGAGGAACGAGCTTGGGCAATTAGAAACGGAGGAAGGGGACGACCTCGCTGAGAAGGCAGGTGCGCTCTGTCTACCAAGAATTTCAAGAGTTCCGACTTCCCGGGTGACTCTTGGTGGTTCCGGGCTGCCGATGGCGATTCGAGTGCGCGATGAGATGTTCCTGCAACTTCGCCGCCTGATCTCTCAACACTCCTCGAAGCCAAATGTACGCCGGGTCCTTATCGTGGTATTTGTGCCATTGAAGCACTTCAATCATGGGCGGAACATCGACGGGTAGAGGGCTCAGTTTTAGCGGCAGAAATTTGGCATATTTTCTTGCCAGGCGCGTGGCGACGGTGGCGATTCTCTTCGTGCCCACGACCAGGTGCGGGACGACATCGAAGCTGTGCGCCACCACTTCGGCTCTCCTCCTGTACTTCAGGCGTCGGAGGAACAGCTCGTCGAAGTTTGGCGCCGCGCCCTCACCTACGTGGATGGCGACGTGACCAAGGCTGAGGTACTGCTCGAGAGAAATTCGGCGGCCCGCGTTTCGGTTGCGTGTCCAGGCGATCACCGTATGCGTGTCCTCAAACAGGGGCACTTTCGGGTGCCCCTTGGATACGAATACCTCGGGGGCGATCAGGAAGTCGAGGGTGCCGGCCTCCAGGGCCTCCACTGCCCGCTCACTCGTCGGCACGAGCTCGAAGGCGATGTGCGGCGCCAGACGCTGCACAATCCTCAGAGCATCCGCCATGAATACGGTGATCGCATAGTCGGAGACAGCAACCGAGAAACGCCGGCGCGAGGTTGCCGGATCAAACCGAGTCTGCGTCGCGATGGTAGCTTGCGCCTGAAGCAAGAGATTGCGCACCGGCTTGATGAGCCCCTGGGCCACCGGTGTCAAAGCCATCCGGCCCCCGACGGGAACCAGGAGTTGATCCTGAAAGAAACTCCGCAGCCGGGCCAGCGCGGCGCTGGTGGCGGATTGACTCAAGTGAATGCGCATGCCGGCCCTAGTCACGTTCTTCTCAGTCAGCAGAGCGTCCAATGCAACCAGCAGATTGAGGTCGAATTCAGAGAGCTTCATCGGTGTTCCCCGGTATCTGTTCAATGGATACAGCGTATGCACAAAAACGATTTGGTGAATGCTCAATCATCCGTCTATCGTGGCCGCGTACGCAAGTCTTACTGATCGAAACGAGGCCCGTATGCCCAGACGCATCCTGTCCCATCTCGCACACGTGGAACTCTTGACGCCAAGGCTGGAAGACTCGGTCGCTTTTTTCACGAACGCTCTCGGGCTGGTTGAAAGCGCGCGCTCCGGCAAGTCCGTCTATCTTCGTTGTTGGGGCGAGCACTACCATCACAGCATCGTGCTTACCGCGGCGGAACAGCCCGGGCTTGGCCACGCGGCATGGCGCACGGAAGGCCCGGACGAACTCAACGAGGCGGCCGCAAGGATTGAAGCAAGCGGTATCCGCGGCGAATGGAGCGAGAAATCGGTCGGGCACGGCCGCGCGTACCGATTTCGCGGCCCCGGAGGGCACTTCCACGAAGTCTTCTGGGAAGTCGAGTGTTTCGATGCACCTGCCCAGCTGAAGTCAACGTATCCGGATCGCCCGCAGCGATTCGTCGGCCGGGCCGTCGCCCCGCGGCAGATCGACCACGTTACCTTGAACACGCAAGACGTCATGAAAACGTGCGAATGGTATCGCGACGCTCTGGGCTTTCGCTTCATGGGCTACACGGTTCTCGACCACGACCCAAAGGTCACCGTATTCGGCGTCCTCACCACGAACGAAAAGTCGCACGATCTGGGCTTTGGGGGCGACTTCTCGAAGGTGCCCGGACGATTCCATCACGTGGCCTTCTGGATCCCATCCTACGAGGAGCTCTTGCGCGCGGCCGACCTGCTGCTCGAGTCAGGTACGCCGATCGAATTCGGCCCGGGCAAACACGGAATCGGCGAACAGGGTTACCTATATTTTCGAGACCCGGTCGGTTTACGCGTGGAGCTCAATACCGGCGGATACCGCAACTACATACCCGATTGGCAGCCCACCGTCTGGAAACCCTCGCAAGGATCCCACGTGATGTTCCGCAATCTCGATTACGGTCCCAAGTCTTTCATGGAAGCGATGCCTCCGGCGCCCGAACCTGCGATTCCGGAGCCCGACATGGCACAGGTTCCGACAGGAACTCCTCATCGAAGTCCAAGGCAGGAATAATCCCAATGTCTGCTCGAGGCCGCCTCTCATGACACCGCCAGGGCCGCGTTTTGCGCTTGCGACCGTCTCGGCGAGTGGCGGAGCGCCGGTCTGGGCGCTGGTGCTGGGCGATCGAGTGGCGCCGGTTCACGCGTTGAAGCCGGTGTTCGAGCAGATCGGATGCGCCCCGCCAAAGTCCTCTTCCGTCCTCGCGCTCCTGGAAAAGTGGGAGGCGAGCTTCGAGGCATTGCTGCGGGCGGCAGAATTCCTTCAAGCCGCCGGAGCCGAGAGCGATGCATGGCGAAACGTCTTTGTGCCGCGCGAGCAGCTGACGTTCCGACCGCCGATTGATTTGCCGCGGCAGGTTTTCTGCGCCGGTGCGAACTATCGAAAACATGTGATCGACCTCATCGTCGATCAAGCCTCGGGCGCATTCCGCGATCAAGGCCCGGAAGAACGCAGAGCGCAAGCCGCAAAGATGATGGACGATCGCGCCGCGCACGGCGCGCCCTTCGTGTTCACGAAGCCGGTGTCCGCTGTAACGGGACCCTACGATCCGGTGATTCTGCCTCGTCACGCCGCGCAGCCGGACTGGGAACTCGAGCTCGCGGTGATCATCGGCAAGCCGGCGCGCCATGTAAGCCGCGATCGCGCGCTCGACTATGTCGCGGGCTACACGATCGTCAACGACATTACCAACCGCGACCTCGTCTTCCGCAAAGACGCCGGTGCATTGGGAGCGGATTGGCTCGCAGCCAAAGCTTCGCCCGGCTACTTGCCGACAGGACCCTATCTCGTACCCGCCGCATTCGTTGCGGATCCGCAGAGCCTGCAAATTACGCTCAAGCTCAATGGCCAGACGATGCAGGATGAAAGCACCGCCGACATGATCTTCGGCGTGGCTCGGATCATCGAGTTCCTTTCAAAGCACGTGCAACTCTGGCCCGGCGATCTGATCGCGACGGGGTCGCCTGCCGGAAACGGCACGCACTACAACCGCTTCCTAAAGCCAGGAGACTTCATGGAAGGGTCGATCACGGGCCTTGGCACGCAGTGTAATTCGTGCATCGCGGAGGAGGGCGACGCTCATGCCGCCCGCTGAAATGTCCGCTCGCGTAGTTCGATCGGAGAGCGGCCGCCGGTCTCTCACCGTGGACATTCATTGCCACGTTCTGACGGTGCAAGTCGAGCGCCTCGTCGCAGACCGGCCGGAAAAACAGGCCGAACCCGCGGCGCAGCTGCGAATGTATGGAGCCGAATCGGTCGAATATAACCGCAAGCTTTTCGCCGGCCTGATGCCTCAGCTTACGGACATCGGCGAGCGCCTGCGACGGATGGACGCGATGGGCGTGGATGTGCAGGTGATCAGCCCTTCGCCGAACCAGTATTACTACTGGGCCGATGCCGATCTGGCGAAGCAGATCGTGGCCACGCAGAACGAGCAGATTGCATCGCTGTGCGCCGCCCATTCGGACCGTTTGCGCGGGCTCGGCAACGTCGCGCTTCAGCATCCGGAGCTATGGGTCGAGCAATTGAAAGACTGCATGGGGAAGTACGGATTGCACGGCGTCGAAATCTCATCCGCCTGCAACGGGCAAGAATTCTCGGACAGCCGCTACGACCGCTTTTGGTCGAAAGCCGAGGAGCTCGGCTGCCTTGTCTTTATTCATCCGCTCGGCACATCACTGGCCGAACGCGTGAACTGCCATTACCTCGGCAACGTCATCGGCCAGCCGATTGAGACCACGATTGCGCTCTCGCATCTGATCTTCGGCGGCGTCCTGGACCGCCATCCGGGGCTGAAGATCTGCGCGGCTCATGGCGGCGGCTACTTGCCTTCATACGTGGGCCGATCGGACCACGGGTTCGCCGTGCGCCCGGAAGCGGCGAAGATCAAGCACAAGCCGAGCGAGTATTTGAAGCGCATCTATTTCGACAGTCTGGTTTACACACCCGAAGGGTTGCGGCATTTGATCGAAGAAGTCGGAGCAGCGCACATTCTGCTCGGCACGGACTACCCCTTCGACATGGGCGCGTACGAGCCCCACAAATTCCTCGGGGCGGTGCCAGGTTTGACGGAAGAGCAGCGCGAGCAAATCCTCGGAGGAAACGCGGCGCGCCTGCTGGGTATCGACGCAGGCGCAATTTCGAGAGTGTGAGGTTTGGGGAGAACGGAATGCCGAAAGTCAGCAGAGTGCTCATCGTAGGCGGCGGGATCGGCGGTCTGGCCCTGTCCATCGGGTTGCGCAGAGCCGGAATCGAAGTTGAGATCGCCGAGATCAAGCAGCAATGGACCGTCTACCACGTGGGCATCATCGCGCAGAGCAACCTGGTCCGGGCGATGGTCGGTCTCGGCATCGCGGACGATTGTGTGGCCGCCGGGTTTCCCTACCAGGGCCTCCGCTTTTGCGACGCCAACGGCAACGTGATGAACGAAACCCCCGGCGTGAAGTTGGCCGGACCCAACTATCCCGCATTTCTCGGATTGACCCGTCCTGCCTTGCACGACGTGCTGTTTGCCGCATCGAAGAAGGCCGGCGCCCAGGTTCATCTCGGTGTGAGTGTCGCAGAGCTCCGGCAATCCGAGAGCAAAGTCGCGGTGAGATTCACCGATGGCAGCACGCGAGGGTACGACTTCGTCGTTGGCGGGGACGGCGTACATTCCCAGCTTCGCACGATGCTGTTCGGGGATCATCTTCAGCCTCGATTTACCGGAGAGGGCGTCTGGCGCTACAACGTTCCTCGCCCGCCGGAAATCGATTACGGCTCGATCTATACCACGACTGAAGGACCGAAGGCGGGGCTGATCCCTCTTACGCGCGAAACGGCTTACATATTCCAGATCGGCCCGGAACCGGGCAATCCCCGCTTCCCGAAAAATGAATTGGCCGATATCATGCGCGAGCGATTGAAGCCGTTCGGCGGCACGATCGGCGAGTTGGCTCGCGGCATCACAGATCCGGTGTTGGTCGTCTACCGCCCTCTCGAATCGGTTCTGGTGCCTTCGCCCTGGTATCGCGGGCGCGTGGCGTTGATCGGCGACGCAGCCCATTCGATTACGCCGCACCTAGGGCAGGGAGCGGCACAGGCCGTCGAAGACGCTGTCGTGCTGGCGGAGGAGTTGCAAAACAACGGGCCGCTGCAGGATTCGCTGCAATCCTTCATGCGCCGCCGCTTCGAGCGCTGCAAATTCATCCTGGAAGCCTCGCTCCAGATCGGTGAATGGGAGATGCATCCGGATCCCCAAGCAGATGTGGGGAGCCTGATGGGCCGCGTTGCTCAGACGGTTATGCAGCCGCTCTGAAATCGCCGTCGAGCGGCAGCGGGCCAGGCCAGTGAGAGGATTTGGATCGAAACGAAAAGGCGATTCCTCATGAAGAAGTGGCCGTATACAAAAGGGCTCCACGACATCGGGAATGCCTGCTACGCGTATCTTCAGCCGGATGGCACCTGGGGCTACAGCAACTCCGGTCTCGTGGTCGACGGCGGCGAAGCACTGCTTGTCGACACGCTCATGGATCTCAAGCTGACGCGCGAAATGCTCGATCGGATGCGCGCCGCCGTGCCGGTCTCCGAACAAATAGGGACGCTTGTGAACACGCATTCCAATCCCGACCACACGAATGGAAACCAACTGGTCGCGGGCGCGCAAATCATTACGTCGACCGCATGTCTAGAGGAGATGAAGGAACAAAGCTCCGCCCCGCGCTATCCGATGACCGGCGATGCGGGCGCTTTCTTTCAGGAAGTGCTCGGCAGCCGGTTCGACTTCAGTAATATCCGCGCCGTGCTTCCGTCCCGCACGTTTGATCGCGAGCTGACGCTGCGCGTCGGAAGCAAAGAAGTGCGCCTTCTGGAGATGGGCCCGGCGCACACCCGCGGCGACATCGTCATCCACGTCCCCGCAGACAAAACAGTATTCACCGGAGACATTCTTTTCGCCGGGGGCCATCCCGTGATCTGGGCGGGCCCCGTCGGCAACTGGATTCGAGCGTGCGACACGATCCTCGAATGGGATGTGGAAACTGTCGTGCCGGGTCACGGTCCTATCACCGACAAAAGCGGCGTCCGCGCGCTAAAGCGCTACCTCGAATTCGTGCGTGACGAATCGCGGAAGCGCTTCGACGCCGGAATGGACTACGAGGACGCCGCCCGCGACATTGTGCTCGACGCCTTCGCCGATTGGACTGATCCCGAGCGAATCGTCGTCAACGTGTATGCCTGCTATCGGGAGTTCAGCGGCAAAGCGGATCGTCTGCCGGTTCCCGCACTCTTCGGCGGCATGGCCCGCTATCACAATGAGCGTAAGACCCGAACGGACAGAGTTTGCGGATGAACCTGAACGAGACGCACGATCCATCGCGCCGGAGTTGGCTGCAGTCGGCGAATCAACCCGACACCGACTTCCCGATCCAAAATCTCCCGCTGGGGATCTTTCGCGAAGGCGGAATTACGAGAGGCGGAACCGCCATCGGGGACCGGATTTTCGATCTCGCTGCCGCCCTCGATCTGGGCTTCTTATCCGGCGAGGCTGCTAATGCAGCTCGCGCAGCGGCGGGGGACACTCTCAATCCTTTAATGGCCATCGGACCGCGGCCTGCGTCCGCTCTGCGCGCGCGACTATCCGACCTGCTGCGCGCCGACGGTCCGGAGCGAAGGCGCGTAGAGTCACACGCCAACCGCCTGCTCGTGCCCATGTCTTCCGCGGAGACGCTGCTTCCTGCGAAGATCGGCAACTTTACAGATTTCGTGTGTTCGACATTCCACGCCCAGAGAGCGGTACGAAAGCCCCTGGATTCGCCCGTGGCGCCCGTTCTCACCTACATGCCGGTGGCGTATCACGGGCGGGCCAGCTCGATACGAGTCAGCGGCGAGGACATTCGCCGCTCGCAGGGCCAGTTCAAGGATTCCGAGGGCGTTGTGCTGTTCGGCCCGTCGAAGGCGCTCGATTTTGAACTGGAAGTGGGCGCATTTGTTTCCACCGGCAATCCACTCGGGTCATCGATTCCCATCGAGTCGGCGGCGTCGCACGTCTTTGGCTACTGCTTGCTCAACGATTGGTCGGCACGCGATGTCCAATTTTGGGAGAGCATGCTGGGACCGTTCCTCAGCAAGAGCTTGTCCACCACGATTTCTCCGTGGATTGTCAGCCCGGAAGCACTTGCGCCGTTTCGCGCAGCCGTTTTCCGCCCTACGCAACTGGACTGGCCTTCGCCGCTTGCGTATCTCGATTCGGAAAGCGATCGAGCTGAAGGTGGAATCGACATCGAGTTGGAAGCGCACCTCTCGACTTCAAGGATGCGCAAATCTGGCGAAGCTCCGGTTCGCATCGTCACAACGAATTTCAAGTACGCCTATTGGAGCTTCGCCCAAATGATCACGCACCACACCAGCAACGGCTGCAACTTGCAGCCTGGCGACCTCCTAGGCAGCGGCACGGTATCAGGTCCTATGGAAGACAGCAGGGCTTGTTTCATGGAACATACAGAACCGCTTCAATTGCCGCATGGCGAAAGCCGTCGGTATCTTGAGGACGGCGATGAAGTCATTTTCAAGGCGCGCGCCAAGCGCGAAGGATACGTCCCTGTCGGTTTCGGCGAATGTCGAGCGCGCGTCGGCAGCACCGATGAATGCGCTTTGGGATGACACCAATCGCAGGACCCGCGGCTGCGAGGTTAGTATTCAATGGATGTTACCAAGGAAGTCTCTATGTCTCGTACGTCGCGCCGTGTAGTGGCGGGGCACGATGTGGGATGGCCCCTAGCGCGTTAGGCTCGTCGAGGTGTTCGACAGCTACGAGAAAATGCTTGGCATAGACGGCCTTCAAGAGTTGATTCGCCAATCTGCGACGCGACCACTGTCGGAAATGAAGCAGGCAATCCTCGACGGAGTTGCTGCGTGGAGTCATGGCCCGCTCGCGGACGACGTGTCCCTTGTTATCGTCGAAGTCCGTTAGTCACGGAATCCGCGCCTAGCCCGCGAACCGACGCTTCAGCCGCACTCCGGCCTCCATGGCTCGCGGTGAACGTGACAACGCACGCACGCCGAAATCTGGTTCGGGACCAGGAGGCCGGTTGCTCAAATCCACTCGCCCCGACCACTTAATTCCCTCTCGCCAAATGTGTTACGCCGCTGCGTTACATTCCAACTCTACAGAGTTTGTAGCGCACGTAGCGCAATTAGCCACTACGTCCGAAAGATCGGGCAGTTGGAAACCGAGCCCGACCTTCTCTGCCCATTGCTGGCGGAATTCCACATCCTCGGTCAACTGCTTTCCGTACCGCGATGACATATCCGAGTTCTCGTGGCCCATCCAGAAGTCAATGAGGATTTGGCGCACTTCGCTGCGCTGCAACGTCGCCTCGCGAAACCTGCGAAACGCATGGAAGCGCACCCGATCTCGGCCCATCTTCCCGAGGATTGGCCTGAGGCCATCACGGTAAACGGCAATAGGTGAAAGCATTGTTCCGGTTCTTGACTGGAACAGGAAACCCGATTTGCGCTCGCCGATGTATCGACGCAACATCTCGGCCAGTGCGGGATGAAGGTCAACGTCTCTGTTTCCTGCCTCGGTCTTAGGTTGTTGCACTCGGCCCCAGCGGTCGCGCTGCTGACGGATGTGGAGAACAGAGCAATCGGCGGAAACGTGCGTCCCGATTTCGAGCGCCAACAACTCGCCGATTCGGAGCCCGCTGCCCGCAAGCAGAGCGAACATGGTTCGATAGATCGGCCGCCTCGCGTTGCCCACGATGAAGGAGACCTCCTTCGCCGTGAACGTGGGGCGATGTTGCTCTCGCTTGTTGACCTTTGGCAAGCCGATATACGCCAAATCCCACTCCCTCGGATGCACTTCCCGAAGCCGTTCGTCCCTGGCGGACGCGATGATTCTTCGAAAAACCCTGAAGAACTCAAGGATAGTCTTATCGCTGAATCTTCGTTCGTCCGGGATCCTCTCAGCCTTCATCTTGGCAACCAGTTGCCGTGCTTCCGGGTTGTCGAGTGAAGCGAGGGCGCTTGTTGCCGACGACTCCGGTCAGATATGCAATCGCCGTGGAGTAGAAGCCAATCGTATTAGCGCGCATCGGCTTCCGCGTTTTGGTATTGACGATGTGCCCTGCCTTGACTTCCGCGAGCCACCAAGCAGCTTGCGTCTCGAATGTGGTTGAAGCAGTGATGCGTTCGCGAACTTTTCCCACATCGAGCACGCCCGCTGTGCGCATGGCCTCGCGGAGCTTGAACATAGCGCTCACTCGGTCGCGACACAATCCAAGCGGAATCCGAACCTCGGCTTGCTTGGCTTGTCCGGGCACATCCATTCGAAAGAAACCGTAAGCCCGTTGCGTAGAAACCCAAGGGTCCGACTTCTTCCGTCCCTTCTGATATACATGTCCACGTTGCCGGATTTCCGGCTCCGTGTTCCCTGCTGAGACGATGATTCGACGCGACATGGATTTTCTCCGTGTAGCTGTCGAATTGGCGTCCCCTGTGCATGGTGGAAGTGTATGGGCGGACGCATGTGAATGCAACGGCGTTCGCGGTGACGCGCGGCCGTGCTCGATTTCTTTTGCCGATACTTGTGACCGATGGCCCATCGCTAAGCGTGGTTTTGTTCTGGCCCTTGATTGCTTTCGTGCAAATGGAAAATCAGCAGCGCGACCAGGATGATTGTTACTGCGATTGCGAGAACGCCTACCACTGTGATCCTCATACCCTCGATTCCCATGGAACGATCCCCCCACACTTCGGACATCGAAATCCTTTTAAGCTTCCGTCAAACGCGCTGGTCTTAATCAGGTCGCGCTCCATCCAAAACCGGTGGTCGCATTTCGGGCACCTCAGCCGGTAACGCGCTTCTACTTCGCGAAGCCGATCCATAGCGCCGTCGCGGGCTCCACACTCGATCAATCGCTTGAATCCGTCGATACCTTCGGGTCCACGCACGAACATCTGAACTCCGCACGGATCGCACGTAACGTACGGCTTGTTCTTTTTGGTTAGCCTTACGTCAAGCGCCTTGGTGCAAATCGGGCAAGGGAACTTGTGTTCGGTCTTTGTCGGCATCTTTATGTCTCGTCTTATCGGTGGTTCCAAGGCCGCACTCGGCTCCCGGCGAGTAGAGAATATCCCCGGATTTCTGGGGCATCCGATTGGCTGGTCGCTGCACGGCCCACCGACGGGATCAATTCCCCGTGAAATTAGACAGCGTTTGGCGGGAATCTCTCGTAAAATTCAGGTCGGGTTTTCTCCGGAAATTCCCGCGAAAATGCCAAAGCGCAAAACACCGCAACTAGAGGTTCAAAAACCGCTTGACGCGTTTTCGGAGAAGCGTCCCAGGGGCCGTCCTGGTGTGCGGCCATCGGAGGTCGCTCTGCGGGCCGAGAATTACCGGCGGATGTTTTGGGACTACCGCTTAGACAAGAAGAAGAAAGAATACGTTAGAGATAAGCCGAGCGAGTGGGCAACCCGATTACTTGCGTCGAAAACTGTTGAAGATGTAGAGGGAGCATTTCAAACACGCGGGCCATCAATTCAAAATGAGGTTAGGCCGCTATTTCCGCTAATTCTGCAAGTGCTACGCGAGCGAACGTTTCCGAAGAAACCGGAAACGCAGCTCAATTTTCTGGCAGATTCAATCGCAGCAGGAGGGGATGTTGCTCCACGAACGTCGCGCGATATTTGCGAGAAAGGACGCGCGAAGCAGCGACGAATATCGTCACACAAGATTTTGCGTCACGAGTATTACGTCGAATGTTCCTGCGGCTATAAAGGTGCAGCGCGCAACAATGCCTGCCGAAAATGTGGTGCTGAAATCGAATGGTCATTGGACGAGTTGATGGGGCGTGGACTGTGTTGAGCTGTCGGGGCACGTTTTCGTAACGTACGTACGTAACGTTGGGGCGCACCGCGCGGGCAATGGGAGCTGGATCATCGGAAGCGAGGCACCTTCCCCGCTGTGGTCTCTTTGACTGATTGGATGCTAGAGAAATGGGTGTTTTCTTTTCGACAAGAGAGGGATGGCTGTCTGGAATCGAGAGGAAGATTGGAGGAGCGGCCTGCAAGAATGCCCCTCTATTTATACTAATGGGCAAGAAGTCGAAAAACTCCCCGAAGAAAATATACGCGCCTGAAGTGAAGAATTTTTTTGGGGGGGGCGGCTGCTGCCGAGGCCCTTCTATAGATACTAATGGGCAGGAAGTGAGCAAAATATTTCAAAGAAAATTCTTTCACGCTTCGACGAAAAAGTTGGGGGTGCCGATCATCATCTGCGCCGAATCGCTGATGTAACAGCATAGTGGTCATGGACCAACTACAAGACGCATGACAAAACACATGGCGCGGTTTATTGCGCCAACACGGGCGGGAGCAACCCCACGAAAAGTTTTCGAGCCGCGAAGCGGGCGAAAACCTGGGTCGCTCCCGCCCAAATCGAGGTTTTCGTCCGCGCTCTTTTTGGAAACCGACCGCCTCGCAAACAAGTCTGCGACACGTCCTCACCGCAGTGCCCTACAAAACACGAAGCAAGGGTTTTGAGCGGAACGCTGCGAGTGTTTCAGCGTTCTCTGTCAGAACGCGAATCGGCCCCGAAGAGGGTGAACGCAGCGCCCATTTTCCGGGGTGAACACTGCGCGTGTTCCGGTGTTCACCCTTGACGCATCTTCGCGACACCGAAGCTATTCCTTTATCATTCGCAGATCGTCCTTTAATACTCCCAATTCAGTATGGACCCGATGCTTCATGTTATCGACTTCAAGTCGATTCCTCAAGACTAGTTTGGCTTCCTCGGCGATGGCGCGCAGTTGTGGGTGCCTATCCAGCTCGCTTGAGGCAAACACTGCATTGGCGAGGCGTTGTAGGCAGTTTTCCAGATCCGTGATGCGCTTTACGACCTCGGGGGCGGAAACCTGTGCCTTGACATAGGCGTCGAGTTCCACCTCGCCTTCGATTTTCTGGACCTGTTCGGCGATGGTTGTTTCGTCGACATCCCCCCGGTGGACATTTCTCGGCACGATCCCTGCCAACGGATTAAAATTCGGCATGGCTGGATTATAAACAGGAATTCCCTGTTGGCAAAGTGGAAGAGAAAGTAGTATAGAAACAGAAGATATATGCAGGGCAAGATGAGCTTGACGGCCCACATTACTTTAGATTGCGCGTGTCTTCGCCTCCTGCCGAGGAGCGACTGCTCACTTAGCTGAAATGTTCGAGAGGATTCAGTGCACAGGTCAAAGATGCCCGATGCCGCAGTCATGAATACCTTAAACTCGCCAAGACACGGGCGCGAGGGTGCGAAAGTTGCGGACAATCGTCAGCGTTGGTTCGAGGTTTCGCTCGTAGTTCTGGTTGGGTGTGGACGTTATATCCTAAACAGTTTATATTTTCTGGTGCATGGACCGAGCGCCGTGGGCCAGATTTCAACCTTTCGGTGGGTTGGCCAGATCGTCCAGGAAGGGTCCGCGTTGCTGCTTCTCCGATATGTCTTGTCTCGTCGGGGTCTCAGATTCAGTAGTCTCGGTTTGCGCTGGTCTCCTTACGATCTTGTGGCAGGACTATTATTGACCGCGGTGGCTTATGCAGCGTACGGGCTGGGCCACACTGTGATCCAAATCGCGCATCATTTCGCATACGGGACCTGGACTACCGGCCCAAGTGCTAAAGATTTCTTCGGCCGCGCTTCGGTCGGGGCGATTCCGGCGTTGCTGCTTAACTCAGTTTTCGAAGAAATGATTGTGCGCGCCTATGTGATGACCGAGGTCATGGAACTAACTGGCTCTTCGATTCTGGCGGTCGCCATTAGCGTTGGTGTCCAGTTTTCCTATCATCTGTACTACGGGTGGCTCAATGCAATTCAGCTGTGCGTCTTGTTCTTGGTGTTTGCACTGTATTACGCTCACTCGCGGCGCGCACTCCCGATCATCATTGCCCACGGACTCGTAGACATCTATGGCTGGATATGGCTCCAATGAACCTTCACTGTGGCACTAGGTACTGCCCTTCCAATCGTAAGGCAAGAAAGTGCCCAGCCCCACAATGCCAATAAATAGCGCTCCCACGTGCTGATACCACGGCTCTTGCAAGAGGATAATGAACTGCCGAGCGAAGATGAGGATGTAGATTAGGCTTGCAGCGATTGCCCAAATCCTAGCCGAGGGCTTCTGTTTCCAGACGGTCCACCACGCAGCGCCAGAGATAGCGGCGACAACAAGTGGGAACGCCGGTGCGATGAGCATCCTGCGGACCAACGGCACCGGGTATTGTTGATGAAGTTCATATGGAATGGCCCTCACTAAGATAGTCACGTATTGCAAGGTTGTGACTAGGAACACCCAGCCCATGAACACTTTGAAATCTGTGGGCCATCGCCATCCTGCTCGGCGAAGTTCTGATCCGTTCGAAGCGCTCTCGTCAGACTTCATGTCACTCTTCAGGCTCAGGCGCAGGACCCGAGACAGGAGGCTTTTCCGGCCCGATATATCCCCCATCCGGTTCATTGTCAGGGTTGTGCTGCGTCTGCGGCGGGCCGGCCTGTTCCTCGTGTCGACCGCTCGGAGGATGCATTTCCTCGTACAACAATGCCGCCGCTGTCACCAGTGCCACGCAAGCTCTCGCGTATATGATGCAATTGCCAACGGCATAAGGGGCAGCCGCAGCGGTAACCGTGCCGATGAGGTACATTTCTCCGATATCCCTATCCAAGTTGCCAAGCTTTCCAAAAGTGCCTTGGATGCGCACTCGTCGCCAAAATCGCATTCCGGTGGCGGCCTTACATTGGTCCAATGCCATTCCTTGGCCTTCTGGCAGGTTTCGTTCTGGCAAACGATGTCAGTGTCCCAGTCCGCTTGGCCGGTCTGTGCATTCCAGTAAACTAGCTGGTATTCCACCCAATCTCTCGCGTCGGTGTTGGGGTTGACACCGCTTTCGTCGTTGATATTCGGAAGATCGTTGTTGTGGTCGTTTGGAGTGCCGGCTCCGAAAGTCGTCTGGAGTATGTATTGGTCCCAAATTGCCCCACCGTAGTTTCCGTTTTGTGCTCCGAACACCGTATCGAGCCAGTCATTAGCTTCGTTCATAAGTTCTGAGTTGCCACCGCCATCATTCCCGCCATTGCCTCCGGGAGAATCGTATAGTTAGCCGTCTTGCATGCCCGTCGGATCGGTCATCCCGAGCGAGCTGTTGCGAACGTAGCGTATCGATTCCACGTCTGCGAGTCATTCCGTCTAACCGATGATGTCCCAGCGGGATCAGGGGAAAGCCAGCAACCCTGGATGCCGTATTCGCGAGCTTGGAAATCGTACGCGTTCGGCGCCGTATCCTGATTCTTTCCCGTAAATGAGAGATCAATCGTTCCGCTCTGAGCGTACGGCTCGCCAAATGGAGCGTAAGCTCCGTCCGAATACATGGTGCGGCTCGGCGTGGAAGCCGATCGCGAACTGCCATTCCAATCGGAATGCCTGTAGTATGCTAAGCCGCTGGAATTGTATACCGCAACCGAACCGCCCGTCAGCGACACGAAAGCTTTTTGAAGCGTGGAGCCATTCATCAATGCCAGCTTCGCTCCCGAAAGCGTATACACGATCTCGGTGTACGCACCAATGCGATTCTGCTCCACCATGCAACCCAGAGCGTCATATGTGATTCCGATACTGTCAAGTGTAACGAGCCTGCCGTTGCATCCCACGCGTATGCATGAAGGAAATCATTGGTCACGTTGCCGTCTGAGTCGTAGGTCGAGCTGGAGCTGCCAATTTCAGTCATCCGATTCGTGAGATACGAATACGTAGCACCAAATAACATGCTACCGCTCTTTTGGATGTTCCCGAAAGCATCGTAGCTAAACGTTTGCGACCAGATCGAGCCGCAATTGACGCTCGCAACGCGCACAAGATCGTCGTGCGAGTAAGAGCAACTTTGGGTATTCCAACTGTCAAAGGGATCTGTTACCAAGATACTTCCGAGTGTACCGAGAGTGTTCCATGTCAGGCTCCCGATGATAGATTGACCGTTAACACTAAAGGTGTACTGCGTCATCCGGTAAGTGTTCGGGTCATAGGCGAACAAATCGCCGTCGATGACCCAAGGTTTACAGCCGTCGTTAAGTTCGCTGCGTTGTAAGTTGTGCTAGAAAGCGGATTTTTACCAGAAGAGGCGGCAGCAGAATAGACGCGGCCCTCCCCATTGACCCCGTAGCTAATGGTTGGTAGCCCAGACAAACCGCTGCTTTGCTTTACAACCCCGTTTGCCCAGTAAGCTTCGTTTACGTGATAGTAGCCGCCCGAGTGCGGAGTCGACTCGTACACATCGGTGACTTCCCCTCGCACCGTGTAGCTCAAGCCGACATCCGTCAGTTTCGAGGAGCAAGGCGAGAAGCACGTATACGCTTCCGCGTCGCGGCCCTTCGCGTTGGCCATGCTCGTGCTATTGACAGTCGCCGCGTCATATACGAAATACTTGCCGGGCGTCACCGACGCGTAGGGGCCTGAAGGATACGTCACGCTTGTTAAGCGATGTAGGGCGTCGTACGAATAGCAAGTCACGTTCCCAATAGCATCTAACTTTTTCACAAGGTCGCCGTTCGACGTGCCGCAGGTTGTTTCGGAGTCATAGGTATACGTCGTTGTCCCCGACTCTGAGGTCGTTTCAGACGTCAGGCGACCCAAATCGTCATACGCGAAGGCGCGCGTTTGTGCCGAGCCAGATTGTGCATTCTGAGTAACGCCGGTCAGATTGTTGTTCGCATCGTACGTGTATTTTGTCCAGTAACCTGTAGCAGGCGAAGTCTGCGCGCAAGTTCCGCTCCCTGTTGCGGCCGTGATTTCACAGACGGAGGTGAGGCGTCCCAGAGCGTCGTACTCAAGCTGCTTACGCTTAGTGTTCTCGCCGGAAGGGGCAGGACCAGCAGTCATCAAAACATCGTTTTGAGAATAGCTGTAACTGACATAACCCCCTCCGCCATCCGTCGCCTGTAACGTACGATTGAGGGCGTCATAGGTTATCGTCTTCGCCGCTGGGCAAGAGCCCGAGCACAATTGGCCAGCACTTCCCGAATAGGGGAGCGTAGTCCTGTACGGTCTACCGTCGCCATCGTAGTCGGTCTCAACTGAATCGAATGTAGTCGAACCAGGCCCTTGCTCCGTCTGGCGGACACGGCTGCGGCCAAGGCCGTCCATGGCCAAGCGAACGTCTACGGTTGAGCTGCTTCCATTGAAATTGAGTGTCGCTGCCGCCGATGTCTGGCCGCTGTAGGTGAGGCTTGTTACGTTTGAAAGCTCATCAGTTGTGGAATTCGGCCGCCAGAAATAGGGGTCGGTGTAGGCGGTCGAGGTGATCTGATTATTCTCGTCCGTCAGGGATGTTTCGACGCCGCCAGTGCAATTCCATGCCATGGACTTCGACAGACCCAAAGGCTCGTTGACGAGGGTTGGGAACGAATTGCCGCACGCTCCGTAAGTGTAGCTAACCTGCGAACCGTTAACACGAGTGGCGGTTTGTACCAAGCCCGTATCGAAATAAGCGAAGCTCTTGCTCAGCGTTGTCGTACCAGATACAAGATAACTCTTCGTTGTTATGTTGCCTCGCGAACCTGTGACCGAAATTTGCTGGGGCGTGCCCGAGGTTGCCGTGACGGAGCCCTGATCGTAGGAAAATGTCTCCTGTGATCTCACGTTACCTGAACCGTCTTCAACTGTAATTTGCGAGGGCCTGTCCATGATTCCGTTACTCAAGGTTGCGTACGACGTCAGCGTCTTTCGGACAAGTGATCCTGGCGCGCCGTTTCCATAGGCGTATTCGTCTATCTCATTGATCAAGCCGTAGCTGTAGTTGAAACCATTTGAAGTCTCACTATCATAAAGCGTGTTAACCTCCGATTCGAGGCCACCGGGCCATAGCGTGTAGCTGGTTCGCTGCGTGATGGGCAGCGTAATCGATGCGGAGTTACACGTTGCGGGCGTGCCACTCGGTGTTGTGCCGTTGTAGCAAAATAGAGCAGTTCTAAGCAGCGTTCCGCTTGTTTGGGAGCCCTGGTAAACTTGCTCTTCCGTCGGATAAATTCCCTGAAAATTCATAACCGTCTGGTTGTTCTGCGGATCAGTCACTGTAGTGGTAGATGCTGGCGACGTGCCGAGCGTCCGACTGTAACTCCATGTGCCGTCCGATGTCTGGCGAGTCAGTCCGGCTGTGCTGCCGTCAGCGCACTCAATACCGTTGTTTCCGCCCGTATATGTGTAGTAGATCGTACCGCCGGTTGGTAGCGTTACTCAGGCGAGGCGGCCGGTTACGTCCGCGAGTAGCCAGGAGTCATCTCGTAGGTGAATGTATATTTCGTGCCGTCTGGGAGATCCATCTCGCTAACGAGATTGTTGGCCGTTGGCCCGTATTCTGAAATCCCGCTGCAGCCAAAGTGGGGAAGTTGTCCCGCCTTTAGTTGAAACCTGAAACAGAAGCAGCGACTCTCGAAGGATTGCACCTTAAGCGACCCGGACCCGTTGCGTCAATGACGGATTCAAGCGGTGCTGCAATAAGTCGAGTTCCCGGTAGCCTTTCACTCGCCGGAATTTCGTCTGCGCCTCCAGCAACCCGGTCGCTGTCCAGCGCAAGGCTTGGTCTCCGGCGTGCCAGCGCTTCACGTTTCGTGCTACTTTCTCGACGGTCGACAGGCACGATTCGATAGGATTGGTCGAAGCCAATGTTCTGCGCAGCCGTTCACCCACGCCCAGCCGGTGCACCGTCAGCGTTTCCTCCAGACCTTCCTCCAGACTCCGCGCTGCGCTGGGGTTGATGCGTTCCAGTTGCCGGAAGATTTTCTCCAGCTCGGCCTTGGCCGCCGCGTACTCGGCCATCGCGTAGGCGTTGCGGATTCTCCGGTCGTAATCGCCCTGGGCGTTTTTCGGCAGATGATCTTTTACGTTTCGCCGTTTGTGGATCTGGCAACGCTGCACCTCGGCCCGCTCACCGAACACCCGCTCGATCCCTGCTCGCAATGCTTTCGCTCCGTCGATCACGAACAAGTAGCGCCGCTCCGGATCCAGACCGCGCGCCACCAGGTCTTCCAGCAACTCCTTCACCACCGTGGTGTTTTCCGTCGCTCCTTGCCACAGCCCTAAAACCTCTTTTTCTCCGCTGGTTTGAATGCCCAGCGCCACTACCAGCACCTGCTTGCCAAAATGAATCCCATCGATCAGGATGGCCACCAAGTCCAGATCGCTGAGTTTCTTCTCGCACAGTTCTTTCAACTGCGCCGCACTGGCCTGGACGAATTCCCGGCTCACGCTGGATTTCTCGATCCCGTACCCGGAAAGCACCGAGTGGACCGCACGCTGGTAATTCCGCGAGGTCAGTCCGGCCACGATGCCTTCGCGTACCGCGCGCTGCCGCCGTCCGTCGTGTTGCAGTCGCGCGTAACTGTCCAGTTCTACTTCCTGGCCCTCGCGTGTGCGCACCCGCGGCCGCGTCACCGCCACTTTCTGTCCGCTGAAAATCACGTAACCCGGCTGCCGCCCCCAGCGCACTGCACCCGACTCTGGCCCCGGACGGTGTGGTGGCCCTACGCGCCGCGTGACCTCGTCTTCCAGAATGGCCCGCAAAATCTGCATCCCAGCTTCACCGCTCAGTTGCTCCACCCGGGGCTGCAAATCCTCCCACACCTCCACCAGCGGCAGCGGCACCTGGACGGACACTTCTTTCCGCCCCCATACTTCGAACTTCCCCTTGGACTTGACTGGCTTTCCCTGATAGTTTTTTCTCACAGCGGCTCTCCTCCTAAAAAGAGATCTCACCCCAGACTCTATCCGAGTCTGGGCCGAGAGCCGCTGCTTCTGTTTCAGGTTTCAACTAAAGGCGGGACAACTTCAAAGTGGGTTCTTACAGTCTTACTCACGTACTTAATCGTGTAGGTGGCCGTTGCTCCCGAAGGGGCAGTATACTGAATCGTAACTGGACTTGACGGAGTTCCCGAACCGCTGAGGGTCAGCGCGGCTTGGCCGAGGGTATCCGTAATGACGTAAGTAGTGCCGCTAGGATTGGTGGCGCTGATGTAATTTCCGTTTGTATCCTGATCGGTTCTAATCCCAAGGTTAGTTACTCTGGGAATTGTGATAATGCCAGACCGATCTGTGACGCCGTTGCCGTTGAAAGTGTAGCCCGACCCATCCTGGCTCGCAGGGCTGCCGGGGCACCCAGTACCATAGGTACAAGAATAGTTCGGAAACGGATGCAGAGTTCCGGAAGCGTCCGTGTAGCTATAGTCGTACGAGCAGTAGCCGGAGCACCCTACAGCGTCGTTGATTGAGCCGTAGTAGCCCAAAAGCGTGGTGGGGTAACCAGTAAAACCCCAGCTTGCAATCGGCTGCCAGCTTTGGCTGCCGCTCGATCCCGTCGGAAACCAAAGAGAGCTATTGAACCCGAGGTTGTAAACAACCGAGATCTTGCGCCCCGCTTTGCTATGGACCGCGATCGGCAAGTCGACGTTCAGATTTGCCAAATTTACTTTATCTGGTCCGCCGGTAAGCGCCGCGAATGGGGGTGTTCCAGTTGTCACCTGAGCCGATGTGGTTGCCGCGGCACCAACGAGCAGTACAAAGACTACGAGGGCATGGCGCATGAAAGTCATCGGCGGTCTCCTCACTGGAATTGGAAGGAAGTGGCGCTGAGGCCGGAGTTAAGCGTGACGTTGGTGAATAGGAGATCGAGGATAAGGCTGTTGTTGAGGTACTTCTGGACATGCAGGGGCACCTGGATTCCGTTAGAGGCCTGATAATTGGAAAACTGAATTTGAACGGGGATGTTGACCAGTGCGTTGCTGTCCGGATGGGCATTAAAGAAGAGCGCGACGGGCAGCGAGGTCGTCGGGTCAAGATAGATGTCCATTTGGCTCAGTTGCTGCTTCAAGGCAGCGAAAGTCGTTCCAGGTGGTCCGGGCGCCACTTGCACGCCGCTTGGAGCCACAAACGGCTGCGAGACGGCGACATGGATGACGGCCTGTCCGTTCATCGTATCCGGGCCGATGTACGAGAGGACGTAACTCGGGGAACTCGTGACAGTCGCCAGCGTGAGTGCGGGGAAGAACCATGTTGCATCCGTCATCACGTTATGGCCAGCCATGCCGTGAGTAACACCGTCTGGACCGGACCACGCGCCGACCGGTTGCGGGCTTTGCATCGCCACGGCGGGCACGAGAACGTTCGGAGGGAAACTGTCCGAGAGGGGGGTGCCTGCCGGATTGGAATCTCAGTCCGATTGCCGGAGGGGAAGAGTAGATCGACCCGACTGTCGCCGGCGGAGGTGGCTTCGAGAGTGGCCGTGCCGGTCTCGTCGTCGGAGCCGGCGATGCGATGGGCGGTGCCGGTCAGGGTTACATCAGTTACCGCGACGCCGCCAGTCAACTCGGCCAGGGAGCGGTGAACGAGCGCGACGGCTTGCGGATCGCTTGTGGGCGCCGCGGAGGTCGAGGTCGATTGCTGAGCTGAAGCGGACACGGAACAAATCAGGCAAAGCAATAGCAGGGGCCCGGATCGGAAACGGCGCATACGACCTCCCGGTCAGGACTTCTCTGGCAAATCTAATTGCGGACATTACGGAAGAGGGCCCAGTGGTGTCAAGTAAAGAAATGCTCACATCGGAAATAATCTGTCGAACAGAATGTTGCTTATATTACTAAGCAAGCTCAGGCGCGCGCACTTTGCGCAGTTCCTTGGGGTTGTGCCAGCGTGGCAGTTGAGAGCGTAGACTCGTTGGACGTGCCTTCGGAAACTTGCTTGTGATTGATTCTGCAACCAGGAGAATCCACTTGGCATGACGGAAATGTCGTTCGCGGTCCTTTAGTTGAGTAGCGCAAATCGTAGCGCATTTAGCGAGAGGGCTGCACAGGGGAACCCAAGCCAATCCAACAGCTTAGATTTTGTACTGCTATGGTTCGGGACCAGGAGGCCGGTTGCTCAAATCTAATTCACCACACCGCTATAGTCGATTTTGTAGCCGCTGAGATTCTTCCGGTTCCACACTTTGATTTATAAGTTGGCCGGACGAGCTGTCAAGATGCCGAATCGATTGGAATCGATGATCCGAGGTGATCGCCTGTTCGTTTCTTCGTTTTCACATCCGAAGCCTCGCGGGCTTCGGATCTTGACCGCAACCCGCTACAGTAGAGACTTTGGTGCAGTGTAACTGGCTCTAAACCACGTCAAGAGATTGTCGTCTCGACGGGACCGTCAAGCTCGAAATCATGTTTGTTACCGCTGTTACCTTTTGCTTTTGACGGCAGCCCGAAAAAGTGTAGACTGCCGCCGTTGCTGGAGAAGTGGTGAACAGCGTAGACGGTATAGGAAGCGATTAGCGGCAAGTCCCATCGAATCAAGCGGGAAAGCGGTATCCCTTCTTCCGCACCACCTCTTGATTCCACAAGACTTAGGCTTTTTGTTACCACCTCTCTGTTACCACTTCCCTGCCAAAAGACAACTACGCAGATCAGTATTATAAGAAAGGACAGAGACGATGGCGCTGCTCCTGCATCGGCGAGAACTCGACCAGGAACTCGACGACGAAATCAGCTACCACGGGGAAGCAAAGACGAAAGAGAACATCGCCGAAGGAATGACGCCGGAAATCTAAGAAGGCCACCGCTCGACTTCCGGCCGGATTTGGAGAGGCGGGCAACGGATTCGCCGCCAAGTCAGGTCGGATCGGTCTCCCTCTCCCACAGTCTTTGGGGGAATACCGGCCCACTCCTTCCCCCAATTTATCTTCTTAATCCTGTTGACAGAAGAGCGGGTTGAGACGTATATGGGGCCAAGATTCAATTGGGGGGCTCCGATGGTAGATCGTGAATTAGAGGACCCCGGCATCTCGACTTCCACGAAACTGTCGAGGCGGGACCTCATTAAGGGTGTGATCGCCGCGGGGGCGGTCTCCTCGGCGAGTTATCTGTTCCGCGCCTCCAGCGTGTTGGCCCAAGCGTCGGCACCCGGTGCGGTCGAGCGGCTGATCACGCTAACGGTGAATGGCCAGCAGCGGCGCGTCGACGTCATGAAGCAGGAGACGTTGGCGATGACGCTGCGATATAAGTTGGGCCTCACCGGCACGAAGCTCGGGTGCGACCGCGCCGAATGCGGCGCCTGCACGGTGCTCATTGACGATGTTCCGCGCTACTCATGCTCGGTGTTGACGCACACGGTGCGGGACAAGAAGATCGTCACGATTGAAGGACTCGCCGGGGCGGACGGCAAGCTGCACCCGGTCCAACAGGGCGTTCTCGACGAACAGGGCTTCCAGTGCGGATTCTGCACGCCAGGCTTCATCATGGCGACGGTGGGCTTCCTGAAGACTAATCCGAATCCGACGCGCACGGAGATGGCGCACGGCGTTTCGGGCAACATCTGCCGGTGCATGGACTACGACAAGATCCTCACCGCGCTTATGCGCGGCGCAGAACACATGAGGAAGGCGTAAAACATGTCTGACAAAGTGGCAGCACCCACAGCTGCACCCAAACACACGCTGGTCGGCCAGAACTACACGACGCCGGACCTCCTCGCGAAGGTAACGGGCAAGGCGAAATACGCGGAGGACTATCGTGCCGACGGCATGCTATTTGCCAAGCTACTGCTGAGCCCGTATCCGCATGCGCGAGTGAAGCACATTGATAAGAGCAAGGCGCTGGCGATGCCGGGAGTTAAGGCGATCATCACCGTGGATGACCTGCCTGCGCCGGCGGACACCATTACCGACCTCGGCGCAGTGAACAAGGCAGACCCGCTGACCGAGCGCGGCCTGACGAACGAGCCGGTGTACCAAGGCGAGCCCATTCTCGCGGTAGCCGCGGTGGACGAACTCACCGCTGCCGAAGCGATCGAGAAGATTCACATCGAATACGAGCCTCTTCCGTTCGTGATTGATCCGCTCGATAGCTTGCGGCCGAACGGCCCCAACGCGCGGGAGCAAGGCAACGTCTGGGGGCGGCCTGCGCCGCCACCGAACGCGCCGCCAGGACCGCCTCCGCCGCTTCAAAGGATGGTACTCAAGTGGACGGATGCCGACTTCGCTGCTGCAGGCGAAGGCCAATTGCCGATGGGTAAGGCGACCGATGAATGGCAGGTCGGCAATGTGGATGAGGCGACAAAGAGCGCAGCGCTTGTGCTCGACGAATCGTTCGTAACACCGAATGTTAGCCACCAGTGCCTCGAGACTCGCAGCACGATGGCGTACTGGCAGAACGGGAAGGTTTACATTCACACCGGGACGCAGAGCACGTTCCAGACGCGCCCGGCGATCGGGCGGTGGCTGGGAATCGACCCGAAAGACGTGGTGTTCATCAGCGAGTACACGGGTGGCGGGTTCGGAAGCAAGATCACGGCCGGCGTCTCGCTGATCATTCCCGCGCTCCTCTCGAAGAGGTGCAACGCGCCGGTGATGATGCGTGTTTCGCGCGAAGAAGAACAATACATCGGGCGCGGGCGTCCAAGCCTTCAGGGACGGCTGAAAGTCGGCTTCTCGAAGGAGGGCAAGGTCCTCGCGATCGACATGTTCGTGATCTGCGACAACGGCCCTTACGAACAAATGTTCGACGCGACCTCATCGGGCTGGATCGTTTCCCTGCTCTACCAGCCCCAGGCCATGCGGTGGCGCGGGCTGACCGTGCTGACGAACACGGTGCCGCGCAGTGCGCAGAGTTCGCCGGGAGGCATGCAGGGGATCACGCTGATGGACCCGATTGTCGCGAAGGCCGCACGCAAACTGGGAATCGACCAAGTGGCAATCCGGCGCATCAACGCTCCCGAGGGCAAGGCGGAATTCGGACAGCCGTTCGGCCCACGGCGCCAGCATACGACGAGCTGCTTCTTGAAGGACGCACTTGATCAGGGCGCGAAGCAGTTCAAATGGGATGAGAGGGTGGCGCAGAAGCGCCGGAACGGTCCGAAGTCACGCGGGCTCGGCGTGGCGGTCAGCACGTTCTTCGGCGGCGGGATTGGATATGACGGACTGATTGTGATCAAACCCGACGGGAAGCTGTACATTCAGTCCGGCATCGGCAATCACGGCACTGAGTCCGTGAGCGATTCGCACCGGGTGTCTGCCGAAGTCCTCGGCGTTCCTTGGGAGCAGGTCGAGCTGACCTGGGGCAACACGTCGAAGAACTTGCCGTTCACATGCGCATCGGGCGGCAGCCAGACCACCCATTGCATGACGCGGGCCGCCTACGCGGCCGGACTGGATGCCAAGGCGAAGCTGCAGCAGATTGCGGCGAAGGACCTGGGCGGCAAGCCCGAGCAGTATGAAGTTGCCAACCAGAGGGTATTTCGCAAGGGCGGTGGACCGGGCATGACGCTGGCTCACGCGGCGCAGCGCGCGATCGCTCTCGGCGGCATCTACGACGGCCACGAACTGCCCAAGGACATCAACAAGGCGACGGCGGTAGCGGCCACGGCGCTGGCGGGTCAGGGCCTGACGGGGGTGGCCAAGGACAGTTTCCCGCGCGACGGGACGACCATGTCGTTCGTCGCAAGCTTCGCCGAGGTCGAGGTTGATATGGAAACCGGCGAGTACCAGATCGTTGATTTCCTCGGGTACGCTGACGCGGGCACCATAGTTCACCCGGCGGCATTCGGCGGCCAAGTTCTTGGCCGTTCCATGCTCGGAATCAGCCATGCTATCGGCTCGAAGTGGGTCTATGACAAGCACTATGGCGTGCCGGTCGCAAAGAGGTTCCACCACACCCGGCCGCCGACTATTCTCGATGCGCCGACACAGATGGCGTGGGGCGCGGTCGGGCTGCCGGATCCGGAAACACCGGTGGGTGCGCGGGGAATCGGCGAGCCTCCGGTGGGCGGCGGCTGCTCGGCGATCCTGAATGCGATTGCGGACGCGGTAGGCGTCGACATTATTCGGCGTGCGCCTATCAACGCCGACTTAATTCTCACGGGGCTAGAAACCAAGAAGCCGGTCGATCACAACTTTGCTGCTGATGTGTGACGGCCGGCGCCCGCGCGAGAGTTCCCAGGTCACTCTAGTGGGGCGGGTGAAATCAGCCCGGAGAGAATGAGGAGAACGGAACATGGCTGTGATTCGCGATGTAATACCGGCGTTCGAACTCTTTCAGCCGACAACGACGGACGAGACGCTTGCCCTGCTGGAGCGGTATGGCCACTCGGCATGGGTGTTCGCCGGCGGACTCGACAGCATGGACTGGTTCGCCGACCGGGTGAAGCGCCCTGAGTTCGTGGTGGATCTGAGCCAGGTCAAGGAGCTGACCGGGGTGCGCGCGGGAGCCGACGGCGTCGAGATTGGCGCGATGGCGACGCTGACGGAAGTGGTTCGGCATCCCGTGATCAAAGAGAAGTATGGCCTCCTAGCCCAGGCGGCGGCATCGGCCGCGTCGCCGCAGATCCGCAATCAAGGGACGATCGGCGGAAATGTCTCGCAAGACGCGCGTTGTTGGTACTACCGCGGCGGCTGGCCATGCTATCGCGCCGGTGGCAACATCTGCTACGCCGACACGCCTAAGGGCATGAACCGCGAGCACGCGATTCTGGATGCGGAGCGGTGCGTGGCCGTGAATCCATCCGACACCGCCCCGGCGTTGATCGCGCTGGATGCGAAGATGGTAATTCAGGGGCCGAAGGGCGAGCGCGTCGTGGACGCCGAAGATTACTTTATCGGACCAGCGATTGACATCACGCGCATGACGATCCTGCGGCTGGGCGATCTCTTGACATCGATTCGCATTCCGTCCACGTGGGCGGGCTCAAACTTTTACTTCGAGAAGGTGCGCGACCGCAAGGTGTGGGATTTCCCGCTGGTCAACGTCGCATCCGCGGCGAAGATGTCCGGAAACAGCATCCAGGACATCCGGCTGGCGGTAAATGCAGTCGCCTGCCGCCCGTTGCGATTGACCGCGGTGGAGGCCGCCGTGAAGGGCAAGCCGCGAAACGCGGAAACGGCGGAGGCGGCCGGAAACCTCGCCATTCAGGGTGCCGAGCCGCTGCAATACAACGGATACAAAGTGCCACTCATGAGGAACCTCGTAAAGCGCGCCGTCCGCGGAATGAGCGGCGAGGAGGCAGCTTGAACTTAATCCAGTGGGCAACCAGTCCTTGGGGCGAGAAGATCCCGACGCATATCTCATGGGGCCTGATCTGGGTGGCGATCATTGCAGGAGCGCTCTTTCTGATCGTGCACGCCATCTATGTTGGCTTCGTGGCCAAACCCGAAGCGACTGCCCAGATGGATTCAAAGCAGGCCGCGGCCGCGGCGCGCGTTCCAGCGCGCGTGACGCGCCACTCGTTTGGGGCGCGAGCGTTTCATTGGGTGATGGCCGTCTCAATGTTCGTCTTGGTGCTGTCCGCGCTGCTCCCGAAGGTCGGCTACCAGTTTGACTGGGTCAAGCTGCACTGGATCGCCGGCGTCGTCCTAACGGTCTCCGTTCTCTATCACGTGATCCATTCGACGTTCGCGCTGGATTTCTGGTCCATCTGGCCTGACAGGCAGGACATTGCGGACGCGTCGAAGCGGCTCAAGCGGGCGCGCGGGCAATCGGCGCCTGCGCCGATGAGGGCGGGCAAGTATCCGCTCGAGAACAAGCTGTTCCATCTGATCGTGCTGCTGGCGGGCCTGTCCGTAATTGTCACGGGCCTGTTTATGATGTCGAGGGTGCGCACGCCGTTCTTCACGCGCAATCCCTATCTCTTCGGCGACACGACGTGGGGCTGGATCTACGTGCTGCACGGTTTCGCGGGCATCGGTTTCGTTACGCTCATCATGGCGCACATCTACTTCGCGGTGCGACCGGAAAAACTCTTCCTGACGAAATCGATGTTTGTAGGTTGGATTACGAAGGAACAGTTCCTCGAACACCACGATCCCGAGCGCTGGAATGTCGAGGGTGGCGCTCCGAAGGCCGGACCGAAGGGCCAGGAAGTGACCACCTGAGGCGATGCACGAAAACATCACGGCTCGTTGCGACGCCATCGAGGAATGCTACGAATTCATGCTGGCCTACGCCGGAAAGGGGTTCACCGGCGGCGAAAGCAGCCAGTCTTCCATGCAGGTGCGTGATTATCTGAAGCGCGCCGTCACGGCGCTTTCAGGGATCGAGAAAGCCTATGCGGTGGCCTTCGAGAAAACGAACCTTCAGCCGTCCGAAGCCTACCGCGGGTTTCTCGCCGTGTTGGGCAGCGACGCCCGCAACGCTCTCGCCGCCATCCAGCTCGTTCTTGCCCAGGGCACCCTCAGCTCTCAGTTGATTGATAATCTGAATGCTTCAATCCATCTCCGCGCACTGCTCACAGACCTTTTTCTCGTCGACGAGATCTTGAAGCCGCGACAGACCCAGGCTCCGTCGGTGACCACGGTATGACGCAAGGTATCCAAGAGAGGTTAAGCGCGGGAGCTGATGGTGTTCAATGTGTCAAATTTGAAGTGCGGACGGAATTTTTGTGTAGGACCGAATTGCGACGCTAAACGGCAAGAGATCCAGTCTCTTTCCGATCATCCTATTTCACTTTCTTATAGATACTGGGATCGGCCGACCCTTCCACGCTGAGGAGCCCCATGGCGCCGCGGTCGACTCGGAAGATAGCATGGTCCACAAGCGTATAATTGCCGGGCACTTGTGGCTGGAAATCGACTACGGAAGCTCCGCCCGGCGGCACCAGCGTGGTCTGGACCATGTAGACCTGTGTCCATTCCCGCTGCTTGCGGAGCGCCCGTAGTCGCTTTCTGAGTCGAACACAGATGTCGCTGGACACGGGCGCAATTATGACTGTAGGCTTTGGCCGACAAAGCGGTTATAGCCGTCAGAGGCTGAGAGAAGCGTCCCCACGGGGGGGAAGCTACATGGCCCACGATATTGATTTATCTACAGGCAAGCCTGCAATCGCCTATGTCGGCGAGTAGAACCGACGCGGCCATGGCCGCATCTTCGAGCGGGTCTAGTCCCGCTTGTTCCATTCGTAGCGGGTCTGAAGAGCGCCTTCTGGGTGGCTTCGGCGGCAACCAGCCTGATATTTGTCTTGATCGGCGCGCTCAAGAGTATGGTCGATCCGGCCATGGTGGTATTCTGGGCTCGGGACTCTTGCGGTTGGCGGCGGTGCCGCCGCCGTAGCCTTCGTAATCGGGGCTTGGCTTCGCGACCTCACCCGTTGATCCGTGGCGATATTACTTCTGCTGCAACCTGAGGTACTCGTCCACGGCTCTCGCGGCACTGCGGCCCTCCGCAATCGCCCACACAACCAGTGACTGGCCGCGGCGCATGTCACCGGCCGCAAAAATCCCCGGCACCGAGCTCATATAGTTGCCTTGCGTCGCGATATTGCCGCGAGCGTCCAGATTCACAGCGAATTGCTCCAGCATTCCTTGCTTCACCGCGCCGGTAAATCCCAGTGCCAGCAGGACGAGGTCCGTCTCGATCGTGAATTCTGTGCCGGGCATGGCCTCGAACTTCGGCGGCGCGCCGACGCGGATCGCGTTCAACTGTTTCACGTTTCCGCCATCGTCGCCGGTAAAGCTTGTCGTCCCGACGGCCCAGTCCCGCACGCCGCCCTCCTCATGCGCGCTTTCCGTGCGCAACTGGAGCGGCCACAGCGGCCACGGCGTGCCGGCGTGGCGCTCTTGCGGGGGCATCGGCATAATCTCGAATTGCAGCACGGACTTCGCCTTTTGCCGGTGGCATGTGCCCAGGCAGTCAGCGCCAGTATCGCCGCCGCCGATGATCACCACGCGCTTATCGGTTGCAAGAATCTGCCCCGGAACCATAACTCCCGCGATTCGCTTATTTTGTTGCGGCAGATAGTCCATCGCGAAATGAATTCCCTTGAGCTCGCGTCCGGGAACTTTCAAATCCCGCGGACTCTCGGCGCCGCCAGCCAGCAGAATCGCGTCGAATTCCTCGCGAAGATCCTGCGCGGAGACGTTGTGTCCAACATGCGTGCTCGTCTTGAAGACGACGCCCTCGGCGCTTATCTGCTCGAGCCGCCTGTCGAGCACGCTCTTTTCCATCTTGAAATCGGGAATGCCGTAGCGCAGCAACCCGCCGACGCGGTCGGCTTTCTCGAACACGGTCACCGCGTGGCCCGCCCGATTCAACTGTTGAGCAGCCGCCAGCCCCGCCGGGCCCGATCCCACGACCGCGACGCGCTTGCCGGTCCGCGTCTCCGGCAATTCCGGCTTGATCCAGCCGGCCTTCCACGCATGCTCCACGATCGTCTTCTCGATCACTTTGATCGTGACCGCCGGCTCGTTGATCCCGAGCACGCAAGCCGCTTCGCATGGCGCCGGGCAAATGCGTCCGGTGAATTCAGGAAAGTTGTTCGTCGAATGCAGCACCCGAATCGCATCTTTCCACTCGTCGCGATAGACCAGATCGTTCCAGTCGGGAATGATGTTGTTCACCGGGCAGCCGGTATGGCAGAAGGGAATCCCGCAATCCATGCAGCGGGCCGCCTGGGTGCGCACGTGGTCTTCGGGGAACGGTTGATACACCTCGAAGTAGTCGTTGATGCGCTCCGTAATCGGGCGCCGCGTGGGTGTCTCGCGCGTGTATTCCTTGAAGCCGGTGACTTTACCCACGGATCACCTGCCCGCTCGAATGTTTCCCAACCTGCGCGGCGAGCACCGCCGGAGCAACTCGCGGTATTCCGAGCACGCGCTTGTACTCGTGCGGGAAAACCTTGATGAATTTCGGCAGCGTGGCATCCCAATTTTCGAGGATCCACTTCGCCTGCGGGCTGGCGGTCAGTTCGCCGTGGCGCGCGATCAGCTGGTACAGCATCTCGATATCTTTCTGATTCTTGACCGCCTCGAGGTCCACCTCGGCTCGGTTGCAGCGCGGAGACGCGAAGTCGCCAAAATGATCGAGAACGTACGCGATACCTCCGGTCATCCCTGCCGCGAAGTTCCGGCCCGTCCGCCCCAGCACCACGACCAAGCCGTTGGTCATATACTCGCAGCCGTGGTCGCCGACACCTTCCACCACCGCGGTAGCACCGGAATTGCGCACCGCAAACCGCTCGCCCGCCATTCCGCCGAAATATGCTTCGCCGCTGGTCGCGCCGTAGAGGCACACGTTGCCGATCAGGATGTTCTCCTCGGGCACGAACTCGGACTTCCGCGGGTGAAAGATGATCAGTTTCCCTCCTGAGAGCCCTTTGCCGACGTAATCGTTGGCGTCTCCTTCGAGCGTCAACGTCACTCCTTTCGCCAGGAACGCACCGAAGCTCTGCCCGGCGCAGCCGTTGAACTGGATGTGAATCGTGTCGTCCGTTAGGCCCGTGGAACCGTACCGCCGCGCGATCTCCCCACTGAGCATCGTGCCGACCGTGCGATGGATGTTGCGTATCGGCATGCTCAGTGAGACGGGTGTGCGATTCTCGATGGCATCCTGAGCCATCTCGATCAGCTTGTAATCGAGCGCCTTTTCGAGCCCATGATCCTGCGCGATCAGGTTGCGCCGCCCCACGTGGTTCGGCACCGGCGGGTCATACAGCACCGCGGAGAGGTCGATGCCTTTGGCCTTCCAGTGCGTGATGTCTGAACGCTGCGTGAGGCAGTCTACGCGGCCGACCATTTCGTTTACGGTGCGGAATCCGAGCTCCGCCATGATCTTCCGGAGGTCTTCCGCGACGAAGAAAAAGAAATTGATCGCGTGCTCGGGCTGACCCATGAATTTCTTGCGGAGTTCCCGGTCCTGCGTCGCCACGCCCACCGGACACGTATTCAGGTGGCACTTGCGCATCATGATGCAGCCCATCGAAATCAGCGGCGCCGTGGAAAATCCAAATTCCTCCGCGCCCAATAGCGCCGCGATGGCCACGTCGCGTCCCGTCGCCAGCTTCCCATCGACCTGCAACCGCACGCGGCTGCGCAGGTCGTTGAGCACGAGAATCTGCTGCGTCTCCGAAAGCCCCAGCTCCCACGGAACCCCTGCGTGCCGGATCGAACTGATCGGCGACGCGCCGGTTCCGCCGTCGTAGCCGCTGATGAGGATCACGTCGGCGTGCGCTTTCGCAACACCTGCCGCGACCGTTCCCACTCCCGCTTCCGCCACGAGCTTCACGGAAATCCGCGCACGCGGATTGGCGTTTTTGAGATCGTGGATGAGCTGAGCCAGATCCTCGATCGAATAAATGTCGTGATGCGGAGGCGGCGAAATCAACCCCACACCGGGAATCGAGTGCCGCACGCGTGCGATGATCTCGTCCACCTTGTGTCCGGGCAGTTGCCCGCCTTCACCCGGCTTGGCGCCCTGCGCGATTTTGATTTGCAGGTCGTCCGCATTGATGAGGTAGTTCGTGGTCACGCCGAAGCGCGCAGAAGCCACCTGCTTGATCGCACTTCGCCGCAGATCTCCGTTCGCGTCGGGCACGAACCGCGCTTCGTCTTCGCCGCCTTCGCCCGTATTCGATTTTCCGCCGATGCGGTTCATGGCGATCGCCAGCGTCTCGTGCGCTTCCTTGCTGATCGAACCGAAGGACATCGCCCCGGTCGCGAAGCGCTTCACGATCTCCGACGCCGGCTCCACATCGTCCAGCGGAATCGGATCGCTCGCCGGCTTGAATTCGAACATACCGCGCAGCATCTGGAAATCGCGGTTCTGTTGGTTCACGATGTCCGCGAACTCTTGGAAACTTTCCGGTTTCGACTGCCGCACGGCCTGCTGCAGCTTGCTCACCGTGAGCGGATTCAGCAGGTGCCGCTCGCCGCGCACGCGGTATTGATACTCGCCGCCAACCCGCAGCTCAGTTTCCGATTCGTTCGGCGGCTGCATGGCGAATTCGTGTTTCATCAGCGCTTCGCGGGCCAGCACTTCGATGCCCACGCCTTCGATTCGCGACGCCGTGCCCGTGAAGTAGCGCTCCACCAGTGAACGATTCAAGCCAATGGCCTCGAAAATCTGCGCGCCCTGATAGCTTTGCAGCGTGGAGATGCCCATCTTGGAGAAAGTCTTCAGCAGCCCCTTATCAGTGGCCTTCATGTAGCTCTTGAAAACCTTGTCCCAAGTGCTCTCAGCGGGAAAGTGTCCGTGCTTGTGCAAGTCTTCGAGTGTTTCGATGGCGAGATACGGGTTCACCGCGCTCGCGCCGTAGCCGAGCAGTAGCGCGAAGTGCATCACCTCTCGCGGTTCACCCGATTCGACGATCAGCGCCACCTGATTGCGCGTCTTCTCGCGGATCAGGTGGTTATGGACCGCCGAAAGCGCCAGCAAACTTGGGATGGGCGCGTGCTCGCGATCGACTCCGCGGTCGGACAGAATCAGCAGCGTGTAGCCGGACTTGATCGCGCGCGAAGCGCGCACGCAAAGCTCCTCGACGGCCTTTTCGAGCTCGTGGTCGCTGTCGCTCACCCGGAAAAGAGCCGGCAACGTGGTCGCAAGGAAGTCGCCCCACTTGACGCTGCGCAGCTTCTCCAGTCTCCAGTTGGAGATGATCGGATGGCGCAGTTTCAGCGTGTGAGCGTTCTTGGGCGTCTCATCGAGGATGTTTCCCTCGCATCCGATATATGTGTTCAGGGACATTACAAGGTCTTCGCGGATCGAATCGATCGCCGGGTTCGTCACTTGCGCGAACGTCTGCTTGAAGTAACTGAACAGCAGTTGCGGCTTGTCCGAAAGGCACGCGAGCGGCGTGTCGATGCCCATCGACCCGATCGGCTCCTCGGCTTTCAGCGCGGAAGGCTCGAGGATCGTCTTCAGGTCCTCGTCTGTGTAGCCGAAGGCGCGCTGGCGCATCAAGATTGTGTCGTGATTCGTGGGCTGAACGTTTGTCGGGCTCGGAAGATGGTCGAGGGTGATCTGGTTTTCCTTCACCCATTTGGCATAGGGCCGTCGAGCCGCCAGTTGCTTTTTCACTTCTTCATCGGAGATCAGGCGCTTCTGCTCCGTATCCACCAGAAGCATTTTGCCGGGAGCAAGACGGCCTTTCATGCGTACGTCTTCGGGCTTTACCGGCAGCACGCCCGCCTCCGACGCCATGATGACGAGCCCATCCGCCGTGACCAAATAGCGCCCGGGACGCAGTCCGTTGCGATCGAGCTTGGCTCCGATTACTCGCCCATCGGTGAACGCGACGGCCGCCGGACCGTCCCACGGCTCCATCAGCGACGCGTGATACTCATAAAAAGCCTTCACGTCCTCTGGCATCGCCATGTCGTTGTCCCACGCTTCGGGAATCAGCATGGTCATCACGTGCGGCAGGCTGCGGCCCGCCAGCGTCAGCAGCTCCACCGCGTTGTCCAGCATGGCGGAGTCGCTCCCGCCTGGAGTAATGATCGGCAGCAGCTTCTGGATGTCCTTCCCGAACAACGGAGATGCGAGCACGGACTGCCGCGCGTACATCCAGTTTGCATTGCCGCGCAGAGTGTTGATCTCCCCGTTGTGGCACACGTAGCGGTAAGGGTGCGCCAGTTGCCAGCTCGGGAACGTGTTCGTCGAGAAGCGCTGGTGCACCAGGCAGATCGCGCTCGTCACTTCGGTGTCCGACAGCTCTTTGTAAAAGTGCGTGATCTGCGGCGCCAGCAATAATCCCTTGTAAACGATCGTGCGCGACGAAAGGGACGGAATGTAAAAGAAATCCTTTTCCTTCAGGTCGGACTCGGCAACCGCGGCCTCTGCCCGCTTGCGCACCACGTAGAGCTTGCGCTCGAGCGCGTCTGGATCCATGCCTCGCGAGCGCCGGATGAAAATCTGCTCGATGTATGGCTGCGAAGCGCGCGCCACGCGGCCGATCGTGTCGCCGTTGATGGGGGTGTCGCGCCACCCAAGAACAGTCAGCCCCTGCGCGCGCGCCGCCTTCTCCAGGATGCCCTCGCACAGCATTCTTTCCTGGGGGTCCACCGGCAAGAACACCATGCCGACTCCGTATTCGCCAGGCGCTGGCAAGGTGAAACCGAGGCTCGCGCATTCGCGCTCGAAAAACGCGTGCGGAATCTGAATCAAAATACCCGCTCCATCGCCCGTCTCGGGATCGCACCCGCAGGCGCCGCGGTGCGTCAAATTGATCAAAATCTGGATGCCTTTGAGCACGATGTCGTGCGACTTGTGTCCCTCGATGCTCGCGACGAATCCGACGCCGCACGCATCGTGCTCGTGCCGGGGCGAGTACAATCCCTGCGCTTTCGGCAGGCTCAAAAACGGATACGGAATTTCCGTCTCGTTATTCGACTTCGTTTTGGGGTTCTTACTCATCGGAGTGAATCCCTGGGTTCCTTGTCCGGCGTTTCCGCTGCGTTCGTTTTGCGGAACACCCCTAGCTCGCTTCTGGTGCGTCGGGGACTTCCGATCTTGAGGACCGGGTTCCTCCATAATATACAACAGATATGCCTCGCGAAGTCGGACAGACTCGGACCGCCTCTCAATCACCTCGTGCACGAGTTCATTCCTCTCGTGCTCGGTGCGAGCCTCATCGAACGATTTGGTCGGTCAAAAGGCAAGAGTGCGAAGCTGATCATTCAGCGGCGCGTAGGAACTCAAACCGGCTTCGCGTTCTAGCTCCATAGCTCGCTGCCATAAAGTAGAATCCCTGTAATGCCGCTGGAACAGCCTATTCCAGAACCGACTACCTTCCTTTCGGGCGCGATCCGCCAATTCCTTTGATTGTTGTCTCAAGCTTCGTCGGTGCTTCGGATGCTTTGTCGAAACTACTGCTCCGTTGCCCGCCGGGACCAATGTCAGACTGCGAATCTCGCACACGGGTGCAAACTTTACCGGCCAAGGTACCGTGATCTACTCCCGACCAAATGCCGGCATGGGTATAGCGTTCACTTCGATCGAGCCTAGTAGCTTGGCAATCTTGGACATTTGGCTCGGGAACCTAAGAAAGTAAGTTCTTGCTGGGTCATGACACGTTGTGATTGACCTCGCCGGCTTCCATCACCTCCTAGAAACCCGTTTCCAGCCCGCATGCGACAACGTCGGCTTCTTGCACCCAGACCCTTGGTGGTCTGACAAGCAAAACTTACTCGGGCCATCCCGCCCAGGGACTTGCCGCTTGAGACGATTTTCTTCTTGAAAATATGAACTGCGTTCCAGCGGTCGCTGGACTTTTGGCTTGACATTCCAGCGGTCGCTGGATAGATTGGCAGCCAGCTGTAGTATCGTTGGCTGGATAACGCATGGCTTCTCTCGCAGGGCAGATCAGGTACCCACCGGCAAGCCAGCCGAATCGCCCTGCGACTCACCATCAGTGCCTTAATCTTGCTAACAGCCAAAGTTTCGCTTCTTTTCACAGTTTCATTGCTTCCTGGTGCTCCTGCTACTCCGCTGGCTACTGCTGGTCTGTCTCCAAACTCCTTCTTTACGACGGAAGTCTGAAATGTGACGTGAAAGCGATTCCACTTGGCTCCAGGAACGAACTGCTGCAGGGGGAGCGGGCTCGGCGGCAGCGTGCAGCTGCGAACGCGTGCTACGTGGACCGCGCCGCGAGAAAGGAATTCGATGTTAAGCCTTGAGAAGGCAAACGCGGGAGTGACAGCAAACCATCAGCAGGACAGCTGGATCCCCTCCTCCTGTAGCCTGTGTTACGGAAACTGTTCGATCCTTGCCCATAACGTGGACGGCGTGCTGGCCAAAATCGAGGGCAATCCCGCCAGCGCGTGCGGCGAGGGAAGACTGTGCGCTAAGGGCGTCTCAGGGATCATGACGCTCTACGATCCCAACCGCGTGAACGTACCGTTGAAGCGAACGAATCCGACGAAAGGCATCGGCGTCGATCCCGGCTGGGTGGAAATTTCGTGGGAAGAGGCGCTGGACATCGCCATAAAGAAGCTGAAAGAAGTGCATGACCGCGACCCGGGAGAGCTCTTTCTGCAAGGCACAACTACTTGCGCCTCCGAAATGCATTGCGGACTGTTCACCTTCGCGGAGGCCTTCGGCGCAAACGCCGTCTGGGTAGGTGGCGGAGGCATTCATTGCGGGTCGGGAGCACACGAAATCGGTGGCTTGATGCACGCTTCCTGGTCGCTGGTTCCGGACTTCAAATTCTGCAACTACGCCATCTATTTCGGAGCGAGTAAGGGACATTCTGCGGGTCACGTCGCAAACCAGAACGCACAGCTCGCGGCCGATGCACGGGCGCGCGGCATGAAGATGGTGGTGGTGGACCCAATGTGCAATTTTGCCGCTGGCAAGGGCAACGAGTGGGTTCCCATCCGGGTTGGGACGGATGCCGCCCTGGCCCTTGCGATGGCAAACGTGCTGGTGAACGAACTCGGAATCTACGACGGACATTATCTGAAACAGTGCACGAACGCCGCGTACCTGGTTAAAGAAGACGGGCACTACGTGCGTGACGCGGCGACCAATAAGCCTCTGGTGTGGGACGCGACTGCCGGCACCGCAAAGACGTTTGACTGTGCGCCCATCGACAGCATGGCACTGCTGGGCACCTTCACAGTGAACGGGGGCAAGGCACAACCTGGGTTTCAGGTACTGAAGGAACATCTGAAGAAATACACGCCGGAATATTCCTCGGGAATTACGACGATTGCCGCGGCGAACATCCGCAGAATGGCCCGCGAATTCGGCGAAGCAGCGCGCATTGGCAGCACGATCATGATCAACGGCGAGGAGTATCCCTACCGGCCGGCTGCGGCCATATTTTTCCGTGGCTCGCAGGGTCACAAGAACTCGACGTGGAATTGCGTGGCGATCGACCTACTCAATCAGCTAGTGGGTTCAGCGGACAACGTCGGCGGAGCGCTGGGCTTCAATCCTGTTTGCCACGGCCATCCAGACACTGGCCGGCCGCACTACGTCCCCGAGGCAACACCGGATGGTTTGATGATCACCGGCACGTGGATGCATCCGCACAAGCCTTTCCCGGCGAACGATGCCGCCGCTCCGACCACGATCGGCATGCGCGAATTCTTCCCGTGGGCGATGACGTCACCCTTTTATGGTGCCGCGGATCGCGAGAAATGGTGGAACAGGTTCAACATCCAACGCCGGCCTAGGGTGATGATCAACTTCGGAGCGAACGCCATCATGAGTGTGGGTAACAAAGACGTAGTGGCGGAGGCGTTCAAGGACGTCTTCATCATCTCGTTCGACATCTTCAAGAACGAGATGACTGATTTCGCCGACGTCGTTTTGCCGGATACGTGTTACCTGGAGCGCCTCTTCCCCTCCCCCAACTATCCGTTCATCTTCAATCATCCGGGCAGCATGGGGACTTGGAGCTGGCCGATTCGCCAGCCGGTTGTGAAATCGGTTGGGCAGCGGCGCGATTTCTTGCGGGTGATGTACGAGATCGGATACCGGATGGGATTGCTCAAGGACATGAATGGCGCGTACAACACGCACTTCGAGCTGAAAGATCCGTACCGGCTCGAGCCGGATGTCAAATACGAGTTCGAGGAGATCGTAGACAGGGCGCTGAAGAACTTCTTCGGGGAAGCCCACGGCCTGGAATGGTTCAAGGAAAACGGCGTGATGAACTGGCCGAAGAAGGCTGAGGAAGTATACTGGCGCAGTCGCGTGCCCGTCCGAGTTCCCGTTTACTTCGAGATCTTCCAGACTACGGGCGAGCAAGTACGCCAAGTCGCCAAAGAATTCGGCATCGAGAACGAAATCAACTATCAAGCGTATCAGACGTTGCCGGATTGGAATCCCTGCCCATCGCACGAGTGCAAGGACCCGCAATACGACCTCATCAGCTTTTACTACCGAGATACCGTCCACACCAATTCGCTGACGTTGGAAAATCCCTGGCTCGACGAAGCAGCTCAGATGAACGACTACTCGTACAACATCGCCGTCAACGCGGCGACAGCCAGAAAGAAGGGCCTCCACGACGGGGACATCATCTGGGTGGAATCCAATTACAAGCGCAGGGTCAAGGGCAGATTGAAGACGATTGAAGGCATCCATCCCGAGGGCATCGGTGTCGCGGCTCTGGCAGGCCACTGGTCCAAGGACTTGCCGATAGCCAAGGGCAAAGGCGTTTTCTATAACGAGCTGATCGAAGTTGATTACGAGCATCTGGATCCCGGGAATCTGAACATGGATCTGTGCGCGAAGGTGCGAATCTACAAAGCGTGAAATTTCCACGCAGCCGGACCCCGCTAACAGCGCTCCGAGCGAATGAAACAGAGCGTAGATCCCGAGCGGCGCAACCCAAGAGCGAGGAATGAACATGCCGAGATGGGGAATGGTCATTGACCTTCTGAAATGCATCGGCTGCTACGGCTGCCAGACAAGCTGTAAAGCCGAAAACGCTACCCCACCAGGCGTCACCCTGGCTCGCGTCGAGGTCACGGAGGTTGGCAGCTACCCAAATGTGTCCCGCGTCAATCTGCCGCTGCTGTGCATGCAATGCAGCAATCCACCCTGCGAGAGCGTCTGCCCGACGCAGGCCACACAGCAACGCCCGGACGGCATCGTGTTCGTGGATGAAGATAAATGTATCGGATGTAAGTACTGCATGATCGCCTGCCCCTATGGCGCACGCTATTTCGTGGAAGACATCCGGGGATATTTTGGCGACCAAGGACTGACGCCCTACGAAGCGGAAGGTTATCAGGCGCACCGCACGGGCACGGTCATGAAATGCGATTACTGCCGGCACCGGATTGACGCCGGCCTTGCCAAAGGACTCCAGCCCGGCGTAGACCGCGAGGCGACTCCCGCCTGCGTCATCAATTGCATGGCCAAGGCCCGTTATTTCGGCGATCTGAATGACCCCAATAGCGAAGTAGCGCAATTGGTGGCACGGGCTCAAGCTTTTCAACTCAATCCAGAATTCGGCACGGATCCGACTACGCGTTATCTGCCCGCTGGCCGCTCGGTTGCGCCAACGGAAACGTCAGACCTGGAACGCCACAAGGAGTAAGACGGATGGGAACCGTTCCGCAGTCGGTGTGGCGGTGGAAGATCGCGGCATATCTTTTCCTTGCGGGCACAGGCGCTGGCGCAATGATTGTGGGCATCATCGGTGATTTCACCGGATTTGTGGCTTCGGCGAAAGTCGCCCTTGGCCTTGGTCTCCCGCTGGTGGCGCTTTCTACTTTCTTCCTGATTTTGGATCTCGGGCACCCGGAAAAGTTTTTTACGGCCGTGCTGCATCCAAGTACTTCCTGGATTTCGCGCGGATTTTTGATCGTCTCGGCGCTGCTCATTTCCGGAGGGCTGCTCACGATCCTGCGGGTCTGGCCATACGGCAGCGTTTTGGACGCGAATCAAGGGCTACGCATGGTCGTGGAGGTCATCGTTCTCGGATTGGCTGTGGCGACGTGCGTGTACACCGGCATTCTGATCGGTATTGTGGTAGGCCGACCTTTCTGGAACAACCCCCTTTTGCCGGTGCTCTTTCTGATTTCCGCCGTTTCGACGGGCATCGGGGGGCTGTTCTTCATTACGCCGATCGTCGGCGCAACTTGGCGCGTCAGCAGCCCCGAAACGGCGAGGTTCCTGTTTCGTCTCGAGTCGGCAGACATAATTCTGCTCCTGTTCGAGGGGATAACGATCTATCTCTACCTGACGATCGTATACAACCGTGCTCCGGAGGCGGCTAGCCTGCTTTTGAGAGGAAAGCTCTCGAGGATGTTTTGGGGCGGATTTCTCGGCGCCGGTCTGTTGGCTCCGGCGCTGATCGAGCTTTTCGCATGGGCAAACGAACGGGTTGCGCCTCAACTGTTGACCTTGCTCATCGCCGGCGTGTTATTGCTGGCCGGTGGGTTCCTCATGCGCCTCTTGATTCTCGCGGCTGGGATCAGAAGTCCTCTGATCGTGCGCGCACCGTTTCGAGTTCGGCCCGGATTCTGATCGTGAGGGAGCGAAATGCTTGCGCTGGATGTTCGTCCTGCGATTGCTCGAGAGTTGAATCGCTCCATCGGAGCTGAGAATGTCTCAGCGGACTCGGCAGCCCTCAGAAGTTACTCGCAGGACTACAGCCTAGTCGTCGGAACTTGCCCTGATTTCATCGTTTATCCACGCAGCAAGAAAGACGTTCGCGAGATCGTACGAATTGCAAATCAGCACGAAGTATCCCTTGTACCGGTTAGTTCCGGTCCGCCACGATTCCACGGTGACACACTGCCCAGCAAGCGTGGGATTGTCGTCGATTTCGACAGAATGCGGCAGATCGTCCGGATAGATTCAGTCAGCCGTTGCGCAACGGTCGAGCCCGGAGTGACGTACGGCGAGATCGTGCCCGCTCTCGAAAGCCACGGCATGAAGGTCAATATGCCGCTCGCACCGCGAGCTAACAAGTCCGTGCTGACAAGCTGTCTTGAGCGCGAAGCGACGTTGATCCCAAAATATCAGTACGATTACATGGACCCGCTGTTGACGCTGGAAGTCATCTACGGGAGCGGAGACGAGTTCAGGACGGGTTCGGCATCGGGTCCTGGGACATCCGAGTCGTTGAAGGCGGACAAAGTCAATCCTTGGGGGCCTGGCGCCATTGATTACTATCGCTTGCTATCTGCCTCTCAGGGGACCATAGGACTTGTGACCTGGGGCGTCATCAGGACAGAAGTCCGGCCTGCATTGAGGAAGCTTTACTTCATCCCGCTCGATAATCCACAGCAATTGTCTGCTCCTCTCGATGCCCTGCTGAGAAAGCGGGTAGTAGACGAGTGCCTCGCGCTGAACAGTACCAATCTGGCCACACTTCTCGCCGACGACGCACGAGCAGACTTCACGCCGTTAAAAGCAGCCCTGCCTCCTTGGACGATTATCGCCTGTGTGGCGGGGTATCAGCGACGTGCCGAGGAACGAGTATCTATCCACGAGAAATATCTGATCGAGATCTGCGCGACCCTCGGCTTGCAGGCCCTGACGCGCCTGCCGGGAGCGCCAGGCCTGGAAAAGGACGTCCTCCGGGTCATATCGGAACCTTGGAGCAAGGAGCCCTATTGGAAACTCCGGCGGACGGACCGCTGCTACGAAATTTTCTTTCTTGCACCTCTCAGTAAAGCCGGGTACTTCGTCGAGTCGATGAAGGAAGTCGTCGAAAGATCTAGGCGCCCCGGTTTGGATTACGGCGCATACGTCCAGCCTCTCGTACAAGGCCGCGGAGCGCACTGCGCCTTTCTTCTGCCCTGCGACGGTTCGAGCGCCGAAGAAGTAGAAGCAGTACAGGAGCTTTTCCTCAGTGCATCGGATACATTGATGAAGAAGGGCGCATTTTTCAGCCGTCCCTATGGGCTGTGGGCGCCTATGGTTTACCGCAACTACTCGGATGGAGCGGCGATGCTCAGAACTTTAAAGAGCATTTTCGATCCCAACGGGATTTTGAATCCCGGGAAGCTTTGTTTCTAGGCGCTTGCGCTGCGGAGACACGACGATGCTGACGCTCGAAGATTTCAGACGCACGATGGAGTCTTGCAACCACTGCGGCCAGTGCAAGTGGCTGCTGGGTCCGAAGACGAAGGGTTACGACTTCGCGGAGATCTGCCCGATTCACCAGCGATTTGGTTTCGACGCTTATTCAGGCCAAGGTCTGCTGAACATCGCCGAGGAACTTCTCAATGGGGAGCTTGCATACGAAAGCGGTCTGATCGAGCTGATCTACAGTTGTACGACTTGCGGAGCCTGCGACATCAACTGCAAATCCATCCGCGATATGGAAGTGCTGGAGACGATCCTCGCGCTGCGGGAGCGGGTCGTCGCTGATGGCTGGGGGCCGATGCCTGCGCATCAGCAACAAGCACGGTCCGTAGCCGAGCAGCACAATATTTTCGGCAAAGAGCATGGCCAGAGGTTCGAGTGGCTCACGCCAGACATGGAACTCTTGAAACAAAGTAACGTAGCCTATTTTGCCGGCTGTGCCGCCTCATACCACTATCCAAAGATTGCTCGAAACACGGCAAAGATCCTGAACGCAGGGGGTGTGAAGTTCATGGTGCTGCGTGCGAAGGAATATTGCTGCGGCGGCCCGCTTTGGCGCACCGGACAGGTTGCGGCGGCCTGCGAGGTGGCCGAGCACAATCTTGCGGCACTTGAAAAACACGGCATCGACACGGTGATCACCAGTTGCGCCGAATGCTTCGGAGCATTCCGCGATTTCTACCCGCGCCTGGGCAAGTTGAAGTTTCGCGTCATGCATATTACGGAGGTCGTGCAGCAACTAATTGCGGAGGAACGGCTGACGCTTCACAACACGGGCAGAAGGAGCGTTACGTATCACGATCCCTGCCTTTTGGGCCGCCTATCAGAGCCATACGTTCCTTGGAACGGGGAAATCAAAGCATTTGGCCGCCACGCCCCCCCCAAGCAATGGCGCCGCGGCACACAAGGCGTTTACGACGCGCCCCGCGAAGTCCTGAAGGCGATTCCCGGGCTGGAGGTCGTAGAAATGATTCGTAACAAGGAGAATTCGTATTGCTGCGGCGCTGGCGGTGGCGTTGCGGAGGCCTTCCCGGAATTCAGCCAATGGACGGCACGCGAGCGAAGCAAAGAGGCGAAATCCACTGGAGCTGACGCGATCGTTTCCTGTTGCCCATTTTGCGAGTCGGCGTTTGAAAAAGTGCTGCAAACGCCGGACGGCGAAATGGAATGTTTCGATATCACGCAGTTGATCGCCGACGCGTTGTAGCTGGTAGCTGGGATGCGGAGATCTGAGCGATGAGGCTGCCCAAGGACGTCTACGCCGAACTCGAGGGAATCGTCGGGCCAGAGTATATCAGCGACCGCGAATACATTTTGGCGGCAATGCGGCACGCCATGCCGAGCAGCCCCGTCAAGCCGCCAAGCCCCGCCGCGGTATTGCTGCCGGGTAACGCGGAAGAGATTCAGCAGATCGTCAAAGTTTGCAACCGGCACGGGCTGAAATTTATCCCCACGGTGTCAAGCTTGATCGGTTTTGCGTACCCGACCGGCCCGAACACGATCATCTTGCAATTGAAGCGGATGAATCGAATTACGGAGATCAATAGGGCAGACCGCTACGCCGTGATCGAGCCGGGCGTGCGACACGGCCAGTTGAAAACTGAATTGATGAAATATGGCTTGAGCTATCCGGTGGCCGCTGTCGGTCCGGGCGGGTCAGTCTTGGTCAATTTCGCCTGCTCGAGCGGCGACAACCACAATCAGCACGGAGCTTCGCGGACGAATCGTTATATCCTCGGCGTTGAGTGGGTGCTTCCCTCGGGCGAACTGATTCGGCTTGGCTCGCTGGCCAATGACGCGGGCTGGTTCTGCGGCGACGGCCCCGGCCCAAGCCTCCGAGGACTGCTCAAAGGTTACGCAGGCCCGTTTGGCGGCTTCGGCGTAATCACTCGAATCGCCATTGGGCTCGACGAGTGGAGGGGGCCCGCCGAGATGCCTACCGAAGGGCGCTCGCCCGACTATCAAATCCGGCTGTCCAAAGATCGCCACAAGGTTTTCATCTTTAAGTTCCCGACGCTGGATCAACTCCGCGACGCAATGATCGAAATCGGCAAAGCGGAGATCGGTCAAGCGGTGTTGAAGTATTTCAATGCGACGGCAGCGCTACTGGCCACGCAATCGGCAAACCACTTTTGGGATCTTTGGGATAGCGGCCTGTTCCAGAGAGAACTCGCCAGGCCTCTCTATGTCTATCTCGCCACACATTCAGCCGAGGAGATGGCCTACGAGGAGGCGGTGCTTCGCGAAATAATCGCAGAAACGGGAGGTGAAGACGTCGATCCAGCTATCCGCGCGATCTACGAGAACAACATGGACTTCTTCATCCTCGTGGGATTCCTTCAACGCGTGCTGCGCCTCGGCGGGGCCTGGGCGCCGACCAAACTGAGCGCGGATTCGATCCATCACATGTTCGAGGTCGGCAAAACCATTCCCGAATTCCTGACTGATTTCATCGACAAAGGGCTGATTTTCGATGCGCCGGACAATTTCCAGATCATCTCGATGGAATACGGCCATCTGGCCCACATCGAGCTTTTGTTCTTATGGGAACGCCATCAGCCAGATTGGGGCGACATACCGATGCAGGTAATGGCCCGGTCACATGAGACGGAGATTCGGCATGGGCACCACGCGACGATGCCTCCGCGCTCGATGCCGATGCTCGAAAAGCTGGGCCCTCTGTATAGCAACTGCCACGTGTGGTCGACCAAGATCGCGGAGGCATTCGGGGCTCGAAAGTAACAAGCACAGCTCGCGCCGCCGCAAATGTCGGCGCAAGAGCGGAGATATGAGCGGGCGATTTACCAACAAAGTGGTTTTAGTGACCGGCGGCACGTCGGGCCTCGGCCGCGATGCAGCGGTCGCGTTTACCCGAGAAGGCGCAAACGTGGTCCTTACCGGGAGGCGTGTTGAAGTTGGTGAAGAAGTGGTTTCAGCTATACGGAAGGAAGGTGGCGAGGCAACCTTCGTTCGTGCCGATGTCTGCAACTCCTCGGATGTGGAAAAATCCGTCCAAGCCTGTGTAGAGACTTACGGAGGTTTGGACTGCGCCTTCAACAACGCCGGGATCGACGGCACGCTGATGGTTCCCTTAGCTGACTATCAGAAAGAAGTGTGGGATCGAGTCGTCACCACCAATCTCACCGGGACATTTCTGTCTATGAAGTATGAAATTCCGGAGATGCTGAAACGCGGTGGAGGTTCGATCGTCAATATGTCCGCGATGGCCGGGCTGCGGAGCGGACGCCGGACGGGGGCTGCTTACAACGCAACCAAACACGGAATCATCGGGCTTACGACAACGGGCGCCTTGGATTATGCCTCTCGCGGAATTCGGGTGAATGCCGTCTGTCCGGCGTTGATTCAGACGCCCATGTCGGAGGCCACATTTCTCAAAGATCAGGCGATGGTGCAGAAAGCGATTCAGATGTATCCAGTCGGTCGGATTGGGCAACCTGAGGAAGTAACAGCTCTCGTGCTTTGGCTGTGCTCGAGCGAAGCCTCGTTTGTAACGGGCAGCGCTGTTGCTGTCGATGGCGGAGCCCTACTGATTTGACAGACCAGTTTTGGCAAAGCCTAAGCATAAAGATACGCAGGAGGAAAAAATGGCATTCAAAATAAAGGCAACGTTGGTGGAATTCATGGGAGACGAAAAACGGTTCCCATGCCATTTCTGCTACAAAATCGGCGACTCCTTCACATACGATGGCGAGGAGTTTCATGGGCGAGTATGCCCGGGCGTTCTTGGGCCCATGACGCCCGTTCTCGTCGGCATGCGCGCGGCCGGAAACAGCTTTGCGCAAGGCATCGCATTTCGCTATTCAGGCCTTAGCGCAAGGGATGAAAGCATGAAACAGTACGACGGGCTCGGATTTCGCCCGCTGAAGGAAATTCCCGAGGGCGCTCAGCCACAAAGTCAAAGGACTTCCCGCGACTCCCCCGAAAACGAGGCAGACTGGTTGGACGTTCGCCTGCGGTGACGCCCGCACCTCTGCGTTCTTTGTTGTAGAGCCAATCGACATTGCGTCGAAAGGATACGACACGCCGTACTACAAGCGCTCGATGGCGATGCTCGAAAAGATCAAATCCGAACCCGGTCTCACCCGCGACGAAATCATCGGCAAATTCACGGACTGGGAGAGAGACGAAATCTATCCGCCGCTCAATCCCATGCTCGTTGAGTGTCTGCTCGACGAGATGGCGCAGGCAAATTATCTCGAGAGACGCGAGGGAAGATACTATCCCTTGAAGCGTGCCTTCCAAGCAGCTTAACGGCCGTGCACATCTGTGGGGCAACAAATCTAAAAGTCTTCAGGGATTGCTACGTCTCTGAGGCCGTCCTCGCAGGATTGTGCGGCTGTTCAGTTGTTCATGCGCTTGGTGCGAATCTTTCCCTCCCAGTGAATGGGCTTCTTCCGGGAACCGGCCCGCGGGCGGAACGAAGGCTTCTGTCGCTTCGCCTTTGCGAGTGCGTGCGCCCGCGCTTTGAGACCCGCGACCGAAAATTCAAGGATGTGGTCTGTCAACTCGTGGAGGTGCTCGTCGGAAAACGCCTCGCCCTGACCGATGATCAGCACGCGGAAATGCCGATAGTAGAAACACTGTCCGAGGATGCTCCGAGCAGCGAAACGCACTTGCTGCTGCGAAGCTCGCTCGCCGAGAAACTCCCTGCAAAGGGAGTCGAGAGCCTGGTATAAGGGTAGAATTTTAGAATTAAAGAGCGCGAGGAGACCCGGCGTCAGCGAGATGGTCGCTTGCTCTATGAACCGCCACCGCCATTCCGATTGACCCTGCGCGAAACATTGGGTTAGGACCCACTCAATGATTTCTCTCAGCCGGGCCTCGCGCGATTGCGACGCCGCGAAGGTCGGGACGGGATCGACGAGCAGATTGTCGGCGTAACGCAGCACTGCTTCGTACAGTTTTTCCTTGCTGCCAAAATGATAGTGGATGGCGGCGATATCGGTCCCGGCCTTCCGGCAGATTTCTCGCGTGCCGGCCAATCGGAATCCCTTTCCCGCAAAAAGCTGGCCCGCGGCTTCGAGAAGTCGCTGCCGCGCTTCGCCCAAGGGCTGCTTACGAATCGGCACTTCGTCTGCTCCTTTCGTCCAGCTATTGCATCGACCGCTCAGGATGGGGGTTTCAAGCAGTCGCTTGAATCGCGGCGTTCATTTCTAGCAACTGCTTGACTTTAAGAACCTAGAAGCAGTATCTAGATAGCGGCTCATACTCTCTAAAAGAACATCATCTATCTCATATCACAGTCGATTCAGCCGGCAAAGCACCTCGTGGTTGTTGTACGAACTAGCGGGTCTCAAATCTTGTTGCGTGGAGAACGCAATGGTCGTTTTCCACGGCTTTGAACGCGCGAGCGAGGCGGGCTTTATGGCTTTTCGACTTTAGTTTTTCGGAAGTAAATCTTAGTGGCGGCACGGACTATCTGCCCCGGGGAGGTTGCCGATCATGGAGCAAGCAGCGTTAGCCAACGTGATCAGTCCCGACCGTATTAGTGTCAATCGCGCGGAACTGGACAGCTATTCGCGGGACATCAGCTTCGTCAATCAGGTGCGGCCCGCGTCCGTGGTCAAGCCGAAGACGGCCGCCGACATCCAGAAGATCGTGAAATTTGCCAACGAGACAGGAACACCTTTGGTCCCCATCAGCTCGGGTCCGCCGCATTTCCGAGGCGACACCGTTCCGAGCGCCGGAGGTGCGGTCATTGTCGATATGAGCGGGATGAAAAAAATCATGCTGGTGGACCGCAAAAGACGAGTGGCCATGTGCGAGCCGGGTGTGACATTCGCCGAACTCATCCCGGAAGTCGAGAAGGTAGGCCTGAGGCTCAATATGCCGTTGCTGCCGCGCGCATCCAAATCCGTCGTCGCCAGCATATTGGAAAGAGAGCCCGTTATCATGCCCAAATACCAATGGGATATCTCTGACCCATTGGCTTGCGCCGAGATATTTTTCGGAACGGGCGATCAGTTCAGAACCGGGCAGGCGGCCGGCCCTGGTTCAATCCCGGAACAGTGGGCCGTCGGAGGCGTGCAAAAAGCGCCATATGGTCCCGGTACAGCTTCTTGGCACCGGCTGATCCAAGGGGCGCAGGGAACCATGGGCATCGTGACGTGGGTATCGATGCGCTGCGAAATTTTGCCGATCTTAGAGGAGCCATTTGTGATCGGCTCCTCCGGGCTCGATCCCCTGCTGGAGATGGCCTATTGGCTGATCAGGCTTAGGTCCGTCAACGAATGTTTCATTCTCAATAACACCAACCTCGCCGCAATTTGTGCGAAGGAACGGCCCGATGATTTCCAAGACCTGAAGGCAACCCTACCTACCTGGACGCTTTTCTATACGGTCGCCGGCTACGAATATTTCCCGGAGGAAAGGGTCAGCTCTCAGATCAAAGACATCACGGAAATCACGCAGCGGCTGGGAGTGGAAGCGAAGAAGGCGGTTGGCGACGTCTCCGCCCATGAGCTTTTGAAGGCGATCCAGCAGCCCTGCAGCAATCCGTATTGGAAGCTTCGTTCTAGCGGGGCTTGCCAGGACGTATTCTATTTGACCCTCCGGGAAAAACTGCCGACCCAGCTCGAGACCATGAATGAGCTGGTTGAACAATCCGGCTACGCATCTTCGAGTCTAGGTGCGTACATCCAGCCGGTTGTACAGGGCACGAGCTATCACTGTGAATTCAATCTCTTTTACGACCCCGAAAATGGCCGCGAGGTCAATCGAGTACGGGGCCTTTCCTCTCTGGCAGTCAAAGAGCTGATGGAGAAGGGCGCATTCTTCTCAAGGCCTTATGGTGAAAGCACGCGGATGATTGTGAATCGAGACGCTGCTTCCCTCTCCGCTTTAAGTAAACTTAAAAAAATATTCGACCCCAATAACGTGATGAATCCGGGGAAAGTGTGCTTTTAAGAACGCCAGCGGAAACAACTTGTCGTGGAGCAGTCACAGGAGATAGCCGCCATGGGATTGGAACAATATAAGGGCGACATGGAGATGTGCTGCCGCTGTTCGGCGTGCAAGTGGATACCCATGCAGAGGGTGAGCGGATATAAGTACGCCAATGTCTGCCCGAGCATATCGAAGTACAACTTCCACAGTTACTCCGGCGGCGGCCGGTTGAACATCGGTGCGGCGATGCTGAAGCAAGGGTTTAACTATACGGACCGGCTCCTCGATATCGTCTACAACTGCCAGATGTGTGGCGCCTGCGGCGTCTCGTGCAACTATGCCATGGACATGGAAGTTCTCGAACCCATCAACGAATTCCGAATCAAGTGCATCGAGGATGGCAAGACCCATCCGGCCCTCGACAAGGTGATCGCCGGTCTCCGAAAGCATGGCTCGGAAGTGCCTCCTACGGGCAAACGCGGCGACTGGGCTTCGGGCTTAAACCTGAAGGACGCCACCAAAGAAAACGTAAACGTTCTCTATCACGTTGGCTGTCTTACCAGCTACGACAAGAACATGCAAAAGCTCGCCAAGGTCACCGCCGAGCTTCTGCAAAAAGCCGGGGTCGATTTCGGTATCGCCGGCAACGCCGAGACCTGCTCCGGTGGCCGCGCCTACCAGATGGGTTACAAGGAAGACTTTCTCAATCAGGCCAAGAAAAATATGGCTCTCGTCCAGCAATGTGGCGCCAAGACCGTCGTAACGGGCTGCGCCGATGGCTACCAGGCTTTCAAGGTCCTGTATGACAAGTTCAATCTCAAAGGCAATCTCGAAGTGCTGCATATCTCGGAATACCTCGACCGCCTGATAATGCAAGGCAAGCTGAAGCCGCAAAAGAAAGTAGACCTGCTCGTCACCTACCATGATCCGTGCCGCCTCGGTAGGCTGGGCGAGCCGTGGGTTCACTGGCAGGGGAAAAAGATTCCGGGCGACCGGTTTGTGTTCGACCCGCCAAAAACATACCGGAGAGGTACGCACGGCGTTTATCAACCTCCTCGCGACGTTCTCGAGCGCATTCCCGGAGTAAAGCTTACGGAAATGACCAGGATTAAGGAGTACGCATGGTGCTGCGGCGCCGGTGGTGGCGTGGACGAGTCAAATCCCGAATTTGCGCAATGGACGGCCCGCGAAAGAATCGATGAAGCCGAATCAACGGGCGCTGAGGCGCTCGTTACCACGTGTCCCTGGTGCGAGAAGACCTTCAATCAAGCGATCGCCGAAACTGGCAGCCGCCTGAAAATCTACGACGTCGTTGAACTCGTCGAGGCCGCAATCGCGTAAAGGGGGGTGACGGATTATGGCGTTGAGCAAGAACGTTTATTCGGCTTTCGAGGATGTAGTTGGACCCGAGTATATTTGCGACGACCCGGTCATCATGCATTCCTATCACGGGACGGAATTCGCAGCCGTCGTCCTTCCGAAGGACGCTGCAGAAGTCCAGGCGATCGTCAAGCTATGCAATAAGCACAAGTTGCCATTCAGGCCTGTGTGCACCGGCTGGACGGGAAAATTCTCGAAGGGCACTCTCTATCTCGACCTGCGCAGGATGAACCGAATCATTGAAATCAATGAGAAGAATATGTATGCCGTCGTTGAACCCTACGTGATATCGGCGCAACTGCAAGCGGAGTTAATGAAGCGCGGCCTGCATATGAACGTGAAAGGAGCCGGATCGAATTGTTCGGCGATGCTCCGCGGGCACGGGCATCTGGATCAAACCACGAGCGGCGATGATCGCAACCACTTGGCGATCGAATGGGTCACACCCGAAGGCGAAATCGTACGATCCGGTTCGTTGGGATCTTCGGATGAGTGGTTCTGTGGTGACGGGCCGGGTCCATCTCTGCGGAGCGTGCTGACGAGTGCCGTGCCGCCGGGCGTTACTCCGGGCGTTTTCACCAAGGCCGCATTGAAGATTTATCACTGGCCCGGCCCGTCAAAATTTCCGATCGAAGGAATATCTCCGAAATACTACTTGAGCGAGATACCGCCGAATTTCATGGCGCGATACTTCAGCTTCCCGTCCGTTGAAAAAATGTGGGAGGCAGAGATCAAGATCGGCGAAAGTGAAATCGCGTTCGAACTCATGGGGTTCAATGTGGCCATGGTCGCCGCGAACATCACCACCAGCAATGAAGAAGAGGAAGAAACGTTCAAGCGGCTTAGCACGGAAGTACAAGGCCCCGGCTTCTTTATCATTATCGCCGGTAACTCCACAGCCGACTTCGCTTACAAGAAACGAGTCCTGCAGCACATCATCAGCCCCGCGGGCGGCAAGTCTTTAGCATCAATCGAAGATCCCAGGACCGAAGGGATTCTGTTGTGCCAGTGCGTCAGAATTTCTGCCTCGATTCGGGAAACGTTCCGTCCGGGTGGCATGTTCAGCTCGATACCTGTGATGGGGCAAAGAGACTTAACCATCAAGTGGGCGATTGGAGCCGGCAAGGCAAAAGAACCTCTGATCGAAAAGGGCCTCATCGTGGATGATGGCGGCGCGTTTTTTGGTTGGGGCGTGGAGCAGGGCCATCTCGGCAAGACGGAAATTTTCTGCAAATTCGATCCTCAAAATCTGGCAGCCAAAAAGGCAGTCGAGGATTGGCACAAGGAGCAGAGCGCTAGAGCCTTCAAGGAACGCTACTTCGCACTACTCCAGGGCCAAAATGAGGAAATCGGGCGAGGTCTTTCCAATTACCACCTGTGGTGGAATAAGTTTCAACATGAACTCGATCCAAATCATGTTGCCTTGGACACAGGCGAACTTGTTTAGTGTTCCAGAACATAATCGCGCTTGACCTTCATCATGTGCCTTTCGTTCCAGGCTAGGGTCCTCAGCGACAGCAAGCGAGTGGGGTGACCCGAAGGAGGGCCCGCGTGGGCCAAAAGGTTTACTCAGGTGATGCGGCCGGGATCGTGATCAAGGATCTGGTACCGGCACCTGTCCGTATCCCTTACGGGACGGAGGTCAAGGGCGTTTACTTTGACGGCTACCCCCAGATCATCAAGCAACGTGAGTCGCAGCCCGCTTACGACGTGAAGACCGAAAAGGACTCCATGGTTGCGATGCGGGACCGCGTGCGCATCGCCGTGGACGTTTATCGTCCTGACGTCGAAGGCAAGAGATTTCCGGCGATACTCGCTTGGGGGCAATGGGCGAAGGACGTACAAGAGGCAGTGCGCTGGCTCGCGGACAAACCGCAACCCTACTACGACAGTCCGTTTTGGGACGGAACGCTCGAAGCCGGAAACTTCATGTACACGGTTCCCAGAGGGTATGTCCATGTCATTCCCGACCCAAGGGGAATCGGCAATTCCGAGTGTGATAAGGAACCCATCGGCGATGCTTCAGGAGCTATGCAAGACGTCTTTGACTTTGGCGCTGTACATAAGAGGGAAGACATCTACGATTTGATCGAGTGGATCGCTGCGCAGCCCTGGTGCGATGGGAACGTGGGGATGATGGGCCCTTCGTCGTTTTCAGTGGCCCAGATGGAGATCGGCGCAAATCCACCGCCGCACCTCAAAGCTCTTCACCCCGACGCCTGCCCACTTGTTACGGGCGATCACTTTCACGGTATCTTCGACACCCTCTTCTACCACGTGCAACACGGGCGACACGGCAACGACAGTGCCTGCCCCGCCCCGAATCGCCCCTACATGATTCGAAAGCCACGTCTGACGGAATCTCTCTCCAAGGACGAGCTGCAGGCGCGCCTCACGGAGGCTCTCAATCACCCGGACATCAAGTACAACAGCAAGTGGTATTCGTATCTCAAATACCCGATGAAGTCGCCGTTCACGTTCGATAGCCTGTTAAGTTCGTTTCATCCGCGACCGGGCGAAGATAAGGTGTTTCAGTCGCAGGACATCGACAAAATCAAGCTCCCCATCTATCTAGGCGCACCCTGGAATTTCCGGCTCTATGTTTTTGGAGCCTTCGAAGCTTATCAACACGTCAGCACGCCCGCGCAGGACAAGAAACTGATCGTCTATCCGCCGGGAGAGCCGGCCAGGCCCTATGTCGAGTATCACGACGAGATCATCCGGTGGTATGACTACTGGCTCAAGGGCATCGACACTGGGATTATGGACGAACCCCCGATCAAGATGTTCGTGATGGGAGTGAATAAGTGGCGATTCGAGAACGAATGGCCGCTGTCGAGAACGGAATGGGGAAAACTCTATCTCCATCCTGGCGGGCGGTTGGCGACCGAGTCGGTGGCAGGAAAGCCTGCGCCAGAAAAGTTCACGCAGCCGGCGCCCTACGAGGACCCGACGGTTTACTGCCTGATGTACCAAACTGCTCCATTTACAAAGGACACGGAAATCACGGGGCCGGTTGCGCTCTATCTTGATGCGGCGATTGACAAGGACGATACAAACTGGATGGCAGACCTCGTGATGGTGGCGCCGGACGGCAAGAGACAGTTGCTCAGCAACGGATGGCTGAAGGCAGCGCATCGGGCGTTGGATGAGAACAAATCGAGGCCTTACGACCCTATCCACCCGCGGCAAGATCCGGTTCCCGTTCCACGCGGAAAGGTGGTCAGGTATGCGATCGCGCTGCTGCCCACGGCGTGTGTCTTTGGCAAGGGAAGCTCGCTGCAGCTTGTGATTCGGAACCAGGATGACGTCCTGAGCAGGCTGGGAACCTGGGGAGTGTATATGCTGCCCTTCATGCAGACGGTGACACACGAGATTCATTTTGGCGAATCCCATCTTCTGATTCCTTACATTCCGGCGGAGCCGAATCAGAGGTTCAATGTCTAAGAGGAACCGCTGAGGACCGCGCGGGGGTTTATCGATGAGGACTGAATCCTAGCTCAGAGATAGCGCAAGAATGCCTGATGGGGCTAACTGTCCCTACTAAAAACTCCGTTCTCAATGAGCCAGTTGAATTTGGATGAACAGCGCTACACCTTGTGCACAACATGTTTGCGATCATCGTCTCGCTTCTTTCTTCGATTCGGCAAGGATTTCGAGTTCGCTCCGCGCTTCAAACCGAGATCCTGGCCCTCCGGCATCCTGACAAGGTCGCGCACAAATCCGATTGACACGAGTTTCGCGGAACTCCTTCATGGCCTAAGCAGCAGCGGATTGAGGTTCCAGTAGGGACAACTGAATTTGGGGGAATGCCTGCATCCGCGTATCGATTTTCGGGCAGTAACTTTACAATAAAGCAATCATTGGAAGCTGCCAGTTTTTGCGAGGGGCGACGGACTGTTTACCGGCACCCTTTCCCTCCGATTAACCGATCGCTCCTTGCTGCCGCAATGAAGCGATCTCATCCGCCGACAAAGACAGCAATTGATTCAGCACCTCGTCTGTGTGTTCCCCCAGCCGTGGCGCCGGGCTGGAGATCGTGCCGGTCATGCCCGACATCTTGATGGGATTGCCCGGTAACCGCACCTTGCCGACATCGGGATGATCGTACTCCACGATCATTTCGCGCTCCGCGACCGGCGCCTCGGCAAATGCCCGATCGAAATGGTTGACCGGCGCAGCCGATAGGTCCGCTGCTCGCAAGCGTTCGACCCACTCCGCCACTTTGCGCGTACGGAAGATGGATTCGAGGTGCGGCACGAGGATGGCTCTGTTCCGTACGCGATCTTCGGGAGTGGCAAACCTCGGATCGTATGCAAGTCCCGGCTCCCCCAGCACTCCGCAGAGCCGTACCCACGTGGCCGGTTCGCGCGCGCCCACCACGAGGTACCCATCGTTGGCCGCAAACGCCTGCCAGGGAACGGTATAGTCGTGAGCCGAGCCGGCTGGTTTGGGCAGTTCACCATTCGTGAGCCACATCGTCCCCATGTAAGTGAGCAAATGGAGCATGACATCGAACATGGAAATGTCGATCTGCCGCCCCCGCCCAGTGCGTTCCCGGTCGAAAAGAGCCGTCAGCACGCTCTGGCTGGCAAAGATGCCGCCGCTCAAATCGCCCAAGGGAATCCCCACGCGCGCCGGCGGACGCCCTGGCTCACCGGTCACCGCCATATGGCCCGCGATGGCCTGAATGCTGAGATCGAGCGCCGGATAATTCTTGTAGGAGCTGGTCAGGCCGAACCCAGTGACGGAGCATTGAATGATGCGCGGATTGATTCGGCTCAACGTCTCGTAATCGATCTGCAGTCGCTTGAGAACGCCGGGCCGAAAGTTGTCGATGACGACATCCGACAGCTTTATGAGGTTGTAGAAAATGCGGCGCCCGGCGTCGGTCTTGAGGTTAATCACGACACTCTTCTTGTTCCGGTTGAACGTCAGAAAGAGGCCGCTCAGGCCGCGATAGGGCGCGACTGAGTTATTGCGCCCAAGATCGCCTTGCGGTGATTCGATCTTGATCACTTCCGCGCCGAGATCCGACAGCACCTGCCCCCCATAGGTGCCGGCAATGATCTGGCCCAGTTCGAGGATGCGCACACCTTGCAGCGGATAGGACATCTAGACTCCGAGAGAACTTTCGATCGCCTTGCCCACCAATGACTTGCCTTCGCCACCAGCGACGATCGGCGCTGTATCTTCAAGATAGCTAAAAAGCGAGGCTAATGACCAACTCATCCTAATGACTGAACTGTTTCGTCGATCGCTTGAACTACCTTCTCTGTCTTTTGATCGAATGGAGCGCGATCTAATGCCGATAAAATGCTGGAACAGGCCTCACAATCTGGATTTCCTTGCAGAGCCGTTTCAGTAAGGCTTTTTACCGCCGAACGTAGTATCCCAACTGCCTCTCGCTCCCAGCGAGCCTGCGCGTAAAGCGCCCGAAGATGCGATTTTAGAAGCCTGTCGTCCATGTTGATTCCCTCCCGAATCATAAGTTGGCGAAACTGTCTATCTGCCTCAAGGGGATAATCACCGTGAATTCCGCTTGACCGATTGGCACCTCATAGGTCCAAACGCGAGCCAGTCGAATCTGGGCCGCGGATGGGGACATTCCAGAACTGCAACTTGCGACCGGCTCATTGGCTTCTTCCCCAGGAGATCCCGACGGCACCACAAGTGGTGAGCAAGTGTCCCGCACCTCAGAAGAAACTGGCGGGACGTACCTATTGAGTTCCTCATCGATGGAGAAGGAGCACATCCGATTTCGGGCCACGAACAGAGTTTTGTGCAACATAGACCGCCTGGTTTTCGTCACGCGCCGTATTTCTTGCCAGTCTCGATGAGCGCGTGCAAATTCTCTGGTTTGGCATCGTAAATCGGTGCGCTGGTCGACAGGATGTAACCGCCGTCCCGCCCCACATCGTCGATCAAGCGCTGGACGTGGGTTTTGACGTCCTCGGGCCCGACAGCCGTGAGCATGGAGACAGGCACGTTGCCGCCGATGCAGGCCCAGCCGGCAAAACGCTTTTTCACTTCCCGGAGGTCTGTGCGATCAAACGTCCACAGCGTCTTGCCGGACGAAATATCAGGGTCCGCGACAATGTCGAGCCGTTTGTCGTAACTGCCCTCCACGAAAAGAAAGGGAACGAGGCCCTCTTGAATCATCCCGAGGATCACGGCTTTCAGCGTCGGCCAATAGAAGGTCTTAAAATCCGCATTTGACATGAAGGCATCCGCGCCCTTGTGGAGAGGGATGAAAACGAGTGGGTTTCGACCCTTGGCCGCGGAGCGCACCGCGCAATCGATGGCGATGGGCACGAGCCTCTCCACGGCGGCTTGCAGCTTCTTGGGTTGACGGAACTTGTCGAGCATGATCGCCCGTGTGCCACGCAGCGTGTCACCAATCGTGTCAAACGGCGCTTTCGTGAAGCCACCGGAAAACCCGGGAAGGCCGAGATTCGCCACCGTTGCGCGATCAATGGCGATACACGTCTGAAGCCAGTCGCGCGCAACTCGACCTGCTTCCAGCAGCCGCTTGCAGGCTTCCTCCATCTCCGGCGAACCGAAGGCAACCAAGGACGGACCTGTGTAGGGCAACTCCTGAATATCCGTGAACGTGTCAAGCATCTGCCAGGGGCCGAGTGTCGCAAATATGCGCGGAAGGTAGCGGCGCAAGAAGAAGTCAGTTGGGTCATTGTTCAGGAGATCGTACTCGTCGGCCTGCATGTATTCACCTTCCACGCATTGGAAGTGCGACGTGGGCGGCAGGCCATGGCCCGGCCAGCGATACAGCTTGTAATCGAGTATCTCAAAGGCCTTGCCGGGACCGTAGAGCAACGAGCTGCCCCTAACGTCCGGCATAAAATCGGTGTGATATTTCTTGAGGGCGTAGCCGAGTTTCTGGTAATCGTACATCGCCTCTCGAGCCGTGACTCCAGCATAAGCAAACGGATAGAAGCCCGCCGAGGGGCATACGGGAATGCGCTCCGGCTTTCGGAGTTGGACGGCATCGAGAATCATCTGCACGCGGTTCTGGTAGGCGCGCTCGACGTCCGGGCTGGCAAACTGCAGTCCCTCGGGAAATTTCCACTGTCGTGCTCGCTCCTGGAACTTTTCTTCAGGCGTCAGCTTGTTCCACTGCTTTTCCATTGTCACGCTCGCACTCCGCCTTCCGAATTTCGGACTGCGGGCTCTGTCAAGTGGCTGCCGCCGGTCCCGGGAGCCGCAACACCTTCCTACGATCTCCTGTGGAATGGCCTGGCTTTTGAATCGGGATGGACTGCGTTTGACGGGCAGAACACAATCCCGCGTGGATCGCAATCGCCGAACTGGATGCGGATCGTTCTCCGATTGGTGAACATTAGGCTGGACCGGCTGGATTTTCGAGCAGCATGGCGATGCCCTGCCCTCCGCCGATGCATGCCGAAGCGATGCCGTACCGCAATTTTGAGTGACGCAGTTGGCGCGCGACGGTTATCGCAAGGCGCACTCCCGTCGCCGCAAGCGGGTGCCCGATGGCGATCGCGCCCCCATTCACATTCAGCTTCGCGCGATCGAGTTTCAGTTCACGTTCGACGCCGATAATCTGAGCGGCGAATGCCTCATTGATTTCAAACCGATCAATCTGATCAAGCGTCATTCCGGCACCGTTCAGTAGCCTTCGGATAGCGGGGACTGGTCCGATACTCATGATCTCGGGGGGCACTCCGACCGCTGCCACGCAGACGACTCGAGCGAGCGGCTGGAATCCGCGCGAGCGTGCGTAGTCGCCGGAACTCACGAGCGCCGCGGCGGCGCCGTCAACGATCCCGGAGCTGTTGCCTCCAGTTTGAACGCCGCCGAATGCCGGCCGAATCTTTGCGAGCGACTCATAGGAGGACGGCCGAATGTGAGTGTCGTCAGCCACCCGATCGACTCCCTTCGGCAGCTGGATCCCGCGGGGCTTGTAGCCCTGCAACTCAAACTTCTCGCTCACCACGGGGACGATTTCTCCCGCGAGAAATCCGCTCTTTTGGGCGGCCAGAGCCCGCGCAAAACTCGTTTCGGCGAAGCGATCTGCGTCCTCGCGCGTGATGTTATGAGTTACGGCGACCTTTTCTGCCGTGTCACCCATCGTCACGTCCGGTGCCGTGTCGTGCAGCGCCTCCCAAAGAGTGTCCTTGAACTCCACCTGCCCCAGCCGAAATCCTCCCCGGTGTGTGTACGCTGCGACGGGGCTGCGGCTCATCGATTCCGCTCCGGCACATAGAGCCAGAGAAATCTTTCGAAGAGTAATCGCGTCGGCGGCTTGGCTGATGGCTTCGATTCCCGTGCCACACACTCGCTGCACCATCAATGCCGGGCGGTCCACCGGAACGCCGGAGTACAAGCCGATATGCCGAGCCAGGAAGAAACCGTCGAAACTCGACTTCTCAACATTGCCGCCGATCACCGAGTCCACATCTTTCGGAGAAATCTGAGTCCGCTCAAACAGCGAGCGGGCTACTTTGATCCCTAGATCAATCGGCGAAACAAGACCTAACGCGGTGTTGAATTCGACAAACGGAGTCCGAACTCCGTCCAGCAGCCAAACATCCTGGTACGCGACAAAAGTGCCTCCTTCGTTTCCCACGCCTTCCCCCTTGTCTGACCTGCAAAAGGCGCACCCCAGAACACAGATCGCAATCCGTGCCGCTCTCCATCAATGACAACCATGTCGAAGTAATTTGTTACTGGAATCTTGTCCCAGCGTCACCCCTTGACCTCCGCGGCAGGATGACGATTACAGATTCACTCGTCTGTGACGATGATCACCGTCGGATGTGATGCCTGGTTAGAGAACCTCAGTAGTTGTGTGTTATCTTCGCTCTCAAGATGAATCAGATCGTTGCGATTGCAAAAGCGACTGGGACCGTGCGGTTGTGATTCGTAGCGCTGCTGGTCCTGTCGGCGACGTGGTCGGCGCCGCCACCGAGGCCGGGCAGGAAGCGCTGGTCTACGGCGTGCGCAAATTCCGCCAGCTTCGCAAGATTTTCTCGACCCTTGACTACTGGTCATAACGAGACACCATGCAATTCCACCTTAACGGATTTAGACCAGGCGATCCTCATGTCTCCGAGGCCGCTGAGCCCCTTCCGTCGCGCGCGTCGTCCCCACGCGGGGAAGTGGACGTCCTGATCGTCGGCTCCGGACCGACGGGCCTTACCCTCGCAGCCCAACTCGCGTCTTTTCCCGACATCAAAACTCGCATTGTCGAGCAGAAGTCGGGGCCGCTGCTTCTCGGCCAAGCCGACGGCGTTGCGTGCCGCACGATGGAAATGTTCGAAGCGTTCGGTTTTAGCGAGCGAGTCCTTAAAGAAGCCTATTGCGTTAACGAAACGACGTTCTGGAGGCCCGACCACAATGCGCGCGACCACATCGTTCGCAGCGGCAGGATCCAGGACACCGAAGACGGGTTATCTGAATTCCCGCATGTGATTCTCAACCAGGCGCGGGTGCATGATTTCTATCTTGACGTTATGTGTGACTCTCCGGCGCGGCTGGTACCAGACTATTCGTGCCGGCTTACCGATCTCACGGTCGCGCCTCCCGGCGAAGGCGTCCCGCGGGGCGCTGCGGCCTATCCGGTGACCGTCAGGTTCGAACGGCTCGATCCCTCGCACGAAGGTCAGACGGAAACGATTCGGTGCCGGTTTGTAGTCGGTTGCGACGGCGCGCGCAGCGCAGTGCGAAAGTCGCTCGGGCGAGAGCTGCGCGGAGATTCGGCCAACCAAGCCTGGGGCGTAATGGACGTGCTCGGCGTCACCGACTTCCCCGACGTGCGCCTGAAGTCAGCGATCCAGTCGGCCGCTGAAGGCAGCGCGCTAATCATCCCCCGTGAAGGCGGCTATCTCTTTCGCATCTATATCGAGCTCGATAAGCTCAAGGGGAATGAGCGAGTCTCGAACCTGAACGTCACGCCCGACCGCTTGATTGCAGCGGCGCGACGGATCCTCAATCCCTACACATTGGAGGTGAAGGAGATTGCGTGGTGGTCGGTTTATGAGATCGGCCAGCGTCTCTGCGACTCCTTTGACGATCTTCCGCGAGAGCGAACGCCGGACCTGATTCCGCGCGTGTTCATAGCGGGCGACGCCTGCCACACGCACAGCCCCAAAGCGGGGCAAGGCATGAACGTCTCCATGCAGGACGCGTTCAATCTGGGCTGGAAACTCGCGTTGGTGATCCGCAGCCGGTGCGCGCCGCAAATCCTGCAGACCTATTCAGCCGAAAGGCGGTCGGTCGCCAAGGAGCTGATCGATTTCGACCGCGAGTTCGCCAGGATGTTCAGCGCGGCGCCCAAGGACTCCTCTCGCTCGGACCTCGAAGGCGTCGATCCGGCGGAGTTCCAGAAATACTTCGTTCGCCAGTTGCGCTTCACGGCGGGCACGGAAACACGGTACTATCCCTCGATACTCTGCGGTCCGCCGACCTATCAACATCTGGCGCAAGGCCTGCCGATCGGCAGACGCTTTCATTCAGCGCCCGTCATACGGTTGGCGGATGCGAAACTCGTTCACCTCGGCCATACTGTCAAGGCGGACGGACGCTGGCGCCTATTCGCCTTCGCCGACTCCGAGGACCCCCTCGACGCCGCCTCCCGCCTAAGGTCGCTGTGTACGTTCCTCGCCACGTCTCCAGACTCTCCGGTCAGAAGGTTCACACCGGCGGGAGCGGACATCGACTCCGTCATCGACGTTCGCGCCGTGTTCCAGCAGGGCCATCGCGAGCTTGCGATCGAGGCCATGCCCTCCTTCCTTCTACCTCGAAAAGGCCGCTACGGGCTTCGCGACTATGAAAAAATGTTTTGCCCCGACTTGAAGGGCGGCAAGGACATTTTCGACATGCGCGGCGTCGATCGAAAGCAAGGGTGCATGGTGGTCGTGCGGCCTGACCAATACGTTGCGCATATTCTACCGCTCGACGCCTACACTGAACTCAAGGCGTTCTTAGACGGATTCATGATCAGGGCATAAAGGGCCAGAATGGCATCAGCTCTTGCTCGGATCAGATACCACCACACGCGTGACATGAGGCTGCTGATTCTGGCTACGGGGCGTGGCTCACCCCTGCGCAAAGAAGCCGTAAGCTCTGTAGTTGATGCCGTATACGCAGTATAATGCACAGCCGTCAGGCGCAAGATGAACTGATTCCCAGGGTCCGAGCATGCAGTATACTGCTTCGACCTTCGAACGGCGAGAGACGTTTCGTGGATGTGATCTCGGCTGACTGCCGCATACTCGAATCGATTACGTAGCAACTCTGATGAACCCTACTGTCAGGCTCGAACTGCCAGATCGATACAACCTCGTAGATCATTTCATCGATCGGCACCTGAGGGAGGGTCGCGGCGACAGAACTGCGATTATCAGCGGCGATCTTCGGGTTACGTACGGTGAGATCGCCGAACAAGTCAATCGTGCCGGGAATGGATTACTCGCTCTTGGCCTCCAGGAGGAACAGCGAGTGTTGCTAGTTCTCCCGGATATCCCGGAGTTTGCAGCCTCGTACTTTGGGACCATGAAGATTGGAGCCGTGGCAGTGCCGACCAGCACGGCGTTACGGGCGAGCGACTACGCCTACTTTCTCGAGGAGAGCCGAGCGAGGGTTGCGATCGTCCATTCGGCGCTTCTCGCTGAGTTTGCGCCGGCCCTCTTGGGGCAGCCCTACTGCACGACCGTAATCGTATGCGGAGACCATGTTGGTGAATATATCCATTGGAATCAATTTCTGAAGGACGCGTCGCCGAAATTGGAGGCTGCGCCCACCAGTAAGGATGGCGCTGCCTTTTGGCTCTGGACATCCGGCAGCACCGGGCGGCCCAAAGCCGCCGTGCACTTGCACCACGACTGGGTTTATTGTTGCGAGTACTATGCACGCGGCGTCTTGGACATCCAGACGCGCGATGTCACGTTTTCTTCTTCCAAGCTTTTCCACGCCTATGGTCTTGGAAACGGGCTGATGTTCCCGTTTCACGTGGGCGCAACCACTGTCTTGTATCCAGGTAAGTCGCAGGCAAGAACGGTTCTGGAAGTAGCGCAGGCGAATCGGCCAACGCTCTTCTTTTCGGTGCCCACGCTCTATGCGGCGATGCTGCAGGAGGTCGAACAGGGATCGGCCTACGACTTGGGGTCGGTCCGCCTTGCAGTTTCGGCCGCCGAGCCTCTGCCCGCAGATATTTTTCGCCGCTGGAAGGAGTGTTTCAGAGTCGAGATTCTAGACGGCATCGGATCCACCGAAGCATTGCATATCTATCTTTCCGCCCGAGCAGGGCAAGTTCGCCCCGGAAGCACGGGCAAGGCCGTGCCGGGCTACGAGCTTGCGCTGGTCGACCATGCCGGACAGCCGGTACCTGCCGGCGCGATCGGCGACTTGATGGTTGCGGGGCCCAGCACGGCACGATGCTACTGGAATCGCCGAGCTTTAAGCGAGGAGCGCATGCGCAGGCGTTGGTTCTTCACGGGAGATAAGTATTCTGTCGACCAGGACGGATTTTACTGGTACGCAGGGAGATCGGACGATATGTTTCGGGTATCCGGTCAATGGGTGTCGCCGATTGAAGTTGAGTGCACGCTGATTGAGCATCCCTGTGTCTTGGAAGCCGCCGTCATCGCTTTTGAAGAGCAGACGAGCCTTCACACACCGCAAGCATTCGTCGTCCTAAAACAGAACTATACCGGCAGTCCGGAATTGGTCAGGGATCTCCAGACTTTCGTGAAACAGCGCATCGCGCCTCACAAATATCCCAGGCGGATCGAATTCGTAAGCGAATTGCCGAAGACAGCTGCGGGAAAGCTACTGCGATACAAGCTGCGAGAGATGAGTCGCCGCGCTACGGTGTCGCAGTCCCAAGAATCGGCTTCACGCGGAACTCGCTGAAGACTCTTGACGGCGGCCCACAAGGCTCACACCAATCATGCTTAGAACCAGTTTGTCTGTCTGATTTATCGCCTCAACGTGCACCCGAACAATACCTCGATCTGGTTTGGAGCGCGAAGGGCGCGCCTCTAAAATCGTGACGCGGATTCTCAAGGTATCGCCAGGCCTCAGGGGGTTTGGCCAGCGGATATTCTCAACGCCGGGCGAGCCAAGATTTGCGACGTGCGAAAGGTAGTGATCGACGTACAGGCGCATGACGACGGCGGTGGTGTGCCATCCTGAAGCGACGATTCCGCCAAATAGACTACTGGCGGCCTTCGCCGGATCCAAATGAAAGTCCTGCGGATCGAATTGCCGTGCGAAATCAATGATGTCTTTTTCACTCACTGTGACGGTACCGAACTCATACACTTGTCCAGCTTGAATGTCTTCGAAGAATCGTTGATTTGCCGCTACAGGAAGTTTGTCGAGCGTCACCAAGCCCTCCGCCTCGCCCGAATGAGCAGTGTCGGACAGAGGAAGCAGTCTAGCCCCGCTTGCTGGGCGGGAAAACGAGTTTTACAAAAGCATCTTCGAATGGGATATTCTCGCGTGTGCATCGCTCTGCCAACGACTCTGCCTCAGCCGCCTCGGGAGAAAGTTGGATTTCCTCAAATGGATAAGCTTTAGAAACTCGGATTAGACCCGCTGCCCTCAACACCTTTAGCAAGACATAAAATTCTCCCACGTCGAGACCACACGCTTCGAGGATCTCTGGTGGACTCGCGGTCCCCTTGGGTTTTGGATGGATCGGTCCATGGTATGCTTCACGCACAATCACGGTGAAGAGCTTCCGGGCGGGAAGGGACACGGTTTGCAACCGATCACGAACGAACGAAGCAGAATTGTCCGAGGCAGCCAATGGACCAACCTTAGTCAAACCGGACGTATTCGAATTCTATCGGCAAATTGTTGATGCCTCTTGCCGGCGGAGCGATCCAGTTCGCAAACTTTCCCGGTTCGATCACTCGGCCCATCAGCGAGCCTACGAACGCGTGGTCATCCTCCGACGGAAGCCAACCCGCCGACTGGCGTTCCCAATCTTCTTTGGACAGAAGCCGCCCGTCAGGACTGACAAACTGATCGGCAAGACTGCCGATTTTGCGGTGAAATCCAACGTGCGGTAATGTCAAGCGAAACGGGATTCCGAATTTTTCCGGAATCCGGTTCCATCGATTGAGCCCAGCCTGAACCTCGCCCGTGTAGTCGTCGCGCAAGCGCGCATTGAGAGCTGTGAGGGCCGACTCTTCTCGACTCACGATCTCTCCGTCCGCTATTTCCGGGACGGTGTAGGAGTCTCCGACTAGTAAGTGGTCGTCGCCGATTTTTGTTTCTTCGTAGCGACCCTTCAGCCCTCCCGTGTAGTAGCTCGCCCCGTTGGAGGAGATGTCTGACCCGAACAAGTCCAACGTGACGCTGTAGTGAAAATTCACGAATCTTTGCAAGGTTTCTAAATCGATTCCCCCCTGGGCGCGAACCTGGGAAGGATCTCTCAACTTGCGCTCGTGCATAACCTCGCACGTGCGCTGCAGCACGCGCGCCACGCCCGATTCGCCGACGAACATATGGTGCGCTTCTTCCGTCAGCATGAACTTCGTCGTGCGCGCCAGAGGGTCAAAACCCGACTCGGACAACGCCGCCAATTGGAATTTGCCGTCGCGATCCGTAAAAAACGTAAACATGTAAAACGCCAGCCAATTGCTGGTTTTCTCGTTGAAGGCTGTGAGGATGCGTGGGTTGTTCGGGTCCCCCGACCGCCTTGCCAGCAGAGCTTCGGCTTCTTCCCTTCCATCACGCCCGAAATACCGATGAAGGAGATACACCATCGCCCACAAATGCCGTCCCTCCTCCACATTAACCTGAAACAGGTTCCGGAGGTCGTAAAGCGAAGGACAAGTGGCGCCCAGAAGTTTCTGTTGTTCCACCGAGGCCGGTTCCGTGTCGCCTTGGGTCACGATGATTCGGCGTAGCGTCGACCGATATTCTCCGGGGACCTCCTGCCAGGCTGGCTGCCCGCAGTGATCTCCAAAGTTGATCTTTCGGCTCTCATCGCGCGGCGTCAGGAAGATGCCCCACCGATACTCTGGCATGCGCACGTATTCGAAGTTCGCCCAACCGTCGCGGTCTACGCTAACGGCCGTTCGAAGGTAGACCTGCAACGCGGCGCTACTGGCCGGGCCTGTATCCTTCCACCAATTCAAGAACGCCGGCTGCCAACGTTCGAGCGCGCGTTGCAAGGTTCGGTCGTTCGAGAGATCGACGTTGTTAGGAATGCGCTGAGAGTAATCGATCGCTTGCTGAGTGACGTCTGTCAGTTCCGTCATGAGAGTTATACTCGCTCCCGATCGAACTTGGCCCGACTGCCCGTGCCATACACCCTCAGTGCCCCCGTAGGCCCCACCGCATTGGGACGAACGAAGATCCAATTCTGCCATGCTGAAAGGCGTCCGAAGATGCGCGAGTCCATATTTTCATGCTCTCCAAACCGGAGATTCGCTTCCAGACCGGTCATCGCGTCGGGCGAGAGTGCGAGACGACCTTCAATCGCGAGCCTGATCTCGTCGTTCCAATCCAGCTCGTCGGGCGTGAACGTCACTAAACCGAGTTCTGCGGCCTGGCTAGGCCCGAGCGCTTCGCCGATTCGCTTGCGCATCTCGGAGCCTCGCGATTGGTCGCGACAAAATCTCGCCTCCAGACGCGCAAGGCCATTGGCAGCTTCCAGTCCGCCGAAATTCATTTCCGAAAGTGCTATGGCGCATTGCGGGTCGTCGAGCATGTACACGCGGTCTGCTGCCAATGCCAGCTCCAGTAGACTGCCGGCAAAACATGACCCAGGCTCGACCAATGCATAGATCGATCTTGAGGTAACGTCAATGCGGCCGAGAGTCCGGCGCATCATCCCGATAACTTCGCGGACGAACCAGTTGCCGCGATTCGAAAACAATACGGAATCGACATCGAGCACATTCTTCCACTCGCCTTCAGTCCTCAAAATCCAAAGGCCGAGTTCGAGCTGGTTGATCCGCAGCGACAAAATTGCGTCGTCGAGTTCTCGCGACATCTGCAAAGGCCACCATCCAGCCCCGGCAACCAAGATTTGGTCGACCGTTGCCGCTCCTGCGGATTCAGGGGCCTTGACAGTTAAGGTTGCCGTGCGGCGTTGCGGGTCCAAGGCTACGTCCACGTACTTATAGTGGTATCCGCGCTCATCGACGGTTCGCGCGATTAGTGGAAGCTCGATACCCCTCGCCTCCCTGGGCCGATCGGACAACTCGGCAAGCGCCAGCGCGCGTTTCTTCACGTACGCGTCGAAGTCTTGTGGTTTTACCACCTCGTCGACGAGTCCCCAGTCTTTGGCACGCCGGCCCTGTACACCTTCCGGCGTGGTGCAAAATACATCCGCGAGGTCCCGCCGAACGCGCCTCTTGTCTGTAAGCCGTGTGAGACCACCTGTGCCCGGAAGCACGCCCAGCAGGGGAACCTCTGGGAGACTGACGGCAGACGAACGATCGTCGACAAGTACGATTTCGTCGCACGCCAAAGCAAGTTCGTAACCTCCGCCGGCAGTTGACCCATTGCATGCGGCAATAAATTTCAGCCCCGAATGTGAGCTGGAGTCCTCAATTCCATTTCTGGTCTCATTCGTGAATTTGCAGAAGTTCACCTTCCAGGCATGGCTCGAAAGCCCCAACATGTAAATATTTGCGCCAGAGCAAAAAACCCGAGGCTTGGCGCTGGTAAGAACGACAGTTGAAACTTCAGGGTGCTCAAACCGAATCCGCTGAAGCGCATCGTGCAGTTCGATGTCCACGCCGAGATCGTACGAATTCAATTTGAGCTTGTAACCTGGACGTATGCCTGCGTCCTCTTGGACGTCCATTGCAAGGATTGCCACGCAGCCGTCAATGGATAGCTTCCAGTGGCGATAACGAGCCGGCGCTGTCCGGAAATCGACCCAGTCGGAAGTAGCGGAATTCGGACTGCCCACGACGGCTTTCATGCTTGTCTGCTCCCAATCATGTTCTTATCTCTCGCAAAGATAATGCGCCGTGCCTCTGAAGTCAAGGAGATGGCATGCATCATATTGCTTACTCCTCCCACAGAGGTGGTTATCCCTCTTATTTACAGCGACTATTGCGTGTCATTCTGTTATGCAGTATAATACATAACGAAAAGAGGGAAAAGAGGCGGCTCCGAAGCACCACACGTCTGATGCACCACCCGACTCATCCAAGACCGAAAGTGCTCGGCTCGACCCTGTGATATCCTGCTCACATATATGAAAAACGTACACCCGCCGATTCTGCGGGAACCCAGTCCAACACGCAAGCGTGTCATCCGGACCAAAGCTATTGCTCCCGCCACCCTGAGATCGCTTGGAGATCGGGTTAGGCAGGCGCGAGCCCGCAGGGGCATGACTAGAAAGCAGCTCGCCCACGACTCTGGCGTTTCGGAGCGTTACCTTGCGCAAATTGAAAGCGGCAACGGAAACATTTCAGTCCTCGTATTGCGGCGGCTGGCCAAGGCATTGGGCATGTCCGTTGAAGTCTTGCTCGTGGAGGAGCCGGAGCCGCCAGTGGAATTGACGCATACAGTCGAGTTCCTCCGACGCCTCTCTTCGGATGATCTTAAGCTAGCCCGGCATATGTTGCTTGATCAGTTCGGCGGGCTTGATCCAGCAGCTCGTCATCGGCGGATTGCGCTAATAGGGCTGCGAGGTGCCGGCAAGTCTACTTTGGGGGCCGCGCTTGCTGAGCGCTTGGAGATGTCCTTTCTAGAGCTCGACCGCCTGATTGAACAAGAAAGCGGCCTCACCTTAAGCCTTATCTTCGAGTTTCACGGACAGGGCGGCTTCCGCACGCTCGAACGGCAGTGTCTGGAAGACGCGATCCAGCGGCACCCCTGCTTTGTGATGGCGACCGGAGGGAGTCTCGTATCCGAGGCGGGTACGTTCGAACGATTGTTATCCAGTTGCTTCACGGTTTGGCTGAAAACCTCTCCGGAAGAACACATGGAACGCGTAATCGCACAGGGGGACATGCGTCCTATCAGCGATCATCGTGACGCCATGTCCGACCTCAAACGAATCCTTTCCGAGCGTGACGCGTTATACGCCAAGGCTGACATTCAGGTCGACACTGCCGGACGCACCGTCGAAGAAAGCCTTGAGATACTGATCCGGGCGCTGAGGGACACGCCGGTCCGGGAATCATTGACCCCTACGATCGTTTCTCGGTGAACTGGCGATCGCTCCCATGAGCAGCAGCCCAACCATCGCGGAGAGCTATGTGGTCGCCGGTAAGCGGCTCGAAGCGGTCCGAATTGAAGCCCATCATTCAAACCTCCCAACGATTGTTATGCTTCACGAAGGATTGGGATCGGTCGCGCACTGGAAGAATTTCCCGCTCCAACTTGCCGAAGAAACGGGCGCCGGCGTGTTTGTCTACTCGCGATACGGACACGGCTATTCGGACGCTTTAAGGGAGGCTCGACCCGTTTCCTACATGCACCACGAGGCGCAAGTCGTGCTTCCGGAGATTCTTCAGAAGGCGCGTATCGAGAGACCTCTGCTTCTGGGACACAGCGACGGAGCATCGATTGCGATTGTCTATGCTGGGATGTTTCCCGATTCTCCCGCCGGGCTTATCGTGGAAGCTCCGCATGTATTTGTCGAAGACGTAACGGTGTCCAGTATCGCGGAAGCCAAGGTGGCATACAAACGAACGGACTTGCCGGAACGGCTGGGTCGATATCACGCGAATGTTGATTCGCTGTTCTGGGGGTGGAATAACATTTGGCTTGATCCGAGCTTTCGGACGTGGAACATCGAATCGTTTTTGGATCTCATCCGTTGCCCTGTAGTCGTGCTCCAAGGAGCTCAGGACGAATACGGCACGGCCAGGCAGATCGAGGCTATTCGGGCTAGAATCCCTTCGGCGTCGGCCATCATGCTTGAGAACTGTAAGCACGCGCCACATCGGGACCAATGCGAAGCTACTCTTTCCGCCATCAACCAATTCTTACGGACCCTCTCGGAAGAACCGCAGGATTCGCCGTCCTCCACCCGCATCGGATAGACTTCGCGAGTTTCCCCGCAGACGTTGACATCCTGCGCGACTTGAATCCTCTTGGGTGGCGGCGCGAGACTTCGGTGCGGTGTGCGTGACTCTAAACTACGGGATTGTTACCGCTGTTACCTTTTGCTTTTGACGGCAGCCCGAAAAAGTGTAGACTGCCGCCGTTGCTGGAGAAGTGGTGAACAGCGTAGACGGTATAGAAAGCAATTAGCGGCAAGTCCCATCGAATCAAGCGGGAAAGCGGTATCCCTTCTTCCGCACCACCTCTTGCTGGAATTCAGCCGCCCCAGCGTCTCGAGATCTCACGGGCCGCTGCCTTGACGCATTGGATGGCATCTTCCGGGCATTTCCAGATCGGGTGTACCGAAGGGCCAGCGCCGCTGACAGCCGCGCAGACTTTTCCGAAGCCGTCTACGATCGGTGCGGCTACGGCTCGACCGCCGATAAACTCCTCTTCGTTCGCTGATGCATACCCGCGCGTTCGCACCGTCTCGAGGTGCTGCAGCAATGTGGCTCGGGAGGTGATGGTTTTTGCGGTCCGGCGCGGAAGGCCGTGCTCATTAACAAATTCGTTGAATTCGTCAGGCGAAAGATGCGCCAACAGCACTTTGCCCAGCGCGCTGGAGTGGGCATATAGCGGACGACCAATATCGACATCGACCCTGATGGATTCCGGGCTTTCTACCTTGTCGACAACTACCGCGCGACCCCTGACCCATACCGCGACCAGAGCCGTCAACCGAGTCTGTTCTACCAAGCGATGAAGTGCAGGCTCGACGATGGGGCGATGACCGATCGTGCGCAGGGCGCCGTAGGCAAGCTCCATGAGCCTCAACCCGATCTGATACCGGCCGGTCCTTTTGTCCCTCCGAACATACGCTTCCCGCTCCAGTCGAGTCAGAATGTAGGAGCTCGTGCTTGGCGCCATGCCCATGCGCCGGCTAATCTCTGCGTTTGTCAGTCCACTTTGCGCCCGAGCGACCATATCCAGCAGAAGGAGTGCACGCTCTAGCGAGTTTTTTGCTGCGCGAGTCTCCATAGTTCCCGGTGCTCCATCACGGGGTCAGGCGGGATTATAACCACTTTCAAGCCGTCTCAGGGCAATGCCCTGCGCCATGAGGATGCTGTCGGCCCAGGCGGCCGCTGCTGGAAGTCGCGTTCCGGCAAAGAGTTACCTCTCTTGAATCACTGATTTTTCCGTTCAATATACTGAACACAAACCTTGCGCTCTCGCGAGCCGCGCTACACAATTCCGGCAGCCGCTCTGCGAAAAGAAGTTCATCGAAAGCTTGCGGCAGCCTCTTCGGTATTCGATCGGTGGAGGACTCCTGCCATGACGACTTGGAATGAATATGTTGAGCAAAATGGAACCGCGCCGGAGTGGCCTTATCCCATCCGCTACGAACAGGAGAGCGAAATAGCGGCAGACGTTCTGATCGTAGGCGGAGGTGTAGCAGGTTGTCACGCCGCGATCAGCGCAGCCAGACAGGGCGCGAAAGTTGTCATCGTCGAAACGGGACATTTGAAGCGGAGCGGCTCGGGAGGCACGGGCGTCGATCACTGGCACGGCGCCTGCAAGAATCCGTGTTCCAAAGTGACTCCATTGGACTACACGCAGGCGGTCATGGATAGCGCCCACGGATATTCGAACGGAATCGCGCGTTACATCACGTGTTCGGAGGGTTGGGAGACGCTGCTTGAGTGCGAAAAAATGGGCGTGCAGATCAGGGATCTACACGATGAATTCAAAGGGGCGGACTTCCGGGACGACGAAACGAAGCTGATGTTTGGGTACGACTACAGGAACCGCCACATCCTCCGGATCTGGGGCTTCAATTTAAAGCAGTGCCTCTACCTCGAAATGAAGCGCCTTCGCATCGGGATGTACAACCGGACCGTCGTCACAAGCCTGCTCACGGAAGGAGGAGGGCAAGGAACCAAGGTCGTCGGAGCGACAGGCGTAAACATGAGGACCGGCGAATTTTATATTTTCAAATCGAAGGCGACGATCATTGCCAGCGGAGGAGCCGGTCGCCTGTATTCCTTCGCACCTGAGCTCACCGCGGCCGGATCCATGAGCACCATGAACAGCTCCGGCACCGGCCACGCTGTGGGCTGGAACGCAGGCGCGGAATTCGTACAGATGGAGCAGACAGCGCCAGGCCGCCTGAGCGGCTTTGGATATGCTCCTTACAGCATGGGCAACACCAGCAACACGTACCACGGCACATCGATTGTCGACGCCAACGGAAAAGAGGTTCCATGGTTTGATCCCTTCGGTCGAGAGCTGAAGACGATCGAGGAGCGCTTTTTGCCCGCTGAAGGGCAAAGGTTCCAACTGGGTATCGGAATTGGCCTCCAAGTTTACGCGGACGAATACAAATGGAACGATCTGCCCCGGGATTTGCCCGAACGCATACGGCGCGGAGAGTTTCAATTGCCGCTCTACGCCGATCTGACGCGTCTATCGGAAATGGAGCGGCGCTGCATTTTCGGCATGATGATTGGCAACGAAGGGAAAAGCCGCGTGCCGATCTACGAGACTCTCACGAAAGCCGGCTTTGATCCGGATAAGGATCTGCTTCAGGCGCCCGTGATGCTGCCCGAGGCATACCAGCATTCCAATTTCTGGGGCGGCTCACCGATTCCTCATTTGCGCAGCCTCTCGGGTGGCGGCTTCCTGGTGGATTGGGATTTGAGGACTTCGCTTGAGGGGCTATACGCGGCGGGCACTTCGCCCGTCTTCGGCGCCGGGTGCCATGGTGAATCCCACACGATGGGCAGATACGCGGCACGAAAAGCTGCCGCCTACGCCAAAAGCGCTCCCGATCCCGTGTTCGACCGCAAGCAAGTGGAAGCCGAGAAGGAGCGCGCGTACAGGCCCATCAAACAAAGCAGCAACGGCCCTGGCTGGAAAGAGTTGAACATCGCCATTGCTCGCGTGATGCAGGACTACTGCGGAAAGTACAAGAATGAATTTACCCTGAAGCGAGGCCTGTGCCTTCTAAATGAACTGAAAGAGACCGAAGGCGCAACGGTCCACGCGGCCAACCCTCACGAACTGGGACGCACCCTTGAATGTTCCTCGTTGATCACGCTGGGCGAGATGGTGATGCAAGCTTCGCTGCTGAGAAAGTGCAGCAGCGCGTATCTGGACTTTTACCGGCTCGACTATCCCCAGATGGACCCGTCGGAATGGGCGAAACATCTTCCCATGCGGCAGGAAGACGGTGACGTAAAAGCGCGAGAGCTTCCTCTCGATTTCCATCTTCGTTCGCCTTACGCCTCCAGCTACGAAGAGAATTACGCGCTCCATGCTTCTTAATTTGGAGGGACGAGGAGCCAATCCATGATGAACGGCAAAGTTTATATGACACCGAATCCCCCGACGCCCAATAAAGGGATCCAGTTCGACGATACGGTGTGCACCGGATGCAATCTCTGCGTGGACGTATGCCCGACAGACGTGATGATGCCCCACCCGGAGAAACACAATTCTCCGATAATTCTGTATCCCGAGGAATGTTGGTTCTGCGGGGTGTGCGCGGAGGAATGCAACCACGGCGGAATCATTATGCCCTTTCCGGCCAGTCAAAAGATCTCGACGAATTGGAAGCGTGCAGAAACGGGAGAATACTTCCGGCTGGGCATGAAGAATCCTCCTCCACCAAACCTCCGGCCTCCCTCTGGAGGGAGGCGTTGATCTCCTGGCGTCGCGCGGATGATTGAACCTAGCTACACCGCCAAACAGAGCAAGGCCGTAAGGCGTTGCTCACAAGTGCGCCAGAATCAGCGGCGTTGTGAGCGCGCGAGGTGCCTTCAACATATTGAATGGTCGTATTGACGCTCTGCGTCTTAATCTGATAACACGCAGCCGCTGGGCGAAAGGGATGGCAAATCCGTGAAATCTGATCGTCCTGACCAGGACGTCGCCGGTGTTGCGCCCTCGGACCCCGCGACCTCCTCGACTGAGCCTTGGCCCAGCCCCACTCAAGCATGGTACGCAGTCTTCGTGTTGGCTCTCGGACTCATGGTGACGTATCTCGACCGGGGCATCCTGAGCCTGCTGGTCGAACCAATCAAACGAGACCTGCATATTAACGACACGCAGATGAGCCTTCTGATGGGCTTCGCGTTCATCTGCTTTTATCTCATCGTGGCTCTCCCGATCGCAAGGCTGGTGGATTACAAAAGCCGGCGCGTGATCCTTGGAGTGGGCACGGCAATCTGGGGAGTGACCACGACACTTTCGGGATTGGCACGCAGCTTCGGTGAACTGTTTGCGTGCCGGGTTGGAGTGGGAGTAGGAGCAGCCTGTAGCAGTCCGGCCGCTTTTTCGATGCTCGCGGACCTGTTTCCGCGAGAGAAGCTCGCCAGGGCGTTCGCATTCCTCTTTTTGGGCGTTTACGGCGGGGAGGGTATCTCGTTGATCGTCGGCGGGTATCTCGCCAACTTCTTCACGAAATTGCCGCCCCGTTCGCTGCCTGTGGTAGGCACGCTGCACGGGTGGCAATTGACGCTCATCGCCATCGGCCTCCCGGGATTGCTTATGAGCGCTCTAATGATGACGGTGCGCGAACCGGCTCGGCGTGGACGGGCGGGCGCTGGCGGCTACCATGTGAAGGCTGCGACCCAACAGATCCCGGCGAAGGAAGTTGTTGTTTTTATGTGGAGGAACGCCGGAATCTTCCTGCCGATTTTTGCGAGCATGGGAATTGCTGCCGCAACGACATTCGGCGTTCGCAGTTGGGGGCCGGCCTTTTACGTGCGCACGTTTGGCTGGACCGTAGCCAAGTATGGTTTGGTCCAAGGCACGCTGGCGCTGACGATCATGCCGTTCGGAGCGCTGGCCGGCAGCCTGTTCGCTGAACGATTGGCGAAGAAGTATGACGACGCCAATATGCGTACTGTCTTCATTGGGCAGCTGCTGGCGTTGCCAGGGATGATTCTCTTTCCGCTGATGCCGACGGCCGCGCTTGCCGTGGCTCTCTCAACGTGGGGAACGTTTTTCGTGTTTTGTACGACTGCGCCGATGAATGCTGCCCTCCAGATCGTGACACCGAATCAAATGCGAGGCCAGGTAACGGCACTCTTCCTATTTGTCTATAACGTGGTCGGCATCGGTTTGGGACCAACGTTTGTGGCGATGTTCACCGATTTCGTCTTTCACTCCGAAAAGCTGCTGGGCCGCGCAATCACTGTGGCGAGTCTGATCATGGGATTGTCGACGGCGCTGATTATGTGGGCCGGTGTGAAGCCGTATGGGCGTGCGATCGTGCAGCTGAAGGCTCAAGAAGCTGCTTCGTCCGAGTTACGGGTGGGCGCAACGAGCTCGTTGCTTCCTGAACATGTTTCCTGAGCGACGGAGCGATAGTTGCTATTGAACGCTGGAGAGCGGCGGATCTCACTAAGGGGAAGCAAGGCTGCAATGATGGACCGTAAATAGAATGAGCGATTCCAAATCAATCACGACAGCCGCTACGGCTCAATCGATGGCCGCGAGATCCTGGGAGGAAAAACGAGAGGAGCGGTTCCGCAACTGGCTTTCTGCTCCCGGCGTTCAGTTTGTTAGCCCGGCCGCGGAACGAGGCTATCGAGCGCGCCTGACCCGAATTATTCGAGCCATCCAGGTACAAGAGCCAGATCGCGTTCCTTGCATCCTTCCCGCCGGGCAGTTTCCCGCTCACTACGCTGGGATCACCGTGCGCACGGCCATGTATGACTACGAGGAGATGAAGCGCGCGTGGCGAAAATTTCTCTATGACTTTGACGGGGATACGTGCGTCATTCCCGGCGTGAGTGTCACGTCCGGGAGGACTAGCGAGATTACGAAGACCCGTATCTCGAAGTGGCCGGGACACGGCCTTCCGGAAGATGCTGGGATGGCTCAGTTCGTGGAAGGCGAATACATGAAGGCGGACGAGTACGACGCCCTTCTGAAGGATCCGGCTGACTTTTTCATGCGGGTGTACTTGCCTCGCACCATGGAGGCCTTCGAGCCGTTCCGGAAGCTGCCGCCTTTCAAATTCGCCTTTGGAATGCCGATGATTTTCCTGGGGTCCTCCATGCAGCCAGACATCCAGGAAGCCTTTCAATCCGTCATTGAAACGGGCAAGGAACTCGCGAAGTTCCGGCGCGCTGTGGCGGAAGTGGCAAAGGAAGCGCAGGCCGCGGGATACCCGCCGTTCCAGGGCGGTTTCGCCCATGCCCCCTTTGACCTAATCGGCGATACGTTGCGCGGGACGCACGGAATCATGATGGATATGTTTCGCCAGCCGGCCAAACTCCAGGAGGCGATGGAAGCAGTGACGCCATGGATCGTCGAGCAAGCCGTGTCTGGAGCGAATGCTTCGGGAGTCCCGGTTGTCTTTATGCCCCTGCACAAAGGCGACGATAGCTTCATGTCGGAAAAACAGTTTGAGACTTTCTATTGGCCGGGATTGAAAAAGGTCATATTGGACCTCGTCGCGGAGGGATGCGTCCCGCTATTGTTTGCCGAAGGCAGTTACAACAAGCGTTTGGAAGTAGTGCGGGACCTGCCGGAGCGTTCCGTCGTTTGGTGGTTCGACCGCACAGACATGACTCGGGCCAAGAAGATTCTCGGAGGTACGAACTGCATTGCAGGCAATGTACCCACGTCGTTGATCTGCGCCGGAAGGCCCGCGGAGATTAAAGAGCACTGCAGAAATCTTATCGAGGTCTGCGGGAAGAATGGCGGGTACATTTTGACGGGCGGTGCGCAGGTTCACAATACGACTGCGGAAAACCTGCAAGCCCTGATCGAAGCTGTCCGATTATACGGCGTCTATAAGTCGTCTAAGTGACCATGCTTATGAGCAACACATGGCGAAGTAAGATCCCCGAGACGAGGGAGGACTTTCATGGCTAATTGGCACGATTATGCGGTGAACGGCCAAATCCCCGAATGGCCTTACCCGATCAAGTACGAAAACGAGCAAGCTATTGAGACGGACGTTCTGATCCTGGGAGCCGGAATTGCGGGTTGTTGGGCGGCGATCGGAGCGGCGCGCAAAGGAGTCCGTGTCGCGCTAGTCGAAAAATCGGCCAGTATTCGCAGCGGCGCTGGCGGCCCGGGCTGCGATCACTGGTGTGACGCTCCGGCCAATCCCTCTTCCAAGGTAGATCCCGATGAATGGGCGCAGCGACTGGCAAACAGCAATGGCCGCTATTCGAACGGCATCGGGCGCCAAATTCAGTGCCGCGAAAATTACGACACCATGCTCGAACTGGAACAGATGGGCGGCAAGGTCCGGGATACGCAGCGTGAATTCATTACAGCCGAGGGTTATGACGAAAAAACCAAGTTCGTCTTTTCTCCCCGAAGCAATGAGTTTCACGAAAGCAATGTCACGCTGCGCGTCTGGGGGACTACTTTCAAGCCGGCGATGGTGAGGGAATGCAAGCGCCTGGGCGTCAAAATTTACGATCGCGTGATGGCGACTAGTTTACTGAACGAGGGAGGAGCGCAGGGGCGACGAATCGTGGGTGCCACCGGATTTAACAACCGGACCGGTGAATTCATGGTGTTCAAGGCCAAGGCGACGATTTTGTGCATGTCCGGAACCGCCCACATCTGGACCTTTGACACGGAGCTTGCGGCGCTGAGTGCGTTCCGGCCGCGCACGCTATCGGGCGACGGCATCGCAATGGCGTGGCGAGCAGGTTGCGAACTCGCCTTGCTGGAAAAATCGGAGCCGCACCGCCTGGGGGGCGGACACAAACATCACTGGTATGCCGGTGCGGGAGATGCCAGCTACGAGAATGTCCCCTTGGTGGATGCCAACGGCAAGGCGCTTCCAGGCGGCCTAACCTCGCCCCATTGGGGACGCAAACCGGAAATCGGCGACGCGCGGGTGCAGGGCGGGATATGGGCGCAGGTGCGGGAGGGTGTGCTCAAAGGTGATTACGAGCTTCCGATCTATGGCGACTTTCCGGCGATGCCGCCGATCGAGCGTAAGGTCACGTGGAAATTCCTGTTAGGCGAAGAATCCATGACGAAGGTTATCGTGGACAGTTACGAAGAGGCCGGTTTTGACATGGCCAAAGACCGGCTGATGGGATATCAGTTGCTGGAAGGAAATAGTCCGCCACAGTGGCGGGAAATTCTCCGTGGGGTCGAGCGCGGTGGCGTGATGATTGACTGGAACCTGAAGACCAACCTGGATGGTCTCTACGCCGCCGGAGAGCAGCTCTTCGTTTCCGGCGATCACAGTTTTGCCGCCGCTACCGGCCGTTATGCCGGCAGGAAGGCAGCCGAATACGCGTCGCAGATTTCGCACGCCGCGATTTCTCCCGAGCAGGTGGCGAAAGAAAAGGCGCGAGTCTATGCCCCCACCAAAAGGACGGACGGCATCGACTGGAAAGAATTGAATGCCGCGATAACCAGAGTGATGCAATGGTTCTGCGCGGAGTATAAGACGGAACATCTGCTAAAGATGGGGCTCGAGTCGCTCAACGAAATCGAGCACCGATGGGTGCCGAGTCTCTATGCGTCGGACCCCCACAAGCTCCTGCGTGGCATGGAAGATCTAAGCATTCTGAACTATGCGCAGGCGATTTTGCATTCGTCGCTGGCGCGCAAGGCGAGCACCAAGTGGCTAGGCTTTCAACGGATCGACTATCCGCAGATGGATCCGCCGGATTGGAACAAACTGACAACAATCAGACTCGAAAACAACGAAGCGGTGCCCGGGGAACGGTCGCTCGACTACGCGGGCGACCTGAAGAACAACTACGAAGCCCACAACCGGGATTATGCTGGCGTGTGGCAACGTTAGGAGGCCGGATCCATGCCAGACAAGGTATACGCACTTCCCAACATACCGACTCCCAATCGACCGGTCATCATCGACCCTTCCATCTGCAACGGCTGCAATGATTGCGTGGAAGTGTGCCCGATCGATGTGTTTATTCCAGCGGCTGAGCGTGGCGACGCTCCGATCATCCTGCATCCGGAAGAGTGCTGGTACTGCGGATGCTGCGTGAATGTGTGCGCACGGGATGGCGCGATCAAAATCAACTGGCCGATTCAGCAGAGAGGCTATTGGAAGCGCGCCGCAACTGGACAGAACTTTCGCGTGTAGATCCTCGGTAGACCCACGCGGGAGGCTGTCCGTCCGCTTCGCTGGCCTTTCGCGAATCCAGAGTTCCGGGACCACTCCTTCCAACCAAATTCGGTAAAAGTGAGGCCCGACCGATGAAAAGACTTGTCCAGATGCTCGTTCTTGCGGCGTTGTGCGGGGGCGCGTACCCGCTCTTCGCGCAGAGCTTTCCGCAGGAGCCGGAGAATCACACGCTCGTGGTCGAGCGGCTGATGCGCTACCACGATTACGGCGAATACGACCGAGAAATCCAGGTGGTGGCAGATTCGGCGCGGGAATATCTGGCCGCGGCCATGAAATCGGAGCCGAAAACTGACAAGCTCGCGGCTGTGTTCGATATTGACGAAACTTCGCTTTCGAATTGGGAAGCGATGGCTGGCTGCGGGTTCTGCTCGTATGCAGTGGAGCGGAAGCTCTATACCGAGGATCATGATCCCGCGATCGCTCCCGTACTCCAGCTCTACAATTTCGCGAAAGCCGAGGGTGTGAAGGTTTTCTTCGTCACCGGAAGGCGGGAGTCCGAGCGCACCATGACAATCAAGAACCTGAACGAGGCGGGATACTCGGGCTGGACCGAGCTGATCATGCAGCCGGACGGAAACAAGCAGCCCGCCGGCGTCTTCAAGCCGAAAGACCGGCAGCAAATCGTTGACGAGGGCTACCGGATCGTGCTGAATATCGGCGATCAGGCGAGCGATCTCGCCGGGTGCTGCTCCGAGCGCGTCTTCAAGCTTCCGAATCCCTTTTATCTTCTCAAGTAGGCTCGGCCCGCGAGCAGAGTGGTTCTCGCGGGCTGCGAATTTCGACACCGAGCTAAACACAGAGGGCACCGAGAAGGCACGGAGTGCACGGAGGCGCCGCGACATCTCGTCGCCGCTTCTGGACTGGTTGATCTCGCCACTCGTCGACAGAGAGCGCGAGTTGACGCGCGCGAGCCGATTCCCTATACTGAAATTTCAGCGGCGTGGGTGCGCCGTTCTTCCTTGCACTCCTCCTTCCGGAATCCGATCAACGAGAGGACTGGAGCCGAGGTTCTGCCATAGAAAGAAAACTCGTTCATGACTGAAGCAACCTGCAAGCGCGAAATCGAGCTAGAAATTCCGGCCGAGAACGTCCAAAAGGCAACCGAGAAAGTGGCGCGCGATATCGCGCGGGTCGCACGCATTCCGGGGTTTCGTCCCGGGAAGGCGCCGGTGACGCTGGTGCGGCGGCGCTTCGCCGACGATATTCAAGGCGAAGTGGTGCAATCGCTCGTGCCCGAATACCTCGAAAAGGCGCTCGACGAGAAGAAGCTCGTGCCGGTCACGCGCCCGGAAGTCGATAAGGTCGAATTCAAGGAAGGCGAGCCGCTGCGCTTCCGCGCGATCTTCGAAGTGCTGCCCGAATTCGAGCTGGGCGATTACAAGAATCTCACGGTTCAAGTGGACGAGATCGAGGTCGGCGACGCGCAGGTGGATAAGACGCTCGAAGAGATGCGCGAGCGCGCCGCGACATTCGTTCCGGTGGAGGAGCGCCCGGCGCAGGATGGAGATCACGTCCTTATTAAATTGAGCGGCGTGCCGGCCGAGGGCGGCGACCCGGTGCAGGCGGACAACATTCTCGTGAACATCGGCGCGGAGGAAACGCTCGCCAGCTTCACGGAAAACCTGCGTGGAGCGAACGCCGGCGAGACGCGCCAGTTCGAAGCCCGCTATCCCGATGATTATCCCGACGAGAAGCTGGCCGGAAAGACATACAACTATTCGGTCGAGGTCCAGGGCATCAAGGAAAAGAAGCTGCCCGAGCTGAACGACGAGTTTGTGAAGGACGCGGCCGGCGCGCAGGGCCCCGAAGCGGGCGGCATCGCGACTCTTGAGGAGCTTCGCAAGAAGATCCGCGAGAATCTCGATGCGGCGAAGGAACAGCAGCAAAATTCGCAAGCCCGCGAGAAGATTCTCGCCGAGCTCGTGAAGCAGCACGATTTCCCGGTTCCCGAGGCGTTGATCGAAGGCCAGATGGACACGCGGCTCGAGCGCATGGCGCGATCGCTTGCGGCGCAGGGCGTCGATCCGCGCGCGGTGAATGTGGATTGGGTGTCGCTCCGGCGGCGCCAGCGGGACAATGCGGTGAACGATGTGAAGGCCGAGCTTCTGCTCGACCGCGTCGCGACCGCGGAAAACATAGATGCAACCGACGAAGACGTCGAGAAAGAGATAGCGAAGCTGTCGGAACAGAGTGGCGAGTCGGCAACCGCTTTGCGCGCTCGCTTGACAAAGCAAGGAGCGCTCGATAGGATCAAATCGAAGTTGCGAAGCGAGAAAACGATCGACTGGCTCTACCGCACGGCCCGAATCGAAAAGACGGCCAAAAGTGAAACGTGACCTCGATTTGGGTTTCCTCAGCGCGCTAAACTACTCCAGATGAGACAAACAGACGACGCGAGTCCGCGTGCTACAACGCTCGTTCCCATGGTGGTCGAGCAGACCAACCGGGGAGAACGCGCTTACGATATCTATTCGCGGTTGCTGAAGGACCACATCATCTTCATCGGAACGCCGATCGACGATCACGTGGCGAACCTCGTGACCGCGCAGCTGCTCTTCCTCGAATCCGAAGACCCGGAAAAAGATATTTCGGTGTACATCAATTCGCCGGGCGGCTCGATTTCAGCGGGGATGGCGATTTACGACACGATGCAGTTCGTTCGTCCGGACGTGGTGACGTATTGCATCGGCCAGTCGGCGTCGATCGCGGCGGTGCTGCTTGCGGCCGGCACGCCGAAAAAACGCTACGCGCTGCCGAATTCGCGCGTGCTGATCCACCAACCCTGGATGTCGGGATTGTCGGGCCAGGCGACCGATATCGATATTCACGCGAAGGAAATCATTCGCACGCGCGCGGCGCTGAATAAGTTGCTGGCGTTCCACACCGGGCAGCCGGAAGAAAAAATCGAGAAAGATGTGGAGCGCGATTTCATCATGACGCCGGAACAGGCGAAGGCGTACGGCATCGTGGATGAAATCATCACCAAGCATCGCTAGGCGAGTTCCAAAAGGTTAGTATCTTAAGCATCTCGAGGGCGATGAATTTCAGCACGGCGAGCGGCTTCCGTCTTACAATGGATTCACGATGCGTCGTGGGACGGGGTTCGGAAATTAGGGGGCGCCACCAGTGAAGCGGTTCACCCCAGAAGAACCGTTGCGTTGTTCCTTCTGCCATAAAACGCAGGAGCAGGTGGAGAAGCTCATCAGCTCTCCGTCGGAGTATCCGCGCTCGTACATTTGCAACGAGTGCGTGGGCGTCTGCCAGCAGATTCTCGAAGACGAGAAGCGCGAACAGACGAGTCCCGCGAATCGCCGCCTGCCGCGCCCGCCCGAGATCAAGGCGTTTCTCGACGGCTACGTGATCGGCCAGGACAAAACGAAAAAGAAGCTGGCCGTGGCGGTGTACAACCATTACAAGCGGATTTTCCTGAACCGGCAGCCGGGCGATGTGGAGTTGACGAAGTCGAATATTCTGCTGATCGGGCCGACGGGCACGGGCAAGACGCTGCTGGCGCAGACGCTTTCGCGGATGCTGGACGTGCCGTTCGCCATCGTCGACGCCACCACGCTCACCGAAGCCGGCTACGTCGGCGAGGATGTCGAAAACATTATCTTGAAGCTCTTGCAGGCCGCGGATGGCGACGTCCAAAAGGCTCAGCAAGGCATCATATATATAGACGAGATCGACAAGATTTCGAAGAAGGACGAGAACCCCTCGATTACCCGCGACGTTTCGGGCGAGGGCGTGCAGCAGGCGCTGTTGAAGATTCTCGAAGGCACGGTCGCCAATGTTCCGCCTCAGGGCGGGCGGAAGCACCCGCATCAGGAGTTCACGCCGGTCGATACGACCAACATCCTGTTCATTTGCGGTGGGGCTTTCGTGGGGCTGGAGAAGACGATCGAGCGCCGCGTGGGGCAGAAGTCGCTCGGGTTTCACGCGGATGCTCAGCCGAGCACGGCGACGCGCCGCAATATCGAGGTGCTCGAGCAGGCGCAGCCCACGGATTTGATCCGCTATGGGCTGATTCCGGAGTTCGTAGGCCGGTTGCCGGTGATGGGAGTGCTGAGCGATCTCGATAAGAGCGCGCTGGTGCGCATCTTGACGGAACCAAAGAACGCGCTGGTGCGTCAATATCAGAGACTATTCGAGTTCGAGAACGTGCGGCTTCGTTTCACGGACGACGCCCTCGATACGGTGGCCGATCTGGCCCTGCAGCGCAAAGTCGGAGCGCGCGGGCTGCGGATGATTCTCGAAGACCTGATGCTCGAAATGATGTATCACCTGCCGGCGCAGCGTAAACTTCGCGATTTTGTGGTTACGGCGGATATGGTCAAGGGCCGCGAAATCAACTGGAGCCTGCTCGAAAAGGCAGGATGATCGCTCCGGTTCTTCAGGGCTCGCGCACGACGCTCAAGAGTTCGCCATTCCGAGCGAAATTTTAGGCTAGGTAATGTTATCCGGGCCGGTGTAGCCAGGGAGATTAAGGTCTGACACAGGAACCAATGTTCAGCAAGGAAAAACTCGACGTGAAGCGCGTCCCGATGATGCCGGTGCGGGATATGGTGATTTTCCCGGAGATGATGCACCCGTTCATCGTGGGACGCGAAGCCTCGGTCCGCGCGCTCGAAGAAGCGCTGGCGGGCGACAAGAAGATTTTCTTGGTCACACAGCACGACGCCTCGGTGGATGACCCCAAGCCCGAGGAAATCTACCAAGTCGGAACGCTCGCCAATATCGTGCAGAGCGTGAAGCTGCCCGATGGCAATATCAAAGTGCTGGTCGAGGGCAGCGAGCGCGCGAAGCTCGTGCAAGTGACGAGCGATGAAGGATTCTTCCGCGCCACCGTCCGCCTTGTGCCCGTGAAATCCGAGCCCGGCCCGCAGACGCAGCAGGCCTCCGAGCGCGTCACCAACCTCTTCGAGCAATACGTGAAGCTCTCGCAGAGCCTTAATTACGACACGATGATCGCCGCGGCGCGTGTCGAGGACCCCGGCAAGCTTTCCGATGCCATCGCCGCAAACCTCCAGATTCCAGTGGAAGAAAAACAGGAACTGCTCGAGGTCTTCGATCCCGTCGAACGCCTGAACCGCATCGCCGACATTCTCGACGTCGAGATCGAAAAGCTCAACGTGGACCGCTCGATCAACACTCGCGTGAAGCGGCAGATGGAGCGCGCCCAGAAAGAGTATTACCTCAACGAGAAGCTCAAGGCGATCCAGAAAGAGCTCGGGCGCGGCGAGGCCAACGAAATCGAACAGCTCAAGAAGAAGATCGAGACTTCCGGCATGCCCGAAGGGCCGATGGAAAAAGCCCAGCAGGAGCTTAAGCGGCTCGAAATGATGCCGCCGATGTCGGCCGAGTCCACCGTCTCGCGCAACTACCTCGACTGGCTGCTCGCGGTGCCCTGGAAGAAGCGCTCGAAGGAAATTCGGGATATCAAGCGCGCCGAAGAGATTCTCTCCGAGGATCACTACGGGCTCGAGAAGATCAAAGAGCGCATCCTCGAATATCTGGCGGTCCGTCAGCTCGTGAAGAACCCGAAGGGCTCGATTCTCTGCTTCCTCGGGCCTCCGGGAGTTGGCAAGACCTCGCTCGCGATGTCGATCGGGCGCGCCACGGGACGCAAATTCGTCCGCGTATCTTTGGGTGGCGTGCGCGACGAAGCCGAAATCCGCGGCCATCGCCGCACCTATATCGGCGCCCTGCCCGGCCAGATCATCCAGATGATGCGCAAGGCCGGCACGATCAACCCGGTGTTCGTCCTCGACGAAGTGGACAAGATGTCGATGGACTTCCGCGGCGATCCGTCGGCGGCGCTGATGGAAGTGCTCGATCCGGAGCTGAACCACGCGTTCACGGACCACTATCTCGATGTCGAGTACGACCTCTCGAAAGTCATGTTCATCTGCACGGCCAACGTGCTGCACACGATTCCGCAGCCCTTGCAGGACCGCATGGAAGTCCTGCGGCTGCCCGGGTATACCGAGCAGGAAAAGTATCAGATCGCGCAGCGCTACCTGGTTCCCCGCCAACGAGAAGCGACGGGCTTGGCCAAGGAAAACGTGAGCTTCACGGATGAGGCTGTGACGCACATCATCCGCCACTACACGCACGAAGCGGGCGTCCGCAATCTGGATCGCGAGATTGCCAATATTTGCCGTAAGGTGGCGCGCAAAGTAGTCGAAAACGGCAAGGCTTTCACCGCCGGCGTGACTCCCGAGAACGTCAACGACTTTCTCGGCGTCCTCAAATACCGCGATTTCTTCGCCGAAAAGAAGAACGAAATCGGCCACACGACCGGCCTCGCCTGGACCGAAGTCGGCGGGCAAGTGCTTTCAACCGAAGCGACGCTGATGGAAGGCAAAGGCCGCCTCACGCTCACCGGAAAACTCGGCGACGTGATGCAGGAGTCGGCGCAGGCGGGCATGAGCTACGTGCGATCGCGCAGCCATCTCTTCGGATTGCCAAAGGATTTCTACCGGCATGTTGATATTCACGTGCACGTCCCCGAAGGCGCGATCCCGAAGGACGGCCCCTCGGCGGGCATCACGCTCTGCACGTCGATCGTCAGCGCCCTTACCCGGATTCCCGTGCGCTGCGACATCGCCATGACCGGCGAGATCACGCTGCGCGGCAGAGTGTTGCCGATCGGCGGCGTGAAGGAAAAGCTCCTGGCCGCGCACCGTCTGGGCCTGCGCACCGTGATTCTCCCCAAGGACAACGAGAAGGATCTGGCGGAAATCCCGCCCGAAATCCAGGCGGAGATGGCCATTCATTTCGTCGAGTCCATGGACGAGGTTTTGCAGTACGCGCTCGAAAGGCCTCTCCCGGCTCCCGGGCACCCGCCGGCAGCCGAAGTCGAGCCCAAGTTCGGCGCGGATGTCGCGCAGGACAACGAATTGACCAATTGAACCGCTTCGGTTACCCCATGTCTCGCTCGGCCCTAGGCGTCCTTGGCCGGCAGATTCGGCCCGCGACCGGAGTCTGAAAACTTTCTGTAACTTAGCCCGTATTTGAAATCTGGGATTGAGTGCCTCAATCGAACGCGCCCGCCCCGGATCGATCGCAAACAATCACAATCGTGCCTGAAAACCAGGCTTGAGAAGGAAAGAACTGATGAGTGTTAGCCTCGCAGAACTGAAAGACAAGAACATCACCGATCTGGCCAAGATCGCCAAGGAGCTCAACATTCCCGGCTCCTCCGGCATGCGCAAGCAGGAGCTGATTTTCCAGATTCTTCGCGCCCAGACGGAAAAGAACGGCCTCATTTTCTCCGAGGGCGTTCTCGAATGCCTGCCGGACGGCTTCGGATTCCTCCGCGCGCCCGAGTACAACTATCTGCCCGGGCCGGACGACATCTACGTCTCGCCGTCGCAGATCCGGAAGTTCGACTTGCGCACCGGCGACACCGTCTCCGGCCAGGTTCGCCCGCCAAAAGACGGCGAGCGCTACTTCGCGCTGATCAAAGTCGAAGCCGTCAACTTCGAAGACCCCGAAGTCACGCGCAACAAAATTTTCTTCGACAACCTGACGCCGCTCTATCCGCAGGAGCGCATTCGCCTCGAGACGACCAAGGAGAATCTCACGGGACGCGTGCTCGACATGCTCTGCCCGGTCGGCAAAGGGCAGCGCGGATTGATCGTCGCGCCGCCGCGCACCGGCAAGACCATGATGCTGCAGTCCATCGCCAATTCGATCACGACGAATCATCCCGAAATCGCGCTGATCGTGCTGCTGATCGACGAGCGGCCGGAAGAAGTCACCGACATGCAGCGCACCGTGAAGGGCGAAGTGATCAGCTCGACCTTCGATGAGCCGCCGCAGCGCCACATTCAAGTGGCCGAAATGGTGCTCGAAAAGGCCAAGCGTCTCGTGGAACACAAGCGCGACGTGGTGATCCTGCTCGATTCGCTCACGCGTCTTGGCCGCGCTTACAACGCCGTCACACCGCCTTCGGGCAAAGTGCTTTCCGGCGGTATCGACGCCAACGCTTTGCAGCGCCCGCGCCGCTTTTTCGCCGCCGCGCGAAATGTGGAAGAGGGTGGTTCGCTCACGATCATGGCCACCGCGCTGATCGATACGGGCAGCCGCATGGACGACGTGATTTTCGAGGAGTTCAAGGGCACCGGCAACATGGAAATCAACCTCGACAGGCGCCTCGTCGATAAGCGCGTCTTCCCGACCATCGATATCAACCGCTCCGGAACGCGCAAGGACGAGCTGCTTCTGCCCGCCGACGAGCTGAATCGCATCTGGGTGCTGCGAAAGGTGCTGAGCCCGCTATCGACCGTCGAAGCGATGGAGCTTCTGCTGGGCCGCCTCTCGAAGACCAAGACGAACGGGGAGTTTCTCGCCTCGATGTCCAGTCCGGCGTAGACCCCGGCCGAGTAAGCAATTCCAGTCTCAAGTGCTTCCCCGTCCGTGTGCTTTCGCGTCGGCTATCAGTCTTTGAACACCGTTTGATGTGCCGTACGCCACGACGAATAGTGCCTCTCGAATGTTGCCTATCTGCTCGATCAATTCCTTCAGGCCCGGGTGGTTGAGTTCCCAGCCTGAGTGCAGCTTGCGCAAATTATCGAGATGAAAATCGCATTTCGATTTGTTCTCAGCAGTGGGGTTTGCTTCATATTGTCGTCGCCAAACCAGTGAGTCCGCGTAAAACATTTCTTCGGTTTCAACCAGGATCGGCTCGACCAACACCCCGAGCAGTTCGGCTCTGCGCCTTCCATATGCCGCATGCAATTGCACCGCAAGATGCACTCTCGTTTTCATCACCTCTGGATCTTCGGCGGCATCGCGGACGCGAGAGCTGAATCTGCCTCGCGTCCACCAGCCAAGCAAAGCGGCGACGATCAGGGCAAAAACAGTTGACGGCAGATTCATTTGTGAAACGAAGTTTAGCTACGTCTGTCCCTTGGGCGCAAGCGAGCACTTAGTGCGATGGACGCTTCGCTTTCTGCTCCGCGATCCACGCCTTCGTGCGCGATTCGAGCATGTCCATTGGCATGGCGCCCTGATCGACGATCGCATCGTGGAAAGCGCGAATGTCGAACCGGTCGCCAAGATCCTGCTCGGCCTGCGTGCGCAGCTTCTGGATTTCCAGCCGCCCGATCATGTAGCCGAGCGCCTGCCCCGGCCAGACGATGTAGCGGTCGATCTCGACCACTGAATTCTGCTGTGGCTGCCCGGTCGTCTCTTCGAAATACTGAATCGCCTGATCGCGGCTCCAGCCCATCGAATGAATGCCGGTATCAACCACCAGCCGCACGGCGCGCCACATCACTGCGCTCAGGAATCCGAATTTCTGGTATGGGTCGGTGTAGAAGCCCATTTCAGGCCCGAGCGTCTCCGAATAAAGCGCCCAGCCCTCGATGAAGGCTGTGTAGCCGATCTGCTTGCGGAATTCGGGAACGCCTTGCATTTCCTGCGCGAGTGAAATCTGCAAGTGGTGCCCGGGCACGCCCTCGTGCAGGACGAGATCTTCCATGTCCCAGACGGGGCGCGACGGCAAGTCGTACGTATTCACGTAGAGATAGCCGGGCCGCGCGGCGTCGGGCGCTCCCTGCTCGTAGTACGCGGCGGTTTGCGAGGGAGCAACGGCGTCGGGCACGGCGCGCACACCATAGGGCAGCCGCGGCAGCTTGCCGAAGAGATGCTCGAGTTCCGGATCGGCGCGCTTGGCCGTGGCGCGATAATGCAGCAGCATGTCGTCTTTGCTCGAAAATGTGAAGCGCGGGTCGGTGTTCATGAACTTGATGAAATTCGCGAAGCTGCCTTTGAATCCTGTCTGCTTGATCAGCTCGTCCATCTGCACGCGCGTCTGCTTCACCAGATCGAGGCCGATCTGGTGAATTTGCTCGGGCGTCATGTCCGTGGTTGTGTGCCAGCGGACGAGATACTTGTAGTAAGCCGCGCCGTCCGGGATATCGCTGATCGAGATCGTATCGCGGCAGGCGGGGATGTACGTCTTGGTGAGAAAATCGGCGAGCTTCTGGAATGACGGCGCGACTTTGTCTTTATAGGCGGCCTCGGCTCGGCGCGTGAAATCGGCCTTCTGCTCGGCCGTGAACGACACCGGATAATTCTTGAATGCGCTCAGCAGTGGGCTCGCCAGCGGATCGGACACGATTTGGCTTTCGGCCTGCTTCGGCACGTCTCGCATCGTGATCTTCGGCGGCGTCCATCCGTGCGCCATGCCTTCTTTCATCTGGTCGATCGTCTGATCGATCACCGTGGGAATGCCATTGAGCCGCGCGAGGATGTCTTCGTACTCGCTCGGCCGCGTGGCCGGCATCATGTCGATCGTGTTGGGGATGTCCTGTAGCGGCCCTTCCACCTGCGTGATCGGAACGTAGAGATTACCCGGAAAGACGGACGGAATCGGGAACGGGTCGTCGTGAAAGCGGAGGCCGCCGACTGCCGTTTGCAGCAGCTCATCATACAGATCGTAATTCAGCTGCTCGCTCGCGGGGAGTTGGGCGCGAGGAATTGCTTTCAGTTGTTTCAGGGCATCCTCGAGGTGCCGGTTGCGCGCGGCAATCGAGGCTGGCGAATAGTCCGACCAGCGGGCGTTTTCGCCCGGATACCCATACGCTGTCGCGGTTTCCGGATACTGCTGCATCCAATATTTCCAGTCTTTCGCGAGAAATTCGCGCAGCTGGCGCGTGACGGCGTTAGGAGAATCATTTCCGGCGGCCGGAGCCTGCGCGGAAACGGAAGGGCCGAAGAGAAACGCCACAAGCATCAGGACAATAAAGAATAAGGACTTCATGCTTCCTCCTGAGGAACTGCGTCGAAAACAGGCTACTGAGTCGAAGAGGCTGCGGACTTGTTCTCTCGCGCCAGCATCACCACAAGCCGCGCGACTTCCTCGGACTCCATTGCGGTGCTGTCCACCACCACCGCGTCTTTCGCGCGCACCAGAGGCGAATCCTGGCGCTCGCGGTCGCGGCGGTCGCGCTCGCGGATTTCGTCGAGCGTGCGCGCGAGGTCGATCGCATCGCCTTTCTGCTGATGCTCGCGCCACCGGCGCTCGGCCCGTATCTCGGGCGACGCCGTAAGAAAAATCTTCAGCTCCGCATCCGGGAAAACGACGCTCCCGATGTCGCGCCCTTCCATCACCACGCCCCCGCGCCCGCCGGCTCGCCGCTGCTCGGCCACCAGCACGCGGCGCACGCCCGGCACCACCGCCACTTTGGATGCCGCTTGCGCCACTTCCGGCGTGCGGATCGCGGAGGTCACGTCTTCGCCGTCGAGGAAAACTTGCTGGCCACCACTGCCCTGGGCGCGCAAGTCGATGCGCGTGTCCCCTGCAAGCGCGGTGAGTGGATCGGCGGCTTCGAGCGGGACCCCGCGGCGCAGAGCCTTCAGGGCGATCGAACGATACATCGCGCCTGTGTCGATGTAGACGTAGCCCATCAGCTCCGCCACGCGCCGCGCCAGCGTGCTCTTCCCCGAGCCCACCGGCCCGTCAATTGCGATGATGAGTTCTCTCAAGGTCGAAGGTCAGATCCGTTTGAATGCTCGCTCGATATCGCGCACCGAATAACGCAGCACCACCGGCCGGCCGTGCGGGCAGCTCATCGGGTATTCGGTTTTCGCGAGTTCGCCGAGCAGCCATTCCATTTTGGTTTTGTCGAGCGGCGTATTCACTTTGATCGCCGCGTGGCACGAAGTGGACGCCGCAATTTTCGACTGCAGCGAATCGATCGAGATCGCCTGATTTTCGCGCGCGATGCCGTCGAGAATCTCGAAGAGCAGCTTTTCCGCGTCGCTGCTGGCGATTCCTGCGGGCGCGGCCTGAATCGCGACGCTGCGTGCGCCCATCAAGTCCGCCTCGAATCCGTTGGCGCGAAGCTCGTCGCCAATCTGCTCGAACGTCGCAAGCTGGCGCGGGTTCAGCTCGACCACAATCGGCACCAGCAGCCGCTGTCCGCCGAGATCGCCTTCTCGCCGCGCACGCAAATGCTGCTCGAAAAGGACGCGCTCGTGCGCTACGTGCTGGTCGACGATCCACAGCCCTTCGCTGTTCACCGCCACGATGAAACTCGAACTGACCTGTCCCAGCGGCTTGAGATCGGCAATATCTTCGGCGCTCGGCAACGTTCCCGGTAGTCCCTCGCTCGCAGACGCCGCGGCCGCTGCGGCATCTGCCCCCGTGACTCCAGCCGGCATCGGGAAATTCATCGCACCGCCGGATTCAAATCCCAGCCGCTGCGCCACCGGCCGATCGGGCCCGCCCGATAGCTCCAGTTCCTCCGCGGCCGCTGCGGCCGATCCAAACGACCATCCTAGCGGCGCGCCTTGCGCTCCCGGAATCTCCGCGCGCGGCGGCCCGGGGAAGGTATTCGCATCCGGCATCGGCGCGTAGCCTCGCATGCTGCCCGGTCCATTCGCACCGCCTGCGTCTCCCGGCATGCCCGCACCCGCAGCGGCGGCGCGCGCGGGAAATCCGGGAATCGGCCGCGCGATCGAAAGGGCCTGGCGCAGCGCGTCGCGCGTGAAATCGTGAACGAACTGCGGATGGCGGAAGCGCACCTCGATCTTCGCCGGGTGCACGTTCACGTCGACTTCCTGATACGGCAGATCGAGGAAGAGCAGCACCACCGGAAACACGCCCGGCGGTGTGATATTTCGATACGCTTCGGCGATCGCGTGCAGCAGCAAACGGTCGCGAACCAGCCTTCGATTCACGAAAATGTAGATGCCATTGCGATTCGTCCGCTGCACTTCCGGCCGCGACGCGAACCCGCTGACGCGCAGCATCGCCGCCTGCTCGTCCTCGCCCATCGCGGGCTCGGTGATCGCGGAGCGCACCGGCGCTTCGTTCGCGGGAATCTCGACCAGCTCCTCGAGCGCCTGGCGGCCGAAGATCTGGTAGACACGATCCGCAAGCTTTTCGACCGGCGCGCAATCGAGGATTAACTGCGAAGGCGTCTTCAGGACGAATTGCACTTCGGGATGCGCGAGCGCGTAGTGCGTGACGAGCGAGGCGATGTGGCCGAGTTCGGTGGTCTCGGATTTCAGGAATTTGCGCCGCGCAGGCACGCAGTAAAAGATGTCTTCGACCGCGATCGACGTTCCCGGCGGCACGCCCGCCGGTTTCACGCCGATCAGCTTGCCGCCCGCGAATTCGACGCGCGTTCCCTGCTCGTCTTCCGGCAGCCGCGTTTCGAGCACCAGCCGCGCGATCGATGCAATCGACGGCAACGCCTCGCCGCGAAAGCCGAGCGTCGCGATCGAGAGCAGATCGTCCGCCGTGCGCAGCTTCGAGGTCGCGTGACGCTCGAAGGCCAGCAGCGCGTCGTCGTGGTTCATGCCGCTGCCGTCGTCGACCACGCGGATCAGCCGCTTGCCGCCCGATTCCACCTCGATGCGAATCGAGCGCGCGCCCGCATCAATCGCGTTTTCGAGCAGCTCTTTGACGACCGACGCCGGCCGCTCGACCACCTCGCCCGCGGCAATCTTATTCGCGACGTTTTCCGCAAGTATGCGTATGCGCGACATCACAACATTTCCTTATCGGCTGGCAGCTTCTTGGGCAGTATCCGGTTCACCGCGACAAGTATCACAAGGAACGCTAGTCCTATCACGACAAGCCCGAGAGTCAAAGCGATCCAGATGGAAAGGGCAACCAGCGACCAAACAAAAAAGCCGATTGCAACCGTCGCGATCGGAAGGATCACGATGATCGATCGACGCGCATACTGCGGATCCCGTTCAGGAACGTCGTTGAACAGCCACATCGGAAAATCGCGTAGCGCCTTCATTGCTTGCGGACATTCTCGCTGATTTTGATTCCCAATTCATCAAGTTGCGCAGTATCGACGTCCGACGGCGACTCCGCCATCAGGTCTTGCGCCTTGGCGGTCTTCGGGAACGCGATCACTTCGCGCAGCGATTTCTCCCGCGCGAGCAGCATCACGACGCGATCGATACCGAGCGCGATGCCGCCGTGGGGCGGCGTGCCGTAGGTGAGCGCGTCGAGGAAGAAGCCGAAGCGATGCCGCGCCTGCTCGTCCGTCAGGCCGAGCGCCTTGAAGAGGCGCGCCTGCACATCTTGCCGATGAATTCGAATGCTGCCCGAGCCAAGTTCGTTGCCATTGAGAACGAGATCGTAGCCCTTCGACCGGCACTCCCACGGAGCGGTTTCAAGCTTCTCGATGTCCTCTTCGATGATCCCTGTGAACGGATGCTGCGCGCTCACCCAGCGCTTGTCCGTGTCACTCCACTCGAAGAGCGCGAAGCCGGTGATCCACAGAAATTCCCATTTGCTGCGGTCGATCAGATTCAGCTTGTCGCCGAGGTGCAGTCGAAGCTGCCCGGCAACGCCGAGCGACGTGTCGCTGTGCTCGACCTGTTCCTTTGCCGCCACGGCAACAATCAGGTCGCCCGCCTTCGCGTCGAGTTCGGCCGCGAGCTTCTTCAGCCCTTCGGCCCCGAGATTCTTCTCGAGCGGCGACGAAATGCCTTCCGCTGTCACCTTCACGGTGTAGACGCCGCGCGCGCCCGCGCCTTTCGCGAATTCCGCGAGTTCATCGAGCTGCTTGCGCGACCACGCCGCCGCGCCCGGCGCGACGACGGCCTGCACGTTGCCCTCAATATGCAGCACGGCCCGCGCCGGTTCGAAATGCTGCGTCACGTTGTGCAGCTCCATGCCGAAGCGCAGGTCGGGCTTGTCCGAGCCGTAGCGGCGCATCGCGTCCTTGTAATCGAGATGGCGGAACGGACCCTTCGCCGCCACGCCGACGACCGCGCACGCGCGCTCCATCACGCGCTCGATGGCCTCGAAAATATCCTGTTGCCGCGGGAACGACATCTCCAAGTCGAGCTGAGTGAATTCGGGCTGGCGGTCGGCGCGCAGATCCTCGTCGCGGAAGCAGCGGACGATCTGGTAGTAGCGGTCCATGCCGGAAATCATCAGGATCTGCTTGAAGATCTGCGGCGACTGCGGCAACGCGTAGAACTGCCCATGGTGGACGCGGCTCGGGACGAGATAGTCGCGCGCGCCTTCCGGCGTCGAGCGCGTGAGCATCGGCGTCTCGATCTCAAAAAATCCCTGCTCGTCGAGCGATTTGCGGATTTCGAGGACGATGCGGTGTCGCAGCTCGATATTGGAGTGCAGGCGCGGGCGCCGCAGGTCGAGATAGCGATAGCGCAGCCGCGTCTCTTCGCTGGCGTTCACTTCGTCTTCGATCGCGAAAGGCGGCGTCTTCGAGTTGTTCAGCACGTGCAGGCGCGTGGCCAGCACCTCGACCTCGCCCGTCGAGATTTCGGGATTCGATTTCTGCCGCCGCAGGACGCGCCCCTCGACCGCGACCACGAACTCCGATCGCAGGCTTTCGGCCTTGGCATGCGCTTCGGGATGCATCTCCTTGTTGAACACAATCTGCGCGATGCCCGCGCGGTCGCGCAGATCGATAAAGATCAGCTGGCCCAGGTCGCGCCGCCGGTGCACCCATCCCATCAGGACGACATCTTTGTCTGCGTCCGATGCGCGCAGCGCGCCGCAATATTGTGTGCGCTTCAGGTTTCCGAGACTGTCGAGCACGTCCGTCCCTCGATTCTAGCTTCTCCGCTCTGATTCCAAATACTCGAGCAAATCGTTCTCGTTGAGCTTCTTCTGCTCCGCGTCGGCGAGCCGCTTGAGCGTATAGGTGCTCGACGCGACTTCATCTTCGCCAATAATCAGCGCGTAGCGGGCGCCGAGTTTATCGGCGAGCCCAAGCGACTTCTTGAATTTCATCTCTTCGGGCGGCAGCTCGACCGCCACGCCGCAGTCGCGCAGCTTGCGAGTGATGCTCACTGCGGTCGGGTAGGTTTTCGCGCCCATCCACGCGACGTACACGGCCAGGCCCGGCAGCTTCGGCAGATTGCCGCCTTCCTGAATCGAGAGGATTGCGCGGTCGGTGCCGATGGCGAAGCCGATGCCCTTCGTCGGCGGGCCGCCGAGCAGCTCAACCAGGCCGTCGTAGCGTCCGCCGCCGCACACGGCGTTCTGCGAACCAAGACCCGCGGCGGTCACCTCGAATGTCGTCCGCGTGTAATAGTCGAGGCCGCGGACCAGGCGCCAGTTTTCTTCGTAGGCTAGGCCGCGCAGCTTCAATTCGTCCTTGAGCTTCGCGAAATGCTCGCGGCAATCCGCGCACAGGTGGTCCGAAATGCGCGGCAGCGTCTCAATGATCGGCTGCTCGTCAGGCAGTTTCGAATCGAGGACGCGCAGCGGGTTCGTCTCGATGCGGCGCTGGCTGTCCGCGCCGAGCTTATCGTGCACCTTGCGCAATTCTTCACGCAGCAATTCGACATACTTCGGCCGGCACTCCTTGCAGCCGATCGAATTCACGTAGAGCTTCGTATTCGCAAGGCCCACGCGGCGAAATAGCACCAGGAGCATCTCGAGAACTTCCGCGTCGATCGCCGGCGCGTCCGATTGCCCCAGAACCTCCGCGCCCACCTGATAGAACTGCCGGTAGCGCCCTTTCTGCGGCCGCTCGCGCCGGAACATCGGCCCCACGTAATAAACTTTTACGTTGCCAGGCAGCGTGTGCAATCCCCGCTCGATGTACGCCCGTGCAACAGCGGCTGTCGCCTCTGGCCGCAGCGTCAGCGAATCGCCCAGATCCAAGGAATGCAAATGGAAGACGAAGCGCAGCAAGGCGGGCGCACCTTCTTGTCCAATGCCTTCACACGCCTCATGCAATTGGATCACGCTGGCTTGGTTTTCAGGTGTGTGAGGAATTCGCCCGGCAAGCCATGCTTCGCGCACCATGGCGTCCGCAGTGATCACTTCCTCGATCGTCTGCGGATAGCCAACGTGAACGTTGCCGCGATCCTCGAAAGTGTACATTTCTTTGCCGACGACGTCTGTGTCGACGCCGATCGACCTTGCGAATAGCTCCGTCTCCTCAAAAGCTGGCGTGCGGATGTCACCAAAACCGTACGTCTCAAACACCTCGCGCGCGGTTCGCTCGAACCAATTCCACAGCGCCGAATCGGGCGGCAGGATGTCGCGCGTGCCCTTGATGGCCCTAAATTGTCGCTTCTCAGGCATTTCTAGTTGGAAATCCCCGAAGAAAAGTCATCCGAACATACTAGCAGGGAGGCTCGCCGATGCAAGGGCATCGGCCCATGAGCTGCCGCGCCTTGAGCCACGGTGCGAGTTCCAATCTGACAACCGGCTCCGCCGTTTCATCATTTGAAACGTCTATCCCCCCCATCAAAACGTTGCATTTTACGAATCCGATACTTACGTATAACCTCCGGCCCTCAAGTCTCTGTTGTCCCCACTCTTCAAAGGAGAGCCTACATGGCCGAAAAAACAACGGGTGAGATGAAGACTACCTTAGGCGTGACCGGGCTGACGTTCAACGCGATGGCGCTGATCGCACCCGGTGCATTCCTTTGGCTCACCTTTTACGCACAGGCTACGGAAGGCAACACGTCGCCCTCGATGTGGAGCGGCATCGTATTCGCCTTGCTGCTTTGTCTGGCGACAGCCGTTTCGTACGCGGAATTGTCAAAGCTCTATCCGGGCACCGGGAGTTCGTACTATTTCGCAGAGCAAGCGTTTCTGAACCACGATAAGGCCTGGAAATACGCGCGGCTGATGAAGTTCATCGTCGGCTGGGGCTCTCACCTCTACTACTGGATCTACCCCGGAGTCATGGTCGCGGCGACCGGCGCTTTCGTCGGGTACATCGTCGGAACTCTGTGGCCGAATTTCATGAACGCTTCCAACCCCGGTCCCGCGTTCATGGTGTTGGTTGCGATCATTTTCACCTTCCTCGTTTGCTACATCGCGCACCGCGGCGTCACCGCTTCGACGGGCGTCAACGTGGCGATGAACGTGATCCAGATCACGGCGTTGCTCATTTTCGCCGTGATGGCGATCGGCTACCGGATGAACCACGCGCCGGGCACCGTCGCCTTCCAGTGGGATGCCACGTCAGGCGACGCATATAACTGCGAGTTCCAGATGGACGCGAAGGGCAACATCGTGCGTGACGCCAGCATGGCTCCGGTATGCTCGAAGGACGCTTCCGGCGCTCCCGTTCCGTACCATGTCAGCTATCCGTGGAACGATGCAAGCGGGAACTTCCTCACTCATCCGGGCGCCAAATCCGTAATTGGCATCCACAAATTCGGCTGGATGTTCGTCCAGGCGACCGTCGCCATCCTGATTCTGGTCGGTTTCGAATCGTGTACCTCGCTGGGCGGCGAGGCGAAGAACCCGAAGCGAGACCTGCCGATCGCGGTGATTACCTCGCTCCTTGTCCAAGGAGCTTTCTGCTATCTCTTCGAGTATTTCGCCATGAACTATTCCTTAAGTAGCGGCTACACCATGCAGAGCGCTTCCGGCTCAAGCGCGCCGCTTGCCGACATGATGGTCATGGTCGGCGATGCGGTCTTCGGGGCGGGCCATGGCCGCGCGTTCATGTTGATCGAGGCCGTCACAGTCTTCCTCGCGCTCATCGGCACCACGCTCGCTTGCATCAACACCGGGGCGCGCGTCACTTATGCCATGGGCAAAGACGAAGAAGTGCCGGAACACTTCGGCATCCTGCACGAGAAGAACCTCAGCCCGCACAAGGCGATCTGGACCCTGGCTGGCGTCACCATCGTCTTCGGCATCATCGGACTGCTGATGTTCTTTGGCGATGGAGGCGCACCAACCGATGCCGCGATCACGGCTCTGCCTCACGGCTTCTGGTCGAGCTTCGGCTACCTCACGCACGACAAAATGGCCGCGTTGCCTAATTCTTTCACAACGGTTACGCTCGCCTCAAACTTCGGCACGTTCTTGCTATACGGTTTGAGCTGCTTCATCTGCATGATCGCCTACCACAAGCATCCCAACTTCAGCTTCCTCAGGCACTGGCTGATCCCGGGGTTCGGAGTGCTGGCGAACCTGGTGTGCATGTCGTTCTACTTGATCGGACCCTTCATGGGGTACGGCACGTGGAAGGAACCTTACTTTGCCTTGGGAATCGCCGCAGTCTGGGCCATTTACGGCGGCATCTACTTCACCATGGCAAGCAAGAAAAAAGGAAAGACGACGCTGGTGACGGCTCGCACTTGATAGCCGGAAAAAACGTCAACAGGGGCGGGCGCAAGCCCGCCCCTTTGCCTTTGGGAAGGCGCTTTATTCTTTAGCGAGGGATGAGGTCTAATGTATAGAGGTCTTAGCGTGTCGTCCTCCGGCGCCGCCGCAGCCACGGTGACGGCCAGGTACGCCACAAGACCAAGCGATATGATCGATGTCGAGTTCGCAGAACTCTCGGATCTCGGGCGCGTGCGGCAGGGCAACGAGGACTATCTCGGCCACGTCGCGCCCGATACGCTGGAACGAGCTCGCAGCCATGGCTATTTTTTCGTGCTTGCCGACGGCGTCGGCGGCCACGACCTCGGCGAGGTCGCCTCGAAAACAGCCGTCGAGAGCGTTCTCGAAGGCTTCCGTAAATCCAGTGCCGGGGAACTCCATCCGGCGCTCCTGACCGGCTTGGTTCGCACCGCCAACGCGCGCGTGATCGACGCCGGACACGACGCCAACCCTGCTGGCTCTCGCATGGCCACGACCATTGTCGCCTGCGCTCTGCGGCACGATCGAGTCACTGTGGCCCACGTCGGTGATTCCCGCTGTTATCTGATCCGCCGGGGCCAGGCGACGCTCCTCACGCGTGACCACACTGTGGCGAGCGAGCACGTGCGCCTCGGCCTGATTTCCGCGGCGGAGGCGGGCAGCGCCGAAACCCGCCATCTCCTGAGCCGCTCTCTTGGATCGGCGCTCACCGTGAACGTTGATGTCTCCGAGCATCAGGTGCTCGTCGGCGATGTGCTCGTCCTCTGCTCCGACGGGCTGCACGGTTCCGTCCCCGGCTCTGAGATGGCCGCCGTCGCCGGTAATGGTGGCGACTTATCTAAAGCAGCGCAGCGCCTTGTGGATATTGCGAATCAGCGCGACGGTAGTGATAATATCTCGCTGCAGATAATTCGCGTCCGAGGCGTCGAACGTGTCGGGATGTATCGGGGACGGCCCTATCGTCTCCCTTAAGCCTGACACGCCGCCGGTTTTCGCCTGACGCCTGCCCGCGAGGATTCCAGTCCACCCCGGCGACAAACTCGATCACTACCGAATCGAAAGCCTGGTCGCTCGCAGCGGCATGGCCTCCATCTATCGTGCAACTGACGTCCGCGACGGCCGCCAAGTAGCCATCAAGATTCCCCACCCCGAGTTGGAGGCTGAGCCCGTCCTATACGATCGCTTCAAGCGCGAACAGGACATCGGGACGAGCCTCGATTACCCGGGCGTGATGAAGGTCTACGCGGACGAGGACCGCAGCCGCCTGTACATGGTGATGGAGTGGGTCGACGGCCGCCTGCTTCGCCAGATCATGTCCGAGGCGAAGAAACTTCCGGTCGAGCGCGCTAAGCTGCTCGTCGTCAACATTGCCCACGCGCTCGACTACATTCACAGCCACGGCGTTGTTCACCGCGACCTCAAGCCTGAAAACATCATGGTCGACAAGGACGACAACATCAAACTCATTGATTTCGGCATCGCGGGCAAGGAAGGAGCGCGGCGCCTCACGTTCGCGAAACTTTCCCATGTGATGGGCACGCCCGAGTACATTTCGCCCGAGCAGGTGAAGGGCAAGCGCGGCGACGGCCGGAGCGATATCTACGCCCTGGGCGTCATGCTCTACGAAATGCTTACCGGCAAAACGCCGTTTGACGGGCCGAATCCCTTCGCCGTCATGAACGACCGCCTCCTGAACAATCCGATTCCGCCGCGCGAACTCGACGCGTCGATCTCGCCGCAGTTGCAAGAGGTGATTTACCGCGCCATCGAGCGCGACCCAAAGAATCGGTATCCCAACGCCCGGGAAATGGCCTCCGACCTCGAGCACCTCGACCAGGTAGGCGTTTCGGAGCGCCCCGAGCTTCACGATTGGAAAACGCGGCGCACTCCCTGGGTGCGGCGGATCCTCTTCTACATCATGCTGGCGCTGATCCCGATCATTGTTTTCGGGTTTCTTCTGCTCGTCGCGAGGCACTGATCCGCTCTCTTCTTCCGGGAACCCCATAAAATCGGCGAAAAATGCCACGGCGCGGCCATAAAGATTTTGTAAGCGCCCCTCAATTTATTTCCTTATGCCTTCAATAGATTTAATGAGTTTGACCATTCACCGCAGCCTCTGTAACTTGCTTTGCACCGTCGCGAATCCATGAAAACCGAGATAGCGCGGTAGGGAGGGAAGGTTTGCTTATGAAACGTGCGTACAAGTGTGCTTCGAGCTTCGCCACGGCCATGTTAGCGGTAAGTTTTGTAGCCTGGGCGCCAGCTTCGAGGGCGGCAGATGATCCACCTGCTACACCCTCATCGGCCGCGGCCCAACCGGCCGCAGCTTTGTCGGCCCCAGCACAGCCGGCTTCGAGTTCGTCCGCGTCTTCAGAGACGCAGCAGCGGTTGGCGGATCTGGAAAAGGAAATCGAGGCGTTGCAAGCGGAGATCACTTCGCTGAAGGAAAGCGACACTCCGAGCATGAAGGCAGCCGCGTACGTGGAGCCCGCAAGCGCTCCCGTAAGCGCGCCGTCACCGGCTCCGGCGGACAAGATCAGTCTCTCGAGCCTGCTCGGACCGGTCACGATCAGCGGATTCGGCGATGTGTATTACGGCTACGACTACAACCACCCCGAAAACAACCAGAGTGGCCTGCGTGCTTTCGAGGCGCCGACCAACGGGTTCGCATTCAATATGGCCGAATTGATTTTGGACAAACCGGCTGATGCGACCTCCGCGGAAAGCAGGCTCGGATACCACGTGTCCGCCGGTTACGGCCAGGCGGCCAAAATCGTAAACGGGTCCGACACCGTGTTTGCTAGTCCTTACTACCCCGACAACTTCTACGTCAAGGAAGCGTACTTCGACTACCTTGCACCTATCGGCAAAGGCTTGACGATCACGGTCGGCAAGTTCGTCACTCCGATCGGCGCCGAGGTAATCGAGAGCAACGCCAACTGGAACTACTCGCGTAGCTTGCTCTTCTACTACGCGATTCCCTACTTCCATTTCGGTGCGAGCGCGAAGTACGCGTTCAACCCCAAGTTCGCCCTCACCGGTTATCTGGTCAACGGCTGGAACAACACCGTCATCGACCACTCCTCCTACTACACGGGACTCAGTTCCGGTCTGACGTACGGCGTGAGCTTGGCGTACACTCCGAACGCAAAATGGTCGGTCACCGAGAACTACTTCGCAGGCCCGGTTATCGATGCTTACAACTACACGACTGCGGAATACCCGGCGACGGACTGGAAGCAACTGTCTGACACCGTTATCGGCTACACACCAAACGCAAAGTGGGCCTTCCAACTCAACGGTGACTACGGCTTCGGGCCTCGCAACTACTACTACTACGACTCTGACACCCCAACGAGTATCTCACCGGCCGTGAAATGGTGGGGCGTTGCGGCCTATGCGAAGTACACGTGGACCCCGAAGACCAACTTCGCCGTTCGCTACGAGTATTACGACGATACAAACGGCTACACGGAGCTGATCGGGTCCGGGACGCCCGGCTTCGCACAGGAAGTTACGGGGACGTACTCGTACAACCTCACGAGCGCTTTGTTGGTTCGTGCGGAATACAGGTATGACTACGCGACCCAGCCGATCTTTGCGAAGAGCTCGGAAGGCTTCGTCAAGGAGCAGAACACGGCGTATCTGAGCTTTGTCTACTCGTTCAGCAGCGCAAACCTGAAGTAGCAACCCTGGCTGCGGCTCCCGCGCGAAGGGAACCGCAGCTTTGAAATCAGCCTCATCGGCCAACCGGCGCCCTCCACCCCCGCCGGTTGGCCGTTCCTTTTGGTGAGAGCAGTTTCACGTTTGTTGAAAACCAAAGAGTAGGACGAACTGGCAGCCGGCTCGGCCTGGTTGCCAGTTCGTCGAATCGAGCAGATGTTACGGCGTGGTGATGACAGGGTTTCCGATCGCGTTCTCGATGATCGTCGCCTTCGCGGGTAGTCGGTGCATCAGGCTGTTTTTTGCCGCAGCCTCGGCCACCGATTCATGCTGGGCGTCCAGCATAGCGTTCCCCACAGCGATCGCCTGATTGTAAGGAAGAAAAGTTGACGGCACAAAAGTAGCATCCGAGCCGCTCACGGCAGTCGATGGCAGCCTCGCGGGCGGAATACTCGGCAGCGTGTGAAAGCTTGCCGGGCCACCCGACCCGCCGCTGGCACCACCGTAACCGCCGCCTCCGCCGCCTGCGTTCGAAATCGCTCCCCCGGCAACGCCGCCAGCCATCCCACCCCGTGCAGATTGGCCGTGCGCGGGTATGGACAACCCCAAAATGAAAACCGTCAGACCCAGAAATCGCTTCATCGATACCTGCCCCTTCCTGCGGAGACCCTTTCGAGACTCGACACGGTTTCGGCAATCTCCGTGCCAGACAGCCCGCGACTCGCAGGGGAGCTATCTAGTTTTGATTCAGTGAATCCTCGCACGAGAGCTTGGCGCCGGGGCGTCGATGCTTCAGAACCGTGGGTAGGGATCCGCCCATGTGTGAAAATGATTAGGCGAAAAATCCTGGACGCGGCCCAGTACTGCCGCTACGAAAGTTATGCCAGCCGGTACCCAGTCTGCCTATAGGCCTTTCCAGCCTGCGTAGGCCGCGCCTTTGAGCGGGCATTCCTCGTCGAGCACCATATGGACGGGAACCTTTGCGAGAAAATCCTGCATCTTTTCCTTGTGCTGTGCGGCCGCGACGAACCGGCCGTCCGTCATCTTCGGCAGAATCTTCACCGCGATCCCGCCCGCCACATAGATTCCGCCCCGCGCGACGGACCTCACCGCAAGATTCCCGGCCTCCGAGCCGTAGACTTCGACCCACAGATCGAGCGTCGCGACGCACACCGGACATTCGCCCGAAAGTCCCAGCCGGGTGATCGTAGGCGCTTGATCGATCTTGGGATCGTCAAATCCCGGATGTTTCACGAATGGGTCGAGGAACTCGTGTACCGTCTTGAATCCCCTGCCGGACAGCACGAGCTCCGCGCTCGCGAATTCGCCGCGCGATTTCACGAATCTCCACAGGTCCGCCTGCTGCTCCGTGTGCGGCGCAAAATCCGCGTGGCCTGCCTCGGTGGCCATGGGGACGTGCTTCGCGCCGTCCCAAAACAAAATTGCTTCGCCGAGCCCGGTTCCAGCCGCGATCACCGCGCGATGCGCTTGCGGGTCAGGAACGCCCGCGTAGAGCATTTCCAAATCTTGCGGCCGCATGACGGCAATTCCATGCGCCGCCGCTTCCAGGTCGTTCATCAAACGAACCCGCGGGAGGCCGACGAGCTTCGCCATCGTCGCGCCGTCGATCACCCACGGCAGATTCCCCGCGTGGACTTGATCGTCCACTACGGGGCCCGCGATACCGAACGACGCAGCGCTCACCTTCGCGCCGGTCACGCTCAGGAAATCCTTCACAATCTCTTCCAGGCCCGCGTGCTCGCGGCTCGGATAGCGCTTGTCCGTCACCTTCGAAAGCGTGCCGCTGGCGACGTCGAAAAGTCCGAGATTCGTCTTGGTCCCGCCGATATCACCGGCCAGTATCATCCGTGCCTCCGCGACGCAAAGCCACGATCCGCCAGGTGTCTTGCACCCGGCAAGCCAAGAACTGTCTCACAATTGATTTTGGAACGGCAAGACGTCGTCAGATCCAGTGCCGCGTCACAGCGGCCGCCACGCCCGGCCTCCCGCCGCCATCAAATCGTGCGCAGCTTCGGGCCCGGTGCCGCCCGCAGGATAGTTTGGGAACGATGGCTTTGTGTTTGCAAATGCGTCGAGGATTGGGTCGACGAGTCCCCACGCGGCCTCCACGCTGTCGGCCCGGTCGAATAGCGTCGCATCGCCGCGTATGCAGTCGTTGATCAGCGTGGCGTATGCCTCGCGCGATCCCGAAGTGAACGCCTGCTTGTACTCGAAATCCATCTTCACAGGACGAATCTGCATCTGCGATCCCGGCAACTTGGCCCCGAACGACAACGAAATTCCCTCGTCCGGCTGGATGTTCATCACCAGCGAGTTCGGCTGCACATCCGACCCTTGAAACACGATGTGCGGCGCCTTCTTGAACTGGATCGCGATTTCCGTCATCGGCCGCGCAAGGCGCTTCCCGGTGCGCAGGAAAAATGGCACGCCGCTCCATCGCCAGTTGTCCACCAGCAGTTTCGCCGCCACAAACGTTTCCGTCCCGGAGTCGGGCTTCACGCCCGGTTCCTGCCGGTAACCGGGAACATCCTTGCCGCCGATCGTCCCGGGCCCATATTGCCCGCGGATTACCGACTTCGCGATCGATTCGGGCGTGAATGGCCGGATCGACTGCAGGATCTTGATTTTCTCGTTGCGCACGGAAGTGGCGCCAAACGTCGCCGGAGCCTCCATGGCCACAATCGAAGTGAGCTGCAGCACGTGGCTCTGAATCATGTCGCGCAGCGCCCCAGCCGATTCGTAAAACGCCGCCCGCCGCTCGACGCCCAGCGATTCCGACGCCGTGATCTGCACGTGGTCGATGTAGTTCCGATTCCACAGCGGCTCGAAAATGCCGTTGCCGAAGCGGAAGACCAGCAAGTTCTGTACGGTCTCCTTGCCGAGGTAATGGTCGATCCGGTAGACCTGCGACTCGTCAAACACCTGCAGCACTTTCGCGTTGAGCTTGCACGCCGAAGGCCCGTCGTGGCCGAACGGTTTCTCGATGATGATTCGCGTCCACGAATCCTTCGACTTCGGCTTCGCCAGCCCCGCCTTGCCCAATTGCTCGATGACGTGCGGATACACGTCGGGTGGCGTCGAGAGATAGTAAAGGCGATTTCCAGCAAGGTGCGCCTTTTGGTCGATCTCGTCGAGATGCTGCGCCAGCCGCCGGTAAGATTCCGGATCGTCGTAGTCGCCGGTGAAATATTCGAGATGCTTTAAGAAATCGGCGCGCTTCGCGTCGTCGCCTTTCTTAGGCAAGGCATCGTTTGTGATGGACTGGAATTTCTCGTCGGTCATCTCCGTGCGTGCGAATCCCACCACGCGAAAGCGCGGCGCGAGACACGAATGAATCGCCAGATCGAACAGCGCCGGCAGAAGCTTGCGCTTCGCCAGATCGCCCGAGGCGCCAAACATCACGATGGCGCAAGGATCGGAAGGAATCTCGCAGAAGTAGCCATCCGTTAGGATGGACTCAGCTGCATCGGTAGTCGTGCTCATCGTGATCTCCTTGGCCGGATCGTGTCCGGGTTCGATTCCAGCCCTGGCCCTCAGTTGCGGCCTCGGATGCTATCGGCCGCAGGCTTGATTCTATCTCCGCTCGCCCTTATTCGCCCCACGTGTAATAAGAATTTAATGGATTGCAGGGATTTGCCAGGCCCATCGGCGGGCTAAAGCAACGGCCGGCGCCAGCCTACAACAGCGCGTAGTACCGGAGCAGATTTCCATCCGCCTTCCGCTCGCCGATTCCGATAATCACATGCCGCGTCAGCCAGTCGTGTTTGCCTGCTTCCACCTCAAATGTCGGAAACGACCGCAAGTAATATTCATCCGGCGCCACAGCCGGCCCTCCGGCAAACACCATGTCCCGCAGCCTCCGCATTGTATTGTCCTCATATCCCCAGAGGTAGCCGCGGTTTTGCAGCAGGATCAGGGTTCCATCATCCTCCTGCAGCATATAGCGCGCGTCAAACGACACCGTATCGTCCGGGCGGAACAACGCGTAGTCGCCGCCGCTGTCCGGCACGACTTTCCCGTTTAGCTTCGGCCCGGAAAATTCGCCTGTGCCCAAGTACACCCCGCCGCGCCCTGCGCCCGTCGGCATGTTGTTGATGGTCTGCACGCGCGAAAAGTGCAGCCGCACCTCAAATGCAAACTCCAGCTTCGGCTCTGCCATCGTCGATGCCTTCTGCCCAAATGGTCGCGCGTGTATCACGGATCCTCCCGCCCCGATGACTCGGACGATTTGCCCTGCCCGGTGATGTGATAAAGTCGCTCCGATCTCGGCTTCTGTCAACCGTGCGTTCGGCAGATCGCGTGGCGGAAGCCTTCGGAGGATTTCTGCATGAAAATTGCCCTGATCGGAGGAACGGGCTACGTCGGCTCCAAGATTCTCGCGGAGGCGTTGCGTCGCGGCCACAAGGTGACCGCCATCGTCCGCCATCCGCAGCGCCTCGCGCCGCGCCCGAATCTCAAAATCAAGAAAGCCGACGTGCTGCACCGCGAGCGCCTCGCCCGCATCCTCACCAGCCACGACGTGATCATCAGCGCCTTCAATCCCAAGCGCGGCACTCCCGGCCCTGAGGTGTACCATCGCCACGTCCGCGGTCATCGCGCGATTATCGCTGCCGCGAAACGCTCCGGCGTGAAGCGCTTCCTCGCGGTTGGCGGCGCCGCCAGCTTGAAGACGCCCGCGGGCATCGAGTTTCTCGATTCGCCTGAGTTCCCAGCCGTGTTCGAGCCCTTCAAGCCCGGCATTCGCGGCACGCGAGAGCTTTACTACCTGCTCAAAAACGAAGGCGGCCTCGATTGGGTCTTCCTCGCGCCTTCCGTGATGATTTCGCCTGGCGCGAGAACGGGCAAATACCGCGTCGGCAAGGATCACGTCCTCTACGACGAAAAAGGCAAGAGCCACATCTCGCTGCAGGATTACGCCGTCGCCATGCTTGACGAACTCGAGCACCCGCGGCACCATCGCGAGCGCTTCACCGTCGGCTATTGAAGCTCACGCGCATTTTCGCCGTCATTCTGAGCGAAGCGAAGAATCTCTCTGAGAAATCGAGCACATGCCAAAAGCTAAATCGAAAGCCACACCAAAAGCCAAGCCCCTCACGGTCGCCGATCGCATCGAAATCAACGACCTCATGGCCAGCTATGCCTGGGCGCTCGATACCGGCGACGTCGATTCCTTCGTCGCCTGCTTCACGCCCGATGCCGTCGTCATCGAAGAAGTCTTCGAAGAGCCCGATCGCTGGGAAGGCGCCGCCGGAATCCGCAAGCTCGGCGAACACTTCCGCGCCGTTCCCGGCTTCCCCGGCCGACAGCACCATCTCAGCCAATTGGTCGTAAAAGGCGACAGCCACCGCGCAACCGCGCGCTCGTTCGCGCTCGTCACGGAATGCCGCGGCGAGCCTCCTTACCTCATCCGTTTCGCCGGCTATTGGGACGACAAGCTCGTCAAATTCCGCGGCCGCTGGCTATTCAAAGAGCGCATCATCCGCCTCTGGGACGGCCCCGTGCTCGCCAACTTCCCGGGCCACAGTGGCCAGCGCGTTGCGCGCAAGCGCCCGACCGAGCTCGTCCTCAATCGCACGTGAGCGCCTTCGACGCTCTCTCCCGTTCGCGAGATTCGATGTAGAATGCCCGCGGCTCAGGGAGGATCGTCGCTGTAAGATGGAACGATCGGAAGGAAAATTTGGCATGAAAAATAGAATCCTGGGATTCGCCACGTTCGCGCTCGCATGCGCGGCCACACTCGTGTTTGCTGCACCCGCACTCTTCGCGCAAGCGCCCAAGCCCGTCCGTACGCAGGCTGGTCTCGTGCAAGGCAGCGTGCAAGACGGCATCACGGTGTACAAAGGCATTCCGTTCGGCGCCCCGCCTGTTGGCGATCTGCGCTGGCAGGCGCCTCAGCCGCCTGCGCCATGGAAGGGCGTGAGGGAGACCAATAAATTCGCACCCGCCTGCATGCAGACTCCCATCGTCATGCCCGCGCTGGGCCTCGAGTCTATTCCCGTCAGCGAGGATTGCCTCTACCTCAACGTCTGGACTCCAGCCAAATCGCCCAAGGACAAACTGGCCGTGATGGTCTGGATCTACGGCGGCGGATTCACCATCGGAGGCACATCCCTCTCGCAGTACGACGGCATGAATCTTGCGAAAAAGGGTGTCGTCTATGTCAGCATTGCTTATCGCCTCGGCCTCTTCGGCTTCTTCGCGCATCCCGAACTCACCGCCGAGCAGGGCGGCCATTCCGGCAACTACGGCCTGCTCGATCAGATCGCCGGCCTCGAGTGGGTGCAGCGCAATATCGCGCGTTTCGGCGGCGATCCTCATCGCGTCACCATCTTTGGTGAATCCGCGGGCGGAATCTCCGTCAGCATGCTGGCCGCGTCGCCGCTGGCCAAAGGCTTGTTCGCGGGTGCGATTTCGGAAAGCGGAGGCAACTTCGCTCCCGCTCGCAGAAGCGGCGAAGGCGGCGAAAACATGGTCTCGCTTGCCACCGCCGAGCAAAGTGGCGCCGCTTTGCTTTCGAAGCTCGACGTAAGGTCGATCGCCGATGCACGCAAACTGCCCGCCGAGGTTCTCCTGAGGGCAGGTGGCCCTGGGCTCGGCAGCACGTGGCCCAATTTCGACGGCTACGTTCTTCCCGGCGATCAATATAATCTCTACAAGGCGGGCCGCTACAACGATACTCCCGTGCTCATCGGCTGGAACGCGGATGAGGGCGCGCTGTTTGTCCAGACCACTACCCAGAGCGGTTATCTCGCTTCCGTCCATTCCGGCTACGGCGAATACGCGGACAAAATTCTCTCGGCCTATCCCGGCGATTCGGATGCCGGGGCGCTTCGCTCCGCTCGCGATATGGCCCGCGACACGCTCTTTGGCTGGGGCACCTGGAGCTGGGCTCGCCTCCAGTCGCAAACAGGCAAAGCGAAAGTCTTCGTCTACTATTTCAGCCACCGGCCGCCCTACCCCGATACGCCGCAGTTCAAGGATTGGGGCGCAGCTCATGCTAGCGAACTGTCCTACGTCTTCGAAAACTTCTCATCCACGATGTGGCCCACCGCGGTCGACAAAGCAGTGGCGGACCAGGTCTCTTCGTACTGGGTGAACTTCGTCAAGACCGGCGACCCGAATGGCTCAGGTTTGCCGCCGTGGCCCGCCTTCACGAATGCCGATCAGCAAGTGATGAATCTCGACGATCCGTCGCACGCGATCCCGACGCCGAACCTCGACAAGCTGAAGGTATTGGACGGCTACTACGCCTGGCGCCGCAGCCAAGCCAAGGCGAGCCACTGATCGCGAACGCAACGCGCCCGTAGCGCCGGCTTGTCCTGAGGTTGAACCGAAGGCGTCCCGCCGGCTTCTTGCTTCTGGGTGGAAGCGTGAGCCTTCGGAATCTGTGCCCAGAACTTCCAGCTAGGCGAGGAATCTCATTGGCGACGGTTTGGTAGAGGCGGGTCGCCGGTTGTGCGACCCAGCCCTTTCTTCGGGTGGAAGCGTGAGCCTTCAGGCTCGCGAAAAACCTTCGCTGATAATCGGGCTTTAGCCCCGGGAAGTGATTCGGGAGTCGAGCGCGGTCAGGCGTGCGTGCGTTTCGGCCGCATCCCGCGCGGCCAAATCCCCTGCTTCCCCGGCGACAAAATCCCGTTCGGATCGGCCGCATCCTTCAGCGTCTCGACAAACCGCCGCAGCGCGTGATGATTGAAATCGTACTGCTCGCCGATCAGATCCATGTACGCAACGTGCGCGCGATATTCGCCGAAGCCCAGTTTCGCCGCCTCGACCACCAGCCCTTCGCACAGCTTGTTCGCCTGCACGCGATGCTCGTCATTCTGCTTGTCGTACAGAATCATCATCACCGAATACAGGTGCCGCACGCCGAATGAAAATCCGCCATAATAATCGAATCCATGCTCGTGGCATCGCGTTCCGACAAGATTCGCCAGCTTCACGGCTTCCTTCCCGCTCGGCGCCACCACCGGAGAAAATCCGAGATGCCCGCCGTCTTCGCCGCGATACTTCAGCACGCCGAGCGGAATCAGCGATGGAACGCCGGCCTGCGCGCTCTCCGAGCCCATCGACGCCGCAAGTTCGTCCGGAGGCGTGGCCTTCACATTGAATTTCTTGCTCGCGAACTTCGCACCCGGAATCGCCGAAAAAACCTCGCGCGCGATTTTCTCTCGCCCATCGGCCAGCTCTTCCGGCCCGTACGTCGCGAAGGTCAAATTCCACGCGCCCAGCCCGCTCGCATGTAGTTCCTTCTGCACGACAGCGTCGGGCACGACTCCGTCGCCGGTGAACCACAAGTTTCGCGCCCCGCGCCGCGAAATCAGCCGCACCGCATTGCTCAGCACGGCCGTATTCTGAATGATCTCCTCGCGCCGCAGCCGCGCCGTGATGTCCACAATTGCTTCGAGGTCGGACTCGCGCTCGAAATGCAAGTCGCACGCAACGAAAAAATCGGGCTGCGGCATCAGCCAAATGCCGCCCTTCGTCACCACGCCGAAATTCGATTGCATGAACAGCCCGTCGACCGACGGCCCATAGCCCGGCTTGAACGACTGCCACGTTTTCGCGCCGCTCAGCGCGCCCATCCCCGTGCGAATCAGCTCGCCATTCGCGAGGACGATTTCCATCCCGCAAATCTTTTCCGAGTGGTCGCCGTACGGCGTGTAGCCGATGCCGCGGTCGAGCGCGTTACCCAGCACGCTGCCCCATCCGAGCGCGGGTACCGAAATCCATAGCTTCAGCTTTCGCTCGCGGATGTATTCGTACAGATCGAAAAACGTGACGCCCGGCTCAACCACCGCGTAGCACAGCTCTTCATTGATCTCGATTTTCTTCATCCGCCCGAGATCGAGCGCCACCGACCCCGAAACTCTCGGCGTCGGGCCGCCATAGCCGAGATTCTTTCCCCGCGAAAAAGTCCACAGTGGAATCTTGAATTCATTGGCGATTCTCACGATCGCCTGAATCTCTTCCACCGAGCCCGGCTTCAGCGCGGCTGAGGCGGCGTATTCGCCCGGGGCGCTCGATGCAAACGCGAGCGGATCGCGATACTCCGCGAGCTCCTTTTCGCCGCGCACCACCCATTCGCCGCCAATCGCGCGCGCAAACGCATTCAGTGCCCGCTCAAACGCATCGCTCGATACTCCTGGCGGCAACACCCGCCCGTCAGCCTTATCTCCCGCCAAGCTTGACCTCCCGTGGAGTGCGGCGGCTCGCCGCCGCTCTTTCAAGCCGAGGCTTGCCTCGGCGCTTTTCTTTTGGCCCTACCGAAACTGCATAGTCATCTCGTTCAGTTTCGCCAGCAGCGCCGCATCCAGCGTCACATCGAGCGCTGCGACCGTTGCATCCAACTGATCCGGCCGGCTCGCGCCAATAATCGGGCTCGTCACCCAAGGCTGCGCGAGCACCCACGCCACCGACATCGCCGTCAGCGACATCCCGGCCTCGCCAGCCACGCACTTCAATGCGTCGACGCTGTCGAATAGTTTGTCCTTCCAGTAGCGGTCCTGATAAAGCTGGCTCACGCGCCCGCCAAACGCAAATCTGGTTCCCTCGCTCGGCGGTTTCGTCCGGTCGTGCTTGCCCGTCAGCAGGCCGCCCGCAATTGGATTGTATGGAATCACGCCGATGCCTTCCTCAAGGCACAGCGGGAAAAGCTCGCGCTCGAATTCGCGGAAGAGCAGGTTGTAGCGCGGCTGCACCGAGACGAATCGCGCGAAACCTCGCGCGTCGCTTCGCCCGATCGCCCGCGCCAGCTGATACGCCAGATAATTCGAGCAGCCGATGTAACGGACCTTCCCTGCCCGCACGATCGCATCGAGCGCGCCCAGCGTTTCGTCCGTCGTGACTTCCGGGTCGTGGCCATGCAGCTGGTACAGGTCGATATAGTCCGTGCCCAGCCGCCGCAGCGAAGCATCGATCGCATCGAAAATGTGCCGCCGGTTGTTCCCTGCGTGAAACGGCTGCGGTCCGGTCGCGCCGAAGCACTTCGTGGCAATCACCCAATCGTGCCGCTTCCCGCGAATCCATTTGCCGATAATCTCTTCGGTGCGCCCCGCACGTTCCAGTCCGCCGCCCAGCGGATACACGTCGGAGCTATCGAGAAACGTGATTCCCTTTTCGGACGCGCGATCGAGAATCGCGAACGAGGTTGCCTCGTCGCACTGATACCCGAACGTCATCGTCCCAAGACACAGCCGCGATACCCTCAGCCCGGTATTTCCCAATCTCACGTGCTTCAATTCGCTGCTCCTTCCGCCCGCTGGCTCTGTGCTGCTTTGCGAAACTAACGATACTCTCCGCGCATCCGTTCGATGTCAAGCCGCTCGTGCCGGCCGGGCAAGAATGCTAAGATCGCCGGTCGCAATTCGCTGGTTGGAGAGGACATGAGCATCGTCGTCACAGGCGCGTCGGGAAGCTACGGCGGCCAGGTCACCGAACTTCTGCTAGAGAAGGTGCCCGCATCGGAATTGATTCTGGTGACGCGCAACCCCGCTGCGCTCGCGCAGTCTGCAGCACGCGGCGCACAAGTTCGCTTCGGCGATTTCGACAAGCCGGAGACGCTCGTGCCGGCGCTGGCGGGCGCAGAGAAGATGCTCCTGATTAGCACGCTGGCCGTCGGCCCGCGCCGCCAACAACAGCACCGCGCCGCAATCGAGGCCGCCGGAAAGGCCGGCATCAAGCACATCGTCTATACCTCAACCGTGGGGACTCACCCGAAAACTCCGTCGTTCGCAGGCGCGGACCACTATTTCACCGAGGAACTCCTGCGCCGCTCGGGCATCGCGTTCACGTTTCTTCGCGACGCTCAATACGCTGAGGTCGTCGCCACGATGATTGCACCGATGGCGCTGCAAATGGGAAAGCTGGTGATGAGCACGGGCGACGGCTGCATGGCGTTTGTCTCGAAAAAAGATTGCGTCGCTTCCGCCGCCGCCGTACTTACTTCTTCGGGTCACGAGGGCGCCGCGTACGAAATCACTGGGCCCGAGCTTTACACCTTCGTTGACGTGGCGAAGCTGGCGTCCGAGCTTGGCGGCAAGCCGGTCGAATACGTCGGCGTCACGCCGGAGGAAAAGCTCGCCTTCTTCGATGCGGCCGGGGTGCCGCGCGAATATGTCGAGGGAATGGCGAACAACGATGGCACCGGCGTATGGGGCAGCCTCGAGATGCTCTCCTACGAGCGCGCCATCCGCGAACACTATTTCTCCGTGTGCTCGCACCACGTGCAGCTCCTCACCGGCCGCCCCGCGCGGTCACTGCGCGACGTCTTCCTCGCGAATCTCGCGGCTTTGAAGGTGTAGGCGATGCCCGTGACGCTCGCCGAATTTCGCCGCATCGCGCTCAGCTTTCCCGAAGCCGTCGAGAACGCCCACATGGACCATCCCGATTTTCGCGTGGGCGGCAAAGTATTCGCCACGCTCGGCTATCCCGAAAAAGGCTACGGCATGGTGAAGCTTCCGCCGAAGGAACAAGTGTTTTTCATCGAGGCGGAGCCGGACGCGTTCGCACCCGCGAAAGGCGTGTGGGGAGTTCGGGGTGCAACAATCGTTCGCCTTCGCGCAGCCAACAAAACGAGTTTGCGCCGCGCGCTTGCTGCGGCCTGGCGCAACACCGCGCCGAAGCGCCTCATCAAGTAAGGCCACTTCCCTTCAATTCTTGGAATTTCATGTCGGCTTGCAGTATCTTGGAAGTTCACGCGAATCCCTACGGAGGCACTGTCTCGATGGCTGACGAAAAGCAGGGCGCGCAAACCGTGCGCATGGTGAAATGCGCGAAGCTCGGGAAGGAACTGCCCGGGCTCGACCGCCCGCCGTGGAAGGGCGAAATCGGCAAGCGCATCTACGAAAGCATCTCGAAAGAGGCTTGGGGAATGTGGGTGAACCACTCCAAGATGCTGCTGAATGAGTTTCGTTTGAATCCGCTCGATCCCAATTCGCAGAAAATCATGGAAGAGCAGATGGAGCAATTCTTCTTCGGCGACGGTTCGAAGCTCCCCGAAGGCTACGTCGCGCCGAAACACTAGCGCCGAATTGGCGTCGAATTTCCTGCTCCGACAGGAGCATCAATGATGCTCTCGTCGGGAGGCTTAACCGTCACAAAAAAGTCAAAAGGGGAAGGTCTTGGCGCGCTTTTGGCCGTGACCTCGCGCCGACGCCTATTTTGGGCGGGGACCGCTGCTAGCTCCTCCGCCCGACGAGCCTCCTCCACTAGAACCGCCGCCTCCCGAGCCGCCGCCTCCGCCGCCGGAGTAGCCTCCACCTCGAGAGCCTCCACCCCCACTGTAGCCTCCGCCTCCGCCGTGGCTCCCGCCACTCGATGAGCCACTGCCCCGAGCGCTTCCGCCACTGCTGTGCTCTCCGCCTCCACTTCGGCTTCCGCTGCTACCGCCGCTGACGACGTGCCCTCCGCCGCTGGAACTCGATCTGCCTGCGCCTCGGACGACTACCTCGCTCCGGCCTCCGCCGCCGTTTCGCGCCAATTCAACCGCAGCGCCGCTCGGGTTCGACACTCTGATTCCACTCCACACAGTCCAGCCCACCGGACCTGATCCGCGAAAATCAAGTTTTGCAACGAGCGCGGACTTGCCGGTCGAGCGGGAAGAGGCAGACCCCGATGACTTGAAACGACTCTTCCCGTAATCGTAGACGATCGCAGTTTTCTTCTCCTTCGGTGCAGCCGCGCCCGCCAGCGATTTGGTTGGCGCTTCTCTCTCCGCCAGAGTCCCGCTCTCAATCACCGGGCGCGGCGCAGCGGGAAGACTGGGCAGGATCTCCCTGAAATTCTTGGGAGGATCGTCCAAGAGCTGCAGCTTCTGTGATGAGTCGACCTGCACCAACTTCGCCGGCTGGTCCCCTTTCCCGGAAGGAACGAAGAGACCGTATTTCAGGTTGATCGGCGGCTGGCCCTTCTTGTCAGCCGGGTTCCTGGGAACGAACCCGGTTTTTCCGGCGACACGCACCCAACGCACGGGCGGATGGTGGTGATGACGAGGCCTTTTCTTGTGCAGGACCAAAACGAAGCCGTGTTCCCGGTGGATCCAGGTTCCGGCACGGCAGAGTGTCCAATCCCAATACTCTTCCTGCGAATAATATTGATCTTGCTCAACCCACTTCTTTTTCTTCGGATCCCACACGTGATCGACGGTCTCGGTCTGGCTAACGCACGGTCTGATCGTATAGGAATAGGTTTGTAAGGGGGGCTTCGGAGGTCGGTTCGCAGGCGATGGATTCGCGAGGCCGGGCGCGGAAGGGGAGCTTTGCGGCTGATTCGGCGGAGCAGTTTGCGGCGTCTGGGGCGAGTTTTGCGGCGACGGCTCGGCCGACTGGCTCGGCTGCCAGCACGTTCCGTAGGGCGCGCAAGAAGAAAAGCTGCCCGTCCTGTAAAGATCGACGAGTCCCGGGACGGGTTTGGAAAGTCCGGATGCTTTCAGGGCCGCGGCGAGATCGGATTGCCGCAAAGCCGCGCGGCTCTGAACCCGCTGGTCGAATTCATCCGGAGGCGTCGGCGCGGAAGAGTTCGCGAGGGGAGCCGACGTCCCTTGGTAGAGGATCGTCTGCCCGCCGTGGAGCTGTACACTCCCACCTTCGTCGTTGGTCGCGGCGGTGTCTCGCTGCGGCGTTACAGCCATGCCGTCGACGTAGCTGTCCACTCGCAGAAAAGCGGCTTCGGGAGGCGTAATCGTGAGGCGAGTGCTGTCTGGAACCTCAAGCTCGAACACTCCGGAGGGCAGCGGCTGCACATCGACGGTGGCGGTGCCGTTGACCAAAAGAACTTTCGTGAATGGCGCGCGGTAGACGTCGAGATCTTCAAAAAGGAGCGTGGAATTGTCGGCCAGATAGATGACGGACTCATCCTCCAATTCAATCTCGGCGCGTCCGGCTCCAGTGGCGACGGTGTAGCCCTGCTCGATGACAATACCCGGTTGCGCCTGCACCCAGTTTTTGCCGATCGCGCCCTTACCGTCGCCTGCGGAAAGGCGCACGTCGCCCTCGACGCGCGTGAGGCGAACGATCTGCGGCTCGATGTAATCTGAGGGCCCGCTCGACGTGTCTGACGCGTTGGTTGTCTCGGATCCCTTCGGTGTGGCCGCGCTGCTTGCTGCGAGGATAGACAACGCAAGAACGAAGAGGAAGGTGGCACCCCATCGCCAGGAAGCGTTCATCGGAAGCCTCCAACGCTACACTTCGGGTCCCACGTATGGGACGTATCGGCGCGCGTCGCGTTTCGACGTTATAGATTTCGTAAACAGAAGGAGGTGAGCTTGGCTTCAGGCGGGTGGAGCGTCCTTCGATTCGGCCGCGTCGCGCGGCTCCTCCCACGCATGGCCGCAAGCGCGGCACTTCCAGTTTGCATACGTGAACCGTATCGGGGGCACAATTCCGGTGAAATAAGCGGCGGCCACGCTGCCGTACGCCGCCCGCCTGATCAAGCCCTTGAAAGTGACGTCCATCGATTGGCATTCCGGGCAGCGGGGCTGTGTGTATTCGCCTAAGCCTTCCACATCAAACGCCGAAGGGCGTTCCTGATCAAGGAGGCTCGCGGCTGCGGCGGCGTCTTCTTCGCGGACCCAGAGTTTCACGCCGCGGAGAGCGTTGGACCAAAGCCAGTACATGCGGATCGTGCTTTCGTCGCCCAGGCGGCACTCGATGCCGGCTGAATCGAGGACGGTCTTGGCCAGCAGCGCCTCTTGGAGGTGCAGGTACTGTCGCAGCGTGACCAATTCCGGAGGCGGCGGTTCGTCCTCTTGCTCCGCCTCAGGCAATTCGACATGAAGCTTGCGCCGCGAGAGCTCGCGTTTCAGAATCTCTTGCGCGATTTCGGTAAGGGGGGCCGCCTCTTCCGCGAGTCTTTCCAATTCGCCGTCGGCCATGCGGGCGTATTCCTCCTGAAGGCGCCGGCGTTCTCTTCCTGGATTGAAGGCGTTCACGCTGTCTGCAATATACCTGAAACGGCACTTCCGGTCTGTGGTACCGGATGTGCGCCGGGAACATCGGTGTCGCAAAGGGCAAGCTTGCGCTAAGATTATAGTGTTGGGCTAAAGGAGAATTTGCGCTCGTATGACCGCTCTCTCGAAAAACTCTTTCTCGACTCGCGCTACGCTCCGTGTAGGCAAGGATTCATTCGAAACTTACCGGCTGGAATCGCTCGCGTCGTCGAAGGTGGGCAACGTGGCGCGGCTGCCCTTTTCGCTGAAGGTGCTGCTCGAGAATTTGCTGCGCCACGAAGACGGCCGCTTCGTCCACGCCGAAGATATTCGTGCGCTGGCGGCGTGGGATCCGACTTCGGCCGCGGGCGCCACCGAAAAAGAAGTTTCGTTCATGCCGGCGCGCGTGCTGCTGCAGGATTTCACGGGCGTTCCGGCGGTGGTCGATCTGGCGGCGATGCGCGATGCGATCGGCAATCTGGGCGGCGATCCAAAGAAAATCAATCCGTTGCTGCCCGCCGAGCTGGTGATCGACCATTCCGTACAGGTCGACAAATTCGGCTCCGCCAATTCTTTCGCGTTCAACGCCGAGCTCGAAATGCAGCGCAATATCGAGCGCTACGCGTTTTTGCGCTGGGGCCAGAAGAGCCTGCGGAATTTCCGCGTGGTCCCACCGGATACCGGGATTTGCCACCAGGTGAATCTCGAGTACCTGGCGCGCGTCGTTTTCAGCGTGGAGCAGGATGGCAAGCGCTTCGCTTTCCCGGACTCGCTGGTGGGCACCGACTCGCACACGACGATGGTCAACGGCCTCGGCGTTTTCGGCTGGGGCGTGGGCGGAATCGAAGCGGAGGCTGCGATGCTCGGGCAGCCGCTCTCGATGCTGATTCCCGCCGTGGTCGGATTCAAGCTGCACGGGCGATTGCCCGAGGGCGCGACGGCGACCGATCTCGTCCTCACCGTGACGCAGATGCTGCGGAAGAAAGGCGTGGTCGGAAAATTCGTCGAGTTTTACGGCACCGGTCTTTCGAGCCTCACGCTGCCCGATCGCGCGACGATCGCGAATATGGCCCCTGAATACGGCGCGACGATGGGATTCTTCCCGGTCGATTCAGAGACGCTGGCGTATCTGCGCTTCACGAGCCGGCACGAGGATCAAGTGAAGCTCGTCGAGGCGTACGCCAAGGAGCAAGGACTCTTCCGCACGGATGCGACCGCCGACCCGATTTTCTCGGACACGCTGGAGCTCGATCTTTCAAAAGTGGTGCCGACGATGGCAGGGCCGAAGCGGCCGCAGGACAGCGTGCCGCTCACGCAGGCGAAATCGGCGTTTGAAAAGGTACTCACGGAGCCTGCCAGGCACGCGAGCGTGCAAAACAACGGCGACAAATTCGAGCTTGCGGACGGCTCGGTGGTGATCGCGGCGATCACGAGCTGCACGAACACGTCGAATCCATCGCTGATGCTGGGCGCCGGGCTGCTGGCGAAGAAGGCCGTTGAGCGCGGGCTGACGGTGAAGCCGTGGGTGAAGACGAGTTTCGCGCCTGGGTCAAAAGTGGTGACCGACTACATCGAGAAGGCCGGGCTGTGGCCGTTCCTAAATCAGTTGCGATTCAATCTGGTGGGCTACGGCTGCACGACGTGCATCGGCAACAGCGGGCCGCTCTCGGATTCGATCGGCAAGGCGATCAAGGAGAATAATCTCGTCGCCGTTTCGGTTCTGAGCGGCAATCGCAATTTCGAAGGGCGCATCAATCCGTTGTGCCGCGCGAATTATCTTGCTTCGCCGCCGCTGGTGGTGGCGTACGCGATTGCGGGGCGCATGGATTTCGATATCGTCAACGAACCGATCGGGCAAGACAAATCCGGCAAGGCTGTCTATCTGCGCGACATCTGGCCCACGCCGCAGGAAGTGGAATCGACGATGCGCAGCTCGGTGACGACCGAAATGTTCCGCAAGGAATACGCGGACGTCTTCACGGGCGACGATCAGTGGCGCGCTCTGCCGGTTCCCGAAGGCGATCTCTACGCGTGGGACGACAAATCGACGTACATCAAGAATCCGCCGTATTTCGAGAAGATGCCGGTGAAACCGGGCGCGATTTCGGATTTGCGTGGGCTGCGCGCGCTGGCTGTGCTTGGGGATTCGATCACGACCGACCACATTTCGCCGGCCGGGTCGATTCCGGCGGACAGCCCCGCGGGAAAATATCTAATCGGCCACGGAGTGCAGCCGAAAGACTTTAATTCCTATGGCGCGCGGCGCGGCAATCATGAAGTGATGATGCGCGGAACATTCGCCAATATTCGCCTGCGCAATCAGCTCGCGCCCGGCACTGAGGGCGGCTGGACGGTCCATCAACCGGGCGATCAGCAGATGACGATTTACGACGCGGCGATGAAGTATCGCGAAGAGGGCGTACCCCTGCTGGTGATCGCGGGGAAAGAATACGGGTCGGGCTCGTCGCGGGACTGGGCCGCTAAGGGAACGATCCTGCTCGGCGTGCGCGCCGTGCTCGCCGAGAGCTTCGAGCGCATTCATCGCAGCAACCTGGTGGGCATGGGCGTGCTGCCGCTCGAATTTCTGCCGGGCGAAAACGCCAAGTCGCTTGGCCTGACCGGCCTCGAGGTATTCGATTTCGAGGGGCTGGCGCAGAATTTCGAGCCGCGAAAGAAAATCAAAGTCCGCGCGCGCAATGGCGCCGGCAAAACGACAGATTTTACGGCGCTTGTCCGCGTAGACACGCCCTTCGAGGTCGCCTATTACCAGCACGGCGGCATTCTGCAGTACGTCCTTCGGCAGATGCTGTAGCGGTTCTCCCAGACCATCTCGGGCCTGACGATCAACGCCGAGTAGCGCAAAAGAGGCGGGCGTCGTATCTTCGAGGCGATGCCATTCCCCGGGATTCTGCCGCTCGCCTGGATTCTGCCGCCGGTGCCGTCTGGGACCGAGCTGACGGCGCTGCTGGTGGTCGTTTGCTTTTCGGCGGGGCTCAATGTGTACGCCACCGTGGCGATGCTCGGGCTGTTGAGCCACGCGCACGTTCTCACGCTGCCGACTTCGCTGCGGCTGGTCGACAACTGGTACGTCATCGCGATCTGCGGCGTTCTCTTCCTCGTCGAATTCATCGGCGACAAGATTCCGATCTTCGATTTGCTATGGAACGCGATGCACACCTTCGTGCGCGTGCCGGTGGCGGGGCTGCTCACCTACGGCGCGACTGCGCAATTGCCAGAGTGGGAGCGGCTGGTCGCGACGCTTGCCGGTTCGTTGATCGCGCTGGCCGCGCATAGCGGGAAGACCGCTGCCCGGGCGGCGGTGTCGCATTCGCCGGAACCCTTTTCCAATATCGCGTTGAGCCTCAGCGAGGATGGGCTGGTGGTGTTCCTGATGTGGTTTGCGACGCGGCATGCGTATGCGGCTGCGGGAATCGCGGTGGTGGGGCTCATCGTGATTGCCGTGATGATTCGCGCCATGGCGCGGGCCATGCGCAATCTTTTCGGCGACGCCGAGGGTGCACTGGCGAAGAAAGCGTAGAGGCAACTGGGCGGAAAAGCCCCACCCTCACAAAACGAGGATGGGGCACCCGAAACATCAAAAGCAAGGGCTTCGGTGCTAGTTTTTCTTTTTGCCGAAGAGGCCGCCGAGAGACTTTGCCGCGCTCGCGGCGGTGCCCGCGGTGCCCGTGGCGTTTCCGCCGAGGCCCTTGGCCATGTTGCCGGCCATGCCCTTCACGTCGGGGAGGAAGATCGGATTCGACGCTGTGCCGGTGATGGTGAACGGAATGCCCTCGGAATTCTTGCTGCTGCTGAACGACGTAAGCGCCGACGTCACCGTGCCGATGCCTCCCGCGAGCTTCGCGGACATTTTGCAATCAAGCTTGCCGCTCGCGCTGACGTTGGCTGTGCCGGTGACGGTCCCGATCGATGGGACGACCACGATCAAATCATTGGCCTGCGTGCCGCTGGGGTCGACATGGAGATTCGCGCTCAGCTTCTGAATCTCGGTGTCCGAGCCGCCTCCGCCGCCTGCGCCGCCAAGCCCCGGAAATGACGAAAGCGCGCCGAGTTTCGACTTCAGGTTGAAGCCGGCGAGCTTGCCGTTCGAGAGGTCGACTGGGCCCGCGATTACGAGTTTGTCCACCGGCCCCGTGATCGTGAGGCTGAGATTCAGGCTGCCGCTCGTAAGCGCGGCGCCCGAAGGCAGCGTCACGCCGACCGCCGGCAGGATGCCTTCGAGATCGGCGACGGGCATGCCGCTTCCATTGAGCTTCATATCGAGCTTGGCGGTGGCGCCCGAGGTGTCGTAGCTGCCGGTGAGATGCGCGAGCGCGCTGCCGATGTGAACGTCGCCGGTTTGGAGGACACCCGTCTCCTTCTTCATGTCGTACGTCGTGGCGTAATCAACGTTGACCGGCACCTTCGAGGGCGAGCCGGCCGGCACGGCTTTGATCTTGTCCGCCTTTACCGTGCCCTTCGAGGTCATCTGCTGGCCATCGGAGGTGAGGTCGCCCGTAAAGTCGATCAGTCCCGCGAGGCCGGAGGAGGCATCGACGAATCCGGTGGAAGCGAGATCGAGATGCTCGACGTCGACGGTGGCGCTGAGCGGTGTCAGCGAGGCATCGGTTGGGTTGATCGGGCCGGCCTTGCCATCGATCTTGATCGAGCCGTCGCCCGGCGTCTTCGCGGAGAACTTGAACGGAAATTGCGAGGTGTAGGAGAGGTCGGAAGCTTCCAGATTCACGTCTTGGTAGGTTTGCGTCTTCCCGCCGGCGCCGACCGTGCCTACTACCATCATGCCGTTGGTGAGCTTGAGTTCCTCGACCGAGAAGGCCGCCGCTGAAGTGCTCGGCGCGCTCGTTTTCGTTTGCGATCCAGCCGCGCCAAGACTCGAGAAATTCCACTTGCCGGAAGGAGAATGCAAAAGCGAAACCTGCGGTTCGGTGATCGTAAATGAACTCACCTCAAGCTTCCCCGAGAAGATCAGCGGCAGCAGCGCGACGCCGGCCTTCAGCTCCTTCGCTTGGAGGAAAGGCGAATGGCTGAAGGCGGGATCATCCGCGATCACCAGGTTGTCCACGTTGACGCTGCCCGAAATGATCGAGAGCCCGATATTGCCGATCTCGACCTTGCGGCCCAGCGCGTCCGTGAGTTTGGATTCGAGCGTGGGCTTGAAGCGGTTCACGTTGATCACGAACGGCAGGATGACGACAATCAGCAGCAACACTACAATCACGATGCCGATGATGGTGAGCGGCTTCTTCATGGCGAACCTCCGGCGGAGACGTCAGCAGGGGCGTAGGGCGCCCTAGGGAGCCATATCATACTCTTGCGGCCGCATCGGAGACGTAAAATTCTGGCTAAAGGCTGGGCATCTCCCGGCGGCGAAGTCCATCGCCCCGTTCGGAAACTCGGATACCGTATTTTTGGGCGCGTCTCTAGGGTGTATCGCGGATTGCCCCGTATGGGATGCGGCCGGCTTTTTCGCGAGGCTAAAGCACCACGCTTCCGCCGTTACGACTGGCGGCTCAGGACGAAGGAATTGGTGGCCGAGCGCTTGCGCCAGCGGCGGCTGGGGCGGCCTTCGAGTCGGTGACTGGAACGCTTTCGACGTCGAGCCCGCCGGTTGCGCCGTGAAGCGAGATTTTCGAGACCTCGGCTGGAACGTTGTTGAAGACGAGGATGTAGCGGATGCTCTGGCCATAGGGAACGTCGAGATTGATGCGCTTCTCGCCGTCAGCATTCAGGAAAAATCCGATGGTGCGCTCGTGGCGATCGCCGCGGTCGTCGACAACGTAGGTGTCGCTCCACGCCATTGAGCTATCGAGTTGGGTGCCGCTCTTATCCTGATTGCTGAGATCGGTGTCGCACAGCACCTGCGATCCCTGCCGGCTGCAACCGTACACCGTGAGAATCGAATTGCTACCCTGAGCCATGCCCAAAGCTCCGGCGGGCAAAGGCGCGCGGGCGGGGCTCTTCGATGCGGCAGTTGAGTTTGCAGGTGCGGCGGTCTTCGCGGAGGCAGTCTTCGTAGATGTTGCTGACTTGGAGGTCGCCGAAGCGGAATTGGCGTTTCCGGTTCCCGCAAGACTCGAAACGAGACTCGTCACAGACGCGGGTGTCATTGAAGCGGAACTTGTGGAGGCCTTCGCGCTCGCGGTCGTCGCGGACTTGCTCGCAGTGGCACTCTTTGCGGCCTTGGCAGCGGCGAGTTGAGCGGCGCGCTGCGCTGCAGCAGCCTGCGCCGCAGCTTGACGTTGCGCGAGAGCTTGCGCGGCAGCGGCCTGACGCGCGGCTGCGGCTTGCTGAGCCGCTTGGCGTGCCGCGGCTACCTGAACGGCTCGTTGAGCGGCGGCGGCCTGTGCGGCGGCTAGACGCGCGGCAGCGGCTTGTTGAGCTGCGAGCTTCGCGGCAGCAGCCTTCTGGGCCGCAGCCTCGCGAGCGGCTGCCGCAGCGGCCTGACGCTCCGCGGCCGATTCTGCGGCCGAAGGCGTTTGAGCCTGTGATGTTCGAGGCGAAGCTGAAATTGGGAGAACAACCAGGAAGAGAGCAAGGCCGAAACGAACAATCCTAGGAAACATGGCTGGGATCCTGTTCCGAAGTTTGTATTTCTAGTCTATTACTGCGTAAAAAGATACCTTGGCCGCCCGGAGTCGTCAACCACGAGATAGGTCCTTGCGGACCAGCCTCGTTTGTACCTTCGCAACGGACGCTGCGACAATCCGCGCGTCCAGTATTGGTTCCCCGGTTCTCTCAGGAGAGTTCCACTTTCTTTGCAGGCGAACGTGCGCGGACGAGTATGTGGGCGCACCACGATCTGCGACGCCGATCTGTTTTTCAGCGCGCTATAATGGGCTATGAGAATTTTATTGTTCAGCGGCAAAGGCGGCGTGGGCAAGACGAGCCTGGCCGCCGCGACGGGCGTGCGGCTTGCCGAAATCGGCCATCGCACGCTGGTGATGAGCATCGATCCCGCGCACAGCCTGGCGGATTCGTTTGACCTCGGCGGCGATCTCTTTCACACGAAAACCAGCGATCCCTTCCCTATCAGCGACAAGCTCTCGATTTTCGAGCTGAATATCCAGAAAGAGATCAAGCGGCACTGGCAGGAAATCTCCTCTTACGTTACGTCGGTGCTGCGCACCACGGGGATCAGCGGCGTAGAGGCGGAAGAACTCGCGATCCTGCCAGGCATGGAAGAGCTCAGCGCGATGATGTACATCAACGAATACCGTCGCGAGCAGCGCTACGACGTGATCGTGCTCGACGCGGCGCCTACCGCGGAATCGATGCGGTTCATCAGCATGCCGACGACGCTCGACTGGTACATGAAGCACATTTTCCCTTTCCAACGGACCCTACTGAAGGCGGTGCGGCCGATCGCCAATCGCGTGGCGCCCTTCGAGCTGCCGACCGACAGCTACTTCGCCAACATCCGCAATCTATTCGAGAAGCTCGAAGGCGTGGACGACCTGATGGAGGATCCGTACACGACGAGCGTGCGCCTCGTGACGAACCCGGAAAAAATGGTGCTGCGCGAAACGCAGCGCGCGTTCGTCTATTTCTCGTTGCACGGGCTGACGGTGGACGCGGTGATCGTCAACCGGCTGCTGCCGCGGGATGTGACGGACGCGTTTTTCGCCGAGTGGCACACGTCGCAGGAAAAAGTGCTCGAGGAGATCGAGGAATATTTTGCGCCCGTGCCGGTGCGGCGCGTGCCCCTTTTCGCGCACGAGGTGCTCGGAAAAGAGCGGCTGCGGGAGTTGGCCCGCGTGCTGTATGATGAAGGCGAAGACCCCGCTGCCGTGACCCGGACGGAGAAACCTTACACGTTCGGGAAATCGGACGGGATTTACGAGATTCGCCTGCTGCTGCCGTTTGCGGCGAAGGGCGAAGTGGGATTATTCAAGAAGGGCGACGAACTCGTCGTCGAGATCGGCACGCTGCGGAGGCATATCGGGCTGCCGAGGTCGATGGCGACGCTGCTTCCCTCTCGAGCGAGGCTCGACAATCGGGTTCTCACCGTCGAGATGAAGGAGACGCAATGAGCACCGAACAAACCGCCTCAAATCCGAATACGGCAAGTCAAAGCACGGGAACCGAGCGCTGCGTGTGCCATGAGGTGATGGACCACGTGGCGAAAATCTTCGAGGTTTCGCCCGAGGTGAAGCAGCATCTGGCGAACTCGCGCGTGGAATTTCTGAAGGCGATTCGCGCCGTGATCGATCAGCGCATCGAGCACCTTTCGGGGACGACGCAGCACGGCTCGCGCATCGCGGTCGAGTAAACTCGCAGACCCCACCCTCAGAAACCGAGGATCGGGCACCCGGAAATTCAAAGACAGGATCGCGCTGCCGCGCGAACCCTAGACCCACTCTCCTGCGCGCATTACCGGCTCGGAATTTCCTGCCGCGCTGATGCCGTCCACATCGATGTGCTTCGATCCGATCATCCAATCGACGTGAATCAAGCTGGTGTTTGCGCCGCGCGACGCCAACTGCTCGGGCGTTTGGCTGTCGCCATCTTTCAGGCACGTGCTGTAGGCCTGGCCGAGGGCAATGTGGCAGGCGGCGTTCTCGTCGAACAGCGTGTTCATGAAGAGCAGGCCGCTCGAGGCGATCGGCGATGAGTACGGGACGAGCGCTACTTCGCCCAGCTTGCGCGCGCCTTCGTCTGTCTCGATCATTCGCTGCAGCACTTGATTGCCGCGCGCGGCGTGAGCCTCGACGATCTTCCCGCCTTCGAAGCGCACCGAAATCTCCTCGATCATCGTGCCCTGATACGACAGCGGCTTGGTGCTCGTGACGCGCCCTTCGGTGCGATCTTTGTGCGGCGTGGTGAAAACTTCCTCGGTCGGCATATTCGGGATGCAGTAGCGGCCGTTTCGCGCCGTGGTGCCGCCGCCGAGCCAGAGATGGCCGTCGGAGAGACCGACGCGAAGATCGGTGCCGGGCCCGCGGAAGTGCAGCGCCGCGTAGCGCTTTTCATTCAGCCGGTCGGCGCGGGCGTGCAGGTTGGCATCATGGGCTTTCCATGCGGCTACGGGATCGGCCTGATCGGCGCGCGACGCTGCGAAAATGGCCTGCCAAAGGCGGGCGAGCGCTTCGTCCTGTGGCAGATCCGGGAATACCGCGGCAGCCCACGTGGGAGTGGCGCAGGCGCAGATCGTCCAATTGATCTCGTGGCGCGCGATCAGCTCGAGCGCCGGACGGTACGCTTTCGAGGTGGCGCGATTCACGCGGCTCACTTTTTCGGGATCCTCTTTCGATAGCAGCGAAGGATCGTTGCCGGCGATCGCGAGGCGCGCGGCGCCGCTGCGGTAGGCCGCGGCCATGCCCTCGTAGAGCCACGCGGGAGCGGCGTCGAAGCTGGCTTCCGAGCCGTAGCGAAAGCGGGCGAGCGCCGACTGCTCGTCGGCGAGCAGCGACGTGACAACCGACGCACCCGCCTTGTACGCATGCTGCGTGATCAGCCGGGCGAGCGGGACCGCGTCGAGCATGGCGGTCATCACCAGTTCCTGGCCGGGCGCGATTCCCAGTCCTATGCGAACAGCGACTTCGGCAAGGCGATCGAGATTTTTTTCGAATTCGGGAGTCTGAATGGAGTTTCCTTTGGCAAAGGCAGTGGTCGAGGTCATGGATTCATTATCACGCGAGGCGCGGCGTGTTGACAATGCGGAGCGGACGCGAGGCCGAGGCGCAAAGGGGCGAGTACGTCACGCAAGTGACCGTCCGCGATGGGACCGCGTGGACTAGAATAACCCAGCGCGAAAGGACTCGCGACTCGACGAGTCGTATACTCCGATTGCGCTAAAGCAGTTGGCTTCTTGTTAAATTGAGGGCTCAAGGTGAACGATCAGCAAAAGACGGATCAGTATTCTGGAGCGCGAGATCAAGAGATCCGTGCGGCATTGGATCAGCATTGGGCGGCGTCCGATGCCAACGATTTCGAAACGGAGCACCGCATCTATCTCGACGACGCGGTGCTGGAATACCCACAGTCGGGCGAGCGAACCCGCGGTCGGAGCAACATCCAGAACCAACGCGCCAGTCAGCCGAGCAACAAGCGGTTTTCTATCCGGCGAATCATTGGCAGCGGTGATCTTTGGGTCACCGAATTCATCCTGACATATGACGGCAAGCCGTCCTACACCGTGAGCATCATGGAGTTCAGGGGCGACAAGGTTGCGCGGGAAACACAGTACTTTGCGGATCCATTCCCGGCTCCCGCATTCCGCGCTCAATGGGTCGAACGGATGGACGCATAATCCCGAGGTCGAAGCCGATGGAGGGATAGGAGATGGATTGGAAACAGTTGGTCCAGTTTGCGCTGCAAGGTAGCAGTGATTTGGAACAATATGCCATTCTGCTGGTACGCGTTTCGATCGGGCTGTTCTTCGCCATCTCCGGGGCAAACAAATTGTTTGTCGCCGGCGGCACGAAACCTGTTTACGACACGCTCGTGAAGGCCAAAGTCCCGTTTCCCCAACTGACGGCTTATTTCGTGTCGGGTGTCGAGTTCGTTGGCGGGTCCTTGGTGACCGTGGGACTTCTTGCGAGCCCGGCCTGCGTGGCTTTATTGATCGATATGGTTGTCGCCACCCTGACCGAGGCGCTTTCCACCCTGCCCAAAGGACTTTCGTTTCTTAGCTGGCTCGACGATTTCCTCTACCTTCCGGAAGTCCTGTACGTGCTCTTCTTTATCTGGCTGATCTGCTCTGGCCCCGGAAAGTTCAGTGTCGATTACTGGCTCGTCGGCAAATTACTGAGGTGATCGCACCAGCTGGCGTCGATCGATTTCTTATGAATGGGAGCGGGACTCGGGACAGCGTATTTGTGATGAGCACCGTATCGAAAGGAGCCATCAATGAGCGCCGTACAAGTCGAACAGAAGAACTATGAGATGCCCCCATGCGAGGGAATCACCGTCGCGCATTTTCTCACCGTCGCCGATGTCGAGCGATCGGCTCGCTACTACGAAAAGGTCTTCGGCGCTCGCATTCTGACCATGGGTGACGGCAACGCGCCTCCGTACCTTCAGCTTGCGAATATCTGGATGATTCTGAATGTGGGGGGCGGGCCGACCCCGGACAAGCCCACGGTAACGCTCAGCGTCCCCGACCCGAATCACATCAACAGCTTTATGAATTTCCGCGTTGCGGATATTCAAGCGTGCTACGAATTGTGGAAGAGCCGGGGAGCCGAGTTCCTCACGCCGCCGATTCCCAAGTACGGCGAGATCCGCTGCTACATCCGCGACCCTGACGGTTATATTATCGAGGTCGGACAAAGCACCACCCTCCAGTACGGTTAGTCCTTGGAGCTGATCGGATACCGGCTCTGCGCCGCGTCGTTGCGCTTCTGCCACTCTTTGCCCTAAACACTCATTCGCTCTGACAACGAAAGGAGCACCAGATGGGTGGCACAAGTGGACTGAAAGAGACCACGCTTAATGTGAATGTTTTTACCGCCCCGGGAAAGGCCATGGTCGGCGAGCGGCCAAGGCCCTTCGGCGAAGCGCTCGGTTTTGACCCGATCACGTCCACTTTAATCTTCGGCGAGCACGACGCGGTGCTGGTGGACGCAATGATGACAGTGGCTGAGGCCGAGGCTCTCGCGGATTGGGTTGCTCTGCACAACCGCAACTTGGGGACCATCTATATAACGCACGCCCATTTCGACCACTTCTACGGTCTGGGCATTCTGCTCGACCGTTTCCCGGGCGCTCGGGCGATAGCAACGCCCAAGACGCTGAACGCCATGCAGATGTCTTTCACTCCCCCCGTGGAGCGGTTAGCCCGCCGGTGCTTTCCTGGCCAAGTGCCCACTAAGTTGGTCGCCCCTGAGCCCTATGAGCACGACACGTTCACACTCGAGGGCCACGAATTGCGCATCATCGAGCAGGGCCACACCGATAGTGCCGATACGACGTCTCTCTACGTTCCATCGATCGGCCTGATCGTCGCTGGCGACGTTGTGTACAACCAATGCCGTATGTACGTCGGCGACACCACTCCCGAGAGCCGAAAAAATTGGATCGCGGCGCTAGACCGGTTGGCGGCGCTCAACCCGGAGATTGTTGTCGCCGGTCACAAGAAGCCTGGCGCGCCCGACTCACCCTCCGCGATCCAGGACACCAAGCGTTACCTGCAGGACTTCGATCGGGTGCAGAAAACCGCGACATCCGACCAGGAGCTGTTCGATCGGATGACGGAGCTGTACCGCATTGGGTAGCCAATCAGTCGTGGTTGATGTTCGGATTCCCGCAGCCATAATCGTCGGCGAGCGGCTCAAGCCCTTCGGCGAAGCGCTCGGCTTGGGTTGCTCTGCACAAGCTAAGATCTCGGGAAACAGATTCGATTTCAGAGAGGAGAACAAAATGACAACAAAAGGAAAAGTCTTGGTGCTAGTTTCGAGCGGTCACGGCTTGCCATTGAAAGATGGCAAGGTTTATGCCGGCGCTGGCTACTATCTCAACGAACTGACGGTTCCGGTTCGCGCCTTGATGAAGGAAGGCTACGAAATCACTTTCGCCAACCCCAAAGGCAACACGCCGCAAATGGATGTCCATTCAGCTGTCGCCGATTTCTTCGGCGGGAACGAGGCTAGGCTTCAGGACTATCTAAAATTCCGCGACAGCCTCACTGGGCTCAAAAATCCAACTCGCATCTCGGATGTCATCGCATCGGGCCTGGACCAATATGACGCTGTTTTCGTCCCTGGCGGCCATGGCCCGATGATGGATCTTCTCGATGATCCCGACGCTGGCACGGTGATGAGACACTTTCATGAAACATCCAAGCCCACGGCGGTGCTCTGCCATGGCCCGATTTCACTTCTCTCAGCTCTCCCGAATTCGACGGAGGTGGTCGGAGCGCTGGCAGCGGGCGATGCCGCTGGAGCGCGGGCAAAGGCTCAAGGATGGATTTATTCTGGATATAAGATGACCATCTTTTCGACGGCGGAAGAGCAGCAGCGGGAGCCGCTTGAGATTGGTGGTAAGGTTCTCTTCTACCCGGACTTCGCCTTGGGTACGGCGGGCGGCGACGTAAGTGTGGTCGCTCCATGGCAGAGCTACATCCTTCAAGATCGCGAGTTGATCTCAGGTCAGAACCCGTTCTCGGACGAAGCGCTTCTGAAACTTCTTCTACCGGCGCTCAACGGGAGAAGAAGTGACGCGGCTGGCGCATCCTAAGTTGGATCGAGTCTTCGCTACTAACGCATCCATAGCCTATATCAACCGCCGATGCGAATGCTTCCTCGCGCAACACAAGCAAAGAAAGGAACGCAAAATGGAACACCCGACTCTCTATCGCACGGCGCAGATCGATGGGCTCTCCATCTCTTACAGAGAGGCTGGCCTGAAGGGCGCGCCGACGCTTCTGTTGCTCCACGGACTTCCTTCTTCCTCGCGAATGTTCGAGCCACTCTTCGCGCGGCTTTCCGATCGCTATCACCTCGTCGCGCCCGATTATCCTGGTTTCGGACACAGCGATTGGCCCGACCCGAAAAAATTCGCATACACCTTCGATCACATCGCCGAGATCATGAACCACTTCACCGAAGCGCTCGGGCTCTCGCACTACACGTTGTACATGCAGGATTACGGCGGGCCCGTGGGTTTTCGCATGATCTTGGCCCATCCGGACAGGGCTGAGGCTCTGATCGTCCAGGACGCAGTGGCCCACAACACGGGCCTGGGCGAGAATTGGAAAACGCGGCGCGCATTCTGGGCCGATCGCGCTGCCAACGAAGCCGCGCTGCGCACAAATCTGCTGTCGCTGGCGACGACGCGGGCGCGCCACGCGGGGAATGATCCCAACGTGGAACGGCATGACCCGGATCTCTGGACCGACGAGTTTTACTTTCTCAATCAGCCGGGCCAGGCTGATATTCAGAGCGACCTCTTCTACGACTACCGCACGAACGTGGAGGATTACCCCAAGTGGCAGGCTTGGATGCGCGAGAAGCAGCCGCGCCTGCTGGTGATCTGGGGGAAGTATGAGTCGTCGTTCGACCCCTCGGAGCCGGAGGCGTATCGCCGCGACGTTCCGAAGGCTGAAGTGCACATCGTGGACGGCGGACATTTCGCGCTCGATACCGCGCCGGATGAAATTGCCCAGCTCGTTCGGGGCTTCATGAGCCGAGAAAGTGCTGCCGCGGCATGACAGTCGCTCGGCGATCTGATCCAACGGGAACTTTAGAAAGACACTAAGGTGATCCCGTCCCCATCAAAGGAGCCCGACTATGCGCCCTGACATTGTGCCCGGAGGTGTCTTCCCCGATTACGAACTGCCCGATCACACGGGCACACTGCGCAAACTCAGCGAACTCCAGGGCGACGACCCGCTGATCCTCACGCTCGCGCGCGGCCACTATTGCCCTAAGGAGCATCAGCAGCATTTGGAACTCGCCGCGTTCTACCCGAAGATCGCCGTGGCGTACACTCAGATCGCCACGATCGCCACCGACGATCACCATACTCTGCAGGAATTCCGTGCGTCAGTCGGAGCCGCGTGGCCCTTCCTCTCCGACCCTGAGCGAAAAGTTCAAAAGGACCTCGATATCCAGGAGTACACCGACCCCGAGCATAATCCGATGATTCCACACACGCTCGTGCTCAAGCCGGGCCTCGCGATTTACAGCATCTATAACGGCTACTGGTTCTGGGGCCGCCCGTCGGTCGTCGATCTTTGGCACGACCTGCGCGCGCTGACCAGCGAAATCCGCCCCGATTGGGACCTGAGCACTCCTGGACTCCGCGAGGCATGGAATGCGGGCGACATGTCGCTATTCCACGGTTGGAACAAGCGTGGCGCCGCGAAGGCGCCCCGACAGTAACGCCAAGAGCCATCCTTGCAGCGGACATATTTTGCAGATGGTCTATTTGGTTTGGAACCATGCGCAAATCCTCCGAAACCTAATACCGAGTGGAGATTTCTTGGGATTTGCTCTTAGGAAGGATCCTGAGCACTGATTCTAAAGAGTTGGCTGGGATGCTAGGACTCGAACCTAGATACCGGGTTCCAGAGACCCGTGTCCTACCGATTGGACGACATCCCATCATTTCGATCCATCTTGCGCCGCCAGACTGCCCGGCGCAAAGTGCCCGGCTGAACCGCTTCCCCGCCGTCGGGGCCTGCCGGCAGGCGGGCAACAAAAAAGGCCGCAGGCGCGACCTACAGATACTTTACTGGCGGAACGCAATTTCGTCAACGGGCACTGAGAAGGATTGGGGTGGCAATTTGCGATAGTGGGCTACTTTGTGGAAAACCAACGCTTGCCAATGCCGCTTTAGTATGGCATTCTTCGTGCATGCCAAAGCGGATTAAGCAGGACAAGAGGCCGACTGATGTAAACCAGCTTGCGCGTTACCTGGTAGAGACTTCGACCGAAGTTGCGAATAGCGCTGAAGGCCAGTTGCCTTCGAAAGCACAAATCTCTCATCTGATGGCCGAGATGGGCCGCAGGGGCGGGAAAATTGGAGGCAAGCGTCGCCTTGAAACGATGACTGCCGAGGAGCGCATAAGGATCGCGAAAAGAGCCGCTAAGGCGAGGTGGAATAAAGAGGAGTGAAACAAAATGGCTACCCCGGCCCAACCACAACCCTCACAGGAAGACCCAGTGAAGGCGACTGCCAATCGGATAGCGCAAGACACGGATACGGACATCTTTTTCTATAATTCTGGTTGTCTTTCGACCGTGCGATGACAAGATAATTTCCGAGTGCAGTCGGCGAAGGAGACGATCCAACATCATGTTGATTCTGGTCACCGAGGGTGGTGATCCAGACGCCGCCTATCGTATTGCTCGGTGCTTTCAGAGTTGCTACGAGAAGTTTACGTGTGTTGTCTCCGGCTATTGCAAGAGCGCCGGGACCTTGATAACTACTGGCGCGAATGAGTTAGTGGTAACCGACGCAGGGGAATTAGGGCCATTAGACATTCAAATGAGCAAGAAAGACGAGCTTTGGGAAAGCCAGTCGGGGCTGACCGTGATGGCCGCGCTGGACGCATTGAAAGAGAAGGCGTTTTCTACCTTCGAACATTCGTTCTTGGAGATTAAGAAGAGAAGTCTCAATACGGTCACATTCAAGACAGCGGCTGAAATTGCGGTAAAGTTATCCGCAGGATTGTTCGATCCGATATTCCAGCAGGTCGATCCCATGCATGTTGGAGAGGCTTCGCGCGCTCAAGCTATCGCAAAGCATTACAGTATGCGATTGGCGTACTACGGAAAGAACATTTCCGATTCGTCCCTAGAGAGCCTCATTGGGGAATATCCTACACACGGATTTGTGATTGACAGATCAGAGGCAATCGGTCTATTTAAAAGTGTCAGAGAGCCCAATGAGGCAGAAAGCGAACTAATCAGTGCAATGGGGAATGCCGCCACTGATCCGGCGCGGGAAGGCAAAGGCCGCATAGCAAGACACTTTTTATCAGATGAACAGGGAGAGTCCGGAAATGTCACAGCAAACACTTCAGAATCGACTGCGGCGGGACCAGAGTCTGGGGCGACTACTTCGATTGCAGGAGAAGGCTCTGAGCAAGAAAATATCTCAAGACGATCTGCCACAGCATCGCAAGCAAAATGAGGAAGCGCAGGAAGAAGTATCCACTGAACCAGCCAAGGCCGCAAAAGCCTAATCTACAGGTTTCCTTTGACATGCTAAAGCAGCTTTAGTAAAATAGCCGCATGAACGAGCTCACACACGAACAGCGAAGTCAGGCCGCAAATTGTCTTATCGAAGGCTGCTCTATTGGTGCGACCGCGGGGCGGCACGGTCGCCTACGTACTTTCCACAATAGACAAGAATACCCGAAATGAATTAGCGTGAGTCGGGCACGTATTTCGCCTCACTGCGAAACGCGCCCGCACGCCCTCTCGACGAGGGCGGAACGGCTCTTTGACAACTCAATCGACGGCGCGGATCGCGGCAAGCAGGGTCTCCACCCCTCCATTTCTAATCGACACTGCGGCGATTAGAAATCGACGTAACTCGTTGGAAACACACGACGGCGCTACGTTCTAATCGACACACCTACGGGGTCTACTCGTTCGATTTTCGATTCAGACTGCGGTTCACTCGGCGCGGACGAGGCGCTTCTTCCGGACGTAGAACCGCTGGCCGCGCCAGTGGATGCGCTGCGGGAAAAAGCTGGCGAGCCAGACGACGAAGGCGAAAGCATCGCGGATGGGCAGCATCCACTGCTTGCGGCGCACGAGGGTGTCGCCCATGCCGCGCGCGCCCACCCCGAGCGCCACTTCAACACGTAGCAAGGAATACGCGGCCGCAAATGCGAGCGCGCCCTGCCACGAATGGACCAGGAATATGCCAACGAGCGCCCACACAAGCCCGTGGGTGAAAATCAAGCCGAGATGTCCCCAGGGGCGCGAATAGCGAATCGCGAGATTCCAGCGAAGCTGGTGGCGGAAGGCTTCGCCGAGCGTCTGATGCGGATAATCGATGGCGACGGGAAGCGGGCTCAGCTCGATGTGATGGCCGCGCGCGGCGATGCGATTGCCAAGCTCGTAGTCGTCGCACAGGTAATCCGCGAGCGATTCGAAACCGCCGATTTCGGCGAGGCGCCGCTTGGTGGTCGCCATCACGGCGCCGAGCATGAAGTCGAGCTTGCGCCCGCCGCCGAGCCATGCGACGAGCACGCCGGGTGCGAAATCGGCGCTATTCCCGAGCGCCTCGAGATCGGCGGCGAAGGAGCCGTCGGTGAGCCCGCGATAGAGGCAGGTGACGCCGCCGATCGTCGGATCGCCAAATGGCGCGGCGATCGCCCGCAGGAATCCCGGATCGACGCGAACGTCGCTATCGGTGACGATGAGGACGTCGTGCCGCGCCTCGCGCGCCATGCGTGCGAGCTTGTTGACCTTGTCGCTGATGCCGACGGGCTCGGAGCCGATCAGCAGGCGGACGGCGCGGTCGGGAAAATCGCGAATCAGCTTTTCGATCACGGGAATCGCGGGCTCGGATTCGTCCGTAACGCAGAAGAGAATTTCGTACTCGGGGTAATCCTGGCGGCAGAAGCTCGCGAAGTTCTCGTAGGTCTCGCGGTCGAGCCCGCGGATCGGCTTGAGGATGCTGACGGGCGGAGTGAAATCGGAGGACGTTTCTGCCGCAGCCGCGGACTTACCGCAAAAGAATTTCCCGGCGGCGACAATCGCGGCGGCGTAATAGGCAAAAGGCGCGGCCGCCAGCACCAGGAGCGCGTCGCGAAGCGCCATCCAGCCGGTCATCTACCATCCCTCTTCCGCTAGCCCTTACCGAGGAAAACCAGCACCACACCTATGCAGACCAAGAGGACGCCGAACCAGCGCTGCGGCGTCACGCGCTCCCCGAGAAAGAATCGGCCGCCAAGCGCGCCCGCCGCGTAGCTCAGGGCCGTCGACGGGAAGACGAAGCTCACCTTCGCGAGCGACAACATTCCCAGTAGCGCGAAAAACGCGACCGCCATCAGGGTGATCCCCATCCACATCCGGCGCAGAGCTAGGGCGCGCCCCACGACGCGGGCGATTGCGTGCGGGCGAAAGTCGGTCACTTCGCCGATCGATTTCATCGCGCGCGAGACGCACAGCTCGCCACCCGTGCCGACGAAAACGATCAGGACGTAGAGAATCGCCTGCGTCACCACGAATGGTGCTCCGGCGTTTGCGGATGCGTGTGGCCCACGACGAAAACTCCGGTGCAGATCACGGCAACCCCGGCCCAGCGCAGCGGCGAAATCGTCTCGCGCAACACGAGGTGCGCGAGCAGCGCGATCAACACGTAGGACGCGGACGAGGCGGGCTGCACGTAGCTATAGTCCGCCCAGGAAAGCACCAGAAGGTATGCGACGAAGTAGGCGAGCAGCAGGCCGATCCCGATCCAGACGGTGCCGGTGGTGAAGGCGCGAAAGAAAAAATGGAAGAGGTCGCCCGGCGCCCAGCTCGACATGCCGCCGACCGTCTTCATCCCCTTGCCCAGGAAGGTGTCGCCGAGCGGGGCGACCGAAATCATGATGAGTATGAGGATTGCGGTCTTGAGATGCAGGCCCTGCGACGACGTCATGCCTCTTGCGACTCGCCTGTCACTCCCACGGCGGGCGGGTTCATCGGAGGCACGGCGACCAGAGCCTTTTTATCGACGCCCTTGCGCGTGCGCGATACCTTCACGCGATCGGCGCGGAGCTTCATGAAGTCGACCGCTTCGTGGTAGAGGCGCTTGCGTTCGTGCGAATCCCACAGCGCGTCGCGAACGATGCGCCATGCAACCCGCGGACGGAAATAATAGCTGTCGTAGAAGCGGTTCACGGCCTCGACCATGTATTCCTTCGAGAGGCCGGGATATTCGAGGTGCGGGAGCTGGTGGCCGCCATCGTCGGTGATTGCCTCTCCGGCGAGGAAGCCTTCGCGCATGCCCTTGTCGTAGAGTTCGGTGCCGGGATAGGCGTGGGCCATGGACACCTGGATCGTTTCGCAGTCGAGGTCCTTCGCGAAGTTGATTGTCTTCTCGATCGTATCTTTCGTTTCGCCGGGAAGGCCGATGATGAAGTCGCCGTGGACGTGGATGCCGACCTTCTTGCAATTCTTGACGAAATTGCGGCCCATCTCGAGCGTCTGGCCCTTCTTGATGTTTTTCAGGATCTGCTCGTCGCCCGATTCGAAGCCGACGATCAGCAGGCGACAGCCCGCATCGGCCATGGCCTTCAGCGTTTCGTAGTCGCCGTGGACGCGCGCCGTGCACGACCACTGGAAGCCCACTGGCTTGAATTCCTTGCAGAGGGCGACCACGCGGTCCTTGCGGATGTTGAACGTATCGTCGTCGAAGAAGAATTCCTTCGCCTGCGGGAACATCTTGTGCGCCTGCTTGAATTCGCGCGCCACGTTTTCAACGGAGCGCTGGCGCCACTGGTGGCCGGAGAGCGTCTGCGGCCACAGGCAGAACGTACAGAGCGCCGGGCATCCGCGCGTCGTATAGAAGGAAACGAAGGGGTGCAGCAAGAACGGAACGTTATAATTCTCGATAGTGAGATTCTTTTCGTACACCTCGGTGGCGAACGGCAGCGCATCGAGCTCTTCGGTCTGCATCAGCGACCGCGAAGGATTGTGAACCACCTTGCCGTCCTTCACGTAGCTCGCATTTCCGATCTCGGACAGCGGCATGCCTTTCGCGTATTCCACGACGGCATGATCGAATTCGCCGCGTACGACGAAATCGAGGTCGGAGCTTGCCAGCAGGCTTTCCGCCGGCTTGATCTGCACGTGCGGGCCGACGAAGGCGATCTTCAGGTCGGGCTTGGCCTCTTTCATCGCGCGGGCCATGCGCAAGTCGGCGAGGAAACCTACCGTGGAGGTGAAAAGAACGACGAACTCGTAGTCCCGGGCCGTCTTGATCACTTCGGCGGGCGTGATGTGGTGCGGAGGGCCGTCGAGCAGGCGGCTGCCCGGCAGCATGCCTGCCGCGTAGGCGAGCCAAACCGGATACCAGTACGACTCGATCTCGCGCGTCGCGGGCCATCGGGAACCTGCCCCCCCGTCAAATTTCTCGAAGCTAGGCGGGTTCAGCAGCAGCGTTTTCATCACAGACGGCATCAATACCCCCTCAGAAGTTTCGCCGACTACGGCCTCTCAAAGCATTCTACTGCATTACCGGGCCCATCGAAAGCCAACCTTTTTCGATGCATCTTATTGAAAAACCTTGGCTAACTGGCCCGTGGCCTCGAGCAGGTTGAGTTGGGCCTGCTCGCGGGCGAAATCGGCGTCCAAGAACGCGAGCCATTTGTTGCTTTCGTCAAGCCGCGCCTGCTCGATTTCCTGCAGCGTCGCATTGCCCTGGTCGAATTTCGCCTGCACCTGCTGCAAGGTTTCCTGGGCAAGCTGGAGGTCGAGGCGAGCCACTTCGCGGCCGGCGTCGAGCTCGCGCACGCTGCGGGCTTTCTGCTGCACGTCGAGGCGAACCTGCTGCTGCTTGTTGCTGAGGAGCAAGTCGGCTTCGTCCAACTGGCTCTTGGCCAAGGCGACATTTGCCGAGGTTTTCGCGGCAAACAGCGGAATCGTGATCTGCATGCCTACGTTGACGTTGTTGCGCTCAAATTTGCTGTAAAACTGATCGTAATTATTGAATTTGCTCAATACGCTGTACTGCCCCACGATGTCGATCGTCGGAAAATAGCTGAGATGTGCGCCGCGCAAAATGTGCTGCCGCGCCTCGCGTTCGTTTTCCGCCTCGGCCACGCTCCGGTCATTTTGCAGCGCAAGGTCTTCCATGTCGGATTCCGATTGATCGGCCGCGAAGGACGGCTCTTGCTGCTCGGCCTGGATCGACTGCGTATCGGGTATTCCCGTGAGGTCGCGAAGCTCTTCCTCGAGCGTCTCCTCGCGGTCCTCGAGCTTGATCGTCTGGTCGTTGATGCGCGCCAGAGTCAGCTGGCTGCGCGTGAGTTCGATCGGCAGCTCCTGATTCGCGGCCACCCGTTCGCGCAGCGCTTCGAGGATTTTTTCGGCGCTGGCCCGCTCGGTGCGCATCAGGTCCAGCGAATGCTGCACTTTCGCTAGCTCGAGATATTCGGTCGCCGTGCGGACGATCACGTCGTCGCGCACGTGATCCATTTCCAGCTTCTGGTTTTTCGCGCGGTCTTCGGCCGCTTTCTGCTGCCCCTTGAGCATCGGATCGAAGACGGTCTGCTGATAATCGAGCTGAAACACCGAAGGCGCGCCGCCTCCCGGCAGCGACGGGAAGCCGTGGGTGTATGCGAGGCCCGCGCCCGTGTAGAGATTCGGGCGGAAGGCCGCACGGTCCACGCCGGCTTCGCTGGCGGCCACGTTGTATTGCACGCGAGCGAGTTTCAAGTCGCGGCTATTCTGCAACGCCAGCGTGATGGCCTGATGCATCGTCAGAGGCTGCGCGTCCTGTGCGCGCGCGGGCGCAAGAAAGCAAATCGCCGCAACCACCGCTGCCACCGCAAACCTACTTGCCTTCACGTTCACCTTCCTTGCCGCTTCGGCAACTGCTATTCATAGTGCAGCGATCTCGCCGGTTCGAGTCCCGCCGCGCGGTTTGCCGGCAAATAGCCGAACAGCAAGCCTGTGGAGCAGGATACGATGAATGCCAGCGCCACCGAAACCCACGACACCTGAACGCTAACATCGCCGGCGTCGGGAATGAAGGTGATCAGGAAATTCAGCAGCGGCGGAATCGAGATCGCGATCAGAATTCCGGCAAGCGCGCCCATCCCGCTGATCACCATCGCCTCCATCAGAAATTGATAGCGGATCGCGTCGCGCGTGGCGCCGATCGCTTTGCGAATTCCGATTTCGCGGGTGCGCTCGGTGACCGTGACCAGCATGATATTCATGATGCCAATGCCGCTGATGGCCAGCGCGATCAGCGCGACGAGCACCAGCACCACCGTGAGCCCCATCGCAACGTTGCGCGCCGTCTCAAGAATGCTGCTGAGATTTTCCACGCGGTAGTGCGCGCCGGGCCGGTGCCGGCCCTGTACGATCTCTTCCACTTGGCGAGTGACGGCCGGGACATCTTCGGGACTATCCGCCCGCGCGTAGAGCGTCCGGAAGTAATCGCTCCCGGTGAAGGACTTGAGCAGCGAAAACGGAATCAGCACGGATTCGGTGGTGATTTCCGACTCGCCAAGCGTGGCCACACGTTCGCGAAAGACCCCGATCACGGTGAAATGAAGTTCGCCCACCTGAATATCGCGGCCCACCGGATCGCCGATGGGAGTGATGCGCTTCGCGAGAGTCTTCGTCAACAAACACACCTTGCTTCCCGACGCCAGATCGTCTTGATCGAAGTATCGCCCGCTCAGGACTTCCAGGTTGCGAATCTGCTGAAAGCCATCCGTGACGCCCACGAGATTGATCATGCGGTCGTGCCCGCCCACGTCCATCGTCATCGAAAGCCAATTGGATCCGGCTGTTTGGGTCACCAGCTCAGGCAGGCCTTGCTGCACGGCCGCACGGTCGGCAGGCGTAATCCGATCGGCGAAGACCGTCGTTTCTCCTTCGCCCGTTGCGACGAGACGCGCGTACACGAGATTCGCGCCCACTCCCTCGATCTGCGCGAGGATGTAACGCTGCCCGGTAAGCGCGATGGTGACGACGAGCACGATCGAAGCAGTCCCGATCACCACGCCGAGCATCGTCAATGCTGAGCGCATCTTATTCGCGCGCAGCGCCTGCATCGCGAGCTGGAAAATCTCGCCCCACAAAGCCGTGGTGTTCCGCGTACTCGCCATGAAGAAATTTCGCTTCGACATGCTGCCGCGGCGAAAAGAGCCGCGATCTTTGGAAACGCGCTATTGCGTGCTCTTGCCCAGCTTGTCGAGCCGCGCGCGCGCTTCCTTGTTGCGCGGATCGAGCTGCAGTGCCGCGCGATACTGCTCCGCCGCATCCGGGGTTTTTCCCTCGAGCTCGTAGAGCCTGCCGAGCCACGCGCGCGCCGAGGCGTGCGACGGCCAGTCGCTGCGGTCCGGCGCGGTCGCGAGATACGACTTCAGGTCTTGGTCGGCATCGGAGAGATTCTGGTTCGCCAGCACTGCCTCGACGCCACGGTAGAAAGATATGCGCGGGTCCTTGGGACTTACCGCCGCTGCCGCTTGAATGGCGGTTTCAATGTCCGCCGGGCGGTTTTGCGCGATATAGAAATCCGCGACCTCGAAATACGGCTCCGGCTTCTTGGGCTTGGCTGCCAGCACCTGCTTGTACTCGCTCTCCGCCTGCTCGTTGTTCTTCAACGCCTCGCGGTCATAAAGGGCGCGCGCCAGGCCTCCGGCCACGGGATCGATTGCCGCAATCGCGTTCACCTGCACCAGCGCCTCGTCCTTGCTGCCTCCGACGATCCACGGCGCATCGAGGCAAAACTCCTCGAGATCGCGCCGCGCCTCGATATTCGATCCGTTCAGGCTGACGGCCGCCTCGAACTCCTTCTTCACTTTTCTCGCGAACGAGAAACTTCGGTCAACGTCGGCCTTTCCACCGTCCGCTTCCCCGAGCCATTGGTGATAGACCGAATTCTTGGGATCGATTGCGACGGCTTTCTCCAAATTGGCGATCGAGTTGTCGTAATCGCGCAGCTCGTAATAGCTCCGGCCAAGCCAGTAGTAGGCTTCGCCGTTCGGCGGAGTCTGCGAGGCCGCGGGCTGCAAGGTCGAAATCGCGCCCGAGTAGTTCCCTTCGTCAAACTGCTGCTGCGCCTGGGAAACGATCGCGGAGGCGTCCGCGGGTGCTCCCGCCGCGCGCGCCGCGCACCACGGAACCGCCGCGCACGCGCTCAGAATCACCGCCATCAGCCAACGCCGCCGTATTCTCACTCAGCCTCCGTCGGGCGAATCTCCATCCCGGTGCGCAGCTTTCGATCTCGCGGGAGCGCCACGCGATCCCCATTCGTCAAGCCTGCCAGCACCTCGTAGTTCGACGCGTTGGCAATTCCCACCGTGATGTTTCGCCGATGAACTGTGTTGCCTACCACTACAAAAACATAATGCTGCCCGCCATCTTCTCCAACCGCTTCCCGCGGCACTACAACGACTCCGCGGCGCTCGTTCACGAGAATCCGCACCTCGACGTTGACGTTGGGCAGCAGCTCGAGCTTGGCGTTATCGATCGAGCAAAGCACCTCGCCCACGCTGCGCATTCCTCGCGAGACGACCTGTTTCGGTATCTGCTCCGTGTGCCCGGTCCACGTCTGACCCGGCTTCGCGTCCCACGTGATTTCGACGTCTTGATTGGGCTCGAGGCCGCCGAGATCGGGCTCGTCGACAAACGCCCGCACGCGCACGTGGTGAAGATCGGCCATTTCCGCCAATGTATTACCGATCGTCACGTAGTCGCCCGTCTTGACTGGCAGCGAATACAGCGTGCCATCAAAAGGCGCGATCACTGTCGCCGAGCGCACCTTTTCTTCGAGCGCCCGCACCTGGTCCTGCGCCTGGCTCACGCGCAGGCTCGCGCTTTCCACGATGGACGCCGAGCGCTGTGCCAAATCCTTCTTCTTCGCCTCGAGCGCCTCGAGGTTGGCGCGCGCCTTCGCTAGGCTCGTCCGCGCCTGCGCCAGTTCGTCCTGCGTGGCTACTTGTTTTGCGACGAGATCTTCGAGCGATTTTTCGTTGCGTGCGAGGCTGGCGACCTGAATGTGCGCGGCCGCGAGATCACCCTTAAGCTGTGCCACCTGATCCGGCGGACCGCCGGCGCGCGCGTTTTGCAGATCGGTCTGCGCGGCCAGCAGATCGGCGCGGGCCTGGGCGAGTTGCGCGCGAACGTCCGCGGCATCAAGCGTGAGGATCACTTCGCCGCGGTGCACCGCCTGCCCTTCCGTTGCGTCGACCTTGTCCACGAACGTCGGAAATTCGGCGCGCGCCACGAACGGCGAAATCGGTTCCACCTTGCCGTTGCTCGTGATGCTCGCGTTCAGGTCCGCGCGCATCACTTCCACTACAGGCACGGCCGGCGGCCTCTTGCGCAGCGCGAGATAGGCGATCAGCACTACGACCAAGCCCGCGATGACGAGAATTGCCCGTTTTCGGTTGTTTTTTTCCGCCATAATGCCGCGCTTTTAACGCAGCCTGCCCCGAAATAAGAAAAATTGTAACAGACCGTTTCCGGGCTTCCTATGCAAACCGATTGGCGATTTCACGAACCGCACATCTCTCGATGCGATACTCTGGCGACAAGATGCCAGTCGTCTTCGTCATCGCGCGCGATTGGAGCCTCCGCGCCGGCGTTCGCGCCGAACTTCGCGAACGCGGCGTTGAGGCGCTCGGCATGGACGCGCCAGCCGATGCGGGTCGTGCCATTGCGACCGGTCAATTGCCAGCGGTCTTGGTGCTGGAAGCGATTCCCGAGCTAGCGGGCGATCCGGGCGTCCGCAAGCTCGTCGAGAGCGTGCCCACGATCCTGATCGCCTCGCGCACGGAAACTGTTCCGCTGCCCCCTGTCGACACCGTCTTTTATCGTCCCGTGCGAGTCGGCGAGATTGTCGCGCGGGTGCATGAACTCATTGCCCGCGGTCATGCCGCCTAGCCTGGCGGCAAGTCCGCGCAGCTAGTGTTAGAATCTCTCTGCTCATGACTTCTGATGCCCCGGTTTACGTTCGCGATCTCTCGAAACATTTTCGCAGCTTCAAGCGCCGCGAAGGGCTGCTGGGCTCGATTCAGAATCTTTTCTTTCGCGATTACCGCACCGTCGCGGCCGTCGATCGCGTGAGCTTTTCGATCGAGCGCGGCGAAATGGTCGGCTACATCGGGCCGAACGGCGCGGGCAAATCCACCAGTATCAAAATGCTGACCGGCATTCTGGTTCCCACGAGCGGCGAAATTCGCGTCAACGGCTTCGTTCCCTACCGGCAGCGCGCGCAATACGTGAAAACGATCGGCGCCGTCTTCGGACAGCGTACGCAGCTCTGGTGGGACATCGCCGTGGTGGAATCGTTCAAGCTGCTGCGCCGCATCTACGACGTGCCGCAGCGCGATTTCGACGCGCGCATGGAGCACTTCAACGAAATCCTTGGCATCCGCGACTACCTGCACACGCCCGTGCGCAAGCTCTCACTCGGCGAACGCATGCGCTGCGATTTGGCCGCGGCGCTGCTGCACAATCCGCCGCTGCTTTTTCTTGATGAGCCGACGATCGGCCTCGACGTGGTCGCCAAGGACCATATTCGCCAGTTCCTCCGCTCGATCAATCGCGAATTTCGGACGACGGTGCTGCTGACCACGCACGATCTGGACGATATCGAGGAGCTGTGCCGCCGCATCATGATCATCGACCACGGCCGCGTTCTCTACGATGGGCCGCTCGAAGACCTCAAGCAGCGCCTCCTCCGCACCAAGCAGATCAAATTCGCGCTCAAGGATCGCGCGCAGGTTGCCCGAGTTGCCGCTTGCTGCCGGGAGGGGCTGGAGCTCGAGCAGGTCGACGAGCTGACCTATCGCATTCGGTTCGACCGCGGGAGGGTCGGTACCGCCGACCTGATTCGCCAGATCCTCGACACCGTCGAAGTCCGCGACCTTCTGATCGAAGACGAGCCCATCGAGGAAATCGTGAAGCGCATCTACGCCGGCGAAGCCTCGCTCGAAGTGAGCGCCTAACGGTGAGCGCCCGACAATGACCGCGCTGGACAAATCACCGCAATGATCGAATCACTCGCGCCCTACGCCGAATTCATGCGCGTCGGCTTCGTGAATATCCTCGCGTTTAGGCTGCGCTATTTCACCGGCATCATCACGTATTCGCTCAACGTCACGATCTACTATTTCATCTGGAGCGCGGTCTATCATCCCGGACAGTCGATCGCCGGCTACAACATGGCGCAGATGCTCACCTACGTCAGCGTCGGCTGGATCATCCGCTCGTTCTACACCAACACGATCGACCAGGAGATGGCGTACGAGGTGATCGACGGGCGGATCGCGATGGACCTGATCAAGCCAGTGTCGATCCAGTGGATGTGGATCTCGCGGTCGATGGGCGAATCAGCGTTCCGCCTGATCCTGCTGACGCTGCCGACCGCGCTCGTCGTCTCTTTTATTTTCCCGATGCAGGGACCGGCTTCGCGCGGGCATTTCTACATTTTTCTCGCATCGGTGCTCGGGAGCTTTTTCCTGATGGGCGCCATTGGCTTCCTGATTGGGACGTGCGCCATCCCGCTGAAGTCGATTCTCGCGCTGGTGCGCGCCAAGCAGTGGCTGATCGAGCTGCTTTCGGGGCTGCTGCTGCCGATGTCGTTTTTTCCAGACAGCATTCGCAAAGTGATGGCGTGGCTTCCGTTCGAGCACATCGCCTACACGCCGCTGCAAATCTACCTCGGCCATCTGGACCATTCGCAGGCGCTGCGGGCGCTCGGAATCCAATGGCTGTGGGTGGTCGTGCTGCTGGTTCTCGCGCACCTGTGGTGGAATCGCTGCCTCGGTTCGATGAGCATTCACGGAGGATGATGTGACGCCCGGCGGAGCCAACCAAGTCGAAACCCAGCGCCCCGTCGCGTTCGCGAGCAACGCGGCGCGCTACGCCGGGCTGCTCTTCGACTATTTCACGCAATATGCCAAGGTGCAGCTCGGCTATCGCGGCGATTTCATCGTCAGCCTGATTACCAGCTTCGCCGCCACGATATTTGGGCTGGCCTTCGTCCTCATCCTTTTCCGAAAAGCGCCGCAGCTCGCGGGCTGGAATCTTCCGGAGGAGCTCTTTCTTTACGGCTTTTCGCTGATTCCCTACGGCGTGTTCAATATCCTCGCGGGCAATCTCTACAACTTTGGCAACGACTACATCATCGAGGGCAAATTCGATCGCATCCTGCTGCGGCCGATTTCGTCGCTGTTTCAGATTCTATTCGAGACGTTTCGCATCGAGGCAGTGCAAGGCATTGCGACAGGCCTTTTCTGCATGTGGTGGGGCGCGCACCGCCTCCACGTCGCGTGGACATTCGAAAAGCTCGGGCTTCTGATCTTTTTCGGCGTCTGCGCCAGCATCATCTATCTCTCGATCTTTCTGATCCTCACCACGGCGTCGTTCTGGTTCGAGGACCGCATCGGCATTCATCCGCCGGTGTGGAACGTGATCGCCTTCGGGCGCTATCCGCTCTCGATCTATAGCGGCGGGGTGCAATTCTTTTTGTGCTGGATCATTCCCTTCGGGCTTGCATCGTTTTATCCTAGCGTTCGTTTGCTCGGGCGCGCGGTGGTGCCGGAATACGCGCCGTTCGTGCCGGTGGTGGCGGCCGTGTTTCTCACGATCGCCATTTCGCTATGGAATTTCGGCACCCGGCACTACTCTTCTACCGGCTCGTAGGGGCGTTGCGAGAAAGCATGGGGGAAATCATGAAACTCACTCGCGGTAGCCGCATCGCCCAAAGACATACGCGTGCAACGATCGTCTTTGCCGCGTCGTTTTTCGCATTCGCTTGCATCGCCGCTTCTGCGCCCTCCTGCCTGGCCGGCCAGAGCGGAACCACCCAGCAAGCGAAAGAAGCCAAGCCTGATCTGAAGCCCTTCCTCGGCACTTGGAAGGGCAGCTTCGGCGGAAAGGTTTTTGCGATCCTCGTGGTGAAGGAAGACGAGAGAGGCGACATCGCCGGCACGCTAAATAATTTCGATATCGGCCGCGACAAAAGCGGCAACCTCGACGACGACACGCACATCGACGCCGGCGACGGCCCGATCCTCAACGTTCACCTAAGGTCGGGCGCGCTCTATTTCGTCGCCATCCAGAAAGATCAGTACTCACCTTCGACCGAATGGAAATTCGTGCCCAAGAATGCGTCGGAAGGCGAGCTTACCCAGATGCTCGACGGCCAGCCCTACTCGCCGAACGGCTCCATCCCCAAGCCCATCCTGATGCTGCGCGACCACCCGAAGCCCTGATTTCGCTGTTTCTCACTCCAGCTCCGCGGCCCTTTCCGGCAGCGTGAGCGAGTCGCTCACCTCAAGCTCCGATACGCGCAGCCGCCCCACCCTCAGCTCGCCAATATCAAGAGACTTGAGTCGTGCCTTTCCGACGAACATCCTGCGGATCGCCAACCGCCCGATTGCCAACGCCCCGATCGCCAGGGCGCCGACGGCGAGCGCGCCAATCGCGAACGCGCCGGAAGCCGCGGCTCCATTTGCAACGGCTCCCGCATGGACGTGCTTCAAGCCTTGAGAATCTCTCCTCATTTACTCCTCCTGCAACGATTGTAAGTCCGCTGTTCAACCCTTGTGCTGGAAAACTGCGGCGGCAAATCCGTTGTGTCAGGTACAGGGGAGGCGTACGATGCGCGAAGTAGGGCCCAGAAGGGGGAAATGGGCTTAGATCAGCGGTCTGGGAGCCGATCCAGACCTTGGGAACAACTGTGAAAAAATGGAAATGCGTTCTGTCGCTTCCCGGCGATAACATGTACCTGCGCGAGCAGACGCGTGCGGCGAAAGCCACCGCGGATCGCCTCGGCGTGGAGCTCGAAGTGATCACCGCCGCGATGGACCCGGTGCTCCAGAGCCAGCAATTGCTGAAATTCGTGCAGTCGCCTGCAGAATCGCGCCCGGACGGCATCCTGATCGAGCCGGTAAGCGCCACCGGATTGCCGCGCGTGGCTGAAGCGGCGGTTGCGGCAGGAATCGGCTGGGTAGTGAGCAACGCGCAGGTGGATTACCTCTCGACGCTGCGAGCGACCGCGAAAGTCCCCGTGTTTCTCGTGTCGCAGGACCACGTGGACATCGGCCGGATCCAAGGGCGGCAGATCGGGGCGCTGCTGCCGGAAGGCGGCTCGGTCCTCTATCTGCGCGGGCCCGCGATGAGTTCGATTGCGTCGCGGCGATTCGAAGGGCTGGAAAATACGAAACCCAAGAATGTCGAAGTGAAAAGCCTGAAGGTACAGGGTTCGACGGCGGACGCTGCCTTCACCACTGTGAGTTCCTGGCTCAGCCTTTCGACCGGCAAACCCGACGGAACGCATCTGATCTTCTCGCAGAATGCGGATTTCATCTTGGGCGCGCGGAAGGCGTTCGAAACAAATGCCGCCGAGACCGAGCGCAAGAAGTGGCTGGCCCTGCCTTGCGCGGGCGTCGGCATCCCGGTGCAGATCAAGCCGCTGGTGGATCAGGGCATATTGCGCGCCGCCGTGCTGACTTCGCTGACGATGGACGCTGCGGTCGAAATGCTGGTGCAAGCCATCAAGCAAAAGTCGCAGCCGCGCGAACAAACGTTCGTCGACGCCCAGTCCTATCCCAGCCTCGAAGACCTCGCCAAGCGCCGCAACGGCGCCAAAACATAGCTGGAAGACCTTTAGTTTTAACGGCTAAGGCAACCTGAACTTCGCGCTCCTCCCATTCGTATCATTCACCAGAGGCCCATGCGCAAGCTCGCGTACGTTGCTGTCATTTTGATTCTTTTTGAGTCGGCTGTCGCGCTGCTCGGACGCGCTATTGGCCCGGGCGTGCTGCATCCGGCGCGTCTTAATCCCGATCGCGCAGCGGAAACGCAAGCGATGCTCGATCGCACTGGAGCGACAAAAGTCGATTTCGACGTCCGCGCGCCCGACGGCATCGAATTGCGCGGCTGGAAAGTTCGCCCGCCCTCGCCGAATGGCGATTGGGTTCTCCTCTTTCACGGCGTTTCGGACAATCGCACGGGCGCGCTGGGCGCGGCCGAGATTCTGCTGCGCCACGGCGACAGCGTGGTAATGATGGATTCTCGCGTGCACGGGGAAAGCGGCGGCGATATGGCTACCTACGGCTGGAAGGAACGCTACGACACGGTCGCGATCACGAATGGGCTATACGCAACCGAGAAAGTCTCGCATCTATACGCGCTGGGCGTTTCGATGGGCGCGGCGATCGCACTGCAATCGGCCGCCGTGGAACCGCGCATCGAAGGCGTGATTGCCGAAGACCCTTTCGCTAACCTCCGCGAAGTCAGCTACGACTACACGGGGCTGCACTGGAGCCCGCTGCTCGGCAAGACGCTCTTGCGCCCTGCGGCGATGGCCGGCATGGCAGCGTTGGCAAAGGCGGGAGGCTTCAATCCCGATGATGTTTCGCCCGAAAAAGCCGTCGCGGCGCGCGCGTTTCCGGTACTGCTGATCTGCGGCACGGCGGATCACACGATTCCGTGCCGCCATGCCGAGCGCGTCTATCGAGCGGCGCGCGGCCCGAAAGAACTGTGGGTCGTGCAAGGAGCCGGCCATGCCTCGGCCCTTGGCCGCGATCCGGCCGGCTACCAAAAGCACGTCATCCGCTTCCTGCGCGAGTGCGATCCCACCGCACACCGCAAATCAGGCTTTTGACGCTTAGCAGGGTTTTGGATTTCGGCGCGCACCGAGGATTTCGTCGGCGACGAGAATCGCTTCGGAAACTTCCTTCATCGACTTTCGGCGCTGGCGGCTTTCTCGCTGCAGCATCGCCGTAGCGTCTTCCTCGCTCACGCCGAGTTCGCGGCGCAGCACTGCCTTTGCCCGCTCGACCATCTCAAGCGCTTCCGACAGTTCGGATGAGCGCGAGCTTTCGGCCTCCAGGCGCACCAATTCAATCTCCGGCCCGACCAGGAATCCGATCGTCGAAATGAGCTGGATTTCGCGCTGGCTGTGCGCGTGCCGCTCGCGATGCTGGACGTTGATGACGCCGACCAGCTTGTCGCGGCACAGGATCGGCACCGAGAGAAACGCCTCAAACCGGTCCTCGGGCAGTTCGTGAAATGACTGAAATCGCCGATCGAGCGCCGCCTCGCTCGCGATCGCCACGGGCTTCTTGTGCTCGGCGACCCAGCCGGTGATTCCCTGCCCCATGCGAATCTTCAGCCGGTCCACGACCTCGGAATGCGGATTCTGCGAGGCGCGCAGGATCAGCTCGTTGCCCTCGATGACGTAGACGAAGCACGAATCGCACTTCACCACGCTCGAGACGAATTCAACCACGAGCTTCAGCACCATGTGCAACGGGTCGGCGGCCGCGATGCGCTCGCCGATCTCATGCAGTGCTTCTATGCCGATGTCAGGCCGCTCGGCCATCGTTTCGGCCGATCCTTCGCTCTGATTCAGTTGCGCGTTCATACTTCACTGTAGAAAAGCCGCCGCGCAGCGCGCAATCGAAAATCGGATTGCGTGCCATTCAAATTTGCGATTAAAGGCAATTAGCTCGAAATGGAAACCCGGCGAGATGTAAGCGGATTAGCGTGAATGCGCTATGAAGAGCAGCAAGGCGAAGATGGCGATGGGAATCAGCGCCAGCGCGAGGTAGTACCATGTACGTTTCGTCTTCGGCGCGTGAACCAGGCCGCTGTGGCTCATTTCTTGGCGTTCGGTGATTCCCACTTGTTGCGGATTCTGGAGATCGTGCGCGAAATCGCGCGCCGTCTGATAGCGATTCACGGGATCGCGCTCCAGCGCGCGAAAAACGATCTCCTGCATCTGCGGCGCGATCGACGGATCGATATCCCTCGGCGGCGGTGGGGCGATGAGCAGTCGCTGGTTCAGCGCCGCCAAAGGATTCGGCCCGCCAAACGGCACCTGCCCGGTCAGCATTTCGTAAAGGATCACGCCCAGAGCGTAGATGTCGCTGCGCCCGTCGCCTCGCTTGCCTTTCACCTGCTCGGGCGAGACATAATCCGGCGTCCCCATGGCCTTCGAGAATTTCGCAAATGTGATTCGGCGCGCGTTCGCTTCGCCGGCGATGCCGAAATCGACCAGTTTAATGTGATCCTGGTCATCCACCATGATGTTCTCCGGCTTCAGATCGCGGTGAACCACACCGTGCCCGTGAATGTAGCCAAGCGCTTCGCAGATGCGAATCGTGATCCGCGAGGCCCTTTCGGCGGAAAGTTTCTTCTCCTCGTCGAGTATCTTGCGCAGCGGGCGTCCTTCGACCCACTCCATCACCGTGCAGGCACGCCCGGCCTTCTCATCGGGCAGCACTTTCACCACGCCGGGATGATCCAGCTTCCGGCCGATTTCTGCCTCGCGATGAAAGCGATCGAAGTACAGGGTGTCCGTTTCGCTTTCGGAGTGCGGAATCTTGATCGCCACGGGCCGGCCCGTATGCACGTCCGTGCCGCGAAAGATCGCCGCCATCCCGCCTTGCGTGACGAGGCTGTCGATCCGGTAGCTGCCGATTTGTTCGCCGGGCTGAGGGGTTGTCGTCATCTGGGCGTCGCGCGTCATGGCGAAACGCTCCTGTTAGCTGCCGTATGCGACTTCTATCACACTACGGCTCTCGCGGTAAACGAGGTGTAAGCCTTGCGTAAGGATTTCATAAACCGATTGGAACCGCAGCTTCGCTACGATCCGGCCTTGAAGGTAAATGCGACCGTCTTCAATTCCTTGGGCCCAATCGTCACCGTCTGATCCTGCGTGCCGTATTTTTCCTGCCACGCCTCGACCGTGTATGTGCCTGGCGGCACGTTTTTCAGATCGAACGTTCCGGCCGTCGTCGTCACATCGAAATACGGATGCGAGAAGACGAACACATACGCGCGCATCCATGGATGCAGATTGCATAGCACGGGTATGGCGAAATCGGGATTGTCGAACTCGGTCTCGATGGCCGCCGATCCCACCGGCTGCGACTGATTCCACGCGCGATTCTCGTGCGGCACAGGATGAACGTTGTGCATGATCGGATCGGTATTCTTGATATCGAGTTTCTGCCGCGTCATAAGCCCCAGCACGTGCGGCTGGTACATGCAGCCCACCTGATCGAGCGTCGCCGGCGTCGTGGGAACATCGAAGCGATAGTTGCCGACCCCCGATTTCAGGTAGACCAGCACATTCGCCAAGGTTCCGTGCTCGCCGGTCACAACCGATGGGTACGTCAGTGGAGTCGAATGCAGCTTCGCGCACTCCGGCCCCGCCGTCATGATGATCGGGCGCGCCGGCGGCGGCGTGCCATCGAGGGTCACCGTTCCCGAAATTGCTCCAGCCGTGGTGGGATCGACGGTGGCTGTCGGCGCCGGCTGCTGGGATTGGCTCGATTCCTTGTTGGAGCAAGCGCCCAACGCCACCATCACGGCCATGCCAATCGCCATCCGCAAAAGGTAGCGCTTCAATCGATCACCCGTGCTCGAAGTAAGGAATCGACGCGGCCGCGGTCGCCACGGCGAACCACCACAGCAACTCCAGCCCGCCCATGAATTTCGCGACTCCCGGCGTGTCTTTCGTCTGCCCCCAGGTTTTTGTCTTCTGCTGCACCACGATGTGCAGAATGATCCCGAGCGGCACCAGCAGTCCCAGCTTCATCTGAAAAGCCGGATTGACGATAAATGACGTCGCCGCCGTCGCGAACAGCATGAATCCGCCGGTCACTGCGATCGCGAGCCCCGTCCAGTTCCAGGCGAAGAGCGCGTTATTTAATTCGGCGGATGTCAGTCGTTTCGGGCCAATGCCCAGCAGGTGCAGATCGACGGCGATGTTTGTTCCCACCCAGAGAGACAAGCCGGTGAAATGAATCGCCTGCACGTACGGGTAGGACCACGTGGAGCCCGAAATGTTCAGCGCCCACCCCGTGTTCTGCAGCCACTGGCAGAAGGAATACAGTAGATGGTACATTCGCGCCTCCTTTATCCCACGCCCGTCAGGGCCGGTACTTCGACCGCCGCCCAAATCGACGCGATCCACAGCGCCAGCGAAACAAACGCCAGCAATTTGGCGCTCACCGGTATGCCCGCGGGCCTGTCCCATTTCTTCACGTTGCCCTGCACGATGATTCCGAAAATCACCGCCGCCAGAATGACCGCGAGCTTGAGGTAAAACCAGTGATTGCCGTAGTAGTCCGGAGCACCGCCGGCATAGAGAATGAAACCCGAAAGAAAATTGAGAGCCAGACCGACCCACATGATCGGGAAGAGGTCGTTCGCGAACTCAGTGGCGTTGCGGCGCTTCGCGGCCACGCCGATGAGACGCAGATCCACGAGTACGATCGAACCAACCAGCAGGAACATGCTGAAGTAATGCAGTACCTCTACAAACGTCGAAATCACCACCGAATCATTGAGCCACCTGATAAGGGTGGTGTGTGCGAGCCACATACTGAAGTGCATGCTTCACCCCCGTAAACTCGTCAGTAGTACGCGATGCCGCGCCCCGCAAAAACAATGAAAACCCAAAGCAACAACGACGCCCAGGCCGCCGTACGCGCGCCGCCGGGCGCTTTCGTCCCAGCCTCATCCCAATTCGCGATTCCGCGATATGCCCCGAATTGAAAGATGAAGGCGTTCAGCCCAGCGAGCACCAGCAATCCCAGCTTGAGCCGGAAAAACCAGCTCTGATAGCACCGAGTGGCCTCCGACGAAAACATCAGCGTGCCGGTCACGAACATCACCGCGAAGCTGCTCCACACCCACGGCATCACTTCCTTCGCTACGTCGGACGCGCGCTCGTGCCGCAGAAAGCCAGTGTTCAGCAAGCGCATGTCGAACAGGCCCGTGGATCCCACGAGCACGATGATCCCGAGGACGTGTATAGACTCGATGGCCGGAAAAAGCCAGTCCGAGTTGCGAATTGTCGACCCGAGCGTGGTCTTTTCGATCAGCTCACACAGGTGATAAAGAGTCATTCCGCTCTACGACCTGAGCACTTCGCCGGTCGAGAGCTTCACGGTCATGCAGCGCATGGTCAGCGCGCCGTTCTTCGCGCGTCCGCCGGTGCAGGTGACCGTGTCACCGGGCTTCACCGTCGTGCTCGTCCATCCGTTGTGCTTCAGGAAGTTTGGGCTGTCGATTTCGATGGCCCAGTGCTCAATCTCGCCCTGCTCGTTCTTCACGTCCACATAGATATAGCCGTGCGGATTGGTCCAGTCGAGCTTCGTCACGACCCCGGTGACCGTGGTCGGATGCGCCATGTCGTACATGGACACCGAGTGGTGCGCGAATGCCGGCGCTGCGCTCAGCAGCAATGCGCTGACAAGCAAAATGACCGATTTGGTTCTCATCGATCTACCTTCCCCTGCAAGAATATGCGTCTACGAAACTGTCACTAGGCCCCTCGGGCCGATATATTCCGATTGCGGCCGAATCAAGCGGTCTTCCGCGTGCTGCTCGATCACGTGCGCGCACCATCCCGCCGTTCGCCCGCACGCAAACATCGCGACGAACTGCTTCGGATCGAGCCCAAGCGCCTGCAGCACGAGCGCGGTATAGAACTCAACATTCGTGCGCAAATTGCGTCCCGGCTTTACCTCCGCCAGAACGCGCAACGCCGTCGCCTCGACGTGCCGCGCGAGTTCGTATAGCTGCCGATTCTCGAGTTGCGCTCCGCCCATGCGTTCAGCGACGCGGCTGAGGACTTCCGCGCGCGGATCGCGCACTCTGTAAATCCGGTGGCCGAAGCCCATGATGCGGCGGCCCTGCGCCAATTCGTTGCGCAGCCACGGCTCGGCGCGATCGGCGGTGCGAATTTCGAGCAGCATATCGAGCACAGGTCCCGGCGCGCCGCCATGCAGCGGACCCTTCAGCGCTCCGAGCGCTCCCGTCACCGCGCTCACGAGATCCGAACGCGTGCTGGCGATGACGCGCGCCGTGAACGTGGACGCGTTCATCCCATGATCCATCACCGTCACCCAATATGTATCGAGCGCCTGCGCGGCGGTGGGATCGGGCTCCTTTCCGTGGACCATGTAGAGGAAGTTAGCGGCGAGCGGAAGATCCTTCCTCGGTGGAATCGGATCGAGGCCTTTCCCGATGCGCGCGTGCGCCGCAACCACCGTCGGAAAGCACGCTGTCAGCCGCATCGCTGCCGCCATGTCCGCTTCCGGCGTGATCGCGTTGGGATTGGCCAGGCCGAGCGACAGCGTGGCGCACGCCATTCGCAGCGCGTCGATTGGCGGCGCTGATTTCGCGGCGCGCAGGACCTCCAGAGCCAGCGGCGACAGCTCTCGCAGCCCGGCCATCTCGGCGGAAAGCTTGGCGAGTTCCGCGCGGTCGGGCAAATGCCCGCGCCAGAGCAAATGCGCCGCGCCTTCGAAACCCACGTGGCCCGCGAGATCCTCGATCTCGTAGCCGCCCACGATCAGCACGCCGTTCTGCCCGTCGACGTGGCTGAGGCGCGTTCGCGCAGCCACCACTCCTTCGAGTCCTCCCGCAACATTCGAGGGCATCGTTCCCGTCTCCCCGCTAAACTGCGTTGAAGGTGCGTTGTGTCACTACTATTTCTTGCTTTGCAGAAGCCGATTGTCCTGGTTGTTTTGCAGGCAAGTATGTAGCGCGGCTTGTCAACGGCGTCAATAACTTTGATGAGTGCTCAAAAATTTCGGTTATCCTAGACTTTTCTCGGGTTGTCAGTTGCGGTGGCCGACGCGGCCAGAATCCCGGCCGGAGAGAGCGAATGAGATTGTTGCAGGGGATTCGTCGCGTAACTCGCCTTGGAGCGTTGGCTCTGTTGGCCGCGGCGGGCGTTTCGGCGCAAGCCGTCGCTCGCAAGATCGCGCAGCAGACTTCCGGCGAGCAGCGCGCCGAGCGATTGCTCGAAGCCGCGCGCGCGAACCCGCTCGACCTTTACGCTTTTCTTTACCGCATGCCCAAGGGCGCCGACCTTCACGTGCACCTGACCGGCGCGGTCTACGCCGAAACCTTTATCAAGGATGGCGCCGACGACGGCTTGTGCATCGACATTCTCTCGCATGCGTTCGTCAAGCCGCGCACTCCCGACACCTCGCTCACGGCAATCTGCGGCGACGGCCAGGTGCCCGCATCGCGCGCCTTCGATGACCAGCACCTTTATGACGCGCTCGTCGACGCTTTCTCGATGCGCAGCTTCGTGGCCGTCACCGGCACGACCGGCCACGACCATTTTTTCGACAGCTTCGACAAATTCGACATCCTCAGCACGCGCCACCTCGGCGAGTGGGTGAACGAAATCGCGACGCGCGCAGCCGCGCAAAACGTGCAATACCTCGAGCTGATGCACACGCCAAATTTCGAGCGCACGATCGATCTCGCCAAAACGGTCGGCTGGAATGACGATTTCGCAAAGCTGCGCGACGAGCTTCTCGCCCGCGGGCTGCGCAGCGACGTTGCCGTCGCCCGCGGTGAAATCGACGGCGCGGAAAACGGCCGCCGCGAAATCGAGCACTGTCGTAAGCCGGACGCAGCGCCCGCCTGCCGCGTCGAGATCCGCTATCTCTATCAAGTGCTGCGCGGCTTTCCGAAGGAGCAAGTCTTCGCGCAGGCCCTGCTGGGATTCGAGACCGCCTCGGCCGATTCGCGCGTCGTGGGAATCAATTTCGTGATGCCCGAGGACGGCTACATCTCGATGCGCGACTACGCGCTGCAGATGCGCATGGTCGGCTTCCTCCACGCGCTGTATCCGAGGGTGCACATCAGCTTGCACGCAGGCGAACTCGCGCCGGGGCTCGTCCCATACGAAGGCCTCTGCTGCCACATTCGGCAGGCCGTCGAAGTGGCGCACGCCGAGCGCATCGGACACGGCGTCGATGTGATGTACGAGGATCGTCCCTACGATCTGCTGGGGGAAATGGCGGCAAAGCACGTGATGGTCGAAATCAATCTCACCAGCAATGACGTGATTCTCGGTATCAGCGGTAAAGAACATCCGCTGCCGATTTACCGCCGGTACGGCGTGCCCGTCGCGCTTTCAACCGACGACGAAGGCGTCTCGCGCATCAATCTCACGCACGAATACGTTCGCGCGGTCGAAACCTACGGATTGCACTACGCGGATCTGAAGCAAATGGCTCGCACCAGCATGGAACATGACTTCCTGCCGGGAGACAGCCTGTGGCGCGCCCCAGATTCGTTTGGCGAACCCGCCGCAGCCTGCTCGCGCGATACCCTTGGCGCGGAAAAGCCTTCCGCGAAGTGCGCCGATTTTCTCGCGCACAGCGATAAAGCTCGCGCTCAGTGGGAACTCGAGCGCCGCTTCCGCGCCTTCGAATCCGCCCCATAGCCCGCCGGCGTACCCCCTCGAACCGTGTCGATTAGAGGTGGCACCCACCGTTTGTTCGCAAGGAGTTAGAGCGATTTCTAATCGGCAAATGTCGATTAGAATTGTGGGTGTAAACTTTGCGGCCCGCTCGCCGTCTTTTCGCGGAGTCTGTCTCTAGTCCCAACTGTCAAAGAGCGCTCGACCCTCGTCCAGAGGGCAGGACGATCCTTCATCGTCCTACCCACATTGGCAGATTATGGCGGACTTTTCACCTGTCACGAAGTACAGTTGTCGGGCAGCCGCGCGAGCCTGTCCTGGAGCGCCCTCGAATCCGCCCTGTAGCCAACAGCGACAAAGAAGAGAGATTCTTCAGCCATCCTCATCGGATGGCTTCAGAATGACGGCTCGTTTTGATGATCGCGGTGCTATCGGGCAGCCGCGCGAGCCTGTCCGGCGGCGGCGGCTTTCACGGGGTTCTTGTCGCCATCGGCCGCCGCAGCCTCTTTCTTGGCTTCGGCCGCTGAAAGCGGAGTGAGCCCGAGCGACTTACGCAGCTCGTGCTCGATTTTGTCGCGGATGTCCGTGTGCTCCTTGAGGAAGAGGCGCGCGTTTTCGCGGCCCTGGCCGAGGCGTTCGCCCTTATAAGAAATCCACGTGCCGGACTTTTCGAGGATATTCTTCATCACGCCGAGGTCGAGGAGGTCGCCTTCGCGCGAGACGCCTTCGCCGTAGATGATGTCGAATTCGGCCTCGCGGAAGGGCGCCGCTACCTTGTTCTTCACGATTTTCGCGCGCGTGCGCGACCCGACCACGCGGTCGCCTTCCTTGATCGACTGGATGCGCCGGATATCGACGCGGATCGACGCGTAGAATTTCAGCGCGCGCCCGCCCGTGGTCGTCTCGGGGTTGCCGAACATCACGCCGATCTTTTCGCGAATCTGATTGATGAAAACCAAGCAGGTGCGCGATTTCGAGACGATCGCGGTGAGCTTGCGCAGCGCTTGCGACATCAGCCGCGCCTGCAAACCCATCTGCGGCTCGCCCATTTCGCCTTCGAGCTCGGCCTTGGGCACCAGCGCAGCCACCGAATCGACCACCACCACGTCCACGCCGCCCGAGCGAATGAGGGCTTCGGCGATTTCGAGCGCTTGCTCGCCGTTGTCCGGCTGCGAAACGAGAAGATTATCGACATCCACGCCCAGCTTCCGCGCGTAGACGGGATCGAGCGCGTGTTCCGCGTCGATGAAAGCGGCGATGCCGCCGAGCTTTTGGGCCTCGGCAATCACATGCAGCGTGAGCGTCGTCTTGCCGCCCGATTCCGGGCCGTACACTTCGACCACGCGCCCGCGCGGGAAGCCGCCCACGCCAAGCGCCGCGTCGATCGAGATCGAGCCGGTGGGGATCACGCTGACGGGCACGAGCACGTCCTTGCTGCCCAGGCGCATGATCGAGCCTTTGCCGTACTGCTTTTCGATTTGCGAGATTGCCAGCTCGAGATTCTTAGCTTTTTCGTCGTTCATTTTGACACCTCAAAGGGATTTCGTTTAGGTCTCGCCGCAGCGAGCGGCCCGATTCTACCAGAGAGCGCTTTGGACGGCCGGGCCATTTGTCGGGGAGCAGAATATCAGAAGGCGAAGAAAAGGCAAATATAATTTAAAATGCCTGAATGTCTGATATACTGTCATTCGGGCGACCACCGAGAGGAGGATCCATGGAATCGGCCAGAGTCGGTAAGCGCGGCGCCATTATCGTGCCGGCCAAGCTGCGCAAGCAATTCGGAATCGAAGAGGGCTCGATCGTCACCGCCGAGGCGCGCGACGACGGTATTCTGATTCGCCCAGCGGTGATCGTTCCCGTCGAGCGCTACACTGCCGAGCGCAAGGCGGAGTTCATGCTCTCGAACGCGACAAGCGCCGAAGACTATCGTGAGGCCCGCAAGGCCGTCCGCAAACTCGGCCTGAATCCGGACTCGATCCAGCACCATCGCCCAAAATAAAATTCCATGGACCGCCTGTTTCTCGACGCGAACGTTCTTTCCTCAGCGGCTTCCCGGCCCAATGCCGGCCTGCTCCGCCTGTGGGAACTTTCCGACTGCGTCCTATACACGTCGCGGTACGCCATGGGAGAAGCCCGCGTGAATCTCGCAGAAGCCTCCCAGCGCGAGCAGCTGGAAAAGCTGTGCCGCCCGATTCATCTGGTAGACGCGACGTCCGCCCGATTGCCGCCCGGCACTCTGCTCCCCGAAAAGGACAAGCCCATCCTGGCCGCCGCCATCGAAGCAAACGCAACGCACCTGCTGACCGGCGATGTGCATGATTTCGGCCGCCTGCTGGGGAAAATCATCGCAGGCGTGCTGATTCAAGTTCCGGGCGAGTACCTGAAGGAACGGAAATAGTCGTTGACGCGCGTCAGTACTGGTAGAAGCCGCGGCCGGATTTGCGGCCGAGCCAGCCGGCGGCGACGTAGCGCCGCAGCAGCGGGCACGCGCGATATTTCGGATCGCCGAGGCCTTTCTGCAGGACGTCGAGGATATCGACGCACACATCGAGCCCGACGAGATCGGCGAGCTCGAGCGGGCCCATCGGATGGTTCATGCCGAGCTTCATCACGGCGTCGACCGCTTCCGGCGTGGCGACGCCTTCCATCACCGCGTAAGCGGCTTCGTTGATCATCGGCAACAGGACGCGATTCGACACGAACCCCGGCGAATCATTCACCGCGACCGGATTCTTGCCGAGCTTTTCGCACAGCGCCATCGTCGTGCCGAAAGTGGCATCGCTCGTCGCCAGCCCGCGAATCACCTCGACCAGCACCATCACCGGCACGGGATTCATGAAGTGCATGCCGATGAAGCGGTCGGGGCGGCGCGTCTGCGCGGCAAGCTCGGTGATCGAAATCGAAGAGGTGTTGCTCGCAAGGATCACGCCGGGACCGAGCAGCGGATCGACTTCCTTGAGCACGCGGATTTTCAGATCGCGCACCTCGGGGACAGCCTCGACCACGAAATCGGCACCCACCAGCGGGACGGTATCCGTAACCACCTGGATGCGGGCGAGCGCGGCGGACTTGTCCGCGTCGGTGAGCTTGCCCTTCTTCACCTCGCGGTCGAGATTCTTGCCGATGGTTTGAAGGCCGCGGTCGAGCGCCGCCTTGTCGACATCGCGCAGCAGCACGCGATATCCCGCTCGCGCGAAGACGTGCGCGATGCCATTGCCCATGGTCCCCGCGCCAAGGACGGCGACGGTTTTGATCGATTCGGCTGACATGATGGTGATGATGATAAACGAAATGGAGGAGGCAAAGGAAGCGAAGGAGGTGGAGGAAGCTACTCAGGCGGCGCGCCTTCGACGACTTCGCGCACGATTTCGCGCGCGCGAGCTTTGTCGGCGGTGCGGACTTCTAGCCTTTGGAACTTTCCCGAATCAGAGCGAGTGCGAAAATCGATTTCATTCGTCCGCAATGACTCGCGCAAGAAATCAGCCAGGCTGGCGTCATCGCCGGACCACACTTCGAGGCCTGCATCCCCCTCGCGCCATTCGCCCGAAGATCGAGGCATTTCCGTATTCCTGAGCCGGATAGCATCGGTGATGCCTATCGCGGCCGAATCGTCGGCGGAAAACTCGCCATCGACGTTTGCCAGGGTCTTGCGAGCTGCTTCTGCGTCTGATTCGAGCACGTAGACGCAGTAGCGGGGACCAGTCATGGGCCACCTGTACTCGAAATCGCTGCTGCGCCTCGTAGCGAAATAGTTGATCCCCGCCTCCGTCAGCTTTTCGCATACGCGCTCGCAGAATCCAGGATGGTCGCCCTCCCACAGCACGCTTCGTGGCGCAGAGCGCTCAGCCTCGTCCTTAGCTCCAATCAGAGTGGTCCCGCAATTCGGACACCGAGCAATCGGTCGATCGAATTCCGCCTGGCACAAGGGGCAAAACATGTTCGGCGACCATTGTTACCCCAAAGAGGCGTTTTGCGCCAGCAACAGTGCGCTTCCCGACCCGGCGTCCAGCCATGCGTCTTTTTGGCGGCGCGTTACGTATACCAAGTAGAATGAGCGCCATCTTCGCAACCGCGGCGGCAAACAGGTCGAGCGAGCTCTGGGGCGCAGGGCGGGCGGGGCTTCTATTTTCCACGATGCTTGAAGACGATACGCAAGCTCTCGCGCGCGGCCTGAATCGCCGCGATCCCGATCTGCTCGACCGTCTGATCGAGGAGTATCAATACCGTCTCTTCCGCTATCTGGTTTATCTCACCGGCAATCGCGAGCATGCCGAGGATTTCTTTCAGGAGACGTGGATGCGCGTGCTCGAGCGCGCCCATCAGTACAACGGCAAGTGGAAATTCGAGGCGTGGCTTTTCACGATCGCGCGAAATCTGGTGATCGACTGGCAGCGCAAAAAGAAGCCGAGCAGTCTGGACGAGTTGATGGCGCCCGCCGACGACGCGCCCGCATTTGAGCCGGCCGCGCTGGCGGAGGAATCGCCGCTCGAGCGCGCCGTCCAGCAGCAGAGCGACGCCACGGTGCAAATGCTGCTTGGCCGGGTGCCGGCCGTCTTCCGCGAGGTGCTGATGCTGCGCTTCCAGGAGGAAATGAAGCTCGAGGAGATCGCGTCGATCACGAGCACGCCGATTTCGACGGTGAAGTCGCGGCTCTATCGCGGGCTTGAGGCGTTGCGCGAGATGCTGCCGGAGGGACGAGTATGAGCGAAGACACACATGCGCGCGCAAAGCGTCTGATCGATCAGGAGCGCATCGAGGGAATTCTGGCGGACGCGGACCGCGTCTGGCTCGCGGAACATCTTCGCGGCTGCGACGCCTGCGTGCACGCCGCGGGAGAAACGGAGCGCGCGCTGGCTTCGCTGCGAAGCACGCGGATCGAACTGCCGCGCGGGCTCGCGAGGCGCGCACAAATGAGCGTCCGCCTGCGCGCGGATGAACTGCATGAGCGCGGCGCGGGGCGGAAGCTGCTGTGGGCCGTCAGCGGCGTTTCATGGGCGCTGGGAGTCGCTTCGGCGCCGTGGGTGTGGCGAGGATTCGCGTGGGCCGGCGAGCACGCTGGCATACCGAAGCTTGTCTGGGAGCTCGGATTCGTGCTGTGGTGGGCGGTTCCAGCGCTGCTGGCTGCGGGCGCCGTGCTCGCCAGCCGAAAAAGAGAGTGGGATCAGGAACCGTACTGAAGAGGCGTGCGCGAGCGGGCAATGGAAAGCGGAGAGCGAGGAACCATGAGCGAGAAAGATTCAGGACTGGGCGCCGGAGTGAGCAACGCGTGGAACGAACGCATGCGGTTGATTCGGTTGCGACGCAAGAACGAGCGGTGGCGCTTTCGCGACGAGCTGAAAGTGATCCCGCGGTGGATCGTGATCACGCTGAGTATCATTTTCGTGATCGCGCAGATCCTCGCTCTGTTAATCAATCTGTTCGGCGTCGCGAATAACGGCGTCGTGTGGCCGGTAAGCAATAACCCGGCGCTTTCGTCGCTGGCTTTGGCGGGGATCGTTACGCTCTTTGCCCTTTTCCTGTTTCCGTGGATTCTGCTGCTCGGCTACGTGAATCGCGACGCCAAGCGCCGCGGCATGAATTCGGCTCTGTGGACGATACTGTGCATCATTCTGATGCCGGCGTACATCGCGCTCGGGTTCATCATCTACTTTCTGGTGCGCGAGCCGCTGCCCTACGTCTGCCCGAAGTGCGGTGCGATGGTGGGGCCGCGCTTCAACTTCTGCCCCACGTGCCGCTGCGACCTGCACCCCTCGTGCCCAAGCTGCAAGCGCGAGATCGTCGAGAACGACAAGTTCTGCCCGTTCTGCGGCCATGATCTCGCCACAACGGCGAACACCGCAGCGCCCGCAATCTAGAAGTTGCGCGCGTACGCGGAACTTCCTACGCGCGCCGGCCGCGTCGGCATCGCGAGCCAGGCAACCAGTGCCGCCAGCTTTTCATCCTGCGACCATGGCGGGCCGAGCGGGCGGCCGAGGTCGGCGATCCGCTGCGTCAGATCGTCGGGCTTGCGGCGAAGCGCGCGCGATGCGGAATCGAGAAGCTCGCGCTCTCTCACCGCCAGCGGCTTAAGGCCGCAACGGGCGCTTGCGTGAAGCAGCGCTTCGCGGAAAAGCTCTCCATCGGCGGCGTGAATCAGGGAATGAGAAGCGAGAATCCGTTCGAGGCTGGGCAGCGTCCTTCCGGAAGCGAGAAGAAGCCCGCAGCGGGCGAGCGCGTAGCCCTGCTCTTGCAGCTCGGCCTTTAGCTTGCGGATCGCATGAAACGCGAGGCGCCGCGCCTCTGACCGCATGCGCGCAACGAAAGCGCGGCCCTCGTCGAACGGCAGCTTTTCCGCGGAGTGGTACGGCTGGCGAAATTCGTACGTGAAGGTTTCAACGAGGTGGACGCGCTGGCGCGCGAGCACCGTCGGCACTCCGTTGTTCACGGCGAGCGCGATCAGCGCGGTCCAGCCGGAGTGCGAGCGAAAGCCGACGGCGGCGTGCTTCATTGATCCGGCTAGCATGGCGGCGATGATGGTAACGGAAGCGAATGAGACATTGTAGGGGCGGGTTTGAAACCCGCCCCTACCGACGAACAAAAACCGGAAAGTACAGCGAGCAGGCTCCTTACGGGCGCTCGACGGCGAGTGCGACCGCATTGCCGCCGCCGAGGCAGAGGGCGGCGATGCCGCGCTTCAGGTTGCGGCGCTGCAATTCGTAGAGCAGCGTGACGAGGATGCGCGCGCCCGATGCTCCGATCGGATGGCCATACGCGACCGCGCCGCCATTCACATTCACCTTCGCGGGATCGAGCTTGAGCTGCCGCGTCACGGCGATCGCCGCCACGGCGAACGCCTCGTTCAATTCGTAGAGATCGACGTCGCGATCGCGGTCCCAGCCGGTTTTCGCGAGCAGCTTTTCGACCGCGTCAACCGGTGCCATCATCACCCACTTCGGCTCGACGCCGCTCACCGCCTGCGCGACGATCCGCGCCATCGGCTGCTTGCCGAGGCGCGCGGCGGTGCGTTCACTTGTCACCACCAGCGCGGCGGCGCCGTCATTCGTGCCGGGCGCATTCCCTGCGGTCACCGTGCCGCCTTCCTTCTTGAACGCGGGCTTCAGCTTCGCCAGCGCCTCGAGCGAAGTGTCTTCGCGCGGTGATTCGTCCGTCTTGATGATCACCGGCGCGCCCTTGCGTTGTGGAATTTCGACCGGCACGATCTGCTCGCTCACGAAGCACGACTTGATCGCGTGCACGGCGCGGCGATGGCTTTCGAGCGAGTACGCATCCTGCTCGGAGCGTGTGATGCCGTATTTTTCGGCGACCAGCTCCGCCGTCATGCCCATATGAAAATCCTCGTAAGCGTCCCACAGGCCGTCGGTGATCATCGAATCGAGCAGTTCGGCATTGCCGAGGCGGAAGCCCGCGCGCGCGCCCTTCATCAGGTACGGCGTGTTCGACATCGACTCCATCCCGCCCGCCACCACGATTTCGGATTCGCCCAGCGTCACCGCCTGCGCCGCAAGCGCGACCGCCTTGAGTCCCGAGCCGCACACTTTGTTAATCGTCATCGCGGCGACGCGCGGACCGAGCCCGCCTTTCAGCGCGGCCTGCCGCGCAGGATTCTGCCCGAGCCCCGCCTGCACCACGTTGCCCAGGATCGCTTCGTCGACCTGCTTGGGCTCGATGCCCGCGCGCCGCACCGATTCGGCGACCACGCGCGCGCCCAATTCGGTCGCAGTGAGCGGCGAAAGCCCGCCCATAAATTTGCCGATCGGCGTGCGAACGGCGCTCAGTATCACGGGATTTTCCATGGTGAATCTCCTTTCAGGCGGCGCGTCTTGCGATCATGAACCAGGTTTTGGGTTCCTCGCCCGCGAAGATCGCCTTCGCTTCGGGACGCACCTCAAATCGCGACGCCTCGATCGATTCGATCTGCCAGCCATCGGCAAAAGAATCGCGCAGCTCTTTTTCGGTCACGCGTCTCGGGCCGATGTTTCCGGGAGTCTTGTCGCTGAAGCAGAGCAGAAACAGGTAACCTCCCGGCTTGAGGACCGTCTTGAGGCCCTGCACATATTGAGCGCGGCCTTCGTCTGCGAAAACGTGGAACAAGCCTGAATCGATCACGTTGTCGAAGCGCTCGGTCCGCTCTTGCAATTTCAGCGCGTCTGCAACCAGAAAGTCGGCGGCAAGCCCGCGTTCCGCCGCCTTCTGCTTCGCCGCCACAATCGGCGGCTCGAGATAATCGACGCCGGTCACCGCGCAACCTCTCGCTGCAAAGAACAGCGCGTTTTCCCCCGTCCCGCAGCCGACATCGAGGACGGAACCCGCGATCCGATCGGCCACCGCTAGAAATACGGCCTGTGGCCTGTCGATATCCCAAGGCGCGTTTCCCGCATAGGCGTTTTGAAAAACTTCGCGATTGACGGCGGTTCCAGGCTCAGGCATCCGTGCCTCACGATGTGCGAAAGCAGGCGCGCGCGGCTCATGTGCGAAAAGCCGGCTGCCGCGAAACTCTGCTTCGACGAAAAGTATAGGCGCTGCGAAGAGGCGGGTCAATTTTGCGCCGGGATAGGAGATAGGAGAGAGCGAAACTGCCCTGTGTGCACACTTGTGGTGCGTTCGCTATCCCCCAACTTGCGCACCGTTTAGCGAACATGCTACTTTCGAGCGTCTTCCGGTGCTGGCTGGGGCAGGTCGGACGAACGGGCGGAAAAAATGGCGGGCGTGCTCTACAAGTATTCTCAATTCTTAACGCTATCGAATCATGCTGCGTTCGATGAGATTTACGAAGCGGCTGCTCAAACGCAATACTCAGGAATCTACAGATGCGAGGGCTGCGGAAAATGTGTCACGTCCGTACACCCTCATCCTCTACCTCCTCAAAATCATCATCAACACACTGCCCAGCAAGGACGCATCCGTTGGCGATTGGCTGCGTCGCACGAGTAAGAATTCTGCGGACCGCTAGAGTTTACCAAACGCCTCCGGCGAGCGAGTTTAGTGGACTACACTGTCACCCGTATTCGATGCAGAAGGATCAAGCCGAACCGTATTCAGCGGCTCACTGAAAATGCGCTCAAAGGTTTGTGAAAAGACGGGAATCTTTCTAATCTCCTTAAAAAGGGGCCATTCACGGTAAGCCATCTTGTTCAGAGCGTGGTCGGTGTCACCGATCTTGTTCATAATGCATATCGCTTGCTCGAAGTCATCCAAGAGGATTGACTGAGCCATTTGAAATTTCAGCGCGGTAGCACTCCAATCTTCATCGTCGATTATTTTTCGAGCCGTAGCATCATCGCCTGACCATTTGTATGCTTGCGCCCTATTTACGATCATCGACAAACGATGCTCCTCCTTGGCATGTTTCTTAAGGACCACGGTTGAGAAATCTAAGAGGCAACGCGCAAGCCGATATCGTCCTTCTTCAAGCAGCTCGTAGCCAACACTGAGCAGATTTCCATCGGCAAGTTCCAGGTCGTCGGCGTTTACCTTCCGCCACAGTACCTGTGCCAGCTTGACCCCTACTTCCAAGATGCATTCATGAGCCCTCTCGAAATATGCCCGTGAAACGAACAACATCTTGCCCGGCGCGACGTCTCCTTCTATGGTCACACCATGTTGGTTGCACACCTCCAAATACTGATGGGACACGATGCCGTTCGAATGGACGAACAGATTTCGGCGTTCCATAACCTCCATAAATATTGGCCAAACGTCCAAACCAACTCTTAGCTTCAGGCCGAATTTGTTTTCAAGCCATTCGAATTGGTCAGCGTGACTTTTTCTCAGTACTGTCTCAATTTCCTTGTCAATTATGTACTGCCGGGCTGTCTCGATTGAACCGAATCCTGTCAGCTGTGAAAAGGTTAGGGTGCTGGCCGAAGAGTCCAGCACCTCCGGCTTCATGTCGAACAGCTGCCTGATCAATCTACCTAAAAAGGCGTCGAATTGACTTACAAGCGAAACCAAGAAAGTGCGAGGCACAAGCTGCTGTGCAAGCCGGGCTTTCTGATATCTGCCTTCGAGACGTCTGTACTTGAAATACTTGCTGCCGTCTACTGTATAGGTTTTGCCCTTACCGGTTTCGTGGCTGGTTACACATTCCTGCTCCACGAAATCTTGGAAGTCCTTTCCAGACGATTGATTGACGGCCTGAATGACGCGAATCGCGACAGGCAATGTATCGGCTAGGCTATCGATTTGTCGTAGGAAGAGATCGAGGTCATCACCGATAGTCTGGCGCTTCGAGGGTCCGAGGCCGTGAGTCTCCGCCGTCTTATTTTCAGACATGTTTCCCCTATCTTTACACGAATTAGAGATCGCCAACAAATTGCCGTGCGCCTGAACACGCCAATCAGGAGTTGGTTAAGCGCTTGCGACCAGCAGCGATTCTATACTCAAAGAAACTGTTGATTCAGATGGAAATTCGCGCCGAAAAAAATCTGGCTGCACGCAGAGAGTTGGTATATAAAGCGCTTTTGGGCTGACCAACTGCTATGTCCGCCAAGCGAGCCACCGTATTGTTGTTGGCCTCTGTGCTGGTGGTCTGGCTTGTCGACTGGCGGCTTTCCCACCTTTCATTCGCCGAGCGAGTGCTCGGAAGTGATTTGACTGCCATCCAAGCTAAGCAGGTAGACATCTACGTCCAGGTCACGCAACAGCTGTTCACGCTGGCCACTCTCATGCTTGCGGGAGTGGGGCTATTCACCTCGGAACGGGAGCAGCGTATACGGGGTCCTTTGTGGCCGCCAGTGCTCGTCGCAATCTTCACTGCTTTTTCGATGTACTTTGGGTATCTGTCCCTGAACGCAACCGTCTGGATGCTGTCAAAGGACTTTCTTAACTTCGAAACTCCTGTCCTCCATTACCTTCGACTGGCGCAGTTCTGGACGTTCGGTGCTTCAGTGATTCTTTTTGCCTGGTTCTGGCTGACGCGAAGCGCGCTGTGGAGGTCCGAATGACCCTTCGTCGTGGAATTCGCTTGGCGCAAGTATTTGCCACGTGCATCGAGTTCCTGGTAGCGCAAGGCGTCCCATCAGCAGGTCAATCGCAAACGCAGCAAACTCAGGTTCAATACATTCGGAGCGCTGCCACAAGAGCGGCCACAGACTGGAGCGCAACCCATAACTGTTCTCTTCCTTCGGATGGAAGTCAAGCCGTGGCGGAGAAGATGATCAAGCTCGCGCCAACAGTTTCGAAAAGGCGGTTGAAATATGGCCTTGAAGCCGATCGCCAAAATCAAGTAGTCACATCGCTCACGACGGTGTACCTGGATTCGTTACCAAAGCAAGCGGGCTCGCAGCCAGAGCCTTGCAATATCACTTTGAAGTCAATCCAGTCGACAGAACTTCCGACTGTCTTCGGAGACCCCGACAGCGGTTTCCTCGAAGTCGACGGAAGCCAGGAGAAAGCTGATATCTATATCGACGGGAACAGGAAGGGATCGATCAAGCAGCTATTCGTACTTTCGTCTGGAAAACATACATGGAGAACCATGAAATGCGAGGACACGATCCAGATCACGCCAAATGATACAAAGAATGTTTATTGCGCGAAACGCTAGTGGTGATACTCCAGACTAGGGTCGTTTATACTGGGGCACCAATCGAGAAGTAAGGGTGAAACCCACATGAAGCTGATCAGATATTTCGCTGTCGGCCTCCTGCTGATCGCGACCGCGATTGGCACCAAGGCACAGGATTCGGGTTCTTCTGACCACGCTCAGAATTACGCTGCCTGCCTCAACGGTCTCTACGACTGCAACTCGCGCCAGCTGACCGAGTCCGAGCAGGCGGCTGTCGCTGATGCCGCGCATAAGCGCAACTACAGCGAATGCCTCTACGGTCTCTACGGCTGCGATTCAAGCCAACTGACCGAGTCCGAACAGGCGGCTGTCGCTGATGCCGCGCATAAGCGCAACTACAGCGAATGCCTCTACGGTCTCTACGGCTGCGATTCAAGCCAACTGACCGAGTCCGAACAGGCGGCTGTCGCTGATGCCGCGCATAAGCGCAACTACAGCGAATGCCTCTACGGCCTCTACGGCTGCGATTCAAGCCAACTGACCGAGTCCGAACAGGCGGCTGTCGCTGATGCCGCGCATAAGCGCAACTACAGCGAATGCCTCTACGGCCTCTACGGTTGCGATTCAAGCCGACTGACCGAGTCCGAACAGGCGGCTGTCGCTTCTCGCAAACGAGAGACACCAAGTCCTGCTGTTACAGCGCCATGCGCAGAAAATGGATCATGCTATGGGGACCTAAACGCGAACGGAGTGCCCAAGACCGTGCATGTCAACGGATACTACCGCAAGGACGGCACCTATGTGCGTGGTTACTATCGAAGTGCACCGGGAACTAATCCTCCAAAAGCCCATCGTAAATAACCTCTAAACGTGATTTCGTCGGAATACGAGTTGAGCCAGCGCGTGCCAGTGTCTCGGATGCGGCACGCGCCGACCCGCCCGAAGGTCCGTTGCGTAAGGCTCCGAGATGCCAAGCGCGGTGGATATCGTCGGGACCGTGATTCCCGCAAGGTGTGGCTGAATTTTCTCTCGATATGCTTCCTTGGTAAGCGTCGTTCGGAGGCCGTCTTGACCGATGCGGTTGACTATGCAGCGTGAGTTGATTCAGCAGGTCGCTCAGCAGCGAGATTCCAGGGCAGCAGTTCCGCAATGCGGTTAATCGGATGGTCAACGATGCGCGAGAGCACTTCGCGCAAGTACGTTTCGGGATTAACATTGTTCAGTTTTGCTGTGCCGATCAGGCTGTAGATCGCGGCGGCGCTTTCGCCGCCCCTGTCCGATCCTGCGAACAAGTAATTCTTCCGGCCCAAGGCAACCACACGCAACGCTCGCTCGGCGGCGTTGTTGTCGATCTCCAGTCGTCCATCGTCCACATAGCGCCGCAGTGCTTCCCAAAGTCCCAGCGCGTAACGCATGGCCTGGGCCGTCTCCGATTTCCTCGACAGCTTCAGCAAAGTTTCTTCGAGCCACTGCTTCAGCGATCCGAGCAGCGGGCGGCTGCGCTCGCCGCGCACCAGGTGACGTTCTTCCGGCTGCCGCCCGCGGATGTCTCCTTCGATGGCGTAGAGTTCTCCGATGCGCCGGAGCGCTTCCTGAGCCACGGGCGAGTTGTGCGCGACGTGAAGATCGTAGAACTTCCGCCGCACGTGCGCCCAGCAGGCCGCCTCCTGAATGCGTCCTGTTTCGTAGAGTTGGTCGAAACCCGCGTAGGCATCGGCTTGCAGCGTGCCCGTGAAGCTGCTCAAGTGTGCCTTCGGATGCTCGCCCTTGCGGTCCGGCGTGTAGGCGAACCACACCGCTGGAGGTGTCGTATCTCCGGCAGGCCGATCATCGCGCACGTAGGTCCACAGCCGGCCCAGCTTGGTTTTTCCCAGTCCTGGCGCCAGCACGGGCACCGGCGTGTCATCGGCATGCAGCTTCGTCGCACTCAGCACGTGATGCCGCAGCGCTTCCACCAGCGGCTGAAGTAATCCGCTCGCGCTGCCCACCCAATCGGCCAGCGTCGCGCGGTCCAGTTCCACGCCTTCGCGCTCGTAGATCTCTTCCTGCCGGTACAGCGGAAGATGATCGCAGTACTTTGACACCAGCACGTGCGCCAGCAGTCCCGGACCGGCCCTACCTCGCGCGATTGGACGGCTCGGTGCTTCGGCTTGCACGATCTTGTCACAGCGCCCGCAGGCCAGCTTCGGCCGCACCTGCCGGATCACTTTGAAACTCGCCGGAACCCACTCCAGCATCTCCGATACGTCTTCGCCCAGACGCTTCAACTCTCCGCCGCAGTCCGGACATGCGGTTGGCTTCGGCAGAATCTGCCTCGTCTCGCGCGGCAAGTGTTCCGGCAGTGGCCGCCGTACTGGTTTCGTCGTACGATGTGTCTCAGGCGTAGCAGGAGAAGATGCCCGCTCTGCCCGGCTCGCTTCCAGTTCGTCCAGCCGCAACTGCAACTGCTCGATCTGCTGTTCCACCTTCTCCGACTTGCGCCCGAACTGCATCCGCCGCAGCTTGGCGATCAGCAGCTTTAACTGTTCGATCTCCGCATCGCGCGAGGCGAGCTGTTCCTCTTTCAAAAGAATCTGCTCGTGCTGGGAAAGGATGAGTGTTCTCAGTGCGTCGGAATCAAGCTGATGAAGATCCGGCAGGGAAGAAGAAGTGCCGCTCACACCGCCACTCTACACGAGATTCTTTACAGCCAGATGAAAATGCGCAAGAAAGCTGAAAATTCTTTGCTCACACAGCCATCTGTGGAGTGTAGCTGCGTACCGGTCGTCGCCAGTCGATCCCTTCGAGCAACATCGAGAGTTGCGCCGGTGTGAGCGAAACCGTTCCACTCGCCGCTTGCGGCCAGGTGAATCTCCCTCGCTCCAGTCTCTTGGCAAACAGACACAGCCCGTCGCCATCCCACCAGAGCATTTTGACGAGATCACCGCGACGCCCACGAAAGAGGAATACGTGTCCGGAGAACGGATTTTCCCGAAGTGCCGTCTGCACCATGCCCGCCAGTCCCACAAAACCGCGCCGCATGTCCGTCACGCCCGCTACAATCCAGATGCGCGTTCCTGCGGGCAAGCCCATCATCCGAGCAACTGCTCCAGCACCACGCGCAGCGCCTCCGCATCGACGCGCCCGGCAATCCGCAGTTGCCCCTTCGGAAGCTCCACGTGAATCATCCCGGAAGGTGTTCGCCGTCTCCGCGTGCCCGTCGATCGCGCTGCTTCCATCGCTGTGGCGCCGATCACGCGAACCGGCAGCAGATCAGGCGTCTCACTGGACCCGCGTTCCAGCCGTCCTTGCTGATAGAGCCGCCGCCATCCAAACACCTGGTTCGCGTTCACTCCATGCGCTCGCGCCACGCGCGCGACCGAAGCGCCGGACTGAAGCGTCTCTTCGACGATTCGCCGCTTCTCCTCCACGGTGCGAAATCGTCGCTTCGACTCCCTGCCCCTCACTTGTATGGCTTGCTGCGAAGTGTCCACGATCCACCTTTGTGGACACGATCATCGTGTCCACAAAGGCCATCATCCTTGCCCTCCGACTGTCCGTCTACACGGCCTAAACCGGACGCTTACCTTCCTTGGTGAGCCAGTCCGGATTGTCGGTTGGTCGCCAAGCTTTTCGTTCAGCGACATGCCGTCGTTGGGTTGCGGCTCGCAATGCTTCCGCCTTTGGGCTGTGCGTTGCTACTTGTCCCAGCTTTGCCGCTTCGATGAGGTTGGCCCTGGACACGGAAACGGAACAGGTGACGCAGTAGTTTTTCCCGTGTTTGAGCGGCTCTCCGCACGTGCGACAAATGCGTGGCACCTTTGGAGCGGCATTATCGGGCGCAACAGGGGAACTGCCTTTTGCTTGGCGGCGTCGACTTTGCGTCAGCCTCGTTGCTGGGTAGATTTGGCGCGCTGGCTTCCGGAGCGTTGACCAGAGTGCTCGCGAAACCCATTCAGCCACTGGCGCAACAGCATTCCCCCAGGTTGACGCGGTTTCCGAGAGCCGGACTGCAAACGGACCCATCAGGCGGCAGTTCCCATCACGCTGCTCGAAAAACCATTCTCGCCTGAGGGGTTCACGACTGATCCAATCGAACACATAGGCGTCCACTTGGGGCCGTACCGCTTCCATCAGGTCGCAAGCGAGACTGTCACGCGATGGCGTGTCAACATGAAGAACACCGATACCAGGATCGAGCCCAAGCGCGGCAAGAGCTAATCGAGATTCAGATTCGAGCAACGCATAAAGATAGTTGAGCATCGCGTTCGGCGGATTCACAGCGAGTCGAGGTGATCCAGTTATCGGCGATTTGCGAGTCCCAAATGTCCGCCAATGGTGGGGCACACGCTCCACATCGCGCTGTGGAAAGTTAATCGGTATTGCTCGCCACGCAGACCAATACGCGTGGGCTGCATGCGCCTCAAGCTGACGAACCGCAAAGATTGTATTGGCCGACTTCAGAGCGGCGCGTGCCTGAGCAATCAAATCTGCTGTGGAAGAATCGCGCAGTTTTCCGCGCACGAGTTGTTCTTGTCCCGTGAGTTTTCGACCAATCAATTCCTGAGCAATCCGCAGAGCAACTCCAGATTGGTGGGCGAGAGATTGAGCGCGGCGCAATCGCGAATCGGATGGACGAACGGGACCCGTTGTCGCGAGCACCGAACCATCGCGGTCGAGCATTACAAAAGCGGCGTCCTGGTCTGCCAGCCATCGAAGCGCGGCCAGCGAAACCACTCCGTCGGACCCGATCACGACCAAGCGCCTGAGACCGTGTCTCACACGCGAAAATCTGGCGCTTCGGCGGTTGGGTCCGATTCCATCGTCCACAGTCAGGTGGCCGCGTTCGACAAACACTCGGACGCCGTATCCGTAAAGTGTAACGACGCCGTGACGCGGGACAAGCCATTCAGTCGAGGGAATTGTTGTTGCGACGGTGGATATAAGGGCCACGGTAGTTGATGTAACTATATGAATCCATGGATGATATCACAATTGCGGGCGGGTTCGATCATCTCGACACACACTCGCGCACTTGACAGCACAATCGTGCAGCTAGATAATCGCGGCAGTCGAGGGATCTTACTAGACAAAGGCCTAACGGCGGGCCGCAAGGCCTGCCCCATGGGTACAGTCCCAGTAGACCACACCCCTAGTGACGGCAATCGCAGTAGTGCCGACCACAAAGCCGGATCAAGCCGGCCTCACCATCACATCGTGGTGGGGAGCGGAAGGTAAGACTGGGGTGAGGATGCGAACCGGACCGGGGCCCGGCTGAGCGAACGGAACCCGACAGATGACACTTGACCTAGGAGTGTCTCATGTCGGAGACCAACGAGCTCAGCACCAAGTTGTTCCTCAGTCGGAAGGAGTTCTCGACTCTTACCGGACTTTCCCTCAGAACAGTTGCAAACCTGATTGCCTCACGGGAACTTCACTCCATCCGTGTCGGAAGACGCAGGCTGATTTCCCATGCGGAGTTGACCCGATTCAGCAAGTATGACCATTCAACAACGTCGGCACCACGAAGGAAGGTGGGCCGATGAAGCGCAAATCCAGCAGAGGACGAAAGCAGCGAGCCGTCCAGAAGAGGCGGCGTCCTCTTCGATTGCGACGAAAGATAGAAGCGGTCCCTCACACAGCCAAACAATATTTCGCAAGGCCCCGACAATTTCAGGATCTCTGGGATCGCATTGCGCAGGTTCCAGGTTTGATGAGATCGCGGGGGCTATCGCTGAAACAAGCATCCGAAGAGCTTGGTCTGAATCGCCACGTTTTACTCCGCTTAGCTCGTTCAGCTTTTAGAAAACGGTCCAACGGTAGATATGTTGCAAAGAGCGTTGATCGGCTACTGCGCGTTCTTGTTATCCCGACATCGAAAGGCTTGGCCGAAATCGCGGTGCGCGATTCTCGGCAAGCCACGCGCCTTGGACAATACTGGGCAGCTCTCCAGAAGTATCTCTCAACAGGGGATGCCTCGGCGCTGCTGAAGTTCCGAGGCAAGCGCATTACCGATGCCAGCCGCAAGCGAATTCCGTTGCTGACCGATCTCGAAGAGTTGGACCGGCTAGGTTCTGCGGGTGTCTTGAGCTTCGAATCGCTCTATTCGCGGGTCGCGTAATGCGGAAAAAGCTGCCACCTCGCGACCCAATCCGCACCTATCAACGCAAGGCAACAGCTGCGCGGAGAATCGGAGCAAACCAGCGGTGTGCCCTGTGCGGCGAAACGCGGCCTGAAGCCCTAATAGCAGGAAGCAAACCAACCCGTTGCGCCGAATGTCAACGAAAGGCGCTGGGCCAAAGAACCCTCGATGAACACCACGTCGCAGGCCAAGCGAATAGCCCGGTCACGGCCTCTGTTCGGGCAAATGACCATCGTTCTGACTTAACTCCAGCGCAGCAGGATTGGCCTAGAAAGACGCTGGAAAATCCAGATCGAAGTCCGGTCCTCGCTCGTGCTGCCTGCACCCGGGGATTTATCGATACCAACGCGTATCTAGTCGAGAGGCTCTTATACGACAACGCCGAAATGCTTGAGGCCCTCGATGCGTTTCTTCTGGAAAAGCTGGGGCCGAGATGGTGGAAAGGCACGCCGCTGGAAAAATATGCGCCGCGATCCTAAAGACCATATTCATCCCGCACCCGGCTTGCTGCCCGTCGCCGTGCGCGTGTATGCTCCTACGTGCTACTGTTTCTATCCGCCCAATATACCCAGCAAATTTTTCGCCTCGGCGCACCTTACTGCTCCTCCCGGCAAAATATTTGTCAGCGCGGCTCCGAAGGGTATATTCGCACCTTTCGCTGAACCCAATCGTCACGGTGTTCCAGCTTCTCCTTTATTGATCACTCCCGTTCGCCAGAAGAAATACGACCTCTACAAGGGAGCGGTGGACGGCCTATGGACTCAGGCCGCGCGGTTGTTTGAAACCGCCCAGAAACTGATGATCGTAGGCTATTCGTTTCCGCCAACGGACACTAGGGCACTTGAATTGCTTGCGAACGCGCTGAAGGCAAGGCCTGGACAAATCTCAGTCGAAGTAGTGTCACCAGATGCAGCCCAAATCGTTCGCCGTATCGGCCCCGCCTGTCTCTCGAAAGCGAAAACCGTCGTGTCCTACAAGTCGAGGTTCGAGGATTTTCTCAGCGTGTTAGCGAGAGACATCCCTGCTCGTATGAGAACGGCTGCCGCACAGCATAAGGACGTTCGAGACTGGGTTAGGAGGCTCCTTGTCATGAATCAACTCTCGCAAGGGCAGGAGTTCTTGAAACGAGTGCGGCGAGCGAAACGAACCCACCGCGATAGTTTAGCCAACATGGCGGGGATCTCAGATGACTAGACTTCTTGAGGTTAGTTTCATCGTCGCATTGTCTGCTATTCCAATGGTGCGGTTTACGGCTAAGCACGGAACTCTGGTTGTTTGCATTGTTTCGAAGAAAAACAACTACGTTGTCATAGGTGCGGAAAGCCGCAATTCTAAAGAGGTCTACGGCGCTTCGAGGCAGCCCGATAACCGGGCGTGTAAGATCATTGGACTCGGAGGCAACACAGTATTTTTTGAGTCCGGAGTATCTGTCGCAGGCACACTGCATGGAAAGCGTTGGGACGCAGACGAAGCTGCTCGGAACGCATTCCGTAATTCTTCCAATCGAGAGCCGGAAGGTTTATCGGTCACGTGGGGAAATAGGGCTTTGTCTTGGTTCTACGACTCCGGGCAACTCTACAATCTTCGGTCGCTTGTTGAAGCCAACGATGGGCGCATTGTGACCGGGGGCTTCATCGCGTTCGACACCAATCTTTCGTTCCGCTATCAAACGATATTTTATGACTCAGCGAAACGTCAGCTTAGTCGAAGACAAGACGGTCTGCCGCCCGGACCAGGCCAGGTCTTCACGGTCGGCGTAGCACAGGACCTTATAAGTGAGTTTTTCGAAGGGAAGACAAATCGGGCCATTGATGCGTTTGGACCGCGGGGCGCGCCCCGCCTTATCGGAGTTGACGCGGTAACGGACTCGCAGACAGTGCGCAACGCAATTGAGTTCGTCATGCGCTACGCGGCAGACAAGGATAAGGCTTCTCTCGGAGAGCCGATTGACATCGCGATTCTTCGCGCGGGCTCCCCCATTCAGTGGATAGATAGAAAACCAGAATGCACTGCACTTGATTGGCCTTCATCAGATTCTCAACGCAGATAGTCATAGATGTAATCGTTCCCACCCACGCGCTCAGACGCGACTGAACCAAGGGGGGGGTCCCTTTTTCGCGTCCCTATCCGCATACCCGTCAATTTTGCGCCGGGATAGCGAATACGCACGCGAAAAAGGGACCACCCCCGTACACTGGTACCGTGGAGCTGGGCGCATTTTTTGCCAATGAAACTGCTCAATTGTAGTTTTGACTACAATCTGTTTGTGAGGTGTTCTCCGAGCCAGTTCTCGGTATAGGCTTGTGAGGATGACGCGCACTCTGAATGGTCTGCTCCTTCTCCTCTTGCTAGTTCGTTCCGTTGGCGCTCAGGCCCTCCCTGGCGAGCCCAAGTGCACAGCCGAGGGCAAGGGCAAGTTGCAACTTACGCGGGAGGATACAACGATCCTTGGGCTAACAATCGGGGCGTCACTTAAAGCCGTTCAAGCGAAGCTGGGGGCGGCCAAGTCTCTTCCTACTCACGGGTACGCATCAGCCTCGAATACGATCTGCTATGTTTCGCCCGATGATGGCACGGTCCTCACCTTTGGTGCCGGGCCGATGGGTGGGTTCACTGACGTAACTGAATTTGCTCTATGGTCGCGCGACGCGAAATTCCCGAACACATCCATGTGTACTCGATCCACCTCGGTCTCCGCGGGTTTGGCGACCGCGAGCGGCATTCGGCTTGGACTACAGCAAGCGGACCTAACCAACATCATCGGCAAAACGCCCACAACTCGACGAAACCGGACCTCGTACGAATTCCTGTGCGCACGGAAGATGACCAAAACAGAAGCGGAGCGCTTTAGCGAGGACGGCTCAAAGGATGACCCGTATTTCGACCTCACTTCATCCGTCACGATCTATTTTCTGAATAGCCGCACGACTCGCATCGAAATCTACAAAGGCGAGTCGTACTGACCAACTAACGAAGTAAGTTGTGCTTGAGTTACGCGGCTACCGGACCGGGTGGCGTATCCCGGGTCGGGGGCGGTCCCTTTTTCCCGTCTCCATTCGCATACCCGTCAATTTTGCGCCAGCAGCGATCTAGGAGAGGACAAGTCCGGCAATCCGGCCAATCACGAGTTCGCCGCCAACTCTTGCTCTTATTGATTACTTCCGAGGGCCAACGGCTGTAGAGTATCTCCCGGGAAGCAGCCGTAATTGAGGAGAGCCACCATGAAGCGACTGTTGTGCGCCGCGATTTTTCTGATCGTCGCCCTGCCTGTCTTCGCGCAGGGCCCACAGGATTTCGTTGGAAACTGGACAAGCGATCCGGGCACGCCGACGATGACGCGCAAGCTGGCGCTCGATGGAAAAATAATAGTCATGACCGAGTTGCAGCCCGGCCGCAACGGCGGCCCGGAGATGACGATCATTCGTAAGTACCCGACCGACGGCAGCACCGTCACCATGGACACCGGAATGTGGGACGGTGCGACAGCCACCGGCAAGATGGAAGGCAACGTTCTGACCGTGGATACCACCATGAAGAACGGCCGGAAGTTTCATGATGTCTGGACGCTTGCCGCGGATGGCAAGCATTACATCAACGACATGGTGATCAGCGGCGGCGCGGGACAAGGCGGCGGCCCGGGTGGCGGTGGTGGTGCTCCACGCACCGTCAAGTTCTCGTTCACCAAGCAGGATTAGAGCCGCGGCGATCGCCGCACAACTTTAATTCTCCGGCTTCGGTTGCGCCGTTTTTAGCCGCTTGGCAACGCTCTCGATGGCCCGCAAGAGTTCGGGAATTCCAGGCGTTTCGGAAGTCAGTTCGTGGGCGTCCCAATCTGCTGCGATGTCGTTGTTGAGCTTCGTGCCCCGGCGCACTCGCTCAAGCGTGAGCAGCGAAAGCACGGTGGACGCATCCTTTTCCTGGAGCCGGCGCTCCTGATATTCGTAAACGGCCCAGGCGGATTTTCGCACGAAGTCCACAGCTTCGCGGAACTCGCGCAACACACGCGGATCCGCTCCTCCTTCCTTGATTGCCTGTTCGATGGTGCGCAAATCCGCAGCCGCCTTCTTGAGCCGGAATGTGGTGCCCCAGAACGTCTCACTGGGCAAGCGGAGCTCCGATCGCTACGTCCATATTCGAGCGGATCGCCACGACTCGCGCTTGGACCGTTTCGTTCGACAAGCGATTGGTCAAACTGTATTTCGGTGCCGATGGGCGGCCGGGCCTTCATCCGCAGGGTCGCTCCGTAAAGGTTAGCCTGAAGAACTTGAGCGTCCTCGCTGAAAATCACTTTGTCCTGTTTCCATTTTACGAGCAAGACCAAAGTGACCGGGAAACGCGAACTCCTGCGCTGTTCTGATCCTGGCTGATGAAAGTCGGCTGCGGGATTTTCTGGATTCATCCGCAATTCCCGATTTGTAAATTCCTGCTCGTGCGGATTCTACTCGTTGCCCCGCGCCGCGGCAATCAGTTCCCAGCGGATGATTCACGCGCCGACCGGACGGTCTTTTAGCACTGGGCGATTTTCCTGTCTTGTGTTTTAATGCCGCCGCTTCGGACCTGTCGTTTGAATTACAAATGATGGAACAACAAGGAGGAACCCTCATGGAGACCGACAATAGGCTCACTCCTCTTCGCGTGGCGCTCGTGGTGGTTGGGATCATCTTCATCGTCGGCGTGTATCCGTTGACCGTTGTCTGGCCGTCGGGATGGGCGTGGCACATGGGTGGGCCCTCGATGTATCTGCAGATGATCTTGGGGATTTACGCCACACTCGGAGTTTTCCTCTTACTCGCGGCGCGCAACCCGCTCAAGCATCTGAGTCTTATCTGGTTCACGGTCTGGTCAAGTGTCGTGCATGGCGACATCATGGCGGCGCAGGCCATAGTCTACCCAGAGCATCACGGACATTTGCTCGGCGATGTGCCGGCTCTGTTGCTGATAGCTATCGTGCTTGCGGTCCTAACGCCTCGTGCGGCAAAAGTGGGAGCATAGTTGGATTTGCAGCTTCTCGAATTGTGACCACCGCTTAATTTCACAGAACGCTGCTCCGTCCGATTTGGGCAAACGAGGGTGACGGGTCGAGGGTACAGGTGGGCGAGTTCAAGGCACGATCCTCAGACGCGCTTTGCCGCGGTCGGCGAAGGCTCTCAGGGGCTCGGCTTGGTGTCTAATACGTCCATGGGGCGATTCCGCCGTTTGCTCAAGCTGTTCGTCGCCGTTTTCTTGAGCGTCTGCGTGCTTGTGCTGTTTTTGTGGCTGGGAAACCAGATTGAGCAGCGTACTTATCGACGGCGAGTTCAGATTCTCCTATCTGACGTTCAATCCATCCAACTGCGCAAGACGACGTGGGACGAAGCCCAAACGCTCTTCCGAAGATGGGATACGGACCGCCAATATGATCCGCAGTGCGACTCTGGGCACTGTTCTCTCAAAATCACACTGGACAACGCCGCGTACCGCTTCATCGCCGGCCGAAATATGCTTGTCAAACTGGATGATTATTTTCGGTGGAAGTTCCGACTATCTTATGACGTCGGGCCGTTCGTCCGAGCGGAGTTTTGGTTGTTTCGGCTGTACATACGTACGGGTGGCCATCCCGCAGAGGTCGTCGCCCAAGTTGGGATGCGGAATGGCGTTGTTTGGAGCAAAGGGGTTTTTCTCTCAATCGAGACGCACTCACGTCCGGCCGGCCAGTCGGGGAATTGGTATTACAGCTTGATCGCAGATATACACAGCGTTTCGGAGTTTGGCTACTTCGGCAGTCCACGGGTCGATCCGCAATTGTTATCCCATCCGGATTACGAGATAGGCCAACCGGGCGGCTGCGAGGTCTGCGTAATGGGGTGGGTGAAATTTACGCCCTATGCCCCGCCTGAGGATATTCACCGTTTGATGCAGTTGAATCTCTCGTGCCTCACTCGGTGGCGTCCTTGTACAACCCAGAGCGACATCATGCCTGCGGCTTGGTCGCAATATCTCGCAGAGCATACTAGTGTCCCGTCCCAATGGTTCGTGCCTTATGTGTTGGTTGCGCGGCCTGTACCTCGACGGTGCGCTGCGCGAATCGCGCAATGCTCGCCAGGATTTGATCGGCGGTCTTGGTCCACACGAAGGGCTTCGGATTCGCCTGATGCGCCTCGATGAATGCCTGGATCGCGGCCTTCAGTTGGGACACACTATGATGCGCCCCGCGACGCAGTTGTTTGTTGGTCAGTTCCGCAAACCAACGCTCCACCAGACTCAGCCACGACCCATAGGTGGGCGTGAAATGAATGTGAAACCGTGGGCGCTTGGCGAACCAGTTGCGGATGAGCGCCGTCTTGTGCGTGCCATAGTTGTCCATGATGATGTGAACATCCAAGTGCCGCGGAACTCGGGCGTCGATGAGATCGAGGAATTCGCGGAACTGCACCGAGCGGTGCCGCCGATGAAACTGCGTGATCACTTCACTGGTCTTTGCGTTGAGCGCCGCGAAGAGCGACGTGGTCCCGTGCCGCATGTAGTCATGCGTGCGGCGCTCCACTTGGCCGGGCTGCATCGGCAGCAGTGGTTGCGTGCGATCCAGAGCTTGGATTTGCGGCTTTTCGTCGACGCAGAACACCGCCGCATGCTCCGGCGGGTTCAGATACAACCCCACGATATCCCGCACCTTTTCCACCAGCAGCGGGTCGGGCGACAGCTTGAACGTCTCGCTGCGATGCGGCTGCAGGCCGAAGGCACGCCAGATCCGGCTAATGGCCATGCGACTCAAGCCCGTGGCTTTCGCCATTCCCCGCACACTCCAGTGCGTGGCTCCCCGCGGGGTTGTTTCCAGCGTCCGAATAATCACCTGCTCGACCTGCTCGTCGGTGATCGTCCGCCGCGCCCCCGGTCGCGGTTCGTCGTAGAGACCTTCGAGACGGTCGCGCACGAATCGGCCTCGCCACTTACCCACCGTCGCGGGTGTCACGTGCAGCGTTCGTGCGACGATTTTGTTGTCGCGCCCTTCCGCGCACGCCAACACGATCCGCGCGCGACGCGCCAAGAACGGCGCCGACCGCGAGCGATGGGCCAGCGATTGCAGCCGTTGGCGCTCCTCCGTGGTCAGCATCAACATAACCTTCGGGCGTCCCGTGCGCATGTTCGCCTCCTTATAGTGCAGTACGCACGGGCAGTGCTACTTATTTCACTTTCTACTGGGACGGGACACTAGCTGGAGGCTGCGCTTGGGGCCATGTCCGGCTATCCGACCAATCAGGTCACTGCTTGCTTTGGCTGCCCGCAGGTTCGGCTGATTCGCGAATCCGCGAAACGATATGGGCTTGGATCGCACGCACCTGCTCGGCGTTCAGGATTTTCTCGAACGACTGCATTCCTTATAGATTTCTTCCTTTCTCTGATTGTGTCGACCACCATCTACGCCGTCTTGCCCACGTCCATCGCGCTACGGCCGTCCGCGATATTTCTGGTTTCGCTTCAAGGATATGCACGGGGCGCGGCTCCCAGCATGCTAATGTCAGACGAATGAACACAAGCCAGCGATGGGCCGTGTCCGGCGAATCCTCAGCCCTGTCGCCGGAGCGGCCGTGGTTGTTTGGCCTGCTGATCGCGCCGATGGCAGTGCTTTCGAACGGCATCGCCAGCGGAGCGCTCTCGTACATGCTCCGGATTCAAGGCGTGGGGCCCGCGCGCGGTTCCGCGATCCTGGCGTTGGTGTCGCTGCCGTCATCGATCTATTTTCTGTGGAGTCCGGTGACGGACTTTTGGATCCGGCGCCGCTCTTGGCTGATAGTGGCGGCAGTAATGGGAGCGGCGGCGATGCTCGCCGCATTCCAGAGCCGCAGCTTGGCAACTCGCTCGGCCGAGGCGTTGATGTTCTTCAGCGTTTGCCTTGGCCAGTTGATCGTCGCCGCGTGTGGCGGCATGATGGGCTCGCTGCACACCGAAGCAAATCGACGCCGCGCGAGTAGTTTTTACCAGGGCGGGTCGCTGGCGTTTGGCGCGCTGGCTGTGTTGCTGTTGGTTCCGCTCTCCACGCGGATTCGCGCCGGCAAACTCGGCTGGATCGCTGCCGCGATGATCGCGCTGCCCTCTCTGGCGGCTCTGGCCGCGCCCGAGCAGTCCAGTGTTGCCGCAGCCGACGTCCGGAAGACGCTCGCCCACATAGGGCGCGAGTTCAAGTCCACCTTTCTGCGCTGGCGAGCTATTCCCTACACGCTGGTCATGCTCTTCCCGATGGGGAGCGGAGCCATGACGGGCCTGCTGCCAGGTCTGGCAGCCGACTACCAGGTCACTGGCAACGAGGTCGCATGGATCAACGGCGTGGGCGGGGCTTTTCTGATGGCCGCCGGCGCACTCTCGGCAACTCTGATCTCGACTCGTGTGCGCGCCGCAGTAGCATACGCGCTCGCCGGCATCGTCAACGCTGGGACGCTGGCGGTTTTGTGGCTGGGACCGCTTCGTCCGTCTGTCTACATGGCCGGCACCGTGGCGTATCTCTTCACGACTGGCGCGTGCTACGCGCTATTCACGGCGGTCGTGCTCACGTACCTGGGCGGATCGGGCAAGAGCGGCAGCACCCGATATTCCATCATCAACTCGTTGGGCAACATACCTGTCCTATATATGACCTTGCTTGACGGCCGGGGTTACGCGCGCTGGGGCCCTCGCGGCATGCCCGGTACGGATACCGTCATCGGCGCCGTCGGCGGCGCGATCATCCTGGCCTATTTCTTGAGCCACCCCGGCGGCGAAAAATCCGCGGAAGAATACGTAAGGCTGGCTTCGGATGACGAGAGCCTCAAAACGATCTAGAAATCCTCACTGCTTGCGCTGGCTGCCCGCTGGTTCGGCTGATTCGCGAATGCGCGAGACGATGTAGGCTTGGATCGCGCGCACTTGCTCGGCGTTCAGGATTTTGTCGAACGACGGCATGCCGGCCGAGGCGAGGCTCCCACCGCGAACGATGCCGTCGAACCCTTCGAGGACCCTCTTACTCGAGTAACGGAGGTCGGCCACCGGGCCGGCTACGGCGTTTATTCCGTGGCAATGCGCGCAGTTGCCGCCGTAAAGCAGCGCCCCTTGATGCACCTCTTGCGGCGACGCGTTGATGCTGATGGAGGGCATGGGCGGAGGATTCTTGTGGCCGTACGCCGGGGCGTGAAGAACGGCCGTGCCGCCCAGCATGAACGTGAGAATCCGTCCGTAGCCGGGCTTTACCGGACCCGAGCCCGGTGCGTTGAATAATCCGGGGGTGCCGCCCCATCCCGCGAGCACTGACACATACTGAACGCCATCAATCTCGTAAGTCACGGGAGGGGCCATGATTCCGGTGCCCGCGTCGAATGACCACAGTTGCTTGCCGTCGGTGGCGCGATAGGCGGCGAAGATACCGTCCGCGCGCCCTTGAAACACCAGGTTGCCTGCCGTCGCAAGAGTTCCCCCGCCTTCCGCTGTTGGATACTTCACACGCCAAGCCGCGCGCTGCCGCACCGGATCCCACGCCAAGAGTTCTCCGGTTGGGGGCGGCAGAGAAGCCAGTTTGGCGTTGAGCGGGCCATCGTAGTTCTCCAAGCCTATATTCAGGTTATCGGGATCGTATTTCCATTGTGCATCGGGCGCATGCAACATGTGCGTGCCCACCTTCGCCGCCAAATAGACGAGGCCGGTGGCCGGGCTGAAGGCGATCGGGTGCCAGTTATGCGCGCCGTCGGGGCTGGGCGAGACGATCACGGGCTTCATACCCTCGTCACCCGTCTTAGAATCGATCGGCCGGCCGGTTTTGGGATCGAGCCCGGTGGCCCACGTGATTCCGCTGACGAACGGTGCGCCGGAGATGAACTCTCCCGTCTTGCGATCGAGAACGTAGAAGAACCCGTTCTTATTCGCCTGCATGATGACTTTTCGGGTGCGCCCGCCGATGGTCAGGTCGGCCTGCACCAGCGGCTCCGTGGCGTCGTAGTCCCAGTTGTCCCCGGGCGTGGTTTGGAAATGCCAGGCGATTTCGCCGTTGCTGGCATGCACGGCTAGGATCGACGCGGCATACAGACAGTCGCCTCCGCCGCGGAGCGACCGGTACCAGGCCGTGGGGTTGCCCGTACCGAAGTACAGCAGGTCGAGCTCAGGGTCGTAGACGATTCCTTCCCAAGCCGCACCGCCGCCGCCCGTTTTCCACCATTCGCCGCTCCAGGTTTTCGCGGCGCTTTCCATGGCCTTCGACTCGAACCCCTTCGAAGGGTCGCCCGGTACTATGTAAGAGCGCCAGACCATCTTTCCCGTTTCGGCGTCGTACGCCGAGATATATCCGCGCACGCCAAACTCGCCGCCCGCGTTGCCGATAACCACCATTCCGTTGGCGATGCGCGGCGCGCTGGTAATCGCGTACGCCGTAGTGGCGTCCGCCGTCGATACTGACCACACGGGAGCGCCGGAATGTTCATCGAGAGCGATCAACCGGCTGTCGAGCGTTCCCACGTACACCTTGCCCTTGTACAGCGCCACACCGCGATTCACCACGTCGCAGCAGACGAAAAAAGCGTGTGCGCGAGGCACCTTGGGATCGTACCTCCAGCGAAGCTCTCCGGTCTTCGCATCGATCGCGTACACCACGCTCCAGGAACCGGTGACGTAGATGACGCCATCCTCCACCAGCGGCGTCGCTTCCAGGCCCCGCGTGGTGTTGAGTTCCCTGCTCCAGGCCAGGCCGAGCTTGTCGATGGTTTTCTCGTTGATCTGGTTCAGCGGACTGAACCGGTGATCGTCGTCCGTCCGCCCGTACATGAGCCAATTGCTCGTGTCCTTTTCGGTACTTCGGAGTCTCGAGTCATCGAGGCGCGCAGACTGGCTAGCGGAACTGAGGACTAGAAGGATCGGGACGACAACCCAGGCCATCGAGCTGTGCTTCAACATGGACGCAAACTACTCGGCGCAGGCTGAAAAGTCAACTTGGCTGCTCTTCGAACACTCATTCCGGCCACCAGAATGCAGTGTCCTGCGGTTAGGTCGATGGCTTCTACGGTGGCGTCCTGATGTAAGCTCCTTTCCAGCTTTCTTACAAATGTTTCGGCACCGGTGATCGATCCATTCTGAAGAGGGGCACAACTGTGAAATCAACATCGGTTTCTTCAAACATCGAGCAGACGCTGAAGTCGTGGATTTTCTGCGTGCAGGACTACTCGTCGCTCGCCGTTCAGTCGGTCCGGGCGTTCTTCACCACGACGCGCTACCTTGGCGACTTGGTCGAGCAGATGGATCTCATCGGGGTGGGCTCGGTGCTGATTATCGTGGTCGCGCTCATTTGCGTGGGTGGCGTGATCGTGCTGAACGCAGCGTCGCAATTCAGGCGTTTCGGCGAAACAGCGTTGACGGGCGACGCCCTTTCGCTCTCGCTCCTCCGCGAGCTTGGTCCGGTGTTCTGCGCGCTTCTGGTTGCCGGCCGGAACGCGACCGGAATGGCTTCCCAATTGGGTTCGATGGTCGTAACCGAACAGGTGGACGCGATGCGGAGCATGGGCGTCGATCCCATCAGCAAGCTCATGACGCCGCGCGTCTTTGCGACGGTGCTCATTCTGCCGCTGCTCGTTGCGGTCGGAGATTGCGCTGGCTTGCTCGGTGGATTCCTCGTCGCGCGCATCACGTTGCACCTGAATGCGGAACAGTTCTGGACTCGCGCCATCAGTGCGCTGGCCGCCGGCGACCTCGTGATCGGCTTCTCGAAGCCGCTTGTTTTCGGTTTCTTCGTCGCGACAATCGGGTGTTATCAGGGGCTGCGCGTAAAAGGCGGTACGGAAGGCGTGGGCCGGGCCACGATTATGGCATTCGTTGTGTCCTCGTTGACCGTGCTCGTCGCGGACTTGTTCCTCACCCGCTTTTTGCTTTACATATTCAATTTGTAAAGGCTTTGCGCGCCCATCACTACGTCAAGGAGCACGTAGCCGTGACCACCCGCCACCGAAAGGTTCCCACGCCACTCGGCCGAGCCGCAGTCCGTACCTTCGCTGCCAACGAGCGCATGAACCAGATTCTGATCGAACATCTTGATCCTGCCGTATGGAACGCCGAACCCCCCGGCAAAATCCGCCCCATCGCGGCGATTTTTACCCACATGCACAACGTCCGTACCAAGTGGATCAGGCTGACAGCTCCGCACCTCAAGGTTCCGCGCCAGCTCGACCGCACGCACTGTACTCCGCGGCAGGCCCGCGCGGCATTGGCCGAAAGCGCCGCTCGCTGCGGAGAGATGCTTGCGGAAGCGCTCGGCGGCCGCGGTCGCATCGAAAAGTTTCGCAGAGATGGCTGGGGCCGGCCCTGGCCGGTCGGCGTCGAAATGCTGTGCTATATGCTTTCTCACGAAGCCCACCATCGCGGCCAGGTATGCATGCTCGCGCATCAGCTCGGCTTCCCGCTCCCGAGCGCGCTAACGTCCCGGATGTGGAGTTGGGAAAAGCTATGGAAAGAGTGTGGGGCGTCCAGCGGCCCCGGCTACGATTCTTAGCGAATCGCTCGAAGCCCGATCGGCCCTCCACCTGCTCTAAAACTGGCCTTTAGAGCAGTAGTATCTTCGATTCGACGCGCCTAAAATCCTTCTAACGTTCCGGGGGAGCGTTCGTTCCGGTGCAAAAATCGCAGCCATTTCGCGGCAAAACGCAGCCCCAGCCGGCCACCCTCCCGGCAGAACTTTCCCCTTTTCTCTCGCGCCTGGATGGATATAATGCGGTCGGTTCCTCGATAGTGATCGAGAGGCGGGCAAAACCGGCCTCTCGGACAGGACGCAGTCCCAGCCAATTTAGGGGCCCCAGCGCGGGTAACCGCGCGGCCGCCAAACTGTCGGCTGGCGTTTTCGTTTCGAATTCATCCTCGGCGGGGAATCCACTGGCGCTCTTTGGGAGCCCCGGCTTCACATCGACGAATGCGCGCGTCGCCCTAGCCCAACCGAGCGGGCACGGGAGAGAACGATGATCGAAGCACGAAGATATTTGCAAGGCCAAATCGTCGAAGGGCGATTCCCGCTCATCCAGTACCTTGGCGGCACCGAGCACAGCGGCGTCTTCCTGACCGAGTGCGCGGACAGCGAAACCCATCGGGCCGCAATCAAGCTGATCGACGCGCCGCCGGGAAATGCGCAGCCCCAACTCACCCGCTGGCGGCTCGCCGCGCGCTTTTCGCATCCGCACTTGATCCGCCTGTTCGACGCGGGCCGCTGCACGGTCGAAAACACCCCCATGCTCTACGTCGTCATGGAATATGCGGAAGAAAACCTCGCCGAGATTCTCACCCAGCGCCCGCTCTCGCCTGCGGAAACGAAAGAGATGCTCGGCCCCATGCTGGAAGCCCTCGGCTACATTCACGGCAAGGGTTTCGTGCACGGCCATATCCAGCCGTCGAACATTATGGCCATCGGCGATCAATTGAAGCTTTCGAGCGACCGCATCTGCCGCGTTGGCGAGCTCGGCGAGCGCCGCAATGGCAACGCCCGCTACTGCGCACCGGAATGCCTCGCAGGTGAACTCACCACCGCCGGCGATGTCTGGTCGCTCGGCGTGACGCTCGTCGAATGCCTCACCGGGCGCTTGCCGGAGACAGAAGAAAATGGAACGGTCTCCCTGCCCGCGGAATTGCCCGCGCCGTATCTCGAACTGGCGCGACATTGCCTGGCAAAGACTCCCAAGCGCCGCTGGAATGTCTCCAGCCTCAAGGCGCGTCTCGATCGCAACGCCGCTCTCGCTGAAGTCGAAGAAGTAGACCCCCCGGTCGCCCAACGGGAGGAAGCGCCCTCGAAGCAGCGTTACACACTCGCGTGGATTGGCATGGCGCTCGCCCTGGCGGCGATCCTCCTCGTCGTATTGCCCAAGTCCGGCTCGCACAAGATGTCGCCCGCAACTCATCCGGCCGCGATCGAAGCGCCCGTAGCACAATCAAAGGTCTCGTCTGCAAAAGCAAAAGAAGAGGCCCCCGCACAAGTGCAGCCGCAGCCCTCCCCCGGCGCAAGCTCCGCGATAAGCGATGTGGCCGAGGCGGCTCCCTTGCCGCCCGCCGCTCCTGTGGCTCCCATCAAGCCCGCAGCCTTGCCTTCGCCTCGGGCCGCGGTTCTCGCACGCGGCGAAGTGCTCAATCGCGTGTTACCCGACGTGCTGCGCTCCGCCAGCGACACCATTACCGGCACCGTTCGCGTGCGAGTGCGCGTCAACGTAGATCCCTCCGGCAGCGTCACCGCCGCGCAATTCGATTGGCCGGGACCAAGCCACTATTTCGCCCGATTGTCCATGGCCGCCGCTCGCGAATGGAAATTCCGTCCGCCCGACGTCAACGCCAAAAGCGCCCCGAGCGAGTGGATCATCCGCTTCGACTACACGAGCGCCGCAATCATGGCAACCGCCGTCGAACAACATCCCTAAGCTAAGCCGCAAAATTTCCGTTTCCGCGCAGACAGCGGCAAAGGGAATGAAAGCTCAATCCCCTTTGCCGCAGTATCGCGCGAGCATTTCCCCGAGTTGATGCCGATCAATCCACAGTGACGCGGGTACCGAGTTGTGTTCCCGTCAAATGAGGGGCTGGCGTTCCGGTGCAAACGTAGCCGCTGGCGCTGTTGGCGCAGTCGCCGGGGAGGTAGACTTTGAAATCGAAAGTGCCGCTGTAGGTTTTGCCGTTGCGCGCGACCGTCTCGGTTTCGTCGATGGTGAAGATGTTTGTAAGGACGCCTCCCGGGCTAAACATTAGACCGATATGGTGCAGTCTGACGCTGCCGCCGGCTGACTGCTTCCAAACGCCGTAGCAGACGTTTCCGCCTGTGGGCGGCAGAAACGCGTTTTCCCATTCAGTCCCATCCGCGTGCCAGGTCTTGAGGCTTTCGTTGAACGGGCCGCCGCCATACGCTGCATCTAGCGTGTAAATCACATGCCACAAACCCACGATGCTGGCAGGCTCGTTCGATTCCCCGTCTTGCTGCTTCAACGAGTCATCCCCGTGAGGGCTCACGAGGGGAATTGCGTGGGCGGCTGCCGTCTTGTAAGGAAGACCGCAACCAGCCTTGGCGCCGGAAGCGGTAAACAAAAGCCCGAAACCTACCAGCACAACGAGAGCGGAGAACCGCACGCTCCGAAGTGTCTGAAACACGTTCATTCGATTCATCGTTTCTCTCCTTAGAGTTTGGTCTCAGTCTGTTCTCTTCATGCCGGGCGTCCGGGCGCCTCTCCTCTCGCGTGCATTACCCGGAGAACGGGCCACTGTTGTCCGCCAATCGCCGCAGCCGGCGCAATGCCAGTCGAATCACGCGTCGAACATTTTTGGATCACCGGGCAAGTTACGCTTATCCATGGAGGTTAGGAGTGAATCGACCCCGCGCCTCTTTACTCCTATGCTAAGTCATTGACTGCCGCCTAAACTTGGCTCAGAATCAGCCAGCTTCAATCCTCGGTTCCAGGCCCTGTCCCCCGGCCTTAGGGACAATGAGAACCACGATCTCGCGCGCCGCCTTCTTCGGCCCCTATGAGGTGGACGTCCGTTCCGGCGAGGTGCGGAAACACGGCATCCGCGTAAAGATGGGTGAGCAGCCCCTCCAGATACTCCTCACGCTGCTCGCGAGTCCCGGGGAGCTCGTACTGCGGGAGGAGCTTCGCGCAAAGCTTTGGGCCGACGACACCTTCGTCGACTTCGATCACGGCCTGAACTCCGCCGTTCAGCGGCTGCGGGATTGCCTCTCAGACACCGCGGAGAAGCCTCTCTGGATCGAGACTGTTCCCCGCCGCGGTTATTGCTTCATTGGTGAGGTGGAGTGGTTGCCAGGCGCATCCGGCCCCTCCCCGGGCAACGGCAAAAGCGCCGCGTTACAAGACGCCACAGCACCCGACGAGAAAATTGAAGTCGCCGCCACGCCCATCCCTGCTCCGCCGAGCAGCCGCCGCGTCAAGCCGTACCTTGTGGCGATCTGGATTAGCTTTCCGGCAGCCTTCCTGCTGGCGTGGTCCCTGATCTGGGTCACCGATCACTGGAAGCCGACGCGAAGCGATCCGTCGGCTCACATCCGTTCGATTGCGGTCCTGCCCCTGGAAAACCTCTCGGGCGATCCCGCGCAGGACTATTTCGCCGATGGCATGACCGATGAGTTGATCACGACGCTGGCCAAGAACCACGCGCTCCGAATGACGTCGCGCACTTCCGTAATGCGCTACAAGGGCGCTCACCGCCCGATCCATGAAATCGCCGGTGAGCTCGGCGTGGATGGCGTCATCGCAGGCTCCGTGTTGCACTCCGGGAATCGAGTGCGCGTCAACGTTCAATTGATCCAAGCGTCAAACGATAGCCAAGTCTGGTCGGAGAGTTACGAACGCGATCTGGACGACACGCTCCTCCTGCAGGATCAGCTGGCGCGCGCGATTGCGGATCAGGTTCAAGTCACGGCGGCGCCGGCGGTCGGCACTCCGCCCGGCGCTGCTCCGCGCTTCAATCCCGAGGCTCACGACGCTTACCTGCGCGGGCAATACTGCTGGTTCAAGGGAGAGTTCCCAAAGAGCCGGGAGCTTTTTCAACAGGCGATCGATCTGGATCCGGCCTACGCACCCGCCTATGCCGGACTCGCGGACTCGTATATGGGCCAAGCCGGTTCCGCCGGAATGACAGTTCAGGAAGGCTTGTCGAGAGGAGAAGCGGCTGCCCGCAAAGCCCTGGAGATTGATAGTTCTCTTGCTGACGCCCACCACTCGCTTGCCGCGGCTAATTTTTTTTTCCGCTGGGATTGGCCCGGCGCGGAGACGGAAATCAAGCGGGCCATTGACCTGAATCCGAGCCTGGCCTCAGCTCACCACTTATACGATTACATACTGAGCGTCACGAATCGCTTCCCGGAAGCCATTCAGCAGGAAAGAATATCGCAGCAGTTGGATCCCTTTGAACGCCCGTGGGCCCTGGGCCGGCAGTTTTATCGAGAGCGCCGATTCGACGACGCGATCCATGAATTGCGCGCCCAGATTGCGATCGAGCCCAACGTCGACGGACTGCACCTGGCGCTCGCCAACGCCTACTACTTCAAGGGAATGCCAAAGGAATCGATCCAGGAGTACGAAACATTCGTGACGCTCCACGGTAACGCTAACGCGGCGGCCACGCTCGACAGCATTTACAAGTCAGCCGGTTATAAAGCCACGCTGGAATGGCGCCTCGACCAACTCAAGAAGAACGGCAAGAACCAGTACGTTTCACCCTTCGAGCTGGCTCAACTCAGCGCAGTCCTGGGCCGCCGAGACGAGGCCGTTCGCTATCTCCGGGAAGCGCTGGATCAGCGCCTTCCCGATCTTGTTTTTCTGAAGCAGGATCCGTATTTTAACTCGCTGCATTCCGATCCACGCTACCAGGCCCTCGTGAAACGCATCGGTCTGCCCTGACAGCTCTGTCCATCTTTTGTCCACCGCAGCGAACCTGCCCACTACCCGAGTCTGAAATGCGATGCATATCCAGCGCGCCGAAAAATGGCAGCGCGCTCGAAATAAGCGAATCGGGCCGATAGATTTAATGAATTTGACGATACCAACGTCTACCCTGTATTTTTCAAATGTTGGAAATCGGCCAAGTTCCTGCGCCGTTTTACATCTCACGGCCGGGCGCACCACAATCCCGGCCCACTGGACATCCAAAACACTATGAAAAAATATAAACTGGAGTACATCTGGCTCGACGGCAGAAAACCCATCCCCGAGCTGCGCGGTAAGACCACGATCAAGGCCTTTGAAAATCCTCCCACGCTCGCCGATCTCCCTCTGTGGGGTTTTGACGGCAGTTCCACGATGCAGGCCGAAGGACACAAGTCCGACTGCATCCTGAAGCCCGTCGCTCTGTATCCCGACGCAAGCCGCAAGGATGGCTACATCGTCCTCAGCGAAGTAATGCACCCCGACGGCACGCCGCATTCCACTAACGCGCGCGCTACCATCGAGAACGATCCCGATCTCTGGATCGGCTTCGAGCAGGAATATTTCCTCTATAAAGACGGGCGCCCTCTCGGCTTCCCCGCGGAAGGTTATCCGGGTCCGCAGGGCCCCTATTACTGCGGCGTCGGCTATAAATACATGGGCAACATCGCCCGCCAGATCGTCGACGAACACCTCGATCTGTGCCTCGCGGCCGGCATCAATCACGAAGGCATCAACGCCGAAGTGGCGAAAGGCCAGTGGGAATTCCAGATCTTCGCCAAGGGCTCGGCCAAAGCCGCGGACGACACTTGGACCGCTCGCTACCTGATGGCGCGCCTCTGCGAGAAATACGAAGTCGATTTCGAATTGTATTGCAAGCCCATCAAGGGCGATTGGAACGGCTCCGGCATGCACACCAACTTCTCCACGAAGTACATGCGCGAAGTGGGCGGCAAGGCCTATCTCGAGACCCTCATGGCGGCGTTCGAAAAGTACATCCCCGAGCACATCGCCGTGTATGGCCCCGACAATCATCTGCGCTTGACGGGTCTGCACGAAACGCAAGCCATCGACAAGTTCAGCTACGCTCTGTCGGATCGCGGCGCTTCCGTCCGCCTGCCCGTTAACTTCATCAAGCACGGCTACAAGGGCTATCTGGAAGATCGCCGCCCCAACTCCCAGGGCGACCCCTACCAGATCGTCTCCCGCATCCTGAAGACGATCAACACCGTCCCCAAGCCCGAAATGGCCGTCAGCGCCGACTAAGTCTCGAGAAGCGAGGGGGCCGCCGCGCGTGCCGCGGCCCCTCGGCATTTTCATTTCGTAGGTGAATCCTAGAACGGAAAAAGAATTCCTTTGTTCTTAAGCTTTTCGAAACGCGCCGCTGCGAAACTGAAGAGCTGGGCCGGTTTGCGCCCAGTTCGTCTCCACTCGCGCAGCGGTTTCAAGATCCCCAGCAGAGAGAGCTTCCGCCGAAAATTGCGCTTGTCGAGTCGCCTCCCCAGAATCGCTTCGTAGACCGCCTGCAACTCGCTCAGCGTGAACTTCTGCGGCAGAAGTTGAAAACCGACGGTCGTATACTCCAATTTGTTGCGCAGTCTTTCGAGAGCGTATTCCAGAATGCGCTTGTGGTCGAATGCAAGCTTTGGAAGCTCGCTGACCGAAAACCATCCGGCTTCGGCGGCGTCCGCGCCGGCCACCAGCGACAGTCGGTCCGACGCGATCAACGCGTAGTACGCAACGGTGATCACGCGCCCGCGCGGGTCGCGCCTGGGATCGCCGAATGAATACAGCTGTTCGAGAAACAAGTTTCGCACGCCCGTTTCTTCGTACAGCTCCCGAACAGCCGCTTCTTCGAATGATTCATCCTCGCGGATAAATCCGCCCGGAATCGCGTACTGGCCTTCGAACGGAGGGACCCCACGCTTCACGAGGAGCACCTCGAGTGCGCCATCCCGAACCGTGAAAATCACGATGTCCACGGTGACACGCAAATCTGCCATCATTCACCCCACCACGAGCTGCGCGGTCTCTTCCGCCGTTTTGACCGTCACAATCGATCCGGAATTGAATTGCAGGTAGTCGGCCTCGACGCCGTCGCTGAAGATTACCCCTCCTGACGGCATTAACGATTCGAGTTCTAATGTCTGCTGCGGCCCTACCACCCCCGCAATCACGTGCGCCTGCGAATGACGACTTATAAACGGCTCGCGCACGACGAACAGCAGCCGTCGATCTTCCCAATCCATCCGAATCGACTTGACTCCGTGCCCGCCCGTGAGGGTTGCCACTCCCGAGGCCATATTGAACACCGACGATATCCATCCGGTGCTGCCCGCACCGGTCGAGACCAGAACGCCGCTCGAAGATTGAGGTTCTTCCAGTTTGTTCCAGCGAATGCGGTAACGAGCCGAGACGTGGGTTTGGGCTCCAAGGAAGAGGTCATTGAAAGCTAAAAGGCGCTGCCCGTCATTCAATTTCGCCTCCGCCAGCGTGACCGCGCGAATCCGGCAGCGCCCCTCGATCGCCTGCGCGATCGCATGAGCCGCGTCACCGGGAAGGAACGGAAGCAGTATCCCATCGAATCGCTCGGGATCGGGATTCACCGCCACGATGGGCTGATGTCCGACGTATTTCGCGGTGTTGGCCACCAGTCCGTCTTGGCCGAGCGTAACGACGAGATCCTCAGGAAGAAACGTAAACGTCGGGACCAGCCCGCGGTCAATTGCTTGCACTTTCAGGCCGACTTCGATCGAGCGCTGCACGCTCTCCATCGCTTTTCGGTAGGCCTCATCTTCTCGCTCGTATTCGCCGAAATCGCCGCCGGCATGTTCGATATAAAACTTGGCCTGCGACAGAGTGTTAAAGCGTTCGACGAGTTCGGCGAGCCGGGTTTTGCGCGTCACTAGGACGATCTTCTTGAATCCGGCCCGCCGCTGCGCGTTCAACATCAAATCGCTCATCGCCTACTTCCCTTTCGCAATCGGCGGATTTGCAGTTCCGCTGGAAGCAACGAGGCTTCGCAGCAGATCGGGCGAGATGTTCAGTTCGCCGATCTTTTGCGCGTTCGATGCCATCTCCTGAAAAGCCAGCGCGATCATCGTCTTGGGGTCGCCTCCGTGTTGAGAAAGCATCATCAAGGTCCGCCAATCGACGCTCCTTACCGGTTTGAGTGTCGCCTCAAGCGCATACGCTCGGCTGTCCGCGTCTTTGCGGTCGTTCTCGATGCGCCTGTCCATCAAGGTGGCGCGCTGCTGTTCAATGGCGATGTCCGCCGCCATCTGTGTCTCGCGTATCTGCCGCTGTTTTTCCTCGACCGCGATTTCGGTATTGAGTTCGCTTTCCCTGATTCGCCGCTCCTGCTCGACCGCATTGTTTCGCCGCGCGTAGATGGCTTCGTCCGAGCGCCGCTGCAGCGCCTCGCGGGCTTCTGCTTCCAGCGCTTTCGCCATCTCCGGGGTAGGTCGGATGGCCAACAAGGAAAGGTTGAGTATCTCAATGCCAAGCTGGGCCACCGCTTCCGATGATTTCAGCCCGGCGAGGACCGCGACGCTCAATTGGCCGCTGCTTGTAAGGGCCTCCCTCAGTCCCAGCCGTTGCGTCTCGGCTCGCATCAGCGTCTGGGTCGTGTGAACCAGCCTCTCGGTCAACTTCCGGTGGTCTTCCGAACGGTACACGCCCTGCGGCCCGATGCTGAAATCGAGCAGAGCCGCGAGCCGCTTCGGATCGGCCACCCGGTATGTAAGCTGGCCTTGAATCGCAATCGACTGAAAATCGGCCGTGCTTTCTTGAAATGCGAACGGTGCGTCGGCACTTGCCAGCGGAATGGTGACAATCGTGGACGTGGGACCGTAATAAGAGAACGAAAGCCCGGCCCCTTCCCGGCGGATGCGTCCCTTCTGAAAGTGCAGGACGTAGGTGGTCGGAGCAGCTTTCACAAATCGAATGGAAAACATATGCGCCTCCTTCAGTGTCTCCATGACACCATTATGGTGTCCATGAGACACTTTGTCAAGTGTTTTTTTCCCATTCGTCCGGAAGGTCGGGCTAAGTGCCAGCTTTCGCGATAGCGTCCATGGCGGGCCACTCTTCGGCGAGGACGGCGTACAAATACGAATCGCGCCACTCATTCTTTTCGAAGACGTCTTTGCGGAAGTGGGCTTCGCGCCGCATGCCGATCTTCTCCATCACGCGATACGACGCGCGATTCCGCGGATCGCACGTGGCCCACACGCGATGCAGCCCGGCGCGGCGAAACGCGGCGTCGACCACCGCATGCGCTGCCTCAGGCATGTAACCGCATCCCCAGTAGCGCCGCGCCAGGACGTACCCGATGTCCCCGGCGTGGTTGGCCTCGTCCTTGATGCGCAGCCCGATCGACCCGATCACGCGGCTCTCGCCCTTCAGCTCGATAGCGAGCCCCACCGACTTGCGCGGCCATTCCTTCTGCTCTTCGAGCGTGCGCGCGAGGAAGGCGCGCGTCAGCTCCCGTGTGTTCGGCCCCCAGATCAGCAAGCGGACGACCTCCGGGTCCGAGGCGTACTCATGAATGTCGAGCTCGTCCTCAGGACGGAACTCGCGCACCACCAGCCGCGGCGTCTCAATCGGAAACCAGCGCATCATCCCGGTATTCTAACGGCGCAAACCCATACGCAAAGAGCAAATTCGTGAATCTCGCGGCCACGGTGCTTCTGCGTCTCGGCAGTGCATCTTAGTATTCTCTGTGGCCTCATGCCGTGTCTCAGTGCCCTGTGTTAAGTGCGTAGCCTCATCTTTGTCGTTTCTAGCCACTCGCTTGCCGCGCCGTAGCGTGTTTTTGGCGAAGGCGGGTCACTCGCCACTGCACTCTATTCGCCTTCTGTTCGCCCATAAGAAATCTGCTAATATGGGCCTTCCGCGCATGGCGACCACCACAAATCCAAAGGAGCGCCCCGCATCCGGCTCCGGCTTCCCGCTGAATCCCGAGCAGCGCGCGGCCGTCGAGCACGGCGAAGGCCCCCTCCTGGTGATGGCAGGCGCGGGCACCGGCAAGACCCGCGTAATCACGGAACGGATCGCCGCGCTCCTCGCGTCGAATCCCGATCTCGCTGGCGAAAACATCCTCGGCCTCACCTTCACCGACAAAGCCGCCGCCGAGATGAAGCACCGCGTGATGAAAGCGGCCGGCGACGACCGCGCCAAGGACGTCTGGCTCAGCACGTTCCATTCATTCTGCCTCGAGAAAATCCTGCGCGAGGCGAATCCCGAAATTCAGCCGCTTGACGACATCGACCACCGCATCCTCCTGCGGCGCCACATCGCCGAGCTCAACCTCAAGATTTTCCGCCGCCTGTCCGACCCGGCGGAATTCCTCCGCGACTTCCAAACATTTTTTTCGCGCTGCCAGGACGAGCTCGTCACGCCGGATGATTACCAGCAATATGTGGATGGCCTTCGTAGTGCGCACGAAAAGATCAAATCGGCGCTCGAGCCCGACGCGCGAGCCGTCGCCGAAGAAGAACTCGCGAAGCAGGAGGAGCTGGCGCGCGTCTATCGCGTCAGCGAGCGCCTGCTGCGCGAGCGAAACCTACACACCTTCGGCGCGCAACTGCTGCAAGCGGTCGAGCTGCTGAAATCCGATGCGCCGCTGCTCGCCCGCATGCGCGAGCAATACAAATACATCCTCGTCGATGAATTTCAGGACACGAACATCGCGCAGCTCGAGCTCCTCCGGCTGCTCGCAGGCGGCCACAAAAATATCGTCGCGGTCGGCGACCACGATCAGGCCATCTACCGTTTCCGCGGCGCTTCCTTCGGTAGCTTCACCCATTTCCTCAAGAAATTCTGCGGCGCCACCGCATCCGGCGAGAGCCTGCAGAAAGACCAGAACGCGCAAAAGCATTTCGTCTCGCTCTCGCAGAACTACCGCTCCACGCGCCGCATTCTCCGGGTCGCCGGCGAGATGATCAAAAACAACGAGCCTTCCCCGCTGCTGCCGCCGAAAAATCTCACCACGGACAATCCCGAAGGCGAAAAGATCCGCATCGTGGAATTCGCGGCGCCAGGCGAAGAAGCGCACTGGGTCGCATCCGAAATCGAGCGCCTGCACGCTGCCGGCGCTCCTTTGAAAAACTTTGCCGTCCTCTATCGCAAGCATGTGCACCGCGCGCTATTGGTCGAAGTGCTGCGCCGGCGCAAGATTCCGTTCGTGATACGCAAGGCTTCGATCGTGGGCAACACGCTGGTCCGCGACCTGCTCGCCTGGCTGCGCCTGATCGCGCTGCCCGCGGACAACGTAGCGTGCGCCCGCGTGCTGGCCGCGCCGTATTGGGCGCTCGAGCCGCGCGATATGGTGCGCCTCGCCGAGCGCGCGGACAAAAAGCGCCCGCGTGGGGCCGTGTGGGATGCGGTCGAGGCGGCGAAAGACGAAAAGCCGAAGCTCGCCGAGCTGGTCGAGACGATGCAGCGCCTGCGCCAAAGCGGACGAAAAAAAACGATGACGGACCTGCTGGATGAATTGATCCAGACGCTCGAGCTGGCACCCTCCGAGACGGACCGGCAATACGTCGAGCGCTTGGCGGAATTCGTGAAGGAGTGGGAACGAAAAACCGAGGACGACAGGCTGCGCGATTTCATCGAATACCTTGGATATTTCCACGAGCTCGATGGCGACATCTGCATCGAGGAAGAGGTCGCAGACGACGCGGTGCAGCTGATGAGCGTCCACGCGGCGAAGGGGCTGGAATTCCCGAATGTCTTCATTTTGCGGCTAAGCAAGTCCGACTTCCCTTCCGGCGTGCGGCGCCCCGTGTTCGAATTCCCGGTCGAGCTGATGAGAGAGGATTTGCCGAAAGGCGATTTTCAGATCCAGGAAGAGCGGCGGCTGTTTTACGTCGCGGTCACGCGCGCACAACACCGGCTCACGCTTTCAACGATCGTCAACAAGCGAAAAAGGGCCTCGATATTCCTGGAAGACATTTTGAAGGACGCGAAGATTAAGAAGCTGGACACCGCGCAGTCGGCGCCGCACGTGATCGTGCCGGACGAAGAGGAAACAGGCGCACTCGAAGTGGCGGAGCCCGATCCGGCGCCGCTCTTCCGTTCGTTGCGCGAAAACTCGAAGGCGTATTCGCGAATCGCGCTGTGGGCCAAGGCGTTTCATCCGCCGCGGCCCGAGCCGCTGCAACTCAGCGCGTCCGCCATCGGCACGTACGAGACCTGCCCGATGAAATATCTCTTCCGCTACTCCTGGGGAATTCGCGGCGGGCCGCAGGCGCAGACGCAATTCGGAAACGTGATGCACACCACGATCAAGGAATTCGTCGGCGAGGTGAAGAAGCGCGGGAAGGCGGTGCCGCTCGAAGAAACCCTCGCCATCTTCGACCGCGAGTGGACGTCCGCCGGATTCCCGGACGAATATCAGGAAGAGGAATACCGCAAGGCGGGCCGCGAGCAACTGGAAGCCTTCTATCACACCTACATCGCGGCGCCCGCCGACGTGCTTTTTCAGGAAAAGCCGTTCGAGCTGCCGCTCGAGCATGAAATCATCGTGACGGGGCGCATGGATCAGGTGAATCGCTGGGACAAAGGCGAAGTGGAAATCATCGACTACAAAACGGGACGACCGCGTGACGCGAAGAAAACCGCTGCCGATCTGCAGCTCGGCATCTACGCTCTCGCCGCGCGCGAGGTGCTGGACCTCGAGCCTTCGCGTCTTGTCTTCTACAATCTCGTGAACAACGAGCCGGTGGCGACCACGCGCGACGAAAAAGCGCTCGCCGCCACAAAACAGAAAATCTCCGAGGTGGCGGACCTGATTCGCGCGGGAGAATTTCCGGCGAAGCCGGGCTTCGCGTGCGCGTATTGCGACTACAAACCGATCTGCCCGGCCCACGAAACGCTCGTGCCGATTCGCCCTATGGCGCCGTAAAGATGTTCTTTCTCGGAGTTCTCTTCTCTGCGTCCTCTGCGCCTCCCTGCCCTGAGCCTGCTTACGGCGAAGGGTGCGGTAAAAGCTTTTCTTCTCGGATCGTCTCGAGCCGCGCATATCAATGAAGCGTGCGCCTTCAAAATAAAAGCGGGGCAGCTTGTGGCTGCCCCGCTTTTTATTTCTCAGAGGCTCCGTTCAAACCGGAAGCCCGGATCGGTTCCGCGCATGATTGCCAGGAACTTCTCCCCGCGAGAAAGCGCGCCGAAAATTCACGTCGCTGCTCCACTCGCTCATTCATCTATAAAGGCTGCCACCAATCAAGTCAAGCAGAAAAAATTCGCGCGAGGTGCCGCGACGGAAAATTTTCAGCGCGACCTGCAATCATAATTTCCCCGCGCGCGGGCGCCTCAGCGTCCGGCCGCAATCGCGCTCTCGTAGTAACCCGAGCGCGCGGTCACATTCAGCCCGGGCTGCTCGACGCGCACCTCGATCGAGTGAAAGTCCTTGCCCGTATTCGTTTCCGCGGGAGGATAGAACGTGAGGGTATACTCGTTGCGAGCCTGCTCGGTGATGTCGGAATAAAGCCGCTCGAGATCGGCGTCCTTCGATGAGAAGAACTTGTCGCCTCCGGTCTGCAGGGTGTACTTGTCGATCGCGGCGATGCCCCGCTGCGCGATCGATTTGCCGAACGGCACCGAGCGCGTGACGGAAATCGAGTAGACGGAGACATTGGCTTCAAGAAGCATGCGCAATGTTTCGTCAAAAGTGTGATGATTGTTGTTGGAATTGCTCCCATCGGAGATCAGGAAGATAATCTTGCGGCGGTCGCGCGGGCGCGCGCGAAGCATTTCGCCGGCCGCATAGATCGCGTCGTCCAGGGCATCGGTGGGCTTGCCGCGCATCGAGCCGTGCTGGGGTGCGCCGGTCGCCGTGGGCACCGGCTGGCCGTTGATAAACGGACCGGCCGTCGTGGGATCGGAAATGGTCTGCGTGGAATGCGAACCGAGCTCGAGGCGCTTGAGCTGAGTGAACAGCTGATCGTTGTTCGTCGAGAAGTCGAAGACCACGTTGGGGTACTCGTCGTAGGTCACCAGAGCGACTTCATCGCTCGGGCCGAATCCCCCGGCGATCGCCTCGAGGCTCTTTTGCACCTGGGCCACGGAGCGGTCCGGGAGATCATTATCGATGAGAACGACGGTCGATAGCGGAATGGCGTCCGACGAGAATCCCGCGATCTTCTGCTCGATGCTGTCGGAGAAGAGGCGGAAGTCCTCCTTCCGGAGGCCGGCGACGAGCTGGCCGCGGGAATCTTTCACGGTCACCGGAACGATGACGACGCGAGTAGTAGGGCCGACGATGGTCGGTGGTTGCTGGGGCCGCGCGCTTTGTCGCGCGGCGGGCGCACCGAGCGAGGGAGACGCGGGCGAATTCGCCTGGGATTGCGCGCCAGCGGAAACGCCGAGGAGCAGGACCATCGCAGCCGACAGCGTTATTCGAATCATGAGTTCTCGATTCCGCCCGCAGGCCTTGCAACTGAAAGTCGGCCGAACATCCGGGAGCGTCTCCGCAGCATCGTACCAGTTTAAACCGTTCCCCAAGGAGATTCCACAATGCGGCTGACCAGCCTCGCGGCAGGAATTCTCACCCTCGCCATCGGCGCGTATCCGGTGGCGAGCACGATCGCCTCTCGCGCGGCCGCTGCGCCACGCCGGGCGTTTGCCGGCGCGCAGGATGAGGCGCCGCCAGGGCCGATGGGAACGACGCGGGATGATGTTCCGCCGCAAGCCAATCAGGACCAAACACAACAACTGCCGGAATCTTCGCAACCATTGCAAGCGGCGACGACGGTGATCAACGTGTTCGCCACCGTACGCGACCATCACAACGAGATCGTCACTGACCTGACGAAAGATGATTTCAGGATTTACGAGGACGGGGTGGAACAGAAGGTCAGCTACTTCAGTAAGGAAGTGAACCTGCCGATCACGCTGGCGCTGCTGATGGATACGAGCGGCAGTATGTACAACATTTTGTCCGCCGAAAAGGATGCCGCATCGCGATTCGTTCGGGAAGTATTGCGCAAGAGGGATGAAGCTCTTGTGATGTCCTTCGACACGGACGCTAACCTGCTGGCGGATTTCACCGAGGACCCGTCGGTGCTCGATCGCGCGATCCACCGCGCCACGATCAACGTGGATGCGGCCGGAATCGGTGGCACCGGCGGAACGGTTCCATCGAACGGGCCCGGAACCGACCTCTACGATGCGGTCTATCTTGCCTGTAACGACGAACTCGCGCATGAGGCGGGCCGCAAAGCGATCGTCCTGCTGACCGACGCCGAGGATACAGGCAGCGAGGTGAGCCTCGGCCAGGCCGTCGAGGCCGCCCAACGCGCTGACGCTGTGATTCACGTGATCCTGATTACGGACCCCAGCGCGACAGAAGGATATGGGCCCGGAGTGGCGGCGAGAATGACTTCCGACACGGGTGGCCGCGTGATCAACGTCCGCAACGAGAACGGACTCGAGAAAGCGTTCGACGAAATCTCCGAAGAACTGCGCTCGCAGTACGTGCTCGGCTACTATCCCTCGAATTCGAAGCGCGACGGCACTTTCCGAAGGATCAAGGTCGAGGTGCACCGCTCCGACGTGAAGATCCTCGCGCGCAAGGGATACTACGCGCCCGGCTAACCTGATCTAATTGGCTCCTTAAAAATGAAAGAGCTGAACAAAAAGGCGTTCGGCGGATTGTTGCGCCCTTTCGTCACCATTTCGGCGCTGTTGTTCCTGCCGGCATGGACCCTCGATTACTGGCAAGCCTGGATTTTCCTGTTGGCATTTTTCGCGCCGGTCTTGGGTATCACTTTGTACCTCATGAAAAATGATCCGGCGCTGCTGGAGCGGCGAGTCGATGCAGGTCCAGGCGCGGAAAAAGAGCGCACGCAAAGGATCATACAGACTCTGGCGGCCATCGCGTTTGTCGTCGTGATCGCTTTTCCGGCGTTCGATCATCGTTTCGGCTGGTCCACGGCGCCCGCGTGGGCGGCGGCAGCCGGGGATTTCCTTGTTGCGCTCGGGCTCGTCTTTATTTTTTTCGTATTCAGAGAGAACACATATGCCTCGGGAGCCATCGAAGTCGGCGCGGACCAGAAAGTGATATCGACAGGGCCGTACAAACTGGTGCGGCATCCCATGTATGCGGGAGCGATCGTGATGCTTCTCGGGGTGCCCGTTGCGCTGGGTTCATGGTGGGGGCTGCTGGCCGTCGTTCCCATCACGCCGGTCATCGTGTGGAGGCTTCTTGACGAAGAACGATTTCTGGCCCAGGAACTGCCGGGTTATTCAGAGTATCGAAACAAAGTGAAATATCGGCTCGTTCCGCTCGTGTGGTGAGCTCGGCAGCCCCTATCGCGGGGATGGATCGCCGGCCGCGGGGGCGACCGCGTAATAGCCCTTGCGCGTGCGGACGATGAGGCCTTTGCGATCCGTCTCGACCTCGATTTTGCGGTACTCGCCCCTGGGCGGCGGGCCGGCCGGCGAATAGGCGATGTAATACTGGCTGCGCAACTCAGTTCCAATGTCGAGGAACGACTGCGCGAGATCGTCGATGCGGTACGGGAAGAAGGCCTGCCCGCCGGTCTGATCCGCGAAGTTCTGCATAATCTTGTCGCCTGGATCGAGATTGTATTTCTTGGGGCGGCTCGGCTCGTCCACCGAGAGCCAGTCCGTGTTGGTGCTGACCGTGAAGATGGCGGCCTCGGAACGAATCGCGGCGTCGGTGGCATCGCTGAGAGCGTGATCGCTCAGATCGTCGTTGCCGTCGCTGATGATGATGATCACGCGGCGAACTTCCGATTCTCCGGTCTTCGGGAGTGGCGCGTGCTCGAGCTTTTCCGCAGCCATCACGATCGCGTCGTTCAGGGCGGTGCCACCGCCCGCGCGTTGTTCCTCGATGGCCGTTTGCAGCAGCGAGAAATCGTCGGTGTAGTCCTGAATGATCTGCGGCTCGTTGTCGAACGTCATCAGAAACGCCGAGTCCTTCTCGCGGCGAATCATCTTCGAGAGGAAATCGGTGGCTGCATCCTTCTCGAATTGGAGGCGCGGGCGGATGCTGTTCGACGTGTCGAGCAGCACGCCGATGCGAAGCGGAAGATCCGTCTCGCTCCCGAAAAAGCGAATCTGCTGCGGCCTGCCGTCTTCGAGGACCGTGAAATCAGCTTTATCGAGGTCGGTGATGAAATTGTGGTGATGGTCCATCACGGTCACGACCAGATGGACGAGGCCCGTCGTGGAAACGAGCGGAGGTACCTTTGGGGCAGGCGGCTGCGGAGCTTGACCCTCTTGCGAACTTGCAGCCCCAGTGGGCGGCGGGGGCGTGGCAGCGGCCGGAGTTTGCTGGCCGCTCGCGAGAGTGGCCGAGAGCACAAGCACGGCAATCGCTAGAAATGCGGACGAAACGAAAGCAGCTACGCGTCTGGCCGTGCGGCAAGTCACAACCGCGATTATAGGTACTCTCGCAGGAGAGCGTCAATCAAAGTGCGATCGGCCTTCGCGGCGCTTCCGAGCGCCACGAGATAGTCGCGCAGCTCGGCAGGCAGCGGCGCGCGGATTTCCATGCGCTTCGCGGTGCGCGGATGATCGAACGCCACGCGCACGGCGTGAAGAAAATTCCGTCCCAGCGGCGCAAGCAGCTGCGAATCGACGCGTTCCTGGCGGGGCGCGCCGTAGAGCGTGTCTCCCACCACGGGACATCCGAGCGCGGAAAAGTGGACGCGAATCTGGTGGGTGCGGCCCGTACGCAGATCGGCTTCGATAAAAGTAAAAGCGCCGAGCCGCAGCCGTACGCGCCAATCCGTACGAGCCGCGCGGCCTTCGCGTCGGCGAGCCGTCATCCGGGAGCGGCGCCGCAGATCGCGCGAGACGGGAAGATCGACCGTGCCTGCCTCGCCCTTGATCTTTCCGTGCAACAAGGCCACATAGGTTTTCTGCACGAGGCGATCCTGAAAATCCTCCACGAGCTTGCGATGGGCTTCATCCGTGCGCGCGATGATGATTGCGCCGGAAGTGTCCTTGTCAAGCCGATGGACGATGCCCGGCCGCAACGGGCCTCCGATGGTCGAAAGTCCCCCGCTGCCGAATCGATACAGAAGCGCGGCCACAAGCGTGCCCGCATTCGCGCCCGCGCCGGGATGCACGATCATTCCGGCGGGCTTGTTGATGACGGCGACATCCGCATTTTCGTACAGCACGTCGAGCGGAATGGCTTCGGCTTCGACACCCGCAGGCGGCGGAGGCGGAATTTCGACCGCGACATGTTCTCCGGGCGCCACGCGATGCGAGGCGCGGCGCGACGCGCCGTCCACCTGCACGCGGCCTTCGTCCATCAGCGATTGAATGCGCGCTCGACTCAGCTCGGGAAGCTGCGCGACGAGAAAGCGGTCGAGGCGTTCGCCGGCGTCTTCGGCGGAAACGACGAATTCGCTGTGAGTGGCGGGATTCACTTGAGATGACAATTAGCGGCCAGCCGCGCGCGCCGGCTCCCGCGAGATCGGCGCTTCTCCGCGCAGCCCGCGCCACCATAGAAACGCGCCGGTAAGGACGAGCCCCATGCTCACAAGCTGCATCAGCGAAACCGTATCGTGAAACATCAGCGTGCGGCCGGGATCGTCGCGGAGGAATTCGATCGAGCCGCGCTCGAGCCCATAGAGAAAGAAATACGCGCCGATCAGCTGGCCGGAGAAGCGCTGCCGCGTCCCGAGCCAAACCAGCAGCAGAAAATTCACAAATTCGGCGCCGGCCTCGTAAAGCTGCGTGGGGTGCAGTGAGATATTCAGCGGCGTACCCGAAATGCGCGCGGCGATGGGATTGGTAAACGTGACGCCCCACGGCAGCGACGTCGGCTTGCCGTAGCAGCACCCCGCAACGAAGCAGCCCACGCGCCCGATCGAGTGCCCCAGCGCCACCGGAGCGGCGCAAAGATCGAACACGCCAAGCAGCGGCAGTTTGTGCAGCCGCGTGTAGAAAAGCACCCACAGAATTCCGCCGACCACGCCTCCGTAAAATGTTCCGGCCGATTGAAACGTCCCGAGGCTGAAAATATCGCGCGGATTCGCGATGAAGTAGTCCCACATGCTGACGATGTACCACAGCTTCGAACACACCAGCGCCACAAGGATGCCGTAAACGCCGAGGTTCCAGACTACCTGAGGATCGAGGCCCGCGCGCGGCGCCTGCCGGTAGGCCCACCACAGCCCCAGCAGGAATCCGGCGGCGGCCAGCACGCCATAGGTGTAGATCGTGACCGGGCCAAATTGAAATAGGACTGGATGCATGTTAAGCGCGCTCGTGCGTAGGATGCCGCCAATCGCGCAGGAGTTCGAGGATCACCAGGCCCGCGCCGACGACGATCGCGGAATCCGCCAAATTGAAAGTGTACCAGTGGTGCGTGCCGATGTAGAAATCGATGAAATCGGTCACGCTGTGGTGCAGCACGCGATCGAGCACGTTCCCCACCGCCCCGCCAAGAATCAGCGTCATCCCGCTGCGCCCCGGCCACCCGCCCGCGCGCCCCGTCACGAGCAGCCACACAATCAGCCCGATCACGGCGGCGGAGAAGACGATCAGCAGCGGCGCGCGCCACGGCATGTCCGAATCCGCGAAGAGGCCAAACGCGACGCCCGGATTGCTCGTGTGAATCAGATTCAGCATGCCGGGAATAATCACGCGAGACGTGCCTGAGGGCATCATCCGATCCACGGCGAATTTCGTGGCTTGGTCGGCGGCGAGCACGGCGAGCGCAAGCAGAACCAGCGGCCAGGCCGAGCGTGAACCCGACGACATCAGGACTTCGCGCTCCCCGTGAGGACGCCGCCGCCCGCTTCGATTTCATTGAACGCGGCGATGCAACGTTCGCAGAAGGTGGGGTAATCGGAGTTTTCGCCCACGTGCGTCGAGTAGTTCCAGCACCGCTCGCACTTCGCGCCATCAGCTTTCCCCACAAATATCATCTCGATGCCGTCGGGAACCGAGGAGGCCAGTGCTAAGTTCAGATCCTCAATCACAACCTGGGAAACTATAAAGAATCCGGGCAAGAATTTTTCGTATTCCTTCAAAAGTCGGGCGAGATCACCGCCCGCCCTCAGCCTAACTCGCGCTTCCAGACCGCTGGAGATCAACTTTTCGGCACGAGCGGGCTCAAGTGCTTTCAGGACGGCCTCGCGCACCTGCGCCAACTTTTCCCACTTGGTAGCCCGCGTGGCGTCGAGGGCGAGTTCAAGTTCTTCAGCGTTCGGAAACAGCGCCATGTGCACGCTTTCCGGATCGGACGCGCCGCGCGGCAAGAATTTCCATATCTCCTCGGCCGTGAAGACGAGGATCGGCGCCACGAGCCGGATAAGCGCGCCCGCGATGCGATAGACCGCCGTCTGCGCCGAGCGCCGCCCGCGATTCTTCGGCGCAAACGTGTAGAGGCGGTCCTTCAGCACGTCGAAGTAAAACGCGCTGAGATCGACGGTGCAAAAGTCGTGGATCGCATGGTAAATGCGATGGAATTCGAAATTCGCGTACCACTCGCTGCATTCGCGGACGAGCTGCGCCGTCCGGCGCAGCATCCACGCGTCCATTTCCCACAGATCGGCGTCAGCGAGCGCGTCGCGCGCGGGATCGAAATCGAAAAGATTCGAGAGCGCGAAGCGGAACGTGTTGCGAATCTTGCGATAGGCTTCGGAAAGCTGCGTCATCATCGCCGGCGAATTCCGCATGTCCGCCGTGTAGTCCTGCGACACCACCCACAGCCGCAGCAAATCCGCGCCCCACTTATCGACGATTTCCTTCGGATAGAGCGTATTGCCGAGTGATTTCGACATCGGCTTGCCCTCGTCGTCGAGCGTCCAGCCGTGCGTCACCACCTGCTGGTACGGCGCGCCGCCGCGCGTTCCGATGCCCACGAGCAGCGAGCTTTGGAACCAGCCGCGGAATTGATCGGGGCCTTCGAGATACACCTGCGCGGGCCAGTGAAGTCCGTTCGCCTCGGTCAGCACGGAAAGATGCGTCGAGCCCGACTCGAACCACACGTCGAGAATATCGTTTTCCTTTTGCAGTTTCGCCGAGCCGCACGCGCACTTCGTTCCGGGCGGCAGCAACTCTTCCGCCGAGTGCGTGTACCACGCATCCGAACCTTCGCGCTCGAAAAACGGCAACACGTGGCGCAGCGCGGCCGGGTCCGTCAGATGGTTGCGCTCGCCGCAGCCCTCGCAGCGAAACACGATCAGCGGCACACCCCAGAATCGCTGTCGCGAGATGGTCCAATCCGGCCGGTCGGCAATCATGTTGCTCATTCGAGCTTCGCCCCAATCGGGTCGCCATTTCACATGTTGAATCTCAAATAGCGCCCGTGTCCTGAGGGTATGGCCACTATCGCCTGGTACGGAAATGATGCGCGGATCGGGAGGGCCAACCGGCTTGTCCATGGAGATGAACCACTGTTCGGTGGCGCGGAAGATCACGGGATTGTGGCAGCGCCAGCAGTGCGGATAGCTGTGCGTGATTTTTTGTTCCGCGAGAAGTGTGCTGCTCTTCCTGAGCAGGTCGACGATGGCAGGATTCGCTTCCCAGACGGTCTTGCCTTTGTATTCAGGCAGGCCTTCGACGAAGCGACCGTCATCGTCGAGCGGCGCATAGACCTCGAGTCCGTACTCTTGGCCGGTACGATAGTCCTCGACACCATGTCCCGGTGCCGTGTGTACAATGCCGCTTCCCTGCTCCAGGGTTACGTGGTCCGCTAGCACGCCCGGGAGAGGAGCAGTTTCTAAGAACGGATGCTTGAACGTGGAACCGACCAGAAGAGTTCTAGGTACCTCGAGCACGGTGGAAAAATCAAACCGAAGGCCAGTCGCCGCCGCAACCCTGTCTATCAAAGCCGATGCCAGAAGATAGAGGTCACCCTTGTCATCTTCCACGATCGAGTAAGAGATGTCGCGACCGAATGCCAGCGCCTTGCTTGCTGGCAACGTCCACGGTGTAGTGGTCCAGACGACTGCGTACATCCGGTCGGCACCCGGAAACCCGGGAGCCGGAGTTGAGGCAAGCGGATACCGCACCCAGATCGAAGGGCTGGTGTCGTCTTCGTATTCGACTTCCGCCTCGGCAAGCGCGGTGCGGTCATACATGCACCAGTAAACGGGCTTCAGCCCGCGATAGACGTAACCCTTCTCGAGAAAATCCAGGAAAGCCCCCGCGATCGAAGCCTCCATCGAAGGATCCATCGTCAGGTAAGGCTTGTCCCATTGCCCGAAGATGCCGAGCCGCCGAAATTCGCGCTTGTGAATCTCCACATAACCCGCGGCGAATTCGCGGCACATGCGCCGGAATTGCGCGGCATCCACCTTCGTCGTCTTGCCGCCAAGCTTCTTTTCCACCTGCGTCTCGATGGGCAGCCCGTGGCAGTCCCATCCGGGAATATAAGGCGAACGAAAGCCAGACATGGTCTTCGACTTGACGATCATATCCTTGAGCACTTTGTTCAGCCCGGTGCCCAGATGGATTTCGCCCGTGGGATACGGAGGCCCATCGTGCAGGACGAAGAGCGGCGCGCCGCTCCGTGATTCGAGAATGCGGCGGTATAGGCCGGACTGTTCCCAGGCAGCCAGTTGCTCGGGCTCGCGCTCCGGCAGACGCGCCTTCATCGGGAAATCAGTCTTGGGCAGATTCAGCGTGCTTTTCAGGTCGATGGTTTTTGCCATCCTGGGGTATCGAGAGCCTTTCTTTCGTTGCAACCCGGCGGATCAAAACACTTTGCTCTGGTGCCCGTGTGGCCTTGTGTATTACAAGATGGCGCGGCGGAAACCGGAATTTCGGGTCAACCGTCGTATGTTACAATGAAACCGGAAGCGTGTCAGCCGTGGGGGAGCCGAGACATCCTTTTCCGCAAATAAGCGTCTAACTTTCGTATACCGCGGGACTGGGAGCAGGCAGCCTACATGTCAGATTTTGGCGCGAGACTCGACGATGCGGGTCGCTCGACAAGCGAGCCCACGCTGCGGCTTGGGCGGGCGGCGGCGCCTGTGGCCCACGGGTCTTCCCTGAAAAGCCTATTTTCCAACCTCAAGGATTTCCTCACGGAGCGCCCGGCCAAGGCGCGTCCTGGTTCGCCTACTTCATTCGACATGCCGAAATTCGGTACGGGATTCGGCGACAACATCAGGGAATTTTTCCGTTCGGGGCCGCGTGGCCGCGTGAAATCCGACCTGCTCGTGAATTGGGACGAAGAGCCCAGCCTCTGGCAAAACCTGATGGACCTGATTGCTCCGAAGAAGCTGCCGCCTCTCAAAACGACGAGCCAGCCGGTCCCCGTGCCGGAGATCTGGTCCAAGCGGAAGGGTTTTTCGGAGGCCCAGCTCCTTTCGATTCTCGCGCACGTCGTCGTGATCGGGCTGATCGTTCTGGTGCCACTTCTCATATCCGAGTGGCTCCCGCCCTACACCACGAAGGCGAGCGACGTCGACATGACGCCGATCGACACGGTTTCGCCCTATCTCCATATCATCAAGCCATCCGCCAAGCGCGCGGGCGGCGGTGGCGGCCAGCACGATTTGGCGCCCGCGGCAAAGGGGCAAGCGCCGAAGTTTTCCTACACGCAGATTTCGCGCCCGCTCGTGCACCCGCCTTTGCATCCTGAGATCGCGATAACGCCGACGATTCTCGGCAATCCGGCGATCGTCGTGCCCAATAACCTCATGAAAAACTGGGGCGATCCGCTGGGCAAGGCGAACAACGATTCCATGGGCAATGGCCGCGGAAACGGCGTCGGCAATGGCAACGGCAACGGGCTGGGACCCGGCGAGCAATATGGCACTGGCGGCGGTACCCCGACCGAGGGCACGGGTGGTTACGGATATCCGGTTTGCCTCTATTGCCCGCGAGCCGATTATAGCGATGCTGCCATGAAGGTGAAGGTGCAAGGCGTGGTCGTGCTCGAGGCCGTCATCACGGCAGATGGGCGTGTGACGGACGTACATGTCGCCAAGGGCCTGGGCTTCGGCCTCGATGAGAAGGCGGTGGAAGCCGTTCGCACCTGGCGATTGACGCCGGCGCGCGGCCCGGACGGAAAACCTGCGGCAGTACGAGCGCCCATCGAAGTCACGTTCGCGTTGTATTGAAACCCCTCGAGTCCCATCCGCGTCCGTGGCTCGTTCGAACATCCCGTCCGGAATCCCCAAACAGAGGTAACCAACTAGACCCACGCGCCCCGATGGCGGCGTTGCTTCTGCTACGATGAGCGGCATGAAAAGACAATTCCAACTGGGAATCCTCCTCTCCGCGGTCGCGCTGGCCTTCGTCCTGCCGGCGTCGCCGCAAACTGGCTCGATCGAATTCGTGGCGCAGGCGACGCCCACCGACGGCCTCCAGGAACCCGTGCGCGGCTTTCCAATTTTCCTGCTCACCAAGAGCTACGAAGGAATCTGCAAGGAAGCAAGCGCGACCACGCCGCCGCCTGATATGGACGGCTTCATCAAAAAGCTCGATGTCTCGCCGGAGCTCAAAGCGTGGATGAAAAAGAATCACTGGGTGATGCTCAACGGCGAGGATTTCATCCATATGCTGAAAGTGCCCGACGTTATGGGCGTGCCCGAATTTTACAAGGCGTACCGCGAACGAAACGCCGGCGACGAAGCCTCGAATTTCCCTGACCCGAAGTTCAAAGCCTCCGATCAGCAGAAACATCCGGACAAGTACGCCCGGCTCCAGAAAGAATACGAGGACGCAATTCGCGCCTTCATGACGGCGCACCCGGAGAGCATCGACGGAATCGATGGAAACCTGACGGAAGTCGACCCAAGCGCGAAATGGAACGAGATCGTGGGGAGACACGACACGATGGTCCGCCAGCACGAATTGAATCTGGCTGAATCCAAGTATCTCGTTGCCCGCTCGCAAACCGACCTTCAAGGCCAGGGCGTCCTGCGTGACGTGCCGCCGGGAACCTACTGGCTGAGCTCGCTCAACGTGGCTGCGCAAGTCGGAGACGCGCACCCGAAGTGGGACGTGCCGGTCACAGTCGAGCCGGGCAAGACGGCACACGTCGCCCTCTCGAACGTGAACGCCCTGCCGCCGTCGTTTATCGCTCCCTAGCGTCCCGGGTCAGAAATTCGAGCACGGTTTTTCAGGAGGCCGGGGCTTCAGAGTCTGTCCGACAACCGAGAATCTTTGTGGGTCGTGGCTTCCAGCCACGACAAAAGCCGCGCAAAATCATCACGGGCTTTAGCCCCTGAAGTTCTCGAAGGCGGTTATGACACAGCTCTTTAGCCCCTGAAGAAACTCTTCGCTTCCGCCGCGCACGCCTACGAGTCGGCTTATACTTGCATCCACCCCCGTCCATGAGCGAACCTCGCGACATCGCCCGCTGGATCGGTCAACTGGCCGATCCGGACCCCGCACAACGCAACGCCGCCGCATCCCTGCTGTATCGCGAAGGCGCCTCGCTCTGCGCATCCGCCACAAGCAAATGGATGGACGATTCCGAATTTCGCGCACTCGTGCGTTCTGCCGAGTGCACAGTGGGAATCGCCGTGCAGCCGAATACCTTCGAAGCGATTCGCGCAGCCCATGGCTCGCCCCATCTCGCCGACGTGCCTCCCGATCAGGACGCGAAGGAATTCGAGCTGCACCTCGGCGGGTCGAGCTTCGATATCCTGACGACGCGCGAGCCGGGCGGTGCCGGAGCCATCGCGCGATACCTGCAGAAATTCGGCGAAGGCATCCAGCAAATTGAAATCAACGTGAGCGAGGTCGATCGCGCAACGGAGCTTCTCCGCGCGCGCTTCGGGATCGACCCAGTCTATCCGGCCACGCGCCCCGGCGCCGACGCCACTCGAGTGAATTTCTTCCTCGCGCCCGCCCAAGGCAAAAAGGCGTTGATTGAATTAGTGGAAGTTGCGGCGGAGCAACGAAAATAGTCATTCGCATCCTGACTGGCCTACAAATTATCATTCCGAGCGAAGCGAGGAATCTGTTCTCTCCTACGCCGGAGGCGAAACGGTGGAAGCGTGGGCTTTCAGGCCCTCGAAAAGGCGCCTTCCGCGAGAGGGGCTTCCAGCCCCGGGGCTTTTCTTGCTTATTCCCCGCTCTGCTCTAGCAGCTTCGCGACCAGCGCCGTCCACCCGGTCTGATGGCTCGCACCGAGGCCAAACCCCGTGTCGCCATGAAAATATTCGTAAAAAAGAATGTGGTCGCGCCAGTAAGGATCGTTCTGCAAAGTCACGCCATCGCCGTAGACCGCGCGGCGCCCGTCCCGCCGCAGAAAAATCCCCGAAAGCCGCCGCGCGAGATCGCTCGCCGCGTCCCACAGATTCTTCTTCTGCCCCGAGCCCGTGGGAAATTCCACCTCGAACTCATCGCCATAGTAATAGTGAATCCGCTGCATCGATTCCATCAGCAGAAAATTCATCGGAAACCACACGGGCCCGCGCCAGTTCGAATTCCCGCCGAAAAGATTGCTGGTGGATTCGCCCGGCTCGTAATCGACGGAGGAAGACTGCCCGTCGAAACTGAGCATGTAGGGATGATCCTTGTGGAATTTCGAAAGCGCGCGGATGCCGTGCGGAGAAAGAAACTCGTTTTCATCAAAGACGTATCGGTAAATCCGCTCGAGCTTCTTTCGGTTGGCGATCATGAGCAGCAAGCGAGGCCCCTGCTCGGTGTGCCGGCTCATGTCGACGTGTTCGCCGACGTCAGGATGATGGTCGAGGAACCAGCGCATCCGGCGGGAGAATGAAGGCAAATTGGCCAGATCCTCGGGCTCGAAAGTTTCGACCGCGAAGAGCGGAACGAGACCGACCATGGAGCGCGCCCTCATCCGGATGTGGCGGCCGTCGCTGAGGTGAAGCATGTCGTAATAGAATCCATCCGCTTCACTCCAAAGGCCGATCCCCTCTCCACCCATGTCGTTCATCGCCTGCGAGATGTAAACGAAATGCTCGAAGAACTTGCTCGCCACATCTTCGTACGCGGGATCATCGTGCGCGAGTTCGATGGCCATCGCCAGCATGTGAAGGCAATAGGCGGCCATCCAGCTGGTGCCGTCGGACTGCTCGATGAAGTTGCCGTCGCCGAGTGGCCGCGACCGGTCGAAGACCCCGATGTTGTCGAGCCCGAGGAACCCGCCCTGAAACACATTTTTCCCCTCGGGATCCTTCCGATTCACCCACCACGTGAAATTGATCAGCAATTTATGGAAGATGCGCTCGAGAAAGTGGCGATCCGGCTTCCCGCTGATGCGCCCCGCAATCTTGTAGACGCGCCACGCTGCCCACGCCTGCACCGGCGGATTCACATCCGAAAAATTCCATTCGTACGCGGGCACCTTGCCGCTCGGGTGCATGTACCACTCGCGCATGAAGAGAACCAGTTGCTCCTTGGCGAACTCAGGGTCGATCGTGGCCATCGTCACGCAATGAAATCCAAGGTCCCACGCCGCGTACCACGGGTATTCCCATTTATCGGGCATCAGAATGACGTCGGAATTGTACAGGTGCGTCCAGTCGTGGTTGCGACCGAATTGCCGTCGTGGATCGGGAGCAGGCTCCGTGGAATCGCCGTCGAGCCAGCGTTGCACTTCGTAGTGGTAGCTCTGTTTGCTCCAGAGCAGCCCGGCGAAGGCCTGTCGCTGGACCAAGCGCGCGTCTTCGCTCGCCTTCGGATGCTCGCGAGCGGCGAAGAATTCGTCCGCCTCCTTCATGCGCTGGACGAAAACAGCGTCGAAGGCATCGCCGAAGATTTGGCTGGCCTGCGTCGGTCGCTCCGATGGATTGCGATCGGTAAATCGCAGGCGCAGCGTCCAGCTTTTCCCCGGCGGAATCTCGCAGACGTAGTGCGCCGCCATCTTCGTCCCCGATAGCGCTGGATTGACGGCGGACTTGTCGCAGCCGATCAGATAGCGGTGAAACGCATCTTTCACGTAGGGCGTGCAATTCGTTTCGTTGTAGAGCCGCTCGGTATTGGTCTCGTTGTTGGTGAAGAGCAGCTCGGGATTGCCTTCGGCGAGCAGCCAGCGCATGCCGTAGTGATAATCGTGCATCTCGACGACCTTCGCGCCCGGCACCCCATCCACCCACGCAACGTGCGGCATGTCGTAAGGGTCGCCCCAGCTCCAGCGGTTGCGAAACCACAGCGTCGGCAGCGCGTGCAGCCGCGCGGGTTCAGGTCCGCGGTTCCACGCGGTGATGCGAACCAACATTTCTTCCGATGTCGCTTTCGCGTACTCGACGAAAATATCGAAATAGCGGTTCTCGCCAAAGATTCCCGTGTCGATCAGTTCGTATTCGGGATCGTGGCGCGAGCGCCGCCTGTTTTCGGCGACGAGCTGATCGTACGGATACTCGGCTTGCGGATATTTGTAGAGAAATTGCAGGTACGAACTCGTAGGCGTCGCCTGGAGGTAGTAGTAATACTCTTTGACGTCCTCGCCGTGGTTCCCCTCGAGATTCGTGAGCCCGAAAAGCCGCTCCTTGAGGATGGGATCCTTTTCGTTCCAGAACGCGAAGGCAAAGCAGATGTGCTGATGGCGGTCGCAGATTCCGCCGATGCCATCTTCGCCCCAGCGATAGGCGCGCGAGCGGGCGTGATCGTGCGGGAAATACGTCCAGGCGTCGCCGTTGGGGCTGTAGTCCTCGCGCACCGTCCCCCACTGGCGCTCGGAAAGATAAGGCCCCCAGCGCTTCCAGTGGACCTCGCGCTCGACGCTCGCTTGAAGTCGCTCTTCCTCTTTGGTCATTTCCCTACCCGAATACCCGCCCAAGCAATTTAGCGTGCTCGAATGGCGGGAGGCAAGGCGCAGCGCGGTTTTTCGCGAGAGGCCGTAGCGCAATCGCCACTCGATTCTGTATTCTCGACATGCCGCCCATCCAAGGGCGAACCACCTTGGCACAGCCGACAACCGAAGTGGTACCTCCGGCACAATCCGACGCCCGCTCGTGGCGCACCTGGACGCTGCTCTCCCTGATGGTGGCGGCGACGGCCGTGATCGCGCCGATGCCTTTTCTCGGCAATGCGTCGGGCCACGACTTCCAATTTCACGTCGCCTCCTGGATGGAAACCGCGCGGCAATGGCACGAGGGAATTCTTTATCCGCGCTGGGCCGAGTGGGCCAACTGGGGATTCGGCGAGCCGCGTTTCATTTTCTATCCGTCCGCGTCGTGGATGATTGGCGCGGCGATGGGGCAGGTGCTGCCGTGGCGCATCGTGCCGGGGGCGTTCATCTGGCTGGCGCTCATCGCTGCCGGGATGGCGATGTGGAAGCTCGCGCGCGAGTGGCTCGACGGGCCGCAGGCTGCTGCAGCGGCGGTGCTCTATGCCGTGAATCCGTATCAGCTCATCCTGGTCTACTACCGCAGCGATTTCGCCGAGCTGCTCGCGGAAGCGCTCTTTCCGCTGCTGCTCTGGGGAGCGGTGCGCATCTCGCGCGGCGAATGGCGGAGGGTCCCATGGCTCGCGGCAATATTCGCCGGAATCTGGATTTCGAATGCGCCCGCGGCGGTGATGGCGACCTATTCGCTCGCGCTGGCGATTGCCGTCGGATGCGTCGTGCGCCGCAGTTTCCGGCCTTTGCTTCTCGGCGCCACGGCCATGGCGGGCGGCTTCGGCCTCGCCGCGTTTTACATTTTGCCTGCTGCGTGGGAGCAGCGATGGGTGCAAATCGCGCAGGCCATCGGCGACGATCTTCGCCCGTGGCAGAATTTTCTCTTCACGCGCTCCAACGAACCCGGCTTCGTCCAGTTCAACTGGCACGTTTCGTGGGTCGCTCTCGGCGCAATCCTCGTGACGATCGCGGCTGTGGCCTTTGCCGCGCGACGCCGGCGCGAGCAGCCGGAAGTCTGGTGGATCGTCGCGGCCGTCGGCGCGGCGGCGCTTTTCCTGATGCTGCCGCCGAGCGCGCTGCTCTGGCGCTACTTGCCGCGACTTCAATTCATGCAGTTCCCGTGGAGATGGCTTGGCGCGCTGGGCGTCGCCTACGCGCTTTTCGTCGCAGCAACGACGGGTCGCTTGAAAAAACGGACGGCGTGGCTCGTGCCGGCGCTGGTCTTGCTCGCGACCGTCGGAGCAGCCACCGCAATCATCCGCACCGGATGGTGGGATCCCACAGACGTCCCCACCGTGGCGGCACAAATCAGCTCGGGCCGCGGCTACGAAGGCACCGACGAGTACATGCCGATCGGCTGCGACCGTTACCAGCTGCCCGGAAATCCCGACGACGATACGCGGCCCGATGACGTCTCGGCCGACCCCGCCCCGCGCATCGCCATGCTCGATCCGGCATCCGGTGCAATTATCGCAGCGAAGGGCGCGCGAATTCACATCCAGCAATGGAATGCGGAGCACAAAATATTCACGGCGGATAGCGCGATCGCGATGCGGATTGCCCCGCGCCTCCTCGCCTACCCCGCTTGGGAAGTAAAAGTGGATGGCAGAAACGCGCGCTACGGCACGGTGCCAACGACGACCCAGATAATCATCGCGTTACCCGCAGGAGATCACCGCATCGAAATCCAATTCCGCCGAACGTGGGACCGAACAGCAGGAGCCGCGATTTCGCTTGCGACAGCAGCGATGCTGCTCGGATTCGCAGCCCGCCGCCGCACAATTAGCACCAGCGCCCAGGGCTAGAGCGCATCATCAGCGCATCACGTGGCTTCTGGCACGGCATATCCGTGGAGTGCGGGAACTCGCTCCCGCCGCTCGCCGCCCGGGCGTGCTCCCCGCACACGCAACGTGCGCGCGGGTCCTAGCCGCCACCGGGGCGATTGTCCTCGCTTTCGTAGCGGCCGCTTCCGCGATTTGTGCGGAGCGGGCTCTTCACTCTTCGCCTCTGAACTTCCGGTGCTCCATCCTCGGTTTATGAGGGTGAGGCCTTTGCACTATGCGTTCCGGCATCCTGATTGGTAACGAAGCGCGCGCCGAGCATCTCGCCTCGCGCCTTCGGGGCTAAACGCAGAGCAGCGGTTTTCAGCGCGTCACGGTGGAAGCGTGGGCCTTCAGGCCCGCGAAAAGCTGCAGCATAAAGGGGCTTCAGCCCCGGGCCGTCGCCTTTCACTTTCCGGGCGCCCGAAACTCCGCGCTTCCGCCGCACACATTTGTGAGACACCTTCTACTTCAGCCGGCGGTGCTTGAACCGCTTTTCGCCCATGGCATAGGGCTCGACGGTTTGGCCGTTGCCGTAAAGTTTGTACTTATACGTGGTAAGGCCTTCGAGCCCCATCGGCCCGCGCGCATGCAGCTTGTTGGTGCTGATGCCGACCTCCGCGCCAAATCCATAGCGGAAGCCATCGGCAAAGCGCGTCGACGCATTGTGGAAGACGCCGGCGGAATCAACTTCGTTCAGGAATTTCTTCGCGGCCTTCGCATCTTCGGTCACGATCGCGTCCGTGTGATGCGAACCATACCGATTGATGTGCTCGATCGCCTCATCGAGTCCCGCGACGATTTTGACCGAGAGGATCAGGTCGCCGTACTCGGTGCGCCAATCCTGCTCGGTGGCGGCCACGATTCCTGATTTGGGCAGCAGGGCCAGGGTCTTCGGGCACCCGCGGATCTCGACTCCCGCCTCTTTCAGTTTCGCGACGGCTTTCGGCAAAAACTTCTTCGCGATTGCCTCGTCGACGAGCAGCGTCTCGGCAGCGTTGCACACCGCGGGATATTGCACTTTCGCGTCGTAGGTGATGTCGACGGCCTTCCGCAAATCCGCGGCGCGATGCACGTACACGTGACAGATTCCCTCGCCGTGGCCCAGCACCGGAATTCGGCTGTGCTTCATGATGAAGCGAACGAGCTCGTAGGACCCGCGCGGAATAATCAAATCGACGTCGTGATCCATCGCCAGCAGCTCGAGCACGGCGGCGCGCGATTGCAACAGGCTGATCGAATCGACCGGCACAGCTGGAAATCGCCGCAGAGATTCGCGCCAGATCGAGACGAGCGCCTCGTTCGTGTGCGCCGCTTCGGAGCCGCCTTTCAAAATCACCGCGTTGCCCGATTTCAGCGCCAGCGACGCAAGCTGCGGCACCACATCCGGCCGCGATTCGAAAATCACGCCGATCACGCCAATCGGGCACGATTCGCGATGCAGCACGAGGCCCTTGTCCAGTTCCGTAGCAGCGAGCCTGCGCCCCAGCGGATCTTCCATGCGCGCGACTTCGCGAATCTGCGTGGCCATCTGCTTCACGCCCGATTCCTTCACGCGGAGCCGCGCGAACATCGCGGCCGACATTTTCCCGGCCGTGACCGCAGGCTCAGCCGCACGACAATCGGCGGCATTCGCTTCGAGGATCCGCCGCGCGTTTTTCTCGATCGCCTTCGCGGCCGCCAGCAACGCCTCGTTGCGTTGCTTCGCCGAAAGCTTCGCGACCTCGCGAGAAGCCGCACGCGCCCGGTGCGTAATGGACGCGACCGAGTCCGCTCCTGTATCAATCTGCGTTGTGGCAGGCTGGCTCATGATTTTTGCAGTAGCACGATATTGTCGCGCGTCACAAGAACGGCCGAGGGCGCCGCATCCCGGCCCGCCCGCCCGGCTTTGCGGCCGGAGCTTTTCTCGGCGTCTTCGCTCGCGCAATTCGCGATCCCGCGCGCGAATTCCCTGCCCTCGGAATCGACGATGCTCACCACATCCATCGGCGCGAAATGGTTTTCGACGCGCACGATCCCCGAAGCGAGCAGGCTCGCCTTTCCCTGCGTGATGGCGCGCTGCGCGCCCGCGTCAACCACCACGCGCCCGCGAACATCCGCCGCGTAGGCGATCCAACGCCGCTTGCCGCGCATGCGCCGCGCCGGCAGAAAAGCGGTGCCGATCCGCTCCCCGGCGAAAATGCGTTCGAGCGCGCGCGGATCGTTGCCATTGGCAATCACAGTGGTCCCGCCGCAGTTCATCGCGATTTCCGCGGCTTCGAGTTTCGTCTTCATGCCGCCGCGTCCACTCGCCGAAGGCCCTGCGGCAAGCGCTTTCAGCTCCGGCGTAATCTCCTCGACCACCGGCACCACCTCACCGGGAGAATCCGACGCCCCGTTGCGCAGCAAGCCGTCCACATTCGTGAGCAGGACCAGCGCGTCGCCTTCGAGCCCGCTCATCACCAGTGCGGCAAGCCGGTCGTTGTCGCTGAAGGCGGCCGTGCGCGATCCGCCTGCGACGAATTCGAGCTCGGCTGTCGAAACGGTATCGTTTTCGTTGACGATCGGCAGCACGCCGAAGCCGATCAGCTTCTCCATCGTCTCGCGCAGATTCGAATAGCGCCGCCAGTTGGTGAAATCTTCTTCGGTCAGCAACACCTGCGCAACTTTGATCTCCCACTGCGCGAAAAGATTCTTGTACGCGTCCATCAGCAGGCTCTGCCCCACGGCGGCGCACGCCTGCTTCGTCACCAGGTCATCGAGCCGCGAGCGGTGCAGCCCAAGCCAGCCTCGCCCCAAGCCCACAGCTCCCGACGACACCAGCACCACCTGCCGCCCCGCCTTCATCAGCTCGGCAATCGAGCGCACGATCGGCTCCACGCGCTCGCGGCACAGCTCTCCCTCGGCTCCCGTGACCGTCGCCGTTCCGACCTTGATCACCAGCCGCCGCGCTGCCCGCAGCTTTTGCCGCTCCGCTTCCATATTTCGCCCTGCCCTATCGCTCGAGTCTACGATCGTCGTGTCGTGAGGGAGCGACACCAACTCGCTCGATTGTACCGAAATCGCGCAGCGCGCGTCTCCCCTTCTGCCGCCCCGCACCGCGACGCGATCGGCCGCACACCCGCGCCCAGCGCAGCAAAGATTCTATTAGGCGTGTAGTGGAAACCATGCTACATTCGCATTGCGTTTGTTGCTCTTGTAACACCTTTAGATTCGATGAAGGGGCTGCGAGTACAAACTTGCAGCCTTTTTTGCTTTACGGCTGGAGGCGGTCGAGCAGCACAAACAGCTTAAAAAGAAAAGTGAGTACATCAGTGAGAGAACAAGGAACAGTGAAGTGGTTCAATGCCAGCAAGGGTTTTGGATTCATCCAGCGCCAGTCCGGCGAGGACGTTTTCGTCCATTTCTCGGCCATTCAGGCTGAGGGATACAAGTCGCTGAACGAAGGCCAGGCGGTTGAATTCGAAGTCACCCGCGGCCCCAAGGGCCTGCAGGCTGCGAACGTCACCAGCCTCTAGTCGGAAAAGGGCGGCCCGGCATCAACCGGTCCGCCCTTTTTCTTTGTCCGCACGTTTTCGATCCCGCTAAAGAGCTTCCTGAGAACGTAAGAATCTTTGTAGGTCGTGGCTTTCAGCCACGACCTAAGCGGCACAAGCGCCGTGGGCTTCACCCCTGAAGTTCCAAACTCGGTTGCTATGCAGATTGCCTAAAGCGCCGCTCCGATTGTTTGGTACCCGGGTACCCCCGTTTTGTGCCCCTGTATTATCTAGTTGTACGAATCCCTCACAACTGGAGCAACCCGCCAGCCGCCTCCAAGGTAAAATTAACGATTAGCAATGCCCGGTACCCGGCCGGGAGCGATCCCATTTAGGCCAGAATTCGCAAACAGAGGGAGATTTCATGTCCGACACCAAACCCAACCTGCAGGGCACGGCCACCGAAAACAGCGATCGCCGCCGCTCGCATCGGGTCTACATCTCGATGCCTATACTGGTTCGGGGAAAACACGCCGGACAGCCCTTCGAGGAAGAGACGCAGACGATCTCCGTCAGCGCGCACGGCGGCCTCCTGCGCGTCGCCGCGAAGCTCGTGCGCGGCCAGGCGGTGTCCATCGTCAACGCCAAGACAGCCGAAGAGCTTCCCTGCACCGTCACTTCCCTCGGCCAAAAGGAAAACGGCAAGACCGAAGTCGGCGTCGAGTTTACCGAAGCCTCGCCACTCTTCTGGCGCATCGCATTCCCGCCCGAGGATTGGGACCCATCCGAGCGCAAGCGCCCCGGCTCGACTCACCACCGCCCCAGCCCGCCGCCCCTCCCCAAGCGCTAACGCGCCTCCGGTTCTTTCGACCCGTGATATGTTTGTGTGCAGGCACGCGAGACACGCACATTGACGCAGGAATCTGATCCACTGATCGCTCCCACCAGCCCCAATCAGATTAGAGAACGCCCTGCCGCGCGCGAGAGCGAATCGGTGCTAGCGCAATCGTGGCGATTCGCTCGCGAGCACGCGCGCCGAATCCTCGCAATTTCCGCGCTATTCCTCGTGCCGTGTTATTGGCACCGCCGCATCGAAGCATCCGATCTTGGCAGCCACGTTTACAACGCGTGGCTGGCGCAGCTGATCCGGCGCGGTCAGGCGCCCGGCCTCTGGATCGCCCACCAATGGACGAACGTGCTCTTCGATCTCCTGCTCAGTTTCTTCGGCTTGATATTTGGCCTCGCTGGCAAATTCCACCTCGCGGAAAAATTCGCCGTTTCGGTCTGCGTGCTGATTTTCTTCTGGGGCGCATTCGCGCTGGTCTCTGCCGCGACGCGCCGCGCACCCTGGTTTCTCACGCCGGTCATCGCGTTCGTCGCCTACGGCTACACATTCCGCATGGGATTTTTCAATTATTACCTGGCGATCGGCCTGTCGTTTTTCGCGCTGGCGATTTTCTGGCGCGGGCGCGGCTGGGAACGGCTGATCGCCTTCGCGATTGCGCCGCTCGTCCTGCTCGCGCACGCGATCGGTTTCATCTGGCTGATCGGAGCGGCAATCTACGTGTGGCTTGCGCAAATGATTCCCGGGCGCAGGCAGTTCCTGCTGCTCGTGCCGGCGATAGGCGCGCTGATCGCGCAGCACTACTATTTCTGGCGCCACTTTGTCGTCGAGGCGGCGCCGCGTTCGCCGCTTTGGTATAGCGGCGCCGACCAGTTGCTGCTCTATGGCGACCGCTACTGGATCTGCGCCGATGCGCTGATCGCGTTCGTCGTGATCGCGCTCGCGATCGACATCATTCGCCGCTGGCGCGAGCCGCACATTCACACGCAATCCCATACGCGACCCGACCTCGATCCTAGCCGCGATTTCATTGGCGATTTCGCGATTCCTCTGCAGCTCTACATCGTCGCGGCGCTGGCCGTCCCGCTTTTGCCGCGCGGCATTCATCTCCCGCACACCGTCCCGATCGCGTTGCTCACTGACCGCCTCACGTCGGTTTCCGCCGTGCTGATCTGCTGCCTGCTCGGCGCGATGCGCCCGAGTCGCTGGCACCTCGCGGCGTCGGCGGCCATCGCGGTCGTCTTTTTCGCGTTCGTCTATCAGGACACCGCCGCGCTCAACCGCATGGAAGCGCAGGCCGAACGCCTCGTTCGCACTCTGCCGCAAAATTCGCGCGTGATGGCGACCATCGAGCCGTCGTGGGAGTCGCGCATCCTGATCCAGCACATGATCGATCGCGCCTGCATCGGCCACTGCTTCAGCTACGGAAATTACGAGCCGAGCACGGGCGTCTTTCGCGTGCGTTCCACCCCCGGCAATCCCTACGTCCTCAACAACTATAGCGACGCCGTCGACATGGAAGACGGCTACTACACAGTCCAGCCCGAGGACCTGCCCGTCTACGAGGTCTACGAATGCGATACCACGGGCACGCGCCTCTGCATCCGCCCCTTGGCAGCCGGCGAAGAAAACGACGCCACCGGCTACCACCCCGGCCCGCAGTAGTCCTTGCCAATCATCGCCCGTCATTCTGAGGCCCGCCTCTGGCCGAAGAATCTCTCTTCGGCGCTCCTCTTCCGCGCGCGTCAGGAACCTTGCTCCCAACGGGCGCTTAAGAGGCCCTAAATGGCCGAAAAAAGCCGACTCTTGGCAGGATTTGCCAGGGCAGTGGCTAGTGGCCCGCCTGCGCGAAGCTCCGGCGAGGCAGGCGAGTGGTTAGTTGTGGCTGGAACCTTAAGGCCAAAACCGCCGACCTAAAAGGTCGCCGCTACGAAGGCAGGAGTGCTCCGATGTGGGACACCCCTTCGAAACCTGTTCGCCTCTGGCGTACTTCCGTACCATTCTGAAACTGCCTTTTGTACTAGAGACACCCATGCGAGGTCCTAGCCATACTAGGCCTAGGTGAGGAGGTGTTATGCGACGGGTATCGACGGCTTCGTTTCTCCCTTTTTCGAATGATTCTCATTCTCATCAGGCCGGGTCTGCGGACCATCGACACCACGTCTCCCATTCCAGCACCGCCACCGCGGTGCTCGAGCTGGACGAGCACGCGCCCGATTCCGGCTGGGGACGATCCGAGGCTGTGATCGCCAGTTCCGAACCAATCGCCTCCGATAACCTTCGGTCCTTCCCTAAGAAGCCTTTCGGAGGCGTTGCCGCATCCGAGAGAGCTTCCATGGCGGCCGCACATCAGCATCCGGCCGTCGGCTCCTGGAGGCTGATTTCCTCCGAAGCCACTACAGTGGACGACGAGGGAAACACAGAGGTCATCGTCACGGAAAACCCGACGGGATACATCATGTTTACTCCCTGGGGGCGAATGATGACGGTCTGCGTCGGTGGACACAGCGATCGAAAGAAGGTTCCGACCAGCCAGGCCGACTTTTCCGATCTGTGGAAGAGGATGCTGGCCTACACGGGAACGTATCGCGTTGAAGGCGATGAGCTTGTCACGAACGTAGAGATCTCCTGGTACCCGCTATGGGCAGGCACCGAACAGCGCCGAAAATTCGCGCTCGAGGGCAATAAACTCACAATTGTGACGATACCTCAGCCCATGGGCACCGGCCATCGCGCGAAATCCATGGTCACATGCAAGGTCGTCTGGGAGCGCGAAGCCTAAGCCTCGGCGTGAAATTTTGCCACATGTCGTGCCAGCCTACGCCTAAAGACAAGACGTGCGGGCTTTCCGGGCTAACATCGACTGGGGACTAAGCCCCTGGGGAGGGCAGCGTCGCATTTCCCACAGCGGCGCGACGCTCATAATCTTTGTCTCGCTGGTACTCGAAAAGGTCTCGCTGTGTTCGCCTGATCTTCTTGAGTGCTCGGATCAGCGCCGCTTCGTCTATCGTGGTGTCAAATTCGCGATCCGAAGCCAGTTGGCCAGCCAGCTCCTTCAATTCGTCCCAGCGTAGCAGAACAAACTTCGCGAGTGCGCGCTCTGGGGGGATCTCTTCGCCTGCTAAGTCTCTGCCTCCGTCGTGTGTCGACAGCGGTTCCGTCGTCGCCGCGTCAATTTTCTCCCTTGAGATCGCGAAAGTGACAGCCCTATGGAAATCGTCGTGCAGAACACGGGCGAGTTCTTCGGTCTTGGACGCGAAGGAGGGGGGACTAACGAAAATCAGGTCGTCGAAGCGTTCACCCCTGGTTATCGCGCGATCGAAGTAGTTGATGTGATTCGTCGCGACAAAATAGATCACTTTCCGACTCTTCCAGAGCTCGGCAAGTTTCGGCAACATGCTTGTCGTTAGAAATCTTCCAAATGCGTCTACTTCTGTACCTTCGCGCTCTCTCACGAGTTCGTCGATCTCATCGAACAAAACGACGGCATGGTCAAGCTCCATCAATTTGCGGAAAATCTCATCTGCAGTCCGCTGCACATTTGGCAGACCGTCAGCAACAAAGTGATTCGCATGTAATTCGATGTAATCCCACCGGATCATTCCCGCCAAAGCTTTGGCGATCGTCGTTTTGCCTGTTCCCGGCGGCCCAAACAAGATCGCTGATCGGCTGCGCTCAATAGGACGCTGATCCGGATCGATCGGCGAGTCTGATATCAGTGGGGGGAAAGGTGTTACAAACTTCTCCTTCAAATCCTTTTTTAGCGTTTCTTCCGAAGTCCAGGTTCTAGTCCGAGTAGTCAACTCCTTCTCCGCTTCGTCGAACGAATGGTAGGACGTGCGTTTAGGTAATCCGGCAAGAGCCTCCTCACGGGCCCAAATTCCCAAGAGACCTCTTAGCAGGGTGCTGAAGAACAGGTGATTTTCGAGATGAGAATGCAGTCGAGAGCGAAAAAGCGCGGGAGCAAGGTTCCACGCTGCTCGATCCACGTCCGCGTTTTGTTCTTCCGCACCACATCTTCCGTTCGCTTGTCTCTAGGCCGCGGCTTCTCGGACCTCCAGATGCGCCAACCGGAGCAGGTTGTACGCCGCGCCCCACAGGTAGGCCACTTGCTGGATTTTCCAGCGGCCCAAGTGCCGCACTTTGCGCAGTCCGCCCGGCTGCTTCAGCCAGCCGAAGATTTGCTCGACCTTCTTGCGCGCCTTCTGGCTGATCCGATAGCCGAGCGTTTTCATCCGCCGCAGCATTCTTCGTCGTGCATTGCCGTCGGCATCCTCAGCGACCACTCGCTCAGCCGAGATCGGCACGTGCGGAGTGATAGCGAAGTCGTCTTCGATTGTGCGCAGGAACTCGCCGGCTTCGTAGCCGGCATCGCCGCCGAGCGTCCCCGGCACGATGCGGTGACGACGCCGGAAGCGCCGCAACATCTTTTTCGCGGTCTTCCGCTCGGCGTAGCCGTCGGCGCGCGCCACGCGGATGTCCAGGCACAGCCCGTGACGGTTCTCCATCAGCACATGCCCGCTGTGCGCGAGTTGCGCCCCCGCGCCCGGACTCTTCTTCGCCAGCCGCGCTTCGGGATCGGTCGTGGATCGGTGGGTTTCGTTCGACCGCTTCTCGCCGCGAAAATCCACCGAGGGGTTGCTGCCGCCTTCAGCGGGCGGACGGTCTCGCGGTTCTTCCTTCGGGCGAAAACTCTTCAGCGAGGCCCACGACTGGATCAGCGTCCCATCCACCGTGAAGTGATCGTTCGAGGCATACTGGTCGACCAGCGCGCTGGCCACCACCCGCTCGAAAAACTTCTGCACCAGCCCGTGCCGTTCGAATCGCTCGCGGTTCTTGGTGAACGTCGTGGCGTCCCAGACCAGGGCATCGGGATCGAGATCGCAGAACCAGCGGTACAGCATGTTCCAGTTGATGGCGTCCACCAGCCGCCGCTCGGAGGAAATCGAGTACAGCGCCTGCAGCAACAGTGCTTTCAGCAGCGCTTCCGGCGGAATCGAAGGACGCCCCGTCTCGCTGTAGGCCGCCTCGAAGGCCCGCTCCATCTGCTGCAACACTTCATCGGCCCGCCGCTTGATCGCTCGCAGCGGATGATTCTTTGCCAGGCGCTCCTCGGTGTTCGCGATGAAAAACATCGGGTTCTGCAATTTTGGATTTCCGCGCACGAAGTTCTCCTCTTTTTGGGAGAATGGCCGCCCCAAACGCGGCTTTCGACCTTCGTGCAGATCAAAATGCACGCGCAGTTCCAAAGAACGAGTTTTTCAGCACCCTGTTAGGTGCTGTGCGTACAGAAACACACTGGCGGTCGCCCAACTCTCAGGAGCGCGCTGGTCCGTGCGATGGCCGGAGGACCACCCGATTGCCTGAGGCTTAAGTTGGTCGTCCAACGGGATGTGGGTAGAACGTGCATATTGCCATAATCCGATGAGGCCGCTGAAATGCGTTTTCAGGATAGACCGGAGGAACTCGGCGCGTGGCTGCAAGGCATAGCGGAGAATTTCAGCGAATGTCTCGAACACGTAGCAGTAGGCGTTTCCTGAGTTGGGGTAATGAAACAGCGGACCGTAGTGTCTCCAACTCCCGACATTTGTCTGGGTGTCGAACAGACATTTTAGAGCGTGCCTCATTAGATCCTGCATCGCAAGGTTGGACTGCAATGCGTCCGGCGACCTCAGCACGATAGCGAGAGACCATCCGAGTTGGTCGGAATCAAGCATCGAGGACTTCGCCGAGTGCAATGCCGTCTGATATCCCAGCATTTCGCGCGCCCATTGGCACATCTTGTTTCGCTTATCTACAAGCTTGAGTTTCTGGCTAAGAAGTAAATATTCCTGCCTAAATATTTTGTTTTCAGACAGCACAGACAACAGTTCAAGCGTCCAGTAGGTATGATACCCGTTAGGCGGATACCACTTGGCTTGCGCCAACTTAGGGTCCGCCTCGCCGATCGCAAACCGCCCGGTCTTGTCCATCTGAGCAAAGATTGATCTGACATGCTGCGCGATCTTTGGATCCCACGCCTTAAGTTTTTTGGTTACGAATGGTAGTGCCCGACAGCGACAATAAATCCTCGCGGCACCATCCGATTTCCACTCCTTCAGTGGCTTACTGATCGCACCGGCGACAAAAGGCTCGACGTTCGCAAGTAGTTCCTTTGAGTCGGGGAATTCCGAAAGGTCGGGGCATTCCATGAGAGAAGCAAAGCACGTCGCGCTGGAAGTGAGGTGAGCAACCTCGTCAGTTTTGTCCTGCGGTTTCTCAGGCCCTAAGAAATTTAAGAAGCTGACTCCAACGTTGAATTGCTCGACGCTCTTGTAGTGCAGGCGACAAAAATCTTGGAGTTGGTGCCTCTGTTCAGACAATTCTTGGAAAGTAGCCATCGGAAAACAGTTAGCCGCGGAAAAGACGCTGGAGGTTTATGAGCTCTTTTTCCTGTACTATTCGGGCCAAATCGACATCCAACACATTCGCCATATGCACGACATAAAGGAAAATATCGGCGAGCTCCCGGCTCTCGCTCGACTTCGACGGAGGGCCGTGGCGAACCAATCGCTCTCGCCGGCGTATTTCACGGGCGAGCTCGCCTACTTCCTCGACCATCAGCAAGAGGCAGTCTTTGGGACTCTCAGAACTGTACCCGCGCTGAACCGCCACCCGACGGTAGTATTCCTGAAAGGCCCCAAGCGCAGGTCGCGGCACCGGCGACCGGTGTGTCTTGACCACTTCCACGGCAGACTCTAAGGACGGCACGACGTTTATGAACGGACGAAGCACGGGATCGCTAACTTGACCTTTTGCGTACACCGGCACGCCTATGGCACGAGCAAACCCGATCTCGAGCGAGGCACTGGGACCAATGTATCCTTCGGGAGTATGGAGCCAGACGAAGTTAGCCTTCTGGATCGCGTCAAGATGCCGCCCTTCGATCGCCTCCGGTGATTCGGATTCCTCACCCTTCATAAAGACAAAACCATTGGTCTCGCGCACTGCGGTTACGTTCGTTGGCGATAGCACTCGGCAACCGCGATCAAGGAGTTCTTCGTACGTCGCTCTTAGTGCCTCGAAATCCTTCCTATACGAACCGGATAAGACGACCTGGCATTCGCCTAACTCGGAACCGCTCGTGGGCACAGATGCGTGCGCTATGGCGAGGTTTCCCAAATTCGCCACAACCTGTGTGCCGCCTTCCGCAGCGCCCGTCGGAAAGAGAAGGATTTGTCCAGAATTACTCGTCTTCTTGGCCATGGCTGTGTAAACCGGCATGCTATCCGGCCACCACAGTACGGGCAACGAAAGAAACCGTCCGGCGACACCGATGCGAGGAAAACTCGTAGGAAAACGTGTGGAAACGGAGAAATAGTTGTGGGGGTCTGTGGAAAACGCCTTAGCTCGCGCTGGCAGCCCTTCGCTCATGGGTGGAAGGCCCTAGTTTTTGATGAGGCCGGAGGCCCCAAAGAGGCTCCCCGTGCGGGCTTATTTGTAGCATACCATCCGCCCTGGCAAGCCAATAAGTCACAAGTCTCTTCGTGTCCTAGGCAAAAGGGGGGCAGCCCGAGGTACACTTAGACGAACAAGGTTCGCCTTGATCTTCAAGACCCACATTTTTATTGGGGAAATTTGCAAGGTGCCGCAGCCTTGACGGTTTGCCTGAAGGCTGCGCGAGGTAGCCGATCGCACGCCGAGCCGTTCGGCGGGTGGCCCATGCATCCGAGCAGGAAGGAGCCGACGACGTCATCTAACCAGCTTATGCGGAGAGCCACGCCGAGCGAAGTTTCGCCGCGGCGCTTCGCCCTTGCGCGAGTCCGGCGCGCGCGGCTCCCGGTCGGCGCCCGAAGTCCATCATGTTTGGGCCAAACGCCTCGAGGCTGGCGGCATCAGGAATCATCAGTTCGATGCGGCTGCCGCTCTGGCGCACCGTGTCCAGTTCCCCTTCGAGTCGGCGGCGGAACACATCGGCCATCGGCGTAGCGGCGCCGGCGCCGCCTCCAGCGCTGATCGCCACCAGGAACACGACGTCGAAACCCTTCGCCACGTCCGCATTGGTGGGGCTGCGCATACCCCCGTCCATGTACCGCCGCCCGCGGAGCGTCACCGGCGGAGCGATTCCGGGCACGCTGCAACTCGAGGCCACCGCGCGCGCCAGGCTTACTCCCGATTCCTTGTTCCAAACGACGAACGACCCGTCCGACGCGTCGACGGCTGTGCAAGCAAATCGATCCGGCCAGGAGCCCTCGGGATAGTCTCCGATGGAACGGGCGAAGCGCGCGACAAACTCGTCCTCGCTCCCCGTTTCGGCCTGTAGGGCCCATGCCCCGAGTTCAGCGCGCGCCTGGTCCGCCGGACCGGTGCTGGACATAGCTTTCGCCATTTTCTGGATCAGCACCGAAAGATCGGGCGGCGGGGAACCAGACGATCGGCTTGGAGAAGAGCCTTGCCGATCGGCGCTCTCTTTCAAGACCGGCGCGGCGAGCTCGGTTGCATCGCGTCCCATCGCCAATTGAGAGCCGACGACGGACCCGGCCGACGTGCCCAGAATGAAATCGGCGCCGGATAAATCCAAACCCGCTTCCGCCAGCCCGGCAAGCAATCCGGATTCCCAGGCGACCCCCACCGCGCCGCCTCCCCCCAGCACCAACGCTCGTTTGGGCATCGATCCTCAGTAACGATTCAGTCGAAATCTCCGTCCCGCATTTCTGTAGCGCGACGAGTGTAGTCGAAACCGCCCTGCCTTTGAAGCGCCACTTCCCGCCTGAAAGGCGGCCGGTAGGAAGGCAATCAATCCTCGGGCTCCGCCATCCTGATCTCGCGCACGAATTTCACTACGTCGCCCTCGCGTAGTTTGCGGCAGAGCCTGGCCAACGTTTGCTGTTCGGTGCCATTGAGGGTGCGCATGAAGGCTTTCACGAGCTTGGAATGGCGCGGCAGGACATTGCGGAAAAGCTTTTTCCCTGATTTCGTCAGCCCCACCACGAGCACGCGGCGGCCCTCGCGCGGCGCGTCGCGCATGGACGCCGGCCGGTGCATTCGCTCGAATTCCACGGGCGGCAGCGTGACCACCTTCCTCGCCATCCATCCGCGTTTCTCCAGGCGGCCAACGAGTTCATCGGTCCACTGGCGGCTCTTGTTTTGCTTTTTCGCAAGCTCCGTGGCGAACTGCGCTCCCTCGCGGTTGAGGAGCTCGAGCAGGCGGAATTCGTTCATCGTGAGATCGAAAGCCGCGAGCGGAGCGCGAACTTCGCTCTTGAACCATTCCGCGGCGTCGAGCAGCTCGATATAGGCATGGAAAGCGCGGAGCGTTTTCTCTTCATGAGTTGGCTGGCGAGGCATGTGCGAATCCTTTCAAAAGCGGATTTTATTGGCCATTTAACCCTTTTTCAGCGTCTCGTTGGCGGCAATTTTCGTGAGGGGCCGGACGAGGCGCGCGCACCCCCAGGCAAGAAAAAACGCCCGCCTGAAAACAAGGCGGCCGCTACAAAAGCGAAGTAGCATTTGCCGTTTCCTTTGTAGCGGCCGCCTTGGTTCTAGGCGGGCGCCTTTGCTTTTATTGCGAGGGAGCGTTGCGGGCGAAGAGATTGTAGCGGGCGAGTGCGTAACGGCGGCGATTGGGGTGAGATTCGCGCGAAAGGCCGCCGCCCGCGCTATTGAGCAGGCCGAAGACGGCGACCGAATCCGGCGTGCCGATGTAGACTTTGCCGTTGGCGATCAGCGGCGTGATGAATTTGTTTTCGACGAATTGGTCGCGGCCGCCCGAGGCCTGATTGCTGTTGTACAGCTCGTTCGCGAGATTCGCGGCGTCGTAGGCGTGCAGGACGCCGGGCGTCGCCGCTTCCACGGCCCAGACGATGCCGTCCTTCGTACCGTTGGCCGAAATGCTCGGCGTGGCGCCGGGATAAGCGAATTTCGTGGGGCTGTGCGAAGCTGCACGCGCGGCGAGTTTGGCGCACGATATGGGAAACGCCTTCAGATAATCTCCCTGCGCCCCATAGTAGACCGTGTTGTTGAAGTACGCGGGCAGCGCAAACACGCCATCGGTGCCGCCGAGGCCGTTGGAGATTTTCTGATAGAGCGCCTGGTCGCTATGCGGATTGAATTTGCCCATCGCATCGCGATTCACCACGTAAATCACGGTCTTTCCGGTGCTGAAATTGGCTTTGCCCGCGCCGACCGCCAAATGGCGCGTGATTCCGCGATCGTCCTTCAGGTCGGGCAGCAGCAGCAGGCCGCCCGAGCCGAGATCGCGATCCTGATTCGAATTGACGATGGTATCGTGCGGCGCGAAATAATCGGCGACGCGCAGCGCGTTGCCTTTCGCCGAAAGCTTGAGGAACGTGTTGCCGAAGTCTCCGTTGACCGGCATGCCCGCCGCATCGAGCTTGGGATCGAACGTGCCGTTGCCATCGAGAAGAAAAATATTGCCCGCGGAATCGGCCGCCATGCCGCCGCCCGACATCCAGATGGCGCCGGCGCTGCCGTTGGGCGTGAGGTTGAGCACGCTCGTCTGGCGGAGCGTGGACTCGCTGTAAGCCATGATCCAGCCGGTGTACGGCCACGCGTCGCAATGGGAGCTCCAGCCCATGTAGATCTGGCCATTCACGAGCAGCAGCGCGCTGCGCGCTTCGTATTGGCGCGGATCGAAAACGACCGGGCCGGATTGGCTGCTTTGCGTGGCCTGAATTTCGACGGGGCCGCCGTCGAGTTCCGCGTGCGTGACGAGATCGAGCGCGTGCAGGCGCTGGTGATACTTGCCGGCGGAATCCTTCGACATGGCGACGACGAAAATCGTGCCGTGCGGGCCGGCGTGCGTGTCGATGACGGGCGTGGCCGTGATGCCGATTTCGGGCGTCACCTGCGCACAGCTCTGATCGTCACTGGGCTTTTCGTTCGGCGGAATTACGGACGCCTGCCAGAGCGGCGGGCCGAGCGCGTCCGCATCGAAGGCGTAGACCATTCCGTGTTCGGTGGCGACGTAGAGCACATCGCGGGCCGCGCCATTGATGATGACCTGCGGCACGTAGAGCGGCTCCGCATCGACGCCGCCGGTGACCGAAAGCTTGGCGAGCTGGCCGAAGCTGGCGACGTTGACATTCGAGGGCTTGAGAATCGTTTCGTGCAAATTCTGGCCGGTGCGCGCGTTGTCGTTGTGCTGCGTCAGAACGCTGACGACGGGATGCGCAGCCGACAGCTGCGGCTTGGCGGCCGGAGGATCCGGCGGATCGGGTAGACCCGACTTGCAGCTTGCGAGACCGACGGATACGACAATTAGGAACATCCCAAGCGCGGCGAGCTTCAAATGCGACGTCTCCTGAGGCGGCCCGGTATGCTGGGTACGATGCCGAAAGCCAATCTCATGATTCTACCTGTCCACGGCAAATAGAAGAATCCGAAAATGCGCGGGGGCTTTTGCCGCGACGAATGACCCGCCTCTACAAAATGGTTACCGGATCGGCCCCACTTGGTTCCAACCTCCGAGCGTTTGCTAGGCGGATTCGGCTGTGGGGCTCTCGGGACGCGGGGCGGCGCTGGTGGCGGGGCGGGAGCGGTCGATGAGCCACGTACCGAGGCGCCAGGCCAGGAGGATTCCGACGAGGAAGGCGTATTCGAGGGGCTTGCGGACGTCGGATTTCACGAGCCAGTAGTAATGAACCACGCCCGCGATTGCGGTGATGTAGATCAGGCGATGCAGCATCCGCCAGCGCTTGCCGCCGAGACGGCGAATCGAGGCGGCCGTGGACGTGAGCGCGAGCGGAATCAGCAGCACGAAACCGAAAAAGCCGACCGTGATGTACGGGCGCTTCGCGATATCTTTCGCGATATCAGACACGTCGAAAGTCAGGTCGAGGCCGAACCACGCGCTGAAATGGAGGCAGGCGTAAAAGAATGCGAATAGGCCCAGCATCCGGCGAAACCGGATGAGCTGCGGCAGGCGCAGGATTTTGCGAAGCGGCGTGATCGCGAGCGTGATGACGATGAAGCGGAGCGTCCAATCGCCCAGCCAGTGCTCGATGAACTTGACGGGATCGGCGCTCAAGTTGGCGTAGAACGGCTGGCCCAGGAGCACGGGATGGACCATCCGCCAAATCAGGAGGCCGAGCGGAACAAGGCAAAGGAGAAACACAACTACCTTGGTCCACTTGCTGGTCAAAATCGCATTCATCTAGAAATTTTTCCGCAGATCCATGCCCGCGTACATGCTGGCCACGTAGTCGCCGTAGCCGTTGAACATCAGCGTCGGGCGGCGGAAGAATTCACCGAGGCGGCGTTCCTTGGCCTGGCTCCAGCGCGGATGATCGACGTTCGGATTCACGTTGGAGTAGAAGCCGTATTCGTTTGACGCGTAGAGATTCCAGGTCGTGTCCGGCTCATTCTTCATGAATTTGATCTTGACCAGCGACTTAATACTTTTGAACCCGTACTTCCAGGGGATCACCATGCGAACGGGCGCTCCATCCTGATTCGGAAGCGTGTCGCCATACATGCCGACGCAGAGAAGCGCGAGCGGATTCATAGCTTCGTCGAGGCGAAGGCCTTCGATGTAGGGCAACTGGATGCCGGTGCTGGCGCCCCAAGGCATCACTCCCGGCTCGTAGTAGCTTTGAAAGGCGACGTAACGGGCCTTGGGCGTCGGCTCGACGAGATTCGCGATGGTGCTGAACGAATAGCCGATCCAGGGCACGACCATCGACCAGCCTTCGACGCAGCGATGCCGGTAGATGCGCTCTTCGAGAGGCGCGAGCTTCAGGATTTCGTCCATCGTGAACTTGCGAGGCTTGGCGACTTCGCCTTCGACGGAAACGCTCCAGGGCGTGGTGACGAAATTTCGGGCGTTCTGCGAGGGGTCGCCCTTGTCCGCGCCAAATTCGTAGAAATTGTTGTAGGTGGTGACGTCGTTTTCGGGCGTGACGTTCTCGCCGGTGGTCGTGTACTTGCTGCTCACCAGGCCATTCAGCTTGACGGGCACCGAGCCAGTGGGCTTGCCCGCGAAATAGCGCGGCAGTTTCTTCCAGCCGGCCACAACGGCGGTAGTCGCCAAAAGGCCGAGCAGCAGATTCCGGCGGCCCATGTAGAGGGTCTTCGGCGTGACATCCGCATAAGTCAGATCCGGCTTTTTCTGGATTACCATGAGTGCCTCCCCCTTCAATAATACTACGCTTGCGGGAGCCGGGCGGATTCAGGAAGTTTTCACAAATGAAAAGCCATGGGAAGCCGTGTGACAGCGTTCGGGAACTTCAGGGGCTAAAGCCCATGCTATCTTGCCAGCTTATGTCGTGGCTGGAAGCCACGACCCACAAAGATTCTCGATTTGCCGTGCGGACTCTGAAATCCACGATTTTGCGAAGGCCCCACCCTCACAAAACGAGGATGGGGCACCCGAAAAGTCAAAGGTGACAGAAAGAGGCCGGCGGGACGCCCATCGACTCCGTTCAGGGTAAACCGGCGCTACGCAACCAACAGCAAACCGCGAAGGGCACAGACAGGATTGTCTGTGCCACCGAAAACCGGCGCTACGCGACCCGCGCGTCGATACAGCCACGCTATTTTGTGGCGAGTTCCTCGAGGAGGGCGGCGCGAATGCGCTCTTGATGTTCGGGGGAAAGTTTGTCTCCGGCGGACGTGAGGTAGAAGACGTCGATGGCCATCTGGCCCTCGGTTTCGATGAGGGCGATTTCGATGTTGCAGTTCTGGTGGGAGAACTGCGAGCTGATGCGATAGAGCAGCCCGGGTCGGTCTTGCGTGATGACTTCGATGAGGGTGGTGTGCGGAGAGCAGGCATCGTCGACTTCGATGCGCGTTTCGATTTTGACCTTGGGCTCGACGTTCTTTTCGCCGCGCAGGCGGTCGCGGAGCATGCGATCGAGGTCGGCTTTATCGGTGAGCACGTCGTGGATGCTCTTCTTGAAACGCTCCCATTCGGGGAGATTCAATTCGAGCGTCTGGAAGCGGTCGGTGAAAAGAAATGTGTCGACGACGACGCCCGCGCTATTCGAGAAAGCGGACGCTTTCACGATGTTCATGCCCCAGGCAGCCAGCGCACCCGCCATTTTCGCGAAAAGGAACGGGCGGTCGCGTGTGACGAGGGTGAGCTCGTACCAGTGGCGGCCGCGCGTGAGGTCGAGCTGCACCGAATCTTCGCCGAGGTGGCTGGACATCTCCATATGGCGAATGACGTCGCTGGCGGCCTGCGTGCGGAGATAGCGGCGCGGCAAGCCGTCGAGAAATGCGTCGATTCTTTTTCCGGCGGCGGGCGCGAGGGTGCGGAGGTGATCCAAGACTTCGTCATCCGCCTGGAAGTGGAGGCGCTCGTCGGCGCTGCGCATCATGAAATTAGCGGTGCCGATGTAGAGCTGCCAGATATTTTCCGCCTTCCAGGGAGTGAGGGCTTCGGGATTCACGGCCTTGATATCGGCGTAGGTGAGCAGGCACAACATCTTCAGCTGCTCGGGCGTGCCCATCTTCTCGGCGGTCTGGCGGATCGTGCCGGGATCGAAGATGTCGCGGCGAAGAAAATTGCTGATTTCAAGATGGCGTTTAATAAGGAATAGAACCATCTCGCGGTCGGGCGGATCGAGGTCGAGGCGCGCCATGCATGTTGTTGCGAGTTCGAGGCTCGCAGCCACGTGATGATCGATGTCCGCACCCTTTCCCATATCGTGCAGCAGGATGGCGAGGTAGAGCAGATCGGGCTGCTCGACTTCGTCGAGAAGCTCCGCGTAGCGTTGATCCCACTTGGATTGCGATTTTCGCAGGGCGTGGAGATTTTCGATCGCGACGAAGGTGTGCTCGTCCACGGTGAAGCGATGCGAATAATCGCGGATCACGAGCGAATCGATGCCCTTGAATTCCGGCACGAGCAAACTAAGCAGGCCGAGCGAGTGCATGGCACGCAGCGCCTCGGCGGCGTGCGGAGCCAGCAGGATTTCCTGCAGGTAGTGCCAGGCGGCCACGCCCTCCGGCGGATCCTTGGCGAGCGACGGCAGGATTTCCTCCAACTGATGCTCGGTGGCCGAGCTGAGGCTCAAGCCGTGGCGCGCCATAAAGCGAAACATGCGGAGGGGCAGCTCGGGATCCTTCAGCGATTCTTCACGCTGGAGGAAGATGTGGCCGTCCACGACGGCGAACTCGGCATTCGATAAGCGCGAGCGCAAATTTTGGAACTGACGATAGAGCGACGGGCGCGCGGCGGGAAATTCCTCGAGCAGCTGCGCAGCGACGCGATGGATCAAGCGCGCGTGACCATAGTAGATGCGCATCCAGTCGGAAGTACGGAGCGAATCGGCGTCGGGCACGCCGATGGTGCGGTCGGCGGCCTCGTCCTGCTCGGCCCAGTCGAGCGTGTTGTCGTCGCGGCCGTGGCTGAAATGCAGAAAGCAGCGGACGGACATCAGGAAGTCGAGCGCGGCGTTGAAACGCGGGCGCAGCCAGGGGGGCAGGAGCTCGGCTTCGTCCGGCCAGGCGGTTTTTTCTTCCATGGCGGCGATGAGGGCGAGCCAGTGCGCGAGATTGTAATCACGGAGGCCGCCGGGACCGTCTTTGACGTTGGGCTCGAGGTGAAAGACGGAGTTGCCGAACTTGTTGTAGCGGGCGCGCGTGAGATCGGTGAGGCGCTGCACGATCGAACGCGATTCGCGCGAGACGAGTTTGGGAATCGACTGATCGTGCAGGCGAGCGAAGAGTTCGCGATCGCCGGCGAGATAGCGGCAATCGAGCAGCGAAATCGCGAATTCGACATTATCGGCGTCGAATTTTTCGCATTCGGCCAGAGAGCGCGTCGACGGGCTCAGCTTGAGCCGCAGATCCCACATCCCCTGCGAAAATTTCTCGATGCGGCTCTTGAGTTCGCCGTCGGCCCCGTTGTCGGAATGGAGAAATAGGATGTCGATATCCGAATAAGGGAAAAGCCAGCGGCGGCCGAAACCGCCCAGAGCCAGAAGCGCGAAATTCTGGGGGCCCTCGGCACCGGGTGAAACGATTTCCTTCCAGAGGCGGGAGGTGATGGATTCTACGAGCGCGGTGCGGCCGTGAACGGCGGCGCGGCCGTCACCGCTGACCGCGAACTCCTCCTGCAGGCGCGCCGAACCGGCCGCGTACTGATCGCGGAGTTCGGTGGCGAGAGTGGGCTTGGTAGACATATATATCGGTTCGAGTGCTGGTCGCGCGCCGGGATCGGTGAGACGGTTTCATTGCCCGTTTCCTGGATCATGCGGCTTGGCCATCGCGTTAGAGTGCTGTCTCGCCGCGCTCATCGTTGCGAATGCGGATGGCATCGTCCACTTTCGAGAGAAAAATCTTACCATCACCGATCTTTCCCGTGCGCGCGGCCGTCACAATCGCCTGGACGGCTTTTTCGGCCATGTCGTCCGCCAGGACCATCTCGATCTTGATCTTGGGAATCAGATCGACGGTGTATTCGCGGCCGCGGTAGAACTCGGTGTGGCCCTTCTGACGGCCGTGCCCGCGCGCTTCGAGAACCGTCATTCCTTCAACGCCGACTTCGTGGAGGGCGTCCTTCACGGCATCCAGCTTCGAGGTCTGGATAATCGCTTCAACTTTTGTCATCGATGTTTCGCTCAATTCTCAAATCGCTTATGTCGAAATTTCCGTGCCCGAGGGATCGATTCCGCGTGCGACGAAGGCCGCGACGTCATGGGCGGGCCTCGCCGCGGAATCTCATGGCAGATCGCGCCGCCGCGCATTATACACGCAACCCGAGGGCGCGCGAGGCGCTGTTCATGGAGCCCGTCATCAGGGGTCGAGGCTCAACTATAGGCTAATCAATGGGTTGAGTGGAAGGCGCCGGGTGCAACTTTCGGGGTGCGCCGGTGTTTTATGGGGCGTACGGCCACCACGGGCAATCGGGGGCTGACACTTCATTGCGAGAAATCGCGCCAGGAAAGGAAACGCCATCATGAACACGAGAACATTCATATTGAGCGGTGCAGCCCTCATCGCTCTATGTGTGCCAGCAACATTCGCGCAGCAATCGACCACGTCGACGACAACCGATCCGCAATCGATCGCCCAGCGCAAGGACAACCAACAGGATCGCATCGCGCAGGGCATCAACAGCGGTCAGTTGACGGCCGGCGAGACGAAAAACCTGGAAACGAAAGAAGCGGGAATCAACAAGGAAGAGCACACGATGCGCTCGGAAGACGACGGGCATCTGACGACGGCCGATCGCACGAAACTCGACAACCAACAGAACCACGTCTCGAATCGAATCTACGACGACAAGCACAACGCGAACACGGCTCACTACGGCAACGGTGAAATCGGCCAGCGCCGGGAAAATCAGCAGGATCGCATCGCGCAAGGCGTGAAGAGCGGACAGCTCACCGCGGGCGAAACCGCGCGGCTGGAAAACCAGCAGCAGGGCATCAACCGCGAAGGACGCGCGGACCGGCAGGCGAACGGCGGACATCTGACCGGCGCCGACCGGCGAGCCATCAACCAGAGCCAGAACCGGGCGTCGAGAAATATCTACGCCAAGAAGCACAACGGCCGCCAGACTCGGCGGTAACTGGCAGATCGCGACGAGGGGCCCCGGCTGATGAAGCCGGGGCCGCTCGCCGGAACCGGCTCATAATGTTCGCGGCAAGAACCAAGAATGAAGCTCCGACCTCCCAAAATGCCAACAACCCGCGGCTAAAAGCCGCTGCTGAAAAATGCCGAAGCGTCACTCGGACGGCCGCAAAAAGCAGATCCCTCGCTGCGTCCCGCGCCCGCAGACACCGCGGGAAAGGCAAAATCGCGCGGGACTTCGCTCGGGATGACAGTGTGCGCGCTTTCTTCCGCGGCCTGTGAAGCCGCCATTTAGCGAGCTTTTTCGCGGGCCTGAAGAGTCTGTGTGGCAACCATGTTCGGGAACTTCAGGGGCTGAAGCCCGTGCGCTTTTGCTGGACTTATGTCGTGGCTGGAAGCCACGACCCACAAAGATTCGCCCGCGTCACACAGACTCTGAAGGCCCACGCTTCCACCGACGGCCCTTCCGCCTCCACAACGGGGTCGGCACGCACGGCGATGAAGGGCCGGCGGGACGCCCTTCGACCTCGCTCAGGGTAAACCGGCGCTACGCAAACCGTGCCACACGGCTGCTATTGCGAATAGCCCCTTAGGTGCTTCTTGCGCCATTCCCATTGAGACTTGAGAATCTGCGGCAAGTCGGACTGCACGGCTTTCCAGCCCAACACTTTCTGGGCCTTGGCCGCGTCGGCGACGAGCTTCGGGGGGTCACCCGGGCGGCGGCCTGCGGTACGCACTGGAATCGGCTGGCCGGTCACTTTGCGGGCCGTTTCGATCACTTCGAGAACCGAATAGCCGTGGCCAGTGCCGAGATTGATGAAATCGGACTTGCCGCCCCGGCGCAGATACTCGAGCGCGGAGATGTGAGCTTCGGCGAGATCGATGACGTGGACGTAATCGCGAATGGCGGTGCCATCGGGCGTGGGATAGTCCGTGCCGAAAACGGAAACCTCGGCTTTTTCGCCGAGCGCGGCTGCAAGCACATTGGGAACGAGATGCGATTCGGGCTCGTGATGCTCGCCCCGGGCTTCCGTGGCGCCCGCGGCGTTGAAATAGCGGAGCGCGGTAAACCTGAAGCCATAGGTTTGATCGTAGGACGCGAGGATGCGTTCCATCATGAGCTTCGACCAGCCGTAGGGATTTGCCGGCCACTGCGGAGTGGTCTCGGCGATCGGGACTTTCTCCACTTCGCCGTAGGTGGCGCACGTGGATGAAAAGACGATGCGGCGGACGCCTGCTTCCATCAGCGTGTTCAGGAACGCGATACCCTGCTCGACGTTGTTCTCGTAATAGCGCGCCGGCTGGCCTACGGATTCGCCTACATAGGCGAGCGCCGCGAAATGAACGCACTCCTCGATTTTGTGTTCCTTGAGGATGCGCGTGACGAGCGCGCGATCGCCCACGCGGCCCTGATAAAACGGCACATCCGGATCGACCGAGGCGCGGTGGCCCCGGAAAAGATCGTCCAAGACGACGATAGGCTCGCCCTTGGCTTTTAGGCGTTCGGCGGTCACGCCTCCGATGTAGCCTGCGCCACCTGTGACCAAAATTGCCATGGTTCTCCGCGTGCGTCGATGAAGTTGGAGGATCCGGAGTGCGAGCCGGAGGGCCTCGTGAATCCAAGCGCGCAATTATACCCGAATCGGGCGTGAGCCCTTCACGGATAGAAAGTGCTTTCGGAGCAACATTGCGCAGGCCGCGCGCGTAGTAAGATTGAGGGTCATGACTTCGCCGAATATCAGCGCTTCGCAAGGCGCTTCCGGAGCCGCCGAGCGGAACGGTAAGGCTGCCATCCGCACGGAGCATCTGGTGCGGCACTATCCCATGGGCGACGCGCTGGTGCGCGCCGTGGACGATGTGACGATGAGCGTCGCCGCCGGCGAGTTCGTGGCGCTGCTGGGAAGTTCGGGCTCGGGAAAATCCACGCTGCTCAATCTGATGGCCGGGCTCGACCGGCCCACCTCGGGCGCGATTTTCGCGCACGAGCGGAATCTTGCGAGCATGAGTTCCGACGAACTGGCGCGGCACCGCAGCCATACGATTGGGATCGTCTTTCAATCGTTCAATCTGCTGCCGCGGATGACGCTCGAGGAAAATGTGGAGCTGCCGCTGCGGCTGGCGGAGGTGGAGCGCGGCGAACGCACGGCGCGGGTGCGCGAAGCGGTGGATCGGGTGCGGCTGAGCGCGCGGCTCACGCACCGTCCCACCGAGCTTTCGGGCGGCGAACAGCAGCGGGCGGCGCTGGCGCGCGCGCTGGTGAACCGGCCGACCATTCTGCTGGCGGACGAGCCGACCGGAAACCTCGATAGCGCCACCGGAGACGAGATCATGCTGCTGCTGCGCGAGATCAACGAGACGCTGGGGATGACGATCGTGATGGTGACGCACGAGCAGCCGCGCGCCGAGCGCTTCGCGCATCGGATGATCCTGATGGGCGACGGCAAAATCACGAACGACGGAGCGCGCGCGTGAAGACACGCGACCTCGTGGATCTTGCGGCGCGCAACCTGCGCGAAGCGATCTTTCGCAATTCGCTGACGACGCTTGGCATCGGCGTGGGCGTGGCGTCGCTGGTGGCGATGCTGTCGCTCGGCGTGGGATTGCAGAATCTGGCGAGCGACAGCCTCTCGCATTCGGGGCTATTCAACGCCATCATCGTGACTCCGCGAACGAATTTCACCGACTTTGGAGGGCCCAGACGCGCGAATCCCGCCGAGGCGGCCGCGACTCCTATTGTGCCGCTCGACGACAGCGCGCGGAGCGAGATTCGGGCGCTGCCGCATGTGATCGAGGTGTATCCCGAGATCCGCTTCCCGACCGAGATTCACTACAACGGAAATCCCTATCCGACGATCGTGGCGGGGATACCTGAATCGGATCGCGACGGCGGATCGTTTGACGGGATGCAGGGACATTTCTTTTCGGGGCCGGACGCGAGCGAAGCGATTCTGCAGATCGATCTGGCAAAGCAACTTTCGGAGCAGCCGTATTCGCTGCTCGGAAAAGATCTTGTGCTGCGCTATGCGGAACGGACACCGCTGCCTGCGACGGGCGGCGGAAATTCGGGCGGGGGCGGATTTTCCATTGTGCCGCACGAGGAGAAACTGCGCGTTGTCGGTATCGTCACGACGGAACCATCGGCCGGGCTCGGCACGTTCGGGCGCGGGCGGCTGCTGATCCCGCTGCAGCTCGCGGAGCAGCTGCAGGCGACGCAGACGAACGACTTGCGCGATCTGATACGCGACACCTCAGCGTCAACGAAGAAGACGTACGACAATCTGACGGTGCGCGTGAAGGACGCGGTCGATGTGAAAGCCGCGGAAGATGCCATCAAGAAAATGGGCTTCAGCGCGTTTTCGCTGATGGACGCTTCGCGGAATTTGCAGCTCATCTTCAGAGTGTTCTACATGCTGCTTGGAATATTCGGCAGTCTGGCGCTTGTGGTGGCGTCGCTCGGAATCATCAACACGTTGGTGATGGCGATTCTCGAGCGCCGACGCGAGATTGGCGTACTGAAAGCGTTGGGAGCCGCCGACAAAGTTGTGCAGGGGTTGTTCTTCGTGGAGGCGGCAGCAATGGGACTGTTGGGCGGCGCGATAGGCGTCGCGCTCGGGTCGATCATTGCGCGCGCGCTAAATTTTGGCGCGGACTTCTATCTGAAGCGGCAACAACTGCCCGCGATCACGGTCGCCGCAGTGCCGCTGTGGCTGGTTGCGTTCGCAATTTTGTTTTCGATCCTGGTGAGCCTGGCGGCGGGGATTTATCCGGCGTCGCGCGCGGCGAAGCTGAATCCGGTCGAGGCGCTGCGGTATGAATAGGCGCGGCGGGCTCGCGCTCGCGGGCTTTCTGTTCGGACTGGCGTGGCTTTTCCTTGCCGGCCCCGCGGATGCGGCGGGACGCGCGGAATGCAATTCGGTTCCGAGCAAAATTCTGCGCCGCGCGGTTCCGTATTGCGTGCTGCTGCCGCCGAGCTACGATGCGGACAAAGCGCGGCGATATCCCGTGCTCTATTTTCTGCACGGGATCGGCGAGAACGAGCAGGCCCTGCTGAATTCAGGCGGCTGGGACCTGATTCAGGATCTTTGGGACCAGAAGCAGATGGGTGAGTTTGTGATTGCCGCGCCGGCGGGCGGCCGGACGTTTTTCATCAATTCGCGCGACGGAAAAGTGCGGTACCAGGATTTCCTGATGCGAGAATTCCTGCCCTACATCGAGAGCCACTATCGCATCCGAGGGGGACGGCATTCGCGCGGCATTGCGGGAATTTCGATGGGAGGCTACGGCGCGCTGCGGCTCGGGCTGCTTTTTCCGCAAACGTTTGCCGCCGTGAGCGCGAATAGCCCCGCGCTGATGGCCAAGCTGCCGAACATCGAGATGGCGGCGCCTGGTGACTCGAATATTCTTGCGCGCATGCTGGGATCGGCTTTCGGAGTGCCGTTTGACCGCGCGTTCTGGGAGCGTGAGAATCCGTTCACGATCGTGCGCAACGGGCCGCGGCCCGTTGGACTGAAGATCTATTTCGACTGCGGGACGGAGGACAGCTACGGCTTCAACGTGGGAGTGCAGGCGTTTCATGAACTGCTCGTTTCGCGGCACATCCCGCACGAATTCCACCTTTATCCCGGCGCGCACGACTGGACCTACTTCGCGCAGCATTTTCCGGCGCCGCTTGAATTTCAATCGGATGCGTTCGGCGTAACGCCGAAGAAATAGCCTATGCCGCCGCTCATTCTGGAATCGCCGCAGGCACTGAAGGAATTCGTCGGGCGCGAGCTTGGCGTGTCCGATTGGTTTTTGGTGACGCAAGAACGCATCCGCCAGTTCGCGGCGGCGACCGAGGACCACCAGTGGATCCATGAAGATCGCGAACGCGCTGCGCGCGAATCGCCTTACGGCACGACGATTGCGCACGGATTTCTGACGCTATCGCTGATCGGCCATCTTGCGAAGCAGGCGTTTCAGGTGCGCGGCGTGCGTATGAGTGTGAATTACGGCTTGAATCGCGTGCGGTTCCCTGCGCCGGTGCCGGCGGATTCGAGGATTCGCGCGCGAGTGGCGCTGAAGGCGTTGAAGGAACTTGCGGATTGCGTCGAGGCGGAAGTGGTGGTGACCGTCGAGAGAGAGAATGCTGCGAAGCCTTGCTGCGTGGCCGAGTGGATTATGCGATTTTACGTGTGAGGAAACTCTAACCGAGAAGCAAATTTCAACCGTCCCGTCCGGGACTAGGGATTCTGGCTACGCGTTCCCGGCATTCCGCTTCGCTCCATGCCGGGCTAATGACAATCGCGCCTCCGGCGCTTCGCCTGTGCGGATTGTCTGTGCCAGTTTAGTCGGCGGCGTGGACGCTTTCGCGCTGGAAGTCGGCGAAAGTCTTGCCGGACTCGGCGAGTTGCTTGAGCAATGGGGCGGGCTCCCAGATTTGGCCGTGCTGGCGGTGAAATTCGGAGATGCGGTCGTAGATTTTCTTCAGCCCTCCGGCGCCGGTGTACCACATGGGGCCGCCGCGGAATGCCGGGAAGCCGTAGCCATTCACGTAAATCGTGTCGATATCGCCGGCGCGCAGCGCGTAGCCCTCCTCGAGGATGCGCGCGCCTTCGTTGATCAGCCAATAGACGCAGCGCTCGACGATTTCCTCGGACGAAATCCGGCGCTGCGGCGTGCCGGCATCCGCGCGCCACTTGCGGACGAGCTCGGCGACCTCGGGGTCGGATGACGCGCGGCGATCGGCGTCATATTTGTACCAGCCCGCGCCGGTTTTCTGGCCGAGGCGACCCATTTCGACGAGACAATCCTCGACGTACGGCTGCCGCGTGCCAGGCTTTTCGAGGTGCCGATACTCCTTGCGGATGCGATAGGAGATGTCCAGCCCGCCGAGATCGCCGACGGCGAGCGGCCCCATCGTCATTCCCCAATCGGTGAGCGCCGCATCGACCGCTTCAGGCGTCGCGCCTTCTTCCACAAGAAATTGCGCTTCGCGAATGTAGGGAAGAAACATCCGGTTGCCGACGAAGCCGCGGCAATTGCCGACGAGCACGCCGATCTTGCCGATTTTTTTCGAGAGCTGCATGCAGGTGGCGATCACGTCCTTGCCGGTTTTCCGGCCGCGGACGATTTCGAGCAGGCGCATCACGTTGGCCGGGCTGAAGAAGTGCATGCCGATCACGGCTTCAGGGCGCGAGGTGGTGGCGGCGATTTCGTCGATATTCAGCGTGGAGGTGTTGCTCGAAAGAATCGCGCCACGCTTGCAGACGCGATCGAGCTCGGCGAAGACTTCTTTCTTGACGGGCATCGTCTCGAAGACCGCCTCGATCACCATGTCCGCGTTCGCGAAATCGGCATAGCTGAGCGTGGGCTTGATCAGCTTCATCCGCTCATCCACTTGCTGCTGCGTGAAGCGGCCGCGCTTTACGGAGGTGGCGTAATTTTTGCGGATGTTGGTGAGGCCGCGATCGAGCGCGGCTTGATCCGAATCCTTCAGCACGACCGGGATGCCCGCATTCGCGCAGACCATCGAGATGCCACTGCCCATCGTGCCCGCGCCGACGATTGCGACGGAATTGACCGGAATCAGCGGCAGGTCTTTCGGGATGTCCGGGACTTTCGAAACTTCGCGCTCGGCGAAAAATACGTGGATCAGGGCTTTCGATTCGTCCGTGTAGAGGCAGGTGTCGAAGAGGCGTGCCTCTTCGAGGCAGCCTTTGTCGAAAGGCAGCTTCGTGGCGGCTTCGATTGCGTCGATGGCCGCGAGCGGCGCGGGGAGGCCGCGCTGCTTCTTGCGGACGGTTTCGCGCGCGGCGGCGAAGACCGGGGCATTTTGCTCGGGCGTGCCGAGTTTCTCGGTGCGCTCGCGCGTCTTGCGAACGGGCTTGGCGGCGATTTCGCGCGCAAATGCAATTGCGCCCGCTAGCAAGTCGCCCTCGATGATCTTGTCGACGATTCCGGCTTCGAGCGCCTCGGCAGCCGTTACCGGCTTGCCCGTGGTGCACATCTCGACCGCTTTTGCGACGCCCGCGAGGCGCGGCAAACGCTGCGTGCCGCCCGCGCCGGGAATGATTCCCAGATTCACCTCCGGCTGCCCCACTCGAGTGCCCGGAGCGATCAGGCGATAGTGGCAGGCCTGCGCGACTTCCAGGCCGCCGCCGAGCGCATTGCCGTGCAGCGCGACGACTACCGGCTTGCGGCAATCTTCGATCTTCAGCAGCGTGGGCAGCAGGTCGATTTTGCCGCCCTTGCCCGACGTCATCTCAACGAACATGTTGATGTCCGCGCCCGCGATGAACGTCTTGCCACCGCCGATCAGGACTGCGGCTTTGATCGAGTCGTCGCTGTTGACGCGCGCGATGGCTGCTTCGATTCCTTCCGGGACGCCGCGGCTTAGGGCGTTAACCGGCGGATTATTTATGGTGATGATGGCGATGTCTTTGTCGGTGGTGAATTGAACGAGATCACTCATGTGAGTTCGTGTCTCCGGATGGATCATAAATTGTAGTACCACTTCGATACGCGCGATCGAGAGCTCAGCTGCTACACGGCAGAAGAGCACAGACAGGATTGTCTGTGCCACCAAAAACCGGCAGCATCAAACGCGCTACAGAATCTGGACGACCGGGGCCGAGGCCGTCAAATTCACGACCGAGAGCCGCGCCGCGACGTTGCGCGCCATCGAGTAGATGCTCTTCGCTCCCGGCGCGTCTTCCCCGAGCGACGCGACCGGCTTCCCCGTATCGCCGCCGATGCGAATCTTCGGATCGATCTCGATCTCGCCGAGGAATGGCAGGCCGAAGGTCTGCGCCATCTTTTCGCCCTCGCCGTGCCCGAAAACATCGATGTGTCCCTGGCAGTGCGGGCAGGCGAAATAGCTCATATTTTCGACGATTCCGAGAATTTCGACGTTCACCTGGCGAAACATCTCGATAGCTTTGCGCACATCGGCGAGCGCGACCACCGAGGGCGTCGTAACGACGACCGCGCCGCTGACGGAGACGCTTTGCATCAGGCTGAGCTGAACATCACCTGTGCCCGGCGGCAAGTCGACGATCAGATAGTCGAGCTGGCCCCAACGCACGCTGCGCAGGAACTGCTGCATCACGCTGTGCAGCATCGGGCCGCGCCAGACGAGCGGCTTATCGCCCGGATTGAGCAGACCCATCGAAATCATTTTCACGCCGTGCGCCTGCACCGGAATGATGGTGCGTTCGTCGAGAGCGCGCGGCTGCTCGAGCGTGCCGAGCATCACGGGAACGTTGGGGCCATAAATGTCGGCATCCAGCAGGCCGATCGTCGCGCCCATATTTTTCAGGGCGATCGCGAGATTCACGGCGACCGTCGTCTTGCCGACGCCGCCTTTGCCGCTGGCAACGGCGACCAGATTCTTCACGCCTTCGATTGGGGCTTTGTCCTGCAATCGCTTCCCCGGCGGGACGGACGCATCGAATTTCACTTCAACAGACGTGATGCCCGGAACTTTACCGAGTGCGGCGCGGACGTCTTTCTCGATCGTGTCCTTGAGCGGACATGCGGGCGTGGTCAAGGTGACGAGGAGCGACACGGAGCCATCGTTTACCTGGATGTTTTTCGCCATGCCCAGCGTGACGATGTCCTTGTGCAGCTCCGGGTCCATCACTCCGCGCAACGCCTCGATCACCGCTGCTTCACTCGCCATGATTTCCTTTCGCTGCAGGCTCAGATCGCCGCCAGCCGCTCAGCGCAATTACCCATGATAGACGCCTCGCGTGTGCGCGGCAACTGGCCGTCGGGCGTTTCAATTGACCGTTGGCGCGGACTCGAACGCCCATCTAAACACAGAGCACACAGAGAAGCACTGAGTACACGGAGGCGCCTGGGGCGAGCGTTACTGCTTGCCGTAGGCGGATTTGTACCAGTCCCAGGTGCGCCGGAGGCCTTCCTCGAAGAGGACGCGCGGTTCGTAGCCGAGGATTTTGCGCGCGAGGGAAACGTCGGCCTGCGAATCGCGGATGTCGCCGTCGCGAGGCGGGTCGTATTTCACCGGGAGCTTCTTGCCCGTGATTTTTTCGAGGAGCTTTACGACCTGATTCAGAGTGATGCGCGCGCCGGTGCCGCCGTTGAAGACCTTGCCCGACGCGCCCGCAGCCTCGCAGGCGCGCAGCGTTTCGTCGACAATGTTATCGATATAGGTGAAGTCGCGCGATTGTTCGCCGTCGCCATAAATTACCAGCGGCTCGCTCTTGAGCACCGCCAGCATGAAGCGCGAGAGTACGCCCGAATACTGCGATGTGGGGTCCTGGCGCGGGCCGAAGACGTTGAAATAGCGCACGGATGCGTTTTCGAGGCCGTAGACGCGGCCGAAAACCTGCGCGTAAAGCTCGCCGACGAATTTTGTGACGCCGTATGGCGAAATCGGCTCGGGCTGCATCGACTCGATTTTCGGCAGCGTGGGCGTTTCGCCGTATGCAGACGATGATGCCGCGTAAACGAACCTGCGCACTTTGGCATCGCGGGCGGCGACGAGCACGTTGAGCGTGCCGTCGATATTCACGTGATTCGTTTCGAGCGGATCTTTCACCGATTTCGGAACTGAGGTGCGCGCCGCTAGGTGGATCACATAATCAACGCCAACGCAGGCCGATTGCACCATCGCAAGATCGATGATGCTGCCAATCCGCAAGTCGATCTTCGAGCGGACACCCGCCAGATTCTCTTCGCTGCCGCTCGAAAGATCGTCGAGCACCACGACGGAATGGCCGCGCCGCACGAGTTCATCCACGATGTTGGAGCCGATAAAGCCCGCACCACCTGTCACAAGATAGCGCAAACGGTGAAACCTCCGCTGTGGAAGGGCGCCGAAGCAAGATGTCCCAATTTCAACGAGCTTTCACAACTCGCGGGACGAGGTGACCCTGCTGTGCGTTTTCGGGTACGCTTGAATATAGCCCCGCAGTTGATATGCGGCAAGCGCCGTTGCTCGCGGCGCAACGCTTTCGGCCGACGGAGAATCTCAACTCAGGAAGATGAGCGCACACGAAAATTGGAGGAGGCGCGGCCGGATCGCCGCGATGCTTTTTGCAGTCGGCGCGCTCTGGGCGCTGCCTGGGATGGCACACGTGGCTGCGGGCTCTCAGAAGACTGCGCACCACAAGTCGGCGGCCAAAAACGACCCGCCAACGGCAATGAAACCGGTTGCGATGCCGTTTCGTACGGGCGAGACGCTGAATTACCGCGTGTCGTGGTCGGCATTCTCGAATGCCGCGTCGGTCCAATTGACCGTTCCCGAGCAACGCGACCTTTTCGGCTACTCGACGTGGCATTTCCGCGCGCTGGCACACACGCTTAACCCGGTCCGCGAGCTCTTTTCGGTCGACGACCAGTTCGATTCATACGCCGATCAAGCGACGCTCGCATCCCGGCAGTACGAAACGCATCTCAACGAGCTCGGCAAAATCGAGGATCAAGTATTCCATTTCACGGCGCCGGGCGCGCCGTCGCGCGGGCCGGGGCCGAGCGTGGTGGTGCTGGCGGGCACGCGCGATCCGCTGGGCACGCTCTACGAGCTGCGCCAAGTCGATTGGGAGCAGACGCCGGAATTTCGCGGAACCGTCTACGATGGGCACGACCTGTACGAAGCCACGGCCAAGCGCGAGACCACGGACGACAGCGTGGCAATCGCCGCGGGCACCTTTTCCACGTCGCGAGTGGCGATCGATCTCTTCCAACACCAAAAGCCGGTGGCGGGCGTCCACGTGATCGTATGGATCGCGAACGACGCCGCGCACACACCAATCCTCATGGAGGCGCAGCTTCCATTCGGAAACTTGCGCGCCGAACTTACTTCAGCATCGCAGTAATTTCTTTGGGGAAATTTTCTTCGGCTCGCGAAACGCGCTTAGCTTTCGGGAACCACCCAATCGTCCGGGGGAAAATCGATTTGCCAGAATGTGCCCGACGGTTTCACGAACTCGATTCCGACCTGTATTTTTCCGGCGGCCTGCGTTCCCACATGCACCACGCGGCACTCGCGCGACTCGTTGGTGGCTTTGTGCTCGACCGTCAGACGCTGATTGGCGCCGACGGGAGCCTGCAGGGAAATCAGGGCGCCATGCGCATTCACAACAAGGGTGCGAGTTTGCTCCTCGAAGTCCTCGTTGGCCGCGGTTTTGCCTGTGACCCGAATCGGTACGCTCAGCAGCACGCGCATGCTGCGGCGGCGGCTGGCTTCCACGGTCACGGCTTGCTTATCCTGGCGCGAGACGGTCTGTGCGTCCATGTATAGTACGCTAGGGCTATTGTATTAACGTGGCAATAGTACGTTGGTCCCATTGGCCCTCACGAGTTACCCCCCGGGCCTGGAGGGGCGCGGCCTCAGCAGTGGACGACCTTTTCGGGCGCCTCTTTGACGCGGCGAGTGGCATTACGAGTATCGACCACCAGCCGGGCGTGCTTTACGATCGCATCGTAATCGTAGATGGAATGATCGGTGGCGATCAGGACGCAGTCGTAGGCGCCGAGATTCGCAGGCGTCAGTTCGACCGAGCGTTTGTCCGAGAAATCGTAGTGGCGCATCTTGTGGAGGGCCGGGAAATAGGGGTCGTTGTAGTCGATGGCGGCGCCGCGGGCGGTGAGGAGCTCGAGCAATTTCAGGGACGGCGATTCGCGGAGGTCATCGACATCTTTCTTGTAAGCCACGCCGAGCAGCAGGATTTTCGAGCCCTTGATGCTCTTTTGGCGGTCGTTGAGCGCGCCCGCGACGGCGTTGACCACGTGGTAGGGCATCTCCGTATTGATTTCGCCCGCCAATTCGATGAAGCGAGTGGCGAAATCGTATTCGCGCGCCTTCCACGACAGATAATAGGGGTCGACGGGAATGCAGTGGCCGCCGAGTCCCGGGCCCGGATAAAAAGGCATGAAGCCGAACGGTTTGGTTGCGGCGCTGTCGATCACTTCCCAGACATCGAGATCCATGCGGAGGCAGAGCTGCTTGAGTTCGTTGACGAGCGCGATATTCACACACCGGAAGATGTTTTCGAGCAGCTTGGCCATTTCGGCGGCGCGCGTCGAGCTGACCGGCACGACCTTGGAAACAATCTGCGCGTAGAGGCCGGCTGCTGCCCGGCCGCTTGGAGGATTGATTCCGCCGACGACCTTGGGAATCTGCGCCAGGCCGTATTGCTTGTTGCCGGGGTCCTCGCGCTCGGGCGAAAAAGCGAGATAGAAGTCGGTGGCGATGTTTTCGGCGGCCGGGCCGCGCGCGATCGGGCATTTCAGGCCGGTCTTCTCGAGGATCGGAAGAACCAGCTCTTCGGTGGTGCCGGGATACGTGGTGCTCTCAAGGACGATCAGCTGGTTGCGCTGGAGGTTCGGGGCGATCGCTTTGGTCGTATCGGCCACATACGTGAGGTCGGGCTCGCGGCGCTCGTCGAGCGGAGTCGGCACGCAGATCAGCACGGCGTCTATCTGTTTCAGGCGCGAGAAATCCGTGGTGGCGTCGAAACGTTTTCCCTCGACGTGTGCGCGAATTCTGTCGGCAGAGATGTGCTGGATGTAGGATTGGCCGGCGTTGAGCTTGTCGACCTTGGATTTATCGAGGTCGAATCCCGTGACTCGGTGGCCCACGTCCGCGAAGCGCAGCGCGAGCGGTAGGCCCACGTAGCCGCATCCGATAATCCCGATACGCGCATCCTTCCCCGCGAAAAAGTCAGGCTTACGATCCCCGCTCATCCTCTTATTCTCTCATTCAAGCTTGTTCTGGATTTGTTGCGAGCCAACTTGGCCAGCCGAAATGTACTTGAACCCAAACCCGAACATCAACTTTGCGAAATAGAAGCATAACAGGAAGCGCGCACTCTGAGGAAGACTGAGCGAAATATGGAACGCCGGCCGTTGTGATCGCATTTCGGCTGCGCTATGCTGCTTGGAATGGTCGATATTCACTGCCACATTCTTCCCAATCTTGATGACGGCGCGGAATCGATGGAGATTGCCTGTGGCATGGCCGAAATGGCCATCGAAGACGGCGTGACGCACATCATCGGCACGCCGCACGCGAGCCCCGCATGGCCGTTTCTGCCGGATGCGATCCGGCAGCGGCGCGATGACTTGCAATCGCGATTCGAGGGCCGGCTTATCTTTGCCACTGGATGCGATTTTCACCTGAGCTTCGAAAACCTGCAGGAGATCCGGCGCGACTCGCGGCGTTTCGCGCTGAACCAGAAGAAATACCTGCTCGTCGAATTTGCGGATTATTCGATTCCGCCGTCGCTCGATCAGGCTCTGCATGAATTGCAATTGGCGGGTTTGCGGCCGATCATTACGCATCCCGAGCGCAATCCGCTGATCCGTTCGCAGCCCGAGCGGCTCTATCGCTGGCTGAACCAGGGCTGCTACGCGCAGATCACAGCGCAATCGCTGCTCGGCAAATGGGGCGAGCCGGCGCAAGCGATGGCCGAAGAGTGGCTTGACGCGAATGCAGTTCATTTCATAGCGAGCGACGCGCACAACATCACTTCGCGGCCGCTGCGGCTGAAGGAAACCTTCGACTTGGTGGCGAAGACGCGCGGAGAAGACGTGGCGCGAGCGCTGCTGATCGATAATCCGCTGGCGGCATTCGAAGGACGCCCGCTGCCATGGGTGCCGGAGCTGCCCGAAGGCGCGGGCATGGATGAAGAGGCAGTGCGCGGCTTGCGAACCGGGCGGCGGAAGCGCTTCTTTTTCTTCTAGACTTACGAGACTGTGTGGCAACCGTGTTTGAGAACTTCAGGGGCTGAAGCCCACGACGTTTGCGCGGCTTATGTCGTGGCTGAAAGCCACGACCCACAAGGATTCGCGGTTGTCACACAGGTTCTTAAGGTCTAAACGTAGCGCCGCAATTTTGTCCTGAGCGAAGCAAAAGCGCCCGCCTGAAAGCAAGGCGGCCGCTACAAAGGCAAGGCCGCACTTCAGCGCGGTCGTTTCCGCTTTCGCGCGGAGCGCCGTTTAGGGCGATCGCTGCCGCGTTTGACCGGAGCGGCCAGTGCATCAGCGAGAAGTCGCCACGAAAACGAAGCGCCGAATTCTTTCGTATCTCGATTCGGGCCAAGCGCGGCAATCTCATCGACGAGCCAATCATGGCGCTCGGCAGTTCGCTCCGCTAAGAGCGGATCCATTCCCACATCGGCGACCGCCAGCGCGGCCTCGCGCATCTCGGCGGCGCGCCTGCGGCCGTGTTCGGCGACGCGGCTGATGAGATAGTCGGGAAGCTTGTCCCTCCAACCCATCGAGGGATACGTGGCGTCGAGTGAGGCGAGCACGGCTTCTTCGGCGCCGTAGCGGCGCGCTGCGAACAGGCTTTCGATCGCAAGGGCTTCGAGCCCCTTGATCATCACGCTGCGGCACATTTTTATTGCGGATGCGACTCCGATCTGATCGCTTACCGCGGTCGCATTCATCCCCGTCGCCTGCAGGTGCGGAGCGAGTTCGGCCGCGCACTTTCCGCCGAGCAGCATCGGGACCTTGATCCGCTGCGGCGGAACGGGCGCCATCACCGCTGCTTCGACGAAGTGACCCTTGCTTTTCTCGAAGTGGCGCGCTTCTTGGCGCTTCGTTTCGGGCGACACCGAATTGATGTCGAGGAAGATTTGGCCGGGCTTGAGGAGCGACGCGGCTTCTTTAGCGACGCTGGCCGCTGAAGAGGCTGTGACTGCAGAGATCACGAGCTCGGCATTGCGTACGCAATCGCGCAGCGTTTCGTTGGCGTGAACGCCGGAGGCCTGCGCTTTTGCGAGCATCGCGGGGCGCGCCTTTTTCGAGCGGAGAAGAATATCGAAGAACGAGACTTCGATTCCCTGCTGCGCGAGATCGCGGCCCAGGATTCCGCCGGCTTCGCCGAAGCCGACGAGTGCGATCCGTCGAAAGGGTTCGTGGGCCATAAGTGCTATCTAGCTAGATGGCAAAGGCCCCACCCTCAAAAACCGAGGATGGGGCACCCGAAACTTCAAAAGCAAAGGCGCGGAGCCGGCGGGACGCCGGCGCTACATAGATCTCAGCGATATTCCAGGCCGAGCTCGGCGAGCTTCGCGCGCAGGCCATACATATCGAGGCCAAGTTCGCCGCGCGCCAGCTTTTCGCGCGTGATGTCTTCCTTTTTTATGCGCTCCTCAGAAGCAGCAGCCACTTTCGCCGCGTCCGCGCGCTTCACCACCACCACGCCGTCGTCGTCGGCAACGACCACGTCGCCGGGATCGATTGCGGCGCCCGCGCACACAATCGGGATATTCACCGAGCCGAGCGTCGCCTTCACCGTGCCCTGCGAGTGGATCGCGCGGCTCCAGACAGGAAACTTCATCGCGGTGAGCGGCCCAACATCGCGGACGCCTGCCTCGATGATCAGCCCTTTTACGCCATGCGCGCGGAGCGATGTGGCCAGCAGCTCGCCGAAATAGCCGTCGGTGCAATACGAGGTTGGCGCCACCACCAGGATATTCCCTTTGCGGCAGACTTCGACGGCCACGTGGATCATCAGGTTGTCGCCCGGCGGCAACGACACCGTGACCGCGGCTCCGGCGATTGCCGCGCCGGGATAAATCGGCCGCATATAGCTGGCGAGCAGGCCAATGCGCCCTTGCGCTTCGTGCACTGTCGAAACGCCGTATTTTTCGAGCGCGGCGACGGCGTCTTCGGCGGGCTGCTCGATATTTCGCACTACGACCGGTTTGCTCATGAAGTTCTCCTAGACTCCGCTACGCTTGAATCCAGCGGCTCGCACGGGGATAAACGCGCCGCGCGTTGGCGGCATAAATCCGGGCCTTGTCGGCGGCGTTGAGCTTCGAATCGTCAACATAGCGCCGCGTATTGTCGTAATGATCGTGCGTCTCATCGTTCACCACGCCGGGGAACGCGCCGTCGCACTCCGAGCCGAACAGGATGCTCTCGAGCGGGACAGCGTCGAACAACATCTGCATGTTGAGATCGTTGTACACGCAGGTATCGACGAAAACGTTGCCGTTGCCGAGGATCTCATCCGGGCTGGCCCAGCTGTTGTACTTCGCGATCGCCCTCCAGCGCCCGATCTGGCACGGCAACGCGCCGCCAGCATGCGGGATCAGGAATCGCAGACGCGGAAAATCCCGGAACAGATCCTTCGCCATCATGAGCTGCACGAAGCCCGTAATATCGGCGACCAGATATTGGACGGCCGTATGCGGAAAGTTTTTATTGATCGATTCGCTGCCGTGCAGCACGAGCGGCACATCGAGCGCCTGCGCCGCTTCGAAAACCGGATAATTGTGTTTTCCGGTGAAGGGCTGGTTCTGCCAGCGGCCGCCGGTGCCGTCGGGATCAAAATTGAATGCGATGAAACCTTCCTTGGTCCAGCGCTCGATCTGTTTCGCGACCTGCTCGGACGGACACGAAGGATGCTGCCCGAGCATGCCGACCGGCGCAAAGCGGCCGGGAGTCAACTGGCAGGCGCGAAGGATCAGGCTGTCGTTGAGATCGGCCCAGATGGCGTTCTGCTCCGGGGTGCCTTCGTGGGTGGCCATGGCTTTCGCGCGGGGCGAGGCGAACGCGACATCGATTTTGCGCGAGTCCATCAGGCTGACAACCTGCTCCAGACTCTTTGTGACATCCGCATCGGAAATTTTAGGAACATCGAGATTTTTTCCGGCAAGCTGCGCCGTGCGAAAGCCTTCGACTTCCGGGTGTTTGGCGAGACGAACGAAGTGTTGGTGAGAGTCGATGATCATATTCGCGGCTGCTTTAACCCTTTCTAATCCCGGCTGGCGATTCTAGAAAAGCTGCCGGGTGGCGTCAATCGGACAAGCTCGAGAACCACTCAACGAGCGCGGCGGTTACGCCTTCGGGGCGCTCCATCGTCGCCATGTGTCCGCAATTTTCGATGATCGCGAGCCGCGCATTCGGCATCCGCGCGGCCATATCGCGATGCACGTCGAGCACGCTCCACGCGTCTTCGCGGCCGCAGAGCACCAACGTGGGACACCGCGCGGCCGCCAGCGACGGAGTCGCGTCCGGCCGCCCGAGCAAAGCTTTGATCTGCCCCGCAAATACTTCCGGAGATTTCCGCGCCAGCATCTCGACGATCGATTCGATCAGCGGCGCATCCGCGAGGCGCGACGGATGCACCATCTTTTGCAACCAGGTGCGAGCCATGGCCCGCATGCCTTGCGTCTGGGCGATATTCACATACCCAGCGCGCTCGGCCTTTTCGCGCTCGCCCGCTTCGCCCGGCTGCAACGGCTTGTACGCGGTGTCGAGGAGCGCGAGCCCCACGACGCGATCCGGCGCGCTGCGAAAAACTTCGAGAGCGACGCGGCCGCCCATCGAATGGCCCGCCAGCGCAAAGCGTTCCGGGGCGCGCTCGATCGCCACGCGCGCCATCTCCTGAATCGAATCGCTCGCGCCGTAGTCCGCAACCTGCACGCCGGTGATTTCGCGCAGCGAGCGCGCCTGGTGTTTCCACACCTCGGCGTCGCACGCCAGCCCGGGAAGCAAGAGCAGATGCGGGAGCGCCATTTTCACTCGTCCGTCGTCACTTGGTGACCGTTTCCACGGGAGGCGTGCCGTAAGTGTGGAACGATTCGATGGTCTTGAGTCCCCAGGCCTGGCCCTTCTTGCGTTCGGCCTCGCTCCAGCGAATCGGCTTCCAGTCCGGCGCCAGAATCAGGCGCGCGCCGGCATTGGCGACTTCCACGCGGTTGCCGCCCGGCTCGTACAGGTACAGGAAAAATGTCTGCTGGATGGCGTGCTTGTGCGGCCCCGTCTCGATGGGAACTCCGTTCTCGAGCGCGATATCCGCCGCGATCAGCACCTCTTCGCGGCTGTTCACCGCGTACGTGACGTGGTGAAAGCGCCCCTTCGTGCCGGTGTGGTCGGCCGTGTAGGCGAAGTCGTAGCTCTTGTTCGTCACGGTCATCCACATCGCCGCTTCCTTGCCGCTGCTGAGGACAATCTGCTCCGTCAGCCGGAAGCCGAGGTAATTCTCGAAAAATTCGCGGTTGGCTTGGATGTCGACCGCGAGGCCGTTCCAGTGATCGAGGCGGCGGACGTTCATACCGCGCGCGGGAAAGCGCTGCGCCTGATTCTTCAGCGCCGGCTTCAGCGGGAGCGGCGCCTCATACCATTGCGTCTCGTAGTACAGCTCGATCTTGTGGCCGTCCGGATCCTGGCACAGGAACGCGGGGCCATGCGCGAGGTCGCCCTTGGTCCAGCCAATGTCGAATCCCGAGCCTTTCAGCGCCGCGACGCGCCGCTCGAGGGCCTGCGGGCTGCGCGCGCGGTACGCGACGTGTCCCATGCCCGGCAATTTCGAAGCGGTCAGCTTCAGCGTGTGGCGCTCGTAGTCGTCATAGGCGCGCAGGTAGACCGAATCGCCTTCGCGGCCCGACTCCGTCATTCCCATCACATCGACGAAAAATCGCAGACTTTCCTCGGGCTTCGGAGTCAGCAATTCCAGGTGCGCCAGATGCGCCAAATCCATGATCGGTTCGCTTTGCATACATTCCTCCCGGGTCGAGTAGCTTCCGCCATCGCCCGACGCGTGCGACCGCGTACCAGCAAGTTCCAAGCGTAGACTCGAATCAATTAAGTTAGGATGTGCGAGCGGCGATGTCAACCGGCGTACGAGTGAGGATAGTGGCGTCGTGTCGTTTGACCGCGGGGTAGACTTGATCGCCCAACTAAACACAGAGCTCACAGAGAAGGCACTGAGTACACAGAGGAACGTCGGCGCACAACGTATAATGTGGAGACATCGACGCCAGCGATGACGACACCGATACAGGCATCCGCGCATCCGAATACCGACGACCGCATTCGCGCCGTGCACGTGCGCACATCGGGCGCGACGATGGAGCGGCGCGCGGATGGCACCTTCATCATTCGCGGCGACGAGCCGCTCGAAGCATACCCGCGGGTGATCACCGAACGGCTTGTGGAATGGGCGCGGCGCGCGCCGGATCGCGTGTTCGTCGCCAAGCGCGGGACGGATGGCGCGTGGCGCTCGATGAGCTATGCCGAGACGCTTGAGCGCGTTCGCCGGATCGGGCAAGCGCTGCTTGGGCGGAACCTCACCGTCGAGCATCCGCTCGCGATTCTTTCCGAAAATAACTTCGAGCATCTGCTGCTGATGCTTGCGGGGCAGCACGTCGGCGTGCCAACCGCGTCGATTGCGCCGGCCTACGCGCTCGTCTCCACGGATTTCGGCAAGCTGCGGCACGTGATGAGCGTGCTCACGCCGGGGGCCGTCTTCGTGGCGAGCGGGACGCGGTATCGGCGCGCGATTGAAACCGTGCTCGACCGCGATACCGAAGTCATCTTCGGCGCCGAGCCCATCGACTGGCGGCGCGCTGCTTCATTCGATGCGCTCGCGGCCACTGCGCCCACCGCCGCCGTGGATGCCGCACACGCCGCGATCCAGCCCGACGACATCGCGAAATTCTTATTTTCGTCCGGCTCGACCGACATCCCGAAAGCCGTGATCAACACGCACCGCATGATCTGCAGCAACCAGCAGATGATTTTGCAGGAATTTCGTTTTCTCGCGGACGACCCGCCAGTGATCCTCGATTGGCTGCCGTGGAATCACACGGCGGGCGGCAACCACAACATCGGCATGGCGCTCTACAATGGCGGCACCTTTTACATCGACGAAGGCAAAGCAACGGCGGCGGGCGTCGCCGCCACCATCGCGAATCTTCGCGAGATCGCGCCCACGATCTATTTCAACGTGCCCAAAGGATACGAAGAGCTTCTGGTCCATTTGCGCGCCGACCGCGCACTGCGCGAAAAATTCTTCAGCCGTCTGCAATTCATGTTCTACGCGGCCGCGGGCATGCCGCAGCCCCTCTGGGAGGCCTACCGCAATCTCGCGCGCGAGACGATCGGCGAACGCATCCTGATGTGCACCGGGCTCGGCGCCACCGAAACCTCTCCGATGGCGATTCAGTGGACGCGCGACTCCGAGCTGACCGGCGTGATCGGCATTCCCGTGCCGGGCGTCGAGCTGAAACTGGTTCCGATCGGCGCGAAAATCGAAGCGCGCGTCAAAGGACCGAGCGTCACTCCCGGCTACTGGCGTAATCCCAAGCTCACTCGCGCCGCGTTTGACGAAGAGGGCTACTACCGCTTCGGCGATGCGGTGCGCTTCGTCGATCCGAACGACATCAACAAGGGGCTCATCTTCGACGGCCGCTTCGCCGAGGATTTTAAGATGGCGTCGGGCACTTGGGTCAACGTCGGCCCGCTGCGCACGCGCATCATCCACCATTTCGCGCCGTACGTCCGCGACGTGGTAATCGCCGGGCATGACCGCGATTTCCTGGCGATGCTCGTCGTGCCCGACATGGACGCGTGCCGCAAACTCGCCAGTGGCACAGACAATCCTGTCTGTGCAGGGGCTTCAGCCCCGGGCACTTCGCCGACGCACCGTTCGGCCGCCGAAATCTTGCAGCACGAAAACGTCGCGCCCGCCCTCACCGACCTGCTCGAATCTTTCGCCGCGCAATCAACCGGCGCCTCGAATCGCATCGAGCGCGCCATCCTGCTCGACGAGCCGCCCGCCCTCGACCACGGCGAAATCACCGACAAAGGCTCGCTCAACCAGCGCGCCATTCTCGACCATCGCAGCGCGCTCGTCGACGAACTCTACGCCGAGAATCCACCGCCGCGCGTCCTCCGCCTCCGCAGGCAAATTTCGTAGAAGCGTCGCCCCCAGCCAAATCACCGGCTCAAATCGCAGTTCCATACGTATAAGAACGCGCAGGGACTTTCGCCGCGTAAGTGCCGGATAACACACGGCTACCGGGCCCCTGCGCGCTCGGGCTGTGAATTCATTGAGAAGGCCCGTCACGAATCGTGAAACGCGTGCGTGCCCGTCGCCGTCTCGTTATGTGAGAGAGAAAAGTGGCGATCGGAGGTGGCGACCATGCGCCGACTCGCAATCGCAATACTGCTTTTCGCTTTTGCATCTGCCGCACAAACGGGACCGCTGCAGCCGAGTTCACAGCCCTCGTCGCAAGTGGCGAATGCGCCCAGTGCGTCGACGATCGTGGTTCCGGCCGGAACCAGCGTTTCGCTGACGCTCACGCACGCCATCATGGCCAAGACAGCCAAGGTTGGAGACGATGTGTATGCAGAGGGCGCCTTCCCCGTCGCCGTGAACGGCCAGATGGCGATTCCGCCCGGCACCTACGTGCAGGGCCAAATCGACACGCTGGCTCGGCCCGGAATATTTTCGCCGCACGCACAATTTCAAATTCATTTTACGAAGCTGATCTTCGCGAATGGCTATACGGTCTACATTCCCAGCCTGCCGAGCGCCACGCCAAGGGCGGGTGTTGCTCCTCCCGATGATGTGATCCCCGCCGTGGCGAATCCTTACGTGGACGTCAGTGCTCGAAGCGACGTGCTGCTCGACAATGGCGCGCAGATCGAAATGATTTTGCAGTTGCCCTTGCAGCTCGATGCATCGAGCGTCGAAGGAGCCGTGAAGGCCACAAGGCCAGTGCAGCCGGGCCGATTCAAGTCCGCGACGATGTGCCAGATGATTCCCGGCACTCCGGGAACGCCGGACACCGTGATACCTGGGACTCCAGGCACGTCCGGCACGCCGGACACTGTGATCCCCGGAGTAGACGGCGCGCCGGATACGGTGATTCCCGGAATTCCGGCTACGCCCGGAACACCTGACACGGTGATTCCCGGCAGCCCTGCCACGCCGGACATTCCTTGTCCCGGCCCTCCGGTCGTCGCCGCCAGCACGAAAGCACAGAAGGAAACGTTCCAAATGAACGTCCCTTTTCAAGTGTCCGGGAATTCGCTGCCCGCCGGCAGCTATCAGGTCACGTGGAAAGGATCGGGGCCGCTGGCTTCGGTGCAGATCGTTCAGAACAAGAAAGTCGTTGCGAGCATGCAGGCGCGAGTCGTGCTGCTGAACAAGCAATCGCCCTCGGCGATACCGGGGACGCTCAGCAATCCCGACGGCTCGGTTTCCTTGCAGTCACTGCGATTCGCAGGCCAGAGTCTCGCGCTGTACTTCGATCAAACAGCATCCGGGGAGACACTCTAATGCGGACATTTTCATTGCTTCTCGCCCTACTTCTCGTTATCTCGACGTGCCCGGCGCAGACTCCTGCGTCGAATGCCCAGCCGTTGCCGCCGCAAACGCAAGCTCCGGCGCCTACGACTTCTCCGGCGCAAGCGATCGTGGTTCCCGAGGGGACTCGCATTCCTGCCACGCTCTCGGCTTCCATCACGACGAAATCAGCGCGGCGTGGAACAGCGGTGCGCGCGGTCACGGCGTTTCCCGTGACGGTAGGCACGCAAGTGGCGATTCCGGTAGGCACGTACATGGAAGGCGTGATCGACAAAGTCACGCGAGGAAGCTCGGACATCAGCAGCTTGCATATTCACTTCACGCGGATGGTCTACGCCAATGGCTACACGGTCGACATCGACGGCATCAACACGGAAACTAAAGCCATCAGCCCCCGATTTGATCGCGGATCGAATTCGCTGGAGCCCGCCGCGTTTGCAGGCGGCGATGCGCCGCACCTGGTGCTGGTGGCGCAACAAGCGCCGCAACCACCTCCGTTGCCTCACCCAGGGCCCAGCATGGGAGCCGCCATCGGAATCGGAGTGGGCCTCGCGGCGGCAGGTATCCTCGGAGCCGTTCTCGCGGTTCATCATTCGCGCGCGAGCAATGGCGTGCTCTTCGACGCCGGCACGCAATTCGAGATGGTGCTGCAAACCCCGCTCTCGCTCAATGCAGCGAGCGTCGCCGCGGCCGTCGCAACTCCCGTCGCGCAGTAGGCGAAATCCGACCATCGGAATAAAATCGCCGTCATCCGTTCGCCGCTTTTCCGAGCTCCGGCTTGAAAGGCTCGATTGGCTTTGTTGTGGGTTCCAGTCGCGTAAGGGTCGGCTTGGTGTAGGGCTTCTTCATCTGTGCCCCACAGCAGCACCTTGGAGTCGAGCCGCCTTCGATGGATTCTTTCGCAATCACGATTTCGGCGCCGCACTGCTTATTTTGACAACGATAGACTTGCTCTTTCAGCATAATCATCGAAACACTCCCTGCATCGTGTGGATTGACCCCAACCGCTACCACCAGCCGTTCGCTCGTGCGATCTCGAAAATGCAAGCCATCGACACGCCCCAAAGAATTAGAGCAATTGCGATCGTTGCGAGCCGGGCTGATGGGATAGGCTCGCGCACAGGCGGGAGGAAGTCCGGGGTGGCCGGGTGCGTGGGGGGCCGCGTCAACTCGTCGTATGAAAGCGCTTCGTTAGGTGGTTTGTTCATAGGCCCCAGCGTTCCCATGATCCCGGTTTGGAGGGACACACCTGTCTTCTGCTGGCACGCCGCTATGTTGCTCGATTCTGTAGCTAGCATGGAAGGAAACTGGAACTGCTTAGGATTGTAAGCAGCAAAAGACCATCACTCTGTAGCCCAATAGCAGGTCTCGCTCAACGCAGCGAGCGTCGCCGCAGCCGTCGCGGCTCCCGTCGCGTAGTAACGACCTGCTTCGATCCAAATGTACGGGTCGCGGACGCTGGACTAAACCTGTACTCGCGGACAAGTGACGCGAGCTCCCCAATCTGCCACGATGGTCGAGACGACGAGAGTCGCCCGCTCTCTTGACGAGAGTCGAATGCTCTTTGAAAACTCGATTATCAAAGGAAGGTTGCAACCTCCAGGACCGCAGTTACCGCCGCTCTTTGGCTACCAGCCGCTCGCCACTTGCCGCCGTTTTCTAATCGACATTTGGCGATTAGAAACGGCCGTAACTCGCTGCAAACAAACAACGGGCATCACTTCTAATCGACACAGCTGGAAAGGGCCATGAAGGACAAAGAAGTGGCGCGCCCGGAGGGACTTGAACCCCCAACCCTCTGCTTCGAAGGCAGATGCTCTATCCAATTGAGCTACGGGCGCCTTGGGTGACACCCACATTCTAACGCGAGTGGTCCTGCCATTCGGTAGTAGAATCCGGGCGCGCCAGGGGGTCCGATCGAGCCTACGCTTCCCCGGCGGTCGCGTTCGCAAGGAGGGACCATGCCGAGAAATTTAGTTTTCTCGCTCGCAGCTGCGGCTTTGTTGTGCGTGGCGTTCCCCGCAAACATTCAGGGACAGATGCCCGGGCCCATGGGCCAGGGGCGGCAAGTCACGCTTCCCGATGGCGACGGCAAACAGCAGGTGCAGACGCTCTGTACCACGTGCCACGGGCTCAATATGCTCACTTTTGGCGGGCACACGCGCGCGGGGTGGGACGACGTCCTCTACATGATGACGAACCTCGGCGCGAAACTGCCGCAAGACCAGTTCCCCGTGATCGAGGATTATCTTTCGAAGAATTTTCCCGAGAGGCCGATGCCGCCCGCGGTCGTGATTCCCGGCAGCGTGCAGGTATCGATCCGGGAATGGCCGGTGCCGACGAAAGGCTCGCGGCCGCACGACCCGCTGGTCGCGCCGGACGGCATGATCTGGTACACGGGGCAAATGGCCAACGTCCTCGGCCGATTCAATCCCAAGACGCAACAGTTCAAGGAATATCACCTGAAGACGCCAGGCTCGGGGCCGCACGGACTGGTGGCCGACAAAGACGGCAACATCTGGTTCACCGCGAATTTCAAGGCGTACATCGGAAAGCTCGACCCGAAGACGGGCGACATCACGGAATATCCGATGCCCGATCCCGCGGCGCGCGATCCGCACACGCTGATCTTCGATCAAAAAGGAACGATCTGGTTTACGGCGCAGGGCGCGGACATGGTCGGCAGGCTCGATCCGAAAACGGGCGAGATCAAGCTGGAGCATGTCCCGACGCCCCGCGCGAATCCTTACGGGATGGTGGTGACGTCGAACGGTGTTCCGTTTTTCGTCGAATTCGGCAGCAATAAGGTAGCGAGCATAGATCCCGAAACGATGGCGATTCACGAATACGTCCTGCCGCACGCCGATAGCCGGCCGCGGCGCGTGGCGATTACGCCGGATGACATCATCTGGTATACGGATTACGGGCGCGGGTATCTCGGGCGGCTCGACCCGAAGACGGGCGACGTGACCGAGTGGGCGTCGCCGGGCGGGCCGAAATCGCAGCCGTACGGCGTGGCGGCAATCGGGAAAATCCTTTGGTACAGCGAATCCGGCGTGAAGCCGAACACAGTGGTGCGTTTCGATCCCGCCACGGAGAAATTTCAGACCTGGGTGATCCCTTCCGGCGGCGGCGTGGTCCGTAACATGATGGCCACGAAGGACGGCAACCTGTGGCTCGCATGCAGCGGAGTGAACGGAATCGCGTTCGTGCGAATCGCGGGTGAAAACAAGGCAGCGCACGGCCAGTAGGCGAAATAAGAAAAAACTGGGACAAATTCGATCTCGCGGAGATCACTCCGGAGGCTGACTGATGATCCTTGCGCTCGCCGCCATGTGGCCGCAGCCGCTCGCGCCCGTGCATTCCCTCGCCGTATCGGCGCTCGTGGCGGCGGTGCCGCTCGCCATCGTCCTCGTGCTGATGGGAATTCTGCGAACGAGCAGCCTGCTCGCGTCGGTGTGCGGGCTCGCGGCGGCGGGGGCGCTTGCGGTGTTCGTATGGCACATGCCGTTCGTGCTGGTAGCGTGGAGTACGGTGTTCGGGTGCGTATACGCGGCGTGGCCGATCATGTGGATCGTCTTTTGCGCGCTGTGGCTCTACAACCTCACGGTGGTGACCGGGAAGTTCGATCTCCTGCGCCACTGGATGGAGCGCCACGTTTCAAACGATCCGTGCATTCAGGCGATCGTGGTCGCGTTCTGCTTCGGTGCGCTCCTTGAGGGCGCGGCCGGTTTCGGCGCGCCAGTCGCGGTGACGGCGTTTCTCTTGGTTGGGCTCGGATTTGACGCGCGGCGTGCAATCGTCGTTTCGCTGATCGCGGATACGGCGCCGGTCGCATTCGGCGCGCTGGGAATTCCGATCGTGGCGCTCGCGGGCGTGACGGGCCTCGATCTGCAAAAGCTTTCGTCGATGGTCGGGCGGCAGCTTCCGTTGATGTCGTTCCTCATTCCGTTTTATCTGGCGTGCGTTGTGGCTGGATGGAAAGGGCTGAAGCGGACGTGGCCGGCGGCGCTTGTCGCGGGCGGGAGTTTCGCGGCGGCGCAATTTTTCGTTTCGAATTTCTGGGGGCCGTACACGCCGGATATCGTCGCCGCGACGGCCTCGATCGCAGCTACCGTAGGTTTTCTCAAGATATGGAAACCGGGCGCCGTTGCGGACCAGCCGCAAGAGGAACGGGGCGAAAAGCTTTCGTTCGGTGCCGCGTTCTTAGCGTGGCTCCCATGGATACTCCTGGCGGGAGTGGTCGTGCTGTGGTCGTACCTGAAGCTGACTCCGATTGGGCAGATCGTGTTCGCAATTCCTCACCTGCACAAAGGAGTGCTGATCACGCTCTACAATCAGCCGTATTCAGCGCTCTACACGTTCCAGCCGCTTGCGGCTGGGACGGCAGCGCTGACGGCCACCGCGCTCACCGCGCTGTGTTTTCGAGCGCGCCTGAGCGTCTTCGCGAAATGCGGATGGACGACGCTGCGCCAGCTTTGGCTTCCCGGGCTCACCGTGATCGTGATCGTCGGCTTGGCGTACCTTTACAATTATTCGGGGATGGCGTACACGCTGGGAGCAGCGGCGGCGCACGCGGGGCATATCTTCCCGTTTCTGAGCAGCTACCTCGGCTGGGTGGCGTGCTTTCTGAGCGGAAGCGATACCGCGAGCAACGTGCTCTTCGGCAATCTGCAGGTGGCGGCCGCGCACCAGCTCCACCTGAGCCCCGTGCTGATGGCGGCGACGAATTCCTCGGGCGCAGTGACGAGCAAGATGATTTCGCCACAGAACATTGCGGTCGGAGTTACGACGGTGGGATTAATCGCGCAGGAAGGGAAAGTGCTGCGGTCGACCTTCTGGCACAGCATCGTTTTCGCGACGCTGGTCGGCGTGCTCGCCTACGCACAGGCCTATTGGGTGACGTGGATGTTGCCCTAGAAATTCTGCCGGACGAAGAAAGGGGCGGTCGATTTGCGTGATAACGCGTTCAACCACCCCTTACACACACCGAGAAAACACTTCAAAGCCAAGCCGCTTATTTGAAGGTGAAGTTGGCGTGGGCGGTTTCACCCGCGCTGACTGTCACCTTTTGCTCCTGGGTGCCAAAGGTCGCTGTCCAGGTCGTCAACGTATACTCGCCTGGAGGAACACCCTTGATGGTGAACGTCCCTTCGGTTCCGGTGACGGCGTAGAACGGATTGCTGGTGACTCCGATGTAGGCGCTCATCCACGGGTGCTGGTTGCAGTGCACCGGAATCATGATCTCGGGAAGCCCGAACTTATGAATGAGCGGAGGAGCGCCGGGCGGCTGCGACTGGTTCCATTCGTGATTGACTTTGCACAGCGGATGGATGTTGTGAGTCGTGGGGTCGCTCGATACGATCCGCAACGGCTGATTGGCCATGAGGCCCAGCACGTGCGGTTCGTACATGCACCCCTTCTGGTCGAGAACGGCCGGCTGCGAGGGCGGCGGAAACGTTCCCGGAACGTCCTTGATGTAGATGAACGCGTTGGGAAGCGTGCCGTTGCTGTTGACGGCGCCGTCTTGTGCGAGCACCGGCTCCGAATGCGCGCCGGCGCAGTAGGGGTCCGCGCCCATGTCGAGCTTGGCTCGTTTGAGCGGCGTTCCTTCGAAGTGGATCGTGCCTTCGATCGTACCGCCGGCTGATGCTTGCGCCCCGGCCGAAAACCGCCCGACGACACCCACGCACAATGCTCCCAGCATTGCCGCGCCGAGAATCACAGTCAGGATGAAACGTGAGTCATTCATTTTCATAGTGGAAGCCTCTCGTCTTGCAGTCGCTCTTCGCCCTTTCATTTCTTCTCCTGCGCGCATCAGAACACGATCCAGACGACCATGTACAAGGAATTGTTCCCGTTGGCATCTCGACCGGAACCGGTTTCATCGTAATTCGTCTTCGCACCATTGAAATGCAGGTAGCCGGTGTACTGCAAGCCGAGCTGAAGGTTCTGCACCGGCCAATAGGAGAAACCCGCCACATAGCCGTCTGTCAGGGGGTTTCCATTTGCACTTCCGGTCAGACTCGCTGCCGTATACAGCAGCGGATCGGTGGTCCCCCAGGTCTTGAACCCCGCGATCGTGGCTGAGTATCTGTTCCCGAAGTGGTAGACGCCATCGATCTTGAAGGTCTGGAGATTGTGATTCACCAGGGTATCCTCGAGCGCATTGGCCGTCGCGTTCAGCTCGGAACTCTCGTGAATATAGGTGCTGTGGATCGTGAGTATATCGTTGTGGAACGAAGGCAGCACGCGTTCGTATTGGACATCGGCGGCCACGTCCGTATAGAAATCCTGCAGCCCCGTGATGGCCCCGGGCGACGAGGCAATGTGCATCCCGTAGGTGCCGACCATGAAGTAGTTGTTTCCCTCCGTTTGCTGCCACGCCAGGCGCCAATAGGGAGCGAGTCCGCGAATATTGTAGGGGAAGGCTGCGCCAGTGGGGTCCAGACCAGAGTTCGGCTGGCTTCCGCCGATATGCTCGGAGCGATAGACGGAGAAGTCCACGTAGAAGTGATCGTCCAACATCGTGTATGCGCCGACGCCAGCCACATCCTGCGCGAGTGTGCTATCCACGATTGTAGCCGCCACAGGCGATGGAGGAACATCGGTCGCTACCCACGGGAAACCCCAGGCCGGCGTGCTGTTCCACAAGTCCTCCACGCCCGGGTTGTTGTTGAGCGTGAAGCCATAGACGACGCTCTTCCCTCCGATCGAGCCGGTATTGGCGTAGCGGACGTCCGTGTTGTCCCAGGTGAAGTGATCGGCCTGGCCGTCGTAGGTGACCTGGACGAAACCGCCGACGTGCTTTGAGAAGGCGCCCGCCAGGAAGATGCTCGCCGATTGCGGAAACTCGTAGTTCCCGTTCTGCCCTCCAGGCTGCGGCTTCTGCTCGACGGTGTTTGAGAACTGGATGAAGGCGGAGAGCGGCAAGTACGAACTCAGATTCAAACCGGCCTTGCTTCCGCCTCCCTGCTCCGAGATCTGCTTCAAGCTGTTCATCGTGTACCCGTTCAGTTTGAAGGATCTGCCGAACGGCGTCAGCTCCGGAATGGTCGTGTGGCACGAACTGCAAGGCAGTCCGGTCTGCCGCGCGTAACTCGGCACGGCCGACGCATCCCCTGCCCCGGCCAGAACTGCTGCGATCAGGACGCCATAGATGCAAAGCGACCGAACATTAATTCTCAATAGCATCGTGCATTCTCCTCGGTGCCGGACGGCGACGGAACGCCCGCCTGTCGGCTGGAGCGACTATCCCTGAGGCGAGTTAACTCGGGCTGTGACGTGCGTCACACCAAAACGTGTGAAGTGTCACAGAAGGAACGGTGGCAAACGAACACGCTCGCGGTCGGAGGAGGATCTCAGCTGGCGCCGAAACGGCCGGTCGCTTTGATTTTTTCGGCGCCGGCGCGACGCAAGCGCTCTTCGAGGCTGGCACGCGATTCATCCGATGGATCGACGACGCCGATCAAGACTTTGCCGTAGGAAATTTCGGGATCGTAGAGCCTGTCGCTCCAGTCGGGGATCCGCGAGCCTATGAGTAGACAAATCACGGTCGTCAGAACGGCCGCCATCATCGTGAGTTCGTAGGTGACGATGCCGGTGGGCCAAGGAGCGACGATCGGCATGCCTCCCGTGACCAGCGGATAGGCGGTCTGCACGAAATACGCCAGCGAGAAGCCGGCGAAGCCGCCGCAGATGCCGCCACCGACCGCGATCCACCCCATTTTGGTGGATCGATCGCCCTGCGCAAAGGAGTACTCCTCGAAAGGCTCCGACGCCATCACAACAATCTTGTCCGCGGGAACGCCGGCATTGCGCAGAGCGTTCATGCCCCGCTCGGCCGAGTGCGGGCCGGGGAAAAGGCCGTAGATGCTGTTTACCTGAGACATCTAAGCGGTGGCCTCCTCTTCATCCGCTCGAGAGAGCACCGGATCGCGAACCTCTTCGGTGAGCTGGCCCCACTTGAGTTCCCAAACCGAAATGATCGGGATGAACTTCGAGAACAGCATGTAGAGCACCACCATCGCCGCGAACGTCGCCGCAGTGATGGTGATTTCGACCCACGAGGGCTTGTAGAAGTTCGTGGCCCAGGAATACGGGAGATACTTGTGCGAGAGCGACGGCACGATGATCAGGAAACGTTCGAGCCACATGCCAATCACGACAGTGGTTGAAGCGATCACGCAGCCGGTGATCGTGCGCAGCTTCTTGATGGCCAGGAACGGAAACGGGATGATGAAATTGCAGGCGACCATGGTCCAGAAAAGGGGCGAATAGCGGCCCGTCTGAGTGAGCCAGAAAACGGCCATTTCCGAGGGTGCGTTGCCGTACCAGTTCGTGAGGCGCTCGGAAAATACGAAGTAGACCCACAGCAGGCTCATCACCAGCAGAAGTTTTCCCAGGTTCTCGAAGTGCATGCGGAGCAAATACTCTTCGAGGTGCAGGAACTTGCGCAACAAGGCCATGGCAATAATGAGCGCGGCGATGCCGCTGAAAATGGCGCCGGCAACGAAGTAAGGCGCGAAGATCGTCGAATGCCACATGGGCACGGGCGCCATCGCAAAGTCCCAGGAGACGATGCTGTGCACCGAGACGGCCACAGGAATCACGGCGATGGCCATGATCGACATGGCTTTTTCAAGACGATGCCACTGCCGCGGCGTGCCGCGCCATCCGATCGCGAGTACCGTGTAGATCTTCTTGCGCAGGCCGGTCGAGCGGTCGCGGACCAGCGCGAGGTCCGGCAGAATCGGCAGCAGAAGAAACGTGCCGCTTCCGAGCAGGTAGGTGCTGATGGCAAAGAAGTCCCAAAGGAGCGGCGAACGGATGTTGGGCCAGATGCCGCGCTCGCTCGGATACGGGACGAGCCAGAAGAAAAGCCAGGGGCGGCCCAGGTGGATGATCGGGAACATCGCGCCGATCGAAAGCGCGAAGACCGTGATGACTTCCGCGCAACGAGTGACCGGGCGGCGCCATGTGGCGTTGGCGAGGCGCAGAATGGCGGAGATCAGCGTCCCCGCGTGACTGAGGCCGATCCAGAAGACGAAATTGGTGATGTAGAAGCCCCAAAACACCGGGCGGCGCAGGCCCGAGACTCCGATGCCATGGTTCACCTGCCAGCCCCAAGCGAAGAAACCGGCGAGCACGATCGCCGCGAAGAAAGCGAGGGTCACCAGATAGCGCGCCGAAACGCCCTGCAGCGGGCGCATCAGGTCTTCGTTAATCTGTTCAGGCGTTCTTGCTGGCATTCGCTGATTCCCGTTGAAGGTACGTGACCTTCGGCAATGTTCCCAATTCGGCGAGGAGCTTGGTGGCGCGGTTCGAGCGCGCCATCCGCGAAACCTCGCTCTGGGGATCGTTCAAATCTCCGAAAACCATGGCTCGCGTGGGGCACGACTGCACGCACGCGGGCTGGATTTCGCCGTCCTTCACTTCGCGCTTTTCGGCTTCTGCCTGAATCTCGCCCGCCTTTATGCGCTGGATGCAGAACGTGCACTTTTCCATGACGCCGACAGAGCGGACGGAAACGTCGGGATTGAGCTGCAGCTGCAGCGGCTTGTCCCACACCGGGTTGTAAAAATTGAAGAAGCGAACGGTGTAGGGGCAGGCGTTCGCGCAATAGCGCGTGCCGATGCAGCGGTTGTAAACCTGGCCGTTCAGGCCCTCCTGCGTGTGATAGCTGGCATACGTGGGGCAGACAGGCTCGCAGGGGGCGGCGTCGCACTGCTGGCACAGGACGGGCATGAATTTCGCCTTCACTTCCGGAAACTCGCCCTCGTAGTAACGTTCGACGCGAATCCAATGCTTGGCGCGCCCGATGGCGGCCTGATCCTCACCGACCGTCGAGATATTATTTTCCGCGTGGCAGGCGACGACGCAGGCCTCGCAGCCCGTGCAGCGGTCGAGATCGATCACCATGCCCCATTGATGAGACATCAGCTGTGCCTTTCTATCGGTGCTTTGTTTCCGGCGGCGTTTCGCTGAGGCTGCCACCGAACAGAACCATGTTGCCCTTGCCGATGCGCGAAATCTTGACGCGGGTTGCGGCCCAGGCGAGCGAGCCTGTCTCCGAGTCGGTGAGCGGCGCGAGAATCGAAATCGGATTCGCGCCGCGATCCTTTGCATAGCGCGTGAAATTCGTGTGGCCCTGACCAATCGGCATGGCGACGCAATCCGGCGCGATCCCGGGCGTCACGAATGCCGGAGCTTGGAGCGTGCCGTGCTGCGATGCGACTTCGAGGAGATCTCCTTGCGCGATGCCGAGCTTGGCCGCCGTTTGCGTGTTGATCTCGACCCACGAACCCCACATCACGCTCGAAATCGGGTCGGGCGCTTCCTGCATCCACGGGAGATTGGCGAGCGAGCCGTCGTACCACATCTGCGAAGCGTACGGCAGGAGATGGAATGGAAATTGGGCTGGATCGCCGTCGAACTGCGGCGCGGCGTTTTTCGCGGGCCCGCCCACTAGCTTGCCGGCGCTCACGGGAAGCGGCTTTTCTTCCGCGCTCCACCATCCGCCCTGGTCCTGAACCTTTTGCCAGAAATCGTCGGGATCGGTAGCGGTGACGGAGCCTTTCTGCTGGCGTAGCTGCTCGAAGGCCACTTTGAGGGCTTCGTCATAGGTTTTCCACGGCAAGGATTTAGCGATATCGCCGCCTAGTTGCTGCGCAACGTCGAGCAGCACATCGGGCATCGCGCGCGTGTTGTGCAGCGGACTCATGGCGGGCGCGGCGAGGCTTGCGACGGTTTTTGCGCTGCCGGAGGGCGGCGCATCATCGAGCCACGATTCAAGCGGCGAGTGGTCGGGAAGAATCATGTCCGCAAGAATGCTCGTCTCATCGACGAAGTTTCCGAAGCTTGCGATGAAGGGGACTTTCTCCACGGCTTCTCTAACCCGCCAGTTTTCCGGCGTCCCAAAAACTGGATTGGCATTGTAGAGAAACAGCGCTTTCACCAAGCCGGGGTTCGACACAATGGTTCCCGCTAGCTCGCGGGTCGAATCGGAGACATGGGCTCCAGTTGCCCCCTTGGGACTCCTGATCTCTGACAGTGCCCTCGTCGGATCCACGGGAGTCCATGGCATGCCGAAGAGAACGCCTCCCGGTTTTCCCACGCTGCCAAGGAGAGCGTTCAACGCATTGACGGCCGCAGCGCTAAAGAATCCATTCGTGTGAGCGGTCGCAGTATCGCCGATCAACGCGAGGGCGGGGGCATTTGCGGCGGCTTCGCGAGCGATTCGCGTGATCTTTTCCGGTGACGCTCCGATCTGAGCAGCAACTTTTTCGGGAGCGTAATCGGGCAGCCCTCGCGACCAGCCTTCGATCGGCAAACCTGCATGGCCCGCTCCGGCGGCTGGACGCAACTTTTCGGCAAGGATCACGTGTGCGATCGCAAGAGCAAACGCGCCTTCCATACCCGGATTGCACGGAATCCACTCGTCGGCGTTGGCAGCGGTCTGCGAAAGGCGCGGCTCGACGTGAACAAACTTGCCGCGTTGCCCGGGACGGCCATTGCGCATCGTGCCGTAGCCGACCGATTGCGCTACGGGTGAGTTCCACGTGCCAAGAAAGTCCGCGCCGAAAGAAATCACATAGTTGGAATGAGCGAGATCGACCGTCGCCAGCGACTGAACGCCGAAACTCGCGAAATTCGCCGCTTGGCCGACGCTCGCATCGAGAAATGCGAATTCGGTGTGCGGGCGGCCGCTCATAGCAACCGCAAACGTATTGACAATATTTTTCCGAACGCCGCGAAGCGGAGATGTGACGAAGGCGAGCTCACCTTCCTTCTTATCGGCTAGTAGCGGTCTCAACTGCGAGGCGAGCTGCTTGATGGCGTCGTCCCAGGTGATTTCCTTGAATTGGCCGGAGCCGCGGGGGCCGGTGCGCGCGAGCGGAGTGCGGATGCGGTCGGGATGATACGTGACTTGCAAGCCCGTCTGGCCGCGGGGGCAGAGCTTTCCCTGATTGATCGGGTGGTTCGGATTGCCCTCGAGCTTTTTCGCGAGGCCCATCTTGATGAGGCCGAGCTGGCCGTGACGAATCACTTCGGCCTCGCCTTGCATTACGCGCACGAGCAGGCCGCAACCGGCCGGGCATTGCATACAGATGCTCGGCTTCCAGGTGGCGATGCCGGGAAGCATGTCCTCTTCCGGAATGAACCGGATGAGCTGGTGATCGGGATTGGCGCAGCCTTCGAGGGCCGCTGAGGCCGTTCCGATCGCCGAAATTTTCAAGAAGTCGCGACGTTCCATGTGCTCGTGTCTTCCGGTTGCTAGAAATCTACGGCTGAAAAAGTGCCCGCCTAAAGGCAGCGCGGCCGCTACAAAAACAAGGCAAAGCAGATTCCTCGTTGCGTCTCGCGCCCGAAAAACCCCGGGGAACGCCAAATCGCGCGAGACTCCGCTCGGAATGACAGTCCAGGTTCGCGGGCGTCGGGAATATGCCGTCCATCTCTTTTCGCTCTAGTAGTGACATGTGATGCAATCGATCGATGCCTTGTGCTGCTTGTGACACTGAATGCAAAGGCCCATCGTGAAGTTGACTTTGCGCTCGGCGACGGTCTGCGTCGCCAAATCACCGTGACATTCCTTGCAATCGATGCCCGCGCGAATGTGCGGCGCGTGATTGAACTTCACGTGCGCCGAAGGCTCGAAGCCATAGACGCGCTGCCAAGGAATATCTTCGCCGCGAGCGAAATACGCGGCGACCTTTTTGATCTCGGGCTTGTCCGTGGCAATCACCCGATGGCAGTTCATGCAGAAATTGACGCTGGGAATGCGCGCGTCGGGACCTTGATCCACGCCCGTGTGGCAGTTCACACACTGCAAACCGTTCGCGAGGTGCACTTTGTGGGTAAAGGCGATCGGCTGGACCGGCGTCGGAAGAATGCCGAGGTATTCGCGAATCGCTGCGAGAACGGTGCGGTGCTGGGTGGTGAAAACTTTGTCGCTTGGCGCTGGAGAAGCGGATTGCTCCTGGGCGTGCAGCCTCCATTCGAAAACGGAGCAGCCAAGAACGATCACCCCACCCACAATTGCAAGGCGAACCCACCGATTGAAAGAGTGCGCAGACAACGAAAAATTATCCTCTTGGAATAAAAGTTTGCACGCGAATGGGACATACTACATGCCGCTGTCGCACGTGTAAACCATGATTTCAGGCGTGTGATGGGCGTCACAAGTGAGAATTTGCCCGGCACGGTGACGCTTGTGCCAATTACCAGCCGGATTTCATCCCGTAGGGGCAGGTGTTGACGATGGCCTCGACACGCATGATCTTTCCATCCTGAATCTTGAACATTTCGGCGATTTCCCAGGTCCACGGTGCGGTGCGTGTTTGCTTCACCGTGCGGCCGTCGGCGAGCGTGTAGGATCGCAGCGTGGCGTCGTGGTCGAAGAAGCCGAGGACGAAAACGAGGCCACGCTCTTCGTCGATCACCGCGAATCGGCGGTCGCGGATCAGCGTGTCCGGCTGAAAGTTGCGGGTTTTAAGCTGATCCGCGCAGCCGAGGCCGAGAACGGAATCTGGACTGCTCGCGAGCTGCTTGTTGTTCGTGGTCTGCACGCCGCTCTCGATGCGATTGCAGTCCTTGTCGAAGGGGACGTAGGAGGCATGGCCCTTTTCGATGGCGCTGAAGTAACTGTTGGCGATGGCGATCATGTTCTCGCGCGAGCGCCGCTCCGTAGGCGGGACCGTCTCAGAGAAAAGCGGATTGGGCGTGACGAGATTCTCGGGGCGAGCCAGGCTGCCCGCTTCCTTGCGCGCGACCAGCGTCTCGATTTCGGTGATGCGACGAAGCTCGACCTTCAGGCGGAGATTGAAGATGATCGGCGCGCCATTTTCGAGCATGGTGCCCATGAACATGACTTCGCCGGCCTGCGGATCATCGGCGAGGATTTTGTAATTGCCGATGCCGCTGGCCGTGCCCCACAGGCCGTCGCCAAGCTTGAGCTCCTGGCCGTTCTCGGTGAACTTGACCTGGCGCGCAAGAGGGAGGCGCGAGGGATCGTGCGCGACGAGCGCGGCGAGATACTGATTGACGTAGCTGTCGAGGCAGGCGCGGCCGCAATCGTAATTGAAGTTGGGATCATAGTCCGCTGGCGGGGCGGGCGATTGCGCCGGTGTCGAATGAGACGCGAGCGCGATCAGAAACAACGCTGCCGCGAACAGGAAACAGTTGCGAGCGAATCGCATTTCCATCTCCTCAGCTACTTCTTGTTGTGGCTCACCCACGGGCTCGGCATGTAGTACGGGACCGTTGTGAGGACCGCTTCGATCTGTCGGATTTTGCCGTCTTTGATCTTGAAGAGCTCGAAGATCAGGAACGTGTAGGGGCGATCGAACGGCATCCCGATGGTGCGCACGGAACCATCGACCAGGGTGTTCTTCCGCACGGTGCCATTGTGATCGAAGAATGTCGCCACGAAAACCATCTGGCGCTGCTCGTCGACGACGAAGCGGCGGTCGCGCGCGCGCGTGACGATCTTCAGCAGGCCGGTTTCAAGCTGCGCCTGGCAGCCCATCTTGGCCACGGGGTTGGTCGCATTCGGATTGTTGGCGGTGATCGACCCGTTCTCCATGCGCTGGCAATCGGGATCGAAGGTCGTGTAGATCTTGCCGGTGTTGAGCTGGATCGTATCGAAGTAACCGTTCGCGAGCTGGATGAGCTTCTCGCGGGAGACGCGCTGATCGGCGGGCTCATCTTCGCTGAAGAGCGGTTTGTCGTGCAGGTTCTGCGGGCCGCCAATAGGAATTCCGTTGGCGGAAGGCGGGCTCGGGCGCTCCGGACGCGCGGCAATGATCTCGATTTCCGCGACTTTGTGGCCGACGACTTTCAGGCGTCCGGCAAAACAGGAGAGGTTGCCGTCCTCATTTGCGACGGCGAGAAATCCCACCTGGCCGGCTTGCGGATCGTCGATGAGAACCTTGTACGATCCCCAGCCATCGGACGTTTGCCACAAGCCTTCGCCGAGCGGCATTTCGACGTTGTTTTCCGTGTATCGGACGTTCGCGGCGGTAGGGAGCTTCGATGGGTCGTGCGCGGCAACGGCTGCCATATATTGATCAACGAACCCGTTGAGACACACGCGGTCGCAATCGCTTGACACGGCCGGTCTTGGCGCGGCGGCTGCGGCCGATCTAGCCGGTTGAAATGAAAGCGCGCCGAACGCCAAAAACGTGAGTGTGCCTGCGATGAAAAGCCTCTTGCCCATGATCTCCCCCGGCTGAAACAAAGGTGCGCCGCATCTATACCAAAACGCCTGCGAGACCGCAACCGGACCATGGATTTCGGCGGGCGAAAAAAGTAGGCTGGGGGCATGGCTGCGCAGATTGAAGTCGAGCAGATCGGCGAAGGCGATTTTCGGGTGCGCGTGATCGAAGGCAAGACGGAAACGTCGCATCGCGTGACGCTGAAAGCCGAGGACTACGAACGGCTCGCGAAAGGCAAGGCTGAACCGGCGGAGCTGGTGCGGCGCTCATTTGAATTTCTGCTGGAAAATGAGCCGAAGGAATCGATTCTCGCGCGATTCGATCTGTCGGTGATCGCGCGCTATTTTCCGCAATTTGAGCGCGAGATCAAGCGCGGGCTGGGCGGCGGTTAGGGCAAGGTTCTAAGGTACACCGCGAAGGATCTGGGATTTAGCGTCAACGAAATTTCACCCTTCGAATGAATTTCGGCTGCTAGCGGGCTTCCCGGCCCTGCCCATCGCTCGTCGGCGGAATCGATCAGCTTGTTCCACGCGCCGCGCGCGAACGGAAACGCCACGCGCGCCGGCTCGGCGCCGAAGTGAAGCGCGACGACTGCGTCGCCGCGTTCGTGCGGGCGGCGCACAAGAAGGACCCCGCAATCCTCGCTGGCAATGGCGCGAAGACCTTGCATGTCGAGACTCGCGAGAGCGGGGACTTCGCGGCGCAGGCGCAGCAGTTCCTTGTAGAACGCGCGCAGGACGCCGTGCTCGCCCTCGTTACGTTCGTCCCAGTGCAACTTGCATCGCTCGAAGGTTTCTTCGCTTTGCGGGTCGAACGGTTCGCCTTCCCAGCGGAATGCGCGGAACTTGTCGGCGCGGCCCTTTCGGACGGCTTCGATCAAGCCCGGATCTGAGTGACTGACGAAATACAGGAACGGCGCCTTCTCGGCGTATTCCTCGCCCATGAAAATCAAAGGCACGAACGGACTGAGCAGGATCGCGCCCGCCGCGAGCTTGAGGCTCTCGAACGAAACGAGCGAGGAGAGGCGTTCGCCGCGCATGCGGTTGCCAACCTGATCGTGATTCTGCGAGAAAACGACGAAGCGCTTGCCGGGCAAATCGCGCGCCGAATTCCCATGGCTCCGCTGGCGGTATTTGGAGTACTGACCTGAATAGACGAAGCCTTCGCGAAAGCCCGTCGCCAATCGCGAGATGCCGCCGAAATCGGCGTAGTAACCGTTCTGCTCGCCGGTGAGAAGCGCGTGGACGGCGTGATGGATGTCGTCACTCCACGTGCCATCGAGGCCCGAACCGCCTTTTTCGAGATCGCGAACGATACGCGAGTCATTTCGATCGCTCTCAGCGATCACCTGCACTTCGCGATCGAGCTCGCGAGCGCGCCGGTGGACGGCGAGCGAGAGCTGTTCGACGAATAGGAGCGCGGAAGAATCGATGATGGCGTGGATGGCGTCGAGACGCAGCGCGTCAATGTGAAACTCGGTGATCCAATACAGGGCGTTGTCGATGAAGAAGCGGCGTACCTCATCGCTTAGCGGCAAATCGAAATTGAGGGCGTCGCCCCAGGGAGTTTTGTAATGATCGGTGAAATAGGGGCCGAATGACGAGACGTAGTTCCCTTCCGGGCCGAGGTGGTTGTAAACGACATCGAGAGTGACGGCGAGGCCGTGCTGATGGCAAGCGTCGACGAGGCGCTTCAGCGCGAGGGGGCCGCCATAGGCCGTGTGGACGGCGTACGGACAGACGCCATCGTAGCCCCAGTTGCGCGCGCCGGGAAATTGGGCGAGCGGCATCAGTTCGATCGAGGTGATACCGAGTTCCTTCAGGTCGCCGAGCCGCGGGATGATCGCGTCGAGCGTCCCCTCGGGGGTGAACGTGCCGACGTGCAGTTCGTAGAGAACATACTTTTCAAGCGGTAAGCCTTTCCACGATTCATCGCGCCAATCAAATCGCAGATCGGGGATTTCCGATGGCCCGTGAACATCCGGCTGAAGGCGCGACGCCGGGTCGGGGCGGTCTGTGCTGCCATTGAGGCGATAGAAGTAACGATCGCCCGGCTTCAAGCTGTCAACGACGGCGTGATGGTAACCGCGCGCCTCGGGCCGCATCTCGATGAATCGCTCGGCGGGTGAAACGACGCGGACTTCGACCTTCTCGGCGCGAGGCGCCCATACGAGGAACTCGTACCGGTCGCCACCGATGTGCGTGCAACCGAGATCGGCGCTTGCGTCCACGCTCACGAAGCCGAGGGCCCTCGGAGGAGCATGCCGATTCCCTCGAGCGGGATGGCGATCCAATCCAAGCGATGATTGAGCTCGTATTTGAGTTCGTAGATGGCTTTGCCGAGGAGCCAGAAGTTCAGCATGAACTCGCGCTCATCGGGATCGGCTGGGAGGAAAGGGGCGTTCGAGGCGGTGGCCACATCGAAATACGCGCCCAGATATTCGGCGGAGACAGCGCGATACCATGCGTTCGCGAATGGAACGAGCGATCGCGATTCGTCCGATTGCGAGCCCGCGCTGCCCGCGCGACGAAACAACGCGGCATAGGCGGCGTAGTGGAACGAACGCATCATTCCGGCTACATCGCGAAGAGGCGAATGCTTTTCGCGGCGCTCGGCGAGCGTGCGCGCCGGTTCGCCCTCGAAATCGATGAACATAAAATCTTCGCCGGTGAAAAGCACCTGGCCGAGATGAAGGTCGCCGTGGATGCGCGTGCGCAAGCCGGTCAGCTTTCGGTCCGCGAGCGAACGAAAACGGTCGATCAGCGTTTTCTCCGAAGCGAGCGTGATGGTGGCCGCGGCTCGTGGATGCTCAGGCAAATCCGGCGCGCGCAGGCGAAGCATGCCGAACGCCTCCCGAGCGAGGCTGATCATGGACTCGGATATTTCGCGCTGCAGGCCCGCAGAAAATGCTTCCGGCGCAAAACCAGCATCACTGCGATCCGAGGCGAGCGCGCCGTGCATCTCCGCAGTGCGCCAGCCGAGGAGCGCAGCCTCGCCCGCGTAATCTCCCAAAAGGTTCGCGACGAGATTCTCGCTCGCGACGCGATCGTAATAGCTCGAGAGAGCGTCCAGGGTGTGCTCCCATGCGTCGCCGTGATTCGCGACGAAGCCCTGCAAGATCGCCATTGTGGCGGGCTCGCCCTTTCCCGCTCTGTATTCGAAGGCGCCCGAGACCAGCGGAATATTCCGAAAGCCCGCCTTTTCGGACAAAAAGCGGCCAAGCTCAAGGTCCGGGTTGACTCCCGTTTCCAGATGCCGGAAAAACTTCAGAACGAACGCTCGGCCATAGAGCACCGAGCTGTTGCTCTGCTCGGCTTTCATGAGCGAGGGCTCGAGTTTTCCGGCTGCCGCGATTCGCAGCCGTTCGAGGGAACGCTCGGGGACGCCAACCAACTCGCCCGCCTCGCCCGACAAACGGCGCGCATCGCGAATGGCATCGAAAAGCACTTCCAGGATGGCTTGATTCGAGAGCGCATCCGAAAAGATGTGTTCCGCGCCGTCCGCATCGCGGACGCGAATCCGCGCGTTGTCGTCGTGCCGAGGCTGAGGTCCTCCGGGGGCTTCTTCGAGAAGCGGCACGGTATACGTATCACTCGGGCCTTCGAGATAGTTCACGCGAGCGACAACGATTGCGGCCGCCACGGCCGGGTTCGGAATCGGAATCACGTCCGCGATTTCGACTGACAGGATAGTGCGCGTCTTGCCGCCGAACCACCTGCGAGCCTTCATAAAGTCGGGAAGCGCCCGTTGCAGTTCGTTCTGCAAGCGCATCCAGACTGTCGATCGAGAAGGAGAGCTCATCGCTTCATCCATTTTCGGCCGGGCACTTCGCATTCACAGAGGCGAAATCTCCTCCTGCTTGGCTCGCTCTTCTTCTTTCTTGGGCTCGGACGGCGGAAACATCCTGTCGAGCATGCGGTGCGCGGCATCGCGCCCACCGCTTCCAAAGGCAATCGCAAGAGCCAGCATGATTGCGCCGAAAGCAATCGCGAACGTGATCAGGACCGTGCTGCGCGCCAAAGCGATCTGCTCGAGAGCCATCGCCACGGTGAGCAAAATGATGATGAACCGGACGAATCCGCTGATCACACGGGCGGACGGCAGATTCGCGTTGACGGCTGCCAGCAGAGCCGCGCGCGAGAAAAAGTTGGCCGCAAGCAAGCCGCCGAATAGCACGAGCAGTGCGACGAAAATCTGGGGCAAAAACAGGAAGAATTTCCCGACTTCCAGCTGTAGCTCCGGAACGCCCAGGGCGTCGACTCCGATCAGCAGGAAGGCGAACCAGACGACCCAGAAAACGAGGCTGCTGAAAAGCTCGCCCGCCGGAGGAAGATCCGCTTTCGAGAGAATTTGGCTGAGTCCCGCATCCTTCGACAGCTTGCTGAGCCTCACGAACGCGAAGATGCGGCGCGTTACAAACTTCAGGATGATCGCGACGAACCAGCCCAGCACGAAAATAATGAGCATCACGAGCAGGTGAGGCAGGAATTGCAGCAGCATGTCGCCAAACTTCCCGAACGTCTCGTGGAGACTTCGAAGAACCACATCCTTCATCGCTCACCTCCGGCTTTGGCGCTCCAGCGGTCGATTAGATAAGGCTTCTGGCGCTCGAATTCCTGTCCCAGTTCCTCCACTCTTTGGTCCAGCTTCGCGGCGGGCGCCTTTGTGTTTTCCAGGATGAACGAACTCACGCGGGCCCGATAAAGCGGCGTCAGCGCCTGAAGAAGGTGGTCGCGATTGATCACCGAATGGTGATAGGCGGCGGCAAATTCATAGATCGTTTTCACCCAGAGCTCATCGGAGCAGCGGAACTGCTTGTCCGGCAAGTCAACCATTTTGCGGATGTCCACAAGGGTAGCCGGCGTGAGGATCGATTCGAGGACAGGGACGAGCTGATCGATGTTCGAGCGGAAATTATCGAGAATCGTTTTGGTGCTGAGTTTGAGCGGCTCGAGCGCGACGTCGTACTGAAAGCCGAACGTGGGAAGGCTTTCCGAGCCCGCGCGTTGGAGCCAATACGCTTCGTGCATCTCGAGACACTTGAAGAGCGCCCCGACCACCTGGCGGATGGTCCCGGGCAAATCCTGGCCAAACTGGGGCGTCGGCTGAATTCTCGGCCCGAGAAATGCCTCGGAGATTTTGAAGCCGTCGACGATGGCAGTCGTCGTCATCCAGATTTCGAGACCGAACGCCGTCATATCCTGATCCCAAATATTTTGCTCGAGGAAATGACGAGCCAGCTTGCCCGAAAGGCCCAGGTCGCTCGCGATCGGCTCCCGAATTCGAAGGCCATAGGCAGCGCGAATCACAGGCGAGAGCAAGCCTTTAACGAGCAACCCATCGAATTTCTGGCGCTGATAGAGCGGCGCGACAAAATCAAAGTTTTCGCGATAAACCGGCCGAACGAGACTCTCGATCCATTCCGGCGTGACGCTCAACGAAGCAGGCGACAAAATCGCACAGGCCTTCGCGCGCAGCAGGTCCGCCGCGACGAATAGCGTGCGCAGCGCCGTTTCCTTGCCGGGAATGCCATGATAGGGCGCGCTCACGCGGTGAAACGTTCGCAGCGGATTTGAGGTCAGCATGATCTCGAAATCGCTGACGGACGCGTTTTTGAATATTTCCGGGGTGCCGTCGGTGGAACCGCCATCCGGATTGATCAGGACGCAGCGATCGCGGTGAAAATACTTGGTCAGGCCGATCTGGACGGCGCGCACGACGCGTTCGATCGTGTCCTTATTATTGAAGGTGGGGATTCCGACGAGGACGTCCACCTCGCCGACAGCCGAAAGCTGACGGATGAATTCGTCCGAGAGTTGCGCGGTTTCAGCCAACCTACGTCCTCGCCGTTGCTAGTTGGTTTGTGGCGGCCACTTCTCTTCGTCTATTCGCATCGGTCGCGCGAGTCAAGATCAAAGCTGACGCAAGCGAAACCAATAAAATTGATACGGCCCGAGCGTCAGCAGGTACGGCAAATCTCCGACGCGCGGAAAGGGATTGCCACCGAACATTTCGATGGGCACGGTCCCCTTCCAGCGGCGCAGGTCGAGTTCGGCGGCCTGCGCCTGGCTCGATAGATTGCTCACCACCAGAATCTTGGCGCCATCGAACTCGCGCACGAAGGCCAGCACGCGGTGATTGAGCGGATGCAACATCTCCATCGTGCCGCGGCTGAAGACGCGCGTCGATTTGCGGACGCTTATCAGTTGCTTCATCCAGGAGAGCAGCGAATGCTCCGAGCGCCGCTGCGATTCCACGTTCACGACCTGATAGCCGTACAAGGGATTCGAAATCAGCGCCGCATAGAGACGCTCCGGATCGGCGCTGGAAAAACCCGCGTTCCATCCGCCGTTCCATTGCATCGGGGTGCGCACGCCGTTGCGATCGCCGAGATAGATGTTGTCGCCCATGCCGATTTCGTCGCCATAGTAGATGATCGGCGTGCCGGGCAGAGACATCAAGAGACCGTTGAGAAGTTCTATGCGGCGGCGGTCGTTTTCCATCAGCGGGGCAAGGCGGCGGCGTATGCCGATATTCAGCTTGGCGCGCGCGTCCTTGGCAAACTCGTCGTACATGTAATCGCGTTCGTCCATCGTGACCATCTCGAGCGTGAGCTCGTCGTGGTTCCTCAGGAAAGTGCCCCACTGGCACGCCGCAGGAATCGCAGGCGTGCGCTGCAGCACGTCCACCAGGGGCTTGCGGTCTTCCAGTTTGATGGCCATGAACATGCGCGGCATCAGCGGAAAATGAAAGGCCATGTGGCATTCGTCGTCATTCCCGAAGTAGGCGCGAACGTCCTGGGGCCACTGATTGGCCTCCGCGAGAAACATCTTGTCCGAGAAGTTCTCGTCCAGGCGGTGGCGGAGAAACTTCAGCACGTCATGAGTCTCGGGCAAATTTTCACAGGATGTGTTGTCGCGCTCGACGAGATACGGGACGGCATCGAGCCTCAGACCATCAACGCCCATATCGAGCCAAAACTTCATGACGTTCCACATCTCTTCGCGAACGGCGGGATTGTCGTAATTGAGGTCGGGCTGATGGCTGAAGAAGCGGTGCCAATAATAGGACTTGGACGATATGTCCCACGCCCAATTGGATTGCTCGGTATCGGTGAAGATGATTCGAGCGTCCTTGTAGCGATCGGGCGTTTCGCTCCAGACGTACCAATCGCGCTTTGGATTGTCGCGCGAGCTGCGCGCCTGCTGAAACCACGGGTGCTGATCGGAAGTGTGATTCAAGACCAGCTCGGTGATCACGCGGATGTCGCGGTGATGCGCCTCCTCAAGGAACGCCTTGAAATCATCGAGCGTGCCGTAGGCGGGATGGATGCCCGTGTAATCGGAGATGTCGTAGCCATCATCGCGCCACGGAGAAGGATAGAACGGCAGCAGCCAGACGGCGCTGACTCCAAGATCCTTCAGATAATCGAGCTTGTTGGTGAGCCCCTTGAATTCGCCGGCGCCGTCGCCATCGCTGTCGTAAAAGGCGCGCACGTGCAGCTCGTAAATGACGGCGTCCTTGTACCAGAGAGGATTACTCTGCATCGCTCGATCCTAAATCCTGTCCGCACCGATCCTGCGGCTCGGGTGCTATTCGAAATAGTCGAAATCCTGCTCGGAGCGGACGTGCCGGCGAACGCGGAAAATATGCGCCGGTGCGGCGGCCGGATCGAGCTCCACGTAATTGCGCGAGCCCTGCCAGATGTAGCGCGCGTCGCTGAGCAGATCGTGCATCTGGTATGGCTGGTGTTCCGACAAACCGAGAGTTTCGAGCGGCAAAGTGAGCCAGCCGTTGTGCTTTTGGTATGGGTTCAGATTCACAACGACGACAATCAGCGACGAGCGATCCTCGGTCGATTTCGAATAGGCGATGAAATTGTCGTTGTCGATGGAATGAAATCTCAGCCCTCGGTCGCTCTGCAGGCACGGATTTTCACGGCGGGCCCGGTTGATCCGAGCGATCCATTCCTTCAGGCTGTCGGGACGCGCGATGTCCCAATTCCGAATCTGATATTTTTCCGAATCCAGATATTCTTCGCTCCCCGCGTAGATCGGCCGGTTCTCGCACAACTCAAAAGCCGGGCCATAGATTCCGTAGCTCGCGCCGAGCGTGCCGGCCAGAACCGCGCGCGCCATGAACGCGGGGCGTCCACCCAGTTGCAGATTTTCCGTAAGGATGTCGGGCGTGTTGGGCCAGAGATTCGGACGAAAAAACTCGCTGACCTCGGTTTGCGTCAGCTCGGTGAAGTATTCGGTCAATTCCCAGGGCGTGTTGCGCCACGAAAAATAGGTGTAGGACTGCGAGAATCCGCGCTTCGCGAGCTCGTACATCACCTTGGGCCGCGTGAACGCCTCCGCCAGGAATAAAACATCCGGATAGTCGCGCTTGATTTCCGCGATCAGCCACTCCCAGAAAGGAAACGGCTTGGTGTGCGGATTATCGACGCGGAATATGCGGACGCCGTGGCCGATCCAGAAGAGGACGATGTCTTTCAGCTCGGCCCAAAGTTCGCGCCACTGTTCCGTATCGAAATTGATTGGAACGATGTCTTCATATTTCTTTGGCGGATTCTCGGCGTATTGAACCGAACCGTCGGGGCGAATGTGAAACCACTCGGGATGCTCGCGAACGTAAGGATGATCGGACGCGCACTGGAAGGCGATGTCGAGCGCGACCTCCATTCCCTGCTGGCGCGTGGCGTGAACGAGCGCGCGAAAATCCTCGATCGTGCCGAGCTCGCGAAGGATCGACTTGTGGCCGCCGTCGCGCGAGCCAATCGCCCACGGGCTGCCGACGTCGTCGGGGGCCGCGACATTGCCGTTGTTTTTTCCCTTGCGATGGACGCAACCGATCGGATGAATGGGCGGGAGGTACAGGACGTCAAATCCCATCTCGGCAACGTAAGGCAGGCGCGCAACGCAGTCTCGAAACGTACCGTGCCGGCCGGGTTTCGGAGAGCAAGAGCGCGGAAACATTTCGTACCAGCTGCTGAAGCGCGCTTTTTCGCGATCGACCACGACGCGGAGAGGCTTGTCATAGGTGCTGCCAAGGCGCCTGTCGGGATATCGATCCATCAGCCGCGCCACCCGTTCGTCGAGCGCCTGCTCGGCGGAATAACCAAGATCGCGATCGGCGTTCGCGCGCACTGAATCAGCATGCGTGCGGAGTTCCTTGCTTTCAGCGCCCAAGGCGCGCTCGGCGGCCCACGCGATCAGATCCGCGCCAATCAGTAAATCGACCGAAGCATGTTCCCCAGCCTCAACACGCTTGATCATGTCGCGGCGCCACGTCCTGAAAGGGTCGATCCAGGCCTGAACGGTGTAAACGTGCTCGCCGATCGACGAAACGCGAAAGCTGGCTTCCCATCGATCGTTCTCGATCGCCGCCATCGGAACTTCGTTCCATAGGGTTTGCCTGTCGGTGCGATGGAGTAGGACAGCCGCGAGAACTTCATGGCCGTCCGCGAAGATGTTAGCGCTCACTTTGACTTCGTCGCCGATGATGCGCTTGATCTGGTAGCGGCCGTCGTTAAGCTGCGGGGAGACATTGGCGATGGTGACGCGTTCCGGGTGGCCGCCATCCGGCACGTCAATTCGCGAATGCTTCTGGCCATTCATCGCGTCGTTTTCCTCCCTCATTGGACGCGTTCCAAAATCCGAAGCGGAGCGAGCAGCGCGCAAAATGCTCGCAGCTTTTATCTTAGCGTATCCCGGCGAACGGCAAGAAGGCGGTTTCGGCGCTCTTTCACGGGGTGAACCAGGAGCCCGCGGCGCGCGGAATCACACGATATCGACACGATGGGCGTCCTCATACGCCCGCGGTTCGCGTTTCGTCGCGACAACGAAGCAAACGTAGCTAGCGGGATTTCCTCTTGGGAACCTTCGCGCCTCTTTTGCGCGCTTCCGAGAGGCCGATGGCGATCGCTTGCTTGCGGCTCGTCACCTTGCCGCCTTTTCCGCCCTTTCCGGACTTCAATTTGCCACTCTTCTCAAGACGCAGCGCCCGTTCGACACTCTTGCCGGCTGCTTTGCCATACTTTGCCATGATCGCTCCTCCTGAAATCCTTCTACTCTGAGAATTAGATTACTTCCCGCCTCCGCAAGCAACCACGGGGAATATCTTAGATCACGGCGATCTCGCTATTGAGGCGTACCGCGACCTGCTGTAGGATGCCCCCGGTTCTTGTGCGGGTGCTTATTTCGGCCACTGGGTGAGGGGAACATCGTATGGTTCGGATCTGGATTCTTGCTGTGTACCTATGCTTCGCGGGGATCGTCGTGCCCGCGTTTGGGCAGACCTTGGACAATAAGCCGGTCGAGTACAGGCAAGTCGAGAACTACAAACCCGTCACGAATGAAATGCTGCTGCATCCCAGCCCCGACGACTGGCTGATGTATAGCCGCACGTACGACGCGTGGCGCTACAGCCCGCTTTCGCAGGTCAACACGAAAAACGTGAGCCAGCTTCACATGGCGTGGGTGCGCAGCCTTCCGGATGGCGTCACCGAGACGATTCCGATCGTGCATGACGGCGTGATGTACGTGATCGCGCCGGGCGGAATGGTCGATGCGCTCGACGCCACCACCGGCGACCTCATCTGGGAATACAAGCGCGAGTACAAGAATCCGCAGATCGGCTCCACAGAAAGATCCAAGTGTCTCGCGATCTATGAAGACATGGTTTATTTCACCGCGCCCGATGGCTACGTGGTCGCGCTCGACGCGCGCACCGGAAAAGTCCGCTGGGAGACCTTCAAAACGGAAACGGCAAATACGTCCGGCCCGCTGGTGATCAACGGCAATGTGGTATCAGGCGGCACGTGCGGCCACGGTCGCGACACCTGCTTCATCGAGGCGGACAACGCCGAAACCGGCGAAAAAGTTTGGCGCTTTTACAACGTCGCCGGTCCCGACGATCCCGGATACTCCTCTTGGGGAGGCGGCGATAATTCGCAGGACACGGCGTCGACGTGGGGACTGCCCGGAACCTTCGATCCGGTGCGTAACGTGATCTATTGGGGCGTGGCGAATCCCATGCCGGATCAACGCATTCTGCGCCACGGCGGCAATCCTGACGGCACCGCGCGGACTTCGCCTGCAGACCTCTACAGCAATTGCACGCTGGCGCTCGATCCGAAAACGGGAAAGCTGATCTGGTATTACCAGCATCTGCCGGGCGACGACTGGGACACGGATCACACGCACGAGCGCACGCTGGTGAACGAACCCTTCGACCCCGATCCAAAAGCCGTGAAATGGATCAATCCCGACGTGCCCCGCGGATCGAAACACGATATGGCGGTCATGGTTTCCGAAGGTGGTTCGGTTTTCGCACTGGATCGGAACAACGGCAAGTTTCTTTGGGCGATGCCATTTCCTTACGACGACCCGAATTTCAACCTCGCGAGCGTCGACGTGAAGACGGGGCAAACCACGCTGAACTGGGACATCGTCACCAAGAAGCCGGGCGAGCACCACATCATTTGCTTCTGGAACACGCGCAGCTATTGGCCCACGTCGTATGACCCGCTCACGAATTCTCTCTACGTACCGTATGTCGACAATTGCCGTGACCTGACCACGGCCGCTCCCGGCATACGCGGCTCGTGGAAAGTGATTCCGCGGCCCGGCTCCGATCCCAATAAGCTGGCCGGTCTCGCCAAGATCAACCTTTCGACCGGCGACATGGTGCGTTTCGACGAGGGCCGCGCCCCGAGCACCGCTTCCGTGGTCACGACGGCGGGCGGTCTCGTGTTTCATGGCGACATGAGCCGGCGATTCGACGCCTTTGACGCTCAAACCGGCAAGAAGCTCTGGGAATCGATTCTCGGCGGCAATGTTTCGGTGAGCACGATCACATACGCCGTCAACGGAAAGGAATACGTCTGCGTGATGACGGGCTACAATCTCAAAGTCCCGGAGCTGGCCAACGAGATACCCGACATGCATACGCCGACGACCGGGAGCAACGCGATCTACGTGTTCGCGTTGCCATAGACAGGGTTTCGGATATGTAACCGAATTCGATGAGCGGCAGTCTAAATATGCATCGGGTGTAGTAAAGTATCGCAGGAATTTGGTAGCCGTCTGAGGCAAGACCGTGGGGGAAAAAAGATGAAGATCAATCGAAGGAAGCTCCTGTCGTTGATTGGCGTTTCTCCGGCGATTTTGGCCGGCTCTCCGACCCTTGCCGAGCCAGCCCCTAAGAAAGCCCGTCCGATGGCGGGCCCGGCGAAGCTTGAGGCCTTCAATCCCAAGGGCATGCCGCCCGGGGTTCAGCTAATCCCGATGGCCCCGCGCCTGACCACGCTCGACGGAAAAACCATCTACCTCGTCTCAGACGGCTTCGCCGGAGCCGATCGCTTCCTGAATCAAATCGCGATCTGGTTCTCGAAGAACATGCCGAGCGTCAAGACCGTGTACCGACTGAAAGCCGGGTCGTATTTCGACGACGACCCCAAGCTCACGGCGGAAATGAAAGCGAACGGCAACGCCATGATCATGGCGTATGGGCATTGAAGCACCTGCACACCAGCGACCGTCGGTCACTGCGCACAAGTTGAAAAAATGGGTCTCCCCACCGCTCCCCTGGTTACGATCGCCTTCAAGGATCTTGCGAAGTCGAATGCGGCCGGCCGTGGCATGCCTGACGAGCGCATTTGCTTCCTGCCTCACCCGATGACCAACAAAACCGACGAGGAGATGTACCAGGTCCTCTTGGGCAACGATCCGGTTACGAACAAGCCGCTGATGCCGGAAATTATTTCCGCCCTGACGACTCCTCTGACGGCGGATGAGAAGAAGACCGGCACCGTCAGTCCGGATATCGGCCCGCCCATGTACTCGGGCACTCAGGATGAGCTGCAGCGCCTGTACTGCGACAACAACCTGACTGATTTCATGCCCATCATCCTTCCCACCGAGGAAAAGGTGGAGGCAATGCTGAAGGGCACGAGCCACAAGCCGGACGAGGTTATCGGTACATTGAGCGCCGCCCGGGGCGCGCAAGCTTCCTGGTCGTTCACGGTCAGGCACGTGGCCATCAATGCGGTGATGGCCGGAGCGAGTCCGGAATACCTCCCCGTGATTCTCGCGATCTCTGCCACGGGCCAGCCAGCGCTGTTCAGCTCGACGTCGTCCTTCTCCCGCATGGTGGTACTGAACGGTCCCATCTCCGACCAAATCAAGATGAACTATGGCATCGGCGCGATGGGCCCATTCGCCGAACCCAATGCCACCATCGGCCGCGCGTGGACGATCCTTTCGAAGAACCTCGGCGGCTGTGGCGTGGCCGGACTCACCTATCTGGGCACCCTAGGATCCAACTTCAATTACAACAACTTGTGCATCGCGGAAACGGAAAACAAGCTGCCAGACGGCTGGAAGCCGCTCCACGTGCAAAAGGGCTTCAAGCCCGACGAAAGCGTCGTGAGCATCTTCAGCGGCTGGAGCCTGAACAACGTCGCCTGGTTCCCCAAGATGCCCTATCACGAACTGATCAACAACTGGCTGACGCATTTCTTCTCGTTCGGCACCGGCGCCGCCACGCTGCTGCTCGATCCAACCGTGGCCCGCGAAGCGAAGGAAAAAGGATTCAACTCGAAGGAAGACTTAAGCGACTACTGGTCGAAAAACTCGAAGACGCCAGCGTGGCTCTACTGGGACACGCACCAACCCGAGTTGAAGCAGGCGCAGGCGGGCGTCGAACCCTACGCCTCGTACCTGAAGATGGGCGACGCCGATCTTCCCTTCCAGCGCTTCTATCGGCGAGGCCGTTTTGGCGCGCCGCCCGATCCCAACCCCAAGTCCTCCATCGAGGTAATCGTGCTGGGCGGGGAAACAAACACGTACTGGGCCGGCGGAGATTTCAGCTACATGACCAGCATGTCGATAGACAAGTGGCGATAGCCGATCCCGGCCGCACCAGGACGTGTCGCGCACGGACATGAATCTGTGCGGGCTCGTCAGTGGCCGGGAATGCAATTTTTGGCATCCACTCAGCCTCTGGAAGGGATCTCGCCCTCTCGACATCCTGCGGCTTGGGCGCGAAGCGCGTTTCCTTCCTGCCGGAACCTCATTCTGTTCCGCGTCTTTCGCGATATCCGGCAAGTGGAAGCGTGAGGCTTTAGCCTCGCGAAAATGCGCGTGCTAGGATGCGCTTAGCTGGCTGAAGCCTGAAACGCAACCCATAAGGAAACTCAGAGATGAAGAAATCGACAGCGTTGTTGGGATTTTTGATTCTGGCGGTTGTGCTGTCGGGCGTTTTGGTTCGCGTGCGCGCTCAGACTCCGGCAGCGAGCGACAAGGACGAGATCGAGGCGCTCATAACGGCGTATAGCGATGCCTTCAACACCCGGAATGTCGACGGGATCATGTCCTGCTACGCTCGCGGGAAGGCCCTATTCGTTTTTGATGCTGTCCCTCCGCGCGAATATCCCAGTTGGGACGCCTATAAGCGAGATTGGGAAGGCCTTCTTTCCGCTTTCCCCGGTCCGGCGAAAACCACAGTGTCGGATATAGACGTTACGGTCGTGGGCCCGGTAGCCTACGGTCACGACATCCAATCGAGCACATTCACGCGCAAAGACGGCTCCTCGCTGAATGCAGTCGTGCGCGTCACCGACGTATTCCGCAAAATCAAGGGGAAATGGCTGATCGTCCAGGAACACGTATCATTCCCCGTCGACCTCGAAACCGGCAAGGCCGATCTCCTTTCGACGCCATAACGGCGCCGTTGCATTCTGCCCCACCGCATCACGGAATCGGCGTCTTCCGCGAGCCAAACGCTATTTTCCAGACGGATCAATCGCGACGTAATCGAATGGCGCCGGCTCATCTCCGTCGGGAGTGCCCTCGATGCGAATTTCATCTCCCGGGCGCAGAGCCAGGCCGCTGATTTGGCGACGCGTCGAAGTGTCGCCTCCGATCTCCGCGCTGGGAAGGTCATCATCGGCCACCCACTCATCCACCAACTGGTCGCCAACAAAGACCTGGAACTTTGATTTTCCATTGTTCTGATCGAAATACTGCACGTCCATTTCGTACCACCCTGAGGACCCTTTGAATCGGAAGCTCGCGGTACATGCTTGCCCCAGAGTAGGGCATTCGACCGCTTTTCCGCCCGACGCCGATTCGGCCGGCTCCACCTCGATGGGTACGTATCCTTGCAGCTGCATCGATTCCGCTTCCGTGCGATCCGGATAGTGGCCGACGCGCCCGCGAGCGTCGGGTATTCCCGAAGCGCGGTAGAACCAATTGCAGACGGCGTCGCGCCAGACAGTGGCGTGCCCCACCTGATATTCGAGCCGCCCCAGAACGAACTCATAGCGCTCCTCGTCAATCAAACCGCGAAGCGATTTCCATTCGCGGACGTACTCCTTCACGCGTTCGACACCTTCATAATGCGAGTCGTAAATATATTGGATCACGGTTTCGCCGGAATGCAGGACGTGGGTATACGGCACGTGATGGAAGAACAGCAGCAGATTATCGGGCATGGCCCGCAGTGTTTCATATTGCCTCTGGACCTCCGGCGAATATTGCCCCACGTAGCCGGTACCAGTCGCAACGGTGCGGTCCATTCCGACGCCTTCGTGGTCGGCCCGGTGCCATTGGCCCCAGCCATTTTTTTCGGAAGAAGCGACCCCCGGCCCGTAGTGACTGCCGAGAATGTTCGTGAGAGTGCCCGCTCCGAGCGGCCCGGTGTAGTCCTCATAGCTACGCCATGACGACAACTGCATCGAGTCAATGGTTTGCACGACAACGGGATTATTTCCGAAGGTGAGCCGGGTCCATTCATCCACGATCGCGGCGGCGGTGAGGTTCGGATTCCAGGCGAGGCGAGCAAATCCGTAGAGATTCGCCATCGCCATTGGATTTCCGAGCCAATCGGCATCGAGGCCCACATTGGTAACTCCGGCGAAGCCACCAAGGGGACGGTGAAAAGACCGGCCGGCGACGATATCCTTGACGCGAGTCACGCGTCCACCGACGTGCATGTCGAAATCGAGCACCTCCTTCCACATCGGAGGGAGAAACACGAGATGGCGCTGCTGGCCGAGATATTCCTGGGTAACTTGCAGCTCGATCGCTTGATTGGTCTTCTCGAGCCCGCCGAAAAGCGGCGACGCGGGCTCGCGCACTTGAAAATCGATCGGGCCATTCTTGATCTGGACGATCACGTTGTCGTCAAACTTTCCATCGAGCGGACGAAAGATGTTGTAAGCCTCTTTCGCGCGATCATTTTTCGGGTTGCGCCAGTCGAGATGCGAGTTGTAAACGAACGCGCGATAGAACACGATGCCACCGTGCGGCTTCAGCGCTTGCGCGAGCATGTTAGCCGCATCCGTCGGCGTCCGACCATAACTTGACGGGCCCAAGCGGCCTTCGGAATCCGCTTTCACCAAAAATCCGCCAAAGTCGGGTATCTGGCGATAGATTTCGTCGGCCTTGTCCTTCCACCACCGGGTAACGCGCGGATCGAGAGGATCAAACGTGTCGAGTTCGCCCAGCGCTTTCGGTGTTGCGAAATCGACCGAGATCGCCAGCTTCACACCCCATGGACGAAATGCATCCGCGATGCGCGTCAGCTGCGGGATGAAATCGGCGGCCAGCATCTTGGGATTTGCGTTCACGTTGTTGACCACGCACCCGTTGATGCCCACCGACGCGAGCAGGCGGCCGTAATCGCTGACGCGGGTCATGTCGGCGCGAACCCCGCCATTGTCGAAAAATATCGAACGCCCGCCGTATCCGCGTTCGATGCGGCCGTCCAGGTTATCCCACTCATTTACCCACCGCACGGGAGCGGACGGCTCTTGCGTTTCATTCAAACGGCTCAGATCCTCTCCCAAGGCAATCCTGCGAAGCAGATCGGACGTGCCGTAGAGGACTCCTCGATCGGTTGATCCCGCGATGATGATGCAATCGTATCCATGCACGCGGCCAGTGGCTAACCAGTAGCCGTCCGGAGCCAGCGAGTGCGGCGCGCCCAAGTCCGGAGCGACCGAGCGCAGGTTTTCGAGCGTTCCCAGAACGATCGCGCGCTCCGAAGGTGTGCCTCTCTCGGCGCGAAGCGTTCGCCCCAACATTCCCCGCACTCCGCGAATCAGCTCGGCCTGCGAGGTTTGCAAGAGCGTCGAATCGCCGAGCACGACGACGCTGGCGGGGAGTGAGCCGTACTTTGCGTGTTCGGCATTTGTAAGTTGGGCGTAGCGCAGCCACGCGTCATATCCGTTGTCGGCGCGCAGGGTCGCCACCGGCCAGAGTGTCGCCAGGAGCCCGATGAAAATTACAGTTCGCAAATAAATGCGCTTTCTTGTCACGACATCCCCCGCTCAGGCACATCGCCGAGTGTGGACGCGCGCAAGAAGATCACAATCGGCGGGCGTCGTGTGCCCGAGATCATCGGACTCCGGCGAGAATGTCGATCGTGAGCTGGTCCAACCGTTCGTAGGGGAGGCGTTTTTTCATTATTTCTTCGCGATCAAACGCGCGGGTCAATAGCGACGTGGCACCCTTCTTGGAAAAGCGCCCAATCTTTCCTACGCCGGCCGTGTCCGCAGAAATTCCATCCAGGATCGATCGAATCTCCGCATCTTCATTCCAGCGCTCGGCTTTCTCTTTCAGGATCAGGTACGTCCGCATGCACCCCGCCGCGAAATCCTTCACGCCCTCGTAATCCTCGGTGCGATACGCGTGCGCGTCGAAATGCCGCGGATTTTCGTATTTCACATCTTCGAGGAATTTCACGAGCCAGAATGCCGATTTGAGATTGGCTGAACCGAACCGCAAATCCTGATCGTAGCGTCCCGGCATCTGATCGTTGAGATCGATGTGAAACAGCTTTCCCGCCTCCCATGCTTGCGCCACCGCGTGCATGAAGTTGAGGCCCGCCATGTGCTCGTGAGCGACTTCGGGATTCACGCCGACCATTTCAGGATGATCGAGCGTGGCGATGAAGCCGAGGTAATGGCCGGTGGTCGGCATGTAAATATCGGCGCGCGGCTCGTTGGGCTTGGCTTCGAGCGCCAGCTTGAAACCGTAGCCTCGATCCAGGTTGTACTCGCAGAGGTAGTTCACCGCTTCGCGCAAATGCTTGATCGCTTCGTCGGCGCGGCGGCAGGCGTCGGTCTCGACGCCTTCGCGCCCGCCCCACAATACGAAAATCTTGGCGCCGAGTTCCGCGCCCAAATCCATGGCGCGCATCGTCTTCTGCAAGGCATAGGCGCGCACCTCGGGATCGTTGGCGGTGAACGCACCGTCGCGAAACACGGGGTGAAAAAACAACGATACGGTCGCCATAGGGACGACGATCCCGTTTTTCTTGCAGCTCGCCGCAAACTCGCGCACCAGGCGGTCGCGTTCCTTTGGACTCGCGTCGATGGGCACCAGATCGTTGTCGTGCAAGTTCACGCCCCATGCGCCCACTTCGGCGAGCAGAGAGACGATTTCGGTGGGCTTCAGCGCCGGCCGCACGAAATCGCCGAATGGATCGCGCCCGCGATTTCCCACGGTCCACAGGCCGAAAGAAAATTTGTGCTCCGGTTTCGGCTGGTATCGTTCAATCTGTTTCATGCAGTTCTCCTTACCTACTTGGCCGGAATGCCCTGCCTATGATGGGAAAATGGATTTCATCGCGGGATAGATTCGGCGGTAGCTCGCGTATTCTTCGTTCAGGATCGCGACGTTATCCGGATTCGGGCGAACGCGGTCCGCCACGCGCACCGCGGACACACAGGCCGCTTCCACGGAGGGCCACAAGTTCGCGCCCACACCCGCCAGAATGGCCGCTCCGTACGCCGCACCCTCCTCGGCTTCTACGATTTCGACTTCACGGCCGTAGACTTCCGATTGAATGCGCCTCCACACGGGCGAGCGCGCGCCGCCGCCGCCCAGCCGTATATGTTTTACCGGGATGCGCATCTCGTCGAAAATCGTGAACGTGTCTCTAAGGCTGAAAGCGACGCCTTCGAGAACCGCGCGGATCACGTGCGCGCGCCCGTGCGAAGCCGTCAATCCTACCAGCGCGCCGCGGACGTTGGGGTCGAGGTACGGCGCGCGTTCTCCCATCAAGTAGGGCGCCCACAAAAGGTTCTCGGCGCCGGCGGGCGCTGTCTCCGCTTCGGCGATCATTTGGCCGTAGATGTCTTTCGAGTCTTTCGCGCAATCTTTGAAGAATGTGTCGCGCAGCCAGCGAAGGGAAAGGCCGGCGGCCTGCGTGACTCCCATCACGTGCCAGCGATTTGGAATGGCGTGGCAAAACGTGTGCAATCGGCCTTGCGCGTCGGTCACCGGCCGATCGGTTGCAGCGAACACAACCCCCGAGGTTCCGATCGTGGCGCTCACCGTCCCCGGCGTGACAATGCCCATGCCGACGGCGCCCGCCGCCTGGTCGCCCGCTCCGGCTACAACAGGCGTTCCTACGGCGAGTCCGCTCGCCTCAGCACCCAGAGCCGAAACCTTGCCGCACACTTCGGGCGATTCGTACAGCGCGGGCAGAACCGATTCGTCGATCTGCACGGCCTTCATGATTTCCGCGGACCATCTGCGCCGCGCCACGTCCAGCATGAGCGTGCCGGAAGCGTCGGCAACGTCGGTGGCCGCCTGCCCGGTCAGCTTGAATCGGACGTAGTCTTTCGGCAACATCACCGATCGGACGTGCTGCCAATTTTCCGGCTCGTGCTCGCGGGTCCACAGCAGCTTTGTCAGCGTGAAATTCGTAAGCGCGGGATTGCAGGTCAGTTCGATAAGCCGCTCGCGCCCCAACTGTGCCGTCAGATCATCGCACTGCTTCTGCGTGCGGACGTCGCACCAGATGAGCGCCGGGCGCACCACATTTCCGGCATCGTCCAGCATCACGGCCCCATGCATCTGTCCGGAAAAGCCCACGCACGAAATCTGATCGCTTCTCAGTTTCGAATCGTGCAGCGCCTTGCGGATGGCGACACGTGCGGCGCGCCACCAGTCTTCGGGGAGCTGTTCGGCCCAGCCGATGTGCGGCGAAGCGAACAGTTCGTGCTCCTCCGTCACCGATACGAGGATGCCCCCGCTCGCATCGATAATCACGGCGCGTGTGCCGCCCGTGCCGACATCGATTCCCATCACGTGAGCGTCCATTGGTTCAGTCCCGCCGCCGGCCCAAAACGTCCAAACCAACAGCAATCACCAGAATGCCGCCCTTGACGATGTTCTGAACGAAATCCGGGACGTCCTTCAGGGACATTCCATTATCCAGGCTGGCGATGAAAAGTGCCCCGAGGCACGCGCCCAGCACCGTCCCTCGCCCGCCCATCAGGCTCGCGCCTCCGATCACGCACGCCGCAATCGCGTCCAATTCCAGCAGCGTTCCGGCGTCGGGCCCCGCACTTCCAAGGCGCGCGGCATAAATAACTCCAGCCACTCCCGATAGCAGCCCCACGATGCAGAAAGCGCGGAAAATCTGGCCGCGAACGTTGATTCCAGAAAGCCTGGCTGCCTCAGGGTTCCCGCCCACTGCGTAGAGCCTTCGCCCGAAAGTTGTGTTCGCCATGAGAAATGTGCCGGAAAACGCAATCGCGACGAGGATAAGGACCGGGATTGGGATGCCCGCGTATGCGTTCAGCACGATTACGAAAGCCACGATCAGAATCGATGGCAATCCGACGCGGAACGATACGCCCGCAGCGCTCCACGACTCCAATCCGTGGCGTTTCTGCATGGCTCTGCGGCGCAGAACGAACCACACAACGCCAGCCACGGAAAGAATCATGAGCGCGATTCCGGTCGTCCGGCTCGCATACGACTGGCCGAGCGCAGTGAACGATGGGACTTCCACCGGATACGTATTCCCTCCGCTGAGTCCTTGGGCCGCCCCGCGCCACGCGAGCAATCCGCCAAGCGTCACAATGAACGAAGGGATCCGCGCATAGGCTGCGAGCACACCCTGCAGGGCGCCGACCGCGAGCCCAACTCCCAGCCCGATCAGCAGCGACGCCAAAAGCCCTGCATGAGCGACCGTCTGCATCATCACCGCCGCCATGCCGGACAATCCCACCAGCGAACCGACCGAAAGATCGATCTCCGCCGTGACGATCACCATCACCATGCCGACCGAAAGAATGCCGGTGACGGCCGTTTGCCGCATCAAATTGGAAAAATTGCGCGGCTCGAGAAAAATTCCGCCTGTGAGGGCATCAAAGATCACCCAAACCGCCGCGATAGCAATCACCAGGCTGTACGAGCGGATCACGGATCCCGAGAACCGTAGACGGAGTTTGCTCGAGCCCGGCGGGCTAGTTCCAGCTGTCGGTTCCATCGATACTGTTTCCGCGCGATTACTCATAGGCGCTGGCACCATGGCGTGTGAAATCGGGGCCGCTTTGGCCGATGGCGCAGGCCATCACGGCTTCGGGCGTCGCCTGTGCTCGCGAAAACTCGCCCGAAATGCGGCCCTCATGCAGCACCAGGATGCGGTCGCAAAGTCCAAGCACTTCCGGCAATTCGGATGAAACCAGCACAATGGCCACGCCCGATCCTGCAAGCCGGTCGATCAATTGATAGATCTCCGCCTTCGCCCCCACATCGATACCGCGCGTCGGCTCGTCAAGAAACAGCACTCGAGCCTCATTCATCAGCCATTTCGCGAGAACGACCTTTTGCTGAGTCCCGCCCGAGAGTGTTCGCACGATCGTAAATAGCGACGAAGCCTTGATGCGCAAGCTTTGAAACAGTTCCGTGCTGGCCGCGATCTCGCTCGATTCGTTAGCCACGAAGGCTCCGGAAACACGCTCGAGCGCGACGAGCGTCATGTTTCGCAACACGCTTTCATCGAGCACCAGGCCGGAGCGCTTACGATCTTCCGTCACGAAGCCGATGCCATGTCCAATCGCATCCGAAGGCTGCTCGATTCTGATCGGCTTGCCGTCGACGAAAATTTCGCCTGACGTCCGCGCCGGCGAGGCTCCGAACAAAGCCATCAGCAACTCGGTACGCCCTGCACCCATCAACCCCGCGATGCCCAGCACCTCGCCTCGCCTCAAAGAAAAGCTCACGTCGTCCACCACGGGCCTGCCGCGCCGCGCCGGATCGCCCGCGCTCACGTGTCGCGCTTCGAAGACGACATCCCCCGGCGTGCGGTTTGTCTGTGGGAACAGTTGCGATACTTCGCGGCCCACCATTTGCGCGATCAATTGCGGTTGGTCCCATTGGGAGGCAGGCCCGGTGCCTGCCGTTTTTCCATCGCGCAGCACGGTGATGCGATCGCTGAGTTGGAATACCTCCGCCAGCCGGTGCGAAACGTAGATGATGCCGATGCCTCGGTGGCGCAACGCTTGCAGGATGGCGAACAGGCTTTCGGACTCAGCCTCGGTGAGCGCCGCCGTCGGCTCGTCCAACACAAGAATCCGCGCGCTGCGCGACAGCGCCTTCGCAATCTCCACCAATTGCTGCCGGCCCGTTCCCAGAGTTCCCACCGCCACGCGCGGATCGATTTCGAAGTTGAGTTCTCGCAGCAGAGACGCCGCCTGCGAAAACAATTTCTCCCACTCAACCACGCCGAGCCGGCTCGGCTCGCGCCCGAGAAAAATGTTCTCGCCCACGCTCAGTTCAGGTACGAGTGAAAGCTCCTGGAAAACGACGGCAATGCCCGCGTCTTCGGATTCGCGCACGCTGCGAAAGCGCTGCGTTTCTCCGCCGATGCGAATCTCTCCGCCGTACTGGACGTAAACCCCGCCCAGTATCTTCATCAACGTGGATTTCCCCGCTCCGTTTTCGCCTACAAGAGCATGAATCTCGCCCGCGTGCAGATCGAGGCCTACGCCATCGAGCGCACGCACCCCGGGGAAAGTCTTCGTGATGTGAGACATCTCGAGAAGAGGTGGAGGAGTCACGAGTCTTTCCTCTCGGTTATCGACGTTACTTGCCCGCCGCAATCTTCGGCCACTGATCGCGCGGGATATTGAGGTACACATCCTCTTCGCGCAGAAATCCGTCCTTGATCACGGTCTGGGCCATGTTCGATTTGTCCACCACGATCGGCTCGAGCAAATACGACGGCACGCTTTTGAATCCATTGTTGACCGTGCTGTTGGATTCCACTTTCTCATGTTTCGCCAGCTCGACCGCAATTTCCGCGGCGCGCGAAGCGAGAGGCTCAATCGGCTTGTAGACCGTCATCGATTGCGTGCCTTCGACGATCCGCTGGCAGGCGGCCAGATCGGCGTCCTGACCCGATACGAGAACCTTGCCGGTTAACTTCTGCTCTTCGAGTGCCTGGACGACGCCGCCAGCGGTGCTGTCGTTCGAAACCACCACGGCTACCACGTCGTTGTGATTCTGCGTGAGTGCGTTCTCGGTGTGCGTCAGCGCTTCGCTCGGGAGCCAGTCCTTCGACCATTGGTCGGCGACGATCTTGATGTCGCCTCGAGCGATCGCGGGCTGCAGGATGTTCATCTGCCCCTGCCGCAAGAGATGCGCGTTATTATCGGTCGGCGAGCCGCCGATCAGGATGTAATTCCCTTTCGGTGCGCGGTCCAGCAGGTACTTTGCCTGCATCTTCCCCACGCGGACGTTGTCGAACGAGATGTAGAAATCGACGTCGCTGTTCTGGATGAGCCGGTCGTAGGAGAGCACCGGCACATGCTGCCGCTTGGCGCTGTTCACGATCGATGCGGCGATTTCTCCGTTGTGCGGAACTACCACCAAAACGTCCACGCCTTCGGTCAGCAGATTCTCCGACTGCTGCACCTGCGTGGCATCGTTGCCATCCGCCGATTGCACCATTACAATCGCGCCCAGCTCCTTCGCTTTTGCGACGAAGATATCGCGGTCGCGCTGCCAGCGCTCGAGCTGAAGCGAGTCCATCGAGAAGCCGATGCGAATCGGCCCGTTCGCGCCCTCCTGCTTGCCATGAGTTCCGCACCCGGCCGCAAGCATCAAGCAGAGCAAGCCCGCGCCCGGTACGCGCCACCTTGATTTCATCAAAGAGAACTCCGGCCCGCGCCAATACGCTAAAATTCTTTACCGTGTACGTTAACGGCGGTGGTAGAGTACCACGCGGCATGCGGATTGCAACCGTAGACATTTCGCAGGAGGCGTTCTCCGATGAGATCTAGTCTCGCAATTGCCACCTTTATGCAACGCTTTCTGATTGCCGCTTTGCTTTGCGCAGCCATCTCCTGGAGCGCCACCGCTCAAAGCGTGCGGCCCTACCGCGATCCGAAATTGCCCGTCGAGCAGCGCGTGGCGGATTTGCTCTCGCGCATGACGCTCGACGAGAAAATCGCGCAACTGGTGGGGACGTGGCAAACCAATCTACCGGAAACATCAAGCCAGCGCTTCGTCGATAGCTCCGGGAAATTCCTGCCGGATCGCGCGGCCGTGGCGCTGAAATACGGCCTCGGCGAAATGACGCGGCCAAGCAATCATCGCGGGCCGCGCGAGGAAGCGGACTTCACCAACACGGTGCAGAAATGGCTGCGGGAAAACACACGCCTCGGCATCCCCGTAATCTTTCACGAGGAATGCCTTCACGGAGAAGCCGCACCCGGAGGGACATCCTATCCGCAGGCGATCGCCCTCGCATCCACCTGGGACCCGGCGCTGGTGCACGACGTGTTCAGTGCCACCGCAGCCGAGGTGCGCGCGCGCGGCGCGCAGCAATGCCTCACTCCCGTGCTCGACTTGGCGCGTGATCCGCGCTGGGGACGCACGGAGGAAACTTACGGCGAGGACCCTTATCTCGTTTCGCGCATCGGCGTGGCGGCGATCGAGGGTTTTCAGGGCCCCGGACCATTCATCGACAAGCCCAACGTGATTGCGACCGCCAAGCACTTTGCAGTCCACGGACAGCCGGAGGGCGGCACCAATGCAGCTCCAGCCAATTATTCGGAACGCACGATACGCGAATATTTCCTGCTGCCTTTTCAGGAGGCGGTCGACGAAGCCGGCGTTGACAGCGTCATGGCCTCTTACAACGAGATTGACGGTATTCCTTCGCACAGCAACAAGCACCTGCTCGACGGTATCCTGCGCCAAGAGTGGGGATTTCGCGGGATGGTCGTGTCGGATTATTTCGGGATCACGCAGCTGCGAACGCTGCATCATGTTGTCGATTCCGACGCAGCGGCGGCGAAAATGGCGCTCGGGGCGGGCGTGGACGTGGAACTTCCTTCCGCCGACGCCTTTACGCACCTGAAGGATATGGTGGCGAGTGGAGACGTCTCGGAGATGTACATCGACCGCGCCGTGGCTCGCGTCCTGCGAATGAAATTCCTCACGGGCCTCTTCGATGATCCTTACGTTGATCCCGACTACGCTGAGAAGATCACGAATGATGACGAACATCGCGAGCTCGCGCTGAAGGTAGCCCACGAAGCCCTTACGCTTCTGAAAAATGACGGCAATCTGCTTCCGCTCGACAAAACGAAATACAAGCGCGTGGCCGTGATCGGTCCGAATGCTGCGGATGTGCATCTGGGCGGCTACAGCGGCGAGCCCTCGCATAGCGTCAGCATTCTTCAGGGCATCAAAGACAAGCTTGGTTCAGGTGCCGAGGTTTTGTATTCCGAGGGCTGCAAAATAACCGAGACGACGCCCGTTTGGGAAGCCGACAAAGTGGTGCTCGGCGATCCGGCGCTCAATGCAAAACGCATTGAGGAAGCCGTGAAGGCAGCGCAAAAGGCGGACATCATCATTCTGGCCCTCGGGGGCAACGAACAAACGTCGCGCGAAGAATGGGCCGAAAATCATCTCGGAGACCGCGATAGTTTGGACTTGCTCGGCAATCAGGACGATTTAGCGCGAGCGATGCTGGGCACGGGCAAGCCGGTTGTCGTTGTTTTGCTGCACGGTAGACCGCTCTCGATCAATTACCTCGCCGAGAATGTTCCTGCGATTCTCGACGGCTGGTACGTGGGCCAGGAGGGCGGCACGGCAATCGCCGACGTGCTCTTCGGCGACTACAACCCCGGCGGCCATCTGCCGATCACTGTGCCTCATTCCGTCGGACAATTGCCGGATTACTATTATCAGAAGCCATCCGCGAAGCGCGGATTCCTGGGAGATACCGTCAAGCCGCTGTATCCCTTCGGCTGGGGATTGAGCTACTCCACATTCCAGCACGCCAATCTTCGCCTCGCGCCCAGCACGATTGGGATTCAGGGCGATACCACCGTCTCCGTCGATGTCACGAATACAAGCCACGTGCGCGGCGACGAGGTCGTTCAGCTCTACATCCGCGACGAAGTCAGCTCCGTCACGCGCCCGGTCGAAGAATTGCGGGGATTCGAGCGCATCACCCTCGATCCCGGCGAGACAAAAACCGTGAATTTCAAGCTTGGCTTCGCTGGTCTGTCGTTCTTGAATCGCGACATGCACCGCGTCGTCGAGCCCGGCAATTTCAAGATTATGGTCGGCGGCAACTCGGTTGACCTCATCTCCACGGAATTGAAGGTTGTCGCCCCTTGACCCCAAACTTGATCCCAAAGTTGACCCGAAAGCGCACCGGCATTCACAAAATTTCCGAGCTGGCCAAAGTTTCGATTGGCACAGTCGACCGCGCCTTGCACGGCCGCAGCGGCATCAGCGAGGCTACGCGAACGAAGGTTCTCCGAATCGCCAAGAAACTCGCGTATTCGCCTAATCCAGCGGCGCGCGTGCTGGCCAGAGGGCGTCCCAACCTTCGCATCGGCATCTGCATTCCCGAAGAGATTCACTTTTTTTACGACCAGATGCGGCTCGGCATCTTCGACGAAGCTCGCCGCTCCGAAAGTTTAGGTGTCGAACTCGTCTACCGACCTGTCCCGGGCCTCGGCAAGCGAGAAGCAGGGCACGTGAAGCAGTTGCTCGACGAGGGTGTAAGCGCGCTGATTGTCACGCCCGGAAATCCCGAGTCGGTTACGCCGCTCATCGACGAAGCCGAAAGCCGCAATGTTCGTGTCGTGTGCATTACCACCGACGCTCCGCGAAGCCGCCGGTCGAGCGTCGTCTGCGTCGACGCCGCACTAAGCGGTGGGCTCGCAGCCGAGCTGATGGCTCGATTCGTCCCGGCGCGCTCGAAGGTCGCGGTGATCACCGGGATGCTGACAGCCGAGGAACACCGGCTGAAGACCGAAGGCTTCTGCGAAACTTTCCGCAAGAATTGCCCCGGCGGAGAAATCGCCGCGATTCTCGAAGGACACGAATCGGAGCCGCAGAGCTATAAGAAGAGCGTCAAGCTCCTCGCCGGGCATCGGGACCTGCGCGGCATCTACGTGAACACGGTGAACTGCCTTCCCGTGTGTCGCGCTCTCCAGCAGGATGCCGGCGAGCATGAAGTCCAGATGATCACGACGGACCTCTTTCCCGAAATGCTACCCTACTTCGAGCGTGGCACGATTGGCGCTTCCATTTACCAGGACCCTTATCTTCAAGGGCAGGCGGCAGTTCGCCTGCTCGTCGATTTTCTCGCGAATGGCGCAGCCATTCCGCCTGCGTGCTACCTGAATCCGGCGATCGTGTTGCGCTCGAATCTGCATTTGTTCCGCGAATCGCGGGCGGCCGGCGGATAGGCGCAGGCGCGAATCTTCTATGCGCAAGGTTTTCTTCGGCAAAACCCGCGATGGACGCCCGAGCTGCTTGTACACCCTGTCGAATCGAGAGGGCCTCGAAGTCGTTCTCTGCGATTTCGGTGCGACCATTGTATCGATCCGAGTTCCGGATCGAGACGGCCATTCCGACGATGTCGTGTTGGGATATGCCTCGCTAGCGGAATACGAAAACGACCGATTCTTCATGGGTGGCACCATTGGGCGCTACGCCAATCGGATCGCGGGCGGCGAGTTTAGACTCAATGGAATCTCGTATGCGCTTGCCAAGAACGCTCCGCCCAATCATCTGCACGGCGGGCACATGGGATTCCATAAGCAACTATGGCAGGGGGAGGAGTGTCCTTCGGCTCAAGGCGACGCGGCGAACTTTTCCTACTTCAGTCGTGACGGGGAAGAGGGCTTCCCCGGGAACCTCGCTGTCGACGCTCGTTTCGTGGTTTCCTCCAGTCGCAACGATATGCAGGTCGTTTATGACGCAACGACCGACCGCGACACCATCGTGAATCTGACCAGCCACCCGTATTTCAATCTCGCCGGCCAAAGCTGCCGCGATATTCTTGGCCACCAACTCCTGATTCATGCCGGCAAATTCACGCCGGTCGATGCGACGATGATTCCCACCGGAGAACTCCGCGATGTAAGAAACTCGCCATTTGATTTCATTCGGCTCACCCCGATCGGTGCGCGAATCGACGCGGACGATCCACAGTTAACGCTCGCTGGCGGCTACGATCACAATTGGGTGCTGACTCGCGATTCCGGCGAGACCGAGATTCCGGCAGCGCAACTCTACGATCCGGCAAGCGGCCGGCGTCTCGAAATTTTTACCACTGAACCGGGAATACAATTTTACAGCGGCAACTCGCTGGACGGCAGCGTCCACAGGAGGAACGGAGAATCCTACGTGCCGCGTTGCGGTCTGTGCCTCGAACCCCAGCACTTCCCTGATTCGCCGAACCACACAAACTTCCCGTCGGTCGTCTTAAGGCAGGGAGAGCGCTTCCGCTCGGCCACGACGTACAGATTCTCAGCGTGATGGTGGCCGCGCCGGAATTTCAAGCGCCAATTCTAATTGGCCGCACGCGCGGAGTGCGGCTCGCTCATGTAGCGCGACGCGAATTCCAAGAACACCGGCCAATTGGGCAAATCCGTATGCGGACCTTCATGCTGGCGAAACGCCAGGTCGCCGTCGATCAAGGCAGTGCCGATCGGCGGCATCTCCGTCACTCCCAATCCTCGCTTTCCGAGAAGTTTGTAAACGGGCCCGGCTGCCACTTCGGCCATGAATTGCCCCTTGTCGTCCACCCACGTGCCTTCCACCAATGGCGAGCCGCAGCTGATGAACACGGGCCGCGGCGCGGCCATCGCGATGAGTTCGTGCGCGTCTACCGGAAGATCGCTCGCGTTCAGCGGCCCCGCATACTTCAGGAAATTTCCGGCCATCCAGTGGTATTCACCAGTGGCTGCCAGGTTTTCCACGGCCTCGCCGAAATTGCGCCGGAAGAGTTTGGCTCCGCCCGCCCCCGACGAGCCAACCAGCGCAATCGCGAACCGCTGGTCGTAAGCCATCGTCACCAGCGTCGCCTTCCCGTAGCGCGACAGCCCCTCGATGCCGACTCGCTTGGCGTCTACGCTCGGGTCGGTCTCAAAGTAATCGAGCAGGCGGCTCGCACCCCATGCCCACGCTCGCAAAGCTCCCCAATCACCCGGCTTGCGAGGCTGCCCCTTGTTGCACAGGCCGATGATTCCCTGAGTCAAGCCGGCGCCGTTGTCCGCCTGATAGCTCGTCGGAACGAGAATCGCGTAGCCCCAGCCTTTGGCCAGCACTTGCTCCTGCCATGTAGGACCGGGTGGAGGGGCTGGAAACTTTTGCCCGCGAGCCTCCATTTGCGCGCGCAGCCGGGCCATGAACGCCGGATCGAATCCGAAATCGATCATCACCGGAACGGGCCCCGAGGCATTCGCGGGCGTCGTGAGCGTTGCCTGAATGTCCACAGTGATAAGCGGATACGACGAGTTGTCTACGTGCCCTACGAGCTTCTTCGTGATTACCGGCACGCCACCGATCGTTTCGCGCGTTGTGTCCGCCACTTCCCAATTCACTTTGGGAGTGTCCTTCGGCACGCGCCCATACACTTCTCGATCGAAATCCTCCAAAATCTGGGGACGCCGCTCCTTCCGCCACATCTTCGCCGTCGTCAACGTCTTTCCGTCGTTCAACCTCAGCGGGTCCGGCAGTTTCGGGTACGGGTTGGCCTTGGACTCGTCGGAATTCGCTGCGTACGGCGAGGCTGGATTCGCGTCCCGGCCCCGGCGGAGCGCAGTGATGTGCAGCAAATCCATCATCCTCTGGTGGTCTTGTTCAGCCGTCAACTGCACGGGAGGAGGCAGCGCGCTCTTGTCTGGAGACTGTGCGACATCGACGCCGCAAGCAAGCCACCCGACAATTACTATCGGGGCCAATACAATCGAATAGGATGGCCACCGAATCGTTCGCTCGCTTAGCACGAATTCTCCTTGGCCGCAGCGCACGTAAGTTTCCGGGCAATGGCGGTCGCAAATAAGCGTCCCGAACATATCGCGTTCAATCGAGTCCTTCAAGGTGCAGAATTCGACGTATTAAAAGCCATCGCGTAGACACACTCCTGAAAGACCTGTTACCCTCGCCGGTCGGTGGCACGAGTAAATTCGCGGCGGCGGCAATTTTTTCAGGACGCGATGAGCAAGAGACTTGAGATGCGGTTCGCGATTGCGCTTTTACTTTTCGTTTCGACGGGCGGAATTGCAAGTGCGCAAACCCGTTGGGTGGGCTCGTGGGCTGCCTCTCAGCAGCTTGTCGAACCGCAGAACGCACTCCCCACAAATTCCGCGCATGACGAAACCCTGAGACAGATCGTCCACTTATCCCTCGGTGGAGCGGAGTTGCGACTACATCTATCGAACCGCTTCGGCACGGCGCCCCTGCACTTCACTGCAGTCCACATCGCCAACCCAGTCGCGGCCGACTCACCAAAGATCATGTCCGCAACAGAGAAGGCGCTCACTTTCTCGGGGCAACCGGACGTGACCGTGCCCGCGAACGCCGACTACGTATCCGACCCGGTGGAATTCCCTGTCGCGGCCCTGTCGGATCTGGCCATCACGCTCCATATCGACGCCGTGCCCGAGCAACAGACCGGGCATCCGGGGTCGCGCGCTACATCCTATATAGCCCAGGGCGATGTTGTTTCCGCCCCCGATCTGCCCGCGGCCGCGCGCCTCGATCACTGGTATTTCATCGCCGGAGTCGATGTCTCCGCTTCCGCGCAAGCCGCTGCGATTGTGACGCTCGGCGATTCGATCACCGACGGCCACGGCTCTGCCACCAATGGCAACGATCGCTGGACGGACTTTCTCGCCAAGCGTCTGCAAGCTTCTCCGGCCACGCGCGCGCTTGCCGTGCTCAATCAGGGGATTGGCGGAAACCGCTTGCTTCTCGATGGGCTCGGTCCGAACGCCTCCGCCCGGTTTGATCACGACGTGCTCGCGCAGGCAGGCGCCCGTTATTTGATCGTGCTCGAAGGAATCAACGACATCGGCATGCTGACACACGATGGCGAGGTGTCGCAGTCAGAGCACGACGCGCTCGTTCACCGTGTCCTCGTCGCGTACCAGCAGATCATCACGAAAAGTCATACGCGCGGCATCGAGGTCATTGGGGCGACGATCATGCCGTTCGTTGGCTCCGAGTTCTATCATCCCGGTCCGGCAAGCGAAGCAGACCGGCAAGCGATCAATCAGTGGATTCGCGCTCCAGGCCATTTCGACGCAGTAATCGATTTCGATGGGGCGATGCGCGATCCCGAGCACCCGGACCGCCTGCTTCCGGCATTCGATTCCGGGGATCACCTGCATCCATCGCCAGCAGGGTATCGAGCTATGGCCGATGCTATTCCGCTGCCTCTTTTCGCCGGCGATTCGGCCGCCGTCGCTGAGGCGCCGCAGATTGCAATCACGTTCGACGATCTTCCCGCACAGGGGCCGTTGCCGCCTGGGACTACTCTCTTCGCTTACCCAAAACGAACGCCCGATTGAGTCCCGGCGAGCCCGGATGTTTTGCCTTCAGTTGACGTGGTGTGTGCCGCCACCAGCGCCTGTCCCAGGCTCAGGCCGCCGTCGCCCGCGGGAACCTCGGAATGAGCGAAAACTTCAAAGCGATCTGATTCCAGCCTACGAACTAAAGGCTCCAACATAAGCATGTTATTGAACGTACCACCGCTTAAACAGATCCGATTGATCGAGGATTCCTCGCGCAAGAGAGACGCGATGCGCACGAACGTTTCGACAAGGCCGTTGTGAAATCGGCGGCTGATCGTTGCCGCGCACACATTCCGGCGAAGATCTTCGACGATAGCGGCAAACAGCGGCGACGCATCAATCTGCCATCGCCCGTCCTGGGCGCAAATGGCGAATGGATAAGCAGCGGTTTCAGTTGAAGGCCGCGCCGACATTTCGAGTTCAATGGCAGCCTGCGCTTCATACGTCACTTCTTGGCGAATGCCGAGTAACGCCGCCACGGCGTCGAATAAGCGTCCGCAACTCGAGGTCAATGGACAATTCACTTCTCGGGTCATCATGTGCATCACCAGCTCTGTCTTGCGGCGATCGAGTCCTCGCACGAAGGGAATATCCAGGTTGAAGAAATCTTCGCCGAACGCTCGCATCAGATAGCTCACCGCCATGCGCCAAGGCTCGCGAATGGCGGCCGCGCCTCCCGGAAGCGGGGCATAAGCAAAATGCGCCGCGCGCTCGAAACCTGCGTAATCCGCGAGCAGCGCTTCGCCGCCCCAGATATGCCCATCCGCGCCGTAACCGGCGCCGTCGAGGGCCAGGCCAATCACGCGTCCCTCGAGCTTGTTTTCCGCCATGCACGCCGCTATATGCGCGTGGTGATGCTGCACCCCGACGAGACGCACGCCTTTCTGCTGGAGAGCCCATTTTGTAGACAGGTAATCCGGATGAAGATCGTAGGCCACGATTTCCGGCTCGACTTCGAGGATCTTCGAAAACTGCGCGATCGCATCGCGGAAAAAATCAAAGCTCTCGACGTTTTCGAGGTCTCCGATGTGCTGGCTCAGGAATGCAAGGTTCCCGCGCGTGAGGCAGATCGTGTTCTTTAGTTCGCCGCCGACCGCAAGAATTTGTGGAATCTCCCCGTGCAACCGCACGGGAGACGGCACGTAACCTCGCGACCGGCGAATCTGTCGTGTTCCTCCGGCCGAATGGCGAACAACCGAGTCATCGCAGCGAAGCAGAATTTCGCGGTTGTGCACCAGAAAAAGGTCGGCGATGCCGCCCAAGCGTTCCACTACCTCGCGATTGTCAATCGCAATCGGTTCCTCGCTCAGGTTTCCGCTGGTCATAACCAATGCCGGGAAGCCGCTGAGGGAAAAAAGCAAGTGATGCAGCGGTGTGTACGGCAGGAATACTCCGAGATCGCCCTGGTTCGGCGCTACGTTCTCGGCGATTGCGGCAGCTTTCTTCCATGGCAGCAGCACAATCGGCCGCTGCCGGCTGCTTAAGAGCTGCTCCATTTCGGCATCGACGTGACAGAATTTGCCGGCGGCCTCCAGATTGCGCACCATCACGGCAAACGGCTTTTCAATGCGCCGCTTGCGCTGGCGCAATCGCTCGATCGCCGCCGGATTCGTGGCATCCACTGCGAGGTGGAAGCCACCGAGTCCCTTTACCGCAAGGATTTCGCCCGATCGCAGGCACTCGACAGCCGCGCCGATAGGATCGGGTGTTTCTATCCGATGGCCGTGGAAATCCCAGATTTCGAGATGAGGACCGCATTCCCAACACGCATTCGGCTGGGCGTGGAAACGGCGGTTTCGGGGGTCGCCGTATTCGGCACGGCATTTCTCGCACATCGGGAACGCCGACATCGAAGTCCTCGGCCGATCGTATGGAATGTCGCGCACGATCGTAAAGCGCGGGCCGCAATTCGTGCAATTGATGAAGGGATAGAGATACCGCCGGTCGTGAGGGTCCAGCAACTCGCGAAGGCAATCGTCGCAGACGGCCACATCCGGCGAAATCAGCGCGCTGGCGTGCTCGCCCCTGTGGCTGGGCAGAATCTCGAACGACCGATCCGGCTGGCACGGCATCTCGCGAACGATCACGCGAGTAATCTGTGCGAGGGCCGGCGCCTCCCCGGGGAGGCGCGAGACGAAGTCTTCGACCGCCTCCGGCGGGCCCTGAATTTCGATCGTCACTCCCGCCGGCGTGTTGCTGATGTTGCCGCGGAGGTTCCGGTCCGTCGCGAGCCTGTAGACGTACGGCCGGAATCCGACTCCCTGTACCAATCCCGAAACGTGGATTTCCTTGCGGACTTGCATGGCATTTCAGGATGCGGCGGCGGACACGCGCGTCCTTTCACGCTTGCGCTCGAGCCAGGCAACCCACTCCGCGATCCCCTCACGCGTGACGCAGGAGGTTCGAATGATGTTCATATCACGGTGAACGCGTCGCGCGTTTTCTTCGGCGGCGGCGATATCAAACGGCACGTGCGGCAACAGGTCGGTCTTGTTGAGGACCAGAAGTTCCGACTTGAAAAAAATCGAGGGATATTTGAGCGGCTTGTCCTCGCCCTCGGCGACGCTGAGAACCACGATCTTGGCGGCCTCGCCTAAATCGTAGCTGGACGGGCACACGAGGTTGCCTACGTTTTCGATCAGCAACAGGTCGATATCTTCGAGGGGCCAGTCGAGGAGCGCCTTTTCGATCATGCGAGCGTCGAGATGGCACGTGCCGCCCGTTGTGATTTGCTTCACCGGAAATCCAAATCGCGCCAGGCGTTTCGCGTCATTTTCCGTCTGAATGTCTCCCGTAAGCACGGCCACGCGCTCGCCGGGGCCAAAGCTTTCCAGAGTGCGCTCGAGAAGGCTGGTCTTACCGGAGCCGGGCGAGCTGATCAGATTGAGGCACAGGATATCGTGTTCGGCAAACCGCGCCCGCAAACGGGCGGCAATGAGGTCATTTTCGTTCAGAACTTTACGCTCCAGCGGCACGCGCTCCATCTTCGACCTCCATATAGGCGAGCTCGAGTTCATCGCCTCCGAGGAACTGCGAATCCAGCTTGCCGCATTCGGGACACGCGAAATCGTCTCGCGGCGCGGCATACGAATGCCCGCAGGCGCCGCATTGATAACGTCGCGGACAGTATTCGATTTCGAGTGCCAGCGGCTCGAGTTCCGTCCCACGCACGAGGGCTTCAAAACAGAAGCTCATCGCATCCGGATCAACGCCCGCCAGTTCGCCGATCCGAACGCCGACTTTGTGGATGTGGCCGTTTGGAAAGCGGAGCGATTCCTTGCGAATCGCGTCGAGCACCGAATTGGCGATTCCCATTTCGTGCATCGGGCAGGTTCCGGCCGGGCCTCAGCAGATGCGCGGCAATTGATCGCCAGAGAGGAGATCGACGATCCGCGAGGTTCCGAGCCGCGTCCGCATGGTGACCATTTCCGCGTGGGAATCGGTCACTCTTCCGATGAGCCGTGCGTCGCGCCCCAGCGGATGGCACTGCATTGCTTCGAGAATCGCGTCGGCTGCCCCCGGATCGACGATCGCCACGAGCTTGCCTTCATTTGCGACGTACAGCGGATCGAGCCCCAGCATCTCGCACGCGCCCTGCACTTCGTCGCGAATCGGAATCGCGCTCTCTTCGAGTTCAATCCCCACGCGCGAGCGGACGGCAATCTCATTCAATGAACTCGAGAGGCCGCCGCGGGTCGGGTCGCGCAGGCAACGAATCTTCGGGCTCGCGCGCAGCATGTCGGCCACAAGCGTGTGCAAGGCCGCTGTATCGCTCGCGATCGCGCTTTCGAATTCGAGCCCTTCGCGCTGCGAAAGAATCGTAATCCCGTGATCGCCAATCGTGCCGCTGAGCAGCACGCAGTCGCCGGGACGCGCCTGATCGGCCGAAAGGCCCACGCCAGGCGGAACCAGGCCGATTCCCGAAGTGTTCACGAACAACCCGTCGCCGCTTCCCTTTTCGACGACTTTCGTATCTCCGGTGACGACCACCACGCGCGCGATGGCCGCGGCCACGCGAATCGATTCCATCACTTGGCGCAGCGTATCGAGCGGGAAGCCTTCCTCCAAAATCAAAGCCAGGCTCAGAAAAAGCGGCTCGGCGCCGCCCATCGCCAGATCGTTCACCGTGCCGTTGACTGCCAGCGTTCCGATGTCGCCGCCGGGGAAAAACAGCGGCTTCACCACGAAGGAGTCGGTCGTAAATGCAATCCGCGAGCCGCCTACCTCGACGATGGCTTGATCGTCCAACCGTTCGAGCACTGGATTTTGCAAGGCCGGGAGGAGAATGTTCCGCAGCAGATCCCCGCTCATGCGGCCGCCGCTTCCATGGCCCAGCAAAACCGACTCCGTGGATGCAATCGGAACCGGGCAGCTCAGCGCCACCTCGACCTTCGTGCCGCGCGGCATCAGTTGCTCCCCTTTGCCGCCATCGCGTGCCGGCGATATCGGTAGTAGGCGGCGCAGGCGCCCTCGGAGGAAACCATCGGCGCGCCCAGCGGATTTTCTGGCGTGCAACGCGTCCCGAAAGCAGTGCAATCGGTTGGCTTCTTCAGCCCTTGCAGCACCTCGGCGCTGATGCACTCCGCAGGCTCATCCGCGGTCACTCCTTCGGTCCCAAAGACGCGATCCGCATCGAATGCGGCGTATTCTTCCCGAAGGCTCAGGCCACTTTCCGGGATTCCGCCGATGCCCCGCCATTTCCGATCGCAAACCTCGAATACTTCCGCCAACACTTTCTGAGCGAGCAGGTTGCCTTCGTAGGTGACGGACCGAACGTATTGGTTCTCGACCTCTGCGCGACCCTCCTCGAGTTGCGTCACGAGCATCAAAATCGCTTCCAGCAGGTCGAGCGGCTCAAATCCTCCCACGACGATCGGCACATGGAACTCGCGAATGAGATCTTCATATTCGCGATAGCCCATCACCGTGCAAACATGGCCCGGGCCAATGAAGCCCTGCACCCGGTTGCGCGGCGAGCTTAGGAGCGCTCGAATGGCCGGTGGAACGAGGACGTGCGAGGCAAGCATCGAGAAATTCTCGAGGCCTTCCCTCTTCGCCTGCCACACGGCCATGGCATTTGCGGGAGCCGTCGTTTCGAAGCCGACGGCGAAGAAAACTACTTTGCGGCCCGGATTCGCGCGGGCGAACTTGAGCGCTTCAGTAGGCGAATAAACAACGCGCACGTCCCCGCCCTGTGCCTTCACGTGGAATAGGTCGGTACGGGAGCCCGGCACGCGCAACATGTCGCCGTAAGAAATCAGAGTCACGTCGGGCCGCGAAGCGATCTCGATGGCTTTGTCGATCATCTCGAGAGGGGTTACACAAACCGGACAGCCCGGCCCGTGAACCAGTTCGATCCCGCCCGGCAGCATGTCGTCGATGCCGTAGCGCATCAGCGTATGAGTTTGCCCGCCACAAATCTCCATCAGCACCCAGGGTCGGGTGACGCGCCGGACCAGATGGGCCACGATTCCGCGAGCGATTTTCTCATCCCGATATTCGTCGAGATACTTCATGCGTTTGTGCGCCTACGAATCTTCCAAATCCGACGCTAATTCGGCCTTGAGCAACCCCATCGATTCGAGCAGTTCGTAACTCCGCTCCGCCTCTTCGCGGTCCACGCGGCTGATTGCAAATCCTACGTGCACGATCACGTAATCTCCCACCGCGGCCTCGGGAACAAAGTCGAGGCAAGTTTCCCGCGTGATGCCCCCGAACTGGACGCGGCCGCTGCGAATTCCGTTGTTCACTTGGCTGCTGACGATCATTCCGGGTATCGCAAGGCACACGTTACAAGCCCTCCTCTTGGCAGGAATCGACTCTTCGCTGAGAAGACTGTACGGCCAGCGACGATGACGCGGCGGACTCCAAACCAGATTGTCCCCACAGACACAGCTGCGCCAAAGCGGCATCCACCAAAGGCAGGAGGGCGGCCTCGACGGCGGGAGACAACGACGTGCCCCAATCCGTATTCGACGGCTGCACGCCCAGCACAACGATATCTTGAGGCCGCGTCGATACGAGGGCGAGGGCCGCGATCAAGTCGGCAACGCCCAGTTGGTGAGCGCTCCGTCCTGTCTTCATACCCAGCAACTCATTGCCAGTCATCCGAGCGAGCGTTCCGGGCGCTTGGCTCGAGTTCATGGCATCGAGAAGCAGAACGTAGGACGCATCGCAGGCATAAGGGACCAATTCGAGCCCGATCGTGCCGCCATCCAAAATCGTGACTCCGGCCGGCACACGCGGATCGTTTTGCAGCAGCCGTGCGGCATGCACACCGACACCCTCATCCGAGAGGATCGTGTTGCCGACGCCGATGACCACCGTATTCGAGGACGGCAGCTCTTTCATGTCAAGCTCTCGAGCGGGTACTTTGACCGCTGGCGGGGATTGAACGGACCTCTTTCGCTCGCTCCTGCAAATCCTCTTCGTCTTCTTCGGCGAGCGCTTCCTGCAACTCGTGTTCTGGGATGAATTTGTATCCGCTGAAAATGCTCTCCATTACGCCGTTCTCTTCCTCGATCGAGACGAGAATTGCGGTGTAGAGATGGTGAATAAAGAACATCCAGAAGCAGAACATCAGGAAGAAATGAATCTCGCGCAGCCACTGGATGTCCACAACGTGAGGAATCCAGCCGACAAAAAAGCTGAGCATCTTATTGCCGAGAACCTGCGAGTAGAGCGTGAGTCCCGTGATGATCTCCACGATCCCCATCCCGAAGACCGCGGCGTACGCGGCACCCGCCAAGGCGTTATGACCGATATGGGGCTTCGGCGACCAACTCATAAAGCCGTAATACCGGCACGTCTCGACAAAATCCTTCCACCGCTTTTTCGTGGTGGGAATCAGTTGGTCCCAGCCCGACCACCGGTTGCCAATAAACATCCAGATGACTCGGATCAGGATCGCGCAAAGAAATGCGAAGCCGGAAAGGACATGAACGAATCGCATCGTTCCCATCACCCAGGCAGTTCTTCCGTGCGGAATGATGTACGGGGAATGCATGTAATAGCCCGTGATCGAGAGCGAGAGGATCGTGGTAACGATGATCCAGTGCGCGAATCGCACGGGCCACTCCCAGACGTACACCCTGACCTGTTTGTGGGTGGGCTTTCTCCAGTCGGCTTCGTGTCCCCAGTGACGCTTCGTTTTTCTCACGGGCGGTTTCCCCTGGCTCAGGCCTTCGCGCGAGCCTTCAACTGACCGGCGGCGTCCACCACGTGAACGGCGCATGCCAGGCACGGATCGAAGGAGTGGACGGTGCGCAAAATCTCGAGCGGGCGTTCCGGATCGGCCACGGGCGTCTTGAGAAGCGCCGCTTCATAAGGTCCCCGTTGGCCGTGGGCGTCTCGCGGTCCTGCATTCCACGTGGATGGGACGACCGCCTGGTAGTTCTTGATGGCTTTGTCTTCGATCTCAACCCAGTGTCCCAGTGATCCGCGCGGTGCTTCGAAGAAGCCAAAGCCGCGGGCGGTATCGGGCCACGTGCTCGGATCCCACTTCTCCCCGTTGTGGATACGCACGTTACCGCTCGCCATATTCTCTCGAAGCTGCTCGATCCAGCTGACGAGGCGGTCTGCGAGAAGTTGCGTTTCCAGAGAGCGCGCGGCAACGCGTCCCAGAGTCGAAAACAACGCAGTGGCGGGCGCCTTCAGCTTGGCGAGCGTGGCATCGACCAGCGCCTTGACGTCCTGCTGACCCGACGCATAGGCAACCAGCATTCGTGCCAGCGGCCCAACCTCCATCGATTGATCTTGATAGCGCGGAGCCTTCAGCCAGGAGTACTTCTGATCCACTTGGAGGAAGTCGTAGGGGGGCGTTGGTCCCGAATACTTCGGATTGGTCTCTCCTTCGTAGGGATGCTTTGCTACCTGGTCTCCGCCTGAGTAGTCGTACCAGGAACGCGCCACATATTCCGTGACATTTGCCGGGTCCACCGGGTGCACCTTTGAGAGATCGCGATTCAGGATGATGCCCCGGGGCAGAAAGAACTCCGCCGGATCTTTGATGGATCCTTGCGGATAGCCGCCATAAGACATGTAGTTGCCCACGCCCGACCCGAGTCCGAACCAGTCCCGGTAGAACCCCGCCACCGCGAGAACGTCGGGAATATAGACTTGGCTGACGAAATCGCCCGCCGACTTGGCCACTTCCAGCAGGAAATCGATTCGCTCGGGATTGATCGTCGCGTTCGGCTCGTTCGGATCGATCGAGGTAGCCATGCCGCCGACCAGGAACGTTTGCAAGTGAGGATTTTTGCCGCCAAGAACCGCATGGATGCGGATGAACTCTTTCTGGAACGTCAGCGCTTCCAGATAATGCGCGACGGCCATGAGGTTCGCTTCGGGCGGCAGATGGTAGGCGGGGTGTCCCCAATAACCCGCGCCGAAGAGGCTGAGCTGTTTGCTCGCAACCAGCGCGGCGACGCGATCCTGCACGCCCTTGAAATACTTTGCGCTCGACATCGGCCAATCGGAGATCGATTGCGCGAGCTGCGACGTTTTCGCCGGGTCCGCTTTTAGCGCGGAGACCACGTCCACCCAATCGAGTGCATGGAGATGGTAGAAGTGGATCACATGGTCCTGGATCGTTTGCGTCGAAGCGATGATGTTGCGGACCAGGCGCGCGTTTTCGGGAACTTCGATGCCCAGCGCGTCCTCCACCGCGTTGACGGAAGCGAGCGCGTGAACCATCGTGCAGACGCCGCAAATGCGCTGCGCCCAGATCCAGGCTTCGCGCGGATCGCGTCCACGCAAGATCAGTTCGATTCCCCGGAACATCGTGCCGGAACTCCACGCGTCCGAGATCATCCCGCCTTCGACCTGCGCTTCGATGCGAAGATGCCCTTCGATTCGGGTGACCGGATCGACCACAATCCGCGCCATGGATTCCTCCTAGTCTCCGCGAGAGTCTTTCGGCTCGTCGGTCTTTTCCGCTGTTTTCGGCCGAATTCTGTCGCGCACAAAATTACCGGCCACTTGGGCGACCATCGCCGCGGCAACCACCCCGGTGCCAACCCATCCAATTTCGGCTGCAGTGACGTCCACTCCAAATCCGGGCACCGACGGCAAGCGTTTGTAGAAAGGCGATTTCGTGTCCCAAAAACGGTGCGAGGCACACGCGATGCAGCCGTGGCCCGACTTTACCGGCCAACTCGTTCCATCGTTCCAGCGGACGGTCGGGCAGTTGTAGGTCGCTTCGGGACCCTTGCAGCCCATCTTGTAAAGGCAATAGCCCTTGCGATGCCCTTCGTCGCCCCATTCCTCCACAAAACGCCCCGCGTCGTAGTGGGCCCGGCGTTCACACTGGTCGTGAATGATATTGCCGTAAGCAAAAAGCGGGCGGTTGTACTGGTCGAGAGCCGGCATCTCGTGGAACGTGAGGTAGTGGGTCAGCACCGCGGCTGTATTCGCGGGATTGTGCGGGCAGCCACCGAGATTCACAATCTTGATGCCCGGCACGGCTTCGTGCAGCCCCACAGCGCCGGTCGGGTTGGGATTCGCTCGAACCAATCCTCCATCCCAAGCGCAAGCGCCGACCGCAATATTCGCGGCCGCGTTGGTGCAGACATGCGTCGCGATGTCGAGCGCGGTCTTGCCTGCAATCGTGCAGTAGACGCCGCCGTCCGCCGTCGGGATCGCCCCTTCCACGACCGCGATGTATTGGCCCTTATTCTCGCGAACCACCCGTTCGAGGGCTTCCTCGGCCTGCTTGCCCGCGCCCGCCATGATCGTTTCGTGATATTCCCAGGAGAGAAGTTCGAGCACGAATTCAGCGACGGTCGGGTTGCTCGAGCGCAGCATCGATTCGGTGTTGCCCGCGCAATCTTGAAACTCGAGCCAGACAAGGACCGGGCGCGTCGTCTGGCTGAAGGCTTTTTCCACGGCCGACACATACCGCGTCGGAAGTGCCAGGATCGCGACCATCAACTCGCAAAACTTGACGAATTCCCGCCGGGATACGCCGCGCGCCTGCAACGCTGCTGGCAGCGCATGTTTGCTTGATTTCATCGTTTGCCTCCCCAAAACAAAAGGCTGCTGGGATTTTTCAGAGGAGATCGGGCGGAATTGACGTTGGTCGACTTATGAAAAGACGTTTGCCGTATAGACTCCTTGCGACGGGGCAGTTCGCCAGGAGATTCGGTATGCGCGAACGACATAAAATGCCAACGGCTCTCAGCACTGCGCATTGTTCTGAACACTTCGCATTCCATAGAACACGCACGAGTATCACGTGAGGTCACTCTTGTCTGTGACACAAGTCACAAGCTCGCAGCATAAGATTTTCCGAGTCTTGCGCTTCGACGGAGAAACGATTCAAACCTTCTGTCCCAGAATGGGGCGTCGCAAAAGCCTCTCTATCTCGGGGGCGGCAGTGATGGACCTGGACAGGAGGAGGACTTTAATTCTGGCGTACGTGAACGGGCGGCATTGAATATGGGCGCTCAACCGAAAGCGGGACCGGCTGCTCCGTGAGACCGGTGCTCCCAACGGGCGCCAGGATTGGATGGCCACCAAGACACTCGCCGGACTTCGGGCACTCCGCGCAGCGCGCCGAAGGCAGCGCTTCCGGGTTCAGCCGTGGCTCGGCGCCCAGCCAGTAAAGCCCGTTAGCCATCACGCAAAACCCCGTCGCGGCGAACCACACCATGGCGCCACCCACGAAGCCCGTGAACAGCGTCGCCCATTTGCTGAAAAAAAGCACGATCAGCGACGCGATGGAGATGTTGATGCCAACGAAAAGGTAGATGCGCCGCTCGAGATACCACTTGTCCGTCTTCATGCGATACCAGCGCGTGGTCCGCTCGGAGCCGAGCATCGACGTGAAACCAAGCAGCCGCAGCACGTTGCCCACCGGGCAAAACCCCGTAAAAGCCACATTGATCGAAACGAGTCCCGTCGCGATGACTCCCAGGATCCAAACCCGATTCACCACTAAGGCCATCGTTGTGCTTGCGAGCAGGACGATCCCGGCGATCAGCCAGACGGTCCGCTCGATGTACCAGCGGTCCGTCGGCACGACGTAAACGCCTGAGCGCAGCTTCATAGTTCGGCAAATGTATCAACGCAAAAAGCCGAAAACAAGCCAATATTCCAATTGGAACGAGCCGAATCGGCTTTTCCAATTCAATGGAGGGCAAGCGTTGGAAGTGGCGCGCCCGGAGGGACTCGAACCCCCGACCCTCTGCTTAGAAGGCAGACGCTCTTTCCAACTGAGCTACGGGCGCACCGATTCTCGGATTCTAAAGCATTTTGCGTCCCGCATTTGCAATGTTTTCTGCAGAATGACTTCATGCGCAAAGACAGGCGCTCCCACCATCAGGCGCGGCCCCTCATATCGCAAGTATTCGCCTGAATTATCTGATTGGGAGTGAACTCTTCAGGACAATCTGATCGACCGAGCTTCCGACCGAGACCGTGTACGCTCCGGAGTCGACGCGCCAGCCATGCGCAGCCGCGTCGTAGTAGGAAAAGGCTCGCCAGTTGAGCGTCACTTTCACTCTGAGCGTTTGCCCAGGGCGCAAATCGACTCGGGCAAATCCCTTTAGTTCGCGGGCCGGGCGCGGGACAACCGGATGATCTTCGCCCACGTAAACCTGGGAAACATCCGCTGCTTCTCGGCTTCCGGTGTTCGTCACGTCCCAGGAGACTTCGTATTGCGGTGCCGAGGGACGGCCCGGGCTGCTGTTCACGCGGCGGATCGCCAGATTCGCGTATCGAAAAGTCGAGTAAGAGAGGCCGTAGCCAAAAGAGAAAAGTGGCCGAACGCCGCTGCGCTCGTAACCACGGTAGCCAACGAACACGCCTTCCTTGTAGACAACTTGACGGGTGCCCGGCTCAGGGTAATAACTATCGTGCACGGGATTATCTTCCCAGCGCCGCTCGAAAGTTACGGGCAAGCGGCCCGACGGGCTGACGTCGCCACAGAGAATCTGTGCCAGCGCCGTGCCTCCTTCCTGGCCTGAATACCACGCTTCGACGATGGCGGGAACACGGTCCAACCAGCGGCTCATATCGACAGCGCCGCCTGAAGTGACGACCACGATCACGTGCTTATTGACGCCGCTTATTTTTTCGATCAGTTCATCCTGCCCCGGCGGCAGGCCAAAAGTCCGATCGGCGCCCTCGCTTTCACTCGAGGGATCGAAGCCGACCGCCAGCACTACGGCGTCGGCAGAGGCGGCGATCTTCTCGGCTGAGGAATCGACGTACCTATCCTGCGGCACGATGCCGAAACGGAATCCGCCGCCGAGGAAACCCGGCCTGCCATGGTGCTCGACGACCACCTTGTGCGGGCCCGCGGCGAGCGAAACGGTAGCGTAGCCAACCAGGGCACGAGCCCCGGTCCAATCGTCGAGAATCAGCTTGTCGTCGAGATAGACGCGATAATAGCCGCCCGCTTCGCCAGTGGATTGCACGAAAACGTCGCAGAGAGCACTTTTTGACGCGAGATAGTAGCCCGTCCAACGCGCGGAGCCGGAATCGGCAGGATAGGTAGGCGTAGGGGCGCCAAGGTCGGCGCCGGCGACCGCGCCGAAATCGATGTGCTGGTCGGTTCGGCGCATCATTGGATTGCCCTCTAAATTCGCGCCGGTGAAATATTCCGCCGCCAAGCCGGGCGCGCCGCCCGACTCCGCCGTTGAAAACGCCGTGCGCTCCGCCAATTCGCTCAACTGAGGAATGCCGCGATCGTAGTAAGTGGGAATGGACGCGCCGAGTTCGTTCGCAATGCCCTCGAGGAAACTGACCGCGGCGAAGGGGCGCACGCCCGCGCTGCCTCCTCCTACGGGAACTGCCGGATAGGCATCCGGACCGATCACGGCGATGGACCGGATCGCGTGCTTATCGAGCGGGAGAAGATGCGCATCGTTTTTCAGCAGCACCATGCCTTCGCGCGCGGCCTGGAGCGCCACCTCGCGACCCTTTAGGTTGTAGCGCGGGATCGAGAGATCGGTTTGGTCCCGATCGAGCCATCCAAATCGGATCGCCACGCGCAGGATGCGGCGAACTTTGTCATCGATGACCGCCACCGGCACGCGTCCATCTTGCACGGCCGGCAGAAGCTTGGCGCGGTTCATGAACGCGCCAAAAGGCATTTCCAGATCGAGGCCCGCATTCGCCGCGGCAACGCCGTCATAGGTGGCAAACCAGTCGGACATCAGCACTCCGGGAAAGCCCCACTCCTTTTTCAGAATTTCGGAATCGAGGCGCGCGTTCTGAGTCATGTGCGAACCGTTGACCAGATTGTACGAGTCCATCACAGCGCCCACGTGGGCTTCCTTCACCGCAGCCTCAAACACGGGGAGATAGATCTCGCGCATGGTGCGCTCGTCGATGATGTCGTCGACGTTGTGGCGATCGTATTCGGAGTTGTTGCCCATGAAATGCTTGATCGTGGCGCTCACGCCTTCGCTCTGCACTCCGTCGATATAGCCGACGGCGATTCGAGATGCGAGGTAGGGATCCTCACCGAAATACTCGAAGTTGCGCCCGTTCAACGGCGCACGGTAGAGATTCACGCCGGGCCCGAGCAGGAAATTCACGCCCTTGGCGCGCGCGTCGCGCCCGATCTGCTCGCCGACTTTTTCCGCCAGATTCGCGTCCCACGTGGCGGCGAGGTTGATGCCGCCCGGCATCGCCGTCGCAGGCCCATAATTCCGCACGCCCATCGGACCGTCCGCCATTTTCAGCGCCGGCACGCCCAGATCCGGCATCGCCCGAATAAAAAAACCGTTCACGCCGCCGATGAAATCAATTTTCTCTTCCAGGCTCATGCGGCGGAGAATGCTCTCCACGCGTTGCTCGATAGCTGCCGAGGAAGGCGAACCGATGGGCGGGACCGCGTGGCTCTGCGCCGCGATCGCTGCGAGTAAGACCGCGAATACAAACGACACGCCTCGCGCGGCAATCGTCGCCCACCGATTCAGCTTGCGATCCATAAACCCTCCGCTACGGAAATTCCGCGGCGGCGCCGAGAAAGCCGGGGCACCGCTTGGATGACGGCGAAGACTACGTCGCCTTGGTAATGCCAAGAGCCTCGCGTTCCTCGCGATCCGGATCGTTCTTCGCCTCGCACTCATCGTTGAAGATCATCACGGCCTTATCGCCGGCCGTGAAAGCGCGCCATTTGGGGAGGCCCGGATGATTTGGATCACCCTGACGGGCGAGATGGATCCACGCTTCGCTCACCTTTGCCGCGAGCGCGCGCGGACCGGGTCCCCCGCCGGTCATCGGCGCGCAGCGATCCGTATTGTCGAAGACAAACGAAAGCTCCGAGCAATGAAACGCGCCGGGCCTGCGATCGAGGACCGGCGTCTGCCAGCAGAACCAGTAATTGAAAACGGGCGCCCCGCCGAGCGCCGATTGCCGCTCGGCCTGCGTAATCGCGCTCTGCCGCACGGGCGCCGCCGAAATGCGCGACATGATTTCACCCGGCATATCTTTCGGATGCGCCGCGCGAAACACCTCGATGATGCGATCGGCCCGATCGCCGTAAGAGGCCCCGACTCGCGTCTTCAGCTGCTCCAGCGTCAGCGTGGAGAGCAACGGATCGAAGAGCGCGTTCGAAAATTCATTGAGGACCGTCCCCACGATCAACGGGATGTGAGCCGACATCTGCGGCGCGACGGGATCGCATGGCTGCGTAGGCAGGTTGCGGCCGTCGACCACCGGCTGCCAGCCGATGCGCGGCAGGCGAAACGCGCCGCCGGGTCGGGATGGCTGCGTGAGGCTTTTCACCGCGGCGATGCCCGCGTCGATGAGTCGCTCGACGGGCACGTCGTGAATCCGATCGATCTGCGACGCGCTCAGGCCGAGCTGCTGCATCACGGCCGCGCCGAGCTTGGCGGAATCTTCCGGCGTCGACGCATTCAACAGCGAGCCGCTCTCGACCGCCGCGCGATGGAACAGCCCCTTCGCTGCGGGCATGGCCATCAGCGTATTTACCTTCCCGCCGCCGCCGGATTGCCCGAAGATCATCACGTTGCCGGGATCGCCACCGAAATTCGCGATGTTGTCGCGCACCCATTCGAGCGCGGCAACGATATCGAGCATGCCGAGATTCGCCGAGTCGGCGTACGCGGCGCCGCCGATTTCGGCGAGGTTCAGATAGCCGAGCACGCCCAGCCGGTGGTTGAGCGAAACGACGACCACATCCCCGCGGCGGCTGAGATTTTCGCCGTAATACGATTTCAGCTCCTGGCCCGAGCCGGCGGAAAAGCCGCCGCCATGCAGCCACACCATCACGGGACGCTTCTTGTTGTCGTTCACTCCGGGCGTCCAGATGTTGACGCGCAGGCAATCCTCGCCGGGACGCCCGTCGTCCTAATCGAACACCCACGCTCCTTCATCATTCGCCCAGCCGGCGCGCGGCTCTTGCGGCGAGACGAAGCCGTATTGCATCGAACTGCTCAAGCCGGTCCACGCAGCAGGTTTTGCGGGAGGCTGATAGCGGGCCTTGCCGGCCGTCGAGCCCACGTAGGGAATGCCTAGAAACGTGTCGATGCCGTTGCGGGTGAAGCCACGAACTTTTCCGGCCGTCGTCTCGACGATCGCATTTTCGTTCGACGCGACGATGGTGGTGTTGCAGTGGCCCGCCATGGATGCAGCGGGCTCGACTGCGGCACGCGCGGCGCTCGCGGGAAGCAGTGCCGGAGCCGCCGAGATGCCTGTGAGAACAGCCGCGCCCTTTATGAAAGCTCTGCGCTCGATCGACTTCCCCCCCCTGAAGCTTTTGGCGAATTTTTCTTCCCGCCGCTAAGAATGGATCTCTCTTTCTTCATTGGCGTTCCTCGGCCGAGAGTATAGATGAGCTTCAGCAAGATTCAATTCCCTTCCATCATGTTTCGACGTCCGAGCGGAAAGCGCAGGCGGGCCTGGAGGCAGGCTGCTTCGGCAAAAATCTCGATTGCGCGGCGGAGCTAGCTTCCGTCGCGAATGATGCGGCAGGATTCGATGTCGAAGGTGACTTCTCCGATCGTCAGCCGCGTTTGATCGCGGAACCCGGCGATGAAGCGCAGGAAGCGCCAGACGTCGGCGAAATTCGAGACGAGACCGATCGATGCGCGAATCGATCCGGCGCTTTTGTGGCGCTGGTCGCGCATCAAGCGCGCGAAGCTCAAGAGATTGGCGTCGGTTCCTAGCGCGCGCCCGGCTTCCATGTCTTCTTCGGTCAGTCCTTCGGCCATTTCTCCCGCGCCGGGATTGCAGAAGCATCCGGTGCGCAGCGAAATGCCTTCCGCGCCGGCCAACTCTTCGATGCGGCGGTAATCAAGCAGATGTCCTTGTGGATCGTAAAGGTTGAAGGTGACAGTGCCGCCGCGGTTCTCGGTGGTCGCCGGGCCGTAGATGCGGACCATCGCCCGTCCATTGCTGTGCCGCAGCGCGAGGAATTCATCCAGCAGCCAACCCGTGAGGTAGCGCACGCGTTCGGCGATCACTTCGAGCCCGATCGCTTGAATGTGGCGCAGACCGATTTCAACGGCGGGGATGGAAAGATAGTTGAGCGTGCCATCCTCAAAGGCAGCTTCGTTTGGCGAGAGCACGTGCGCCTCACCTTGCACCGATGCGAAGTTGATGGTCCCGCCGGCGAACCACGGGCGCTTCAGCTTAGCCAGCGCCGAACGGCGGATGAGCAGCGCGCCCACGCCTGCCGGGTAGCCGAACATTTTGTAGAACGAGACGCTGACGAAGTCCGGCTCGATCGCGGTCATGTCGAGCCGGTTTGTCGGCACGAACGCTGCCGCATCGAGCAGCACATCCCAGCCTTTCGCGTGCGCTTTAGTGACGAGATCGAGCGGGTGCTTGACGCCGGAAAAATTCGATTGCGCGGGATACGCGAACAGATTGTCGCGGCCGGGATCGGCCTCCGACAGCAACGCATCGAGCCGCTCCGTATCGAGCTGCAAACCCGGCGTCAGCAGCGGCGCGTAGGCCACGCTCGCGCCCTTGGCCCGCGCGAATTCGCGGATTCCATTCACGGAGTTGTGATTGTCAAAGGTGAGCAAGTAGCGGCCGCTCGGCGCGAATGGGTACGATTCGCCGACCAGCTTGAGCGCCGCGGAGGCGTTTTGCGTGAAGACGAGAATGTAATCTGCGGCAGGCGCATTGAAATAGTTCAGCACGGACCGGCGCGTGCGCTCGACATGCTCGGTCATCGCTGCGGACGTCGGGTTGGCGGAATGAGGATTGCCGAAAACGCCGGAGCGCAGCAGTTCGAGATGCTCGGCGAGCTGCGATTCGGCGTAAAGGCACGCGCCGGTGTAATCGAGGTAGATCTGGCGGCGTTCATCGAGTCTGCGATACTCGGCCGCGCGCAATCGATCGACAGCGGACGTCCTGGCGTAGCCCGGGTATCGCGCGATGAAATCTGCGTAGGCTTCGTCCGTCTGCAGGATCTCGTGTGCGCCGCCCTTAGCCGTGGACATCTTTAAATCTTATGCCTTCACGCCCGCTTTGCGAAGGATCGTCATCATGGGGCACCAGTTGGTGAAAGCCGACTGGAACAGGTTCAGGCCCACAAAAGCCGTGAACAGAAACCAATACGGGCTCACCCAGAATCCCAATGCAAGCGAGAGCAGGACGAAGGCACCCGCAATCATCCGGATTAATCGTTCAACGTTCATGGTACAGCCTCCTTTCAATCTGCCTCGGGGAAAAGAGTTTCGTGCGCGGGCGGCAGATTTCTCGCGGCGCCGCGCTGGCTGAGGTAATACAGCACCGGAACGGTCATTCGAGATAGCACCGTGGAAGCGACTTCTCCCGCCATCAGCGAAATCGCGAGCCCCTGGAAAATCGGATCGAAGAGAATCACGCTCGCGCCCACGACAACAGCCGCCGCCGTCAGCAGCATGGGGCGGAAACGCACGGCGCCTGCATCAACTACGGCATCTTCGAGCGCCATTCCGTGCTCGCGGCGCAGTTCGATGAAATCCACGAGGATGATCGAATTGCGAACGATGATTCCCGCGCCGGCGATAAAGCCGATCATCGAAGTTGCCGTGAAGAATGCGCCCATCAATGCGTGGGCCGGCAAAATGCCGACGAGCGTCAGCGGAATCGGCGCCATAATCACGAGCGGCGTCTTGAATGATTTGAACCAGCCCACCACCAGCACGTAAATCAGCACCAGCACGGCGGCGAAAGCGAGGCCGAGATCGCGAAACACCTCGACAGTGATGTGCCATTCGCCGTCCCACTTCATCGAGTAACGATCCGTGTTTTCGGGCAAGGTCGTGCCGAAATCCTGCTGCACGTGATAACCATCGGGCAGCTGGATTTTGTCGATCGCGCCTTTCATCTTGAGAATGGCGTAGACCGGGCTCTCGATCGTCCCCGCGACGTCGCCCGTGACGTAGACTACCGGGCGCAGATTCTTGTGATAGATGCTCTGATCGATCGTTGTTTCCGTGACATCGGTGACTTCGCGAAGGGAGACTTGCCCGCCTGCGGCGTCGGGCAGCTTCAGATTTTCGAGGTCTTCGATTCCGGAACGGTCCGCGCGCGACAGGCGCACTTCGATGGGGATATCCTCGCGCGATGCGGGATCGTGCAGGAGCCCAGCGGAAGCCCCACTCAAGCCGATCTGCACGGTGCGTGTCACTTCCGCCGCGGAAACTCCCTGCAGCGCGGCCTTATCAAGGTCCACCTTCATCTCGTATTTCTTCTGCGGATCCTCGACGTACCAGTCCACGTCCACCACGCCGGGAGTTTCCTGGAAGATCTTCTTGATTTTCGCGGCGAGCTGCGTCTGTCCCTTGTAATCAGGCCCGTACACTTCGGCGACCAATGTTTCGAGCACCGGCGGCCCCGGCGGAACTTCGGCGACCTTGATGCGTGCGCCGAAGGGAGCGGCAATTTTGTCCAGCTCCGGCCGTAACCTGCGCGCGATGTCGTGGCTTTGGGCTTTGCGATCGTGGCGAGACAGAAGATTGACTTGAATGTCGGCCTGATTGGGCTGGTTGCGCAAGAAATAGTGGCGGACGAGGCCGTTGAAATTGTAGGGTCCCGATGTTCCTGCGTAGATCTGGTAATTGATGACTTCCGGCTGCTGCCCCAGATAACTTCCCAAAGCTTGCGCCACGCGCGCGGTCTGTTCGAGCGGTGTTCCATCGGGCATGTCGATAATCACCTGAAATTCGCTCTTGTTGTCGAAGGGCAGCATTTTCACCTGCACCCACCTGAGCGGAATGAAAGCGATCGCCGCGGCCAGCAGCACCACCACGCCGCCGAAGAAGATCCATCGCCGCGACGGTTTCTGGATCAGCGGAACCATCAACCGGCGATAGAGCCGCGTGGTCCAGCCTTCGGCCTCATCCGTAGATTCCGGGCGATTGGCGTAATGGCGCAGCAGGCGCAGCGCAGCCCACGGCGACACGACAAAGGCAACAAGCAGCGAGAACATCATCGCGGAAGACGCCCCGACCGGAATCGGGCGCATGTACGGCCCCATCAAGCCGCGCACGAAAGCCATCGGCAGGATGGCGGCGATCACCGCGAACGTCGCAAGGATTGTCGGGTTGCCGACTTCGTCGACCGCCTCGACCGCGACGTCCGCGAGCGAGCGCCCGCGGTTGTCCGGCAAGCGAAAATGGCGAACGATGTTTTCGACCACGACGATGGCATCGTCGACCAAAATGCCGATGGAAAAAATCAGCGCGAAGAGCGTGACGCGGTTCAACGTGTAGCCGTAGATGTAGAAAATCGCAAGAGTCAGCGCCAGCGTCACCGGAATCGCCAGCAGCACCACGCCCGATTCGCGCCAGCCCAGCGCCAGCGCGATCAACAAAGTGACCGAAAGCGTGGCGATGAGGAGGTGCTCGAGCAACTCGTTCGATTTGTCCCTGGCTGTCTCGCCGTAATTGCGCGTCACGGTGACGTTCAAATCGGCCGGCAGCATATTGCCGCGAAGCGAATCGACCTTGCGCAACACGTTCTCGGCGATCAGCGTGGCGTTCGCGCCCTTCCGCTTCGCGAGCGTAATCGTTACGGCGGGATATTCGGGATTCGCGCTGCTGCCGGATGTTCCCTTCGCCTTGGCGAACATCACGTAATCGTGCGGCTCAGCGGGGCCATCCTCGATTTTTTCGGCCACATCCCGCAGGTACACTGGCCGCCCCGCGTGAACGCCGACGACCACTTGTTGCAGTTGGTCGGCGCGCGTGAAGAAATTACCAGCTTCGACCTGGAACTCCTGGTTGTCGCGCGCAAAATCCCCCGCTTGCGCGCGCGTGTCCGCGCCACCGAGTTGCGCCACAACGGCGCCCGGCGTCAGGCCGTAAGCCGCGAGCCGCTGGGTATCCAGCACGACGCGCACCTCGCGCGGCTGCCCGCCGATGATCGCGGTTTCGGAGACGTCGTCTAGCTGCTTCAGCGAATCCTCGAGTTCGGCTGCGATGAGCCGTAGTTGGTAGGCATCGTAATTCTTGCCCCAGAGCGTGAGCGCGAGAATCGGCACGTCGTCGATCGATCGCACCTTGATGATCGGTTGCGAAACTCCCTGCGGAATCCGGTCGAAGTTCGAATAGAGCTTGTTATAAGTCTTGACGATCGCGTCCTCTTCGTTTGTGCCCACATAGAAGCGCACGGTGACCATGCTCAGCCCGGGATGGCTGACCGAGTAGACGTACTCGACGCCCGGTATCTCGCGCAGCAGCTTTTCCATCGGGACGCTGGCGCGCTGCGTCACCTCCTCGGCCGACGCGCCCGGCATCTGAACGAAAACATCCAGCATCGGGACCGCAATTTGCGGCTCCTCTTCGCGCGGCGTTTGCCCGATGCTGAATGCGCCAAGCAGTAGAGCGGCTACAATCAGCAGAGGCGTCAGCTTCGACCGGATGAAAATGTGTGCGATTCGCCCCGCCAGACCCAGGGCATGCGTGGGATTGCCCGATTTAGCCGGTGTATCGTTCATGGCTGAGTTGCGATTCGCTTGCCGCCTAATTCACGTTCCCCCGGCGCCGCCACGAGCTTGTCCCCGTCTTGCAGTCCCGAGAGGACTTCCACCTTGTCGGCGGTGCTCGCGCCGAGCGTCACATAACGCAACTCCGCAATCCGGCTAGCGTCGAGCACGTACACTCCCTCGAGCTGCCCGCGCTCCACAACCGACGTTCGCGGGATCAGCAGCGCCGCCCGTTGGCCGCGCGCGAAATGGGCCCGCCCGAATAGCCCGGAACGGAGTCGCGCATCGCCGGGCAAACTGATTTTCACAAGAAAACTGCGGCTTGCAGGGTCGGCCGCTGGAACGATTTCTGCGACCTTGCCGGAAAGCTGCGCATTGCCGAGCGCATCAATCGCCACGGGAGCGGCTTCCCCGAGATGGACAAGATGCATGTCGCTTTCGTCGATGCCCGTTTCAAGCCGGTACGCGCGCGCATCTTCCACCGTGAAAATGGGCATGCCGGGCGAGGCGAGCGTCCCCGCATCAGCCATCTTTGCAGTCACCACGCCGGCAAACGGCGCTCGGACGCGCGTGTAGCCGAGCGAAGTCCGAGCCTGTGCCAATGCCGCAACCGCTTGCGCCTGCCTGGCTCGCGCCATATCGCGCTGCGCTCCCGCCGATTGGTACTTGGCGTTGACCTCGTCGAATTCCTGCGGGCTCACCGATTTCTTCTCGTAAAGCTGCTGGTAGCGTTTCAGCGTCGATTCACCGAGCGCAAAATCGGAATCGGCGGCGGAGACTTCCTTTTCCGCCGCGGTCAGCGCTGCTGCGGCCTGGTCGACTGCCGCGCGGGATTGCGCATCGTCGATCACCGCGAGCACTTGCCCACTCTGCACGCGGTCGCCCTCGTGCACGCGGATCTCGAGGATGTTTCCTGTCATCTGGCTCGAGATTTGGCTGGTTTGTGCGGCCTGCACAGTTCCAATGGCCTCCAGCCAGTCAGGCACCGCCGTCTTTTGCGCGACAATCACCGAAACGCCGCTGACTGTTTCCGGCGCGGCGTTTGCTACCGGGCGCTCGTTCCCGCAACCCGAAAGCATTGCACCGAGCGCAGCAACCCATAGCGATAAGAATGTGATCGCGACTTCATTCCTTTTGCGGTTCATGGCGTCACCACGGGAGATTGGGGACTCAATGTTCCACTGGCCAATTCGAGGTTTGCGTAGCTGGCATGGTAGCGATAGACGGCCTGCCAATAATCAGTCTGGCTGCTTCGCGCGGCTTCTTCCGCGGCGAGCAGATCGGTAATCGTCGAAAGCCCCGAATCGTATCGGTCCTGATTGATGCGCAGGCTGTCTTGCGCCTCCGCGATCGTTGCGCGAGCCACGTCCACCTGTTGTCGCGCGGCATCCAGGTCGTAGTAGGCGCGGCGGACTTCGAGCTGGATGGCGTCAGTGGCCATTTCTTTCACGGCTGAAACTTTCTCTTCCATTGCGCGCTCGTGAGAAAGTTCGGCCCGCTTCGCTCCGCCCTGAAAAAGATCGAACTGAACTTCGATTCCGGCGAGCCAGTTGTTCCCGCCGCCGCCGGCAAGCAAGGTCGGATTGTCCGCTTCCCAGCCCGCGTATGCGTTGACCCGCGGGCCGAATGCTGATTTCGCCATCGACACGCTCTGCTGTTGCGCCGCTTCCTCCGAGCGAATGCGATTCAGATCGGGGCGATCCTTGATGGCTTGCTTCTCCAGCTCGTCGAGCGAAATTGGCGGCAAAGCTTTCTCGGCGAGCGCTTCCACGGGATCGAATTCATCGTCCGCGGAGACGCCCATCGCCGTGCTCAGCTGAGCCCGCGTCAGCGCCAGATCGTTCTGCGCGCGAATGAGTTGCTGCTTGCGTGTCGCCACCCGCACCTGCGCGCTCAGGTAATCGGATTCCACCACGATGCCGCTATCGAAGCGGTTCTTCGCCCGCTCGAGGATCGACTGCGCCGTCTTCATGCTCTGCTCCGCAACGTCCAGCTGCTTTTTCGCGAGCAACGCACCGTAGTAGGCGTCCACCACGCGGAAGATCACTTCCTGATCGGCGCGCTCCAGTTGGTGCCCGGCGGCCGCCTTCACGTCGTCCGCGCGGCTCACCGCGTGCCAGCTGCCGAAGGAATCAAAGAGATTCCACGTTCCGCCGAAGCGCGTCCCGAAGTTGCCGTAGGGCGTCGGCGTATTGAGGACGTTCAATGCGAAGTCCGCCGACGTGAACCGCTGCTGCCGCAATTTGCTGCCAAATACGTAGACGGGATCGTTGCCACGCGTGGCCGTCTCCGAGAACATGACATGTGGCAGCAGCGCGGATCGCGCAACGCCCACGTCCGCCGAAGCGGCTTTGGTATCGGCGAGCGCCGCTTTCCGCTCCGGGTTTTTCTCCAGCGCGACACTGACAGCCTGTTGCAGCGTGAGAGGAGATGGCGCTTGCGCTTGTTGTGCGATAGCTGGAAAGGAGAGACACAGGGTCAGCAGCAGCGCCCGCCCAGCCGAGAGGACGAATTGGAAGACCCGATCGAGGTCCATTGCATCAGCACCTTTCGCCGAAGATGGCTTTCCTAACACGTGTATCGCCCCATTCCGCCTGACCGATAGCCTGTGATGTAGCTCACTTATGGCCCGCACACGTCTCACGCCGAGATCTCCGTCATGGCAGTTAGGCGGTGGCCAATTCCGCCCAGGCCGGTTTCTCTTCGACGATCTCGTACGTCGTGTGCAAGGTAGCCGTCTGTTTCACCATCGCGCCCACCGAACAATATTTCTCCTCGGAGAGCTGGATAGCCGCCTCGATCGCGGCGGAATCGATTCCGAACCCGGTGACCACGTGATGGATGCGAACAGCCGTGAACACTTGCGGCGGGCGCTCCGCTTGATCCGCCTCGACGCGCACTTCGTATCCCGTCACGCGCTGGTGGTATTTCTGCCGAAGAATTGTGATCACGTCGAACGCCGTGCAGCCGGCAAGCGCCACGGCAACCAGCTCAACGGGCTTAGGTCCGGTTCCTCCGGCCGCGTCGTCCAGCAGGAGATGGTGTTCGCTACCGGTCGTCGCGGCAAACTGCCGCTCGGCCTTAAGTGGTTGAGTAAGCAGAACCTTAGCGGTAATCATGTGCTCCTCCCATGGGCTCCGGTCGCTCGGAGCCACACGGATAAATGCAAGGTTGGGGATTTTGTTACAGCGAAATGCGGGGAATTATAGGTGGACTAGCTGCGAGCGACTTCGCTTGCATCGTGCCGGACAATCTTGCTCATCACTCCCTGATACTCCGCCATCAATTCGCGCCTGAGCCTGGCGGCAACGCGCGGATCGGGCGACTCGTTTGGAGCCATTCGGCATTGCCGGATCGCCCTCTCCAGGCTCGAGAGAAACGCCTGGCACGGCTCGCAGCCGTTCATGTGCTTCTCCAACTCTTCGCAAAGAGAATCGTCCAGCGCATCATCGAGGTAGTTCGAGAGCTGGGCGAACATTTCCTTGCAGCGTCCCGGCCGCGGCTGCGCGGAGACATGAGCACTACGCCGCGCATTCGCCGATTCGCGGCTCATGCGATGCTGATTCTCCTTGGCTAATTCCTTTCGCACAAAAAGCCGCGCGCGGTGCAGCCGCACGCGGATCGTCCCCGGGCGCAGGCCCGTGATTTCGGCGATGTCCGTGTCGGAAAGCTCCTCCATGTCGTGCAGCACGAGAATGAGCCGGTATTCGGGCGGCAATTTCTGCACCACTTCCCGGAGGCGTTTGGCGCTCTCCCGACGAAGCAGCGAACTTTCCGGCGTGCCATCGGGATTGCCCGAGAGCTTCTGCAATTCCCGGCGATCGGGCATCAGCTCTTCCAGCGAGAGGGCCTCTTTCGGCGCAAATTTGCTTTTCCGGCGGCTCATCAGGCAGCGGCTCTTGGCCACTTTGTAGAGCCAAACCATCAGGGCCCTGGGGCTGTCGAACTTCGGCAGGTTGGGAACCGATTTCACGAGAACTTCCTGCATGGTATCTTCGGCGTCCTGCCGTTGCCCGCACACTTTCATGCTGAAAGAAAACACCGTCTTCTGGAGCAGCGCCAGCGCCTCTTCCAGAGATGCAGGGTCCTTCTGCTGGATCAATCGGATGGCTTGTTCGATCTCAGGACGCACGCGCCAACTGTAGCACAGTGGGCTGCCCGCGATTTTGCGTGAAAGAGATTCCGGAACGCTGGCGAAAAGAGGCTAGAATGCTCCGTCTCGATACGGCCTCCGCGCAAACCGGAGCCTGAACGGCGGCCATTGTTTCGACGGTAAAGAAGAGAGAAAATCGCGGCGCTTTGCGGGCAACGCTATGGGAAATACACTGCTCCAATTCGTCCCCAAGGACGGCGCACAGATCGTCCTCGTACTGTTCCTCTCCTTTCTGATCGGCCTCGAGCGCGAGGAGCAGAAAGTCACATCGGAGCAGTACCGCTTCGGCGGAGTCCGCACGTTTCCGCTGCTGGGCCTCCTTGGCTACGCGCTCTGCGTATTTTCGGGCGGAAATCTTGCGCTGCCTTCCGTGGGCTTTGCCGTCGTGGGAGCGTTTCTCTGGCTATCCTACCGGCACAAGCTCGAGGGTGTGGCGCTGGCCGGAATGACGACCGAGCTTTCCGGCTTGATGACCTACGTGATCGGAGCGCTTGTTTCGCGCGAGGAATATTGGATCGCCGTCACCCTCACGGTGCTCGCCGTCGCGCTGCTTGAGCTGAAGACGTGGCTCGAGAGTCTCGCCAAGCGGATGCCGGGCGACGAGATCCTTACCTTCGCGAAGTTTCTGCTGCTCGCCGCCGTAATCCTGCCCATCGTGCCGAATCAGACGTTCGGCACCTTTGGCTTCAATCCTTTCAAAGTGTGGCTGGTCGTTGTTGTGGTCAGCGCCATTTCCTACGGCAGCTACCTCTTGCAGCTCTGGACGAAAGGACGTGGCGGCGTTCTGCTGGCGGCTTTGCTCGGCGGCGCCTATTCCTCCACGCTCACCACAGTTGTGCTCGCCAAGCGTGCCCGCGAGCAGTCGCGCCCGCATCTGTACTCCGGCTCGATCCTCGTCGCCTCCGGAGTCATGTATTTGCGCTTTCTGGCGCTTCTCGCCATTTTCAATCGCGAACTTCTTCACAGGCTTGGATTGCCGTTTCTGCTGCTTGCCGCCGCAGCTCTTCTAGGCGGCTGGCTGTGGACGCGCATGCCGGATCAGGGCGACGCAAAAACCGAGCAAGCGCTGCAGCCGAAAAATCCGCTCGAGCTGAGCGCGGCGTTCTTGTTCGCTGCGCTGTTCGTGGCAATGCTGTTCATCACCCATGTTGCACTGCTGCATTTAGGTCGCGGCGGCCTTTTCGCGGTGGCTGGCGTGATGGGAGTGACGGATGTAGATCCTTTCATCCTGAGCCTGGCGGCTTCGAACGCGACGCTGACGCCCGTGGCCCTCGCCGGAGGAGCGATCGTCATCGCTGCCGCAAGCAACAACCTCATCAAGGGCGTCTATGCCTACGGTTTCGGAGACCGCCGCACCGGCATGCAAGCGCTCGCGCTTCTCGCGATCCTCGCGCTCCTCGGATTGTTACCTCTGCTCGTCTGAAGCGCGCGGCGAAGGCTCACGCCTTGCCTTTCTGCAAGACTTCCACCGGCATGTGACTCAGCTTCGTATAGATCCGGATTCGCCGCAGCAAGGGCCACCAATCGTAAAGATAAATCTGCATCGGTCGCCACATCGCCACCCATCCGGCAATCGTGAGGCTCTCCCGCGCGACGGCAGCCCACGTGCCCGTAGCGCGCCCCAAAAGTAGATTCGTAAGAATTAGACATGCGGCCAGGAACAACAGGCCGATGAAGAGACTCGTACGCCCTTGTTCGAGGAGCCGCTTGAACTCCAGGCGGGCGATCTGGACACGATGCGAAAAGTGATTGTGGACCGCGGTCTTGATCAGCTCCTTGGGATCCTCGGCCGGCCACTGATCCAAATAGATACGCAAGCGGATGGACGCATTCGAAGGACATTCCTGGGCCCAGCTTACGATGAACTCTTCCGCGTCATCGTCGAGATCCCTTTCGATGAACGGCGAAGGATCCATTGAATTGAAGAGTTGGTTCATGTCGCGCAGTTTCAGCCGGATCGTGTGCGTGTGCGTTCGTTCCTTGCCGGCGGCGCTTGGCAAGGAAAACCGCGAACGAGGATCCGCACTATCTAGGCCATCTCGGGTTTCATCGATATGGGCTTTCTCGACCAAGGGCGGTTCCCTCCCGAGCGGCCGTGACGATCCGATATTGCTGTCCTTCCGGCGTCGGAATTCTAGCAGGCCTACAGGCAGAGACACTATGCGCAACCGAGGCGGCACCGGCAAGCCATGCATAAAAGTTCCGTTTTGAGCGCAACGAAGTCCGATATCGGCGCTTCCCGTTGGCGGAAGCTCGCCTAACCCGAGAGGGATCGTTCGAGCGAAATTCTCGTTCCTCCGGTGAAACGCGAACTCGCTGCTGACGACCAGGGCTAGCGAGAGCGAAAGAGAACCGTATCTCCCTGCATCGATTGGCCTTGGCCTATCACGCCCCTCAGGTCCGGTCCGGCTTCGCAAACGTTCTCTCCGCGCCTTCAGCAACCATTCGTTGCACCAAAAACGAGCAATCGCTGCGGCTTTGGAAAAGTGATTGCATCTAATGGGAATCTCTGGCAAAACTCTTCGCACGCTAGAGAGGGGTCGTGTACATGGCTATTTCCATCAGACAGATCAACAGCACTACCATTGTCGATGTGGTGGGCGACATCACGCTTCACAACACGCCGGAAGTCCGCAGAGTGTTGCTCGATCTCCTGAGGGAAAAGCGTGCGAGCAGGGTCGTGATGAATCTCAGCTCGGTGAAGTATATCGACAGCGCCGGCGTCGCCTCGCTCGTCGAAGGCCTGAAGATGTCGCGCGAGATGAAGAGCGGATTCGCCCTCTTTGGCTTGAGCCGGACCGCACGCGAAGTGCTAGAGCTCACGCGCCTCATCAAGGTGTTTGAAGTTTACAACACCGAAGAAGAGGCCGTGCTCGGCCGCGCGGCGGCCTCGGCGTCGTAGGCTTGATCCCGGCCGGAACCTGCCGGATCTCAGCACCCTACTATTCGAAGATGCCCTCGATATGCCACTAACCGAAACGATCGGCGAAGCGACGATCAATGGCTTGGCCTACGTCGGCGGCCTGGCGCAGCTCACCGGCGGCGCGGCTCGCGCGGTTTTCATCGAACCCTTCCGCGGCGGGAAAATCAGGCTCGGGCGGGCCATTCATCAGGCGATGGCCGTCGGAGTCGAAGCCCTTCCCATCGTTTCCCTCATTTCCTTTTTCGTCGGCACAATTCTCGCCCTGGAGGGCGCGTACGAGCTGCGCAAGTTCGGCGCCCTGAACATGGTCGCGAATGCCGTCGCGGTCACGATGACGCGCGAGCTTGGCCCGCTGATGACGGCCATCGTTGTCATCGGGCGCTCCGGTTCCGCGTTCGCCGCCGAGATCGGCACCATGAAGGTGAACGAGGAAATCGACGCGCTCGAAACGATGGCGCTCGATCCCGTGCATTTTCTCGTCGCCCCAAAATTCCTTGCCATGATCCTGATGATGCCCTGCCTCACCACCTGGGCCGATTTCATGGGCGTGCTCGGCGGCGCTTTTTTCGGAATAGGCGCCGCCGGCTTCACTCTCCACACCTACCTTCAGGCGACCCTCGACGCGCTCATTCAGCGCGACATCATGACCGGCCTGATCAAGAGCGTCATGTTTGCTATCGTGATTACGGCGGTGGGATGCCACGAAGGTTTTCTGACCGGCCTGGGTTCCGAGCAGGTGGGCCGCTCGACCACAGCGGCCGTAGTAAAATCGATATTCCTTGTGGTAGTGGTCGATCTTATATTTACCGGCATTTTTTATTTCACGGCGCCACGCTAGAGCGAATGGCAACGAACCTCATCCCCAAACACGACGCTCCGGACACTCCTTCGGAATGCGCGATCTCCGTTCGCGATCTTCGCGTGCAATACGGCACTCGCGAAGTCCTGCACGGCATCAGCTTTAAGATTCCCGCCGGCGAGACGTTCGTCATTCTCGGTGGCTCCGGCTCCGGCAAGAGCACGCTCTTGCGCACGCTCGTCGGCCTCGAGCGCCCCAGCGGCGGCGAAATAAAAATCCGCGGAAAGAACTACGCCACGATCTCCGAGCCCGAGCGCGAGGAAATTCTCAAGAAAATGGGAATGTCGTTTCAGCAGGGCGCGCTCTTCGGCTCGATGACCGTCGGCGAAAACGTCGCGCTTCCCCTCCGCGAGCACACCGAGCTCGATGAATCGACCATCGAAATTGTCGTCCGGCTCAAGCTCGATCAGGTTGGCCTCACGGGCTTCGATAATTACATGCCCGCTCAGCTGAGCGGCGGCATGCGCAAGCGCGCCGCCATCGCCCGCGCGCTAGCCATGGACCCGGAAATCCTCTTTTTCGACGAGCCCTCGGCCGGCCTCGACCCGATCATCGCCGCGGGCATCGACGAGCTGATCCTCAAGTTGAAAAAAGCTTTTCGGATGACGATCATCGTCGTCACGCACGAGCTCGCCAGCGCCTTCCTGATCGCCGACCGCATGATTTTGATCGACAAGGGCGTGATCGTGGCGAACGGAACCATGGCGGAACTGCGCGCGAGCAATCATCCGCGCGTCCGGCAATTTCTGGATCGCGTGCCGGAACCTGAAATCTCGGAGGAGATCGACTACCTCCAGATGCTGACGGGCGAGACCCCTCCGGACCGGCGCTAGGGCTGGCCATTCGAAGGACTCGTGATATACTCGCCGCCCTGTGGGCGGCCGCCAGGCACGCTTGAAGTAGCGCTAATCGAGGAAACGAATGGACGCAAAACGAGAGTCGGCTCTCGTCGGCCTCTTCGTGTTGGTGGCTTCGGGCTTGCTGATCACGGTCGTACTTCTGCTGTCCGGCTGGCTGACCGGCGGCGACGTTCCCTTCCGCGCCTATTTCAAGAATGCGGGCGGCCTCGAGCCCGGCTTCGAAGTTCATTACGCAGGCGGCCCCCCGGTCGGCCGCATCACGAAAGTCCAGAGCGACCCGCAGGATCCCACGCGCATGGAGGTTGACTTCGCGGTCCATCCATCCGTTCCCGTGAAAACCGACAGCAAGGCCGCGATCACCAGCAATAGCCCGCTCGGCGACAATTTTCTCGAGATCGAGCCCGGAACTCCCGCGGCCCCGCGTGCCCCGAGCGGCTCAACTCTGCAAGCGAAAGACTATGCGAGCCTCGATCAAATCAAGGACACCATCGTCGCCCTTGGACCGAAAGCCAACGAGCTCATCGACAATCTGAATGAGCGTGTCGTCGCCCTTAAGGAAACGCTCGACCGCGTGAACGATCTTCTCGACGCGCAGAATCGCGCCGATATCTCGGGAAGCCTGGCCAACCTGAATGGAATGCTCAAGGAAGATCGCCCGGCCATTCATTCGACCCTCGATCACATGAATGATGCCAGCGCCAAGCTGGGCCCGCTGATCGACGACTTCCGCAAGACCTCGGCGCAGGCCAACGATGCGATCAAGAATCTCGATGCCGCCCTCGCGGAGGATCGCCCCGATCTTCACGCGTCGCTCGAGACTCTCCGCAAGACTCTCGTTTCGGCGCAATCGCTCACGGATCAGCTCGACCGCACCGTGGATGCCAACGCGGATAATCTTGACGAGATTATCGAAAACTTGCGCCGCATCACCGAAAACATGACCGAGTTCACCAATACGATCAAGACGCGGCCCTATACTTTGATCCGTGCGTCCACACCAAAGCCGCACGAGCCCGGCGAGCCGCCTCCAAAATAGTGCGAGAAGGAGCGAGAGTGTCGAAGCAACGCATCTGGCAGGTTGCGCTTGTGATTTTACTGGCGGGATTTTCCGCGGCGTGCGGCGCGTCGCGCCCCTACAAGTATTACGTGCTGGACGTCAATCCCCCGGCGCCGGCCGCCCAGCCTGCTCCCTACCCGGTGAACCTCATCGTCGGCCGCATCACCGCGCCCGAACTCTACCGCGATTCGCGCATCGTCTACGGCAGCGGCGACGTTCAGTTGGGCGCTTATGAATACCACCGATGGGCGGAACTGCCGCCGGAAATGCTGCAACAGCTGCTGGTTTCCTCGTTGCGAGCCACAGCACAATATCGCTCGGTCACCCCGATCGCAGGCAGCGCCCGCGGCGACTACATCCTACGCGGCCAGCTCTTTTCCCTCTACGGCGTCGACAGGCCCAGCATGGTCGCTCGCTTCTCGATGGAAATCGATCTGTTCGATTCCAAGTCCGGCGAAACGATCTGGAGCGACAAGTACTCGCACGATGAGCCTGTGCAAGGCAAAACAGTTGCCAATGTCGTGGAGGCCATGGATCGCGATGTTCTCGCAGGCATGAATCAGTTCACGACGAACCTGGGCCAGTACTTCGCCGCCCACCCGCCGCAAACTTCTCAGAACTGACTGTAGGGTTTGTTCTCGAACGGAGAAACGTCCTGCGAGCCGGAGTGCACGTCGCAAATCCCGTTCATTGAGGTCTGGTCGGAATCAAAATACGCGTCGCACTCGTCGGTCACCCAGTCGTTCTGACCGGTGATCGGATCATCCTGGATCGAACCAATGTATCTGTTGTCGACGAGATCCTGCAGCGATCCCGGCGCGGCGTTTTTATCGTGGATGTATTCCTGAATTGCCCGGCGCATCACGTCGAGGTCGCTGTGGAGCGCCGCCTCCCGCGCGTGAATCACCGTCTGCCGGTAGCCGCCGACGGCAAGAGTGGCTAGAATCGCGATAATCACGCATACGATCATCGCCTCGAGAAGCGTGAAGCCGCGCTCCTTCCCAATTCCTCGATTCGTCTTGTCTTCGCGCATATCCCGGATTCTCATGATGCGTGGCCGAGTGCTCCCATGCTTCTACCAGTCAGAATATTTCGTTCCGTCGAGCGCCGTCCCTTGCGATTTGCTGTAAACATCGAAAACGTCCTGCCCGCCCCACGATGTCGAATCCGCATCGTCCTGCACGGAACGCAGTCCCCAGTCCGTGTTTCCGGTCATGGGATCGACCGGGATCTCCCGCAGGTACCGGACCCTTTGGCTCGTCCCGCTTTGGTCGCTGGTCGCAGTCCCGCCCAAAGCCCCGCCCAAAATCCCCGTTCCTTGAGCGCTCATTTGCACGCCGTCCTTGAGCGTTTCCAGATCGGGCGGATAGTTCTCGGTGCCTGCCTGCACCTGAAATTTCCCTTTTTCGGCGTCGTCGTGATAACGATCGATCGCGTCGCGCATTTCGCGCAGGTCGTAGTGCAGCACTTCCTCTTTCGCGCTGATCACTCTCACGCGCTCCAGCGGCAGCGCCACCGTCGCCAGGATCACGAGGATTGAGCACGAAATGATCAACTCGAGCAGCGTCATTCCGGCATCGTTCGCGTGTTGCTGCGCCATCCACGAATGTTTTGCCCTGCGATGAATCTTGGCCATCTTCGTTCTTTCTACGGCACCTCGATGGTCGCCTCGCCGGAAACCATCGGTATGGTTTGCTGATGCGAATTGCGCGCATTCACCTGAAGGATTTGGAGTGCGGTTTTGCCCGGCGCCACCGCCCTGACCACAAGCCCGAGCAGCGTGCCCGACCCGTTCACGCCCGGCGTATTCGGCTGGCGTGTGGCCGATACGATCACCTGGCCTTGCTGCTGGTCGATCCGCTGCACGATCGCGATCTCCTGCTTGCCGCCCGAGAGGAATCCTCCATCGCGAACTTCCTCCACCTGCACAACCGCCGGGTCGAAATGAATCAGCAGCGGGATCGAATACAGGTCGTTGACGTTCGAAACGGCCAGCCCCAAAGTCGTGCGCTGGCCCACCTGCAGCGTGACGTCCGATGGCTCGAACTGAAGCTGACTCGCTGCCGCTGCTCCGGGCTGCGGCGTCGCTTGCGAAGTCGAAGGCAAGGGCGAGGCCACGCTCGTGCCTGCCGGTGCCTGCGTGAACTCGCTATCGGGATAGACCCGCGCGTTCGAATCCGTCCCAGCCGCCAGCGTCCGCAGATTCTCCGCCGAAATCGACGGGAAGCGAATCACGTGCGGAGTCATAATGATCAGCACTTCGCTTTCCGCGACACTCGTGCTGTTGTCCGAGAACAAATAGCGCAGCATGGGAAGCTGGGCCAGGCCCGGGATGCCGTTGATGTTTTTCGTATCCGTGCGCTGGATAAGCCCCGCCAGCATGCTCGATTCGCCGTTTTTCAACCGGACGTCGTTCTCGATGTTGCGCTGGCCGATGATGGGCTGGTTGATTCCGCCGATGCTGCTCGTGCCGTCGATTTCCGATACCGTAACCGACCCGTGAATGCTCACGTCGCCATCCGGATGCACGTGGGGCGTCACCTCGATGTTCACGCCGACGTCGATGTATGTAAACTGCGTGTTCACCAGAGGATTGACCACGCCCGCGCCGCCCGCCGCCCCCACTCCCACTCCGGCCTGAAAACTTCCCGTGGCGATGGGCACGCGCTCGCCGACCTTTAGCGTCGTCTTCTGGCCGTCGCTCATGCGCAGTTCGGGATCCTGAATGATCCTCGTCTGGTTGTCGGTGAGAATCGCGTTGGCCGTCGCCCCAGGCAGCGTCAAGCTATAGTCCGCCGTGGAGAGGTTCTTGATGTTATTGAGCGCCAGCTGCGCGGGCGTCGTGGAACTGGTAGTGGTGCTACCGCAGCTGCTAGTGCTGCTGCTCGGTTGGTTCGCGCAGGTCGGGTTAAACGCCAGCGTGATGCTCTGCCCGGGAAGGAGTCCCAAGTCGCGCAGCCGGTTGATGCTGGCTGTCAGCACCTGCACGTGAATCAGAACCTCCGGCCTCGCCTTGTCGATATCGTCGATGATTTTTGCGGCCAGCTTGATCTTATCGGGCGTGTCGCGGACCACGATCGCGTTCTGCGAGTTCATCTGGCTGATGCGCCGCAAATCCAGAAGCTGGCGCAGGCTGCTCACCACCTCCGTCAGGTCCTGCGGCGTCAGCGTGTTCGAGAGATAAAAGGTTTTAACCTCTTCATCCTCAATGTCCCGCCGCTTCTGCGGGTTATCCGGCGCGATAAGAATCACGTTGCTCGTCATCGGCTGCCAGAAAGCCTTGCTTTCAAATGACACAGCATCCAGCGCCTCTTCCAGAGTGATGTTCGGCAGGTCCACGGAAATGCGGCGCGACGTGAAATCCGGGTCGAAGATCACGCTCAGGCCCGCCAGTTTCGCGATCGTCTCGAATACGGTGCGCGAGTCGTTCGTCATTTTCAGGTTGATGGGTTCGCGCGAAAGAGGCTTGAGTTCCGGCGGGGCCGCCAGCAGGTCGCTGTCATCCGGGGGATTCGGATTTATTTTCGGAGTCTCCTCCGCAGTCTTCGCGGCCAATAGATCCATCGTCCGCTTCACTTCCTGGTCGGCGGCTGCGTTGGAGGGATCGACCGCCTGCGCCTTCTGAAACTCCCCGAGAGCCAGTTGCAGCTGGCCCTGCTTTAGCGCCTTTTCGCCCTGCTCAAGATGGTATTGGCCGTCATGGAATCGTACGTTGGCTTCGCGAAGCTTGTACTCGGCGTTGGTGGGATCCGCCCTCAGCGCCTGCTCGTAGTGAACCAGAGCGCTATCGTAGTCCTGAATCGCCTCAGCCTTTCGGCCGGCGTCGTAATCCTGATTCCCCTTGGGGCAGCCTGCGAGAAGGATGGCGAACGCCAAGACGGCCACGCACGTTGGACGGCGCAACAAGAACCTCCGGGGTCACCCGAGCCTTGTGAAGTCTAGCACCCGCGTTTTGATGCGGCAAGGAATCCTCCCCGTTGCCGATCATCTTGGTTAATATAGGGGTTGCGGGACCTGCATCTGTTACAACGCCGTGAAAGTCCGTTAACAACAACCCGGAAATCCACCACTCAGTATAACTTGCGGGTGCCCGCGACCCGCGGCTATCATGGCAAAACAGTGAAATCCACGGAGAAAAAGCAGAGCCGGGAGGGCCTCCAGATCGTCGCCCAGAATCGGTCGGCCTCTTATAACTACGATCTGCTCGATAAACTCGAAGCCGGTCTGGTTCTGGTCGGCACCGAGGTGAAAGCCCTCCGCGAAGGCAAAGGAACCCTTCGCGAAGCTTATGCCGAGATTCGCGCCGGAGAACCTTGGCTGGTAAACTTTCATGTCCCGGAGTATCAGCCCGGCGGATTTCGCAATCACGACCCGCTGCGCAGACGCAAGCTGCTGCTCAATCGCCGCGAGATCGAGCGCTTGATCGTGCAGACCCAGCAGAAGGGCATGACCATCGTCCCGCTCAAGATTTACTTCCGCGATGGCATTGCAAAATGCGAACTGGCGGTGGCCAGAGGCAAGAAATTCCACGACCGCCGCGAATCCGAGAGACGCAAGGAAGCGAAACGCGAGGCCGACGAAGCAATCTACCGCTCCCGCCGGCGATGAGGTGAAAGGAAGCCATGGAGATCCGAATCGAGTCCCAGCCGTACTTTGCCGTACAAACTGACGCCCTCGTCACCTACGTCTTCGATAAGGACGACAAATTCGACGGAGTCCTCGGCGAAATCGACCGCGCGCTCAATGGCCAACTCGCCTCGCTCGCATCGAGCGGCGAGCTGACCGGCAAGTCGCTCGAGCTCACGCTGCTCCATTTTCCTCAGGGGCTGACGGCGAAGAAATTGCTCCTCGTGGGCGCCGGCAAGCCTGAAAAGTTCGCGGTCTCCGATCTCCGCAACATCGCCGGTACCGCCGTGCGCCACCTCAAAACGCGCGGCGTAAAAAAGCTCGCGTTTCTCACGCGCCAAGGCGAGCGCGGACCCGCTGCTGCGCAGGCGGTGGTCGAAGGGCTGATCGTCGCCGATTTCGAATCGGACAAATACCGCACCGACCGCAAGAATCGCGAGATCGAATCCGTTTCGCTTTGCGGTTTCGACGGCGGCCTCGGCGCCGACCTCCAGGCCGCCATCGAAAATGGCCGCGCCCTCGCCGAATCGCAGAATTTCGCGCGCGACCTGATCAACGAGCCTTCGAATAAGCTCACGCCGCGCATGCTCGCCGCGCGCGCCGAAGCCATGGCCAAGGAAACTGGCCTGGCCATCGAAATCCTCGACGAGAGAAAAATCGCCGAGCTCAAAATGGGCGCGCTCATCGGTGTCGCGCAGGGCAGCAACGAGCCGCCGCGCGTGATCGTCGTGCGCTACACGCCCGAACGCCCGCGGCAAGGCGCTCCCGTGCTGGGCCTGATCGGCAAGGCCGTCACCTTCGATACGGGCGGCATCTCGATCAAGCCGGCCAACAATATGGAAAAGATGAAATACGACATGGGCGGCGGCGCCACCATGCTCGGCGCGATGCGCGCGCTCGCGAAATTGAAGCCCGCAATTTCAGTGATCGCCGTGATTCCCGCCACCGAAAACATGCCCGGCGGCCGCGCCCAAAAACCCGGCGACGTGCAGACCGCGATGTCCGGCAAAACCATCGAGGTGATCAACACCGACGCCGAGGGACGCCTCATCCTCGCCGATGCCGTCTACTACGCGCGGCAACTCGGCTGCACGCATTTGATCGACGCCGCCACGCTCACCGGCGCAATCGAAGTCGCGCTTTCGAACGTCCACGTCGGCGCCTTCGGCACACCGCGCGAGTATCTCGACCGCTTCCTCGAAAGCGCGAAGGCCGCGGGCGAAAAAATGTGGCCGATGCCGATGGACGAAGAGTACGAGGAAATGATCAAGAGCAACATCGCGGACATTCGCAACACCGGCAGCGGCAAGGGCGGCGGCGCGATCACGGGCGCGTGGTTCATCAAGGAGTTCGTGGACGACACGCCGTGGATTCATCTCGATATCGCATCGACATGCTGGGCGGACGACGGCCGCCCGTGGCTCGCCAAAGGCCCCACCGGTATCGCGATCCGCTCCATCGTCGATTTCGCGCTGAAGCAATAGCGGCGATTTGCCGGTTTTTTTCTGCTCCGACGCATATACTTTTCATATACTCGTCGGGAGCTTACACAGGCTTAAAAAGCCAAAAAAAGCCGGACTTGGCGCCTTAACGGGCCATAAGCGGGAGCGGGCACCGGAAATCCTGCCAGAGCTCTTACGACCTTCGCTTTCCTTGCGCTGACGACATCCCGTCATTAACGGTAGCTGGCGCTAGCGTCACATCATTTCGGGCGCGGTAATGCCGAGCAGCTCGAGAGCGGCCACGAGCTGTTGGTGTACCAGACCGGTCAGCCGGAGAAGAAAAGATTTCTTCTCGGGATCTTGCTCCGAGAGTATTTGGTGTTTGTGGTAGAAGACGTTGAACGCTTGCGCGAGCTCAAAAGCGTAGCGCGTGAGAAACGCCGGCTCCTGCGCGTCGACCGCGGCGCCCACCCGGGCGTCTAGCGAGCCCGCCAGCAGCGTCAGGTCCCATAGATCGTCACCCGACGGGGCGCCAAGGAACTGCGAGACGTCGAGTTCCTTGTGCTCCATGCGGACGTAGTTGCGAATATCGATTTGACGCATCTCCTCGCTCAGCTCAGACCATTTTCGTCCGATCCCGTTGATGCGCACCGCAGCGTACTGCACGTATGGTCCCGTCTCGCCCTCGAAGCTGAGCGCGTCCTTGAAATCAAATGCGATCACCGTCGAGCGCGTGAATCGCAGCAAAAAATAACGCAGCGCGCCGATCGCCACCGCATTCGCGATCTGATTGCCCTCATAAGTTCCCGCCAGCTCGGGATGCCGCGACGCGACTTCCTGCCGCGTACTTTCGAGCAGCTGGTCGATCAGATCGTCGGCCTTCACGCCCTGCCCTTTGCGCCCGCTCACCTCGATGTACGGGCGCTTCGCATCCTCGGGCGGAATCTCGTAGCCCATTTCGAGCGCGCAGCGCGGCGTGAGCGCGACCACGTTGTATGAAAAATGCTTCAGATGATCGGCTTCGTTCGCGTATCCCAGCGCGCGCAGTCCCGCGACCACCACTTGCTGCGGATACGCCTGCCGCGAGTCGATCACATTAAAAACCTCCTTCGCGTGGCCGAATTCCGGCGCGCCCGCTTCGCCATCTTCGCTGGCCGTCGTCCACGCCTCGTGCCCGTCGGGATGCTTGTGGAAGCGGCGATAGTAAAAGTCGCGCCCGAGCAATCCGAATTTCCAGAGGTGGTAGGCGATGTCTTTGCCCACGTAAGTCACCGTGCCGTTTGAACGCACAATGATCTTCCCTTCCGGGAAATCCGGAGGCTCTTCATTCTGTGCTCCCTCTGCGGCGGCACCGATGTCGCCAGGCGCGGTTTCTTCCCCTGACGGCATCACCCAGCACCCCGCAGTCGGGCCCGAAGTGGCATACTGGATCGCGCCGCGCTGCTTCAGCATCTCAAACGCCGCATCCCAGAATTTCAGGTGCAGAATTTCGCTCTCGCGCGATAGCAAATCGTAATCGATGCCCAGCCGGTCGAGCGTCCGCAAATGGCAGTGAACGATCGCCGTCGACAGAACCTCGGCCATCCTCGCCGCCTCGCCGTGCCCCTCTTCGATTTCTTTCAGCGTCTGCGCGCGAAGTTCGAGCCGCGATTTGTCTTCCGCGAGCCATAGCGTCACGCGCGTATACAAATCCCAGCAGAGGTAATCGAATTTCGGCTGGTCCGCGAGCGCGCGCACCTCGCCCGGCGTTCGCGGCTCGAGGTGCGTGAATCCGAGAACGACATCCGCGACTTGCACGCCCGTATTGTCGATGTAGTTCTGCACCTCGACGCGCTTGCCCGCGTAGCGCAGCAGCCTGCAAAACGTGTCGCCGAGCACGGCGTTGCGCAGGTGACCGATGTGCGCGGCCTTGTTCGGATTCACGCTCGTATGCTCGACCAAGACTTTCGGTGCATCCGCCTTCGGCGCAGGCGTTTCCTTCAACGATTCGCTGCACGCTGCGCGAAAGAATTCCGCGCGGTCGAGAAACGCGTTCAGGTATCCGCCGCCCGCAACCTCGACGCGCGCGACGCCCAGAATCGGCTTCAGCGAATTCGCGATCTCCTGCGCCAGCGCGCGCGGCGGCTTCTTCAGCCGCTTCGCAAGCTCGAAGCACACCGGCGACGCCACTTCGCCCATGGCGAGCTTCGGCGGCCGCTCCGTCACTACCGGCACGTCCGTCTTGTACCGCTCGTGAATGTGGTGCCGCAGCGCCTTGCGAATCCGTTCGTCGATCGTCTTGTACACGAGTCTCCTTGTGCCTGAGGGAATCCATGATTATACGGAAAGGCCCGCACAACATCCAAAAATGGGCTGGGCAGCGGCCACGCGAGCGGGCAACCCGTTCGCTAAAGTTGAATCAAAGAGTACAATAGCGATCCATCAATACTCGATCTCGCGGTGAGTCGCGGATGGAGGATGCCATGAATACCTGCTCGAAGGCCCTTATCGCCTGCGGGGTGGCGCTTTTGTGCGGATACGCTTCGTGGGGCCAGGATTCGTCGACGACCTCCGGATTCGTCTTCGACCGCGCCAATATGCGGTCCGGAATTCTAGGGCCAGCGCCCGGTCCCATTGTCGGCGAACCGTATTCCGCCGATACAGAAACCACGGATTCGCAGACGCTCGCCGATGGCACCCACATCGAAGGTAAGGTGTCCTCGTCGCGCGAATATCGCGATTCGCAGGGCAGGACGCGAACGGAGCGATACATGGCGGCACAGTTTGCGGGCGGCGGCGAGTGGGGAACCCCCTTGACTGTAATGATCTCCGATCCCGTCGCCCGCGTGCATTACTTTCTCGATCCGCGCAACCATGCCGCGACAGAGTTCGTCCTTCCTCCTCTTCCAGCGCCCGGCAAGAAACCGCTGACGAGAAGCCTGCCGCCTCCTCCCCGGCCGGACGCATTCAAGCTCACTTACGAGAGCCTCGGAACGGACGAAATGGATGGACTCGTCGTCGATGGCCAGAGAGAAACAATGACCATTCCAGCGGGCAAGGAAGGCAACGACCGGCCAATCGTCGTCGTCACGGATCGATGGTTCTCGAAAGAATTGCAATTGTGGATCCTAACGAAGCGCTCCGATCCGCGCTCGGGAGAAAGCATTACTCGCGTCACTAAGATCGATCGTTCTGAGCCGGACCCGTCGCTGTTCGAAGTTCCGCCCGACTACACCATCAAGCAGCAGGAATTGACGGTTTTCCGTTCTTCCGGAGCAGTTGCGGTTCCTCTGCACTAGCGGTGCATTTGACAGCCCCGTCATGCCAGAATAGTATCGTTTTCGGCGGTTCCGCAGCGGATTCACGTCGCTCGCACAGACTCCATGGATCAACCTGACGGCGCAAACAGCAAGCCCAAGTTCTACCTGACGACGCCGATTTACTACGCGAATTCGCGGCCGCACGTCGGCTCGGCGTATACGACGATCGTCTGCGACGTGATCGCGCGCTACAAGCGGATGTGCGGCTACGATGTCGCCTATCTTACCGGCACGGACGAGCACGGCGTCAATATCGAGCGCGCCGCCGAAGCGGCCGGGATCACGCCGCAGCAGCTCGTCGACAAGAACGAAAAGATTTTCCGCGATTTGTGGGAGCTGCTCGGGATCACAACCACCGATTTCATCCGCACGACTTCGCCCGAACACGAGCGTGCCGTGCAGACTTTGGTGCGCCGCACCCTCGAACGCGACAAGAATTTGCCGCCCGAGAAGCGCTCGATCTACAAAGCGAAATACGAGGGCCGCTACTGCATCTACGACAACGCGTACGTCAGCGACACGCCTGAGCCGGTGAATTGCCCCACCTGCGGGCGACCCGCCGAGCTGATTTCCGAGGAGAACTACTTTTTCCGGCTTTCCGCCTACCAGGAAAAGCTGCTGCAGCTCTATCGCGACAAGCCCGAATTCGTCCAGCCGGATTTCCGGATGAACGAAGTGAGAAGCTTCGTTGAGGCAGGACTGAAAGACGTTTCGATCAGCCGCAAGACGATTAAATGGGGCATTCCGTGGCCGGGCGATCCCGAGCACGTCTTTTACGTCTGGTACGACGCGCTCACCAGCTACATGACCGGAATCGGCTACGCCAGCGAGGACAAAGAAAAGCAGAAAAAGTTCGAGCGCTTCTGGCCGGCCGATCTCCACATGATCGGCAAGGAAATCATCCGCTTTCACGCCGTCTACTGGCCCGCGTTCCTAATAGCAGCGGATTTGCCGCTGCCGGAAAAAATCTTCGCGCACGGCTGGCTCCTCTTCGAGCAGGAAAAGATGAGCAAGTCGAAAGGCAACGTCGCCTACCCTGAGCCGATCGTAAAAGCGTTCGACGAGCTGACCGGCGCGAAAGTCGGCAACGACGCCCTGCGCTACTACCTCCTGCGCGAAACGGTCTTCGGCCAGGATGGCAATTTCTCCCGCGAAGCGCTGATCACGCGTTACAACGCCGACCTGGCGAATGGCCTTGGCAACCTTGCCAGCCGTGTTCTGACGATGATTCACGAATTCTGCGGCGGTGAGGTCCCGCGTCAATGTAACGAGTTGCGAGACCCTGCTGAACACATGGTGGAAAGCAAGGTGCCGGAAGCGGGCCTTGCGCGCGCCCTGGAGGAAGCCTGTAATGAACGTCCGGCCAGGGTCATGCGCGCGATCGAACAAATGGATTTTTCGGGGAGTCTCCTAGAGACTTGGAATCTTGTCTCGATGTCCGATCAGTTCCTCACGCTCTGCAAGCCGTGGGTAATGGCGAAGGACACTGGCAAGCGCGCTTTGCTCGAACACGTCCTTTATCGGGCGGCGGAGGCCGTTCGTTTTATCGCAGTGCTTGCTCATCATGTGCTTCCGGAGGCGACCCAGAGAATTTGGGAGCAGCTCGGCCAGTCGGGAAAGCTCGCGGACTTCCGAATCGACAAATTGCAATGGGGTGGATTGAAGCCGGGGACGAAAATCAGGAAGCCGGAAGCGGTGTTTCCGCGAGCGGACAAAAAAGAGGTATCGGAGAGGATTGAAGCGATGGAAAACGAGATACGAAATCCGGGCCCCTCGACTTCGCTCGGGACAGGCGCAGAAAACGCGCCTGCAGCACCAGCCACTAGCCACTCGCCACTAGCCACTTCCCCAAAGATCACCATCGACGACTTCGCCAAGGTCGAGCTGCGCGTCGGCGTGATCAAATCGGCCGAGCGGATTCAGGGCGCGGACAAGCTGCTAAAGCTGCTCGTCGATATCGGCGACGAAGTCCGCCAGGTGCTCGCGGGCATCGCGCTGGCGTACGCACCCGAGGAGCTGGTCGGGCGCAAAGTGGTGATCGTCGCGAATCTTGCGCCGCGAAAGATGCGTGGCCTCGAATCGAACGGCATGCTGCTCGCGGCGTCGGTCGGCCCGGACGGCAAGCCCGTCCTCTGCACCTTTGCCGAGGACATCGCTCCTGGCGCCAAAGTGAAGTGAGCATCCGACGAGGATGGTCATCCTGAGCGGAGCAACGCGGAGGGAAGGATCTGCTTTTGCTTTCGTAGCGGCGGCCTTCAGGCAGGCGAATTGTTGGGCGCGCCTAGCCAAGGTCCAAGAATCAACTCGACTACATGCTGCGAGAACAGCAGCACAAAGGTACGCGCTTCGCGCGACATCCTTTTGGCGGGGTTGAAAACCCCGCCCTTCCACCCGAGTGCTCGGTGCTGCGCAGTGGCGCGAGTTTCGCCGCGCTGACGGCCCGCGAGGCAAGCCTCGCGTCAAAAGGGCGGTAGCAAGCTCCCGCACTCCACGGGTGACTCCGTTCATATGGAGTGCGGCGGCTTGCCGCCGCTGTTTGCCGCTCGGGCTTGCCCGAGCGTGCTCCAGGGACCGCACGATAGGCTGGAGTGCAAGCAAGCGACCCGTTCCAATTACGCCTTACACGGGCCCGCAGACGCGCTTCGCGCGGCATTCTTTCGGCGGGGCTGAAACTCCACCCTTCCACCCGGACGTTCGGCCCCCTGCAAACGAACGGGTCCGCGCATCTGTACGAAAACTGTACTCGCGGCCAGCTTGAATGCTTCGCTCCAATCTGTCAGCGTGGTAGAGTGGCGAAAGCCGTCGGCCTTCTAGACGAGGGCCGAACGCTCTTTGAAAATTTGAGATGGCAACAGCGAACGCGAGTCGCGATCCTTTGACTATGCAGCCCACCCCGCTTCCCCGCGGTGAAGCTTTCTCAGCGTCCTCTGCGTCTCAGCGGTGAAAGGGTTGGCCTTCCCGCGCCGGCCCCCCCAGTAACCACGGTTTTCTAATCGACATTTGGCGATTAGAAATCGCTGCAACGCACAGAAAACAAACGACGGAGACCACTTCTAATCGACACGCCTGCGGCACTTCCCGCGAGCAGTTTTTTCGACGCAAATCCGCGTGGCAGCAGCAACGAAACCGGGTACAGTTTAAGAGCGCCATGAAAATTATCGACTCACACGCGCACCTCGAAGGGGCGGAATTCGACGGCGATCGCGCGGCGATGCTCGAGCGCGCTCGCGCGGCGGGCGTCGAGGCGCTGCTGGCGATCGGCAGCGGGACGAGCCCGGCCGAGCGCGTCGACGCCGCGATTCCCTTCGCCGAGCAGCACGATTGGATCTACGCGACGATCGGCGTCCACCCATACGACGCAAAAGCCGCCACCGAAGAGCACTTCGCGCGGCTCGACCAACTCGCCCGGCACCCTCGCGTGATCGCCTGGGGCGAGATGGGGCTCGATTATCACTACGACGAGGAGCAAGCGCCGCGCGACGTGCAGCAGCGCGTCTTCCGGCGGCAGCTCGCGCAGGCACGCGCCGCGAAGCTGCCGATCGTGATCCATTGCCGCGACGCGTGGGACGATTGCCTCGCAATCCTCGAAAGCGATTGGCGGCCGAGCGGGCTGGGCGGGATCTTCCACTGTTTCACGGCGACGCTGGCCGAGGCGCGCCGCGGGCTCGACATGGGCTTCCTCGTGTCGTTCGCGGGCAACGTCACCTACCCGAAAATGCAGCAGTTGCGCGACGTGGCGCGCGAGCTGCCGCTCGAAAATCTGCTCACCGAGACCGATTCGCCCTTTCTCCCGCCGCAGGGGCGCCGCGGCAAGCGCAACGAGCCCGCTTTTGTGGTAGAGGTAGCGCAAGCCTTGGCGAATGTGAGAAACTTAGCGGCCGAAGAGGTTGCGGCCACCACGGCGGCGAACTTTCGGCGGTTCTTCAGACTCGGTACGCCAGCTTCTCAGAACCAGCCCCACGAGGGCGCGAGGTAGACCAAGGGATGGCTTTCGCTGTCCAAATCGCCAAGGGCATCAAGGGCATATTCGATCTCGTGCGAGACGACCTCGCGCTGGTCGAGCAGGAGATCGCCGGGCAGAACCGCGGCGCGATCCAGCCGGTGGCGGAGATTTCGAGCTACCTGCGCGAGGGCGGCGGCAAGCGGCTGCGTCCGGCGCTGCTGCTGCTGAGCGCGGGGGCGGCGGGCTATCGCGGCGAGAGCGCGATCCACCTCGGCGCGGTGGTCGAGATGATCCACAGCGCGACGCTGGTCCACGACGACGTGATCGACGGCGCGGAGACGCGCCGCGGCCGCCCGAGCGCCAACGCACGCTGGGGCAACCACATGAGCGTGCTCGCGGGCGACTGGCTCTACATGCAGTCGTTCGAGATGGCGCTCCGCGAGCGGAATTTCGCGGTCCTCGACATTCTGATCGACCTCACGCAAAACATGGTCGAGGGCGAACTGCTGCAGCTCGCGTGCCTGGGGCGCATCGATCTGACCGAGGCGGAAGCGATCGACCTCGCCTATCGCAAGACGGCGTGCCTCTTCAGCGGCTGCGCGCGGCTCGGCGCCGTGCTGGGCAAGCAGCCCAAGCATATCGAAGAAGCGCTCGCCGAATATGGGCGCAATGCGGGGCTGGCGTTTCAGCTGGTGGACGATTTGCTGGATTTCACGGCGTCACTCGAAAAGCTGGGCAAGCCGGTGCTGAGCGATTTGAAGGAAGGGAAAGTGACGCTGCCGCTGATTTTTGCGCTGCAAAATGGCGCGAGCGCGGCCGATGGCAATGGCAATGGGCGATCAGCTTCCGAAGGCCGGAAGCTGATTGCGCGTGTGCTCGAAGAGCGGGGATTCCTGAGTGTGCATCCCGACCAGATTGCGAAGCTGGTGCGCGAAACCGGCGCTCTCGATCGCGCCTCGAATCTCGCGCGCGACTACGTGAACCGCGCGAAAGCCTGCCTCGACGAGCTGCCCGACACCGAGTATCGCCGCGCCCTGCGCGCGGTCCCCGATTTCATCCTCGAACGCGAAAACTAGCCGCTCGCTCGTCGACACGCAAACAGCCAGGAGAGATCCCTCGCTCGCGTTGCTCCGCTCGGGATGACGATCCTCGTCGGATCGTCAGTTTGCGCGCGGGCCGTCTTTCGCCGGATCGGATTTCGCCACAGCTGTCGAGCTGTTTCCTTCCTGTAGCGCAGCGCTCGCGTCGGCGACGAGGTCCTTGGGCGTCCACTGATTGTCCTCGTACCACTTGTAGACCGTTCCCTCGGGCGAAATCACGGTCGTGCTGAGCGAATGGACGATCTGGCCGCCATTGTCGGTGAAGAAAAGGCCGAAATAGTCGGCAACTTTTTTCAGGTCGGCCTGCGAAGGCGGCACCGCGAATTCCCAGCGGTCGAACGGAATCTTACCGGCGACATCTTCGAACGATCCGCCGTAGGCACGAAGGACTTTCGGCGTGTCGTGCGCGGGATCGAAGCTGATCGTGAGCAGGCGGACCTTCGAGGCGAGCGCGGGATTCTTGCGCGTCTGCGCGTACACCTCGGCGAAGTTGCGCGAGACGAGCGGGCAGAACGTGGGAAACGGGCATCGCGTGTAGACGAATGTGACGAGCAGGACGTGGCCCTCGAAAGAGCTCAGATGGATTCGCTTGCCATCCTGATTGGTGAGCGCGAAATCGGGAACTTTTTCGCCGGGCGTGGGCTCGTGTTCGGTGCTCGGCGCATCGCCTTTGTCGCCCGTGCCTTTTTTCGTGACCACGATGTTCTCGAGATACGCGCCGTCAGCCGCGACCACGACATCGGCGGTGATTTCGTCGCCCACGGTGAGCGGCTGGAGAATGCGAACGTCGCGCACGGGATAGGCCATGGTCATCGCATCCATGAAGCCGGGAATGGCCTGATGATCGACGACGACGGAACTGCCCTTCGCGTCGACGGCCACGACTTTGCCGACGAGATGGAAGCGCTTGACGTTGGCGTCTTCCTGCTTCTTGCATGCTGCGAGACCGAAAACAAAACACACAACGGCGAGCGCGAGTGCCGCGTGCGCCAGCCGCCTTTCATGATTTCCTTGTTGCATATTTGGATTCACCTTTCTGGACCAGCCCTGTATTTTACGCGCACGAAATCGGAAATCGAAGTCAGTAATTAAAGCGCCAGCGGAATTCCCCGTAGATTTCGCGGGGATTGTCATAGTGGAATCCGCCGAATGTCAGGCTGTTGTCGATCAGCAAATGGCGGTTTGCGATGTTGAGCGCGGTCACGGAGAGCGAATACCGCTCACCGAATTCCTTGCCGACCGAGAGATCCACTTGCGCGTGGCCCGGAAGATACGGATCCTGATACGGTGAGCCTTCCATGCCCGCTTCGCCATTCGAGAATCCGGAGCCGTAGTAAATATTCAAGCCCGCGTACGCCTGCCACGGCAAAGTGACATTCGAGCCGACGTTGAGCGTGTTGCGCTGATCGTGATCGAGCGCGCCCCACCCGGGCGGGGGCGTCGAGCCGATGATCAGGCCGCCTGTTTCGGCGCCCTGGGCCTGGGCGATCTGGTTCGAGTAAGCGAGGTGCACCTGCGCGCGATTCCAGATGCGGGGCGAGCGAATGGTGAGTTCGGTGCCGCGAATGCGCGATTCAGAGAACGTCACCGGAATGAAGATGCTCGATTCGCCGATATTGTTATGATCGAGGAAATCCACTCCTCGCGTTTCGAAGTTGTCGATATCGAGCGCCCAGCCGCGAATCGGGATCGTGACGCCGAACTGATGTTCCTCATCGCGCTCGCCGTGCAGGGGCTGGAACGTGGTTAGATTGCCTGAGTTCGTGAGCGTAATGAGATAGCTCAACAGCGGCCCTGAGATCGTGATGAGTGGAGGCGGCTGATAGAACTGGCCCCAGAACGCGCGGAACACCCAGTTCACGTGCGGAATGCGAAGGGTGCCACCGATGCGCGGGTACGTGGTGTTCTCGGAGACGCCTGCCGAAAAATGAGTCGCGCGGACGCCGCCGATCAGCGTCAGCCAAGAAGTGACGCTGAATTTATCGCTGGCGAAAAGAGCGATGTCGTCGCCGGGGATACTGTCCGTCTCTTGAATTGGAGCGTTGCCACTACCGTCGTTGAAGATCAATCCGAAGTTTTCGTTCTGCCCCGCGGCAAAAGAATAAACGCCCACCTGTGCGTCATTTCTCGGGGCGTGGAAGGAGAGAACGGCCTGGCCGCCGCCGTAGTTCGTGGAAAATATTGCGTTTGTAGCGACGGGCGTGTCGGTGACCGGACTGTGATAGGCCGAGGTGTTGTAATGGTAGAAGGGCGAGACGGTGAGGACCATGTTCGGGTTGAACGTGTGCACCCAGGAGAAGAGTGCGTACCCGTCCGTCTCGCGTTCGTAGTCGCGCAGGCCGTTGGTCGGCCATTGCGAGTTGTCGAAACTGTCCGGATCGGGATCGTAGGGAATTTGATAGTAATCCTGGCGCAATTGCCCATCGAAACGCAGTTGGTCGTTCTGATCGAGGTTGTACATCAGCGAGCTGAAACCGCCGTAGCCGTTCTCGGCGTCGTGATAGACCTGGGCTATCGGGGTTTCGAGCCCGAGGTTGCTGCGGTTCCCGTCGACACTTGCGTAGTAGGCAAACCGCTCGGTATGGCCCCCGAGGCTGAGCTGATCGTCCGTCTGATAGAAGCTGCCGACGGTGGTGGTGAGTTCGGCGTCGTTGTTCATGTCGAAGCCCGACTTGGGGAGGATGTTGAACATCCCGTAGGTGCGATCGCCGTATTGGGCATCGTAGCTGCCGCGGAGAACCTCAACGTAGTCGATATCTTGCGGGTCGACGTGGGGAGCGAGACTCGTCGCGATATTCGTATCCGGAATGGGAACGCCGTCGATGAGCCACGAAGTCTGGTGGCCCCCGCGCATGTGAAGCATGTCGTGGGTCAGGTAGGCGGCGGGGGTGAAATCGATGATCATCGCGAGGCTGTTGGTCAAATCGGCGCCGGGCGTGCGCTCAATCTGCTCGCGATCGACCAGCGTGGTCGGCGTAAACGTCTCCTGCGCGGATGTGCCGACCTCGGAAGTCACCACTGCCGTCTGGCTGACGGGCGCAATGGAAAGCTGCATGTGAAGCACCTCGGAAGTATCCGAGGCCAGCGTAAAGCTCTGTTGCAATTCGGCAAACGAGGGCGCCTTTGCGGAGACCGTATAGTCGCCAAAAGCAACGGCCGGGAAAGTGAATTCGCCTTCGGAATTCGTTTGCGTTTCCTCGGACCAAGAGGAAGTGGCTGATTTCAGCGTAACGTGAGCGCCGGCGATGGGCCGGTGCTGAGGATCGTGCACGATTCCGCGAACCGTGCCAAACACCGTCGCATGCAACCCCGAGAGCGACACAAGCATGAGAGTAGCGACACCTAGTCCTATCCACACCCGCCGCATAGAAATGCTCCCGTCTGTGTGGCAGCTGTTCCGTTGTGGAACACTGCCCGTAGCGCGTCGGGAATCGTGCCTCACCGCGCATTGAGCGCGGCGCAAGCGGACACCCGCAGCTTGAACTTAGAGACGTTCAGTCTCGGCGCGCACGCGCGAAAACTGAACGCGAGTCTATTTCGGGAGACGGAGTTAGCTTCGCGGAGGTTCGAAGGGAGCGGCGAGAAAATCGGAAGGCATGGATAGCATTGGCGGCGCGAACACTTGCGCGGTTGTAAGCGACGCTGCGAGCGACGCGACCGGCAGCGGCGCTGTGGGAGCCATCAGCGTATTCAGGCCGTAATCCGGCGGGTGATGCTTCGTATTCATCGTGCAATGGTGCATCGAGCTGCCAGCCTGGCCGCACAGCAGCGGAGCGCGATGGCCGTGTGCGAGAAGAGTCTTATTCACGAGGGTGCACATGCAGTCGCACGCGGATTGGTTGCAATCGGAACGCGCCAGCAGCGCCATGGGGGTCGCCAGCAGAGCGAGGATCACGAGAATGGCATGCGCACGCCGCATCGCAAAAACCCTAGCACATGGCGACGGCAGGCGGCAACGCCGAAATCGGCCTGTTGGGGGCGGGGTGGTGGGTCAGTTTCCGATTACGCGACTAACCGGGAGTTGACCCGAAATCGACGGGTCGGCGCCAGGGAACGCGGTCCCCATGAGTCTTTTTCGTTGGTCTCCCCGTATAGCTCAGTATCCGAGCCTCGGGGAGATTCCCCCATTCACAATGGGAAAAGGAATCCCGGTACCTGGGCACGGCAGAACCTGACCATGCGTATGCAGATAGGCTGTGGACGCTTGAGGAATTGATGGAGCAAACGTCGCGGTAGTGGCAGACGGGGAGGCGAAGCAATGAGCATCAACGATTTACCGGCGATTATGGGAACAGTTCTGATTCTTGCCGGCCTCGTCCTAGTGGGCGTTTCCACATGGTCCCGTGCCGAGGGGAGTGAAAAGACCACTCAGGCCGGGGCGCTCATCCTTGTGGTCGGCGCATTCCTCTTGGGGCTGTCGATATTCGTGTCGCATGGAAAATAGGACTCAGGTCCGCGCGCCATTCAAATTAGGACACCACCGGCCTTTCTGGTCGGATGGTCGGCAAACCGGAAGTTATCCAGAAACGGGGTTCTGCGAGGGCGTCGGTCGGATGCCCAAGTCCTGATTAACGCCCTAACCGGAAACTGACCCACCGCCGGAGCGCGGCGCGAATTGTTTTCCGCGGGCGTTCGCGATAGGCTGGCCGAATCGTGCTGCCATTCAAATTGGTCTACGACGAGCGCTACGATCTGAATCTGGGTACGCATGTGTTCCCGTCGCAGAAATTCCGGCTGATCCACGACCGGCTGCTCGCGGAGAAACTCGCTTCGCCCGATGATTTCCTCGCGCCCAAACTTGCCTCTGATGAGGACATTCTCCGCGTCCATTCACAGGACTACGTCTACAAGCTGAAATCGGGCTCGCTCAGCCCCGCCGAGATTCAGCGGATGGAGGTTCCCTACTCGAAGAAACTGGTCGAGGCGTGCTGGCTCGCGGCGGGGGGATCGATTCTTGCGGGGCAGCGTGCGCTCGAAGACGGCTGGGCCGCAAACGTGGGCGGAGGCTTTCACCACGCCTGCCCGGATCATGGCGAGGGATTCTGCGTGATCCACGACGTGGCCGTCGCGATCCGGCGGCTTCAATTCGACGGCAAGATTGAACGGGCGATGGTGGTGGATACGGACGTCCACCAGGGCAACGGCACCGCGGAGATTTTCAGCGGCGATGGAGACGTCTTCACGCTCTCGATCCATCAGGAACACAACTATCCGTTCCCGAAATCGCGCTCGACCATCGATATCGACTTGCCCGACCGCATCGGCGATGCCGACTATCTCGCGATTCTCGAAAAGCATCTGCACCAGGCGTTTCACGATTTTTCGCCGCAGATTCTCTTTTACGTCGGCGGCGCCGACCCTTATCGCGAGGACCAATTGGGCGGGCTCTCGCTGACGATGGAAGGCCTCGCGCGCCGCGATGCTCTCGTTTTCGACTACGCGCGGCGCAACGGCGCGCCGGTGGCGATCACGCTGGCGGGAGGCTACGCGCGGAATCTCGAAGATACGGTGAGCATCCACATCAACACGATCTTGGCCGCACGCGACGCCGCACAACCAAGCAGCGTCAAATCGCCAACCCGGTGATCCTGCGCGCGAGTCGTTACTGCAAATGCAGAGGAGAGACACCGACTTTCGAGGCACCCGTAGGAGCGTACTTCCCGGCTATTCGAAGATGTTCAATGCGCGGATAATTTGCCGGCCGTGAGGGCTTCCGCATGAACATCGCGCACCATATCGCCACTGCGATAACGACCCAGGTTATCGCAATGCTCGAACCGTAGCGGAGGTCGATAGCGACGCATAAAGCGAGAAGGGCCAAGGATGCCACAAAGATGAAAACACCGACGAATGACAGAAAGTAGTGCTTTCGAGACAGCTGGCTGCCTTTCATCTCGGATGCCTCCTAGCCGGGGCCGCCGACCGGACTTCTTCTCGCAATTATACACACAATACGCTACTCGTGAGTGGTCCCAAGCGCGGTCTGGATCGCCGCTGTGAGGGATTCGGCGAACCCTTCGGGCGGCAGGCCTCCGACGCGGTACACGATGTTGCCGCTGCGGCCGAGAATCAAAACCGTCGGCAGGCTATCGACCTTCATGAAATCGTCGAGGCCGTCGGCGTAGATTACCGGGACGTCCCATTTCTGGCTCGCGACGAACGGCGGGACCTGCGTTTGATCGTCATCGGTATTGGCGGCGAAGAACGCGACATCGTTGTTTCCGACGTAATTCCCAGCGACCTGATTGAAGAGCGGCTCAAGTTCCTGGCAAGGCTCGCACCACGTGGCCCAAAAGCTCAGCACGACGACTTTGCCCTTGAGCGAAGCGAGCGGAAGCGGCGTGCCATCCATCCGCCGCACCACAAACTCGAACGCATCCTTGGCGTCTTTGTTTCGCGCCGCGGGGGCCTTGGCGGCGTCGGCTTGCGCCGGATAGGCGCGATCGTAAGCGGCGAGGATGGCGTCGCCCAGGCCCTGATCGCTGCCGTGAACGTGCCGCCAAACGTTGCCGAGTTTGAAGCGCAAATCGCGGCGGTCCACCTTTCCGGCCGGACCATCCTCTGGCAGTGCAAACGCGAGGGCATATTCATCGATCGCCGTGGGATCGTTTCTTAGCTCGGCGATTTCGCCGAGTTTTTCCGCGGCCAGAGAGTTTGGCCGCGACGAATTGCTCTTCTCGAGATCTTTCGTCGCCGCATCGTAATTCTTCTGGGAAGTTTCGATCTCGCCGCGAACATAATAGAGAGCGGCGAGAAGCTGGCTGTGGCCATCCTGCCATTCGGAGACTGATTCGCTGGCGGGCTTCTCTTCGGGTAAAGCCTTCTCGACGCGATCCAGCACGCGCGACACGTATCCGGAGGCTCGCACGAGGCTCGCATCGTCTCCTTTTTTTTGCAGGAGGCTCGTTGCGAGCAGCATCATCTGCGAATCGTCGGGGCGAAGCGCGATGAATCGCTCGGCGTAGTCGAGGGCGCAATTGTTGTTGCGGATCTGCTGACAGGCCTCGACGAGCGCACGGTAGATGCTGGGGCGGCGCGGAGAATCCGGAAAACGCGCGAGATAGGCCGTCAGATCGCGCACCAGCGCGGCGCTGTCGTCGCCCGCGTCGGCGAGCGCCTTTTGCAACTCGGCTTCGGCCTCCGCCTGCTTTTTTGCTTCAGCGTCCTGGGCGGCTTTGGAGGAAGGCGCGGAGGCATTCGGTTCCTGCGCCGTCGCAGCACTCGGAAAAAAGAGAGCGCCTGCGAGGAACGCGAGCAGGAAGGCGGATCGCATCAAGCGGCCATCCCGTCGCGAGGGTTACGAAGCATTCGGCGCATCGATTGGCGTGTCATTGAAAATCGAGCAGGACATCGACTGTGTCGTTCGCGGGATTTTTCTGGAGGAAGCGTCCGATTTTTTCGTAGTGAAAGGGAAAACCGGCAAACGCCTGCTTGATTCCATTCTCGAGAAAGTCCTGGTACATGCTGTTGTCAAACACCGCGCCCGCCGGAATCTTCCACGCGGCACGGGCGCGGCTTTCTCCATCGATCGAAAGGCCGCTGAGGACGAGCTTGCCCATATGATATTGCGGTCCCTCGGTGACGGAAACGGAATAGCTCACTTTCGCGGCGGCGGCATCGAATTCCGCGACCGGCTTCAGATCGACATCGAGGTAGCCGTGCTGCATGTACAGCGCGCGCGCCGCGTCCCATCCCGCCTCGATTTTCATCCCATTGGCGGGATCGCCGGCGTGCAGAGGGGTCGCCGTATCGAGATCGAGCACTCCGACGGCCGTATTGCCGCTCCACGTGGCGCCGCCCCAAGTGAAGGCGGGACCGGGAACGACCTGGGCTGTGACGGCGACCGCGCCATTCACGAATTTCGCCTGAGGCGGATCGAAACGCACTTGCAGGAAGGCGTGCGCCAGATACACGGGGCGCACCTGCTCGAATTCGAAAATCTCGATCGCGCTGCGCGAAAACGGCTGCCCGACAACGTCGCCCAGGCGCGCGCGAATGTCGCGGTCGGTCTGCGCGAGCGGATCGGAGAAATCGATCGACGCGATCCGGATTGCATCGCCCTCGATGTGGAACTGCTGAACGTCATCGCCCGAGGGCAGCCGAACGAGCGCGTGAGATACGGCGAAATTCATGCCGCGCTTGGCGATCAGCTGCGCAAGCGCGTCCGACATGGCATCGAGAATCGCACCGTGCGGCGGCGCCTGGCCGTCAAAAAGCACGCCGGCGGATTTGATCGCCGCTTTCAGCTCGTCGTCCGTGAAGCCGGGAAAATTGTCGAACGAAAGCGGGACCTCGGGGCCATCCGTCACCTGATATTCGACGCGCACGCCCGCGTCGGTGCTCGAAAAGCGGTAATTGACGGTGACGAACGGGCCGAGCTCGGCGAGCGTGTTGGCCGCCTTCTGCAGATCGTCGCGAGAGACTTGCGTGCCCACCTGAAGGCCGGTCGCGGCGGCCAACTGTGCGGAGGGAAAGCGCGAAGAGCCCGTGACCTGCACCGAATCGAGGCGAGACGTCGCCTCCTGCGATTGTGCCGACCCGCACGCCGGGAGCAGCGCGATCAAAAGCAGAATGGACGCAATGCGCATGATTCAAACCTATTGGAAGCTGATCAGCACGTCAACCGTTGCATTCGCGGGGTCGCGTGCCGGAGGCGGTTCAGGCAATTCATGCGCCGATTCTATTCGACTGTGACGGATTTTGCGAGGTTGCGCGGCTGATCGACGTCGCAGCCGCGGCGCACCGCGATGTGATACGCGAGCAGCTGCAGCGGCACGACCTCGAGAATCGGCGCAATCAGCTCGGGAGCCGAGGGAATTTCGATCACGTGGTCGGCGGTGCCCTTCGCGAGATTGTCGCCTTCGGTGACGACCGCGATCACGATGCCGTCGCGCGCCTTCACTTCCTGCAGGTTCGAGATCGTCTTCTCGTAGCGCATGATTGATTCGGGATCGGATTCGTCACGGGTCGCAATCATCACAACGGGCAGGTTTTCGTCGATCAGCGCGTTGGGGCCGTGCTTCATCTCGCCCGCCGGATAACCCTCGGCGTGAATGTAGGAGATTTCCTTCAGCTTCAGCGCGCCTTCAAGCGCGATCGGATAATGTATGCCGCGCCCGAGATACAGAAAATCGGTGTGGCGGAAAAATTGGCGTGCCAGGTCTTCGATCTGCGCGTCGTGCTGCAAGATCGTTTCGATCTTGTGCGGGGCGCGCGTGAGCGCCTGCATCAGCCTCTGCGATTCGGCATTCGCCAGCTTACCGCGCACCTGCCCAAGATACAGGGCCGTCAGCATCAGCGCGGTGAGCTGGCCGGTGAAAGCTTTGGTCGAAGCGACGCCGATTTCCGGGCCTGCGTGCGTGTAGATCGTGCCGCTCGCCTCACGCGTCAGCATCGCGCCCACGACGTTGCAGATGGCGATCACCTTGCCGCCCTTCTGGCGGGCTTCGCGTTCGGCGGCCAGCGTGTCGGCCGTTTCGCCGGACTGGCTGATGGCGATGATCAGGCTGTGCTTGTCGACGATCGGATCGCGATAGCGAAATTCGCTGCCGTAATCGACCTCGACCGGCATCCGCGCCAGGCGCTCGATCATGAATTTCCCTGCGAGCGCAGCATGCCAGCTTGTGCCGCAGGCGACGATCTTGACGTCGCGGAAATTGCGGAATTCCTCCTCGGTGATGTTCATCTCATCGAGGAAGACCTTGCCAGTTTCCTGCGAAATCCTGCCAAGCAACGTGTCGCGAACCGCACGCGGCTGCTCGAAGATTTCCTTCTGCATGAAATGCTTGAAGCCGCCCTTTTCCGCCATGATCGGGTCCCAGGTGATGTGCTGGGGCGGGCGCGTGATCGTGTGGCTTTCGAAATCGGTGAGCTTCACTCCCTGTGGCGTGAGAACGGCCATTTCCCCGTCACCGAGGAAGAAAATGCTGCGCGTGTGCGCGAGGATCGCCGGGATGTCGCTCGCGACGAAGAATTCGTGGTCGCCAAGACCAACGACGATGGGAGGTCCAAGGCGCGCGGCGACGATTTTGTTCGGATCCTTCGCGGAAACCGCAACCAGGGCGTAGGCACCGGTCATCGCCTTCACCGCTTTCCGCACGGCTTCTTCGAGCGGCGCGTCCTTCGAAAATTTCTCGATCAGGTGCGCGATGATTTCCGTGTCCGTTTCAGTGACGAACTTGTGGCCCTCGGCGGCCAGGCTTTTCTTCAGGTCGATGTAATTTTCGATGATGCCATTGTGCACGACGACGATATCGCCGGTGCAATCGCGATGCGGATGCGCGTTTTCTTCCGTGGGGCGCCCGTGCGTGGCCCAGCGCGTGTGGCCGATGCCGTAGACTCCATCGAGCGGAGTGGCGCGAATCGACTCTTCGAGATTGCGCAACTTGCCGGGCGCGCGCCGGATCTCGAGCTTGCCGTTGTCGCCAACGACCGCGATTCCGGCGGAATCATATCCGCGATATTCCAGGCGCTTGAGGCCGTCGAGGATGAGGGGCACAACACGCTTCGGGCCGATGTAGCCGACGATGCCGCACATTTGTCTTCCTCCTTGCCGCGCCGCCGCACCGGCAATTCAAATGTTAGCGCAAAGGCACGGCGATAGCCTAGAGCCGCCCAACAGTCGTTACTTGGATGCCATCATCGCTTGAAGACTAAGACTGGCGGTCGTTCGCCCGCGATGTTGCGGCGCAGGACGCCGGTACGACGAATCCCGTGCGACGAATTCGTTATGCATCGCGCCCGATCTGTGTTATTCATTCTTCGTGGTACGCGATCAACATCTTCGATTCTTTCAGCACCATCTTTCATCCCACGAATTTTTCCGTCTGCTGAGCTACACAGCCAGCTACTTCTAAGCCATCACAAGTAACGCAACGCTCCATTCGCTACGGGTGTTTTTACATTTCACATTTTAGATTTTGAGCCGGCTCAATCAGGAGGGCACATGAGCACAGCTACAGAGGTATTGGCAACGACTTCGATTTCGGCGTTTATCAAGCACCACTATCGCCATTTCAACGCGGCCGTGGTTGTCGACGCCGCGGAAGGTTTTGTGAAGCATCTCGCCAAGGGCGGCAAGATGTTCCTCACCCTAGCCGGTGCGATGAGCACGGCGGAGCTTGGCATTTCAGTCGCCGAGCTGATTCGGCAGAATAAAGTGCACGGGATCTGCTGCACGGGCGCGAATCTCGAAGAGGATCTTTATAACCTCGTCGCGCACGATCACTACCGGCGCGTTCCGGATTACCGGCAGCTGACGCCGGCGCAAGAGGTAGAGCTTCTGAACAATCACCTGAATCGAGTGACCGATACGTGCATTCCCGAAGAAGAAGCGATGCGCCGCATCGAACGCATCGTGATCGAGGAGTGGCGCGACGCCGACCGCACCGGCCAGCGGTTCCTGCCGCATCAGTTCCTCTATAAGATTCTCAACGCGGGAAAGCTGAAGCAGTTCTATCAGATCGATCCGAAGGACAGCTGGATGATCGCGGCGGCCGAGAGGAATCTGCCCGTGTTCGTTCCCGGGTGGGAAGACTCCACTCTCGGCAACATGTTTGCGGCGCAGGTGATCAGCGGCGGCGTGAAAAATGCCACCACGGTTCGCGGCGGCATCGAGTACATGGTCGAGCTCGCGCGCTGGTATATGGAGACGGCGACGAAAAACTCGCTGGGCTTCTTTCAGATCGGCGGCGGCATCGCGGGAGACTTCCCGATCTGCGTCGTGCCGATGCTGCACCAGGATCTGCGCAAGGAGAATGTGCCGCTGTGGGGCTACTTCTGCCAGATCAGCGATTCGACCACGAGCTACGGATCGTATTCCGGCGCCGTACCCAACGAGAAGATCACGTGGGGCAAGCTCGCCGTCGATACGCCGCGATTCATCATCGAATCGGATGCGACGATCGTCGCGCCACTCGTTTTCGCGTACGTTCTCGGCTGGTAGGGTTACTCGGGCGCGCCTGAAAGGGCGCGCCCCGCCTTTACTGCTTGCCGTGGTACTGCTTCGATACCGCAATCTCCTTGCACGTGATGAATTCGAGCAGCGCCGGCACGCCTTTCCGCGTCTGCTCGATTCCCCTGTGAATCGCGGGAACGATCTGCGCGATCTCGGTGACACGCTCGCCGTAGCCGCCGAAGGCGCGCGCCATCGCTGCGTAGTCGCCCGAAATATCCGTGGCGCGATATTTCTCGGTCGAGACGGGCATGATCGGAATTTCCATCGCCATGCTGAAATTATTCAGCAGCACGGAAAGAATCGGGATGCGCTCGCGCACAGCCGTCTCGAAATCCATTCCGGTAAAACCGATCGCGGCGTCGCCCCACACGTTGATGCACAGCTTGTCGGGACAGGCGAGCTTCGCGCCCATCGCGAGGCCAAGGCCGTAGCCGAGCTGCGTCGTCTTGCCCCAGCCAATGTAGGTGAGCGGCTTTTTGGTCACCCAGAAGGGCGCGAGCTGATCGCGCGGGCTGCCCGCATCGTGCGTGATGATCGTATTCGACACATCGACCGTCGCCTGCAAATCGCGCAGCACGCGATAGGGAGAAAGCGGCGCTTCGTTCGAGTTGATCCGCGGCGCCCATTCGTCGAGCCACGCCTTGCGCACTTGCGCGATTTCCTCGGCGACGCCGGAATATTCTCGCGGCTTCTTGACGAGCCGCTCGACTTCGGCGCAGAGCGCGTCGAGTGTGAGTTGCGCGTCGCCGATCAGGCCGATGTCGGCGCGAACGTCCTTGTTGAGGTGATTCGGATCGAGCGTCGCGTGGATGAACTTCTTCCCGGGCGGCATGGCGATGCCAAACGCCGTCTGGGTGAAACTGCAGCCGACGCCGAAAATCCAGTCGGCCTTGGCCAGGAAATGCGGGACGGTGCGCGGAAATGCATTGCCCCCCGCACCGAGCGCGAGCGGATGATCTTCCGGAAACGCGCTTTTGCCCTGCAAGCTCGTCGCCACCGGTGCCCCAAGCAATTCGGCGAGGCGCTTGAGCGAATCCCAGGCACGCGCATAGTGAATTCCCTGCCCCGCGTAGATCACGGGATTTTTCGCATCAACGAGCGTCTCAGCCGCCCTTCGCACGTCCGCGATATCCGGGCCGTAGCGAGTCGAAATCACAGGCTCGTACGACCAGGGCTCCGGCATCTCCTCCGCGAAAAGATCGAGAGGGATTTCGACCAGCGCCGGGCCGCCGCGCCCATTGCGCAGCCGCGAAAACGCACGGCGGAAAGTATTGGGAATCTCGGCAGCGGCCACGATCGGCTCGGCGGATTTGGTCACCGAGCGCATGCTCGCCACGGAATTGAAATTCGGATCGACGTACGCGAGCCGCCGCGCGTAGCCCATCGGCAGGACCAGAATCGGCACGGATTCGCTATACGCCTGCGCGACGCCGCCGAAAGAATTCTCCGCCCCGGGGCCGTGCTGCATCGCAAACACGCCGATCCGCCGCCCGCTCGTGAGCCGCGAAAGCGCGTCCGCCATGTGCAGCCCCACGCGTTCCTGGCGGACGATGATCGGGCGAATGCCCGCCGCGGCCGCCGATTCGAGCAAGTGGTTCACCGGATAGCCGAAGATGACGTCCACGCCCTCGCGCTTTAGTATTTCGGCGATCGCGTCGCCAACCTTCATAGGCCATGCCCTCCGGAAAATGTATACTCACCGAACGCGCATCGGCGAGCCGCCAGCAAGTGTTCGAGAATACCCGGTAGAACGCGCGCCGGAAAGCTTAATCCGCCGCCACGGGAATCTCGTGCACGAATTTCCGTGCGGCCGCTCGCACGCGCGAGGATGGGTTTGATGACTCGACTGGAACGGAAAGTTTCGTCGCCGCGCGTGGTGAATATCGGCGACTTGCGACGGCTGGCGCAGCAGCGGTTGCCGCGCGTCCTCTTCGACTATCTGGACGGCGCGGCCGACGCCGAGGTGACCCTGCGCGAGAATACGCGCGCCTTCGAAGAGGTGACGTTTCGTCCGCGCAACGCGCTGTACATTCCGGAGCGCGATACCCGCGCATCGGTCCTCGGCAACGAACTGAGCATGCCGATGCTCCTCGCGCCCTGCGGTTTTAGCCACATGTTTTATCCGCACGCCGAGCCGACTGCGGCGCGCGCGGCCGGCAAAGCCGGAATCGGCTACGTCCTCACCACGATGTCGGGCCACAGGCTTGAGGATGTGGCGCAGGCTACGACCGGGCCGCTGTGGTATCAGCTCTACCTCGCGGGCGGCCATGACGCGGGCAAAGGCGCGATCGAGCGCGCGCAAAAAGCCGGCTTTTCCGTGCTCGTGATCACGATCGATACGGGCACATTCGGCATGCGCGAGCGCGACGTGCGCAACGGTGCGGGCGCGCTGCTGGGCGCGAATTTGTTCGCGAAAATTCCCTTTCTGGTGCGGGTACTCGCGCATCCCGGATGGCTCGCGGGCTTCCTCGGCGCGGGCGGCGTGCGCAGGCTGCACAATATCGTGGTGCCGGGCCGCGGCACGCTGCCGCTTTCCGAGGCGCAATCGAGCCTCGCGAAATCCGTGGTCACCTGGGACGACTTGAAATGGATTCGCAAGGAGTGGCCCGGCCCGATCGTGGTGAAAGGCGTGATGATCGCGGAAGACGCCAAGCGCGCGGTCGACGAAGGCGCGGCGGGCGTGATCGTCTCGAATCACGGCGGGCGCCAGCTCGATGGCGTCGCCGCGACTCTGCGCGCGCTGCCGGAAATTGTGGCCGCAGTCGGCGGACGCACCGAGGTGCTGGTCGATGGCGGCATCCGCCGCGGCAGCGACATTGCGAAAGCACTCTGCCTCGGCGCGCGGGCGGTGCTGATCGGCCGCGCCTATATGTACGGCCTGGGCGCAGCGGGAGAGGCAGGCGTCGCGCGAGCAATTGCAATTCTCCGCGCCGATCTCGAACGCACGATGGCGCTGCTCGGCTGCAAGTCGATTGCGGAGCTGAATCGTTCTTACGTGGATATTCCGGCCAGCTGGGCGACTCAGCCTCTTTAGGGGGTCGGAGCTTCAGCTCCGACATCAGAGCGTAGCGCGAAGCGCGTACCGCTGCGCAGCCCCAACCGCAGCTACCAAAGGGCGCGCGGTTCGACCATCTTGCCCGGGTTCATCCGGTTGTCGGGGTCGAGGGTCTGCTTGATCGCGCGCATCACGTCGAGCGCCGGGCCGTGCTCGATCGGCAGATACTTCTTGCGGCCGGTGCCGATGCCGTGCTCGCCTGTGCAGGTGCCGCCCATCTCGAGCGCGCGCAGGATCACTTTTTCTTCCAGAATTTTCGCCTCGGCCAACTCGGGAGCACTGTTGGGGTCAATCATGAACGACATGTGAAAGTTGCCGTCGCCCACATGCCCCACAATCAGAGCCGGGAAGGGTGCGCGTTCAATATCCTTTTTCGATTCGACGATGCAGTCCGCGAGCCGCGAAATCGGCACGCAGATATCCGTGGTGAACATCTTCGCGCCTGTGCGATACGCCAAGTTCGCGAAATACGCCTCATGCCGCATCTTCCACAGCTGTGCGCGCTCTTCCGGCGTGGTAAACCACCGGAATTCGCGCCCGTTGTGCTCTTCCGCGATCTTCTTCACGGTCTCGGCCTGCTCGTCGACGTTGCGCACGCTGTCGCCGTGAAACTCGAAAAACAGGATCGGCGCCACCGGATAGTTCGTTTTTGAATACCGGTTGCAGGCTTCCACCTGCACTTCGTCCATGAACTCGATCCGCGCCACGGCGATGCCGAGCTGGATCGTCACCATGGCGGTCTCGATCGCATCGCGGATCGTCGCGAAGGTGCAGCTCGCCGCACCCACAGCTTCCGGCAGCGGATGCAGCCGCAGCGTCACCTCGGTAATCACGCCGAGCGTGCCCTCGGCGCCGACGAACAGTTTCGTCAGGTCGTAGCCCGCCGCGGACTTCCGCGCGCGCGAGCCGGTCTTGATCACGCGGCCATCGGCGAGCACCACTTTGAGTGCCAGCACGTTTTCACGCATCGTGCCATAGCGCACGGCGGTAGTGCCGGATGCGCGCGTCGAGGCCATGCCCGCGAGCGTCGCGTCCGCACCCGGATCGATGAAAAATGTGAAGCCGGTATTCTCCAGGGCCCTATTCAGCTGCAGGCGCGTCACGCCCGCTTCGACCGTCGCCTGCAGATCCTCGACGCTGATGTTCACGATCTTGTTCATCTGGCGCATGTCGAGCGTGATGCCGCCGTAGATCGCATTGACCTGCGCTTCCATCGACGTGCCGCCGCCGAAGGGAATCATGGGCACGCCATATTTCGCGCTGATCTTCACGATCGCGCTCACCTCTTCGGCCGATTGCGGGAAGCAGACCACGTCCGGCAGCGCGGCGGGATGATACGACTCGCCGTGGCTGTGGTGCTCGCGGATCACTTCTGCCGTGGTGGCGCGCTCTCCGAGCAGGGTCTTCAATTCGTCGATCGCGCCCTGAATCTGCGTCGCGCCCGGCCGAGTGAACTCTGTAGTTTGAATAGCAGCGCTTGTTTTCATAGATTCAACCCGCAGCAAATATACCGCAACACGAAGCTAACGCCGAACGCCGTTCACGGATGCACCGTCACGTCGTAGTAGAGCACGGAGCCGTCGGCCGAGAGCGCCGGGTCGATGCGCACTACCTGAAACGTCTGCCCTTTCAAATCGCCCGCCGTCCGGGCAAGAATATCGTGAGTTTCGCGCTCGAGTTCGGGAGTCGATTTCGTCGCGCGCTTTTCGGGCGCCAGCGCTTTCGCATCAAGTCGATAGGTTCGGGTATTGCTGCCCGGATCCTGGGAAACCATCTGCACGGCAGCGCTCGCCAATACGGTCATTTGCTGCTCGTCGTGAAACCATTTGCGCGGCGTCACGAGCACGAAGAGAAGGATCGCGACAACCATCACATCGTAGGGCCAGCTCCCGCGCTCGTAGGACCAGAAGACAACCCGCCCGACGCCGCTCCAGAAGGATCGCATGTTAGTGGACGGCCGGTCCGTCGACCACGATTCCGTCGCGCATGTGCAGCACGCGGTTGCCGTAGGTGGCCGCTTCAGGATTGTGCGTGATCATCACGATCGTCTGCCCGAGTTCTTTGTTCAGCTGGCGCAGCAAAGCCAGCACCGTCTCCGAGGTTTTCGTGTCGAGGTTGCCCGTCGGCTCATCCGCGAGGACGATCTTCGGCTCGCTGATGATCGCGCGCGCCAGCGCCACTCGCTGTTGCTCGCCGCCGGAGAGCTCCGAAGGCTTGTGATGCAGGCGGTCGCTCAAGCCGAGCAATCTTGTCACGACCTCGAAGCGGTGAGGATCGAAGCCGTCGCCGTGGATGTGCTGCGCGAGTGCGATGTTGTGATACGCGTCGAGCGTGGGCAGCAAATTGAACTTCTGAAACACGAATCCCACTTTGTGGCGGCGCAACAGCGTTCGCGCTGCGTCGGTCATGCCGGTGAGATCGTTGCCGTCGAGCAGAACGTGACCCTTCGTCGCCTGCGCCAGGCCGCCGATCACGTGCAGGAACGTCGATTTCCCGCAGCCCGACGGCCCCATCACGGAAACGAATTCGCCCGGAAAGATTTCGACGTTGATTCCGCGCAGCGCCGGCACGTCCATTTTGCCCGTGCGATACACTTTCCACAGATTTTCAGTCTTGAGTATCGGCTCCAAAGCCGGCTCCCGGATGAGCGAACACACTGGCGCGGATAAAATCATTTTAGTCGCGTTTTGCATTTCTGCCTAGGAGCGAAAAGGTTCCGGCAATCATTCGTAGGCAAGCGCTTCGACCGGATCCTTGCGGCTGGCAAGCCAGGCGGGATAGGCGGCGCCGAGCAGGCCGCCGACGATGGCAATCAGCGTGGATAGCAGCATCCATTTGGGCGTGATCAGAATCGTGAGCGAAGGAAACACGCGGAGGCAAATCATCCGGACGAGATAGCTGAGCCCGATACCGCAGGCGACTCCCCCGAGGCAAAGCAGAGTGGTTTCGCTGAGAATAATCTCGACGATGTAAACTTTCGAAGCGCCCAGCGCCTTCAACACGCCGATTTCGCGCGTGCGCTCGATGATCGTGGTGTACATCGAAAGGAAAATCACCAGAAAGCCGATCCCCACGGCGATCGTGATCATCACGTTGATAAATGCGTTGAGGCCGGGCAGGTTCGACGACGTCATCAACGATATGAAATCCTTCAGCGGCCGCACCTCGTAGCCGGGCAGCAAGGAATGGACTTCATCCGCCGCCGCCGCGGTGTGGTCCGAGCGGTCGCACTTGATGAAGAACACGGACGCCTTGTCGCGCGCGCCCGACATCTCCTGCAGCGTAGACATAAAAACAAAAAGCCGCGCGCCCTTGCCATGCTCGACGATTCCGGCCACGTGAAAATCGTGCTCGAGAATGTGTAGCTTCTGCCCCACATGAACTTTCTTGGCGCGCGCGTACACGTCATCCACCAGAATGTCGTTCGGATCCATCAGCGTCGTGCCCTCGCGCACCACAAATCCGCCCGAAACCGCGTCAAACGTATCCGGCTGGATGCCGTAAACGATGTCGAGGCCATTCACGGAATTGAACTGGATCAGCACGGGCGCCACCGCGTGCACGTAATCGAGCTGCTCTAATTTGTTGGCGATGCTGATTGGCATCGGCGCGCCGCTGAACGCCATGAAAATCGACGCCGACGGCGGCTGCACCATGATGTCCGCGCCGATTCCTTCGGTGCGTTTCGCGGATTCGAAAATCAGGCCACTCGTGAGTCCCACCACGATAATCACGAGCATCACTTCGATCGCCACCGCAATCATCGTGATCGCCGTGCGGACCGGCCGGTGCATGGCGTTGCGCAGAATCAGATGGCCGATCAAGGCTTGGTCTCCGGCTCGGTCGCGCTTCCGCCCACGCGCTCAAGCTGCGTGCCCGGCGGCTGCTTCAATACGAACCGGTCGGCGGTAATCGTTTCGTTCAGCGTCAACTTGGTGATCCCAATATCAAGACGGTAGTCGTTCTCCGGCCGTTCCAAGGAAATCTGGCGCGCATATCGTACCCCGCCAAGATTATCCCATCTGCTGTATAGCACGTCCGAGACGAGCGTGCCTCCGGGATCATAGGCCTCGATGCGGGCAATGCTCAGGTCGGCGCGATCGAACCAGATCCTGCTCGCGATCTCCAAGTCCTGCGGGCTCGTGCCGCTTGCCGCTCGCACCACCGTCAGAACGTAAAACTGCGAAGTTCCTTCCTCTTCCTGCTCGAAAAGAACCGGCGCATCCGCCGGAATGGGATTCAAGAAAACCGCGTTGATCAGGTGCTGCGGACGTAGGTTTTCGATCGGCTTCGCTGAAGGTCGCTCGGCATTCTCCGAGCCCGTGATGAACTTGTTTTGCGACGGGATGAAAATCTCAAACGTCTCGCCGTCGCTCACCATATCGAAAATGTTCGTTCCAACCACGGGCGCCTGCCCTATCACTCGGATGCTTGAAGCGCGCTCGGCGAGAATGAAGCCGGTAATCTGATGGTACTGCTTGATCACGCCCGTATATTGCGATCCCGCCGTCAGCGTCATCGTCACCCCAGCGTTAAGCGACGTAACAGCCGTAGCTTGGCGATTGTAGGCGGCGATGAGGTCGGCTTTCGACGCCGTTTGCAGCGCGACCGGCGGGCCCGCCGGCTTCGTCGCCGTAGGCTGGCTCATGGCGCAGCCCCAGGCCAGCACCGCGCCAAGCGCAGCCGAAACCAGTAGGAATAGTCTAGGAGGTCCTTGTTTTCGTCGAGTGAGAGACACCAACCAACAAATTTATCAGCCGCATCCAGTCGAGTCAACAAACCACCACGCATGGAGTTGTTCCATGATAATTTCCAACCCGACCCTTTTATCGTTTGAGCGACGCTTGTATACAAGAGAGCTCAATTTCGGAAACGAGATCGACCCGGCAGCCCTGCCGTTGCACCTCGCCAATTGCTTGCGCGGCGTACATGCGCGCGCTGTAACCGTCGAGGCCAATCAGGTTCGGTTCAGGGGCGGGATCTTCAGGTTCGTGAGTAACTGGAATGTTTTGGTGCCATTCGGCTACGGCGACGTAACAATCGACGCGAGTCGTCGGCAGGTCCAGTACAGGCTAAGCTTCCGTCAGCTGATGATTTTCGTGTTGGCCCTAAGTCTCTTCGCGACACTATCGGCAGCGATCGAGTCACGCTCCTACGGTTTTCTAGCTGCGATCCCGATCTTTTGGCTCTTCTTGGTCGGTGCCAACCTTGCGATCGGTCTCGGGCGTTTCGAATCTTTCCTCCAAAACGCGATCGAGACGGCACCACACCTCCGGCAGTGATTCACGGCCCAGTTGGTTGGCGGCCTCATGGCACTGTCGAGGGCGATTCATCCCTTCTTGCGGTTTTCAAGATCTTTACTAGGCGTTTCTGTACCAGTGTCCGTTGCGCTCTGGCGCGACGCCATTTCGTCTTTATGGTTTTTGATCGCTTTTTCGAGCACGTCCCGAAGAAGGGCATCGGGGATGTCGCTGTGGAACACGAGCCGGATAGCATCAAAAGCTCCGCGATGGTCCATGATTGAGCCTCCGAGAACTAATGATCTCTGAAGATTGTCGCAAATCAATACGAGAGTGATTTCGCGCGGCCTCGGGACCGCGAGGGCTTTATTCTGTTACTGCACGGTCGATCGCGGCGCGGTGGGCAGCGGCGAGGCATGATGCGCGACGAGCAGCCACTTGCCCTCGCGCTCGACGAAAATATTCGTCGCCTGCACGGTGGCCTCGTCGAACCCGTCCGCGAATGCCGTCGTGACGCGCGCCGTGCACGCCACCCAGCCGACCGGCCCCTCGACGCGCACCCAGATGCCGCTCAGCGCCACGCGCACGCGTTTCGTATTCTTGAAGATCCGCGCCCAGCGCTCGCGCACTTCCTCCCAGCCGAGCAGCAGGTCCCAGCCGGGCTGGACGCATTCGACGCCCTCGTCGTGCGCCCAAATCGCCTCCATCTCAGCAAGGTTCAGCGCCTCGAAAGCAGCATAGAAGCGCTGATTCGCGTCGCGAACCGCATCTTCCGGCGTCTGTTTCTCGCGGGCAGCTTTTGGAGGCATCGGGCTCAGGAACGGCGCTTGGGTAACAATTATACCCTCAAGCGCAAGCAAGACACGGAGGGCGTTTCGACACCCGCTATTGGCTATCGGGTTGGGCTTCAGTAATGGGAGGATCGTCCGTCGTGGCCATCTGGCCGTTCTTGTCGGCGCCATGCAGCTTCCCGGCTTTGTCGAGCAAAAACGAACGCCGCCCGCTCTTGCCGTAATTTTCAGGCGTTGCCGCCAGCTCGAATTTCGGGTCGCCCGGTTGCGCCGGCTCGGCCCCATCCGACGGCTCCGGCGCCGCCGCGATCACGCGATATTGAAAGCGGTAGCCGCCCACGCTGCCCGTCGCCAGCGTCGCATCGATCAACGACGCCTGCTCGTCCGAAATCTGTCCCTTGGGCGCCGGGCCGAGCTGCGCGATCGAGACCGGCAGCTTGCCATACGCGTCGCGATACGTGCGGATCGCTTCGGCGAGATCGTGCAGCGTCTGGATGGCCGCGTCTTCGCTCGCGGCGAGATCGCTCTCCGCCCATTGCCTCGAAAGCTGCGGAATATCCAGCAGCACGAGCCCCAGCGAAAGCAATCGCCAGCCGCCATTCTCGCGGACGAGCCCGAATTGCGTTTGCTCCGCGTTCACCACGGTCACGGGAATGAACGCCAGGTTCTCATGCGTGTTGGCGGCGCCGAAGCGAAACTCCGCCGTCTGCTGATCCGTGATGCAACGGAAAACGGTGTGGCCTTGCATGTCGGCCGAAATCAGCGGCCGGCCGGCCTGATCCGAAAGCGAAAATCTTTTCACAAATGCCGTGCGCTGATCCGGAGAAAGCGCGCGAAACGCCGCTGCATTTTCCGCGGTCAGATAATTCGCGAAATCCGCTTCATTCGCGCGGCATGCAGCCGAAAGCGCGCCCACTAACGCCGCGACAGCGCCTTCCGGCTGCTCGTCCGCCGGGGATTGCTGCGCCGCAGCCGGAAGCACGAAAAGGAGAAGCGCGAGGAATGCCGCCGCAACTCCAACGGTGCGCCCAAACTCGCGCTCGCATATCGCGAAGATTGAAACTGCTTTCATCAAGATTCGGATTTCGCGCGCGCCAGGATGGTTGCCAGGTTCTGCGTAAACTTCGATCGCGGCATCACGTCCGCGCAGCCCGCCGCCCGCGCTTGCGCCGCGAGATCGACCTGCACGTGGGAAAGAAAACCAATCAGAGGAATTCCCGGCACGCTGGACCGCACGCGCTCGATTGCCCCGAGCGGATTCGACCGCGCATTCAGATCCACCACAATCAGCTTCGGGACGCGCGCACCGACCTCGTCCGCCAGCGCGTCCGCCGTCGCGCACGTCCGCAGCTCCACGCCCAGCTGCTTCGCCGTCTCCATCAGCTTCGCCTGAAAAAACAAATCATCGACCAACGCCACCACCTGCGCCATGCACGTCCCTCCGTCTTTCAGTGTACACGCGAGCAGGCGGTTTTGTAGCGGTGGGTCGTTCGCCTCGGCGAACGAAGCGGCAGCTCTGCGGAGTGATAACATACTGTCACTGGCCCAAGCGTTGGTAAGCGAAATCATCGCGGTTCCCAGGTGCGAACTCGAACATGACTGTAGAAATCGGACACGTCGACGCTATCTTCCGGTATCCCGTGAAGTCCATGCGCGGCGAACCACTCGATGCCGCTAACCTCGGTTGGCACGGCCTCGATGGCGACAGACGCCTCGCGTTCCGGCGGATGGATGACCGCAGCGGCTTCCCATGGCTCACAGCCAGCAAACTGCCCGAGCTGCTGCTCTTTACTCCGCAGCACCGCGAAGATGGTGCTCACGCAGATATTCCCACGCACATTTGCACACCCGTTGGCGAAGAGGTGCCCATCTTTGGCGAGGACCTGGCTGCGGAGGTCGGACGCCGCTACGGGGCTCCTGTCCAGATGATGCAGTTGAAGAATGGCGTCTTTGATGACGCGTGCATCTCGGTGATCGCTCTCGACACCGTGTGCGAGATCGGACGGCTCACGGGGCAGAGCCCGGACGTGCGGCGATTTCGCCCCAATGTTGTGGTTCGTTTGCTGCGATCGGCTCCCTTCCAGGAGAACGAGTGGTTGGGCGGCGTGCTTTCGTTCGGCGAAGGAGAAGACGCCCCGGCCATCGCGGTCACGATGCACGACGTTCGCTGTTCGATGGTGAATCTCGATCCCGACTCAGCACGCTCGACGCCCGAGGTGCTGAAAGCGGTCGTCCGCGCGAACCAGAACAACGCGGGAATCTACGGCGCGGTCACGCGCACCGGCCGGCTGGCCGTCGGACAGACCATATTCCTCCGCCCGGCGACCGCGAGCTAGCTTCCCGCGCGCGCCACCGAATAGCGGCCGCTCTCGAGCGCTTCCTGCGAGACCCACATGCCGTGGAACGTCATCCGCACGCGATGCGGCAGCTTGATGATCGCCACCGGCCCCGCATCGAGATTCTGCGCATCGAGGATCGCGAGGTCGCTGCGATTCTCGGCCATACGATTGACGAGCGCGAGCAGGTAGCCATCGCCCTCGGGCGAATTCGGCTTTCGCGGCGCAAACAGCGGCTCCTGCACGCCCGAATCCGGCCCCGGATTCCACAATGTGGCGCTGCCCGTCTTGTGATCGAACTCGCCGACCGCGCCGAATCCGATGTTTCCTGCCCCGGGCGTGTTGGGATCGCGGCAAATGACGTAGCCTTTCCGGTACGTCCCGTTGCCGTAGTAACGGTCATCGGCGCGCGGCATCTCGCACATCCAGTCGTAAAGCTGCTCCGTTTTGTAGTCTTCCGTGTTACCGGCCAGATCGAACGTCAACCGCGTGAGATGGGGAAGCGCCGTCGTGGGATCGGGCGGCGTGCCGTCGTGATTCGGGAAGAAGAAGAACGAACTGCCCTGCGAGAGGCACACATCGAGGCTCACCTTCGACCCATTCGTGCTGCCATTCATCATGTGCCCCGCAAAGCTCGTCGGCCCGCGGAACCAGCGCACCTGGTCGGATCTGCCGTAGCGCGGCACCACCGCGACCACCGTCTCCTTGTCGCGATGCCAGGTGTAGAACGGCCCGCCCTTCTTCATCACGTCCACATCGGTGAGCAGTGGGAAAAATGGAAAGATCACGTACTGATCCGAAATCGCGAAGTCGTGGACCATTCCCGCCCACGGTGCGTTGAACCAAACCTCGTGCTTCAGCTTGCCGTCCGGCCCGATCACGAAATACGCCACATCCGTCGTGCCGTCACCCTTGGCCTGATACGCGAAGGTGAGCAGCTCGTTCGTCGTCTGATCGAGATGCGGATGCGCGGACATCCACACCGATTTCACGCTGCCGTTGTAATCGTAGCGGCCAATCGTCTCGAGCGTGTAGGGATTCAGCTCGTACGGCATATCGTCTTCTTTGAGCGCGAGCAGCCGGCCCGCGTGCCACACGACGTTCGTATTCGCCGTGCCAGGATTGCAGCCCTTCACGACCGGATCGTGCGTGTAGCGATTCCGGTAGCGCCCGAAAAGCCCGCGGCGGTGCTTCTCCTGCAGCTTGAAACGTTCGGTGCGGACGTAGCGGCTCTTGTAATCGACGTGGCCGTTCTCGAACTTGAACATCACCACCATGCCTTCGCCGTCGATGAAAATATCGTCGCCCAGCAGCGGCGGATACTGCCGGTCGGGTCCGCAGCGATACAAAATGCCGTTCAAATCCTTCGGCACCGCGCCGTACGTCACTTCGCAATCGCGCAGATCAGCCTCAAGACGGCTCGGCGCGCCGAATCCTTGATAGATCGGGATATCCGGAAAGCGGATCGCGCCCACCGCCGAAAGCTCTTCAAGATATACGGTCGACATAGAAACTCCTCGCAACGCGCCCCAACTCGCGCTGTCGCCTGATTCTGCGGCCATGCTATGCGCTCGCCATTCTTCTTGTCAACATACGCACCAGTCGCCCCATAGGTCGGGCTTCCGAGGCCGACCCACCGTACTGCAAGAGACGGGCCGCATTCTTCGGATTAACTCATACGCTCCAACGTGGCCTGCGCGCTTGACTTGAATACCCAGCGAGTCAAAATTGAGTCCCCTTCAATTGCTCCGCGAGTTAGACCGCAACGGCACCAGAATTCCGGTCATCTCTGGAGACGCCAAGAAAGCCCGGATCCCGTCAGCAAAGGGACGAATCATGAATACTTCTGATCTAGTATTGGCCGGTTCGTACGACTACCGCCTCGTTGCCTTGTCGGTTCTCATTGCGATGGTCGCTTCCTACGCGGCTCTCGATCTCGCTGGACGAGTAACGGCGGCGCGGGGCGCAACCCGCGTTCTCTGGTTGAGCGGCGGCGCCGTCGCCATGGGAACCGGAATCTGGTCGATGCACTACGTGGGAATGCTCGCCTTCCACCTGCCTGTTCGCGTGGAATACGACTGGCCCACGGTATTGCTTTCACTTGCCGCCGCCATTCTTGCGTCGGCTGTCGCCTTGTTCGTCGTCAGCCGGGAAAAGATGGGGCTGCTTCAGGCGATTGTCGGCAGCGTTTTCATGGGCGGCGGCATTGCCGGCATGCATTACATCGGCATGGCTGCGATGCGCTTGCCGGCGATGTGTCACTTCTCAAAGCTAATCGTCGCTGTCTCGGTGGCGCTGGCCGTCGTGATTTCGTTCGTCGCACTATTGCTCACGTTTCACTTTCGCGGCGAAACCACCTCGGGAGGCTGGCGCAAGATGCTGAGCGCGGCCGTCATGGGCGCCGCGATCCCGGTGATGCACTACACCGGCATGGCAGCCGTGAGCTACACAGCATCACCCACAGACCAAGGCGATTTGTCTCACGCGCTGAATATTTCCACCCTAGGGATTACCGGGATCGTGGTCGTGACTTTCGTGATTCTCATCGTTACGCTCCTGACGTCGCGCGCGGACCGCCGCTTCGCGGCACAAGCTTTGGAACTCGAATTCAGCAGGCGGGCGGAGGCCAAGTTCAAAGGCCTCCTGGAATCAGCGCCCGACGCCATGATCATCGTCGACCGCCACGGGCTAATCGTTCTTGTGAATTCCCAGGCCGAGGGATTGTTCGGATATTCGCGAACGGAATTGTTACACCAGAATGTCGAAATGCTCCTGCCAGAACGCTTCCGCGGAAAGCACTCGCATCACACAGCGCATTTTTTCGCCGCTCCCAAGCCTCGTCCCATGGGCTCGGGCTTCGAATTCTACGGCCTGCGTAAAGACGGACGTGAATTCCCGGCGGAAATCACTCTCGGCCCCCTCGAGACGGAGGAAGGCGTGATCGTGTCCAGCGCGATCCGCGATATCACCGAGCAAAAACGATTCCAGAATGCCTTGCGAGAGGCAAAGGAAGCCGCCGAAGCGGCCAGCGAGGCGAAAACCGTCTTTCTGGCGACCATGAGTCACGAACTTCGCACTCCGATGAATGGCGTCCTCGGAATGACCGAGCTGGTTTTAGACACCGAGCTCACCACCGAGCAGCGCGAAAATCTTTGTCTGGTGCGTTCGTCGGCGGAATCTCTTCTCTCTATCATCGACGCCATCCTGGACTTCTCTCAGATGGAGGCGGGAAAGCTGAAACTGGAAGCGATCCCGTTTGATCTCCGCGAACATCTTGACGAAACGCTGAAGCCGCTCAGTGACGGCGCGCGCCAGAAGAATCTGGAATTGAGATGCGATGTTCATCCGGACGTCCCGGACACCGTCGTCGGTGACCCCGGGCGCATCGGCCAGATTCTGACGCATTTGGTCGGAAACGCCATTAAATTCACGGAACGAGGCGAGGTGTCGGTCCAGGTGGAAGAGGAATCCAACAAAGAGGCCATCAGTTCCGTGCACTTCATCGTGAAGGACACAGGCGTCGGCATCCCCGAGGACAAACGAGGAAAAATCTTCGAAGCCTTCTCGCAAGCCGACGGCTCCATGGCCCGGAAATTCGGCGGCACCGGGATGGGATTGGCGATCTGCTCGAAACTTGTGACGACGATGGGCGGAACGATCTGGGTGGAAAGCAAGCAAGGCCAGGGTAGCGCGTTTCATTTCACGCTCCGCTTGGCGCCGCAGGATGCTCCTCCCATACATTCCGAGGCAAAGGTCTAGGCTGGGCGGCCCTCTAGTGCTCGGCGGATTCTTCGTGGGCGCCGACGGTCTCGTCGGGCACGTCGCCCGTGCGGCCTTTGACGCGATCGTAGACGCTGTACTGGCAGGTGGAACCGAGGGCTTCGTTGTAGTAGGTCGGCACGCCGAGCGCGGTCCGCAGCTCTTCGTTGAATGTGCGCAGATCGCCGAGCTGGGCCACGCGGATCGGAAGCTTCAGCCCTTCGTTCGTCAGCAGAAATTTCTGGTACCCGGCGTCCCACAGGCGCGTGAATTGCCCCTGATGCATGATCGAGGGAACGATGGTCATCTGGAAATGCCCGGCAGGCGACTTGCGCAGTTCCGCGCCGCAGCCGAACTTCTCGATGCGGACCACGCCGCCCGAGCTGCGCACCAGAAACCCCTTCGCCGCGAGCGACTCAACCTGCGCCTGATCGAACAGCTTATTGACGTACCACATGGCCCTTCAGCATATGGATTTTCCCGCCCTCGTGTAAAGCCCAAAATCGAACCGCGTGCAGCCGCACTGCCGTGCAAGCGCCACCGATTTTCTGATAGTCTCTCGCCAGCCTGATGGGGGATGTGCCGGGATATGAAATCAGAACAGGACGACGATCTCAAAGACGTCATGGCCGCAGAAAAACGGCGCGGACGTTCGAATCGGCCCACTGAAGCAACTCAAGAGAAGAAAATCCGCGCTTTTGCCGCAGGTGTCTTGCGGGCGAAGAAACGAAAAGACAAACACGCGCTTACCGAGATCTTGAAGCTCTACGGGATAGCTGAGGGCTCCGAGAAGTGGAAGAAAGCTTGGGATGCTTTTTACGAGGACTAGAGCCAGAAACAATCTTTGAAAATATCTTGAATTTGTTCGCTTGTTCTTCTTCCGAAAGGTGCTTCGAGGAACCGTAGAGAATCTCCGCGATCTTTCGCGCAGCTTTCTTCTGTCTCTCCGCTTTGTTGTTGCTACCCATGAGCGTAGTGTCGCATGCGGGGCCGTCGCTTTCAAGGACGGGTTGGGACGCCGTCCCGGACTCGTACCGCCATCCGTGCCATTCTGCAATCGCTTGCGCTGAGCGTGCAAAACTGATATGCAGTTCGCCGATGAAAACGAATCTTGTCTTTCTCGCCCTCGCATTACTCGCCGCGGCCTTTGCTGCGCCGAGCGCCCACGCGCAGGCGCCGCCCGACGGTGCTGCGCTGTTCCAGCAGCACTGCGCGGCGTGCCACGCCGGCGCGGCCGCGGCTGCCAGCCGCGCGCCCACGCGCGCCGTGCTCGCCGAAAAGACGCAGCAGGAAATTCTGCAGACGCTCGAATCCGGCGCGATGGTGATCTACGGCAATCAGATGAACGAAGCCGAGCGCCGCGCGGTCGCCGCGTTCCTCAGCTCGAAAGTCGCCACGGACGTTTCGCGCGCCAACCTCTGCGCCTCCGCGCCGCCGATCACGCCCGCGGGCCTCGCGAATCCGCACAATTGGAACGGCTGGGGCGTCGACGTTGTCAACACGCGCTACCAGCCGCACACGAGCCTCGATCCCGAAACCGTCGCGCATTTGAAACTGAAATGGGCGTTCGGCATTCCCAACGCAAGCTCGGCGCTCGGCCAGCCGACCATCGTCTCCGGCCGCCTCTTCATCGGCTCGGGCGACGGCACCGTCTACGCGCTCGACGCCTCAACCGGCTGCACGATCTGGGCCTTCAAAGCGGAGACGACCGTACGCGACGCGATCACCGTCGCGCCCGGTGCGAACGGCCGCGCGTTCGCGTATTTCGGCGATAGCGAAGCCAATCTCTACGCGCTCGACGCGTCCGACGGCAAGCTCGTCTGGAAGATGAAAGTCGATCCGCATCCCACCGCCCGAATCACCGGCGCGCCACAGCTTTACGATGGCCGGCTGTACGTCCCGCTCACCGGCAACGAGGAACTCACCGGTGGCGACCCCGCGTATCCCTGCTGCACGTTTCGCGGCAACATCACCGCGGTCGACGCGCGCACCGGCAAGCTGATCTGGAAGGCTTACGGCATCGCGAAAGTGCCTGGCCCATCCGCGCCCGGCACGAGCCATGCGAAATTCAGTCCGGCGGGCGGGTCGATCTGGGGCGCGCCGACGATTGACGCGAAGCTCGGCGCGATCTACGTTGGCACGGGCGACGCCTTTGTCGATCCCGCCGACATCGCGACGGACGCGGTCGTCGCTTTCGATCTCGCCACGGGAAAACGCTTGTGGGTGCAACAGAAAACTTCCGGCGACGTTTTCAATTTCGGCTGCTTCCAGGCGCAGCCTATCAATTGCCCGCCGAAGGTCGGCCCCGACGTCGATTTTGGCTCATCGGTAATTTTGCAGAATCTCGGCGGCGGCCATCGCGTCCTGCTCGCGGGACAAAAAAGCGGGGTGCTCTTCGCGCTCGATCCCGATGATGGCGGAAAAGAGCTGTGGCACGTTCGCGTCGGCCACGGCGGCGGGCTCGGCGGAATCGAATGGGGCTTTGCGACGGACGGCACCAACGCCTACGTCGCGCTTTCGGATATTCCGACGTCGCTCTCGCCGCCGAAACCCGGCGCCGTCGTACCGCCTTCCGGCGGCCTTTTCGCGATCAACATCCGCACGGGAAAACTTGTGTGGAAGACGATGCCTCCGAAGCCCGCCTGCGAAGGCCAGCCAGGATGTAGCGCCGGCCAGCTCGCCGCCGTCACGGTTGTTCCCGGCGTCGTCTTTTCCGGCTCGATGGACGGCCACCTCCGCGCGTACTCCGCGAAGGATGGCTCGATCCTCTGGGATTACGACACGTTGCCGGGCGCCCCTACCGTGAATGGAGTGAAAGCGCACGGCGGTTCGATGAGCGGGAGCGGACCCACCGTCTCGGGCAACATGGTTTTCGTCACCTCCGGCTTCACCGGAACCTCCGGCATGCCCGGCAATCTCCTGCTCGCTTTCGAAGCGGCGGGATCGAGATAGCGCGCGGAAAACCTCCTCTTACTGTGTCGATTAGAAGTGGCACCCGTCGTTTGTTTGCAATGAGTTGCGGACGTTTCTAATCGCCGCAGTGTCGATTAGAAAACGGTGAATGGGGCAAGACCGGGGATCACCGCTGAGACGCAGAGGACGCAGAGAAAAGCTCGTCGGCGCCGTTATTGTGCGCCTCGGCATTCGCGATAGCCGTGAGCTATATTGTCAAAAGCTTCCCGAGTGGCGGCCTTTGCTACCAATCCCAAATTTTCAAAGAGCGCTTCGGCCCTCGCCGGGAGGGCCGACGACTTTCGTCGTCACACTATGCTGGCAGATTGCGCCGCGCGAATCAGCTGTACGCGAGTACAGTTTTGGCACGGGCCTTCGGACCCGTCCTGAATCGCGCGATCTGCGGTGAGCGTGACGCGGAACAGAAAACCGAAGGGAGATTCTTCGCTCCGCTCAGAATGACGAGCGCCGGTCTATCGATGGCGCCGAGTTACCAGCCCATCTGGCTCATGCGCTCGAGGATGAGCGCGCTGTAGTGATTCATGCGATCGGGGCGGCGCTTCAGGGGCAACGGTAGAATTGCGGCGAGCCGGGCAGACTGCTCGCGGTCCATATTCCGTGCCGAGGTTTGGTAGTAGTAGCGGCACGCCGACTCGGCGCCATACACGCCGGGGCCCCATTCGACCACGTTGAGGTAGAGTTCGAGAATGCGGCGCTTGCCGAGAACCAATTCGGCCACCGGCACAAGCGTGGCCTCGAAGCCCTTGCGCAGGACCGAGCGGCCCGTTCCGAAGAACAGGTTTTTCACCAGTTGCTGCGTGATCGTGGACCCTCCGCGAATGCGGTGGCCGCCCTCCATATCGTCTTCGGCGGCGATCTCCATCGCCTGCCAATCGAATCCATGATGCTGGTAGAAACGCGCGTCTTCCGCGGCGATCACAGCATGCTGGAAATCCGGCGAAATCTGGCTCAGCGGAACGAAGTCGTACCGCTTGTGATAGGGCTTGCCGTGAATCCAGGCCTCCAAGCGGCGCTCCGTCTGGACCGCAGTCGTCGGCGGATCGATCCACTTCGCGGCCACGAGGATCAGCGCAGCAAGCGACCAAAGCAGCGCCGCACCGATGACAATCCATCGAATGAAGGATCGAAGAGACCCTTTTCGATGCGAGGGCTGGGCGTTTGCGCTTGGGCTCGGGCCCGCGGTTGTGTCTGGATTCTCGGTCACATTTCAGAATAATCGTCTGCGGCGGATTTATACAGTGCGCGGTAAGACCGGCTAATCCCTTCGGTGTGTCCCCTTCGTGCCGGGGCAACTGCCCAGTTAGCGCCCTTATCGGGACTTGGGCCGTCTCAAGAAGTAGTAGCCTCGATGGCCCTGGCAGCTGCCGCAGTCAACCTGATCCCTGCGCTAGTCGTTCAACGCTCCGGACTCGCGGCGGACTCATTGCTGACGCTGGCATCCGAAAACATTTTGATCCACTGCGCCCGCGTATCTGGCGCCAATTCATGCACCCTAGCGGCATAAGTCAGCGTAAACCAACTGTACTTGGTGTGGATTATTCTCGTGATGTTCCACTCTTCATGCGTTTGGGCGGACCATGGTGTATGCCATTCGTACAAAATGCTGTTCTCATCCTGCGCGATTACATTCCAATCCGTTAGGCCTGGCCATTGCTTCTCCAGGTCTCGCTTCAGGGCATTGAATTCCTTGTCGGGAGACTGCAGACCTCGCCTCCGAGAGCCATATAAGTAAGAAAATCTCTCTTTCCAGTGACTAATATCGTCTCCTTCGCGGATGTAGGTGATCGAGTGGCCGTTATCCTTGTCAGAATGAGCCGCGACCTTCCAGTCATCCCCTATTTTGAAGTTCAGGACTTCTTTAGGGGAATCGGCCGCCGCGACTCCCGCCTGCGAGATGAGATAAACAAGGCAGTTAGCACGATCAACGTTTTCATGGCAGCTCCGTCAACGATCTGTCATCAGGGATTTCCGGTTGAGCCGGAATCCGCACTAGGGCTGGCCTTTCTGCAGATTCTTCATCATTTCCTCGTAGATCGGGGTCGAATAATTCCTCTTTCCCTGCCGGCCGTAGAAGCCCAAGCCGGTGGTGATGACCACGTGGGTCTTGTCTCCCTGCGCTTCCAGCACCGCAGTTACGCTCTCACCGCCTTCCCCGCTGTGTTCGGAAGAGGTATGGCCGCGTGGGCGTTTGCATTCGACGCGACCGGCAGACTCCGCCGTCACATTGCATTCCTGGCTCTCCATGGCAGGCTTCAGCGCGGCCGTCGCTTTGTCCATGGCGAAGGGGATCACCTCATCCACATCCACGCTCATCCAGGCAGAGTCGAAAGAACTGGTGACGGAATCGAACGTCGCATCCGAAAACGTCTTAATCCATTCGGCCTGCGCGTCCGGTACAAAGTCATGTACCCGTGCGCGATATTCAAGAACGTACCAGCTGTACTTTCCCAATATTACCCTTCCAATTTCGACTTCTTCAGGCATACCGCGGCAAGCGTTTGTGTGCATTTGAAATAAAGCGCTAGTTTCATCCTTTGAGATTACTTTCCGTTCCATCGCGCCGGGACACTTTTTCTCCGTCGGAGCCATCCATTTGTCCAATGTCTCTTCCGGAGAGAGCTTGCTCGGGGTGGTAGTATCTGAGATCTGTATGATCTCCTTCCAATCGGTGACAGTATCTCCGTTGCGGACTAGAACAAGAGCATCGTAGGTAAGGTCGCGGGCGATTTGGTACATAGACTTCCACTCCGGACCTAACGTGCGCACCAGACCTTCGTTCTGAACCTGTTGTCCGGCCGCTCCACTGAACGGGATGGAACACAACAACGCAAGGACCCCGGCCAGTCTCTTCATGTCAGCCCCTCCGACACTGTTGCCTTGTGATCCGGATTCCCGATCGAGGCATGGTTTGCGATTTGAATCTAGCGGATCGTACACTCTTCCATCGCCGGGACACAACGGATTTGCCGCGAGCACAAGCCTCACGGCCATCCGTTAGCTTGCATCGGGCTGCAATTGCGCCGAGGTTTCGCAGCGAAGCCGATTGAAGCGCCGACCGAGACAAACCCGATCAGAGCCTTAACCCCTGGTTAGTCGCATAATCGGAAATTTCCTCTGCGAATCGACAAATCGACTTCCCGGGCCTGCGCGCGCTACTCGTCGTGCGGATTCTTGAACTCAAACGGGATGCGGACCACAGCCTCGATATCGACCGGGACTCCCGCGCGCTTTCCCGGCAGGAATTTCCAGCGCGCAAGCGCGGCCATTGCGTTCTTGTCGAGGCGCGGATCGAGGCTGCGCATCAGCCTGACCTCAAGCCCGCCGGTCTGGAGTGAGCCACATGGCCGAGCGTTAGTGATCTCCACTTTTTTTCGGCCCGGCAAGGAATCGTGCCGGCACGCCCGAGTCTCTCGGGTCACGCCGCCTTACTAATGTTTCCCTTTCTGTTGCCCTCCGCGATTCGTCGTGGGCCTTACGTTGCGGTCGGCCTGAACCGGTCGGCTGATAGCTGGCGTGGCGGGCTTTCCGTGATTCTGGGACGCAAGCTGCCCGCGATTCGTGGAGTAGCTCTGCGCGTGCTGCACCTGCGTGCTCATGCGCGGTGCAGTTGGCTCGCGCCTCGCGGCCACTTCAGATGGCCGCGGCCGAGCCTGAACGCCGTGCGATCCGCCATTGAAGCTGGTGTGGGAAACGCCTCTGGCCCGATTGCCGGCGTTGTAGTTGTACACGTTGTGCACGACGCGCGTGTTCACGTGGTTGTAGACGCGGTTGTAGTAGAAGTGGCCGGAATTCCAATAGCCGCCCTCGTAGCCGAAGCCGACGTAGCCAAAGCCGTAATTGATGCCGCCGTAGAAGCCGATGTGCAGGCCCCAGTAACCGGGATAGAAGGAATAGCGGCCGCCGTAGAATCCCCAATAGCCAGGCGTCCAGAGCGCGCCCATGTAGGGCGGTTGGACCCACGCGCCGGGCACCCAGTAATAGCCGGCCGGGCCCCAAGCCCAATAGCCGGGAGTCCAGATGTAGCCGTCGGCGGGCGCCAGTGGCTGATCGTAGTCGGGCAGCGGCGGAGGAGGCTGGGTTGCCGTTGCTGTGGGCTGCTCACCGTAAGTTGACTCATCGGGAGGCTGGCCCGGAGCAGCCGACTGGTCGGGCGGTGGCGGAGCTTGAGTTGTGTAGGATGGCCCGCTGGGTGCCACGTTGACCGCGGCGGGATCCTGACCCTGGTCCGGCGGGGCCTGGTCCTGCGCGCGCGCAGCTGCGGCGCTGACCGTGGGAATGATGGAGATCAGATGGTAGTGACACACTGCTAGGCAGAGGGCAGTTCCAAGGGCAAACAAGACTAACGACGCACTGCGGCGAAGACCGTTCATAGCACCCTCCAAGTCTCTGCAAGTTAATGCGGTACGCTTACTTTAATCGAAAACGAAAGTCTGTGACCATAGTCACGCTTGTGCTTACCCGCCAGTTACCGCCAAGCAGTCATGCGCCCTGAAGGTTCGCTCGCAGCCAAGTCCCGGCAAGTCGCGTAACTGGACATTTCCACTGCGAGTTAACAAATCGACTTTCCCGAGCCTGCGCCGCGCTACTCGTCGTGCGGATTCTTGTACTCAAATGGGATGCGCACCACAGCCTCGATATCGACCGGCACTCCCGCGCGCTTTCCCGGCAGAAACTTCCAGCGCGCGAGCGCGGCCATCGCGTTCTTGTCGAGGCGCGGATCGAGACTGCGCATCAATTGGATGCTGTCGACCGAGCCATCCCTGCGGATGATCGCGTAGAGGACCACCTCGCCGTCGATATGCTCCTTGATCGCATCCTCGGGATACTCCGGGTCGACCTTGACGATCGCCTCGGGGCCCGATAGCACGCCCTTCGGGCGGTATGGCGGCCGCGGGTCCTCGTCGAGCTGCGCGAAACTCAAGTCCCAGCTTCCGCTTTCGCTGGTGAGATTGGGCAGGTCGATGCGCATCGAGTGGATTTCTTTGCCGCCGAAGATGGCTTCCGGCGGCTGGTTGGGGCTGAGTCCCGCGACATTCGCAGGCCCTCGCCGGTAACTGGCCGTCGGCTCCGTGGGCACCATCGGCTGCAGGATCAGCCCGCGATGCACGGGCCCGAGGCCACCACCCGCCGGGCGCGGGTTGCCGCCGCTCACGCTGATCGCAGCGGGCAGTTCGCTGTTGCCATTGCCCGCGCCCGCCATCGCGGAAAGATTCCCCGCCCCGCCGTTCGCTCCCGCTGACGCGGACTCGCCAGCCGCGGCGGAGCCTTTGCCCTCGTTCGCGCCCGTGGCGCCGTGCGCCGCGCCGCTGGTGGCGCCCGGCTTCGCGTCCGGCCCCATCGAAATCCGCGCGGCCAGATTCCCTTGCGGCACGCTCACCACGGGAGCGGGTGGCGCCGGAGTGGCGGAAAGCGCGATCAACCGCCGCGCGCTGGCATCGCCCGCGCTCTCCGCAATTTCAGGGGCGGCGGCCGGATTCTCGTGCGTGGGACGCTGGCGCGCGACCGGCTTCGACATCGGGTTGATTGGAATTTGCGGGCGCGCGATATCGACCTGCGATGGCGCGATATTCAGCGGCCCGGAATTTTTCTCGTTGTTGGCCACCTCGGGCGCAGCAACGTCGCGCACCTTGCGCTGCTCGATCTTCGGCGCGACCGCCGTGGGCACCACCGGAATGCGCAGCTTGGGCTGCTCGTTCTCGGCCCACTGCACGATATTCGGCAGCGGCGTGACGATCTTGGGCGGCGCGGCCGGCGCGTCGGGCTGGATCAGCGTCTGGCGCGGATGCGTGACGCGCACGGGAACCGAAAGAATCGTTTGCCGCGGATGATAGACATCCTCGCCGCGCGCGACCGGCTGCTTGCTCGCGTCATCCGCTTTCTTCGGCGGCGGGCTTGGCTTCATCGCGGCTCTCGGCAGCGAAATTTTCGGCAGGTCGGGCGGATCGTACACGTCGTATTCGATCTGGACGGGCGCGAGCGTCGGGCGCGTTTGCGGCAGGAAGCCCCAGATCGGCAGAATCAGCAGCCACACGGCAATCCCGTGCCAGACGCATGACGCCAGAAACGCCTTTGCCGGCGGCTTCCCCTCGACCCAATCGACGCGCAGCGGGCGGCCTTCGGGAAGTTCGCCATTCTTCGGCGCTTTTGGCCCGGTGAAGAAAACGCGCACGCTGGTGACGAACTCTTCCTGCGGCGATTCCCAGTCGATCGCCAGGTCGAGCCTGGGCAGGCGCGAGTGTGGCGGGAGTTCCTCGATGGAACCCTTGAGGGGATGCGGATCGCCCTGGAGGAGGGGGTGCATGGGTCCGGCCATTATACGCGTCCGGCGTGGGAAGGCCAGAAGGTCAGATGCGGGCGGTCAGGCGGCGGCTGCCAGGCAATAGAAGCTGAGCGCGGCGTCGCCCTGCTCGACCACGCGGGTGCGTTCGAGGCGCGTAAACCATTCTGGGAGTTCGACTTTCGAGGAATGCTCGACGATCACGAGCCCTTGCGGCGCGAGCAGATGCGATTCGTCGAGGAATTCGAGCGCGAGCAGCTGCTCGTCTTTGTCCTGGTAGGGCGGATCGAGAAAGACGAAATCCGCCATCCGGTGCCGCGCCGCAAGCTTCTCGAGCGCTTTTGCGGCCGACATCGCCATCACCTCGGCCGTGCCGGTGGCGCCCAACGCCTTGAGATTTTCCTGAATCAGCCGCGCGCTCACCGCATGCTCTTCCACGAGGACCACCTCTTTCGCGCCCCGGCTGATCGCCTCGATGCCGATCGCGCCCGTCCCAGCATATAAATCGACGAAAAGCGAATCCTCGACCGCCGGGCCGAGGATATTGAACAGCGTCTCGCGCAGACGGTCGCTCGTCGGCCGCATCCGCAGCTTCCCCGGCCCCTTCAGCCTCCGGCTCCCGAATTTTCCCGCAATCACCCGCATCGCTTATCGTCCTATGCCTTAGGGGGTCGGAGCTTCAGCTCCGACATTACGCGCCCGAGAACACGGGGCTTTAGCCCCTGAGGACACTCTTCGGTCCTTGCTTCCCCGCCTCATCCTACAGACGCCAACTGATACCGCGCGCGCCACGTCGGGCTCACCGCTTCCAGCCGCTTGGTAATCTCCTCGGCCTGCGCCGGATTCTCGGCAATCGCAAACGCCTCGCGCCGCGCCATCTCCAAAATTTCGTGATCGCGCAGCGGCTGCGCGAACGAAAACGCCGCATCGCCGCTCTGGTGCGTGCCGAAGAATTCGCCCGGCCCGCGCTGCTTCAAATCGCGCTCCGCAATCTCGAATCCGTTCGATGTCGCCACCATCGTCTCGATCCGCTCCCGCGCATCTCCAAGGATCGTTTTGGGCGCCACAAGGATGCAATACGATTTCTC
>CAWDNJ010000001.1:0-474563 GCA_963803635.1 uncultured Acidobacteriota bacterium | reverse complement strand
GCTTGCGATCGTTCTCCACCAGAGGGTTGGCCGTGGCATTTTTCGTCTCTTGTTTTCCATGGGGCACGTTGTACAGCGCATCCTTCATATCCACTCGCTGGCCGCTGAGGACTACCGAGCTGATCGGGATGGTTCGAGTCTCTTTGTTGAGATTCGGAATCACGAAGGATGTTTGATAGGTTCCGATCCTTCCAGTCTCGTCGTCGCGCGCCAGGAACTTGATCGAGTATTTGCCGGGAAAGAGCGTAAACCCGGTATCGTATTCCACGGGGCGGTGCGCCAACTGTGCTGCCGTGGCATCGCTCAGCTTGATGTTGACGTAGTCCCGGAGATTCGTGATCGTGACACCGCTGACCTCATCCTTGATTTCGCAGACGAAATCGATCAGCGTGTGCTCGGCTCCGAAGCGCTTGGCCAGCGCCAGCTCCCGGCCGGGGATCTTCACGATGATGGGCACGAAGTATTCCGCGCGGTCGAGCTGAAAGTAATCGATCTCCATCGCGACCGTCAGGTCCGTGATGGGATCGGCCAACATCAACGCGTCTTCGAGTTGCCGCTCCTTATCGTCGGCTGTGAACCGACTGAACTCTTTGCTCGCATAGTAGCCGTGCCGGTAATCGAGGCTGGCAGCGAGCGCCGGATTCACCTCGATCGTCACCTTCCGGAAGCGCCCATTCTGCGCGTTATCGGTCGTGTAGTACGCCAGGATGTAGTAGTCGGAGATCGAGTGCTGAGCCTGCACGATGCCCTGGGAGAGATCGTTGTTGTCGAATAGCGCCTTGCCGCCGGTGTCGGCGGAGAGCGCGTACATCGTATCCTGGGATTGCTGGAACTGGTCGCTTACCGCCTGCGTCGCGGCGCCCGTATACATTCCCTGATTGCCCGGCGAACCCTGTGCTGCATCCCCCATCGGCGCCTCCGCCACGAGCCCGCGAGCATCCACCATCCAGAACGAGACGCCCGCGCGGATGGCGGCGTCGATCGTGGCGTGCAGCTGAGCCTGGTTGTCCACGCCATTGAGGCGCAGGCCGCTCGCGAAATAAATCAGCGATTTCTTTCCGTTAACCTCTTCGAGCATTTTCGCTGCGGTCTGCAATGCGGAGAGCTGGCGATCGGTATTGAAGATGTTGAACTCGCTGTCGTCCTGCCCGAAGGCGGCTCCGGTATCGGCGCTGCTCGCATCGTCCACGGATTCCACGGAGCCTTGTCCCTCTCCCACGATCATCGTCTGAAGGATGCTGAGCAGCCGGTTGCGGTCGTCGGTAAAATCCTGCAAGACGTCGACCGAGCCGCCGGCATAGCGGAGGATGGAAACGAGGTCGGCGGAAGTCATCTGCGCGCGCACGAACTTCTCCGCAGCGGCGAGCGCACGGATCTGGTCATCGGGGGGCATGGCGGTCATGTCGAAATACAGCGTCATCAGCCGATGATCGTTGTAGCGCGAACCCAAATTCTGCGGCGCGATCTGCGTGCGGTCCAGCTTCTTATAGATTGTGATCTCTTCCTGATCCCGCGGAACCACTGGCAGCGGCGTCGACGCCGTCGAAAGCTTCTGCTGCTCGAAGAAACTGATTGTCTGCGGCACGCCATCTTCGGCAACCGAGAAATCCTTGGCGGTCAGCCCGCCGATGAAATTTCCTTTCTTGTCCTTCACCACAACCGTTTCGACCACCAGCTGGGAACTTACCGTCAGTTTGTCGGTGTTATCGCCTCCCGGAACTGCGTTCGTGCCGATCTTCTGACCCGCGCACACGGCGGCGCAGAGAATCACGAGGAAAGGCAGTATCTTCGCGCGTCGCATCGCTAGAACCTCAACCTGCCGCTCAGTTGCACGCTGCGCATCGGGTTGGCGCCGGCCGGCAGCCCGAACGTGGTGCTGTTTGTCGTCGTGTTCCAGGTTGTGAAAGTCGGATGATTCAGCAAATTCGTCGCTTCCAGACGAACGTCGAGATTAAGCTCGCCATGCAGGCGGAAGGTCCGGAGCAAGCCAGCGTTCAGGCTGAACTGGCTGGGTCCGGTGATCGAAGTGCGCGGGGCCGTGCCCCATTCTCCGGCGGCCGGGGCGGCGTATGCGGCCACGTTCAAGAAATAGCCGGGCGGAGCCTTATAAAGCGGCGCACCCGTCAGGTCGGGCAGTATGGTGCCTGTGTCGCCGGTTCCGGGAACGGTGGCCAGAAAGATGGGCGTCTCCGGCAATCCGGAGCCTGCCGTAATCTGAGTCCACACGGTCCACTCCTTCAGCAGCGTGCCCCTCCAACCGCCCAAGAGCGTCCCGCCGCCCAATCCCATGCCCGTTGTGTATTGAATCTGCGCATTCACGAGATGTCGTTGATCGAACGTCGAGCGCCCGCGCTCGCCTGGCAAATCGAGCCAATTCTGCGCAATCATGGGCGGCGCCAGCGGCGCAGCAGTCTGGCTCCCGCTGGACTGGTTTTGATCTTCGTCGCTCTGAGCAGCGGTATGCCCCTGCGCGCCAACTTGCGAGTCGTCGTCGAAGGCCCTCGCGTAGGTGTAATCGATCTTGGCGGTGAACCCGCTGCGCAGCCTGCGGCGCAGCTCGATCTGGCCGGCCTCGCGCGTCGAGTTTCCATTCGAGGTCATGTAGACGAAACCCGCCGGGCACGTGGGGCACGGATTCGCGGCTCCAATCGGATACGTATTGGGCAGCGATTCCTGCATGCCGCGCGTCCCCTTGATTCCCGAATAGCGCGCAATCATCACCAGGGCGCCCGGCAAATCGCGTTGCGCGCTCAGCTGCCACTCCTGAGCGTAGCCCACGCGGAAATGTGGATCGACGCCAAAGTTTTGGGCCGTGATGCCGGCGCAGTTGCGAAATCCATCCGCCAGCGTGAGCGGGCAGTCGCTGCTGTTCGCCACGTTCACGCTGGTCGAAAGCGGCGCCTGCTGAGCCATCATCTGCACGATCGGGAGATACACGGAAGTATCGTCATAAATGCCGTAGCCGGCTCGCACGACGAGTGTCGAAGCGGCCAGCGGGCGCCACGCGATTCCAATGCGCGGCTCAAATCCACGCCTGTCGGGGAGTATCAGTGAACCTGGATACTTTTGTCCAGTTAGCGTACCCGTTGGACTGTTTCCCAGCACCGGCGCGACCGCGGCAAATCCTGGCGCCACGTCCAGGTTGACGAGCCTGCCAAACAGCTCGGTGAGCGGCGCGCCATGTTCCCAGCGGATTCCTAAGTTGAAGCTCAGTTCGGGACGCAGTCTCCAGTCATCCTTGATGTAGGCGTCATACGCTGGCCCGCGAAAATACTTGTCCGCATTGCCGTAGGCGACCGCGCTCGTGTCGGGGATGCCAAAAAGAAAGTCCGCGAGGTCGGATCCGCTTCCCGTTGGGGCGCCCGCGCTGCCGCTGGTCGCTGCTCCAGTGAACGCAAAAATTCCGCGAGGGTTCTGCTGGCCCAACTCGTTGAATTCCTCCTTGCGGAAATCGCCGCCGAACGTGACAACGTGGTGCCAATGATTACTGGTCGCATTGATCGAGAGCGCATCCGTGCGGTTGCGATTAAACAAGCTCTCGCCATCGGTGAGCGACGCGATGCCGCTCGCGAAAACCAGAGTCGGCGGTCCCCAATTCAGGGGGGCCTGGTTGTTGCCCGTGATGCCGGCTTCTCCGGAAATATTCTGGCGATTCTCGAACTCGGGCCGCACCTGTGTCCGCAGCCGCGTAAATTGATATCCCACGGTAACGAGAATTTCATGGTGGAACTGATGCGACCAGTTGATCCGCGTGTCGATGCCCAGCGTGTCCGTCGTGTCGCGAAAGTCGAATAGGTTCGCGGCATCTGCCCGGGTACTTTGAAGCCCAAACCTGCCGTACACCTGGTCTCTGCGTCCGATCGTCTTATCGAGCCTGAGCTGCAGATCATCCAGATGCGTGTTGCCCAGCACCTGGGTTTGATAGTTGTAGCGCGAGTTTCCGGCGAGATTGGGAAGGGGATAGAGATTCAAGAGAGCCTGCGCCTGCGGGTTCAGGGGAATTGGGCCGCTGAAAGGCAACCCCGTCACGGGATCGTAGATCGTCACAGGCTGGCCCAGGGCGTTCAGCAGCCCGGATAGGTCGCCGTTTCTTTCTGCCATGTCTGGCACGAGCCCCGATTCCGTCGTCGCATCGCGATCGCGCGTGTGCTGGTAGGCCACAAAGAAATTGGGGCCGTGATAGAAGAGATGCGGGATATTCAGCGGGCCGCCGAAGCTGAGCACCGTCGTGATGCGGCTGTAGTTATCTTTCGGCACTTGCAGGCCGGTCAGCGAGTATGGCCGCGCATCGAAAAACGAATTGTCCGCAATTGCGGCGATTGAGCCCGTGTACAGACCCTTACTGCCGGGCCGGCGATTGCCAATGGCAGGAGAGAGACTGAACGGCGAGGTGGCGGCGTTGTTGACCGTGCCGTTGATCAAAAAGCCGTCGGAAGATTCTTCGTTATCCTCCGCGGGCGGTGGCGGCATCGCCGCGCTTTCCGGGGCTCCTTTATTTTCTGGCGTGGGCTTTACCGGAAGGGATTCCGGCGACGTCACCTGGACCTTGGACAAGATTTTGTCGAGCGGGAGCAGCGTGAGTTCCCATACTCCCTGCGGCGAATTCGGGGCGACCGTAATCTCGCCCTTGAGCGTTGCGAAGCCGCTCATTTCGATCTCGATCTTCCAGGTACCATCGGCAAGATCGGGAAACGCGTATAGGCCCTGCTGGTCGGTAACCGTGGTGAGCCGCTTGCTTCCCTGGCTCACCGTCACAGTGGCGCCAGGAACCGGCACACCGCCGAAGAACACTTGCCCGTGATGCTCGGTAGCCCACGCGGCCGGGATGATGTACAAGAACAGCAGCCCGCACAAAAGCGCCAGCAGTCGCAGCCGTCTCGATTTTCGGTGCGGCCGCATCGTATCAGTTGGGTGAAGGCGGCTCGACGTGATCGATGACGAGCACTGGAACCGGCGCTTTGCCCGCTTCGAGCTTCAGCCCGATCTGCTCCTGGATCGCCGTGAAAAGCGGCGGTGGCGCGTCGGCCGCGTCACTCGGCGGGGGCACCTTCATGCCCACGCCTTGGAACTGCGACTCATCCGGAGTCCAGCTCAGGATGAAGTCCCATTTCCCTTCTAACTCTGTCTCATTCACCACGGGACGATCGAAAACGGTTAGCTGAATTACTTGAGCGACCTCGTCCATTGTGGCATCTCGCACGAAGAAAGTGCCTAGCTGAGGGAAGTAGAGGGTCGGCACACCATTCGAATCGTCCTTCTGCATTTTGGGGCCGTTTTTTGCCACCGTCAGTACGTACGCGGACATGTCTTTGCTTTCGCGGTGAAATTTGAGCGCAAAACGATCCGCGAGCAACTTCTGGATCAGAATCTTCTGTTGCTGCATGTCCGGCATGCCGGGAACGTCCGGCTCTCCTTCAATATCAAATTTATCAAAGGAGATCCATTTGGGTCCGCCCATTACTTGGCTCTGCTGAACGCTGTAGGCCACCGCGACCAGATCGGCTAGCGTGGCGTTCATGGCTATAAATCGCGTTCCGCGCATCGTGATTAACTTACCCGGTACACCGGGTTTACTCGGCTTGATGGTTGCGACCTCGAAGCTCGGGTCGGCATCCGCAGCCATTGCCGGAATCTTGGGCGGCGGCTCGGGAATAGTCCACTCCGTTTCCGGCGTAGCGCGCTCCAGAACCAGAGACAAAGTGCCCGGCCCTTGTTTCCACGTTCCCGAAATCGAATCGCCATCCGACGACAACTTCCCTTCGTAGCTGACCTCGATGGACTGAATAGCGAACTTGAAAGTACCGTCTTCGAAGTTGGCGCTGGTTGCCGGGAAAGGCTGGCCGCCTTGATCGATGCTGTAGAGCGCCACCTTCAAATTATCCGGCGCGGTTCCGCTTATCTTCACGACCGCGCGGAGTTGCCGCCCGTTGGGCACGTGAAATGTTCCTTGCCAAGTGCCTTGAATGCCTGTTTCTTTAGCCGCCGTTTGCGACTGCCGACCGGCGGCGTGCATCACACCCACAGTGACAGGCGCCGTGACGAGAAATATCGCTGCCGCCGTTAAAGCCAACTTGCGGCTTAGGTCCAATTTCCGGATAGCCGTACCCGCCATAATGCGCGTGATTCGCTTCTTCAGGTCCGATCCCGTCACTCCCGACACGCAACTCATCGGCACCTCGCATAAGACTTACGCACGCGCTAGTTGGCAGAGGGCTGTGCAACGTTGTCGAGCACGAGAACCGGAACCGGCGCTTTGCCCGCTTCCAGCTTCAGCCCGATCTGCTCCTGGATCGCCGTGAAAAGCGGTGGTGGCGCGTCGGCCGCGTCACTCGGCGGAGGCACCTTCATGCCCAGGCCGCTGAACTGCGATTCATCCGGCGTCCACTTCAAATTGAAATTCCACTTGCCCTCCAGTCCAGTCTGATCCACCACCGGGCGATCGAGCACGGCGGTTTGCATCAGGGAGGTGAAATTCGCCATGGTGGCGTTCATCACGGTCAGCACGCCCAACTGCGTGAAAAACAGGCCGGGAAGCCCGCCCGGGTTTTCGCTCTTTTCGAGCTTGGGCCCGCTTTTCGCAACGGTGAGCACATAGGCAGACATCGTTTTCGTTTCGCGATGAAATTTGAGCGCGAACCGGTCGGCCAGCAGCTTCTGGAGCATCGTCTTCAGCTGGCTTACATCCGGCGTTCCTGGGACATCGGGCACGGCGTCAATGTCAAACTTATCCGAGGACATCCAGTCCGGCCCGCCGACGACTTGCTTCTGCTGCACGTCGTAGGCCATGGTGATCATGTCCATCAAGGTCGTATTGATTGTCATAAAGTGCGTACCACGCACGGTGAATGCTTTGCCCGGTTGACCCGGCTTGCTCGGCTTGATCGTTGCTACTTCGAAGCTGGGGTTGGCGTCCGCGGCCATCGGCGGAATCTTGGGCGGCGGTGCTGGAATCGTCCATTCGGTCTCCGGCGTCGCTCGTTCCAAAACCAGGGCCAGAGAGAGCGGACCCTGTTTCCAGGTTCCGTTGATCGACTTACCGTCGGCGGACATCTTCCCCTCGAAGCCGCCATCGATCATCTGAATCGAGTATTTGAGGACGCTGTCCTGGAAACTGACCGTTGTGGCGGGGATCGGTTGCGCTCCCTGATCGATGCTATAGAAAGCCAGTTTCAAATCGCCCGGGCTAGTTCCAGTGATCTTCATCACTATGCGCAGATCTGCCTGGGGAGCGTGAAGAGTGCCCTGCCAGGTGCCTACGATTCCAGTTTCAGCCGGCGCTGTCTGCGCCTGCCGGCCGGCAGCGTGCAGCACGCCGACCGTCACCGGCACGCCGATCACAAAAATCGCCACGAGACCCAACAGCAGTTTGCGGCCTAGGTTCAACCGGTTTGCCACTTGGTGAGCCATGATGCGCACGATCCGTTTTTTCAGGTCCGAGCCCGTCACTCCCGATACGCAACTCATTGGCGCCTCCACATAGGACTTGCATACGTTCAGAATGCCTTCCGCATACGCCAGCGGTTCGCGGCGCGACTCCAAAACTGCTTCGTCGCAAGCCCGCTCCCGTTCTTCCAGAAGGCGGGTGCCGATCCACCATGTCGGCGGATAAAACCAAAAGACGGCTTCCACGAGCATGTGCATGATCGCGGTCAAATTGTCGCGGCGGCGCACGTGGCACAGTTCATGGGCGATGATCGCGTCCAGTTGCGTCTCGCTCAGTCGCTCGCGAATCCCCTCGGGCAACAAGAGAACAGGACGCAGGACACCGAAGACCCCGGGCTCGAGATGGAGCCGGGTCGACCGCACCGGCAGTTCGCAGTTCAGCGTGACCGGCAAGGCAGTCCGCACCACCTTGCGCAGGGACCACCAGCGCCAAGCCCATCGCGTCAGCAGGAAGCAGGTCCCGAGAATCCAGAGCACCAGCAGAGCCATGGGCAGCAGATCGAGACGATTTGCCGCAATCGATGACGCGCCAGCAACCGAGGAGGCTCCCGATCCCAACGCAACTGCGTGCGCTGTGCCTTCGCCGGCCGAAAGAGGCTGCGTGAAACCGCCCACCATATTCAGGAACGCCGGCCCCGGAGCCGAGCTCGCGGGATGCAGCCATTCTCCCGCAGCGATCAGAATGGAAAAGGGGACGAGAAATTTCGCCGAAGCGAGCATCCAGAGAAAGTAGCGCGTACGCGCCTGGTTGCGGCGCAGCGCGATCGTCAGCAGCCATGCTGCCGCGACGAAGACCGTGGACTGCCAAAGATGGTTGACGACCGCAGACAACCAATAGGAATGAAGCAAAGCAGGGAAAATCATCGTTTCCTCCCCTTTCTTGTCTCCCGCAGAATTTTCTCGGCATCCTTCACTTCTTCCAGAGACAACTTGCCCGAATCAATCAGGTGGGCCATGATCGGCTGACTTCGGCCCCCGAAGAGACTGAGGAGATCGTCGATCAGCTTTCGCTGAGCCTCTTCGCGGGATACGTTCGCGGCGAAGATGTGAAAGTTCCCCATCTTTTTCACGCGGCGGACGATCTGTTTCGCCTCCATCCGATACACCGTGGTCTGGATCGTCGTGTAGGCGGGCCTTCGCACAGATGGAAAAGACTCCTGGATTTCACGGATGGCCGATTCGCCGCGAGCCCACAAGGCGTCCATGATCTGATATTCGAGTTTCGAGAGTTTTGTCTTGGCCACCGAGTCCCTCCTACGACTGTGGGATTGTCTACTACAACTGTGTGTGTGACAAGGGAAATTTACGGACTACCTGCGATTGTGCTCGGCTATCACCGGGGATGGGCGGACGCAGACTATGAAGCGAGAGGATTGTAATAACGACCATGCCGCTGCCCGGCGCGCCGATTTCCGACAAATCCTAAGGCATAAACTCCCTGGCCGACGAAAGCTGTGCGGGGCTTGTCATGCGGGCGGTGGGCGCAGTGGGCCATGACAACTACGCCGGCTAGACTGTCGTCTCGGCCATCGCAAGTTCCTTCTCAACGACCTCTTTGTGCGTCTGCGCGAATTTGGCCCTTGCCTCAATGCCCAAGCGTCCTGCGTAGTAAAGCAGTTTGTCGACGCTTTTGTTCGCGATCTTCCCGTTAAGCAGTTCGCTGACACGCGGCTGTGGTTCTCCGAGGATCACTTGAAGTTCCTTCCGTGAATACTTCTCCGAGTACTTCAGAATTGCCTGATACAACTCGGCTTTGAACTTCAGCGCCGTCGCTCGTTCCGGCGCGAAGCCGAGGTCGTCGAATACGTTTCCCCGCGTTACATGCGTAGGTTTGTTAGCTGTGCTTTTCACGTTTCTTCTCCTCTGCCAAACGCGCCTTCACGGCTTTGAAACGCTGCTTCGCCTTCTCAAAATCTCTTCTCGGCATCTCGCGACTTTTCTTCTCGAAGCAATGGAGAACATAGATCACGTCTTCTATCCTTGACAGGTAGACGACGCGATACCACGCTCTTTCATCTTGGTCCCGCAGTTCAAAGACGCCCGGACCTACCGAAGACACCGGCCTATAATCTCTGGGTTTCTCGCCTCGTTGAAGCAGCCACAACTCAAACCCCAGGTTTTGTGTGACCTGCTCTGGGAAGGCCTTCAGAACCTCTCTGGAGTCACCCTCCCAAACGACGGTTGCTAGTTTGGTCTTTTCGGCTCCATCGCTCACAGGAGCAACTATAACCGTAAACTGCTTGGAAGCATACAAGTAAATGTATATTCTGTCCAGGCGAAAGTCTAGGCGCGCTCGCTTCGTTCACACCGTGCATTGGAGCAAGAAAGGGTGATACCCCTAAGAAAGAAGAAAGAGGAGCGGGCGTTGCTTTGTTTTCATGTGCTCCGCGTGTACGCGGAGTGTAGGGGCGGGTTTCAAACCCGCCCCCACAAACGCAGGAGGCTCAGACGAGGTCGAAGCGATCGAGATTCATTACCTTGGTCCATGTGGCCACGAAGTCCTTCACGAACTTCTCCTTCGAGTCGGCGCACCCATAGACTTCCGCGACGGCCCGCAGTTCGGAGTTCGAGCCGAAGAGAAGGTCGACACGCGTGCCGGTCCACTTCGTTTTGCTCGTCGCGCGGTCGCGGCCCTCGTACACGCCTTCCGACGCGGGGGACGGCTGCCATTGCGTGCCCATGTCGAGCACGTTGACGAAGAAGTCGTTCGTCAGGCTCCCCGGCCGCTTGGTGAAGACGCCGTGCGACGACTTCCCCGCATTTGCACCGAGGACGCGGAGGCCGCCGACGAGCACCGTCATCTCAGGCGCCGTCAGCGTCAACAGTTGCGCCTTATCGATCAGCAGCTCTTCCGCCGATACGCTGAACTTCGCCTTGAGGTAGTTGCGGAAACCGTCCGCAACCGGTTCGAGATACTCGAAGGACTCCACATCGGTCTGCGCTTGCGATGCGTCCGTGCGCCCCGGCGTGAAGGGCACTTTCATATTGTGCCCGCCGGCCTTCGCGGCTTTCTCGATGGCCGCGCAGCCGCCGAGGACGATCAGGTCCGCAAGCGGAACCTTTTTTCCCTTCTTGCCCTTCTTCCCGTTGGACGGCGAGCCGTTGAACTTCTGTTGGATCGCTTCGAGCGTCCGCAACACCTTCGCCAACTGCGCCGGCTGGTTAACCTCCCAATCCTTTTGCGGCGCAAGGCGAATGCGCGCGCCATTCGCTCCGCCGCGCTTGTCGGAGCCGCGGAAGCTTGCCGCCGAGGCCCAAGCGGTCCCGACCAATTCCGGGATGGAAAGCCCCGATGCGAGAATCTTGGTTTTGAGACTGGCAATGTCCTTCGCGTCGATCAGCTTGTGATCGACCGCCGGAACCGGATCCTGCCAGATCAGCTCCTCTTTCGGGATCTCCGGGCCCAGATAGCGCGAGCGCGGCCCCATGTCGCGGTGAGTGAGCTTGAACCACGCGCGGGCAAAGGCGTCCGCGAACTGATCGGGATGCTCGTAGAAGCGCCGCGAGATCTTTTCGTAATCCGGATCGATCCGCAAAGCGAGGTCCGTGACCAGCATCGTTGGCGCGTGATGCTTCGACGGGTCGAAGGGATCCGGAATCGGCTTGGCGCCATTTTTCGCTTGAAACTGATAGGCGCCGGCCGGGCTCTTGGTCAGCTCCCATTCGTTGCCGAACAGGTTCGCGAAAAAGTGGTTGCTCCACTTGGTCGGCGTTTGAGTCCAAGTGACCTCCGGGCCGCCGGTGATCGCGTCTTTGCCTTTGCCTGTGCCATAGCGGCTCTTCCAGCCGAGGCCCATCTCCTCAAGGGGCGCTGCCGCAGGCTCGGGGCCGACAAGCTTCGCATCGCCAGCGCCGTGGGTTTTGCCGAAGGTGTGACCGCCTGCGATGAGCGCAACCGTCTCCTCATCGTTCATGGCCATACGGCGGAACGTTTCGCGAATATCCGTGGCCGCCGCGAGGGGATCGGGCTTGCCGTTCGGCCCTTCAGGATTCACATAGATGAGGCCCATCTGCACTGCGGCGAGCGGATTCTCGAGATCGCGGTCGCCCGTGTAGCGCTTGTCGCCAAGCCAGGTCTCCTCCTTGCCCCAGTAGACGGCTTCGTCGGGTTCCCACACATCGGGGCGCCCGCCGCCAAAACCGAACGTCTTGAAGCCCATCGATTCGAGCGCGACATTGCCGGCGAGGACCATCAGGTCGGCCCAGGAGATTTTCTGGCCGTATTTCTGCTTGATCGGCCAAAGCAGCCGGCGCGCCTTGTCGAGGTTCGCGTTGTCCGGCCAGGAGTTGAGCGGCGCGAAGCGCTGCTGGCCCGCTCCTGCGCCGCCGCGTCCATCGCCGATGCGGTACGTGCCGGCGCTGTGCCACGCCATGCGAATGAAGAGCCCGCCGTAGTGGCCAAAGTCGGCCGGCCACCAATCCTGCGAGTCTGTCATCAGGGCGCGGAGGTCCTTCTTCAGCGCCTTGTAGTCGAGCTTCTTGAACTCTTGGGCGTAGTGGAAAGCCCCGCCCATCGGATCGGACTGGGGCGAGTTCTGGCGGAGAATCCTGAGGTTCAGCTCGTTCGGCCACCAGTCGCTATTCGACCTCATTCCAACATTCGTGGTCCCGTGCATGACGGGGCACTTCGCTTCGGTTGCCAAGGTTTTGCTCCTTCCTTTCGATTCGTCAAAGATTTTGGTCAAAAGAACCGTGGTGAACTGCCCGCCTAACGGGAGGCGTGCCGCGGAGCGCACTTCGTGCAGAGGCCCCGGAAAATGAGTTCGCATTCGCGAAGAATCCGCTTGCCGAGAGAGCGCGAGGCAGGCCCGGGCACGTCGTACCACTTCACGTCCTCCACGTTGCCGCAGCGGTCGCAGATGAAGTGGTGATGCCGCATGCCTTTCGCATCGAATCGCGCGGCACGCCCCTCGACAGCCACTTCACGCACCAAGCCCGCCTGCACCAAGTCGCGAAGATTGTTATAAGTCGTAGCCCTTGAAGAGCGCGGGTCCACGCGATTCACGGCTTCGAAGATTTCCGCGGCCGTGGGATGCCTGTTGCATTCCATCAAGAATGCCATCACGGCGTAGCGCTGCGGCGTGCACCGCAGCCCGCCGTCTTCCAAGGAACTCTTAATCGCCTCGGTGTTCATTCGCAGCTTAGACTATATCTAAGGTGAAAGTTAGTCAAGACACGCCGTTTTGTTCGCTGCTGCCCGTCGAAAACCTGCGGCTGCCGGGTACCCGGATGTAGGGCTCGGACTGTGTGATTCGGTGGTAGACTCTCGCTCGGAAACTGCAAAACAAATCGGGAGGGGTTCGATGATTCGGATTCTTTGCAAGTGGATCGTGCTCGCGGCCGTACTTTTGGCGCCGGCGGCGAGTTTCGCGCAGGTGGCGTGCACGCGCGACGGCCTGCAAGCCGCCACCAATCTCTACCTTGACGCGCAAACCAAGGGCGACACTTCCGGGATGCCGCTGGCGACGAGCGTCGCGTATATCGAAAACATGCAGATCGTCGACATCAAGACCGGCGTGATTCAAAAACCGATGAAGATCGACTTCCATCGGACGCTGATCGACCCGGTAACCTGCCAGACGTTCACCGAAGTGATCGTCACGGACAAAACCCATCCGTACGTTCTCGGCACGCGCATCCGCGTCAATCACGACAAAATCGTAGAGATTGAATCGATGGTGACGCAGCAAGGCGACTGGCTATTCAACGCTGACAACTACTACAAATGGTCGCCCACCGAGGATTGGGGAGAGATTCCGGCGGACCAGCGCGACACCCGCGAGACCCTGGTTTCTGCGGCCAACGCCTACCTCGATGCTTTCCTCGAAAAGAAGCTCGATCTGGTGCCGTGGGGGGAACCGTGCAACCGGACCGAAGGCGGGGCTCGCACCGGCAAGGGCCTCCCGACCGATAGTTGCACGGTCGGTGTACCCGCAGGCGTGAACATCGTCGCGCGGCGCTTCATCGTGGACCCGACGATTGGAGCGGTCGTCGCGTTTTGCACGTTCGGTGTGGGCGGAATACCGGACACGCACCTATTCCGCCTGAATCACGGCAAGCTGCGTTACGTGCACACGCTCACGCACGTCCCGGCCGGCTACCATGTGCGGACCGGTCCGCCACCGGCGAACCCTCCCGCGCCCAGCACTCCGGCGCCCGACAAACAGTAATAAACTGAAATCGGGCCCCAGTTCATTCGTGAGGAAGCTGGTCCGTGCGGCTCACCATTTCGGAATGGCGCAGGTGAAATTGGCGTCGTCGTACGGATCGCCGCTCCCTTTGTAAATCGCGGCCTGCGGGTAAGGGCAGGCGGGATGCGTGCGGTCGACGACGCCGTCAACGCGGTGCGAGGTGATGATATCGTCCGGAGGAACGTTCGTCTCACGCCACTTTTCGACCACATCGAGAGCATTCCACGCACCCAGGCCACGCACCCCGAATCCGGAGCACATTCCCGTCCCCGCCACCACGAATAAGCGGATGGAATCTTCGGTTTTGCTTGGGCCGCCCATTGCGGCTTGGACGTGCTCGAAATAATCCACCAGGCCGCCGGGAGGAATCGCCGCCTCCTGCCAGGATTGATACATCAGCAGTTTTCCCCCGTGTTCCATGAAGGGACGCAGATTCGGATCGGTCATGTTCACCATGTCGCCGACCTTCGTGTCGGCGAGGCGCGTATCGCGGCTCACATCGAACGTGTGGTAGTCCCATTGCGGATCCGCGAACACGAGATTTGCGAAGAAGTCTTTGTTGATGGCCATCGGATTCGGGCCGCCGAGCATCATGCCCCAATCGAGTTCGCTGCCCGGTTCGAGTCCCGGATAGATCTGCGTGCCGTCGTCGAACTTCGCTCCGGCGTAAACCTGCCGGACGGTCTGCACTTGTGCCGGCGTAAGGCACGACGCATTGTCCTCTTTCGCGGGGCACTGGATGGTTGCCGGATCGAAATGGCAGAGCGTCGGATTCTCGATGATGCCGTCGCGCACGCCGTCGAGCGCATCGCACAGATCGAGCACCGCCCGGTGGATCACGGGGTACTTGCTCGGCGGAATGTAGCCGGGCGCATTCACTCCGTCCTTCAATGATACCCACGAGAGGTAGACCGAGACCGCCTGAAGGTTCGTGATGTCGTACGCGGGATCGCCGGCGGCAATTCCGTCGTAGTCTGCCGGATACTTCTGCGCTTCGGTCAGCGCCTGATTGCCCCCCTCGTGGCAACTGCTAAAGAACGACAGCTTCGCGGGCTTGCCGTAATACGCCGCGATGATCTGTTTCGCGGCGACCGTCATTAGGTGGATCGCGCGATATCCCCAGTCCGCCACCTTTTCCGGATGCCCGATGGCCCACGGAGGAAGCGCGCCAGTGGCCTCTGCGTCGGCATGGCCAGTGTCGGTGGATGCGGTCGCGTAGCCCTGCGCAATTCCCCGCGCGAGGCCGCCGTAGCTGATGGCCCCGACAAACCCCGGATTGCCTTCTCCCTGAAAGTAGCCGTTCCAACTGGCGGCGAGTGGAAGCCAAACCTCGAACGCAATGTGGGAGTCGCTCGTCGGTGCGGCGAAGCCCGCGACGCGGCAGAATGGCGTCGACACTTTCTGCCCCGGCGGCGTGCCGTACTTCCCGGGCAAGCTGGGAACCTCAAAATCCGGCGGAGGCTCGATCGATTTCGCCAACGTCAATGTGGTGTCCGGAATCTTGAGGGATGCCAGGCTTTCACACGACTGCTGGGCGGCAGCGGGCATTGGAGCGAGCGTAAAAGCCGCGAGCAAAATTAGAAGCAAGTACCGAAATGAATGATGCTTCACGTTAATCCTCCTTCTGCGCAGTCGTTGAAAACGCTGCTTGCCTGCAACCCTTCGAGCAGCCATTCTCAGCCTCGCTCTATATACCCAAGAGTCGCCGCGCGTCACATCTTTTTTTTCAACGCCTCGTCTGCTTGGGCTTATGCTACCTGCCGGCCAAAACAAAGCGATCGACCCAGAATCGAGATCGGAGGATTTTAATGCGCAAAGCCATCGACCTGCAGAGCGGACTCGATTCTAAGAGGCCGGATCGGCGGCGGTTCCTGAGAGGATTGGCGGGTTTCGCAGCTCTGGGTGCGACGGCGAGTGTGGCGGCGGATGTTGTGGGCGTGCCGCCGACTTTCGCGCAAAGCACAGCCGCTCCCATCGTACAAAACCGGACTACGCTCACTGGCACCCACGCGATCCTTTTGGGCACGAGGGGCGGGCCGGGCGTCGATCTCAACCGGAACGAAACTGCGAGCGCGGTGGTAGTCGACGGCGTTCCGTACCTCGTCGATTGCGGCTACGGAACGCTGCGGTCTCTGCTGGCCTGCGGAATCGGCTACGCCGAGATCTCGACGATCTTCTTCACGCACCTGCATAACGACCACACATCCGATCTTGCCGCGCTGCTCACCCATCAATGGACCGGCGGGCGAAACAAGCCGACGGACGTCTACGGACCTTACGGCACCGCGGCGATGGTCGAGGGGGCAATGGCATTCTTCAAAGCCGACACGGAAATCCGCATTGTTGACGAAGGGCGCACGGTGCGGCCCGAAGCCCTGTTCCATGGCCACGACCTCGCTGCCACCGACAAGCCCGCCATGGATTTCAAGGACGAGCGCGTCACCGTCACGTCGGTTGAAAATACGCATTTCCCCGAGCGCTCGAAAGCGAAAATGCCTTACCGCTCGCTTGCGTATCGCTTCGATTCCAAGACTCGCTCGATCGTGTTTGCCGGCGATACCGCGTATTCGAAGAATCTTGTGGGTTTGGCGCACGGTGCGGATGTGTTCGTCTGCGAGGTGATGGACCAGGCCATACACGACGAGATGGCGGCGCGAGCGAAGGCTGCGGCCGAAGCGGGCAACCCCGACAATATCTACAGGCACATCGCCGATACACATTCGACGCCGGCGGATGTCGGCCGCATGGCATCGGAAGCCGAGGTCAAGATGGTGGTGTTGAATCACCTCGTGCCGGGAACGACGGCACCTGGCCATCCTGAGTTTCCGGTCACCACATTCATCGATGGAGTCCGCAAAGTCTATTCCGGCGAGGTCATCGTCGGCGAGGACCTGATGGTGATTTGATCGTCAGATGCCGGCATACCATGCGTAGCCGGCTTCTGGAGACGCGGAGCCCAAGCCCTTGCCGAATTTTTTCATGCTGTCGGTGACCGTGAGGTGCGTGATGAATTTCACGCTCTTGTAGCCGAGCTGGCGGGGAACTCGCATGCGTAGCGGCCCGCCGTTGCCCACCGGAAGCTCATCGCCATTCATGCCATAGGTGAGAAAAGTCTGCGGGTGGAGGGCATCGGCCATATCCATGCTTTCCCACCAGTCGGGTTCGATCGAAAAGTAGACAACGTATCTCGCCTGCGGCTGGATCCCGACGAGATTCAGGACGTGCGAAAGAGGCACGCCGATCCACTCGGCGATATACGACCAGCCCTCTTCACAGATCACTTCCGTGATCTGGCTGCGAGACGGGTAGCTCTTCAACTGAGCAATTGAAAACGACGCGGGGCGTTCGACCATGCCGTCGATGGTGAGCCGCCAGTCAGCGAATCCTCCGGCCTGAAGGTGCTTGAACGCATCACTCGGCGGCGCCATCTCGTTCGCGAGCGGGCGCTTCGAAATCTGGCTCCGAGAAAATTCTCGGGCCATCGAGTGCCTCGTCAGCAGCCGTTGGGAAGCATAGTCGAGCGTTTCGCCGAGGCCCCAGATCCCGCCGTGATCGGGCGGGACCAGTCCGTACTTCTGCGCAAGGCGCGCAGCCACGGCCAAGCCGCCCGCGCCCGCTGTGGCTGCGAGTCCCGTGAGGATCAGTTTGCGGCGCGAAAGATCGGTCATGTTCGCTCCATGCGGGCGTCAGCGCGGCCGGTGATCATCGCTCGCGTGCGGCTCCAGAATCCGGCAAGGTAAATCATCATGATGTGAACGAGCAGGAATAGCGTGAGAGCGATCGACACAAAGAAGTGAATCGTGCGTGCCGATTGCCGCCCGCCCAACAGAGTAACCATGGACGGAAACGCGGAAGCAAACGCGGGAGACATCGCCAGACCCGTCCAGATGACCGACGGAAACAGAATGAGGATTACGAACAGATAGGCGAGCCGCTGGAGCACGTTGTACGACCATGCTTCCGACTCGGGTGGCCGCTTGAAGCGCAAGTGGTCCGCGATGGCTGCCGAGAGTCCGCGCCATGAAAAATCGCCCTTACTCGGCAGCAAATGTTTCCGGAAATGACCGCTAAGCAAGCCGAAGATTCCATATAGCAAGCCGGTCAATACCGCGATCCAGGCAGCTTCAAAGTGAAGAGACCGGCTCCAGCCGTTCTGGTCTGGCAGCACGTATCCGTAGCCGGTCTTTACCAAGTCTCTCGAGGAGGGAATCGGCAGCTGAAACAACGGTGTCGTCAACACAGTGCCGGTTTCGCCCCAGTAGAAGCGAGGGTGAGAGATGAGAATTTCAACTCCGCTGAGGAGCAGGGCAAAAAAACAGAGGGTGATGATCCAGTGAGTGACGCGAACGAGGGCGGGATGCCGCGAAGTAGCCCTCGCGGATGGGACGGCGGAGACAGAACTCGGCGCGCCAGCATCCAGTGGCACCTGCGCCGAACCCAATGTTGCCATTAGCGGTCTCCTGTTGGCGTTCCGGCTTGCTTGCCCAGGGTGCGCCATGCTACCACGACAGGCCGTTATCGTAGCGATTCCGTTGTTTCGCGCGCGAGAGGAGCGTACGATGCGCGAGGCTGCGGTCGGATCAACGGCGCGGCCCTTCTCACATTCATTCGCGTGAGGTCTCTATGACTACGAGCACGAAATCGGATCATCGCGATCGGCGCGCAATGCTGAAGGCGGCGATGTTGGGCGGCGGGGCGGCGGTGGCGAGTTTATTCGGCGGCTTGTTGGCGGACGCCGCTCCTACGCCGAGAGAGCAGGACGGGCAGGAGAAATTCGAACGAGCGACGCGCGGGATGCCGGCGCCACGGATTAAAGATCTGAGCGTGATTGAAGTCGGTGGCGGCGGGAACAACGACTCGACCGTGGTGAAGGTGACGACCGACCAGGCGGGGCTCTACGGCTACGGCTGCGCGACGACCACTTTTCCCGGCGGCCGCTCGAAGCTTGTCAAAGTTGCCGTCGAACAATATCTCAAGCCGCTGGTGATGGGCAGAACGACCGACCGGATCGAGCAGATCTGGCAGCTCTGCTACATGAGCTCCTACTACAAAAACGACAACGTGCAGAACTGCGCGATCGGGGGCGTCTGCGACGCGCTGTGGGACATCAAAGGCCGCCAGGCCGGGATGCCGGTCTATCAGCTGGTTGGCGGCAAGGTGCGCGACGCTGCCGATATTTATTTGCACGTCTTTCTCGCCCCGCAGGACACGAACGAGAAGTTGATCGCAAGCTCGATGAAGCTCGTCGCCGGCGGATGCCGAAATCTGCTGATTGCGCTGTTCATTCGCGACGGTGCTGTGAATAACCTCTACGGCCAGCCGAAATTCGACGACGGATCGGTGCCCTTCGACCGCGACAAAGAAATCGCCAAGGTGCTTTCGGCGTGCGAGACATTCCGGAAACAGATACCGCCCGAAATCGGGCTCGGCGTCGACGTGCATTCGCTGCTCGATAGCATCCGCGCGACCGAATTCTGCAAGGACGTCGAACCCTTCAAGCTTTTCTATTGCGAGGATCTGTTTCCGCCGGAAGAGTCCGGCCACTACAAGATCGTCCGGCAGATGTGCACGACGCCGCTCGCGATCGGCGAACTTTGGAACAATCCGCCCGAGTGGCAGCCGCTGGTGGAACAGCGGCTGATCGATTACATCCGCCACCACGTTTCGCATATCGGCGGTTTCACAGCGGCTCAGAAAATTGCGGCCTTTGCGGCGAATTACGAGGTGAAATTCGCCTGGCACGGCGCGCCGAACTCGCCCATCGGCCACATGACCAATCTGACGCTCGATCTGACCAACACGAATTTCGGGATTCACGAGCAGTTCGACTACACGCCGCTGGTGGAAGATATTTTTCAGGGGCACCTGGAAGTGAAGGACGGCTACGCGTGGATCAGTGAAAAACCGGGGTGGGGCATCGAAGTCGACGAAGCGCTCGCCGCAAAGCATCCGATCACGGATGAACGTCCCAACGAAATGCGAACGCCGGATGGTTCAGTGATCAACGGAACGGGCTAGGAGTTTCAATCGATAAAGAGGGAAGGCTCGTTAGAACCAGCCGCTGCGGTAGGCGATCCACCAACTGACGAAGCCGATGGGAATTGTCGCGAAGAGCGCCCACCAGAGCGGCAGGTACAAGTCGGCGGCGAGGCCTAAGATGACGAAGCTAGCCCAGAAAGCTTTCTTCTCCATGGGGCCATTCTAACGCTTCGAACTACTCGCTCTGGGGTGAACATCGATTTGATTAGCGAAAGCGCCACCAAGAGCGCGCGCCGCTCGGAGAAATGCGACACCTGGAATCGGTAAAAAGCGTTGCGGAGGCCCTGCCATAGCCGTGTCGATTAGAAGTGACCCCCAGCGTGTGTTTTCAATGAGTTGTAGACGTTTCTAATCGCTAAATGTCGATTAGAATTTGCCTGGTTTCGCGATCCTGCGGCGCTGGCGGAACCGTACTTCCGTACCATTGAACCACCCCCGCCGGACCACGAGGATGAATCATCACGCACCGCTGTCTTTTGCCGTCGCTGTCTCGTCCCGAGGGAGACCATGGCGAGCAAGCTGATTCTGTGTCGCACGCGACTTGAAGAAGCAGCCGCGCAGTTGCGGGAGCTGGTGACGGCGGAGGAGTATGACTCAGAGGTGAGGCTTCGCTTGGTGACCGCGTTGGGCTACGTCGATAAAGCAGTCGACGTGCTTCGCCGGTATGCCGAACAAGGCCGGGGCGGAGCGTAACATCCCGGTGTTTCCGTGTTCTCTCAATCGCTAGTTTTCAAAGAGCATTCGGCCCTCGTCCAGAGGGCGGGACGACATTCGTCGTCTTAACCACGCTGCCAGATTGCCGCGAATGGATCAAGCTGGCCGCGAGTACAGATTTGGCACAGGGCCGGATACCGGCCTTTCAGGGCGCGCCGACGCGGAAATCCTAATGGCGAATATAAAGCGAAGATGATATCCTCGGCTCTATGCCGGTCCGATCCTGCCGCGTCACGATCCGAGATCTCGAGGGCACCGATCACTCGGTACAGGTGACGGCGTCGACCTTGTATGAGGCGGTGGCGCTGGGGCTGGCGTCGTTGCGCGGCGAGGAGTGGGTTGGGGGCATTGGTGAGGGACCGAATACGGTGCGCGTGGCGGTGACGAATGTTCCGGTGGAGCATCAGGTGGCGATGAAGGATTTTCATGCGTGGCTCGAGCGGCCCGCGCGGTCGCCGCGGGACATGATGCAGCGGGCGCGCGTTCGCGAGATTTTAGGGCTGAGCACGCAGCGCGCGACGTGATTCTTCGCGACTGCCGGCGCAACGCAAAGCGGGCTTTGGGCCCCGCGCATTATGCTATAAAATTTGAGCAGTGAACATTCGCCAAGGTTCGATCAAGCTATTCCGGTTCTCCGGGATCACCGTGTTTTTGCACTGGTCCTGGTTTCTGGCTGCGGCGTACATCATCAGCCTGGAGGCGAAGAACTATTCCTCGCCTGCGTGGAGCGTGCTGGAATGTCTGGCGCTTTTTGCGATCGTGACGATGCACGAATTCGGCCACGCGCTGGCGGGCCGGCAGGTGGGCGGGACGTCGGATCACATTGTGTTGTGGCCGCTCGGTGGCGTGGCATATGTGAATCCGCCGCCGCGGCCGGGCGCGACGCTTTGGAGCCTTGCGGCGGGACCACTGGTGAACGTAGCGCTGTTTCCGATTTTGTACGGGCTCTTCGCGTGGGCAGGTTCGGCAGGCTGGCAGGAATCGATGCCGGATGCCTTCCACTTCGCGTATGCAGTCTTAGGCATCGACGTCATTCTGCTGATCTTCAACATGCTGCCGATCTATCCGCTCGATGGCGGGCAGATTCTGAGGTCGCTGCTCTGGTTTGTGGTGGGCCGCGCGCGCAGCCTGATGGCGGCGACGATCATCGGCTTTATCGGTGTGGCCGGACTCATCGCATTCGCCTTTTGGCAGCAGTCCGTGTGGGATGGTCTCATCTGCGGGTTCATCGTGCTGAACTGCTGGAGCGGGCTGCAGCACGCATTCGCGCTGGCGCGTTTCGAGAAACTGCCGCGGCACCAGGGATTCGCGTGCCCTTCGTGCAAGACGTCGCCACCGATCGGAAACTTTTGGGGATGCGGGCGGTGCGGAACAGGGTTTGACACGTTCCAGACGCAAGCTGTGTGCCCGCGCTGCGGTGCCCAATATGCCTCGACGAAGTGCTTGGATTGCGGCAGATCGAGCGCGATCAGCGAGTGGGTGGTTCCGGTGATCGTGTACAACGGTGAGCCGCAATCCGTGAAAGGACTGCCATGAAGATGCGTTTTGTGGCGATCGTGGTTGTGGCCGCGGCAATGTGCGCTTGCGGCTGCTCGAAATCAAATCAGGCGGCGCCGAGCGACGCTGTGGCAGGGAGCGGTTCGGATAGCGCCGCGACATCGACTGCGGGAGGGGCGCAGCAGGCGCCGGGCGCCGACGCCGAGGGCATTCGCGCGGCCATCGAGGAGCACGTCCGCAACGATCACAGCGTCAACATGGACATGCTGGCGATGAGTGTCGAATCCGTGAGCGTCAACGGAAATCAGGCGCACGCGCAGGCGCGGTTTAGCCCGAAACAAGGTGGCACCGGAATGGCCATGACATATCTGCTCGAGCGGCAGGGCGGTGGATGGGTGGTGACGAGCGGGCAGCCCACCGACAGTCAGTTCGCGCATCCGCCGACGGACGGCGTACATTCCGGAACGCCGGCAAATCCCGGCGAGCCCGCGATGCCGGACGTCACCGATTTCCTCAAGAACAAACCCTCGAATAGCAAGAATTAAACCGCGACGAAAAGCGAGGCTGTGCGGCAGGCGCCGACGCGGCGCTTACGCGAGGGCCGTCTCGGCTTCCTTGACGGTCGAGAAGACGCGGAAGAACTGGCTCACCTTCGACACGTCGAGCAGCGCCTTGACCTGCGGGTTGAGTGCCGCAAGCGCGAGTTGGCGATTCGCCTTTTCCATGGTGACGCGAGCGCCGACGAGGGCGCCGAGTCCGGCGGAATCCATGAAGGGCACGCCGCTGAAGTCGATGATGATTGCGGCGGTGGATTGCTCGCGAACGGCGGTTTGAAAGTTGAAGATGGTGTGAATGGTCAAGGGGCCATTGAGGGCGAGAATCTTCTGGCCATCGCGGACGCCGACGGTGGTGACGATATGCATTTTTTCGCTGGGCATGAGGCGGGATTGTAGCGAAAGTTTCTTCGGGACAATGTTAAATTTTCGTGACAGCGAGATTGGTGTGGTGTGACTGCAGGCAGCCTATTGAGATGCGGCTGCGGCTTCTTCTGCCGACGGCTGGTAGCGCACCAAGAGCAAGGTGATGTCGTCCGCCTGGCTGGCGCCGCGGCTGAACTCGCGCAGGGACGCCAGCGCAGTTTGCTGCAGATAGTCCAAGGCTGGGTCGACTCGGCCCGCGAAGAGCGCGCGAAGGCGGTCGATACCGTACATCGCGTCCTCCGGGTCGACCGCCTCGGTGATGCCGTCGCTGAAGAGAACCAGCGTGTCCTCGGGATGAAGCTTGATGCTCGCGACACGGTACTCGACGTCAGGTAGCAGGCCCACCGGGCACGAGCCCTCGGTGAAAGGCTCGGTAGCGTCTCCGGAGCGAAGCAGGAGCGGCGAGGGATGGCCGGCGTTGATGTATTCGAGAGTGCCGTCGTTGTGGAGAATCGCGAAGAAAACGGTGGCGTAGCGGCCGACTTCGGCGTGCTCGCACAGGAAATTATTCAGGTGACGGAACATCGGCGCGGGGTCGGCGCCGAGCATCAGGCCTGACAGCGCGCCCTGGAGCATCGTGGTGAGAAGCGCGGCGCCGAGGCCTTTGCCGGAAACGTCGGCGATGAGAAAGGCCGTGCGGCCGTCCGCCATTTTGAAAACGTCGAAGTAGTCGCCGCCAACGGCGAGGCAGGGGATGTTGATGCCGGCGACCTTGAGATGCGGGAAATCGCGGAGGCCGCGCGGCAAGAGCGCCTGCTGAATGTCGCGCGCGATGTTGACCTCCTGCTCGAGGCGCTGCCGCTGGCGCTCGCGCTCGACCATGCGGGCGTTATCGAGGATGCTTGCGGCCTGGACGGCGAGCGCGTCGAGAATCTGGCGGTCGAGCTTGGAGAAGGCGGCGCGGCGGCGCGAATCGAGATAGAGCGCGCCGAGCAGGTCGCCACGGTGGCGAGTGCCGGATTCCGTCGTCAGCGTGCGGCCGCCGGCGTATAGCGGGATCACGACTACGGCGCGAAGTTGCTGCGAGACGATGCTCTGCGCGGCCTGCAGGCCGCTATCGGCTTGCGCGAGATCTTCGGTGATGATGCTGGAGCGCTGTTCGAGAGCCATGCGCAGGGCCGTCTGGCTTGGCGAGAAGCTCTCGGAAGGCAATCGCACGAGGCCTGCGCCACGCGCGAATCGCGGCTGGAGCTTTCCTGTTTCGTCAGGTTCGAGCAGAAGTGCGCGGTCGGCATCGGTGACCGCGATAGCGTGATCGAGCACTGTGCTGAGGACGGCTTGCAGCGGAAGCGTCGAGTGCAGGAGCATGCTTGCTTCTAGAAGCAGATTGAGCTTGCTCAGGCCGGCGCCGGCGCCAGGTGTCGTCTGCGTGTCCGGCATCTTCCCGATCAGCGTCATCATGTCGGGAATCACGGCGCCGTTGCTCGAAGAGCGGAAGATGATTTCGTAGGAATCGGCGAGGCCGAAGGAAATGACGTCGCCGTCATTCAGCTGGTGGTGATCGGTCTTCTCGCCGTTGACGAAAATGCCGAGCTTCTGGCCGCGGTTCTCGATGTAGTAGTGTCCGCCTTCGGAAATGATGGCCGCGCATTGGCGCGAGATGCGGCGGTCGTTGAGTTGAAGGTGGTTGCCGCTGTCGCTGCCGCGGCCAATCAGGAACGGAGAGGCGGCGACGTGAATGATCTGCCGCGACCGATCGGGCGCGATGAGTTCGATGCTCGTGTCTTGGTCAGCAGACATGGGGAGACTGGATTCCTGCTCGATGCGGACGGGATTGTAGCACGCGGGGCAGCATCGCGACAGAGTTGCGGGGGGGGCGGCGGGCCGTGCTTTCGTACCCCCAATTGGCTCCACGGCAGTCAACTTCAGCAGTACCGGTATCTAGTTGCGCGCTCCCAAGGGATGCAAGATAATAGCCCGGCGTCGTGTAACCAAAAGCAAATTTAGAGCTGCTTCCGCCATGAATTGCCCACACTGCAGCACGGCGAACCCCGACTACGCGGAATCTTGCTCGCACTGCGGCACTTCCATGGCCGGAGACCTCGCGACAATGGAAATGCGGGCGACGGACCTCGTCGCGCTCGCGCCGGGCAGCGATTTCGGCCCTCGGTACCGCATCGAAGCGCTGCTTGGTCAAGGCGGGATGGGCCGCGTTTATAAGGCCTATGACAAGGATATCGACCGCACGGTCGCGATTAAGGTCTTGCGGGAAGGATTCGTGGGCCACGAAGATGCCCTGAAGCGTTTTAAGCAAGAACTCGGTCTTGCCAGCAAAATCTCTCACAAGCACATTTTGCGCATTCACGACATGGGCACGGTCGGGGAAACGCGGTTTATCTCGATGGCCTACGTCGAAGGCCATGACCTTCACCGAATCCTCGCAAGCCGTTCAGAGATGACGGTCGAGCGTGCCGCCAATTTTGCCCGGCAGCTGGCCGAAGCTCTGGCCGCGGCCCACGCCGAAGGCGTCGTTCATCGGGATCTGAAACCACAAAATATCCTCGTCGACAAGGACGATCAGCTCTACGTTTCCGATTTCGGGCTCGCGAAATCGTTTGAAGAAGGCGCGATTGGCATGACCAGGACGGGCGTCTTCGTAGGGACGCCGCGTTACATGTCGCCGGAGCAGGTGGACGGCAAGCCCGTTGATCAGCGAAGTGACCTTTACGCCTTTGGATTGATTTTGTACGAGATGCTGGCCGGCGACGTCCCATTCACCGGCGAATCGACCTTGAAAGTGATGTACCAGCGCCTTCAGGAGCGGCCTAAGAACCTCAGTGTCGTGAAACCGGGCCTCCCGAGCTATCTCGTTCGAATAACCATGCGCTGCCTGGAGAAGAATCCTGCCGATCGCTATCAGAACGCGTATGAAATTCTTGCCGATCTGCAGGGTTCGAGATCATCGATTAGCTCGCGCTCCGTACAAATCCAGATTCCCCAGTTTGCCGAGCGGCGCTGGGTCTGGGCCGTCGCTGGGGTCGTCCTAGTACTCGCGATAGCCTTCGCGATCCCGGCCGTGCGCCACAGGATCATCCCGGGCGGACGCGCAGGGGCTCCAACCATGTCCGGAATTCCCCCCCTCGCAAGCGGCGAAATCGTTGCTGTGCTCCCGCTACAAGTCCTTGGCGACGCGTCGCAACTCGGCTACTTGGCCCAAGGAATCCAGGAGGCGCTTTCGGCGAAACTATTTCAGTTGACAGAAGTCCATGTGACTACAGGTGATGCGGTCGCGAAAGTTGATCCGACGCAACCGCTTGAGAAAATCGGTAGACGGCTTGGTGTGAACCTCGTCGTTCGGGGAACGCTGCAAGGGCAAGGAGATAGAATTCGTATCGTCCTGAGTCTGCTGGATGTAGCCGCAGGAAAGCAGCGCTGGACCCGAGAGTTCGATGGTGTTACGGGGGATCTCTTCACGCTGGAAGATCAGATTTACAATCAATTGGTTTCAGCACTCACGATCACCCCTACGAATGAGGAGCTTGCCAAATCAGGGGAGCGCCCCACGGATAACATCGCCGCGTATGACCTTTACCTTCGCGGGCGCAATTCCTTGCGGAAAACCGACGCTAAGGATACCCAGGCAGCACTCGACTACTTCAATCAGGCATTGAAAGAAGATCCGAAATTTGCGCTTGCGTACACCGGGGTGGCCGAAGCCAGTTTGAGGATGAACGCAATTAAGACGGATGCCTTCTGGACCGAGAAGGCGCTGGCAGCCGCGCAACAAGCTCAACAGATCGACGATGAGCTTCCGGAAGTTCACTGGATGCTCGGCGCTGCGTATCGCGCTACCGGCAAGTACTCGGAAGCCATCGCGGAGCTAGATCGGGCTCGAACTTTAGCGCCCAATTCAGATGACGTCTATCGGCGCTTGGGGAGCGCCTATTTGGTTAGCGGTAACGCGCCCCGTGCGATAGAAGCCTATCAAAAGGCCATCGAATTGAATCCCTACTACTGGCTCAACGAAAACTCACTCGGCGGCGCCTACTATCAAGCTGGGGAATACGATAAAGCGCTGGAGGCCTTCAAGAAAGTTACGGTCCTCGAGCCGGATGTCACTTTGGGGTTCGAAAATGCAGGGGCCATGCTCGTTCAGGAAGGCAAATACAGTGAGTCGATTCCATACTTGGAGAAGGCCATACAAATTGAGCCCGACTCTGACGCCTACACAAACATGGGCACGGCTTATTCTTTCATGAAGCAGTACGCCGAGGCCTCCCGGGCCTTCGAGCAGGCTGTCGCGCTGGACCCCAATAACACGCAGCTGGCCGTAAACCTGGGCGACGCTTATCGTAGATCAGGGCAGGCAGACAACGCCCGAGCCGCGTATCAGCACGCGATCTCACTTGGTTACAAGGAGTTACAAACGAATCCTCGTGATGCGGAAGTTATGGCGCAGCTAGCCCTGTCGTACGCCAAAATCGGAAATCCCCAGGAAGCGGAGGATTTCATTCGGCGCGCTCGAGCGCAAAACGATAACATTAACCTCGCTTTCAACGACGCTGAAGTCGAGGCCCTTATTGGAAAGCCGAGCCAAGCCGTAGAATTACTCCAAGAACTGCTCGAGAAGCATTATCCCCCCGATTTCGTGGCAGCCGATCCGGATCTGGATAATCTTCGCGGCAACCCTGAGTTCGATAGGTTGATCAAGAAATACTCAAAGAAGCCGTAGGTCAAGCTCGGAGTCTGACGACGCAGATCGCGATCAACGACCGGTTGCTTGATTACGCAAGTTCCGTCGAGGCATCGTACAGTTGTAGTTGCCGTTATAGTTTCTGTCGCGCGGAGCAGGCCACAGGAACGTCAGTCTTAGGGGCGCGTTCAAGCTCGAGGCGTACAATCTGAAAAGCGCCTTCCGTTAACGATAGCGAGCGAGGCACCCGTCAACCCTGCACTTCGGGACACGCAGAAGTTCGTGACTAAAGCGTCTTTGCCTATGCTGGTAACCCGCCTTGGCTGACCCAGCGCGGCTTCCGGTACTTCCACGCACAAAGCGAGAGGAAGAGCATCCCAACACCGAGAAGGAGCAACGATGGGGGCTCCGGCGCGCTTACGCCTCCTGTTTCACCCTCTGTCAGGTCAGAACAAGTCCCAGCGTTCGGATTACATAAGGCGAGTACCAAGCCATCACCTTCCGTCAGCTGGCTGACGGCGTAATCCAGCGCAGATACCTGGTTTGATGTCAAACCAGGAGCCAACGAAATAATGCCGTCCAAGAGCGCTATTTCACCCGGGGTTACGGGCACTGTAACATCAGGAATCAGAACATCGCACTGATTGAAGGACTCGCCTGTTTCGGCCACGATAGAACAAGTGAGTGGCGGTTCCACGTCTGTAACAACAATGGCAAGGAAGTCCGCCGGAGTCGATGGCCCCCAAGTAAAATCCACACAATCGCCGGGTGCCCCGCCAACCGTTACGACAGGAGTGGAAATCGTCCCCAGCGAAGTACAGCCAGGGTCCGGGACTCTTACAGCTATTGAGCTCGCCTGGGCCGCACGAGGGCAAAATGCGCCAAGAACAATCAGACCCGCTAGCAGTGCCGCCGAAGTAAGCTTCATTTACGGTTCCCCCTAGAGTAACGGCGGTGGTCACGTTGCACTTGAAGTACCAAAGAATCGGCTGGAGCGTTAAATAAGCCCTTTGTTTTCTGTCCGCAGACGGTTGATCTCGACGGCGAGCAGCCGATACATGCAAATGTTTGCGCATATAAAGAAAGTAACCAACGCCGTGAGTCCAGAGTAGCCTTCGCTCAGCCCGCTAGGCTCCGTCTAGTACGGCTAGGAGGCTGGAGGGGAGGCGCGACATTAGAGGAGGGCCTACCGGCTTGCTTGCAGCACCCACTCCGACGTCGTTTCGATGAATTGGAATCCGTAACGCTGCCACGGCGCGCCACGCGATTCGCAGCGGACGGCCTTGGCGCGGCCCGCGAAGCGTTCGGCTTCTCCGGAAACGAAAACTTCGACCACGTCTCCCTGATTGAGCGAGGCCATGCATCCGGCAAGAAATCCGGCCGGGCTCACGTTGTCCGTGACCGTGGGTTGCTCGAATGGTTTGCCGGCGGAATCAATCCCCCGCAGCCTGAGAACTACCCGCATTTTCACGCGCACGTGCGCGCGGCGCTCGGGCTGGTTCGTTTGCAAAGCGTCGGCGATCCTTTTCTTGAGTTCCTTGTAGTCGACCGGCTTTTCGAAAAATGCGCTCGCGCCCAGGCCTTCGCAATGCCGCTGGTACTTGGCCGCCGATTCGCCGGTGATGACGAGGATTGGGATGCGCGAGGTATAACTCAGCGTGTGCAGCGTGTGGCAGAGCTCGAAGCCGGAAAGCCGCGGCATCATCAGGTCGAGCAGAATGGCCGCGGGCTTATGCTCCAGCGCCAGGCCGAGAGCTTCCTCGGGATCTTCCGTCTCCAGAATTTCGTAGGTGTCGTTCAAGCGCATCTTGTGGAGACTGCGCATGTCCGCATCGTCATCCACGATCAATATCTTGGCCATCGTCAGATCCTCGATTCGTTTTCCTGCTATTTGCTACTTTTCAATCTCAGGCGACCGGCGCCGCGGTCGAAACGTGCAGCGCTTCCCGGATTTTGCGGGCCAGGCCCTCGCGCGTGAACGGCTTTTGCAAAAAGAGGCTATCCGGCTCGAGGATGTCCTTTTCGCCCACGCGTTGTCCCGTGTAGCCGGACATGAATACGACCTTTACGTCGGGGCGCTTCTGCTTGAGCTGGTCTGCCAGGATGCGCCCGCTAATGCCGGGCATTACGACGTCCGTGAGTAGCAGGTTAATTTCGTCGGCCGTCTGCTCGCTCAAACGCAGCGCCTGGTTTCCGTCGGACGCTTCGAGGACGCGATATCCGTAAAGCTCGAGCAGATGCCGCGTCAGGGCGCGCAGCGTGTCTTCGTCTTCGGCAACCAGGATCGTTTCCGTTCCCCGGAGCTCTTCGGGGCGCTCGGGCTCGAGTGCGGTCGCCTCGACCGCGTTTTGGCCGACGCGCGGAAGATAAATGTTGAACGTTGTGCCCTTGCCTCGGGCGCTCACAACGTCGATGTATCCACCGCTCTGCTTCACGACGCCGTAAACGGTGGACAATCCGAGCCCTGTCCCCTTGCCTTTTTCCTTGGTCGTGAAAAAAGGTTCGAAGATTCTCTGCTGCGTCGCCGTGTCCATCCCGATCCCGTTATCGCTGACGGTCAGCAAAACGTATGAGCCCGGCAGCACGGGATAGGCGTAGCGCCGCGTAAACTTGTCGTCGATTTCGAAGTTGGCGGTTTCGATCACCAGCCTGCCGCCTTCCGGCATCGCATCCCGTGCGTTCACCGCGAGGTTCATGATCACTTGTTCGATCTGACCCTGGTCGGCGCGAATTTTTCCGAGCGCCGGGTCGAGGCTTGTGAGCAGCTCGATGTCTTCACCGATGAGGCGCCGCAGCATCTTTTCGGTGTCGGAAACGACGGCGTTGAGAAGCAGAACCTTCGGTTCGAGAACCTGCTGCCGGCTAAAGGCCAGGAGCTGTTTCGTCAACGAAGACGCGCGGTTGCCGGCTTTGATGATCTGATCGACTGGCGCGCGCATCGCGTCGGTCTCGGGAATGCGCTCCTGGAGGATCTCGGCGTAACCGATGATCACGCCCAGCAGATTGTTGAAATCGTGCGCAACGCCACCAGAAAGGCGGCCGATGGCGTCCATTTTCTGCGACTGGCGGAGCTGCTCTTCGAGACGTCTCCGCTCGCTGATGTCGCGGTTGACGATGACGAGGTTTTCGACCTCGCCCTTGGCGCTCATTACCGGGCTCGCGGTGGATTCAAGGTAGACCCAGCTCCCGTCCTTGTGGCGCATCCGGTATTCGACCCGGCGGCCGACACCCGTGCGCCGTGCCTCGGCCGCCGCATCGACTACGATCTGGCGGTCGTCCGGGTGCACTTGCTCGAAGGACGACGTGGCTTCGAGTTCATCCAGCGCGTAGTCCAGGATCCGCTGGTAGGACGGGCTGTTGTAGATGCGCTTTCCGTTCGAATCGACGACGGCGATCATGTCAACCACGTTTTCGCTGATGAGCTTGAAGAATTCTTCGCGTTCCAACAGGCGGTGCCGCATTCGTGTGATCTGCAATTGCTGGTAAACGACGTACAAATCAAACACGAACACCAGGCCGACGAGCCCGCGAATCGCAACTACGAGGTCGGCTCGGCCGGCTTCCTCGGAATGCGGGTGAATGATGCCTAGCGCAAATGAGGTCAAGCCCGCCGTAAGCAGCAACGTCACCGCGATCGCGGCCCACGAGAGCGACCACTCGCGGCTCTCGATCTGGCGCATGTTTGGTGTCCTAGGCTTAGGCAAAGCGCTCATTGCGGCTCCGGAGGTCACGCCGAGGAAGGCCGGACCAGGAATGTCTCAACCCTCATATCGGCAAGTCGCTAAGAGTTTTCAGTCAAGCCGCAACTGAGCTAGGAAATATTTGTGGCGGGGCTGTGCCGTTGTGGAACTGTTTGCACTCTTGTACCCATTTCTTGAGAGGTTCGGAGGCGGAGGCTCTTGGCGAGGCAGAGAAACATGGCGGGCAGGGCGTTGCCGCCCCACCCGCGCTATCGAGGCTGCGATTACTTGGTGAAGACGTTCGTCGTGTCGAAGTTGCCCATGCCGCTTTCGATGTGAGTGACGTCCGTGAGCGTGCTGCCGTCGGCGCTTAGCGTGTAGGTGTCCTTGATCTTGACGTCGCTGCCCTGGAAGCTGGTCTTCGCGTCAATTATCAAAGCATTGCCTTCCCACTGAGCCGTGCCGGTCACCTGGGTGCCGCCCATTCCGGGCCAGGTTGAGGACTTGCCATCCGTGGTGAGCGACTCGGCATAGGCCGAATCGCCCATCGGGCCACCCTTCTGGTCGATGGCGATCTTGATGGAAGAGGCGTCCTCGGTGATCGTGTCCACTTGGCTCGCCGGCGGGGGCATCTGGCCGAAATTGCTCTTCGCCGTGTCGAGCTTCCACGTGCCGCTCAGGTCGGGCTGTGATCCCCCTGTGTGGATCATGGCAGCAGCTCCTGGTGCGGCGGCCATTCCGCCGGCAGCCGGTGCAGCCTCGGCTGCAGCGGAGCCGCCTTTGTCATAGACGTAAGTCCGGTCGCCATTCATGGTGGCGGAGGCGATATGCCCCGTCATGGTGAGCGTCGAGCCATCGACCGAAAACGTCATCTTGTCCGTGAGAATCGCGCCCTGGAAGGGAACCGTTTCGAGGACGTACGCCGAATCTCCGTCCCACCCACACTGAATCTTGCTGAGCTTAAGACCCGGCATGAGTTGCGCCTTCGGATCGTCCGGCGCGAATGTCACTTCTTTGCCATCGAGCGTACACTGCCGCGTGTAGTTCTGAGTGCCGCGCGCGCCGACGCTGGTGACGTGCTGCTGGAAATCCGGGCCGCTGATCTGGATCGTGTCCGTCTCGCTTTGCGGCGGCGGAAACTGCCCGAAGCTGCTCTTCGCATTGTCGAGGGTCCAAGTGCCATTGAAGCTGGCGCCTTGCTGCGCCAGGGCGGGCATCGCGAGCGCTGCCGCGCCAAACAAAATCACGAGAAACTTGCGGTCCATGAACCACCTCCTGCGTTCCTATACGCGTGTTACGTGTCGGATGTTTCAACAGAGTTTAGAACAGGGAGCGGCGGGGATTATACACCCACTGCGGCGTGGCGCGCTTCTTTAGGAGTTCAGATGCTGGCGGAGGATTCCGAGCATGCGGCGCAGGGGTTCGGCTGCGCCCCAGAGCAGCTGATCGCCCACCGTGAACGCGCCGAGGAACTCAGCGCCGAGGTTCAGCTTGTGCAGCCGCCCAATCGGGACATTGAGCGTGCCCGAAACGGCGGTCGGGGTGAGGCAGCGGAGGCTCGATTCCTTGGTATTGGGAATTACGCGCACCCACGCGTTTGCTTCGCCGAGCAGTCCTTGGATCTCGTCGAGCGGGACGTCCTTTTTGAGTTTGATGCACAGGCCCTGGCTGTGGCAACGCATGGTCCCGACGCGGACGCAGATGCCATCGACGGGCACGGGCGGGTCGAGCCCCAGAATCTTGTTGGTTTCGGCGATACCCTTCCATTCTTCGCGAGTCTGGCCGCCGGGCATGTCCCTATCGATCCAGGGAAGCAGGCTGCCCGCGAGCGGCGCGCCGAACTCCTTCGCAGGCAGGTTGGAATCGCGCTGCGCCTCGATCATCATGCGATCCACCTCGAGCGCGCTCTCCGATGGGTGCGCGCGCGTGGGATCGGTGAGGCACTCCATCTGCTTCACCAATTCGAGCATGGTCGCAGCTCCCGCGCCGGACGCCGCCTGGTAGGTCATCGTCGTCATCCACTCGACGAGCCCCGCCTTGAATAGCCCGCCGACCGCCATCAGCATCAGGCTTACGGTGCAGTTTCCGCCTGGGAAGGTGCGGATCCCGCGGCGCAGGCCATCCTGAATCACGTCGGCGTTCACGGGGTCGAGGATGATGACCGCGTCGTTGGCCATGCGCAGGGCCGAGGCGGCGTCGACCCAGTAGCCCTTCCAGCCGTCCTTGCGCAGCGGCGCGTAGACTTCCTTCGTGTACTCGCCACCCTGGCAGCTGATCACGATATCGCAGGCCGCGAGTTCACGCAGGTCGCCGGCATTCTTCAGCGGCTCGCCATTGGCTTCGCGCGGGGCTGCGCCGCCTGCGTTGGATGTCGAGAAAAAGATCGGCTCGACGCCATTGAAGTCGTGTTCCTCCCGCATCCTCTGCAGGAGCACGCTCCCGACCATCCCCCGCCAGCCGACGATCCCCAGACGCAACACGCTTTCTCTCTCCTTTTTTCGCTACGCGCAAAAGCCGCTCATTCAGGCTGGCATATCGCGCCCGAAATTTCAAATTGATGTTCTTCGATTGCAGGACGACTGAAGCGAGGGGATTAGCCCATCTTGCGCTTGGACTTCCTCGCAGGCATCGTTTCCAGCTCGGCTTTGGGCACGGCGCGAACCAGCGATTTCCGCTCGGCCACAGGCCCGGGCTTCGCGGCGAGACTGTTCTTCAGCGCCTGCATCAGATCGATCACGGGAGCGCGCGCCACATGCGGCGCCGCAGTGACTTCCATGCCCTTGGCCTTCGCATCGATCAACTCCTGCAGCGCCGTCTGATACGTGTCGTGATATTTCTCGGGCTCGAACGGCGCAGCAAGGCTCTTGATGAGCTGCTCGGCCAGCGCGCGCTCTTGTTCCTTCACTTCCACCTTGTCCGTGCCCGCTTCGACGGCTGGACGGATTTCGTTCGCGTAGAACATCGTGTGCAGCGTCAGGCCCTTCTCCTGCGGCCGGACGATCACGACGTACTCCCGATTATGCATGCTCACCTTGGCGATTGCCGCGTACTCGGACTCGCGCATCGCCGCCAACAGCAGCTGGTACGCCTTTCGGCCTTCCTCTTCCGGCGCAAGATAATAGGATGCATCGAAATAGACCGGATCGATTTCGCCGAGCTTCACGAATTCGAGAATCTCCATGGTCCGCGCGGATTCGGGCTCCACAGCCTCGAGTTCTTCCTCGGTGAAAAGCAAATACTGATCCTTCTCATATTCGTAGCCCTTCTCGACTTCGTTGCGCTCGACCATGCGGTTGCACGTGGGGCAGAAAAGCGGCTGCTTCAGCCGGGTGTGGCACACCTTGTGTAGCTGATTGAAACTGATGCGTTCCGTGCGCGCGGCGGGCGAGAGGCGCACCGGGATCGAAATCAGGCCGAAGGCCAGAAAGCCTTTCCACCAGGATGCAGCCATGACGAATCTCCTTGGTACCGGACTCCGCGTGAACGTGCCACGCGCGCCGGTCGATTATACGCAGCCGCCTTTTCGTCTGCCATGCTGTCAAGAGCGTAGGTATACTATTCGCTACGTCTTCGCCTGAAGCCGGCAACCGGGAGCGGCGCGAACATTTTGCAACACTTGGGCTAGACTTATGGAGCGAGAAGTATAGAATGGCGCGTTGCGGAAACGGCGCGCTGGACGACGGCCGCGATGGATTAGAGGCTTCGGAGGACATCGGTGATTGTCGGGGTTCCCAAGGAGAGTTTTCCGGGCGAGCGGCGCGTGGCGCTGGTGCCCCTGGTGATCCCGAATCTCGCGAAGGCTGGCATCCAGGTTGTAATTGAGGCTGGGGCGGGCAGCGAGGCGGGCTACCCGGATGCGGCTTACGTCGAAAAGGGCGGGAAGATTCTCCCCGATCGCGCTTCCGTATTCCAACAGGCCGACATCATCACCCAGGTTCTCTGCTACGGCTCGAACGACCGCACCGGCAAAGCCGATCTTCCGCTTTTTCGCCGCGATCAGCTGCTCATCGGTTTTTTGCGTCCCCTCGGTTCGAAGGAAATCGTGCAGGAAATTGCCGCGGCGGGCGTCTCGGCCTTTTCGGTCGAATTGATGCCGCGCACCACTCGCGCGCAGAGCATGGATGCGTTGTCGTCGATGGCGACCGTATGCGGCTACAAGGCCGTGGTGATTGGCGCGGACATGCTGCCCAAGTTTTTCCCGATGTTGACGACCGCTGCGGGCACGGTGACCCCGGCACGCGTGCTCGTGATCGGCGCGGGCGTGGCGGGCTTGCAGGCGATTGCCACCGCGCGCCGTCTCGGTGCCGTCGTCTCCGGATACGACCTTCGTCCTGCGGTGAAAGAACAGGTGCAGAGCCTTGGCGCTCGCTTCGTCGAATTGCCGCTTGAAACGGCGGACGCGCAGGACGCCCGCGGATACGCGAAAGCCCAGGACGAAGCGTTCTACGCCAAGCAGCGCGAGCTGATGGGAAAGGTGATCGCCGAGAACGACGTCGTGATCACCACGGCGGTCGTGCCCGGTAAGAAAGCGCCCGTGCTGGTGACCGCGCAGATGGTTTACGGAATGGCGCCCGGTTCGGTAATCGTCGATCTCGCGGCTGAACGCGGCGGCAATTGCGAGCTGACGCGCTCCGGCGAAACGATCGTCGACCATGGCGTCACCATCATCGGGCGAATCAATCTCGCGAGCACGGTTCCATTCCACGCGAGCCAGCTCTATGCGCGCAACCTCACCGCATTCTTGCTGCTTTTAGTGAAGGACGGGAAGCTCAATCTGAATCTCCAGGACGAGATCGTCCGTGAAACCTTATTGACCCGGGGCGAGGAAGTGGCGAATGCGCGCGTGCGGGAGTTTTTCGGCCTGCCGGCGCTGGTGGCCCAATCTTCGTAAGGAGGAATCGTGCCGGCGGACTTCATCTCAAATCTCTACTTATTCATCCTGGCGGGATTTGTCGGCTTTGAGGTCATCAAGCGCGTTTCGCCCCTGCTGCATACACCGCTGATGTCACTCACGAACGCGCTCGACGCCATTGTCGTCGTAGCCGCGATCATCATCACAGGCCGTCACGAAACGGTCCTTTCGACCACTCTCGGAGCGATTGCTGTCGCCGCGTCGTTCAGCAACATGGTTGGCGGGTTCTTCATTACAGATCGCATGCTCCGCATGTTCAAGACGGGTAGGCCCCAAAAGTGAATTCTCTCGCGATCCAGCAGCTCCTCGACTTCGCTTTCATCGCCGCCGTAGCCCTATTCATTCTGGCGCTGCGCTGGCTCAGTTCGCCCGTCACGGCTCGCCGGGGAGTCTTGGCGGGCGAAATTGGCGCGGCACTCGCCGTTGCAGCCACCCTACTCAATCCGGAACTACACCAATATCGATGGATCGTGATTGCGCTGATCGTCGGCGCGGGTGTCGGCATTCCCCTTGGCATGGTCCAAATGACGGCCGTGCCGCAGCGGACGGCCCTGAGCCACGCGTTCGGCGCTCTCTCTGCCGCGTTGATCGGAATCGCGGAGTACTACGTCGGCGTTCCCCACGTAACTCGTTTCCAGATGGGCGAGATCGGCCTCGAAGTGATCATCGGATCGCTCACCTTCACGGGAAGCTTGATCGCCGCCGGCAAGCTGCAGGAGATTCTGCCTCAGCGGCCGATGACTTATCCCGGGCAGAATTTCGTCAGCCTTTCGACACTCGGCGCGGCGCTCCTCATCGCAATTGCCCTGACCATCGATCCAAATCACCACGCGTTCCTGTTTCCCACCATGGTGGGAGTTGCGCTGATTTTTGGCATCATGCTCGTGACGCCGATCGGCGGCGCGGACATGCCAACGGTCATTTCACTCTTGAACTCATATGCAGGCTTTTCCGCCGCCCTTCTCGGATTCGTGCTCAATAGCAAGGTCCTGATCGTTGCAGGCGCGCTCGATGGTTCTTCCGGCTTCATCCTCTCAGTGATCATGTGCAAGGCGATGAACCGCTCGTTCACGAACGTGATGTTCGGCGCGTTCGGCCAAGTGCAGGCCTCGGCCGCGGCCGTCACCGAGGGGAGAACCGTGCGCAGTGCCTCGCCCGAAGAGGCTGCCGCGATTCTGGCGGCCGCGAGCAAGGTTGCAATCGTTCCGGGCTACGGTATGGCGGTGGCGCAGGCGCAACACAAGGTCCGCGAGCTATATGATGTGCTCACCAAGAAGGGCGTGGACGTGAAGTTTGGCATTCACCCAGTTGCCGGGCGCATGCCTGGCCACATGAACGTGCTCCTGGCGGAAGCCGATATCCCGTACGACCGCCTGCTCGAGATGGACGACATCAACTCGGAGCTTCCCCAAACAGACGTCGCGCTGATCATCGGCGCGAACGACGTGACCAACCCCGCCGCGCGCTCCGATCCCAGCAGCCCCATCTATGGCATGCCAATCCTCGATGTCGACAAGGCCCGGACCGTGATGGTCATCAAACGCAGTATGAATCCGGGTTTCGCCGGAATCGACAATCCGCTGTATTACTTCGACAAGACGCTGATGCTTTTCGGGGATGCGAAGGCCTTCGTGGGCGACATCGTACGCGAGCTTTCCCACGGCGCCCATTAACGCGCACGACGACGGAATTCAATCTCTTTAAATCAGCTGTATTGATCTTTGCCGCCGCGGATGGCATCGTGACTTTCATGGCCACGCAGAAGACGCAGCAGCAGGGGCACGCTTTCACGCACACGCTTTGCGTGAAGACTTCCCGCCGCACCGAGCTGAAAGATGTAACGGCCGAAATTGAAGCGGCCGTGCGAGACTCCGGCTGCTCTGAGGGCGTCTGCCACCTGTACGTGCCGCACACCACGGCCGGCGTCCTCATAAACGAAGGCGACGATCCTGCTGTGGCTCGCGACATCGAGGCCGCGCTCGACCGCGTGATCCCGCACACCGCCAACTACACGCACGCCGAGGGCAACGCCGATTCGCACATCAAGACGGCGCTCGTCGGCTCGTCGGAAACCATCTTCATCGAGAACGGCCGCCTCGCGCTCGGCCGCTGGCAATCCATCTTCTTCGCCGAATTCGACGGCCCGCGCACCCGCGACCTCCGCGTCAAGATTGTTCCCGATCCGGCGGTCTGACCAGAGCACGATCGTCGCGCGTAGCGTACAATTCCAATTACATGCCCTTCAAATCCGGCTTCGTCGCGATCATCGGCCGCCCCAACGCCGGGAAATCGACTCTCGTCAACACGCTGGTGGGCCGCAAGGTGGCCATCGTTTCGCCTCGCCCGCAGACCACGCGGAATCGCATCCAGGGGATCGTGAACAGCGACGACGCGCAGATCGTCCTGATTGACACGCCCGGCATCCACAAGCCCGACAGCGTCCTCAGTCGCCAGATGATGGACGAGGTCCAGCAGTCGCTCGAAGGCATCGACATTCTCTCGCTCATCGTCGATGCCACCGTCGACTTCGGCGCGGGCGACCGCTTCGCAATCGAATGGGTGAAGCGCTTCCATGGCCCCGTCTTCCTGCTGTTGAACAAAGTCGATACCATGCGCAAGGATCTCCTGCTCCCGCTGATCGACCGCTACCACCAGGCGTTCGATTTTGCCGAGATTTTCCCGATCTCCGCGCTCACCGGCGACGGCTGCCCCGATCTGGTGAAGGGATGGCTCGCGCGCCTGCCCGAGGCTCCGCCACACTTCCCGCAGGACCAATTCACCGATCAGCCCGAGCGCTTCCTCGCCGCCGAAATCGTGCGTGAAAAAGCGATTCTCGCGACGCGCGAAGAGATACCGCACGCAGTCGCGGTGCTCATCGACTCGTTCGACGAATCGGAAAAGCTGATCAAAATTCGCGCCACGATGTACGTCGAGCGGGATGGGCAAAAGGGAATCCTCATCGGCAAGGGCGGCGAGACCATCAAGAAAATCGGCACGCAGGCGCGGAAGGAACTCGAATCGATCCTGGGCTCGCACATCTTCCTCGAGCTTTTCGTGAAGGTGCAGGCGAACTGGCGGCAGAATGCAGCCATCGTCCGCCAGCTCGATTGGCATCGCCAGCTTGAGCAGCTCGGAGAAATGCAACAGGAAGAAACCGAGCCTTAGGAGTTCACGGCGCGGTGACGTTGAGGACGTAGACGATCTGATCCTCGGTCATCACCAGGATGCGCTTGCCGTCCGCCGAGAAGTGCGCGTACGCGACGTTGCTCGGAAACGTGTATTCATGCTTTTGCGCCGGCGCCTTGAGGTTGAAGATCGTGAAATGCCCGCCGTCACCCACGACGCTTAGCAGGCCAGCCTCCGCCGAAATGGCCGGGGCGTATCCCGTTTCCTCCGCGACTTGCGAGTCGGTCGAAAGCGAAAACGCGCTGACGCTCCGGCCGTCCTTTACCAGCACGAGCCAGTCGCCCTCTGAGAATACGGAGTCGAACGTGTCCGCGCCCGAGTCTGTCTGCACGAACGCCGCGCCGATGGTTTTGCCGCTGCGTGCGTCGAGGACTTCAAACACCGCGTCGTGGTCGGTCACCTTGACCTGCTTCATCAGGTTCTTCGCCGCTGGATTATGTTCGGCCGCCTCTCTGCCGCCTCCGGTCCTCGCTCCCCAGCCGAGGACGATTCGGTCGCCCTGCGGGTCGGTGTAGACCACCGGAGTGCTTTTGATCGCTAAATTCTGACTCAAGGGATCGATGGCGAACGAACGCTGCCAGATCTCGGCGCCGTTCTGGGGATCGAGCGCGTGTATCTCGTATGGAAAGTTTCGGCCTCCCATCGCCGGCATCGCGCCCGGCTTGGGAGGAGGCACCCGATGCGCTAGCAGCACAACGCCCGAGGAGATGTTTTCGTTTGAGTAAGGCGCTTCCTTGAGGGTGGTCAGATTCGAAGTTGCCCCGCTCTTCAAATCCACACTTTCAAGCACGGACCCGGCGGGTGGAATCCCGGGGGCACGGACATAACAGGCCTGGTCATTCGGGCACCAGCCGCCGCTGAGCCCCATAAACGGTGCGATGCGCTTGCCCGTCGACGCGCTGTAGACGCCGGCGTTGCCGTCAATTCCCACCGCAATCGCATCCAGCCCCGGCGAGACCGCGGCCGTTCGCAAAAGCGGTAGCGGAGAAACCGGCGTTCGCGCGCGCACGAGTGGCTGAGCCGCCCCGATTTGCGTGAGCGTCAGGAAGCCGTCGCTCGTGTAGGACGCGATCAATTTGTCGTCCACGTCGTTGCCAGCCATCGAAAGCGGGGCCACGGACTTGTCCGTTTGCAGGTCGACCAATTTCACCCCGCTCATGTCGAAGGGAACGTCGATCACATAGCGCGGGTTGTCCGTCGCCTGCAGCAAGCCGCCAAAATCGAGTTTTCCGACGGTCTCGCCGGCGGGAAACGACACCAACTCCGCTTCGTTCCTGCTCCCGAAAGTGGTTGTCACGGCGCGGTCGGGAGCGACAAAAGTTACCGTACCCATATCGGCGGCCGCGCGCAGCGCCTTGGGCATCCCGATCGCCTTCTTGGTCTGCAAGTCGATCAATTCAGCGGGCTGCTGGAGAAACCTGCTGCGCGCGATGAGGTAGTGTCCATCGGCGGAAAAGTCCAGCATGGCAGCGGTCGTGGCTGCATCGAACGGCACGTAGTTCGGCGTCAGAAAATAGCCGAATGGCTCCGAACGGGCGAGTCCGATGTGATAGGGCGCGGGAAGGGGGAAGGAGAATGCGGGAGCCTCGCCGATTGTTTTGTCAAAAATCTGCTCGCCGGTGCGCGTGCGAAAGACGCGCAGTTCCGATTTGTCGTCGAGGCACGCATATAATTCGCCATCATTTGAGAGGGCGGCTGCGTAGCATTCTTTGCCGTCGCCCAGCGTCTTTTGGAAGGCGGCGGTTCTCTCGTGGATCTTGTATCCCGCCACTTGCATGTTGCGCGTTGCGGCTACCAATTGCTGCGAATCCGAAGAAAATCGCATGGGCAGGAGTCGGCTTGCAGCGAGCTGGAGCTGGATCGCCAAAGGATTCGTCGCGATCACGTACGCCACGGAATCGTCTTGCATCAGGAGGCTTGCGCCGTTGGGGCTGAAACGCATCTCGCGCAGCCGGCTCGTCAACGGCGGATCCAGCTGGGCTTTGCTGATCAGGCCGGGCAAGGCTTGTGAAGCGCCCGGTTTTACCGCGGACTCCTGTGCTCCGAGCTTCGGCCCGCCGATCATCGCCACGAGACAAAGGAATATCGCTGCGTAGAACAGTCGTTGCCGCACGCTCACTAGCTGGCTCCTGAGGAGTGTCGATGGAATTGCAAATCGCGCTCTTCGCGCGGAGCGAACGATATCGCACGGGAAATTGAACCGCAAGAGAGATCGTGCTTGCTAGGAAGCTTTCGAAGGCGCGATGCCGAGCGAGCGCATTTTGCGATAGAGGTGGCTGCGCTCGAGGCCCAGTGCCGCCGCGGCCTTGGTCATGTTCCAGCGATTTTCTTCGAGCTTGCGCAAAACGAAGTCGCGCTCGTAGGCCGCGCGCGCTTCCTGCAAGCTCTCATACGGCTTCTGCGGGCTCTTCGACGCCCCGCGGAAGAGCTCGGGCGGCAGGTGGTGCGGCTCGATTTTCGGCGAAGGGCACATGATCACGAGCCGCTCGACCAGATTCCGCAACTCGCGCACGTTGCCCGGCCACGGATACGCGAGCAACACTTCCATCGCTGGCGCAGTAAAATCCTTCGCCTTCTTGCCGTATGCTTCGCAGAATTCGTTCAGGAAATGTGCCGCCAGCACCGGCAAGTCTTCCGTGCGTTCCCGCAGCGGCGGCACGTAAAAGGGAATCACGTTGAGACGGTAGAAGAGGTCCTCGCGAAATGTATTCCGCCCGATTTCGTCCTCGAGTTTCTTGTTCGTCGCCGCGATCACGCGCACGTCCACATTGACCGGGTGGTTCGAACCCAGCGGCTCGACTCTCTGCTCTTCCAGCACGCGCAACACTTTCGATTGTGTCTTCAGGCTCATGTCGCCGACTTCGTCGAGGAAGAGGGTGCCGCCGTCGGCCTTCTGAAATTTCCCTACCTTGTCTTCGCTCGCGCCGGTAAAGCTGCCCTTGCGGTGGCCAAACATCTCGGATTCGATCAGCTCCTCCGGAATCGCCGCGCAGTTCACCTCAACGAAGGGCATCGCGCTCCGCGGACTGTTCGCGTGCAGCGCCCTCGCGACAAGTTCTTTGCCCGTGCCGCTCTCGCCGTAGATCAGGACGCGGCCGTTCGTCGGCGCCGTGAGCGCGATCTGTTGCCGCAGCGCTTTCATCGGAACGCTCGCGCCGAGAATCTGGTGACGCTCTTCGAGTTCGGCGCGCAAGCGGCGGTTTTCTTCCTCGAGGCGCAGGTATTCGAGCGCGTTTCGCGCCACCAGCACAACCTTCTCGACCGACAGTGGCTTCTCGATAAAATCGAAAGCGCCCAGTTTCGTTGCGCGCACCGCCGTCTCGATGTTGCCGTGCCCCGAGATCATCACCACCATCGGCGCGGGGCCGTGCTCCTGCATGCGCTCGAGCGTGTCGAGCCCGTCCATCCCGTTGAGCCATACATCGAGCAGAACCAGATCGAAATTCCGCCGCTTCAGCCGGTCGAGACATTCCTCGCCTGAGGCGACGGCCTCGGCGTCGTAGCCTTCGTCGCGCAAAAGCGCGCCGAGGGACTCGCGGATGCCGCTTTCATCGTCGACGATGAGAATGGATGGGGGCATGGCCTAGCTCACCGACGTTCCGGCCGGGGCTGCCGCCGGCACAGTCGCCGGTTCGGCGGCCGGGAATCGAACCACGAAGCGCGTACCCACCGGCAGATTGTCCTCCGCGCGGATCGTGCCGTTGTGCTCGGCGATAATCCGGCTCGCGATCGCGAGCCCTAATCCCGTCCCGCGGTCCTTGGTCGAGAAGTGCGGCAGGAAAAGCCGATCTTTGTCGGCCGGGGAAATTCCGTGGCCGCTGTCGGAAATCTCGATCTCGACGGCGTCGCCATCGCTATCAACGCGCGTGGCCACGCCGAGACGCCGGAGCGGCGAGCCTTCCATTGCCTCGGCGGCGTTGTCGATCAGATTTGCGATCACCTGCCGCATCAGTTCCGGATCAGCTTTCACCGGCGGCAAGGATGGGGCGAGATCCGCGCGCAGCGTCACACCGTCCAGGCGGCCGCGGAAAAGATCGAGCGCGCTGGCCACGATTGCGTTTAAGTCGGCAGGCGCCAGCCGCGCGGCGGGGAAGCGCGCGAACTGCGAGAATTCGTTGACCAGCGATTCGAGCGTCTGCACTTCGCGCTCGATCAACTTTGCGCATTCCGCCGCCAGCTTCTCAAATTCGGTCCGCGCGCCGCCCAATTGCGCCGCCGGAGTACGGTCGAGATATCTCAGCAGCCGTTGCGCGGAAATCTGGATCGGCGTCAGCGGGTTCTTGATCTCGTGCGCGATTCGCTGCGCCACCTCCTGCCACGCGGCGGTCTTCTGCGCGTGCAGCAGATCGGTCAAATCGTCGATCACGACAACGAAGCCCGGATTCGCCTTCCGCGGCCCAAGCGAGCTCACCGTCACCGCGGTCCGCACTAGCCGGCCACCCGCGGCAATTTCGATCTCGTGCGATGCCGCGCCCATCCGCAGCGACCGCCGCATCAAGTGCAACACGTCGCGCGCCGCGTCTTCTCCGAGCAGTTCTTGCAGCGTGGCTGCGGTGCGCGCGTAGTCGCCCAGAATTGATGCGACCGCCGTGTTGACGCGCGCGATCTCCCCCGACGCATTCAGCGAAACCACACCCGTCGGAATATTCTCGAGAATCGCCTCCATGAGTTGCCGCCGCCGCTCGCGTTCCTGAATCGCCTGCTCGAGGCTCTGCGTGAACTCGTTGATCTGCCTGCGGCCTTCGCCCAGTTGTTCGGTCATCCGGTTGAACGATCGCACCAGCATCCCCAGTTCATCGCGGGCCCGCACATCCTCGATGCGGTAATCGAAATTGCCGTGCGAAATCTCGCGGGTCGCCTCGGCCAACGCCTGAATCGGGACCGTCACGCGCTTCGAAAGGAAGAGTGCGATCCACGTCGTAGCAAAGAGCAGTATTAATGTAATCAACGCGAGCCATAACAGCGTCGCTCGCTTGTAGGCGCGCAGCTGCTGTTTTTGACGGAGATAAGTCTGCGTCTGAGCGAGGACGTTTGCGTAGCGATCGGGGAAGTCGGCCGGCAGAAGCCGTGCCACGTAGAGCGTCCCATCTTTCAGGGAAGCGCTGCCCGCAAGATAGAACTGCCCGTCCATCTTCCAGACTTGCGCGCCGCCCTTGAGAGTCAGAAGCCGCTGCGGCGAGATGGGCTTGGCGCTAGAAGCGAGATTTCCGGCAGGTGGGTTCGCGGAGCCCGGCTCGAAGACCGCTTTCCCGTTGGAATCGACGACCCAGAATCTGTCGGCCACACCGGGCTTGCTCAGAAAGGCTTCGTTCAGGATCCCGTGCTCTGACGCGCTCGTCGCAAGTCCGTTCAAGCCGTTGAACTCGGACGTCTCGAATTGTGAAAGCAATTCCTGGCCCTGGTCGTTGGCGATTTCGAGCGGTTGCGGGAACCAGAGATTCAGCGTCCGGTTCACAATTCCGTAGCTGAAGAAAAACATGACAACCACCGGAAAAAGCGACACACCCATGGCGCCCAGCACCATGTTCACCTTGAAGCGTGAGCCGAGCAGCCCGCTGCGGCGTTCAACCCAAAGACGGAAGAGACTCCGGCCAAGAATCAGGGAGAAAACAAAAAAGGTCGCCGCGATCAGTGTGAAAAGCGGGAAGAAAACGTAGGCGGGACTTCGTTCATCTGGTTGCAGTGGTACTCGGAAGGATCCGAGCGTAATCACGGCCGCGGCCAGCAGCACGGCAACCACGGCACCCAAAATAGGCCACCACTGTCGCTTGCGCTCCCGCTGAGGCTTCACGCTCACCGGCCCTCCTCGAGGTATCGCCCCAGCGGGCACTCGCCGCACAGCGGGTCCCGCGCCCGGCAGAAGTCTTTGCCGGTATTCACGATCAGCGCGTGGAACTCGTTAAAGCGTTCGGTATCGCCGGGGAATTGCCGCTCGACGATCCACCGAAGGTCTTCGTATTTCGCCTCTCGGTCAGCCCAGCCGTGGCGCGCCAGCATGCGCTTCGTGTACGCGTCCACCACGAACACGGGATGCCCCCCGGCATACAGCAAAATGGAATCCGCCGTCTCCGGCCCGATGCCGAAAACGCCCAGCAGCTTCTCACGCAGCACGACCGTCGGCGTGTCGAACATGCGTTGGAGAGAGCCCCGATATTCCGCGCGCAAAAACGCGCAGAATGCCTTCAGTTTTCGCGCCTTCTGCCGGAAGTACCCCGAAGGACGAATCAACGCCTCGATGCGAGGGAGCGATGCTCGCTCGATCGCGGTCGGCGTAAGTAACCTTTCGCCTCGCAGGTTCTCAATCGCCCGCGCGACGTTCGTCCAGGAAGTGTTCTGCGTCAGAATCGCCCCCACGATCACCTCGAATTGCGTCTTCCCGGGCCACCAGTGCTGCGGCCCAAATGCCGTCAGGAGGGAATTGTAGTATTCATCGAGCGGAGGCTGGCCATCCCGGACGGTGACTCGTCGCCTGGGGTGAGCCACCCTTTCTGCGGTGGAACTCCGAGAAATGGCTTTTGAGGTCGTTTTGGGGGCTAATCTCATCGAAATACGACCATAATGGTGGGAAATGCCGATGTCAAGCTAAGTGTTGTAAGCATACAACACCCTGTGGCATTCAGTCCCCGCGCGGCCACCACTCATCAATCACCACTCACTAATCACGGCCCTTAGCCATTTTTCCGCTGAAACTCGCTCATGAAGTTCAGCAGCGTATCGACCGCCTCGGGGGTCACGGCGTTATACAGAGAAGCGCGCATGCCGCCGACCGAACGGTGGCCCTTCACGCCAATCAGGGCAGCGGCCTCGGCCTCCGTCGCGAACTTCTTCTCGATCGCCTCATCGCCCCCGGCCACGCGAAACACTATATTCATCTTCGATCGCGAGCTTTTCTCCACCGGGCAGCGATAATATCCGCCGCTGCCATCGATCGCGGCGTAGAGCTTGGCCGCCTTCGCGTCGTTGCGCCTGGCGATTCCCGTAAGCCCGCCCTCAGCCTCGATCCATTCGACCATCAGCCCGACGATGTACACCGCGAAAGTCGGCGGCGTGTGGTAGAGCGAATGCTCCTTGATGTGCGTCCGGTACTGCAGAATTTTTGCGACCTTGTCCCCCGCGCGTTCCGCCAGATCGCGCCGCATGATGACGATCGTCGCGCCCGAGGGCCCAAGATTCTTCTGCGCGCCCGCAAAGATCAGCCCGAACTGCCTCACATCCATCGGCTTCGAGGCGATATCCGACGACATGTCCGCCACCAGCGGCACGGCGCCTGTCTCCGGGATCTCGCTCCACTGCGAGCCTTCGATCGTGTTGTTCGTGCAGATGTGAACGTACGACGCATTCGGCGCAAGCTTGATCTCATCCAGGCGCGGCACGCGCGTGAACTTGTCCGCTTCCGTCGACGCAGCCAGCCGGTACTCCGCCAGCTTCTTTAGCTCCTCGATTGCCTTCGCTGTCCACGACCCGGTGTGCAGCACATCCACCGGCTTCCCCGGCAGATACAGGTTCATTGGCACCATCGCGAACTGCCCGCTCCCGCCGCCCTGCAGGAACAGCACCGCGTAATCCTCCGGGATGCCCAGCAGCTTCCGCAAGCCCTGCTCCGTCTTCGCGTTGATGGCCTCATATTCGGTCGACCGGTGGCTCACTTCCATCACTGACATGCCGGACCCCTGGTAGTCGAGCAGTTCCTCGCGAATGCGCTCGAGCACGGCAAGCGGCAGCGTCGCTGGACCCGCGTTGAAATTGAATGCGCGCTTCACGCCACGCGTGGCAACACCCGAAACCCCGGACACAGTTGTCGAACTCACGATCGGTGACTCCCTGATTCCGCGATTACCGCTCGTTGCTTCTGATCGTCAGGCGGTGGCCTTCAGAATAGCAGAATCCGCGCAGCGCCGGAAACGCGCCTTAGCGGCTGAGGTAAAGCCCGAGCAGGAAAAGAAGAACGCCCAAAACGATCGTACCGATACGAAACCTTTTGGTGGAGGTTCGCGTCGGGCCTTCTTTCCCGGGTCTCCGAGCATAAATATGGGCGAGAACTCCGTACGTGATCGCGATTGCTCCGGCGACCATGATTCTCTGGGGCGTGTGCCAGAAGTAAGGCTGCATCCGACGGATTGTATCCTAGAAGGTGCGGTCGGGTCGTAGCGCGGCAGGCGTTAACTCGGGATACACTTTTGGGCACCCGCCCTCCGATCGAGTCTTCATGGAGGCATGCGATGGCCAAGCGAAAGACCCGGGTGGCACGAATTACATTAGACGTTATCGGTAGGGGACTTCTTCGGGGACGGCATAAGCTCGCCGGCGGCTTTCTTCAAGCGCCTCTCGCAGGTTGCCCATTCTTCCATCGTGCACTGATCCCTGCGGCAGTCAAATTCGCAGAGAGCAGAGTCCTCGGGGACTTCCCGAACGATCTGATTCCGAATCCGCAGCCAGAGCCTGTGAATGGGCGGGTCGTGCTTGAGTGGTTCTTCGGACACGTGGCTGGACCCCAGAATGAATCGACCTACGTCTGCGGGGCATTATACACTCGAGGGGGCCCTGCGACCGGCATTGTATTTTGAAGCTGGGCTTCTCACCAGTGGCAAAAAGACGGTTGGGCAACTCCACACTGAAAACAAATGGTTTAGGCGCGCCAGCCTGCCGCCCCTCACATCCCATTGGACGCCGGAGCGAAAGTATGGCATACTAGGTTTGCGTTTGTTGCTCTTGTAAAACCTTTGGAATCATTGAAGGGACTGCAAGTCCACACTTGCGGTCCTTTTTTTTGGCCCCGAGCGGTTGGAAACGGCACCAAATAGCTCAATCAGAAAAGAGAAACACAGTTGAAAGAACAAGGAACAGTGAAGTGGTTTAATGCCAGCAAGGGCTTTGGATTCATCCAGCGCATGTCGGGCGAGGACGTTTTCGTCCACTTCTCCGCGATTCAGTCGGAGGGGTACAAGTCGCTCAACGACGGCCAGGCGGTTGAATTCGAAGTGACCACGGGCCCCAAGGGCCTGCAGGCATCGAACGTTTCCGCCCTCTAAACGGCAAGTGCGGGCCCGCCACGTGCGGGCCCGCGCACTCTCTCAAGTACCCGTTGTAAGCACGGATCGAAGGTTCAAGGAGGCTTCGTGAAAGCTCTTCAGAAGGGCGCATACATCAAGCACTTTCAGTACGGTCTTGGTGTCGTCACCGAATCCGATTCCGAGCGCACCTCGATCGATTTCGATCTCCATGGCATGAAAAAATTCGTGACGACCATCATGGTCGTCGAACTTGCGGAAGGCACACCGCCCAAGCGGAAGCGCACCCGGAAGAAGCCCGCGACCGCGGTGGCGCTGGCGGCTACAGCTTCCAAATGAGCAAAGAAGTTATCGTGCAGTTCATGGGGTTCTCGTCGAAGCCGAGCGTGCGTGAATATACGTTCACGGTGCGGGAGCCTGCCATGGAGCCGCGGGAATTTACCCTGACCATCCCGAACGAGGCGTTCAATCCTCACGGGCTGCGCTTTCAGGATGCGCCCGACGTCTGCTCGATCAAGCTGCGTCACGAGCTCGCGGCCCACGCCAATCACCCCCCCGAGACGCATTTCGACATCACCGCTGTCGAGCTTGAGGATTACCGTACCACCCACGCCCCTCGAATGCCCAAGAGCCCGTTCGCCCGCAAGCCGGTCGAAGACTTCTAGGCTCGTGCGTTGTTCGCCCGTGCATGCATTCTAGGTCGCAGAGCGACTGCAAAAGGAGACACCCGTGGGCCGAATCACTTTTCAGAAGCGGCAGAAGGAAATGAAGCGCCAGGAAAAGCAAAAGGCGAAGGCCGAGCGCCGCGAGCAGCGAAAGCTCGAAAAGCCCGCCGACCTGGACGCATCGATCGACACATCGTCGGAAGCCCGAACGGGCGGTTTCGATTTCTCGGCCGACCCAGTGCCACCCACGCCGCACCAGTAGTTGCGTTTCCGAATTCGCCGCGCCTCACCGTAAGCCCACAAAATTCGACAGGCTGAAATTCAACGCGGAGGCCCTATGCACTCGCCCATATATTCGCTTCAGCCGATGATTCTGCGGCTGGGGTACGACATTCAGTTCCAGATCCCCGCGCCGGTGGCAATGGTTGCACTGCTCAACGTGCATCCCTCTCGTGCTATAGACCTGCGTGCCCCCGACCAATTGCGAGCGGACCCCGCCGTCCAGATGGAAAGCTACATCGATGGCTTCGGGAATTATTCGACGCGGTTTGTCGCGCAGCAAGGTACGCTCCGCCTAAGCAATTCGACTCTGGTCTATGATTCGGGTCTGCCCGATCCGGTGAGTCCTCATGCGCGCGAAGTTCCAGTTCAGGAGTTACCGCACGACGCCCTGCGCTACCTGTACAACAGCCGCTACTGCGAGGTCGATCGTTTCGCAACGATCGCGTTGGATTTATTCGGTGCGGTCTCTCGAGGATGGTCGCGCGTGCAGGCCGTCTGCGATTGGGTGCACGCCAGAGTGAGCTTCGGATATCAATACGCCCGCCCCACGAAAACCGCTCTCGACGTCTTCACCGAGCGTTTCGGAGTCTGCCGCGATTTTCAGCATCTCGCGGTCACGCTGTGCCGCGCTCTGAATATTCCCGCGCGCTATGCCACGGGATACCTGGGCGATATCGGTGTCCCGCCCGCCCCATCTCCGATGGATTTCAGCGCGTGGTTCGAGGCCTATCTCGAAGATCGTTGGTGGACATTCGACGCCCGTCACAACGAGCCCCGCATCGGGCGCGTCCTGATGGCCGTCGGGCGCGATGCCTCCGACGTCGCCATGACAACCTCATTCGGAATGGCCAGCCTCAACCAGTTTACGGTCGTCAGCGAACAGATCCCGCACGCTTCCGCGACCACCGCCTAGCAATCCCCCGCGCCTCGCCGAATCGGGTCTGGTCGGTCGAATCCCGATGGATGAATTTACGCCTCTCGCGCATTCTACTCTTTGTAAGGCTCGCCTATGCGCGGGCACCCGACGAAGAGGAGAATCGACAAGATGAAGACTTCACGAAACGTTGCTTTCGCAACGCTGGCCTGCGCGCTTCTGGCGCTGGCGCTGATCGCAGTCAGCCACCAAACGGTAAAGGCGGACGACGCGCCGCCGGTCATCCCGGCGGTCGGCACACTGGCCCCCGATTTCACGCTTGAATCACAGGAAGGTCCGGTCAGCCTGCACGAGTACAAGGGCAAATGGGTCGTCCTCTACTTCTACCCCAAAGATCAGACCCCCGGCTGCACCATCGAGGCGCATGGCTTCCAGAACGATCTCGACAAATATCACAAGATCAACGCCGTAATCCTCGGCGTGAGCGTCGATACGGTCCAGTCCCACAAAGACTGGTGTGCCAAGGATGGTCTCAACTTCAAGCTTCTTTCCGATGCGGAAAAGAAGGTCTCAGCAATGTATGGCTCGCAGATGACGATTCCCCAAATGCCGCAGCTCGGGACGATCGCCGCACGCAACACTTTCCTTATTAATCCCGAAGGCAAAATCGTCAAGGAGTTCATCAAGGTAGAACCAACCGGGCACAGCGCTCAGGTCCTCGCCGCGCTCTCCGAACTCCAGAAAGGCGCCGCCAACTAGCGCCGGGAGGTCGAGCCGTGGTACTAATGGGGCAGGCGAGCGTTCTCCGACCAACGCCTGCCCCATTCCCCGGAGCCGGCCTCCAGTACCGTGAACAAGCGGCAGAACGAATTCGAGTCTATCGCCATTCCGCACTCGCGGAGCCTGCTCCGCGTGGCGCGCCGGCTCACATTCGATTCAGCAGTCGCCGAAGATCTCGTGCAGGAAACGCTCTTGCGCGCATGGCGCAGCTTCGATCAGTTCGAGCCCGGAACCAATGCGCGCGCGTGGCTCTTCCGAATTTTTTTTAACGTCTATTATGCGCACGGCCGCAAGATTCGCTCGGCGCCTCTTTTGGTTCCGTTTCAGCCGCCCGGCCGCGAGACGTTGCCGCACGGCGGAGCGGATTTTTCGGCTCTGGATAGCGCGATGCTCAGCGCGGCGCTCGATGAGCTTTCCGAGGAACATAGGACCGCGATTTTACTGGCTGTCGTCGGGGGCTTCACGTGCCGTGAACTAGCCGAGATTTTGTCGTTGCCGATCGGCACGGTGATGTCGCGTCTCAGCCGCGCTCGTCAGTCTCTGCGCGAGAGCCTCGCGCCCGCGCCCAAGCTTTTGCGCGCTCAGGCTGGCGCGAAATGAGCTCCGATATCAGGAACCCGAAATCGTGATGGATTGCAGCCAAGTCGCCGAACTCGCGCCGCTCTATCTGAGCGGTGAACTCGACCGCGAACGCGCAAGCGCCGTTGACGCCCACCTGCGTTTCTGTGCGTCGTGCATGAGCGAAATCGAAAGCCAGGCGCGTCTCGACGCGCGCATGCGTGAGGTGATCGCCGGCGAGCACGTGGACGCAAGCGCGGTCGAGCGCTGGATTCGCGCGCGCATCTCGACCGAGCCGCGCAACAAAGTTGCTTCCATCTCGCCGCCGCGGCCTCAGCCGCGATCGCGCGGTAAGTGGATCGCAGTCGCGATGGGAATTGCCGCCGTCCTCTTGCTTGCAGCTCTCGGCTATCGCGGCCTTTTGACCCCGCGCGTCGCGCCAGTCTACGCCGCCGCCGCGAAGGACCATCAGCTCGAAGTTGTCGAGCAGGCGCCCCGTTCCTGGCTTTTGGATCGCGCCGCGATTTCGGCCATGGCCCAGGGACAGGGAATTGCGGCCACGGCGCCGTTCGCGCTTTCCTCGGGTCCGTATCACCTCGAGCGCGCCAAACTCTGCTTCCTCGGAGGCCGCATTTTCCTCCATGCGGTTTACACCGACGGCGCGCGCGAATTCTCGGTCTATTTCCACATCCGCGGCTCGGAGCCCCTGCCGGGCAGCCCGCGCGAAATCGACAACGGCCGCATCCTGCGCACGTCCATTCTTGGCACCGAAGAGGTCGCGTCCCTCCAAACAAAAGACCTCACGGTCGTGGTGGTCAGCGACCGCTATTCCGGCGATGCATTGCGAGTCGCCCGCCTCGCCGCCACCGCACTCTGATCGCACTGATATCGCCTCCACGCGCTAAAATCGCGGCCCCGCTTGCCTTGACACTCCTCGCCTGCAACCTTAGACTGAATTGTTTGTGTTTGCATCGCGGAGCTCATCAGAATGCTTCTCTCTCGGGATTACGTCGGCTACATGGCCAAAGAAGTGGTGAAGCGCCTTGTGGCCGGGAAAATGATCGAAACCAAGCACGTCGAGAATTTGACGCAGCAGGTCCGCCAGGTCATGGCCGAGGAAGTGACCATCGAAGACCGCCTCAACGAGGAAGTTCGCGAGATTCTGGCGCGCTATTCCGACGAGATGCGCAACACGGGCGTCTCCTACCAGGAAATGTACAAGAAGGTGAAAGGACAGCTCGCCCGCGAGCGCAAGCTGATCCTTCGTTGAAATCAGCTGCCGGCGGTGCGGCTGAACTGGTGCGATACGACGGCGCGAATGAGGGCGCCCACTGAGACATGCGACTGACGCGCGAAAAGACGGTCCGGATTTCACACCGCATCATCGATTTTCTCGTATCCAGCTCCGACGTGGATTTCGTCGAGGACCGCGACACCATCCGCCAGGAAATCGTCAACATCCTCACGTCGCTATTGAAGCTCGAAGAGCAGGTCGATACCGAAGTGCGCGCCAAGATCGCGTCGCAGAAGAAGGAAATCCTCGAAGGCAGCGAGGAGTGGGACATCCTCTACCGCAAGTATTACGCCGAGAGCCTCAAGCGTCTCGGCGTCGCCGAAGTCCACGCACACTGAGATCGCTTGAGAGTTCAGAGTTGGGAAGTCTAAACTCTCGACTCCAAACTGCTCTACTGCGGTTGATTTGGTTGACTCGGCTGATTCGTCTGATCGGATGTATCGTCCGGACGCCGCTTCAGCGTCGGCCGGTCGCTATCGTCGCTCGAACCCTGATCCGACCCGCTCGTGCTGCTCCCGTTCGATCCCGTATCCGCCGAGGTGTCGCCGCCCTTGTTCTGCGACGTGCGCTTGCGCAGCGTCGGCTTGTTCGGGTTGGTATTGTTGACCTTGATGTTCTCCTCGATCATCTGCAGCCGGTGCTTCACCGAGTCGAATTCCGAGGTCGTCACGATGTACTGCTGGCGCGGCGGCAGGATCGTCGCGATTTCCTTTTGCACGGCCTCGATGCGGTCCGGCGTCGGGGGGTGCGTCGAGAAAACCTTGGGGATGGTGCCCGGCTCTTTCTTCTCGTCCGCCTCGACCTTTTCGAAGAACGCTACGAACGCGTTCGGATCGTACCCGGCCTTGTACATGTACTGCGTTCCGAGGTAATCGGCCTCGCGCTCGTCGTTGCGCGAGAACTTGAGGAACGTGAGCGGTATCATGAAGTTCATGCCCTGATAGATCGCGTACCCGGCCCAGCTGTAGGGAATGAAAATCATCGCCGGAATCGACGCCAACTGCACGATATCGCCCTTGGTGGCCTGCTTCGTGCCGTGCCGCGCGCAAACGTGCGCGATTTCGTGCGCCATCACACCGGCCAATTCCGCTTCTTCATCCGCGTGCGTTATCAGCCCGCTGTTCACGTAAAAAAATCCGCCCGGCAGCGCGAAGGCATTCACCGTGTCCGAATCGATCACCTTGATCGTGAACGGCACGCGCGCATCCGAATTCCGCACCAGATTCTGGCCGATCCGGTTCACGTATTCGTCCACCACCGGGTCGTCGATAAATTTCGCGCTCTTGTCGACTTCCTGCGCGAGCTGCTTGCCCAGCGCGATTTCCTTGTCGAGCGAATAGAAATCGAGCCCCTTGCCGACGCCCCGGTCGCCGATCGCGCTCACATCGGCCTCGCTGCCCGGCTTTACGTTGGGCATCGGCGTGTCTTGCGCCGCCAATTGAGCGGGTGGCCCTGCTGCGGGTTGCGCGTTCGGGTCCGGAGTCGCAGCCTGATCCTGCGTTGTTGCCGGAGCCGCTGCTGGCGTGGTCGGACTTGAGGTGCTCGAGGAAGAAGGCGCCGTCGAAGGTGTCTGCGAAGGCGCCGTCTGCTGGTCCTGCGCGGCTGCCAGGGCAGGGTACATCACGAGCGACGCCACCACGGCCATCGCCATGCACTGGGCCATCAATGATTTCGTCATCGAGACCTCCCGGAGGAACTGGCCCGCATTATACACCTCACTGGCGGGCAACCCGCATAGTCCCTTCGATGTGGGTACCCCGAAAAGAGTTTTCTCGCGCCAGGCGCAGCGCGTTCCGAATGGGGTCTTGGGGGCTGCTTGAGGACTGTGTCTGATCGTCAACAGGGGAAAGTTCTGGCCGGTCTTGTCTATGTAGCTTACCCCGCTTTTCAGGGTGAGGCTTTTCGGCCTTTGTAAGGTAAGAGTGCTAGCTTTCGACAGCTCCGCTTTGCTTTTCGACAAGAGCGCCGGAGGCGCGGTTGTAATTAGCCCGGCACGGAGCAGAGCGGAGTGCCGGGAACCCTAGAGCAAGCCCGAAAGTCCCGGAGGAGTCTGTGTCATAGCTGGGACTTGTTTTTGGTTGGGAGATGAAGGAAAAAGGAGCATGTCACGATTTTTTCCTTACGATCCCAATCAAGCGTATTTGTTGCCTCCGAACGTAAAGGATGTTTTGGGTTCGGAGCACCTGTGCTTCCGGCTGCACGCCATGATCGAGCAGTTGGACGTGAGCCGATTCGAAGAGGCGTATGCGGCCGAGGGACGGCTGGCGTATCCGCCAAAGATGATGTTGAAGGTGTGGCTGTACGCGTTTTGTTTGGGAGTGAACTCGACCCGGCGTTTGGAGCGGCGCGTTCGAGAAGACCTGGCGTTTCGGTATTTGGCCGGCGGGTTGACGCCGGATCACAAGACGCTGAGCGAATTTCTGCGGCGGCACCGGCGGGCCATTAACGACGTGTTCACGCAGATCGTGCAAATGGCACGTCGAGCAGGTTTGGGCAAGCTGGGCCACGTGGCCATTGACTCGACGCGAGTGCGGGCGAATGCCTCCCGACACCGCATGGTCGATTGGGAGCGGGCTCAGTGGGCGCGAGATCGACGGCAGGTGCGCGCGTTTCAGCAAAAAGCGAGCCAGGAAGATCCGGAGGAAGACGGCGGCGTCAGCGTGACGACGAAGGAGCAAGAACGCCTGACGCAGCAGCCCGTGCCAGCGCTGCCGAAGAAAGGGCGGCAGCAAGTTTCGCGGACTGATCCGGAGAGCCGATTTTTGCGGACGTCGCAGGGGTGGGAATTGGGATATACAGCCGACTTAGCGGTGAGTGACGATCACCTGATTGTGGCCACGCGCGTGACGCAGAATGCCACGGACAACAGCTCGTTAGTGCCCATGGTGGAGGAAGTCGAACGGCAGTGTCGCGCCCGTCCAGAAAAGGTCAGCGGAGATTCGGGTTTTTTTAGTGGCCAGGCGCTGCATGTGATGAAGGGACTTGGGATTGACCTTTATGTGCCGGACAACAATCTGAAGCACGAGATGGGAACGGGAAAACGCGCTGCGGGAATTGGGAAGAACCGCATTCGCGATCCCGAGCATCTTCGACTGCGGGCGAAGCTGCGTGGTCGGGCAGGGCGTGACATTTACCAACGACGGCAGGCTTTGGTGGAACCGGTGTTCGGGATTTTGAAAGAGCAACGCGGCATGAGGACATTCCGAAGGCGCGGTTTGGCGGCGGTCAGCACCGAATGGATGCTGGCGGCCATCGCCTACAACATCACGCGCATGCTGCGCGGCTGAAAATGCGGCGCAGCCGCACAACTAAACTCGCTTTCAGTAAAAAACATGGAGTCCACACTGCGCCCCAAGAAACTTCCGGATGCTATGACACAGACTCCGGAGGGACGATTGAGTCACTGGAGCGCGGTGCCGCTCCGGGACCATTCATCGGCGCCAATCCGCCTACCGCTCCCGCAACTGCTGCTTCAGCCGCTCAATCTCTTCGCGCAGGCGCCCCATCCGGCTTGCAATCGAAAACTCATACACGAAAAACACCGCCCAGACCACCATCCACGCTGCAAACAAAAAGTTGAAATTCTTCATGCCGTACTCCTCGTAACCGCTGCATTCGAATCGGCCGCCCGCGCCTCGACTGCCAGCCGCAGCTCCTCCACCTCGTGCCGCATCCGCTCGAGCCGGTAGCGATCCACCAGCAGCAGGATCATCACCGGCAGCATCGCGAGCATGCACACCATCAACACCTTGCCCATCGTCGGATCGAGCCCCGCATTCTCCCCGCCGAAGATCACCGGTGCCGGATGCTGTGTCCGCCACAGCCGGTTCGACGCATAGACGAGCGGCGCATCCAGAAAGGCGAAAATCCCGAAGACCGCCGAAAGCGTCGCCCGCCGATCCGGGTCTTCCAGCAGTCCGCGCAGCAGCAGGTAAGCGATGTAGAGCAGCCACAGCAGAAACGCCGTCGTCAGCCGCGCATCCCACGTCCACCAGATCCCCCAAGCGGGTTTGCCCCACAGGACACCCGTCGCCAGGCCGCCCGTGCACGAAACCACCCCCACCTCGACTGCCGACACGCCGAGCCAGTCCCACTTGATCTGCCGCGTCGCCAGCCACGCGATATTTGCGATAAATGCGATTGTCAGCGCCGTGTACATGACCAGCCACAGCGGCAAGTGAACGTAAAACACGCGCTGGATCGCGTGCATCGTGCTCTCGTCCGGCGCAATAAACAGCGCGGCGTACCCCGCGAAGAAAATAAGCGCCGCCGCAACGGTAATCCCCAATCGTTTCATGCCGTCACTCCCGCCATTTCTCTGAATCCGCGTCCCAGTCTCCCCTTGTCAGCTGAGCGAGGCCGCCTTTTGGCCGACGCGTTCGCTTCTTCAGGGGGTCGGACCTTCAGGTCCGACATAAAACGCGCGCAAAGCGCGCTCCCTCTGCGCAGGTTCACCCGCAGCATGTACTGCTCGGCGAACCTCGTAATTCGTGTCCCGGCCGCCGGACTCGACCACTGTCGACCTGCGGGCCAGTCTCGCCAACTTACTCCTCAAGCAGGAAATCGCACAAAAGCCACGATGCCGTCAGGAACACAATATCAAATCCGCCGAGAAATGTGAGCCAGGTACTGTCGAGCGCGGGCTGCTCGGCAAACAGCGACGCCGTCGCCTCGACCGCTGCAATCAGCAGCGGCGCCAGGATCGGCAGCAGCAGCAACGGCAAGAGCAGCTCTCGCATCCGCGCGTGCGCCGAAACCGCCGAAAACACGGTCCCGGTAATCACCAGCCCGAGTGTCCCCAACCCGAGCACTAGCGCCAGCCGCCCGGCCACACCCGTCAGCGGCACGTTGTACAGCACCGCGAAAACCGGGACCAGAATAATCTCGGCGATCGCCAGAAAAATGAAATTCGCCAGCATTTTCCCCACCAGGATCGCAAACGCCGAGATCGGCGCCATCCGCAGCGCGTCGAGCGTCTGATTGGCCTGCTCGCGCGCAAACGACGGATGCAGCATCAGCGACCCCGCGAACAAAAACGCGATCCACAGCAGCCCCGGCCCGTATCGCCGCGAATCCGCCGCCGTCGGGTCGAACGCAAAGCTGAACAGAACGATCACCACGAGCACGAAGATCACGGTTCCCGTCAGCAATTCGCGCGTCCTGAATTCGAGGCGCAGTTCCTTCGCCAGCAAAATCGCCGCACTCCGCGCCGTGCTCATCACGCCTCCGCCCGCAGCGCCGCCAGCAGCGGCCTCGGATCACCGCCCGGCCCGCTGTCGTGTTCCACGCGTCCGCCGCCGAGCGATACCGCTCGCGTCGCCAAATCGAGCGACTCATTCCGCGCATGCGTGCTCATAATTACCGTCGCGCCAGAATCGCGCAGGCGCGCCAGCGTCTCGCCAAACCACACGAGCCCCTGCCGGTCGAGCCCCGCCGCCGGCTCATCGAGCAGCAGCAGCCGCGGCCCGTGCAGCAGCGCCCGCGCGATCGCCAGCCGCTGCCGCATGCCGCGCGAAAACGTCCGCACGATGCTCCCTGCGCGCGAAGCCAGCCCGCATGCATCGAGCGCGGCGCTCACTCGCGCCGCGAGATCATCGAGCCCGTATAGCTCCGCAAAAAGAGTCAGATTCTCCGCCGCACTCAGCTCGTCGTAAAGCAGCGTGCTATGCGATACCATGCCGATCAGCCCTTTCGGCTCCTCCGGCGTAACTTTCGACGTAAATCGCACGCGTCCGCTCGTCGGCCGCATCAGCAGGGCCGCGATCCGCAGCAGCGTCGTCTTGCCCGCGCCATTCGGCCCGAGCAGCGCGACGAATTCGCCCGCAGAAATATCCAGCGACACGCCGCGCAACGCCTGCAGCGGACCAAACCGCTTCTCGATTTTCTCGAAGGAAACGCCGAGGCTCGGCGCCGTTCGGGTCACCGAAGCCGGTGTCGCGCTGGTTGCGGACAAGGGAAGTGGTCAGCCTCGCACGAGGTCGCGCAGCGTTTTCTGCACGCGCTCGCGTTCGCGGGCGTAATGCTCTTCGGAGATTGTACCGGCTTCGCGGCGCAATTCGAGGCGGAATAGCGTGTCTTTCAGTTCGTCGAGGCTGCCGCGCACCTCGCGGTCGAGCCCAGCCGCCGTGACCCCGCTCGCGGCTGCCGGAGCAGCAGGCGGCGGCGCGGGCGCCGGGTTCGCGCGCTGTTTCGGAGCAGGCGTGGCCTTCGGCGCCGGCGCGGGAACATCGACTGCCTCGCTCGCAGCACCCGCAGCCAAAGTCTGCGGTTGGCGCCAAACATACAGCGCGCCGAGAACGAAAATCGCCGCAAAGCCCGCCACGAGAATCCATTTCAAGCTGTCGAGCCGCGGGGATAATGTCGTCAGGTTCGCCACCGGAGTCGCCGCGCCTGAATCGGCGCGCGAATTCACCGAAGGATTCTGCGAATCGTCGGCGGCCGCCGCGGCGTTGCCGCCGTTATCCGACGCGCCGCTGTCTTGCTGCTGCGGCGGTGGCGCCGTCCCCGAAACCGACACGGCAATCGGCGTATTCGCCGCCACCGTATCGCGCATGTAGACGCTGAATCCCTGGGTGGCGCCCGCCGGAGAAAAACCTTCGCCCGTCACCTGCACTGACGGCGGCGCAAACACCGCGAGCTTGTCGGCGCCATACGGCGAAATAAATTTCAGCTGCGCCTGATTGTTGGGGTAGGGAATCCGATACGCCACGCGCACCGTGCTGTCGCCCGGCCGGAAGGGATAATCGATGGCCTTTTCGTTCTTTCCCTTGTCCAGCGGGTTCTGCACCACAGGCATGCCCGAAGTCGGGACAATCGACGCGTCCGTGAATTGAGCGCCCGGGGGCATCGAAAACAAAAACGATCCGCTCGGCCGGTAATAGGCCACCGGCGGCTGCGTCTTGTTCGAAACGTTGAACTCCTCGCCGACCACCAGATCGCTTCCATCCGGCTGCAAAATGATCGCGTGCGCCGTCACGATGAACGCACTCGCCTTGTCAGTCGGATCGAACACCTGCATGTCGACGACGTCTTTCCCCGGCGTGGCCGGCTCGTGATAATTCACCCCGCGATAGACCGCGCGAATCAGCATCGGCCCCTGCCCGAGCGCCGGATTGCTGAGCGAGTAGTGCCCCTGTGCGTCGGTCTTCGTTTGCGCCACCGGCTTCATCGTGCCCTGCAGCTGAATCAAAATCACGTCGACGCCCGCCGCAGGCTTCCCGGTCGTCCCGTTCGTCACCGTGCCGGTCACAGTCCCCGCAAACGCGCAGGCCGCCAGAAAACATGTCAGCAGGGAAACGCGCACCACCGAGCACAGCACGAGTCGCGATGCGCGAGCTGCGGCTCCGCGGTTCGACAATCCCAAATCTGTAATTTCAAATTTCAAATCTCGAATCCGCCTTTCACTCTCGACTCTTAACTCTTAACTCTGAACTCTAAGCTCTCAACTTCCTCACTCAGCTTTCCGCTCTCGACTTTCCCGTGGCCGCCACGCGCGTGGCTGGCGTCGGCGTCCCGCCGGTCAGCAGATCCATTTCCGCGAGCACCCGCGCCGCCTCGACCTCGAGCGACTGCTTTGTCTCTTCGTAATCCGCCTCGGAAAACTTCCCCGCGCGGAATTCGAATCGCAGGTCGCGCAGATTTTCGTAGATCGCGTCGCGCCGATCCATCAATTGGTCGAGCTTCGTGCGGTGCGGCGCCGTGTCGGAAGGTTCGAGCCGCAAATAAAAGATGAAAAGCATCGTCGCGACGGCCAGCAGTGCGCATGCCACCACGATATCGACGTCACTCATCGGATTCCTTGTCAGCCTCGCGCCGCGCGCGATCCATCATCTCGGCCGAGAGAGGCGGCCCCGAAGCGGGCGCGAGCGCCGCGCGCCGGTGCCATCTCCGCACCACCTGCCAGACCAACAGGAGCGCTACGAAGGGAAACAGGACCGGCATGATCCACGCCAGCCAGTCGAATCCGGCTTTCGGCGGCTCGATCAAAACGGTCGGCCCGTATTCCTGCACGAACGACTGCAGGATCAAACTATCCGAATCGCCGCGCGCCACTCGCTGGTCGATCTCCTTCAGTTCGGCCTTGGCGGTATCGCACGGCCCCGCGAACGCCCCGCCGCTGTGCGTGCACAGCCCCGCCGCATCGTCGCACCCGCCGCACATGCACTTCACGCGCTTGCCGAGCGATTTCGCGCGCGCCGCTTGCTCGGGCGTAAGCTGCACCGCCGGTGTCGCATCCGGTGGCGTCGCATTCGGCGCGAGCTGTTGCGATTCTTGCTGCGCCGCCTGCGAATCCTGCGCCCGCACCGTAGCAGGCGCGAGGCAGATTACCAGTGCCGCTAACAAAATGAAGGCGAACATGACGCCCCCCACTGAAACGGAACTGCGACACTTCTCCGCGTTCTCTACAACTTCTCTGCGATCTCTGCGTAATGTTTGGGTTTTCGTGCAGAGCAAGCGGCGCAGACCGGGGATTTCAAAGCAATGCCGCGATCGTGGACGATCGTCAATCATGCGAATCCGCCCGCCGAATCGGCGCCGTCACCGCGCCGCCCGCCTCCGGCGACACGCCCTCGCCCCACGCCCGCTCTGTCACTGGCCGCAGCACAAGCGCCGCGCGCCGGTTCGGCAACATCGCCAGCCCGGTCCCCAGCACGACCACAATTCCGCCAAACCAGATCCACTTCACCAGCGGATTGAGGTAGGCATGAATCACTGGCTGATTCGTGTCCGGATTTCGCCCGGCGTACACAACATACAAATCGCGCAGCGGCGAGCTCTCGACCGCCACCATCGTCTCTGTCACCTGGCTCGCCAAGAAAAATCGCCGCGCGGGATACAGCATCATCTCGGATTTCCCGTTGCGAAACACTTCCACCGTCGCCCGCTGCGAAGTGTAATTATCGTTCTGCGTCTCGTCGAAATTCTGGCAGACGAGCGTGTAAGGCCCGATGCTCAGCGTATCTCCCGGAGCCATCTGCTTCTGGATGTCCTGCTTGAAGGCCGTCCCCGAAATCCCGATAAAGATTAGGACCATCCCGAAGTGCACCACGTAGCCGCCGTACCGCCGCGTGTTGCGCATCGTGAGCTCGCCAACGGCGGTCAGCAGGTTTGTTCCATCGCGCTGCGAGATCACCCGCGCGCCGCGGAAAAACTCGGAAAAAATAGTCAGCGTCACAAACACGCCCAGGATCAGGCACATCAGCGCGTAGAAATCACGGAATCCAAACGCAAACGCCACCACGCCCGCCGCCACGCCCACCGCCAGCGGCCACGCGAAATTCCGCCTCAGCGCGTCAAACGAAGTCTTCCGCCATGCCAGAAGCGGCCCAATGCCCGTCAGCAGCAGCAGGAATAGCGCAATCGGAACGTTCACCTTGTTGAAAAACGGCGGCCCCACGCTGATCTTGTTTCCGGTAAACCATTCCGAAAACACCGGAAACAGTGTCCCCCACAGCACCGCGAAGCAGGCCGCCAGCAGGACGAGATTGTTGAAGAGGAAGCTCGACTCGCGCGACACGATCGAATCCAGTTGATTGTCGCTGCGCAGATAATCGCGATTCTTGTACCACGCGATCAGACACACGGCCAAAATAATCCCGAGGAACCAGACGAACCATCCGCCGATCGACGATTCCGCGAACGCATGCACCGAGCTCACCACGCCCGAGCGCGTCAGCATCGTTCCTAAAATACACAGCATGAACGTCACGAACACCAGCCAGACGTTCCACACCTTCATCATCCCGCGCTTTTCCTGCATCATTACCGAGTGCAAAAACGCCGTCCCCGTGATCCACGGCAGCAGCGAAGCGTTTTCCACCGGATCCCAGGCCCAGTATCCGCTCCAGCCCAGCACCGCGTACGCCCAATGCATGCCCAGCAAAATCCCCACGGTTTGGAATCCCCACGCCACCATCGTCCAGCGCCGCGTGATGTGGATCCATTTCTCGCCGGGATATCGCCCCAGTAGCGCCGCCAGCGCAAACGCAAACGGCACCGTAAATCCCGTGTAGCCCGAATACAGCATCGGCGGGTGAATCACCATCTCGGGATATTGCAGCAGGGGATTGAGTCCGTTGCCGTCCGAAAGCGCAGCCACATGCATCGCGCCGCCCGCGCCCACGCCTCCCAGCACGTGAAACGGGCTCGCCACGAAATTATTCAGCGTGAGAAAAAAAATCTGCACGCCGGCCAGAATCACGCCGACGTACGGCATCAGCTCCGGATGTTTCTTGCGGTTGAGGAATAGCGCGGAAAACGCGTAAATCGAAAGCAGCCAGCTCCACCAGAGCAGCGATCCTTCCTGCCCCGCCCAGAGCGCCGCAAACTTATAAAATGCCGGCAGCGCCCTGTTGCTGTGCTCCGCGACATACGCCAGCGAAAAATTGTCCGTAAAGAAAAAGTATTCGAGGGCGCCGACCGCCAGCGTGATCAGCCCGAAGACGGCCATGCCTGCATTGCGCGCGCTCTTCGTCAGCAGCGGGCGCCGCGTGATGATCCCCGCGATTCCCGCGCCGAACGCGTACACCGCCGCGATAAACGCGAGCAGCAGCGCAAACGAGCCGAATACATCCATGAGGTTCCCCCGAAGGTCAGCTCTTTCCGGTGTTCATTGCAGCGGGCTGGCCCGGCGTGGCCTGGTACTTCGACGCGCACTTCGCCTGCACCTGATCCGCCATGAAGTGCCCGTCCGGCATCAGCTTTCCTTCCACGAGCGCCTGCGCGCCATCCTTAAATGTGTCGGGCAGAGGGTCGCTCCCCGTGTAGCTCACGGGCATCTTCTTCCCCTGCTCCTCCAGCACGAAATCGACGCGCCCATCCAGATGCTCGATCGATCCCGCCGCCACGTCGCCGGAAACACGCATCCGCTGGTGCAGCGCCATCCCGTGCAGCGTCGCAACCTCCGAAATCGTGTGATAGTAGGTCTTGCTCTGTGTGTATCCGGCGTATGCGAGCACCAGCAGCGTCGCCACGATAATTCCCGAGCCGATGATAAATTTTCCGCGAGCCTTCATATTTTCTCCCGACGCACAAACCTTCAGTTAACCAGCGATTCTAACACAAGCATGAAACGCCGGCGGGATAGGTATCAACCGCAAACTCAGCTTCGGAATCCGCCGAGTTTCGCGTCGAAACCAGTCCCAAATCTCGATATCAGTTATCGCAAAGGGTGCGCCTTGAGGGCTGTGATGCAGCTCACATAGCTTTTCGGGGTGAGGTTCTTGCGGGATCTGCGATGACCACGTTTCAGCGCTCGATCTCGATTCGATTGCGCCCGAGTTTCTTTGCGCGATACAGCGCCGCGTCGGCTCGTGCAACGAGCGCGCTGAGCTCTGGAGCGTGCTTTCCTTGGAATCCGGCTATTCCGAAGCTCGCCGTAACCATTATCCGCGCGCCTCCCAGACCAAACCTCTCAGCCATAAACTGCCTCCGTATTCGCTCCACCAAGGTGCGCACGCCCGCCTCTTCCGAGTGGGTCAACACCTGCAGGAACTCCTCGCCCCCGATTCGGCCGGAGATGTCCGAGGACCGCGTGTTGTTCTTGATGATCTCTGCGAATCGCTTGAGCACGGTGTCGCCCGCCTCGTGTCCGTATGTGTCGTTCACGCTCTTGAAGTGGTCGATATCGATGAGCACCGTCCATAGCGGAAACCCGTGCCGCGCCGCCCCGCTGAGTTGCCTTGCGCCCCACACCTCGAGCGCGCGCCGATTCGGCAGCCCGGTAAGCGAGTCCGTCAGGGCCAACTCTTCGAGGAGGCGGTTCTTGGTCTCGACCTGCCGGTGCAAGTCGATCAGCCTCATCCCAACACGGACTCGGGCCAGCAGCTCGCCTTGGTCGAACGGTTTGGTCAGATAGTCGTCGGCGCCGGCGGTCAGTCCCTTTACAACGTTGTTCTTCTCGGCGTTGCTCGTCAGAAGAATCACATAAGCGTACGCGGAATCCGCCTGAGCCCGAATCTTTCGGCAGAGCTCGATGCCCGTCAGGTCTGGCATTAGCCAGTCGGTGATGATGAGCGACGGGTGCTCCCGCCCTATGATTTCGATCGCCTCGCGCCCGTCTTTTGCCACAAGAACGGTACAGGATTCAGGATCGAGGGTTCGCTCCACCAGCTTGCGGTAGACCGCTGAATCGTCGGCAATCAGCACTTTCAGCGCGTCCGCTGGAATCTTTGAAAGTTCCGCGTTTGGGTCCGGCGCGTCGCTACTGGTGGGGGAATAGCTAGATGGTACCGCCTCATTTCCTGGCCTTCTACCCGGGGGCGGGCTAGCTTGGTATCCATGGGAGGAGTGGTATTACTGTCCGTTTAGAGGTTCGCCGGGGCTCGTGGCTCCGGCCTCGGTCGCAACAGCCGGAACCGTCCGCTCGGTAGCGATCGCTGCTACAGGCGTCGCCGGTCCCTCGGCATTCGCAACTGCGCCGAGCTTCGTGCGCAGGCAGCCAACCAGCTCCGGCGCCAGATTCGAAATATTCATGCCTTCCGAAACGATGAACTTGCAGCTCAGGATCGGCCGCGCCTGATCGTCATCCGAAAGCTGGCAATTCACGCGGCAATACTGGCATTCCTGGTTCCAGCAGAACCGCCCGTAAGGCACCGTCTCCGGGCTGATGAACTGAAACGCCCGCAGCAGGGAATTCCGCTCCGGCACAAGGAAAGTCTTCCCAAGAATCGTGATCTCGACCAGCTTCTCGTACGGCCGAAACACATCGCCCATCAGTGGTGATTCGCTTTGACCCATTCGGAGTGGCTCCTGGCTGCTCCCAACCTAATTCAGCCGCCCCGCCTCGGCAACCGCTACGAATCGTCGACGTGCTCAATACTCCAATGGACAAGAAAGCGAAGCCTCGGCCCAAGGTTTAAACGTAGAGCCGGGTCCTTTAGCCCGGCAGTGTCGTAGAGGCGCATGTATCGGGCTCGACCAATTGCTGCCGCAAAGCCAAAAGGTTTAAATGTAGCGCCGCGGCCTTCAGCGCGGCATTTGACGCCGGGGCGTACCGGTCGAACGAAAGCTGGAAAACGCGAGGATCGCCCTATTTCAAGCGAAGAACTGCCCCATCCGGCGGAATTTCTCGTAGCGCTGCTCGACCAACTGTTGCGGAGGCAAAGCCGAAAGCTCTTGCAGCGAATTCGTCAGCACCGGATCGAGCAGCCGCGCGGTGGCGGCGTGATCGGTGTGCGCGCCTCCTTCCGGCTCGGGAACGATATCGTCGATCAGCTTCATCTCCAGCAGATCGCTTGCGGTGATCTTCAGCGCTTCGGCGGCCAGCTCGGCCTTGGTCGAGTCGCGCCACATGATCGAAGCGCATCCCTCGGGCGAAATCACCGAATAGACCGAATTTTCCAGCATGAAAATCCGGTCGCCCACGGCCGTAGCCAATGCGCCGCCCGAGCCGCCCTCGCCCGTAATCGTCACGACGATCGGCACCGCCATCCGCGACATCTCACGCAAGTTCAGCGCAATCGCCTCCGCCTGTCCGCGCTCTTCCGCGTCCACGCCCGGATATGCTCCCGGCGTATCGATGAAAACCATTATCGGCCGCCCGAATTTCGCCGCCATCTGCATCGCGCGCAGCGCCTTGCGATAACCCTCGGGCTTCGCTTGCCCGAAATTGCGCGCCAGCCGCTGCTTGGTGTCGCGGCCCTTTTGGCTTCCGATCACCATCACCGGCTTGCCGTGATACCACGCCATGCCGGTCAGCAGGGCGGGATCGTCCGCATAGTGCCGGTCGCCGTGAATTTCGCTGAAGTTCTCGAAGAGCAACCGAATGAAATCTTCGGTGTAAGGACGCTGCGGGTGCCGCGCGAGTTGCAGTTTCTGCCACGCATCGAGGTGCGCGTAGAAATCGCGCTTGAGCTCGTCAACTTCCTGTCGGATGCGCTCGATCTCAGCCGCGCCCGCGTCCGAAGGATCGGTCAACTCGCTGAGCGTCTCGACGTCCCGCTCGAGCGCGTTGATCTCAAGCTGCCGCATCTTTTGCCGGTCTTTTGCCGCTGAGGCGCGCGAAGCCTTGGCCTCGTGCGTGACCGCCGTTTTCGCTGCGGTTTCTTCCTTCGCGGCTCGGGCGCGCGCCCTTTCTTCCTTCAGCCTCCGCGCGCGCGCCGCCCGCATGCGCTTCAGCCTCTCGCGCGCGAGTTTTCGCTTCTCGGTCTCTTCGCTCACTGCATCACCGCGACGGAATCATTCCCGCAGATTTCGCGCACGCGCTCCAGAAGCTCGCCATCCGCCTGCACCGCGCTCGACGCTTCAAGCGTAGCCTCGCTGCCGTCGTCCGTCACCAGCTCAAACGCCACCTTGCATCGCCCCGGATGGCTCGAAAAAAGTTCCTGCAGCTGGTCGATCGCAGCGGGGTCCATGGCCGCCAGTACCACACGCACGCGCAGCAGGCTCGGCGCGCCGCCATTCACGCCATTCGTACCATTCGCGCCATTTGCGGATTTCGCCGCACTCTGCTCCATCATTCGCTCGATCGGCCGCGCGTCCGACACGATTACCCGCGTCCCAACGTCCTCCACCGCCACGCGCCCCTTCACCAGCAGCGGCGTCGCCGTCTTCAAGACCGGCTCGAGCTTTTGAAACGCCTCGGGGAAGGCCAGCGCCTCGATCACGCCCGTCCGATCCTGCAGCGTGAGGATCGCCCACTTCGCGCCGCGCCGCGATCGCATCGGGCGCGTCTGGACGATGATTCCGGCGACCACGATGTCCTCGCCGTTGCGCCGCCCCTCGATGGTCGAAATCTCGACCGCCTGCAAATCTTTCAGCCGCCCCGCGTACTTATCGAGCGGATGCCCCGAAATATAAAAACCGAGTGTGCCGTATTCCGCCGCCAGAAGTTCGTGCTCCGGCCATTCCGGCACCTCCGGCAGCACTTCCGCCGGCGCCTCCACCGGCGCAGCCTGTCCTCCGCCCATGAACAAGCCGTGCTGCCCGCTTTCCTTTGCGCGCTGCACTTTCTGCGCGCGCTCCACGGCGCGATCGATCACCGCGATCATCTGCGCTCGATGCGCGCCCAGTCCGTCGAGCGCCCCGGCGCGGACCAGGCTTTCCAGCACGCGCTTGTTCAGCAGCCGCGGGTCCACCGATTCGCAAAACTCGAAAAAGCTCGTGAATCGGCCCAGCGTCTCCCGCGCCGCCAGAATTCCTTTGACGGTGTTCTCGCCGACGTTCTTGATCGCCGCCAATCCGAACCGGATGCTGTCGGCCACCGGCGTAAAGTTCAGGTCGCTCGAATTGACGTCCGGCGGCAGCACGGTGATCCCCATGCTGCGCGCCTCGTTGATGTACTTCACCACTTTGTCCGTGTTCCCGGTTTCCGACGTCAGCATGGCGGCCACGAATTCCACAGGGTAATGCGTCTTCAGCCACGCCGTCTGATACGCCAGCAGCGCGTACGCGCACGAGTGCGACTTATTGAATCCGTATCCGGCAAATTCGGCCATCAGGTCGAACATCTTCTCGGCCTTTTTCGCCGGCACCTTGCGCGCCTGGCAGCCCACCAAAAACTTCTCGCGCTGCGCTGCCATCTCCTCCGGTTTCTTCTTGCCCATCGCACGCCGCAGCAGGTCCGCGTCCCCCAGCGAGAATCCTGCGAGCTTGTTCGCGATCTGCATCACCTGTTCCTGATAGACGATCACGCCCCACGTCTCGGCCAGGAACTCCTCAAGCTCCGGCAGATCGTATGTCACCTTCTTCTTTCCGTGTTTGCGCGCGATGAAATCGTCGATCATCCCGCCCTGAATCGGCCCGGGACGGTACAGCGCGTTGAGAGCCGTCAAATCCTCAAGCCGCGTCGGCTGATACCGCTTCAAAATGTCGCGCATCCCATGCGACTCAAACTGGAAGATGCCCGTCGTGTCGCCGCGCGAGAAAAGATCGTACGTCGCCTTATCGTCGAGCGGCAGCGCGGGGAGATCAAGAGTCGCGCCGCGATTCTGCTGCACCAGCCGTACCGCATCATCGAGCACCGTCAGCGTCGTCAGCCCGAGAAAATCCATCTTCAGCAGGCCGATTCGCTCGAGCGCGTTCATGTCGTACTGCGTCGTGATTTCGTCTTTGTTCGACTTGTACAGCGGCACGATCTCGGTCAGCGGCTGTGGCGAAATCACTACGCCCGCCGCGTGCGTCGACGCATGCCGCGCCAGCCCTTCGAGCCGCAGCGCCACTTCGACCAGTTCTTTCACGCGCTCGTCCGTCTTGCGCAGCGATTCGAGCTGCGGCGTCTGTTTCAGCGCGTCCTCGAGCTCGATATTCAGCGTCGTCGGGATCATCTTCGCGATCTTGTCCACTTCGCCGTATGGCATGTCGAGCGCGCGCCCCGCATCCTTCAACACCGCCTTCGCCGCCATAGTCCCGAACGTGATGATCTGCGCCACGTTCTTCTCGCCATACGTCCGCCGGACGTAGTCGATCACCTCGCCGCGCCGCCGCATGCAGAAGTCGATATCGATATCGGGCATCGAGACCCGCTCGGGATTCAGGAATCGCTCGAACAGCAGATCGTATTGCAGCGGATCGACGTCCGTGATTTGCAGCGCGTAGCCCACCAGGCTGCCCGCAGCCGAGCCGCGTCCCGGTCCCACCGGCACTTCCTGCGCTCGCGCGTAGCGAATGAAATCCCACACGATCAGGAAGTAGCCCGCGAAGCGCATCTTCTGAATCATCTGGATTTCGGATGTCAGTCTCTGCTCGTACTCCGCGAGCGAATGCCGCAGCGAACCTGCTTTGGCCAGCCGCTCGAGGAGCGGCACGCGCGCCGCGAATCCCTCTCGCGCCACCTTCTCAAAATACGAATCCGCTTCGAGCCCTTCGGGCACCTTGAATTCCGGGAAGGGATTCGTCACGCGCTGGATCTTCACGTTGCAGCGGTCGGCGATCGCGACGGTGCGGCTCAGCGCTTCCGGCAGCTCGCCGAACACCTGCGCCATCTCTTCCGCCGTCTTGAAATAAAACTGATCCGTCGCGAATTTCATCCGCTGCGAATCGCTCATCGTCTTGCCCGTCTGGATGCACATCAGGACTTCTTGTGCATGAGCGTCCGAGCGCGTCAGGTAGTGGCAATCGTTCGTCGCCACCAGCGGAATGCCGCTCTCTTTCGAGAGCTTTACGAGATCGCGATTGATTCGCGGATCGACCTCAAGTCCCTGGTCCTGCACTTCGAGGAAGAAATTGCCTTTGCCAAAAATGTCGCGCAGGCGGTACGCGTTCGTCTTGGCCTGATCGTACTTCTCGCTCAGCAGCGCATCGGCCACTTCGCCGCGCAGGCACGCCGAAAGCGCGATCAGCCCGCTGCTGTGCTTTGCCAGCAGCTCGTGATCCACGCGAGGCTTGTAATAGAAGCCGTCGAGGAATCCGGTCGAGACCAGCTGGATCAGGTTGCGGTAGCCCTCGTCGTTCTCGCACAGCAGCACGAGATGGTTCGACCGTTCCGCATCCGACCCGCGATTCTTATGATTGTCTGGTGCCACATAGACTTCGCACCCGATAATCGGCTTCACGCCGTGCGTCGTTGCCTTGTGGTAGAAATTCGCGGCGGCAAAGAGGTTGCCGTGGTCGGTCACCGCGACCGCTTTCATCCCGCGGCGCGCAGCCTCCTGCGTCAGCTCGCCGATTTCGCAAGCGCCGTCCAGCAGAGAGTAGTCCGTATGCAGATGTAGGTGGACGAAATCCGGCGAAGCTGAGGATGCCATGCGAGGTCATTCTAACAAAAAACGCGCCGCGTAAGTTTCTCCAAATTCCGCGCCCTGCATTTCAAGGGATCGGCGGCGCAACTTTCGCCGTAACACCGTGTTTGATCCTTGGGCGTAGTCTGCCTTGCGGGGGGCACAGTTTTGGCAACTCGCGCCTCGGTGATGCAACCGCAGGCCCGGCAAAATGCTCTCATGATAGTGGGCCTCCAGCGGCCGCGGGCGAGAGCGTCTCGCTAAGTCGCTGATCGCCCGCCGCCAATGCGCCCAAATCTTAGGTGAAAGGGAAGAGGCTCATGTCATCACGCAAATTTATCTATCTCGCCATACTTTCTCTCGCGTTTCTCACGTTTGGTGCATCGAGCGCCAATGCTCAGTGGAGTTCCAGTGACAGCTACGGCAACGGTGGTTTCTGGAAGCGCGGCGTCGAGATCACTCCGTTTGGCGGCTCGCGTTTCGGCGGCGTAATCGACGCTGGTTCCGCCACAGACCCGAACGTCGATTACCTCACCATTCGAAGCACATGGGACTACGGCGCAATGCTCGATGTCGACGTGTTCCCGCACGCCCAGGCGGAGTTCATGTGGAACAACCAACCCACGGTAATAGGCGGGCACGTTCCCGGCAGCGGCTCATCGCGCATCGGCGAGGCCAGCCTCGATATGTTTCAGTGGAGTTTCCTTTACCAGTTTCTCCAGCCGGGTTCGAAGCTCCAGCCCTATGCGGTCGCCGGCCTCGGCTTCACCAGCTACAACACGAACGGGATCATCGATCTCGGCAACGAATTCACTTATAACGTCGGCGGCGGCGTGAAGTACTTTTTCACCCCGCACTTTGGCTTGCGCCTTGAAGCTCGCTACTCGCCCTCGCGCACCACGCAAGGATACGGCCAGTATTGCGATCCGTTTTATGGCTGCTATACCGCGCTCGTGAACAACTACGCCCATCAGGGCCAGGCGAATCTCGGCGTTATTTTCCGATTTTAGTGCGACAGGATGGATTAGGGGGACCGGCGGATTCGCTAGAATTCGCCGGACTCTTGCGTGTAGCTGAATCCGGGGAGGCTCGCGGCGGCGCCCGTCCTGGAAACCTTCACGCGCACCGGCGGCTCGGTTTCCGATCCGGCTTTGCGCAGGACGGCGAAGGTCGCGAGCGCCTCGCTGTAGACTTTCGTGACGAGAAACGACTCGCCGCCCTCGTCCTTCTTCCAAACCTGCCCGACCTGAATCTTTTTCACCGCCACGATACGACTGTAGCCACCTTCGCCGGGAGGCGTCAATACCGGACCGCCACAAGTTGCCAAGACGATCTCCGGGCTTACCTCCGCGTCCCGCGGATGGCCCGAGTCCCACCTCAGATTGGCCCGTTCCGACTTTTCGTAGCTTCCCCGCGCGGCTTTGTGGCATCTTATAGCTCAGAGCGTGGGTGATGCCGGAAACGAAAAATATCGCCGTCGTCCTGTTTCAGCTGGGCGGCCCGGATTCGCAGGAAGCCGTCGAGCCTTTCCTCTATAATCTTTTCTGCGATCCCGACATCATCAATTTTCCCGGCTCGTTTCTTGCGCGCAAGCTCCTCGCAAAGGGCATTTCGACTTTCCGCTCGAAGAGCGCTCGCATCAAGTACGCCGAAATCGGCGGAGGCTCGCCGATCCGCCGTCTCACCGAGCAGCAGGGACGGGCGCTCCAAGCCGCGTTGCGTCCGGTGATTCCCGCGCGCGTTGTCGTCGCCATGCGTTACTGGCACCCGAACACGATCGAGGCGATTTCCGCGCTCGAGGCCGGCCCCTTCGACGAACTCGTTCTGCTTCCGCTCTACCCGCACTATTCCTTCGCGACCACCGGCAGCAGCCTCAAGGAATGGAATCGCCTCTACAAGCCGAAAGTCCCGGTCCATCTGATCGATCATTTCTTCGATCATCCCGATTACCTCACGGGAATCGTCGAGCGGACCAACAGCGTTCTCTGCCAGTTGCCGCGCCCCGACGACGTGCATCTCGTTTTCAGCGCGCACGGCCTGCCGATGACGCTCGTCGAAAAGGGCGATCCGTACCCGCAGCAGATCGCGGACACCGTAAAACTCGTCTGCGAGCTCGGCGCGTGGGAGAATCCGCACACGCTGTGTTTCCAGAGCAAGGTCGGCCCGCAGAAGTGGCTGCAGCCGTCGCTTACGGGGACGATCGAACGGCTGGCGCGTGAAGGCGTGCGCCGCATGCTCGTGATCCCGATTGCGTTCCTCACCGAGCACATCGAGACGCTGCACGAAATCAATATCGAGGCGCGCGAGCAGGCCGAATCGCTGGGCGTCCGCGATTTTCACATGATGCCGGCGCTCAACGATTCGCCGCTCCTGATCCGCGCCCTCGCCGACCTCACCCTGCGCGCCGTAGGCCACCGCTCCGGCGTCGCCGAACTCGCCATCTAGCTCTCGGTCTCTCATCTCTGCGTCTCTGCGGTGGTCAGTTGCATTTGCCTTTGATCCGCCGGTGCTATCATGTTCTCGCTGTCGCCCAGCAGCAGAAAAGAGGTCCCATGCTCGAGAAAATTGAAGGTCTCCCAAAGGGAATCGATGGAATGAAAGCTGTCGGAAAGCTTTCGAAAGAAGATTACGAAAAGGTTTGCCTTCCGCTCATGGATGAAGCGCGCCGCGAAGGACGCCGCCTCCGCTTCCTGTATCAGCTCGGCCCGGAGTTCGAGGGCTTTACACCCGCGGCTGCGTGGGAAGACGCGAAGATCGGCCTCCATTCGATGCGCCTCTTCGACGGTTGCGCCGTCGTCACGGACATCGGTTGGATCCGCGAATCGACCCGTTTGATGGGCTTTTTCATGCCATGCCCGGCGAAGGTATTCAGCAATCAGGAATTCGGCAAGGCCGTCGAATGGCTCGCCGCTCTTCCCGAAGGCGCCACCGTTTCTCACCGCCTCATCCCCGAGTCCGGCGTGATCGTCGTCGAAGCAAAGCAAGCGCTGCGCGCCCAGGATTTCGACGCGCTCGCGATGACCGCCGATGCCTGGATCGAAGCGCATGGCGACCTGCAGGGGCTCGTGATCCACGTCCGCGAGTTTCCCGGCTGGGAAAATATGGGAAGCATGCTGCGCCACCTGCGGTTCGTCCGCGACCATCAGCGTCACGTCAAGCGAATCGCATTCGCCGCGGATAGCAAGCTGGCCAGCATCGCTCCGGCGCTCGCGGATGTCTTCATCAAGGCCGAGGTGAAAAGCTTCGCCTACGACGAGCTCGACATCGCCATCGCCTGGGCGTCCGGCCCCGCCCGCACACACGTGGCGGCGCGCCAGTCCGCCGCGAACTAATCGGGCTCTTTGCCGTAGGTTTGCGCGTAGCGCCGGGTTCTTTAGCCCGGCAGTCTTGCCGTGGTCCACATCGAGGGTATCGGTTCCGCAGCGAGCGGGCGCTGTGGTGTCTGCCGCGATTTTCCGGCGCCGTCGAGTCGCCATACTGGCGTCGTTGCGTTCGGCAGCCGTCATTCTGAGGGCGGGTTCTGCCCGAAGAATCTCTCTTCGCGTTCCCCCCTTACCGTGTCGATTAGAACGTGCACCCATCGTGTGTTTTCTGTGACTTGCAGCCATTTCTAATCGCCAAATGTCGATTAGAAATTGCACGATTTGTGACCGGCGATTGGTGATTCGTGGCAGGGAGGCGGCGCGATTCGCCGATCCTTCGGCCGATGTCTGTCGCTGGCACAAGTAGGGCAGAAACACTCCTCGGTGCCTGAACGTTTTTCGATCTCCGCTCGCCGATAATGTTCCGCGTTCGCGCATAGCTCCTACCACGCTACCACTGCGCAAGCGCGGATCAACTGCCCTGCAGTACAGGAAACGGCCAGGGGGAAAAACCTCGACTCCGTGAGCTCCCGGCAGTGCTGTTGCCTTCGTAGCGGCGGCCTTTCAGGCCGGGCGGGTTTGTATTAACTCTGGATGAGGCGGCCAAGCACGACAAACGTGGGCGCGCGGGTATGAAAAGGCCGCGAATCAGGAAAGCCTCCTATCCCGCCCATACTTCTGCGACTAGATCGGAGAGCGCGGCGTCCAGGTCGTTCCGACGGTGGTCCTCTATCGACCGGAGCATCCGCAGGATCGTGGTGTCATCCAGCGGAATTATGAGACCGCGGTCATCTGTGAATGTGTCGCGGCACCGTTGAACAAACAATTCCCTGTTTTCAAAGTGTCGGCAGCAGAGGAAGCCCATCTTGCCGCGGTTAATAGAAAAACGACCCGCGAGCTGGTCCAGCTCCGGATTCGCAACTTCGGTGGCGTAGTTCTTGCATTCGAAGGGGACATAGGCGCATGGCAACCTGCGGGTCGTAGGTATCCGGTGAAAGATGCCGGCGCTCGCGCCGTTTTCCATGAGGATATCAATGCGCTTCCGACCCTCATGAATTTCATGTTCCTTCCGTGGATGCACCAGGTTAGGGAAAAAAAGAAACTCTACCATCCCTATCATCAGGCCGTGATATTCAGACGCATTCTCGCCGCCAACCGGGATGTGTCGAAGGGCCTCTGCTAGAGCGGACGCAATGAAGGCCTCGTCTTCTTCGTCGACATCACTCGTTGTTCTGCGCGCTTCACTTGCCGCCAGCCACTCCCGAAAGCCGCGCAGCACCTCAGGATGCTGGCGTGAGAAATCATAGAGGAAGCCCTTCGCCCGCGGATATACGGCCGCGAGATCGGTTTTATAGACTACCCGCCTCTCATTCTTTAAGGTCCTCGCTAGACGTGACGCGGGATTGTTTAGTTCTTCCTGCTGCAGAAAACTGAGGACGAAATGCTGGTAGTAGCGTTGCTGCTCGTAAGCGGGACTTCGTCTGACAATGGTTTTAGGAACCAGTAACACTGGAGAGCCGCGATAAATGGGCAGCGCCAAATATCGCGCCTCCCACTCCATTCGGTCAGTGTTAAAGCACGGCGGCATCGCGACTTCCTGAGTCGGTATGGAGTGTAGGTTGCATTGCTGAAGCGTGTAGTCCGCCAGGTGAGCCCTAAGAATGTTCGTGGCGAGGTCGGAGATCTTGTCGTAACTGATTCCGTCGATCATCAGCTCCGACTCTTCGAGCGAGTTAATGAATCCCGTTTTAACCGCAGCCGAGTCCCGGAGCGCTTCAAAGAGCTGTTCTGCCTGCATGACGCCGATCCCCGTGCCTTGGGGGTGCCGCCTTGAGTAGCCGAGTCGTGTTTCATTGGGTTCACGCAAATTCAGAAGGAGCCGCCGAGGTCTATCATCATTGCCCCGCCGAATGTCATCCACAAGGCTCTGAAAAAATGCGACCACCGTACGGTGCGCGTCTTCTGACCAACGGTCTGACCTTTGTGAGAGAGCGAAGGGATCGAGGAATAGGCGGTTGTCAGTCGTCAGCGATACGTCAACGAAATCGAGCTCGGCCTGCGTCTTGCCGATTCCAAAAGCAGTTGAGAACTTCGGCATATTATGTGACCGTAATTGTACCTTCCCACGCGTGCAAACGGAACGATCTGAGTCTCTCGGCTGCTCTCCTTGCCTCAGAGCACTGTTCCAAGTCGCGCGCCTGAAAGGCGGCCGCTAGGAAGGCGAGAAACGCGGCACCTTCTCCCTTCCTGCGTCAGGGCAGGCGGGATGACGAGATGGGTCAGGGCCGCGGACGAGAAGCGTCGGCGGTCGTCGCGCGTGATATAAATGGAGCGTGGAATTTTCGCTTACCGACGAGCAGCAGCACCTTCGCCGCACCGTCCGCGAATTCGCCGAGGGCGAAATCGCGCCGCACGTGATGGAGTGGGACGAAGCCTCGAAGTTTCCCTCCGAAATCATTCCGAAGCTGGCCGAGATGGGATTGCTCGGCGTGATCTTTCCCGAGAAATACGGCGGCGCGGGGATGGGGTACGTCGAATACGCGATCATCATTGAGGAATTGTCGCGCGTGGATGGGTCGGTCGGCATCATTGTGGCGGCGCACAATTCGCTCTGCACGAATCACATTTTCAAATTCGGCACCGAGGAGCAGCGGCAGAAATATGTGGTCCCGCTGGCGCAGGGGAAGAAGCTCGGCTGCTGGTCGCTGACGGAGCCTGAAGCAGGCTCGGACGCGGGCGGGACGCGCACCGTCGCTGTGCGAAAAAACGGCGGCTGGTTGATCAACGGCTCGAAAACGTTCACAACGAATGGGCACTACGCGGACGTGTGCGTGGCGATGGCGGTGACCGACGCGGGGAAAAAGTCGCGCGGCATTTCGGCATTTGTGATCGAGAAGGGCACGCCGGGATTTCGCCCGGGCAAGAAAGAAAACAAGCTGGGGCTGCGCGCGAGCGACACGAGCGAAGTGGTGTTCACCGACTGCCGCGTGCCGGCGGGGAATTTGCTGGGACGCGAGGGCGACGGCTTCGTCAACAGTCTGCAGATTCTGGATGGCGGACGGATTTCGATAGCGTCGCTCGGGCTGGGCATGGCGCAGGGCGCGTACGAATGCTCGGTGCGCTACGCGAAAGAGCGCAAGCAATTCGGCAAAGCGATCGCGGAATTTCAGGCGATCCAGTTCAAGCTGGCGGACATGGCGACGCAGATCGATGCGGCGCGCCTGCTGACATATCGCGCGGCGTGGATGGCCGACCAGGCGATCGCGTCGGGCGCCGACGACGCGCGCATCACGCGTGAATCGAGCATGGCGAAGCTTTATGCCGGAGAGGTCGCCGTGCGCGTGGCCAACGAAGCCGTCCAAATCCACGGCGGCTACGGCTTCATCAAGGATTATCCCGCCGAAAAGTATTACCGCGACGTAAAACTCTGCACCATCGGCGAAGGCACCAGCGAAATTCAACGCATGGTGATCGCCCGCCAGTTGCTCGGCAAGTAGCCAAAGGACGAAAAGCGAAATTCGAAACACGAAGAGAGATTCTTCGCTTCGCTCAGAATGACGGCACGCGCGGCTCCTTCCTTCGTTAGGGCAGGCAGAATGACGGCACGTGCGGCTCCTTCCTTCGTCAGGGCGAGCAGAATGACGGCGCGGGAAGTTAATTGATGGAACGGACGGAGTTGAGCGGGTAGAGAACGGCAGAGCAGCCGGTCACTTCGGTGCACATGAGCATCGCGCGGCGAAGAATTCGCGCAGTGCTTCCTTTAGGGAAGACCACTTGAAAAGTTGTCGATGAGAGAACCTCGATGGCGGGCTTGAGCTCGTCGGATCCGCTGACAAACTCCGCGTCCTCGACCTTGGGTCCAGGACCGAAAAGCAGGAAGAAGTCAGCCTGGACCGTTCCGGGAACGATGCGCGCAAGCTTCACGGTGCGATCGTTGGTGAGCTGATCACCGGGCGTGTAGGTTCTGTGCTGAAGCTGGATCGAGGAGTAGTCGCCTTCCGGGTCGAGCACTTTCAGGCGCGCGCGAATAGCATCCGCGCGGCTTCCGGTCACGCGGCGTTCCGTAGTTTCGAGAGCGAAGTGGTACATCCGGGCCGCGTCCCCTTTTTTGTGATCTTGCTCGTAGACTTGCGCAAGGTGATCGGCGCCGGTGCCCGACTGAGTGAGTTTCCAGGCAGCGTTCAAGTAGTCCTCGGCGTCGGCAAGATGGCCGAGACGAAAATCGACCCAGCCAAGCGTGTCCCAGTAGGCGGCCAGCGTCGACGGATGTGCCAGGTCGGCGGGCGTGAGCTTGCTGAGGTCCGTTGTTTGCGACGCCACTTCTTCCTGGTGAACGGCCGTCTGCGCGTAATCGAGCGCTTCGGGAAGATCCTGTTTCGACTCGGCTAGAGAGTAAGCGATGTTGTTGTAGGCGAGCGCGCCGGCGCCGAGATCGACGGCTTGCTGGAGGGCGGCGTGCCCTTTTTCGAGATCGCCCGAAAGGATGTAGGCTTGAGCGAGGTCAGCCGTAGCGATCGCGTTCTTCGGATATAGCTTGAGCGCCGCTTGCAACTGAGGAATCGCCTCGGCGTAGAGTTTTTGATCCGTGAGGAGCGCGCCGAGATTCGGGGGGGCGTCCCGATCGTCCGGAACGATTTTCAGCAGGTCCTGCCAGACGGGGATGGCATCGGCTTCCCGGTTCATCGACATCAGGGTGAAGGCGAGCACCTTGTAGGGGAACGGCCGCTTGGGGTCGCAGGCGATCGCTTTGCGGAATGAGGCGATGGCGTCGTCGGTCTGGCGCATTCCCGCCTGAAGCGACCCGAGGCGAAGCCATGCGCGCGTGAACTTAGGATCCGCCGCCACGGCCTGCTTCAGATTGGAGATGGCTCCGGTCGCGTCGAAATCACGGCCGGACGAAAGGGAATCGTCCTCGAACTTGTTCGCCTCGGGAACGGTGCTGTTGGGAAGCTGTTGGAGGGAGAGGCGGAAGTAGTCGGCGGCCCCTCGCATGGATTCGATGGGCGCGATGTTTGTGGAGGCGATCTGGACGTAACTGTCGACGTCTTTCCTGACGTCGTCGACAAATTTCTTGTAATCGGCGTTCTCGCCCGGCGGAACTTCGCGAAGTTTGCTGATGACGACGCGCCGGACGACGAGCGTGTCTCCGTCGCGGGAGTACGAATCGTGGTATTCGGCGTAGTCCTTCACGATATCGACGTTCGCCGGCAGCGTCGGTGGATAGCCTGGAGGCAACTCCACGCGAGTGTCGGACTCGGTGGTTTGGGGCGAGCCGAGAAAAATCGGGTCGGAAGGAGCTGCATCGTCGTCCTGGGTTGGCAAGTAGAAGGGCAGCCCTGGGACGGTGATCTGGCGATCCGCCCAATCCGGATAGTCCTTGCGAAGATAGCTGTAGGAGAAGTGAAAGGGCACGTTCGTTGCGTCGGGCGGTGTGGCCGTCACGTCGCTGACGGTGCCGGCAAAGTTCATTCCCCGCGAAATTTCCTGAGCCAGTTCCTGCCACTGCGCCTGAGAGACCCGCCGAAAGGCGGCGCGCAGGACGGGTTCGATATCGTCGTGATCGGTGTTGTCGATCTGCGCGTTCAGGGTGCCGTCGTCGCTCAGCTTGCCGGTGAGCTTAAAGACATGCAGTGCCGGTTCGGGCGGATCAGCGGGAGTGCTCAAGATCTGCGCCGGCTTCCCGGCATGTATGACGAGAGCCGGCTTGTCGCGCAGCGGCTGCAGCAGGAAGCCGAAGGCAGTGATTTCGGGCGTCGTGTCGAGCCACACGGCGCTCTTGCCTCGGGGGACATACGCGATGACGTGGTCGAACTGCGCGAGCGAGGGGATATCCGGATCGAGTTTCTGGGTGGAGCTGATTAGGACGGGGTACGCCGGGATTCCGACCGCTTGAAGCAGAGACGCGAGCAGCGTGTATTTGTCCTTGCAGTCGCCGTAATTATTCGAGAGAACGTCATCGGCGGAGTGCGGCTGGTAGCGTCCGATGCCGAAGTCGATGCCGATGTAGCGATAGTGGGTGCTGACGAAGTCGTAGATGGCGTGCAGCTTGGCTGTGTCGTCCGTCATGCCCTTGGTGAGTTCGGCGGCTTTCGCGCGAACCGCAGGCGAGGGTTCGACCCTATCCTTCTGGAGATCCCAATACCAATCCGCCACCTCATCCCAACTCTTGAAGCTGCTGAGCTGCACATCCGGCGGAGGATTCAGGCCGAGAGCCGCGTCAAGGGCCGCCCTGCCTTTCTTTTTCGGGGGCTTGGGGTCCAAGTTCGAATGCGTCCACGTATAGACGCGGCGGCCGGACGCCTCGGCAATCTTTTGAGTGGCCTGAGGGCCCTTCACCTTGACGGGACGATCTGACGGGACGCTGACTTCGAGGCTTTCGTCGAGGGCGATGCCTTCCCGGGTGAAGCTGTAGTCGAACCAGAACTGCCCTGCGACGAGCGGCTTCGTGGAATTCCAGTGAACCTGGAATTCGAGGAGGTCGCCGGCGCTCAATCCCTTCACGGCGATGTGCTTCACGCGAATATCGCTGTAAAGGGGCGCGGCGCGCGTGATTTCCGCATCCAGATCCTGCATGTTGTCCGGAGGCGTGGTGACGACGCTCCCATCAGGCTTGCGCACGCGCACGTAGTCGACATCAACCGTCTGATTGGCGGACTGAAACGGAAATTCAATCAGCCCCCATTGCTGGACGCCGGTGTCGTTCTGAACGCGAATGATCGAGGTCTGCTCGCGGGTCGAAGCGCCGTCATCCTGAAAGCTGATCTTTGTCGACATTTGCTGGATGACATATGGTTCCTGCGAGTAGTCCGTTTTCGCTGAGGCGGTGCTTGCGGGAGTCTGCGCGCGTAGGGGCGAAATACAGAAAAGGCAAAGCGCGAAGACAAGGAGAGAAGAGGGCGTTCTCTTCATGATCCCATGTTTGTAACCTCAACACGTGCAAAAGGCAAGAAATGTCGCCTGTGTCGGTTCGCCGCCCAAGACCGCGCTGAGACGTGGTGGATTCTATGCCTGATTGATCATGAAGGTGGACATTTGATCGAAGAAGGCGCGAAGGAACTGCTCGACTTCGGGCGGCAGAGCGGCTTCGGCGAAGGCGTTCGCCATGAGCTGCATCCAGCGGTCGCGGGCGGCCTGGTCGATGCGGAACGGGATATGGCGCGCGCGCAGGCGGGGATGTCCGCGCTCTTCGATGTAACGCTGCGGGCCGCCGAAGCGGTAGATCAGGAAATCGCGGAGCCGCGATTCGGCGGCGGCGAGCTCGTCGCGCGGATACATCGCGCCGAGAATTTCGTCGTGCGGGACCTGCCGGTAGAATGCCCCGACGAGGCGCGCAAAACCCTCCTCGCCAATCGCTGAATAAATTTCGGATTCGTCCATGAGCCTTCGATTCTAATATGTCTGAGGCATTACCCGGCCGATTCGATTCGGCGGTCGGGGATGAACCAGATCAACGCGATCACCACATAGAGGGACATTGCGATCCATGGCCGCAGGAACGCCAGCGCAATCGCGAGCAGGTAGATCACAAGCGACATCTGGCTTTTCAGGTCGCTGCCCACCGCGCGGGCCAGGCACGAGTCGGGTCCATTGCACGCGATGATGGATCGCTCGAGCAGAAGGTAAGCGATCGAGGCCATGGCCAGGACGATGCCGTAGGAGGCGGTCGGCGCGGCGGCGAAATGGGCTTCGTCCATCCAGCGAATCACGAACGGAATCAGCGAAATCCAGAAGAGCAGGAGCAGATTCGCCCACAGGACCGTGCCGTTGATGCGCTCGGTGGCGTGCAGCATGTGATGGTGGTTGTTCCAGAAGATGCCGACGTTGGCAAAGCTGAGCACGTAGGCGAGGAATACCGGGACCACGGAAGCCAGCGAGGAGAAGCTCGATGCTTTGGGTACGGTCAGTTCGAGGACCATGATCGTGATGACGACGGCGATCACTCCGTCAGTGAACGCTTCCAGGCGCTGCTTATCCATTCTCGTCCTTTGAGTCTGCGGCAACGCGCGGCGTGGTGCCAGCTTCTACGCGAAGTATTTCTTCAGCGGATTCCAGTAATGTTCGTACCATCCCGAATCGAGGCCCGCAAATTTGCCTTGCGGGAAACCGGTGTGATCGAGGATGACTTTCGTCTGCGAGCCCTGCGGCCTGAATTCGAACTTCACGATCGAATACACGCCGGGAGCCCAGCTGCCCGGACGCCACGCCTGCACGATTCGCTCGTCAGGAACCAATTCGACGTTGCGGCCCGTGATCTGGCCTTCGAACATCGAGAACGCGCCGCCAGGCGCCGGATCGATCACAGCTGCGGCGCCGGAGAATGCGGCGAATGTTTTCCCGTCGAGCAGCGCGCCGTAAATGCGGCGCGGACTCGCCATCAAGTCGATCTCTTGATGCAGCGATGTGCGCAGCTTGTCCGCACCAGTGCTGGGCGGCTCCATCACGGTCTGCTGTGCCTTGCCCCACGCTGCGGAGCCTGCCGCCAGGCTGCCAAACGCAGTGGCAACTCCCGAGATCATCTGCCGTCGCGTGGGCCCAATAGCTCGTAAGAATGGATTACTTCGCTCGCTCATCGTTGTTCCTCCCGGACCGCGATCCGACGGTCCTCGCATCAGAGCACGGCGGGGAAATATCTTCAAGGGCCGTCAAAAACCCGCCCCGGCATCGCGGACGCAAGAAATGTCGGGACAGGCGCCGCGGCCTTCGATAGACTGCGGCGCCATGGTGCGAAGCATCCTCGCGGTGATAGCCGGAATCGCGACACTGACGGCGACTTCGTTCGCGATCGAGGCGGCCGCCGATCCGATCTTGATGCGGATGTTTCCGCACGCGCTGCCGAATCGGGCGGCGATCAGCCACAATTTGGCGGCGGCTGTTTTTTCGCTTGCCTACACGAGTGCGTGCATCGCGGCGGGCGGGTACGTGACGGCATGGATCGCACGCCGGTCTCCGATCTGGCATGCGGTGGCGATGGGCGTCGTCCAGGAAGCACTGACGGTGTGGGCCATGGTGTCGCTGCCCAATGTGGCGCCGATGCGCAATTGGATCGCGACCCTCGTGCTGACCGTTCCCTTGGCCTGGTGCGGAGGTTTGCTGCGCGCGAGGCACGCCAAGAAAAGCGGCGCATCGAGCGTCGCGGTTGGGGCATGATGCCGGTGATTTGCGGCGGAGGCGGGCAATGAGCACGTACGTTTTGGTGCACGGCGCGTGGCACGGCAGCTGGTGCTGGAAGCGCGTGCGGAAGGCGCTGCAGGCGCAGGGGCATGACGTGTTCACGCCGACGCTGACGGGCGTCGGGGAGCGATCGCACCTGCTTTCGCGCGAGGTCAACCTCGAAACGCACATCGACGACGTGGTGAACCTGATTCGCTGGGAGGAGCTTTCGAACGTGGTGCTCTGCGGGCACTCGTACGGTGGCGCGGTGGTGAGCGGAGCCGCGGACCGCGTCCCCGATCGGATCGGCGCGCTGATCTATCTGGATGCGTTCGTTCTCGAGGACGGCCAGAGTTTGCTTGCCGAGCTGCCGCCCGACCAGAGGGATAAGCAACTGGAGGGCGCGAGACTCGATGGCGAGGGGTGGAAGGTGCCGCACATCCCCGCCGCCGCGTTCAACGTGAACGCGAAGGATGCCGAGTGGGTGGACCGCCAGTGCACGATGCATCCGCTGGCAGCTTTCCAGCAGCCGCTGCGGTTGAGCGGAGGAATAAACGCGGTGAAGGACGTGACCTACATCCTGGCGACCGGCTACGACGAATCGCCATTTATGCCGTCGTATGAGCGCGCGAAGGCCAGAGGGTGGAAAACGCTCAGCCTGGCGTGCGGCCACGACGTGATGCTCGACATGCCTGAAGAACTCACCGCGATTCTGCTGGATGCTGCTCCGCGCAGCGCGGCCTCAAGCGCGTAGAAGTGCCGACGAATTAGGTCACCTCCCGCCGAAGGCTTTCCTTTTGCAGTTTCAGGCTTCCGCTGTTAAGTTTCCGCGCTGGATTGCACACCTGCTAGGCTAAGGCTGCACCGCGAGGGAAGCGCAAGTCCGAGGAGACGGCGATGAAGCTGGGAGAACTGGCGGAGAAGCTGGGGTGCGCGGTCGAGGGCGACGCGAGTATGGAGATCACGGGCGTGGCGGGAATCGAAGAGGCCGCGCCGGGCGAGCTGACGTTTCTCGTGAACCGCAAGTACAAAGGGGCGCTCGAGACGACGCGCGCGGCGGCGATCGTGATCGCCCGCGACGAGCCGCGGCCGCGGATCGCGGCGCTGCGTTCGGCGAACCCGTACCTCGATTTCGCGCGGGCGATCGAGATTTTTCATCCCACCCCGAAATACGCGCCGGGCGTCCACGAGACGGCGGTGATCGCGGCGTCGGCAAAAATCGGAGTGAGCGCGCATATCGGTCCTTATTGTTATGTGGGCGAGGACGTGACGATCGGCGAGCACGCGGTGCTGCACAGCTTTGTCGCAATCTACCGCGGCGCGCGCATCGGCGATCATTTCTTCGCGCATTCGCACGCGTGCGTCCGCGAGGACTGCCGGATCGGCGATCGCGTCCTGCTGCAGAACGGCGTGGTCGTGGGCAGCGACGGCTTCGGCTTCGCGCGCCAGGCGGACGGGCGTTGGCACAAAATTCGCCAGTCGGGGATCACGGTGATCGGCGACGATGTCGAGATTCAGGCGCTGAGCGCCATCGACCGCGCGACGGTCGGCGAGACGCGCATCGGCCGCGGCACGAAGATCGATAATCTCGTCCAAGTCGGCCACGCGTGCAAGGTCGGCGAGGACACGCTCCTCTGCGGCCAGGTCGGCCTCGCGGGAACAACGAACATCGGAAACAAGTGCATCCTCGCGGGGCGGGTGGGATGCGCCGGGCATTTGACCGTTGGCGACGGCGCCGTGATCAGCGCACAGAGCGGCGTTCCGACGGATGTCCCGCCGGGCGCCGTCTATTCTGGGTATCCCGCGATGGACAATCGCGCGTGGCGAAAATCGGTGGCTGTATTCAATCGGCTGCCGGAAATGCAGCGCGAGCTGCGCGAATTGCGCGAGGAAGTCGCCCGGATGCGGGCAGGGAAGTAGGCCCCGCGCCTCTTCGTGCGATGGGCACGGGTATCCGATCCCTTGCTATTCAATAGCCCAAGGACGAGGGATGACAATCCGAAAGCAAATCTGGCTGTCGATTCTGACTCTCGCTTTGGCTTTCCCATTGGGCGCTCGAGTTAAGGGCGAGCAAGAATCCGAATGTCCCGGCGACACCGTGGACAGGATGGGCCCCGAAATAGCGAAGCAATCGAGGAAATTCCTTGCCGAGTTAAAAGCGGCCGTTCAGGAAAACGATCGAGCGAAAGTGGCATCGATGATTCTTTATCCGCTCGAAGTGAACATGGAGAAGAAAAAGCTACATGTGGGTGATCGAAAGACGTTCCTCAGGCAATACCGGCTAATCATTGACGCGCAAGTGAGGGCTAAAATCCTCGACGAAAAATCCTCTCGATGTCTTTCCGCTAATCCGCAGGGATTCATGGTCGGAGACGGAGAGGTCTGGTTTAGGGAGTTTGCACCCGGCGTGTTCAAAATTGTGACGATCAACACAGACAGCTAGGTAACTCGGACAAGCCCCAGCGGCCCCGGCTATTGTTCTTGGGAGAGCGCTACACCGTGCGGGCGGATGTGGCGGCGTCCGCAACGGGGCGGCGGGCGCGGACGCGGAGAACTTTGCGCTGATTCGCTTCGAGGACCTCGAAGCGGAGGCCCGCCAGCTCGAGGATTTCGCCCGTGCGCGGGACGTGTCCCGCGACGCTGTTCAGGAGGCCGGCGACGGTGGTCGCGTGTGATTCGCCGGCGAGCGCGTCGAGCTCGATGCCGAAAAGCTCGGCGACTTTGTCGACCGGGACGCTGCCGCGAAGAACCATCGCGCCGGTCGATTCGCGGATCACATCGGGGACGGGGCGGCGATCCTCCTCGGCCATTTCGCCGACGATTTCCTCGACGAGATCCTCGACCGTAACGACGCCGGCGAGCAAGCCGTACTCGTCGATCACAACAGCCATATGCTGATTCTTGCGCTGCATCTCCTTCAGCAGCTCGGAACCAAATTTCGTCTCGGGAACGAAGAGCGCCGGACGGACCAGCTCGCGCACGGTACGACGCGACGCGTCCCGGTCGGGAATTTCGAGCATATCTTTGGCGACGACGATGCCGAGCGTGTCGTCGAGCGATTTTCCGTAGACGGGCAGGCGCGAGAATTTCGTTTCGACGATGCGGTCGCGCAGCTCGTCGATGGTGGCGCCGGCTGAGATCGCGACGACGTCGGGCCGCGGCGTCATTACGTCGCGCACGCGCTTTTCGCCAAATTCGACGACCTGCTCGATCAGCCGCGCTTCATCTTGCTCGATGATGCCTTCCTCGGTGGCGGCGTCCACGAAAGCTTCGATGGCCTGTTGCTCGGTGGCGGGGGCGGTGGGCTCGTCTTCCGAGAGGCGCAGAATCGACGCGAGAAGATTCAGGACCGAGTAGAACGGCCACGTGAGCCACAGCAGCAGGCGGACCAGCGGAACGAGCGGCGAGATCCAGGTGCCGCCCGCGCTCGCCAAAAGCAAAAAAGGCAGAAACTGCATGGCGATCATGACTTCGGCCGCAAGGAAGATCACGACTTCCAGTCCGAACTCCGCTCGGCCGGGAACGGCCGCGTTCACCGCAAGAGCGGTCACGGCGGCGAGAAAGACAAGCCAGAGGCGCGCGACCAGGCTGAAGGCAAGGGCGGCGCGCGTGCGGTCGAGCTTGAAACGCGGCTCGATCTCCGATTCGAAGGCGAGGATGTGATCGCGGATGCGGCCGGTGGAGACGCGTCCCATCTCGCGATACACGCGGTCGAGGTAAGAGACCACGATGAGCCCAACCGTGAGAACGATGACCGCGAGCGTATAGAGAAGAATGGTCATGGTCTAGGCAAGCCCGAGCGCGCGGCGAAGGCGCTGCTCGCGGCGATCCATCTCGCCAGTGTCGGTCTCATGATCGTAACCCATCAGGTGCAGGATGCCATGAAGGATCAGGATGCGCATTTCGTCATCGAAGGTGCGGCCGAAGCGGCGGGCGTTGCGTCTGGCGACGGCGGGAGCGATGGCGATATCGCCGAGATAAGAGGCGGAGGATGGTGAGGAAGCAGAGGAAGCGGAGGTGAAAGTGCGGCGACGGGCATGCGATCGGCGCAACTTTGTCCGTCTCGGATGATTCTCATCCGCAGGGAACGAAAGAACGTCCGTCGGCTTTTCTTTGCCGCGATAGGCGCGATTCCAGCGGGCGATTTCGGCGTCGGTCACAAGGCAGACTGTGAGCGAATTGGGCGCGAGGCGCAGGGCGCGGCGGGCCCGGGCGAGGAACCGCTCGAGGTCGTTCACCGGGACTGGAACGCGACGCTGGCGATTCAAGACCATTGGACGAATGGCGCGATTACAATCTCACCGACTGCGAGATTTCGTCGGGTGGTGAGGTTTCGATTTGGAATTCTCGGCGCGGCGCGCGGCTGCGGCTTTTTCGTGCTTGGCCCGAGCGCCGGCACCAATGGCCGCGGCCGCATTATGGCCGGCTTCAGCGGCTGTGCTCTTTTCGCCGGTCTTCCCGCCGGGCGTTTTGGCGGCAGGCGCGGGGGCTTCGCCGCCCTTGCCTTTCTTCTTTTCCTTCTCCGGTTTCTTCTTTGTTTCGTCCTTGATTCCCGCGAGATCGCGCAGAATTCTGGTGCGGTCCTCCGGAGTCCTGGCCTTGCCGCGCAACTGGAGATCGAAGAGCTGATCGAGAATCTTGTCGAACTGCGGCCCGCGCGGGATGCCGAGCGCATCGAGTTCGCCGATCGGAAGCGCGAGGCGCAGCGGGCGCCATTTCTGGATGTAGTTGCGAATCTTCGAGAGAGCGCGCGGATTCGGCAGCTCGACTTCGATGAAAGCGAGCGTCTCGGCGGGAAGGGAAGCGAGATACGCGTAGGCGTCGCGGGGCGCGTTCGTCTTGCGGCCCTTCAACATCTTCACGACCTTCTGTGCTTCCGGAACGAGTTCGGCAATGGCATCGATTTCCGCCGCGCGGAACTCCAAGTTGCGCAGCGCGGCGGCCATCTCGCGGGCCTTCAGCCGGCCGAGAATGTAGCCGGTGACGGCAAGGTGCAGGCGCGGGCGCAGTCCGACCGCGAGATAATTCCCGCGGATGCGCGCGAGCTTGTTGAGGCTATCGTAGTCGGGCTTGCGCCGCTGCAGCTTCGGATGAATCGCTTCGAGCAGCTCGTGCGATTCCCACAGCTTGAGCGCGGCAACCGGACTGTCGTCGCGGGCCACGGCGCGAAGTTCATGGCCGACTTCTGCGCCTTCGAAATTGGCATTCAGGCCGCGTTCCATGGCGAGGTCGAACCATTCCTGCGTGCGCGACTCGAGGTTGAAACCCATGCGGGCGCTGTATCGCAGAATGCGCATCAGGCGGATCGGCTGATTGGTGAAGGCATGGATCGAGAGAGCGCGAACCTCCTGGCGTTCGAGATCGGCGAGGCCGTTGGTGGGATCGAGGAGCAGGCCGCGCGATTGCGCGTTGAGCGAAATGGCGATGGCGTTGATCGAGAAATCGCGGCGGCGCAGATCCTCCATGATGCCCGCGAAGTGGTATTCGGGCTTCGCTCCGGGTTTTTCGTAGACGTCGTCGCGCGCGGCGGAAATCGAGCCGTCGGCGTCGCCCGCGAAGATAATTTCGTAGTGGCGGAGCTTTTCGCTCTCGGATGTGATTTTCGCGCCGCCTTTTTCGAGTTCGCGGACCATGCGCACCGGATTGCCTTCGACGGTGAAATCAAGGTCGCGGATCGGCTGGCCGGAGATGAGGTCGCGAACCGCGCCTCCCGTGAGGTAGATATTCAAATCGAGCTGCCGGGACAGCTCCTGCACGCGCTCGAGCGCGGCGCGTTGCTCCGGCGAAAGCCTGCTTTCGAGCAGGAACATGTAATCAGGCATGAGGTCGTGCGCCTCCTGGCAGTCCCGCGGTGAGCATCAGGCGCGCGGGTGGTGCGCCTTGTAGACGGTCTTCAATCGTTCCTCGATCACGTGCGTGTAGATTTGCGTCGTTGAAATGTCCGAGTGGCCGAGCATCATCTGGACGGAGCGAAGGTCCGCGCCGCGGTCGAGCAGGTGCGTGGCGAAGCTGTGACGCAGCATGTGCGGCGTCAGCGGCTTTCGCAGCGCGGCCTTGCGGCCGTAGGCGCCGAGCAACTTCCAGAAAGTGATGCGGTCGAGCTTACCGCCCCGTTGGTTGAGAAAAAGGTACGGCGACGAACCGCCGCGCAGCAGTTCCGGGCGAGCCGTACGAAGATACTTCCGGACGATCGTGAGCGCCTCCTTGCCGACGGGAACCAGGCGCTCCTTGTTGCCCTTGCCGATGCAGCGCAGGCAGCCCGGATCGAGTTGCAAATCGTCGACGCGCAGCCCGCACAGCTCGGAAACGCGCAGGCCGGCGGAATACATGATCTCGATCAAGGCGCGATCGCGCAGGCCGACGATGCTGGTCGTGTCGGGCTGTCGGAGCAGCCGATCGACTTCCTCGATGCTCAAAAATGAGGGCAGGCTCTGGCGAAACCTCGGCGACTCGATGGTAGCCGCGGGATCGTCGTCGATGTAGCCCTCGAAAAGCGCAAAGCGGAAGAAATTGCGAATCGTCACGAGATGCCGCGCCACCGAGCGGCTATCGAGGCGCCGCTTGTAGAGCGAGGCGAGGAAATCGACCACGTCGCTGCGGGTGATTTCCCTCGTGCCGAGCCCGCGCTCGGTGGCGAACGCGGCGAATTTCTCGATGTCGCGGCGATAAGCCAGGATCGTATTGTCCGAGAGGCCTTTCTCGATGCGCAGGCAATTCAGGAATTCGCGAACGTGCCCTTCCATCTAAACCTCACCCGCGGCGAGCGGAGCCGTGCTGGGCTCCGTCCGCCGAATAAGTTGCCAGAACTCGCGAAGCTCCTCGCAGCGAAGCAGCCACGCGAGGCCGAAATAGACGGCCGTCGACACGAGAATCACCGCGGCGAGCAGCGCGACCTGCGTCAAGAGGTGCGCGGCGGACGAAAAATGCGCTGCCTGCAAGCCGTAATACGAAATGAACGCCATCGCCAAGGCGCACACGGCGATCTTGACGAGCGACGCGGCCAGGCCGCTCGCGCCGAGGCGGCCGTAGCGCTTGCGGAAAAGCAGAAACAGCGCGCCGAAATTGAAATACGCCGTCAGCGAACTCGCGAGCGCCGGGCTGCCGTTCGAAAGCGAGCGGTAAAAGAACAAAAGGAAAATCGTATTGAGAAGGATGTTGCCGCCGAGCGCCCAGGCGCCGACGCGCGCGGGCGTCCACGTATCCTGCGTCGAGTAGTACATCGGCGTGATGAGCTTGATCGCCGCATACGCCGGCAGGCCGAGCGAGTAGAAAAACAGCGCGTGCGCCGTGAGCGAAGTCGATTCGGCGACGAATCGACCATGTTGGAACAACACCTGCACGATCGGCCCCCGCAAAAGAATCAGGCCGACGGCCGCCGGAATCGTGATGAACGAAACGATGCGCAGCGAAAAGCCGAACGTGTGCTTCATCTCGTCCCACTTGCCTGCGGCGATTTGGTGCGACATCGCCGGAAGGATCGCGGTCGACATTGCAATTGCGTAGCTGCCGAGGACGAGCTGCATCAAGCGGTCGGCGACGTAGAGGGACGTGACGCTGCCGGTCGGCATGCGCGGCGAAAGCGCGAAGATCGTGTCCACGAAAAGATTGATCTGGTAGACGCCCATGCCGAAAAACGCGGGTCCCATCAGGCGGCCGACCTTTCGCACTCCGGGGTCCGAAATCGAAAATTCCGGGACGAAGCTCATGCCTCGGCGCACCAGCGCCGGAATCTGCATGGCTAAGGCAACGGCGCCGCCCACCAGAATCCCTGCCGCGAGGGCGACGGCCGGAGTACGATAGGCGACGGGAACCCAGTGCATCAGCGGCCGGTAGATGAAGCCGAACGAAAACAAGATGAAGACCAGATTGAAAAAGATCGGGGTGGCCGCCGGAAGCCCGAAGACGTGAAAGCTGTTCAAGAGCGCGGCTGCGACCGCCGCCAATCCGATGAAGAAGACCGCCGGGAAAATAAGCCGATTGAGAAAAATGGCCAGATTGTTCTGGTGCGCGCCCAGAATGGTGAAGATATAGATCACCTGCCGCGAGAATACGGCGCCCAGTACGGCGATAATGGCGAGGAGAACCGCCATGTCCCAAAACACCTTTTGGGCGAAGGCCCATGTGTCGCGGGGCGAGCGGTTGCGGATGTAGCCTGTGAAGACGGGGATCAGCGAGGCACCCAGGGACCCTTCGCCCGTCATCCGGCGGATCAAGCTGGGGATGCGAAAGGCGAGGATGAAGGAATCGGCGGCTGGCGAGGTCCCGAGTAGGAGAGCTACACGTTGATCGCGTAAGTATCCGCAAATCCGGCTGATAAGGGTGACAAGGGCTATGACGGAGGCCGATCGAAGGATCTGTCCTTTGTTGGTCAATCGGCGGAGACTCCCGAGCTAACCCTTTAAGCACCAACAAGTTGACACTGCCCGAAGAGAAGATAACATAACGTGAGCCCAGATAGCAACTGCCGGGCGCTGAAAAGCCTCGAAAAGTGGCCAGAAGCGTGAAAAGCCGCACTCCATCGTCGACACTGAAGAAGGTCGTCGTCCTGCTGCTCGACGGCAGTTCGCTGAAGGGGTACCTCAATCCGGGCTCACTCGGGCAGACCGAAGCGGTCGACCTTTTGACGCTCGATGGCGAACGCGAGGCGATCGAGTTAAAACACGTAAAATGCGTCTACTTCGTCAGGGAGTTCAAGGATACATTCGAGTTGGAGCGCAAGACGTTCCTGAGCCGCCCGAAGCTGGATGGCCTGTGGGTCCGGCTGCGATTCCGGGATGACGACGCGCTAGAAGGCATCGTCTCGAATAACCTGCTCGACCTTCTCGACACCGGCGTGCAGCTCACCCCTCCCGATCTGCACGGGAATGTCCTGCGGATGTTCATCCCGCGCTCGGCTCTCGCCGAGATGAAGGTGCTGGGCGTGGTCGGCGTGGCCCGGCGGACGGCTCGCGCGACGCGCGGAATCGCGGCGGTCGCCGAAGCCCAATCGAAATTGTTCGGCGAGTAAGCCAATATCTTCGGCGCCGAGCCCGGCACTGAGCCTGTGGAGTGCGGCGGCTCGCTTGTCCTGAGCCTGTCGAAGGGCCGCCGCCCTTTTGCCGCGAAGCTTGCTTCGCGGTCCGTGATCCCGCCGAAGCCTCCGGTTCGCGAAATCGAGTCCTGGCCAAATTGGCTCTTTACACTCCAGCGTTGTACTCTATATTGGCCTGCAGGAGAGAGCCAATGCTGCCTCTTCATTTACAGTCCGAAAGCCACATTCCGCTGTACGTGCAGCTGCGCGACCAGCTGCGCGCGCTCGTCCATTCGGGCGAGCTGCGCTCGGGCGACCGCATTCCCGCGAGCCGAGAACTGGCCGGCCAGCTTGGCGTGCATCGCACGACTGTCGCAAACGCCTACGCCGAACTCGAATCCGAGGGGCTGATTCAGGGCCACGTGGGCCGCGGCACGTACATCTGCGCGATCCCCGAAAAGCAGTTTTCACCGCCGCCGCGCTCCAATGGCAATGGGAACGGACACAACGGCCCGATGCGCTGGGAAGCGCTCTTTGCCGACGATCGCGCCGAAGAGAGCCTCAGCCGCATGATGCCGCGCATTCCGCCCGGCGCGATCGCGTTCACCGTCGCGCGGCCTCCCGACGAGACGTTTCCGCTCGAAGAATTTCGCCATTCCGCGAACGCGGTGCTGCGCCACGAGGGGCGGCGCATCCTTCAATTCGGCTCCACGGACGGCTACGATCCGCTCAAGCGGGAACTGATCAGCTTGTTTCGCAGCGAGGGGCTGAATGTAAAGCCCGAGCAACTGCTGATCACCGACGGCTGCCAGCAGGCGATCGACCTCGTCTGCAGGGCGTTTCTGCGGCCCGGAGATTCGGTGGCGCTCGAAAATCCAAGCTATCCGGGCGCGATTGCGATCCTTGCGGGTGCGCGGGTCCGTCCGCTGGCCGTCGGCGTGGAGCCGGATGCAACGCGCACGGGCCACCCGGGACTCGATATCGACGCGCTCGAGACGGTGCTTATGCAGAATCGCGTGAAATTCATTCTCGTCACGCCGGATTTTCACAATCCCACGGGAACGGCGCTGCCGGTCGCGCGCAGGCGGGCGCTCTTGGAACTTGCGGCGCGCTTTCAGGTGCCGGTGATCGAGGACGGGATTTACGCGCGGTTGCGGCTGCGAGGCAATCCGATTCCGTCACTGAAGGCGCTCGATACCGCTGGCAACGTGATCCAGATCGACAGCTTCTCGAAGACCGCGTTTCCCGGGCTGCGGGTCGGCTGGTGCATCGGCCCCGAAAGCGCGATCGAGCGGCTGCGCCTCGTGAAACAGTCGACCGACCTGCACACCGACCAGCTTTCGCAAGCGGCTATCGCCGAATTCATGCACCGCGGCTATTTCACGAAGCATCTCGCAAAGATGAAAAAGGTGTATCGCAGCCGCCTCGAAGCGATGGAGCAGGCGCTCGAAAAGCATATGCCGGAGCAAACGTCGTGGACGCGCCCCGAGGGCGGGATGAGCCTCTGGGTGACGCTGCCGCCCGGTTTCGATGCAGGCGAGTTGCTGATTCACGCGCGCGAGCGCGGCGTCGTCTTCCTGCCGGGGCGGCATTTCTTTTCGCAGCATCCGCAGCCGAACACGCTGCGCCTTGGATTCTCGGCCGTCGACGAAAAGCGCATCGCCAAGGGCGTCGAAACATTTTGCGACTTGCTGAAAAGCGAACTGCGCAAACGCGAGCGCGGCGCGAGAGGCGATTTGACGGCCCGCGTGGCCCTCGTATGAGCGCCGCACGCACGAGAAAAGGGCAGGCGCGCCGGTGCTGCTGAAGCCGAACCCGACGAACCACTGCTTCGGCTGCGGCGGCGCCAACGCGCGCGGCATGCAGCTCACGTTCGAGCAGGACGACGAGGCGCGGCGAATCCGCGGCTCCTTTCGGCTCAGCGCCGACTATCAGGGCGGCACGGGCTTCGTTCACGGCGGCATCGTGGCAACGCTGCTCGATGAGGTGATGGCCAAGGTGAGCCGCTTCGAGGGCGATCACGCGGTGACGGGCGAGTTGACGGTTGAATACGTGAAGCCCGTGCCGGTTGATCGAGATTTGCTCGTCGAAGGATGGGAAGTCGAGCGGAACGGGCGCAACCTGCTTCGGCAGGGCGAGATTCGCGACGCTTCGGGCGCCCTTCTCGCTCGCGGCAAAGGGCGCTTCGTCCAAATCGATGTGGAAGCGCTTCGGCGAAAGCTTGGCGCCAAGGAACCGGCTAAACACTGAGGAATCGAAAGCCTTCGGCGTTTTGCTACAGCCGAGGGGCACAGAACGAAAAGGGGAGCGAGAAATGGACTTGATGAACAACAGCTTGTGGCGCGTGAAAGTGGGACTGGCCGAGATGCTGAAGGGCGGCGTGATCATGGACGTGACCAACGCCGAGCAAGCCAAAATCGCCGAAGAGGCGGGGGCGTGTTCGGTGATGGCGCTCGAGCGCGTCCCCTCGGACATCCGCAAGGAAGGCGGCGTGGCCCGCATGGCAGCGCCGCGCGTAATCCGCGAAATCATGGATACGGTGTCGATTCCCGTGATGGCCAAAGTCCGCATCGGCCATTTCGCCGAGGCGCAAGTGCTCGAAGCGCTCGAAGTCGACTACATCGACGAGAGCGAAGTCCTCACGCCCGCGGACGAAGAGCACCACGTGTGGAAGCACGGCTTCAAGGTGCCATTCGTGTGCGGCGCGCGAAATCTCGGCGAAGCGCTGCGACGCATCGCCGAAGGCGCGGCCATGATCCGCACCAAGGGCGAGGCCGGCTCGGGCAACATCGTCGAAGCGGTGCGCCACATGCGCGCGATCGTCGGCGGCATGCGGAGGCTCACCACGCTCGGCCAGGAAGAGCTCGTGCACGAGGCGAAAGAACTCGGCGCGCCATTCGAGTTGGTCGAGTGGGTGTCCAAGCACGGCAAGCTGCCCGTCCCGAATTTCTCGGCGGGCGGCATCGCGACTCCCGCGGACGCGGCGCTCGTGATGCAGCTCGGCGCCGAAGCAGTCTTCGTCGGCTCGGGCATCTTCAAGTCCGCAGATCCAGCGCAGCGCGCCCGCGCCATCGTGAAAGCCACCACGCATTACAAGGACCCGAAAATCGTCCTCGAAGCCTCCGAAGAACTCGGCGAAGCGATGAAGGGCCTCGATGTCCGCCAGCTCGAAGAAAAGGATATGCTGCAGACGCGGGGCTGGTAAAGCAGTGGCTAGTGGCGAGAGAAGGCACGAATTCTCCGCGTCGTCTGCGTCTCAGCGGTGAACTCTTGGGTTTCTCTGTGGACTCTGTGGCCGTCCTCAGTGTTCTCTGTGTTTAGCTGTGACTTGCACATGAAATGACGAGCGAACCAAAAATCGGAATCGTAGCGATCCAAGGCGATTACGAGGCGCATGGCAAAGTTCTCGAGCGCCTCGGCGTCGCGCACACGTACGTCCGCGTCCCCGGCGACCTCGCGGGGCTCGGCGGCGTGATCCTCCCCGGCGGCGAGAGCACCACGCACCTAAAAGTAATGCGCGAGGAAGGCCTCTTCGACGCGCTGAAGCAGTTCGCGAAAAATAGCGGCGCATTCTTCGGCACCTGCGCGGGCGCGATCCTGCTTGCGCGCGACGTCCACGGCCCCGCGCAAGATTCGCTCGCCGTGCTCGATATCGCGATCCTCCGCAATGGCTACGGCCGCCAGCTCGCGAGCGACGTCCACATGAGCGCCACCAAACTCCGCAAGGAGCCGCTCGAAATGGTTTTCATCCGCGCGCCCATCATCGAATCGATCGGCAAAGAAGTGGAAGTCCTCGCCGAGGATGCCGGCCATCCGGTCCTCGTGCAGCAAGGCCGAATTCTCGCCGCGACATTTCACCCCGAACTCACCACGGACACCACGGTCCACGAATATTTCCTTCGCCAGCTCAATGGCGCTCGGGGCACAGCGGGGGGATGACCAGATGTGCAGACTTGCGGTTATTCTTTTGTTGTTGGGAATCACAACCCCGGCTGCTCAAGAGAGCCGCTGTAGCGCCGTTGAGGAGCAGCGGGCGGAAGCGCAAGCGGGCACACTCCGCAGTTGGGATGCCCTCTACAAGTCATACAAGCTATACGGAAAATGTGACGATGGCGCCGTCGCTGAGGGTTACAGCGAGTCTGTCGCTCGCATTCTTGTCGACCGCTGGAACACATTGCTCCGAATGGCCAATCTTGCGGCAAAAGACGCTCGCTTTCGTCGCTTTGTCCTCAGACATGTCGATGCCACGCTTGACATCAAGGACCTCAAGAAGATCAGGGCAAATGCAAAAAGACAATGCCCGTCAGGGCTAGGCGCGATTTGCGCTGACCTCACAAAGGAAGCGGACGCCGCCCTCAAAGAAAACGCGTCGTCGGGCATTCAGTGAGAAGAGAATCCAGCAGGTTCCGGAAAGCGATGGCGCGGTGATAGACTGCGCGCACTTCGATGCCTGCGATCACATCGCGGCAGAACGCCCAAGGCGCGCCCGGCAAGCGCCGCTCGCTATGGCCGCCCGCGATAGCGATCGTCGTGCTGCTAGCGGGCCTCGCCGTCTACCATCTTCGCTACGATCTCCGCAGCTACGCCGTATTGACCCACGTCATCGATCCGCAAGCCTCGGGTCCGCTGCTGCGTTTTGAAACGCGCTCGGTGACGACGCAGGACGTCAGCATCCCCGCCCCGTCCGGTCCCGTGCGCGGGCGCTTGTACTTGCCCGCAGGCGTCGCGCATCCGCACGGTATGGTCGTCGTGCCCGGAATCCATTACCTCGGCATCGAAGAGCCGCGCCTGATCACATTCGCGCGCGCGATCGCGAGCAGCGGGCTCGCCGTGCTGACGCCGCAAATGGACGCGCTGGCGGATTATCACGTGGACGCCTCCTCGATCCCGAAAATCGGCGAATCCGCCCGCTGGCTGCAGCAGCGGCTTGGAACCGGCCCCGTCACGGTGACGGGCATCAGCTTCGCGGGCGGCCTTTCGCTGTTCGCGGCCTGCGATCCGCAATACGCGCCGCACATTCGCGCGCTGGTACTGATTGGCCCTTATGACGATCTCGCGCGTGTCTCGCGGTTTCTGGCCACAAATGAAGAGGAATTTCCGGGCGGGCGTTCGATTCCATATGTTGCGGACGACTACGGCCCTTCGGTTTTCGTCTACGCGCATCTCGCGCAGTTTTTCCCGGCGGCGGACTTGCCTGCGGCGCACGAAGCGCTGCGCGAGTGGCTATGGGAGCACCCGGAAAAAGCGCGGCCGTGGATCGCTCGCTTGAGCGAGCCCTCCCGCGCGATCATGAATGCGCTGATCGACGATCGCATCGAAAGCGTTCGGCCGCAAATGCTGGCGGCCATCGCAGCGGATGCACCCGAGTTAGCGGCGCTATCGCCGCACGGCCATATCGCGGGGCTCCGCGTGCCGGTGTTCATCCTGCACGGCGCGGCGGACAACGTCATCCCGGCCGCCGAGAGCTTATTCCTCGAAAAGGATATTCCGAAACAGGATTTGCGCGCGGTACTGATTAGCGAAGTCTTCTCGCACGTCGACCCGCAGAAGCATTCAGGCTGGCTCGCGCAGGTTCGGCTGGTCCGCTTCCTCGCCTCGGTCCTCCGCGCGGCCGACTAAACCATGGGAATTTCCGGCGAGGCGCCGATTAGTCGTAGTATTCGGCGCCGAGGTGGGTGATGAGATCTTCGCCCATCATCCAGCGGAGCGTATTCTTCAGTTTCATCAGCTGGATAAATAAGTCGTGCTCGGGGTAAAGCTCCTTGGCGCACATCGGCGACTTGAAATAGAAGCTCAGCCATTCCTGAATGCCGCGCATCCCGGCACGCTTCGCCAAATCGAAGAACAGCGCGAGGTCGAGAACGATCGGCGCCGCCAGAATCGAATCGCGGCACAGGAAATCGACTTTGATCTGCATCGGGTAGCCGAGCCAGCCGAAGATGTCGATGTTGTCCCAGCCCTCTTTATTGTCGCCGCGCGGCGGATAGTAATTGATGCGGACCTTGTGCGTGAATTTGCCGTACAGCTCGGGATAGACTTTCGGCTGCAAAATATATTCGAGCGCGCCAAGCTTCGATTCTTCCTTGGTCTTGAACGACCCGGGATCGTCGAGTACTTCGCCGTCGCGGTTGCCGAGGATGTTGGTCGAAAACCAGCCGTTGAGCCCGAGCATGCGCGCCTTGAATCCTGGCGCGAGGACGGTCTTCATCAGCGTCTGCCCCGTCTTGAAATCCTTTCCGCCGATCGGGACCTGTTTCTCCTTCGCAAAATCCTGGAGCGCCGGAATATCGACGGTCAGGTTCGGCGCGCCGTTGGCGAAAGGGACGCTCTCGCTGATTGCGGCGTAGGCGTAGAGCATCGAAGGCGCGATGGCCGGATGATTGGTCTTCATCGCCTTTTCGAACGAATCGAGGTCCTGGTGCACCGCCTCCGGCCTCATGAACACTTCGGTCGACGCGCACCACACCATCACCAGCCGGTCGAGCTTGTTCTTTTTCTTGAAGTCGCGAATGTCGTCGCGCAATTGCTCTGCGAGATCGAATTTCGTTTTGCCCTTCTTGACGTTCGTGCCGTGCAGATTCTTCACGTAATTCTGATCGAATGCTGCCTTCATCGGGCGAATGGTCTTGAGGAATTTCTGCACTTTCGCAAGATCGCGCGAATCGAGAACGCCCGCCTTTTCGGCCGCCTTGTAGGCATCGTCGGGGAACACGTCCCATCCGCCGAAGACGATATCCTTCAGCTCGGCCAGCTTGACGAAATCCTTGATTCGCGGGATGCGCGATTCGGTGCGCTTGCCGAGGCGGATCGTCCCCATCTGCGTGAGCGAGCCTACCGGCGTCGATTCGCCGCGGCGAACCAGCTCCGTTCCGGCCATCAGCGTCGTGCTGACGGCTCCCATTCCCGGCGTCAGCACGCCGAGTTTCCCTTTTGGCGGAGCAATACTCACGGGCCTGCGCATGCAACGTCCCCCTTTATATTCTTGCGGTGAAATTGGCGCTCGCGTAACCCGGCGCGATGCGCCGGCCCTGCGACGGGCCAGTTGGATCGAAGTAAAACATCATGCGGCATCAGCCGCTGATTTGCAAACCGATTGTCGGCTCCCACATCGCGCCGCGGCTCGATCTCGGATGATCGAATCGACCAATCGCCAGAACGAAAAACCACTTTCGTGATAACGCGGGCCTACAATACAGGTATTCGCCGTCGCTGGGAGACCCGAGTGAGCCGCAGGCTTGCATCCATCATTATTCTCTGTGGAGCAGTCGGAGCTTCGCTGGCTCTGTCCCTGCGAAGTCTCCATGTTGTGGTATCGCCGCAGGACCTGCTCCGTGAAGCCGCTCGCGATCGAGGCCCGCTCGACCAGATATTCGCGCAGCAGGCTGCCCAGGGATATTACGACGACGCATTGGTCACGGCGCGCTTGACCGCCTCGATCCTCCCGCTCCGGAATCAAGCGTATGAGCTTTCCGGGTTGACCGAGAAACTGATCGAGGTCCGCGCTGAAAATGGCGATATTCAAGGCGCCAAGCAAATGATCAAGGAGCTCAGCGGCTCGGCCTTAGGCCCCTTGGGACCCAAGGCAACCAGAGACATTGCCAGAATCCAGATTGATCGAGGCGACCTGCGCGGCGCCCTCGACACCGTCACGTCACCCGCCGATACCAACGAAGTGATGGAAGAATTTGGAGACTTCCAAATCAGGAATGGCGATCTCGATGGCGCTCTCAAAACCGCCGAACAGGTCAACGAGCGCTCGGCGTGGAATCTTTTCTATGATGTGGGCTATGCGCTGCACGACCGAGGGGAGCCGCAGCGATTGCACGAGCTCGCTTCACACATGTCGGACAGAAAACTCGCCGCGGACTTTGTGGAAGCGGCTCGAACCAGCCTCTCGCCCCACATCGAAGTCCGCACGCTGCAGATGACTCCGTGCGACACCGCATGGATGGATGGGAATGCCGGGAAGTTTGCGGAAGCCTACGGCTTGACCGAACAAAACAATTGCCGCTATTCGGATATCGCGATGAAGCAATTCGCGACCGACCCTGCCGAAGCAGAGCGAGAGTTGCGCAAGAGCACGGACAAAGCGGATGTGATCCTTGGATTAGTCAGGATGTCCGACGCAGCCGCCAAAAACCGCGACGCTGCCAACGTACTGCGCCTCCTCGACTCGGCCCGGCAGATCAGCGGCAAATCGGACTATTGTGCAGGTTGCATGCAGAGAATCGCCTGGGCGTGGACGCTCAAGGGGCAGCCGCGCGTTGCGCTCAACTGGGCGCGGTCACTCCCGATTGACGATCAGCAGCGTGGCTACGCGCTGCTGGGAGTGGCGCAAGCGCTGGCCCATCCTAGGCCGAAGTAATCTGCCCGCGCCCGCAGCAGGCCATAGCGCCTTATTGACTGCGAGGCGCGAGAATGTCGCTCAGGTAGTCATGCGTGCCCGGGATTCGCTCCAGATGCGGGTGGCGTATGCCTCCGGCGTAGCGGATTTCATAGGTTGCCACCGAATCGAAGTTGCGTTCGAGTAGAGTGATTATGCCGTTTGGCGGATGCGCGATCGCATCGTTCAGCACGTCGGCGGAATACGCGCGGCCGTCCACCGCGAGGATCGTCATGTGCGGTCCGAGGCCCGCGTCGTATGCCGGCGTCCCCGGCCAGACATCGAAGATCGATCCGTCTTTGTTCACGTCGATTCCGATTGAATGCTCCGCGAAATACTCGATCGGAACGATGTCAGCGTCGAAACGTTTATTATTGGGCGCATCGTTGTATACGAGCCGCCAACCCGCGGCCTCAAGTCCGCCCGTCGGCGGCTTGCTACTCACTTTGTAGATTTGCGTCTCGATGAATTTATGCCAGTCGTAAGGCCACACGGCCGATAGCGCCGCCTCGACGTCCTCACGCGTGTAGGGAGCCACGATCGGCCCGGTGTCGCGCTGGCCCAGGAAGCTGCGCAGGAAATCGTCGAGCGAATGCTGGCCGTGCGATTGTTCGCGGATCAGGACATCCGCACGCAGCCACATGAGAGCGCCCTCGTCGTAGTAGTCCTGGCTGCGGCGCAGGGAATTCCACCCGTCAAAAACGTCGCGCAGCACCCAATCCTGGGTCGCGGTGTCGACCAGCGGCGAGGTATCGCGGCCAGGCTCCTGCGCGGACATCGCAGTCGTCTGCGCCAGATAGTCCCGCATGTACGCGTCATCATTGAATCCGGCGCGCGTGGCAAGCAGCATCCCGATGTATTCGTTCAGACCTTCGTATACCCAGAGCAGCGACGTCCGCTCGGGGCCCTGATAGTCGGGCTTCGAGTACAACTCCGCAGGACGCCGGTACTTGCCGTCCCACGAGTGCGATTGTTCGTGGGCAAGAAGCACCCAGCCGAATCGTTCCAACTCGCTTTTCTTCGAGAGGCCCGCATCGCCGACAAGGTTCCACGGCGAGTCCTCGTGCTCGAGCCCGTCGAAGTCGCGCGCGTGCTGCGAGACGAGAATGTGGATCTTCTCCCAGTGCCGGAAGCCGAACATGGCTCGATCCTGATCGATCAGCTTCCCGAACAGCTCGAAGGCGTGTGCATCATTCGCATCGTCGACAGCTGCCTGCGTATCGCCGGTGATATCGAGCTCGGCCGGCCAGGTCGACGCGAGCGGCGCCTCGCGGAAGAATTCTCCCGCCAGCACGGGCGAATCGATCAGGCGCTCGAGCGACAGCGGCGCGAAATTCACACGGTCGCCGCTCTCACTGGTCACATGCAGCGAACTCCCTTGTTTCCAGTTTGCAGGCAACAGAATCGAAGGCTGAATCATCAGCTCGCGCTTGTCGATGCCGAGCGGGTAGAGGACAGCCGTATTCCACGCGAGCAGCAGTTGGTGATCCGATATCGTGCTTTCGAGAAGGGAATCGAAGTCAACCGTGATCCGCTCCGTCCCCGCCGGAATCTCCACATGAAAGTTGAAAATGTCTTCAGGATCGCGCGTCCACGGCAGCACCGCGTTTCCGGAGTGAATCTGCAGCGCGGCGAAATTCGCGATCGGACCGGTTGGCCCGTGTTCACCCGGGATCCAGCGCGGATAGGCGAGCGTCAGCGTGCCGGGCCGCACCGCAATCTCCTCGTGCACGAAGGCGATCTGCCGCGCCGCCTGCGTTTCGTCCACCACGAGCGTCATCGGAGGCGCGGACGCCTCCTGCGCAACGGCGATCGACGCAGCTGCCGCCGTCGCGGCCAACAACACCCCGAAACGCTTGGCGGAAAGCAACTTGTTCATGCGCCTCTCCGTACTCGCGTAAATCGCGCTCGATTTTGCCAAAACGCTGCTCACATAGCCACGCGAAACCATCCCAACACCCCGGAATTGCACATTCTCTCCGGTTTTGCGCCAGCGTGTGACGCCCGTCACATGGCCGAGTGATTCGCGCCACATCCCCTTTGCGCCCAACAAGCTATAAGAGCATTGCGGCAACTCCTCGATGGGACGGGGGAAGGGAGGCACGCAATGCACAGCGCGAATATCGGGGTCTTCGACGAGGCGGTGTGGGAGGGCCACGCGGTTGCTGCGGTGGCGCCTTCCCGAACGACCGCGGAGGCGCAAGCAACCTTCGTGCGCGGCATGCTGGATATGCCGACGCTACGCGACACACGGAATCCTGCCGAGTTGGTTCTTTCTCTAGTCATTCATATCATTATCGTAGGCGCCGTAGTACTCGCGCCGCTCCTCTTCACGCAGGTGCTCGACGTGCACAGCTTCGAGGCCGTGTTTCTGGTCGCGCCGAGGCCGCCTGCCGCACCGCCTCCCCCAGCGGCGCAACCATTGAAAATCGCCCGGCCGATGGCGCGGGTGCTCGATATCACCAAGTTGACGGCGCCGGCGGTGATCCCGGCAAAGATCAAAATCGTAGCTGACCAAGCGCCCGATCTCGGTGCGGGCGTCAGCGGCGTGGTGGGCGGAGTACCCGGCGGCGTGCTCGGCGGCATTATCGGCGGAGTCACGGATAACGTGAAGACCATTCCGCCACCTCCGCCGCCGGAGCGAAGAATTGTGCGCGTCGGTGGCGACGTGAAGCCTCCCGTGCCGATTTCGACTCCCGATCCGCACTATCCGGCGGTGGCGAGGGCGGCCCACGTCGAGGGGCTCGTCGTCATCGACGCGATCATCGACGAGCAGGGTGATGTTGTGGAGGCCAAAGTGATCGAGGGGCCTCCTCTGCTGGTTTCCGCGGCGCTCGATGCGGTTGCCAAGTGGAAGTACCAGCCGACTTACTTGAACGGGCAGACGGTTTCGATCAGGACGCATATACAGGTGATGTTCCGTTTGCGGTAATTTCAGAGTTCGTTGGAAGGCATCGCACCTGGTGAGGCTGGCGACGTGCTCTTCTTTTCCGGCGCCGCGGCCACCGAAAAGCTTGCCGCGAGGCGAGCAAGCGCCGCATCCAGCGTCAATTTGCCCTCCAGTCGCGGCTGCCAATCCCTCGCCAGCGCTGCGCGATAGCCCGTTTGCGAATTCTCCGTCCATAGCGCAAAGCGGTCCGCGTACATCGTGTAGTTCGGATACAGTTGTTGCACTAGAAAGCCCGACGTAAACCACAAAATCATCTGCGTAATCTCCGGGGGAGGATCTCTCTTCGCCCTTTCATAGGCCTGTTTGACGGTCGTAGAAATCGCGTCGATCATCACGGCCGACGCCGCATGAAACAGCACTTCGAGCGCGGCGGTCCCTTGATTCCCACCGTCGATGCTGGATATCGTGATCCGCGCGGGATCGAGCGTGGTGTACGATCCGGCGTAGTTGGCGTAGGCGACCACGTCCACGCGCAGCGGGCGATCGGGCCACTGAGTTTCAAACGCCATCGCGATCTGCTGCGCCAGCACCGACCCTTGCTTGTCGACGAGCGGCATCACCGCCGCAATCCACGCCTGATTCGTCTTGTCGTGCAGAAACCACCAGTGGGCGCGATAAATCGGCGCGGCCTCGTCGAGGACGGCGATCAGCTTCGGATCGAGGTCGCTCCGATTGACCGAGGTCGCGTCCTCCATGTCTTCCAGGCGATTCTTGATCTTCACCAGGTCCTCGTCCGACGCGAGATCGTGGTTCAGCATCTTCGCGCGGTAGTAGACCAGCGCGTCCGACCATGTCTTCGAGTCGTCTTCGGAAAGCCCCGCGGCGATGCTCGCATCCGTCGACAATTCCGCCTCGTGCGGGGTGCCCTTCGGTCCGGCCGTCGCGATGGCGGCCTGCTCGTAGAGGAAGTGATGCAGGTTGATCCAGAAGCCGCTGTGAAAGTCGAAGAGATTATCCGAGGAAGTAATGGGGACCGAATCTTGCGCCGCTGCACTCGGAGAAAAGCAAATCAGCCCGAGCAGGAGGGAAGCCGCGAAAGCGGGCCAGCGCACCAACTTCGGCACGAGCCGCCGAGCCTTCATACGGCTCACGCCGCGCCTTCGCGAAGCAGCTTCTCGACCCGCTCGATGTCCGCGGGCACATCAACGCTAACCGCGTCGTACTCCGTTTCCACCACCTCGATGCGAAACCCATTCTCAAGCCAGCGGAGCTGCTCGAGTTGCTCCGCCCGTTCGAGGTCTCCGGGAGGCAGGGTAGGGAATTCTAGTAGCGCGTCCCGGCGAAACCCATACAGGCCGAGGTGCTTCCAGTGACAAACGGCAACATGTTCGGAACTCTCGCGCACCCAAGGAATCGGCGCATGCGAAAAATAGAGGGCGTTGCCGTCGAAATCGCGCACGACTTTGGTGACGTGCGGGTCCATGATGTCGTTCTTCTGCGTGATCGCCGCGCATGCCGTCGCGATTCGGATGGACTCGTCCTCGATCATCGCAGCAGCAACCGCATCGATCGTCCCGGGATCAATCAGCGGCTCGTCGCCCTGCACGTTGACGTAAATATCGGCCTCGCGGTGGATGGCCACTTCGGCCAGCCGATCCGTACCGGTACGATGATCCATCCGCGTCATCATGGCCTGGCCGCCAAAGTCTTCGACAGCCCTCTTGATCCGGGCGTCATCCGTGGCGACCAGCACATCCGAAACCAGCCGCGCGCCGCGTATCCGCTCGACCACATGCTGAATCATCGGCTTCCCGGCGATGGGCGCAAGCGCCTTCCCGGGGAAGCGCGTCGACCCATGCCGCGCGGGGATTACGGCGAGCACTCGGGTCTGGGAACTCTTCGGTGCTGGGGAATCGGCCATCGGCGGCGCAGCCTTTCAATTGGTTCCGGCGAAGCCATACTAACACGGGCGCGCGGCGGCCTTGCCGTACAGGAAAGTGGCCGTTTGAATCCCGGAACACCCTCTTGCTTTGAGCCCGCTCGGTGTTATGATCCGATTCTGAGGCGTTTGGGGGTTCCTTGAAACACCGCGCCGCGCTGCCGGTTTGGAGCAAAACTCTGGCGGCTCTTTGTGCGGCTCTGGCCCTTGCGCTTTTTTCTTTGCCCACGCAGTTGACATTCGCCCAGGAAGGCCCCGGCCCTGGAGCTGTTCCTCCTCCCGCCCCTCAAATAAAGAAGGGTCATCCTCTCCGTACGGAGACGGAGCTGACGCTCGTCGGCGTATCCGTCATCGATCCGCTGGGCCGGCTGGTCACCGGGCTCGAGCGCGAAAATTTCCGCGTGTTTGAGGATGGGGCCGAGCAGGAAGTCGTCGACTTCTCGAGCCAGGATGTTCCCGTATCGATCGGCGTGATTTTCGATATGAGCTCCAGCATGGCCGATAAAATCGACAAATCGCGCGAGGCGGCGGTGCAGTTCTTCCGCACGGCGAATCCGCAGGACGAATTTTTCCTTGTGAACTTCAACGACCGCGCGCAACTCGTCAGCCAGTTCACTTCCAGCGTCGACGACCTGCAAAATCGTCTCTTATACACCAGCGCCCATGGAATGACGGCTTTGTACGACGGAGTGTATCTCGGGCTGAGCCAGATGCGTGGAGCACACAACGCGAGGAAAGCTTTGCTCATCATATCGGATGGGGGCGATAATCATAGCCGGTATTCGGAAAACGAAATACGCAAGTTCGTTCGCGAGGCCGACGTTCAGATTTACGCCATCGGCCTCTTTGAGCCGGACGGCGGGCCGACTCAGGAAGAGCGAAATGGTCCTTCGCTCTTGGCGGACCTCACCGAGATGACCGGCGGGCGCGAATTTACCGTCGGGAATCTGAGCGAACTCCCGGATATCGCGTCAAAAATCAGCATGGAGCTTCGCAATCAATATGTTCTCGGATATCATTCGAGCAATCGGGCCCACGATGGGAAGTGGCGCAAGGTCAAAGTCAAGCTCCGTCCGCCCAAAGGTCTTCCGCCGCTTACCGTGTATGCAAAGAGCGGATATTTCGCGCAGGGGCATTAACGGCCTCGGCTTCGTTCTCGTCGCCCTGCTTTCGATTTTTGCGCCCCCTGCGGCGAAGGCGCAGGATCCGATTCCCCCCATCGCGTCGCCGAATCTTCCTCCGCCTCCCGGGGAGGCTTCCCAGCAGGGGCATCGCCTCAAGTCCGACGTGGATCTTGTCGTCTTGCACGTCACCGTCACCAACGACAAGGGCGACTTCGTTCCGGACCTGAGTCGAAACGACTTCAAAATTTACGAGGACAAGATTCCGCAAGACGTCTCGCTGTTTTCGCGCGAGGACATTCCGGTCACGATGGGTCTCGTGATCGACAATAGCGGCAGCATGCGCGAGAAACGCGCGCAGGTGAATGCCGCCGCGATGACCTTCGTCAAAACCAGTAATCCGCAGGATGAAGCCTTCGTCGTGAATTTCAACGACGAGTATTACCTCGACACCGACGGAGATTTCACCAGCGATCAAACCGACCTGCAGAACGCCCTCGCCCGCATCGACACGCGCGGCAGCACCGCTCTCTACGACGCCGTGATCGGCTCGCTGAATCACCTCAAAAAAGGACACAAGGACAAGCGAGTCCTGTTGCTCGTCACCGATGGCGACGACGACGCCAGCCGCATGTCGTTCGAGGACACGATCAAAGCGGCCGAAGAATCAAACGCCACCATCTATACGATCGGAGTTTTCAGCGAAGACGACCGCAAGAACGACAAGAGGATGGTCCGCCACTCGAAGAAAATATTGACCGAGCTTGCTGAAGCCACGGGCGGCGAAGCGTACTTCCCGGAAAATCTCGATCAGGTGACGCCGATCTGCGAGCAGGTGGCCCACGAAATCCGCAATCAGTACTCCATCGGCTACTATCCCACCAATGGCTCCAAGGACGGCACGTTCCGCGCGGTTCAAGTGCGAGTCTTTCCTCCGAGAGGCATCGGGAAAGTGATCGTCCGCACGCGAACCGGATATTACGCTCCCAAGGCTTCCGTCGCCGCGGACTAGACGTACCAGGCGTGAAGTAAAGGTTCCACAGCTAGGATTTTCGTTCCCACTCTCATCATATTTTCGGCTACCGGCCAGAAATTGGCAGACCGTTTCCATTGATTATAGAAGGGTTAGAGTCAGCGCCTCCGATGTTAAAGTGGACCTTCAACTGCTGCTATTTTCAGCATGACAAGGACCCTGGGGATTCTGACGATTTTGCTTGGCATGGCCATTTCGGCTCGTCCGCTTCGCGCCGATACCCTGATCACGCTCACGGGCGCGGGTGCGGGGAACGTGCTCGACGGCGTTTACACGAGCCCGTATACGGGTACGGTGGGCGGCGCGGCGAACACGCCGGTCATCTGCGATGACTTTGCCGACGATTCGTACATTGGCGAATCCTGGTCGGCGACCGTTTCAACTGTCGCGAGTCTTGCCGGCGATGTGAAGTGGGCGTCAGAGACAAACGCGCAGCAGAACTACGAAATTGCGGCGTGGCTGGCTGAAGATCTTCTCTCGACATCGAACAAGACGGACACCGAAGACATTTCCTTCGCGATCTGGCTGGCACTCGATCCGAACGTCGCGACCTACCTCTCGTCTGATCCGGGAACCCTGAGCGCGGCGGAGGGTTGGATCAGCACCGCCGAGAACGCTATCGTCACGCAGGATCTCACGGCAGCCGACTTCTCAAACGTGCTGGTCTACACGCCGGTCGCGGGCACCGCAGTGAATTGCAACGGCGGCCCCTGCCCCGCGAACTCGCCGCAGGAATTCCTGGTCGTGACTCCCGAACCGGGCTCCTTCTTTTTATTGTTGCTCGGACTCTTGGCTGTTGCAGGATTCACCTGCCGGCGCCGTAGCGCGCCGTCTTTCGCCGCAAACTGACCGGCTTCGACTACAGACTTTGACTGTCACGTGGGGCGCGCGGCGTCTCGCCGGCCGTCGTCGACGGCGTTATCCGCGCTTAAGCATTCACCGAGATGTTCGGCGAAGCGCTTGGCGCAGACGAACCATTCTGCGTCGCCGAGCTGCTGCCCGACGAGAACTGCTCGAAGTCCTGCTGCAGCGACGCATACGCCTGCTGCGCAGTCGTGAGATTGCCCGATTGCAGCGCCTGGCCCAGCTGCTGAAATTCCTGGCTGATAGCCGACGCTTCCGCTCCGCCTCCTCCGCCGCCATGGCGATGATGATGCCCGTGCGCTCCCCGATTCTGCAAATCCTGCTGAAGCGTTGCGAAGTCCGACTGCGCGCCCGAGAGATTTCCGGACTGCAAGTCCTGCGACAACTGGCTGAACGCATTCGTGAGCGAATTACTGCCCTGGGTCGTCGAATTCAAGCTCGCAAGCGGGCTTCCCGGCGGCGCGTTTTGTTGCAGCGTCGCAAAATCCGACTGCGCGGCCGAAAGATTCCCGGACTGCAAATCCTGCCCGAGCTGCTGAAATTCCTGTTGAAACTGTTGCCTGTTGCCCTGCACGTTCTGCGTCTGAGAACTGAGTGCGTTGCTTATGACGCTGCTCAAAATGCCTGACACCGACATGGTGATCTCCTCCGGGTTAGCGCGAATCGTCCCATTCCGACATCGGCATCTCGCCGAAAAGCTTGAGACGCCGCCGCTCCGTAAGCGATGAATGCAGGACAAATGCCAAAGCGCCCGCCGAGCGCGCCTCGCAACCGCCGCATTCTATGCGACTTGAAGGGCGCACCACCTAGTGTTGCTCCCCGCACAGCAAGTACCGTCCCCGGAGTTGCCGTCCAGCTCCGGCAACGCTTGCCCAGTTCTCCATCTCAGTGCGAATCAGGCGACTCGCAGAGCTTTCGCAGGAAGTCTCCGCGCACTCGGTGCTTCTCTGTGCACTCTGTGCACTCTGTGTTTAGCTGGAGTCCAAATCCGTCACGCACACGGCACCCGCTCGTCGCTGCGCCGGCCCGCCATCGGGTCGGCGGTCTCGTCGAAAGCCAGCGGCGGGTCCAGATCCCGGCCTGCCGTGCGATCCGTTGGACAACATGCGTCTGAGCGACTAGAATCACGCCACGTCAATTGGGCCCGTTCACGTTCACGGAGCCGTCCAAAGTGAGGAACCGCTCACTCATCATAGTGACCATCAGCCTGGCCACGCTCTTGGCCACGCAGTGCACCTACACACTGACGCCGATTCACTATCGTTTCGTACTGCCTGACAATTACATCGGATGGGTGCGCATCGATTTTGGCGTTCCATTCACGCCGGACTGGACCTTCAGCAACCTCGCGACCACGGTAACGATTCCGGAGACAGGCGTGGAGCAGACCATGTTTGGGTTCCCTTCGACCCCCCGGAAAAGCGATGAACTTCTCCTCTACTACTATCGCGGCGGCGATCTCGTGCCCGTGCCGGATGATCTCTATGACCATTCCCTTTTCATGAGTACCTTGGTCGTGCCGTTCAAGCTCCCCAAAAACTCGCGCGCCCCGAGAAAAGGCTCGTGGTACTTCTTCGTCGGGCCAGCGTCTCTTAGAGGGCGCTTTCCGCAGTCGGGAGTACTCCATCGCCGAGCCAAGGTTCCCACGCCGGGCCGAATTACGACGCCTGAGCCGAAGCCTCAATCCTCTCTGTAGCTGCTGTCGCTGACGCAACTCCCTGCCTTGGAGCAATCGCTCACCGGCGCTTGTTTTTTGTTGAGGTTGATTCCAGCTTCCAGAAATCTTCCGCATCCAGAATATCGAGCCCGACGAGAAACTGAGAAAGGCCCATCTTCTTCGACCACGCAATTCGGGCGAGCGCTTTCAGATCGCCCACCGGTTTTTGGATCCATGCCTTATCGCCGATCACCCACGAACCGACGGTCGCGACGCAAGCGCCTCGTTTGCTTACGTCGACCGTATTGGTAAGCTCCGGAGCCCCCACGGAATCCGCCTCTCGGCCAAGTAGCACCGGCATGTTGCGCGCCAGCCGGGGGGCCCTTTGGGCCCTCTTGAACAACTGCATCGCGGCCAGCGAAAGGTCGAGAAACTGGTCTCTCTGACCGGGTCCCAGGAATTTCGCGGTTGTCACGAGCATCGTTGTCTGTGCAATGATCTGGGACAGGAACTCGGGAACATCGAGGCCGCCTCCAGCTGCCTCGAGTGTCTGCAGGCGCCCGCGATACTCCTCGATCCGCTTCATAGCTCTGTCGTAGAAGTGGTTCCGGCACAAAGAAAGCTCATCGAGCGTCGCCTCCGCGAAATTGCTGCAGCCGAGCGACCCGCACACAACCACACCACCCATCAAGGCCTCCAGTCCTTTGGCGTTTTTCATCGCTGGAACAGTTTCCTGGTCCGCCGCTCGCTCAAGATACCGGCGAGGTGCAGAACGCGCACCGGCGCGCTCCGATGGGAATCTCGCTCAGGCATTCCGGGCATTTGCGCGTGGTGGGGTCCGCGGGCGGTTCCTTCTTCATCCTCGCGATGAGCGCGTTGATCGGCAACACCACGAAGAAGTACACCGCGGCGGCGACGATCAGAAACGAGAGCAGCGCATTAACGAAGTCGCCGTAGAGAAACTTGCTGCCGTTGATCGTAAACGTCAGCGCGGAAAAATCAGGCTGCTTCACGATCGCGGCGATGAAAGGCGTGAGCAAATCCTTCACCAGGCCCGTCACCACAGCCCCGAACGCCGCGCCGATCACGATGCCCACCGCCATGTCGACCACGTTGCCTCTGAGCAGGAACTGTTTGAATCCCTTCAGCATATTCCACCTCCGTTCTCCTTGTTTCTCGATCCAGCTTGCCGAGAGTCTCATACTCACGCATACCTTGCCAAAAAATCCGTTTCGGTTCCCCTGGGCCACACCGTCCGCACTTGACAACGACCCTCCCGAGGAGTTTATTGCGTCTTATTAGCTGAGGCACTGATAAGGGGGGAATATGAGCGAGGCAACGCAACGAAAGCGGTCGGCCGATGGCGGCGCCTACGGCCGGACCGTGCAGCATCCCGATTACGAACTCACGCAGGTCGGCCCGGGCACTCCGTGCGGCGAACTCATGCGCCGCTACTGGCAGCCCGTCGCCGCATCCGCGAATGTCACCGCGCGGCCGCAATACGTTCGCATCCTCGGCGAAGATCTGATCCTCTTCCGCGACAAGAGCGGCCGCCCCGGCCTGCTCTATCCGCGCTGCATGCATCGCGGGACCACGCTCCTCTACGGCAAGGTTTCCGAAGAGGGCATCGCCTGCTGCTATCATGGCTGGCTTTTCGATGTGGAAGGCCACTGCCTTCGCCAGCCCTGCGAGCCCGAAGGCGGACGCAACCTCGAAGTGGCGCGCCAACCCTGGTATCCGGTCGAGGACCACTACGGCATGGTCTTCGCCTACATGGGCCCGCTTGAGAAGAAGCCGGCGCTCCCGCGCTTCGACATCCTCGAAGACCTCGGCCCCGATGAGGAAATCCGCGCGTACGTCGGCGCCTTCGGCTCAACCGGCGACAACAGCCTTCCCATCGCGCCCTACAGCTGGCTGCACATGAACGACAACGTAATGGATCCCTACCACGTCTACGTGCTGCACTCGACCTTCACCGGCGTGCAATTTGCGCCGCAGTTCGCGCTGATGCCTCAGGTCGATTTCTTTGCCACCGAAAACGGCGTGTGTTACTCGGCCAAGCGCAAGCTCGACGACGGCCGCGAGTATGACCGCATTTCCTCGTGGATCATGCCGAATATCATGTCGGTGCCCAATCCGATCGACATCACTCAGATCCGCTCGAACATGATCACGTGGTCGCTGCCGGTCGATGATTCGCATTTCACGATGGCCACCGCGACGCGGCTCCCAAAAGGCGCGCCCGATTTCTTCAGCGGCGGCAACGGTTTCCGCATGAACGGCAAGCTCTGGGGCCAAATGTCCATCGAGGAGCATCAGGACACGCCCGGCGATTACGAAGCTCAGGCCGGCCAGGGCCCGATCTCGCTGCACTCCGAGGAACATCTCGCATCCAGCGATCGTGGCATCATCATGCAGCGGCGCATGCTGAAGGCGCAGATTCGCGTGGTCGCCGAGGGAGGCGATCCCGTCGGCGTCACCTTCAATCCCGCGCCCCCGCTCGTCAACGTGCGCTCCGGCAATTTCTACAACGCGCCCCAGCCCGCATAAGCGGCGGCATCGATCGGTTTTCCGGGTGCCCCATCCTTCGCGTTTGTCTGCGAAGGGTGGGGTTTTTTGCGTTTGAGTTTTTCGCGCCTCCGCATATAGAATCGCCCTGCTTCGCACCAAAAGGGGAGGGAACGCATGTCGCCTTCAAAGAATCGCCTGATTGCAACGCTCGCGGCCGCGGCGCTGCTGGCAATGTTCGTCATCGCGGGGATCGCCTGGCGCGCGAACGCGCAAGGCTCCGTGCAGGACGAAGTCGTAGCCATGCAGAAAAAATTCTCGGATGCGTGCGTCGCCGCCGACGGTGCGGCGCTCACCACCCTGATGGCCGACAACGCCATCTTCGTCCATGGCAACGGCATGATGCAGTCGAAATCCGAATTCATCGACGCCATCACCACCGGCAAGCTCGGCGTCTCGCAATATGACCTGAAGGATCCCAAGGTCGTCGAGTATGACGGCGGCGCAATCGTCACCGGCCTCGTCGATTTCGGAATCAAGCCGCCCGCAGGCTCCGCGGCCCCGCCGCGCGTCCTGCACTTCCGCGGCTCGGCGGTCTGGCTGCACTCCTCGTCCGGCTGGCACTTGATCTTCGATCAGGACACAACTCTCGCCGGCCCTCCAGGCCCGCCGCCAGCGCACTAGCGCGCTCAGCCAGGCGATGCGAGGGAACCGGCTGTCATCCCGAGCGGAGTTCCGCGCTCTTGTTTTTCCCGCTTGCCCTGACGAAGGAAGGGCGATGTTTGCGGGCGCGGGACGAAGGGAGGGATCTGCTTTTGGTTTGTGCCTCGCCGGGTCCCCGATCCGCACTTTTGCGACAGGTTTTTCCCCCGGTTTTAGGGGGTCGGAGCTTCCAGCTCCGACATAAAAACGCGCGCGAAGCGCGCTCCCGCTGCGCAGCCTCATCCGCAGCATGTAGTGCTTCCCGCCTCGGAGTCGCGGTCACCTCCGAGTCCTCGCCGAGCCCCCGTGCCCTCTTCGCTTCGCCGCCGGCTCGCAGTTGATGTAAGCTTCCGCCGTGATCCAGGTTGTCGAACTCGAAAGCGCGCCCCTAATCGAGCGGCAGCACGTCCGCGAAGGAGTCTTCCGCTCGCGCCGCATCCTCAATGGGACTCCCGGGACTCCCGGAAATTTCGCGCTGCAGCTCGGCGTCACGCCCAGCTACTATTCTCCGCGCCATCGACACAATTTCGATCAGGTCCGCTTCCAGCTCGAGGGCGATTTCGATTTCGCTTCCGACGGCGTGATGAAGGAGGGCTGCCTCGGCTATTTCCCCGAAGGGACGCACTACGGCCCGCAATCGAGCGACCGCGAAAATTCCACGCTCGTCCTGCAATTCGGCGGCGCCAGCGGCAGCGGCTACATCGCCGCCGACCAATACGAAAAAGCCGCGGCCGAACTCGCCCGGCACGGCAGCTTCGCGCGAGGCGTCTACACCCGCCTCCAGCCCGACGGCGCCAAAATCAACAAAGATGCCTACGAAGCCGTCTGGGAACAGGTCAACGCCCGCCCGCTCGTCTACCCGCCCGAGCGCTACCTCCGCCCCGTCTTCATGGACCCAGCCAGCTTCGATTGGACGCCGCTCGCAAATCATCCCGGCGTCGCCAGCAAACACCTCGGCGAATTCTCCGAGCGCCGCACCCAAATCGCCATGTACCAAATTCTTCCGGGCGCCACGCTCCCCCTCGCCGACAACTCCATCTATTTCGCCATCCGCGGCTCGGGTTCGGTCTGCGCAGCAGAGCAGGGAATCGCGCGCGCAACCGCCTTCAGCCCCCGCGCCTCGATCTATCTGCCGACGGGCGACCAAGCCACGGCCACCGTTCAGGCCAGCCACCCGGTCGAATTCCTCCACATCGCCCTCCCAAGATTTTCGTAACGTCTCCGCCGTCGCCGTGCGCATTGTCTGCGTCCGCCGTGGCGGATCGCGCGGCAGCCGTTGCCTTCGTAGCGGCCGCCTTTCAGGCGGGCGGTTTTGCCTTATGGTTTTGTTTTTTTGGGGGTTTGCTTCGTAGGGGCGCTGCCTTGGCCTGAGCGACGAAGGCTTGCTGCGCGGGCCCTTGCATCGAGGTCTAAATGTAGCGCCGCGGCCTTTTAGCGCGGCAGCCGTGGCCGTTCGTAGCAGCCTCAGATATCCTCTGCCGCCAATCCCCGGGACCCGTCATTCCGAAGGCGGAGCAGCCCGATTTTCGCGCCCATTCACCTCGCACCGCGCGAAAAGTGGGCGCCGTGGCGAGGCCTGAGGAATCTCGGCGCCGGCACGGCGGGAACCTCCGCTTCGTGGGGTCCTGTCTCGCCTTCGGATGGGCGGATTTCTCTCAAACCTGAAATCTCAAATCCGCAATCCGCCGGAACCGGCCCGCCCAACCCGCCACCTGCCACCATCCACCCGCCACCTGTATCATCTCGCCCACGCCAGCTCCCCGACGCCCCGTCGAAACTCGGCCATGAGCAGGCGCGGGCAAGAGTTCTGGCGCACCCCGACCAGCGCATGGCGGCAATTTGATCAAAGGATGTTCCGGGCGCAACTCATGTACCGGGCAGACGCGTAATGGGAGCAAAATTCGACAAGCCGCGCTCCTTAATTTCGGCATAACGGCCGGTTTTGCCCTCAGGGCCGAATACAAGAACTCCATCGACTGTGTCCGGTCCAGCGCTGAGGATCTCTTCTGGGGTCTCCCCGAAGCCGCTCGTCAACCGGAACGTACAGGCCGCTCCTTTCATGGAGCCGATCAACGTAAAGGTTCGAATTTTCTCTTTTGGGCCACCAAGCAGGGTCGAAAACGCGGATGCCTTCTCCGCCTTCTGTGCTGTTCCCTTGAGAACTTCAGATGTTTGCTGAAGTTCCATTTCACCGAATGGCATCAGCCACCGACCCGCGATGACTGGCACAACGCTTTGAAATCGGCCTTCGCCGACAGCTATAAGGAACGACCGTTGCTCGTTCGCAGCTTCCATGACACTCGCATACTTCTTCTCTTCCCTCTCCTGTCTGTCACGAAGTTCGCCCAAACACTGCCCCACTCTGGCATCAACATCGGGTTTCTTCAGAGCATCCATCAGCATGGCCTGCGTTTCATCAACAATCCCAGCGTCTAAGTACTTACGCGCAAGATTGTTTGCGGAAAGCGTTTCGCCCAATTCGATCCCCTTCTTATAGTAGGAAACGGACTTCATGGGTAGATCGCAGCTTGAGAACGCCAGGGCTAAGTTGTGAATAACGCCCGCCCCGTTTGGGTCGTGTTCTTGGAGAAGGCTGTAGTGATAGAGGAACAGGGCATCCTGATTCTTTTCATTGTAGTCCAGGCCGAGCCGAAATCTGAAGGAAGTTAAGGCGGGATTGTTCCGAAGTGTCGCTTCGGCAAGGCCGAAGGCTGCGTAGATGTCGCTTGAACACTTTAGTATGTCGTATAACTTCTGAGATGCCTGCTCTCTGGACTCAGGCCCGGCGCCGTCCAGCATTCCGACCAAGATACTTTCAGCCCGGTGGACCATTTTGGCCTGCACGTATGCGTCTGCGGCGCGCAAAACGTTGTGGACTCTTTCGCTATCCCTCTGCGAAATCTCCCCCGCGCGCTCGAAATACCTCGCAGCTTGTTCGAACTCTTTGAACTCCATGAGGGCGCGTCCTATTTGCATGGACGGCGCCTGGTCCTGCGGGTTCGCTTCTTGAAGGGCCCTTAGTTTTTCGATGGCCTCAGTATCGCCGGCGACGTATCTATCGGAAAGGCAGAAGCACTTCCAGCTGAGTTCCGTCATGGACGTACGTCCGGCCGCTATGACTTTTAGGCCAGCCTCTTCCTGTTCATCCGCTGCCGAGAAGTCTTTTTTCTCGAGAGCCTCAAAAAATCTAAAAACGACGTCCGTTAAGAGAGGTTCTGCCGCCGCCGTTTGCGGGGGCGCCTCGGTTGCTTCCGCGGATGCCTTCTCAGGTGCCTGCGCCTCGGCTGCTCCCTCGCGGACAACCGTTTCGACGGCGAGTCCGTCTCTCTTGGCAATCAGTCCAACGATCATGCTGCTCGATCGAAGAAATGCGTCGGTCGGATCCAGATGGTCGTATGGGATATACTCCAGATCGCCCTGAAGGGCCGGCAAATCCAGTTGCGTCTCGACAAATAGGATCACCTTCTTTTGAAGTCCAAGCGCAAAGCCTACCTCTTGGAGGACCCACGGGGGAGCTGACCACTGGGCTGGCTTAAGTTCTCTCCGGAGGATTCTCCAGGCATCACCGAGGGGATTAGCGAAACGAAATATGGGATGCCTCTGCGACAATACGCCCACGAACACTTCACACTCGGCGATTATGCGTTGAACCTTTTCGGAAACGCTCTCAACCTCTGCCGGCTCCGCAGACTTCCACACAAAGCCCAGATTTCGAAACGTATCCAGATGATCGAGGATAGGCTTGATCTTACGATCATCGCTCGGGGAAAAGCTCCGGGCCACGAATGCAGTCAGTGTTCGCATCTGGACTAAGGAGAGAGTTGATCAGCGCGAAGTGTGCTATGGCACGCGTCCATAGTCAATACGAGGAATCAGCGTCCCCCGAATAAAATCATGCGGCGGTGACGGGGATTCGCGCGCCTTTGCGCGAGCGGGGCTTCGGGCGGATGACGATTTCGACGTCGCGGTCCAGAGCCGCGAGGAAATGCATCAAGCGCTCGACGGAGAAGCCGTCGAGGCGGTAATTCGCGAGCGCAGAGATTTTCGGCTGATTGATTTTCAGGCGCCGCCCGGCAGCCACCTGTGAAAGGTCCTGCCCCGCGATGATCTGATTGATGGCCACAGCCAGCCGCACCTTCGTCTGCTTCTCCTCGGATTGCGGCAGACGCAGATCGGCGAAAACATTTCCCGAGCTCGGAACGATTTGCGGTTTATTCCTTCGTATTGCCATACGTTCAATCTCTCAATTCTAATCGTCCGGTCAGAACACTTTCTATAATCTAGCCGAGGGCCACCTTTGTCGCGAGGGTTTTTCGGTTCCCGCCTTTGTAGCGGCCGCCTTGCCTTCAGGCGGGCGATCTTGCTTTGCCTTCCTACGATGTCGGACTCGGTCCGACGAGGAATCACCGGTGGAAGCGTGAGCCTTCAGGCTCTCGAAAAAGATAACGAGCGTAGCGAGCAAACCGCTGCGCGGTTTCACCCGCAGCATGTTTTCGTCTTGCGCTCCGTAGCACGTGCACCGCTCCCCACCCCAGCGTCCGTTATTCCCCCGCCTCCGCCTGCACGAATTCCTCCGCGAACCTCATCGAATTTCCCGCGACCAATTTCTCGCACAGCCGCGCCAACGTCTCCTGCTCCCGCCCTCCGAGCGCCGCCATCTGCGCCCGAATCAATCTCGTGTGTACGGGAACCAGCTCCGCCGCCAGCTTGTTTCCCGCCAGCGTCACGCGAGCCGTCTGCTTCCTGCGGTCGCGCTTGTCCGTCCGCGAGGTGACCAGCCGCCGTCTCTCAAGCTCTTTCACCACGAGCGCGACCGCGCTCTTGCTCCGCAAAATCTTTCTCGCCAGGCTCAGATGGCTCATGGGACCAAACTTCGCCAGCGCCCCCAGCACCCGCCCCTGGCTCAGCGTCAGCCGCATCGGTTCGAGCTGCATTTCCAGCAGCCGCGTGACGGAATCCGCCGCCCGGATCAAACCCGAGTACGCCCTCAGCGCCCGCTCGCTTCGCTCGTTTGCGCCATCCATATTCACCCCCTATTCGCCCGGAGCAGGCTGGGCCCGCAGGCGCGCCCCCAAACTGAAAGTCGCCGATTTACCCCCGTTTTAAGCGGTCGCCACGTCCAAAAGCCGCCAAAATTGGCCCCGCTAGGGGGTTGCATCATCCACCACGAAATAGTGCAGCACTAAACCATTCCGCGCAACATTTTGTGATCGTGGTTTTTGTCTCATCCAGCTCAGCAATGTGAGCTACAGTAGGACCACATTCGGCCCATCCGATTCTGAGAGGAGGCCCACCGTGAGAATTACTCGATTCGGCATCGCCGTTCTTGCAGTCGTGGTATGCGGCAGCGCCAGCGTGCCGCCGGCCCCAGCCCCGGAACCAGCGAGCGTAGTCAAACCGACGCCACTCATCCTCGAGAAGAACGAAGGCGAGCGGCGAGTTGTCAGGCCGTGGTCCGGACATCCTGATCCCGGTGAGACTTTCATTATCAAGGTCGACCCGAAGAACGGAGGCTCCTCGCACATGGTATTTTTCACCGCAGAAATCCGGCCCGGAGGCGCGATCGACCGGCACAAGCACCCCGGTTCAGACGAAATCCTCTTTCTGGAGAGTGGAACCGCGCGCGCGCATTTGGGAAACTCAGTGAGAGTGGTGCACGCCGGCGCGACAATCTTCATTCCCGCGAATACGTGGGTCTCCGTGGACAACATCGGAACCGATACAATCAGCGCCGGGCTTCGAGGACTTGATGCGGGCCGAGTCGGTGCGTGAGGGAGAGAAAAATGTCCCCGTCTCGAAGGCCGAGGACGCAAGAATCCTGAGGGCGCATCGGTACTGCGTGATTTACGCGAATCCCTAGCCTCGTTCCGTCCGTCGGAAAGTTTTGCGTTTTCCGGGCGCGATGCATAGAATGAAAGCTCTTCAACGCAACGGAGCGCGGGGAAACACGATCGCAGAGAGCTGATGGCGCCAAACTCCACTCCAACGTCTCGCGGTCTATACCGCTTTGCGGTGACGACGGCGTGGTTCACGGTGCTGCTGCTGATGGCGGGCGCGCTGGTGACGAACAACGACGCCGGAGATTCCGTTCCCGATTGGCCCCTCGCTTACCACCGGCTGATTCCTCCCTTTGTCGGCGGCATTCGCTTCGAATATTCGCACCGCGTGATTGCCGGAATCGTCTCGATCATGACGCTCATCCTGGCCGTGTGGATCACGGCCAAGGACCGCCGTCCGCTGGCCAAGAGCCTGGGCTGGAACGCGGTCGCGCTCGTCGTGGCGCAGGCGATCCTCGGCGGAATCCGGGTTCTCGAAGGCGCTCCGATCGTTTCCGCCACCGCGCACGCGACGCTGGCGCAGGTCTTCTTTGTAACGCTGGTGGGAATCGCTCTCTACCTGAGCCCGTGGTGGCAGAGCGAGCTGCCGCACCTCGAAGATTCCGGCTCGCTGCGCGCCACGACGCTCGGGTGGTGGACGACACTCGTGATCCTCGGCCAGATTCTTTTGGGCGCCGCTTTCCGCCACGGCGCTCTTGGGATCGTGCCGCATTTGATCGGAGCGGGCGCGGTGACCCTGATGGTGGTCTGGACCGGCCGCGTCGTGAAGAAGCGTTTTCGCGGCGTGCGTGACCTTCGGCGGCGCGTGATGTGGCTGCATATGTTCTTCGGGATACAGATTCTGTTGGGATTCGCGGCGTGGTGGGCGATGACTTCCGGAATCGCCGCCGTGCAGCCGACGACGCTCTACGTCACGCTGACGGCGGCCCACGTGGTCGGCGGTGCGCTGACCATCGCCGCGTCCGTGCTGCTCACTCTCACGTGCCAGCGGCTGACGCGGCGGGCGGGCTCGGCAGCGGTGGCGCATGCGAGCGAAGGCGTGAGGGCAGCGCAATGAACGAACGCGCCGCCACGATCACGAACTACGAGAAGCCGTGGGCGTACGTCGTGCTCACCAAGCCGGACGTGACATTTCTCGTTGTAATGACCACGGTCGCGGGATTCTATCTTGGCTCGACGGGCGCGATGAATTGGGCGCTGCTGCTGAACACCGTGCTCGCGACGATGCTGGTGGCGGGCGGGACGGCCGCGCTGAATCAATACATCGAGCGCGAGATGGACGCGGTAATGCGCCGCACGGCCGCGCGGCCGCTGCCGATGGGCGTGTTGCAGCCCCGCGACGTGCTGATCTTCGGGATCGTCACGATCGTGGCGGGTGCGGCGTGGCTCGCGATTGCCGCGAATCTGCTCGCGTGCCTCGTCGCGCTGGCGACGTCGCTCCTGTACCTCGGCCTGTACACGCCTCTCAAGACGCGCACGCCGCTCTCGACGGCCGTCGGCGCGATTCCCGGCGCGCTGCCTCCGCTGATCGGATGGGCCGCCACCCGCGGCTCGCTCGGCCTCGGCGGATGGGTGCTGGTCGCGATTCTTTTCTTCTGGCAGTTCCCGCATTTCATGTCGATAGCGTGGATGTATCGCGAAGACTACGCGCGCGCCGGGATCCGCATGCTGCCGGTGGTCGACCGCTCCGGCGATTCCACCTTCCGCCAAATCGTTTGCACGTCGGCAATTCTAGTATGGGTCAGCGCGCTGCCGTCGGTGATCGGGATGGCGGGGAAGCTGTATTTCTTTGGCGCGCTGGTGCTGGGGATGCTGCTGCTGCAAGTTGGGCTATGGGCGAACCGCTCGCGAACGAACGCGCGCGCGAAATGGCTGATGCACGCGACCATCGCGCACATTCCGCTGCTGCTCGGTTGGCTGATCCTCGATAAGCTGGTCATGCGTTAATGACGACGCACGTCATGGGAAATGTTCTGGTTCCGGCGAAGCCGGTGGGTGGAAGCGTGGGCCTTCAGGCCCTCGAAAAGTGACGCTCGTTAGTGTGGCTTTAGCCGCGGGGGGTGCGGGGTCGATTTCCGCCCCGGGGTACGCCGATGAATACGGAAAGGCGTTCGCCGCATGACGCTAGCCGCCGATCTTCTGCCGATTCGATCTCTCCCCGCGGTGAATGCTTCGCTGAATGGCGCGTGCGCGGTGCTGCTGGTCTGCGGCTACGTGATGATCCGCAGCGGCAAGATCGCCGTTCATCGCATTTTCATGATCGCCGCGTTCTGCTGCTCGACGCTGTTCCTCGCCCTCTACCTCTATTTTCATTTCAGCGCGGGAGTGATCCGCTTCGGCGGGCAGGGCTGGATTCGCCCCGTCTACTTCACGCTGCTGCTCACGCACACCACCCTCGCCGTGGTGATCGTCCCGCTCGTCCTGATCACGCTGACGCGCGGGCTGCGCGGAAAATTCGCGGCGCATCGCGCGATCGCGAAATGGACGCTGCCGCTGTGGCTCTATGTATCGGTAACGGGTGTGATCGTGTACTGGCTGCTCTACGTGGCGTACAGTCCGATCTGGCCGGCCGCCGGCAAGCTCCAGCGCCTCTGACGACGTCGTCGGTCGTCACTTTCCTAAGTAATACTGGACGTCCGTTACGACCCGCACCGTTTTCATCAGACTGCCATCGGCGTTTGAGCCAAAACCGCCACCGTCGCCCGAATCGGCCGGGACGCCAGAGTTTGCCGCGAGAATCGAAAAGACCCCTTGATTCGCCTGCCGGATCGTGCCGACCGAACTCCCGGCGTCGAGCGCGAATCTTTCAGCCGCCGCTCGGGCGTTTCGCGTGGCTTCCGTGATCATGTCGGGTTTGATCAAGTTCAATCCATTGAACTTGTAGGCGATCCCTCCGTTGGAGTTGGTCGTCAGAACGATGCCTTGCTGCACGAGGTTGATGGACTTCTGCGCGGCGGCCGCGACCTGATCGACGCGCGGCGTCTGGACGCTGATTTCCTGTTCGACGATGTAACGGTACGGGGCATGACGGTTGCCGCCGTACTCGTTCGCTTGGTTGTCGGTGACGCCGGCCATGCCGACCGCGATTTCGGAGGATTGAATGCCTTCTTGATTGAGAAATTGCAGGATGATCTTCTTGTCGGTCTCCGCCTTTGAATAGAGCGATGGCAGATCGTTCCCGGCTTCCTTGTAATCGATCGGCCAAATGGCGAGGTCGGCCTTCACGGTGCGCTCGGCCAAACCGCGCACCGAGACGTAGCGGTCGCCAAGCCGTGTAGCTTTGATCTGCGCTCCCAGGACCCAGCCTCCGACGATAAGCCCGACGGCCAGCAGCGATCCGGCCAGCGCTGCTTCGGTCCGGTTCGTTCGATTCGCGTCATCCATGTTGGCTCCTTTTCCGTCTGTTTCGCAGCGCGTGAAATGCCGCCAAATTCGCAGCCAAGCGCACACAAGGCATGCGGGGTTCCAGACGCGCGTTGCGGCAATCGGCGATGGGTGAGGCGCAATTTTCGAGGATTGGCGAGAATTCGCTAAGAGATTCGGCGCGGATGAGGTGGGCGCACGGCCGCGAACTGTGTATGCACTGCAACGTCCGAGGCAAGAGGCACACGCCCCCTCATTTGTAGGAGACGACGGCTTGGCCGTTCTGGATCTGGATGTCGTTGATGTCGTCGGGGAGCTTCATCTTGTCGCGGTTGTCGGGCGACGACATCAGCTTGTCGACCGCCGCGTCTAGGACCGATTGCGGCAAGGGCAGAGAACCGAGTTTCCCGGCGACTGGCTCGAATTTCAGGTAGCCGTTTTCGCTGACGAGATGGCCATCGAGATCGAGCGACAAGTCCTGCCCGTGAAGATTGAAGATGATGTGTGCTTTGATGAGGTCGCCGTCCATGTCGACTTTCACGTCCTTGACGGCGGAGGCGACTTGCGCCTGCGTCATTTGACCCACATCGGCCATCGGATCGCTGGACGCAGCGCCATCGCCCGGTGCGCCATCGGAAGCATCCGGAGCTGCTGCGGAAGAGGTTGCCGGGGAGCTTGCAGGCGATGATCCCTGCACCTGCAGGTTCTGCTGCAAATACGAATTGAGCTCGGTGCGATCGATCGAGACCTTCGCTGGCTGCCCGGCAGCCGTAGCTTGGTCGGCGGCAGCGAATTTCTGCTGGGCGCGCGCCGCTGCGGCGGGATCGTAGAGCACATTCGGCGCGGGCGATTTGTGCAGCACCAGGATCACGATCAGAACAATCACTCCGAGACATGCCCAGCTGAAAACCTGATAAATGCGTTTGGCGTCCGACGCATTCGCCATGAGGTCCTCCCTCCGCGAACGGCCCTTTCGGGCTACGAAAAGTCTAGCAGGGGCACCGCGACGGCCTCGGATTCGGCCCGCACCGGTCGCGAACTGCATACTGGCCAACGGTACAGCGCTATTTCATCCCTGACACTAGTACTCATTGTTCACTACCTGCTAATAGCGGCAACGAGCGGGCATGCGCTTCGTGAAGTTGACCTCGTCGTGTGCCTCCCCTAACTTGAGACTCAGCAACACTCCCGGGGTACGGTAGGCAGGCATTCCAACGTTCGGTGGGATAGGCGCAAATGCTTGAGTTGTCTTCCATCTCAGTAGGCCCGCTAGCTCCAGCGGAGCGCCACACGCCGCGTCCCATGCGAGCATGGCCCCTGTTCGTTCCGGCGCTGATCGCGCTTTGCCTCGCGCCCAGTCTCTTGGCGCAGTCACAAGCCGAAACGCAGGCGCAGTCGGACGCACAAGCGCAATCCGACACCGAGGCACAAATCGATGCTGCGCTTGCGGATTCGCAGTCGATCAGCCCCGTCCCCGTCTTCTCGGCGGGCTTGGCGTACAACACGTTCTTCCAAGGCGGCACGCCGAATGTGCACCCGCTGGTGTCGCCCGTGGTTTTGATTCCGTTGGGGCAAAACTGGCTGATCGAATCGCGCGACACGTTTGAAATCAACATGGCTCCGGTGCCGGGCGAGAGCGGCTACAAAGGCTACCTGCAAAAGGAAGTCGACTACCTGCAGCTGGATTACATCGTCAATTCGCATATGACCGTGACCGTGGGGCGATTCCTCACGCCCTTTGGAATCTTTAACGAGCGGCTATATCCCGTCTGGATCCGCAATCTGCAGACCGATCCGCTGATCCTGCCGATTTCGACCGGGCCGAGCGGCGCCGGGACGGGCGCCATGGTGCGCGGGGGCTTCAACATCGCGCCTAAAGTAGAAGTCAACTACGCGACCTATTTTTCGACGTTGAGCACAGACACGCCTCTGGATTCCGAGCGCGAGCTCGGCGCGCGCGCAGGCATCTATCTGCCGGGGCCGCGGCTCGAAGTGGGCGGATCGTATCAGCACCTCCTGCAGGACGACCACTCCAACGCATTCGGATTCCACTTCGCCTGGCAGCCCCCTCCGATTCCTTTCGATCTTCGCGCCGAATACGCGCGCTCGGACACCGGCAGCGGCTACTGGGTGGAGTCGGCGTACCGGTTGAGCCAGGCGCCGGTCTGGCAGCACGAATTGCGGCACGTGCAGGTGGTAGGGCGGATGCAGCAATTCTATGTCGGCAAAGTGCCGAACGGAGTCCTGCCATCCGTGAACACGAACATGTTCGAATTTGGCGTGAACTACTATTTCCGCGACGATTTCCGGCTGGTGAGCAGCTACGGCAGGCAGTTTGCGCCGCAAGGCGGGAACATGAACGTCTGGAACGTCGGCGTGACGTACCGGCTGGCGCTCCCCGTGGGGCACGGAGACATTCAATGAAGACGCGGCTTCTCGCGTTTGCGACTTTCATGCTGGTGGGCGGAGTCATAGCCATTCCTGGGATGGTCGCGGCGCAGCAGGGGACCGGCCAGGAAACAAAAGTTGCGAGCAATAACGATCCCGTGCCCGCATCGGCCACAGCGAGCAAGACAGCTGTGGCGCAGCCCACTCCGTCAAGGCAAGAGGACGAAGATGCGCTGCGGCTCGAAGGCGAAAAACGATTCCATGACAATTGCGGGCGCTGCCATCAGGCTCCGCACAAGCTGCCGCCGCGCATGATGGCCACGGCTATACGTCACATGCGGGTGCGCGCGACGATCACCGACGAAGACATGCGCGTGATCCTGCATTACATGACGCAATAACATCCGGGAGAGGATTCTTCGATGCATGGTTCGAGAGATTCTGCGATGAGCCGGGCGCTGCTGCTAGGCGGGATGACGGCCGCGGCATTGTCGCTGGTGCTCGCGGCGCGCCGGGCGGAGCCAGACACACCGCGCGTGATCGAGATCGTGGCCGATCACGACAGCCGGTTCCGGATCGACGGACAGGAGAGTCCCACGATTACGGCGCATGCGGGCGAGGTTCTTTTACTGCGAATCACCGCACGGAAAGCGAAGAATCGCAACCGTGACGGCTCGATTCACGGCTTCGCGCTCCTGCATGCGAAGGATCGTTCGAGGGTTCCGGGCTGGGATTTCTTGCTGAAGCCGGGAGTTCAGGATTTACCGGTGACGGCGCCGGCCGAACCTGGCGAATACGTGGTGGTCTGCACCGTGATTTGCAGCGACGATCATGACGGGATGCACATGCGGTTCGTGGTCGTACCGTGATCTATTGGAATACAAACAAGGGGAGTGAAAGATGAGCAGAAAGACTTCGGTTCGATTCGTGGCCGCAACGATCGCAACAATGTTGGGCGTGATTCTCCTGCTGGCCGGGATCCGCGCCGGCATGATGGCCGGAGAGCGCGTGCAGGTTTTCAGTGGCGATATCTCCGACTCGCAGTGCGCGCTCAACGTGCATTCGCTCAGCCGCTCGCACGAGGAGATGCTGAAGAAGAAAAACATCGGCACTACCCCGGCCGAGTGCGCGCGCTACTGCGTGAAATACATGGGCGGCGTGTTCGTGCTATCAGTGAAAGAAAAGGTCTACAAGCTCGACAATCAGGTCCTCGCCGAGAAGTACGCCGGGCAGAAGGTGAAGCTCACCGGCGTGCTCGATAGCAGCACCAACACCATCGTGGTGCTGCATATGGAGCCTGCGAACTGACCTGGCCACGACGATACGACTCAAAACAAGGTTCACCGCAGAGACGCCGAGGGCGCAGAGAAACCCAAGCGCGCATCCTCGCATGAGGCGTCCAAAGAGAGATTCTTCGCTTCGCTCCCTTCCTTCGTCAGGGCAAGCAGAATGACGATCTGGCGTTTGCGGGCCAGGACCAAACTACGCGCGGACGGCGACCCCGAGTTTGTTGATCACCGCTTCGGTGAATTGCGCGGTGGTGGCCGTGCCGCCGACGTCGCGCGTGAGCGGGCGGCCTTCGCGATAGACTTCGTGCAGCGCTGCATCAATTCGCTGCGCGGCCGATGTTTCGCCGATGTGGTCGAGCATCATGATGGCGCTCATCAGCAGGGCGGTAGGATTGGCGACGCCTTTGCCAGCGATGTCCGGCGCGGTGCCGTGCACAGCCTCGAAGATCGCCGAGTCCGCCCCGATGTTTCCACTCGGTACCACACCCAGCCCGCCGACGAGACCCGCGGCGAGGTCGCTCATGATGTCGCCGTAGAGATTGGTGAGCAGCAGCATGTCGAATTGCGACGGGTTGAGCACCATCTGCATGCAGGCGTTATCGACGATGAGTTCCTTATACTGAATTTCGGGATATTCCTCGGCGATCGCGCGCACGGACGAAAGGAAGAGACCGTCCGAAAGCTTCATGATGTTCGCTTTGTGGATGGCATGGATCTTTTTGCGGCCGTGCTTCCGCGCATATTCGAAGGCGTAGCGCGCGACGCGCGAGGATGCTTTTTCCGTGATGATCTTGAGGCTTTCGACGACGCCCGGCACCACGGTGTGCTCGAGCCCGGCGTACAAATCCTCGGTATTCTCGCGGATCAGGACCAAGTCGACGTTTTGGTAGCGGCAGGGAACGCCCTCGAGATTCTTTACCGGGCGCACGTTGGCGAAAAGGTCGAGCGCCTTGCGCAGAGCGACGTTGATGCTCGGTGGGCCGCTGGCGACGGCCGTGGCAAGAGGCCCTTTCAACGCCACGCGATTCTTGCGGATGGACTCGACGACCGCGTGGCGGATCGACGCCGCGCCGTGTTCGTGGATGTCGCCTTTCGCCTCGGTGTCTTCCCATTCGACTTCGACGCCTGCCGCGGCGATGATTTCGCGCACCGCGCGGGAAACCTCGGGTCCGATTCCGTCACCTGGAATTGATGTGATCTTGTGTTTCATTGGGCTCCTGGGAAAGGGATATTTTAGGGTGCCGCAAGCGGCTTGTACATCGGGATTCGGCGGTTCTGATTCGTCTTCGTAACTTCGAGTTCAGATAGGAGATAATTGAGGCACGGCGGGTGCCGGTCTGGAGCGTCAACATGGGCTGCAGGACTTAATCGTGCAGGACGACGCTGAGGAGCGAGGTGTTAATGTGAATCTCGCCGTTGTACTTGATGAAGCCGAGTTTCCTGAATTTGTTCATGAAGAAATTCACGCGCGAACGCGTTGTCCCCACCATTTCGGCCAGCATCTCTTGCGATATTTTAGCGAGCACCTTTTGGGGCTTATCTTCCCTGCCGTACTGGGCGAGCAGCAATAGTGTGCGGGCCAGCCGCTTCTCGCTCGAATTGAACAGCTGATCGACCAAATCCTCCTCGATCCGGATATTCCTCGAAAGCATGTAGGTGATGAAGCGGTCGGAGAACTCATGCTCGGAGTGAAGGACGCGAATCATTTCCTTCTTTTCGATCACGAGAGCCGTGGTCGCCACAATCGCCGTCGCCGTGCCGATCCGGAGCGACTGGCCTGCAAGGCATCCCTCGCCGAAAAAGTCATTGGCGCCCAACACTCCTACAACAGCCTCTTTGCCAGTTTCGTTAACGACCGACAGCCTGACGCCACCCTTTTGAATGTACAGGACCTCCTTCCCATGGTCGCCTTGCGAGAAAATCGTTTCCTTTTTCTTGAACTCCGCAACCTTACGTGCCACACCCGCCGAGTCGAGAAACGCCTGGGCGTTGAATGCCAGTTTGGCATCAGTTTTCCGGCGATTTCGGGCCGTGGTTGCCATGGTTTTGAAGTTTGTATCGTAACACGCCGCGCGAATCAGGGCGCGAATGTGTGCACAAGTGAACAGATATCAATCGTAAGGTCCTCTAAGATGCTGCCTGTGAGTAAAGCAATCAAGACTGGGGCGAAACAAGCCCGAAAGCTTCGGTTCGAACAACACTGGATGTCGCAGGTTCTTTCCCACTCCAACCGGCACTAGCAGTTTCTCCGGGCCAAAACAGAAATCGATACGTCGCCCCGGGACGGGTCGGAGTGTCTCCCTGCGAAGAAAAGGAAAGAGAAATGCCGTTACTTCAAATATTGCTGGTTCTCGTAGTAATCGGTGTCCTGCTCTGGCTGGTGAACAGCTTCATACCGATGCAGGGCACGATCAAGTCGATCCTGAATGCAGTCGTGGTGATCTGCACCGTTTTATGGCTTCTCAATATTTTCGGGCTTTTTCATTCGCTCTCCCACATGCACGTTGGGACCTGAGCGAAGTCCGATAACACTGGCGCGAAGGGCGCAAGAATTACCGCAATGGAGGCAACACACATGAAGGTACTTGGAATCATCAGCACCGCAACACTGTTTTTGCTTCTCGGGACGGCTGTTCCCGCCCTCGCGCAGGACAACCACCACGACGAAGCCGCCAAGCCTGCGCAACACGAAGAACAAGCCAAGCCCGCCAAGCAAGAGCGACAGGCCAAGCCTGCACAACAGGAACAGGCGAAGACGAATAACCAGGAACCAAAACAAGAAACCAAATCCGCAAAGCAGGAACCGCAGAGCAAGGCGGCGCACGAGCAACAGGCGAAGCCAGTAAAGCAACAACGCCAAGCAAAGCCCGAGCAACGCCAGGAACAGGCCAAGGCTACCAAACCGGAGACGCGGACCAAGCCGGTAACCCAGGAAGAACGTGGTAACACGGGCGGAAATGGGCACGTTCAGCGAACCTCAGTCGAAATGCAGAGACAGCGCTCGCAGCCGGAACTGCGGCTGAGCGCGCGAGGCGAAGGTCGCATACCTGACGATCGCTTCCGTTCCCATTTTGGCCGTGGGCACGAATTCCGCATCGGCAGTCCAAGGCTGGTTGACGGGTATTCGCGCTTTCAGTACGGCGGCTATTGGTTCGGATTCGTTCAACCCTGGCCGGTGGACTGGTATTACACCGACGACGTCTACGTCGATTACATCAACGGCGAGTATTACCTGTGCAACCCATCGTATCCCGGCGCTCAGATTGCCATCAGCGTAGTGCTCTAGCCATCTTTCGCATCTCGCTCTCCGGGGTGACTGCGACGCACGCGGGTCGAGCCACTCCGGAGGTACTGGGAAGGCGGCAAGAGCTGCATTCAGGCCTCGGTTGTCGAATGGCGAAGAGAGGAAAGCACAATGATCGCAACGATCTTGATCGTGGTTTTGGTGATGGCGCTCCTGGGCGTGCTCCCGAGATGGCCGCACAGCCGAAGTTGGGGTTATGCACCGACCGGAGGAGTTGGACTGATTCTATTCGTAATCGTCATTCTCCTGCTTCTCGGCCGAATCTAGCTGCCGGCGCGAGGCAAGAAGCTCAACGGAAGTGTTCGGTTGGGGGTAGCCGAAAGATGATTTTCATTCGGCGGCTTTCCCCAACTCACGGGGTGGTTTCAAGCGCTCCCACAAAGGTTCCGGAGGCCACACATCCGCAGCCGCAATTCTGATCATGGAGGTCAGCGATGATACGTAAATCACTTCTTCTTCTCTGCGCGGGACTGGTTGCCACGGCGCCACTTTTTGCGGCAAACAACAAAGAACAAGAGCGGCTCCACAATGCGGGCGTCGTGATGCACGAAATCATGAACGTGCCCGACAACATACCTCAGCAGGTAATCGAAAAGGCCGAGTGCGTCATTGTGTTTCCCTCCGTTCTCAAGGCGGCGTTCGTGGTTGGCGCAAGCTACGGCCGCGGAGCGATGGTTTGCCGCACCGGGAAGGATTTCAGAGGCCCGTGGGGCGCGCCGGCAATGTACGCGCTGGAAGGCGGCAGCGTCGGATTCCAAATCGGCGGACAAGCGACCGACCTCGTTCTGTTGATAATGAACGACCGAGGCGCGAGTTCGATTCTCGACAGCAAAGTGAAGTTGGGCGGCGACGCCTCGATCGCGGCAGGTCCCGTGGGCCGCGACGCTGCTGCAAATACCGATGCGTATATGCGAGCCGAGATACTCAGCTACTCGCGCACGCGCGGTCTCTTTGCAGGCATCTCGCTCGAAGGTTCCACGCTTCGGCCCGATGACGACGCCAATGCCGATGTATATGGCCACAAGTTCACGGCAAGGCAAATCGTGATCGACGGCGAAGCACGCATCCCTTCATCCGGCCGGCTTTTAGTTTCCGTGCTGGAGAAGCATTCACCCCGGAACGAATCCGCGGGTAACTAGGAACACTCCTGAAATCCGCCGCTCTTCTCCGTTCGAAGCGAGATGTAGGCTTCGGGAAGAGCGGCACTCGGGTTGGGGTAGAGGGAGAATCCAGGCGGCAGCCAAGACTATCCGGCCTTGCGTAAGGACGCGATCCAAAGGGGTTGCTGACGAACGACTCTTCGACGAACCGTCGCGGGGGTTGCGCGCATCTGATATAATGTCTTTGGGATTCTGGTGCGCGTTGGCATCGCCTTTCGCGCGATCTTTGGGAGGATCGAATGGTTCAACTTACGCCGGTAGCTGTGACGAAGGTGAAGGAAATTCTGTTGGCGCAGACCCCCGCACCCACGGGCTTGCGCGTGGCCGTGGTCGGTGGCGGCTGCTCGGGCTTTAGCTACCACATGGCTTTCGAGAACCAGGTCAACGAGGCCAGCGATAACGTGTACGAATTCGACGGCCTCAAGGTGCTGGTCGACCAGATGAGCGAGATGTATCTCGAGGGCGTGTCGATCGACTACATCGAGACGCTCGAGGGTTCGGGCTTCAAGTTCAACAACCCGAACGTGAAGAGCACCTGCGGCTGCGGCAGCTCGTTCACGGTCTAATTGGCGGGCGAGGCTGTCTGCCTGGTCCTTCGCACCCGTTGCTTGCGCACGCAAGCGCGGCCCGGCCCGTTTGATTTCCTGGCTCCCGGAGTCTCTGGCTTCGGGAGCTTCGTTTATGCGCCGCATTCCCCGGGGACGCCATTCTTCTGAATGGCAGTTTTGGTTTGACCGGAGCGCAAAGCGCCAATCGGGATTGGCGTTCCCAGGGGGCACGCCCGGCGTTCTTCACTACGATGATAACTTTGACCTCTCCAGAGGACCCCTCGCCGATTGAAAAGCCCCGCTGCGCCCCGTATGCTGTTTGCTTCCCATGAAGATCGCGCTGGCTCAGTTCAATCCGACCGTTGGGGACTTCGAAGGCAATCGCGCGCGCATCATGGATATGGCGCGGATGGCGAAGGCGGGCGGCGCGGATATGGCCGTCTTTTCGGAGCTGTGCCTGTGCGGCTACCCGCCGCAGGACCTGATCGAGCGGCCATCTTTCGCCGAGCGCAATCAGAAAGAACTCGGCTGCCTCGCCGAGCAGGTTCCGCTGCCGTCGCTTGTCGGCTTCGTCGGCAAGGCGCAGGACAACACCGGAAAGCCCGTCGCCAATTCCGCCGCGCTGATCGCCGGCGGTGAAATTCTTTTCGAGCAGCGCAAGATGCTGCTGCCTACCTACGACGTCTTCGACGAAAGCCGGTATTTTCAGCCCGCACACACGCAGCATGTGTTCGCGATGGGCGCCGATTCGCTGGGCATCACCATCTGCGAGGATTGCTGGAACGACAAAAATTTCTGGGTCAAGCAGCTCTACGAACGCGATCCCGTGGCGGAGCTGGCCGGGAAGGGAAGCACGCTGCTGCTGAATATTTCGTCATCGCCGTATACCTTCGACAAGCGCGCCTTCCGGCTTGAGATGCTGCGCGCGACGGCGCGCCAGCACCGGCTGCCTTTCGTTTACGTGAACCAGGTGGGCGGCAACGACAGCCTCGTGTTCGACGGGTCGAGCGTCGCTTTCATGGGCGATGGGCGGATCGCCGCGCTCGCGAAATCGTTCGACGAGGATCTCGTCTTTTTCGACACGGTGACGGGCGAAGGCGATATCCGGCCGCGGATCGGCGAGGAAATCGAGGCCGTCTATCGCGCGCTCGCGCTCGGCACGCGCGATTACGTCCGCAAATGCGGATTCAAGCAGGTGGTGATCGGGCTGAGCGGCGGCATCGATTCGTCGCTAGTGGCCGCGATTGCGGTGGACGCACTGGGCCCCGAGAACGTCACAGGCGTGGCGATGCCGGGGCCGTACTCGTCCGAGGGCAGCCTGCGCGACGCCAGGGCGCTCGCGGAGAATCTCGGCATCCGCCTGCTGACTATGGGCATCAACGACGAGTTTCGCAGCTACCGCAAGACGCTCGACGCGGCATTCGCCGGGCGGGCCGAAGATGCGACCGAGGAGAATTTGCAGGCGCGCATCCGCGGCAATCTCCTGATGGCGCTATCGAATAAGTTCGGCTCGCTCGTGCTGAGCACGGGAAACAAGTCCGAGATGGCCGTCGGGTATTGCACGCTCTACGGCGATATGGCCGGCGGCCTCGCTGTGATCTCGGACGTACCGAAGACGATGGTCTATGAACTCGCGCGCTTTGCCAATCGCGAGCGGCGGCGGATTCCGGAGGGCGTGTTCATCAAAGCGCCCTCAGCCGAGTTGCGCGCGAATCAGACCGACCAAGACAGCCTGCCGCCCTACGACGTCCTCGACAAGATACTGAAGGCATACGTCGAGGAGCTGCGCTCGCCGAGTGAGATCGCGGCAGACTATGGATTTTCAATCGAATTGGTCCGTGCAGTCGCGCTGCAGGTTGATCGCAACGAGTACAAGCGCAAGCAGGCCCCGCCCGGGCTGAAGGTGACGTCGAAAGCCTTCAGCGTAGGCCGGCGCTTCCCGCTGGCGCAGAAATTTTCGGTGTGAAAACCAAAAGCAAGATTCACCGCAGAGACGCAGAGAGCGCAGAGAAAAGCCTGGCATTCTCCGCGTCCTCTGCGTCTCTGCGGTGAGGCAGTTCTCTTAGATTCCGAGGACGTTTACAAGCTCGCGGACCGAGGCCGACGATTTATCGAGGGCGGCCTTTTCCTCTGGCGTCAGCTTGATCTCGATGATTTGCTCGACGCCCTTCGCGCCTAGCTTGACCGGCACGCCGACGAAGAGACCCTTGATGCCGTATTCGCCCTCGAGGTAGACCGCGCAGGGGAGAATCTTCTTCTTGTCCTTTAAGATTGCCTCGACCATTTCGGCCGCAGCGGCCGACGGCGCGTAGTAGGCCGAGCCCGTCTTCAGCAGGTTGACAATTTCCGCTCCGCCCTTGCGCGTGCGGACGATGATGGCTTCAAGCTTTTCTTTCGATATCAATTCGGGGAGGGGAATGCCCGCGACAGTCGAGTAGCGCGCGAGCGGCACCATATCGTCGCCATGACCGCCGAGAACGAACGAGTGGACATTCTCAACCGATACATTCAATTCGCGCGCTACAAACGTACTCATGCGCGCCGAGTCGAGAACGCCGGCCATGCCGAGCACGCGATGCTTCGGGAAGCCGCTCACCTTGAATGCGGCCTGCGCCATCGCGTCGAGCGGATTCGTGATGACGATCAGAATTGCATTCGGCGATAGCTTAACAACAGCTTCAACCACTGCTTTAATTACGTCGTAATTGGCTTTCAGCAGGTCGTCGCGGCTCATCCCGGGCTTGCGAGGGAAGCCGGCCGTGATCACGATGATGTCGCTATTGGCCGTTTCATCGTAATTTCCGGTAGCGGTCGAGATGCCGGCGGCCTGCGCATCGGAGCCGAGGATCGGCCCGGACTCTGCCATGTCGAGCGCCTTGCCTGCCGGCACCCCTTCGAGAATATCTGTAAGAACTACATCCGCCAGCCCGGCATCATGTATCCGTTGAGCTGTCGTCGAGCCGACAAATCCGCCGCCTACCACCGTCACTTTCTTTCGCATTCGTAAGACTCCTTGGATTCACCGCAGAGGCGCAGAGGACACGGAGAATACCCGGCTATTTCTCTGCGCTCTCTGCGGTGGATATTGATGTCCGCTGTCTCAGCGGCCCACGGACGCGGGGGCCTGCATATTTTCGATGATCGACGTGGCAAAGTCGGTGGTGCTGACCTTGGTAGCCCCAGGCATCAGGCGCTCGAGATCGTAGGTGACGCGCTTCTGCTGGATCGTGCGCTCGATCCCCGCCTCGATCAGCTGTCCAACCTCATCCCAGCCCATGAATTCGAACATCATCACGCCCGAAAGGATCACCGAGCTCGGGTTGATCACGTCTTTATCGGCATATTTCGGCGCCGTGCCATGCGTTGCCTCGAAGCAGCCGTAGCCGTCGCCGATATTCGCGCCGGGCGCCATGCCGAGGCCGCCGACCTGCGCCGCACACGCGTCCGAGATATAGTCGCCATTCAGGTTCGGAGTCGCGAGCACCTGGTATTCGTCCGCGCGCGTCAGCACCTGCTGGAAGATCGAATCCGCGATGCGGTCGTTGACCAGCACCTTCTGCTTCCACTGGCCGCGGCCGTGCGACGCATAGATCGAATCGAGCGTCTGCTTCACCTCGGCGTAGATCTTTTTCTTGAAGTCTTCGGTGGCCTGATCGAGGCCCGGCTCGATCAACTCGGCATTTTTCTCGATAGAGATGCTGCCGTCGCGGTCCTTGTTGTCGAGAATCCAGCTCTCGCGCTCGGTGACGATCTGCTGGCGAAATTCCTCGACGGCCAGCTCGTAGCCCCAATCGCGAAACGCGCCTTCGGTGAACTTCATAATGTTGCCCTTGTGCACCAGCGTGACGGTGCGGCGCTTTTTCTCGAGCGCGTGCTGGATCGCACGGCGCACCAGGCGCTTCGTATTCTGCGGTGAGATCGGCTTGATGCCGATGCCGGCGTTATCGGGCAGGCGTTTGCCGGTGCCCTTCAGCATCTCGTTGTTGATGAAGTCGGCGAGTTTTTTCACCTCGGGCGTGCCGGACTTCCACTCGATTCCGGCGTAGACATCTTCCGTATTCTCGCGGAAGATCACGATGTTCATGCGCTCGGGGTGCAGCACGGGCGAGGGTACGCCTTCGAAATAGCGAACGGGGCGGACGCAGGCGTAAAGGTCGAGCAGTTGGCGCAGCGTCACGTTGAGCGAGCGGATGCCGCCGCCGACGGGCGTGGTGAGCGGGCCCTTGATCGCGACGCGGAAATCGCGAATCGCGTCGACGGAATCCGGTGGCAGCCAGTCTTTGAACTGATTGAACGACTTTTCGCCGGCGTAGATTTCAAGCCACGCGATTTTGCGCTTCCCGCCAAACACTTTCTCGACCGCCGCATCGAAAACGCGCCGCGACGCTTTCCAGATGTCGCGCCCGGTGCCGTCGCCCTCAATGAACGGGATGATCGGCCGGTCGGGCACGTGAAACGCGCCGCCACTGTACTCGATTGCCTGGCCGTCCTTCGGGACCGCCACGCCGCTGTATGAACTCTTCATCGATTAGTTTCCCCCCAAGGCGCCCCACGGATGAGAATCGCGGATTGCAGCGCGCCTCAACGAAGCCAATTACCTTAACACAATCTCCGCTTCCGCGGCAGCACTCGCGCGCGTGTTATGTCGAAAAAATGCGGACTGATGGAGTGTGATCCACGTCACACGCCGCGCATTTTCATACGAGAGTTCAGCGCTCGGGTTTTACCTCATGCTTGTCGCGCCATTTGAAAGGGCGCGACGGAGGGCCTAAAACGTAAACCGGAACTCGAGTTGTCGGCAGGCCGACGAAATCCGCGAACGTCAAGCGTCACTTCAATCGTTAACTGAAAGCGCTCCGGACCTCACTGCGAATAGTAATAAGTGGGGCGCTGCGATCGGGTAGCGAAGGCATTCACCAGGAGCATGCCGAGCAGAAATCCTCCAACGTGCGCCCACCATGCCACGCCACCGTTGTCCACAGAGTGCAGCGTGGCTACCCCGCTCACGAACTGCATCAGGAACCACAGCCCGATGAAGATGACCGCAGGGACCTTCCACAAGAACCAGATGATCAGCAACGGCACGAGCGTAAGGATCCGCGACTTCGGGAAGAGAATGATGTACGCGCCCAGCACGCCCGAAATCGCGCCGCTCGCGCCGATCGAAGGAATGTGCGAGCCCCAGGAAAACGCGACCTCCGAAATCCCCGAGCCGCTGCCGCAAATCAAATAAAAGACCAAATAGGGCAGAGGACCCATCCGATCCTCTACATTCGCGCCGAAAATCCAGAGAAACCACATGTTGCCGATGATGTGCAGAAAGCCGCCGTGCAGAAACATGCAGGTGAAGAACGGCACGAGCGCCTGCTCGAGCGTGTAATGCCGCCCGGCCAGCGCCATGCTGAGTTTTGCCGGCACGAGGCCGTAGGTATTGATGAAGGCGTCGCCCGCAGGCCCCGGCAAGGTAATCTGATGAACGAAGACCGCGACGTTGATCCCGATGAGAATGAGCGTCATTACGGGGAACGACCGCCGCGGCGTCATGTCTTTCAGCGGAATCATTGCCGCGCCCCCGCGCGGGAGCCGCGAGCGTCTCGCGCGGCTTCATCGAGCTGCTCCGCCGAGTACGCCATTTCGGAGCGCGCCCCCGTGCGGCGCAGTTTTTCGATTTCGGCGAGCGGTGCGATATTGCCGCGCGCGCCCGGAGCCGTGCAATTGAGCGCAGCTGCCGCGCAGGCAAATTCAAGCGTTTCTTCAGTGGGCATTTTGCGCGCGAGGCCGTAAACGAACGCGCCATGGAAAACATCGCCGGCGCCGGTCGTATCGACCGCACCCACGCGAAAGCCGGGGCAGAGCATGAATCGTGCGCCGTCCCATGCAAGCACGCCGAGCCGCCCAAGCGTTGCGGCCATCAAGCGGCACTTGAATCGCCCGAAAATGGCAGGCAAAGACTTCAACAAATCCTTCTCACCCGTCAGTCCCTCAGGGAAATTTCTCGATGTGACGGGAAAGTCGGTCAGCTCAAGAACCGCTTCAACTCCCGGATAGCGATTGTCGAAATCGCCGACGACTTCAAGTCCTTCTTGCTCTGCCCATCCAGCAGCTGTCGCCGACGCCTCGGTGTCATGTCCATCGATCAGCAGGATGCCCGCATCCCAAATCCACTCGCGTTTGAGATCGCCGGGACTTAAAGCGATACTTGAATCACGCTTCCACAGAACCGTGCGCTCGCCCGAGGATTCGTCTACGAGAATAAACGCTGACTGGCTTTCACATCCTCGCGCCGTGATCCAGTGCGCGTCCACGCCTTCTTTTTCCATTTCGTCGATCTGAAGCTGCGCGGCGGCGTCCTCTCCGATTTTCCCCACATACCGGGCGCGCAGTCCCCAGCGGCTGCACGCGACCATGGCGCTCGCGACTTGTCCGCCCGGCATCATCTGCGACGAAATGATCTCGACCTTGGAATCAAGCGTAGGGAAGCGTGGCAGCCGGATGATCGTGTCGGTCGCATTGATCCCGACGCCCACCACATCGACGGCCTTCGATGATCCGGACGCACCCACCATGAAAACACTCTATCCGAGCGCGCGGGATTTTCAAGCGAAGCGATCGAGGATTCTTGCATTCCTGTCGTTAGATCCGGGCGCAGCGCCGTTTAGCAATTGCGCGGCATGCGTGGCTGTGATAAAAATTTTCTTCCGGTGCATGCGGCTCACGCGGACTGTTCCGGCCCCAATGAGGTCGTTCATTCAACACGCGAATCACACGGGCAAAACGCGCGGGGGCAGCCCACCCGTCCGTCGGCGAGCCGACACTTCACATGCCACTTCATGAATCCGAAGCCATCGTGCTGCGCAGCTACCCGCTCGGCGAAGCGGACCGCCTGGTAAGCTTCCTCACGCGCGCCATGGGACGCGTCCGCGGCACCGCCGCCGGAGCGCGTCGGACAAAGAGCCGTTTCGGCTCGACCCTCGAACGCCTCTCGCATATCCGTATCTGGTTTTTCGAAAAGGAGACGCGCGATCTGGTGCGCATCAGCCAGTGCGAGATGATCGAATCCTTTCTCGACGCTTTCGGCGACTACGCATCGAGCATCGTCCTCGCGCTTTTCTCGGAAATCACCGAAGCCGTTCTGCCTGAGCGCGAAGCCAACGACGCGAACTTTCGCCTGCTCCTCCTTTCCGCGCAGGCCGTGAAACATTCGCGAAAGCCCGAGTTACCGCTGGCCTATTTCGCGCTGTGGACCGTCAAGCTTGGCGGCTGGCTGCCTTCACTCGATCGCTGCGGGCGCTGCGGCAAGGAATTGACGGGCGGCGAAGCGGCTTATTTTTCGGCGAGCGCGTCAGCGGTCGTTTGTGGAAAGTGCCGCATGCCGGGCATGCGCACACTTTCCCCGGCTGCCGTTTCGCTCGCGCGCAAGATGCTTACCGATCGCCTTGACCGCTTGAGCGACGGCGCAGATTCAAACGGCGCTCCGCCGCGCGTCATGCGAGAATTGACCGAGGCCATGCTCGACGTAATCGAAAACCAAATCGATCGCAAGCTCACATCAAGAGAACTTCTGGAGTCACCCGCTTGAAGAATTCCGTGCAAGCCGCAAGAGATAAAATTCGCAAGCCCGCCACGCGCAAGGGTCTCACGTTCCAGGACCTTCTATTCAAACTCGAACGATACTGGACGAGCCGCGACTGCATCCTGCAGCAGCCCTATGACGTCGAAGTCGGCGCCGGCACGATGCACCCGGAAACATTCCTCCGCGTGCTCGGGCCGAAACCGTACCGCGTGGTCTACGCACAGCCGAGCCGCCGCCCCGCCGATGGCCGCTACGGCGAAAATCCCAATCGCCTCTACAAACACACGCAGCTTCAGGTGATACTCAAGCCTTCGCCCGCCGATATTCAGGACCTATATCTTGAAAGTCTGGCCGCCGTCGGCATCAATCTCAAGGAGCACGATGTCCGCTTTGAGGAAGACAACTGGGAATCGCCCACGCTCGGCGCGTGGGGCATCGGCTGGCAGGTGCTGCTCGACGGGCTCGAGATCACGCAGTTCACCTATTTCCAGCAGTGCGGCGGAGTCGACCTCGATCCGATTTCCGTCGAGCTCACCTACGGACTCGATCGCATCGCCGCGTATCTGCAGGATGTCGAGAATGTCTACGACGTGATGTGGTCCGACACGGTGAGCTATCGCGAAGTGCGGCTCGCGGAAGAAGAACAGTTTTCGGCCTACAGCTTTGACCATGCGGACGCCGTCTCGACGCGCGAGCAGTTCGATCTGGTCGAAGCGGAGGCCGCACGGCTGCTCGCCGAGTACGCAAAGATCAAGGGCGAAAAGGTTCGCCGGTTCCCGATCCTCCAAGCCTACGATTTGACGCTGAAGTGCTCGCACCTGTTCAACGTCCTCGATGCGCGCGGCGCGATTTCCGTCACCGAGCGCGCCGGGATGATCGGGCGCGTGCGCAAGCTCGCGACGCAAGTGGCGCGCGCATGGCTCGACCAGCGCGCGATGGTCGAAGGCGGTGCGATCGTCGCCTCGCTGGCGGGAGTGACGGGATGAAGCGAAACTTGAAGCCCAGACCGAAGAGCGCCGCAGCGAAAGTGAAGGATGAAAATCTGCGCGCCGACCTGCTTTTCGAAATTGGCTGTGAAGAGATTCCCGCCAGTATGATCCCGAAGGCGGCGCAGGAACTTAAAGCGATACTTGCGAAGCAATTGTCGGCGCACCGTTTGGTCGACGGGCCGACAGTTGAAGATGCAATTCAAGTTTTCGGCGCGCCGCGAAGGCTTGCCGCAATCGTGCGGGGACTTCGAGTAAAACAAGAAGATGTGACGCGCGAGATCACCGGGCCGCCAAAATCCGTCGCATTCGATGCTGCAGGCGAGCCAACGCGCGCGGCCCTCAGCTTCGCGGAAAAGCAGGGTGTCCCGCTCTCGAAGCTCTCGACCATCAGCACGCCAAAGGGCGAATACCTCGCGGTAAAGCAGACCGAGTACGGGCGGCCGGCCACGGAGATTCTTGCGAGGGCGTTGCCAGAGGTGATCCGCGAAATCGGGTGGCCGCGCTCCATGTATTGGACCGGCGCCGATAGCCCGCGCTTCATCCGCCCGATTCGCTGGATCGTCGCGCTCCTCGATAATAAGGTTATTCCATTCTCGTTTGCCGAGGTTCGCTCGGGGCGCGCGTCCGACGGCCACCGCTTTCTCGGGAAGCGCATCATTCCGCTGGCCCGCCCTGGTGAGTACGAGTCGAAGCTGAAGAAAAATTTCGTCCTGTGCCGGCCTGAGGAGCGCCGCAAGAAGATCGAGGGCGAAATTCATTCGCTCACCGCGCGCAAAGGCTTACACACGCACGCGGACGCGGTCCTTCTCGATCTCGTAACCTATTTGAACGAATACCCGAGCGTGATTCTCGGCAGCTTCGAGCCGTCCTTCCTCGACCTGCCCGAGGAAATTCTGCTCACCGTGATGCGCGGCCATCAGAAATATTTCGGCGTCGAAAATCGCGCCGGAGAACTCGCGCCGCATTTCCTGGCTGTCATCAATTTACCGCGCGATCCGAAAGGCCTTGTCCGCGCGGGGCACGAGCGCGTGCTGCGGGCACGCTTTGCCGACGCGCAATTCTTCTGGAAGACCGACCAGCGCATTTCACTCGACGCCTACTTGCCAAAGCTCGCGGCCGTCACCTACGAGCGCCGCCTCGGCAGTTACGGCGATAAAGTCGAACGCATCCGCTGGCTCGCACGCTGGCTTGCCGAGCAGTGGTTCTCAAGCGGCGTGGCGCATGCCGATGTGGCGGGTTCCGATCGCGCGGCCGAACTCGCGAAATGCGATCTCGTCACGGAAATGGTCGGCGAATTTCCGGAGCTTCAGGGAATCGTCGGCGGGCTCTACGCCAGCGCGCAGGGTGAGCCCGATGAAATCGCGTGGGCGGTCTACGATCATTACAAGCCGCTCGGTCTCGACGATCCCATCCCGCGCAACCTGGCGGGCTGCGCCGTCGCGCTCGCGGATAAACTCGATTCTCTCGTCGCTTGTTTTGCGGTCGGCGCGATCCCCACAGGTTCAAGCGATCCTTTTGCCTTGCGCCGCGCCGCTCTCGGCATCGTGAAGATCATCCTCGAGAAGAAGCTGCCCATCTCGCTCTCGGCGACGATCTCGGCCGCCACGATCGCGCTGCGCGAGCATGCGCCAAAGATTCCGGCATCGCCGGAGGTCGAGCAGCAGGTGCTCGAATTCCTCCTTGAGCGCGCCCGTTACATCCTTCGCGAGCGCCATGGGTTCGCCTATGACGAAATCAACGCCGCCTTCTCTGCGGGTGCGGACGACTTGGTCGACGCGGTCGAGCGCATCGCCGCACTGCGAGCGATCCGCAACACGAAAAACTTCGCGCCGCTCGCGGCGAGCTTCAAGCGCATTCGCAATATCCTTGAAAAGTCAGCGGGGAAGGGCGACAAAGGGCAAGGCACCGTGCGTCCCGATCTATTGAAGGAAGCGGCTGAGCTCCAGCTCTACACGGCTGCGCAGCGAATCGGCAACGAAGCAGCTAGCCGCAAGAAGGAAAAGAAATATCGAGTAGCACTTGAGAAAATTTCTGAGCTGCGCCCGGCGGTTGATCACTTCTTCGATAAAGTTCTAGTGATGGCTGAAGACGAAGAAATCCGCCGCAATCGCATCGCTCTGCTTGGCACATTGTTAAAGGAATTCTCGACCATCGCCGATTTTTCCGAATTGGGCGCGGAAGATTCCAAAGAGCCGGCTCAAGTAACAGTTCATGCATAACTCGCGCGCCTGAAGTGACTCTTTAGTTGTGGGCGCGCCGACGAAACTCAACCGAAATCGGGACTGAAACTGACATCCGCTGTATCTGAGGAGCGACATGAAATACGTCTATTTTTTCGGAGCTGGGAAAGCGGAAGGCACAGGCGACATGCGAGACCTGCTCGGCGGCAAGGGCGCCGGGCTCGCCGAAATGACGCGCATCGGCCTGCCGGTGCCAGCGGGCTTCACGATCACCACGGAGGCGTGCGATTCCTACCTCAAGCACGACCATAAATATCCGAAAGAGCTGCGCGGGGAAGTCGTCAAGAATGTCGCGCGTCTCGAAAAGCTCACCAAAAAGAAGCTCGGCGACGCGAAGGATCCGCTGCTCGTCAGCGTCCGCTCCGGCTCGGCGCGCTCGATGCCAGGCATGATGGAGACGATTCTCAATCTTGGCCTCAACGATAAATCCGTCGAAGGCCTCGCGAAAGCCACGAAAAACGACCGCTTTGCGTGGGACGCCTATCGCCGCTTCGTTCAGATGTATTCGAGCGTCGTGATCGGCCTGCCCAAGGACGATCTCGAAGCGCGCCTGCGCAAAATGAAGGAATCGCAGGGCGTGAAGGACGATACGCAGGTCACGGCCGAGGGTTGGCGCCAGCTTGTCGGTGATTATAAGAGCTACTTCAAGGAAAAGACCGGCAAGGATTTCCCGCAGGATCCGATCGAGCAGCTGTGGGGCGCGATCGGCGCGGTGTTCGAATCCTGGATGGGCGAAAAGGCGGTCACCTACCGCCGCGTCGAGAAAATCACGGGTTTGCTCGGCACGGCCGTCAACGTGGTGCAGATGGTTTTCGGCAATACGGGCGAAGATTCCGGCACGGGCGTCTGCTTCACGCGCGATCCTTCGACCGGCGAGAAAACGTTCTTCGGCGATTTCCTCCTGAACGCGCAGGGAGAGGACGTGGTCGCCGGAATCCGCACGCCGCTGCACCTGAGCGAGCTCAAGAAGCTCATGCCCAAAGTGTATCAGCAGCTCGAGAAAGTCCGCGCGAAACTCGAGAAGCATTATCGCGACATGCAGGACATGGAATTCACCGTCGAGCGCGGCAAGCTCTACATGCTGCAGACGCGCACGGGCAAGCGATCGCCTGCGGCAACTTTCCGAATCGCCGTCGACATGGCCAACGAGAAGCTGATCAAAGTTGAAGAAGCACTTGAACGCGTGAAGTCCGAAGATATCGAGCGCCTCTTCTACCCGGTCCTCGATGTGAAGATTCAGCGGTCTGAATTGGCCAGCCGAAAACTCGTGGAAGGAATCAACGCGGTGCCAGGCGCGGCGGTCGGCAAAGCCGTCTTCACCGCGCACGAAGCTGAAGAATGGGCGGCGCGCGGCGAAAAGGTGATTCTGATTCGCCGCGAGACGAGCCCCGAGGACGTCGGCGGCATGTACGTCGCGCAGGGCATCCTCACCGCGACGGGCGGTAAGACCAGTCACGCGGCGGTGGTCGCGCGCGGTTGGGGCAAGTGCTGCATCGTCGGCGCCGAAAAACTCGATATCGACGCCGCCACGAAAAAGATGAGCGTCAACGGCCGCGTGGTCAGCGAAGGCGAATGGATCACGCTCGATGGCGGCGACGGCTCCGTCTACACGGGCGAGATCGCGCTCGTGCGCCCCGAGCCCCCGAAAGCCTATGAAACATTGATGAAATGGGCGGATAAAGTGCGAAAGCTCGGCGTGCGCACCAACGCGGATACGCCCCACGACGCTCGCGCCGCCCGCGAGATGGGCGCCGAAGGCATCGGGCTCTGCCGCACCGAGCACATGTTCTTCAAGGATTTCGAGCATCCTGAGAAGAGCATCGAGCGCCAGCAGGCCATTCAGGAAATGATTCTCGCGGACGATCCCGAGGCTCGCCGCAAGGCGCTCGCGAAGCTGCTGCCGTTCCAGCGCCGCGATTTCATCGGCATCTTCGAGGCGATGGATGGATTCCCGGTCACGATCCGCCTGATCGATCCGCCGCTGCACGAATTCGTTCCGCACGACGCCGACAAGCAAGCCGAGCTGGCAAAGCGGATCGGCATCTCGCCCGAAACGGTCGCGCGTCGCGTCGAGCAGCTGCACGAAGCAAACCCCATGCTCGGCCACCGGGGCTGCCGCCTCTCGATCACGTTCCCGGAAATTCTCGAGATGCAGGTCCGCGCGATCATCGAAGCCGCGATCGACTGCAAGAAACGCGGCATTAAAGTGTTACCTGAAATCATGCATCCGCTCGTGCTCGACAAAAAAGAGCTGAAAATTCTCGAAGTCGCCACGCGCCGCGTCGCTGAAGAGATCATTTCGCAGTCTAAAGTGAAACTTGAATATCTTGTTGGCACCATGATCGAGCTTCCGCGCGCGGCATTGCTCGCGGATCAGATCGCGGAGGTTGCCGAATTCTTCTCCTTCGGCACGAACGACCTTACGCAAACCACGATGGGCCTCTCACGCGACGATGCCGGCCGCTTCCTGCCGGAATACGTCGACCAAAGCAAAGCGGCTATCTTCAAGGACGATCCGTTCCAGTCGCTCGACACCGAGGGCGTCGGCCTGCTGATCAAGTGGGCCATCACCAAAGGACGCGAAACGCGCCCCAAGCTCAAGATCGGAATTTGCGGCGAACACGGCGGCGACGGCGAAAGCGTGAAATTCTGCCACCAGGTCGGCATGAACTACGTGAGCGCGTCGCCCTTCCGCGTGCCCATCAGCCGCTTGGCCGCAGCCCAGGCTGTAATCGAGGAAAAGAAAAGGAAGAAGAAGTAGCGTACGCCGGCGCCTCGTCGGCCTTCTTACGGCGCGTGAAGGACTGAGGTTTCAACGTAGGGTGGGGTTCTTCAGACCGGTCTCTTCGCCTAGCGAAACGCGTGCAAGAGAAGTGGCGCAGCCGCTCGATTGGCGGATGCTGCCATGTGATGGGGCACGTCTCAGGTGGGCATCTTCAAAAAGAAATACACGCCGAGGAAACCGAAAATTGCGTCGGGCGCCCACCCGGCGAGTAGCGGTGGCAACTGCCCCACCGATCCCATCGCCTCAAACAACGCGGAGGTCGCCCAATACACCACGCCGATTCCGACCGCGACCGCCAGCCCGCCAATCGCCCCGCGCGTCCCCGTAAGGAACGCAAATGGCGCGCTCAAGAACACAATAATCGCCGCGATCAGCGGGAACGCGAATTTCTTCTGCCACTGCACCGAGAGCCGCGCGGTATCGAAGCCGGCCTGGCGCAGGCTCGCGATGTACTGGCCGAGCTGCCGCCAGTTCATCTGGTAATACTGGCGCACCTCGCGCCGGAAGTAGCCGGGCGGTTCGGTCAATTCGGGCAGCGACGTCGCGGTGAAGGGCTCGTAGCGCACGACGTGGCCGTCGGCGTCGAAGTCGCGCACCCATCCGCCGGTCAGCACCCATACGTTTTCGCTCGGCTCCCACGTGGCGCGTGTCGCGTAGATGCGGCGGCGAATCTGAAACGTCGCCGGATCGAGCTCGAATACGTTCAAGCCGCCGAAAAGCTGCCGGTCGGGATCGAAGAGTTCGTAATTGTAGATTTTCGAGTGCTCGCCGAAAATCCACTGCCGCGCCGGCTCGAGGTACGTCTGCGCGGGCTTGCCCTTGATCTGATCGCGCAACGCGTCCTGCCGCTGGTTGGCGTAGGGCAGAAACGTATCGTCGAGCAGAAACATCCCGCCCGCGACGAGACACGAGCAGAGCAGCAGCGGCAACACGAGCCGGTACATGCTGATGCCGCTGGCCTTGAGCGCAATCACCTCGTTGTTTTTCGCCAGGATCGCGAGCGTCACGAGCGTCGCCACCAGCGTCGCCAGCGGCGCAAGCTCGTAGACCATCAGCGGCACGAGATAGCGAAAATAGTTCAGCACCGTGAGCACCGAGATATGATTGCGCGTGATATCGCCCAGCAAATCGAAGAGCGTGAACGCGTCGAAGATCAACACGAACCCAACCAGCAGCACCAGCACGTAATAAGAAAACTGCTCGAAGAGATAGAAATCGACGAGCATCGGAAACGCCATTGTGCTGCTGACGCGGGTTTGTCTCTCGATGCGGGCCGCCACGGCGGCGGACGCGAGCGCGATCGGCCCATTCGAAATGGGCGTTGCCGCAACCGCGCCAGCCGCCGCAGCGGACGACGGCGCGAGCTGCCCATTTCCATTCCCGTTCGCGGCGTGACTCTTTCGCGCGCGCCGTAACCAGAGCGATTCGGCCCATGTGATGATCGGGTTTGGTTTGCGCACATTTTCGATGCGGCCTAGGAAAAACAGCCCGACCGCGGCCGCCACAATATCGGCGGCCCACACCCCCAGCCAAGGACTCACGCGCCCGAGCTCGGCCATGTGAATCCCGTACACGAAGATGAAGTAGTAGCCGCCAATCAGGATGAGCGCGAGGATCAGCCCCGCGGCGCGGCCTCCACGGCGAGGACGCACGCCGATGGGCACGCCCAAAAGCGCGAAGATCAGGCACGCGGCGGGGACAGCGATGCGGCGCTGAAACTCGATGCGGCTATTGCGCCAGTTCGGTCCGTTGTCGGTCAGCAGCGCGGTCGTGGGACGCTCGGCCGTCGAGAGCGGCGTGTTTCGCGCGGCGGTGGTTGCGGCGGAAATATCGACGGGAATGTCGTTCTCGCCGAAGGTCGTCACGTTGTACCGGTTCGGATCGCGCGGATCGTATTCATGGGTGCTGCCGAGGCCGAGATGCAGCTCGATCTGGCCAGCCGACGTTCCGTTCATGATGAAGGCATTCTCGGCGGTCGTCACCGCGGTTTCATTCGACCCAGGCCACGAATCACCGGCCGTCCGAAAGCCGACTGCGCCCGACGTCGCCAGAAAGACCCCCTTCCATCGCGTTGCAGCGGCTTCCACGTCTTGCACGTATAATACGACGTGCGGAAATCGCTCGTCGAAGACCCGCGGCTGGATCGAAAACGACGCTTGAGATGCGAGGAGCTTGTTTTCCAGGTTGCGCAGAGTCCGCAGGGAAGCCGGACTTAGCCAGAATGTCGTGGCCAGCGTGATGCAGGTTCCGACCAGCGCCACGAATCCGATCGGCAGCAGGAGCCGGCGGAGGCTTACACCGGCGGCGTGCAGCGCCACGATTTCGCTGTCGGCGGACATCCGGCCAAGCCCGATGAGCACGCCGACGAGCACCGCCATCGGCAAGGTGAACGCCAGCGCGGGCGGCAGGGTGCACAAAAACAACAGCGTTATGGCCCCTGGGCTGCCCGAGTGGCGCACCACAAGGTCCATCAGTTGCACGAGCCGCGGCACAAAAAATACGAAAGTGAAGACGACGAGGCCCAGCAGGGCATGGGACACTACTTCGCGGCAGATGTATCGATCGATCAGGCGCATAGCGAGCGCGGCGTCATTCTAACATTGAGATACGCCCAACGAAGAAGAAGCAAATGGCACGTGCTGTGCTTGTCGCTTGGAGAGTGTTTGTAGGTCGTGGCTTCCAGTTTACGTAGAGCGAAAATCGGAAGGGCTTCAGCCCCTGAAGTTCCAAACGCGGTAGCAACGACCAACGGCCCGGGGAGGAAATCGACAGGTGAGTCGCGTCAATCTCGTCATTCTCTGGCACATGCACCAGCCTCAATACCGCGACCCGGCCACTTGCAGCTACCTGCTGCCCTGGACGCGCCTCCACGCCCTCAAGGACTACTGGGGCATGGTGAAGATCCTCGAGGAATTCCCGAGCGTTCACGCCACCTTCAATTTCGTCCCGCTGCTGGCCGAGCAGATCGAAGAATACGCGAGCGGCACGTTCAAAGAGCCGTGGTTCGACATCGCATTCGCGCCCGCCGAACATCTCACGCCCGACGAAAAGCGCGAGGCCCTCGAGCGCGCGTTCCAGGTCAACGACAACTTCCTCTATCGCTGGCCGCGCTTTGCCGAATTGCAATCGCTGTGGCGTTCGGCGGGCGTCGAGGCGTGCGTCGCTCACTGGAGTGCCCGCGACTGGCGCGATCTTCAGGTCCTCTCGCAGCTTGCCTGGATGGATGAGGAATATCTGGCGCAGGATCCCGCCGTCCGCGCCATCTCGGGAAAGGGCCGCGATTTCGACGAAGAGGACAAAGCGGTGCTCCTCGACAAGCAACATGAGTTGCTCGCCGCCGTCCTGCCCGAATATCGCCTCGCGGCCGCGCGAGGCCAAATCGAGATCTCGACGACTCCGTATTACCACCCGATTCTCCCGCTCCTGTGCGACACCGACATCGCCCGCGTAGCGAATCCCCACACGCCGCTGCCGCAGCCTCCCTTCCGTTACCCGCAAGACGCCCGCGAGCAGCTTCTCCGCGCGCGACAATTCCACGAGCGCACTTTCGGCCAGCCGCCGGCGGGCCTCTGGCCCTCGGAAGGGTCCGTTTCCGACCAGGCGCTCGAAATCGCTATGGATCTCGGCTTCAAATGGTTCGCCACGGACGAAGGCGTGCTCGGCCGCACGCGCAACATCGGATTCTGGCGCGATCCCGCCGGCTATCCGGAAAATGGCCCCGAGCTGTACAGTCCCTGGCGCCTCGAGCGCAACGGGAAAAGCATGAGCGGATTTTTCCGCGACCATTACATCTCCGATCTGGTCGGCTTCGTCTACAGCCGCATGGGCGCGGAAGCTGCCGCCGACGATTTTCATCGCCGCCTTCGCGCGATCGGCGACCGCGAGCCATACGGCCGCACCGCCACCGTCAGCGTGATTCTCGACGGCGAAAACGCCTGGGAGTATTACCCCGGCAACGGCCGCGAGTTTCTCCGCCAGTTCTACCGCCGCATCCAGAGCGATCCCGAAATCAACGCGCTCACCGTCAGCGAAGCGATCGAGGCGATGCCGGATCAGCCGCGGCTCGAAGGGATTTTCCCCGCCTCGTGGATCAACGCCAATTTTGATGTCTGGATCGGCCACGGCGAAGACGTTCGCGCGTGGGAACTGCTGCGCGACGCGCGCGAAGCCTACGAAAACGCCGCCACTCGCGCCGCACGCCTGTCTTCCAAGCGCGTCCCGCCGGTGAAATTCAATGAAGACGGCCACGGCAAGCGCGCCTACGACGCCATTCTCGCCGCCGAAGGCAGCGACTGGAACTGGTGGTACGGCCCCGAGCACGGCTCGGCCAACGACGCGGAATTCGACGCGCTCTACCGCAAGCATCTCACCGAGATTTACAACGCGCTCGGCGAGCCCGTGCCCGACGCGCTCGCACATCCGATCAAGCGCGCCCCCGAGCGCGGCCGACGCGAGCCGCCCTCCGCTTACCTCGACGTGAAAGTCGATGGCCGCGAGAGCAGCTACTTCGAGTGGCTCGGCGCCGGTTCCTATGCCACCGACCGCCGCACCTCCGCTATGCATGGCCGCCAGTACGTCCTCGGCGATTTCTTTTATGGTTTTGCGCCGAAGCAATTTTTCCTGCGGGTCGATCCGATCGCCGAGGCCATGGCCGAAATGTCGGAATTTCAGTTGCGGCTTACGATGTGGGATTCGCGCGAGACGCGCATCACGCTCAGCGTCGACCAGGGACGCCTCGGCTACATCGTCGAGCAGGGCGGCGTCTGCCTGCTGCACCCCGAGTCGATGCTCTCGGCGGCGTACAGCAAAATCATCGAAATCTCGCTCGCGCGCGAACTCTTCGATCTCCGCGGCCGCCGCGAGCTGCTCCTCAGCGTCGCGCTCTGGAGCGGCGGCCTCCCAGTCGATGTGTTGCCCGTCGAAGGCATGCTCGGCATCGCCCTCGGCGAAGATAATTTCGCCTGGCCCCCGGAATAGCCAGAAATCGCGCTGCGAGCGATTTGTGAGTGTAGAAGCCTGCCGTAACTGTGTCGATTAGAAGTGGCCCCCATCGTTTGTTTGCAGCAGGTTACGGACGTTTCTAATCGCCGCAGTGTCGATTAGAACTCGAAGCAGGGAGGCAAGGAAGCAGGAGGCGGGGAAGCTGGAAAGCACGCAAGCAGGGAAGCACGGAGTCAGGGAAGCAGGAACGACCTGTACTCCTCGAACTGCCAAGTTTTCAAAGAGCGTTCGGCCCTCGTCGAGGGGGCTGACGACTTCCGTCGTCGCAATGACATTGACAGATTGCAGCGAGCAAAGCTAGCTGGCCTCGAGTTCAGGTTTAGTTCAGGGCGCCGGGCCTGATCGACGCAAGTGCTGCGGGAAGGATACGGGAGGCTGGTGCCTCCAAGGACCCCATTTGCACCGGCGGGTGTTGCGATGCGGAGTTCGGAACGCCAAGGGAGAAGGCCTCGGAAGACTTCGACAGTCAGCCGCGCAGGCCGAAAACTTCCTCTGCGTTCGTCTGATACAGCTTCTTTTTATCCGCATCGCTGATCGGCAGCTCGTCCGTGACGCGCACCTCTTCGGGGACGAACTGATACGGATAATCCATCGCATACAGGACGCGATCGACGCCGAGCACCTGCTGGCAATAGATAATCGGCGGCTCCCAGGCCATGCCGCTCGTCGTCACCCAGACGTTTTCCTTCAAGTAATCGCTCGGCTTTTTGTTGAGCTTCTTCACGTTCGGGTAACGGCCCGACGCGACATTCGCGCGATGAAAGAAATCGAGGCGGAAAAACCAGTAGGGAAGTCCCTCGCCGAGATGCCCGACGACCATGCGCAGCTTCGGAAATTGGTCGAAGACGCCGCTCAAGATGATCCGCAGCAGGTGCAGGCTCGTTTCTACCGCGAAGCCATAGATCGCGCCCTCGAGCCCCCACTCCGCAAACGGCGCATACATGTGCCGCGAAGGCGTGCTCGGATGCAGATAGACCGGCACATCGAGCGATTCCGCCGCGGCGAAAATATCCCAGAACTTCGGGTCGTCGAGATACTCGCTGTGCGTGTGCGAATTGATGATCGCGCCCTTCAGTCCGAGCGTGCGGACGGCGCGCTCCAGTTCCTTCGCCGCGCCGCCCGGATTCTGCGGCGCAATCGCGGCGAGCCCCGAGTAGCGGTCCGGATGCTTCCGAATCGCCTCGGCCAGTTGATCGTTCGAGGAAATCGCCAGCGCCGTCGCGGTGTGCCCGTCGAAAATCTGCACGCCCGGATTCGTCAGCGAAAGGACTTGCCGCGCGATGCCGGTCGCGTTCATGTCTCGCAGCCGCTGCTCGCCCAGATCGGCGATCCGCGCAGCGATCCCCTGCGCCCGCGGGCTCGGCCCCAGAAAATATCCCCACTGCCCGACGAACCCCGGATCGAGGTTGTGGCCCTCCCGCAGCAGCGCGCGCCACCGCTCGAGCAATTCCGGCGTCGCAAACGCCTCTTCGGTCGCGATCCGCAGGTACGGCTTGTCCTTGGAATCGTGGCTCATCCTGGTTCTTGATCTGCCGCCAGAACGAAGCCATCCGTCCAGTGATCGCGATTTATCTCGTAGGGATGAATCTGGAATCCGTCCTGCGAGTCTACGAACCCAGGCTTATTCTTGAGGCGCCCGATTGCGGCCCTTGCTTCTTCTTCAGCGCTGTACACGCCGATCAATAGTTCATCTTCATCGGCGCTATCCGGCGCGTGAACATACCAGAGCAGGAAGACTGAACTCATAAGGGATCCCTGGCCCGACCGAAAAGCGCGATCAAGGTCACTTCGGAAGGCCCATCGCTTCGACGTAAGCTTGGCGCACGTCAGGCGGCTGCCCGGCCTGGAAGATGTAGTCTCGCAGCTGCCCGCCGGCGAGCGGATGCTTCGCGATCTGTTCGAGCGTCATTCCTTCGACGAGATTCTTGCGGTCGGCAATCGGCAATCCGATGCAGCGATTGATCTCCGCATCGCGCACCACGGCTTTGGGATCCTCGCCGCGCGTGATGCCTTCGATATCCTTCAAGAATCGCTGCCGCATCATGATGATGCCCGCATCGCTCGTGCCGAGATGTTCCTGGGTGCGATCGGGGATCGCTCCTTGCCCGACCCACGCAACGAAATCCTGATTCATCACGTGGCTCGAAATCAGCCGGCCCGTTTCCGCTTCGCGCACCGGGCCGCGCCACGCCGGAATCTGCTCCTGGACGTACGGCTCGCGCTCCTTCGGCACGCGGCTGAAGCACCACGTCACGCTGAGCGTGTTCTCGTCGTCGATCGGGACGCGCCACTCGAAATGATCGCCGGTGAAAAGCGCGTTGGGCCACAGGCAGACGCGCCCGACCTTCCACATCGGGTCGTCCTCGCTCATCCCCTCGCGAATCCGCCGGTAGACGATCCCGTAATCGAACTCCTCGAACGCCAGCTTCAGATGCCGCGGCGAGTAAGGCCCTATTTTGTCCTTCAGCCGGACGCTCCAGTTCATGTGCATCCACTCGAAGTGCAAGGGATCGACGGAATTTTCCTGGCACTGGAACCAGTTGCACGGCACGTCGGCGAAAACAATTTGCACGAAGCCGTTCTTCCACGTGAACGGCTCCCACGTCGGAACCAGCGGCGCCGGCTGCGGCCCGAGGTACGCCCAGATCAGCCCCGCCTTCACTTCGACCGGATAGGCCTGGATGCGCACCTTGTCGCGAAAGTGCGCTTCCGGCTGCGCCACGTCTTCGTAAGGTTGCTCCATGCATCGGCCGTCGCGATCGAAAAGCCAGCCGTGGTAGTTGCAGCGCAAGCCGCGCTGCTCGACGAATCCATACGACATATCCGCGCAGCGGTGCGGGCAGTGCCGCCCCACCAGCCCGTAGGTTCCGTTGAGGTCTTTGTACAGCGTGAGGTCTTCGCCCATCAGCCGCACTGGCTTGATCGACTCGTTGTCGAATTCGCTCACGCCGGCAATCGGCATCCAGTAGCGCCGCAGCAGCTCGCCCATCGGCGTGCCGCGGCCCACCTGGGTCAGCAATTCGTTCTTGGCAGGGTCAAGCATCGGATGGGCGGCATTCTATACCCAATTCCGCCCAGCCCCCAAGCGGGCGAAATGCTCTCGGGGCTGGTTAGGCGATTCGCGAAAAACCGAAGGTAGTCACTTCCACAAAAACCGGCTGTGCGACTATTACTTACTTTAGATGGTCGTCAGGGTTCCGAGCGGCAAAATGAGCTACGGCGACGGAGGTACGATGCAGACTCATGCGAGCAAAAAGCGTTCGGTTGTGAAAGCCATCACATATCGCGTCATCATCGTCTGCCTCGATTTCCTGGTGATCTATTTGCTCACGGGCAAGGTTATGACGGCAGCGGCCTTCATGGTTGTCAGCAACATCTACACCACCGTTGCGTATTTCCTACACGAGCGCGTGTGGGCGGGCATCAAATGGGGCCTGGAGCCTCAAAAAGAGAATTGACGATATGACTCGTGGGCTTGCGGCGAGAATTGCGGGGCCCGACTCAGTTGCCCTTTTCCTGCGCCACGCTGACGTCGGTGCCGACCAGCGGATAGTGCAGCTGTTCCCATCGGACCAGCCCGCCCTCGAGCGCCTTCACCTTGGCGAGGTCGTAGCCCAACTGCTGCATCTCGAGCACCATCGGAGCGCTGTCTTCTTCGTGGGGACAATTGCAATAGAACACGACCAGCTTGTCGCCGGGCAGGGCGCTGAGCGTATTGTCCTCGGCGCTCGCATCCGTGGTGGGGTCATAGACAATGTTGACCGCCCCTGTGATGTGCTCGGCTTCGTAGCTGATCGAATCGTCGGTATCGACGATCACCACGTCTTCCTTATTCTTAATCCGCCGCTCCACTTCCTCAGCTGTGATGCGCGGCGCCTTCGGGAAAGGCAACTCATCCTTGGCGGACGCCGAAGCGCCGTGGTCCGCCTTCTGCTGCGAGTCTTTCGCCGCAGTCTGCGCGGAAAGACCCGCGGGCATCAGCATCAGCGATCCCAAGACGAACGCCGCTACCCCGAGGAATTGCGCCCTCATGTCTGCTCCTTCGCGGCGCAAGCACGGGGCGCGCCTGCGCCCCGTGCACACCGCCAACCCACCTCTATTCTACATCCACTGGTCGATCGACACGCCCCGGCGTATGCCGTAGTCCGTGACGAACCACATGGTCTGCACTCCGCCGCCCGCCACGATCACATGGATCGCCCGCGGATTGGTGAACGGCTTGATCAGCGCGTCATCCGGCAGCTTCCTCCAGCTCGCGTAAGGCTCGAGGCCCTGCAGCGCCAGCGGAACTGCCGTGCTCTGAATCACGCCGTTGCCCCAATACGATCCGGCGGTCTTCTGTATGTTCTGCGAGAACCACTCGCTCAACTGCTCCTTCGTCTGGAACCCGTGCGTGTCCTTCAGCAGCCCGGCCACGGTTGGGTCGATCACGACGGTCGCGGATGAGCCCGATGCGCAGAACGAACTCATGTAATCGCGCATCAGGTAGTGGGTCGGATAGATGCTCTGGCTCGCTCCCACGCTCGCGATGGCGCTCCAGCCCGTCCCTACCGTGATGACGTTCTCGCTCGGCTTGAAGCCCATCTGCACGTGCAGCGGCTGCCATCCCTCTGGCAGGGACGCCTCGTTCTCGCCATAGCACATGTTGTTGTACTGCGCCGTATTGCCCAGCGTTTCCCAGGCGTTCACGTTGTTGCGCAGGTCGCCCGCCGTCTTCGACATGATCGTGAAGGCGCGCCCGACCACCGCATTCGACCGGTTGTACGGCCCCATCGCGTTGGTCCCGCAATTGAACTTCAGCTTGTCGCGGATCGGCCCGCTCACGATCACCATATTCGCCATCGAGCTGGTCGAGTTGCCGAAAGGCGCCTGCGTCGCAAGCGCCAGGATCACCGGAAAATGTTCCGGCGACGCCCCAGCCATCACGGCGCTCACCGCCACTTTCTCGACGGTCAGTGGCCGCGCCCCGCCGGTGATGTTGATCGTCTTGATCACCTCATCCGGCTTGTGGCTCGTCCCCTTCAGCATTTCGTCGACGCGCTTTTCGGTGGGGAGAATGATCGTATTGAAATCGGTCCATTCCTTCTCATCGAACATCACGCGCAAGTTGTCTTCCGTGTTCGGTGGAAGCAGTCTCGGCTCGGCCGATTCCTCGGGCGGCGCTCCCGAGATTTTTTCCTCGGCTGTCAGAGGATCGGTCAGCGCGCCGATCACGGCGGTCATCAACGGCCGCCCGCTCAGCATGTCTTTGCCCGTCACATAGCCCACGTCAACGGCGCGCGGTTGCCCCGTGAAAGGAAATGGCACGGATACATAGCGGATCGGCATGCCGGTCTGATACTTGGCAACGTAGCCGGTTGCGTAATGCACGATGTTGGAGGAGGCGATGCCAACGGCGGGAATCTTGCACTGCATTTCAATTTCTTTTGCCCAACGGCTCACGGCCGCGCAGCAGCCGTTTCAACCAGCGACGCCCACAATCGCAGCGTCGGCCCCGCTGGCGGTGATGTCCTTCAGCAGCCCGGGATCGGCGCCGAACATCCCTTCCGCCGTAACCTTCACCTTCGTTTTGACGCCGGTGTAGTGCTGCTGCAGCCACTCCGTCATCGCTCCGTAGAAGTAGTTCGCGGCATCCGGACCCTCCCACGATAGGTTGACCATGTAGATCGATTTTCCGTTCAGCGTATCGAGCGGCGCCACCAGCGGCACCCGTTCCGCCACCTTCCCGGCAATCGCCGGATTCATCACGGTGATCAAATCGCCCGCGTTGCCGTCAGACGACGACACGCCGGCCCGACGCTTCTCAGCGCTAGCAGGAAACCCCGCCAGAAACGCGGGGCTGATTCCCAGGAACCTCAATGCTTTTCGTCTATCCATATTTTGTTTCCCCCTTTACCCCGCATCCTACTCCAATCCGCCGCCAATGGCGTCGAATTTTACTTCGAATGCTACGGCCCGGTCGGCGCACCCAAGATGTGCCCAATCCGCCAAGAGACCTGCCCTTTCGTACTCTTCCTCCACGCACCGCCATCCCTTAAAACAATCATGATTACCCTAGGATGGAAAACCCGATGCCCAAATGGGCGCGCATTCTCATAGTTTTGGGCTCTCTCTCGCTCGCGACCGTCGCGTATATCTATTTCTTCGGTCCGCAAACCTTTTCTGCATTGCTCGTCCGCGACTGGGCTCGCAAATCACCTGACGTTGAGAAGACACCGATGCCGCTTCCGGATACTTCGGTCTCCACGACACCCCATACGAAGGTTTTCTATTTCGGGTACGAACTCGAGTTGCCTTGGGACGACGTCAATGAAGCGAAGAGCAAAACCGTCGGGCCGATCCACATAACGGCTTTTCGCTCAGGCAACGCGCTTTGGTTCTCGACCTTCCCGCCAAAGAACTTCGTGAACATGCTCATGAAGGAAGGCAAGCTTGACCCACAGAGCTTCCGGCTCGTCTACGGCGACGAGGCTTTCGACTCCGACTATGGTTTCCATAAGGAAATGCTTCAAGCCACTCCCTCGCGCATTACGCCGTTCGTTTCTCGACAGAAGGCTATGACCGGACAGATACTCCTGCTACTCAAAGGCACTTCCATGCCCAAAGCCGAATCGGGCATCTTCTCGATCCAGACACCGGATTTCCGCGGATTCCAGTTTGAGAGCCCGCTATCCCGCCCGGCTCGCATTACGGACGAACTGTATTCAGACGAGGGCGGCATCGATCTCATATTTTTTCAAAAGACCGACGGAACCGCCCCCGCCGTCTCTCAGCCCGAAATTAACCGGGTCCTCCAAAGCATCCACAAGCTCCCAGTCCAATCCGCTGCTCTCGTCCGCGAGAAATAGCCCTGATTGATCTGGCGCGCAGACTCCTTATGTCCCAAGGATCGCGCCGTAAGGCGGAGCCACACACGGCGCGAAGCGCAAAACGGTGGAAGCGTGGGCCTTCAGGCCCTCGATAAGGGCAAAGCTTTAAGAGGGCTTTAGCCCCGGGCCTCGCCTTGACGTTTCGATGCCGTCATTTTCTGAGGGTGGGCCTTTCCCTGCACCGAAATAACACGGATTGACTTCTGAAGGCATTTGGCGAGATAGTTCACGCGTTCCCCTCGTAGGGAATTGCTTCTACAACTACTAATGGCAGTTGGCTCGGCTGCACTTGAGCCGCCCAACCCGGAAACGCCGTCGTTTCCGGAGGAGGGCCTAAATGAGCAGGAAATTGCTGTGGCTGTGCGTTGTCGCGATTTGTCTTCTGGCGCTCGCCGGAAGCTTTTCCCTCGCGCGAAACATTCCGATTCATCGCTCCGCGCCGCCGCGCGCATCCCTAAGACTTCTCGCGAGAACGCCCGACCGCAATGTCGCCGCCGGAAGTATGCCCGTTCGCGACGTTTTTCCGTCCCCCTACAAGAGCGCCACCAATCGCGCTCGTCGGTCGCCGCTCTCGTTGCCATTCGCCTTCGAGCCCAACGTTGGCCAGGAAGATTCGCGCGTCGCATTCATCGGTCGCGGCAGGGGATTGACGGTTCTCCTCGAAAGCCGCCAAATCGCGGTACAAATCGCGGGCGCATCGCGCACTGGAGCCCCGAATCGGCGCGACAACGTCATCTCGATGCGCCTCACCGGCGCAGTCGGATTCGCCTGGCAAGGCCGCGAAAAACTCCGCGGCGAGACCAACTATTTCCTCGGTAACAATCCGCGCCGGTGGCACACGCACGTCCCGCATTTCGCCGAAGTCGGCGCCGAAAACGCGGCCCCAGGCCTGGGCATCGTCCTTTACGGCAACGACGAGGGCGTCGAATACGACCTGCGCGTCGCGCCCGGCGCTGACCTCTCGGCTCTGCATTTCAAAATCGCCGGCGCAGACTCAATCCTCCTCACGCAAAACGGCGACATTCTGCTGAAAGCCGCAGGCGGCGAACTCCGCATTAAGAAGCCCGTCGTGTATCAAGAGCTCGCGCAGTCCGCCGCCGCAAGTGTCGATCGCAAGTGGCGCGTCGACGGCGCGTACACCCTCGAAGCAGACGGCTCGCTCGGCTTTCGCATCGGCCCGCACGATCCTCACGCCGCACTGATCATCGATCCATCTCTCTCCGTCGCGTACGCCACATTTCTCGGAGGCACCGGCGCGGACGTCGCGGCAAGCGTCACACTCGACGGTGCGGGCAAAGTGTACGTCGGTGGGACCACCACTTCGCCCGGCACTTTTCCCGGCGCGTCTCACACGCTCGGCCCGGGCGGCGGCACATCCGAATTCTTCGTCGCCAAGATCGACCCCACCATCGCCGGCGCGAACTCGCTCGTCTATCTCACGTTCCTCGGCGGCAGCCAAACGCAGACCGGCGGCTTGATCGCGGTCACCAACAGCGGAGGCGTGGCAATCACCGGCACGACCACCTCCGCGGATTTCCCGGTCACCGATTCGAGCCTCCCGACAAACGGGCTCACGAGCGGTATCGGCAACGACGTGGCCGCCAGTGAACTCGATCCTACGGGGAGCACGCTGGTGTTCTCGACAATCTTCGGCGGGAGTGGCGCGGAATCGCAGAACGGAACCGGCGGTATCGCGCTCGACTCCTCGGGCGATGTCTACATCGCGTCGGATACGAATTCGACCGACCTGCGGACCACAACCGGCGCTTACTCGCCGACATGGGACGGCGATGAAAGCGACGGCTTCCTCGCCATCTTCGCGCCCCCCGCGCAGGCCGGAGGCGCGGCGACTCTGAAATACTGCTCGTATCTCGGAACCAATGCGCTCGCGCTGGTGAGCGTCGGCGGCATCGCCGTTGATTCCAATTCCACTCCCCCCAGCGCCTACATCGCCGGAAGCGTCCAAAACGCCACCACCGCGTTCCCATTCACAAATGCCATTCAGACCGCGTATGGAGGCGGCTGGTCAGATGCATTCCTGATGAAGATCTCGCCGCTGGCCCAAAGCACCGTCGATCTGGTCTACGCAACGCTCCTCGGCGGCAGCGGCACCGATCAAGGGCTCGCCGTCGCGCTCGACACGAATCCGAATCCCAGTGCGTACGTGACCGGCGCGACCGACTCGACCAATTTTCCCACGAAGAGTGGATTCAGCACGAGTCTCAATCCAAATGCGGCCGCGAATGCCTTTCTCGTTGTCGTCGGGCAGGGCGCCACGGGACAAACCTCGCTCCTCTATTCGACGTACCTCGGCGGGTCAGCCGCCGACGCCGGTCAGAGTCTCGCCGTGGTCGCGTCCAATCAGGTCTACGTCGGCGGCACCACTACGTCATGGGACTTTCCCTGGCACGACAATGCTCAGCCGTTCAACGGCCAGCAAGCCGCCTTCGTGGCAAAGTTTGACCCCACGTCCGCCGGCGCGGCGTCGCTTACATATGCGACGCCGCTCGGCGGCACGTCTTCGGCAAGCCAAAGCGGAGGCGCCGCGGGAAACGCCGTGGCGGTGAATTCGACGGGCGCGGCAAACCTCGTCTACCTCACGGGCACCACCACATCGCCCGACTTTCCGACCGCCATCACCTCGAGCGGAGGTTCACTCAATGGCAGCCAGCCTTCCTGCTCGAGTTGCGGCTCTTCGCCGCCCGCCACCGACGCCTTCCTCACCGAACTCCGGGAAAGTTCGGCGCTCGAGCCTGCGGTGACCTTCAATCTGCCGCGCTTGGGTTTCTTCAGCACGGCGACGCAATACGTCGGCCTCACGAACACGGGCGAATCGTCCCTCAACATCACGACGGTCACGCTTGCCGGTCCCAACAGTGCGGATTTTTCACTCGCGGACCAATCGGAGTGTACGTCGCAAGCTCTCAACCCGGGCGGCTCGTGTCTCTTCTTGGTTGATTTTTCTCCTTCGGGCGCGGCCTACGAGACAGCGGTGATACTTCTAACAGACAATGCGCCCGGCAGCCCGCAGGAATTCGAGCTGCTCGGCGTCGCGCCCGGATTGGCGGCTTCGCCCGTCAGCGTGAATTTTCCCGCGCAGGCAACGGGCGCACCCAGCAATCCGCAGCAGGTGACCTTCACTGTAGTGAATCCGGTGAAGCAGACCATGACGATCGACGCAACGCCTTCACTCGGCGGCGCGAATCCCGGCCAGTTCCAGCTCGCTGCGGGCGGCAACCCTTGCGTGGTTGGCATTGCAATGAATCCCACTGCAACTTGCAGCGTCAGTGCGGTTTTCGTGCCGCAGACGGCAGGCTCGTTTCAATCCGAAATTGACGTCCCCTATCACTTCAGCGGCAACGCCGAGCAAGAACTGGTCGTGCCGCTCACTGGAAGCGCCTCCGTGGCGCTGTCCGTTTCAGTCTCGGTTGTGTCCAGCGTGAACTTTGGCAGCCAGCTCGCGCAGAGCGCGGGAACGCCCCAGCCGATCACGATCACAAATAGCGCGACGGGGCCCAATGCAGGACCGCTCACATTTACCGGCGTGAGCGTGAAAGGCTCGAGCAGCGGCGACTTCGACATTACGAGCAACTCCTGCACGTCCACGAGCACGCCGCCCGGAGGGACATGTACCGTCCAAATCGCTTTCCGACCGCTCCAAGCCTCCACCTGCGGCACGGGATCCACCAGAAACGCCACGCTGAGCCTCAACGACAATGCGCAGGGCAGCCCGCAAAGCGTCGCGCTCGCGGGCACGGCGGAAGATTTCTGCTTCAGCGCGCCATCCGGCCAGGCCACAAGCGCCCCCATCACTCCGGGGGAAACCGCTACCTACAACCTGCAAGTAAACTCGTCGTCGGGATTCACCGGCAGCGTGGGGCTCTCCTGTTCGGTTGCGCCGGTAGAAACGACGGATGAGCCGGCGTGTGCGTTGTCGACCTCAACCGTTAACGTGAGCGCCACGGCCGCCGGCCCTTTCACCGTGAACGTCGCGACGATAGCGCCGACGTCGACGAGTTACGTTCCGCGATCGAGTCGCCCCGATCGCGGGCCTCGCAATCCCCTGGGGCTCGCGGCCATTTTGGCGGCCATCGGGATTCTGATTGTCGCTTCACGAACGACAAAACACAGGCTCGGCCTCGTTCGAGGGATGCAGGTCGCCGCGCTACTTCTGGCGCTCGGCGCAGGCCTCGCGGCATGTGGAGGGGGTGCCAGTGACCCGCCAGCCGCGGACCCCGGCACGCCGACCGGCACGTACACAATCACGGTGACCGCAACGGTAACGGTATCCTCGACCACCGTAACGCGCACAATCCAGCTCCCGCTGACCGTGAATTAGATCGGGGGGTTTTTGGCCATCGCGTACGCATCGACGCCGCCGGGATAGTAGCCCTTGCGCGTGCCAAGGATCCGATAGCCATGCTTCTGCCAAAACGCGATCGCCGCGGTGTTATTGACGGCGGTATCGAGCGCGATCTCGAGCGCGCCGTTCGCGGCGAGCCGACGTTCGGCTTCCGCAAGAAGCTGAGAGCCGAGCCCATATCGCCGATACGATTCGAGGACATCGATCGTGATGATGTACCCCCAATCGTCCTCGCACGCGGTAACGCAAAATCCTGCGATCGATGATTCGTGGGGTTTGTTCTTGGCATTTCCTGCGGCGCCGGCTTCAGCCACCACGCAATCCGCGCCGGGAAAGCGCAGATAGTTGCGAAGCTCGCGCCGCGAATAGGCGATCGCCGGCTCGTAGCAGAGCTGATCGATTTCGTAGAGCGTCTCGAAATCCTGCGGCCGGTATTCCCGCAGTCGAAACGCGCGCCGGGTACCCCGCATCGGCGCGCCGCTCAAGGCAGCACGCCCCGCGCCGGCAAACTACGCCTGCTCGTCGGCGCTTGCCCCGTAGATCGCGGGGACTTTCGCGCCCATGGGCCGCAGGTATGTCGAGAGTTGGCCACGGTGATGGATTTGATCCAGCAAGAATCCCCAGGCCATATGGTAGCCGGTTTCCCGCATCACTTCCTTTCCATCCATCATGAACGGAAGTTTTTCTTCCCAGCGCGACGCGGGAATGGCGTGGAGGCGCGTGGTCAAATCATCGTGCTGCCGGTCGTATTGCGCGATCACCTCGCCGACCTTTGCGGGGCAGGGAACTTCGACCCAGGTGAACCACCCTTGCTCCATGCACTCGACGAGCACAGCCTCTTCCCGGACAATGAGCCATGCAATTTCTGGCGCCGTCCGTGCCTTCGGATCGGGTCGATAGTCGCTGCGGTCCTCGGGGATCCGGCTGATCACTTTGCGCGTCGCCAGCGCTTCCCTTTCCCAGTAGGCAATGTAGAAATCCTTGTGGTCCATGGATCCTCCTCGCGGGTTCGCGGGCGGATTTGGTGCGGAAACATCATAGGCGAATGAAAAGCGAATATCAAGAGTCACCAATGGCCAGCGACTTGACAGCGCGATGCCTTCGGCTGACGCTTGAGCAGCGGAAATCGAGCGCAACGCATGAAGATACGGCCGGAGTCTATTGGTTTTCTCGTGCTGCTGGGAGCGTGTACGGCAATGCCGCCGCTCTCCGTCGACATGGGCCAGCCGGCAGTAACTCCCATCGCGCATGCGCTGGGATCATCGCCCGCGGCAGTGGCCTACGCGCTGAGTCTCTACATGGTGGGATTCGCGACGGCTCCGGTGGTATTCGGCCCGCTGTCCGACCGGTTCGGGCGGCGGCCCGTCTTGCTGATCGGATGCACGCTATTCGCCATCACGGGTTTGGGTTGCGCGGCAGCGCATTCGATGACCTCCTTCATGATCTGGAGGCTGCTCGAAGGCGCCGGAGCGGGCGTAGGAACAGTGCTGGCCGTGGCGATCATCCGCGACCTTTTCGAGGGACAGATGGCGCGGGCGCGGCTTTCCTACATGTCCGTGCTAAGCAGCGTGGCGCCGATGATTGCGCCGACGCTGGGGGTCTCGATTCTGGCGCTGAGCGGGTGGCGGAGCATTTACGCGGTGCTGGGGACGATCGGCCTGGCCCTGGTTGTGTTCGTGGGCCTGGGCTTGGACGAGTCGGTCGCGAGGGAGAAGACACAAAGTCTGGCGCCGCGGCAGCTTCTGGCCAACTACCGCCGGGTGCTGGGCAACCGGACCTACCGCGGCTACGCGCTGGTTTCCATCCTGAACTTCGGATGTCTTTTCGCGTACATCGCCGCCTCGCCGCTACTGCTGATTAACACATTGGGGGCTTCGCCGCGGCTGTATGGTTACGTCTTCGCACTGACCTCATTTGGGTTCATGCTGGGTGCCGCGCTGAACGGGCGGCTGAATATGGCCGGCATCAGCGCATTTCGGCTGTTGGGAACCGGGCTGACGCTGACGACAAGCGCCGCGCTTCTCCTGTGGCTGCTGTCGGTGACGGGCGTGGCCACACTGGCAACCGTGACACCGCTGCTTCTCGTACTTACGATCGCAAGCTCGCTCATATCGCCCAACGCCACGGTTGGCGCGCTGCACCCGGTGTCGGAAGCTGCCGGGATGGCGTCGTCGATCATTGTTTGCCTGCAATGGCTGGCCGGCGCCGGCGCTGCCGCTCTCGCGGGCTTGCTGTTTGATGGACGCACGCCGAGCGGGCTGGCGAAAGTGATGTCGGGCTTCGCGATTGCCGCCCTGGCTGTATTTTGGTGGATCGTTCGCCGGGCGGAGCCGGACAGGCGCGAGGCGGTACCTCTGCCGCAAGACACCTCGGTAGAGACGATCGAGGGACCTTAGCCCCAACTCACGATGCGATCACATCGACAGAAGCAAGATTTGCCGCTGCGTGTGCTGGCCTGAGCGAGACTGTAAACCCCTAAATCAAATGCGAACCGGCGGAAATCGAACCGTGGCAAAATCAGGGGATCCTATGGTAATCAACGAGCATATGGGCACGCTGGAAATAGCGCAGAAGAGCTCGTTCGCGCCCGACATGAACTGGACGCAGCAAGTGCCGCAGAGCCAGCGGTTGAACTGCATTGCGGCGGCCGAGGAAGTGTTTACCCAGGCGGAACAGAAACTGGCGCAGGTCGAAAAAACAGGCCTCAACCGCGCGGAGATCCGCGTCGCGGCGTTTATGCCGCGGCTGCCGAATGTGGAAGTCGACCGCGGCTCCCGGCGGTACGCCAGCTATATGGGGAAGAAATTCCGGCAGCACGGCCTGGATTTTCGCGTTGAGGAAGCGCAGAGCGCCGACGCGCTCGAACTGCTGTTGATGGGCGCGCAAGTCCACGACAACATCTACGGGACATTTATCTTTTTTCCGGCGCCGTTCGGCAAGACCGAGGATTATTTTCTGCGGCGGGTGCGGCCGGAGAAAGACATCGAGGGGCTCACGGTCGAAAACACCGGCCGCATGGCGCTGAACATCAAGACGGTCGACGAAGAAGAGAAGTACGAAGGCGTGGTGCCCTGCACGGCAAAAGCGATCCTCACGCTGCTGCACCAGCACGGCGAAATCAAAAACATGTTTCCGCGGGATGCCCGGCAGAGCGGTCCGACGGTAGCGATCTGCAATAGCTCGCCGCGCATCGGCATTCCGCTGCAAAGCATGCTGATGCGGATCGGGGCCACCGCGCTCATGATTCATCCGCAGACGCGGCCGGAAGTCCGGGAGGCCTATCTCAGGAAGGCTGACATCATCGTGACCGCATTCCCGGCGCAGTCCGAGGCGGATCTGGTGCGCGATGTGAAAGACGGCGCCGTGATTATCGACTGTTCGACCGAGGGGAATTTGCATGCGGACGTGCTGCGCAAAGCCGCTTATCTTTCGACCCACGACAATCATCTGGGGCAAATCACGACCGCGCTGGCGCTCTACAACACCGCCTTGTGCGCGCTCTGGCAGCGGGGGATGAAGGGATAGCCCGCGCCGCAATCGGTTTCGTCGCGCGGACCACAAGAACCGTCCGTTATTTTGGCTCCCGGTTGTCTTGGGCCGGCAAGGCAGGAAATGAAATCAAGTCCGGCACAAATCCGCTTTCTCCTGTAGACGTCAGCAAACTCACGACTCCGGTTACCGCGAAGTTGAAACACAATGCAATAAAGCCTGCATTCAGACCCATGATGGGATCGTGCTTAGTGAAAATGAGAAAAACGGCAACGAGGACGCCTGTCAGCATTCCGGCGAAGACGCCGGACGTCGTCGCTCGCTTGGAATACAAGCCTAACACGACGCCGGGGAAAAACTGCGCCACCCCGGCATAGCCCAAAAGCAGAAGGCCTACGAGAGTCGTGGAGCTGAGAATCGCGGAACCAAGGGCGGCGCATGTGATTGCCAACACAGTGATCTTCGCCAACTTCCCAACCTGTTCGTCGGTCATGCCGGGCGCCAGAATCGGGCGGCACAGATTTTTTGCAAATAAACTTGCCGCTGTGAGCATCAGGATCGCTGCCGGAACCATCGCCGTGAGCGCGCCGGCTCCGCCGATCACCCCGAGGAACCAGGGTGGGAAAGTCTTGCGCACGATCATCAACATGGAGAGGTCGCCATTGGCGAGCCCAGGCAACACCAGAAGCGCGGCCAGGCCTACGAAGAACATGAGCGGCATCGTGATGATGTAGAGGGGCATCACGACGGCGTTGCGGCGCAGCGTATCGCCGCTTTTCGCGGTAAAGCTCGCGCCGAAGAATTGCGGCCACATGTAAAACCCAAACGCGCATAGGAGAACGGTTGATACATACCAGGCGTGTCCGAGATTCGTAGTCGCGCCCGGCATCACCAGATGGCCGGGTTTGGCACGCGCGACTGCGGCAAACATCGGGCCAATTCCTCCAAAGTAAATGTATGGCACCGCGACGCCCACAAAAACAGCGGCAAAGAATAGAACAACGTCCTTCAATACGCTAACCCACGCCACTCCCCGGATCCCGCTGGTGAATACAAAGGCGGCGGCGATGGCGAAGGAGATCACCATGGCCGGCGTGCGATGGATCGCGCCGAAACTCGCCACTTCCACAATGATGCCGAGGCCTGTGATCTGTAGCTGCAGGTAAGGGATTATGCAGATCATGCCCAAGAGGGCCACGAAGGCGGTCAGATATTTGCTGTGGTAGCGTACTTGAAAGAAATCGCCCTGTGTTTGAAGGCGATATCTCCTTCCGGCTTCCCAGAGTTCGGGGAGAAAGTAGAAGGAAACCACGTATGCCAGGCACGTGTACCCGATAATGTACAGAACGGGTGCGCCTCTGGAGTAGGCCCAGCCGCTCGCCCCGAGAAACGTAAACGTGGTATAGATCTCTCCGGCCATCAGCAGCCAGACGAGCAGCAGGCCAAACCCCCGGCCGCCCACGATCCATTGTTCCAGGTCCATCTTGTGGTGAGATCCGGCAAGAAAACCGATCAACGAACCCGCTGCGACAATGGCGAAGATTATGGTCAGAGCAACGACGGTTGAACTCACTGCGCGCCGCCGTCTTTGCGGCGTGGCTCGGAAGCGCGGTGAGTCTCGAGCCAATATGCGCCCCACATACAGAGTGGGGTGAGTAGCAGCCATGAGATCAACCAGAAGAAGTTGAACGGCAGACCCAAAACCATAGGATAAACGCGGTCCCAAAGGGGCACTGAGAAGCACGCTGCCGCGAAAGGAATTAGTCCCAGGAGAATCGCCCCCGGCGATAGGCGCTTCGCGGGGAACGTCCGATCGTCGCGATGTTCCATGTGCGCGGGATTGTAACAGCATTTTAAGCGGCAGCGGTCGGTTACGTCCTGGCAAGCCGGATGTGAATATGCCCGGTGAGCGCGTTCCCAGCCTTCGCGAAAGCCGGCTGATTTGCTGATGTTTGCGCTTCGGACACCGAAGCGGTTCGCCCGCCGCATCGTGATGGACAATAGGGGTTAGCGACCTAGGAGGACCTGCCATGCGATTCAGTTTGCTCGTTGTCGGATTGCTGTGCGCGACCGTAGCAGCAAGCGTGAGTGCTGCGGCGCGGCCCGGAGGGATGGGCACGATCGGTGGCCAGGTGCTGAACGCCGCAGGCAAGCCGGTTTCCGGGGTGCACGTGACGCTGCAAACCACGGACGGCGGGCGCCTGCAAATCTCAGACACGAATGACCAAGGCCGCTTCTGGTTCGCACAACTTCCTGAGGGGCAATACTCCGTGCGCGCGTCGGATGGGAGCCGCGTCTCCGAATGGCGCGAGGGAGTTTGGGTGGCGCCCGGGAAGCAAACCAACGTCGTACTTCATTTGCGCCCGAAAAAATAGCCAAGCAAAGGAGAAGGCACTTGCGCTGGACGTCATTGCCGAGCTCTGATCGGCCGGGGCGGGCGAGCCGGGTTTCGACGTTTGCGTTTCGAATGTATTTCTGCCTCGTTGGTTTCTCCGTTCTGTTTGCCTTTGGTCGTCTTAGCGCGCAGACATCTGGCTGGCAGCCATCGCCGGGGCATACGCAAGTGGCGATATGGCCGGGGGCGGCGCCTGATGCGCAACCTCTCGCAGGGCCGGAGTATGCGAGGGCGGTAACGCGCGAACTGGTAGCCGGCAAGCCTTGGGTAGAGGTGGGCAGCGTCTCGCAACCCACGATGACGCTCTATTCGCCAAAGGGAAAGAATACGGGCGTCGCGGTGGTCGTGTTTCCCGGCGGGGGCTATCAGATTCTGGCCATCGATCTGGAAGGGACGGAGGTATGCGACTGGCTGACGTCCAAGGGCATCACCTGCGTGCTGCTGAAGTACCGCGTGCCGGGCGAAGGAGGGTATTCGAAATCGGCGCCCTATCCGAAGTCGGGTCCGTATCCGGAATCACCAATGGCGCTGGAAGATGCACAGAGGACGGTTGGGCTGGTGCGCTTCCACGCCGCGGAGTGGCATATCGATCCGCACAAGATTGGCGTGATTGGTTTCTCAGCGGGCGGGCATCTGGTAGCGGCGATAAGCACACATTTCGAGCAACGCTTGTACCCGGCTGTCGATGCGGCCGACAAAGAGAGCTGCCGTCCGGATTTTGCGGCGGCTATCTACCCGGGACATCTCTCGATCGCCGCGGCGGAATGGGATGCTAATCAGGGAGCCAAGAAGTTCGTGGTTCGTCATGCGGCGAATGCCGACAAAGACCTTGGGCTGAACCCCGAAATTCCTGTCACCGGCCAGACGCCGCCTACATTTTTGCTGCAGGCTGAGGATGACCACGTGGATGACGTCCACGACTCGTTGGCCTACTACATTGCGTTGATCAAGGCCGGAGTTCCCGTGGAGATGCATTTGTATGCGCATGGAGGGCACGCTTTCGGGCTCCGGCGCACGAAGCTTCCGATCACGGCGTGGCCTCAGTTGGTGGAGACGTGGCTGGGAACGATCGGAATGATTTCGAAGTGATGTGCTTGCCTGATTCGCCGAATTACCCAGAATCCCCTATGCAGCCCCGACCGAGATGCGAGCGTTCGCCTGCAAACGCTGTGATAACATCCGCGCATTGTGACCCACCCGAAGGCGGAGACGCAACCAGGAGTGTGAACATGCGAACGAGACCTAGAGCGGTCGCGGGCCTGGCAATGGCGATGCTGTGCGCGTTCGCGATACGTGGACATGCGACGACGGGCAACGCGAAGGGAGTGGACGGCGTCCAGCCGCCGTGCGATTACAGCTGCCTGACGGGCGTGATGGATCGGTACCTCAAGGCTCTGGTTGCGCACGATCCGGCACAGATTCCCGTCGCGGAGCGCGTGAAGTTCACGGAGAACACGATTTCGCTCAAACTCGGCGACGCGCTGTGGGGCACCATCAGCGGCATGGGAACCTACAAGCTTTACTTCGCCGATCCGCATGATGGGCAAGTCGGTTTCGAGGGCACGATCCGGGAGAACGGCACTCCGGCCATTCTTCTGGCCCGATTGAAAGTGGCCGACGGCAAAATCACCGAGATCGAGACACTCGTCCACCGAAACGCGGACGACGCCAAGGCACTAGAAAAGTTCGGGCAGCCCAATCCCGTGTGGGTTCAGCCGCTGACGGCATCGCAGAAAGTGCCGCGACAGGAGATGCTGAAAATCGCGGACACCTATTTCGAAGGAATCCTCCATTCCTCGGGCGACATGGTACCCTTCGATCAGCGCTGCAACCGGATCCTCGATGGAGATCAGGACACCAACAACCCCACGGCGAAGGGTTGGTTCGATCTGAACTCCTTCCGCCCCGACTCGATGGGAATTCGCGAGAACATGAACACCGGAATTTGGACGTACATCCACTCGATCCATCCGCGGCGATACCTCGTGGTCGACGAAAGGATGGGAATCGTGTTCGGGGTCTTCATGTTCAATCATCCGGGGAAGGTGAAATTCGCCGAGGTGAAGGGCGTCGGGAAAGTTCCGATGCCTCCGGTGGTCCTGCGGCCGTCGAGCGTCGAAATGGGCGAGTTCTTCAAAATCGAAAGCGGCAAAATCCGCCAGATTGAGGGAATTTCCGTGGCGCTGCCGTACGGCTCTCTCACAGGCTGGGAGCACGCAAACTGAATAATGCACCGTCAGGCATGAGCTGCCATTGCGCCCAGGAGAAACCCAGACGATGCCCGAAATGACTTCCGCCAAGGCGCCCGCTTCACCTGCGCCGCACGAACAGATTCTGAATATTATCATGGGCTTCTGGCAGAGCCGCACTCTGGCGGTTGCTGCCGAGTTGGAGCTGGCCGATTTGCTCGCAGACGGCCCTTTGTCCGCGGACACTTTGGCTGGCCGTACGAAAACCGATGCACCAAGCCTGTATCGCTTGATGCGCGCGCTCGAAAGCATTGGCATCTTTCGACAAGTTTCGGCGGGAGTGTTCGCCAACACGCCGGCAAGCGAGTGCCTGCGCAAAAGCGTTCCCGGCTCGCAATGGGCCAGCGTGCGTACGCTTCTGTCCGTGGGCCACGGCCAGTATGAAGCCTGGGCCGGCCTTCGCGGCAGCATCCAGACCGGCGGAACCGCGTTCGATCAGATCTTCGGATGCAGCGCATGGGAATGGTTCCAGCGCAATCCTCAAATTTTGTCGGTCTTCAACGAGACGATGCGGTCGTTAAGCGCGGCCATCACGCCCGCGGTCACGGCCGCTTTCGACTGGAGCCGCTTTCCTCTGATCGCAGACATCGGCGGGGGAATCGGGACCCAGCTGGTGGATATTCTGAAGGCGCATCCGTCTTGCCGGGGAATCCTGTTCGATCAGCCCGAGGTGTTGGCCGGCGCTATCCGTCATGAGCGGGTCGAACCGATGGCGGGAGATTTCTTCAAGGGCGCGCCCGCTGGCGCCGACGCCTATACCCTCCGCTGGATTCTTCACGACTGGGCCGATCCGGAAGCAAAGGTCATCCTCGACAACGTGCGCCAGGCCATGAAGCCCAGCTCCCAATTGGTGCTGATTGAAGAAATCGTGCCCGATCCTCCGAAACCCACCTTCGGCATGTGGCTGGACCCGCACATGTTGGTGATGCATGGTGGCCGCGAGCGCACCGCGAATGAATACCGGGAATTGTATGCGCGGTGCGGATTCGAACTCGAGCAGATTGTGCCAACCGCCTCACCGCACAGCCTGATCATTGGCCGACCACGGATCACGTAAGGACGTCCGCCGATTCAATGATTGCTGCTCCGCGGTTGCGATGCCGCCAGCGGAATGCCGCGCACCGCGCGAACGCGAGGGATGGAAAAGGATCTGGCGACGCGAAGGCGGGAGCGTCATCCAATCAGCCATGCCGGAACTGCCGGATATTGCCACTTACATCAGCGCGCTCGAATCACGCATCGTGGGGCAGCGGCTTGTCCGCGTGCGGCTGGCGAGCGTGTTTCTGCTGCGAACCGCGGAACCGCCGATTGCCGCCGTGGACGGACGCGTGGTGCGCGAACTCCGGCGGATCGGGAAGCGCATCGGGATTGGCGTGGAGGGCGATCTCTGGCTGGTCCTGCACTTGATGATTGCGGGGCGGCTGCACTGGCGGCCGGCGGGGGCGAAGCTTTCGGGGCGGCAGAATCTCGCGGCGTTTGACTTTCCAAATGGCTCGCTCGTGCTGACCGAAGCCGGGACGAAGCGACGCGCGACGCTGCATGTCGTTACGGGCGAGGAGGGACTGGCTTCGATCGACCCGGGAGGCATCGACGTCTTCGCGAGCGATCTGGCGGAGTTTCGCGCCGTGCTCACAGCCGAAAATCGCACGCTCAAGCGGGCGCTCACCGATCCGCGGCTGCTAAGCGGCATCGGCAACGCCTATTCGGATGAGATTTTGCATGCGGCGCAGATGTCGCCGGTCACGCTCACACACAAGCTGAGAGATGATGAGTGGGAACGGCTCTTCGCCGCGACGCGCGAGACGCTTGCGCTATGGATTAAACGGCTGCGCGCTGAGGCGGGCGACGGCTTTCCGGAGAAGGTGCCTGCGTTTCGCGAGGATATGGCGGTGCACGGGCGGTATGGGCAGCCCTGCCCGAGATGCGGGGAAAAGATTCAGCGGATTCGTTACGCGGACAATGAAATCAACTACTGCGCGCGATGCCAGACCAGTGGGAAGGTGCTGGCGGATCGGGGATTATCGCGACTGCTGGGAGCGGATTGGCCGCGGACGATCGAGGAACTCGAGGCCCTCAAGCGGCGCTAGTCCCAAGCGGCAGTTACCCTTTCTTCAGGTCTTTGAAGTCGTCGCGCACTTTGTCGATTCGCTCGCGGTAGGCGGAAGCATCGCCATATGGGAGGAAATGTAAATACCCATCGTGGGCGTGCTGGATTCGGCGCGCATGTTTGATCGGGCACCAGTGCTGCTCGGTTCGCCCTGCGATTTCGACGACGTAGGCGAGCAATCCATTCGCATACGAGCAGTACATGCAGTTCAATCCTTCGAGCGCATTCAGATATCGCAATTTGTTCCGGTCGATCGCTAGGTAGTCCTTGCGCCGCGCCTTGGGTATGCCATACACGGGAAAGCAAACGGCCTGATACGTCGAGACGAAGAGGTCAAGCAGCACAAACGGGATGAAGCACGCGTAGATGAAGGGCGCGGTCAGCACCGCGAGGATTCGGGAATGCACAACGTAGCGAAGAAGCGAAGTCTTTAGCTTCCGGTGCTCCCGCTTAATCTCCTTGGAAAACCATACCTTGCCTTTCCGGAGCTCATAGAACTGTGATTCGACCTCTTCTTCCAGTTGCTCGATCCCAGGAAGTTGGATAAGAGGCTCGGGTTTCTTCGGGTCGTGATCGGTCATAATTCTCCTCGCGCTTAAGCGCATGGAGCGTACACCTGCCAAGCATTTCCAGCGACAACTCCTTCGTAGGCAAGCCGGCGGAAACGCCGCGGCAATGGTTCACGTCATGATATTGAGTGTGGAGTTGATCGAGTCTCGATGGAGGGCACCGTGAGGATCAAATTTCTGGTTTTCGGCCTGATGGCTGGGATTTTGGCGCAGGTGCCGGTATTGGCGGCGGAGCAATTCAAGGCGCCGGCGACTGCTCCAGTGCCTCCGCAGATTGCCGCCGCCCGAAGCGTGTTTATTGCGAATGGAGGCGGCGAGAGTCTGGATACCGTGATCGATCAAACGGTGTTCAATGGCGGGCCGGATCGTCCCTACAACGAGTTCTACGCGGCGATGAAGGGATGGGGACACTATCAAATCGCAGATTCGCCCGCGGCCGCCGACCTGGTCTTCGAAATCAGCTGGAACCTTTCCGACACGGGGCTGAAGCTTCCCGTCCTCGGGCAGCTTCGATTGCTGGTGATCGATCCCAAGACGGATGTCGCGCTCTGGACCCTCACCGAGTACGTTCGAGGGGCGATCCTGCTCGGGAACCGCGACAAGAACTTCGATTATGCGATGGATGTGATCGTCAACCGCCTGAAGGCGCTTGAAGCTCCAACACCGGCAGCGGTGCAACAAAACTGAATTTGATGCGTTGCTGTCTGCGCCGGTTCGTTTGACACGTCTGTGGCCCTCTTCTATTATGCGAAACAGGGGCTGCGACGACGCCAACAGGGCTGCAAAATGCTTAGCATTCCACACCTTATCGTGATTTTCGTGGTGGCTCTGGTCGTCTTCGGGCCGGAGAAGCTGCCTGAATTGGCGCGGAATTTCGGCAAGGTGATGTCGGAATTCCGGCGCGCCACGGGCGACCTGCGCACGACATTCGAGGGCCACATGCGCGACCTCGAGCGCGAGGCCGACACGCGCCGCATCGCCGCCGTGCCGCCGCCCGCATCCGCCGCTGCTTCCACGGCTGCATCTGTCGCGCCTGCGACGCAACCCGCAGCCGCCACCGGGCCGCAGCCCGTTCCCTCCGAACCCGCGCGCGCGGTGCCGTCGCAGCCGTCCGATCCGCCGCTCGGCCAGGCAAACGCCGCCGCAGTCGAGGCGGGCGTGATGGACGCAATGCACGATCCCTATCTCCCGGGATACGATTTCGACGAGCCGCGGAATCCCGAACTGCAGCCGGAATCCGCCCCAATCTCCGCAGCCGACAAGGCGCCCGAGCCAGACGAGAAATCTCCGGAAAAAGTCCCCCAAAAGTGACGATGGCCGCGCCCGTACAGCCTGAACGATTGCTCCGCGACCGAAAAGAGGAAGAAGCCGGCGGGTCGATGTCGTTTTTCGACCACCTGGTCGAACTGCGCAAGCGCATCGTGAGCAGCCTGGCCGCAGTGGGCATCGGGATGATAGTGGGCTTCTTCGTTGCCCGGCGGTTCATCACGTTCATCACGCAGCCGATGATCGATGCGCTCAAGGCGAACCACATCGATCCGAATCTCTATTACACGAACCCTGCGGGGTACGTGAGCCTGGTGATCACGCTTTCGCTGTATCTCGGGATCGTACTTGCGATGCCGTGGGTGCTGTACCAGGTGTGGCTCTTCGTGGCGCCGGGACTTTACAAGCACGAGCGGCGCGCGGTGGCGAGCTTTATCACGTCGGCGATGTTTCTGTTTCTGTGTGGGCTCGTCTTCGGATACTACATCATGCTGCCGCGCGTGCTGACATACATCGTGGGTTTCGCGAACGAAGGGCCGATCAAGCCGCTGATCAACGTGAACGAATATTTCGAGCTGATCGTGGTGGTGCTGGTGGGTCTCGGCGTGATTTTCGAAATGCCGGTGGTGGTGTTCATCCTTTCGATGTTCGGGATCGTGACGCCGAAATTTCTGCTGAAGAATTTCCGCTATGCGATGCTGCTGATCACGGTGGCGGCGGCGATCGTGACGCCTACGCCGGATGCGACGACCATGATCGTGTTCATGGCGCCGATGGTGCTGCTGTATTTCGTGAGTGTGCTCGTGGCATATCTGGTGGTGCGGAAGAAACGGAAAAAGGAACAGACCGAGGCTGGGGCGTGATCGCGTGAGCCAGATGCGGAGAGCGCTTCTCGCGGCGGTGCTCGCCACGATTGCGATTTTACCCGCCGCTTGCGGGCACGATTCCGCGCCGGCTGGCGCTTCCGCGGTTGCTGCCCCAGCGTCTTCAGGCCCGACGGCGACCCCGGCTTCGGCGCAACAGCCGGCGATCTCCCCAGCCGATGCGGCTTTGCCTGCCGCGCAGACCGGCGGCTTCGACGGCGCCGCGGCGTACGACTACACGGCGAAGCTTGTTGGGTTTGGCCCGCGGCCGCCTGACTCGGATGCAATTCACCGCACGCAGGTCTACATCGTCGGGCAACTGAAGAGCTTCGGCTGCGCCGTCGATACGGATGATTTTCACGCGGACACGCGGATCGGTTCGCTGGCGATGAAAAATATCATCGCGAAAATTCCCGGCACCGGGCAGGGAATCATCCTGCTGCTAACCCACTACGACACGCTGCGGCTGGATAATTTCGTCGGCGCGGACGACGGAGGATCATCGAGCGGGCTGATGCTGGAAACGGCGCGGCTGCTGTGCGCCGGACCCAAGCGCAAATATGCGGTCTGGATCGCGTTTCTCGATGGCGAGGAAGCGCAGCTGGTGCAGAACGGCGTCGCGCAGTGGACGGCGACGGACAGCGTCTACGGCAGCCGCGAACTGGCTGCGCGGCTCGATCTTTCGGGCGAGCTGAAGCACATTCGCGCGGTGATTCTCGCCGACATGATCGGCCAGAAAAATCTGGAGATTCCGCGCGAATCGAGTTCAACGCGGTGGCTGACCAATCTCATTTGGAATACCGCCGCCCGGCTTGGCTATCAGAGTGTTTTCGTTTCGCGCGAGGAAGCCGTCTCGGACGATCACGACCCATTTCTTGACCGCAAAGTGCCCGCGGCGGACATCATTGAATACAGCGGTTACGTGAACCTCGGCTATTGGCACACGCCGCAGGACACGATGGACAAACTCAGCCCTCGTAGCTTCTCGATTGTCGGGTACGTGATCCTCGAATCGGTCGCCGAACTCGAGCGATAAGAGTTCGTCCGGCCGCGAAAGGCGTCATGCTCGCCGCGGTCTCGGGTGAGCGCCTAGCATCCGCGCCGGCAGCGTGATGATCGCCCAAATCAAGTCGAGGACCCCGCCAACGGCGATCCCCACGATCCGAAACGGCAACAGAATCAGCCACACGATCGGGTAGAACACGAGCGCCAGCAGGGCCAGCGGCCAGCACAGCACGAACAGAATGCACCAGAGCACGAACCATCCGTTTCCGCCTCTGAATTAGATTACGCTGAGCGGGGCGAATTTGTTCCACGCTCGTTTGCTTCCTCAACCTGCTTTCTTTTTGCTACATTGGCCTTCTCGCATGCCGACGATTCGCGTAACCAGCTCTACCGGCCCTTACAACGTCTACTGCGCGTCCGGCGCGCTTGCTCGCGCCGCGTCGCTCATCGGGCGTCTTCGCGATTCCACCGGCACGTTCATTCTTTCATCGCCCACTGTGTGGCGATATTGGGGCAGGCCGCTGACGAAGATTTTCGGCAGGGCTGCGCGGGGCGCGATCCTCTTCGATGACGCCGAATCGGCGAAACGCATCGCGACTGTGGAAGGCATCGCCCGCGAGCTGGTTCGGGCGGGCGCGGATCGACGAGCCGTTGTGGTGGCCGTGGGCGGCGGCGTAGTGGGCGACGTCGCCGGTTTTGCAGCGGCTACGTATTTGCGCGGTGTGCGGCTGGTGCACATTCCGACCACGCTCGTCGCACAGGTCGACAGCGCAATCGGCGGGAAAACGGGCGTCGATCTGCCGGAGGGGAAAAATCTCGTCGGCGCATTTTATCCGCCGAGGCTCGTGATTGCCGATCCCGCAACGCTGGGCACGCTGTTGCATCGCGAATTTCGCGCGGGGCTCTATGAGGTGATCAAGTACGGCGTGATCGCCGATGCAAAGCTTTTCGATTTTCTCGAGCGCCGCGTGGACGCGATCCTTCGCCGCGATCCGCGCGCGCTCGGCTGGATCATTCGGCGCTCGGCGGCGATCAAGGCGCGCGTGGTGAGCGCGGACGAACGCGAGGGCGGCCTGCGGCAGATCTTGAATTTCGGGCACACGCTCGGGCACGCGCTCGAGACGGCGACCGGCTACAAGCGGTTTCTGCACGGCGAAGCGGTCGGCTGGGGCATGCTGGGCGCGACGCTGCTGGCGGTAGGGACCGGCCGATTGAGCGAATCGGACGCCGAGCGGATTATCCGGCTTGTTGCGAGCGTGGGGCCGCTGCCGTCGCTCGGGAAAATTCGCGCCTCCGAGCTTCGTCCGATTCTCGCGAGCGACAAGAAAGCGCGCGCGGGTCGCGTCCGGTGGGTTTTGCCGCGCAGGATCGGCAGCACGCAATGGGGAATCGAGATTCCGTGGCCCGTGGTGGCGCACGCGTTTGCGATATTGCCCGCCATGGCCGCAAAGGGCGGCCTCGCCTCGAAGGCGTTGCGATGATCGCCGCGCAAAAGCCCGCGCCGCTGCCCGGCACGCGCCCTGAGGGCTCGCGCGACGAACGCGAAGCCTCCGCGCGCGTCCGCGACATGTTCACGCGGATCGCACCGCGCTACGATTTCCTGAATCACCTGCTGTCGTTCTCGCTGGATCGTCTTTGGCGGCGGCGCACCGCGAAGCGTTTCGCCGAGGTTTTGCGGCGGCCGGATGCGCGCGTGCTGGATGTGTGCTGCGGCACGGGCGATCTGGCGTTTGCGCTCGACCGTTGGCGCCCGCGTGCCTCCGAAGGTAGCGTGCAACCGTTGCCGATCCTTGGGAGCGATTTCGTCGAGCCGATGCTGACACGCGCTCGAGAGAAGGCGCTCGCTGCGAGTCGGCCGCTCGCTTTTGCGGCGGCCGATGCGCTGCATTTGCCGTTCGCAGATGCGAGTTTCGATCTAGTGACGACGGCCTTCGGATTTCGCAATCTTGCACATTATGAAGACGGGCTGCGGGAATTTGCGCGCGTGCTAAAACGGGGCGGGGAACTGGGAATTCTCGAATTCACCGAGCCGTCGTCCGGGCCGATGGCGGGCGTCTTCCGCTTCTATTTCCAGCACATTTTGCCGCGCATTGGCGGCGCGATTTCGGGCAACGCCGTGGCTTACAAATATCTTCCCGGCTCCGTCGCGAAATTCCCATCGCCGCCCGAGCTTGCCGCGCTTATGGAACGCATCGGCTTCGCCAACATCTGCATCGCTTCGTGGAATTTCGGCAGCGTGATCCTGCACTCGGCCCGGCGCGTGTAGCGTTGGTCGTCATGCTTTTCCCGTGAAGCGCCACCCAAAAGCGCGTCTGCAAAAAGCCTCACCCCGGGAAAGCGGGGTGAGCTACATTAAGACTATGCCTGAATCCACCGGAAGCTCGATTGTCGATCTTCGCAGCGATACTGTGACGCGGCCGACGCCGGCGATGCGGCGGGCGATGGCCGAGGCGGAAGTGGGCGACGATGTGTACGCTGAGGACCCGACGGTCAACCGGCTACAGGCGCGCGCCGCCGAAATCTTTGGGCGGGAGGCGGCGCTGTTTTTTCCCTCGGGCTCGATGGCCAATCTCACCGCGATCAAGACGTGGACGCGCCCCGGCACCGAAGTGATCTGCGAGGGGCACGCGCACATCTACCTTTACGAGATGGCGGCGGTCTCCGCGATTGCCGGGTGCATGCCGAATACGGTGCCGACGGAGGAAGGCGTTCTCACGTGGGACCTGATCGAGCCGGCGATCCGGCCGCACATCTACTACCGCGCGCAAACCTCGCTGATCGAACTCGAGAACACTCACAACATGCGCGGCGGGACGGTTTACCCGCCGGGGATTATCGACGACATCTGCGAGCACGCGCATGCGGCAGGCATTCCGGTGCATCTCGATGGCGCGCGCATTTTCAACGCTTCGGTGGCGACAGGCCGCAGCGTCGGCGACATCACGCGGAAGCTTGATTCGGTGATGTTTTGCCTTTCGAAGGGCCTGGGCGCGCCGGTCGGGTCGATGCTGCTCGGCTCGCGCGATTTTATCGAGCGGGCACGCGCGACGCGCAAGCTGCTCGGCGGCGGGATGCGGCAGGTGGGGGTGCTCGCGGCAGCGGGGCTGATCGCGCTCGAGGAATCGCCGAAGAGTCTCCATCGCGACCACGAGAATGCGCGCTATTTGGCTGAGGGATTGTCGCGATTGCCAGGCGTCGCGATCGACCCAAAGAAAGTGGTGACGAATATCCTGATTTTCGACGTCACCGAGACGGGGCGCACGGCTGCCGATATCTGCGCTGCGCTCGCCCAGCAAAATATCCTCGCCGGGCCGACCGGGAAGTACGCCATCCGGATGGTCACACACTACGACGTGGATCGCGCCGGGATTGACCGAGCGCTCGCGGCGATAGGCGAAATCCTGACCGAACGCACCACGACCGCGCGTTAGTCAGTCGCTGCACCGGTTCCCCGGCCGCAGCGGCAATTTTGTCCACCCCGGGGAATTTTTTGCGCGCTCTCGCGCGTTCGTGCCTAGGTGCTTTGCGCGCGCAAACTGGCACAGCGCCTGCAAAAAGCTAAGTCGTGTGTGCGCAACGCGCGCGCCCTTCACTGAAACGGCACATCGCGCCGAGAAACACCGCGCCCCCAGGCCCCTTCGGCCAAATCGTTGCCTTCACCTGAAGTGACTTTCCGCCGCACCCAGCCGCCGCGGCATATCCGGGGGAAACAATGGCTACCAATGCAGGGGTGCTGGATACACGGATGTTCGCAGAACAGGCGACGGGCATCGAAAAGCGCCTGTGGCAGGCAGTGATCGTGACGGCGATCCAGGAATGGCTGAACGGTCCTCTTCGCTCGAAACGGCAGGCTGAAGAATATCTCTTTCAGGATCAGAAGGATTTCCCGGTCGTGTGCCAAAGCGCCGGGATGGATGCCGATCGCTTACGCGCCAAGCTCAGTCGCCTCTTACGTCAGAACCCCTCGCTCGCCGCATCAGCCGATCTCTTCAACCGCTGAATCGCACAGCTCCGCCAACATCTGCTGAAGCTTTCCCGCAGGTGTGAACGCGCGGTTCCCATCCGCCACCGGTGGCCGCGCGTTTTTCTTGTGCGCCTGGCCGGAAGTGTCGCGCTGCTCGAATCCATGACGGGCAACGCCTGCGAGCCGCGCGCATCCTAAGCTCTTCGATAGGAATGTGCTGGAAGGGAGCAACCGTGCGAAAGGCAGTCGTTCTAGTGGCGGCGATCGTCGGGCTCTCGATGGCGGCCTATTGGGTGGTTCTCGCGCAAGGGCCTGGCGGCCAAGCCGTGCCGCCGCGTGTGATCGAGATATCGGCGAAGAAGTACGAGTTCAGTCCAAACGAAATCCACGTGCGCAAAGGAGAGCACGTCGAACTGCGGGTGCATTCCGAGGATGCCACGCACGGCGTGAAGTTGGATGTCCACCCCGAAGGAGCCGCGGACAAGAGCATGCCCGGCCTGATGTTCGACCAGCCGGACGAAAACGGCAAAGTGAAAAAAGGCATCGATCAGGTGGTCGCCTTCGTCGCCGAAGAGCCTGGCACCTACGACTTCAAGTGCGCGAAATTCTGCGGCTTCGGCCACGACAAAATGAAGGGCAAATTGATCGTCGACCCGTAGGCATTTGCCATGTTTACTCAGGCGCGCTCAGGGTAAGCCGCTGCTTGGCGCGACTGCGCTTAAAGCGTATCGTACAACCAATGAATCTATCCGGCGGAGTTTCGCACCAGGACTCTCGCGAAACCGTTCGACGCGAAGCCGAAATTGATCCTACGAAAGTCGTTCCATTCGGGCGCTATGGTGCGGGTCTCTTTACGGGACATCCGGTTGGGCTGGTCGTCGTGCTGGGCATGCTGTTCATGGGCTTCGTCGGGCTGCCCGGTGCACACTGGTTCTATGGCGGCGCGCTGCTTTTGGGTTGCGTGTGGGGCTTTTTCCCGTGGCTGCGTCACCGGTAGACGGCGATCGCTGTGGCGGGCTTGCTGAGGCTACCTTTGGAATTCTACCGTCAGGATCATGTGCCCCGCGGTGGGTTTCCCGCCTTTGAGCGCGGGCTGGAATATCCATAGCCCAACGGCTGCCTCGGCCGAGCTCTCAAGCACACGTGGACCCGAGACGAGCTTCATCTGCCTCAAGTTTCCCTTTTCATCGATCATGGCGTCGAGCGTCACAACGCCATCCAGATCGAGGTCTTTGGCCCACTTGGGAAGCGGTGGCTGGTATTGAGAGAGGATTTTTGCGGGAATCGTCTCTGGGCCTAGCTCACCCCTTCGAGGCTTGGCGTCTCCCACAGGCGTCTCATCGGAGACGAGCGCACCCGGGCCCGGTTCCATTCGGAACGCGAGCGGTGGGGCGGGATTCTCAACGTTTTTAGCATTTCGCGCGGCGACCACCTTTACTGCCATCGCTGCCGGAGTTTTTGCGATTCGCGCGGCAGGCGCTTGTGCGACGGCGGGCGGCTGAATCTTCGCCAGCGGCCGAGCAGACCCGGCGTCGGTCTTGCTTTCCTTTGCCGATGCTGTTTTTGGCGGCGCTATTTTCGATGGCGATGCTTTAGCGTGCAGCGCTGGGAGCTTTTGCCGCGCGGTGGCAGCCAACGGTAGAGAGCTCTGGGGGTACAGCATTCGGGTTACGTCCCACGAAACTCCCAGCGCCGCTCCGATCACGATGAACGCGATGATTCCGAGGGCAATCGGGTTTTTGCGGACCGTGAGCTCGCGTATCCCATGCAGGCGAAAAGCCAGAGTTGAAAACGCCCTCGCGCTGGGCGTGACGCCGGGGGCGGCATCGCCATGCAAGGTAGCATCCGCCGCGGCCTGTTGCTGCGCCTCATTTTCGGCTTGCTTAGTAGACGCTCGTTTGGCGATCGCTTTGGCATATCTTGCCAGAATTCCGGCCAGCTGCTCGGCGTCTTTCGCGTCGTCGACTTCCGCGACAAGGGCAGGTTGGGACAGCGGTTCCAACTCTGCGGGCGCTGGAGAAAAAGCTGGTCCCGGCGGGGTTTCGGCAATCGCCACAGCGGTAGCCGCAGGAACTGCTGCCGTGTTGGCTGGCGCGCTCGACTCCGCGCCGGATTGGATGAGCGGGGTAGCTGTCCCACCTTCCGGCGGCGGTGGCGCCGATTCTTGCGCGGCAGTTTCCTCGCCGACATCCGCACGGTGTTCGACTGGGGCGCTCCAAAAGTCCGGGTCGTGAATGGTGAATTCGAGATCCGTGGCGCCCGCCTGACCCGGAGCTGGCGCCTCGATCACGCGGCACAGGATTTCTCTCCCGGATAGTTCGTTGCGGAGAAAGAGGGATTGTCCGGGGGCGACTCTTGCTTTGAGATTGATCGCCGCGCCGTTGTCAAAGATCAGAGTGGTCTTCAGGGTTTCGGTGAATAGTTCCCGTCGGTCCGTTCCAGCGACGATCTGCGACCCTTGGATCGTGACGGGGATCTCACGGGCGATCACTTGAGGCGTTGGAGTGGAGTCAGCCATTGTTCATCGTCCGTTCGACCGAGGTCCCAGCATGGGCGTTATTGTTCCCCCGATGTAGACACGTCCCCCGGGCACACGCACGGTCTCAGGCCCCTGCACGCAGACCGTTTGCGCTAGTTATATGGTGCTCCTAGAAGCGCTTGGCAACAATAGGTCGGTAGTACTAGTTCCATACTAGCAATCACCCATGCGCGTGGATTGGGACGCTCATCACGCTCATTTCATGCAAGATACCGGGATAGGTTTCGATATGCATGCCATTGACCGAAAAATTGAACACAAAGCGTGCTAGCCGCGGCCGATGAAGGGCATCTTGGTCGCCATCACCGTCATGAACAGGACGTTCGCGTCCAGCGGTAGGGAGGCCATATACACCACCGCGCGCGCCACGTCTGCAGGATCCATCGTGGGCTCGACTGCGATGGTGCTGTTCGCCTGCGGGACGCCTTTTTTCATTCTTTCCGCCATGTGCGTTGCCGCGTTCCCGATGTCGATCTGGCCGCAGGCGATGTCGTATTTTCGGCCGTCGAGCGACGTCACTTTGGTGAGGCCGGTGATTCCATGTTTTGAAGCCGTGTACGGCGCGGAATTCGGCCGCGGGGCATGCGCCGAGATCGAGCCGTTGTTGATGATGCGGCCGCCGCGCGGTTCCTGACTCTTCATGATCTTGAACGCTTCCTGCGTGCAGAGGAATGGGCCGGTGAGGTTCGTGTCGACCACGGCCTTCCACCGCTCGTATGTCAGGTCTTCGAGCGGCCCTCCGCTGGAGATCCCGGCGTTGTTGAACAGCAGGTCGAGGCGGCCGAAAGTGTCTTTTGCTTTCGCAAAGAGGGCGCGCACGGACGCGGGATCGGTGACGTCCGCGGGCACGACGAGGCTTTGCGAATTCGCCTCCTTCACCTCGAGCGCGGTGGCCTCCAGCGCGTCCTGGCGCCTGCCCGAAAGAACCAGCGAATAGCCTTCGCGGGCAAGAGCAACCGCGACATGCTTGCCAATCCCGCTGCCTGCGCCAGTGATGATGGCGATCTTCGACGATGCGTGAGGCGATGAGTCCATGAACATCCTCCGAGGTAAGGATCATAAATCAAACGGAGCTCTCCCGTCCTTTGTGCTTCCGCGCCTCTGTGGCAAATCCCTGTTTCGCTTTTCCATCTTCCGCTTGTTAAAATGAGGAGTTGCGCAGAAAGGATTTTTTACTCTTGAAGATTCGGCCCGCTGTTTTGGCATTGGCAATTATTCTCGGCTTCGCAATCACCGGATGTAGCAAGAAAGACAACGAAGATTCTTCGGCACCGCCTGAGCCGACGGCTGTAGTCGACCCGGCCACGGTGGGGACGATCACGGGTACGGTCACATTCGATGGCAGGCCGCCCCAATTTCACGCGATCGACATGAGCGCCGAGCCTGCCTGCATGCAGGAGAATCCGAAGCCTGTGGTGCCGCCGATCGTCGTCCTCGGGCCTCGCGACGCGCTTGCCGATACCATCGTCTACATCAAATCGGGCCTCGGTGCCTATCGCTACGACACGCCGACCGATCCTGCCGTCCTCGACCAGAAGGGCTGCATGTACGTGCCTCGGGTGCTCGCTTTTCGCACGAATCAGCCGCTCGAGATCAAGAATACCGATCCCGTGACGCACAACGTCCACCCGATGCCGCGCGAAAACAAATCGTGGAACCGCTCGCTGCCCGAGAACGCTCCGCCGTTCATGACGAAATTTCCGCATCAGGAGCTGGGCATTCCGGTCGCGTGCAATATCCATCCGTGGATGCGCGCGTTTCTTTTCGTTTTCGATAATCCCTACTACGACATGACCACGAAAACCGGCAGATTCGAGCTGAAAAATCTCCCGCCCGGCACCTACACCATCGAGGCTTGGCACGAATACCTTGGCACAGTCGACCAAACAGTGACCATCTCGCCCAAGGAATCGAAGGCGATTTCGTTCAAATTCGCCGCGTCCCGTAAGCGAATTCCGGGTGGTGCCGGCTCCGGCGATCTGACTTACCGGGAGTTAACTCCCTGTCCTCCGCGTTTGAGTCGGCCTTTGCATGTCGGGAGTCGCGTCCTCGATAATGTTCCTATTGTGACCACGATCCGCAAAAGGCCTCGATGGACTTTGTGTTTTCTATTCTTGCTTCTCGCCGCGACGTGCTCTGGCAACCCGTCCGGGCGCATCAGCGGGCTTGCCGTGTCCCCCGACGGCATGTTGATCGTCGTAGTGTACGAAAAGGGCGGCGCCGCTTTTCTTTATAAGGTCTCTGTCGCAACGGGAAACGCAACCCGGTTGACGAACGCAACGGCCGGAGAAGAAACCAGCCCGGCCTTTTCTCCGGACGGAAAGCGAATCGCATATAGCTACTGGCCCGGCAAAGGAGCGCGCTCGAGGATCATAATTGTGGATGTGGACGGCTCAAATCCCCGCCAGTGGTCGCCTTCGGGAGTGGCTGATTTGTCGCCCGTATTGTCACCGGATGGCAAAACCATTGTTTTCTCGCGGGCCGAGTTCTACGGCAGCTACTCGCCGATCGCTCAGCCGCATCCTCATGAATGGGATTTTTATGCGAGCGATCTGGATGGGACGAACGTCCGCCAACTCACGAGCGAAAGCTTCTACATGGTGTCGCCCGCTTCGATCTCGCCTGACGGCAAAAAAATGGTGGCCATTACGGAAGGGCTTGAAACTAATCGACAGATTGCGATTTACTCGCTGGTTGACTCTGGGCCGCCCATACAAACTCTTCAGCCCCATGTCCCGCACGAAGACGACCACAAGAATCCGAGCCTGGCTTACCCGAACTACCTGCCGGACGGAAGCATCCTTTTCACGGCGGCCAGCAACGGGAGGCACGGCTATGACTATGACATTTATCGAATGGACCTGAAGACAAGCTCGCTGGAGAGGCTCACCGAAAGGAACGGTTATGCCACTGACCTCGAGGTCTCTGCTGATGGCAAAACGGCGGCGTTCCTGAAATGGCGGAAGAATTGGCTTGGGGATCCAACTGGTAACCAGATTTACCTTCTCGACGTGCAAAGTCACAAACTTACGCCCCTTAAAGTCAGCGGACTCAATTGAAGAACTAATCCATCATTGGCGCCCGCATCGGTTTGCGCGGACGCGGGGTTTCCGATAAAATTTGATGTTACAGGATTTGCTGTACGACCCCTGAGGGAATGGCAGAGACACAACACAGAATCGGCCCGGCCTTCGACGCGGCCGACGAGTATCGTCCCGAACCGCCACCCGAACCTGAAATCCCATCTTGGAAAGACGGCAGCCTGCGCATCGGCATCCACACGTCGATCGCGGGGGACGTGACGGGTGCGCTCGAAATGGCGCATGGGCTGGGCGCGAATGCGCTGCAGATCTTTTCGTCGAGCCCGCGGATGTGGGCGCGGGGAAACTCGCGCATCGCCGAGGCCGAAGCAGCGCGGTTTCGCGCGCGCCGCAGGGAACTAGCGCTTGGACCGCTGGTGATTCACGCCAACTACCTGATCAATCTGGCTTCGCCGAATCCAGTGCTGCGCACGCAGTCAGTGCAGGGATTTCATCAGGAGATTGTGCGCGGGATGGCGCTTGGGGCGGATTTTCTGGTAGTGCATCCGGGGAGCCGGCTCGAAAGCTCCGTCGAGGCGGGCGTGGCGGCGATCGCGGAATCGCTGAAGCAGGCCGTGCGCGGGCTGAAGCTTGGCGAGCTGCGGGTTCTGCTCGAAAACACCGCGGGGCAGGGAAGTTCGCTCGGCTCGCGATTCGAAGAGCTGAAGGCGGTGCTCGACGCGTGCCCAGAGCTGCCGCTGGGAATTTGCATCGACACGGCGCACCTGTTTGCGGCGGGGTGGGATATTCGCAAGGCTCCGGGGCTCGAAGCAGCGCTGCGGCATATCGAGGGATCCGTGGGGCTCGATCGCGTGCGCGTGGTTCATATGAACGATTCGAAGGTGCCGCTCGGATCGCGCGTCGACCGGCACGAGCATATCGGGCGAGGCAAGATCGGGCTCGACGCGTTTCGCGAAATACTGAAGCATCCGCTGCTGGCGGGCCGCGCGTTCATTTTGGAGACGCCGATCGATAAGCCGGGCGACGATAAACGAAATGTGGCGGCGCTATGGCGACTCACCGGGCGCATGGTGCGGGCTAGCGGCGAGGGCATGAAGCCCCGGCGCGGTAAGCGAACGCAAGCGAAGATCACAACAAGAACCAAGGCAAAGTCGAAGTCAAAAGCTTAACGAAGAGGACGTAGAGAAGGCGCAGAGGTCGCAGAGAAAACAAACCTGGAGAGCCGGCAGACAGCAATACAGATGGGACAAACAACAGTTTCGGAGACTCAGGGAGACCGCAGAGTGAGCGATTACGATCCACAGCGTATCGAGGCGAAGTGGCAGAAGGTGTGGGAGGAGCAGGAAGCATTTCGCGCGGTCGATAACGACGCGACGAGCGAGAAATACTATCTGCTCGAAATGCTCCCGTACCCCTCGGGCACGCTGCACATGGGCCACATGCGGAACTACACGATCGGCGACGCAGTGGCGCGGTACAAGCGAATGTGCGGGTTCAACGTGCTGCATCCGATGGGCTGGGACGCTTTTGGGCTACCGGCGGAAAACGCGGCCATCAAGAATGGTACGCATCCCCGCGATTGGACCAACGCGAATATCGAGGAGTTCCGCCGAGTTCTAAGGCGTTTCGGATTCAGTTATGACTGGCGGCGCGAAATCTCCACCTGCGACCCGGAATACTACCGGTGGAATCAGTGGTTTTTCCTGCGGATGCTGGAGAAGGGAATTGCCTTCCGGAAGAAAAGCAAGGTCAACTGGTGTCCCGAGTGCGCCACGGTACTAGCGAACGAGCAGGTGATCGAGGGGTTTTGTTGGCGACACGAGACCACCCAGGTCGAGCAGAAAGAACTCGAACAGTGGTTCCTGCGAATCACGAAGTATGCGGACGCGTTGCTCGACGGAATGAAGCAGCTCGAAGGAGGATGGCCCGAGCGCGTTCTGGTGATGCAGCAGAACTGGATCGGGAAATCGCGGGGCACGCGGGTTCGATTTGATGTCGCCGATGCCGACGGGTTAAGCCTTGAGGTGTTTACGACGCGTGTCGACACGATCTACGGCGTTTCGGCCGTGGTGATCGCGGCAGGGCACCCCGAGATTGAAAAGTTGCTCGACGGGGTCCGCGGGCGCGGAGCGATGGAAACGCAGCTCAAAGCGATGCGCGGGAAGAGCGCGAAAGCGGCCGACATCGCCACGGCGGAGAAGGAAGGATTCTTCACGGGGCGGTTCGCGCTGAATCCGTTTTCGGGCGAGCGTGTGCCGATATGGGTGGCGAATTTTGTGTTGGCCGAATATGGCACGGGCGCGGTGATGGCCGTGCCGGCGCATGATCAGCGCGATTTCGAGTTCGCGGAAAAATATCATCTGCCCATAAAAATTGTGATCCAGCCGACAAACGGAGCGCCGATGCGTCCAGACCGGATGAACGAAGCGTACACGGAATACGGGCAGCTCGTGGATTCCGGGCCGTACACGGGACTGACGTCCGAGCAAGCAATAGAAAAGATGGGTGAGGACGCAGCAGCCAAGAAATTTGGCAAGAGCGAGACGACGTACAGGCTAAGGGATTGGGGCATCTCCCGGCAGCGCTACTGGGGCACGCCAATCCCGGTGCTCTACTGCGAAAAGGACGGCATCGTGCCCGTGCCGGACGGTCAGCTGCCCGTGCGGCTTCCGGAAAACGTCGCGCTGACGGGTCAGGGGCAATCTCCCCTGGCGAGCGACCCGGCGTTCGTGAACGCGACTTGTCCGAGATGCGGCGGCCCGGCGCGACGCGAGACGGACACGATGGATACCTTCGTCGATTCGTCATGGTATTTCTACCGGTACACCGACCCGCATAACGAGAAAGTGCCGTACGATCGCGAGAAGGTGCGCTACTGGTTTCCGATCGACCAGTACGTCGGAGGAATCACCCACGCGATTCTGCATCTGCTTTATTCTCGATTCTTCTGCAAGGTGATGCGCGACCTCGGGCTTGTGAACCACGACGAGCCGATTGGCCGGCTGTTCACGCAGGGGATGGTGCAAAAGGGCGGAGTCGCGATGTCGAAGTCGCGCGGCAACGTAGTCGGCGCGATCGAGATGGCGGAAAAATACGGGTGCGACACGGGCCGGATGTACACGCTTTTCGCGGCGCCGCCGGAAAAAGATCTTGAGTGGAGCGAGCAGGGAATCGAAGGCTCGGCGCGATTTCTAAACCGTGTCTACCGGCTGGTCGAAAAGCATGCGGCGCGGGTGCCGGCCGAGCCGGTCGATCTGGAGCAGCCGACAGACATGGCGAAGGCGACGCCGAAAGAGAAGATTTTGATCCGCAAGACGCACCAGACGCTCAAGCGCGTGACCAACGATTTCGAATCGCGCTGGCATTTCAATACGTCGGTCGCGCTGATTATGGAGTTGGTGAACGAGCTGACCGCGCAAGAGCCGCTCGATCACGATATTTCGCCGCTGATCCTGAAGCGCGTGCTATCGGCGCTGATTCTGATGCTTTCGCCGATGACTCCGCACATCGCCGAGGAGTTGTGGGAAAAACTCGGCAATTCGACCGGGCTTTCAAAGGAGAAGTGGCCGCGCTATCGCGAAGACTTGACGCGCGAGGAGCAGATCGAAATCATCATCCAGATCAACGGGCGGGTGCGCGGAAAGATGCTCGTTGATGCTGAGCTGGGGGAAGACGAGACGCGCGAGCGGGCGTTGATCGATCCGCGCATCGCTCTATTGATTGCCGGCAAGCAGGCCGCGAAGATCATCGTGGTGCCGAAGAAGCTGGTGAACATCGTTTTACGGTAAGAAAATGCGGGCGGAGGAACGATGGCTGGGAGCGGGGCGGCGGCGCAGAAAGAAATCGGAGGCGCGGTGAGCACGAGACACGGAATCGTGGTGCTGGATTTCGGCGGGCAGTACACGCAACTGATCGCGCGGCGAATTCGGGAGCAGCAGGTGTTCTCCGCGATCTTGCCGTGCACGGCTTCGCTCGACGAGATTCGCGCACAGGAGCCCGTCGGCATCGTCCTTTCGGGCGGCCCGAGCTCGGTCTACGACGCGGACGCGCCCGTATGCGACCCGAGAGTGCTGCAGCTCGGCGTACCGGTGCTCGGCATCTGCTACGGAATGCAGTGGCTGACGCGCACGCTCGGCGGAAAAGTGGAACGCGCGGACCGGCGCGAGTACGGCCCGGCGGAACTGGCCATGCAAACGGATTCGCCGCTTTTCAAAGGGCTGTCCGGGCGCCTCAAAGTGTGGGAGAGCCACGGCGACCACGTGGTCGGATTGCCCGCGGGATTTCATGTCACCGGACGCACCGAAAACGCGGTAGCTGCGGTCGAGGATCCCGAGAAGAAATTCTACGGCGTCGAATTCCATCCCGAAGTGAATCACACGGAGCGCGGCACGGAAGTGCTGCAGAATTTCGTTTTCGCGATCTGCCGCGCGAAGCAGAACTGGAACCGCGCGGGTTTCATCGCCGAAACAGTCGAGAGTATTCGGAAGCAGACGGAGGGAGCGCGCGCAATTTGCGGGCTGAGCGGCGGCGTGGATTCAACCGTCGCGGCAGTGCTCGTGCACCGCGCGATGGGCGAGCGCCTGACGAACGTGTTCGTCGATACGGGGCTGCTGCGGCGCGACGAATTTCGCGACACGCTCGAGATGCTGCGTGAGCGGCTGGGACTGAACGTGATTGGCGTCGACGCGTCCGAGAGATTCCTGGGCAAGCTGAAAGGAGTCTCCGATCCCGAGCAAAAACGCAAGATCATCGGCAACGAGTTCATCGCAGTCTTCGCCGAAGAGGAGCGCAAGCTCGCGGCGGCATCGCAAGGCGGTCTTCCGGTGAAATTCCTCGTGCAGGGGACGCTTTATCCGGACGTGATCGAATCGGTATCGGTGAAGGGCCCCTCGGCGGTGATCAAATCGCACCACAACGTCGGAGGACTCCCGAAGGACATGCCGTTTGGATTGATCGAGCCTTTGCGCGATCTCTTCAAGGACGAAGTACGCCAGATCGGGAGGGAACTGGGCCTCCCGAACGAGATATTGGTGAAGCATCCCTTTCCGGGGCCTGGGCTGGCGGTGCGGCTGCTGGGGGATATCACGCCGGAAAAGCTCGAAACGCTCCGCGGGGCCGATGCCGTCGTGGTCGACGAAATCCGGCGCGCGGGACTATACGAGAAGGTGTGGCAGGCATTCGCCGTGCTCCTGCCAGTGCGAAGCGTCGGCGTGATGGGAGACGGGCGGACTTACGGTTATACGATCGCCGTCCGAGTGGTGGAATCCCTCGATGCCATGACAGCTGACTGGTCAAGATTGCCGATGGACCTGCTCGAGAAGATTTCGGTGCGGATCGTGAACGAAGTGCCCGGGGTCAATCGAGTGGTGTACGACATCAGTTCGAAGCCGCCCAGCACGATCGAATGGGAATAGTCATCCAGCCGCTTTGCAGTGCCACAACGGCACACTCGAACTCGTAAATTGTAGAGTTACACTAGTAGTGGGTAGTGTGCCGACTGAGGTTAGCAGCCGAAGGAGGGCCGATCACGCACACGTAGAGTATGCTAATATCCACGCCAGAAAAATCGACCCGCCGCGGAGGAAGAATCCCCCCGGAACTCCGTTAGCGGTTCGCCATCTTCTGGGCCATGTACAGAAGCAAACGCCGGTCTGGCTCCTCGATGCGGCCAAGGAGACGACGGAAGCGGCCCAGATAACGAGCATCTTTTCCAGTGCTTCCCCACGCGATATCGTCCGCACTCTTCCGCTTGGGAAGGTTCGGAAGCTCGGGTGGTTCTTCGCCGTCATAGAAGAGCTGGTAGAGCGGGACTTCCATGGCTCGAGCCAGCTTTTCGAGAGTCTCGATCGCCGGAACGGTGTGACCGTTCTCGACACGCGAGATGTAGCAGCGAAGCAGTCCCGTGCGCTTTTCGATGTCGCCCTGGGAAAGCTTTTTTGTTTCACGTAGCAAGCGAAGGCGTTCTCCGATTATCATGGCGGGTATTGTTGCATGAAGTAGTGACGCTCGCAAGAAAGAACTAAGGGAATACGGCGCTTTTCGGCGAAACCGAGCAGGCATGGCAAACGTCTCAAAGCATATGGCAGCAACCGCCCCGGCGATAGCGGTCCCGCTCGGTCGAGCGGGACGGCAGGAGGAGGATAGGGAACTAGTACGCCTGTCCCAAAGCGGGAACGAGGGGGCGTTCGAGAACCTTGTGCGACGACACCAGCAGCGGGTTTTCGCGCTGGTCAACGGAATCCTGAGGCGCCCGGACGATGTGGAGGACGTGGCGCAGCAGGTGTTCTTGAAAGCATACCTGGGTATAAAGCGCTTCGACCAGCGCGCTGCGTTTTCGACATGGCTGTACAAGATTGCGGTGAACGAATGTTGGGACTATTTGCGGAAGAAAAAAGTGCGGCCTCTCGTCTACGAGGCGGATCTGTCAGAAGAGCAAGTTTCGCGGCTGGATGGAATCGTTTCCGCAGATCGGCCGCCGGTGGGCCCAAATGACCGGGCCGAAGCCCGAGAGCTTTTGGAGCGCATGCTGGATACGCTGCCGGCGCAAGACCGCCAGCTGCTGCTCCTGAAAGAGGTCGAAGGTTTTTCCGTGCAGGAGCTGGCGGAGATTCTCAAGCTCAACGTCAATACCGTGAAGGTGCGACTCTTCCGCGCGCGCGGGCGAATTATGGATGTGTACAGGCGAAGGCTGTCGCAGGGTAAGAAAACCGGCGCGGCTTCGTTAGCAGAAAGGAAGGCATAAGCAATGGCAACGGACGCTGGGGCAAGATACGCGGCATGTCCGGAGTATGAGCTGCTGCTCGAAGATTATCTGAATGGAGATCTGACCGGGGCCGAAGCGCAGCGCGCGGCGGCACACGTGGAATCGTGCGCGGCTTGCGCTGAAGCGTGGAAGAGCGCCGTAATGAGCACTGCGCTATTGCGGGCGGCTGCGGGTGCGGACGATCCGGGCCCGGCATTTTCGCGTGTCGTGATGGCGCGGGTTCGCGCCGCCGAAGAGGAACGAAGCGCCGAACGCGGCAGATTCTGGCAACCGTTTGTGTCTTTCGGCTGGAGGTTCGCGGTAACTGCGACGCTGGCGCTCGGACTGCTGGTAACCTACGACGCGGGCTGGGGCAGGCGGCCGCAACCAAATCCCGGCACGGTACGTCCTATCGTGCGAGACCTTTTCACGCCGGATCCGGCGAACATGCCGGCAAACGGAGATGAAGCTCTGATAATGGTGGCGGAAACCAACCATGGCAACCACTAAAGCAAGGCGAGAAGCAGCGGCTCTCTTTTTCGTGGTGTTTTTGCTGGGGGTGCTCCTCGGCGGCGTGGGCGTCCATCTGTGGGGCGAGCGCGTCCTCGGTGAGACCAAGCCCGTGAACACGAACCCGACCCGCGCTCAGGTGATTGCGCAGTGCACGCATGAGCTGCAACTGACGCCCGATCAGCAGAAGCAGATGGTCGCGATCATCGATGATACGCGCGCGAAATGGATCGCGCTCTACGCGCCGCTCGATCCAAAACGAGAACAGATTCGCCTCGACGGCCGCGCGCACATTCGCGCCATCCTGACGCCCGATCAGCAGGTGAAATTCGACGACTTCATGCGGCGCATCGACGAACAGCGGAAGAAGGACGCCGCGCGCCAGGCGGCAGCAGGGCACTAGCGGAACGGCCGCTGCGGCTGCTGCACGCGGCCCCGCAGGGCACATCCGGCCAACCTTCATGGACCAGCGCTCGACGACAGGACAGCTTCCCTCCAACACCAAGACGGCTGAGACGCCCGGCAATGCGCCCACCATCCGGCTCGAGAATATCGTCAAAACCTACGATCTGGGCGAGGTGCAGGTGCACGCGCTGCGCGGCGTCTCGCTTGAAATCTATCCGGGCGAATTTGTTGCCGTGATGGGCGCGTCGGGATCGGGCAAGTCGACGCTGATGAATATCATCGGCTGCCTCGACAAGGCGACGCGCGGGCGCTATTTCCTCGACGGGAAAGACGTCTCGGGGTTCACCAAAAGGGAACTGGCGAAGATTCGCAGCCAGAAAATCGGATTTGTGTTTCAGCAGTTCAATCTGCTCTCGCGAACTTCGGCACTTGAAAATGTCGAGCTGCCGACGATCTACGCCGGCGTCCCGATCGAAGAGCGCGAGCGGCGCGCCCGCGAAGCGCTGCAACGCGTGGGGCTGGCGGAACGCGAGGGGCACTTTCCCTCTCAGCTTTCCGGAGGTCAGCAGCAGCGCGTGGCCATCGCGCGGGCGCTCGTCAACAATCCTGCGTTGTTGCTAGCGGATGAGCCGACCGGGAACCTCGACAGCCGGACCAGCGTCGAGATCATGGATATTCTCCAGAAGCTCAACGACGAGCACGGCCTGACGGTCGTCATCGTGACGCACGAGCAGGACATCGCACAGTACGCCAAGCGCGCGATGGAATTCCGCGACGGCAAGATGAAGAAGGATGTCGTGATTCAGAACCGCTCGATCGCGTCGGAAGTCCTGCCCACGCTGCCCTCGATCGATGAGGATCTGGTCGGAGACATCGGCGTCGAATCGCCTCAGCCTTCGAATGGCGATACGTCCGCCAAGTAATTTGTCCCCTCGGTTTTGATGCGCCCGCAATGCCCGCCTAGTAGCCCCAGGACTCGAACATCCCCTCGCGCCGGCAAATGAGGGCTGCCCGCCGCGTGAAAGAGTTGCCGCGTGCGCGCAGTCGTAGTAGTGTGCTGCAATGCCGCGTAAGCCCGCGAGGGCGCAGAGGGAGACCCAGCCATGTCAGCCCACGATGAAGAAAACGCTCCTGGAAACGGAGACATTCGGGAAGGCGCCAACGTAGACAAGATTCGCGACATCCTCTTTGGTTCCCAGATGCGCGATTACGACAAGCGCTTCGTGCGCCTCGAAGAGCGCCTTGCGAAGGCCTCCGACGCGCTGCGCGACGATCTAAAGAAGCGCTTCGACTCGCTTGAGGCGTTCGTCCAGCAGGAGGTCGAGTCCCTCCATCAGCGCTTGAGAACTGAAAAATCCGAGCGCACCGAAGCGCTGAAAGAACTCACGCGGGAGACGCGCGACACCTCGAGGGCCATCGAGAACCGGCTGTCGCAACTCGACGAGCATCTTGTGGCCGCCCAGGGCGATCTGCGCGCGCGAATCCTGGATCAATCCAAGGCGCTGCTCAACGAGATCCAGAAATCGCACAGCGAGATGGAATCCACTATCGAGCGCGAAGCCGAAACCTTGCGGAACGACAAGACCGATCGCGCAACGCTCGCCGACTTGTTGACCGAGATGGCGCTGCGGCTCAAGGGCGAACTCGAACTTCCGGGCAAGTAGACTCCGTGCTGCAGGCCGCCATCTTGCGGCGGCAAAGGATGAATTCGGCATCCTGAAACCTCATGGCAGACGATCCCGTAATCCGCCTTCCTCTCGATCCGGACGAAGATGTGTCCGCCGACGCGGGAAAATCGTTCGAAAAGCTGCGCCACCTGATTCTTGCGCCCGAGCAAGAGGGCCTGGCGCGGTTGCGCGAGCGCGTCGAGAATCCGGAACAGCGCGCGAGTGACGTCAGCGCGGTGCTGCCCGAAGCCATCCATTTGCGCCGCGAGCAGGGCGGAGAAGAAGCCTTGGGCGCCGCTCTCGCGCCCACAGTCGAATCGGCGCTGCGCGAATCCGTCCGCAGCGACCCCACGACCCTCGCGGATGCGCTCTTCCCCGTGATGGGCCCCGCCATCCGGCGCTCGATCCTGCAAACACTCCGGCAGCTCTTCGAATCATTCAACCAGGCGATGGACCAGAGCCTTTCTCTGCGCGGCATGCAATGGCGCTTCGAAGCCTTTCGCACGGGCCGGCCATTTTCCGAAGTCGTCCTCATGCACAGCCTCGTATTTCGGGTCGAGCAGGTTTTCCTGATCCACAAGAAGACGGGCCTGCCGCTTTGCCATGTCGTCGCGCCAGCCGTGGCCATGGAGGATCCAAGCCTCGTCTCCGGAATGCTTTCCGCCATTCAGGATTTCGTGCGCGATTCGTTCCACGCGCCGCAGGGACAATCCGTCGAGAAGCTTCAAGTCGGCGAACTCGAAGTGTGGGTCGAGGAAGGTCCTTACGCCGTCGTGGCCGCGGTGATTCGCGGCATGGCTTCGCCCGCGTATCGCTCGGTGTTGGTCGAGGCGGTCGAGCGCGTACATCGCAAATTCGCCCAGCAGTTCCAGAAGTTTCAAGGCGAGACCGCGCCTTTTGCCTCGGCCACCGACGATCTCGCGCTCTGCCTCGAAGCGCGGTACCGGGAAAAGCAGAGTTTGCGCCCGAAGCCGTACATGCTTGTTTTCGCCTGCGTTCTATTGGTTCTTTTGGGCAGCTTATGGGCGTTCGCGGCGTGGCGCAATCATCAATGGCACGCGTACGCGGAATCTCTTGGGCGGCAGCCGGGCATTATCGTGACTTCGGCCGGGCGCCATGGCGGGCGGTTTGTGATCAGCGGCCTGCGCGACCCGCTTTCTCCCGATCCCCAGATGTTGCTGCGCGAAGCGGGGCTCGACTCGCGCCGCGCCGAATTCCATTGGGGCGCCTACTACGCGCTTGATGATCCGATCCTTCAGCAGCGCGTCGCGACCATGCTGAAGCCTCCGGCGGGCGTGCAGCTCACCGTTGCGGATGGAGTATTGCACGCGCGAGGAGTCGCCCCCGACGATTGGTTCGCGAGCTTTCCGTCGCGCGCCGCGATGATTCCCGGCATTCGCAATGTGGACGCGCCCCGGCTGATCAGCGCCACTGAAGCTGAATTCGACCGCCTCGGAGGCGTGATCCATTCGACGGTGCTAACATTTCCGGTTGGCAGCGCCGACCTTGTGCCCGATCAAGCCGCCTCTTTGAAGCTTCTCGCTCCTGAAATTACCGCGTTACTTCAGAAGGCGCAGTTGCTGCACAAGAGCGTTGTTCTCGAGGTCGTCGGGCACAGCGACAGCACGGGCCCCGAATCCACGAATCAGCTCCTCAGCCGGGATCGCGCCGAGAATGTCATGCGGCTGCTGGTGCGCGAAGGCACCGCCCGCGGCTCGTTGCGTCCCACGGGCGTCGCCGCCAGCGAACCTTTGCGGCCCGAAACCGATGAGCAGGCCCGTCAATACAATCGCAGCGTAACGTTCAGCGTGTCTCCGGTCGAGCCTTCGAAACCCTAGGTCATGCTTCAGAAAAAAATCTGCATGCTCGGATCGTTCGCCGTCGGGAAGACCAGCCTCGTCCGCCGCTACGTCGAGAGCATCTACTCCGATGCCTATCACACAACAGTAGGCGTGAAAATCGACAAAAAAGTCGTGCAAGTCGGCCCGCAGGAAGTCACCCTAGTCCTGTGGGATCTGTACGGCGAGGACGAATTTCAGAAAATGCGCTGGTCCTATGTGAAAGGCGCCTCGGGCTACCTGCTTGTGGCTGACGGCACTCGCCGTGCGACCTTTGAAAAGGCACTGGCGCTTGAAGAAGGCGTTCGGCAGGCCGTCGGCTCGCTGCCGTTTATTTTCGTTCTCAACAAAGCCGACCTCGCATCGTCGTGGGAAGTTGACGCCGGTATGGAGAACCAGCTCGCCGATAAGAGATGGGAAGTGATGCGCGCCAGCGCTAAGACCGGCGAAAACGTGGACGCCGCGTTCCGCAAGTTGACCGAAAAGATGCTCGGTGCATGATGTCGTCCCTGGCTACAGAGCTTCTGCAATTGATGGGCTACGCCCTGTGCGAAGACCGCGCGGGCCGCAGATATGCGTTGCTTTATGATCCGCCGGGCTGGTTCCAGGAAGTTTGGGGCCATCAGACTGCAGGTAATCTTCTGACGCTGGTCGATCGCTCGCCGTTTCTGGATGCTTTCCTTTCCGAAGCGAAAGAGCACTGGAATTCCAACGCCAAAACGCCCCTCGGATCCGGCATCTGGGTCGAACAGGTTTCCGGCGGCCGCGAAATCCCGCTCGAGGCGCACGCGTGGCGAATCGAGGGGAAGCGCATTCTCTCGATCCACAGTCCGCGGGAAACATTCCAGGAGCAATCGCGCGTGCTGCAAACTGCCCGCGACTCGCTGCTCGTTCACGAGCAGCTGCTGAAGGAAATTCAAAAGAAGGAAATCCTGCTGCACTGCATCATCCACGATCTCTCGCAGCCGCTCACGGCGATGCGAGGCTGCTTCGACGTCCTCGCGAACGAAAAGGCGTCACCCGATTCGCAGCGGCTGATCGAAGTAGGCAAGCAGCAGTCGGACCGGCAGGACACCATGATCCGCGAGGTGCTTCAAGCGTTCGCCGCCGACATCGACTCCACGATGGGCGCCAGCGCGGGCACACGTGCCGCCACCAATATCCTTCGGTGTGCGGAGGAAACAGTGAGTACGTTCGCGCCCGTATTCCAGTCGCACGGAGCGAAGATTCGCCTCGATCCCAAAATCGATCGCAACGCGCACTGGAACGTGCTTGGTGATGAGTCGCGACTCATGCGCATCTTCGCCAATCTCGTCGAAAACGCGCTTCGCCACGCGCCGAAGGGATCGCTCGTCACCATCGGGCTGAAGGACGACGACGGCCACGTGAAAGCGTTTGTGGACGACGCGGGCCCGGGCCTGCCGAAGGAGTTCAAACCCGCCGAAGCATTCGCCCTTTTCTCGAAAGGCAAGCAGGGCGGCGGCAAAGCAGGCCTGGGGCTCTACTTTTGCCGCATCACGGTCGAGCGCTGGGGCGGCTCCATCGGTTGCGAATCGCTGCTGCATCGTGGCGCACGCTTTTGGTTTCGGCTGCCTCGGGCGGCGCGCACGGATTCGATTCCGGCTTCTTCGACGGCTCCGGCAAAAACTGCTTCGTTCCGTCCCCCGCGACTCAAAATACTTTTGGTGGATGACGATCCCGCGATCCTCGAACTAAACGAGATCCTCCTCGAGAGGGACGGCCACGGAGTGGTCGTGGCTGCATCCGGCGCTGAAGCTCTCCGCGCGCTTTCCAAGCGCGCGTTCGACGTGGTCTTTCTCGACGAGGAGATGCCGGGCATGAGTGGCGTCGAGGTTGCGAAGAGAATCCGCGCCCGCGAAACGCCGGGCAGCAAACGTCAAGGTGTTTTCGCCCTGACCGGCAACACGACCAAAGAAGATCGCGCGCGCCTGCTTGCGGCAGGATTCGACGCGTGCCTAGGGAAGCCATTTCGCGCGGAGGAATTTCACGAGGTTGCGGCTCGCTTTTCTCTCGGTACGTTCACGGCGCCCGACACAAGCAAGCCTCCGGCCGCTGCGGCTGCCGATTCCTCTGTGCTCGCGCGCGTCGGCGGCGACGCGAAGCTTTTGCGAAGTATCGTCCACACATTCGTGAGCGACTATCCTGCAAAGCTTCGCAAGATCAAGCAGGCGATCGCGCGCAAAGACGCGCCGGCGCTTGCCGCCGCCGCCCATGCAATGAAAGGCGCGGTTGCCATCTTTGGTGCGGACGACGCCGTGGAAAGCGCCGTCGAGTTGCAGCAAATGGGCCGCCAGGCAAATCTGGCGAACGCGCCGGCATCGTTCCGCAAGCTCGATGAAGCGCTTGCCAGATTGAACGCGAAATTGAGAGAATATGCACCCTCGGCGAAACGAAATCCTTCCAGTTCCAGCCGGGGCAAGCGCCCGGTGCGGAAATCGCGCCATCGCGCGAGGCGTGGGCCGCGTCGCTAGCATTCGGCATTTTTCAAGATGCGCAGAGGAAGAGGAGCCCGGTCATGTCCGAAATCCTCGTTTGTGATGACGACGCCACAACCCGGAAGATGGTGCAGGGAATCCTGAAGTCCGGCGGGCTGTCCGCTTCGACGGCCGCTGACGGCCAGGCGGCGCTAAAGGCTCTACGCAAGAAGAAATACGATCTCGTCCTCCTCGATATCTGGATGCCGAAGCTCAGCGGCCTGGATCTGCTCGAGCTTCTACACGACGAGCCGCACATTCCCAAGATCGTCGTGATGACGTCGGACCAGACGTCCGAAACTCTTTTGCGCGCCCTGCGCGGCCGCGTGTTTCAATTTCTTGCAAAGCCGGTCGAGGCGGATTCGCTGCTCACGCTCGTCAACGACGCTCTTTCGGTCGAGCCGGCAAGCCCGCCGATCGAAGTGCTTTCGGCGACCACGAGTTGGGTCGAGCTGCTCGTCCCGTGCGAGCGCCTGATGGTCCACCGCGTGCAAAGTTTTCTTTCGCGCCTCGAATCCGACCTGCCGCAGCAACAGCGCGAGAGCATCGGTTTCGCGTTTCGCGAGCTGCTGAACAACGCGATCGAATGGGGCGGCCGCCTCGACCCGAACCAGAAAGTCCGGATCTCGTATATCCGTACGGAGCGCGCGTTGCTCTACCGCATCGACGATCCCGGGCCGGGCTTTCGTCCCGAAGAATTGAAGCATGCCGCCATCAACAACCCCGAGGATGATCCTCTCGCTCACACGCAAGCGCGCGAAGAAAAAGGCCTTCGCCCCGGCGGCCTCGGCCTCCTGCTCACCAAGTCCATGGTCGATGAGCTCGTTTATAACGAAGCGCACAACGAGGTTGTGCTGATCAAATATCTCTGATTCGAGTGCGCAGAGTCGCGCTTGGCAAATTCCTGCAAACATCATATAAACAACGCCCGAGGAGATTCATGTCACTCACATTGCCCCTGCTTCCCACGACGCTGGTCGGCTCACTCCCGCAGCCGGAGTGGCTGATTGACCGGCAAAAGCTCGGCAGCCGCCTGCCGCCGCGCGTGCGCCTGACAGAATTGTGGCGCGTCGCGCCAGAGCTCCTCGAACTGGCGCAGGACGACGCGACGATTCTCGCGATCCGCGCTCAGGAACGCGCCGGGCTTGACATCCTCACGGACGGCGAAATGCGCCGCGAAAGCTACTCGAACCGCTTCGCCACCGCGCTCGAAGGCGTCGACATCGATAATCCCGGGCAGACGATCAGCCGCTCGGGAAAGTTGGACATCGTCCCGCGCGTTACAGGAAAGATTCGGCGGAAACATCCCGTGGAGGTGCGCGACGTCGAGTTCCTGCGAAAGAACACCGACCGGGCGATCAAGATTACCGTGCCGGGACCGTTCACGATGGCGGAGCAGGCGCAGAACGATTACTACAAGACCCAAGAGGAGATGCTGGCCGACTACGCGACGGCGGTGAATGAGGAGATCAAGGATCTTTTCGCGGCGGGTGCGGATTTCGTGCAGATCGACGAGCCCTACATGCAGGCGCGGCCGGAAAAGGCGCGGCAGTACGCCATAGCGGCGCTGAACCGCGCGCTCGACGGCGTCAGCGGCACGACGATCGTGCACCTCTGTTTCGGCTACGCCGCGCTCGTCCAAGAACGGCCGAGCGGCTATTCGTTTCTGCCGGAACTCGCCGAATCGAGCGCACAGCAAATCTCGATCGAGACCGCGCAATCATCGCTCGATTGTTCGATTCTGACGAAGCTGCCGGGAAAGACGATCCTTCTCGGCTCGCTCGACCTATCGAGCAACGATGTGGAGAACGCCGAAACCGTCGCGGCGCGCATCCGGCGGGCGCTGCCGTTCGTCGACCCGGCCCGGATCATCGTGGCGCCGGATTGCGGGATGAAGTACCTGACGCGCGAAGCGGCTTTTGGGAAGATGAAGGCGATGGTTGAGGGCGCGCGGATCGTGCGATCGGAATTGCAGGCAAAGGCAGCCGGGCGATCTTCCTGAGATCGCGGCTCAGATGCTCGAGCGCATCGAATTCCGCAAGAGCGTCTTTCACAAGATCGCGATAGGTTCGCCGCGCGGCCTGGAATACTTTGCGATGTCCGCGCCAGACCACGCACGTGGTTCCAAGCAAGAATAGCCGGTGGAAACGGAAGGCGAGCCACTCGATCGCCCGCGATCGGCGCGCGCCAAGCCTCGCCAGCATCGACGCCTGGAAGCGCAGGTGCGCGGCCTCGTCTTCCAGAATCTGCTCGCTGATGCCGCGCAAAAGGGGAGACGCGGTGGCGGCACCGAGCGCGCGGTAGTAGGGAACCGCGATGATCTCGGCGGTCACCAGCACGCGCAGGCAAAGTTCGAGTCCCGCCAGAACGCGCAGCCGCCGGAAAACGGAATCGACCCAGTGCTTCGGCAGCGCCGGTATCCCTTCCCGCTCCATGAACCGCAGCAACTGCCCGCTGTGCCTCTGCTCCTCTCGCACGAAAAGCGCGAGAGCCGGCACGAACGCGTCGTCGCCCACCTTCGCGGCAAAGATGCCGGCGCGATCGAGAAGCCGCCTCCCGCTCGAACCTTCACCGAGCTGAAACTGCTGGATCGAGCTTTGAATCGCGGTACGCTCGCCCGGCGAGAGGGCCGGCGCGCCGTGCCACGGAAGCAGCGCGGTGACGGCGAGGTTGCGGGCGAAGTGATCGCGCCAGAATTCGGATTGGGAGCTCGAAGTGCAGTTGGCGAAGGGCACGAGCGTTCTCCTGTGAAGTACTTTATTATACAAAGTACACTAACACAAGGAAGCGAGGGAACGCCAGCACGAATTTCCTAGAACGGAATGTCTTCGTCGGAGATTTCGGGGCCCGCCGGAGCGGGCTCGTCCATGCCGCCGGCAGACTCGGAGTCGGCATCCGCGGAACGCCCGTGGCTCGCGGCTGCACCGCCGCCAGCACTCGATCCGGCGCCAGCCGCCGCGCCTTCTGCGCGCGATGTGAGCATGCGCATCACGTTGGCGACGATTTCGGTGGTGGTGCGCTTCTGGCCGTCGCGCTTGTCTTCCCACTGGCGCGTCTGGATGCGTCCTTCGATGTAGACGAGCATGCCCTTTTTCAGATACTGCTGCACGATCTCCGCGAGCTTGCCCCATACGACGATGCGATGCCACTCGGTGCGCTTCTGGCGTTCGCCCGAGCGGTCCTTGAACGTTTCATCCGTCGCCAGCGTGAAATTCGCCACCGCCTGGCCACCCGAGGTGTAACGCGTCTCGGGATCGCGTCCGAGGCGCCCAACTAGAATCGCTTTATTGACTGACATGCGCAGGAGTATAGCAGAAAGTCGAAAGACGAGAGTGATTCGCGCCGTAATACGAGGGAGTGCGCGTTCTGCTAGAATCCGCCCACGGATTCAGTGGAACTAACCAAAGGGAGAAAGCGATGGCCGAAAAGGCGCAGAATTTCGAGAATCACACGAAGAGAGTCCCCGCATTTCATTTCGTTGTGCTGCCCATTTTGATTTTCAACGTCGTTTGGCGCATCGATCTTGTGATTCACCAGCGCACTTTCGAAACGATCGCGTCGCTGCTTGTGGCGATCGCGCTGCTTCTGCTCGCGTTCAATGCTCGCATCTTCGCGCTCACCGTGCAGAACCGCGTCATCCGGCTCGAGATGCAGTTGCGACTCCAGCAAGTATTGCCGCAAGACCTGAAGCCGCGCATTCCCGAATTCACGCTGGCTCAGTTGGTGTCCCTGCGGTTTGCAAGCGACGCGGAACTACCGGAACTCGCGCGAAAGGTGTTGGACGAAAAGCTGAACGACCGCAAGGCGATCAAGAAGTTGATCCGCAACTGGCAGCCGGACTACCTGAGGGCGTAGCCTGTCCTAGCGGGGCGAGCGAGATGAAACGCCCATTTCGTGCAGCTTCGCGGCGGCGCGGCGCGATTCGTCGGAGCCGGGAAAGCGGCTGACGACGGCGCGCAGATCGCGAGTGCCCGCGGACCTTTCGCCGATCTCGAGCTCGGCCATGCCTTTCTTCAACTGCGAGGCGGCCAACTTGAAGCTGTGCGGATATTCCATGAGAACTTCTTCGTACGCCCGAATCGCAGCCTTGAAATCATTCTGCTGGTAGGCGATCTCGCCGAGATAAAACTGGGAATTCGAGGCGAGATCGTTCGTCGGGAAATTCTTGATGTAGTCCGAAAACTCCTGGTGCGCGAGGCTGTAGTTTCCGCTGGTGTAGTCGCGCAGCGCGTTCTGATAGAGCGTGTCGGCGGAGATCGGCGGCATCGCGGCGCCGCCGGGTGCCGGTGCGGGAGAATTCATCGTATTGGGACCGCCCGGAGCATTCGCGTCCGGCGTGCCTGGAGCGCCGCCAGGAGCAGGAGCGCCTCCCGCTGGAGCCCCGTTGGAAACCTTCGCGTCGATGCTTTGCAGCAGGCTCTGCATGTCGGTGAGCTGCTGCGAGAGCTTGCCCACGCGGGCCTGGATGTCCTGCACGTTGTCGGACAGTCCCTGCGTCTGCTGCGTCACCGTGTCGAGCCGTGAGCCGTTATTCGCGGTCGAGTCTTGCACGGTTTTCTGCAGCGCATCCATCTGGCTGTTCAGCTTGCTCACCGAATCGAGTGACTGCTGGATCAGCGTTTTCAGCGTGGCATTGTTGGCGTCAATCGCGCTGCGCATGTCGGTTTGCCCCTGCAGGAGCTGGTTCACCGTCTGCTGCAGCTCGATCATCTCGCGCGACACGGCGCCCGCCGGCTGCGGCGCGAGGATCGCTCCACCAAGGGCTCCAAAAAACATCGCTACTACCGAGAGCACGACCCATCGTATGCGCAAAGGAAATCCCTCCTTACGGAAAGCGCGGCGCCCTCAAACGCGGCGCGCTTGGACAGAAAAATTCGCGAACGGCGGGCCGGACTGTGCGCCGGCCCGCCCCTCGCGATAGAAGTGTACCGCTCCTAGTGCGCCAGAACGAAGTGATCCCGGCGATTCTGCTGCCAGCAATCTTCGCTATGCTCGGTGCAGAACGGACGCTCTTTGCCCCAGCTCACGGTTTCCATCCGGTCGGCGGAAATGCCGAGCGAGATGAGGAAGTTCTTGGCCGCCTGGGATCGACTCTGGCCGAGAGCGAGGTTGTATTCCGTGGAGCCGCGCTCGTCGCAGTGTCCTTCGATCGAGATGTGCACGTCGGGATACGAACGCAGGAATTCCGCATCCTTGGTGAGAGCATCGCGAGCGTCGCCGCGAAGCTCGGCCTTATCGAGATCGAAGAATACATCTTTGACGTTCTGCTCGAAGAGCTCGCTCACGTTGGGCGGCGCTGCAGCGGGCGGAGGAGCAGCCTCCGGAGCGGAGACATCCACGTGCGCGGTGGCCGTGGCGCTGCCGCCGGGCCCCGTGGCCGTGATGGTGTAGGTGGTTGAGGTCGTAGGATTGGCGGGGGTCGAGCCTTGCGGCGCGACCTTGCCAATGCCCGGCTCGATATCGAGGTCGGTGGCGTTGGTCGATGACCACGACAACGTGACCGTTCCGCCCGGACTCACCGAGGCGGGCGATGCGTTGAGGGTCACCGTCGGCTGCGCGGGCGGCGCCGGCGCTGGGGCCGGCGGCGTGGCCGCAACCTGCTTTTTGCAACCCGAGATGAGGGCGGCAAACGTGAATAGACTGAACAATACTGCATACCTTCGAAAAGTACGGTGCTGCATGTAGTGCCTCCTTCGGCGTTCCCGCGAGGGCTTAGCAGGACGACCGAGAATGAACTGGTACTGATTGAACGTGTGTGACAGGACGAAACCGCTCTTGCACCAACAGCACGACATTCGCTCCGCCAATTGCACGGCGCGAAACTTGAAAAGCAGCTGATCGGACGATTCTCATTCGCGCCTATCGCTGCGACCAACTGGGCGATTCACTCTGCCCCTGAAACGTCAATTCGCGTGGCTGGCTTCCATCGGCCAGAATGGTCCAAATCTGACGGGTGCCCGTCCGCGTCGATTCGAAGACCAGATGACGCCCGTCGGGGGCCCAGCTGGGCCGCTCGTTGCGGGCTTCGTCTTTCGTCAGCTCGACGAGCTGATGAGAAACGATGTCCATTACGTAGATATCGTAGTTTCCGCTCGGGCGTCTCCAGCTAAATGCGAGCAATTGTCCATTCGGTGACCACGAGGGGTCGATGACATACCCCATGTCGGGCAGGTCGATCTTCTGGGTGTTCGAGCCGTCGGCATCCGAGAGGTAGAGCGCCGGATCGCCCGCGCGGTCACTCACAAAAACGATCTGCTTGCCGGTCTTCGGATTCCACGTGGGCGAAGTGGCGACACCCGCGCCAAAGGTGATGCGGTGCAGGTGCGTGCCATCCGCCTGCGCGACGTAGATGGCGGGGTTGCCGTTGATGCTCGACATAAACGCGATCTGCTGGCCGTCAGGCGACCACGCCGGCGAGCTATTGGTCCCTAGAAAACGAGGGAACGCAATCAGGCGATTCGAGGCCATTGAGTAGATGCAGATTTGCGCGGACGTCACGCCGCGGAAAGGAACGTAGCAGGTGAAGGCGATGCGGCCCGCGTCGGGCGACCAACGCGGCGTGAGCGAGATCGAATTCAAGTGCGTAATCTGGTGCTGGTTCGCTCCGTCGTAGTCCATCACCCAGATTTCCTTGTTGCCGCTGCGCCCGCTGACGAACGCAATCTTCGTCTGGGCGATGCCGGGCTGGCCGCCGCTGAGGAGGGCGACGATGTCGTCGGCAAACTGGTGGGCGAGCTCGCGAGCGCTATCTTCCGTGACCGGGCCGCGATAAATTTTCTGCAGCGCGAGCGGAGCTGCCGGATTGCTTGCCTGCGAGAGGTAGCCGGCAAACGCCAAGCCCGAACTATCCTGGCTCAAGTTGCCGTAAGCGACCATGTACGCACTCGCAGGCGCTGCCGACCAATCCTGCGCCTTCAAATCGCCGGGCTGGCCGGGATCCGTTAGCGGATAAAAGCTGGGGCTGACCAGGTCGATAATTCCGGAATATTCAAGATCGGCCCAGAGCACGTCGTGAAAAACCTTCGGAAGCGGCGGGCCGAACGTTGATTTTCCCACTGTGTCGGGGACGGCGAGGCGTACTTTGGTTACGCCGAGGCCCGTGCCGGTCTGGAACCAAGCCTGCGCCGCTACGGAATGTGCCGAGCAGAGAATTGCACACACGATTAGGACAACTAATACTGAGAGGGATTTAAGTTTTCGTTTCATTCGTCCATGCCTTTGCCCCAAGCTGCATATAAGTTCAGCGGTGATAATCGAAATAAAACTGCACGTTGACCGACGAGCCCGAATACGCGCCCGGCAGGCGGTCGAGAGGACTCGATGACTGAATCGCGCGCAGCGCCGAGCTATCCACCGAGTAGTTGTTGCTGCTTTGCGTGATCTGCACGTTCGTGATCGTGCCGTCGCGCAAAATCGTGAATGTGGCGATAACGCGAGGCGCGTAGGCCACGCTCGGGTCGACGGTCGACTGCAACCAGTTGCTGCTGATGCGGCGCTGCACCGCTTCGACGTACCACGAGAAGCGCGAGCCGAAATCACCACCGCCCACTCCGTTGAACGAGAGCCCCGCTTGCGTCGTGCCGGCGCCCATTGCAAATGAAGTAACCGGAATCGTCGGAGTGCCGCCTCCGCCGTACGGAATCGCGTTCGTCGGCGGCGGGATCGGGTTTTCGAGCACCTTCGACGGACGCGAAATAATCTTCGGCGGCTTTTTCATCTGGAATTTCTGGATCGGCACGGCATCCGGCGGAGACTTCGGCACGGGCTTCGGCTCGGACTTGAACAGCCCCTTGGAATTGTCGACGACACGGTTCGGCGTGACGACGTCGGGGCGGGGAAGCGGAATCGCTGGAACGCTGCCGACAATGCCCACGCTGATCGAGCCGCCTGGGCCGCCCCAATCTTCGCCGTGATGCCAAATGGCCCATAGCGCGGAGAAGATGCAAAACGTCGCGATCAACAGGTGCAGACCGGCCGAAGCATAGAGAAAGGGCTTCAGCTCACTACCCGGCCGCGTTGCCGCTATCGTTGACATTTCATTTCCGCGATTTCACGCGTTCATTGCGTCTGAGACCGCTCTTCGAGCGGCTGCGTCACTACGCTGATATTGGTGATGCCGGCCTGCCGCAGCGCGTCGACGACGGTGGCCCAACTGCCGAAGGGCACCGTTTGGTCGCAGCGCACGTAAACGGCCTGCGTTTTCGGGTTGTGCGATTGCGCGATCACCTGCTGTCCGATCTCGTGGATGTTCACGGGCTTGTCGTTCAGGTAGACGCGCTGGCCGCGGTCGATGGTGATCACCATGCGCACCTGCGTGAGTTCCTTCACGGTCTTCGTCTTGGGCACGTCCACATCGATTCCCGACTGCAGAATCGGCGCGGTGATCATGAAAATAATCAGCAGCACCAGAACCACGTCGATAAACGGCACCATGTTGATTTCGGACAGCGACGTGCCGGTTTCGCGTTGTGCCTGTGGCATCTAAGCGCTCGGCGGGTTGGGCGAACTGTAAAGGGTTTCAACCTTGGCCACGAACTCCGATGCGAAGCTATCCATGCGCGACGCGATCGAGCGGATGCCCTGGAGGTAGTGGTTGTAGGCAATGAGCGCCGGGATGGCGGCGGCGAGGCCCGCGGCCGTGGTGATGAGCGCTTCGGCGATGCCCGGAGCGACGGCGCGAAGGCTGGCCGTGCCCGCGTCGCCGAGGCCGGTGAAGGCGTCCATAACGCCCCAGACCGTACCGAAAAGGCCGATGAACGGCGAAACGGAGGCGATTGTGGCGAGCGTGGACATCCCGCGCTCGAGGCGGCGCACTTCATCGCCCGCGGCTACGTTCATGTCGACGCCGATGGCGTTCGCATTCTTCACTTTGCCACCGTGCGGATTGCCGCCCGCCAGTTGCGACGAGAGTTCGGCGTAGCCCGCGTCGTACACGGCGATCAGCGGCGTGCCGCTCGAGCCGGCGCGCAAAGTCTTGGGATTCGGAAGTCCGCCGCCCGCGCGAAACATCTGGAGGAAGCGGTTGGTTTTGCGGTCGAGTCCACTTAGCTGCGCCCACTTTTGCAGGATTAAGGCCCAGGAAAGAACGGAAAGAATTAAAAGGATGCCGAGAACAACGCGGGCCAAGCCGCTCGTCTGTTCCAAGAGCGTGAGCGGATTGGCAACTACGACGAGCGCCAGGCCAGAAATAATTTCCTCCCCAGAAGACAATTTTTGCCGGGCAAATCTACCGTAGCATACGCACGTATAAGGGTCAAACCAGTGAGATGCAAAGATTTGTCGATTTGCTGCACAAGGCAACAGCGATTTCGAGCCTTTTCGCGCGCCCCTGCAAGCATCCGCCTGTCCGTCGCGGAGCTTTGACCGACATCGCGCGCGTATAATGAGATGAGGCGTTCGCATCCCGCGAGCGCCACGCCTAAAATGCCAGCCACGCCCGATCATCCGCCCGGCGAACGCGTGTTTCTGTCCGCGGAGTGGCGCGATCTTGTGATGCTAAACTATGAGATCGACCCGGATCTGGTGGCGGCGCATGTTCCAAAGGGCACCGAGCTCGATGCTTTCGAGGGCAAGCTCTACATCAGCCTCGTCGGATTCCGCTTTCTCCGCACGAAGCTGTTCGGATTTGTCTCGCTGCCTTTCCACACCAATTTCGACGAAGTGAATCTGCGCTTCTACGTGAGACGCCGCGAAGGCGGCGAGGTGCGGCGCGGCGTCGCCTTTATCCGCGAAATCGTGCCGCGATTCGCGGTGGCGCGGCTCGCGAGGCTCGCGTATGGCGAAAACTACGTCAGCCTTCCGATGCGGCACGCAGTCAGCACAAATGGCGCGGGCGTCAGGGCGGAATATCAATGGCGAGTCGCGCGCCAGTGGTATGGGCTGCGTGCAGAGGCCTCGGGTGCGCCGACTTATGCGGTGGAAGGCAGCGTCGAGCAGTTCATCACCGAACACTATTGGGGCTATTCGGCGCAGCGCGACGGCGGCTGCGTGGAATATCACGTCTCGCACGTGCCGTGGCGCGTCTGGAGCAGCGCGACGGCGGCATTCGAGGGCGACGCCGAATCGCTCTACGGCTCGGAATTCGCCGCGTCTTGCGCCGCACGCCCGATTCCGCTTTCATTGCCGACGGCTCGCCCGTGCAGGTTTTTACCGGCCGGCGTATTTCATTCTAAAACAGCAGTCTCGTCGCCCCGCCGCATTGCGCGCAAGGAACCTCGCGCAACATTTGCCCGGCCCGCGTGTTTTACTGGAGACACGTGATGCCATGAGAGATCGCCGGAGACCAATCGCAGCTTTCTGCTTGGCGGGAGTGTTGCTGGCGGCGCTGTTGATGGCCGCGGCCAACCGCGCGATGGCCACCAAGTCCGCCTCGATCGCTGTCGGCGGCAGCACGCGCACGTATCTGCTGCACGTGCCCTCGAATGACGATCCGCAGCGAAAGATGCCGCTGGTCCTCGTCCTGCATGGCGCCACGCAAAGCCCGGAAAGCGCCGAACGAATGCCCGGCATGAGCGAGCTGGCCGATCGCGAAAATTTCCTCGTCGCGTATCCGAGGGGCACGGGACGCCTGCCCACATGGAATTCCGGGAATTGTTGCGGCCTGGCGATGAGGGAGCAAGTGGACGACGTGGCGTTCATCCGCGCGCTGATCGAAAAGCTCGAGCGCGACTACCCGGTCGATCCGACGCGCGTCTACGTGACCGGGATTTCAAACGGCGCGATGATGTCGTTCCGGCTAGCGTGCGACCTTTCAGACAAAGTCGCCGCGATTGCGCCCGTCGAGGGCGCGCAGAATCTGAAATGCCGTCCGTCGAACCGCGTCTCGGTGTTGGTCTTTCACGGCACCGCGGACCGGCTGGTCCCGTTCAATGGCGGCAGCACGCCGTTTCAGGTTGGAGGCCGTCGCACCGACACGCCGGTGATGGACACAGTCGCATTCTGGGTGAACAAAGATGAGTGTACATCTGACCCACAGCGCGAAGAAACGTCCGAGGTGCACACGACGATCTATTCCGACTGCGGCGGTGGCACGAGTGTCGCGCTCTACGCGATCCAAGGAGGGCGCCACATGTGGCCGGGCACACGCGCCAGCGGCAACGACGCGCGTGCAACGGACATCATGTGGGCGTTCTTCGAGCAGCACCCGAAACCCTGAGGTCCCGCTTTGCTGTTAGCGGCGGCCGCCGCCGGAACTCGACCGCTCCGGCCGGAAGGATTGCCATTCGCGGATCTGTTCGGAGACTTCAGCTTTTTCGCGCTCGGTTGTCGCGGCGTCCCAACGGCGGCGAAGCTCTTCGAGTTTGGCTTCCACAAATCCCGCCCGTCCTGTTTTCTTTTCCGGCTTGTCGCGGTATCCCATCTGTGTGGCTCCTCTTTAATCTCGGCTATCTGACTTCAAAATATGGCTATTGATCCCAATCCCCAGTAATGGGCAACACCACCCTAATTATACCCTGTTGTAGCACTTGTGCCGCTGCCGAGGCCAAGCTTTGTTTCCGGTGCCCCGGCACAGCCATTGCATTGCAACCAGAATGGTTCTTCGGCAATCAAAAGGAGTAGGATAGGCCACGAGGCCGCGTGTGCGGGCCTGCCGCGTCACGGCCGGATTCTGGTGGAGGCGCCGCCATGAAAAGATCCACCTTCGCAAAAGTATCTCTCGCCTCGATTGCCTCACTCGCACTCATTCTTTTTGTGCCAAATCTTGCGCTCGCTCAGCGCGGAGGCGGAGGGCATGGCGGCGGAGGCGGCTTTCACGGCGGAGGCGGTGGTGGCTTCCACGGGGGCGGTGGGGGCGGATTTCATGGAGGCGGCTTCAGCGGGGGTGGACGCTCATTCGGCGGAGGCGGGCGGTCGTACGGCGGATCGTTTGGCGGTGCGTATCGTGGGGGTGGAGCTTATCGCGGAGGGGGATTCGCATCGCGCGGCTCTGGCGCATCGGCATATCGCGGCGGCGGGTTCGCGTCACGCGGCTCGGGATTCGGCGGCAGATCATATTCCGGCACGAATGGCCGCGGCTTTAGCAGCGCGGGCCGCTTCGGGGCTCGCAACGCCATTGCCGACGGCCGATGGCATTCGTTCGGCAACGGCGGCCGCGCAATGAACGCCTCGGCCTCCGGCTTTCGCAATTCCGCGATGGCCGATGGCCAGTGGCACTCTTTCGGGCGGTCCGCCAATAACTTCGGCGGCGGCGCGCGCGCAGTTTCTTCGCGTGGCACGACTTCGACGTTTGCAGGCTCTCGCGCGGGTGGTTCCGCGTTCGCAGGCGATCGATTCGGCGGAAATTCGTTCGGCAGAGGCTTCGGCGATCACGGTTTCGGCGGCTACGGAGGATGGCGCGGCGGCCGTGGTTGGGGAGGCTTCGGTTGGGGCGGATGGGGATGGGGTGGCTGGGGTTGGGGTCTTGGCTGGGGCGTGGGCTGGGGACCCTACTGGGGATTTGGCTGGGGCTACCCGGGATGGTATGACCCCTATCTAGATTGGGGTTACGGTTGGAATCCCTATTGGTACAACCCATACGGCTGGGACAATTACGATTTCAGCTACTACACGGACAATGGTCCGGACAACGGCACAGACAATGGCGCGAGCGATTACAACGACCAGTACAATTCCGTCTATCCCGGCCCGGATTACTCCAACTCGCCCGACGCCAATTCGCCTGATGCCGATTCTCCTTACGCAGGGTCGCCTTACACGCCCATCGATTACAATAATTACGTGATGGCGCCCCCCGCCGAAAACTACTAGATCGAGATACCGCCTGAAAACGCGACAATATGGGCGCTGTTTCCTAATGTAGCGCCGCCCTTCGAGGGCGGCAGAACCGGGCTGCGCTGAAGCCACGTCTGCACCTTAAGGGCTTTCGCCCGAGTTATCACCCCCGCGCCGTGTGCTACACTGCGGTTCAGATCATGAGCAAAGCATTCGATATCGGGATTGAGGCGCTCTCGCCGCCGGGAGTGCTGCCGGCAGCGGACATCACCGCGAGCGATCTCCGCCCGCTCGATTCCAGCATAGCCCCTCCCAACGGCAAGAGCTTCTTTATCGAGACCTTCGGCTGCCAGATGAACGCGCACGATTCCGAGAAAGTGGCGGGCGTCCTGCTCGAGCGTGGCTACGCCGTGGCGGAAAGCATGGCGCAAGCCGATCTGATCCTCTACAACACGTGCAGCATCCGCGAAAAAGCAGCGCAGAAAGTATTTTCGCGCCTCGGCGAGATGCGCTACGCCGCACCGCGCAAAGTAATCGGCGTCCTCGGATGTCTCGCGCAGCAGGAAGGCGAAGAGATTTTCGAGCGAGCGCCGTGGGTGAGCCTGGTGTGCGGCTCGGCAAGCTATCGCAAACTGCCCGACCTGATGGCGCAAGTCGAAGAAGGCGGGCGGCGCGTCAGCGGCCTCGATCTCGACACGGACGAGACCTTCGAAACCGAAATCACACGCCGCGACAATCCGATTCGCTCTTACCTCACCATCATCGAAGGGTGCGACTACGCCTGCGCCTACTGCGTGGTGCCGCACACCCGCGGCCCCGAACGCAGCCGCGCAAGCGACTCGGTGCTGTCGGAAGCGCGCCGCCTAGCGGACGCCGGCTACACCGAAATTCAGTTGCTCGGGCAAACGGTGAATTCGTATCGCGATCCCTCTCCGCGCGGCCTGAATTTTGTCGGACTGCTGCGTGAAGTGGCCGCCGTCGACGGCATCCGCCGCGTGCGCTTCACCACCTCACACCCGAACGATTTCCACCGCGAGATCGTGCAAGCGATCGACGACACTCCGGCGCTCTGCGATCACGTCCATCTGCCGGTGCAATCCGGCTCGACGCCGATCCTGCGCGCGATGCGCCGCACCTACACGCGCGACGAATATCTTGAGAAAATCTCCTGGATTCGCGCCGCGCGCCGCCCGATCAGCATCACGTCCGACATCATCGTCGGATTCCCGGGCGAGACGGAAAAAGATTTCGCGGAGAGCATCACCCTGCTCGATGCCGTCGGCTACGACGGCGTCTTCTCATTCAAGTATTCGCCGCGGCCCAACACTTCGGCCGCCACCATGCCCGATGCGATTCCCGAGGAAGAGAAGAGCAACCGTCTCGCGATTCTGATGGATCGCCAGCGCCAGATTCAGATCGCGCGCAACGAAAAGCTCATCGGCGGCACGTTCGAAGTCCTCGTCGACGGCCGCCACGAATCGCGCAATCAATGGGCGGGACGCACAACTAGCAACCGTCCCGTAAATTTCACTTCGCCTCTCCAAAATCTTTTGGGAGAATACGTGCAAGTGAAGGTCACTCGGGCGAGCGCCAACAGCGTCGCGGGCGAGCAGGTGATTTAGCGGCAACCGGATCAAAACGGGAGGGCCACATGGAACTCGAGGTCAAGATCAGGGGACTGATGATGGACCCGATGACCAACATGCCAGTGGTCGTCCTGAAGGAAACCCAGGGCAGCGGCGTGTTGCCGATCTGGGTCGGCGTCTACGAAGCCAACGCCATCGCTCTTGAAATCGAAAAGGTGCAGACGCCCCGCCCGATGACGCACGATCTGCTCAAGAATGTCCTGAACGGCCTCAACGTCCACGTGCAGCGCGTCGTGGTCTGCGATCTCAAGGAAGACACGTTCTACGCGCTGATCTGGATGGAGCGCGAAGGGCAGATCATCTCGATGGATTCGCGCCCGAGCGACGCGCTCGCTCTCGCACTGCGCCTCGATTGCCCGATTTACGTCGATGATCAGGTGCTGAAAAGCTCGAAGATCACCGGCGCCACCGCCGAAAAAAGCTCGGGCGAGGAATTGCGCAAGTGGCTCGAGAACCTCAACGACGAGGATCTCGGCCGATACAAGATGTAATCTTCGCCCGTGCTCCTGTCTTAATTCTCGTTCCGCGTTTTCGCGCAATGTAGGGACGCCGATACAAGGGATAGCTGTGCTCGTGTTCCGCGCTTTGGTCTGAATGTAGGGGCGGGTCTTAGACCCGCCCGCTCCGAGGCTCCGACCCCATCATCTTTTCATCCGATGAAATTAACCGTCGCAGCGTAGTTTCCGGCTTGAACCGCCGTCAGCACCTTGCCGCTCGTGTCTTCGATGTTCGGCTACCCTGATGAAGTAATGCGGAGAGTCCGCAAATCGTTACAGGGAATTTAGGCGGCTAGAAGCGGATGAGCGGCAGGTGGTGGAGCTTCGATGCGAAATGGTAGACGATTCCGGAAACGCCGTCCTCGGTCGCGTGCTGCATCATGCCGGGGCGCAAGCTCTTGCGCATCGCCGCGAGCGCCCCAAACATCATTCCGTAGATCGAAATCACGATGACGCCTCTCGCGCCCTGATAGGCGTGCGCCGTCCCGAAAATCACACCCTGCAAAATCACCGCGGCGGCGACGTTCTGCGTCAGCGCAAGGCACTGCCGCTGCAGGTAGCCGCGAAACACCAGCTCTTCGCAAAATCCGGCAGTCGCGGCGAGCATAACCCACAGAATCATTTCTGGCATGGTCTGCGGCATCAGAAAACTTGCCGCCTCGTTTCCATTGAAATGCAGCGCCCACGACAGCGTCGCCAAAACCCCGAGGACAACGAGCCAGAAGAGGAACGCCACCAGCACGTCGGTCCAGAAATCCCTCCACCGCGCCCAGCGCCCGCCGATCAGATCGCGCAACTTAGTGTGCCGCAGCCAAGCGCCGAGCCACACGTAGCCGACCAATACGAATTCGTAGCACATCGTGAAGATGTAGGTCGGAATACGGCTGGGAAGCTTCGCTTCTCTCGCGGCAAATTGAGGCATTGCCTGCAGCAGCGACATTCCCAGCAGAACGACGACGAAAAGCGCCGTGTGCCACACCGGCGCAACTGCGGGTATGCGGCCTGGGGGATTCTCGTCGGGCGGCTGCAGAACGGTCTCGGTGCTCGCCATGCACACCTTTCGTCGAGTCCGCACGCCCGTCGGCGCGCAACCGCGAGTTTAGCAGGAGCGCGCCGCGCGGCCAAGGTTTACGCGCCGTGCGCGCGCATAACCAGACTGCCCGGCCCTCGCCGCGACGACGAAGGGCCTGGCGATGCGGTGTTTATGCGGATGCTTGTGCGGCCGTTCCCTTGAAGAACGCGAGCAGATCGGCGTTGATAATATCCGCGTGGGTTGTGGGCATGCCGTGCGGAAGGTCTTCGTAGACCTTCAGCGTCGCCTTCTTTAGCAGCTTGGCGGCCATCGGGCCCGCCGCGGCGATTGGCACGATCTGATCGTCCTTGCTGTGCAACACCAGCACGGGGATATCGATCTTCTTCAGATCCTCGGTCGTGTCGGTTTCCGAGAATACCTGGATGCAGTCGTAGTGACCCTTGATGCTCCCCACCATGCCCTGCAGCCACCAGTGCTCGCGGATGCCCTCGGAAATTTTCGCGCCCGGGCGGTTGTAACCGTAGAAGGGAATCGTGATGTCCTTGTAGAACTGCGGCCGGTTCGCCGCGAGCGCGGCGCGCAAGCCGTCGAAAACCTCGCGGGGTGCGCCGGTCGGGTTTCGGTCGGTCTTCAGCATGAGCGGAGTGATCGCGCTGATCAACGCCGCCTTCGAGACGCGCTTGGTGCCGTGGCGCCCCAGGTAGCGCGCCACTTCGCCGCCGCCGGTCGAGTGCCCCACCATGATCGCGTCCTTCAGGTCGAGTTTTTCGAATAGCTCGGCCAAATCGTCCGCGTAGGTGTCCATGTCGTTGCCGTCCCACGTCTGACCGGAGCGCCCATGGCCTCGGCGGTCGTGCGCGATCACGCGATAGCCAAGGTTCCCGAAATACAGCATCTGTCCGTCCCAATCATCCGCTGTTAGCGGCCAACCATGCGAGAAAACGATCGGCTGTCCCGTGCCCCAATCCTTGTAGAAGATCTCGGTCCCGTCCTTCGTCGTAATTGTCGGCATGCGTGTTCTCCTTGGGCTGCTCTATAGGCTGGTGAAAGGCGGCATGCGGAAATGGCGCCCGCCCCACCAGAACTATAGATGACAACGATCCGTTTTTGATTCGACCGCATCTGTGGAAAAAGAGGTCGGCGCCTTTCGGGTAGAATGTCGGTGTCGTCGAGGAAAGGCGCCATGAGAGCAGCACTGATCCGACAGTTTGGACCGCCGAGCGTAATCGCGACGGCGGATGTGCCCAAGCCGGAGCCGGCGGCGGGCCAAGTGCTCGTGCGCGTGAAGGCCGCCGGCGTCGGCCCGTGGGACGCGCTGATCCGCGAAGGCAAAGCCGCTGTCAGTCCGCTTCTGCCGCTGATCCTCGGCTCCGATTTTTCCGGCATCGTGGAAGCGGCGGGTTCAGGGGTCACAGACTTCAAGCCGGGCGACGAAATCTACGGCGCCACCAATCCGCAGTTCATCGACGCGTATGCCGAGTACGCTTGCGCGTCCGCAAAAATGGTCGCTCGCAAGCCCGCGCGCTTGAATGATCTGCAGGCGGCTTCCGCTCCCGTCGTTGCCGTCACCGCGTCGCAGATTCTCTTCGAGTACGCGCACGCAGCCGCGGGGCAAACCGTCCTCATCCACGGCGCGGCCGGAAACGTCGGCGCTTACGCTGTGCAGCTCGCGAAAAACGCGGCCTCCACGTGATCGCCACGGCGTCTGCGCGCGACGCCGCCTATGTCCGCGGCCTCGGTGCCGAAAAGATCGTCGATTACCAAGATGTCCGCTTCGAAAACGCCATAACCCCCGTCGACATCGTCGTCGATACGATCGGCGGGGAAGTGAGAGAGCGGTCGCTGCGCATCCTCAGCCCCGACGGAATTCTCGTTTCAGTGGCCTCGCCAATTCCGAAAGAGATGGCGCAGCGCTACGGCGCCCGGGCGGTTTTCTTCCTCGTCGAAGTCACCACCAGCCGCCTCAATGCGCTCGCCGCGCTGTTCGATAGCGGCGAATTGATGGCCCAGGTCGGCACCGTCCTGCCGCTCGAGCAAGCGCGCACCGCCCACGAAATGCTGGCCGGCCGGCCTCATGCGCGCGGAAAGATCGTGCTGAAGATCGCGGACTGAGCGTGCCAACGCAAACGCATCGTGTGCCACAACGGCGCAACTGAGTCCGTGCTATTCGCGTTACAGAAAGTGGCGGTATTCGCTCGCGCCACTAAAGTTTCCCCCCGGGTGGTTCGATTTCTCTCTCAGAGTGTGCCAGCATGTGCCGGCGCCTCGGAGCGCCGGCGGCGCGTATGCAATGCCCGCACCGTTGAGGGCATTAGATTTCTCTTGCGTTGGGCGGCGCAGACTAGGTACATTGAGCGCTACTCGTAGTGGACGGCAAACCGCAGGACACTAGGTATTGGCCTGGGGTTGCACTGCGAGACTGAGGGGCAAGGGTTTGACCTGCGTCCTGGCAATCGCCAATCAAAAAGGCGGCGTCGGCAAGACCACCACAGCCATCAATCTTGCTGCCGCTATCGCTCTCAAGAAGAAAAAGACGCTCCTGATCGATCTCGACCCGCAAGCCAACGCCACGATCGCGTTCTTCAATCAGGACGAAATCCAGACCACGATGTACGACGTCTTCGCCGACCAGCGCGCCGAGATGGCCAAAGTGATTCGCTCGACGAAAGACCCGAATCTCTTCGTCGCGCCCGGGCGGCTGACTCTCGCGCGCCTCGAGCAGCAGCTCGCCGGACAGTTCGACGCGCCGTTTCGCCTGAAAGACTCGCTCGCGCCGATCCTGAAACAGTTCGACTACATTGTGCTGGACACGCCGCCAGCCCTCGGCATCCTCACCGTAAACGCGCTCGTCGCGTCCACGCACCTGCTCGTACCGATTCAAGCGGCCTATTTCGCGATCGAGGGCACCGACGATCTGCTTGAGACCTACGGCCGCATCCGCGCGCGCCCCAATCCCGATCTCAAAGTCCTCGGCGTCGTCATCACCCTCTACGACAAGCGCACCACCATCGCGCGCGACACCTACGAGCAGATTCGCACCGTTTTCGGCGGCGCCCTCTTCAAGACGCGCATCGCCAAGAACGTCCGCCTCGAGGAAAGCCCGGCCTACAAGGAAACCGTATTCAGCTATGCGCCGAAATCTTCCGGCGCGGAAGATTACAAGAAACTGGCCCAGGAGGTACTGCAACGTGTCGAAGAGGATCGGGTTGCCCGTCACTCTCAAGATGCGGCATGACGCGCATTACGTAGAGACTCTAACCAGCTTCAGCGGCGCATCGGTCGGGCGCATGATCCCGATCGACAAGATCCGTCCCAATCCGGATCAGCCGCGCAAGACCATCGGCGATGTTCGCGAACTCTCCGATTCGATCAAGCAGAAGGGCGTGCTCGAACCGCTTCTGGTCCGCTACATCCCGCACGAGGACACCTACTACATCATCTCAGGCGAGCGCCGCTATCACGCCTCAATGGCCGCCGGTCTGCACGAACTGCCGTGCATCGAGAAAATTGCCGACGATGCCGAAACGCTCGAAATCGCGTTGATCGAAAATCTCCAGCGCAAGGATCTCACGGCCTTCGAAGAGGCCGACGGCCTCCAGCGCCTCGCCGACCAGTTTGATTACACGCACGACGACATCGCCAAGAAAATCGGCCGCTCGCGCTCGTCCGTCACCGAAACCATGTCCCTGCGCGTGATTCCGGACGAAGTCCGCCATACCTGCATCGAAAACGGGATCGCCTCAAAATCTCTGTTGCTTCAAGTCGCGCGCCAGCCCACCGAAAAGAAGATGCAGGAGATCGTCCACCGCATCGTCCAGGGCAATCTCACACGCGACGAAGCGCGCAAGGCTCGCAAAGAGGAAATGGAATCGGCGCCCCGCCCGCAGCCGTTCGTCTTCGACTACGAATCCGACGACGGCGCGTTCCGCCTGCGCCTGCAATTCCGCAAGAGCCACGTCAGCAGCGAAGAACTCGCGGCAGCCCTGCGCGCCGTCCTGCGCCGCCTCGAATCCGGCTCTCTCTCATCCTCCGCCGCGTAGGCCCTTCGCGCAATAGCCTGGGTTTTGTAGGGGCGCTGCTTGCTGCGCCCCTCGTGCACCGCCTGCGCCGCGCGAATCTGCCGCGCTCTCATCCTCGGCCGCGTGAGCGGCGACAAGGGTGGAAGCGTGAGCCTTCAGGCTCGCGAAAAAGCACTCCCAATAAGCGGGCTTTAGCCCCGGGAATTTTGGCTCGGGTTAATCGTCACTCCGCAGGGCGTCGGAGCTTCAGCTCCGACATTGAGCGACCAGAAGAAATTGGGCTTCAGCCCCTGAGGAAACTCCGCTTCGCTGCGCAACATTTCTGGAAGAGCCGCCCCTCGATTTCAAAATTCCCGTTCGCCTGCTCCACCTCTCCGCCAAAGTGGTATTCTTTTTCTGTATGGAATTGACGCCACAACAGGTCGGCTTCCTCGCGCAGCTCAAATCGCAGGGCTTCGACGTCGTCGCGTTCCCTATGTACGAGAATTTTGTCGGCGTGCGCAAAGGCAACGTCGGGGCGCTGCTCGCCCCCAGCGGCGCCACTGGTTTCACGCTCTATGGCGAGCCGTCCTATCTCGTCGGCGGCCAGCTCAGCGCCCGGATGATCCAATCCGACGGCCACTGGTTCGTCCGCAAACAAGACAAGGTCGAAGTCACTCCCGAGCGCACCGCCGAGCTCGATGCCTTCGCCGCCGAACTTGCCGACGCCCTGCTTCCCATCGCTTGAGGTTTACCCGCCGAAGCATGCAGTTCGCGTAGGTGGGCTTACTGCGCCTGGCAATGGCAAAGTTTCCAGACGCGATCGAAAAACGCCTTCGCAGTTGGGTCAACACCCAGCACTCCGGAGTATTGGGGCTGATCGCCCGCCAGATTCACCATCACGCTGAGCCCGTCCGAATTCCGAAACGCAAACTCGAAATTCGGCGCGAGAGCTGGGTCGTTCGCAATGAGGCTTCCCGCCTCGCAATGAAATCTTTTTCCGTAGACGCTCTCGAAAAACGCCGGCGCTGCTCGATCGGCGTCCAGTTTCCCCACGTACGACAGCTCGTTGCTATTTGCGACCAAAGAGCCGGACGCACCCGAGGATGATCGAAACGCGAGGTGCGTGAACAGCACCGCATCTGGCTTCGCGGCCGATCCGCCCGGCGCCACGCTTGAAGACAGCTCGACGAAATCGCGCGGATGCGCAGGCACGTCGAGCGCTCCCGTCATACCCGTCGCCGCGTCCAGCACGGCGATCCGCAGGTGCTGCGTATCCGGCTTCGCCTTAAAAACCACCACGTTCCGCACGTCCTGCGCCTGCCACGAATGATCCGCGCCCTCGGGAACAGCCCGCGAAATGTCGCGCTCGTAGATCCGGAAAGTTTTGCCTTTCGGATCGTATTCGCATACCGCCGTCTGCAAATTCAGCGCGAGCGATCCGGCGACGGACGTCAGACTGAGGCCGCTCGCCGAAATCGTTACGAAGTATCTCGTCTCGTCCGACTGCTTGCCGCTTTTCGGCGGCGCAATCGCCTCCGCCGTGATCGGAATCGACGTGGCCGGCAATTGCGAAGCGCAGGCATCCCTCAGGAGTTGCATCGGTTTCTGCTTGGCAAGCCCCACCGTGTCCGTCGCGAAATAGCCACGCCGGAATCGCAGCTTCACCCCGTGCGCGGGCGTCTTCACCGCGATCACATGAAAGCTGCCGTCCCACCGGACGTTTTCCGGATAGTAGGAAATCTCGTAGTAGGACCCGCCGTCCTTCATCGCCGTCGCGACGCACCCTGACAAGTCGTTCGTGTTCCGGCACGCGATGCCGCCCGTGTCCGCGGCCATTTTCTCCATAGTGTCCTGCGAGAAGCCCCGGTCCGTATCTTCGCGGATGAGTTGCGCGCCCATCAGCGCGCCCGCGTTGATCGCGTCCTGCGGATTGCCCGACGTCATCGCCGGCGGCTCTGTCGAAGCGGAATACAGCCCCGACACATCGAGCCCTCGCGCATCCACCGGATAAATGGTCACGCGCGCGTCCGTCAGCGCCTCCGCGGCCGAGCGTACCTGCGGCGCGAACGACGCGCTTCCGGCGAAAGCCTGCCGCGAGTAGCTCGCGAGCTGCGCGTCGGTGTTCCCGTTGTAATTCGCCCCGGGCTCGATCCACAGCGGAAACGCCTCGGAAAACCAGACGAGATTCTTTCGCCCCGGATAATTCTTTAGGTAATTCGCAATCGCCAGCATCGCGTCCGCGTTTTGGTCCGCCAGCACGGTCAACTGCTCCGCGTACACCATCTGCTGGGCATCCTGCAGCTTCTGGCGCTCGTCGCCCGTCGCCTTGTTCGCCGCGCTGTCGGGATCGTCTTGAGGGTTCTGGAGTTTGGGGACGCTCGTCCCAAAGGCGCGGTCGACGCCCTTGCGCAAGAGCGCCCGGTCGGTCGTAAATCCTTGCACCACGGTGAGCGAGTGCGTCAGCAGAAAAACGGCGATCGGCGTGTCGGCCGGCACATCGTCGAGTAGCTTGAGCGCATGGCGTTGCGCTACAGCGTGATTCCCGAATTCAATGTTGAGCGCGTCGATCAGCAGGACGGTCGGCGGAACCGCGAGATTTGCGTAAACCTGATTCGAGTATGTGCCGGCCGTTTCGTGCGCGGCCGCGCTCGCCGCAGGCTGCCCGGGTTTCGTCGACCGGTCGAAGTATACGAAGCGGGCGATTTTCTGCGGGCCGTTGCGGTCGTCGAAAATCTGGAAATCCGAAGCCTTCAGCCCCGCGATCGAATTGCCGTGCGAGTCGTTCGCGACCACGTCCACGGTGATCAGCCGCGTCTTCGAACTGAGCGCCTTCGCCGGAGACCGCGAGGACGCAGCGGATTGCGCTGCTGCGGCCGGCGCAAACATCGCCCCCGCCGACAAAATCAGCATCGCAAAGGTGCCAAACTTGAATGTCTTCGCTATACGCACAGCCTGCCCACCCAGAGCCGCTGCCGCTCGATTCCACGGCGACGCCATTCTATCCGAAGCCTCTCCGAACACAAACGAAGCGTTCCGAAGCAGCGCGCAGCCGGTTTTTGCCTTTGTAGCTCGCTCCAAAACATCGCAGTAAGAGGTGACTGGAGCAGCCCCCTAGCGGAAGCTTAAACGGCACTTAAATGGAAGGAAAAGGACGTTTCTGGCGCGCTTTTGCTCCGAACCAAACCCGCCCAGCGTGACAGGCCGCCGCCACGAAGGCAAAACGCGGATTCCGCCGCGGCGAAAATTCTGCGCTTGCCTTGCGATGCCATACGAATGTAGAAGGGGGCAACTGGGCCACCGCAATAGCGACGGTTTGAGGGGGGCATCGAAATCGCATCGGAGGCAGACGTATGAAAATTTCGCGCACTTGGATCAAGCCGTTGGTAATAGCCGGCGCCATCGCCGCGTTCGTGGGATACGCCGCTGGGCAGGCGCAACAACCGCCCGTGCGATTCGCGGGCGCGCCGTGTGTCGACCCGCCGATCCTGCACTGTCCCGATGCGGATTGCCCTGTGGATCGCGAGATCAACCAGGGCCCCGTGGTCGAAATGAAAACGCGGCGCACCTATTTCCTCGACTATCCCTGCGATCTCAAGCCGGGCGAAAAGGTCACGCTGATTCTCAGCATCCACGGCGCGGGCGCGTATGGAAACTGGCAGCGCCATTATTTCCCGCTCCTCGATTACGTCGGCAAATACCGCCTGGTCGTCGCCACGCCGAATTCGCCGACGCACGTCTGGTCCGCGGCCGACGACGAGTACCTGCAAAATATCGTGACCTCGCTCGTCGACCAGATCGGCAAGCAGAATGTGAAAGCGTTCTGGCTGGTCGGCCACTCGCAGGGCGGCATGACGTCCAACCGCCTCGTGCGCACGGATTTCTTTGCAAGCCGCGTGGACGGCTGGCTCAGCCTCTCGGGCGGCCGGCTGGGCCCGCAACCACCGATTCCGGCGAGCTTTTTCGCGGCCACGCGCCCGAATCCGGGCACCGTTCCGCCTCTCAGTCCCGGTGACCTGATGGCCGCGATGGCGGCGCTGCGCGAACCTCCGTCCGCCGATTTCTCATTCATCTTCGAAACGGGCGAATACGAACTCGGCGGCCAGCCCTTGCCCGAAGCCTCGCCCTGGGCCGCGAAATATAGTTGCGGCGCGCGCGTCCGCCTCCCCGATGTGGTCGACACCAAGCCCGGCTACGTCTACGACCCCGAGCACCAGAATCCCGGCTCCGATTCCTGGGGACATCTCCCGCGTCCGGGCACCGCCGAGGTGATGCAATATCCCGATTGCAAGGACGGCCGCGTCGTCGCCGACGTCATCCGCGAGAAAAAAGGACACACCGAAGGCCTCGAGCCCAAAATCACCGAAGAGCTGATTCAGCTCATGCTCTCCGCAAAAGGCGGCAAAATCGGGCAATCCCAATAGCTGCGCAGGCTTCTCTTCATGTAGGGTTTCGCTTCATGTAGCGCCGTGCTTTCCTTTCAGCACGGCATCTTGCTTTTGTCTTATCGGCGCATGTGGTTTCGGCACTGCCCGATTCTGCCGCCCTCAAAGGGTCGGCGCTACATTAGGAAACTTCTTCTTCCCACGGCGACGTCCACTGTGCTGGCTGGGGCTTCTTTAACATCGCCGCGCCGATTTCCGTCAGCGACCCCGAGAACGGATATTCCTCCGGCGCGCGACAGAGACCTTTGCGTACCGGATTCGCCCAGATGTACCAAGCGATCCGGTCGGCGGACTCGCCCGAGCGCACGATGTGATCGTAATACTTGAACTGCCACAGCCGCTTCCCACGAACGTAGCCCAATTCAAATCCGGTTTGCTGCTTAAACGATTCGACGAATCTCATCAGATCGCTGTCGGCGCGATTACCGTCGACCATCAGATGCATGTGGTCCGGCATCACGCAGTAGACATGCACAAGGAAGCCAAGTTGCAGGGCCTTGAGTCGCAGCTGCTCGATCAGCGAAAGCGCGATTTCGGGATTTGCGCCTGCCCGCCGGCGGCCGAAAAAGCACAGAGTGACGAAATGAAGCCTTCGCCCAACGTAATTTTCTGGTGGCAGTCGAATGTTCTTGCGCCGAAAATCAGGCATAGGCCCACGCCTCTTCGCGTCGCATGAGCCGAATCTTACGCCCTTCCGGAGGGTTTTGCCTGGTGGTTGCTTAATGTAGCGCCGTGCTTTCTTTTCAGCACGGCATCTCGCTTTTGTCTCGTCACCGCATGTGGCTTCCGCCCTGCCAGATTCTGCCGCCCGTAAAGGGTCGGCGCTACATTAGGAAACAGCACCGGGTCTCGCTCACGGCGGTTTTCGCTTCATGTAGCGCCGCGGCTTCCAGCCCAGCATGCTTGGATTCTTGCTGCGCCGCTGTTCCCGCCGCGGACGTGGCTTCAGCCCAGCTCGATTCTGCCGCGCTCAAAGGGTCGGCGCTACAACCCTTGCCAACAGGCCCGGGATTCCATTGGTATTTACCGGCGGATGACTCAGTCGACTTGGCTGCATTTCCGCTGGCTCCGGATCAAAGCAAGTATGATGTCGTGGCGATCCCCTCATCATTGTTCACCACGCGAGATGTCGTGAAGCAACAGAGCATCTCCGAGGGAGACAGTGTCCTCTTCACCGTGTTTTTCTATCAGTTTCCAGGTTTGAGGAAGTTCGAGCCGATCGTTCGCGAGGGAATCATCGCGATGATTCCGTATGAGGAGTTGGACACGACACTCGGAAGACGTGGACACATCTATCTCGCTGATGTCCACGTGTTCCAAGGCAACAGCGGTTCGCCGCTGTTGGTGAATGTTGGTGGCCTTCGGGCTGGACATCTGACCATGGGGTACGATTACCGGCTGCTCGGAGTCATCAGCGGCTATTATCACGAGGACGCGGATCTGGAACTTACGGTCGCCACGACTCTCACAGGGACGCTTCAGGAGAATAGCGGGATAGCAACGGTGGTGCCCGCTGACGATCTGAAAGCCCTGTTGGACAGCCCCGCACTCCAGGCAATGCGCGACGCCACCGTCGCCGCCATCGCGGCGAGTAAACCCAAGAACTAAGCTGCCGGGGTTTTTGCGCGCGCCCTATTGCTCGTACCTAACCAACCCCTTGCGAGGAACACTCGGATATGGAGGATTGTCGCGCAGAACGAGAGCACGAGACGGACTTAGCGGCCACGGTTCGCCATCCGCATCGCCACCTCGCATCTCAGCCTCGCCCCGGCGAGAACTCCTTGCGGCGAAAACCCGGATATGGCAGGGTGGGAAAGAGTTAAGGATTGAGGGTTGGGGGCCGAGGGTTGAGGAGTTAAGAGCGATCGGCTTCGGCGCGGCAGGCCCTCCTTCGCCAGAGGCTGGCTTCGGCGCGGCGAGCCCTCCTTCGCCAGAGGCCGGCTTCGGCGCGACAAGCAGGGAAGCAGGGTTTAACCTGGAAGGGTTTTACATGCGCGAGGTAGCGTCGTCGCAAGCGGCCCGTAGGAGCGAGGCAGAGCCGCCCACCTAAAAGGTGGCCCTTCGACAAGCTCCCTTCCTGCGTCAGGGCAAGGGTAGCGATACATTTAAATCCTAAATCAACGGCAAATGCGCCCGCCTAAAAGCAAGGCGGCCGCTACAAAGGCAGAAAGAGGAATTGAACACGAATCACGAATCACGAGGGACGAACCCGCCTGCCGGACGGGCAGGTCACGAGCCCACGGGCAATCACGGGCCGTACGACGTGATCTGCATTGGCGCGGGGCCGACCGGGTTGGCGTGCGCGATCGAGGCGAAGCGCGCCGGGATGACGGCGCTCGTCATCGACAAGGGCTGCCTCTGTAATTCCCTCCAGCACTATCCGACAAACATGCTCTTCTTCACTACGCCCGAGCGCATGGAAATCGGGGATCTACCGATGACTACTGCCGGGGGTAAGCCGACGCGCGCCGAGGCGCTCAAATACTACCGACGCGCCGTGGAACACTACGGAGTCGATACGCGGCTTTACGAAACGGTGGGGCAGGTCGAAGGGGCGGATACCGATTTCATTGTGCATACCCGCGCGGCGCACGGCACCACGACCCACACTTACCGCGCGCGCAAGATCATAATCGCCACCGGCTACTACGATTTGCCGAACTACCTGGGCGTTCCAGGCGAGGAACTACCGAGCGTCTCACACTATTATACCAACGCGCATCCGTACTGGAGCCAGGACGTGGTGGTAATTGGCGGCAAGAACTCGGCAGCAGAAGCCGCGCTCGATCTTTTCCGCGCGGGCGCGCGCGTGACGATCGTCCACCGCGACGCCGAACTCGGCAAGAACCTCAAATTTTGGGTGAAGCCCGATATCGAGAACCGCATCCGCGCCGGCGAAATCCAGGCGCTCTTCAAGACGCACGTCACGCGCATCGAGCCGGGGCGCGTCTGGGTGAAGAATTCGTCGAGCCACGAGAAGGCGATCCCCGCCGCGCAGGTCTTCGCCATGACCGGCTATCACCCGGATTTCGATTTCCTCGAGCGGCAGGGAATTCAGCTGGATCGCGAGACGCGCCGCCCGCTCTGCGATCCGGAAACGCTGGAGACGAATGTGCCGGGGATTTACGTCGCGGGCGTGGTCGTCGGCGGCCTGCAAACGAGCGACATTTTCATCGAAAACGGCCGCTTCCATGGGCGCCAGATCGTCGCCGCCATGGCGGGCAAGGGACGCATCGCCGAGCCCGCGCCCGTCGCGCCTCCGGGCGAGTGATGGCGAAGCGATGCCAAGAATTCGAAACGGAGCGGCGCAAAATTTGCTAAAGTGAGGTTGGAAAAACCAATGGCATCGATCGTAGGAGAAGTCGCCGAAACGTTTGTCACGCTCGTGAAGGGCTTCAGCGTGACTTTGCGCGCGATGTTCGGCAAGACGACGACCGAGGACTTTCCCACGGTCCCGCCGAGCGTCCAGCCGCGCTATCGCGGCATCCACGTCCTGCAGCGCGACGAAAACGGACTCGAAAAGTGCGTAGGCTGCTTTCTGTGCGCCGCCGCGTGCCCCGCGAATTGCATCTACATCGAGGCTGCGGAGAACACGGACTCGCAGCGAATCTCGGCGGGCGAACGCTACGCAAAAGTCTACAACATCGATTATTCGCGCTGTATTTTCTGCGGATACTGCGTCGAGGCTTGCCCCACTGACGCGATCACGCACGGCCATAGCATCGAGCTCGCCCCATACGATATCAATGCGTTAATTTACCGTAAAGAACAACTTCTCGAGCCTTGGCCCCCGCGCGGCTCCGCCTCCACCAAGCCCAGCTAAGTTGTATTGAATCTAACTGAGCCGAGTTTAATTGGTTGTTCCGGCCCGTGGCGCAGTTTTCCCGAATTTCCACATAACAACTATTTTCGTTGCACCAAGAAAACATCTCCGCAAGAAATCTATTCTCTGGACCGAAGCTCCATTCTTAGAACTATTTCCATAAATGATATAGCTTAACAACGAGCCATTCCTGTGGCACAGTAAGGGCTATGACGCCCATCCCTGTGCCGGTCCGGCAACGCATTGTGCAGCTGTACGATCGAGGCAAGAGCACTCGCGAGATCGCGCAATTTTGCGGTTTTTGCGTGGCTGCGGTGCGCCGCGTGCGCCAGCAGTTTCACCAGCGCGGCACGCTGGAGCCGCGAACCCACCGCAGCGGACGCCGTACGCTACTCACCGCAGAGCGTCGGCAGCGGCTCGAAGAGTTGCTGGCGGAGCAGCCCGACGCCACGCTGGCCGAGTTGGGGGCGGGCCTGGACCGGCGGTTCCGGACTTCCACGATCGATCTGTGGCTGCGGAAACTGGGCTGGAGGTATAAAAAAAACTCTGGCCGCCGCCGAACAAGAACGGCCCGACGTGGCCGAAAAAAGAGCGCAGTGGCATGAACAGTTGGTCTCCCACCCCGTGCAGCGCTTGGTTTTTGTCGATGAAAGCGGGGCCAACACGAAGATGACGCGGTTGCGCGGCCGGGCCCTGGGAGGACGAAGATTGGTGGGCCGCATTCCCTGCGGAAACTATCAGACCAGCACGTTGATCTCCGGCATCCGCTGGGACGGCCCTTGCGCTCCTTGGCTGTTCGAGGGACCCATGAACGGCGAGATGTTTTTGGCCTGGGTGGAGCAAGGCCTGGCACCCGTCTTGCGGGCGGGTGAGCTGGTGATCCTGGACAATCTCGCCACCCACAAAATCCGGGGCGTGCGCGAAGCGATTGAAGCGCGGGGTGCCGGGCTGCTGTACTTGCCGCCCTACTCTCCGGATTTTCAATCCCATCGAACCGATGTGGAGCAAGATCAAACAGGTGCTTCGCAGCCACCAGCCCCTCGCAGTGACGAGCAACTGCTCCTGGCCGCCAAAGCCGCCTTTCAATCGATTTCATCCGCCGATTGCCGGGGCTTCTTTTTTAGCGCCAAGTACGCTACATCATTAATGGAAGTGCTCTAGTGTGCAGCCATCTTCGCACGCCCCTGCGGACAACCTCACCTCAGCTCCGCGCCATAAACGCCCCGCACGGATCCCCGCCACCAGAACCTACTTTCTTGCGCCATCGCGGTCAGCTGTACACACTCGCCTCGCACGTATCTCGCCTGATCGTTATAACAACATCGGTCCGCGAATGAATATTTTATGTTTGGCACGCAGCGGCTGGGCGAGAGCATCAAAGACGGTCGCACTGCTTCCACCGCGCGGGAAACGTCGAGCGGTCTAGCCGACGAAAATGGGCGAACTTGCAGCGCGATGACAAGGTGCGGCCAACTTGCCATCGACGAACCCACACGACACGACCTTTAGCGGAGCGTCGTCCGTCGTCGTGCTGAGACTCGAACTGGGTGGCCCTTGGGAACCGCTCATATGGTGCCGAATGAAGCAGGGGTTGCGACGACTAAGCAGCGACTAACGGTTGGTGCACCGTGGCCGGTATTCTCATCGACGACACGAGTCGCATGGTAGGGAATCGAACGTGACAGAACAGCAGAGGTGTCAATCCTAACTGGGAATGGCAAGAGCAGATAGTCATCGTCCTCGGAATGACTAGCGTCGGACTGCCGGCACGGAGGAATCGATAAATGGCCCGAGCGGACAAGACGGACGCATGCATGGCTCGAGGAGCGGTCATTCCGTCAGTTCGCATCCATGAGCTTCCGCATGACTACAACTGGCTTGGTGCAATGCTTTCTCAGGTAGCGAAGCGCATCCCTCGACTGGGGCATGCGGAACGCCTGCTCCCGGCGTTTGGTCTGCTGTTACGCCCGAAACGAGAGGTTCTTCGAATTCCAACCTCTGCTGTCCTTTCGGTGATGAGCGGACGGGCATTGCGACAGTACCGGCTTCTTCGAGAGCGCTCGTCAAGCGCTTCCGGGCAATCGGTTTCGCGCAAAGTTTCCTCAGTTTCTTGGTATGCGCGTGGCTCGCGTTTTTACATTGATCTGGCATCAGAGTCCCGTCTTCCATCAATAGGCACGCTCCGGCATCCTCTATCTCCCCAATGCCAGTCGACACCCGCTTTTGATGTGTGGCCATCGCCGATGCTTCTACAGGTCCTGGCCGAAAAGAAATCGTTACACGCTCGAGCGATTTATTTTGCCGAGGATAATCCAGTTCTAGCACGGGAAATGCCGCGTCGGTGCGTCGACGTTCGAGCATCCACCGGGAAACGCCAGCATCTATTTCCGCCTCGACCCACTCATCGACTAAGGCCCGGACTTGCTTCCGCAGGTTTGCCGCTTGGTTCATGCGTGAGATTCGAAATGACTCAAGGCTTACGTCAGAGCAAGCCAGTAAGTATTCGAGCGCAGGACGAATGTCGCTCATGGGATACCTCCATTGTTTTGTTTGGCCCCGACAGAAAGGGAGGAACTGCCGTGCTAACTAACTATATAGCTACTGTACATCAACGGTACCTCTGTAGTACCGGTGATATGCCAGCCCGACCGTGCGTGCCCCAATGTGTTTAGGGGAGTGCGACCGTCGTTGATCCCTTGCAGAGGAAGGCACGAGGCAAGGTCTTCTAGTTCTTCCTGCTCTCGGAGCGTTCGTTTATGCGTGGCACCAATCACAACTTACCTGAAACGCGCACTGGCGCAGGACCACAATTTAGTTCACGGCCCGCCGAACAATCTCACCGTCAACACAACTCCTCCCGAACAGCGTATCTCGCACCATTGCTGCGCTGTGGGTGCGAAGAAGGCGTGTGGCGAGAACCTGCTTTTGGAACGGCCCCGGAGGCAAAGCTCCCATGAACTCACAACTGAAATTCCGCAGGGAAGCGGCGCACGGAGCTGCCATCCCCCGCGGCTGGCAGATGGCCTGGTATGAGCCGCGGCGCCGCATCGGCGTCTACTACCCAGTTCCCTTGCACTGGGTACTGCGCGCGTTTCGCGAATTTGCCTACCGCCTGCGCGTCGCATTGCGGGCGCCAGGTATCGAACGTGCCGATGTTCTTGCGATGCAGCGCAGCCATCGCGACCGCCAACGCCTCGCCGACGAATACGCGAGCGGATATTTGGCGGGTTGGCGTGAGTGTTTTCACACTTGTCTCGAGGCCGTGGAAGAAGAGATCGGTCGCGCTGACAAAGTATGGGACGTCGGCGATCTCCTGGCCGGCATGCCAAAGCCATCTCGGGACAATTGAACGCGTCTGTTTTGCTCAGCCACGTCGTTCCACTGCGCCTTTGCAGCAATGTGGGAGCCGTTCTTCGGTTCGACTGGGAGGTCTCATGAAAGCCGTCGAAGTCTTCGATACATGCTACGCACGCTACCGCGGTTTGCGCGAGTGGCTGAAGGATTCTTCCAAATCGGTTCGCGCCCTCAGTCTCGACACGCCATCCTCCGGATATCAGTGGCGTCCGGGCCGCGCGCGCGCCTGCGAATACATCGCTGATTTTGAACGCATCGGCCGCCACGCGCTGCGCCGCCCGGAATGGAGTGGGCGTCTCAAGCTCTTTCATACATATTTCCTCCACGGCGCGGACTATCGGCACTCGATTCGCCTCGTAGGCGTGGCTGAGGGTACGTTCGATTACTGGTTTGGCGAGGTCAAACGCTCGGTCGGCGCGGAGTTCTCACGCACCGGGCTTTTTCCGCCGGGACGCTATTTCGAGTCTCGCGGATTAGCGGCGGCGGAACGGCACGTTCTTGCCTCGATCGCGGTCGCGCGAGCCGGCGAAGAGGCTTCGCAGCAGTGGAATGCCCAGGTTGAAAGGAACGTAAAGCAGATTCTTCAGCAGCGTTGAGCGTCGTTCCTGCCGCTCCTGAAACGCATCCTGCTCAGTCTGCTTGTTCGCAACCACCGCCGTGACGTACTTCAGGAAATTGACGCCGCAGTTGTCGCACGTCCCGCCGTGCCGCTGCTCATGTTTGCAGGCAGGGCATTCGTAGCGCAGAGTTGCGTGACATCTCCTGCAAAAGCGCGCTACGTCACGAGCCTCGGCGCCACATTTGGGGCAGTTCATGTGCTGATTCTAGCGTTGATACCGCCGTTCGTCGGTAAGCCCGTCCGGCTTTGCGCCTACACGGTTACCCCTGTACGGCAGGGCAGGCGCGCCGTTCTGCGGGGAAATGCACCACCAATGGTCAATCGTCAGTGAATCAGCCGGATTCGTTGCTGCGCCAGTCTCTTGGCGCCGTTGCCGCAAGGCCTGCGCTTCGGATCGGCTGGCCGCGGCGGAAAGGCTGTCGCCTTCGCGTGCGGTGGAGGCGCGAGTAGCTTCACAACGTGTCCCAGGCGCTCCTGCCGGTAAGGCTTCGCCATGCAAACGATCGCGCCGAGCGAATGCGCGTTCGCATAGTCGCTCGGATAGGCCGACCGCGTCATCAGCATCACAGGCACCGCCTGCAACCGCGGCGTCGTTTTCACGTGCGCGCAAAGGTCATACCCCGGCAAGTTCTGGCCTTCGATTTCGGCGATCAGCAGCGCCGGCGTGTGGACATCCAGCACCTCGCGCGCCTCGAGACCGCTTCCGACGGCGATAACATCGTACCCCTCGTTCTTGAGATACGCCTTCAGGCACGCGCGCAACGCCGCGTCCGCATCCATCACCACCACGAGCGGCCGCGTTGAGCCTTCTGTGCGCGCATATTCCATCCATGTGGGTTTCTCGCCGAGCTTGTGCCCGCCGGAATCCACGAGTTCGGCGTCTTTGCACGGACTGAACGCAATCGCTACGGCGCGGCGTCCATCACCCAAGTCGCTTACGCGGGCCACCATGCCCATCTGCTCCGCTTGGATCGCTATTAGGGACCGGCTGTATGGGAACGTCACGGCTACTTCCATACCGAGCTCGAACGCGCCCTGTGCACTTGTGAACAGGATCCCACCGCGCGAAACGTCGAGCGTCATCGAAATTTCGTCCGGGCCGCCATTCGTCACGTCAAGCTGCCTGACGCGCACCGGCGCGGAAATCAGCGCGCGGCGCCGGCTGCGGCGTTCTCTGTTCGAAAACTCATGGTTGATGTGGCCCGCGGCTTCCGGGGCCAATTCGTGGGGTTTCGACGAGGAGCCCTGCGAGCCCGCCATCTGTTCGGCCGTGGCGCCTTGCGGCCGGTTCTCGGCGCTCGATTCGAACCGGTTGCTCATGGTGCTCGATCCTCCTCAGAGATACCTTCCGTGATGGTCTAAGTTAACGGATTCAGCTGTTTAGCCGCACTAGAAGGAAAGTTACAATTGGGCAGTACCATTGTGGCATCCGTCTTTGGTACCTCCGTACCCTTGGCATCGACATTCGCTTCTGTCGAAATGCGCAGCGTTCGCCATTCCAGCTGCCCTTCGCTAGAATGGCGCATGGCCGCTTCAGACGCAGCAGAATCCTATCGTCTCTCCGTTCTCGACCTCTCTCCAGTGCCCGCAGGCTCATCGAGCCGCGAAGCCCTGCAAAACACGCTCGATCTGGCCCGCCTTGTTGAGGATCTCGGCTATAGCCGTTACTGGCTCGCCGAGCACCACAACACACCTCTGATCGCGAGCTCCGCGCCGGAAGTAATGATCGGCCACGTTGCCGACGTCACTCGCCGCATCCGCGTCGGCTCGGGCGGCGTGATGCTGCCCAATCAGGCGCCGTTGCGCGTCGCCGAAAGCTTTCGCGTCCTCGAAGCGCTGCATCCGGGACGCGTAGATCTCGGCATCGGCCGCGCGCCCGGCACCGACCCCATCACCACCCTCGCCCTCCGCCGTTCGCGCGAAGCAATGGGTGCCGACGATTTCCCCGTGCGCCTCGAAGAACTTCTCGGCTTCCTCGATGGCGAATTCCCCGAAAATCACCCCTTCAAGCGCATCCGCGCCATGCCTGATGACGTTCCCATGCCCGAGGTCTGGCTCCTCGGAACCAGCGATTTCTCCGCGCAGCTCGCCGCTATGCTCGGCCTTCGCTACGCCTACGCGCACCACATCGTCCCGGAAAACGCGCTCACTTCGCTGCGCGTCTATCGCGAGAACTTCAAGCCTTCAGCGCATCTCGCCGCGCCCGAAACGCTTCTTTGCGTGTCCGTGCTGTGCGCCGAAACCGACGAGCGCGCCGCCGAGCTTGCGCGGCCCATGGAACTTACGCTCCTCCGCTTCCGGCAGGGAAGGATGACGCGTTTTCCGAGTGTCGCCGAGGCCACCGACTATCCCTACACGCCCGATGAACGCCACATCATCGCCCTCAGCCGCGAGCGCTTCTTCGCCGGCTCACCCGATCGCGTCCGCAAACACATCACCACCCTTGCTGACCGAGCCGGCGTCTCCGAAATCATGATCACCACCATGGCTCACGAACACGCCGACCGCTGCCGCTCCTACGAATTGCTCGCCGAAGCCTTCTCGCTCCCCCGCGGATCCGAAGATTCGCGCACCTCGTCGCAATCGACCGGCACCTAAAGCCTTTCGGTTTGAATCAGCGCAGGGATGGGAAGAGCCGGAAAAATCTAGAAGGCAACATCGGTGCTGAGGTCAAAGGGTGGGCTCACGAAAAAACAGGAAACAAGGCGGGCTTCAGCCCGCCGAGGTCTTCGCCTCTGAACTTCCGGGTGCCCCATCTTCGGTTTGTGAGGGTGGGGCCTTCGCGACGATCTACTTTACGCCGTGGCCGGCGAGCAAAACCGATCGAACGCCTGCGTCAAATCCTGCGCGATTGCATACGGATCGCGGCTCTCGATGTCGTGCCTCTCGAGCATGAACGCCACCTTCCCATCGCGCAACAGCGCGATCGATGGAGACGACGGCGCATACCCAGTGAAATAGCTTCGCGCGCGCTCGGTAGCCTCGCGGTCCTGTCCGGCAAACACCGTCAGCAGCAGCTCAGGACGCGCCGTATTCGCCAGCGCCCGCGCCACCGCAGGCCGCGCCCGCCCCGCCGCGCATCCGCACACCGAATTCACCACCACGAGCGCCGTCCGCTTCTCGTTCTTCAGCGCGGCATCCACTTCCTCCGGCGTACGCAATTCGCGGAATCCCACCCGCGTCAATTCGTCTCGCATGCCTTGCACCATAATGTCAGGGAACATCGGGTCTCCTTTGCCGCCTACTGCGCCCCGCGAAACTTATTCAACGCGGCGCGTTCGTCCGGCTGCACGTCGAAAATTGTGTAAAGGCGCGTTAGCTGAATCACGTCGTGAACCCGTTTCGTCAAATTCGCGATTTTCAATTCGCCGCCCGCGCCACGCACGGTCGTATACGTATTCACCAACTCGCCCACGCCGGCGCTATCGATATACTGGACCTCCGCCAGATTCAGCAGGATCTTGCGCTTCCCGCCATCGACCAGTTCGCGCACCATTTTTCGTAGCATCGCGCTGCCGTCTCCGAGCGTAATCTCCCCGGAGAAATCCAACACCGACACATCCCCCGCATCCCTGCATGTCCCGAGCAGTCTCATTGCTGCAACTATACATCACATTCGCCGCATCATCGAGACTCCTTGCCCCCCGGTATCCATTCTGCGCTGCTCGATGAGCGAGCAAGGTTGGGAAGTGGCACAGACAATCCTGTCTGCGCTCCCTGGCAGCCGTGCGCGGATTGGTGGGATTGCCGCGAGATCCCGTGCCCCGGGGGAGCTATGTCTCGATTGTGCCGCGGTCTCTGCTTCTTCGAGTTGGCCCCGTTGCCGGCTGCCGCATTCGGCCACGGGTCAGTTTGCAAAGTGACCCGCTGCCAACCGACGGCACCTATTGCGTTTCCACCCCAATCGTGTTATGCTGTTTGTGCTTTTGTTGCTCTTGTGATCCTCTCGACTCGCATTCGATAAACGCTGCCGGGGAAGAATCCCGACAGCTTTTTTTTTGTGCGGCGATGGACCCGGGGGCACGAACAGCAATCCCGGCGGCTAATCGTCGCCCCATCAACAATCTAGGAGTAACATCGGTGAGCAAAGAGCAAGGTACTGTCAAGTGGTTTAACGCAGCAAAGGGCTACGGGTTCATTCAGCGCCAGTCCGGTGAGGACGTCTTCGTGCACTTCTCGGCTATCCAAGCCGATGGGTACAAGAGCCTTAACGAAGGGCAGGCGGTCGAATTCGAAGTCAAGCAGGGTCCGAAGGGCTTGCAGGCTGAAAACGTTGTAGGTCTGTAGCACTCCGCCAAGCAACTTCGTTTCGCACGGGCATCAAGGGGCAGGGCCGGGCGCCTCAAGCGTCCGGCCTTCGCCTCGCAATCTTAGTCCGTCCCAGTCCAACGTTGTAAGTATCGAAAGTTGTATGTCTTTTTGTCCTTATACGGAGGAGACGAACAGTGCAGATACTGTCCGAGGGCCAGACCATTCGTCACGAACAATACGGCATTGGCACGGTCACGGAATCAAACACGGAACGCACCACGATTGATTTCGATAATCACGGTCTGAAGAAGTTCGTCACCGCAATCTGGGTGGCGGAACTCGTGGGTGAACCGCCCGCCGATCGCCCCACGCGTCGCCGGGGCCGTCGCAAAACGGCCAAAAAGTGACCGCATAAGCAGTTTTAATATCCCTTATCTGGCCAAAATCGACCGGATAAGGGATTCGTTTTTTTGGCCCTCGCCTTCTCGATTTTTCGCCATTTCCGCCTGCGAATTCCGCGCTGTTCCTTCGCGCGGCTCTTCGAAAAAATCACGGCCTAAGGGTTCACCAGGTTGGCGCGAATTGCGAACCGAACGAGTTCGCTGAAACTGCCGAATTTCATTTTGCGCATAATGTGGTTGCGATGGCTCTCGATGGTCCGCGTCGAGACGCTCAGCGCCGCCGCCACTTCTTTGTTGCTCTTTCCTTCGGCCAGCAGTTGTACGACCTGCACCTCACGCTCCGTGAGCGGCGCGCCCGGAACCGGGCCTGCGTCGGCCGGTGCGGCTGTGGGTCCCTCGACGAAATTCTGGGTCATCGTCCGGGCGAGCGTGCTCGTGAAAAACGGCAAGTGTCGCCGCGCATGATCGACGGCCGCCAGCAGCTCCGTATCCGCGTCGGACTTCAGCACGTATCCGAGCGCACCCGCGCGCAGCACCTCGCGCGCCAGTTCCTCGGAAAAGTGCATCGAGAGAATCAGGATCTGAGTCGAAGGCGAGTCCTGCCGGATTGCGCGCGCCGCGTCGAGACCGTTCATCTCCGGCAGCGTCAAATCCATGATCACGAGATCAGGCTTGCTCTTCTTGACGAATTCGACTGCCTGAACGCCCGTCGTGAGTTCGCCGCAGACATCGATTCCGGATCGCTCGTCGAACAATGCCCGCAGCCCGCGGCGCACCACGGGGTGATCGTCTACGATGACGACGCGGTAGAGCCGGGTACCTGCCCTCTCCGTCTCCGGAGGATCGAACGGATTACGCCCCGGCACGCTTCGCTTTTCGTCCTTGTTGTTCTGCATCCTGGCTCTCGCTTTCGTCGGAATCGAGAATTGCTTCCTTCGCGCGCGGGGCAAGTGGGAGAGTTGCGCGCAACGTGGTGCCGCGCCCAAGGGCGCTCTCGAGTTCGAAAGTGCCTCCAAGTTGCTGGACACGCTCGCGCATACCCGAGATACCAACCCCTAGGGGCGCAGCCTTGGTCAACGCCTTGCTGTCAACTTGGAGCCCCCGGCCTTCGTCGCGAACCTCGGCACGAATTCTTCCACCCGAGCGCATGATCCGAATCCACGCATTACGGCTTCCCGAATAGCGATGGACGTTTGTCAAAGCTTCCTGCACTATGCGGAAGACCGTCGTCTCGATCTCCTCGGACTGCCGACCCACGTGATCGTCCACTTCCAAACTCACGTCGATTCCGCTGCGATCGGTAAATCCGGTTACGTACCAGCGCAACGCGGCAGCTAGCCCCGCTTCATCCAACAGCGGCGGATGCATCAGATACGAAACCGTTCGCACTTCGCGGACGGCGGCTTCCGTGAGTTCGACGGCCGACTTCCAAAGCTGTTCTGCCTTGTCTCCATCATCGGTCATCGCGCGTTTCAGCCGGCCGAGCGTCATCTTCAGCGCCGCCAAGCTCTGCCCCGCGGATTCATGCAGCGCCCGCGCGGCCTCGCGGCGCTCCTGATCGCGCGTACGCATTACCTCCTGCGAGAGCCGGCGCAAATCCTGCACCACACGCCGCTGGTCGGTGATGTCCTGCACCACGCCGATCGATCCGATGGGCCGCCCCTTGGGGCCGAGTATCGGAACGCCGCGAACGAAGTGGACCCGCGTGCGCCCATTCGGCCGGCGGAAGCGCGCCATATAAACGAATGGCTTGCCATTGCGCCAGCCCCGGTTGGCAAGGATGCGCGCCCGGCGACAATCGCTCGGGTGCACTTGTTCCCAATACCATTCGCGCGTGAATTCGGCCGAGCAATCGAGTCCGTAGAGCCGAAGCAGCGATTTCGAAAGTGTCGTTTTTTCCGTCTTGAGATCGAACTCCCAGCTTCCCAGATTTGCCATGTGCTCCGCTTGCGCAAGGAGGGCCTCGCTGAGGCGAACGCGTTCTTCTTCGCGCCGCCGCTCGGTGATGTCCTGCGACATTCCCCGAATGCAGATCACCCGGCCGGATTGGTCCTTGATGGCCACGGCCCGCGAATGGAAGATGCGTACCTCACCCTTCGAGGTCACGAAGCGCAGTTCGTTCTCGAGCGGCCTTCCGGTTGACTCAATCACCTCGAGCTCGCGCACAGCATCTTCGAGGTCATCGGGGTGAATCACTTTGTGGCGGTCGTCTCGGGGAATCGGCCCTTTGCCCGGGTCAAAACCAAGCATGCGACAGAAGTGCGCGGACCAGGTCAATGTCTTCGACGTCACGTCGTATTCCCAGCTGCCGAGATTTGCGAGTTTCTCGGCCTGCGCGAGCAGCATCTCGCTCTTGCGCAGGCGATCTTCCTCTTCTTTTTTGTCTGAAATGTCTTGGGACAATCCGACCAAGCCGGTCACACGACCTTCGGCATTGCTAAGTGGGACGGCGCGCGTGTAGAACGTGCGAATGCGTGCGTCCGGCATTATGAAGCGAGCTTCGTGCTCTTGATATTCGTCGGCCCCGGATGTCAGACCGGGAAGCTTCTCCATTTTTCCCCGATCGTCCGGGTGAACCATTTCGAGAAGGCGCGTTTTGTCGATCGGCGGGCCCTTTGGATCCAGGCCCAGCAGCCGGTACAGTTGCTCAGACCAGGCGCCTTCGCCTGTTTCTAGGTTCAGCTGCCAGGAGCCCATCTTTCCGATCTCCTCCGCCTTGCGGAGAAGGGCTTCACTCTTTCCCAGGATCTCGTATTGCGCATTCCGTACGGTGACGTCGCGCGCATATACGCAGCAGACCGGCAGGCGGGAAGAAGCGTGGGCGGCGGGCAAGACGCGGACCGCGTACCAGTGCAATCCGTCGGCAAGCTGCACTGAATATTCGACTTGGTCCTCGAAGCGGGTGATGCCACCGCCTTCAAGCCACTCGACAAGCTGGGCATATGATTCCTCACCAAGCACCTCTTTGATTTGCCGGCCGAGCAAACCGGTTGTTGCCTGATCCGTCAGACTGCTATTTGAAGTCCACGCCACTTCGATCTCTCCGCGGGGATCGAGGACGAGCACAAACTCGTGAAGCATCTTGACAAGGTCTTCAAACCTGCAATGGGTGAAAGAGAAGGAGTGAGTGGAGCCATTTCCGTTGGAGGGCCTGCGACGATCGGAAGTTGAATCGAGAGCGTGGCTCAAATTGCGCACTGAATGCGAGCGCGTTTCCTCCGGTGGTGCTGGATGTGAGGCCATGCTCCGCTGGGCCCTCCTACTCCGTAACTGACCCGACGCGTATCGCGCAGCGCCTAAGCCACTGCCCATGAGTTGCCACGACGACAACGTACGTTGCGGGGAATTTACTCTGACGTTACTTACGTGTCAAGCTTTACGCGTTCCGGAACGGTACAAAAACTACGGATATCGGCCTTCCGCTGACCGCACCGCCGATCTCCGTATTGTTTCGGGTTGAAACAAACTGAGCAGAGGCATAGCGTACGACGCAGCGTTTTGGAAGGGGTGTTCGGACTAACGTTCAGCGTCCCGTTTTCCGATAAGCACTTTTGACGGGAAGCGGAGGGCGCGCCCACCGGGCTGGACTCGCGCGCAGCCAGATCTGCTCGCAGCTTGGACTGATTTTCCAAGCAATCGCGGCGGGCGCTGGCTGCGTCTCTGGCCTGGCGAACATACGGTCGCGAAAGTCCCCGGGCACATTCTCCGCAAACGATTCGCCGCTGCTCGCGCGGCCTGTCCGAAATTGTAAATTCCCGCTGGAACGACAACGAGTCTGGGGAGCAGATCATGGCTGCAACGACAATGCGCATTCTCTATGCCGGGGCGCCCGCCCCGATGATGGATGAAGTGCTGGCGCGGCTCGCCGCTCGCGGTTTCGGGGCCTACCGGGCCGAGAAATTATGCGAGGCGCGCGACTTGCTGGGGGCCTTTCGGCTGGACGTCGTACTTGCGGCGGAATTGCTCAGCGATGGACGCGGCTACGCACTCGCCGACACGATGAGGCAGCATTCGGGCACGCTGATCGTGGGCGTGGCGCTTTCGGAAAGCTCTCTCTGGTTGCCGGTAATCGAACGCGGCGTCACAGTTCTCGGGAAGCGGGCGCTTAGCCACGCGATGCTCGAGCCAGAACTTGACAGACTGCTTGGCATCCGGTTGTTCGAAGAAAAAAGCGCCCGCAAGGTCGCGGCGCGGCTCAGCGACGGGCGGCCCGATTCCGACCGCACCATACAACTGGTTACGCACCGCAGCAGCGAATACGCTCTTGACTGATCTCACGGGCGGAGGTGTTCCACGAAAGGGCTGAGAGGGAGGATTCCGATCGCGAAACCAAGCGCCTGCGCTCGCTCCGCGAAGGATCGCCTGCCTCCGGCGAACTCCAGGCCGCAAAAGCAGCAAGGGCCGCTGCGCGAGTACGTCGCGCTGCACGACCTGACCGCGTGCCTCCTCGAAGCGTACGATTGCGTGACGCGGCGCGCGCACGAAAAGTATATCGAGCGGGGCAGCAGTCCTGGAAAGGAAATGGACGACTGGCTGGCCGCGCAGAAGGAACTCCTGCCGTCCCTGCCAACGAACGTGAAAGAGAGCGGCGACTTCGTCTACGCGCTGGCGAGCGTGCCGGGCGCGACGGTGAGCGAACTTGCAGTCGGCATCGAATCGCACTGGCTGGTGATTCTGGTTGGCTCGAATGCGATGGTGCACTCGGCCGCGCACTCGTTTTGCGTGCTGGAATTGCCGACAAAGGTCGATCCCGAAAGATCGGTCGCAATCCTCACGGAAGGAATGCTTGCGATCCGAATGAAGAAGCTATCGACAAGGGTGTGAAGTCGGCAGACGGTTAGCGCGCGGGGGAGCGGCGGGAGATCGCGAGCCAGAGGGCGGCGCCGGCGACGATGGAGAGAAGGCTCGCGGCCTGTGCGTTGGTCAAGCCGAAGAACGAGCGCGGGTTGATGCGGATGAACTCGACGAGGAAGCGCGCGATTCCGGTGAGCACAAGATAGGCGGCGAAGACCGAGCCGCGGCTCTTGGGGCGTGTTCCCAAGAGGCGCGCGCCGATACGCCAGAGGATCCACGCGATCACGCAGGCAACGATGAATTCGTAGATTGGAGTGGGGTGAACGCGCTGCGTGGTCGGGACGAGTCCATTCGGGAAGCTCATGCCCCAGGGCAGAGAAGTGGGCTTGCCGTAGTCGCCATCGCCGGATAGCAGGCAGCCGATGCGGCCGACGCCGTAGCCGAGCGCGGCGGCGGGCGAGCCGGCGTCGAGCATCTCGAGCAACGGAATCTTCTTCGCGCGCGCAAGCCAAACGAACGCTGCAAATCCCGCGATTAATCCTCCAAACCACGCCAGGCCGTAGCGGCTTAGAAGCTCTCCCATCGGATCAGCGAAAAGCTGGCGTGGTGATTCGAGGACGTGGTAGAGCTTCGCTCCCACAATCCCCACGAGACAGGGAACTGCGATGAACATTTCCGCCAGTGGCGAATCTTTCGGCGCGAGGCCACGGCGCGCCATGTCCGCGCGCAGTACGTAATAAGCGGCGACCATAGCCGCAGCGACCATCAGCCCGAACGTGGGAACCGCGACCGGCCCGATATGGATGAAGGGATACATGAAACCTAATCTTTAACTCTCACCGTTCGCCCGCGAAGTGTCAATCTTTACTCAGAAAGTATCCAGGAAAAGAGCCGGCGAGACGCCCTTCGACCTTACTCAGGGTAAACCGGCGCTATGTGAACCGTGGCAGACGTGATCGCCGCGTCGAGTGGTTCGGAAGGTTGTTCTTGAAACCGGGGAGGCGAAGAGCGCATCTTATCGGCAGAGTTAGATAGCAGCACTCGTCCCGGCTGCCCTGCTAACTGGGAGCGGAGGGTGCGACGATGAGACTACGGACGCGGGAGCCCGAAACACTTCCAGGAAAACATGATGCTTGGGCGGGCTCGGTCAGCTACGAGGTAGAGAATTCCTCGCCAGCGGCTTCGACTCGACGAAGCAAGCTTCGTCGGACAGACAGCGGCGGCGAGCCGCCGCACTCCACACGCGTCTTTGGACCCCGGACGACCCAGATTAGAAGCTTGCTGTTGGCGGCTGTCGCTGCGGTGGCGCTGGTGTGTGTGCCGCAAGCTGTGCTGGCGCAACATGGCGGTGGCGGGCACGGCGGAGGCGGTGGTGGGCATTTTGGCGGTAGGGGCGGCGGTCACTTCGGTGGCGGAAACTATGGCGGTTCACGCGCGGCGCCGCGATCAGGGATGCGTTCGGGTGGTTCTGGCTCGGGTGTTTCAGCGGCTCCGCCGATCGATTTCGTACACGGCAATCCGGCCGTAATCTCGCGCGGCGCATCGCCTTCGAGTTTCGAGCATCCCGGTGGGCCAGCTGCGGGATTTCCCGCGAGAATCGGCGAACCAGCACCGGTTTCGCGGCACGTGACAATCGGCTTTCCGCCGGCGAGCGGCGCGGAAGGATTTGCTGCGCCGGTTGGGCCGATTCATGGCGGTAGCGGCGGCGTGTTGAGTTTTTCAGGGCAAGGCCGCGAAATCTGGCAGAACAGATCGAACGGCGCGAGGGTGCGCCAGGGCGGCTCAAGCTCTTTCCTTGAATCGAGGCCGATGGAATCGCAGCGGGTGCGTCCATTTCCTCCGCGGCGGTTTCATGGCGGATTCTTTGGTCCGGGATACGGGTACGGCTACGGGTACGGATTCGGTGGATTTTACCCTTGGGGATTCGGACTTGGACTGGGCTTTGATTGCGACCCGCTGTGGAGCTTCGGCTGCGATGCCTATGGGTATCCGGGATACGGTTACTACGGGCCGTACGCGCCGGGGTTCTACCTCAACTCGTATTCGGGCGACGACAGTGTAGCGGCGGCGCCGGATACGTCGCAGGACTATGGCGTGTACTCGGATCAGAATACGGCGGTGGATGAGTCGTCAGAGGCATCCGCGAACGGCACGACGGTGCTGTATCTGAACGACGGAACGAGCTTTGCGGTCACCGACTACTGGGTGGCCGACTACAAGCTGCATTACGTCACCGACGGCGCGCGCGAGAATGTGATCGATCTCGACCAGATCGACGTGCAGCGTACCGTTGATGAAAACGCGGCGCGAGGCGTGAATTTCACGCTGAGGCCCGCAGCGGGTCCGGCGCAAAGGTAACTCCGCAGCGCCGCCGGCGACAACGCCCGCACCCAGCCCGTCGCCGGATCTCGGAGGCAGTTTCATTTCGCGAAAATCGGGGGTTGGGCCACGCGAAAACACGAAGTTGCCTTGGACGAAATTCATATACACAAAAAAGCACTTGACAGATTTGGAGAACGCGCGTATAAACATGTTCATTATCCTCGAAGAATGCGCGAACAAGCATTAGAGCAGTAGCGACCCCGACCCAAACTTTCCGGTAATAAAACAAAGCAATACACTTAGCAGGGTGCTGAAAAACTCGTTCTTTGGAACTGCGCGTGCATTTTGATCTGCACGAAGGTCGAAAGCCGCGTTTGGGGCGGCCATTCTCCCAAAAAGAGGAGAACTTCGTGCGCGGAAATCCAAAATTGCAGAACCCGATGTTTTTCATCGCGAACACCGAGGAGCGCCTGGCAAAGAATCATCCGCTGCGAGCGATCAAGCGGCGGGCCGATGAAGTGTTGCAGCAGATGGAGCGGGCCTTCGAGGCGGCCTACAGCGAGACGGGGCGTCCTTCGATTCCGCCGGAAGCGCTGCTGAAAGCACTGTTGCTGCAGGCGCTGTACTCGATTTCCTCCGAGCGGCGGCTGGTGGACGCCATCAACTGGAACATGCTGTACCGCTGGTTCTGCGATCTCGATCCCGATGCCCTGGTCTGGGACGCCACGACGTTCACCAAGAACCGCGAGCGATTCGAACGGCACGGGCTGGTGCAGAAGTTTTTCGAGCGGGTGGTGGCCAGCGCGCTGGTCGACCAGTATGCCTCGAACGATCACTTCACGGTGGATGGGACGCTGATCCAGTCGTGGGCCTCGCTGAAGAGTTTTCGCCCGAAGGAAGAACCGCGAGACCGTCCGCCCGCTGAAGGCGGCAGCAACCCCTCGGTGGATTTTCGCGGCGAGAAGCGGTCGAACGAAACCCACCGATCCACGACCGATCCCGAAGCGCGGCTGGCGAAGAAGAGTCCGGGCGCGGGGGCGCAACTCGCGCACAGCGGGCATGTGCTGATGGAGAACCGTCACGGGCTGTGCCTGGACATCCGCGTGGCGCGCGCCGACGGCTACGCCGAGCGGAAGACCGCGAAAAAGATGTTGCGGCGCTTCCGGCGTCGTCACCGCATCGTGCCGGGGACGCTCGGCGGCGATGCCGGCTACGAAGCCGGCGAGTTCCTGCGCACAATCGAAGACGACTTCGCTATCACTCCGCACGTGCCGATCTCGGCTGAGCGAGTGGTCGCTGAGGATGCCGACGGCAATGCACGACGAAGAATGCTGCGGCGGATGAAAACGCTCGGCTATCGGATCAGCCAGAAGGCGCGCAAGAAGGTCGAGCAAATCTTCGGCTGGCTGAAGCAGCCGGGCGGACTGCGCAAAGTGCGGCACTTGGGCCGCTGGAAAATCCAGCAAGTGGCCTACCTGTGGGGCGCGGCGTACAACCTGCTCCGGTTGGCGCATCTGGAGGTCCGAGAAGCCGCGGCCTAGAGACAAGCGAACGGAAGATGTGGTGCGGAAGAACAAAACGCGGACGTGGATCGAGCAGCGTGGAACCTTGCTCCCGCGCTTTTTCGCTCTCGACTGCATTCTCATCTCGAAAATCACCTGTTCTTCAGCACCCTGTTAGGGCATTCGTGTGTCTCGGCAGAGTTCGGCGAGATGATCGCCGCCGCACGAGCTTCCGCCTGGCGCAACAGCCTTGCGTCCGCGGGTAGGGGCGGGCTAGGCCCGCCCCTACGAAGAATGAAGCCACCTTGAGGCAATCGGCAGCACCGTGCGAGAGCCCAGGCCAAGAGCTGCCCGGGCCCAAATCAGCGACCATTTACTACGATTGCAAAACGAAAAACCCTCCGCATAAAACGGATTCGCAGAAATTCTCGGGAGACATTCATGCCGAACTACAACGCACAGGTACCGCCGTATTCGATTTTTCCGGGCGACGTGGCGCTCGCGTTCAACAGCGAGGCGCCCGGCGCGGGGCAGGCGAGCCAGCAGTTCGCGCTGCCGAGCTACGCGGGGATGCCCAACAATGGCCGGACGATTGTCTGGCAGACGATCTACGGCACCGCACCGTCCGCAGTCAGCGTCGTATTGCAATCGGCGATGAACGACGTCGATGCGCAATACGCGACGATCGACACGTCGACGGCGACTGCGGGCGAATCACGCACGGTGACGAATGTGCGCGCGAATTTCGTGCGCGCGAAGGTGTCGTCGATCACCGGCGGCGCGGGGGTGGTGGTGCAGATTTTGGGGTAGACGGGCTATCACACTCAAAGCAAACCATGTAGTGCCGCGGGATGGGGTAGCATAGCCTCAGGATGCTGAGAGGCTTTGCGGCGGTGGTGTTGGCGAATTTGGCGAGCGTGATGATGGCTGCGGGCGGAGTGCCGGCGGCGGGCGCGTTGCAAGTGGCGCAGGCACCGGCGAAGCTGCAGGCCTCGGAAACATCGCAGGCATCACGGGCAGCGAGTCAATCGTCGGGCCAAGCTTCAGGCCAGACCTCGGACTCGACGCAGGGAGGCCAATCGGCGACGACGTCGCACGGCTGGCACTTCGTGAGCGTGACGTTCGACTACGACTTCGCGAAAACGCCGGCTTGCTCGGCGACGGTGAAGACGGCGTGCGTGGAAGAGTTCGTCGCGTACGATATTTCGGCGGGCGTCAAGCACCGGACCAAGCTCTTCGATATCCCGCTGCCCGCGAAACCTGTGGGCTTGGTGCACGGAATCGTAGGGAAAAGCCCGACGAAGCTCGAGTTCGAATCGGGGAAGCACCTCATCTCGGTGAGTGCACGGGAGCCGGGCGGCAAAGAGTCCAAGCATCGCGCCTGCACCACCTGGATCGATATTCCTTAGCAGACCATCCCGGCTACCAGACCCGCCGGCCTGCGCGGCGATGGCATGCACACGCACGGGCCAGCCCGCGCGGCAAGCGGCGCTCCATATGACTTTGGCCGGGCGCTAACAGCAGGATCGGCATCGCTACATTGCATGGCACGTTGCATTAGCTTCGTTCAGTCGCAGCAACACACGGCGGCGTGGGCACGCTGCGTGCGCCGCGCCCGCCCGGACGACGTGTTCTGCACGGTCCATCGAGACGCGATCAACGGCGTCATGATGGGCATCCTCCATCACACAGAACCCTACCATGTCACCAAAGAACAAATCGAAGAGGCGTGCCTCGAAGCAGGGGCGAGAACGATCGCGTTCGAAAACGCCATCGCGATGCTCAACGTCCCGACGGGGATTGGGATCCGGCCGGGCCGAAATGGGCTGCGCAAAATCCGGGCTCGAAGAAAGCAGACAGGCGAAACGGAACACGCCGGAGACGCCGGACACTCCGGAGGAGAAGAAGCCACAACGGCGGCGACGGTTACGGAAGCGGATGCAGATGGGCGAGGCGCTGCGTAGGGAGGGGCTCGACGAGCACACGGTGGCCGAGAGATACGCGGGCGTCGTCTCGAGGCTGAAGAAAGACCCGGGAGACATTGCCAGCGGCGATAAGCTGCTGGTTGAAATTCTGAAGGAATGCTCGAGGCAGATGGAGGCAACGCAACCGGCGGGCGACGGCGCAATTCAGGTGCAGTTGGTGCACAACGTGGAGCGGCCCACGCGGAAGCCGGCGGCGGAAGCGGAACCGGACGGAGAGAAGTAGCGCTCGCGGAGATGCGGAACGGGCGCGGCTGTGGCACGTCCTTGCAGCACGCCTGGGCAAGCCCAGGCGGCAAGCGGCGGTGGCGAGCCACCGCACTCCACGAGAGATCGATGAGTCGTAGCGACGCTCGAGGGCGGGTTTGACCCCCCCCCTACGGAAAAACCCAACATCGCCATGGTGACGATCGCATCGGGCGTCGAGCGGTGGGCGGCGGAAGGCAGGGCGCGCGTGGATCTTGGCTACGCGCCGTTTCCGAAACAGCAGCAATTTCATGCATCAGCGGCGAAGTACCGGCTATTCGGCGGGGCGGCAGGTCCCGGAAAAACGAAAGCGCTGCTGATGGAAGCGATTCTCCAGGCGCACGAACATCCGGGCGCGAATACGCTGTTGCTGCGGCGGACGTTTCCAGAACTCGAGCAATCGCTGCTGCTGTATTTCCGGCGCGAGGTGCCGAGCGAGCTGTATCGCAGCTTCCACGATTCGAAACATGTGGTGACGTGGTGGAACGGTTCGACCACGCGCTTTGGCTATTGCCAGAGCGAAAGCGACGTCTACCAGTATCAGGGCGGGGAATTCCTTTTCATCGGCGTGGACGAGTTGACGATGTTCACGCTGCGGCAGTGGCAATTTCTGACGAGCCGCAACCGGTGCCCGGTGCCGGGCGCTTTTCCATGCATGGCCGGCGCCACGAATCCGGGCAACATCGGTCACGCGTGGGTGAAGTCGCTGTGGATCGACCGGCAGGCAGCGCCGGGGATGGAACATCCCGAAGAGTACGACGCAGCGGATTACGAATTTATTCCGGCGCGCGTGTGCGACAACCCAATCTACGCACAGGACGAGAATTATCTGAAGACGCTGCGGGCGCTGCCATCGCACCTGCGGCGGGCGTTTCTCGATGGCGATTGGGATGTGTTTGCCGGGCAGTATTTCGACCGATTCGATTTCGCGCGGCACGTGACGCGAGCAGAAGAAATCGACTGGAAACCGTGGTGGCGGCGGTGGATCTCAGTCGATTGGGGATTCGAGCATCCAGCGGCGGTGTATTGGCATGCGGCGATGCCTGGGATCGAGGCGGGAGAGGGCGAAGCGAACCGGGTCGTCACATATCGCGAATACGTGACGCATCGAACGCCGCCGCGGGAATTGGCGCGCGAGATTATTGCGCGCGGTATTGGCACGAATACGAAACGACGGAGAGATCCTTCGGGCCTGTACAACGGCCCTCAGGATGACCGCGTGGGCGAAGGCGCCGAGCGAGAGAAGATCGAGGCGGTTTATCTTTCGCCGGATGCGTTTGCGCGGCGGACGGATGAGGCGTCGATTGCGGAGCAGATGGGCGATGTGTTCGCGGCGGCCGGGCTGCCGCGTCCCGTGCCGGCGGACGACGACCGCGTCGGCGGCTGGATGCTGATGTATCAGATGCTCGATGCGGGCGAGTGGGTCCTCACGGAGAATTGCATCGAGTTGATCCGCACCCTGCCAAACCTGGTTCGCGATCCGGCGCGGATCGAAGACATCGAGAAAATGGACGGCGACGACCCGGCGGACGCGGCGCGATACGGACTGAAATCGAGATACGCGGTTCGCCGCGGCGGCGAACGGCGGATGCCGCTTGCGGACCGACTCGCGGCGCGGGCGCTGTCTGCCGATCCCACGATTCGGGCCATCCAGGCACACAAGGCACAGATTGAGGAGACGCGAGGGGCGCGTCCAGTTTCCTTCCTACACCGACGACGATAGCCGACCTGGCCACACAGGCATAGAGACACCGAGCACACCGGATCACACCACCCCCAAAACCTGGCCGCGCGGTGCGCCGATATCTGCGTGACCCACGAAAAACTATGAACATTCGAAGAATCTGGCGGCGGATTACGCCGACGCGCTACAGGCATGCGCTGGAAGACGAAAACGCCCGGCTCCGCGCGGAAATTGAGCGACTGCGCGCGGAGAATCGGGCGCTGCTGAATTCGATTCTCGGAATTGCGGGCGTCCCACCAATTCCGGCAGATATTCCAACAAGCTGCGCTGAACCTCCACGCATCACCCACCCCGTACCCCGGCCCGGCCTCGAAGCTCCCCCTTCGGGGCCGGGTACCTCATCACGCGGGCGGCTAGGGCGATTGGGGGATGGTGGGGCTCGTGTGACAGCGCCGCTGCGGCGACGATCCTGGCAGCAGATTAATCGGATGTTGGAGTTTGAATCAGCGAAGAAGGCAGTGGCGAGTGATGCTTGAGGAGAAAGGCCGTGACTCGTGATTTGTGACGGGTGATTCGTGGCGACGGGCGAGGAGGAAACATGCCATTTATTCGAGGGCGGTATCACATCAATCCGACGATGGGCGAGGCGCTGGAAGCGGCGCGCGAGGCGGAGGCAGCCTTGCTCGCACTCGAGCAGCAGGCTCGGGCGCAGCGTGCAAGCGGCAGCGACCCGGATTCCGATGGAGACGGCGAATCTGATGACGGCAGGGAGTCGACGGGACCAGCTGGGCCGGGCACGGGACCCGTGCATCGTGTCGAGATCGAGGCGGCGGCAGTAGTACCGTCGCACTCGGGGCGCGCTGCACGAGGGTTTGTGGCACGGGTGCATCGTTCGGGGACGGCTGAAAATGGAAGCTCAAACGCGAATCGCGGAGTGACGTCGCCGGAGACACATGTGTTCTCCGATCACCACGACCTGGTGAATTTTCTCGGGGACGAATTGGCGAAGGGGGACTAGGCGCCGCAGAAACATCGGCAACCGGGAGAGGGAATAAATCGAACACCCGCTGCGAGAAGCGATTTGCGAAGCGCGGAGGACCTGGGTCGTGCGATGCGTCCCTCCCTTACAAACCAAAGGGTGGGGCACCCTTCCGTGGAATGGGGCTGTTTGACGGGATGGCGCAGTGGCGTGGTCCGCGCAACGAAGACTCTCACGGAGGCACGGCGTGTCCTACAATGGCGGCGAGGGGACGCGCTTGGGAGGCTGGCAAATTCCGCATCGGCCGCCGGGCTCGCTGCGTAGAGGGCGGCGACGTCGGGTGATTAACGCAGGAGGACGGAGCCCGCGGCCGCGGTATTTGGCGTGGGTGGTCGTCATTGTAGCGCTGGCGCTGATCGGGCGGCTCGCGTGGCAAGGATGGCGATACCTGTCGCATCGCGAGCAGCCTGCGGCGGTGGCGCAAGCGACTGCGCCGACGCCAGGCGGCAATGGGGACGTTCTCGCGCCTTGGGAGCGCGACATGCTGGCCTCGATCAACGAGGGGATCCAGGACGCAGGCGCGGGAAGAATGGCGGCTGCGGAAGTGGATGTGGATCGGGCGGCGTCGATGGCGACAACAATGCGACTGGAATCGCGCGCCACGCAGATGACTGTTTTCGAGACATCGCTAGGGGAACTCGACCGCGTTCTCGCGGCTGGCTCCAGCGACGCGGACATGATGGACCACGTGACGCAGGCGCGGATCGCGCTGGCGGAACTGAGGTCGTCACAGAATGGCGGGCAGGAAGCGCAGAAAGGAAGTGATGATATTGCGCCGATTGCAACGAACGCGACCGGCGCAAAGCGGGATTTGAATAGAGTCGCGATCGACGCGCCGCGTGAACTGGCGGCGGATAGCGTGCTTGACCCTGCGACGCTCGGCGGTAAGTATCTCGATGCGACGTTGATGCCGGATACTTCGGAGATACTGCTGCCGCCGGCCACGCGGGCATTTGCCGATAACGTGCGTGTCGAGAATCTGACGATTGCGGGTGCGGCGCAGACGCTCGACGGAATCCACTGGCGCAACGTGACGTTTGTCGGCACGCATCTGCGATACGAGAGCGGGGAACTCGATCTGCAAAACGTGCATTTCGTGAATTGCCGATTTGGGTTTCCGTCGGATGAGGGTGGAGCGCGGCTTGCGAATGCGATTGCGCTGGGCGAAACGTCCATCACCATCGATCAGCCTGAGGTGCAGCCGACACAGCCGTGATTGGCCGCACGGGACGGCCAGGCCCTTCGGCAGGCGCAGGACAAGCAAGCCTCGCGTCAAAGGGGCGGCGGCGAGCCGCCGCACTCCACTCAGTGCCGCCTGCCGGCGCGGATGACGAGGATGATGACAAGCGCGCCTCCTGCCAAGGCAAATGGTGCAAACAAAGCGGCTGCCGGGAAATAAGGATTGAATTCTGAACCTTCGAAGATCGTAGCCACGCCGGTAACAATCATCATCGCGCCCAGCAAGATTACGGCGAATTGCTGAAAGCGCGAGAGTCGCCTCGGTTGCTGTTGTTGTTCTTCTTCCGGCTCATCCATCAAGTCGTCAAGATAGCAGAACGCGCACGCCACAAGCGAGAGACGAATGTCCACTCAGACACGAATTCCGAATGCGAATCCAGCGATTGTGCCGGTGGAAGGGCCAGTGCCTTCGGCCGCTGCGAAGAGAGATCCTTCAGCCGACGAAAACCAAGAGCGTCGGCTTCGGGATGACGAGGCTAACGAAGCGGCAACGGGGACTGGGGCGGCGCCGACGGGCGCGAATCCGTACGGAGTGAATAACGAGCAACTGCCGGAGCGGATGCAGGAAGCGCTGAGAAGGCTGGTCTTCCAGTTTTCGACGGAGTCAGAGCTTTCGCGGCGCCAGGAGATCCGGCGAATCAAGCAGGCGCATCAATTCTGGCGCGGGCTTCAATATTTGTGGTGGGACGAGCGCGATCAGAACTGGCACTTGCCATTTGAACAGAAGATTCTGGACAACAGCTCGATCGAAGACATGCCGCGGTACGAATTCGTCACGAACATTTACCAGGCATTCGGGCTTTCGATCATTTCGGTGCTTTCGCAGGATGTGCCGCGCGTGCGATTTTTCCCGTCGTCGGCGCAAGCGGAAGAGGATGTGGCTGCAGCAAAGGCAGCGACCGAAGTGGCGGCGCTCGTCGAGCGGAACAACCGCATCGGAAACCTGATCGTAGATGAAGCGTTTCACCTGTGGACCGGCGGAAAAGTTGGGGCGTACGTGCGGTTTGTGGTGGACGGGCAGCGATTTGGATTTCATCCAGAGACGGAAATTGGGATGCGGGAAGTGAAGATTGGCAGCGACGTGTATGTGTGCCCGGAATGCGGAGACGAAATCAACGCAGACGCAGTCGGGGAAGGGGTCGCAGGCCGCGGGTCACAGGTTGTAGGGAAAAAACAGCCGGACTCTGCCGCTACGCATGTCGATACGGGCTCGGATGCCTCAGCTGCGAAACTTGACTCATGTCCTCAATGCGGGGCGATGCTGACGGAGGAGGACTTTGTCGCGGCGGAGACCGTGACGGTGCCGGCGGCGCAGACGCGGTTGCGTGTGGCCAATGGCGAAGAGGTGGTGACGATTACGGGCGGACTTGAGCTGAAAACTCCGCCGTGGGCGAACGATATGCATGAGTATCCGTACCTCCAATGGAACATGGAGGTGCACCAAGCGCGGCTGCGCGCGGCATATCCGCACGCCGCGGACAAGATCGGGCCGCCAGTCGCGACGAGCATGCAGGAATATGAGCGCCTCGCGCGGCTCGCGCAATCGCAGGGCGGCCCTTTGACCGAGGGCGGCGACTTCAACATCAATCTGATTACGTTTCAACGGACTTGGCTGCGACCGTGGGCATTCTTCGCCCTCGACGACAAGTCGCTGCGCGACGAGTTGCTCCAACTTTTTCCCGACGGCGCCTACGTGGCGTTCGCGGGCGACGCCTACTGCGAATCACGCAACGAAAATATGGATGACCATTGGCGCGTGCTGCACGCGCTGCCCGGCGACGGATCGAGCGGGCGGCCGGCGCTCGGGGACGTCCTGATCAGCGTGCAGGAACGATTCAATACACTGTCGAATCTGCAGATCGAGACCTACGAGTACGGGATTCCGCCGATCTACGCGGATAGCGAAGTGCTCGACTTCGATTCGCTGCAGAACCAGACGGCTGAGCCGGGCGCGCACTATCCGGCGCGCGCGAAGCCAGGGCAGTCGCTCGCGGCGGGGTTTTTCCAGCCTGAGGCCGCGCAGGTGCCTCCCGATCTGGCGGAGCACGCCGCGAACCTGATGGGACCCATCGCGCAGTTCTTGACGGGGGCGTTCCCGGCGCTTTTCGGTGGCGCGATGGCGAACAACGATACCGCGGCGGGTTATTCGATGGCGCGCGACCAGGCGATGGGGCGCATCGGGCTCGTTTGGCGGCGAATGAAATTTTTTCACGCAGACGTGATGCTGCTGGCAGTCGATTGCTTCCGGCAGAACCGGCCGACCGATGTGGAAGTAACGCTGCTTGGGGCGGGCGCGGCGTTTGAGTCGAAGTGGATTCGGCTCGCGGATCTGAAGGGCAACCTCTTCAGCTATCCGGAAACGGACGAGCAGTATCCGACGCTGTGGTCGCAGCAGCGCGCGGTGATGATGCAGCTACTCGCGAATCCCGATCCGCAGATTCAGGCAGTGCTGGCGCATCCGGAGAATATGGCGCTGATCAAGCGATTAATCGGGCTCGAGGAGTTCGTGATTCCAGACGAGGAATCGCGAACGAAGCAGTACCGCGAAATCGCGCAGATGACAGGCGAAATGCCGGTGGTGCATCGGGACGACGCAACGGGTGTGGAATTACTGCTGCCGAGCATCGTGCCGGATGAATTCGCGGATAATCACGCGGTCGAGCTGGAGATCTGCATGCGGTGGTTTTCGTCGGATGCGGGGCAGGTGGCGAAGATCGAGGCGCCGGCTGGATATGCGAACGTCCGCGCGCACGCGATGTTTCACCGGGAGTATATGCTCAAGCAGCAGCGCGAAGTGCAACAGCAAGCAGCGCCGCCGGCATCGAGAGCTGTGAGATAGGACGCGGCGATTATCCAGACGTGGAGCAGGAGGTGCTCCCGACCGCGAGCGTGGATGCTTCTAAAGATTGCGGTCGACGCCGCCGGAGACACGCGTGCCGTAGTAGCTCTTCGTGGTCGGCGGCGGCGCCACGAGTCGCACGACGTGGGCGAGCCGGTCCGGCTGGAACGGCTTCGCCATGCAGACAACCGCACCCATCTGATGACTGGCGGAGTAATCGGCGGGTTGGGCCGCGCGCGTGAGCAGAATCACGGGGACGCGCTGGAGGCGTTCGCTACGCTTGACAATGGCGCAGAGATCGTGGCCGGAGATCTCCTCGCATTCAACCTCGGCAATGAAAACGTCCGGGACATTCGCACGAAGAAAATCGAGCGCTTCTTTCGCGGTCTTAACGATGACCACGTTGTAGCCATCCTGGCCGAGGACGTGGCGCATCATGTCCGAGACGCGGACGTCGGATTCAACCGCGAGAACGACGGGCTGGCGCTGCTCCGTGGCGGGCTCGGCGGCTGCGGGCACGTGGTTGTGGGCGGTATAGCCGCGCTTCTTTTCGCCGACGGCGTCAGCCTTCGCCGTAACGAAATGGACGGCCACGGCGAACTTGCCGTCCTGCGGGGCAACGCGCACGATTTCGGCCGGCTGCGACTGGTTGAGGGCACCGGGGCCCTTGGAATAAGGGAAAGTAACGTCGAGCATCTGGCCCTGGGCGTAGCCCGAGCGCGAGGCGATAAAGAGAAGGCCGTCGCGCGAGACGTCCATTGTAGTGCAGACCTCCTCGAGGCCTGCGGGGGAATTCGTGAGCTGGATGCGAAGCTGAGCGCTAATTCTGGCGCGGCGGCGCCTGCGGCGCTCGATACCATTGGCGCCTGAATTGGCCGATCCTGCGGATTTTGCGTTTGCGGAAACGACGGTCGTCAAACTCATTCACCACCTCAGGGTATTCACGGGGAGAGACGCCGGAGCTTCTACCCGGGCGCTGGGAGGGTTCCCCGCTATAGCCAGATTCGCAAAATGCAACGGCTGTGGGAATAGTACCTTGGTGCCAATCTGGATGCTGGTGGTTTGCGCATAAACATGCGATTGAACGGAGGCTTTTACCATGGCAGCTACGCAAACATCCGCGCAGGCCGTTTCAGAGACGCGGTCAGCCACGAAACATACGGGCGAATCTCGCACAAATCCGGCTCGTCGAGCAGCGACGGACGATGAAATTTTGGGGATTGGCCAAGCAACCGAGGATGCGGGTGCAAGTTCGAGCGCGGGGTTGAAAACGGCCTCTGCGGGACGAGAGCGCGAGTACGAGCCGGACTCGGCCGCTGGACAGGGGACGCGCGAGGAGGCCGCTGAACCAGAGAACCTGCGCAGCGCTCTTGACTCGAATCCGGAACTGCGCCAGGCGTGGCGGGACGCGCAGGCTTACCGCGAGACGTTCGCAACGCCCGAGGAGGCGCGCGCGGCGACGGCGTTGCTCGCCGACCTCGATCATATGGATTCGCTGTTCTTTTCCCAACGGCCTGAGGATCACGTCGCGCTGGCGCGTGCGGTTGCCAGCCTCGACCCGGCGGCTTTTGCTTCGCTCACAACAGCGATGAACGGATTAGCCACAGCGACACAGAGGCACGGGGAGAAGCAAACCGGGACAAAGGGAACGGACCAGGGAAGGGCTAACAACGAGAATACGAATGCCGTCGCGTTGACGCCGAGCACAGGCGACGGACCTGGGAGAAATGGCGCGACCGCCGCACAGGAGGAATTCTTCCGAGCGACGAACGCGGCTGCGGTGCAGAGCGTGCTCGACGCGATTGAATCGCAGGTGGAGCGGCTGTTACCGGAGAGCGCGTCGAAAAGCGCGCGAAATCGCGTGGTCGGCGAAATCTACCGCGAGCTCGACAATACGCTGCGGTCGAACCGACAGCTTGCGCAACAGATGCGAGAGGCGTTTCGCTCGGGCGCGCTTGACGCCGATCACCAGCGTGCGATCGTTTCGTTGATTTCGGGACGCGCGCGCCAGGCGCTGCCGGGCGTGGCGAAACGCGTGCTCAACGAGTGGACTTCGACCGTCGTGGCAGCGAATCAGGACCGGCGGGCACGGCAACGTGCGGCGGAGCGGCGCGTCGACATTGCAGGATCAAACGGGGCGGGGAATGAGGGTCGGCGGCAGACCACGCCGCGCGACATCGACTACGCACGCATGTCCGACGCAGACATATTGAACCTGTGAGGGTCATGTTGGGCAACAGCCTCTGAGCACCGAAGGTTGGCTAAGCACCTTTTCCACACCCACGCTGATCAGTTCATCGTCTTTCACGTCCGAGGAGGACATCCACGCACGACAAATCATTCGACGACTTCACGCTTCGTTAGTGTCGTCATTCCAAGGGGGACCCCAGTCCAATGGCACAAATGCAGAACGCTCAATCGGTTGCGCTGCAACTGGAAAAGGTGCGGGACAAGCTTCCGCTGCTCTACGAGCGGGACGATATCCTGCTAACCATGATCCAGCAGCGCGGCGACGTGGAACGCGTCAGCTCGCGCAATATGCGGCTCCCGCTGCAAATCCGTCCAGGAGGCAAGGCCGGCCTCGCAAACATGGACGGCGGAGACCTGGGCCGCGGTTCGGGCACGATCTACGACGTGGCGCAGGTGACTCCGGTATTTTTCCGGCACGCGGTTGAAATCACGAAGCTCGTGGAATACGCATCGAATGCGCCGGAGAAGGCGATCGAGAATGCGGCAAAGCGCGAAGTGAAAAACGCGATGGTGCAATTCCGTTCGTTTCTCGACAAGGTGATGCAGACGAACGGCAACGGCGTGCTCGGCACGGTCGGCTCGATCACCACGAGCGGGCTGCCGTCGGGAGTGGCCGCGCAGTTTACGATGGCGAAGCCGCCCGGCGCGCAGCTCTTCTACTACAACCAGACGGTGCAGGTGTACGATCCGACGCTGACGACCAACCGGGGGTCGGCGAACGTCCTGCTCGTCGATCCGTTCAATTCACTGATCCAGGTGGATGCGCTGCCCAGCGGCACAAGCGCCAATGATCTGGTGGTGCACGATGGCCTCACTGGTGCGCAGCCCGTTTCACTTTTCGGCATCCTCTACCATCAGACGAACGCAACCACGGGCACGTGGCTGAACCTGAACCGCGCCACGTACCCGGTCGAGCTGGCAACGCCGCGCGTGAACGGCAACAACTCCGCGATCACGCCGGGTGCTGTGCGGCTCGCGATCAACAAGGTGAGGAAGTCTCTCGGCACGAACCAGGTGAGCAAGCTGATCGCCTACACGTCGCTCGAGCAGGAGCACCAGTGGGAGCAGCTCGGCGTCACGATCTCGCAAATCATCAAGGAGGGAGCGGGCGGGCGCGCGAGCGATCTCGATCTGCTTTTCACCGGCGAGAAGTCGATGGCGGGCGTTCCGATTAAGTCGAGCATCAATGCGAATCAGTCGCGCATCGATTTCCTCGATTTGTCGCACTGGGGGCGCGCCGTGATGCAGGACATCGATTTCTACGATGTCGGCGGGCAAACGGTGTTTCCGATCTACGGCGCGAGCGGAGGTCTCGCTTCGGCGTATATCTTCTACTTCGTCACAGGGTTCCAGGTGTGGAATGAGTCGCCGCGCTCCGGCGCCTACATCGACAACCTGGCGATTCCGACCGGGTATTAGTCCTCGGGTCGTAGCGGTTGCTTTAAGGCTGTCTTTCTGCCGGTGCCGGCGAATCTGCCAGCCTTAAAAGCTGCCGCTACGAAACCATCTCAAACGTTGACTCTCGGCCATAGCGGAGTTGGGAAGCGGATAATCTCTCGAGGTTGACGTATGCGGGCGGACAGGGCTACCATCGGCGATGAATAGGGAAGTCGACGGCAGACTTGGCGTCGGGAGGTTGCCATGAAAACGTCTCTTGCGGTGATGGCCCTGATGTTGGCAGCGATTTTAATCGCTCCGGCAGTATTGGCACAGGATGACTCCGCGGCAGGCGATCGTGCGGCTGATCCGACACTTGTCGCCGAGGCAGCCGTCCCCGTGCAGACGATCGCGCCCGGCGACGTGCTGAAGATGATGCAGGACAAGGCCGCTAAATTTGCGGTTGTCGACACGCAGCCGGTTGACGGCTACTCAGCAGGACACATTCCTGGCGCTATCAGCTATCCCTGGACGATGCAGATCAAGAGTTTCCCGATCCCGCTGCCGCGCGATCGCGTGCTGATCTTCTACGGCTCGTGCCCCAACGATACCAGCGACATGGTGAAGAAACTTGCGGAGTTCGGCTACTTCAATGTGAAGATTATGGATGGCGGCTGGTATAAGTGGCTCCAGCTGAAGTACCCCGCCGCCGGCACCGAGAACGCCTCCCCGGATCTCTCGCAGCTTACCGGTCCACAAGGCAAGAGCGATAAGGCAATTTCCCGTTAGATAAGAAAGGCGGCCTTCCGGCCGCCTTCCCAATGACGAGACACACCTGAGACGAGGGTCCCCGCGGAGTTAGTGCTCGATTTCAATCTTCGCGTAGGTAAGACGTAGCTGCTCTATGGGGGCGTCGGTGCCTCCGTTGGTGCCGCCGCCACGAACCGAAATCACCGTCGCATCGATCAATTTATATCGCGCCAAGACTTGATCGCCTTTCGTAAGGACAATATCGACCACGGGAAATCGCTGATGGCTGGTCATCGCGACAAGCAATTCGAGCGAGGATCGGTCGCGGTCCTTGACGAGAACAATCGGGCGGTGGACGGATTTGGACTCGCTTGCCGCCGAAACGCCCTTCGATTCCTGCGCGATGGCTGCTATTTCGGAGGCGGACGGCATCACTGCTTGGCGCAACGGGATCCAGCCGTAGTGGGCAGGGTCGGTAGATTCGCCCGCCATCTGGCGCCCGCTCGAACTGACCATACGCATGTAGCCTGCGTCTTGCGCACGAGCCGCGCCGCCGAACGATAAACAAGCAGCCACGAGCGCGGTCGACGCCATCGCGCGCAGCGCCACAAGAACTGATCCGCCGGGCAAGCTTGACGGGCTACTTCGACGCCAACGTTGGTATCTCGAGCGAATGTGCATTTCGATCCTGCTCCCAATGAATTTTCTTCATTGTCCTACGGATTCCAGGCCAGACAACTTTTCCGTGATTCAAGTGACGCGAGAAACGCACGAGGCACCGCCCTCGGCTCAACAGCGCCTGGCACTTGCCGGCGGTACGAACTGCTACGGCGAGGCGAATTTTCGAGTGGTGTGGGGCGGCTCGAGGCTCACGTGGATCGGGGGCCGCTGGATCGATCGGGATGCGAACGGTAATGTCGTCCGCGAGACGGTCGAACTGCGGCGTGTGCCGAAGTACATTCCGCACGATCGCTGGCACATCGAGCGCTGGATGCCGCCCGAGTTTTTCGGCTCGCCAGAAATGTGGTACGAGCGAACGGCGGAAGCCGAAGACGGAATTCGCATACCCGCGCTCGGCCCGTATCCATCTCGCGGAGAATACGAGCACTGCTTTACGCTCGAGCACGCAAACGGGCAATTCATGCCGCTCGATGCGGCGGCATGCGACTGGATCGCTCGCGCGATTGAGTGGTCGCGCCGTCAACCGCGGCAGGCGACGCGACAGGCGCTCGCCGCACGGGAATCAAGACGTGAACGCGATTTCGATTGCGCCGCAGACGCAGTTCTCAATGAAAGATAGCTCGAACCTCAGAGCTGAAACGCCTCCCTTTGAAAGGACACTTCCTTGCAAACTGAAATGGCACCGACAGCAAATCTCGGGGGCAGTGACGTTCCACGGCCACTCTCACATTTTGGCGGCGGACGACGCGACATCTTAATTGAGACGCAACCGAAAGGTGACACGGCCGCGACCGTGGCGATTGCGTCCATCTCCGACCAGGACTGGTACATCTCGCGCACACACGGCGTGTATCACATTCCCGCGCGCGCGAAAGGCGAGGCTTACGCGCTGTTGCTGATCACGGCGCGCGGTGACGTGATCGATCTGGGAGACAATCGCCGCTTTCCTTTCACGATTACCGCGCGCGAAATCGCGGACGATCTGCTGCAGGACTTGCAGGATCACGGCATTTTCGTCTGCGCGGGCCCACGGCCAACCGGCGAAGAACTCGCCGCCGCGACGCAGCGCCGCGACACGTACTACCACCGCCTTATCGGCGAGGGCGACACTTTGTGGGCCCGCGGCCATTCGTTCAGGGAGATTTCGGACTTACACCGGCGCGCCGCGATGACGCTAGGGGTCGAACGGGAGTGGGCCTATGTGCCGGTGCGCATGAGCGAATGCCCGGCGTGCGGAGAAAAAGTGAAGACGGGCGTCGCCATCTGCAAACATTGTCATGCGATTCTCGATTCAGAGAAAGCCGCGCAACATGGTTTGGGCACGCGCACCGCGAATCCTGTACCCCGCGGTAACAACGAGCCGCCCGCAGTCGCGCCGGCCTCCGCGACAAAGAGCGGTGATAGCGGCAAAACACCGAGTCCGAGGCCTTGATCTAGATTTGTCGCCCGCGGGCGCGAGGAGAATTACAATCGTCCGCGATACCGAATCTACCGAAGTGGAAGGGAAGGGACGATGCCGATGACGCTCGAGTTGATATCAGCCGTGATGCAAATCAAGAGGCGATGTCGCGAGGTCCTCGCGCAAAGCCTGCCCGCCGGATGTCGGGAGCGGCCGACAGCGATCCAACGGGGCATTCGCCGATGGCCCGCGCCTGCCGCGTTCCTAGTCGCGGCGGCAGCCGTACTTGCGGCCATGGCGCCTTGTGCGCGAGCGCAGGGATCACGGAAGGATGATATCGTCTTCGGTCCCAGCGGGCATCCGGTGGCGGGAGCCACGGTGCGTGTTTGCCAAGCGACTGCGACGGGCACACCGTGCATGCCGCTCGCAACGGTGTACACCGACGCGACGCTGACCACGACCTCGGCGAATCCGTTCCAAACTGACGGCATCGGGAACTACCACTTTTACGCGCCAGCCGGCCGGTATCTCTTGCAAATCTCGAGCCCACAGATCAACGGCACGCTTACCTATCCGGATGTGATTTTGCCCACGGACGTTTCATCATCCGGCGCCGGAAACGACATCTCGGCATTCGGATTGACTCTGGGTGGTGACCTCTCGGTTGCCGGAAACGCCACTGTGAACGGCACGCTGACTACCACGAATTTCAATCCGGGGGTGTTCACTCCCTCGACGCTGCAGGTGAGCGGGAACAGCTGTTTTGGAGGCCCGCGACCTTACATCGATGTAACGTGTCCGGCCTACGGGGCGCGCGGCGACAGCGGAGCGCTGACGGCGACGTGCAGCATCGCACCGAGTAGCAATAGCCTGGTCTGCGGGTCGAACCCCGGATTCGTGGTGAATAACGGTCTCGTGATTCCGGGAGCGGACGGAACCGGCAATCAATTGGCCGCGCAGATCACGGGGGGTCGCCGGGAGCACTTTCACGCTGAACGTGGCGGCGGGCACGGGGGTGACGAACGCCACCGTCCGTGACGACGACACCTATCCAATTACGAACGCGATCAATGCATCGTGCGCCTCTACATTGGGTCTGAGTGGCTCGAAGCCGCCCGTGTACTTCCCGCCGGGAATCTACGATGTGGCGCAGACGCAGGGATCGTCGACAACGCCTGTGCTGCCGTCGTGCTTTGGGCAGCAGTTGGTCGGGCCTTCCTCTGGCTCGGCCCAAATCATAGCGCAGCATTCGGGCACGAATCCGAGTCCGGCGCCGCTTCTCTCGGCGGCCCAGAGCGGCGAGTATAGCAACCTGTCTTTCAACGGCTATAACCAGTCCCTCCTTTTCAGCAGCGTCGCCGTCGTCAATTTGAACAACGTATCGGCGGGGACTCTCTTCGCCACGGGACAGACGGACAACGCCACCGTGATGATGCAGGGAAGTTTCGAGATCACCTGGATCGGCGGATATATAACGAGCAACCAGACGGGCGTTCCAAACTTGCTTATCACGGACAACGGATTGGGACAGCCTTCGTACCTGCTCGACTTCGAGAACCTTCGGCTCGGACCAGGCATGGACGTAATTCAAGAACGCGGGACCTGCACTTCGCTGGCGGCGAATTATATCTTCAAGAACATCGTCCGCGAAGGAGCCGACACGGACTTCCTGACGTTCAACCAAAGCGCTTCCAATGGGTGCCAATACAACGGTCTCATCCTGACTGGTGTCCAGGATGCGGACAATACGGATTCTGCTGCTGCACTCATCAACTTCGACCAGCCGAATGGATGGCTACACGGAGTCACGGTTAGCTATTCATTGGCCAATAGTTGGGCTGTGATTCGCAACACAGCCTCTTCCAATCCGCCCACGAGCTTTGACATTAAGGGCGGCCAAGATTTGGCGTATTCCGTTGTGGATGGTTCGGGAAGCCCCGTCGGCAACTCGGTAGTCACCGAAGAACAGGCGGGAGGCCGCGATCACTTCAATGTGCTTGCCGGGACGACCGGGCAGCCTATAGCCGGAGCGTTCGGAAATACGGGTATAGGCTCGCTTTCCGATAGATGGTTCAAGAACGGCGCGGGGTATTCGACGCTTGCCGAGGACCCGAACTTCGGCGAACTTTTCGGGGACGGCACGACGGCGGGATACAGCGGGCAACTGTTGCAAACCACGCCCGAGACGCTGGACGTGGGGTTCGCGAAGCTGCTGCCACCGACGAGCCTCAGCGGAACGCCGACGACAGGCGGCTCGCTCGGGGCCAACACGTATTACAGCGTCATCTTTGCGACCACGTCGGCGTCGGGCTGCAACGTGGTGACGGCCTCGACTTTCGCCTACTCCGGGGCCATGGCGGTGGGCGGATCAAACAACGCGATCAACTTCACTTGGACTGTGCCGGTGGCTTCGGTGCTGCAACCAGCGGGCTATTGTCTGACCGTATTAACGACCCCAATCTTGCCGAATGCTTATGAGGTCCAGGCGCTCTACATTTCCGGAGGGAGCACGACGAGCTTCTTGTATACCGGGCAAACGCAATCTTCTATGGCGGCCGTTCTTCCGACCGGCTCATTCCAGGCGCAGCACCGATTCACCTCGAACGCGTTGGGAATCAATACGACGAGCCCGCAGTACAGCCTCGATGTAAATGGAAGCGCTGCGGTGAATTCGCTCAACCAGGTGCAGAAGGCCGAACGATTCTCAGGCTCCGACGCCGCGGCGAAAATCAACGCGTGCCTCACCGCCGCGAGCACGACGAGCTCCCTTTGCGATGCGCGTGGCCTGACGGGGAGTCTTACGGGCACATCGCACATTCAAATTCCGGCGGGAACAGTACTGCTTTGGGGCTCTGGTCAGCTTGCTATCAGCGACACAACAAATCGCGATGCGGTTGAGCTGATGGGAGACGGTAGCGCACTGATCGGCTATCAGGAAAGCGGTACGGGTACGATACCTCGCCCCGACGGCGGTGGGTTCATCTCGTGCGTGCCGTCCGGCTGCACGACCGTAAGGAATCCGAACGCCGCCACGCGCAACGTGGATTGGGTGCACGTGACCGGGATGAACCTCGAGGCCACTGGTTCAGGCTCGAAGGTGATCGACCTCACGAGCGTGGGCCACGCGGACATTGAAAGTAACCGTTTGATTCTGGGCACCGGCGGCTCATCCTACGGGATCTTCGGAGACACATCGACAGGCGGTTCCGACTCCACCAACACGCTGATCAAGCACAACGAGTTCGATCCCCAGTATCAGAACGACCGCTGCTTGCATCTCGCCGGTGTATTCAACGTGATAGAAATGGAACAAAACACGTGCATTTTGCCGGCGTCGAACACCGGCACGGTCTGCTTCGAGCTGGCCAAGGATTCGAGCGGCAACTATCCGAACAACGACGAGTTCTACGGAAACGATTGCGAGGCATCTTCGACGTCATTCGGCCAGATTGGCTACAACATCATCAATGCGGACTCGGTTACGATCGGGCCGAACAACCGCTGCGAGAATGTCTACAGCTGCTTTCAATTCCCCACTGACGGTAGCGCCGTCGGCATCCACATCCTTGACCCGTATATTTCAGTTTCAGCGACCGAGGTCGTGAAACCAAACGAGCCTTCTACCTCGCAGGTTGCTATCGACAACAATGGCCCAAACTGGTTGCCCTCCATGCACTTCGGCATGAACGACCTTGCCGGGCGCAATCTGGTCGGCAATGCCGGATTCGAGGGGTGGTCGAATTCGACAACGCTGTACTACTGGGGCGGCGTCAGCGGCACAAATATCAATCAGGCGGGCAGTGGCATCTACGGGCAGCAGGCGAGCAGCACTTCGCCGGCAGACTCCACCACGCAGGGGAGCTATAACGTCAGGATCGGCGACAACGCCACAGCCGGCCTAGGCATCAATTCCGGCTGTATCCAGATTGATCCTACGATGAACTACACGCTCGCCTTCCGCATCGCCGCCAGTTCCACGAGCGTCAATTTTCGACCGGGCTTCCGTTTCTACTCCGACCCAAACTGTACTGAGGCGGATAAGATCACAAACGTCGCCACAAATGCGCGCGTGCTCACTCCTGCGAACTATGCGGGCACGTCCGCGTTGGTGGGCACGGGGCCGAACTGGCAAAGTTCGAATGCGTCGCTCACTTATAACAACGGCATCACTTGCAATTGCAACGTCACGGGTTCCGACTGGCAAGTGCCAGCTGCGAGCGCGTGGACGCCCACGCGCAATTTCGCGGTTACATTTCGCGCGCCGAATGCCTACTCGAGTTCTTCTACCGTTGCCCAGTCGATGCGAGTCTTCATTCTGGAAAATACGGCGGCGAATCCAAATACAATCTTCGTCGACGACGCTGTGCTGAGCCAGGGTCCCGTCAGCCCGAATGTTCCGTTCGCGGCAGCGTTGCCTGACAGCGGCAACCCAACCGTTTACGGGAATCTGACCGTGGCTGGCGGCCTCACGGTGGGAACGCAGCCGGCGACGCTCACCACAGGCACGCCTACGGCGAACGATTGCGCGGCATTCACCGGCACGAATGTCCAGGATTCAGGCTCAGCGTGCCCGACGCAGTTCACAAAATTCGCGATGGGATTTCTGTCGGCAGGGCAGGGGCCGAGTGCGGCGAATGCCGTAAACGTTTCGGTGATCTATCTTCCGAACATTCAGTTCTCGCATCTCACAGTAGACGTTTCGACAACCGATTCGAACTCCGGTGATTTCTATGGCTGGGCGATCACTGATCTATCCGGCAACGTGAAATGCTCAATTACAGCCATAAATTTGACCGGGGGCGGAGCGAGCGACGAATCGTGTACGCAGGGAACCGTGACGCTCCCGAGCGGCGCGTACATCTTCGCCTTCACCGGCAACGCCACGACGGCGAAGATCGCCTACAGCGGCACCGCACCGCTCGCACTTTCTGGCGCGACTTCCAGCTCGACCAGTTCGAGCGGAGCGATGACGTTCCCGATCTCGGTTCCGTCGGCTGGCGCGACATACAGCGGATACGGTCTGCCGGCAATCATCCTGCACTGAGCGCGATTTGCTCTCGGTGTGTCTCGTGGCCTGCTGACGCTTTCCGTTCGCTGGTTCGAATGGCGGCAATACGCGTCAAATCTGCTTTCACTCTCACGATCAGCAACCGCTGATCCGCGCTAATCGTCGCTAATCGCTCGACATCGAATTTCCCCGGAGGATTACATGCCCGTCGTCCCTACCACCGCCTATTCGCAGGCGGAAGATGCGCTGAACCTGGCGCGCGCGCTCGTCAACGACGCAGCGGGCGCCGTCTTCACGGACACGGTATTGATGCCGTTCCTCAACTCGGCGTATCGCGGACTCCAGCGGGAACTCGCCGAATGTGGTGTGAGCGTGATTGCGGAGCAGCAAGATCTCGAACTCGATACCGACCCCGCCAGCGGCGTGACGCCCACCGAAATCAGCGACGTCTCAAGCCCGCAATTACCAACGGACTGTCTGGCGCCGCACATGCTCTGGGAACGCGCCACGGCGAACACCACAGACGTCTTCGTGCCGATGGAGAAATTCACGAGCGGGGGCGGCATGCTCAACTTGCAGCCGAGCACCTTTCTCCGGCTCTGGGAGTGGCGCGAGGACAAAATCAATTTGGTGGGAGCTACGCAATCAATTACTGTTCGCATCCGCTATGAAAAAATTCTGCCTCTGCTCACGCTAGGCACAGATCCTGTCCAGATTCGCTCGGCCACAGACCCGCTTGCATTCGCGACGGCGGCTCTGGCGGCGCGGTCACGCGGTGCGCGTGCACTCGCGCAGGATCTGCTTGGCACGGCGCAGATGGCAACGGAGAACTTGATCGAGCGATACGTTCGTCCGGAACAACTGAAGGGGCGACGGCGGATGCCCTATAGCTACCACAGGCGCGTGATCTATCTTTGACGAGCGGTCGCTCGGCCACTGCAGGAATCAGGGAAACCCGCCTCCCCCGGTCGGCTGCGCGACGACATCGAGCATAATTTGCGGCATTGGGCGCGACGTGTTCAGAGAGTTGCCGTTCGCGTCGAGGGCCTTGCCCGTGACCCTCATGTTCGTGGTTCCGACCGTCGTCGCGGGACCAATGATGTTGCCCTTGCCATGATGGCAACCCATGAGAACCGCCACCGCAAATCCTGCAATCGCGAGACTGAAGGGCAGGTGCTTACGCCCTGCCGACTCCTCTCTCGTTGCGGTGAACCAGCCAAGAAATAGCGCGAATGCTGCAAAGGTTGCCAGAAACAGGGGGGAGGGAATCGCCTCCCATCCAACGGATCACGCGAGCGCGGCTCCGGCGCGACCAGCGACGTCGGCGGCGGGCCATACGAAGTGCATCCCGTGCTCTGCGGCGGTACCGGCGCGACGCTCGTCGTCGACGAGGTGACGAACGTAATCTTGAATGGAGTGGCCATGCCCGGCGTGATCGTGGCCTGGCAAGGCGCGATGACGCACGACGTATTGCTTGGCATCGTCGATGCTATCGGGCACACCAACTGGACGGATTCGCCGTCCTGTCCGAAAACGCTATCTGGCGCCACCTGCCCGTTGAAGACGGCCGTCCCACCCTGCACAATTGTGAGCTCGATCTGCTGGCCGCTCGCGAGTTGCAAACTGTAGTCATCGCCCGTGCCGGCAAGGCTTACCGTGGCCGCGTCCGCAGGATTCGAATCCGTCACGCTCAGGGCACTCGTCAGTGAGCCGATGGCCTGCGGTGTAAACGCGATGTTGATCTGGCACGTCTGTCCGGCGCCGAGGGAGGTGGTGCAACCGTTGCTCTCAACCGTGAAATTCCCCGGTGTGGTCGCCGGAATGAACCCAACGGTCAGTCCAGTGACCATGCTCGCCGAAGTGTTCGTCAGAGTGAAAGCCGCCTGCTGCGATGTGCCACCCGAAGGAGTGTTGCAGAACGTAAACGGATTGCTCAACTGCGGGCACGGAGCGGCAAATACGGGGGGCGTTGTCAGTGAGATGGCGCTCGCCGGATCACCGAGTTGAGGCAGTTCGATCAGCTGGGTCAGACCCTGCTCGGATATGAAGAGATCTCCCTTCGAATCGAAGGCGATGTCGCCCGGAGTGCTAAGACCGCTCGCTGCGACCGTCGTCTTGTTCCCAATCGCATCGACGCGCAGAATTCGGCCTGCATTTGCGTCTGCGACGAAAAGATTCCCACGTCCATCCACCGCCAAACCCGCAGGACAGATTGCTTGGTTCTTTGGTGCCACAATTGTGCCATTCTCATTCGAAGGACACGCGCTCGGCCCAGAAGCAATCGAGGAGGTTGCCGCGGCGGTGGCCGCGAAACCCGCGACGCCGGCAATCGCGTGAGTACTGGTCGTGATCACAAACACTCCGCCCGTTTCCGGCGACGCGACGAAGACTTTGGTGCCATCGAGCGTCACAGCAATGCTCGCCGGCGAGACTACTTGCGCCAGAGTCTCGAGCCGACCGGTCGCCGCGACAAGCACGTCGACCGCCCCTGCACGATGGTCCGCGATGTAGAGATTTCCCGCGCGATCGGCGGTAATTCCTATCGGATCTTCGAGAGCGACGTTCTGTCGAGCTGCCCATCTTCCGGCGACGCTGCGAATGATTCCAGGTTCGCTGCTCGCTGGCCCGGCGACGCTGCGGATCGTGCTGTTCTGTGAATCGGCAATGAAAATCGTGCCATCGGATGTGACTGCGATTCCACTGCGCTCGATCAGCGAATCCGGGGCCAGATTGAGTTGCGCCCCCATCGCCGCGCCCCCGTCGCCGAGGGATCCAGCCTGGCCAACGCCGGCAATCGCGGTGAGCGTCGTCGCAGGCGACGCTGAGGTTGTTTGTGGCGCTAGCGCACTGCCAAGTGCAAAGACGCGATTTGGCGCTGCTGCGGTCGTGAGGTCAGGCTCAGCATGAGGATCAAGGGCCAGCGCGCGAACTGCGACCCCCTTGGCGATGACGATCGCCTTGGCCGGTGAAGACTGCCCGGGACTCGCCGCCAACGCCAGCCGCGGCTCTCTGCGTCCCCCCCAAAATACGACAAGAATAGCCGCCGCCAACGCACAGATGCCCAGCAGTCGCCGCACAAGTTCTCCCTCTTCTGGAATATATCGACGCTTTGGATTCACATGCAGGCGTTCGGGTTGCGTCGCAAGCCGCCCATCATACCAGCGACTAGTGATTAGTGACTAGTGATTGGTGAAAGCTTCGGGATGGCCTGCTCGAATCGGAACTTGCAAGTCCCTTACTCGCTAATCGCATTTTTCCACCGGAGGAATATATGGCACTTACATTTTCGCTGGTCGACACGTGGGACGACGGCAGGCGCATTCACGTGTCGGGCACCGTCGCCGCGTCAGGCAATTACGCCACTAGCGGCGACACGCTCGATCTCTCGCAATTTCCGATCATTGCGGCCACACAAGCGCCGATTCAAGGCACCGCTTGGATGGACGGCCTCTCCGGCTGCGATTTCGTTTTCTATCCAGGCTCGACCATGAACAGCGGCAAGGTGAAAATCTTTCAGCAGGGCGCGAGCGCCGGCGCCTTTCCGGAGGTTGCCTCGGGCGCGTATCCCTCCGCGATTACGTCGGACACGATCACCTTCTACGGCATCTTCAAGAAAATGCAGTAGGAAATACTGTGTTTTCTGGCAGGGAACTCGCCCCAAGCGGTCCGCAGAGGATTTAAGTCACCGTGTTCCCTCACTCGGGAAACCTATGAGCATCGAAACTTTCTCTCCGTTGCCCCTCAACGTCTTCGGCACGTGGGTCACGCTGCTCGATCCCTCCGACGTGCCTGCTGGCATGTCCCCGAATCTTGGTGACGTCGATTTCTTTCCAGGGGGAGTGCGCACGCGCCCTGGACTCGTCTCGCAATATGCCGTTCTCGCCGGTGTGCCGCAAATCAACGGCGTGAAGACGTACATCACCACGAACCTCGTGCAACGCACGCTCGTCCTTGATTCCCTCGGCAACCTGTACGAGGAAATAACACCCGGCGTCCTCTCGTTAATCGCAGCCGGCGCCGCAGGCTCCAATCTCTATCTTGCATCGACCACCCACTTCGGCCGCGAGTACATGGCTTTTGGCGACGGCTCCATCGGCCAAGACTTGCCGCGTCAGTATGACGATTCGAACTACGATCGCGTCAGCCAGGTCGGACCAGGGGAGGGACCAACGGTCGTAGATTCCACTAGCGGCGGTAGCATTTCACCCGGCATGCATCAGGTGGCTGTGGTGTTCGTCACGCGCCAAGGCTATTGGACCGCCCCCTCGCCTGTTGTTTCGTGGACCGCCGGAGGTGCGTGGGGGGCGAACCTGACCAATATTCCCACCGGCCCGTCTAACGTCGTTCAGCGGTTGCTCGCGTTCACCGCCTCGGGCGGCTCGAACTTCTACAACGTGCCCGCCACGATGACGATCAACGATAATACAACGACTTCGCTCAGCGTCGATTTCACGGATACGATATTGCTCTCTGGCACAAGCATGGACTATCTTTTCAGCCAGATCGAACTGCCCGAACAGCTCGGGGTCGTCGCGTATTCCGAGCGCCTCTTCTGGTGGGGCGAACGCGCACAGATGGGCAACTGGCGCAACCTCACGTTCGACGGAGGTTGGGATCCCTCCGTGAGTGGGCGTCCGCTTGGCTGGCATCCTGACTCGGTTCTCGGGCCTGGCGGGAGCCGTGAATCGAGCGACGTGGTCTGGGGCGATGCCTATCGCATTACGGCCGACGATGTGTCAGCGGCGCGCGGCTACATTTCACAGGGCGCTATCGCCGATTCAGCCGGGAATCCGTTGATCGCGCCGAATACCGACTACTCGGTCCGCGCACGCATCAAGCGCAGCGCCAATCTTTCGGCCGGCACACTGCAAATCAACCTCTTCAGTCCGACGATGAGCCAAGTCGGCCTCGGCCTCACCGTGACGGCTGCGCAAGCCACCATCGACTATCAGGAATTCACCGCCGAGCTTTGCCCTCCGCAAGCATCCCTGCCGCCCGACCTAACACTGCGTGTTTTCGCTGGCGTCACTCCCGCGCCGTCGGGCGAATCCTTTCTCGTCGACAATATCGAAGTATTCCCGACCGACGTGGCGCAGAATCCATCGCTCGTGCGCTGCTCCGGCACCGAAGAACCCGAAGCTTACGACGGCGTCACCGGCATCATGAGCATCGCTGAGAACAACGGGCAGGGAATTCGCGCGGCGTTCACGATTCGCAATAATCTCTACTTCATTAAAGAGCGCAGTATGTACGTCACGGCCAACGACGGCATCAACGAACCGGCGCTCTGGCAGATAGAGGAGGTGTCGAACCAAGTGGGCACACCCTCTGCGCACGGCGTCGGCATCGGTGAGGAATGGGTAGTGATTGCGGGGCGCTCCGGCCTGTACCTCTTCGACGGGAGCGAGCCAACGAAAATCTCGCAGGAAATCCAGCCCACATGGGACGCAATTAACTGGGAGTACGGCAAACTCATCTGGGTACAGGTCGATACGCAGCACAAGCGCATTCTCGTCGGTGTTCCGATGGGTTCGGCCACCCAACCGAATCAAATTCTCATGCTCGACTACACGGAAGGTTTCGGCGATCCGATCGTCGCAATGCTCACTGCGCCGGAACGCTCGCGCAAGTGGGCACCTTGGAACATCTCCGCGAATTCCTGCGGACTGATCGAGCGGGCAAACGGCGTCGCGCAAATATTCTTCGGATCAAACGATTCCAGCGGCAAAATCTATGGACTCACGCCGGGAACATATTCCGACGACGGCGTCGCCATCAATTCATATTACTCGACCGCATTCCTCGCTGCGACGGGCCTCAGCGGGCGCAATCTTTTCGGTTACCTCACTGCTTATGTTCAAGGTTCGGGCTCGCTCGCGATCTCTGCGCTGGCGCCCGGTGATGTGTCTTCGCTCCCGCTCAGATCTTGGACGCTCGGCTCGCCGGCCTCGCGCGATATGGAGCAATTCACGAACGTGCTGGCCGAGCGCGCGTCGTATATGCTCGGCACCAACGCCGCGGGTTCATGGTTCTCGCTGACGAAACTTGTCCCGTGGGCCAAGCCGGATCCATTTGCGATTGTTCGGGGCGGGAACGCGTGATTGCCTAGCGGGTGAGTGGCGAGTTTGCCAGCGCCACACGGTGGGTCATCCCACGGCTGCGGCAAATATCCCCCGAATCGCTACTCTCCTTTCAGCGAGATCCAATCGAGATGCTTACCGTTCCTCAAATCGAGGCGCTTCGCAAGACGAACCCGCAGCTCTATGAATCGCTGAAGCGCCTGGCAGGTGTGTCGCTCGGCCCCAATCAGGGCTGGAGCCTCGACAACCAGATTACGGACGGCAACGACTACGCACGCGTGGTCGGCGGCGCGCTCACGGCAGGTCAAATCGATCCGTCGAAATCCGGCGTCTTGATGAAGGGCTCCGTTCCCCCGAGCTGGTCCGGTGCGTTCACCTATGTCTCGACCTCCTCGAGCATCACGTGGAGTTGGTCCGGGCTCACGATCTTTCGCGCCGACGGCACCACGACCGCCGTCGCGAACGGCTCGGTCGCACTCGCAGGACTGACCGCCGGCACCACCTATTATTTTTATCCCTATTGGGACGATAGCGCGTCCTCGCTCGGCTGGGTACCGGGCGGCGCGGGCACGCCGGCCTACGCACAGTCCGCGAGGACAAATTCCGCCGCGCAGCAGCAGGCGCTTCAAGGGCGTGTCCCCCTTTCACAGGGCGCGGTCGCCGCGGCCACTACGACAAGCGGCACTGGCGGCGGCTCGGGCGGCGGTAGCGGAAGCTGCCTGCGCGCGGGTAGCGTCGTACTGACCAAAGAACGCGGCACAGTTGCGATCGAGACGTGCAAAACTGGCGAGCATCTCAGATGCCCCTCAGCCAGCGGCGGCGAATCCTGGACGCGTATTTTGCGGATCGAAGTGCGCGACGCCGACACGTTTCTCCGCCTGCACTTCTCAAACGCCGAATCGCTCGACGCCACGCCGCACCACATCTTCACACTCGCCGACGGCGCTCCGGTGCGCGCCGAACGTCTCTGCATGTGCGATGTGCTAGTGGGCAGATTTGGCCGCGTTACGCTCTCTAAAATCGAGTTAGTGGTCGAAAAAAGTCAAAAAGTGACGCTCAGTTGCGCCCCCTCGCACCAGTTCTTTGCCGGGCGCTTCGCCGCCGCCGTCCTCACGCATAACTACACATTTTCATCCTGAGCGCAGAGCTGATTGTAAGGGAGCGAGCCACGCGATGGTGCCATCTCCTACGGACGCCGCTAGTTCAACGTTGCGGCAAACAATTCCGTGAGTTTCGTAAACGCGCGCTCGGCTTGCGGCTGGTTGTACACCGGGGAATCCGGGACGGTCCAACTGTGTAGCGCGCCGTCGTACACTTCGCTTTCGTGCTTGCCGCCCCAGGTCGCGAGCGCTGCGTTCAATTTGTCGATCGCCTCTTGCGGCATGAACTGATCGTTCGTCGCGTGACCGAAATAGAGTCGCGGGCCGTCCGAGGTCGGAATGCGCGGCAGGACGAGGTGTGGACTGGTCGGCGCATCGGTGTAAAGCGCGCCACCGTGAAATGACGCACCTGCACCGATGCGGTCCGGCCGCGCTGCAGGGAAGCGTAGCGCCGCCATTCCGCCGCTGAAGCAGTATCCGACCACGCCCATGCGGGTTTCGCTCACCGAATCGTGCACCGCCAGGTAATTGATGTAGCTTGCGGCGTCGCGCTCCATCGCTTCCGGCGCCAGCGGACCCGCCAGTTCGCCCACACGTCTCATCGTGCGCTCGTCTGGGAATTTGGGCGGGAAGTCAAAGACGGGCGTGCGCGCCGTTCGATAGAAAATGTTCGGCAGCAGCACGACGTAACCTTCCCCAGCGAGTCCGCGCGCCATGTCGCGATGTGATTGCCGAATTCCAGCGATGTCCGGCAGATGAATGGCCGCGGGCCGGCGTCGCCCATCGTTTTGGTGGTAAAGAAAGGCATCGCATGTTCCGTCGGCCGTCTTGATCTCGATTTCTTGTTCGATCACGGCCCCTCCAATCGAGCGCACTTGAAAGTCCCTATCGCGTCGCTCAGGCTATCACACCTCTCGGCAGTCCGTTTCGAAATGCCATGTGTAAGCCGCTGGTGCGCTGCTCTGCTATCCTTCGGAAGAAGTAATCAAGAGAGGAGAGCGAGCATGGCCAGCAGCGGGTTAGTCGAATACGCAAACGCAAGCACCGACGTGCGTGCCGTCTACGATGACATTATGGCGACGCGCAAGACCGACTGGATTAACAACTTCTGGAAAATGCTCGCTAACGATCCTGTCACGCTGAAGCGTACCTGGGAATCGATCAAGCAGATCATGGCGCCGGGTGCGCTTGACCCGCTCACCAAGGAGATGATTTACCTGGCCGTGAGCGTGACGAACCAGTGCGCCTACTGTATCGCGTCGCACACCGCCGCGGCTCGCAAGCGCGGCATGACCGATGCAACGCTTCACGAGTTGATGGCTGTCGTCGGCATGGCCAACGAAACCAATCGTCTCGCCGCCGGCTATCAAGTCGAAATCGACGATCAGTTCAAGTGACAGGTGCAGGTCGATGACCGGCAGAGCCTATTACCTTACGACACTCGCTGACTGGCGGCGCCATGCCGCACGTTTCGCGAATTCGCATTTCGTGGTGCTCGGCAGAGGGAACGCGTCCGCCAGCGCCCCCAACGATGTCCTGACTACCGAGGATCCGTCGATGCCGCGCGCCGACACGAAAATTCTTGTGCTCATCGAGGCCGACGAAGGCGTGCACCTCTCGCTCGAGGGCGAAGCCGCATTCGAGCCGCTACCTCACCCGCTCGCGCAAAAGCCACTTTCCCCCACCGTGCAGGCTGCACTCGAGCCGCACGGCGTCGCTCCTGGCGCCACAACGTTCGACGCAGCCGAAACCATCGCGCGCGTCCATCCCCTCCTCCGCCACCGCGTATTTTAAACGTCGAGAACCGGAACGGACTAGAGCGGCCCGGCGGACCGCCGCCAAGTTCATGCTCGTTCGCGAATACACGCCCTCGGACTTCGACGCGTTGCGTCGCATGCACGCCAGCCAGGGCTTCGACTACACCTTCCCGAATCTGGCTGATCCGATCTTCGTCTCGAAGCTTGTCGTCGAGAACACCAATGGCCAAGTCGTGATGGCCTCGCTAGCTCGGCTCACCTGTGAGATGTACCTGCTGCTTGACCGGGAAGGAGAAGGGAACCGCGGCGCTGAGAAATCAGGGGCACACGAACGATACACGTACCTCCTCGCCCTTCATCGCGCCGGCGAGAATGATCTTCTTGCACGCGGCCTGGACGATGCGCATGCATGGCTGCCGCCATCAATCGCCCGGCGCTTCGGACGACGCCTCGAATCGCTCGGCTGGACTCGCGACGACGCATGGACGCCCTACTCTCGACGGCTGCGCGAACCCTGATCATCGACCGAGCGTCCAAAGAAAGTCTCTCCTCTTCGCTCGCGGCGGCAAGCCCACAGCTACGTAACGCAGGAAAACTCCATGAAAAAATCAATTCCAGCTTTCGCCGCGCTCATGTTTGCATTTGGGCTCGCGGCGGCACGGGCGGACGCGCAGCACAACGTGAGTCTGGTGTGGACCGCAAGCACCTCGGCCGCCGGCAATCCATCCCTCACTTATAACGTCTACCGCTCGTCCGGCTGCTCCGGCACGTTCGTGCTGCTCAATACTGCATCCATCAGCGCGACGAGTTTCCTCGACGTCGCCGTTCCGCCCGGGACTTACTGTTACCAGGCCACGGCGGTCCTCGCGGGCCTCGAAAGCACGCCATCGAACGAAGCCTCGGCCGTCGTACCCGCAGTCGTCGTCATTACCGTGCGGCCCGGCGCGTCCAACGGTTGTTCGCATCACGGTCCGTTGATCGGCTGGATCCGCTGCATCGTCTCCCGACCCCACGGATCCAAGAAGCCTTGACGCGCGATCGGCAAGAAATCACTCATCGACGCCATTCACTGCCTTAAACGGAGGTTCTCATGTCACGCGGAGCCCAACGCACCACACGCGCGCTTACCGACCAGCAGCTCGCGCAACAAAATCAGCTCATCTCGCAATCCGACCAACAAAGCCAACAGGACCGTTCGCAGATGATGCCGACGATCACGAGCCTTCTCAACAGCCAGGGATACACACCGCAGCAACAGTCCGCCATCACGCAGCAAAGTCTCGGCGCAGCCAATACCGCATTCGACGCACTTCGCCAACGCGCTGCCAATCGCGTCGCCGCCACCAACAACAGTGCCGGCTACGGAGACCTCGTCTCGCAGCTCGGTCGCGAGCAAGCGCAGACAGATGCAAGTCAGGCCCAGCAGAATCAAATCTCATTCGCGAATCAACAGCTGAAGGAACAGCTTGCTGGCCTCAATGCTCTGGGCCAGACCTATGGCATAGACACGAACCTGCTAGGCAAGGCGATGGGCGTCCCAGCGCAGTTGCTCAGCGTCCGCCAGCGGGCCTCAGGCAGTTCGAGCAGCGGACTGGGCGGTCTCTTCGGCCTCGGTTCTGGGATTGCCTCGCTCTTCGGCTGAGCGCCGGACCGCCGCCATCGCTGCCATGGCCCGCGAGCCAGCAGCTATGATTTACGAAGCGTGACAGCCGCTCTCCATCGTCTTCTATGCACACACTTCTCAATCCATACTGGTGCACCTTCGCGCTTGCTGCAATCGCGCATTTCGCGGTTTTCCTGCGCTGGCTCTATCGCCGTGTGCGCAACGATGAGATCACGCGCAACTTCGTCCACGACATGGCGACAAACCACCTGCCGCACATATACGAGCGCCTTGAAAGGCTTTGCGACCAGCAGGGAATCGAACACGCTCCGCTCCCACCCATCCGTTGGGTCGACCTCAGTGACCGCCACCACGAATAATAGACACCCGCGAGCATCGTTCGCCGACCAGTTTGTGCGACGATAGTGGTAAGGCGAGTCCAACCTCGGATGGTAAGCCATGATAGAGCCTGATGTCCGGCCCTTCGAAGACACGAGGTCGGGAGAAGTACCCGTTCGCGGCTACCTTCACGTTCCGGCCAATTCTTCGAACGACGGCCTCGTCCTCACCCACGGTGCAGGGGCAAACTGCCAGTCGTCGTTCCTCGTGGCACTCGCAAATGCCTGCTGCGTATCCGGACTCACGGTCCTCCGCTGTGATCTGCCGTTCCGTCAACTGCGGCCGCACGGGCCTCCGCAGCGGGGAAGCGCGGAACGCGACCAGAAGGGCTTGCGGCGCGCAGTGGAACTGGTGAGGCGACAAGTTCCAGGCCGGATCTTCCTGGGCGGCTATTCATACGGCGGGCGACAGGCGTCAATGCTAGCCGCCGCTGAACCGGGACTCATTGACGCGCTGCTTTTGCTGTCATATCCACTCCATCCGCCCAAGGCTCCCACGCAGCTGCGCACGGCTCATTTTCCCTCCCTTTACACGCCGGGCACTGTTCGTTCACGGTACGCGCGACGGATTCGGCACCATTGCTGAGGTGGGCGCGGTATTGAAGCTCATCCCAGCGCGCACCCAGCTGTTCCCGATCGCAAGCGCCGGCCACGAGCTCATGACGGCACGAAATCGTTCTGTTCTGCCGGAGATAATCGCCGACGCATTCTCCGCATTCCTCGAAGCGCGTGTATAGCCGATCAAGCCTCCTTTTTACGTCCACGCTCTCAATACAGAATTTGACGCTGCTCGCCCGCGTTGGCGTGAATCGGCGATAGCGAATACAAGGAGTCGACCCATGTGGGAATGGATTATGGCACGCAGGCACGAGATCGAAATCGTGGGTGCCTGCTGGTTCGCGGTCCAAATGGCGGCGGGAATGCCGACGCCCAACGGCTCGGGTCCGACGTCGAGTTGGTGGTACCGCTGGCTCTTCAACATTGCCCATTCGATCACCAACCTGCCGCGCCTCCTGTCAACAACGTTTCCGCAAGTGGCGTGGATCGCGGCCCTGTTCGGGATTCAACAGCAAGTGGGACCGAGTCCTGAAAAGTAGATCGAGGCATCGGGCGCGGAGAATAGAGCGATGTGGACATTCGTTCAGCAGACGGGAGCCATCCTCCACGACGGTCAGCCGAAAGGCGCAGGATATTCGGGCAACGGCGTTGGAAAAACAATCCGTCGATGCAAGCAGACCGCAATGTGGGCCCGATACCGTCCGGCTTTTACACAATTGCCGGGCTGATCAACCAAGACCCCGTGTGCGGGGAATACGTCCTCGTGTTGGCGCCGGACGCGGCAAACGAGATGTTCGGACGCATCGGATTCCGCTGGCACGGCGACTCGATCGAGCATCCGGGCCAAGCGTCTCACGGATGCATTGTGTCGGCGCGCCCGTTGCGTGTCGACGCGTGGCAAGGCACAGACCACAACTTGCAGGTGGTGAGCGGAATCTAGTGCCCCGCGAAGGCAAGGGCCTTTGTTTTCGAGAATGGCGGAGTTGACCTCGGCGACGATAGATGGCAACCCGCGAGGAGAAAAAGAATGCGCGAAAAAACTTCGAATGCGGAGGGCTCTGTGGCGAAGCACCCGCTCTATCAAAGGCTCGCCGCTGGAAGTTTTATGCTCTTGCTTTTGATGACCACAGGCTGCAACGCAACGACGACGGCTCAGGATTTCGCGAACGTCATCGCAGGCATTTTGAATATCGCGAAGGCCGAGATCCCAGCACTGCCCCCGGCGGACGCCGCGATCGTCACCCAGTGGACAACCCTCGGGACGACGCTCGACGCACAGCTGCGGACATGCATCACGAACGCGACTGCAGCGGGAGGGAAGAAGGCCGCGTTTCTCGCGTGCTTCAACACGTTCGCGGCGGGGATCGCGAGCCCGGCTGAGTTGGCCCAGTTGCGCGTGCTGAGCGCAGGATCGCAAAGCAAGGTGCAACTGTGGGTGACCGCGATCATCCTCGGCGTCAATGCAGCGCTGACGTCATTCGGTGGGACTCCGGCGGCGACTCCTCAGGTGGCGATGCTGCCCGCGTCGCATGAGGATCTGACGCAGCTGGCGCGGCGGGTCGGCCTGCCTCGCCGGCAGGCGGGCGTCAATCCGTCGGACGGAATCTAAGGTGGCCGGGGCCGGAAACGCGGCGCTGTTTGCGGCGGAAGTAAACGCCGGGATCGAGGTCTTCAAGCTCCTCGAGCCGGAAGTGCAAAAGGCGTTCGTCGCGCTATTCCATCACTTCCACCATAAGCAGCAGATCAGCGCGGCGCAGTTCTTGGCCGAAGCGGCGACGGAGCTACAGCAGGCGAACGCAGCTCAGCCGGCGGTGCCAGCGATGCTGAGCGCCGCCGGAGAGGATTTGTCGTCGACGAGCCTGTATCCGGATGTGCCGACTGGCTGAGACCTAGACCAAAACCGATCGGCCCCGCCGGTTCCCTGGCCACACCGCCAAAAATCTTCAAGAAGCAGCAAAAATACGGATTGACAGGTTTAGGAGGCGGGCGTAGAAGGGTCCCACGACTTACGCCGCGAATGAATATTATGTTTATGTCTAGGGCGACGCCGAGGCCGTGGACGCCCCAGAAGACGAGAAGAGGGCTGTGCTGGGGAGTGTGGGAGTCACCAGGTGTGGCGAAGGAGAGCGTGCTGGCTACGTTGCATGGAACGGTAGCCCTACCGGTATTGGCAAGGGGGGCTACGATTTCGATACGATTTTGAGGCTGGCGCGGGCTGTGGTAATGGTACGGTCAATGTCATCGTCAGTATGAGCCGCGGAGACGAACAGTGCCTCGAACTGTGACGGCGGTAGAAACACGTTGCGGGAAAGCATCTCCCGGAAGAGCGCGGCGAAGCGGGCGGTATCCGATTTCTTCGCCTCCGCATAATTGCGGACCGAATCTCCGGCAAAGAAGAGCGTGAGCAGCGAACCTGAGGCGTTAACCTGTCCCGACACGCCGGATTCCCGGAGCGCCGCGCGGAGGCCGCTGGCGAGGCGCTCGGCCTTGCGGGCAAGGCCATCATAGAAGCCAATGCCACTTAGCTTCGCGAGCGAGGCAAGACCGGCCCGCATCGCGAGAGGGTTGCCTGAGAGGGTGCCCGCCTGGTAGACGGGGCCGAGCGGGGCAATCAGGTCCATGATCTCCCGGCGGCCGCCGTAGGCCGCAACCGGCAGTCCCCCGCCGATAATCTTCCCGAGGACGGTCAGGTCCGGACGAATCCCAAAAGCCGTTTGGGCACCGCCGTAAGCGAGGCGAAACCCGGTGATTACCTCGTCGAAGATGAGGAGGGCGCCGTCGCGTTCTGTGATCCGGCGAAGGGATTCGAGGAATCCGGGCGCGGGCGGGACGACCCCCATATTGGCGGCGACCGGCTCGACGATCACTGCGGCAATCTTGCGCGGATGCTGGGCGAAGATTTGTTCGACGGCGGCGGGGTCATTATATTGAGCGTTGAGCGTGAGCGCGGCGAATTCGGCGGGCACGCCCGGACTTGCGGCGATGCCGAGCGTGGCCAAACCCGAGCCCGCCTCCGACAGGAAACCATCCGCGTGGCCGTGGTAGCCTCCCTCGAATTTGAGGATCAGGTCGCGCTTCGTGAAACCGCGGGCGAGACGCACGGCCGACATTGCGGCTTCCGTCCCCGAGCTGACGAAGCGGATGCGCTCGATCGAAGGAACGGCGGCGGCGATGCGTTCGCCAAGCTCGATTTCGAGTGGCGAGGTCATGCCATAACTGGTGCCGCGAGCGGCCTGGTCGGCGACGGCGGCAACGACGTCAGGATCGGCGTGGCCGAGGATCAGCGCGCCCCAGGAACAGACGTAGTCGATGTATTCGCGGCCGTCGACGTCGACTATGCGCGAGCCGCGGGCGCGATCGATGATGAGCGGTTCCCCACCGACGGCGCGAAACGCGCGGACGGGGCTATCGACGCCGCCGACGAGAATCTTCTGCGCGCGAGCAAAGAGATCGGAAGAGTTGGCCACGATCAAAACATATTATGGATGGCGGGCAACAAAGATAAAAGCAAATTAGGTGCAGCGGATCGGTTTGCGGATGAATGGCCAGAGGTTCAGGCGTATTTGATCGGTGGGTCGCTACGGGTCTCCACTGCCTGCAGCATCAATCGAGACAAACGCGGGATCGATCGCGTGGTGAACTGTCGACTCGAAAAGCGGCCAAGAACACGCTGCATCGTGGCCGACCGAGTCACAACCTGGAATCGAAACGTCTTCTTTCGCGGGCGCTCTAGACATCGTTAGCGGGGCCGCGTTTCGCATCTGATTGAGCGTCTGGGCAACAAATTGAGTTCTCAGGAAATCTTGTCCCGAGTCCGGATCCCGCCAGAGCGAGAAAACAAGCGCCCCTCCCGGGGGTGTCTCGTCAGCTCGATATCCTTGCAGATGCCAAGACAAGCCGAGAATTCCTGAGATATTCGACAAGTTGGTGTCGTGGCCGCACAAGATCAGCACGCGATCGCCAGGGTGGCCGAGTGCTCCCGGGAGCGATTTCCCTGTCGCCGCTTGTTCGATTGATTCGAGGACATGTGCCAAGAGATTCGAGCCTCTCGCGCGTGCGAGATAGGGTGTGCGGCGCACTAAATCAGATTCCACCGAGTGGAGCTCAAGAACGCGGAAAAGGTTTTCCGTGGTTAGCCGGCCCCAGCCGAGATCTTTGCCTTGCATTCCATCCGCATATTCGAGCAAAAGATCCTCGCTCAAGGTAGAGCCGGCGGAGAAAGGTTCACTCAAGTCGACCGATTTGCCCCGGATGGAAACATTGATCTCCGCTGGGGACACGGTGAGCATTGTCGTAGCCTTTTTCCCACCCGTGAGTATCGATTGAAGAGCGACGAGAGCCGGACGGAGATTAGAGAGAAGCCTTTCGGAATCTGGAGCGAGTCGGTCGCGCACAGCCTTCAATGCCAATTCAGGGTCGGGAGTGCCAACCCCGGAGAAGAGATGGTCCTTCTCGCCTTGAGGTTGTGAGTGAACCGCAAGTTCGCATCCGGGTAGGAGGGACTCGGCAAAGGCTCGGCCAGTTTCGATCGTGCGCTGGTCCGTGTCGGCCCACATGTAAATTCGTCCCGCGTCCCTGCACCCTTGACGGCTCAAGAGGTGTTCGCCGGAGAGCCAGTCGCGGTAATACGCACCCATTAGCAAGATGAGCGCGCGGCCGTGGGGCGTGAGATTTCCCGGAGGAACGCCCCATTGTGGCCATGGCTCGCTTGAATATTGATTTAGGCGCGTCGCATCCCACGTTGGCGAACGCACTCCATGGCGGCTGATAATCACAACATATTTCAGCCGGGGCGGGGCCGCCGCGACAGCCGATGCCGCGAGCAAAGCTGCGAGTATCGCCGTCGTTAGTCGGCTATGTCCCACGATGGGCCACAGGTTGTAGGCCTATGCCGGAAGCGTTGGGTTTCATTTATGTGGTTCCGCGAAGTCTCAGTCGTGTCGCAGTGGTTCCCAGCGAAAACCGAATGAATATGTGGGCCTGTAAAACTCGCGCTGATCGACATAGATGGGGCTTCCGTTGTAGAACCCGAACACTTCATTCGTCAGGTTTTCACCCTGCGCGAGAAAAGTGAGTCCGGTGCGGACGCGGAAGGTGAACTGCGCATCAACCTGAAAATGCGGGTAGAGATAGATGTCGCCCGCTGGCCCCTTCACTCCGAGGTTGGAAGGATCGGTGGCGGGAGTGTATTGGTATTGGTAGATCATCGCGCCATTGTAGGTCATTCCGACGTGAGCCGAGAACCGGCCGTAGTCATAGCCGGGGCCGATGTTAAACGAGTTGGGCGCCTGCCGCTGAAGTGCGGGCGTGTCGGTGCGTCCCGGCAAACCCTGTGCCTGGGAGAAGGTGTATGTGTAGTTTGCGGCCATGTTGAGTCCCTTCAGGGCACCCGGCAAGAAATTGAAGTTCTGCGTATAAGCAAGCTCGATGCCGCCGACGTGAGCGTTCGACCCGTTGATCACCGTGCTTGTTGTGCAAGTGGCAGTTGGGCACAAAGGGCTGGTGGCCCCTAGGTTAGAGGTGTAGTAGATGGGATCGATGAGCTGCTTGTAGAAGAAGCCCCCCTGGATCACTCCGTACGGCTGCAGATAGTGTTCGTACAAAACATCGAAATCGTTCGCGTGCTCCGCCTTAAGATTCGGATTGCCGAAAGCAATGGTGTAGGGGTTCGTCGATTGGTCGACAGTTGAATATGGAACCAGGTCGTACGGATTGGGCCGGGAAAGGCCGCGGCCATAGACCGCACGAATATCGGAATCGGGAGTCAGTTCGTAGCGCGCTTGCACGCTTGGGAGAGGATCGACGTACCACTGACTTGATGTGACTGGCGTGGTTCCCGTCCAGTTGCCGTTCACGTCGTTCGTCACGTTATAGCCGAGGATTTCGAGCTGCGTCGCTTCGAGCCGTAAGCCCGCTTGCAATCTCCAGCGGCCAAGTTGGATCGTGTTCATGATGTAGCCGGCTGTCACGCGTTCGGTAAGATTGTAATTGGCGGAATCGGAGCCCAGGTGGGTATCGCTAACGTCGAGGGTGAAGTCACCCGGATTATCGAGAAAGAAACTGCTTAGTTTTCCGTAGCTCGTGACCGGTCCAATGTTATAGCTCCCACCATAGTAGTCGTTCGCTTTGAAACCGCTTAAGAACTAGCTCATCAGGTACGTGCCATTTGGGTCCCACACCGGAGAAACCGCGTTCTGATAATCATGGTTGTTCCGAATCTTGGCGCCGAACTCAAGAGTGGCGTCGTGGGAGCCCAGCTTGTAATTCTTGCCGAACGACGCCGAACCCTGAAGGCTGACTTGGTCGGTCGGCCCGGACGTGGTGTCGAATTCTTTCATCTTGTACTGTGTAGGATCGAAGATCGGAGAACCGGGAGCTGTGCATGCGGGATCGAACTGGGGCTTGTACGGATTTATCGTAGCCGCGGGATCGTAATTGCAGATCGTGTCGCCGGTGTATTTGAAATCCACCCCAGGATTGCCCGCCGCCCCGCCTTCCCGGCCGTTGGAAACAGAGACATCCCAGGCGAGCCAGGAATTGGAAAACACGTGCTTGCCTCCGCCCGAGACGCTCCCAATCGAATAGTTTGGAACCCGCTGGGAGGTCGTAAATTTCGGCACGTTACCGTCGTTGAGCGTGTACACCCACTTGTTGCCGTAATCCTTGAAGTCGGAATACAGGTAGTGCAGGTAGATGTCTGAATCTGTATTTAGCCTGTAATCCGCACCCCCGCCAAGACCCCACCGCGTCCGTTGATATCGATATTCGCGCAGGTCGAGGCTGTCATAATAAGGAGTCGCGTAGCCCGGATCGACTCCAGGCTCTATGTCGTCGATGCCGCGGCCGTTGTAGTCGTAAGTAAAACCGAGAAGAGCACCAAAGCGTTTGTCCGCGCCAAACCGTTGGCCGACCGTCGCGGCTGACTGGCCGACGTAGCGGCCGCCAAGGATCGGCGTGTACCCACCGATGCCTGTGACTATAAACGTGGGCTCATCGCCGGCATTCTTGAGTTTCATGTCCACTGTGCCGCCGATAGCGTCGCCGTCTTGATTTGCTGAAAGCGTCTTCTCCACCACAATGGACTCAACAAGATCGGCTGGGATGACGTCGAGCTTAACCTGCCGGACCGCAACTTCGGGTGATGGCACGTTGATGCCGTCGATTGTGACATTCGTCAGGCGCGGCTCGGTACCGCGGATTTGCACGTACTTGCCTTCGCCTTCGTCGCGCTCGAGCGTGACCCCGGGCAGGCGGCCCACAGCATCGGCAATGTTGGCATTGGGAAGGCTCGTGATTACGTCCGCGGCGATTACGTTGACGATGTCGTCCGACGTTTTCTGGACCTGTGTTTCCTCGGCCTCGCCCTGCAGAACCCCTTGCACCTCGACCTGCGCATTCGCCGGGGCAAGCTCCAACACGGCATTAATGGAAACCGATTGGCCGGCGCTCAAGTTCACGGTCTGGCTGAAAGGGGAAAAGCCCGCATAGGAAATCGTGACCGTATAGCTGCCTGCCGGCAGGTTGGTAATGCTGAATTGTCCTTGGCTGTCCGAAACGGTCGAAAAACTGCCCGGTTCAACTTTTACCGAGGCTCCGCGGAGTATGCCTCCCCCAACGTCCGCTGCTTGCCCGCTGATGACCCCACTCTTGGCCTGGGCCATTCCGCGGCCTGCAAGGCACAAAATCATAAGGACGCAGAACAGAGGCAAGAAAACAAAATGATAATGCCGTCCCTTCATTGTGGCCTCCTTTTCCCTTTCCATGAATACAAATCACCATGTTCTTGAGAATCCGTTGAATGAAGCTGACGCCATAGTGGGCGCTGTCCGTAAGACCCGATTGAACGAGCGGTGAAAAAAATCTGAGATTGGTACAAACTTTTGTCTTAGGAAAAATTCATACTGTATTAACAATGCAGAGGCAACCTAGCAGCTACTAATTCGGATGCTGGCTGTGAGCTGGCAGTGGAAGGCTTTTCGTTACGTCCATGAATCACTCTCTGCGCCTCCTTGTCGTCGAGGATGACCCCCGAATGCTGGAGCTGTTGCGCAAGGGTCTGTGGGAACACGGGCACTTAGTAGTCGCAGCGCTGAATGGCGCCGAGGGTCTTCAGCTCGGCGGGGAACACGACTTCGACGTCATTATCCTTGATATTGGCCTTCCCGACCTTAGCGGCTACCACGTAGCGGCGGGTTTGCGCGCCAGGCGACGCGCTGCACCAATCATCATGCTGACGGCTATGGACATGGAGGATGACATTGTCTGCGGACTCGACCTCGGGGCGGACGACTATATGACTAAACCGTTTTCATTCCGCGAATTACTCGCCCGCATCGATTCCCTCGCGCGCAGATCGGGCAGGGCCCCCCAGGAAGACCGTTTTGCGGACCTGATGCTGGATACGATCCGGCTCAGGGCTTCTTATTCAGACAGGCAGGTCAGTTTGACCAAGAGTGAATTCCTTCTGCTGCAGCAGCTCATGCAACATGCCGGCGATCCTCTTTCAAGGGAGACTTTGACGGGAAGTATCTGGGGAGATGCGCCCGTAAGGCGCGGTGTGCTCGACACCCTAATCAATTCCCTACGTGGCAAATTAGATGCATTGCATTGCCGATCTCTCATCAAGACAATCCGCGGCCTCGGATACTGCTTGCAAAACGGATCCGAAATGCTGCAGGAACGAAACGCCCAATGATGCGGCAACTGCCGATTCGCATCCGCCTTTCACTCTGGTTTTTTGCGGCCTTTAGCATTGCGACCATGGCACTGCTTGCGGTTTGCCTATCGATGGTGCATCGCAGCATTGTTGAGCTGGAGACGAACGAGCTCCATGAGCGTGTCAAGAGCGTCCAGCGTTTTCTTGAGGCTCGCCCTCCGGACGAAACTCTTGCCTCTCAGCAACGTTCTTTCGCCGTGTTTGACGTGACCCATGGCGGAAAGTGGCTGCAGGTAATCGACCAGGACGGCAACTGGATCTACCGTTCCAAGCATGTCGCTGATGTTTACCCCCATCTGGCTCTGCCGCAGGAGTTGAGCGCCGAACGACCGTCTTTCCAATACGCTGCCGGCGACCGGCATGTACGCGGGCTCATCGCCCCCATTACGGCAAATGGCCGAAGTTACACTGTTCAAACGGGGCTTACTTTGAACAAGACGATGGTGATCCTGGGCGACTTCCGTCGCCAGCTCATGGTCCTGACACCAATCGTTCTCGTCCTGGCCGCGGCGGCCGGTTACTTCATGAGCCGCAAAGCGCTTTCCCCTGTCGCAGCGATTGCCGCTGAAGCGCGACGCATCAGCGACAGGAACCTTGGCAATCGATTGCCCAGGCTTGGCACTCGGGATGAGCTCGCTGACATGTCCGAAACCCTGAACCAGATGCTGGACCGTATCGAAGCGGGCTATCGCAGCGTCCGGGAATTCACGGCGAATGCCGCCCACGAACTCCGCACACCCGTTTCTCTCATTTCTGCCGAGGCGGAGATCTCGCTTGCTTTTCAACGCACCGCCGAGGAATACCGCGATACCTGCGGACATATCCAGCAAGAAGCAGTTCGCATGGGCAAACTCATCGACACGTTGCTGGCGCTGACGCGCGCCGATGCCGGTGCGGACCATTTGTATTTGGAAATTCTCGATCTTAACGATCTGGTGCGCGAAGCCGGGAGGAAATGGGCGCTTCAGATGCAGAAGGCGTCGATGAGCTTTGCGGTGACGGACGCACCGAATCCTGCCCGCATTCTCGGCGATCGACCGAGCCTGAAACGTCTGCTGGATATCCTGATCGACAACGCGTGGAGATATACGCCTCAAGGAGGCGTCATTTCCGTGATCGTCTCACGCGATGATCGCCAGGCAACGCTTTCAGTTCGCGACAATGGCATCGGCATTTCGCTGGATGACCAGCCCCGCATCTTCGAGCGCTTCTACCGCGCTGGTAGGCCCCGGAATGGCGAACATGCTGGCTCTGGTTTGGGCCTCGCGCTAGCACGATGGATCGCGGAAAAACACCAAACGTCAATCAGCCTCCAGAGTGAACCAGGAGATGGCAGCTGTTTTTCACTAAGCTTCAACTGTGTTGGTGAAAACGTACTATCCGCGAGGATTGAATCCCCGCTTCAGACTCGCTTCTAGAACAGTGAGGAACGGACAATTTCAGGGCGAATTTGCGTTGACCTTTCTTATCCGCATGCCCCAATTCGCGGCGGATGGCATCGGATGGGAGGCCGCTACCTCGGCTGCGGAACGATTCGCAGGTACGGCTTGGGGGCCTTCCAGCCGCCGGGATACTTTTGCTTCGCTTCTTCCTCCGGCACGGACGGGAGAATGATCACGTCGTCGCCCTGTTTCCAGTTCACCGGCGTGGCCACTTTGTGCTTGGCCGTGAGTTGCATCGAATCGACCACTCGCAGCACTTCGTCGAAGTTGCGGCCCGTGCTCATCGGGTAGCTGAGCGTCAGCTTGATTTTCTTGTCGGGGCCGACGACGAAAACGGTGCGCACGGTGGCATTCGTGGCGGCGGTGCGCCCTTCGGAGCTATTGCCGGCATCCGCCGGCAGCATGTCGTAGAGCTTGGCCACCTTGAGTTCGGGGTCGCCGATCATCGGATATTTCACCTTGTGTCCCTGCGTCTCTTCGATGTCCGCGGCCCACTTGCTGTGGCTGCTGACGGGGTCCACGCTTAGCCCGATGATCTTGCAATTGCGCTTCTCGAATTCCGGCTGCAGGCCGGCCATGTAGCCGAGTTCCGTGGTGCACACCGGCGTAAAATCCTTGGGATGCGAAAACAAAATGCCCCAGCCGTTGCCGAGCCATTCGTGGAAATTAATTGTCCCCTGCGATGTTTCGGCCGTGAAATTGGGTGCTTCGTCGTTTATGCGCAACATGAACTGCCCTCCTCAAAGCGGCGCCCATTATACATAAACCATTCGATGCGAGCCGATCTACTGGGATGCAAGCCCGCGCGCCACCCTTGGGATCGCCCCAATTCACGGCGCGCCCGCAAGTAGGTGCGGCAGGTCACGGGCCGGAAGAGAGGTCCGTGCGACTGCGTCCCGCGACCGCGTTCCGCGGGAAATACGAAGACGCGGGACTTCGCTCCCTTCCTGCGTCAGGGCGAGCAGGATGACGATCCTCAATCGGATCGTCAGCGTCTCGATCGACAGGTGAGCTTAGACGGGAAGAGAGATCCTTCAGCCGTCACAAGACAAAGACGCCGGCTTCAGGATGACGATCCTCATCGGATCGTCAGCAGTGCTTGAGCCAGCGGGCGGCCTCCTTGGCGTGGTAGGTGAGGATGATGGAGGCGCCGGCGCGCTGGATGCCGGTGAGAATTTCGAGCGTGATGCGCTGCTCGTCGATCCAGCCCTTTTGCGCGGCGGCTTTCACCATCGAAAATTCGGCGCTCACGTTGTAGGCGGCGACGGGAACGTCGAAGCGCTCGCGCACGCGCTGGACGATGTCGAGATACGGCAGCGCGGGCTTGACCATGATGATGTCCGCGCCCTCCTCGAGATCGAGCGCGACTTCGCGCAGCGCCTCGCGCGCGTTGGCCGGGTCCATCTGATAGCTGCGGCGGTCGCCGAACTGCGGCGCGGACTGCGCGGCTTCGCGAAACGGGCCGTAGAACGCGGAGCAATATTTGGCGGCGTACGAAAGAATCGCGACATCCTGAAAGCCGTTCGCGTCAAGCTTGCTGCGGATCGCCGCGACGCGGCCGTCCATCATATCGGATGGCGCGACGATATCGGCGCCGGCGCGCGCGTGCGAAAGCGCGGCATTGGCGAGCAAGGCGATGCTCGGGTCGTTGACGACTTCCCCGCCCTCGATCACGCCGCAATGGCCGTGGCTCGTGTATTCGCACAGGCACACATCCGTGATGACGAGCAGATCGAGCTTCGCTTTGCGAATCGCGTCGATCGAGCGCTGCACGGCGGCGTTGGGATCGGCGGCCTCGGAGCCGGTTTCGTCCTTGTGCTCCGGCAGGCCGAAGAGAATCACGGCGGGAATGCCGAGATCGGCCACTTCCCTGCACTCCTCGACAATCTGATCCGGCGATTGCTGGTAGATGCCCGGCATGGAGCTGATCTCCGTGCGGACCTTGCTGCCGGGGCACGCGAACATCGGATATACGAAGCCCTCGGTCGACAGGCGCGTCTCGCGAACGAAGCCGCGTAGCTTCTCGGAGCGGCGCAAACGGCGCGGACGATGAATTGGGAATGTCATGCAAGCCTCGCAGCCGGAAACTCTTGCTGATAATGCTTTGCGAGCGCCGCGGCCAAGCCGGCGGCCGAAGCTTCTTCGGCCTCCACGCCGACGCGAGCGCCGGATTGGCGGATCGCGCGCGCAGTTGTCGGGCCGATGGCGACGAATTGAACCCGCGCCGAGAGCCTTGCCATCTCGGCGGCGCCGATGGCATCGCGGAAATTGTGGAACGCGGAGGGGCTGGCAAAAACAACGACGTCTACTTCGCCGCCACGAATCCGGCCGAGAATCGCTGGATCGAGCGCGGCGGGCGCGCCAGTACGGTAGGCGATTACCTCGGTGACGTTTGCGCCGATCTCGCGCAGGGCGGCGGGCACGCGATCGTCGCCGCGGTCGCTGCGCGGCAATAACACGCGGCGGCCGGCGAACGATCCCCTGAGCTCGCCCACCAGCGATTCGCCCGTTTGTTTTTTCGCGACATAAGTCACGTTGAGTCCCTTTTCCTTGAGCGCCTCGGCGGTTGCCGGACCGACGGCCGCGATGAACCGATTCGATGATCCAACTACTTCACACTTTATGCCCAGTTGGGCGCAGCGATCAAAAATATATCGCACCGCGTTCTTGCTGAGAAAAAGAATCGCGTCGAACCAGTCGAGGCGGCGAAGCTCTTCGTCGAGCTTCCGCCAATCTTCGGGCGGAGCGAACGTCACCGTGGGCATGAGGAGAATTTCGGCGCCCAGCGATTCGAGAGCGCGCGCGAGCTCGGCGGAATCCTCGGCGGCGCGCGTGAGGACGATGCGTTTGCCGGCGAGTGGTTGAGTTGCGCCCATAATCAAGAAAAGTCGGCCAAGCCGCTACGAAGCCTACCGCGCGCTCCGGTCGTGTGGAGTGCGGCGGCTTGCCGCCGCTGTTTGCCGCCGGGGCTTGCCCCGGCGTGCTCCTCGGGCGACCAAGCGCCTCGCACGCGCTCAGTCTTGCCAGGCCGCGCTTAAGGCCGCGGCGCTACATTTAAATCTTAACCTCCGCGTTGGCTCAGGACGAACCCACCGAGCGACCCGCTAAGCGCAGGATTTTATCCGCGCCTGCCTCGATCAGAATTTGCGCGAGGCGGATGCCGATGGCCTCGGCTTCGGCGGGCGAGCCGGCTTCGTCGAAGCGCACAGATTCGGTGCCGGCCGCGGAAAAGACCGCAGCTTCCAGATGCAGCTCGCCCTTGCGCATGCGTCCCCAGGCGCCCAGCGGGACCTGGCAGCCGCCCTGCAGCTCGCGCAGGAGCGCGCGTTCGGCACTCACGCAGGCGCGCGTCTCCTCATGATCGAGAGCAGCGACAAAACGCGATGCCTGCTCATCGTCCGCGCGCGTTTCGATTCCGAGCGCGCCCTGCCCTACCGCCGGCAGCATGAGATCCTCGTCGAAAATCTGCGTCACCTTCCCGCGCGCGCCAAGCCGCGTCACCCCCGCCATCGCGAGCACGATCGCGTCGAATTCCCCGCTCTCGAGCTTGCGAATGCGCGTATCGACATTGCCGCGCAAATCGACCACATCGAGATCGGCGCGATGATGCCGAAGCTGCGCCTGACGCCGAAGGCTGCTCGTCCCGACGCGCGCGCCCTGCGGCAGCTTTTCGAGCGTGAGCCTCTCGCGCGAGATCAGGCAATCGCGCGGATCTTCGCGCCGCGTGATCGCGGCGAACGTGAGCCCCGCGGGCGTCTCGGTCGGCACATCCTTCATGCTGTGGACCGCGAGATCGACGGTGCCCGAAAGCAGCGCGTCTTCAATTTCCTTGATGAAGATTCCCTTCCCGCCCTCGGCGCCGATTGCATCGTTCACCTGCGCCACGGAAGCGGATTGCAGCCGGTCGCCCGAGGTGCGGATGCGGACGAGTTCCGTCTCGACGCTGTGGAGCTTCGCGAGCGAATCGGCAATGTGATTGGCCTGCCAGAGTGCGAGCGAGCTGCCGCGCGTGCCGATTCTCAGGCGCGTCACTCGCGGTCCTCGGGCTTGCGGCCGCCCGGGCCAGTGGCTTCGGGGGCGGCGCCATCGAGGCCGAAAAGATCGCGCACAGCTTCGATCGCGCTTAGCCGCCCACGCAAGCCGCGCCCGCTGCGCAAACGGTCCCCGGGCTCGCGCAAGAGTTGCTCGATCAACTCCTCGGTGATGGTGGCGAGGCGTTCGCGCTCGGCGGGTGATGCATCCTGCATTTCCGCGAGGCGCTCGCGCAGCAAAGCCTCGCGCTGCTCGTGAAAGCGGCCGCGCAGGTCGTCGACGATCGACGCCGCCTCCATACCCGCGCGCCAGCCTTCAAATTTCTCGACGTGCTCGGCGATGATCGCTTCGGCGCGTGGAATCTCGGCTTCGCGCGCCCGCTTATTTTGCTCGACGATCTCGCCGAGGTCGTCGATGTTGTAGAGGTAGAGATTGTAGAGGCCCGTCGCGTCGGGCGCGACGTTGCGCGGAATGCCCAGATCGACGACGAAGATCGGCCGCCCGCCGCGGGCCGCGAGAGCGCGGTCGAGCATTTCGCGCGTCAGCACCGCGCCGACATTGCCGACCGACGTGACGATGATATCCGGCGCCGCGAGCACGCTTTCGAGCGAATCCCACCCAACCGCTTCGCCGCCCATCCTCGCGGCAAGCTCGGCGGCGCGATCGAACGAGCGATTCGCGACGCGCAGCAAGCCGATCCCGCGATTGCGCAGGTGCTCGACCACTTGCTCCGCCACAGCGCCAGCCCCGACCACGAGCGCGGCGCGTCCCTTGAGATCCCCGAAAACACGTTCGGCGAGTTTCACGCCCGCGAACGCAACGGACATCGGCCGCGCGCCGACTTCCGTCTCCGACCGCACGCGCTTCCCTACTTCCAGCGCGCCCTGAAACGCTCGGTTGAGCAGCGGTCCGGTCGATCCATTTTCGAGGGCCTTGCCATACGCGGTGCGAAGCTGCCCGAGAATTTCCGCCTCGCCCAGCAGCATCGAATCGAGCCCCGCCGCAACGCGGAAGAGATGGCGCAGCGCGTCCGGCCCGGTCCAACGGTAGGTGCGGCCGTCGATCTCGGCGCGGGAAATTCCGTGAAACGACGTGAGGAAGTTTTCCAGCGTCTCGGTGATCGGCGCGGAGGCCGCGTCGGCGACGCCATACAGTTCGCTGCGATTGCAGGTCGAGAGAACGACCGCCTCCTCGAGAATCCCCTGCCGGCGCAGCTCGGAGGCGGCGTGCAACGCCTGCTCCTGCGTGAATGCGACGCGCTCGCGCAGCTCAACCGGCGCGGTGCGATGATTGCACCCGATCAGCACGATGTGGACACGTCCGCGAGCGCCGCTCTGGGAGCGGCCGGAAGTGCCGGTCTTCGCATTGGCAGACGCAGCCATCAGTAGAAGCGATGAAACCCCGTGAGATACAGATTCACAATCGTATAGCTGAAGAGCACGATCGCAAAATTCAGCGCGCAGATGCGAGCCGCCCGAGCGCCCCGCCACTTGACGCTGCGCGACAGCCGCAAGTAGGCGACATACACCGCTACAATCAAAATCGTCACGATCACCTTCGGATCGCCAAACGGATACGTCCCCGTCAGCCGGTGCGCCCAGATCATGCCGGTCACGATTCCCACCGCCAGCGCCGCCAGCCCGATATAAACGCTGCTGCGCGACATCCGGTCGAGCACGTCGAGCGACGGAAAGCGCCAGAATGCGGCGCTTGGATGCCGCGACCGCAACACGCGATCCTGCACGAGATAGACCAAGCTCAGCACGAATGATAGCGCGAAGGCCGAATACGCCCATGTGTTCAGCGTCACATGAAATGCAAACAGTGCGCCCCGCGCGGGAGGCACCACCATCGGCGGCTTGGGCACCAGCGTCTCGAGCGCGGCCAGCCAGATGACCATAAACAGCGTCACGCATGCCCCCACCGAGCGCTGCCGGTGCAGCAGTTCCAGGCCGAGGTACGTGATGCCGAGCAGCCAGGCGAAAAGTGACATCGAGCCATACAGATCGTCGTAGGGGATCGTGTGCGTGCCCTGCGTACGGTCGAGCAGCGCATAGTAGTGGACGACGATCGCCGCCGCCAGCAGCAGCGTCGCGAGCCGCCCCAGCCACAGGTTCGGCGCATAGAGAATTCGCGCGTAGCAGACGAAGCTCGCGGCGTAGAGCGCAAGGCTCAGATAGGCCAGATGGATCGGCATCAGTATGGGCGCACCGGGACGAAGCGACGGCAAATCCCGCGCGCGTTCAAGCCAGGAATTATACCGCCGAATGGGTCCCAAGTGGGGCGCGTGGAGCCGGGCAGTAGTGTCCTAATCTGGCGACGGGCTCTCCGAAGAGTTACAGCTTTCCCCAAAAGGCGAACGCCACAGCACCGACCAGAAACAGGAACGAGACGGCATGATTCCATTTGATGCTTTCGCCGAGATACGACCACGCGAAGATGACGAACACGCAAAGCGTGATGACCTCTTGGATGACTTTCAACTGGAACGCTGTGAATTCACCGTAGCCGATGCGATTCGCGGGGACTTGAAAACAATATTCAGCGAACGCGATTAGCCAGCTCACCAAGATTACTGCCAGAAGCGGAGCTTTGCGGTATTTCAGGTGACCGTACCAAGCAATCGTCATGAAGATATTCGAACAAATCAGAAGGAGAATTGTTTTCATGGCGCTCGAATCGTACCACGGGCGGAACACTGAGCTTATCGTAACCGCTATCTGGTCGGTAAGGGCACCGACGAAATCTGAACGAGAACCCACCTTAGGACGTGAGTCTTGGATTTCATTCGTTCATCCGATAAAGCAAATTAGGACACTACCAGCGGGGCGTGTGGCCGATTCTGTTATGATGGCGAAGGGACTGTCTTAGAGGAAGATGCGACTTAACGGCGAAAATAAACGGGAGCTATTCCTGCGCGCGTGCCGGTTCGAACCGACGGAACGCGTGCCGGTCTGGCTGATGCGGCAGGCGGGGCGGTACCTGCCCGAATACCAGGCGGTGCGCGCGCGGCATACGTTCCTTGAAATATGCAAAACGCCCGAACTGGCGGCGGAAGTCTCGCTGCAGCCGTATCGCGTGCTCGGCGTGGACGCAATCATCGTGTTCTCCGATATTCTAATCGTCGCCGAGGCGATGGGCTTGCCGCTCGATGTCCCCGATTCGGGCCCCGTTCTGCAAAATCCGGTGCGCGATCTGGCGGCGGTGCGCAGGCTGCGCGATTTCGATCCCGAGTGCGACACGCGATTCGTCGGCGACGCGATCCGCGCGATCTGCCGGGAGGCAGGGCCGGACGTGCCCGTAATCGGGTTCGCCGCTGCGCCGTGGACGCTCGCGTGCTATATGATCGAAGGGCGGACGCGCGGCGACGTCTCGCGCGCTAAGCAGATGCTGCGCGAAGAGCCGGAAACGGTGCGCGAACTGCTCGCGCGTATCGCAACTGCAACGGTCAGCTACCTGAAAGCGCAGATCGCGACGGGCGCGGCGGTGGTCCAGCTGTTCGACACATGGGCTACGGAATTAACCGCGGAGGAATACGAGGCGTTCGAGCTGCCGGCCACGCAGAGAATTTTCGAGGCTCTCGGCGCAGAAGGCGTGCCGAAGATCATTTTCGCAAAAGGCTCGGCGCGGCATCTCGAGAATCTCGCGCAAACGGGCGCGGATGTGGTAAGCATCGATTGGAATACGGATCTTGCCGATGCGCGGCAAAAGCTCGGCCGGCGCGTGGCGCTGCAAGGCAACGTCGATCCGTCGATTTTGTTAGGCGACGAAGCTGGAGTGCGCCGCGCGGTCCGCGAAGCCATCGAGAAAACTGGCGGCGCCGGACACGTCCTGAACCTCGGCCACGGAATCTTGCCGACAACGCCAGTCGCGAACGCAAAAGCATTCGTAGAAGCGGGCCAAACAGCGCTGGCCGGAGCGCGAGCAACGGTTTAAAGTTTTAATGTAGCGCCGCGGCCTTAAGCGCGGCATCCTGGTTTTCGGCAATGGCAGATACAACCACAAAACCCGGCGCAAACCTCGAGATCGCCCAAATCTCCGACGCGATCCTCGAAAAATATAATCGCCCCGGCCCGCGCTACACCAGCTACCCCACCGCGCCGGTTTGGAAAGACGATTTCGGCCCAACCGACCTCGAAGAATTCTGCGCCCGCGCCGACGAGGCATCCACGCCGCTCTCGCTCTACATGCACCTCCCGTTCTGCGAAAGCCTCTGCCTGTTCTGCGCGTGCAACGTCTCGATTCAAAAGGACAAGTCCGTCGCAATCCCCTACCTCGTTTCGCTGAAGCGCGAAATCGATCACGTGGCGCGAATGGCCTCGCGCAAGCGCCCGGTAGTCCAATTCCACTGGGGCGGCGGGACGCCCACGTATCTTTCTCCAACGCAACTCGAGGATCTATTCGGCTACGCGCGCGAGCGCTTTTCATTCGGCCCGGACGCCGAAATCGGAGTCGAGATCGATCCGCGGGTCACCAGCCGCGCGCACCTCGAAGCGCTGCGCCGCATGGGCTTCAACCGCCTCAGCATGGGCATTCAGGATTTCGAGCCCAAGGTACAGCAGACGATCCATCGCGTGCAGCCGTACGAAATGACGCGCGACTTGATCGCGGCCGCCCGCGAGCTCGGCTTTGAAAGCCTCAACGTCGACCTGATCTACGGCCTGCCTTACCAAACGGCCGAGACTTTCCAGGCCACGATCCAGCAGGTGCTCACGCTCGCGCCCGACCGCGTCGCGATGTTCAGCTACGCGCACGTGCCGTGGCTCAAGAAGCAGCAGGGGTCATTTGCGACGCATCTGCCGGAGGGCGCGGAAAAATTCCGCATCTTCCGCGCGGGCCTCGAGGGATTCCTCCGCGGCGGATACATCTACATTGGCATGGACCACTTCGCGCGCTCCGGCGACGAGCTCGCCACCGCGCAACAGAATCGCACGCTGCACCGCAATTTCCAGGGCTACACGACGAAAGCCGGCGCCGACCTTTACGGCATGGGCGTCAGCGCGATCAGCTCGATCGGCACCGCCTACGCGCAAAACCGCCGCGAAATCCCCGCATATCAATCGACAGTCGCCGAGCGCGGCCTCGCCACCATGCGCGGCTACCGCCTCTCAGCCGACGATCGCCTCCGCCGAGCGGTGATCGGCCGCCTCTTGTGCCACACGGTAATCCCCAAGCACGAAATCGAAACCGAATTCGGCATCTCCTTCGACGAATACTTCCAGCCGGAAATGCAGCGCCTCGAAGAGCCGCGCGCAGAAGGCCTCGTCACGCTCGCACCCGGCGAAATCCGCGTCACGCCGCTCGGCCGCATCTTCATCCGCAATGTCGCCATGGTCTTCGACCGCTACCTCCACGAGCAGCAGATGGACCAGAAGCCGCTCTTCTCGAAGACGCTGTAACCGTGGCGCCACCTCTCGCACTTCCTTTCCGCGCCCGGCCTTCGTTCGCTCCGGCACCTCAAGGGCTTTGACACCGAGGAGGAAAGAGCGCATAAACGTAACCCATCCGCCCAGGGGCGAATTCCAATTCAGGTGAAAACCACATGGCGAGACGCAGTTTCTTGGCGCAATTGGCGGCTTTACCCTTTCTCGCATTCGGAGCCAAAGCAGAGGAATCGAAGAAACCTCTACACATCATGATGAAGAGCGCCTGGGGATCAGACGACCCCACGAGGGCGTCATTTGCCTTCGCGCATGGACTTGCCCTCGCGGATACCGGACACGACGTGCAGATTTTCCTAACCGGTGAGGCGACCTATCTGATGCGCAAGGTCACGGCGGATGCGGTGATGCCGGTCGGCTGGCCGCCGTTGAGCGAAATGCGCGAAAAAGTTGTCGCGAAGCACATTCCGGTTTTTTCTTGAGGGGCTTGTTCCCGCGCCCGTGGGGTGACGGAAACAGACCTGGCTACCTGGGACGCGAAATTCGGCACCCCCGCCGTCTTTGTGTCGCTCGTCGAATGGGCCGACCGGATTATCGTTGAGTGAGACCGGGCTCACCGTCGCCACAGCCGGCAGGTAGTTCCGTGCGTAACGCCCGAATAACGGCGCGCTCCCGCACGGTCACCACGGGTACGGTGGTATGCTCTGACTTGCCGCTCGGCATATTCATGAGTCTCTCCAGAAGAAAACCACAGACATTTATCAAAAGCACCTTCATTCCCGCTCTGGCATTGATTTCGGCGGCTCTGGCAATTCCGAAGCCGGCCTTTGCGCAAACCGACGAGATCCAGGTCTACGACGCCGAGATCGAAGACCCGGGTGTGTTCAATCTGATGGTCCACACCAACTTCACGCCCATCGGCCGGACGACTCCGGTATTCCCCGGCGCCATCATTCCGAATGATTCGGTCAACGGAACCGCGGAATGGGCTTACGGCGTAACTCCCTGGTTCGAGCAGGGCTTGTATCTTCCCGTGTACAGCTTTTACTCACAGGGCCGCGGCGCGACCATCAACGGCTTCAAAATTCGTGAACTATTCGTCCGGCCTCACGCTCGCGACCACACGTTTTTCTACGGCGTCAATTTTGAGTTCAGCGTCAACGCCCTCTATTGGGAGTCCAAGCGCATCACCTCTGAGATCAGGCCCATCGTGGGGCTGCACTTGCATCAATTCGACCTGATTTACAATCCGATTGTCGACACGGACTACACGGGCGGTTTCGGCAACCTCGAATTCGTTCCCTCGGGTCGAGTCGCATATAACGTCGATGACAACTGGGCCATTGCCGCGGAGGAGTATGATGATTTCGGGCCGCTGCGGAAGTTCCTTCCTCTGGACGACCAGTTTCATGAAATCTGGGCCGTGATGGATCACACCAGCAAGTTCGTGGATATTGAAGCGGGCGTCGGAGTCGGCCTGACCTCCGGGGCCGACAAATTGACGTTCAAGCTGATGCTTTCGCGGGACATCAACCCTCGGCATTAAACCGAGATCCCATCCGCCGCTAGCGCGCGCGGACCCGCCACGGCACCATGCGCCCCCAGCATCCCGTCTCTCACGATCAGCGTGTGAAACAGAATCGCTCCAAAATGCGCGAGGAACGCGAGGAAGAAGAGGTACGCCAGGATCGTGTGCGTCTCCCGCAAGAAGGCGTACAGCATCGCGCTGTGCGGAAGGATCGGGAAAAGATGCAGCGACCCAAACATCACGATCGGATAACGCGCTGCCGAAAGCATCGCCCAGCCAACCAGCGGCTGCACAAAGAGCAGCGTGTATAGCAACATTTCCGACGCATGCGCGGCTTTGCGCTCCTGTGGCGACATCGTGGCGGGGAACGGAGGCAAAGTGCTCGAGAGCCGCGTCACGAGGCGAATCACCACTAAGATCAGAATCCCAATCCCCAGCGGGCGATGGATCGACACAAGCGTGTGGTAGTCGCCGAGCGATGCGACCATCGCAACGCCGATGCCGAGCATGGTCAGCACCATCGCGGCCATCAACCAGTGCAGCAACCGCATGAGACCGCTGAATTGCGTTCGTTCCGTCGTCATCTTGGCGCTCATTTCCGCACCTCCGCAGGCGTGATCGCGCTCGGCTCTTTTTTCTCGCCCGCCCGCCTCGTAAACGACTGCGAATAGATTGCCGATCGAGCGCTCAACAAGGGATCGTCCGATGGCGCAATGCCGGCCGGCAAAACCAACGGATCGAAATTGATGTCGCGCGCAGGACTCGTTTCTTCACTTTCCACCGAATCGAGCGTTAACGTTCCCACGTCCACCTGCTCGCGCCCTTCCGGCCACGGGATGGTAGCGTCGTTGGTCGGATCGCCGGGCTGCCCGATCGTGACAATCAAGTGCCATTGCAACGGATGCTGATGGATGCTCGCAATCAGCCCATCAAAAAGGAAGTTCTTGTCCTGGCTTGCTCCGGTCGCACTCGCCGCTTCGTACGGCTGCACCGGCACCAGCGTCCAGCGCACGGGAATCGTCGTGCCGTCCGCGTTGATCAAACGGAACGCGTTGAGCCCATAGAAAGTGCTGTTGTCGAAGCCCGACGACGGCGCGTGGCTCGTAATGATTCCGAGCGCCCGCGCGGTTTCTGGATGGCTCGCCACGAACGCCGCCCCTTTCGCCGGGTCGGGCTGATGCGTCTTTGGATCGGGCTGCGAGGCAACCAGGTTGTCGTAAAAGGCTTGCGGATCCTTGAACGGGAACACCGGAAAATTGATCATCGCGCTGCGCCACTCTTCGCCGTCGGCCAGAGAAAACTGAAGTCCCAAGCCACGGACGTCGCTTAGAGCGTCGGTAGCATAGGGATCGCCGCCCCCGATAGAAAAGCGACCGATCACCGGCACGCGGCCGCTCCGGAACACCACGGCCTTCGAGAGCCGCGTTCCCTGGCCGTTACTGTCGAAAAATCCTCGGACAGAGACGCCTTTCGCGTGATTCCGGCGGAAGCCGGAGTACGTGCCGTTCACCTGCTGAAACTCGTCGACGAACCGCGCAGGCGTCAGTTTGTGCGGGCTGAACCACCCGCCCAGATAGAGAAACGCTCCGACGACGCCCAGAAGCAGAACGCCAATCCCCGCCAATCGGGCAAGCATGCTTCCTCCGTGCGTGGCTTTCGGATCCTGGTTGGCCGCTAACTCTGCCATTCCGCCCTCCTTTCCCCTGGGTCCCAAGATACCGCTTCGATGCAAAAGTATACGCAAAAGGTGCTGTTTTTCCGCGCGTCACGCGGCGTCGCCGGATCGGGGTGTCTCGCCCCCCACGACCTCTCACCCAAAGGTTCCAAGTGACAACGAGGAACCCTGCCGCTCGGGCGAATCGTTGGGCTCTCTAGAAAACTGACCCAATCTTGTGAACAACGTCACAGACTTTTTGGCCGCTTTGGTGGACAATCTCTCGCGTGAGCAATTCCACAAATAGCGTGGTCGTGATTGGGGGCGGCGTCTCGGGGCTCGCCTGCGCCTACCGCCTCAAGAAGCTGGGCTTGCCGGTCACGCTGCTCGAAGCCGCGCCGCGCGTGGGCGGCCTGGCCGAAAGCGTCGAGAAAGGCGGCTTCCTCTTCGAGAGCGGCCCGCAGAGCTTTCAGGGCACGGAAACGCTGCTCGGTCTCTTCCACGATCTCAAAATCGAAGGCGAGTTGTGCAAGGCCGATCCGGGAGCACCCCGTTACATCCTGCGCCAAGGACGCCTGCGCAAGATTCCCATGTCGCCGCAGGCGATGCTCACCACTTCATTCCTGAGCCCGGGCACACGCTGGAAGGTCGTGTCCGAGCCGTTCAGGCGCACGCGGCCGCCCAATGATGAAGAATCGGTGGCGGATTTCGTGCGGCGAAAATTCGGGCACGAAATACTCGAATACCTCGTATCGCCCTTCGTCTCGGGCGTCTACGCCGGCGATCCCGAAAAGCTGAGCCTGCGCGCGGCCTTCCCCTCGCTCGAAGAGTGGGAACGCGAATACGGCAGCATCTTGCGGGGCGCGATCAAATCGCGATCGGCGGGATCGAGCGGCTCAACCACCGCGCGCAAGGGACCGCCGCCGCTGTGCTCGTTCCGCCGCGGCCTCAGCACCCTGATGCAGGCGCTGGGCGCGAGCCTCGGCGAGAACGCGCAGACAGGCGCATGCGCCAACGCGATGGGCCGGTCGGGAAACCTTGGCGATGCGGGATACGAAATCCGTGTGACGCGCGGCGGGCGCGAGGAAACGATCGTCGCGCAGGCCGTGGCGCTGGCAACGCCGGCATACGCGGCGTCGCACCTGGTCGGCTCCGCCGCGCCATCCCTGGCCAGCATTCTTTCCGGGATCGCATACGCGTCGCTTGCGGTGGTCGGCACGGGCTATCACAAGCGACAGGCCAGCGCGCCGCTTGACGGCTTCGGCGTCCTGATCCCGCGCAGCGAGAAGCATCGCACGCTCGGCATCGTCTGGAATTCGTCGCTTTTCCCGGGGCGCGCGCCCGAGGGGCAAATGGCCGTCACCAGCTTCGTCGGCGGCGCTACCGATCCGGGAATCGTCGCGAAGACCGACGAAGAAATCGTGGCGATCGTCCAGGACGACCACGCAAAGATCCTCGGCATCACGGGTTCGCCGGTCACGGCAGCCGTGTGGAAACACGAGAAAGCTCTGCCGCAGTACAACCTCGGCCACGGCCACGCCGTCGAGGCAATCCGCGAAGCCGAGCGCACGGTCCCCGGCCTCTACTTCGCCGGCAACTACCTCGAAGGCCCCTCCATCGGCAAGTGTGTCGAGGAAGGATTCCAGACCGCCGACGCCATCCGCGATTATTTCGCCGCCCACTGAACGTGGCGCGTGAAAGCACCTCTTCCCAATAAGCGGACTTCTGGCTCGGAATAACTTCCGGCTAGCCTGTCGTCCGACACGTCTATTTGTGGCGGACCATTTGGGAGTTGGCATGCCGACCGGGAAAGATCTTGAGGTTGGCCGAGGGCTATTCGGCATTTCGGGGTATACGATTGCAAAGGCATGCCTTGGACGATTGACGAGATCGAGAGGGATTGGTTGGGCGGTGAACACGTTCAGTTGCCTCCTGATGACGTAGTACGCGCGTTCGCCTTTGCCGAGCAGTCTCGTGGCCGCGAGTGGGTCCTCAGCACCACAAGTATTCCGGGAGGTGGTCGACAATGGGGATTCGCTTCGTTCCTTCGCGTCTACGCGTTTGGCAAACGCATACAAGCGGTAACTGGAGCACCCGGCGCGGATGCGCTGTTAGGAAGGTTGCTGCAAAATGATGCTGCAGCTGAAAGCGAGCTGACTGCTATTTACCTACTCCGCTCGCGACGCTCGGACACAGTAGTCGAGATCGGACCAGAAATCGCGGTCGGCGACCGTCACCGTCGCCCCGACTTCCGGATTCGGAATACTGTGGGACCCTGGACCTACGTCGAGGCGACCCAGCTGAACCGATCTGTGGCCAGCGCGCGAACGCAAGACGTCCTTCGCCGAATCGCAGGTCATGTGATTTCCATCCCCCAGCCCTTCCTTCTGGAGGTTGTGTTTTGGCGAGACCCGACGGAGGGCGAAGAGGATGAGTTGGTCCGCCGAGCATTCGAGGCTTGCCAGGCGGCTGATGGCTACAGACAGGACATCGGCGATCTTGCATCGCTAATGGTCAAGTCCGGCGACCCGGCAGTAATCATTCCTTCGATTCTTCCGAAGGACGATGGAACCCGAATGTCGTTTGCGCAGTCCATCGTCGGACCGGACCAACCTAACCGGCAGATCGTGGTGCGAGCACCATTCGCCGACCAGAGAGCGGAGGATATTCTCACCGCAGAGGCCAGACAGCTCCCAAGGGATGAGTCTGGTCTCGTGATGGTTGATGTGTCCAGGCAGCCAACCGCTTTCGAGTCATGGGCGGAACTGGTACCCCGCCGTTTCACACCAGTGCAGCATACCCGCGTTGGCGGCGTCCTTCTGTTCATGACTGCAACGACGGTTACGCAACAAGGATTGACGTGGCTACCCTACATGAAACTGATTCCGAACCCGCACGCACGGATATCTCTTCCAGCTTGGATCGCCGAGGTCGTACAAGAAATAAGAGCCGATAGTCGGCGGTTGACGGGACGTCCCGACTGAATTGGCCGAATCACCAGGAGTCCCGCTTATCCATCGAGGCGTAATAGCGTGATGCTCCCGCTGCCGACGCATTCCGGACGGATGGTCGGCAATCAGGACACAATCCGAGTAAGCACGTAGGCGCTGCCGAACTGCCGATCCTTCGGCTGATCCGCTCAGCTCTTGCCTTTGCCGTCCATTCATCCGCCACGAGCCCAGCATCGCTCTTGGATCGCGTAGCCGCCCTCGCTATAATACGCGGCGTTGATCCCATGGCCACCGCACAGAAATCGCGGCGCGAAATCCTGGAGCAATTCGTCGCCGACAAACCGGGCGACGCCTTTGCGCGCTACGGCCTCGCGCTCGAGTGCGTGAAGCTGGGGGACGACACGGCTGCCACTGGCCACTTCCACAAACTCCTCGAAATTCATCCCGAGTACGTCGCGGGATACTTCCAGTTCGGCCAGCATTTGGCGCGTCTCGGGCAGGTCGATGAGGCGCGCAAACTTCTTTCCGACGGCATCGTCGTCGCGCAAAAGACAGGCGACGCGCACGCGCGGGACGAAATGGAAGCGGCCCTCGCGATGCTGCGTTAAGCCTCCCGGCGCCCGCGGGCGCCGCACATGCTGAGACCGACACGCATTCCACTGTTCCCGCTCGACGTGGTCCTGCTGCCCGCGATGGCGCTCCCCTTGCATATCTTCGAGCCGCGATACCGCGTGATGATCGCGCGCTGCCTCGACGAGAAACTCGAATTCGGCATGATCCTCGCCGCGAACAACAACATCGCCACTATGGGATGCACCGCCGAGATCGTCCGCAAAATCCGCGACTACCCGGACGGCCGCCTCGACATCGCGACCGAAGGCCGCGCCGTCTTCTGCCTGACGGAACTCCTCGACGAGAAGGATTACTACGAGGGCGTGGTCGAATATGTGACGGACGAGCCTTCGAGTCTCGACGCGAGCAAGCGAGCAAAGCTCGTCGCGGCGTTCGAACAGGCTCACGAGTTCCTCTTCGGCCAGCCGTGGATGCAAGGGCCGACCGAGGACGAAGCCACGCTCGCCTACCGCATGGCGGCACTGCTCCCGGTCGAACTCGAGAAGCGGCAGGCGCTTCTCGAGTCCCGGTCGGAAAGCCACCGCAGGGATATGGTCCAAAGCTTGATCGGCGCGCTCCTTCCGAAGCTCTCGGAACGGGAGCAGGCGCGCAAGCGCGCCGGCGGCAACGGTCACGCGCTGAATTAGGCGACGATTCCCTGCCCCGCGAGCCGCGCCAAGCGTAACGGTGCAAAAGCCGCCAAAGTCGGCCTTTCCTGGCCAATTCGCGCCCTTTTAACCTCCCCACGGGAGCATGGTTCCTGCTCATTTTATTGCGGTTTTGCAATCCGTCGCTCCGCTGAGGCGGCAACTTGCGACCCGCCTTGCGCATCTCCTCTAGTGTCCACAGGAAACGCCAGCGCGGGACGAAAAAGCGCCTCCTAAGCTGATTTCAAGCGAGAGTATCCGTGCGCGCGGCGTTACTCTATAATGGCGGCAAGGTGCGCAATCGGACGCGCGCCGTGTCTTCATAAGGAATCGGTGACCCGATGAGTCCACAACCCAAAAATTTGGGCGAGCTTCGCAAGAGTCCCTGGTCGGAAGATTGCTACGCGCACCGCACCGTGCGGCAGGAGCTGCGCGAAAATCTTCTGAAGAAAATGGAAAAGGGCGACACGCTTTTCCCCGGCGTGCACGGCTACGACGATACCGTCGTCCCGCAGATCACGAACGCGCTGCTTTCGCGCCATCACTTCATTTTGCTCGGCCTGCGCGGACAAGCCAAATCGCGCATCCTGCGCGGACTCGTGGGCTTCCTCGATGCGCAGGTGCCTGTCCTCGCAGGCTGCGAGATCAACGACAATCCTTATACTCCGCTGTGCCGCGCGTGCCGCGAGCGCATCGCCGCCGAAGGCGACGCGACGCCGATTTCGTGGCTGGGCCGCGAGCAGCGCTACGTCGAAAAGCTCGCGACGCCCGATGTGACCATCGCTGACATGATCGGCGACATCGATCCCATCAAAGCGGCGCGCGGCGGCCGAAACATTTCAGACGAGCTGACCATTCACTACGGCCTGCTGCCGCGCGCGAATCGCGGAATCTTCGCCATCAACGAACTGCCCGACCTCGCGGGGAAAATCCAGGTTGGGCTCTTCAACATCATGCAGGAAGGCGACATCCAGATTAAGGGCTATCCCGTGCGGATGGCGCTCGACGTCCTGCTGGTCTTCACCGCGAACCCGGAGGACTACACGGCGCGCGGCAAGATCATCACGCCGCTCAAGGACCGCATCGGCTCGGAAATTCGCACGCACTATCCGGCAACCGTGAGCGAAGGCATGTCGATCACGCAGCAGGAGGCGTGGACGGCGCGTGACGGCAAGCGCCGCGTCGAAATCCCCGAATACATCCGCGAGATCGTCGAGGAAGTAGCGTTTCAGGCGCGCGAGGATAAGCGCGTCGACCGACGCTCGGGCGTGAGCCAGCGCCTGCCGATCAGCACGCTCGAAAACGTGTTGAGCAGCGCGGAGCAGCGCGCCGTGCGCAGCAAGGATTCCGCGGTGGTCGCGCGCGTCGCCGATGTCTACGCGGCGATTCCGTCGATGACCGGCAAATTCGAGCTCGAGTACGAAGGCGAGATGCGTGGCGCGGACAACATCGCGCGCGAGCTGATTCGCGCCGCAGTGGGCAAAACGTTCACGAAGTATTTCACGAATGTCAATTTTCAGCCCGTCGTGCAGTGGTTCGAGATCGGCGGCGAGCTGAAAGTTTCGGCGAATGCTTCGAGCGCGGAATTGCTCACCCAGCTCAAGAAGATTCAAGGGCTTTTCGAGCACCTCGAAACTCTCGGCGTCAAAGAGAAAGACGATGCCGCGATTCAGACCAGCGCGGCGGAGTTCATTCTCGAAGGGCTGTGGGCGCACAAGCGGATCAGCCGCAGCGAAGAGCGCGGGTATTTCGCAGAGGTCCGCAAAACGCCCGAGCCTCGCGATCCGCGCGAGCCCGCGCAAGGCGGCGGGCGCATGCCGCGCCGGCAATTTAATTAGCGTCGCGAGCCCTTGTGAAAAGGGGCCGTAGGGGCGGGTTTCAAACCCGCCCCACCTCGGCGGGGACGGGAAAGGTGTTATGAAATACATCAAGTATTCCCGATACGCACCGGATGCAGCCGACGACCTCGACTTGCAAGAGCTGATGAACCGCCTCTCCGATTTCTTCCTGCAGAGCGGCTTCGAATCGCCTTACGGAATCTACGAAATGGACATGGAGAAGTCGCGCGAGCAGCACATGGAACAGCTGCGCCAGGCGATCCTGCGCGCGCTCGAAGAGGGCGACCTCGTCCCGCAGGAGCTGATGGACAAGCTGCGCGAAAATCCCGACCTTTCGCAAAATCAGCAGCTGCGCGACCTGATCGACCAGATCATCCAGCGCATGGAAGAGGAGGGCTACATCACGCAGCAGCAGTCGGCGCGCGTCACGCCGCCTCCCTCGGAAACGCCCGGCGGGCAGATCGGCCAGGACCAGCCGAACGTCGAGGCGCGCTTCGAGATCACGGACAAGGCGCTCGATTTTCTCGGCTTCAAAACATTGAAGGATTTGCTCGCATCGCTCGGCAAGAGCAGCTTCGGCCGCCACGATACGCGCGACCTCGCCACCGGCGTCGAGTCGGGCGGCAGCTCGAAAGCCTACGAATTCGGCGACACGCTGAATATGGATATCAGCGGCACGCTGTTCAATGCGGTGCAGCGGCAAGGCACAGGGCTGCCGATCGAGCTCGATTATCCCGACTTGATGGTGCACCAGTGCGAGTATCAGAGCTCCTGCGCCACGGTCCTGCTGCTCGATTGCAGCCACAGCATGATCCTCTATGGCGAGGATCGCTTCACGCCCGCAAAACGCGTGGCGCTGGCGCTCTCGCATCTGATCCGCACGCAGTATCCGGGCGATTCCCTGCACTGCGTCCTCTTCCACGATAGCGCCGAGGAGATTCCGCTCGGAAAGCTCGCGCGCGTGCAGGTCGGTCCGTATTACACGAATACGCGCGAGGGATTGCGCATGGCGCAGCGAATTCTCGCGCGCCAGAAAAAAGATATGCGCCAGATCGTGATGATCACCGACGGCAAGCCCTCGGCGCTCACGCTCGAAGACGGCCGCATCTACAAAAACGCGTTCGGCCTCGATCCGCTCGTCGTGACGCAGACGATGGAAGAAGTGGCCAAGTGCAAGCGCGCCGGAATCCTGATCAACACCTTCATGCTCGCGAGCGATTACAGCCTCGTCCATTTCGTCCAGAAGATCACCGAACTTTGCCGCGGCAAAGCCTACTTCACCACGCCGTACACGCTCGGACAGTATCTGCTGATGGATTACGTCGGCCGCAAGACGCGGAACATTCACTAAAGGCAGCCGATAAGCGGAGAGGCCGTCATTCTGAGGGCCGGTTCTTGGCCCGAAGAATCTCTCTTTATGCTTCCTCGATCAATTCAGGCAGGGTTTTCTTGTGTTTCGGCGGCTTGTCCCGCTTCTCGACGATGACGCGCTCGGGCGGAGGCATGCCGACGCCGAGCCGCGCGCGGCGTCGCGCTTCCTTGGGAATTTTCAGCCGAGGCTTCTTCCGGCGGGCCATCGCTGGGACAGCATAGCAGATGCGACGCGGCGATTCAGCCCGATCGCACCGCGTCAATCCCCCGCGCAGCGCACGAAAGTGAGTAGACACACTTTCGAAACGCGGCTTCCCCGCGCAGCTGCCTTCACCGGCTTTTTGCCGCGGGCTAGTGATCTGGCGCACACCTTACGGTAGCCGGTATCACCGAGAGGCAGCTGCCGCCGTGGGAGCATTCAAATGCAGCACGGGCTGCGGAGTGGTACGCGCCCGAAGGAGGTAACAATGGGAGGAATACCGGCACCGCTGTCCTACTTATTGGTGGCGTGTGGCCTCACCAGTGCTGCTCTAGCGATTCTGGTGATCTACGGCGACACCTTGTCGACTAGAGAACAAGACCAGTTGTATCTCGACAAGGCTGAACACGGGATGTTGGCCGAGCAACGGATCCTCATCGGGAAGATGGAGCGCCTGAAGAAGGTGATTATCATTCTTGCCGTGATTTCGGGCACCCTGGTACTGGCAAGTGCAGGCGTGTGGCTCTGGATCGGACTTACGCATTAGTCCGCTGGCCTAGCGCCCTGCTTTGGTCAGCGTGGCTCCCGTGATTTTCTTCGTCAGTTGCGCCCGATTCGGCCCCGGGTAGCTGAAGAGCAAATCGTAGCCGGGTGATCCGCCCGCGACGATGATGTGAAAATCGTCGGGGCTTTGCACCACCGGCACTCTTCCGCCGGGCTTCAGTGCATCGCGGAAAATCGGCGCGCCGTCCGCGCAAATGCGGCCATCCGCGATCACATCATGCAGGAAATCGAGCAGCGATGTGTTCGAGAATCCCGCCGACACGCCTGCAATCTTCTCGTATGGGACGCGCGAGCGCTCGTACAAATATTCCTGCAAGCTCCTGCGCGTGTAGCCCGCCTTCGCGAGATCGGCGGCGCAATTCGGATGCAGCACCAAAACGTAATTCTGTGAATGGAACCAGCCGAAGCGCACCTGGCCGATCGTCGAGACGATCGTGTCGATCACTCCCTGCCCCGTCCACGGAAACACGGCGCCGCCACCGAGAACCACCGGCGTAGTGTAGGAGGTCGCGACCGTCGCCGTGCTTTCCTCGGGCTTGAAACCGAGGCTGACGTGATAAGGCTCCCACGGGCTGCTCGCTTCGTTCTCCGCAAACGTGTAAAACGTGTACGCCTCGAAGCGCCCGGTCAGCGACATATCGTTCACGGCGGGCCACGTCCATCCGAGATTCAGCAAGCACAGCCGCAGCGCGCGGCCTACGGTGCTGTTCGCGCGCCATCCGTGCCCGAGCAGGCCAATCCCAGAATTAAACTTCAATTCCCTGGCGAGCGGCCCGTTGAAAATGATCACCGGCGTAAAAGATCCCGTGGACGCTTGCATATGCGTGGTGTCGTAGTTCTTGTCGGTAAAGGCTTCCATCGCCGCGATGATCGCGGGCAGATACTCGGGCTTTGCGCCGGCCATCACGGAATTGATGGCGATTTTTTCGATGGTGGCGATGCCGCCCTTGGGCGCCACCGAGCCAAGCACTTCGTCGCGCGAGCGGGTGGTGCCGGCAAGCATCCGCTCGACGGCCTCGGCGGTGGGAGGAACGATCGGCAGGCCGTCGGCCCACAAATTATCGAGGAATAGCTGATTCACGCGCTCGGCAGCTTCGTTGTAGTCTCTTCCGCCGGCCCGGATTGTGGTGGTTTGCGCTTCCTTGCGCGGGGGCTCGGGCGCGGTTTCTTCAGATGTCGCGGCCCGCGTGAGATCGTCGACAATCTCTTCGAAGACGTCGTCGGCTACCGGTTGCACCTCGGCGGCGCTCGAACGCGAGCGATAATATTTCTCCGCGTTGAGCGCTACGACCCTCAGTCCTGGCATGCCTCGATCGCGCGCCGCGGAACCTGCATCGTGGATGAATTCGGTCGTCGTGATGTAGACGCCCGGCTTCCCTGCCTTCTCGATTTCAATCGTGTCGTGGGAACCCCACCACGTGCAGCTCCCTCAATCACCGGTCGCGAAGATGAATGTATCCACCTGCGCGGCCACCTCCGGGTACCAGTCTTTCGTTAACGTGATGGTTTGCGCGGCGGGTTTCGGGAGCCGCAGGATGCTCGCGCTCGGATATTTGCGCTTCAGCATGCCCTCGAGCGCGTCGAGGAAGAAATTTGCGCCGTACTTTCCGTTGTCGCACAGCCCGATCTTCTTCCCCGCCAGATCGCCCACGCGCGGACGGATCCCCACGGTCGGCGGCGGAGGAATCTCGCCCCGCGGATTCATCACCGCAAGCTTCACGGCTGCCGTCTCGGCGCCTTCGGTACGCAGCGCCCCTATCGAAAAGACAAACTCGGATGGCAGGTTCTTCGCCTCGCTCATAACCGCTCCTGATTCCCCTTCTGACTGCCCGGAGGCCTGACGCGGTAGCCTCGAAACGTCGACACCGAAAGACAGCGCGCAATAACGATCGCCAAACCGGCCCAATCTTAGGCCGCGACGCAGATTGTTGTCAAGACAGCAATGCGAGAATTCCAAACCAGCGCGACGCTACTTGGCGGATGGAACTTTCACGGAGAGCTCGGGACCCCAACCGGAAGTAGCGCTCGTGGAGGCCATGCGAAGGACGGCGTTGACGGCATGGATTTGCCCGCCATAGATCTTGAACGCCTCGAAGGTGACAAGCGCGCGGCCGGGGCCGTACTGCTTGGTGTTTCCGAAGTTGAGATACAGCAGGACAATCCCGAGGTGCGCATCGACCGCCGCCACGCGGGCGTGAATGCCCGGATGCTGAATGATTTTTTGCGTTTTGATCTTCTCGCAGCCGGCGCGCGCACAACCGGCTCCCGCGGTATGGATGCCATTCTCGATGCGGTAAGCGTCCGAGGCAAACGGGGCGTCGACCTGGACGAAGCTGCCTACCTTCAGCCCCTGCGGATACTTCATGGCAATTTTGATCGCTTCAGCGCGAGGATCGATTTCGGACGCCGGCGGGACGAACGCCATTTGCTCGTTGCCCTTCTGATACCCGGCAGGATCGAATATCAGCGAGGATTTGTCGTTCCGCGCAACCATCGTTTCGATCTCGCTGATCTTGCCGTCGCGCTCTTTTAGCCGCAAAGCGAAGAGCACGGGCTTATCTCCATCTTCGAGCACGACGGCTTGCGTTGCGGCCATATGTCCCGCCACGTCGAGTATGTCCTGGCGATATGTGCCGAGGCCCGAGGCGGTGCGCCAGAGCCCATCGCCGAGTTTCATGACGTCGCCATTTTCCGTGAATCGGACGTTCGGTGCGACCGGCAGCGCCGCAGGGTTATGGGCGGCCATGTCCTTCAAATAGTGCGTGACCAAATCGCCAAGGCAGGCGCGGTCGCAGTCTTTCCCGAGGGACGGCCGCGCGGAGAGCATCAGCAACGCTGCAACGATCGCAATACCGGCAAAAAGATTCTGGGTCCGTGATCGCATCAAAGTCATGATTGCGGTTCCTCCGAGCGGAGATTCCGGGCGTGCCGGCATTCTTCGCATAGTGTGGAATTAGGTGCCCGACAAGAATTCGTCGGCCCTTTTCACGGTGCATAGCAACCCGAATCAGCGGCCGTGATCGGGAAAGTGCTCCCAGCCGGTAGGCGCGTCGTAAGGCACGCCGGAGTGGCCCAGGGCCTCAATTTCGTGAATTTGTCCGCCAGAAATCTTGAAAATGTGCACGGCCACATTATCAAAGGGCTTGAAGTTCATCGCCTGGGACGTGATGCCCGGAACGCCGACGATTTTTTCGGTCTTCTCGTCCATCGGATGGCGGAACTGCGAAAAGCCCATCACGAGGCCCGTTTCCGGGTCGGCAATCATCACGCGGCGGGGCTCGATTCGCTTGATGTAGTCCATCACGTGGGTTTTCAACTGCGCGGCGCAGCCGAAAGAGCCGAGAACCTGGCGCGGGGTGGGATTAGTGGGCGGAGAGATGCCGGTGGTTTGGATCCCGTTTTCACGGCGTTCGCAATCGGCCGCGAACGGCGCGTTATTGGCATCGGCGGTGGTAACGGCTGTGTAGTACGTGCCGGCGATCTTCAGCATCTCGGCGCGCGGGACGCGCTCCGATGGCGGAACCGCGGCCAGTAGGCAGGGCCGCGGCGTCTCGAGATTTTTCAGGTTCGCCGGCTTCAGGTCTCCGGCCCAGAGATGTTCGGCGGCGACGATTTCGCCGTGGCGGATCTTGAGGCGGAAATCCGCTTCGATCGGTTCGTTATTGGCGCGCATCACGCACAACAAGCCGACTTCCTCGGAAACCTGATCGGGCACGTAGACCTTGAAGGTGGTGGGGAGCGCATCGGCGGTTTTCCAGAGGCCGTCGCCGGGATGCATGGGGACTGTGTTCTCGACGAATTCGACTTGCGGCGAAAGCGGAACCCGCGACGGGTCGTGGGCGACGACCGCGGCAACATAGTCGTTCATCGCGCCGATCAGGCAGGCGCGGTCGCAACGCGCCGGGAGCTTATTCGCCTTCGGCGCAGCGAACAGCGGCGAGCTCGCGAAAAACAAGATGATAATTGCAGTACATAGGTTCCTCATTACATTCCCCATTCCTTTCGGGCAGCGTCCATTAGGTTTACCACACATCTGGGGTCCAGAAGCGTTAGTGCTGTATCGGACGCGCGTTTTCACGAAGCAGTGAAAATTTGGCGAGGTGCTCTTCGCGCGTTCGATACAGCCGTTTGAACGAAGCCGCCCGTGGTAGCGGCGGATGCGGGCCCTATGGGAATTGAATGACAGGAGACAGCGGCGTGGAGCGTCGCCGAAGCTGTGCGGTGGAGCAGGGCAGATGATAGCGGGAGTTGGTTACCGCGCAAGTGTATCGCGGAGACGGCGCTGAGAAAGCTGGGGGAAGAGATTGGCTCTGCGAGAAGGCACACAAGGAAGGAGCACGCCGAAACGCGCAAAGAATTCGAGATCGAGAAAGTCGTTTCATGCAGCAGTGGTGGCCAGCGGCGGAGAACGAAGTTGGATCTGGAGAGCCGTGAGCTTCTCGACGACCACCATCGGGCCACCACACTCGGGGCAGCGCCAAAGTTCATGCGAGTCGCTGGCGGATGAGACGTCTGGTTCGGCTTCCGGTTCTTTTGCCGCGCCGAGCAATTGAAAGCAAAGCGGCAGGAGGGTGGCGCGTCGGCGGTTGGCCAGGAAACCGAAGTTGCGGATCCGTAGGAAGCCTTTGGGCAGCAAGTGCAACAGGAAACGGCGCAGGAACTCATCGAGCGATACCGTCAGCAGCTTTTGTTCGTTGTGGTGAGCCGAGTCACGCCAGCGAAAGGTGACTTTGCCATCGGCAAACGAGATGAGGCGATGGTTGGAGATCGCCACGCGATGGGTGTAGCGGCCCAGATAGTGAAGCACATATTCAGGGCCACCGAAGGGCCGTTTTGCATAGACGATCCAGTCCCTTCGGAAAAGCAATCGCAGCCAGGCAGCGAAGGTTCCGGGCTGAGTGAGCGGAGTCAGATTTCCATGGAAGCTCAGTTGGCCGTTCTGGAAGGCTTGCTTGAGACCGGCGACGAACTTGCCACGAAAGACCCTCGACAGCACCTTGAGGGGAAGAAAGAACCGGTTTTGTGAGTGAACCCAGTGAGTGTGATCGAGACTTAAGCCACCGGCGGGAATGACGCAATGAACGTGGGGATGCAGGCTGAGCTTCTGACTCCAGGTGTGCAGCACACTGAAGAAACCAATTTCGGCGCCCAGGTGTCTGGGATCGCGCGCCACTTCGAGAAGAGTTTCCGCACTGGCGCGAAGCAACAGGCCGTAGATGACTTTTCTGTTCTGTAGAGCCAAAGACGCCAGCTGAGAAGGAAGCGTGAAGACAACATGGACGTAGCGTGTCGGGAGAAGTTCCTTCTGGCGCGCGGCGATCCAGCGGTCCCGAGCAGCCGTCTGACACTTCGGGCAGTGGCGATTGCGGCAGCTGTTATAGGAGATGGTGGCGCGATGGCCGCAGCGGGTGCATTGATCGATATGACCGCCGAGCGCGGCGGTACGACAGCGCCGAATGGCCCGCAGCACTTTGACGTGCTTCCAACTGAGCCAGTGGCGATTCCGTTCGATGAAAGCAGTGCCCGCGGTGCGGATGAGATCGGCCACCTCGAGGGGTGGCCGGCTCATCTACTCTTTCAACTTCAGCGAGTCCAAAGGACTCGCGGTCGCGTGAAGATGGCGCTGCGAAAGATGCAGGTAGATGGTGGTTTCTTTTAGATCTCGATGGCCCAGCAGGATCTGAATCGTGCGAAGATCCGCTCCGTCTTCGAGGAGATGCGTTGCGAAGCAGTGGCGCAGGGTGTGCGGGTGTATGGCTTTCTGGAGAGCGGCGCGCCGAGCAGCTCCCTTACAGGCATGGTAGATCGCCTTGGGAGTGATGGGCCGATCACCGGCGCAAGCGTGCCTGCTAGGAAACAGCCACACACTGCGCTTTCGTCGCAAGCGGCGCCAGTGTTGGCGCAGTTCTACGAGCAACTTGGGGCTGAGCAGCACATCTCGGTCTCTGCGGCCTTTGCCACCTTGAACGTGAATCACCATGCGCTGGCTGTCGACATCGCTGACTTTCAGGTGCGCGAGTTCGGCACGCCGGAGTCCGGTGGCATAGAGCGCCATGAGCAGAGTGCGGTGCAAGGGTGGCCGGGCCGCATCGATGAGCCGGGCAACTTCTTCCTGGCTGAGAATCGTTGGCAGGTGAACAATCTTCTTCGGGTAGGGAGTTTCTTCGATGCTCCAGGCTCTCTTGAGAGTCTTGGTGTAGAAGAATCGCAGCGCCGCGAGGCGTTGCGCCACGGTGTTCGGCGAGAACTTCCGCTTCTGGAACAACGCCGCCTGATATTCACGAATGTGTCGCGGCCCTAAACGATCCGGAGAGCAGTGGAAGTGTCGAGAAAACCCTTCGACACTGCGAAGGTAGCAATCGATGGTAGTCTTGGCGTAATTACGACGCTGTCCTGTAGGGCCGACCGGCCCGCGAAACCTCATGAAAATCACTTTGAGCTAAGATCGCAGCGGCTCGGAGCGGCGAGGTCGAGAACTCAATGGAGAAGTCGAAGCTGCGACGCTGTCTGATCCGGAGCGTGCGTGTTTGAGCGGATAATTGGGCGTTGCTGTTCTCCCTCTGGGGGAGCGGCGATAGCCCGCGACCCTGGTTAAGTTAACCGCAGCACGCTCTCCACTCCCAGCCAGGAGGAACTATGTCCTATAGGATAGCGGGGATTGATGTCCACAAAAGGATGCTGGCTGTAGTGGTGACTGACGTCGAAATCGAAAGCGAATACCAGTTTGAGCGGAGGATGTTTAGCAGCAACCCCGAACAACTGCGCTCGCTGGCGACCTGGCTGCTCGAGCAAGAGGCCGAGGAAGTAGTCATGGAATCGACGGCCCAATATTGGAAACCAGTGTGGGAAACGCTGGAAAGGTATTGGAAGCCGATATGCGAGAAGCGAGAAGGCGCAAGGCGGAGGTCCGGAACGTTGCATCTTGGCGCAGGCACTATCCAATCGCGGACGACGGGGACGCAAGAGGGATTTTCCCGATGCCGAACGCCTGGTGAAGCGGCTGGTGGCCCACGAATTGACTTTGAGCTTTGTGCCCGATGCCGAGCAACGTTTGTGGCGGACAGTTACGCGCAAGAAGTACCAGTTAAGGTGCGATCGGGTGCGGCTGCAGAACCAATTGGAGTCTCTTTTGGAAGAGGCACATATCAAGTTGTCCAGCCTCGTCTCCGATCTGCTTGGGCCTCAGTGCCCGGCGGATGCTGAAGGCGCTCGCCGAAGGTGAAACCGACCCAGCCGCTCTGGCCGCTTTGGCGGATGAGCGCTTGCGCGCTACGCCGGAACAGTTGTGCGACGCGCTTGGTGCCTGTACGGAGTTGAACGCCTGTGTACCGGCGGATGCTGAAGATGGCCTTGGAGGAGTTGCGATTGATCGACGAGCAGATCGGCGAACTGGACAAGGAGATGGCCAGTCTGCTCCAGCGAGCACCAAGATGCCGTTCAGCGGCTGGCGGAGGTGCCCGGTCTGGGAGTGGACTCAGCGCAGCAGATCATTGCCGAAGTCGGCGCTACCGCAGCGACCTTTCCCTCCGAGAAATGCCTCTCCTCCTGGGTCGGTGCCTGCCCGGGCGACGACGAGACCGCAGGCGTAAATTACAGCCACCGCTCTCCAAAGGGCAACCGCCACATGCGACGCTTACTCAATCAAGCTGCGAACGCCGCAGCCAGGACCAAAGGAAGCATCTTCGAGATCGTGTATCGCCGCTCCGTCCCGCGCCTGGGACACAATCAAGCCATCGGGGCCATCGCCCATCGACAGTGTCGACTGATCTGGCTGATCCTGCACCAGGGAGTCCGTTACGAAGAACGGGGCCCAGCGGTCACCAAACGATCAAAGCAACTCCGCACTTGGAAGATGCTTCGGCAACTCCGAAGGCTCGGCTATCGGGTCGAACCACCGAATCCTCAACCCAGCCAAGCACAAGCGCAGTGATTTTCGACCCTGGAGTTCCTCCAGCATCATTTTGCGAAGTCGGGTCATGGGACCTCCTATGACCCGACAACTTATCTCAACCAACAGGCAACCACTGCTCCGTTCGCCTCACGCGAAGCGTCCGCCGCCGGGCGGCTTCGTTCAAACGGGGTTCTCGGACGTCGGTCGGATGGCGGGTGGCCGGAGCCTCTCCCTGATTCTGGGATTCTGGACGGGTCGACCGGAAATCTCGATTTCATAATATTTCCTGCAACGATAAAGAACGCGGGGGTGCCCCAGGTTCAGGCTGGGAACCTGGGTCTTGGGGTGGACTCTCTTTCTCCACCTCCCGCCGCCTCTCAGAAGGGCGCGCGAGGGCGGGTGGCCCGGAGTGGACCAAGGAGGAATTCTCTCACTTCACCTGGTACAAAAATCCCCGGTCACGTCAGGGCCGCGTGGGAGTCTTACGCCTGACGGAGCACAGTAGACTTCAAAGTGGTACTTCTCCCATTTGGAGAAGTCCGAGCGTGGAATATCGTGGAAGACCTCGGTAGTCCCGTCCATGAATTCAATCTCGACATTCCCCTTGCTGGTGTCGCTTTCGGCGGTGTGCTGGCCACTGGTTTCAATGTAGCGTGGTATTTCGCGTATTCGTTTAGGCGCCATGTTCCTTCCCTCGAACCAATGATAGAGACGGCAGAATCGGATGTCTGTCCACAACAGCACACTCCGGCGTCTCGCATTATACGCCGTTCAGCGCCCTGATTAACGCCGCTACCGGAAGCTACGGCCTAATGTTCGGTGGCTCAACTAACCGGGCAGTTGCGTCTTATCCTGGTTGCCATTCGTTTCAAACTGCGTTAATATTGAAGTGTCCATTCACAACCCTCCTTCGCCCCTCTAGGCGTCGGTCTCTTGCGAATAAGATGAGCCGTCGCGCAAGAGGCTAATCCAGAGCTGCACTTCCTCGAAACGCGAGTTCTCCGATTCCATTACATCCGCTGAGGTTTCTATCACCCCAGACGAGAAGGGGACAACATGAGCAACATCGAGCAAGCAACGCATAACCATAAGAGAGCGGGCGCCGTTGTGATCCTGCAGTCAACAGCAGAATTAGCAAGAATCCGCGTAATAACGAGTGGTGACGAATATTGGGTAAAGCTGACAGACGTAGCTGAATTGGTCGGCGGTGTGGTGCCGCAGAGCAAGCCAAGCAAGAAGAATCGCCAGCAAATCGGGTGAACGCCTCACCAACCAAGAGCGCGCCGAGTAGTTCCTGGAAACACGAATCAGCTTGACGCTCTCGCGACAAGAAAGACGTCACTACACTCAAACGGGGCGAAATGCGCAATCTATGCGACAGACTGCTGAGACTTATGAACCGGATGCCGGAGGGTTCTTCACGGGCTGCGCATTGCCTTTTCGGGCTGCACGTCATCCTTTTCTGGTGGGCTTTTTGGAACAGCGACGACGCAAAGCTCTGGCGTACGACCCGTATCTGAGTAAATGCGGCAGATCACAGCGTGCTAGAATACAGGTGTGAATGACAGTTACGATTACAAAGGCTTTGCGGTAGTTGCAACAGCTCGCCAGATAAACCACACGCCCAATGAAGCGTGGCGCCCACTCTATCGGATTAATGGCAAAGATCAGAGTCAGGCGTGGACTCCACGAGACCGAAACGTCATCTTTGGTAATGAAAAGGCAGCTATCACAGAAGCGAGTAAACGCGCCCAGTGGCTGATCGACAATTCCCCGCCCACGCCAAGCGAAGCAAAGTAAGCTCTGGCATCTGTTCCGATAAAATCGCCGCCCGAATTGCAGCGAGGCACACCGACTAGCTGGTAAGTCGTGCAAATCGGACAAGTGGAGTACTGGACCGGGCGGGTGGCCCGGGAACTCTTCCTGGTTCTGGATTCTGGACCGTCGACCGGAAATCTCCATTTCATAATATTTCCTGCGACGATAAAGGACGCGGAGGGTGCCCCAGGTTCGGGTTGGGAACCTGGGTCTTGGGGTGGAATCCCTTTCTCCACCTCCCTTCTCTTCTCAGAAGGATGCGCGAGGCACCTTTGAACCGGAACTCCGTCGCCAAACGGACAGGACCGCGTCCCCGGCCCAATCCTGTACTCGCGGCCAGCTTGAATCGCGCGTTTCAACATGCCAGTGTGGATGTGGCGACGAAAGCCGCCCGCCCTCCCGGCGAGGGCCGAAACGCTCTTTGAAAATTCGCGACGGTCAGCATCTCGATCCGAGAGGATTTTGATTCGGGGCCTTGACGTTGGCGTTGCTCACCCGGCTTTCCCGGGGTGAGGCTCTTCCAGCCATTGCAATGCTCTCGGGTCGCGCAATACCGGCGCCCGCTAGCCTTTCTCTGCGTACTCTGCGCCTCTGCGGTGAACGGCCGTAGTCTTGCGTTTGTACGCCCGTTCCACGGTCTCACTACTGACCAATCACCACTCGCGAATCACTGTTTTCTAATCGACATTTGGCGATTAGAAACGTCCGTAACATCATGAAAATAAACGAAGGGGGCACACTCTAATCGACACGTCTGCGGTAGGACGTTCTTGGCCCATTCTAGTGCGAATGCGATGAAGAATTTGGCGGAAAAGTGTGGGAGATCCGTGGCTGCCTTTGAAAGCCCGTGCAAAAAATTCTCGCGCCGGCTTTCCCGTCAGCGGATCACCCAGTCTGCAAAGCGGGTCCACGCGGGATTCATGGCCAAGCGCTGCGTCACCGGGGCGAGCGACAGAAGCGAGACCAGTGCGCCCAACAAATAGGCCGGGTACGCTCGCCTGTAGCGCGCGAAATCGTAGACGGGACATGCGATCAGGAACAGCAGCATGATCCCCCCGATGGCTGGCGGGAAACTGTTCATCCCGGGCAGCCGGGAAACTCCGGCCGGCATCAAGCCGCCGATCACGCCCAGCAGCATGAGTCGTTTGTGGAGCTGCACCTTACGGCGAAAATAGAGACCCAAACCTGTGAATGCCGCAAAAACCGCGACGTCTCGCAAAGGAACAATCAGGAACGTTTGTGGATCGCGAGCCTCCTGTCCCGGGACCCCTCGGTAGCCGGACTTCGCCGCCAGAACCGCCGTCGCCAAGCCGATCAGGATCATCAACCCCGCCAGCACACCACCGGCCACGCCGAGTCTGCGGTGAATGTCCACGCGGCCACGGGCCACCAACGCCGCTTGCACAACAAACAGAACCAGCCATGAGGTGAAGACCACCGCATGCACATGAACGAAGAGCGGAAACAGCCGCGTTCCAGCGATCACCTTGAAATAATACGGACGCGAAAAGCCCGTCAAGATCGTCGCGGCTGAGAGCGCCGCCATGACGCTGAAGAAAACGTGATCCGTTCGATTGGGCTGCGAGGATCCTGCTGTCGCCGTGCGCTCTGACATGAGTGAACTCCTCAACGCGATCGTAACCGTTTGTGCTGGATAGCTTGGCGGAAGCGTGTGGGAGTCGAAATTACTGTTTGCTGATTTCCCTTGTACTTACGAGGAAGCCCTTGGACGGAATCGGAAGGACTTAGCATCCGTCGGGGCGGCTAATGCCGCCTTTTTGCCGCCTCGTTTTCTCATCCCACTTTTCTCCTTGGAAGAACCATTTCGACGACTCGACCGTTGGCCTCTCGCATCGCATCCGGCACCGCCTGCGTGTAGATGTTCATAGTTGTACGAATGTCCGAATGCCGCAGAAGTTCCTGCTGAACTTTCAGGTCCACCTGCAACGATCGCAACAGCGTCGAGTACGAGTGCCGAAAGGTGTGCCAACCGATCGGACCTAGTCCGGCACGTATTCCAGCAGGTAGCAAGTGATCCCGCTGGATCGTCCACGGCCAGCGCGGACGCCCTGTACCGTAGGGGCTCGGGAAAAGCCAATCGCAGTTCCCAGCTCCCGGAGCTGTCTCGGATTTGTACTCGACCAATAGCTCCGCGAGGTGCGGATGCACTGGCAGTCGCCTGTTCGAGTTCGTCGTCTTCACGTCATCGACTCGGCCGGTGACAACTCCCCGTTGGATGTGAACTTCAAGGGCCTTCCAATCGAAATCGCCCCACTGCAAGCCTACGAGCTCGCTTGCCCTCAAACCAAGGCACGCCGCCGCAATGCACATTGTTTTGATTGGTTCCTGCAGCTCGTCAAGCAGACGCCCGAATTCTTTGACGGATAGAATTCTTGGCTGTCTTAGACGTTTCGAGGAACCTTCGACTCGGACGAGGCTCATGGGATTCATTCTGTCTATATCGACAAACTCCCACTTCATCGCCCATGTGAACAAGATATGCATGATGCTGCGCACGTGTCCTTTGCTCTTCGGTGCAAGATCGAGGCTCATAAGCCATTCCTCGACGAGCAAGGGTTTTACTTCTCTTATCGGAACTCCTCCCCACTTCGGCTTCACATGATGTGTGATCCACGAACGATACCTGCTCGCAGTAGAGTGGCGCCTCGGGAGCTTTTCGCGCATGTAACGGTCTGCCAGCGCGCCAAACGAGACTTGCTCGTCTTGTTTGCCGGAATTTGCCGTTATGCGGAAAGACTCAGTCGCTCGCCACGCCTGGGCTTCTGTGGGATATTGCTCGATGGTTCCGACAATCACTGTTTCTCGCTTACGCCTTCCATCCGGGCCGGTAGCGTTTCGCTCCCAAACCCAGACATCAGGCTCCCTCTTGCGAGGTTTTCGACGCAAATAGCCGAACTGATATCGTGCTCGCTTGAACATGACTTGATCTCTCCTTCGTCTGTTCTAGCGGCACGAGTGACGTGACGAATGTAACTCTGTTCGCATCCAGCAGTCCAGCTCCGACGCATAAAAGAACCACCGACCGAATCGAAAATGACCAGGCAGCTCACCACTCCGAGCCATACGCTTGACGGTCTTTGGGTGCACCCTCACTAAGGCTGCTGCCTCGTCGCAGGTCAAAGGCCGTTCGACGCTTGATCGTTTCCCCTCCCCGATTAGCTCTGAAGTGATGGTTCCGTTCTTTTCTCTGCCTGTGGCCGTGGAGTACGCGGCATCCTTCGAGGATGTCGCGGCCAATGCTGGCGGAAATGACTGTCGCACTGCTCGCAAATCCTCCTGCGCTGCCGAAAGACTTGCGGATGTAGCCGTGGCCGATTGCGTTGCAACGCGCGAGTCATGCAGTCTTTGAGACGCTGTATTCTCGCGCATGCCGAGTTGGATTGAATCAGACTCCATGGGTTTTAGAGCGCCTTAGTGAGAACTCCTCCGTTGATCGGTTGATGGTTGTCATCACGGCTTTGCTGATCGAGCCAGCGTTTGAAGTCCTCGTCCTTCTTGAACAGGAATCTAAGAGCTTCGCTCACGACGTACGCTTGGTTTGCCCCAATGAACTCGGCGTACTTGTCTAGGTTGAGTTTGATGCTTTCCTCTACGCGGACCTGGATCATTGCACTCTTCGGTTGCTTCGGTGGTGCTTTCAGAATCGACAATGGTCCTCTCCTTTCGGCTCTTCTTACAACTTGTCAGACTCCGTGTCTGACAAACTCTTTGCTCCCCTGCCGCACGCGGACAAAACACGGCCTCGAGCGGCTCGGGACGGGCGGGAGCGACCCCACGAAAGTTTGGGCGGCTGAAAGCTGCACAAAGTGGGGTCGCTCCCGCCCTTCCTTGTGTTTTGTCCGCGTGCAGATGTCACCTGTTTCATTTACGCATCCGCCCGTTTTTCAAGAGGCTGGGATGGGGCCAGTCGTGACTTGGGAGCCGAAGCCGCACCTGAAGGACCGCGCACTTGCCAGCCGTCACCCCATCTCTTGCTGCTGTCCCCGAATACCGCTTCCTGGCCCGGCACGGTGACAGCTTGGAACAGGACCTTTTGTGTGGCGGTTCTGTTTGTTTCCGCTTCTGCCCGCAGGTCATTCGGCAACTGCTTTCGCTTCCACAGACGGAAGAGAGTGTCAAATATCTCGCCGCTGAAACGCTTGGCAGCCTGGTTTCGGAAGATCAGGTCGCCTTCCGTAACGAGGTCGTATTTCTTGTTGTCCCATTCGGTCTGGATGTCGAAGTAGCGAACTAAATCCGAGAGGCCCCTGCCTTCCACAAGGAACGAAAAGAGCTCGCCCGCTTCCTGCTGGAGGCCCCCTGCGGTGGAGATGTAGATGAACTGAAAGCCCGGTAGCTGCCGAAACAGAGGCCTGTAAGTGCGCAAGTGTGCGACGTATCGGTCAAGGTTCCGGTGCTCGTGGTCAACGTAAGTGAACGTCACCACAGGCATGTAATCGGGAGCGGGATAGGCTACGCACAGCGGAAATCCTTCGGAGAACGTGATGGCCTTGCCATGCTCGCTGGATGGCGAGAACAAACTCTCGCTGAGTTTGAACCGTTCGATGAGATAGCGCCGCTTCTCTTCCGCCGTCTCGAAGTAACGGTCCTCCGGGTTGGCAAGAATGAAATCGAGACCGAGCAGCCGCGTCTTGATGTAATCGAGTTCGTGCTCTCTGCGATTGCGGAGATGGGCTTTGCCAATCGCTTCATAAATGCGACGGGAACAGAGGTGATACACGAGGCTTCTACGTGTATATCTCTGGGCCGTAGCATGGCCTAAACGAAACAGCTTTTCGACGAAACGGGCATTTCGTTTCCCGCTCTTGGCCCGCGCAAAATCGAGAAACTGCCGCACCGTGAAATACCCGGAATGCACTGCCACAAGGTAGAGAAAACGAGCCTCGACTTCTGTATAGCCGAAAGCGCGGAGGCCGGCGAGTTGGGATTCGTAGATGCTCATGGGTTATAGAGTGAAGATTGCCGCGCTCAGCTCCCGATCGTCACGAATACGGCGCAACCGGTCGGTATCACCGCGCCGGGCGTAGATTTGGAAGCCCGCACGAGCCTTCTGCGCCAGTCCGCGCGGGCGGTAATGGTCCGTGGCGAGTTCCAGGTCGCGCCGCTGGATTTCGTTCTCGTTCTCGCGCACATATTCAATTCGCAAATCAGGAATCGGAATCTCACCGGACACGACTTTGAGGTGATACTCGTTGGCGATTTTCTCCTTCAGGTCCTCCTCTACCTGCCCTCTGTCGTCCGAAAAGCGGGCCACGCGAGAGTAGAGCTCCCGCTTGATTTCGTAGTCGAGCTTGACGCGAAGCACCCTGCCGCCGCGTCCTTCGATCTCATCGGCCACCTTGTGATAGAGCCGGTAGAGTTCCGCGTCGTGAATGGCTTCTTTGGGCTTCTTGAGCCCATGATAGGTAACCTGGTCCGGACGAAGAATCTTCCCGCGAGACAAGAACTGGTGGCCTTCTTTCGTGAGCGTGATTACCTGCATGGGATTGTGCTCGATATCTGAAATGGTCGCGACTCTGACGAAGCCCTGCCGGGCCAAGTTTTCGATATCGCTCTCCATCAGGGCGTGGTCGCCGTTGTAAGCCAATTCGGCCAGGTCCTTCGCGGCTGCGACGCGGAACTTGCCAACTTCCGAAAGCGTGTGAATCTCCGAATCCCGAAGGAAATAATCCTTGTTCCGGTCCGTGTACTTGGTTCGTGCGCGCTGAGTGAGAATTGACTGGACGCGTTCTTCGCGGACTAGCGGAGGGCGCTCTGCGTGTGAACGCTGCTGTCCTTCCTGGTCGAGCCGGTCGGCCCTGTCTTCCTCTCGATGGATGTAGTAAAGACGCGTTTGAACATTCCAATTGGAAGATGAGGCTCGGCCTACATCCCGCCCAGAGTCGAAGCCGGAATCACGAAAGTCATCGATTTCGAATCCGTCAAATCCTCGGGACATGGCAATCCTCCATTGCGCTCAGTGCAGGGGAACAGAATTCGACTGTGGAGGAAAATGGGGAAGTCGAAAATGCGAACTCCTGGACATCGGTGCTTCTTACCTCAAAGAGACCTCAAGAAGAGGGCGAGACTTGCTCTCCTGGATAGATGAAAACCTCCTCGATGTTCTTGCCGAATACGCGGGCAATCTTGAACGCCAGCTCGAGGCCAGGTTCGTACTTGCCGGTTTCGATCGCGTTGATGCACTGCCGGGTCACGCCGACCGATTCGGCGAGTTCGGCCTGCGACCATTCCTTCTCCGCTCTCAACACGCGAAGCCGGGTCTTCATTGGTACCGCCAGGAAGCGAGAATGAGGCCGATGCTCCAAAATGCAATCATCAATGCCGGGATCGAGAGAGACGCGCCGGTGAACAACCCGAACCGCTGGAAGAGACCGACAACCAGCGTGAGAAGCAGAGAGGCTACAAAGGCAAAACTCGTCGCTTCATGGTTGATGAGTTTCTGATGTGCGTCTGCGGCTTGGAGGAAGCGAACAAAGCTCCAGAGGGCCCCGCCCGCGAGGAGAATCCCTAGTGCCGTGATTACGCCTTGCGAATTGCTGGCGCGGGCTCCCAGGGTGAATGCGGCAATTGCAGCGACCACGAAGCCGTAAAACACGCGCAGCGCAGTTCTGCGTTGTTTGCCGAGGGACCGAACCTCCGATTGGTCTGTCATGCCATGCCTCCCCTGGCAGAGAATGGTACTCTATTGAAGTCTGTATGTCAACTATAGCTGTCTTCTAGTCGCGTTATGATGTCCATTTGTTGATGTCGAGATCGTCGGGCATTCGTCATGCGAACCGAGGTTAGGTGGAGACTCTGGTGATGTGAGTTGAACGCAGCATGAGGCATTTGCAAGAGCCCGCGACACCTGCCTAGATGGCGGGCGAGAACACCCCCTTCAAGAGTTGGCAGGCTATGCCAACGCCGAAACTAGCACGTTGGAGTCACGAGTCTGCATCTGGAGTAGATGGACACCGAACCGCCATCATGGTCGCCTCATGGAGTATCGCACCCCGAATCACTCCCCCCGGCAATTCATCCCGCACTCGATGGGATATTGCAGTTGCGACTCGGCTCCTTTTGGCATACGAGCGGAAAACCTGCGCGGTAATGCAAGCAAGATCAGAAAGGCAACGACGCCAAAAGGATTGAAGTGGATATTAAGCGGTTTGAAAAATCAGGCCCGCCCAAAACCAGAAGAAATACTCATAAGTACTATTGACATACATTATATTTATCGAATACAAGCTCGCTCACGCTTCAACGGAAATGCGACTTACGCTCGCAGCTGAGCGGAAAAGACGGTGCTACCATGTGTCCGAAGACTTGGGGCTCAGCACTAATCCTCGCGGTCCTGCTCTCGCTCGCCGCTCCGGTTCGTGCGGCAGCGCCAAGTATATCGAGCCTTTCTCCCACTTCCGGGCCTGTGGGACAGTCCGTAACAATCAACGGCTCAAACTTCGGGTCGAGCCAAGGAAGTAGCACGGTCAAGTTCAACGGCACGACGGCTACGCCGACGAGCTGGAGTTCGACGAAGATCGTCGCTCCCGCCCCATCAGGTGCTACCACGGGCAATGTGGTAGTGACGGTGTCGGGCACGGCTAGCAATGGAAAGAGCTTTACTGTCAGCCCGTATATTCTGAGCCTATCCCCTACCTCTGGAACCGTGGGCACGTCCGTTACGATCTCCGGGACCACGTTCGGATCAACCCAAGGGAGCAGCACCGTCAAGTTCAATGGGAAGACAGCCACGCCGACGAGCTGGAATTCGACGACTATTGTCGCTCCAGTGCCGAGCGGGGCAACCACGGGAAATGTCGTGGTGACGGTATCGAGCCAAGCTAGCAACGGCGTGAGCTTTACCGTTTACGTGACTCCGAGCATCTCTAGTCTTTCTCCGACATCCGGGGCCGTGGGGGCTTCCATCACGGTCAACGGTTCGAACTTTCAATCGACGCAAGGAAGCAGCACCGTTACATTTAATAACGTCGGCGCGACTCCGACAAGCTGGACGAATACGCAGATCCAAACGCCCGTACCGAGCGGAGCCACAACCGGAAATGTCGTAGTCACGGTGGCGGGGTTGGCGAGCAGCGGGAAGAGTTTTACGGTCTTGCCCACGCCAACCATCTCAAGTGTCTCTCCAACCTCCGCTGCTGTCGGGATGTCGGTGATGATTTCTGGTACCAATTTCGGTTCGTCACAAGGCTCCAGCACGGTGAAGTTCAACGGGACAACAGCTACCCCGACCAGTTGGGGCGCGGGCCAGATCGTCGTGCCGGTGCCGAGCGGCGCGACGACAGGCAATCTCATCGTTCACGCGAGCGGCGTGGATGTAAACGCGGGAACTTTCACTGTGGAGACGATCTCATCCATTAGTGTTACGCCAACGAATCCGTCCGTGCCGATTAATAGCGTGGAGCAATACATCGCAACCGCAATCTACGGCGATAGCAGTAAGCAGGTTCTGGGGAACGGCGTGACGTGGACTTCCTCAAACACTTCCGTCGCGACGATCAGTTCCACCGGGCTGCTTTCCGCCGTTAGCCAGGGGCAGACGACGGTTCAGGCAGCGTTCGGATCGTTCAATGGTTCAACAAGCTTGACGGTTGGTAACTCGGTTTTCGTTCCCGTTGGCAATATGGTCACAGCCCGATGGGGCCACACGGCCACGCTTCTGCCGAACGGCAAGGTGCTGATCGTGGGGGGATATGACAGCAGCGGCCATTATCTAGCAAGCGCCGAACTCTACGATCCCGCGACTCAAACCTTTAGTGCGACGGGAAGCCTCGCCACGGGTCGGGCAGACCATACGGCCACTCTCCTGCCGGACGGAACAGTTCTCGTTACCGGAGGGCTAATAGAAACTCAAAACTACACTTTTGAGAGCCTGAGTGACGCGCAAATATACAATCCGGCAACCGGGACATTTTCCTTCGCTTCGGAAATGAACGAGGGCCACTACAATCATACCGCGACGCTGCTAGAGAATGGAAAAGTCCTCATTGCCGGCGGCAACTACTTTGCGTTCGGCGGTGGAAGTATGCCGGCCGATTCGGAGCTGTACGATCCCTCGACTCACACATTCACGGTCACGGGCAGCATGGTGACGCCTCGCGAAAACCACACTGCCACTGTGCTCAATGATGGGACGGTTCTGATCGTTGGGGGTGATATCAGTGAGAGCGGTTCAGTCCCTCCAGCGGCCGAGATATACGATCCCACCACAGGAACCTTTACAGGCACGGGTAATCTCAACGTTGCCAGCGAATACGACACGGCCACATTGCTGCCTTCTGGGCAGGTGCTTGTGGCAGGCGGATACTGCCCGAGTTGTACGCAGTACGTCCTGGCGAGAACGGAGTTGTACGATCCGGTCGCGAAGACGTTTGCGCTGAGTACGAACCTGGCTGTTGCCCGCGAGGATCAGACTGCAACGCTGTTGAACAACGGTACCGCTCTTGTTGTGGGAGGTTTGACGGCATCCAATTACACGGGAACTGCTGAGGTATTCGACCCTTCAAGCCAGACATTTACAGGGGCGGGTTCGCTTCAGAGTCCGCGCGACGGCCACACAGCTACGCTGCTGAACGATGGAACAGTTCTGATAGTCGGCGGCGAGACGGTTGGCGGCTTGGCGAACGCCGAACTTTATGCGCCCACGCCACCAGCGCCCTTCTCGATCCAGGTCACGCCGGGCACAGCCAGCATCTCAGTCGGCGGCACGCAGCAGTTCACCGCGGTCAGCAACATCGGCTACCCGAGAACCGATGCAACGTGGAGCGTAAGCGACTCCAGCCTTGCAAGCATCACCAATGACAGTTCCCCTGTTCTCACCGCTCTCGCGGCTGGTCAAGTCACAATCACGGCGACCGTGGACAATGTCTCCGCGCAAGCGCAAGTTACCATATCACCGAGTGGGACCATCCCCCCGCCCGGCGCGGCGCTATGGACTTTACCGCCTGTCCCTGGATTCCTTCCGGCGCAGTTGGCGCAGGCGGTGCCCTCAGACGGCGGCCCAGGCATGTTCTCTATTCAGTCCAGCACCGACGGCACCCAGTCAATCGTCCAGGCGCTCACCTCTGACGGCCAGCAGTTATGGCAGGCACAGTTACCAGTTCTGAATGGGAATTCCGTCCCGGACGCAAACGGAGGACTCCTCGTCGTCGAGAATCAGACTTGCAAGCAGGGCCAAACGGAACCCATGACGATCACCGACTTGGACCCCTCCACTGGACAGCCAGTCTGGCAATACCCAGCTCAATCGGTTGCTGGGTCGTACTGCTACCCAGACGCCCCACAGATGGCTATTCGCCCGGACGGTTCGGTCGTCATAGTGGCTCCGGGAAATACGTCAGGGCTGCCCGAGGTGTTTATCGTAAGCGGCCAATCCGGGGAAGTCGAAGTCGCACCATACGTCCCACCCTCTAGCTACGAAGATAACCTCGGAGACTATATAGGCGGCTATTCGCCCATTGGAGCTCCGATTGTGGATTCTGATGGAACTACCTATGTCGAATACGAAGTGCGTCAAATCGCTTATCCGCCGAAAGTTACGTCGGCGATTCTATACTTGATGGAGGTAACATCGGCTGGCGCGATCACGTCAACTGAACTAAGCTCCACAACGGAGGACGAAAATCTCTTCCCGGGGCGCATCATCCCGGATGGCCAGGGAGGAGTTCTCGCCACCTGGGCAATTAGTCCCGGCACCGCTCCCATGCCCACAAATCCGTACCAAGCCGCATACGTTGTGTCGGGGGCGATCACCGCGAGCTACAGCCTACCCTTCACGCCGCAGCACCTTGTGTTCGGTGTAGATGGCTTGCCCATCAATCCGTCGCTTGCGCTCGGTGCAAGTGGGATCGCCTTCGCGACTGACGGCCAGAGCACCGGCGACAGCACAAATCCAAGCCTAGGACCCAAGGTTGTTTCCTTCAATCTTGCCTCAGGGAGTGTTAACTGGAGCTATCAAGTCGGGACGCAGAGTACTCTGTCCATCATGGCAGTGGCGACCGACGGCAGTCTGAGCATCAACGATTCTCAAGCCGGAGTCGTTCAACTCGACACGAACGGAAATGGTTCGCAGATCACCGGGCCCTTGGGGGCCGTACCGCAATACTCGTGGGGCGCGGACTGGCAGATTCAAGGCCCGCAGGGATCGTCTGAGCTCGCTCTCTCTCTCGATGTTGATCCGGGTGGCGTTTGGGCTACTCCGAATGGAGGCCCGTCACAAAACGGGGGCGCAATTGCACTATGCCCGTGCGTCTTACAGTCATCGGGCGGAGGTACGGATTCCATACAACGGCAACTCGCCACGCACGAGAGTCCATCAATCGCTAACTCTGGAACCCCCTCGCCGGCTAACCTAGCGAGAGGCGCAGCCGCACCATTAGCCGGGGCTCCCGCAGACTGTCCAATCTGCGGGTTGACATCGCCGAGTTGCCTGCCGCCGATGGCAGGGGCGCAGTCGACCTACCTCCTCATCGTGGGCGACCAAGGAAGAAATAACGGCCCGGGCCATAATTGGAACGTTGGATACGAATTCGGGCTCGCAGCCCAGCAGGCTGCGAATGATTTGCAGACCCAGGGTCACCGTGTGATTGCCTGCCGCGCTTCAGGGGTTCAGGATTTCAACAACGAGTTGACGGGAAACGGACTCGTGGACGGGGGCGTAATCTATTTTGGGCATGCCGGGAAGATGATCATTGACGGTACGACGTATCGGGCGCTTTTTGTGGGGCAGGATCCGGTAGTCAATGAAAATCTGTACAGCGGCAATGTCATGATGCTTTCAAACACGCAGCTCGGATCAGGGGTTTCCGTCACTTTGAACGGTTGCGACGCAGGCGCCGACATCGTGGCATCGGATTCCATTGCCCTGTTGATGTCGGCGCGACTTCAAGTCCTCGTTTGGGCCTACAACGTAGGCTTGTATTTCAGTCCACTGGATGCGGATCATGAAACGATGTGGGTTCGTTCGGCAGCCCCAAGCGATCTTCCTGTGTATATGGTCCCGGTCGGCCCTCCGGGTCGCAAGCCCAAGCCGATCTTATTCCAATCCCATTGAGGGAGAGACCGAATGATGAAACGAAGCTTGTCATTGTCAAGAAGCATAATTTTTCTCGCGGCCGTCGGAGGGCTCTCAGTGCCGCTGCTTGCCTCTCGGAAGTCTCCAAAGGATGTCGTGACGGAATTCGTCGACATCGATGTCGAAGGAATGCGCCTGACACCTCAGGGCTGGGCGCAGGCTGACGCATTTTTCGTTCAATCGACACAACCGCCCCAACAGAACGCCCTCGTGATAATCGCCAAGCACTACGGCGTGGGCGAGGCGGCGGTCAAGGGAGATACTGCCGAGCTTTACGTTGGTTACGAGGAGTTAGGGCGCGTAAGTCCGTCGATGGATTTTACGCCCTCCGCCAGCGGAGCGGAGACGCGGTCAATGTACAAGTATCGACTGATCTTAACCGAGACGAAGACCGGTGAGCCCGCAAAGAGCGGGGGCGAGCCCGAATGGAAAATCGAGGGAGCGCAGCCACGGGAAATGCGCGTGACCGCACAAGCCGCCATTCGCTATTTGACTCAACGACGCGATGAAACTCGGGATCCTCTCGTACGGCAGAAAGCCGATAATGTGATCGCGCGCCTGGCACCGTATAAGTAACGTGGTGTGATAGGTGGAGCAGGTTCGACCAGTTGCTTGCCCGGCGGAACCGACTTTACCTACGGCGATTTCGCCCGGCGTCAGGCCTGGGCACAAACCCAATCCTTTAGCGCTCACGCCCCACATCAATGAAGGTACGAATCATGGGACAAACACGGAATCATGCATGCCGCCCTTCGATCATTGTTATCGTAATTTTTCTCGTGGCGGCTACCGCCGCACGAGGGCAATCGCCAGCGACGATTGAAGGTCCATCCCCCGGCGATCTTGTGAATGAACTTTGGATGAGCGCAACGGAAGGTGACCTCCTCACTGCCAAAGGCTGGGAAAAGACGTCCGGATTCTATGTTCAGACGGGTCCGCCGCCCGAAAACTCCTCGTTTCAGGTGATGTCCAACGACTGGGCTGCCGGCCCCATCACTGTGAGGGGCGAAAGCGCCGACGTCGGTGTTGGTTACATCGCCGCCGGGAAAATCGACTCAATGTTGCGATACACACCGCCGCCCAGGATTCCCTACATGAAGACGGGAATCATGTACCACCTCACGTTGGTTCCAGGATACAACGTGATGTATGGTTCTGATGGAAAGACGATAGTCAGTAAGAAGCCTTCGGGAACTCGCGGCTGGCAAATCGAGGGCCCACGAGGAATGCCATGGACGACGGTGAACACTGCGGTCCGTTATGTCCTTGAGATGCGCGAAAAGACGACAGACCCTGTCGTCAGGAAGAACGCCGACGAGACGTTGACAAAGCTCCTGCAGCTGCACTAAATCGCGGAATCCGCCATCAACATGCGATACTTCTTGAACTGAACCGAACTTGAACCGAAATCGGTCACCTCGATTCGGCATGGAAGTTCTTTGCGCGCAAGCGACGCAAGATGCGGAACTATGCGGCGCTTGTTGTGACCGAGCTCGCTTGTTTGCAAGCCTGGCGCACTTCAGGGGCGTGCGGCGGGGCTGTGTCGTCACCGCCGAGCTGGCTTCGAAATTTCGCCTAACGCCGAAGCTCGTGGCTCGCGAGACGCGCGCCCGCCACCAAAGCTTCGAATTTCGCCCACATCACCGACGGGCTTCACTCCGCAGCAGTGAGGGGCCAGAAGGAGGATAACTCCATGTTTCGCCGCATCCTAGTCTCTTTCGTGCTGTTCGCGACTGTTCTGCCGTCGGCGTGGTCGCAGGATTGTGTTCCAGCGCCGGGTCCGAGCATCCTGCTCAAAACAAACGAAGCCGTGTTCGTCGGCACGGTGACTGGCGCAACCGGGGGCACGTACCAGCTTCACGTCACGGAGGCTTTCAAGGGCGTAACCGGTGGCGCCTTCGCTGTCGAGGCTGTTGCAGGCATGAGCTTCACCGGCTTCCAGATGGGCAAACAGTATCTGGTGTTCGCGTATACGCTCATTGACAACGACGGGACGAGATTCCACCTCGCCCGTGGATGCGGTCTCACCCAAGAGCTGAAACATGCGCAAGCGACTCTCGAACAGGTCCGCGCCGAGAAGAATGGCCAGCGTGTCGCCCCAGTATACGGAATGCTATTGCGCACGTTCCCCGAGACTCTAGCCTGGGGTGAGAGCTACGAGCAGGGATCACCCGGCATTGTCGTCCGCCTTCGGTCGGGAACAAAAACCTATAGAACCAAAACCGACGAAAACGGCGTATACACCTTTGGTCGGCTTCCGCCCGGAACCTATCAGGTTTCCGCCGATTTGCCGCCGGATCTCGCGCTCGGCGACAGAATTTCGGATAAGCCGCCATCACCCTTTGAATTGCCCCGCAACTCGTCCTTTGACTATGAACTTTATGCTTTGCCTACTGGCCAGATTCGCGGCTACGTGGTGGGACCGGATGGAAAGCCCGTCCCCAGCGCGTCCGTTGAGCTGTATCGCGCCGATCTGTTCGCACTCGATCGCCAGGGGTATTTCGCCTCGCAGGTTGACGGCAAGCCGTTTAAGTTTCGTCACCTGCCGCCCGGGGACTACGTGCTGGTTTTCAATCGTCAGAACTTCACGTCCCCAGATGCTCCGTTCCAGCGGACGTTTTATCTTGGCGCGACGAATGCCCAAAATGCCACGGCAATCCATCTGTCTGACGGCCAGCAGATCTCCGATGCGGATATTCACGTGAAGGACCCGATTCCAACCCGAAAGATCACAGTGCAACTACACTGGAACGGCCGAACACCCTCCGATTATTATCCGCCTCAGGTGATCGTCGCGGCCAGCGAAGGGCAAGATCCGTTCCCGTTTAATCTTGCCCCCGACACCTATTCGGCGAATTTGTTCGTCAGCGCCCGTTACACAATCCGCGCCCAAACCTCCTGTCGAGGGCGCGCGAAAGGCATGGTCGGCACCAACGCGGTGACGATCAATGGAGCGGACACTTCGGTTTTGACCGTCGACCTCACGTTCGGCAAAGGCGAGTGCCCGCCCAAGTAGCGCCTTCTGGACAATCCGATCACATATTCCTACGTTAGGCCCCACTCAAAAACCCAGCAGCGGGGGAACGCTAAGGGAACATTAAGCGACGAACAGGGTCGAAAACCAGCTACTGCGACGCGAGACGCAAACTTCACGTGCAGCTGGACGGTCCACGCCGCACAGGGGCTCAGGCAGGCGCTAACGCAGTCGGGCACCGTATTTTATGAGGTGTCATTGGTGGCACCTTCGCCGCGAGTCCGGTTGTCACTCGTGTCGCTGAAAATCGCGCATGGACCGGACACGCGTTTGTTGATGCCGCCTTTTGCCGCCTCGTTTTTTTGTAACTTGCGCCATACCTATAGGATGTGGCGGAAGCGTGTGGGAGTCGAACCCACCATTCTGGCCGCGAAGGACAGAATCAATGGCTTTGAAGGCCACGAGGGTCACCGGACCCCTTTCGCCTCCGATGGTTAAGATTTTAATGTAGCGCCGCGGCCTTCAGCGCGGCATTCTTCTTTTGGGATTCGACGGATGCAGCAAGCAAGCGCGCGCGGCGGGTGATTATACCCAAGGCTGCGGGATTGCGCTAAGCGCATATCACGCTTTTTCGAATTTCGATTTTCAAATTTCGAATTTCAGCTTTTCGATGTGCCGCGCGGCAGGTTTCTCGAATCTCGAATCTCGAATCTCGAATCTCGATTTTCGAATTTCGTAATTTCAGCTTTTGGGCGTGCCGACTCTTTTGCGGGCTAGCTCCAGCAGCTTGGGATCGGTGCAGACTTCGTAGAACGGGCGCGTGCCTTGCGCGCCGACTTTCGCTCCGGGCAGCAACTGGCGGACGAATCCCTTACGAATCACGATCGGCTCGAGCGATTCGCCCAGCGGAACTTCGCCGAAATAGAGTTGGACGCGTTCCTTGCCCCACGGCAGCGGGAAATTGCCGCCCATGGGAGCGAGCGAAATTTCGGCGCTCAGTTTCTGAAAGCCTTCCTCGTTGAGCTCGATGCCATTCAGGTTGTAGCGCACCAACAACTCCTCGCCTTCGTCCTCGACGGCATCTTCCATCAGCGTTTGCAGCAGGTAGACGTTGAAGGGCGCGGGATTCTCCTTGAAGAGGCGCTTGGCCATCTTCGAGCAGCTCGAAAGGCGGTCGGAAAGATTCAGCGCACGGGAGATCATGATGCGCGAGTCAGCGTCCATCCAGAGCGAAGGCGCGGAATCCTGGAACGCGACGCCCACGCCCAATTCGAGCGGCGGCAGGCCGCTCGTCTTCGCGCGGAGGTTGTACGCCTGCGTGACCGCGAGAATCTCGCGCGCAAGGACGCAGGCGCGCGCGACGGCGCGGCGGCTGGCGCGGGTCGCTTCCGTCTCATAAATGGCGAGAATGATGGCGTCGCCCTCGATGAAGACGGTGGCGGCGCCGTAGCGCTCGAGCATGCGTTTCACGGGCTCGTGCAGGTTCATGCTGAAGTGCGAAGCGGGATTCATGCCCCGCGCGAGGAGATCTTTCGTGATGCCGGTCGAGCCGCGAACGTCGGCCTTGATCACCACGTGGTTGACGATGGGATCGTCGGCGACCTGGCCCTCGTCCGGGTGCAGAAATTCGTAGAGGCTCTTATTCGCGCGCGAGAGTTCCCGCGATTTTTCGGAGCGCACGAGATTGATCTGCTCCATCCACGCGGCGACCTGCTGGTAGTTGCGGCGGTCGCGGCGAAGGCGCATCAAGTCTTCAGCGAATTGCAGGCAGACCGCGAGCGTCTCTTCGTGGCTGCGGCGGCGAATCGCGCGAGACGACTCATCGAGTTTCTTCATCGAGATCTTGCGCGCGGGAAACTGCTCGAGAATCGCTTCGACGCGTTTGGCCTCGTCGCGACTCACGAGCGCTTTTTTCAGCTGCTGCAAGTGGATCGGCGGCGAGTAATCGGACGCAATTTTGCGGAGCTCGTAGCCCGCAAGGGCGTGCATCAGCAGATCGCGCTCCTCGAGCCGGTGCACCCATTCTTCGAGCAGGCGAGCGCAGGCTTCGGACGCACCCGCCGCGCCGCCGGACCCCGAATGCGCGAATTGCGCGTCGAAAAGCCGCCGCGCGTTGCTGGGCTCGTTGAGATAATCGCCGAGGCGGCTCTGAAGCTCGCCGGCAAGGAAGTCCATTCGCTGCTTGGCCGTTTCGATTTGCGGGGCGAGATCGGCGAGATTCTTTTCGAGAGATGCGGACTTGCGGCGAAGATCTTCGATCTCTCCTTGAGCGCCGGAAGACGCTCCCTGCTTGCGCTTGAAGAGCCACGGAAAAGATTCATCGTTCTGTCCCGCGCGGGAGGCGGCTTCTTCCTGTTCCTCCTCGATGCGCGCGAGTTCGGAGCGCAGCAGGCGCGCCTGTTCGAGCAAGCGCTCGTGAGTCTTGCGCGCCTTGGCCAGATCCTCGGAGTTGTCGCCGGAGAGAACGTACTCACGGACGAAATCGAGGAGCTGCGCGTCGAAGACATCGAAGCGGTCCGGGTCGTTGATGAAATTGCCGAGCAGGACGTAGTGCTCGAGAAAGAGGTGGTCGTCGTTGCCGTTTTCGGCGAAGAGCAGGCGATTCTGCAGGAGCTCGTAGGTCTCGCCGAAGTCTTCGCCGAAAAGGGCTCGGCGCGTCTTGGCGATCGTGTTTTCTTCGACTTCGCGCCAGATGCGGCAGAGCGTGCTGCCCACCTCGCGAATCACGTTCTTGCGGTCGGCCTGGAGCTCCGAAATTTTCGCGCGCAGCACGTGAGCCTGCTCGCTGTGCTCGAAGACCTCGCCGCGCCCGCGAATGTAGTCCTTGCACTCGACCAGGATGCTCGAGAACTGGTTGCTGGTTTCCTGGCCGATGAATTTCAGGAGCGCGAGCCGGTGAAGGATATCAGGCTCGATCGACTGCTGGAATTTCGCGCGCGTCACCGACTGCTGCAGCACTTCCGTGAGGATTTTGCGGAAGGCGGCGTGCTCGGGCTGGCCGGCGCGGTGCTTGCGCTCGCGCTCCCAGTCCTGCTTGTAATGCAGGGTGATGTTGACCGTCTGGCGGATCAGGTCGAGCAGGTATTTGCGGGTAAACTCGACGAACTTGGGGCTGAGGAAGACGTCATAATGGATGTTGTCGAGGCCAACCGCCAGCTTGGGGAGCCGGATTTCGGCGGAATACGGCTCAAGCCGGATCGGCGCCGGACTGGCGGCAAACGTATCGATTCGAGTCTCTGTCATTCGGGACCTGCTGGCAGACGAACTTTCACTTTATCCGAGCCGAAAAGCGGGAGCAATGGAGCGAGACCTAAGGGTTAATGCCGAGTACTTCGAGGACTATTCGGAGGGCTCCGAGGAGGAGCGTGCCGGGATGCCGACGGCCCTCGCCGGCAACGCGGACTACGGCCCGTGCCTCTATTTGGGCACTGCGGGCCAGCGTTGCAGCCGCAGGGCGCTTCAGGGAGGATTCTGCGCGCTGCACCAGCCTGGCGCCCGCCGCCCGGCGGGCAGCACCCCCAGCGCAAAGCGAGTGGCCGCCGTAATCGGAGCGCTTGTGGCGCTGCTGCCTTGGCTGGGCGACTTGATTCGCGAGATGATCCGGCTGCTTCGATAGCGCCGCGAAAATCCCCCCGGGCGAAATCGAAGACGTGCTCGAAGGCGGCGATTGCAGGTAAAATGTCGGGCCATGCCAAAACTACTGGAAGGCAAGACCGCAATCGTCCTGGGAGTTTGGAACAAGTGGAGCATCGCATACGCCATCGCGCAGGCGTTTGTGCGCGAGGGTGCGAACCTGCTGCTGACATATCAGAATGAACGAGCGAAGCCGACGGTCGAGGAACTGGGCAAGGAACTGGCAGCCACGGGCTTCTTTCCCTGCGAGGTCCAGCAACAGGCGGATATCGACCGGCTGGCCGGGTCGCTGAAGGCTGCGGCGCACAAGCTGGATGTGGTGGTGCATAGCCTGGCGGCGGCAAAGCACGAAGATCTGAACCAGCCGTTCGTCAACACATCGCGCGAGGGATTTCAGCTTGCGCTCGACGTGAGCGCGTATTCCCTGCTCGCAATTTCAAAAGCGCTTTCGCCGCTGATGACGGACGGCGGCGCGATCATGACGCTCACCTATCTCGGATCGACGCGCGTGGTGCCGAATTACAACATTATGGGCGTGGCGAAGGCGGCGCTCGAGGCGGAGGTTCGTTATCTCGCGAGCGAGCTCGGGCCGAGCAACATTCGCGTGAATGCGATTTCGGCGGGCGCGATCAAGACCATCTCCGCGCGCGGCGTGAAGGACCTGGGGAAGATGCTGGAGATTTCGGCGCAGCGCGCGCCGCTGCGGCGCAATACGGATATCGCGGAAGTTGCGGATACGGCGGTGTTCCTCGGGAGTGATTTAGGGCGCGGCGTGACGGGCAACGTGATTTACGTCGACGCCGGATTCCACATCATGGGGCTGTAGCCGCGCGACAAAAGAGCAGATTCCTCGCTGCGCCTCGCGCCCGCACAAGACGCGGGAAAGACAAGAGCGTGAGGCTCCACTCGGAATGACAGGAATTGCTAGCGCCGCTTCGACTGTTAAATAGACTCGGTGAATTGCGGGAGGAGGATGTTGGCGGGGTCGTCGATCGAGATGCGGCGTTTGTCTTCCGCGACGTGATCGAGGTGGATGCGCACGATGGGCCAATCGGTGCGCAGCGTGAGCTTGTTGGGCCATTCGACGATAACGATGGCGCGCTCGGTGAATACATCCTCGAGGCCGAGCGTGTCGAGATCGTGCGAATCGCCGATACGGTAGAGATCGACGTGATAGACGCGCACGCCGCGATCATATTTGTGGACCAGAGTGAATGTGGGGCTGGTGACTTCGTCTTCGTCGGCTGCGCCGAGGCCGCTCGCGATGCCCTTCGTTAGCGTCGTCTTCCCTGCCCCGAGATCGCCCGAGAGCAGAATCAGGGCCGGCGGCTTCAGGGCGTTGCCGAGTTCGCGACCGCGCGCGATTGTTTCGTCCGACGAGTGAGTGATGATTTCGCGCTTCAAACTCATCGGATGCATGCCTCATAGAAATCTGCCGAAAACCATTCCGGGCTAAAGGACCCGGCGCTACGTTTAAACCTCAACCCTGCCTTCGCGCTACGCACGGGCGCACTCGGCGTAAAACTGGGCGTAGGCGCGCGGAAGTGCGCGGATGAGATCGGACGCCATCAGTGGCGCGCCAGCGTGATCGGCGTAGGCGATATCGCCCGCTAGGCCGTGGAGATAGACGCCAAAGCTTATGAGCTGCGCGTAGCCCGCGGTGTTTAAGCCTCTCCCATACTGAGCCACCAATCCAGCGAGCATGCCTGTGAGGACGTCGCCGGTGCCTCCCGTGCCCATGCCGGGATTGCCTGTGGAATTGATGTAGGCAAAACCGCCGGGCGCGGCGATCACGGTGTGATGGCCTTTGAGGACGACGATCGCATTCCAATCCGCGGCTGCTTTCATGGCGATCTCGATGCGATTGGACTGAATTTCCTCGGTTGTGCGGCCGGTGAGGCGCGACATTTCGCCGGGATGCGGCGTAACGGCGAGCAGGCCTTTGCGATCTTTCAGCTCGGCAGCGCGTCCGGCGAAGGCGTTGAGGCCGTCAGCGTCGAGGATGATGGGGATTTCCGAATGGATTTTCACTACAGTGCGCACGAAGGACTGCGTTTCGTCCTGCGTCGTGAGCCCCGGGCCGATCGCGAGAGCGCGCTTGCCCTTCAGGAGCATTCCGAAGAGATTGCCCTCGAGCGAGCGCTCGGAGATGGTCCCGGCACGGGTGGCGGCGAGCGGCTCGGTCATCACTTCGGGCGTGTGCGCGGCGACGATTGGCAGGACAGGTTCTGGCGTTGCGACCGTGACCAGCCCGGCCCCTGCCCGCAGCGCCGCCCATGACGCGAGGACCGCGGCGCCGCTCTTGCCGACCGATCCTGCGACGATGAGCGCGTGGCCGTAGTCGCCCTTGTGGCCTTCGGGCTTTCGCGCAGCGGCGAAGCGAGCGAACTCGGACGGCTCGCTCCAGCGCAGATTGCCTTTGCCTGTCTCCTCGATCAATTCGAGCGGCGAGCCGATCGGGCAGACGAGAAGTTCGCCGACATGCTGCGCGCTTGCGCCTAGCAAAAGGCCGGGCTTGGGTGCCGTGAACGTGATCGTGTAGTCGGCGACCACGACGGGGCCTAGAATTTCGCCTGTGTCCGCTTGCAGACCCGACGGGATGTCGATTGCCACAACCTCGCATCCAGGCTCGTGATGATCTACGTTCGCGATCACCTCGGCGAGCCGACCTTCGACCGGGCCGCGGACTCCGGTTCCCAGCAGTGCGTCGATGACGAGCGCATCATCGGCGAATTCGGCGGCAACGGTTGGCTTGCCGGGGCGATCGACGAAAAGCTTGCCACCGGCTTTCTTCCAGCGGTTGAGATTGGTGGCGGCGTCGCCTTTTAGTTCGCGCGGGTCACCGACGAGATACGCCTGGACGTTCGCGCCCATTTTCAGGAGATGGCGCGCGGCGACGAAGCCATCGCCACCGTTATTGCCTCTGCCGCAGAGGACCACGATGGGGCGACGCTTGAAATCCGGGAAACGCGAGGCGATGAAATCGGCGACGCTTTTGCCGGCGTTTTCCATGAGGGTGAGGCTTGGAACGCCGTAGCGTTTCGTCGTGAGGCGATCGACTTCCCTCATTTCGGCGGCGGTGAGAATCTTCATGGCTGAGTTCAGTATAAACAACTGCAACAGAGAATACGTCCGGACCGAGCTATCCCATGCGGGCGACGACGACGGTCATGTCGTCCGCTTGCTCGGGCGTGCCCGCCCACTGCTCCGCCGCAGAAATCACGTTCTTGGCAAGGGTCTCGACGGGAAAATCCCTCTGGCGCACCACTTCGGCTTTGAGCCGCTGGATTCCAAACTCCTCGCCGTAGACGTTTTCCGGCTCGGTGATGCCGTCGCTGAAGACCACCAGCACGCTGCCGGGACTCACTTCGACGGTTCTTTCCGTGTAGCCGGGATTTTCGAAGAGGCCCACGACCGTGCCGCCCTGCTCGAGTTGCTGTACCTCGTTCGAGCCTCCGCAAACGAGCAGGGGAGCGAGGTGACCGGCGTTGGTGTAGGTGAGAGTTTTGGCATCCGAATCGTAAACCGTGTAGAAGAGGGTCGCGTAGCGGTCCTCGGAAGTGTTGCGGAAAAGGTGCGCGTTGACGCGGGAGATGAGATCGGCCGTGCATCCGTGGCCGTCGGACACCGCCATGCTGCGCAGCGCCGCCTGCAGACTGGCCATGAGGAGAGCCGCGTAAATTCCCTTCCCGCTGATGTCGGCGACGGCAATTCCGACGCGGCTAGAGTCGAGCTGAATGAAATCGTAGTAGTCGCCGCTGACGACGCGGGCGGGGCGGCAGATTGCGGCGAGCTCGAGACCGGGTATGGAGGGAAAAACGCTGGGGAAGAGCTGCTGCTGAACTTCGTGCGCGATGGAAACTTCGTGCTCGAGACGCTGCTTCTGCTGCTGTTCTTCGATCAGCTCGGAGATCGAGCCGGTCATTTCATTGAATGACTCACCGAGGGCGCCAAGCTGATCTTTCTGGCGGACCTGGATCCGATGACTGAAATCGCCGCGGCGAACGTGGAGCGTGGCATCGTAGAGACCCGCCACCGAACTCGTGATGGTGCGTGTCAGCATAATTCCGACGGCCAGAGCCGCGATCTCCAGCAGGAGAAAGACCACGGCAACCGCTTCGAGAAAGAGGACGAGCGTCGAACCGAGCGCACCCACCGAGGTCAGGAGGTCTCGATTGACCTCCGAGATCCGCAGCGAGAAGTGGGCGAACACAGGCAGATCTTCCACCTCGGAGCCCAAATCCGCGCGCACGGCCTCGAGCGTGGCGAATCCGTCGATGTGCAGATCGAGCGGATACGAAGCCGGGGCAAGCGCACGCTTGTCGCTGGCAATCTGCTCGCCGAAACCGTAATGGGTGCCGTCGAGTGTGATTCCCCCGGATGAAGAGTCTGGCGCGGGCTTGAGCAGGGTGAGGCCGATGGGACCGAGCTTCGACGGCAAACTGTCGAGCACGGCCGGCGTGATCGGAGCGACCGACAGTAGCGTCGCGCGGCCGCCCGGAACCGGAATGCTTTCGGCCGACGCAAACCAGAGCCGATTGCGGAACTCAGCCAAGCCGGAGAACTGCTTGCCATGAGCTTCACGCACGACCTGCTCGCCGTGATTCAAGACGACGAGGAGACCCGGCGTTTCCGCCTGAGCCGCGGCGATAATCTTGGCGATTTCCGGACGCAAGAGGACGGGGTCCACGACCGCCGTCGAGTTGGGAGCAACCGGCTTGTCCGGCTTCAAGCCCGGCTCGCGAGTGAGCGCCGCGGCGATCGTATTCGTATCCGTTGCAATGATTGCGCTGCGGCTTTGGAGGTCGTCGCGGAGCAGGTGCGCGCCGATCTGAAGCTCGAGAAGGTACCCCCCAACGAACACCATCGCGAACAGAAGCACGACGGGCGCAACCGCCATGAAAAAATAAGCAACGATGAGGCGATTCCGCAGCGCCCACATTCCCTTCGCGCGGATAAACAGAATCAGCCGCACGAGAAAATAAGCGGCGGCGGCAACACCGAAAAAGATCACCAGGGCAGTGAGCGGGAGCGAACGGCCGGAGGCGCGGTTGATGGCCAGCACCAGCCCGCATACGACGAGGAGCGCCGCCGCGACCCGGTCGAGCAGCGACATGTGCCGGAACCAGACGGCGAAGCGGCGCGATGAAATTCGACTCATAGGCAATGCGTGAGGCGCCGAAACCAAACGGAGACGTTCGGCCCTCCTCGGTCAACATACCTCAGTCGAAGGAACATTAGGGATACCTTACCGGGCGCTGTCCGCAGCTGCCTTGCGCACCTTGCTGTGCTTCTGCCCGTAGGAGAAGTACACGACGAGACCAATGACGAGCCAGATCAGCAGGCGCCACCAGGTCTTGGCCGGAAGGCTCAGCATCGCGGCGAGCGACGTGAGAATGCCTAGAATCGGAACCAGAGGCACGAGCGGCGTCTTGAAGGGCCGCGGAAGATCGGGGCGCTTGCGGCGAAGAATCCAGACGCCGGCGCATACGATCACGAACGCGAGAAGCGTGCCGATATTGACGAGAACGGCCAGATCGCCAATCGGGATTAGCGAGGCAAAAATTGCCACCGCGACGCCAACGACCATCGAAGAGATCCACGGTGTGCGGAAGCGCGGATGGATCGCGCCCGCCCAGGGCGGGAGAAGACCGTCGCGAGACATGGAATAGAAGACGCGCGATTGGCCGAGCAGCATGACCAGCATGACGCTGCCCAGGCCCGCTACGGCGCCCGCCTTGACGAGCAGGCTGCCCCAGCGCACGCCGGTGGCGTCGATGCCGATCGCAACCGGATCGGCCACGTTCAAGGCCGTATAGGGCACGACGGCCGTCAGGAGGCCGGAAACGAGGATATAGAGAACCGTGCAGATGACGAGCGAGCCGATAATTCCGATCGGCATGTCCTTCTGCGGATTCTTGGCTTCCTGCGCAGCTGTGGAGACGGCGTCGAATCCGATATACGCGAAGAAGATCACGGCGGCACCGCGCGCCACGCCCGACAAGCCGAAATCGCCGAACTTGCCGGTATTCGGCGGAATGAACGGGTGCCAATTGGCGGCGGCAAGCGCCGGATGGCGGAGAACGTACATTCCCGCGATGCCGATGAAGACGAGGACGATCGCCACTTTGAGAATCACGATGGCGGAGTTGAAATTGGCCGACTCCTTGATGCCGACGATCAAGATGTAGGTGGCTACCGCGATGCCGAGAAACGCGACCAGATTGAACACGCCCGTTGCATGCGGAAGCGTGGACGCGTCGATGGCGGCAGCCTTCAGCATTGGCTGCACCGAGCCGATCGACGCCCAGTGGCCTTTGTAGAAGACCATCTGCGTGCCCGGCGTCGCGAGCCATTTGGGGCCGACGTGGATGCCAAAATCATCCAGGAAACTGACGACGTAACCGCTCCAGCCAGATGCGACAGTGGCGGCGCCGAAAGCGTATTCAAGGATCAGGTCCCATCCGATGATCCAGGCGAAGATTTCGCCGAGGGTGGCGTAGCCGTAGGTATAAGCTGAGCCGGCGATCGGGATCAGGGAAGCAAATTCCGCGTAGCACAAGCCCGCGAACGCGCAGATGATGCCCGAAAGGATGAAGGAGAGCACGATGGCGGGTCCCGCGCTCTGCGCGGCTGCCTGCCCCGTGAGGACGAAGATGCCGGCTCCGATGATCGCGCCGATGCCGAGCGTGATCAGGTTGATTGGACCGAGCGCGCGTTTCAGGGAATGCTCGTGCTCCTCCGCAGCCTCTGCCATGATCACGTTCAGCGGCTTCGTCGCCAGCAATGGATTTCCCATTCGGGATTTCCCTCCCAAGAACTCAGATGCGTTTGCGCTTCGCCCTTCGTGACCCGACGATTGTTTCCTGCTCTTCAGGCTTGCACTAGGACTCAGCGGGCCGCCTGCCCAGCCAAGCCCATAGGCCGTACACCGGCAGCCCCAGCAGGACGATGATCAGCCCCGGCCAAGTGTACTGTGGTTTATAGCGCAAGAGCTGTATTTCGAGAAATATTGCCATCACGAAATAGAGCGCCGGCAAAACCGGATATCCGAACGCGCGGTACGGGCGCGGCGTATCCGGGCGCTTCGCCCGCAGGACGAAAAGCCCGAGCAACGTGAGGATGTAGAAAATCAGCTCGGCGAAAATCAGGAAATCGAGCAACTGGCTGTACGTCCCCGAAAGGCAGAGTGCCGATGCCCAAACGCACTGCACGACGAGAGCGACGCTGGGCACGTGAAAACGATTCACGGTGCCGACGGAGCGGAAGAAAAGGCCGTCCTTGGACATCGCATAGTAGATGCGAGCGCCGGAAAGGATGAGGCCATTGTTGCAGCCGAAGGTGGAAATCAGGATGGCGAGCGCCATAAGGATCGCGCCCGCCGGACCGAAGATCACCTGTGTGACGGCGGTGGCCACGCGTCCATCGGCTGCGAATTCGATGCCGCGGGCCAGGGGCGTCGCGCCCTGCGCGTTGCCCGAGAGCGGGAGCACGCGCAGATAAGCGACGTTGGCAAGCGCGTAGAGCAGCACGACGAGTCCTGTACCCATGGCAAGGGACAGCGGCAGATTGCGGCCCGGGTTCTTCACTTCGGCGGCGGTGAAGGTGACGTTGTTCCAGGCGTCCATCGAGAAGAGCGAACCGACCATCGCGACTCCCATCAGGGTGATGGTTGTGACCATCCATGTGGGATTGTCGGGTGGATAGGCGTGCAGTGTGTGCCACCCTGCGTTGCGCCAGAAATGGATGAAATTCGCGGAGCGCGCGACGGCGGTCGTGAACCAGAATCCCAGAATGACCAGGACGGCGAGCGCGCCGGTTTTCGTTACCGTGAAAATATTCTGCACGATCTTGCCGAGGCGCAGGCCGCGCGTGTTGATCCACGTCAGCAGGACGATGGACAGAATCGCGAGAAGATTCTGGCGATTCAAGCCGACGTTGTATGGGCCGAGTTCGCCGAACCACAGGTGCCACGGACCGAACGTGCCGATCTTCCAGATCCAGTGCGCGGGTGAAAACCACGGCGCGAGCACGCCTGTGAATTTAGCGAAGGCGATGGCGACCGCCGCGATCGTGGCCGTCTGAATAACGAGCAGCATCGTCCAGCCGTAAAGAAAGCCCCAGATTTCGCCGAGCGATTCGCGCAGATAGACGTACTGGCCGCCCGCATGCGGCATCATGGCGGCCAGTTCACCATAGCTGAGCGCGGCCACAAGCGTCATGACGCCAGAAGCGAGCCAGACCGCGAGCAAAAGGCCGGGACTCTGGACCTGATGCGCGATATCGGCGGAGACGATGAAGATGCCTGAGCCGATCATCGACCCAACGACGATCATCGTCGAATCGAACAGGCCGAGGCCTTTGACGAGCTCGGCGGAGGGCCGAGCGGTGGGGGTTCCGGTGCTCTGCGCCTGTTGCGACATATGGACGCCTACAGCCGCCCTCTACGAATGCGGCGCTTTCCCAAGGCGAAGATGCCGCGCTAAAGACCGCGGCGCTACATTCACACCTTACAGCGGGCCGCGATTTCCAGATATTCGCGCGCGCGACCGACGGGATCGGGGGCCGACAGCAAATCTCGAATCACGGCGACGGAGTCGGCTCCGGCACGAAAAACGGCTGCGGCAGTCGCGACAGTGATGCCGCCAATCGCCACAATCGGCTTCGGCGTGAGCCGCCGTACGGCGCGCACGAAGTCGATGCCGACGACAGGGTCGGGATTGTCTTTTGCAGCCGTCGGGAAGATAGGCCCCACGGCAATATAATCCGCCGAAGTGAGGGTGGCCTCGCGAAATTGCTCGATGTTGTGTGTCGAAATGCCTACCCAGAGCGAGGGGCCGCAGATTCGGCGCGTCTCTTCGACCGGCAGGTCTTCCTGGCCGACGTGCACGCCGCCTGCGCCCACCATCGCCGCGATGTCGGGGCGATCGTTGACGATGATGCGGACACCGCGTGGCGACAGGTGCGCGACCAACTCCGACGCTTCGTCGCGGAGCTTTCGCGCCGTCGCGCGTTTGCTGCGCAGCTGAATCAATTCGACGCCCGCGTCCGCCAGCTTGAGCGCAAAATCGACCGAGGGCTCGGGCGCGAACGCTGGATCGATGATCGCGTAGAGCGCTGGGAACAAGCTTTCTCCCGATTACTTCCCTGCTGTGCCGGTGAGCCGGTCGAGGAAGTGCGTGTCGAACTTTCCAGCCTGGAAATCCGGCTCGGCGAGAATGCGTTTGTGGAGCGGGATCGTGGTCTTGATGCCTTCGACGACGAAGCCATCGAGAGCGCCTTCCATCCGCACGATCGCCTCGGCGCGGTCGCGGCCGTGCGTGACGAGCTTGGCGACGAGTGAATCGTAATAGGGCGGGATTACGGCGTCCGAGTAGGCGGCCGTATCGACGCGAACGCCCGGGCCACCGGGAACTCGAAAGGCGGTGATGTGGCCGGGAGATGGACGGAACGTCTCGGGGTCCTCGGCGTTGATGCGGCATTCGATCGCATGGCCGTGAAACTGGAACGGGCCGACAACGTCGTCGAGGCGTTCGCCGGCGGCGAGGCGAATCTGGGATTTCACGAGGTCGACCTGCGTCACCATCTCGGTGACGGGATGCTCGACCTGAATGCGCGCGTTCATTTCGATGAAATAGAGCTCGCCCGTGACATCACGCAGGAATTCGACGGTCCCGGCACTCGAATAGCCGACCTTGTGCAGGGCGTCAATCACCTGCTTGCCGATTCGCTCGCGCGTGGCCGCGTCGAGAACGGTTGACGGCGACTCCTCGAGGACCTTCTGGTGGCGCCGCTGGAGCGTGCACTCGCGTTCGCCGAGGTGGATCACGTTGCCGTGGCGATCGCCCATCACCTGAAACTCGATGTGGCGGGGATGCTCGATCAGCTTCTCCATGTAGACGTTTGGGCTGCCGAAGGCCTGTTCGGCCTCGGAGCGCGCCGTCTGAAACGCGGGAATCAGCTCTTTTTTGGTGCGCACGACGCGCATGCCGCGTCCGCCGCCTCCCTCGGCTGCTTTGATCATTAGAGGAAGGCCGACTTCGGCCGCGACTTCCTTCGCGGCCTCTTCATCGGGCACCACTCCGGCGCTGCCGGGAATCACCGCGAGACCCGCTGCGGCCATTTCGGCGCGGGCGCGGTCTTTTTCGCCCATCATGCGAATCACGTCGGGCGATGGGCCAATGAACGTGATGTGCGAGGCCTCGCATACCTCGGCAAAATTCGCGTTCTCGGAGAGGAAACCGTAGCCCGGGTGAATCGCGTCGACGTCGGTGATTTCGGCGGCGCTGATGACATGCGGAATATTCAGGTAGCTGTCGGCGCTGCGCGGCGGGCCGATGCAGACTGCCTCGTCGGCAAAGCGAACGTGGAGCGCGTGGCGGTCGGCTTCCGAATAGACGGCTACAGTGCGGACGCCGAGTTCCTTACAGGCGGAGAGAACCCGCAGAGCAATCTCACCGCGATTAGCAATCAGGATCTTTTTGAACATGTGTCAGGTGCGGGAAATTCGGCGGCCGTTCTGCCTCGCCGCGTCTGGCCCGAGCTATTTCTTGCCCTGCGTGCGAATCCCGAAGAGCGGCTCGCCGTATTCGACCGGATGCCCATTCTCGACAAGGATCCGGACGACCTCGCCCGCGACATCGGATTCGATCTCGTTCATCAGCTTCATGGCTTCGATGATACAGAGCACCTGCCCCGATTCCACGCGGGCGCCCACGGTAACGAAAGGCTCGGCTTCGGGGCTCGGCGCGGAGTAATAGGTTCCCACAATCGGCGACTTGATCAGATGGACATCCGCCGAAGGGCCGGCCGGCTTGGCTGAATCATGCGCCGGCGCAGCGGCAGAAGCGTGCGCCGCTACCGGAGCAGCCACAGGCGGCGCTGCGGCTACGGCGGGCGCACCTGACGCGGCAGACGCCTTCTTGAGGCGGATGTGCACGCCCCGGCGCTCGTATTCAAATTCTTCGAGCCCATTCTCTTGCATAAACGCGAGGAGGCGCTTGACTTCGACGAAGTCCACACCTTCAGCGTGCGCACCTGCGCCAGATTCAGTTTTCGCTTTCTTCGCCATTTAGAGTTCGAGGAAATCCCGCGGAGCTGTCGTCAAATCCACAGCGCCCTGCGCTGTTACAACCACATCATCCTCAATCCGGATACCGCCAAGCCCTTCCAGGTAGACGCCGGGTTCAACCGTCACGACCATCCCTTCCTGGAGTAACGTCTCTTCGCCCTTGCCAAGGCGCGGCATCTCGTGCACTTCGATGCCGAGGCCGTGGCCCGTGCTGTGCGTGAAATAACGGGCCAAGCCGAATCGCTTCAAGGTCCGTCGCGCCGCCCGATCCACGTCCCCAGCCTTGACGCCGGGCCGGATCACCTGCTTCGCGGCTTCCAGGGCCTGCAGGACCGCTTGATACATTCGCCGAATCCTGGCCGGTGCTTGCCCAACGAACACCGTCCGCGTCATGTCGCTGCAGTAATTTTTGAGTATAGCACCCTGATCGAGGACGACCAATTCGCTTTTGCCCAGACGCTTCGGCGTGGGACGCGCGTGGGCCCAGGCGGAGCGCGGGCCTGAGGCGACGATTGTCTCGAACGAAGGGCCGGACCCGCCCATTTTCTTGATGCTGTATTCAATTTCGGCGGCCAGATCGAGTTCGGAGGTCCCCGGGCGAATGAGCGGCAGAACCCTGCGAAAAACGCCACTGATCAGATGCGCGGCGTCGCGCATTCGTGCGAGTTCGCCCGCGTCCTTCACCGCGCGAAGCTTTTCGACGACGTTCTCATCGCTCGTCCACCGCACCCTGCCCCGCGAAATTGCCTCGAGCGTCTGCTTCTGAGCCACCGTTGTGTGGGCGGTCGCGTAGGCCACGGCGCGCCGGCGGCGCTGAGGTTTCAACTCTTCGCCGACCGCGCGCAGCAGACCTTGCTTTGCGATGTGGACGCGCGCCCCGTGCACTTCCTGCCGCGCCTGGAACGTGTAGCGGCTGTCAGTGAAAAGCCTGGCTTGGGATTCGTCGATGAGGAGCAAACCTGCGCTGCCCGTGAAGCCGCAGAGATACTGGATGTTCGGCAGGTGCGAAATGAGAATCGAATCGACTCCGAGCGTGGAAAACGAAAGCCGGAGCCGGTTCGCTCGTTCTTCGAACCCGCTCCGGCCTGAACTCTGCTTTACCGATTTCGCCGCCACGTCAGGCAGCCGATCCCCTCCCCCCGATCCTTCCGCCCAAGCTTAGCTCGGGAGAATCCGAGGCGTCAGGAAGAACAGCAATTCCTGAGAAGAGGAGCTGACCGTCGTGTGTTTGAACAGATTGCCGATCACCGGAACGCTCCCGAACAGTGGAACCTGCTGGATATCGGTGCGTTGCTGGGTGACGATGATTCCGCCAATCATGACCGTCGCGCCGTCGTTGACGGTGACCTTCGTTTCCGCCGACTGCGTGTCGATCGCCGGGATACCCTCGATTCGCGGTATCCCCTGATCGATCTGATCGTTTTCGACCGTCACGTCCATGTAGATCGTGCCATCCGCCGTAATCTGGGGAGTGACGTCCAATTCGAGAACCGCATTCACGAACTGGACCGACACCGTGTTGTTCACGACCGTCTGAACCGGAATCTTGGTTCCTTGCTTTACGCTCGCCTTCTGATTGTTCTGCGTGATTATCTTGGGCTTCGACAACAGCTTGCCGACACCCTTTTCCTCCGCCGCGGTGATGATCAAGTCGAGCGCGAAGTTGTTGGTCCCGAAGGAATAGGAGAAGCCGCTCGTCGGAGCGCTGGCCGGCAGGTTCGAGTTCAGAGGAATGGAGCCGGAAGTGGTCGTTCCTGACGAGCCGGATGAGACGATTACTGGAGGAATCGGTGCAAAGTGAATGATCGGGCTGGTCCCGGCCGAGGTCGCACCGCTCAAGAAGCTTGTCGGGTTTCCTCCCGCCGCGGAAATGCCAAACTGGCTGCCGATTTCGCGCGAGAACGAGCGGTTGGCCGCAACGACGCGGGCCTCAATTTCGACCTGCTGCGACCTGCGATCGAGCTGTCGAATCAGGTTGTCGAGCACCGGCAAGGTGCTCGGAATGTCGCGAATGATAAGCGTGTTGGAACGATCGTCGGCAATGATGTCGCCGCGCGACGAGAGAAACTGCTTGAGCGTACTCGAGAGGTCGGTCGCCTTCGCGTAGCTCAACACGCGAGTCGTGGTGACTACGTCGGCGGCTTCGGCCTGTGCCTTGGCGAGATCGCGGCTCTCTTCCGCCTCTTTCTGCAAGGTGGCCCGCGTCGCGATGCGCAGGACGTTTCCATCCAGCTGCTTATCGAGGTCGTTGTTCTTGAGGACGATGTCCAGGGCTTGATCCCATGGCACGTCATCCAAAACGATGGTCAGCGATCCCTTCACATTCGGATCCAGCACGACATTCAGCCCGCTGATTTCATGTATCAGACGGAAGAAATCGCGCAGATCCACATCCTTCAGGTTCACCGAAATGGGCTCGCCCGTAAACTTGGCCGTCGCGGGAGCCGGTGCGGGAGCTTGGGCAACCGCCGTAGTTCCTGCGAGAGCTGCGGCCGGCGCGGCGCTCGACTGCGCAGCGGGTGCAGCTGTCGCGACTGGTTCGTCGGCAGGCTTGAACGATGCTGCCTTAGTGTCCGCCGCAGGCATCGCGAGAGCCGCCGAGGTCCTCGTCAACGCTACCGGCAACACAGCAGCCGGCGCGGGAACCTCGCCGGGCTTTGTCGCGGAAGTCTCATGCTGCAAGGGAGCCGGCTTATTTGGCGCCGGTGCCTTTATCTTCAACACGCCGGTCGATTGGTCCGACGAATCGGGTTGCGCCGCGCCGGGCGAAACCGCCTCGGGCGAAAAAGATACGCTGACCGTATCCCCGTCCTGGGCGATGTTGTAAGCCGCCGGCTCGCGCAGATCGATTACGACGCGCGAAACTTCTGGCGTAAACTGAGCAAAGCGGATTTCGCGAACCGGCTCAAGATTGCTCGCAAGATGGCTTTCGGAAGTCTTGAGACACGCATTTGCGAAATCCAGAACCAACCGATCGGGATTGTGGAGCCGCATTGCGTGGTAGGTCAGCGCTCCCGACCCGGAAATATTGACCTCTGTACGGCCGGCATCCTGAGTGAGGTGAATCTGGCGGATCGAGGGAGAAACTCCGTTCTCCTGAGTTATGTCCGCAGCCCTGGCCGCAACGGGAGCCATTGCCGGCGACTTCGCGGGCGTAGTCACGGACGCTGGCTCCGCAGAAGCACGCGATACCAACAAAGTGAGATCTTCCGGGTCCTTGCGTTCGAGGCGCAGGTCGACGCCCTGGGCCATCAAAATTTCCACGCGCACGACCGGCTTGGCGCCCGAAGAATAACTCGTGATGCGATAACTCTTCACGAGGTCGGAAGGCACGACGCGCGCGCCAGCCGCATCTCCGGCGGAGACGCCACTCAGGTCGAGCACGTACAGGCTCGCGCTCGGACGGTAGGTAGTGTACTCGAAGGGCGCGTTGGCTTCGGCGTGCAAGCTCACGGCACCGTCCTTCACCTCCGCCTTCACATGGACCACCGGCGCGTCGCCTGCCACGGCCGGCATTCCATTCGACAGCACTAGACCGGCCGCTATCAGCGCACCGAGCCCCCACCCCCGCCACATGATCCTCATTGCTGCTCTCCTGCACTCGCGTAGATTCGTTTCGTCACGATTCGTTCGACTGGATGGCCAAATGCGTCTTTCGAATTCTCTTTGAAGGTGACTCCATCCAAGCTGATCTTCTCCACGTCACCGTCGTACAGTTGATCCCCTTCGCGGATGAAATAGACGCGCTGATCGGGATTCGAAACCACGGCAATCATTCCATTGCCGGATTTCACCGTCCCGTCCACCCGCACCGATGCGATCACAATGCCGGCCTTACCCGGCGGCAAGTGCGCCGCACCCGTGTCTTTTTTGTCTGAAACCAGCGGCACGAACGGATCGCGCTTGCCCTCCATATTGATTGTGCCTGCATCCACCGATTCCTCGGACGGCGTGGCTGGAATCGCCACAGTCGGGGCGGCAGCCGGTGCGGCAGTCGGTGCGGCGGCGGGCTTCGGGACAGCCTGTTTCTGGGCTGACGCGACGGCCTTCCGTGCCGCCTTCGCTCTTTTGACCGCCGTCATCTGCGCCCACGCGCCGGGAATCAAGCACAGTGAGATAGTCAGCGCTGCCACCAGGTTCGCGGTTGCCTTTGCAAGTCTCATCGTCTCGCCCTATCGCCTTGCCGGCGCGCTCTTCGCGCCCTTCGCACCCTTTGTCGTTGTTGCGCTTGCCTGTTCAGCCGGGTTTGTGAAGAACGTCGTAACCGTGAACGTTCCCGTAACCGACGTTCCGGGCACGAACCGGAACTTGGCGTTCGTGTTCGTTTCTATTGCGGAAAGCTTCAGATCGCCCACGTTGATGATGCGGGAGAGGCGCCCGAGCTTGGAAAAGAAGTCGAGCACCGAGTAGTACGGGCCGTCCGCCTCTACATCAAACGGCATCTCGAAGTAGTAAGGCTTTTGCGCGACCGGCTTCGCCGTCAAGATTCGGATCGAGACGCCCGAGCTCAGGGCGGCGCGTTGCACCATCAAAATGAACTCATCGGTCTGTTTGTCTTCCGGCACGATGGTTTGCAGCGTTGCAAGCTGTTTCTGCAGAGCGTCCATCTCGGTCTGCAACTCCGCCCGGCGCTGTTTGTAGACGCGCAAACTCTCGACTTCGGCTTCGAGCGGCTTCAGTTCCGCCTGCTTGCTCTCGAGCTGCCCGCGCACGCTCGCAAGGGGTAGGCCGGGAATGTAGAGTCCGGCCAGAATCAACACAACTGCCAGGCCCACCGACGCAAGGGCTTGTAACGGCCAGGGCCAGTCCCGGAAACTTGTGGCCATCGACTAGCTCCTTCCCTTCCGCGCGGGCGGAGGCGGCTGAACCGCTCCCGTCGCTTGGGTTGTGGCTGCACCGTTCTGCTGCGGGGAGATCGTCACAGACATCGAGAAACTGTATGTCTGAACCGCCGGGCGTAAGTCGTTTTCCTTGGCGTCCTTGATCTCGACGTTTGTGAAGTAGCCGCTTCTCTTCAATTCTGTAATGAAATTCGCAACGGAATTGATCGATCCCGCTTCACCCTCGATATCGAGCGAATCGCCAGTTCTTGTTATCGACGTCAACCAGAGCGCGTCCACTCGAACGACCGTATTGGCCACCATCTGGAGCAGGTCCTGCGCCCCGCTGCGATTCTTCTGGAGCGTCTCGATCACGTCGATCCGCTGCTGGAGCACGGCCTTCTGGCTTTCAAACGTATCTACTTGGGACTTGATCTGCTGCAGACTGGCTTTCTCTGTCTGCAGATCGCGAATGCGGGCTTCTGTCTGATCGAGCTGTCTGCTTTGCGACATGTAGACAATGAAGAGAACGACAGCCGCTACGACAACCGCCGCGCCGAACAGCAATATCTGCACGGTAGCCTCGAGAGGCACCGTCTGCTTCGCGGCTTTCGGACGAGCCTGGCCTAGTAAGTTGATCCGGATCATGGCGTGTCAAAACTCCTCAGCGCCAGCCCCATGGCGATTGCCAGGCGCGGCGCCAACTCGCGAAGCTGACTTTCATCGTGACGCGCGGGGTTGATGGCGACTTTTCGAAACGGATAAAGCTCCTCGACCGGCATCGCGAATTCTTCCTTGAGCAGGTCGAGCAAACCGGGCACCCGCGCCGTCCCTCCGGCCACCACGATCCGGCGAATGTTCTCGCCGCTCGCCGTCGCGCGGAAGAAGTCGAAAGTCTTCTGAATCTCGAGTATCAAAATGTCGGAAACCGAGCGCAGAATCGAAGTTCGCTGTTCCTCGCTCACGCCGGCGTGCGTTCCGCCCATCTTGAGCTTCTCGGCGTCCTCGAAGCTGAGGTCGAGTTCCTTCTGCAGGGCGTCGGTATATTGATTGCCTCCGACCGAAACGTCGCGCGTGAAGAGGGGCGTCCAGCCGCGAATGATGTTGATGTTCATTACGCTCGCGCCCACATTCAATAGTGCAACCACTTGCGAAGGATCCGGCTCGTAGTTGACCTCGAAGGCGTTCTGCAAGGCGAAGGCATCGATGTCGACCACCATCGGCGTCTTCCCCGCCTGCGCCAGGACGTTCGTGTGGTTCAGAATCTTGTCCTTCTTGACGGCCACCAGCAGCACGTCCATCTGGTTCTCGGTGGCTTCGAGCAGCTGATAGCTGAGGTTGACGTCGGCAATGTCGAAGGGAATGTGCTGGCTGGCTTCGGCCTGGATACGGTCAAAGAGCTCTTCTTCGGTCATCAGCGGCATGCTGACGCGCTTCACGATCACCGAGTGTCCCGAAACAGATGTCGCGACGTCTTTCGTTTTGATCTTTTGCGAGTCGAAGATCGAGATGATCTTCTCGGCCACCGAAGGGGCGTCCATGATGGCGCCGTCCACGACGGTATCCTGAGCCAAGGGCTCCAGCCCGAAGCTCACCAGCTCATAACCGTCTTTGGCCTTCTTCAACTCGACGGCCTTCACCGAGCTCGATCCGATATCCAGACCGATTAGTGACTTGGTTTTCCCGAGATTGAACATCGTGCGGCCCCTCACTCCTCAGTTCGTTCCATTTCGCAGGACGAATCCGCATCACCCTTTTGCTGCGCTTTCGCCAAAGCAGCGTCCGCGCCTTTTGTTTCTGTTTCGCCCCAACCCTTCAGGCCCCTTTGCCACACCCCGGAATGAGCTACGGTACTAATAGAACTGGTACGCTCCCCGTGGACCGTTTATCACATCCCGCGCCGCAGACTGTCAATCAACATGTTTCAAGTTTGTGCTTCTGGTAAAACCCCGCCCATAGGACAGGGTGCACATTTGGACATGCCCGGGGAGGGACGCGCGGGCTCGCTTTCCGCCCCGGAAAGCGCTTTTGGGGCGGGAAGTTTCGCTTTTGCCTTTTGTTCCTGGTTAGAGAGGACTGCCCGGAGGAGCACTTCGAAGTGCTATCGATCCAGCTTCAATCGTGCCCAGAGCTCGTCGATGCGCTTTTTTGTTGCACTATCCATCTTAATTTCGTCCGGCCAGCGGCCCGTGTAGCCCTCTTCCGGCCACTTGCGTGTTGCGTCGATTCCCATCTTCGAGCCGAAATCCTGCCGGCGAGCCGCATGATCGAGGGTATCGACCGGACCCATCACGAACTGGATGTCGCGCTCCGGATCGATCGCGCACAGAGCCTTCCACACCACCTCGCGCGAGTCTTGCACATTGACATCGTGATCGACGATCACCACAACCTTCGTGAACATTGCCTGCCCGAGCGACCAGATCGCGTTCATCGTCTTCCGCGCATGCCCCGGATAGCTCTTGCGGATGGAAACAATCATCAAGTTCTGGAAAATCCCCTCGGCGGGCATCGCCACGTCCACAATCTCGGGGTGCTGCATCTTCATCACGGGCAGGAACACCCGCTCGATCGCGTGGCCGATGAAATAATCTTCCTGCGGAGGCGGCCCGACGATCGTCGTGAGGTAGAGCGGATCCTTGCGGTGCGTGATGCACTGCACGTGGAAAACAGGATACTCACCTTCGAGCGAATAGAAGCCCGTGTGGTCGCCGAAAGGGCCCTCTGTACGCGTTTCTCCCAATTCGACGTACCCTTCCAGCACGATTTCCGCATTCGCCGGAACCTCAAGATCGACCGTCTTGCACGCTACCAGCTCGACAGGCTCGCGCCGCAGGAAGCCTGAAAACATGAATTCGTCCATATCGGGCGGCACAGGCAAAATCCCGGAGAAGCAGGTTGCCGGATCGGCGCCGATCGCGACGGCCACTTCGAGCTTCCCTCCCCTGTTCTTCGAGAGCGCACTGCGGTAGTGCTCGGCGCCATGCTTCTGCGTCTGCCAATGCATACCCGTGGTTCGCGAATCAAAGACTTGCATGCGATAGCAGCCCACGTTGCGCTTTCCTGTTTCGGGATTCTTGGTGATGACCATCGGCCACGTAATATAGCGGCCGCCGTCCTGGGGCCAGCATTGCAAGACGGGAAAATCGAGCAGCGAAAAGCCATCCATGCGGACCACATCCTGGCATTCCCCGTTGCGCACCGTCTTGGGGAAAACGGAGCCAAGCTCGGCGAGTTTGGGAAGCATTTTGACCTTGTCCAGAATGCCCTGTGGCGACTGCATGTCCAGAATCGACGAAATTCGACCCGCGATCTCGTCCAGAGAATTCACCTCGAGCGCGAGATTCATGCGCCGCTCGGTGCCAACCAGGTTCGTCACCGCGGCAAACCGCGAGCCCTTTGTGCGCTCGAACAGCAGGGCCGGGCCGCCCCGCTTGACCGCACGGTCCGAAATCTCGGTGATTTCCAGCACCGGATCAACCTCGGCCGACACGCGCTTGAGTTCGCCCTCTTTTTCCAGCTTGCGCAGAAAATCCCGCAGATCGCGATACGCCACTTCCCCTCCCTTGAGATACGAGCCGCCCACTCTAACACGGCTTGCCTTCGGCGGCCCTGGGAGACGACTCCAGACTACGTTCGAGTGACGAAGTCGAGAAACCAATTGGTTGGGCCATGCGTCTTTACTCTTGAGAGGCCACAGCGCTGGTGTAAAGAGTCAGAAACTAGACAGATCACTGCTAGATCGTGACCGCCAATCCCGAAGGTAGAGGTTCATGTCGCTAAGAGAATCGTATCGACAGCATAAGAAGCTGTACCTGATTGGTGCGGCTGTTCTGATTGTGGTGATAGCCGGCTGGTCATATGCCAGAAGCCGGGCCAACGACCCGAAGTTTACGACGGCCGAAGTTCGCACAGGCAATATCACGGCCAGCGTGCAGGCCACGGGGACAATCAACGCCCTGACTACGGTGCCCGTCGGCTCCTACGTTTCCGGCACCGTCGAGTACATCTTCGCGGACTACAACACAAAGGTCCACAGCGGGCAGGTGCTCGCTCAACTCGATCCGGCGATCTATGAGGCACAGGTGACCGAGGCGCGCGGTAACCTCGAAAACGCCCAGGCGAATCTGGTCACCCTGGCGGCCAATGTCCAGGTCGATGAAGCGAATCTCGCCAAGGTCGAGGCCAACGTCAAATACGAACAGGCGACGGCCAAGCGCTCGCTGGACCTCTACCAATCCGGAATTGTGTCAGCGGATTCCAACGATTTGACGCAATCGAGCCTCGGGCAGGCCAACGCGGATGTCCAGGCGGCGCAGGCCCAGGTTGATCAAGCCAAGGCGCAGCTCAACCAAGCGAGATCGCAAGTCACCTCGATGCAGGGCGCTCTCAAGGCTTCTGAGACCAGCCTGAAATACACCACCATCATTTCGCCGATCGATGGCACTGTCGTCGCGCGCAACGTCGACGTCGGCCAATCCGTCGCCGCGACCCTCCAGGCGCCCCAGGTTTTCACCGTCGCGCAGGACTTGACCCGCATGCAGGTCTACGCGGCGATCGACGAGTCGGACACCGGCAATATCAAGGTCGGCGCGCCAGTGACGTTCCAAGTCGATGCGTTTCCGAACCAGCAGTTTCACGGCCGGGTGAGCACGGTACGCCTTAATCCAACGACTGTACAAAACGTCGTGACTTACAACACAGTAATCGATTTCAGCAATCCTGACGAAAGGCTGCTGCCGGGAGAGACCGCCTACGTCACGATTCCGACGGGCAATGCGCAGAACGCCGTCTTGATCCCGAATCCGGCGCTCACCTTCAAGCCGTCGTCCATAACGACGAAGGACATACAGGCGCTGTACAAGCAATACAACATCTCGCGCGAAGCTTCCTCCACTCACCTCGGCGGATGGCAAGTGGTGTGGAAACTTGGACCGGACAAGAAGCAGATGATTCCTGTCGCAGTCCAAGCTGGGATCACCGACTACAACAACACTCAACTCATTCAGGGAAATGTGCATGAAGGAGACGTCCTGGTGATTGCCGAGCAAACGAACGGCGCCGCGAGCGGAAGCGCCCGGCCGCCGGGTTTTGGCAACGGGCCGCCGGGCGGACCGCGGGGGCGCTGATCGTTTTGAGCCGGCTTAGTCGAGACAGGCAAATGCGTTACAAGGTGCGACGATGAATCCGAGAGAAGTCATTCGAGTAGCCCTGCGGGCACTGGCGCGCAACAAGATGCGGACTATCCTGACGATGCTGGGGATCATCATCGGCGTCGGCGCCGTGATCTGCACGGTCGCGATCGGCCAGGGCGCGACCGCGCAAGTGCAGCAGCAGATTCAGGCTCTCGGCGACAATATGATGATGGTCTTCTCCGGGAGCGTGAACAGCGGGGGCGTGCGCATGGGTAACGGCGCGACCAAAAGCCTCACGGCCGACGACGCCGACGCGATTCTTGCGCACGTTCCTGGCGTCGTGGCGGTCTCTCCCATCGTAGGATCCTCGGTGCAGGTCGTGAACGGTAACCAGAATTGGTCGACGCGCGCGAACGGCACGTCCGCGGACATCACGCAGATTCGCAACTGGCCGGTCGTCCAGGGAAGTATGTTCTCGGAGCGCGATGTGAACATGGCCGCGAACGTCTGCGTACTCGGAAATACGGTGGCGCAGCAGCTGTTCGGCGATTCGGATCCCGTGGGGCAGATGATCCGCGTGCAGAACCTTCCCTTCCGCATTCTGGGCGTGCTACTGGCCAAGGGACAGTCGAGCAACGGCCAGGATCAGGACGATATGATGCTCATGCCCTATACGACGGTCCAGAAAAAGATTTCCGGCATCAGCTGGGTGCAGCTCATCATGGTTTCCACTGCTTCGCAGCAGGCCATGCCGCAAGTACAGGCGGGCATGTCCGCTCTTCTGCGCCAGCGCCACCACCTGCGTCCCACGGAAGACGACGACTTCATCATCCGTAGCCCCAACGAAATGGCGCAAGCCGCGGAGGCCACTTCGCTGGTGATGACGCTTCTCCTCGGCAGCATCGCCTCGATTTCGCTCCTCGTCGGCGGCATCGGCATCATGAACATCATGCTGGTCTCCGTGACGGAGCGGACGCGCGAGATCGGCGTGCGCATGGCGGTTGGCGCAACCGAAGAGGATGTACAGGCGCAATTCCTCAGCGAGGCGCTGGTGCTGAGCTCGCTTGGCGGGCTGGCCGGAATCGCTCTCGGTATGGTGGCATCCGCCATCATCTCCAACGTGTTGCACTGGAACACGATGGTTTCAGCGCTTTCCGTTGTCGTCGCCGTCGTTTTCTCCGCCGGCGTTGGCATTGTGTTTGGCTACTATCCGGCGCGTCGGGCTGCCAGGCTCGACCCCATTGAGGCTCTCCGATATGAATAAGATTCGCATGAATGCTGGAAGCACGCTGCGATATGCAGGCTCGTGGCTCGCGGCGCTGGTTCTCGCGGCGCTGCTGGGAATGTCGTGCGCGGGAAGCGCGCAGGCGCAGGCGCCCGCCCCCGGACAAACGATGAGGCCTCACGGTCAAGCGGGCATGCACCCGCCGACGGCCGCAACCGTGCCCGTGCCGGCGAGCACAAAAGTGGAGACGGCGAAGACGAACGCCAAGGGCGAACAGTTCTTCATTATTGCTTCGCTGGATCAGTCAAAGTCCGAGATTCTCGTGAAGCGACCCGACGAAGTGACTCTGCTGCTGAACGCGACTCCCAAGACGCAGTACTTCGACGAAAACGGCAAGCCTCTGAAGCTTTCCGACCTTCGCGCGGGCGACACCGTGTGGGTCACCTCGACCGGCGGCGCGCACCCAACAGCCGTCCAGATCCGCAAAGGACAAATGACCGTCGCCGACTTGCACCGCTACTACCTCGATTACGCCGAAATCAAGTAATCGCTCCCGGCTTTCCTGCGCGGATGGACCGCGTCTTAGTGGGAATCGTCGTTTTCGGTGCAATGACAGGCCGATAAGGTCTACCGCCCCTTACTTCAAATGCACGCCGTTCGGGTCGATTTCCTCGCGTAGCAATCGCAAGTCCTCGGCGCTGGGAAGGGGCGTCGTGGGAATTTCGTTCGGGATCAGTAATGGGAATCCCGTATTTTCTACCAGCTCTTCCACTCGAATCCCCGGATGCAACGAGAGCAGCGACATCGAATGTGTCTTCGCGTCAAATCCGAGAACAGCCATGTCCGTAATCACGCGGCTGGGCCCGCCTCCGCGCAAATTCAATTCCTGGCGGCTGCGCCCACCTGCGAAGCCAGGACTTGTGAGGTGAGCCACGGCGAGAGGAAGTTTTCTTTTCTCATGGCGCATGATCACAATCACGCGCTTGGCCAGCGAGGCGACATCATTCCCTCCAGCGCTGCCATTCACATACTTGACCTTCCCGGACTCATCTTTCACCAGCGTCGTGTTGATGTCGCCGTACCGGTCCAGCTCCAAAGCTCCCAGAAACCCTACGTCGACGACACCTCGATGCAAGTTCATACCCATCACATCCAGGAATCCGCTCAAGCACGTCGCTCCCCAAAACGCTCGGGAGTCGGGCAATCCCACCGGCGTGTCTTTCGGGCGCGGGTTCATCACTCCAGTCTCGAGAAGAGTCGCGAGAGTTGGCGCGTGCGTGCGTTTGGCAAGCACACTTGCGACTTCGGGCAATCCAAGGCCGACTACGACCACTTCGCCGTCATGAAGTTCTCTGGCTCCGGCGGCCGCCATGATTTCGCTGGCGCGGATATCGGACCGTGCATTTCTGTCTTTCGTTCCTTCGGTCACCTGCATCGAGCGGATCCGTCCTTTCTACGCTGCGCTCTGCCTTCCCGATCAGTAACCTGAGATGGGATCGGCTCTCAATTCTTCCATTCGCGGCAGCCCCCCGAGTTTTCCCAGAAATTCCCAATGGTCGCGGCAACCGAAAACGAAGGCCTTCAAATACTCTTGGAAGCGCCCCGGGTCCGCCGCGTGTTTTACGTACAGCCGCAGATGATCGGCGTCGTAGTCGTAGCAACCATAAACACAGGTTGGCAGCGCGCCAAACGGTTGATGAATGATCGCCTCCACCCGGTGTCCCGGTATGATTGTCCGCTCAGGCGACCGCTGGATAAACTCGGTCGGAACAATCTGTTCCGCCACGATAATCAAGCGGCGCCCCGCCTTAGCTTGCTCTTCGTTCCCCCAGCGAGCCCCGTTGATCTGGCAATTTCCATCGCGATCCGCAATCTGCACATGAACGATGGACACGTCCGGCTCGAGCGCCCTCAACAGGACGTACTCTTCCCCGGTGAAGGGACACTTCGATCGCTTCACATCCGAGGCGCCCGGCCCCGCCTCTAATCGCTCCAATATCTCGGAGGCAAACAACGACTTGATGGGCATGTAAGAGAGACCCAGCGCTCCCGCCAAATAGCGAAAGCAAACTGAGAGGCTCGTATAATCTTCGCAGCGTAGTGACTTTGTTTCGCGCGCGCGGTTCACAGAGTGGGCGGGGCCAAATCGGTCCAGCGACCCTCCACCCATGATCAGGTGGCTGACGAGACCGGCCCCCACCAGTAAATCGGTGTCGAGCCCCACAACTCCTTGCGAAAGCGTCAGGTCCTTTTTCTGCTGCCGGATCAATTCGTGGACAACCGCGATTGGGTTGCGGGCAATCGCGAAGCCGCCCAACGCAATGTGGCTTCCTGAGGGAATCGTGCTAACGACTTCGGAAACTGACTTGATTTTGTCGACCATGCTCGAGGTAGTCCCTCTGTCGGTGCAGCCGAAATTGTGTTGGTGCGTCGTCGAGACGGCGCAGAGCTTACCAAGCAAAATGGCCGATCGTCAAATAAGCATGGCCGATAGATGCCGCCATCCCAATAAGGAAACGTCCAAATCTTTTGTGTAGTGATGGACCTCGCGTCGGAAGGCTCAGGAAAAGGGACCGCTCGAAAATACGCGCAGGGCCGGCACGCTATTTTCGGTTTCCGGATGCGGCAAACCCTGCGGAAGGCCGCCCAGTTCTCGAAGCGTACAGGCGACGTAATAGCGCGCCATATGTTTGCGCCAATACATGGCGAAATCCGTATTGTCGAGAGGTTTTACAGGCGAGTACGCCGCCTCCGCGGCGTCATGGATCGTTTCTTCCGTCAGCTTTTTCCCAATAATCGCTTTCTCCGAGAGCGTCACCTCAATGGGATGGGAACCAACACCGCCCAAAACGATTTTGGCGTTCTCCACCGTCCCATCGCCCGCCAGGCTCAGGCAAGTGGCCACGCCGAGAACCGGGAAATCGAACGAGCCGCGGCGGCGAAGCTTCCAATACGTCGCTCGCCAGCCGTTCGTCGGCGGCAGGTGGATCTCGGTCAGGAGTTCGTCAGGCCGTTTGTTGAGGTAGCGGATTCCGTCATCGTTGTAGAGCTCCGCCGCCGGCAGCAGTCTTTCTCCCGAACTCGAAATCAGCTTCACTTTCGCGCCGATGGCCACCATCACCGGGGCGGAGTCGCTCGACTGCACCGCCCAGCAGCGCGGGCTCGAGGGAGCCACCCAGCAGATCTCGCCGTCCTTTTTCATGCAAAAGTTGATTCCCTTGCGCCACTCGTAGTTCTGGTCGTAATAATTGCAGCGCGTATCGAGCAGCAGATTTCCGCCGATGCTGCCCATGTTGCGCAGCAGCGGCGTGGAGATCAACTCGGCGGCCTTCGACACGGCCGGATACGCACGTTGAATGCGGCGGTCCTCCGCAACCTCCGTCAGCGTCAGACCCGCCCCCAGCACCATTCCTTCGGCTGGCTTGCCCTTGGTGGTGCGCAGTTGCTTGAGCTGCGCCAGCCCGATCACCACCTTCGGCACCTGCTGGCGACGCTTCATATTGGGATAGAGATCCGTGCCGCCGGCTACGAACGCCGCGTCAGGCCCTTCGTCCGACATCATGCGGACGGCCTCGGCCAAAGTCTTGGGTTGCAGATAGCGAAATTTGGGAAGTCTCAGCATTCTAGATCCTGCTTAGCCTCATAGGGGGTTACACCAAAACAGGCTGGCGCTCTACCGCCTTGCCGTCGCCGCCTTCTTCCGGCGTCGGCACAAAAATCGGTGCGGGCATGTCGCAGTGCGGGAATACAGTCGGCCCGTATCTGCCTTCCTGCCCCTTGGCTTTCGCCCGAATCGCTTTCAACACTTTATCGGGTGTGATCGGAACCTCGTCGATGCGAACCCCTACCGCGTCATAAATCGCGTTGGCGATCGCGGGAGGAACCGGCAACTGCGGCCCCTGTCCGGCTTCCTTGGCCCCGAACGGGCCGTTGGAATCCCGATCTTCGATCACATAGGTGATAACGTCGCACATCTCCATTGTGGTGGGGCTCTTATATTCGAGGAAGGAGGGGAACTTGTGAATCACGTTGCGGTTCCCGCGATAGGCCATCTCCTCCATCAAGGCCTCCCCCAGGCCCATGTAGATACTGCCTTCGATCTGCCCGATCGCCACCACGGGATTAATGCACTGGCCGATGTCGTGAGCGATCCAGATTCGGGGGACCACGACAATGCCAGTTTCGGGATTGACCTCTACTTCGGCGACCGCCGCGGAATAGCTATAGGCTGGCGAAGGACCAACTCCAGACCCCTTGAACTTTCCAGGCGCGGGCGCCGGCTTGTAGGAACCAACCGAGCCGAGCGTGCCGAATTTCGCTTCGGCAAGCCACACAGCTTCTATAAACGTCATGCCTTTCTCCGGATTCTGCATGTCGAAAACGCGGCGGTCTGCAAAGACCAGACGATCGGCCGGAACCTCCAATTTCGCGGACACCGCCTGGACCAACATCTCCTTGGCCCGCTCGGCGGCCTGGATCGCTGCGTTGCCGGTCATAAGGGTGACGCGGCTGGAGTAACTTCCCAGATCCACGGGAGTGAGATCGGTGTCGGCCGTGACGACCCGAATGTCAAAGGGATCGATGCCTAGCACCTCGGCGACGATATACGCCAAAATCGAATCGGAACCCTGACCGATCTCGGTTGAGCCGCAGAAGACGGTCACGCCCCCGCTGCGGTCCAGTTTCAGCTGCACGCCCGAGTGCGGCATGTTGTTCCAGTAGATGGGAGTGCCCGCCCCGGTCATGTAGCCGCTGCACGCCAACCCGATGCCTTTTCCGTAAGGAAGTTTGCGGAAGCGTTCCTTCCAGTTGGAGCCTTCCACAACCTTGTCAATGCACTTGCCCAAGCCCATGGTGCCGACGCGAAGCCAATTCACCGTCAGCGAATTGGACGGGACCAGGTGCTTCTTGCGCATTTCGGCCGGGTCGAGCCCCAACTGTTCCGCGGCCTTGTCCATTTGAATTTCCTGGGCGAAGCGTGGTTGAGGAGTCCCGTGTCCCCGTTTCGGGCCGCAAGGCGCTTTGTTGGTGAATACCCGGACGGCTTCAAACTTGTAGCGTTTCATCTGATAGGTCATCGGTTGCAGCACCCCGGTATAGAACGTGCTAGCCACGCCGTGGCCTCCGTAGGCTCCGCCGTCCAGGAACGTGCGATGGTGCATGGCCGTGATGCTCCCGTCCTTCTTGAACCCGGTCTTCGTGGACATCAGAACGGGATGCCGGCCGCGATGGCAATAGAAGACCTCCTCGCGCGTGAGGCAGATCTTGACGGGGCGCCCCGTCATCATCGCCAGTTTCGAGACGATAATTTCATGCGCAAACGGATCGCACTTTCCTCCGAAGCCGCCTCCGTTCGTGGTAGCGATCACGCGGACGTAATTCTGCGGTAGCTCCAGCACTTTGGCGAGCGACCGGTGCAGGTAGTGCGGGTCCTGCGTGCAAGTCCAGAGCGTGAGCTTTCCGTCATGGCCGAACTGGGCCACGCTGGCGTGTTGCTCCAACGCAAGATGGGTGCTGCCCTCGTAGAAAGTGATGTCTTCCCGGACGAAGTCGGCCTCGGCAAAGCCTACTTCCACGTCGCCGAATTCGTAGACCTGTCTCCGATGGATATTGCCGAATTCCCCGTATTCATGGATACGAGCCTCGGGGTTGTCGAGTGCAGCCTGGATCGAGGAGATGGCCGGTAGGAGTTCGTACTCGACGTCAATCAGATCCAATGCTTCGGTCGCCACATCTTCATCCACCGCGGCGACGGCGGCCACCGGGTCTCCCATCATGCGGACCTTGCCCATCGCCAGCGCGTGTTCATCTTCGCTGATGGGCAGAGCCCCGTATGAGATCGGCAGGTCTTTCCCGAGGAGCACCTGCTTGACGCCTGGATAACTTTCCGCCTTGGACGTATCGATCTTCAGGATGTGGCCGTGCGGAACTCTGCTGCGCAAAATCTTGGTGTGAAGCATGCGCGGGAAGACGAGGTCGTCGGCATACTTCGTCTGGCCGGTGACCTTCGATGCAGAGTCCACCTTGCGATGGGGCTTTCCTATGACGCGCAGCTCTTTTCGTTCCGCTCCGTTAGCGCCGCCCATAGATGCTCTCCTTGCTGGGTTCAGCCGGCTTCCCGGCCATTCGTGCGGCAGCCAGCTCCACTGCTTCGAATATCTTGATGTAGCCGGTGCAGCGGCAAATGTTTCCGGCGAGAGCCTCCTTGATCTGTTCGCGGGAAGGCTCCGGGGTTTCCTCGAGCAGCACTTTCGCCGTCAGGAGAAATCCCGGCGTGCAATATCCGCACTGGGCGGCCCCGAGTTCAGCAAACGCATCCTGCAATGGATGGAGCTTCGCTCCCCCTGCCATGCCTTCGACCGTCGTGACTTCATGCCCTTCCACGGCGATTCCAAGGACCAGGCAGGAAAGCACCGGACGACCATCCACCAGCACGGCGCAACATCCGCACTCCCCCAATTCGCAGCCGTGCTTGGTGCCCGTAAGCGCCAGGTCTTCGCGAAGGACTTCCAGAAGCGTCTTATGCGGAGCAAACGCTACCTCGACCGGCTCGCCATTTACCCGCAGGCAAATCTGCGCCTTCGCCGGTTTGCCCTTGTTTTTTTCCTTGGTCGGTTTCATTCCCTTGCCTTTTGATTCCATACAGAGATTCCGTAACCAAACGGAATTCAACAGAATTTCAGCAACGCGGCGATCAGTCCAATTCCGTTATCGAATCCAAGTCTGTCCAGTAAGATACTCTTGGCCGTTGCTGACTGCAACTGTCAGCCGAGATTGTACTCAACGCTGGCCGCAGCGATATGTGATGGTCGTCACTTGACCCAGGTTCTGCAGGCCGGCTTCCTTTACAGAACTTATCAGAAGTTAGACCAATCTCGTTCTTGCAGACTAGCCGGGAGTTGGTCGTATAATCCCCGAGCCGAGGAATCGACTCATGACCGAACCGAAGAGCATCCTGTACCGCGGCGTTCCGATGATGGAAGGCTGGCCTGAGAAGATTACAGCTGCTCAACAAATCGTGTCGCTGACTCAGGAAGGGCGGGCCATTCCTCGCATTCGTTTCGGCGATGAGGACGACGATTGGGGAGCGGATAAGAACGCCTGCCCTGATTGCCAGGTTCTCAAGGGCGAATTTCACGTCCCGAGTTGCGATTTCGAGGAGTGCCCTGTGTGCGGTGGCGAGCTCCTTTGTTGCGATTGCATCTTCGATGATCGGGCGGAAGATCTCTGATTTATTCGCGAGATTCCACTCGAGCAGCCCGGAGACCAGAAGCAGTTTGAGGCAGTTGCGTAGAGTGATAGAATTCAGTTCGAAGATGAGCGGGCGTCGTACAATGGCAGTATAGAAGCTTCCCAAGCTTCGGACGTGGGTTCGATTCCCATCGCCCGCTCCATAACCGCACAATTCCTGGTGATTCGAACCGCCAAGTCTCAATCGAGAAAGACGTCGGATTTCAGCGGCGTCCCTGGGGTCACGGCATAACCCGATAAATCGGTTATCCCTTCCGCGGCGAGGACGTCGTCATCGATGAAGAAATTGCCCGTCGTGACGCGGCTGTCGCGCGTCAGAATATGCCACGCGGCATCGGCGACAATCTCAGGTTTGCGGCCTCGCCCTGGATCGGCGCCGGGAATCACCTGCAGCGCCGCCGTCGCGATGATCGTCCGCGGCCAAAGTGCATTGATGGCGATCCCCTTGCCGCGGAACTCTTCGGCCATGCCGAGCACGCACATGCTCATTCCATATTTCGCGATCGTATAAGCCGGGTGTGGCGCAAACCACTTCGCGCGCATATCGAGTGGCGGCGACAATGTAAGAATGTGCGGGTTCGCCGCCTTCGCGAGATGCGGCAAGCATGCTTGCGAGCACACAAACGTCCCGCGGAAATTCACCGCCATCATCAGGTCGAAGAGCTTCATCCGCGTTTCGAGCGTGCCCGTGAGGCTGATCGCGCTCGCGTTGTTCACCAGGATGTCGATCCCGCCGAAGCGCTGCGCCGCCTGCTCCACCGCCGCGTAAACCTGATCCTCGAAACGGATATCGAGAATAATGGGCAGCGCCTTGCCCCCGGCAGCCTCGATCGCGGCTGCCGCCTCGTACACAGTGCCGGGCAGCTTGGGATGTGGCGTCGCCGTTTTGCCGGTGACGACGATATTGGCGCCATCCCTCGCCGCCCGCAGCGCGATCGCCAGGCCGATCCCGCGGCTCGCGCCCGAAATGAATAGCGTCTTGCCATTAAGGTTCGACATTGTGCCCTCCAGGCGGCCCCATTGTAACGACATGCTCCGCCATCCGCGCAAACCCAAACTTAAAACGCAAACTTAAACTCTTGACAAGTTTGGCGAACAATGGAACCGTGCCGCCGTGACATGCGTCTCTAGCTTCGCCGGACGCCGCACTATATAGGGGGTCATCCATGAAAATAAATAGACGAAAGCTATTGTCGCTGCTAGGCGTATCGCCGGCGCTTCTGGCGGGCTCGCAGCTCGAGGCGGGGCAAAAGAAAAAGGGCCCGCACGGCGCGGGAAGCGAACCGAAGCTCACGGCGGTCAGTCCCAAGGGAACCCCGCCCGCGATTCAGCTCTATCCCATGGCGCCTCGCGCCAGCTCTCTCGATGGCAAGACCATTTACTTGGTCGACGCCACCAGTTTCGATGGCAGCGAAACGCTCCTGATGAAAATGCAGGCATGGTTCGCGCAAAACATGCCGACCGTGAAGACCGTCTTCCGAAAGAAGTCCGGCGTGTACGCCATGGACGATCCGAAGCTCTGGTCGGAGATCAAGGCCAACGCATACGCCTGCGTGATGGCCATTGGCCATTGAGGAGGCTGCTCCCCAGCGACCGTGAGTCACTGCGTAACGATGGAAAAGATGGGCGTCCCGGCAATTCCGATGTGCACCAAGGCGTACACGGAACTGGCGAATCTCACTGCGGCCAGAGACGGCATGCCGCACCTGCGTCAAGTCTTCACTCCACATCCTGTCGGCGGCAAATCACCCGACGAACTCGCGGCCTATCTCGTGAATCCCGACCCGGTTTCGGGAATCCAGATCGTGAAGGAAATCGTCGACGATCTCACCCGGCCGCTTACGGATGACGAAAAGAAAACGGGGATGGATTCCGTCGCCGCAGGGCCGGCGACCTACGGCCCGGACACCGCGGACAATCTGCAGGACATCTTCCTCACGAATGGCATGACGGATTACATGCCGATCATCATCCCCACGGAAGAAAAAGTGGAAGCGATGCTCAAGGGTACGAGCCACAGTCCCGACGAAGTCCTCAAGACGCCGCTCCAGGGCGTGGGCTACACCTCCGCGCGTTGGGGATACTCGGTCAGGCAGGTGGCTGTGAACGCAGTGATGGCCGGCTGCCGTCCGGAATATTTTCCCGTGGTCCTTGCCATGGCGTCTCTCGGCCCATTAGGCCTTTTCGGTTCCACTACGTCGTCGAGCTCCGCAATAGTCATCAACGGCCCCATTCGCGATAGGCTCAACATGAATTACGGCTTGGGCGCGCTTGGTCCCTTCGCGCAGGCGAATGCCACCATCGGGCGGGCGTGGACGTTGATGGGTAAGAACCTCACGAACGGCGGCATACTCGGCGACACCTACGAAGGTGGCCAGGGCAACCAGCTCGATTACAACAATTGCGTGATTGCGGAGGACGAGAAGAACAGCCCGTGGACTCCGCTGCACACGCAGTTCGGATTCAAGCCCGAGGAAAACGTAGTCAGCATCTTCGGCGGGCCGGATCTCCGCCAGGGACACGGCGCGAGGGGCGCGGGAGCCGAGCCTGCCATGTTCGACGAGCAGATCAGCTTCATGTTCCAATCCATGGTCGGCGGATCGGGCGCGCTCGTGATTTGCGATCCGCTGGTGGCGAAGCGTCTCGTGGATCAGGGATACGACACCAAGGAAAAGCTCACGGAATGGCTGTGGAAAAATACGATGCGCACGGCCAAGGATTTTCGCGAATCCTTTCTGGCGCCGTTTCACTTGTACCCGCTCGCATTGCAAGGAAGAGAACCTTACGCCACGTGGTATAAGGTTCCGGAAGACACGCTGATTCCCTTCTTCCCGCGAGCCACTGACATCAACCTCGTGGTTTGCGGCGGCCAGGCGAACGCGTTCTTCCAGGTGGCGAATATGAACCACGAGCGCAGCGCATCGATCGACAAGTGGGCGTAAGCGAATTCGGCGCGAATGGAGCGCTCCTGAAAATGCATTCGGAGCGCGAGAGTTTTGGGGGGTGCCGTGTGAATGGAATCAAATGCTTCCGGCTAGTTGCTCTGGCGTTCGTCGCGTGGGCTCTCGCTTTGGGCGCGCTCCACGTTTCTCCTGCCTCAGGACAGGCGCCTCCCGAAGAGCCGGGTCCTCCTCATCCCGGCAATCCTGCAAATGGCAAGAAACTCTACGACGACAACTGCTCCACGTGCCATGGAATCGATGCCCGAGGTGATGACGCTCCCGATCTCCGCGGAGTTCCCGCCCGCGTCGGCGACGCCGCAGTGGCAAACATCATCCGGCGAGGACTTCCGGGCACCGCGATGACCGCGTTCTACCTGATCTCGCAAGCAGGCGCGGCAGACATCGTGGCCTATCTCAAGACGTTGAACGTCACCGAAACCTCCGGCACATCAACGGGCGATCCCCAAAAGGGCGAAGCCGTCTATAAATCGAGCGCCTGTTCCGCGTGTCACATGATCGCCGGAGAAGGCGGCAGCATTGGACCCGAGTTGACGCGCATCGGCGCGATGCGCGGGCCCGGGAGCCTCAAGGCGAGACTCCTCGATCCCGCCGCGAATCTCCCCCAGTTGGGTGGCGGCGGAATGATGGGCAACAGCTGGACGGAATATGCAATGTACCGCGCGGTTGAAAAGGACGGGCACGTGGTGGAAGGGACCCGCATGAGTGAAGATTCGTTCACAATTGTGTTGAAGGACGCGACCGGAAAACTCCACGCACTCTGGAAGCCTGATCTCCGCTCGCTCGAAAGAGAGCCGGCGAAAAGCATCATGCCGAGCTTCAAGGGCACGCTGTCCGACGAGCAGTTGGAAGACCTTGTAGCCTATCTCCTGACTTTGAAAGGCGCGCAATGAAAACCTACCTGTGTGCGCTGGCATTTGCCGCTTCCCTCTTCCTGGCGCCGCCGCGATCCTGCGCGCAGGATGTCACCTCCCAACAGCTGCTGAACGCCGACAAGACGCCGCAAAACTGGCTGATGTACGGCGGCGATTACAGTTCGCAGCGATTCTCGCGGCTCACGCAGATCAACAGCCAGAACGTTCATAGCCTCAGGGCGGCATGGATATACCAGCCCTCCCCCCCGGTCCAGCCGATCGAAACATCTCCGGTTGTCGTCGGCGGAATCATGTACATCACGGAACCGCTCGGCACAGTCGTGGCTCTCGATGCGCGCCTCGGCGCCCAGATCTGGAGCTGGACGCCTCAACTCCCCACAAAGCTGTACCTCATTGGAGTGCATCGTTCCAACCGCGGAGTAGCGGTTTTCGACAATACGGTTTATTCAGTTACGCTCGATGCCTACCTCATTGCGCTCGACGCCACAACCGGCGCCGTGAAGTGGAAAGTTCACGTCGACGACAACGGCGTAGGATATTCGCTGACGGGCGCGCCTCGCGTGCTCGACGGAAAAGTCGTCGTCGGGATGGCCGGAGGAGACGTTGGAGTTCGCGGCTACATCGACGCGTACGACCCAAAAACGGGCAAGCGTCTCTGGCGCTGCTTTACCGTTCCCGCTCCCGGCGAGCCGGGTTCGGAAACGTGGGGGAAGGATATGACCGGAACGGGCGGCGGCGGCACCTGGGGCGCCGGCTCGTATGATCCGCAATTGAACTTATTGTATTGGGGCACGGGAAATCCCGCGCCCGATTACAACGGCACGAACCGCGAAGGCGACAACCTGTACACGGATTCCGTGCTGGCCATCGATCCCGACACGGGAAAGATGAAATGGTATTTCCAGTTCACGCCGCACGACACGCACGACTGGGATTCGATTCAGGTTCCCGTGCTGTTCGATGGCACGATCGGTGGCAAGCCTAGAAAGCTCCTCGCGTTCGCGAACCGCAACGGATTCTATTACGTGCTCGACCGCGTTACAGGCAAGTTCATCACCGGCGTTCCCTTCGTAAAGCAAACCTGGGCCAAAGGGCTCGACGAAAATGGCCGGCCCATCATGATGCCCGATACGGAGCCGACGCCGAAGGGGACCTTGCTTTATCCCGATGGCCACGGCGGCACGAATTTCAATAGCCCGAGCTATAGCCCTCTCACGAAACTTTTCTACGTTTTGGCCCGCGAGACCGGCGCGTATACCGTCTCGGGCGAGCCGAAAGTCGACTTCCCCAGCTTCGGCGGCGGCGGAAGAATCGATCTTCCCGGAGATCAGGTCTACGGCGCGATTCGCGCCCTCGAAGCAACCACCGGCAAGATGAAGTGGGAGTACAAGCTGCTCGGTCCCGCCCAGACCAGCACGCTCGCGACCGCGGGCGGCCTCGTCTTCGGCGTGAGCGACGAAGGCAATTTCTTCGCCCTCGACGCCTCCACCGGCAAGCTCCTCTGGGAATTTACGGTCGGCGGCGCAGATAACGGATCAAGTCCCATCACCTACGCAGTCGACGGCAAGCAATACGTGATCGCCGCCGCCGGCACCACCTTCGTCGCCTTCGCTTTGCCGTAGGGCAAATCGAACCGACGAGGACTCGGGTAGAGTGTGGTTGAGGGGCCCTGTGATGATGACGCCCTACATGCGACGTTTGACGGGGGCCCCGTAAGGGCTTCCAGTGCGCCGCGGATTCGCGTGCCAAAAGGACCGGGGGAATGGCAATAGTCGCAACGGTTATGAACATGAAGGGCGGTGTGGGCAAGACCACCGTGGCTATGCACCTCGGCGGGATTCTCGCTCGCTACCAATTTGACCGTCCCTCTCGAAGAAAAGTGCTCTTGATTGACTACGACCCGCAGTTCAACTTGTCCCAGGCATTTTTGCCTGCCACGACCTATTTCAAACTTGAGTCAGAGCGCAAAACAACGCTTGCCATATTGCTTGACGATGACTCCAACCTTGATCCGTACAAGCTCCAGGTGCCAGGAAACCACATCCCGCCGAAGGTAGATACAATAGCCACACGCGTGTTCGCCAATAGGGATGGCGGCCACCTGGATTTGGTCCCTTCCACTCTCGACCTAATGTATGTGGTCCTTGGGCAAGCAGACGCCAAGCTTCAACCGATTGAAGAGCGGTTTGAGAAGTTTATCAGCGAATGCCAGAGCCTCTACGACGTGATACTAATTGATTGTCACCCAGCGGGGTCTTTGTTCACCAAGACATCGTTGCGCAACTCCAACCACGTCATTATTCCGGTTATGCCACAACGGTATGCGGTCCGTGGAATCGGCTTGATGCTCGAGTTCATTGACGCAAAAAAGGCTGGCTCCCATGGCCCGGTTCCCCACATCCTATTCAATTCAATGGGGCCTCCCGCGCAGGGGTAAGCTCTGAGGAGGCTGCTATTCGAAAGGACCCCAAGCTGGCTCCCTACTGCATGACCCAAACGCTGAAGTGGTATTCGGCCTTTTCGGAACCCGAAGCCGGGTCGGGCTTTGTATGGACGAGCCGTAAGCCATGGAGCACTTCGGCCTTTCAAAACCTTTTGAGCGTTGTGCGCGAATTCGTCGATCGGACAGGAGCGTAGCCGAAATGAGAGCTTCAACCAGAGAACGCATTCTGCGAACGCTGTTGTCGGCGTTCATCAATTCGACGCTGACCCCGCAGGAGCTAGAGGAACTGTCCGAGGAAATTTCCCACAACACCCAATTTCAAGAGGACTTGCGCAGAGCACTTCGGGCCGTCTCTTCGGTCCTCCGCGATGAGCGCAAGCACAAGGAGTTGAATCCTTCCGAAGTATCGCCTCTAGACCACGTCTTTGCCCTTGTCAAGCGTCGGCGCTGGTCAAAGGATGAGGTCTTGCGGGCCATGAACCGCGCTGCGCCGGGTTTGATGGGGAAGCCTCTATCTGACAACTTGTCGCTAAAAGAGATTGTCCAGGACTTTTGGGCGAAAACATCCGAAGTTGAACGGTCGAGGTTTATGTCCTTACTCCCTCCGAAAGGCTTGGCCATGAACGATGAATATCTTCAGGGCATCAATAACCGTCGAGAATGATCTATGTCTATCGATAAACTTGCCGCCGCCCTGAAGTCTGTCACTTGGTCCCTCAATATTGATGCGTTTCTCGGAGAAGCAAATTCAGTCAACCAAGTAGCAGCCGCGAACGTCAGGATCGCCACTTGGGCCCTCCAATTCGAAACTATCGACAAAGGCAATCCCGCTCTCTGCTTCATCCGTGAAATGCAGGTCGCCTCTCACCACGTTGCGGCACTGCTAGGCCTGGCACTCTACAAGCCTGCTGCCGGGGCCATGCGCACTGCTGTGGAGACCGCTCTCTACTATTCATATTTCAGAACGCATCCGTCGGAGTTAGCAACCCTAGCCCGAGACCCTGATTTTTACCTAAGTAAATCTGAGGTGGTCGATTACCATAAGATACACACACCTGGTTTCAAGGATCTCCAAGGTCAGCTAGGCGTCGCTTCCGGCCTGTCGGCGTGGTACAGCAAGGTGTCGGCCGTCCTCCACGGACAAGTTCCAGGTATATGGGTGACTCACAAATCTATGTCCGAAATAAAATTTGACAAGCCTACGCTGCACGCCGCCGTAAGCACATTCCTTGAAGGGGAAGAGCTTATTCACAGGTTCTTCCTTTGCACCGTAGGCAGACAGTTGTGGGGAAGCGTGTCAACCTCCGCCAAAAAGGTGCTCCTCAAGGGACTATCAGGGTCACTAAAGACATCGCTGCGCCTAGACAGTGCCTAAAGAGGGGATAGGGGCAGATTTTCGAATTGAAATGGCGGCGGGTGGCGTACCCTGGAGAATCCGTGCGCGAGTCAATTTCGTGCGCGGGCGCCCGTATACACCCGAGTTCATTCAAGCCAAATTCATCGGGTTAGGATGCGCCACCCGGCCCGCTAGGCGCTGGCCGCCTTTTGTCCCCCATAGGCCGGCACGAAAACTTCGGCTACAAAAGTCTCCAGCGTTGTGGGAGTGGTGTTCCTTGGGGAGCGTGGCTCGAGCGCCTTTAAGTAGCCCGAATTCTGCGCATCCGCCAACTCCAACAGCAGATCCGCCATATTCGAAGACATGCCCATCTGCATGAAAGCGGGCTTCAACTGTGCCGCGGGCATCTGCTTATATGTCAGGTCGGGCTTGCCGATCGCGGCGCCGATTATTTTGGCGGCTTCCGCGTTCGTGACATCGCGAGCCCCTTGCAGTTCGCGCGTGCTCTTTCCTTGAAAATCGAGCTTCAAGAGGGCGTCGGCGGCTGCGTCGCCGATATCGCGTGTTGCGATCATGGGTACCGGCAGATCGCCTCTGACAGGGCCGGCCATCGTTCCGAAGGCCTTGATCACGCCAACCTGGGACAGCAGGTTTTCCATGAAGCCGACGGGTCGCAGGAAGAGGGCGTTCAATCCAGGAATCGCGCCAAGCTTCTTTTCAAGATGGTACAGCCCGACCACCGGGCCTGTTTTATCCGGCCGGTCCGCGCCGATACTGCTCAGCACGACGGCGTATTTTATTCCGCTCTTCTCAATCGCGGCGGCCAAGGCGTCGCCCGCGCGCTGATAGTGTGCCAGCACATCCGGGGCGCTCACGTCCGGCGGTATCACCGCGTATATTCCCTTTGCACCCGAAAAAGCCTTCGTGAGCGCCCCCGCGTCGGTGATGTCCGCAACGAAAGCCTCTGCGCCCTTCTTTACCAATGGTTCTAGCCGTTTTGCGCTGCGGCCTACAACACGCACCTGTTCCCCTTGTGCGAGCAACTTTTCCGCTACCTTGCTTCCCGTGTTTCCTGTCGCGCCGGTAATGACGTACATAGGCTCCTCCCTATCCTTTATTGAATTGTAGGGCTGGCATTAAGTAGATGCCGGGCCGCCCTCGGAGGGTTCGCCATATCCTACTCCGCGGGATCCAGACACTCGATGGCGGGTGGCGTACCCTCGAGAATTTGCGCGAGCCGATTTCGTGCGCGGGCGCCCATGCACACCCGAGTTCATTCAAGCCACGGACACAATATGAGGGTGGCGCATCCCTTTGCGTTTTTCCTTTCTGCAAAGGGTGCACGAGGTAGCTTCCAACCGCGAGTTCTCTCAACCCTGGCCCTTAAGTTTCGACTCTTAACTCTGAACCGCATTTCTGCCCTTAAACGGCCAGCACCGCGCCCCCGTCCCAATCCTGTACTCGTGGCCAGCTTGACCGCCGCGCTGTGATATGTCAGCGTGATTGTAGCGAGACGAATCGCCCGCCCTCCCGGCGAGGGCCGAACGTTCTTTGAAAATCTGGAATACATGGTCACTCCCGTTCAAGGGGTTCTGAATTCAATGTGGTTTGTGAGGGTGGGGCATCTTGTCGCCTCGACTCGCGTCACTCGGCACTTGGCCGCTCCGAACCATCACGATTCACGAATCACGAGTCACAAATCACGGCATTTCTAATCGACATTTGCCGATTAGAAACGTCCGTAACTCGCTGTAAACACACGTCGGGGGTCACTTCTAATCGACACGGTTGGAGGGGTCCTTTGTAGACCGCAGGATGCTTCAACGTCACATCGTGAGGACGACGCGGAATTCGGCTTTGCCGCTCATCATGCGCGCGTAGGCCTCCGCCGCTTTCGCGAGCGGATATTTTTCGATCATCGGGCGCACGCCGGGCATTTCGGCGAAGCGCAGCGAGGTAACCTTCCCAGCCTGCAGCCCTGCCAAGTGGAGAAAAATTCCCGCGAAGTGAAAATAAGAAATTGGAAATCGGAAAGTTGAAATTGGAAATTTGAAAAGCGAAGAGCCGGCGGCGTGCGCGCTATTGCGTTTTCGCGGCGGCGGCTTGATTCGTGGCAACCGCGGCGTTGTTGGTGCAGGGGTCGTGAAAAGTGCCGGCCATCGCCGCGCAGGCGTGAAACGCGTCAGCGGCTTCAGCGAAACGGCTGAGGTGAACGCGGTCCAGGCCGAGCACGTAAAGATCGGTCTGGTCCGGCGCGGGATTGTCCTTGGTGGCTTGCGCCAATTCCTTTTCGGAATTGTCGTAATCGTTTCTGCGGAAATAGACAAGCCCCAGGGCGCTATGCAACTGATACGTGCGCTTGGCCTTTGCCGCGGTGAACTGCGCGTCGCTCATGGCGGCAGGCTTTGGCAGTGTGGCCAGCACCTCAAGCGCATGCTTCGAATATTTTTCGGCCTTGTCCAATTGCTCGCTGGCATCCGGAGCCTTCGGATCGAAAATGTGGGGAATGGTCCAACTGACCGTCGCGAGCACGTCCACGTCGTTTGGATTCAGCAACAGCGCCAAGTCCGCGTAGTGGTACTCGTCGTTCCAATCGGCCTGGGTGCGGTAGGCGTCAACCAGCGAGGCGTCGACCTGCTCCTCAAACGAGCTCTTCGGATATTTCCTGACAAAGTCGCGGCCCTTCTCGATTCTTTTCGCGGGGTTGGTTTCCTTCGAAAAAGACTGGAAAGCCGCGAACTGCTCGCGCTGCTGCTCGTCTCCCACTACCCCGTATGACAGCGAATCGCCCAAGCCGCCGCCGACGCCCATGGTCGTTTCATTCGTGACACCGCCGCCGCTCGGCGGCGTAGGCGTGCCGGGCATCTGCGCAGGCGCTGCCGACACAGACGCCAATGTCGCCGCAGCCGCGATCAGCGCGCTGCGCAGCCAACGCCCGCCCATTCCGATGTTCATGCTGCCCTCCCTGTAGCTGCTGGCGAAATAGGTACCACCGGCGGGAGCGCGCGGTCAAGGGCGAGAACTCCATAGCGTCGCGCAAAGCGCGTGCGTTCAATTGCAGAAGATCCGCCGTCACCGGCCTCGTTTACTGCCGTCAGGCCGCAGGACCAGCGTCGCTGCCCACGACGAAGGCTTCCTCGCTCCGATTTTCCGAGGGGCGCACCACCACACCTTCCCGCGGCGGAAATATCCGGTCTCGCAAGTGCAGAATCGGGTACTCGACGATCTTGGACATCGCGATCCCAATTGCGAGGCTGCCGATCATATACACCGCGAAGCGCTCGTTCGGGCTGAAAGACACATGCAAGATTCGCTTCACGAAGCCCGGAAACCACGAGTTGCCGGGGCCGTGCCACAGGTAGATCGAATACGAGTACATTCCTACGGCCGCAAAAGCGGTTCCGATGCCTTTCCAGAAGCGCCCTATGGCACCCGACCGAATCGCCGGGTCGCGGAGGCTCATGAGTAGAATTCCGCCGAAACCCAAATAGAGGCAGGTAAAACCAACAGTAGAGAAGAACCGGCTGTCGCGCGAAAACAAAAACACGGGCAAAATCAGCGCCGCCGAACATACCGCGATAGCCACTCGATTCCACGCCGGCCGCGTCGCGCGATCGAGAACCTCCGGCCGAAAGTGATACAAATAGCCTGGCAGCACTCCGCAAAAGAGCGCGTCGATTCGATCGTGCGTCGCAACGTACGCCATATGATAGTTCGGCGTGCCGAAACAGACTGAGACGGCGCGAAGCGCAATGAGCCGGCCGCCACGCCCGCAAAAATCAATGGCAGCGAGCGAAATGGGTCGCGCCGCCCGGGAGATCTCCTCACCAGAAAGAGCAGCAAGATCGGCAGCAGAATGTAGAAATGTTCCTCCACTCCAAGCGACCACGTGTGGTCCCATACTCCCTGCCAGTAATTCTGGACGAACAGGGCCTCCGCGAGATAGCGCCCCGCCCGAGCGCGATCGTGAAGGACCCAGCCGGAGATCGCCCACGTAAAAAGCATGAAGAGGTAGAACGCTGGATAGATTTTCAGGCCACGCCGGACGAAGAAGCGCCGGAAACCGATCGAGTTGTGCTTTTTGTACTCGCTGAAAAGCAAGCCTGAAATCAGGAAGCCGCTGAGTACGAAAAATAGGTCGACGCCAATCCAAAAATTGTGGGTAATCCGGGGCCACATTTCACTGTGATTGAGCATTACGAGGAGAACCGCGATGCACCGCAGGACGTCGAGTCGCTTGTTTCTCATGTTCCCGGGGCCAGCGTAGAACATCTCGCGGGCCGCCGCAACAGCCGATACCGCCCGTCGTTTCCGGCGGAGGACTCGACACCGTCGACTACATCGTGAGGACCACGCGGAACTCGGCTTTGCCGCTCATCATGCGCTCATAAGCTTCCGCGGCTTTCGCGAGCGGATACTTTTCGATCTTCACTTCATCTTTGGGCGTTCGCGCAGCACGTTTGGGAGGATATGATGTGTTCGTCTAACATTTACGCGAGATGACTCACCGATGAAATTTGGCGACGCGAAAGATTTCACGACCCGCATCCGGCAGGCGATGGGCCGTGAGCCAGCCGATCTGGTGATCAAGGGCGTCACGATTCTGGACGTGGTGACCGGCGAACTCACGGCCTCCGATATCGCCATCACGGATCGGACGATCACGGGCACGCTCGCTGAATACAACGGCCGCACGCTGATTGATGGCACTGGCCTTACCGCCGTTCCCGGCTTCATCGATACGCACGTCCACGTGGAAAGCTCGATGATCACGCCGATGGAGTTCGACCGCTGCGTCCTGCCGCGCGGCACCACCACCGCCATCTGCGATCCGCACGAAATCGCCAACGTGCTCGGCGAGCCCGCCCTCGCCTATTTTCAGAAATGCGCCGAAAACACGCTGATGGACCTGATGGTCCAGCTCTCCGCATGCGTGCCCGCTTCGCCTCTCGAAACTTCCGGCGCGACGCTCGATGCTGCAAGCCTGAAGAAATTCGCGGGACATCCGAAAACGATCGGCCTCGCAGAGTTCATGGACATCGGCGGCGTGCTGTCGCTGAATCCGCAGATGATCGAAAAACTCGTCGCGTTCCAGGGTGACCACATCGACGGCCACCTGCCCGGCATCCGCGGCTACGCGCTCAACGCGATGGCCGCCTGCGGCATTCGCAACTGCCACGAGTCGACCGACCTCGCTCAGGCGGAGGAAAAGCTGCGCAAAGGCGTGCAGGTTTTCATCCGCGAAGGAACGATCTGCAAGGACCTGAAAGCGCTCGTCAGCCTCGTGACCACGCGGCTTTCGCCCTTCCTCGGATTCTGCACCGACGACCGCAACCCGCTCGAAATCGCGCGCGAAGGACACATCGACCACCTCGTGCGCACTGCGATTCGCCTGGGCGCCGACCCGCGAGACGTCTACCGCGTGGCAAGCTGGTCCGCGGCGCAGGGCTTCGGCCTGCACAAAAACACGCTGAAGTGGCAGGCGCGCGGATTGATCGCGCCGGGATACAAAGCGGATATCGTCCTGCTAAGCGATCTTGCAACCTGCAAGATTCACAGCGTCCTCAAGAATGGCCGCGTCGTGACGCCCGAACTTTTCGACCGGCGCGCGCGCATCGAGCCGGTCGGCTACAACAGCGTAAAGAATCGGCGCGTAACCGCGGCTGACTTCGTGATTCACGCGGCGGCGGATGCCCGCGACAGTGACCAGGACGTGATCGGCATCATCCCAGGCCAGTTAGTGACGAAGCATCTGCGCCTTCGCCTGCCACAAAACCGCGATGGCGAATTGCAGCGCGATTTCGAAAATGACGTTTTGAAGCTCGCGGTCGTCGAGCGCCACGGAAAGAACGGACACATCGCGGTGGGTTTCGTGAAGGGATTTGGATTTCGCGGGGGCGCGATCGCCAGCTCGGTCGGGCACGACAGCCACAACATCAGCGTGGTCGGCGCGACCGACGAAGACATGGCGGTCGCCGTCAACCGGATTCGCGAGAATCAGGGCGGCTACGTGATTGCACGGGATAGAACAATTCTTGGAGAAGTTGCGCTGCCCATCGCCGGCGTCATGTCCGACCGGTCTTTCGAAGATGTTTCCAAAGAGCTGCAAGGCCTGCGCGAAGCGGCTCGCCAGATCGGTTCATCAATCGAAGATCCAACGATGGTTCTCGCCTTTCTTTCACTCTGCGTGATTCCCGCGTTGAAACTGACCGATTTCGGCCTGATTCGTTTCGCCCCACCGCAAGACGAAGGCCCCGTCTTGCTGCACGATCAGCGCAATGCCCGCCACCGCGCTTTGTAGAAAGCGCCCTAGACTGCGCTCAATCTTTTGGGGTCAAGAAGTTCAGTGATGTCAGCCTCGGTGAGTTTTTCTTTGAGGGCCTCCGAACCGAATTCCTGTTTGAATCTCATCTCTTGCTCCAGGAGCGGAATCAGCCCGAGGTAGTGAATGGTTCGGCCGTCCTCCGTCTCTACTGCATCCGCACCATCCGGAAATGTCGCGGGACTAAGGAGCATTAGCCCAGTGAAGTTTGTCTCCGAATCTAACGGCTCAGGTTGCTCCACACTGCCGACGGTATGACCCGGCGAGAACCATGTTTCATTTATGTGGGGGTATTTCGCAGCCTGTTTAAGCACACCGATAGGCCAGAAGTATTTCGGCTCTCGCCATCCGAAATCGTCCATGGCGAGAGGCCACTCTCTTGGTAAGCATAAGCAGACTTCTGCAAGTGCGAGGTCTTCGAGACGCTCTGGTACGCGCATATCGAGGTCACTCATACCCGACGTCAACAGCGTAAAGTAAGGCCTGATTGTGGACGGCCGAACGACGTGGATATCCACATGAACGGTCGACGAGTTTTTCTCGTGGAGTACAAAGTAGTCTGTGCCGAAGTACTTCTTGATGTGATCGGTGATGGCTGGGAGATACCGTATGGGTGTCGGAACATGCGGCATAGATGCAGGCTTTATATCACATCCCCCTTCAACACCTGATTAGGCGGATTACCGAACATGCGAAGTACCAGAGCCCGAGAACAGATCGATTCCCCGGTTTGAAATCTACACATCACCAACCTAGGGTGACCGGCATCACAGCAAGAAACCTCACGGGCTGTCAGCCTGTTATTTAAGGAAATTGAGAATATGCCCCGGGCCTACGACATTTTGCGAAGGATGGAAAACGGCGAAATGCTGCCGATCGCGTCGCGCAGGAATCTGGAAGAGGCAAAGGAACTTGCGGAGTCGCTGAATGCTTATTGGCCGGCGGAATACATCGTGCGCGAGTGCGCGTCAGGTGCGGAATTCCAGCTAAGGCAACAACGCCCCGCGGATCAGCCGCAGGGCGCTCAAAAACGGGAATGCCTGATGTAGCGAGATCTATTACGCCCGCTTCGCGGGCTAAATCTGCATATTCCGCCTAGCGTCCCACGGCTTACGCCGTGGGCTATCGTCTCGCGCCCCCTCCGGGGGCTGCCGCCTGTGCGGATCGCCCTGCCACGACTTGCCAGCCGATCGGAATTCACGAAAAAAACATTGCCGGCATCCGGTGCAAACGCGCGAAGCGCGTGATATACGGTAGCCCACGGCGCAAGCCGTGGGATCGCAATTCGCCCAAGAACAGCAGCCCGTGGAGCGGGCGCAAGAGGATGCCTCATAGCTTCCACAACCTGCTGATTCACGCCGTGTTCAGCACGAAAGACCGCGCCGCCTGCATGGATGCCGAACTTCGATCAAATCTGTTCCCGTATATGGGCGGCATCCTCCGCGAGATGGGCTGCACCGCGCGTTTGATAAACGGCACAGCAGATCACGTTCACCTGCTCATAGATCTGGCGGCGGACCTGTCGGTGTCCGAATGCATGCGGGTGGTTAAAGCCAACTCATCGCGCTGGATTCACGAAACATGGCCGCACCGCCGCAGCTTCGCATGGCAAACCGGGTATGGAGCCTTCGCGGTCAGCCCCTCCAATGAGGACGCCGTTTTTGGCTACATCCGCAAACAGGAGGAACACCACCGGCGCATCTCATTCCAAGAGGAGTTCGTAGCGTTGTTACGAAAGCACCGCGTGCCCTTCGATGAAAAGTTTCTCTGGAAATGATTCTATCGCCCGCTTCGCGGGCTAAATCTGTATATTCTGCCTGGCGTCCCACGGCTGGCGCCGTGGGCTATCGTCTTGCGCCCCCTCCGGGGGCTCCCATTTCTCGGGACCTGATACCTGTCCTTCACGCGGCCAAACACGTGCGCGGCTCGCCCTGCGGCGATTCGCCGGCCGATCGGAATTCGCGAGAAAGCATTGCCGGCATCTGGCGCAAACGCGCGAAGCGCGTGATATACGGTAGCCCATGGCGTGAGCCATGGGGATCGCTTCGCCCAAGAACAGCAGCCCGCGGAGCGGGCGCAAGAGCATTCCTGATAGAAGGAAGCGGCACAACGCCGAGACGCTGGCGCCGTGGGCTATTGTCTTGCGCCCCCCTCCGGGGGCTCCATCTCTAGGGCACGGGCACGCCGGGCGAGTATGTTGGCGTTTGGGCCCCGGATTCAAGCCCCTTGCAGCGGGCTCTAGGGTTCTTGTGCGAATTCCTGTGTGATGTAGAGCGTTCCGTCCGGGCCGCGCGCAATCCCAACCCCAATGTGCGTGTACGCCGGGTTCAGGATGTTGCCGCGGTGGTTTTGCTGAAACTTCGGCTCGTCCATGAAGATCGCTTCCGCCTCGGCGACGTCGCGGCATTTGGCGATGTTCTCGCCGGTCGACCGCCACTGGACTCCTGCCTGCGAAACGCGATTGGATGGCTGGCTGCCGTCCATGCCTTCGTGACCGAAAAATCCCTCGTGCGCCATTTCTTCGGAGTGAAGCCGCGCGACCTCCGCGAGCCTGCCGTCCCATTGCAATGGCCGGGCGCGGCCCTTGGTTTCCTGCACCGTGGACGCATCGGTCCGATCGTGGTTCACCAAGTCCAGCATCTGCACTTCGAGTTGGTCGGTGCGGGGGCGGTAGTTCGCCACCGGCATGATTTGCTGCGCGCAGAGCGAGGTTCCGAGCGTGCCGGCGCCCAGCAAAACAGCCAGCAAAATGGCCGGTCGCGGCCCCAGAAGCCTTGAAACTAACGGAGTAGCGCGTCGCGTCGGAGTGGACATATGCAGTTCTCCCACTCCGAAAGGCTACCTTTATGCTTCGGCGGAAGACACTGGACCAAAGGACAGATTTGGTAGGGGTACTAACGGACACCTGAAATGTAACTTTCAGGCTATTGCCAGCGGAATGGCCTTCTTCCACTTTCCCTGGGACTTCAGGATCAGCTCCACGACCTCGCGGATGGCGCCATGGCCGCCCGCGACCGTGGTGATGTAATGCGCGGCACGCTTCACTTCCACGACGGCATCGCCGACCGCGATCGCCAGCCCAACGCGCTCCAGCAGCGGCAGATCCGGCAAATCATCGCCGACGTACGCCACCTCTTCATCGGTGACGCCGGCGCGGACGAGAATCCCCTTGTAAGCTTCGAGCTTCTTCGGCTGACCTTGCACCACAAACTCCATCGAGGCTTCGCGGGCGCGGCGAGCTGTCGCGGGCGAATCGCGCCCGGTGATCAGCCCCGTGCGCAGCCCCATGATGCTCGCGAGTTTGATGCCTGCGCCATCGTGGGCGTGGAACATTTTCATCTCGGAGACGCTGCCGTCGGGAAATGATTGCAGGCAGACGTAGCCCGGCGTCATGGTGCCGTCCACGTCCATCAACAGGACGCGAATCTTGCGCGCGCGGCGCATCGCTTTTGCCGGGAATTTGATTTCGCGGATGGGCATGTCAGCGTCAGAAGAGTTGCAGAGTCCAGAGATCGTGGATGTGGACCACGCCTTCGAGGCGTCCCTCCGCGTCGACCACCAGCACGGACGTGATTTTCTTTTCTTCCATCACGCGCAGCGCCGCGGCGGCAAGTTCCGTGCGCGGGAGCGTGACTGGATTCTTCGTCATGCAATCGGCTGCTTTCAGGCCGAGCACGTTTTCCTTGCGCTTTTGCATCACGCGGCGCAGGTCGCCGTCGGTGATGATGCCGAGCAGTCGTCCGTTCGCGTCGGTGACAGCGGCCATGCCGAGGCCCTTGCGGCTCATTTCGTAGATTACGTCGGGCATTTTCGCGGATGCATCGACCCGGGGTAAGTCTTCGCCCGCGTGCATCAGCGCCTCGATACGGCGCAGCTTTTTGCCGAGGCGCCCGCGCGGATGGAGCGCCGCGAAGTCATCCCGCTGGAAGCCGCGGCGCTCGAGGAGCGCGATCGCGAGGGCGTCGCCCATGGCCAGCGCGGCCGCCGTGGACGCGGTCGGCGCGAGATTCAGCGAGCACGCTTCTTCCTTCACGGCGATATCGAGCACGATGTCGCTCGCCGTGGCGAGCGTCGAGCGGGGATGTGCGGTTAGCGTGATCAGCGGGACGCTCAGGCGCTTCGCCGCCTCGCTCAGCTCGATCAATTCCTCCGTTTCGCCGCTCGAAGAGATTGCGACGAGGACGTCCCCCGCGGTCACCATGCCGAGATCGCCATGCAGCGCTTCGGCTGCATGCAGGAACATCGAAGGCGTGCCGGTGCTCGAAAATGTCGCCGCCACTTTGCGGCCGATCAGGCCCGATTTGCCGAGTCCGGTGACGATCGCGCGTCCCTTGCACGCATGTAGCAGCTCAACGGCCTTTTCAAAGCGCGCGTCCAGCCGGTCGATCAGACCCTCGATTGCCTCGGCCTCGATCTGCAGGACGCGCTTGGCCGTCTCGATGGCGGATTTAGCCTTCGGCACGTTCGCAACGCGAGCTTTCACGACGGTCGGTTTCGGCGTCATCGAGGCACATCCCATTCGCGGGCGAGGGCCGCGAGCTGCGCGAGTTTTTCGAGCAGAGGCCGAAGCTGGCCGAGCGGCAGCGCGTTCGTGCCGTCCGAAAGCGCCTTCGCGGGATTTTCGTGCACCTCGAGGAAAAGTCCATCAACGCCGATGGCCGCGCCCGCGCGCGCCAGCGGCTCGATGAATTCCGGCTGGCCGCCGCTCGACTTCCCTTCTCCGCCGGGCAGTTGCACCGCGTGCGTCACGTCAAAGACCACCGGATAGCCGAGCTTGCGCATGATCGGAAACGACCGCATGTCCACCACAAGATTCTGGTAACCGAAAGACGCGCCGCGCTCGGTGAGGAAAATCTTCTGGTTGCCCGTGCCGGCCACTTTTTCGGCGGCGTTGCCGATATCCCACGGCGAGAGGAACTGGCCCTTCTTGATGTTGACCACTCGCCCCGAGCGCCCCGCCGCAACGAGCAGATCGGTCTGGCGCGAGAGGAACGCGGGAATCTGCAGCACGTCGCAGACTTCTGCTGCGGGCCCAACGTGAGAGACCTCGTGAACGTCCGTCAGAATCGGCAGGCCCGTGCGCTTCTTGATTTGCGCAAGGATGCGCAGGCCCTCCTGCAGCCCCGGGCCGCGATACGACGCGACCGATGAGCGGTTCGCCTTGTCGTAGGAAGCCTTGAAGATCAGCGGCACGCCAAGCTCCGACGCGATGCCGCACAGCCGCTCCGCCATCATCATGGCGTGCGCTTCGCTCTCGATCACACACGGCCCCGCAATCAGGAAAAGCGGCGAGCCTCCGCCAATCGTGAACTTGCCAACCTCAAAGCTGCGCGATGGGTGCATTCGATGCTCAAGCCTATGCGGCTTCGCGCCTCTTTTCAATGCGGAATTGGTCGCGATGTGGCGATGCAATCCCCATCGAAACTGTGATAGATGTTCAGCCGACGCTCCAGGTGCCTCCACAACGAGAGGCCACTTGCTGTCGCCACTTAGGGGTAGAATACGCCATGAGCCAAGAGGCAAATAAACTGCTGAAGAAGGCACTCTCGCTGCCCGTCACCGAGCGGGCCGAACTAGCGGGATCTCTTATCGAGAGCCTAGACAGCTCGAAAGACAAATCTGTTCGAGCCGCTTGGGACGCCGAAATTGTCCGTCGCATGGAAGAGCTCGACTCCGGGAAGATTAAGCCTATTCCGATCGAGCAGGCCCGCCGACGACTCGCTTCAGCGATCGAATGAAGGCGAAGCGTATCTCCATACATCCGGCGGCACTTGAGGAGGCTGAGGCCGCGGCGCGCTGGTATCGAGAGCGCAGTCCGGGGGCGGCAGCTAGATTCGTCGAAGAAATCGAGCAAGTGATCGATAGAATTCTCGCAGCTCCGCAACGCTGGCAGCGCGGCCCTAGTGGTACTCACAAGGTAAAGCTTCCTTGCTTTCCGTTCCTGATAATTTATCGCGAGGCAAACGGCGCGGTACAAATCCTAGCTGTCGCGCACGGCCGACGCCGTCCGGGCTATTGGAAAACGAGGGTGTAGGTTGGGAGGAAGCACAAGATGAGCACCGATCTGACAAGCAATATGATTGAGACCGCGGATATTGCGGCCGTCACGCAGCTGATCCTGCGCGAGCGCGAGAGCCGCGACCTTGCGCGCTGGGAGACGATGCGCGAATGCTTCTGGCCGGATTCGCTCGTCCGCGTGAGCTGGTTTCGCGGCAACGGCCCGGATTTCGTCACAGGCTCGATCGACATGGCGCGCCGCGGCATCCCGGCGAAGCATCGGCTGACGCCCATTCTCGTGCGGCTCGCGGGCAACCGCGCCGTCGCGAGCATGCATGGGATCATCGACCTTCCCGTCACGCTGAAGGGCGTTGGCGCAACGCTATCGACTCATTCTCGTTTTCTCTACCGCGCGGAGAAACGCAAGGGACGCTGGGGACTGATGGGCTTCGATGCAATCTACATGCGCGACGAGCTGATCCCCGACTTGCCCGGCCAAACCATCTCGATCGATCCCGGCGAAGTGAAGGACTTCCGAAAATCATACCGGCTGCTGTCCTACTACCTGCAAAGCCAGGGATACAAGGTCGATTCAAGCCTGCCCGGAGAGGATCGGCCTGAAACGGCGCAGATGTTGTATCAGGAACTATTTACATGGGTCGGCCTTGAAGTTCCCAAATAGCTGTTTCTAATAGACCTACACTGATTCAGGGCTGGCTTTGCTACCGAGGGCGAAACAATGGCGAAAATAGGTGTGGCCAAAAGGTGCGGAATGTGGTACTATGAAATACAGGAAACACCTTAGACCGAACGAAGAAACTTTTCGGTATCATCCGGCATCGGATAACTATCATGGCTAAAGATAAAACAATGGGTACAGGCAATCGTAAGGGATCGGGACGGCTTGTTCCTACGCGTCCGACCGGGGTTGAATACCGGGTTCAGTACGGCATCCACATCGTCGATGCGGGCAACCAGCACGGTCGTGGTCAGCGCCCGACGAAGTGGGAGAAGTGTTCCGTGCGCCCGGCAAATGCCAGCCGCATCCCGCAGGGGGATTATTTCCTCCACGCGGACGAAGGCGGCGTGTTCCAGGTGAAATTCACCGGGAACGAGTGGCAGTACCTCGCGGCAGCGTAGGAGCGGTCGTTTCGTCTCAACGAAAATAATCCAAAGGGCGCGAAGGCTCTGAATAGATATTTCAGAGGCTTCGCGCCCTTTTCTTTTGTCCGCCCTAAATCCCAGGCGTAAGCGCGGCCTTCAGAGTTCCTCTGAATTTGCGACCGCCTGGATCCCGCGGCTAAAGCCGTCGTAGTCGCGTCTCCTTTTCGAGGGCCTGAAGGCCCACGCTTCCACCGTTTGCGCTTCGCGCGTGACCTGGGGTCGCGCAAACTCCAATCATGATGTCCCGGTCTGTTCTAGTCGGCGGAAGCTGCGTCGGCGTGGGGCTCGGAGGCGCGTGTCTCAGCGGGGATATGCGATTTCGACTGAGCGTCGGCGCTGTGGGCGAGGCGCTGCCGGCGATTCTCGAGGCTTGCATGCACGAACGCCGCGAAAAGCGGATGCGGCGCCAGGGGCTTCGACTTGAACTCCGGATGAAACTGGCAGCCGAGGAACCACGGGTGGTCGGGAATCTCGATGATCTCGACGTACGTGCCGTCCGGCGTACGGCCCGTGATGCGGAAGCCCGCGGCGGTGAGCGTCTTTTCGTACTCGCAATTGAATTCGTAGCGGTGGCGATGGCGCTCGGAAATTTCCGTCGTGCCGTAGGCCTTCGCGGCGAATGAATCGGGATCGAGCTTGCAGGGCCAGGCTCCCAAGCGCATTGTGCCGCCCATTTCGTCGACGCCGAGCAACTCGCGCAGCTTATAAATCACGCGGTTGGGCGTCGAGGGGTCGAATTCGGTGCTGTCCGCGCGTTCCAGTCGCGAAACCTGTCGCGCGTATTCGATCGTGGCGCACTGCATGCCGAGGCAAATGCCGAAAAACGGCACCTTGTGCTCGCGCGCGTAGGTGATCGCGTGGACCATGCCCTGAATCCCGCGCTTGCCGAAGCCGCCGGGAACCAGAATGCCGTCGACGTGCCGCAGAAGGCGCTCAGCGGTGGCAGCGGAGTCGATATCCTCGGCTTCGATCCACTCGATCGAAACATGCTGGCGGCTCGCCAGCCCGCCGTGAACCAGCGCTTCTCGCAGGCTCTTGTACGCATCCTCGAGTTGGACGTACTTCCCGACCACGCCGATTCGCACATCGCCCTGTGGGTGCTCGAGCGTTTCAAGCATGGCGAGCCAGCGGCTCAGGTCGCGCGGCGGCGCTTCGAGACGCAGCAGCCGCAGAATTTGCTCGTCGAGGCCCTCAGAAGCCAGCGTCATCGGAACTTCATAGATGTTGCCGACATCCGGCGCGGAAATCACGCAGGATTGGGCGATGTTGCAGAAGAGCGCGATTTTGGCTTTGAGGTCGGCGCCCAACTGACGGTCGCTGCGGCAAATCAGAATGTCCGGCTGGATTCCGATGCTGAGCATTTCCTTCACGCTGTGCTGCGTGGGCTTGGTCTTCAGCTCGCCGGCTGTGGCGATGAAGGGCACGAGCGTGAGGTGCGCGAAAACCACGTTTTCGGCGCCAAGTTCGAGGCGCATTTGCCGGATGGCTTCCATGAACGGCAGCGATTCGATGTCGCCGACCGTGCCGCCAATCTCAACGATCACCACGTCTACATCATCCGCAACTTTATGGAATGCAGCTTTGATTTCGTCGGTGACGTGTGGGATCACCTGCACCGTCTTGCCGAGATAATCCCCGCGGCGTTCCTTGGCGATGATCGATTCGTAGATGCGGCCGGTAGTCCAGTTATGGTCGCGCGTGAGATGCGCGGAGGTAAAACGCTCGTAGTGCCCGAGGTCGAGATCCGTTTCCGCACCGTCGTCCGTTACAAACACTTCGCCGTGCTGATAGGGCGACATTGTCCCAGGATCGACGTTCAGGTAGGGATCGCACTTTTGGAGGGTGACTTTCAGGCCGCGGCTCTCGAGCAGGCATCCAATCGACGCCGCCGCTACGCCCTTTCCAAGAGAGGAAACTACGCCGCCCGTCACAAAGATGTACTTCGGGCCGGTCCGCAAGTGCTCGATTTCCTCCGGAGGAGTCGGCGTACGACGTATTATCTGCGGAAAGCGCGCGCGTGTCAAATCACGTTTTCGCGCTCAAATTCGCGAGCTACGCAATCTTGGATGTAGGGGCGGGTTTGAAACCCGCCCCTACCACAAAGCATGCGCTACTCCTTCTTCTTCTCCGCTGGTGCGGCTGCTTTCGGAGCCATCATCATTTTCGGCTTCCAGAAGCTCGGATCGAACTTCACCCATTCTTCCGGCGGATAGCTCATTTCCGGACTGAAGCGAAGCAGCGTCGTGCTGTCGGTCGCGACCGCCGCCTGGATCAGTTCCGCAAACTTCTTTTGTCCGTCCGGGCCGAGAGCGTCGTCGAACGCTTTTCCGGCAACCATGGCGGCGTCCAGATCGCCGAGCGTCTTCCGTGGTGTGAAGATGTAGATGGTTCCGTTCGCAGCCCCATAACGCGCCTCGAAGAAAATGTCGTGCTCATCGAGGTTGGCCTTCGCGGCGGTCGCTTGGTACAGCGCCACGATGTCTTCCCAGTCTTTATCGCGCCCGGGGCGCAGGCGAATCGTTTCGACTTCGAAATAGCGCATCTCGGCGATGTTCATATCGGGCTTGTAGCTCCACTTCTCGTTGTACGTCGCCACCACCTGATCGCTATCCGACACATAGTCCGCGTCCTTTTCATATAGAGGCCCCGTCAAAGCTTGCACCTTGGGCTGGTTGTCGTACTCGCTCGACTTTTGCCACTCCGCGTAGGAATCAAAGCCCACGAGGAACCAAGCCTCACTCGGCCCGCTCATCGTCGTCGCCGCGAGATAATGATCGGGCGACTTGGCCATACCCTCGGCCTTTGCAAAGGCAGCTTCATTCTTCGCGTGTCCCGCATCCTTCCCGAATTTCACCATCTCTTTACCGATCACCAGCACTTTCGGTATCGGCCTGTTTTGATCTTGCGCGCGCAGCATTGCCGCACCGCCCGCCAGCCACACGACAGCCACTGCTGCAATCAGAATCTTCCTCATGCATGCCTCCTTTTCCTGTGTTCCTTCTGGTGTCATGAATTCACGACGCCAGAATGATCCGGTCTTTATGCTTGGGTTGTTCTTAAGGGTTCCGAAGGGGTATGGGCCGTTAAATGGGTGTGATCCAACCGGCGGCTACTATACACCCTTAACAGGGTGCTGAAAAACTCGTTCTTTGGAACTGCGCGTGCATTTTGATCTGCACGAAGGTCGAAAGCCGCGTTTGGGGCGGCCATTCTCCCAAAAAGAGGAGAACTTCGTGCGCGGAAATCCAAAATTGCAGAACCCGATGTTTTTCATCGCGAACACCGAGGAGCGCCTGGCAAAGAATCATCCGCTGCGAGCGATCAAGCGGCGGGCCGATGAAGTGTTGCAGCAGATGGAGCGGGCCTTCGAGGCGGCCTACAGCGAGACGGGGCGTCCTTCGATTCCGCCGGAAGCGCTGCTGAAAGCACTGTTGCTGCAGGCGCTGTACTCGATTTCCTCCGAGCGGCGGCTGGTGGACGCCATCAACTGGAACATGCTGTACCGCTGGTTCTGCGATCTCGATCCCGATGCCCTGGTCTGGGACGCCACGACGTTCACCAAGAACCGCGAGCGATTCGAACGGCACGGGCTGGTGCAGAAGTTTTTCGAGCGGGTGGTGGCCAGCGCGCTGGTCGACCAGTATGCCTCGAACGATCACTTCACGGTGGATGGGACGCTGATCCAGTCGTGGGCCTCGCTGAAGAGTTTTCGCCCGAAGGAAGAACCGCGAGACCGTCCGCCCGCTGAAGGCGGCAGCAACCCCTCGGTGGATTTTCGCGGCGAGAAGCGGTCGAACGAAACCCACCGATCCACGACCGATCCCGAAGCGCGGCTGGCGAAGAAGAGTCCGGGCGCGGGGGCGCAACTCGCGCACAGCGGGCATGTGCTGATGGAGAACCGTCACGGGCTGTGCCTGGACATCCGCGTGGCGCGCGCCGACGGCTACGCCGAGCGGAAGACCGCGAAAAAGATGTTGCGGCGCTTCCGGCGTCGTCACCGCATCGTGCCGGGGACGCTCGGCGGCGATGCCGGCTACGAAGCCGGCGAGTTCCTGCGCACAATCGAAGACGACTTCGCTATCACTCCGCACGTGCCGATCTCGGCTGAGCGAGTGGTCGCTGAGGATGCCGACGGCAATGCACGACGAAGAATGCTGCGGCGGATGAAAACGCTCGGCTATCGGATCAGCCAGAAGGCGCGCAAGAAGGTCGAGCAAATCTTCGGCTGGCTGAAGCAGCCGGGCGGACTGCGCAAAGTGCGGCACTTGGGCCGCTGGAAAATCCAGCAAGTGGCCTACCTGTGGGGCGCGGCGTACAACCTGCTCCGGTTGGCGCATCTGGAGGTCCGAGAAGCCGCGGCCTAGAGACAAGCGAACGGAAGATGTGGTGCGGAAGAATAAAACGCGGACGTGGATCGAGCAGCGTGGAACCTTGCTCCCGCGCTTTTTCGCTCTCGACTGCATTCTCATCTCGAAAATCACCTGTTCTTCAGCACCCTGTTAAGCGGATCAAATGGTCTTCCGTGGTCAGCGGAGTGCGCTGGCTCGCTTATCACCACTGCGCGCCAACCCTCTGGAAATCGCCGGTGGCGCGATGCTATGATCGAATCTCGTCGTAGGCATTTCCCGATTGATCGGCGCGGTCGCCAAGTGGTAAGGCAAAGGTCTGCAAAACCTTTATCGGCGGTTCGATTCCGCCCCGCGCCTCCAACTTCCCGCCGTCATCCTGAGCGAAGCGAAGGATCTCTCTTCGGCTGCAGAGACGCGCCGCCCGATCAGTGCAGCCAGGGCAATTGTCCTTTGTGCGCCAGCGCTAGCAGATCCATGGTAGAAGCGACCGCGCAGTGCACGCACACGCCGCCCCAAATCGATTTCGTCTTCCACGCGAGCCATCCCAGAACGAATCCCGCCACCACCGATCCCGCCGCCTCCGGCCACGGTTTCGTAAAATGAATCATCAGGTACGGCATCACGCATACCGGCACCGCCAGCGCGCCGAGAAATCTTGAGAGTCCTCCCACCAGAAAGCCGCGAAAGAAAAATTCCAGCGCGATGAACTGGCCCGCGTACAGCGCTTCCCAGCTCAGCAGATCGAACCACGATCGCCCCGCCTGCGGATACATTGGATAGAATGTGTAAAACTCCGGCGTGAGCGACACCAGCCAGATTACGGGCAGCACCGCGCCGTATAGCCCCACGTAAATCCAGAAATGCCGGCGGAATCCCTCGAATCCAAGATTGCAGTCGCGCAGCCGCTTGCCCGGCATCGCGGCCATCACGATCGCAGGCAGCGCCAGATAGCTCGCTGCGATCACCGCGACCCACCACGCCTTGTATCGCAGCACCCAGTACGAATCGAACCTCCGCGGCCCCGGAGGAAAGACATCCAGGAATGTCTGCTGGCTGCCGACGAATTGCACCAGCCCCAGCGCCAGGCACGCCGTCACGCAGATCACCGCCACCTGCCACAGATTCGCGGCCGTCGCCGCGTCGATTCCGCCGAGAATCTTCGCAATCGGATGCGTCGAATCGCCCGCATCCGAACCCGCGCCAAAGCCGATCTCCGGCAACCGAGCGTCTACGGCGGCAGTCCCGCGCGCCGGTCCAGTCCCCTGCCGGCTTCGCCGTTTTCGCGTGGCGCGCGGCACGCTTTTTTGAAACCTTTCCCGAATCACATGCTGCATCGGCTCACCAGCTCACATCCTTCTTTAGAATTTATATCGTCGTGGAATCAGCCGGACCGACCGGAATCCTATCGCCGGAACTCATCATCATCTGCAGGTCCAGCGCTTCCTTCCGCACGCGCAAGTCGAAGTAGAACACAGTCGCCGCGATTGTTAAGAAAGGACCGATCAGGGTCGCCTCACCTACGCTTCCAACGGTAGCGAAGGCAAGCCAGACGGGCACCGTTCCAGGATGTCTTATGAAAGTTTCCCTCGCGAGGCTGTAAGGATAGACGATTAAGAGGTAGGCCGTCACCCGCAGAACGAAATATAAGAAGTAAATTCCGAGGGCACGACGTACATTATCTCGAGTCAGCACGAAACTTCTCTTGAACGCTTGCCGCGGCCCGAGATTCTCCACCACGGCCGCGGGCAGCGCCGTCATCAATCGGCAGGCCAGCGAAATTCCGGGCATAAACAATGTGACCAACCCGGCAAGGATCGGCGCGCCAGCGAGCAAGGTAACTGCCGCCAGATTCCATATTCGCCGGACCACCTGGCGAAAGGCGGCGGCGATCGAGCTTTTGCGGCCCAAATACAGCTCAGAAACAGCATAGGCAGTCGCGCTCTGAGTGATCAAGTAGACGACGAAGGCTTCGATCACGAACGCCAGTAAATCACGAGCCGCCGACTCGAAAGCGGCGCCCGGCTGCGGCGGAATGCCAGCCGCCCGCGCGCGGATCGCAGGCACGCTCACGAAGACCATTTGCTCCAGATGCCAGGCGAGCGTGAAAAGGTGAGGAACGGCCGAGATCCCCGCAAAAAGTACGAAATTGCTGCGATAAAGGGAGATGGTCCGATCCAGGAGTTCGCCCAACGACAGTGGGCGCAGGTCGAAGTCCGCCATTCTAGCTCCCCGCCTAAAACCGGGCCGATTTTCCGGTGGGGCACTTTAGCAAGGAATAATACGAGAGGCGAGCGCCAATTGTCTTCTGCGGGCCGAGCTTGACCGAGGATTGCGTCCCACGTATCGTGCTTGCGCTGCTAAAATCGAGATTCGAGACCAACTGAAAGCCTCGCGGAGACACCCGAGATGAATTGCCTGAATTGCGGCACGGAGATGACCAACAACGAAGTGATCACCAGGAAAGATCGCATCTCCTACGATATGTGCGAAAAGTGCGGCAGCCTGTGGCTCGACAAGGGCGAGCTCGACAAAATGGCGTTCACCGTCGATGGCAGCATCGAGTATTGTGAGAGCGAAAAGGACAGCCTGCCCGAGCAGCAGCCAAAGAAGTGCCCTCGCTGCGACGACTCCACGCTGGCCAAAGTAAAATTCCTCGAATCCGACGACATCTTTCTGCACTATTGCCACAACTGCGGCGGCTTCTGGCTCGATGGCGGCGAGCTCAATCTGATCGACCAAACGCTGAAGACAATCATGCCCGTCGCCGGCAAGGGATTCTCCGACTTCGTCAACAACACGCACGTGCCCTACTGGTCGAAGCGCGTCCAGAAACCGAGCGACGAGACCGATTTCCATGTGGCAGCCCTGCCAATCAAGGGAGCAAAGTTTAGGGAGACGACAGGCGACAGCTGCCCTGCCTGCGGAAACGCGCTCGCTCTCTACACGGTTTTCTCCCTCGATTTCGAAGGCTGCCCGAAATGCAAAGGAATCTGGCTGTTCAGTGACGAACTGCGCAAACTCAAGAATCGTGTGGCCGACGGGTCGCTGCGCTGGCTCAACGCCGAAATCGAAAATATCGATAAGGCCAGCGCCATTCCCACCAAGCGCCCCTGCGTGAAATGCCCGGGCGTGAACATGATCTCCGTGATTTTCGGAAGCTCCTCGATCGTCGTCGACTGGTGCCCGAAATGCCACGGAATCTGGCTCGACCGCGGCGAATTCGAGGCCATCACCGCCTACCTCCGGGAAGAGCTGGCCCACGCGCATCCGAAGGAAATCGAAAAGCAGGTCGCCGCGGACGTCCATCATGTTTGGAGCGGCGGCATCGAGAGCCGCCTCGACGAACTCCGCGACGCCAAAGCCGCCGTCTCAGCCCTGATCAGCGCCACGATCTTCGAGCATCCCAAGCTCTTCGGCATTCTCGCAGGCATATCGAGTTCGTTTCCCGTCTGAGGTGCGTGGGCCTCGCCCGCGCCGGGCCGCGGCTGCAGTCACTTTCCGCGGAGGCGGCTCGCGGTTGCAGCACGCCGGGGCAAGCCCCGGCGGCAAGCGGCGGTGGCGAGCCACCGCACTCCACATGGCGCGCGCTACCCCAGCGCTTTGCCTCCGCGTCACCTCCTGCTAGAATTTCCGTTTCGCCGTTCATCGAGGAAGCTCGCCATGCTTGTCGTCATGCAAGCGAACGCCACCGAAGAACAGGTCCGCGCGGTCTGCCAGCGGATCGAGTCGCTCGGACTTCGCCCACACCCGATTCCCGGCGCGGCGCGCACCGCGATCGGCATCACGGGCAATAGCGGCGAGGTGGATACCGGCGCGCTCGAATCGATGCCCGGCGTCGTCGAGTGCATCCCGGTCAGCAAGCCGTATAAGCTCGTGAGCCGCGACGTGAAGGCGGAAAACTCCGTCGTCCACGTGCCCACGCCCTCCGGCGACGTCACCTTCGGCGGCCAGGCGGTCGCCATTGTCGGCGGCCCGTGCGCCGTCGAGACGCGCGAGCAAGTCTTCACCATCGCCGAACGCATCCGCGCAGCCGGCGTGCGACTCTTTCGCGGCGGCGCTTACAAGCCCCGCACCTCGCCCTACAGTTTTCAGGGACTCGGCGAACAAGGACTGAAAATCCTCGCCGACGTGCGCGAGAAATTCGGCATGGGTGTCGTGACGGAAGCGATCGACAACGAATCGCTCGACCTCGTCGAAAAATACGCGGACGTGATCCAGATCGGCGCGCGCAACATGCAGAATTTTTCGCTCTTGAAGCGCGCCGGCAAAGCGCGCAAACCGGTACTGTTGAAGCGCGGTATGTCCGCCACGCTCGACGAATTTCTGATGGCCGCGGAATACATCATGTCCGAGGGCAATTACAACGTGATCCTGTGCGAGCGCGGCGTACGCACGTTTTCCGACCACACGCGCAACACGCTCGACCTCAGCGTGATTCCCGCCGTCCAGCGGCTCAGCCATTTGCCGATCGTCGTCGATCCATCGCACGGCACGGGGCGCCGCAACAAGGTCCTGCCGCTTTCGCGCGCTGCGGTCGCAGTCGGCGCGGATGGAATCCTCGTCGAGGTTCACCACGACCCGGCGCACGCGCTTTCCGACGGCCCGCAATCCATTCTCCCGGATGAATTCGACCGCCTCGTGGGCGAGGTGCGCGCCATCGCCGCCGTCCTCGGTCGCACGCTGAACTGACATGCTCGCTCAATCACGCGCCGTTCGCTCCATAGGGGCGCTGCTCGCTGCGCCCGCTTCGTCTCGGCTGTGCGCATGAAAATCCGCCTCAATTATCGCCTCATTATCCTGCTGGTTTTTCTCGCGGTGCTCGCTTTCCGCGAAGTCGCGCTCGAACTCCGGCCGTCGTTCTTGCGGCCCGGCCTGCATCTCTGTGCGTACGTGGACAACACCGCCGACGGCACCGTCACGGCCATCGATCTCGTGAAGCTCGCGCCCGTTGCGACGATCTCCGTCGGCGCCGACCCCACCGGCATCCGCGCGAATCCGGCGCGCAAGGAAATCTGGGGACTCAGCTCGGCGGGCGGCTACGCCTGGGTTCTCGACGTCACAACGAATCGCATCGTCGCGCGCATCCCGGTGGGTGCCGCGCCCTACGCGCTCGATTTTTCGCCGGACGGCTCGCGCGCCTACGTCGCCGCCTCCGGCGCCAACACGGTCGTCGCCATCGACTGCGCCTCGCGCCGCATCGTCGCCCGCGGCCGCGCCGGGCGCCGCCCCTGGATCGCGCGCGTCACGCCCGATGGCAAGCTACTCCTCGTCTCGAATCGTGATGACGCCACTGTTTCTCTGCTCGATCCTGTCACGCTCGCGCCGCGCGGCGTGATTCCGGTGGCGCCTGATCCCGAACAGATCGCCATCCTCCCGGATAGCTCGAAAGCTTTCCTCACCTCCGGCACCACCGATCAAATCTCGGTCGTCGATTTAAACCGCCGCGTGCTGCTCGCGAATCTCGCGCTCGGCGGCACGCCCGACGATCTGATCCTCAAGCCCGATGGCGGCGAACTCTACATTCCATCAGCCGGCACGCACGGGCTGGTCGTCGTCGACGCTCAAACGAACGAAGTCGGCGACTTCCTACTCCTCGGATCATCTCCCTCGGACGCGGCCCTCACCGCCGACGCGCAAGTTCTCTTCGTTTCCGATTTTGCCGGGGGCCACATCGTTCCCGTCGCAATCAGCGTGCGCCAAGTGGCGAAACCGATTTCGGTCGGGCAAGGTCCCCAGACCTGCGAACTCACTCCCGGCGGCGACATGCTTCTCGTGGTCGACACGCAATCCGACGATCTCGGCGTCATTCGGGCGAACGAACCGACGCCTAGCCTCGTCACGCTGGTGCCCACGGGTTCGCACCCACGCGACCTCGCCATCAAACTGTTCTAGGGCTACGGGATGTTCGCAGACACCTGCGTGGAATATCCACTTTCCTGATTCTGCGAATTCACGGCAGTCACCACGTAATAGTATGTATTTCCCTGCTGCACGCTGCTGTCGGTGTAGTCGGTCGCGCCGACTGGCGCCGGCGTCAGCTTCGCATACGGTCCGCCTGACACGGTGCTCGAATACACGTTGTAGCCGGTCACGGAAGATGTGCTCGCCGCCCAGTTGAGCGACACCGAATAGGAAGTCGGCGCAACGCCCGTGCCCGACAGCGCAATCACCAGCGGCGAGTTCGTAGCGTTGCTCGTCACCGTAATGCTGCCTGTCGCGCTCCCACCCGATGCCGGATCAAACGTCGCACTCAGCGCCGCGCTCTGCCCGGTCGATAGAATCAACCCGGACGATACGCCGCTCGCTCCAAATCCCGCGCCTGCCACCGTCACGTTCGCAATCGTCACGCTGGAGCCTCCTGCGTTCGTCAGCGTCACGCTCTGCGTGTTGCTGCTTGATACGTTGATGCTGCCAAAGGTCAAGCTCGTCGAACTGCTATTCAAAACGGAGGCTGCAGCATTCACCGTCAGGGTCGCCACACTGCTCGTCGCGCTCCCCGCGCTGTTCTCGACGACCACGGAAAACTGCTCGCCACTCTCCGAGGTCGTCGTCGCAGGAGTTGTGTAACTCGACGAGGTAGCGCCACTGATCGCCGTGCCGTTCATTCGCCACTGATAGGTCAGAGGCGCTGTTCCGCTGGCCGTGACTGAGAAGTTCGCTGTTTGTCCGGCGGTGACGGTGCGGCTCGCCGGCTCCGCAGTGATCGAAGGCGGGGTCGCCGAAGAACTTGTGCGACGGTGATACCGTGTGAGCTTCTGTTGGCTTGCGGCGTGTGCGGCCGTTCCTGACATGCACAGCAGAGCAGCCACAATTGTCGCGCCCGTGGCTCGGGCTTGAATGAGTCCCGTGATACGCATTTTGCCCCCAGTTCATAGCGTTGTGCCGGCTGCCCGGGATGCGCCGGCGCGCATATCGCCATTTCAAGCTCTACAAAGGCTGGGGGCCCGAAGCGTTCGCAGGTTAATGCGTCCGCGCGGGGAGACACTACTGATCGTTGGGACAGAAGAAGGACAGGCGGGAGAAGTGGCCGGACCACTGCCCAAAGGTCCGTCGATAAAAAGACGAAACGGAGCTTCGGGATTAACGCGCGGAAGCTGCTGCGAGGATCTTCTTATACAAGCTGCTGAGTTGCGATTCGGAGCGCAGGTTTAATTCGGAAGTGTCGATGCTCAGCACCTGCAATCCGCCGGTCGATTTGTGATGACGACCATACGCGTCACGCAACTCATCCAGGTATTTCGGGTCAATCGAGGCCTCGTAAGGCCGGTTGCGCCCCCGAATCCGATCCAGTAGGACGTCGTTCCTCGCGTCCACGTAGACCGTGAGGTCGGGTCGCGAAAGGCTCGCGTCGAGTCCCACGCTAACTCTCTCGTACAGCTCCACTTCGCGATCATGCAGCAAAGTCCTTGCGAAAATCGGATCTTTTGCCTGCGTGTAGTCCGAAACGACCGGCCTGCCGCGCAAGGCCGGAATCGTTCGCAACTGCTCATATCGCGAAATCAAGAACGCCAATTGCGCGCCGAGCGCCCACCGCTCCCTGTCGGCGTAAAAGTCGGGCAAGAATGCGTTGCCATCCACATCTTCCAGAATCAGCTTCGCACCGAGATGCAAAGCCAATAGTTGCGCGAGCGTGGTCTTCCCCGCCCCGATCGGCCCCTCGAATCCGATATACGGCTGATTATTATTGATGACCGGCACGTTGTTTCCGCCCCCGCGTTACAGCGGCTGAGCCATCCTTGGCTTTGCCGTCGGGTCCACCTCGACGTCCAAGCGGCCCGATCATACCACTTCGTCCCGCAATTTATCGCAGGGGCGGGTTTGAAACCCGCCCGCTGCGCGCCGTGGCGCTTCGCCGACTCATCCGGTCCGTGGATTTCAAGCTGGATAGAAAGGCTGGCGGGGTTGGTTGCCTGCGCTGCGGCAAAAAAAATGAGGGCGACTCGGTTTTGGCCGGGTCGCCCTCTTTCGATTGATTCGCGAAGGTTCGCTTCTCGATTCAACTTAATCGAAGGCGGTTCAGTTTTACCCGGACCGCCCTCGGTAAATTGAGTCGCGAAGCTCTACTTGCCAGTTCAACTCACGATCGCGACTTGGTGTTACCCTTGCCGCACCCTTGAGTGCACTTGCGAAGCTTTTCGCCTCCGCTTGCGTCCAGCGGCAACCCGGTTTTACCCGCGCCGCCCCTGCACTCAGCTGCGAAGCTCACTCCTCGGTTCGACTCGGCCGAACTCGGCTCGGTTTTACCCTCACCGTTCCTGCCGGATCGAATCGCGAAGTTCTCTTCTCAAATCTAATTCTGCCGAGACTCGCTCGGTTTTACCCTCGCTTTGCCTCTTCGAATTGACTCGTGAAGTTTTTCTTCCCGATCAATCTGGGCGCATAGTAAGAGCGTGAAGAAAAGTTGGCAAGAGTTATCTGGAAAAAACTCTGTGGAAATTTGTGCATGCCTGTGCAAAACAATCGAAAGTTGGTTCAGCAAACACGACCCCTGTAGCTGATAGGAACGCCGCTCTCCGGACATTTTCAACGGATTCGTTCTCGTCGTGCCTCCGCAATCTCGCGAATCTGAATCAATCGCAACGAAACCCGAAACCGTCTCGTGTGCTAGAATCCCGTCCGTCAACGAAACTTCGTCAGGCTTGGGCCGGCTGCATCGCGAAGCGTGGTTGAGGATCGATGAAGATCGCTCTCGTAGGCGCCACGGGATTCGTCGGATCGAAGATTCTCGCCGAAGCGATCGCGCGGGGGCATACGGTCACAGCCATCCGGCGCCATTCGAAGAACGTTCTGCGCCACGAACGCGTCAATCCGGTGTATGCGGACATCGCCGATACAACCGCCCTTTCCCACGTGTTTCGCGGACACGGAGTAGTCATCCACTGCTACACCCCGCCCGCTGATCCGGATGCTCATGCATTCGTTACCGCGGCTCTAAAGGCCGGAGATCACCGGCTCGAAACGATCGCAAACTGGGTTCCCCCAGATCCCGCTGCCTGGGATGCACATGTGAAAGACCGAATCCAGGCACAGAAGGTCGGAACGCGATCCCTCATCCAGGCCGCAAAATCGGCGGGGGTAAAGCGAATTCTCGCCATTGGAGGCGCGGCCACGCTCCTGATCGATGGCGTTCCGTACATCGATCGCCCGGATTTTCCAAAAGTGTTCGAGGGCGGCGCCAGATGCACCGCCGTCATCAAAGATCTGCTGCGAGAAGAAACTGAAATCGACTGGACGATTCTGTGTCCCCCGACGATGATCGTGCCCGGGAAGCGCACCGGAAAGTTTCGCCTGGGACTCGACGATCTTCTGATCGCGCCGGATGGATCGAGCAGCATTTCGCTCGAAGACTTTGCCATGGCCGCGATCAATGAGTTGGAGAACCCGCAGCACACGGGCCGGAGATTCACCGTCGGATACTAGCGCGTCATGTATGGGAAAACGGTGGAGTTCGAAATCTGAATCGGACATCGAGTCAGTGGAGACCTTATTGGCTATTCACATCAGGGCGCGGAATATGGGCCAGGGGCTGACACCGGGGAGAAAATTGCTGCTGGGCGGGGCTGCGGCTGTGGCGATTGCGATACCGCTTGCCTTGGGAATGGCGGGTGCATCAAGAGGTGGGACCCAGAGCGCAGAAGCAAGCGACGGACGGTTGCCTTCGTTTGAGACCGCGTCAATCAAACCGGATAAATGGTACGAGCCGCTGGCGGCGGGCCGCCTTCTACCAGGCATGCCGCTGGCGGGCGTTCGACTATCTGGCGGCAATTTCGTCGCGACCACTATCGTGACGGCGATGATTATGGATGCGTACGGCCAATATGCGAGATCCCTAAGCCCCAGCCAGGTTTTGGGAGGTCCGGCGTGGATAAGGACTGATTTCTACGAGATCAACGCCAAGGTGAACGATTCCATGGTCAACGGCGAATGGAACAATCTTCCGTATGACAAACGATGGGATCAAGCCATGCTGATGCTTCGCTCCCTGCTGATCAATCGTTTCAAGCTGCGGATAGAGCACGAGACGAAGGTGCTTCCCGTCTACGAGCTGGTTTCGGCCAAAAATGGCCCGAAGATCGCGGAAGACAAGACCGCCGACCAGCCTTGCAGGATGACCGGACTCGATCCGGAGCCCGGGATAGACGTGAAGTCCTGCGATTTCAGTACCTTCCTTGGGCTCATTTCGATTGACCCGGAGCTAAGGAGCCGCGTGCTCGTGGACAAGACCGGTCTTGACGGCCGCTACAGCTTCAAATTCCATTGGACACCGAAAAGACCTCCTGGAATGCCAATGCCCGCGACGGTTGGTCAATCGAATCATAGTGCAGCGTCACCCGAGCCTTCAGGCCCGTCGCTATTCACCGCGCTCCGGGAGCAGCTTGGGCTAAGATTGGAAGCTTCTACGGCGCCGGTGGATACAATTGTTATCGAACACATCGAGAAGCCAACCGAGAACTGAGGCGGATGCGTTTTGCCCGAATATAGTCGAATTCTTGGACCACTTCTAACGGGACAATAGGCGCTTATATGAAGCGGCGCCCCACGCGGACTTCCTACATACGACAAGCCGCGCTGCGCCCACAGCGCATCGCTAAGGTTATCGACTCGCTCGCGGTCCTGCCTTTCGAAAACGCCGGCGGCGATCCCGAGCACGAATACCTCAGCGACGGCATCGCAGGCAGCCTCATCAACACGCTCGCCACCATTCCGAAACTGCGCGTGATAGCGCAGAGCACCGTGTTCCGGTATCGGAGCCGCGAAATTGCCCCTCAAGCCATCGGCCGCGAGCTGCACGTGCGCGCCGTCCTCACCGGAAGGATCATGCAAGGCAGCGGCTCTCTGCGCATTTCCACCGAACTCGTCGACGTAGCCACAGGATCTCAACTCTGGTGCGCGCAATACGACCGCAAGTCCGGCGACATCTTCGCCCTCCAGGACGAAATCTCCACCGAGATATCCGGGAAATTGCAGCTGCAAATCACCCGCGCGCAAAAGAAGCGCCTCACCGCGCACCCCACGGAAAATGCAGAGGCGTACCAGCTCTACCTGAAAGGCCTTCATCACTGGAATCGCTGGACGGAGGAAAGTTTCTACAAGGCGATCGAGCATTTCCAGGAGGCAGCCGAAAAAGATCCCAACTATGCCCTCGCCTACGCGGGCGTAGCCAATTCCTACGTGCTTCTCGGATGGAACAGCTACCTACCGCCTAAGAAAGCGTTCCCGCGAGCGAAAGCCGAGGCCATGACCGCCCTGCAGCTTGACCCGCGACTCGCCGAAGCTCGCACGGCTTTGGCGGCCGTGCTATGGCTTCACGATTGGCAATGGAAAAAGGCCCAGACGGAATTCAAGCGCAGCCTCGAGCTGGGCCCCACCTACCCGACCGCCAACCACTGGTACGCTGAATATGTGATGACCATGGGACGCCACAAAGAGGCTTTGGCCCGGATGAGGAACAGCCAGCAGCTCGATCCCTTGTCGCTCATCATCAACGTCGCCGTCGGATGGGCCTTCTACCATTCCCGGCGATACGAAAACGCCATCGAACAGCTCCGGCGAACCGTCGAACTCGAGCCGAACTACGCCGTCACATACTGGATCCTCGGCCTGCTGCTCAGGAAGACGGCTCATTACGAGGAGGCGATCGCCGAGGGCGAGAAGGCGGTGAGGTTTTCCGGTGGCAGTCCTCTGATGCGCGCTGCGCTCGCGCAAACTCTCGGCAGGGCCGGCAGGACGAATGAAGCGACTCAGATTCTCGACGAGTTAACAAATCTCTCGAAGGAAAGATACGTCGCGCCCTACTTCCTCGCCGGAATCCACATCGGCTTGGGACAAGACGATCGCGCGATCGAATGCCTCGAGAAAGCCTACGAAGAGCGCTCCCACTGGCTCATCTATCTCCACATCGACCCGGGCATGGACGCCCTGCGCTACCACCCGCGCTTCAAAGATCTGCTGCGCCGCGTCGGCCTTCCTGATGATCGGTGACGCGCATTGCCGATTAGCGGACTTCGAGATCAGATTTCGCCGCGTACAAATTGGTGAGCCGGTCGTGAAGATTCTGCGCCACGGGAACAGCGCCACGGATCGCAGTTTTCAGATTGCCATATAGAGTGCGATACACCGACTTGAATTCCTCCGGCACTTCCGCAGTTCGGCCCCAGTTCACCCGATCGCCAATCGCCAGCACGATTTGATTCGCTTGGAGCGGAGTGATATTCCCTTGCAGCCCGTGTTTCACCCATTCCTGGATAACGCCGAGATGTTGCACCGCTGCGTCTTTCTCGGAATCGCTCATCCCGCTATTCCCGATGATATCCAGCACTGCCTGCTCGAGCGGCTTGTCGACATAATCCCCCAAGCTAATCGTCGCTTTCGATTCCGCAAGAAGACTTTCCATCTTGAGCGTGTAATCGCCGATCTTCCGATGGACCATCGCCACCTGCCCGCCCGCGGCTTCCGCCGCCTCCGTAGCGGACTTCCCTTGCTCCAGCGCGGCTTTGTAAGCCTGATAATTCCCGGTCGCCAGATTCCAAATCGCTTCATCCACCATCGCCTTCGCCGGATTTCCATACGTGAGGTCGCGCACAGGAGGTCTGCCCGATGACTCCGTCGCCCGTGCAACCTTCACCTCGGGAAGAGCGCGCGCAGGTGCCTCCGGCGAAGCAGGCGCCTTCGAACGTGCGTCAGCGACCTCCTGAATTTCAGGTCGATCGACTGCTGCTTCAGGTGTTGCCTCTGGAATGCCGCGCGGCGCTTCCGGCAAAGGAACGAACTGCGCCGGTGGCGCGGCAACTTCTTGAATTTCGGTTTGATCGACTACCGGTCCAGCCATGGCGACCGGAACACCGCTTGGCGTTTCTGGCAAAGGAGAGCTCTCCGATGCTGGCGCGGCAACTTCTTGAATCGCGGCTTGATCGACAGCAGGCGCCGCCTGCGCGTCATCCGAAAGAGTACGCGCTACGTCCACTGAGGCAGCGGCCCTCGGACTTGTGGCGGCAACCTCCTGAATTTCGCTTCGATCCTCGACTTTTGCGGAATCACCGTTTTGCTTCGCCGGAGGCGTGATGACGCGAATATCCGTCACTTGCTTTCGCGGCCGCCCTAGCTGTTTTGCGTGGCTCTCGCAGACATAAATCGGCTCGCTCCCGCCATCCTCCCAGCAGGTGATGACCCCGGTTCCAAAGTCGCAATCGAGGCGGTAATGCGGAGAAAGGGGCTCCGCTGGTTTTCCCGGCTGGAGACGCCACTCCGCCCGGCTTGCGCAGTATCGTTTCGGCACACGCTGATTGTAGCGGACCGCACACGCCTGGTGCCCCGAGCCGTACGGTTCCGTGACGGAACATATAACCCCGTCCGAAAGCGAACGGCTCAAATCTTGCGCTACCCGACCGGTGTGGCTCAGGCGGCACAGCGGCCCAAGTGCCTTAGAAGAAACTGCAAATGTTTGGCCGGAGTGCGCAGAAGTTGGCTTGATCGAGGAGCACCTGGCCCTCGAAGATCAGATCAAACGCTTGCCGCTCGTCGATCGAGTCTCCGCTGAACTCCGCATTCTCCAGCATCGACTTGATCTGTGAAGCCAACGCGTCGCGCTCCTCCGTCCAGGAAGTGATATCGTTCTCCAGCTTCGAATAAGTGGCATCCCCGGTCGAGTCGCTCAGAATCGCGTATGTCGACACCTTCAGAGCGCTTTCCGAGAGCTCTCCGAAGGGCGCGTTGATTTGCTTGTAAATCTGCCCAAGCTGCCGCAGCGTCGGTGAGTGCAGGTTCCTCGGCACGATGTTGGGATCAAGCAGCTCAAGAATCACGCGGCCGTCGTGCTCATAGTCGTCCCGGAGGCCGGTCAGGAACATCATCGTTGGCCGCAGGTCCACATGGTCTGTGAAGAAATCGCTCGGCTGACTAATGCCTATGTTTTTCACGCCGGGACCCACAATACCGATGAAAGTGCGCGCGATTTCCGGCTGAATGTCACCGTGATTCCACGCAAAGCTCGTCCCGACAACCGGGGCAGTGCCCCCCGAGGTCTCGAAGAAGAAATTGGGATTGCCGAAGAAAGTGAAAGTCGGCTCGCGATTGGGATCCGCCACTGTATTCATGTGGATCAGCTTTTGCGCCGCCGGATCGACGATTGCTCCCTGGAGATCCGGTCCCAATCCCGTTCCAAGCAGACTCTCGGCCGGGCTGCCCGAAGGGTCGTGCGGATTCACCGCGCTGAGGCCGGCCATAGTTCTTTCGAGCATGCGGACGCTCGAGCTGTCCGAGAGCGGTTGTCCGTTCACGTAGGTGGTAGCCGAATCGTCGAAATGGATCGAATACGTGCTCGGGTCCCCGGCACCTTGCGTAAGTCCAAGTAGATTGATGTCGAGTTCGCCGACGCCGTTAGTTCCATAGGTGCACGGCACATCGGGCACTACAGTCCCATGCACGATTTTCGCGCCGTCGCAGTTCGCGGGAGTTGGCGCGCCGCCGACAAAGTGGTCGCCCTCATCCGGCGTAAAGATGAACAGGGTGTTGCTCTGGTCGATTCCGACGGCCTTGAGGTCCGCAAAAAACTTGGCGAAAGCCGCATTGTAATCGCTGAGTTGCTTCACGAAGGGAGCCTCACCGGGCCCGAAGGTCTTCTCGGCGCTCAGGCTGGCGCCTTCCTGATTGTCGTGGGCATCGGCGATGTAAGCGAAAACCACCGGAATGCCCGACTTCAGCATTGTCTCGACCACGGCGAGCGTTTGCGCGGGAGTCGGATCGAAGTTCAATTGGTTAAAGCCGGTGAGGGGAACTCCGTTGTAGTCGGGTATGCCCGACGGGAACCCAAGCGCTGGATTGATATATTTCAGGCCGAACAAAGCCTGATACCCGGAGTAGCCGCCCGGTTCGTCCGGCAGCAGGTCCGCCACCGAGTTCGGGTTTGACTTACAAATCGGATCGTTCAGCGCGCAATGGATGGCCGCGCCGATGAAATCATTGGTCATCTCCGAAGTAGACGGCAGTCCCTCCGTTGCCTGCGGCGACCCTGCGCCGAAAACCTTGGCTACGTCGAATGGAGCGCGCTCCAACACAATGTTGGCCGTCGAGAAAGCTCCGACCGTGCATCCCGCTCGCGTGAAAGGCGCCCACGGCGCCGGCACATTCGTGCCCGAGGGCGTGGTCAGCGCGAAGGTGCTGTCGCCAGTGGATGGCGTGATATCCGACACCTTGTCGGTCCAGTAGAAGAACGAAGAGGGAAACAAGCCCACTTCACCCGCCGCGGTCGACGAGAACACACCGAAGCTGTTCGCGATGAAGATTCCGGTGTCGTCCGAATAGAGCCCGGTCTGCGTCGTGAGGATGTCGTTCGCCGTATGCGAGATAAGTACCGTGTGGTCGCCCGCGTCGAGCGTGCCATTCTGCTCGATGAAATTCAGGAGGTTCGGCATCTGTTCCAAATCCGACGGAACGTTCGGGTTGTCGCGTGTGAAGTGCACGTTGTCGAATTCCACGTACACCACGTGTTTGATATCGCCTGAGGGCGAGTTCAGCTGGCACTGGCCATGGGCCGTAGCCGCAAACGCGATCGCGAGCAGCGCACAGCCAAAAGCGCGACAAAACAGTTTCGCTCGATGCATCCCGATCCTCCTCGAATCACACTTGGATCACGCCGAGACATATGTACTCAGGATTGATGACACTGCCGCGAATGCTCGATTAAACTTCCGTGTGGGCGCAATGAAAGCCACGCTAAGGCGCAGGGGACGATTGCGAATATCGCGCGGGAGAAAAGTGCGAGCGGGGCGATCCCGGTTTCTCGCGTGATCGCCCCTGCGATCGCTACCAGGCCGGATTCCCGCCCTTGTATGCCCAGGCGGCTACCTGCTCGTTATAAATCTTCCGTTTGCTGAAATACCACTGGCCGTTCACTTTGACCATTTCGTCTTCGTAGTGGCCAAACGAGTCAAGAGTGGCAGTTCGCTTCGGAGTGTTGTTACTGTAATGAAACCAATAAGCTCTGCCCTCAGCTTTGTCGCCCTCGATCTTTATGACGATGTTCGAAATGTTGTGGCGTCCCACGACCGGAGGCAGCCCCGCGGCGTCCGGCGCCACCTGGCCCGGCGTGCGCTTGCCCATATCCGCGATCACCTTCTTAATCGCGTCGCGGCCCTTTACCACCGGACCGTAATCGAGCACGCCATCTTCCGTGAACGTGGATGCGTACGTATCGGGGTCCTTAAAATCGAGCGCGAACATATAGCGCGCCTGAAGATCCTCGATCGCCGCGCGATCCTCGGCGTAGGAGCTGCTCTGCGTTGTAGCACGTGACGAAACGGTGGCCGCCAGGAACAGAACTGCAATACCACACAACAACATGCCTGTCGCTTTTCGCATTTCGGTCCCCCCCTTTTCTTGGATTTTTCGCCCGGATCCTTCCGGCGGCGCACATCATACAAAATGCGCCACCCGCAGCGCATCCGGAAACGTGCGGAAGCGAGGTTAGTCGACCGGCGCTTGAATTTCTCCCGTTGTTCGGCGCACCTCGGCTATCCTTATGGTCGAAGCTGTTTCGGAGGAGGCGGACAATGGCTGAGGCAATTCCCGAGAAATTTCTCGACCTGTTTCAGAAGCGGGCGTTCGCGAATCTGGGGACGATCATGAGCGACGGGAGCCCGCAGGTCACACCCGTTTGGGTGGACTACGATGGCAAGTACGTGCGGTTCAATTCTGCGCTGGGCCGCGTGAAAGATCGGAACGTGCGCCGCGATCCGCGCGTTTCGCTTTCGATCCTCGATCCAGATAATCCCTACCGTTACCTCGCGATTCGAGGGCGTGTCGTGGAAATCACGCAAAAAGGCGCCGACGACCACATTAACAGCCTGTCGCAGAAATATCTCGACAAGGCGGTCTATCCCTTCCGCCAGCCGGGGGAGGTTCGCGTGCTGTACAAGATCGAGCCGGTGAATGTGGCGTCGTTGGGCTGAAAGCTTCTGATCAACGACAACCGGGCTACCGCTTCAAATGTTCGGCAACCCGTCCCTCGCCGCCGAAGCCGGGTTGAACGGGAACGATGTCGGTTGTACGCTACGGGCGACGGAAACCTGCATTGGAGTTGCGGCAGCATTAAAATCGTGATTCCCTGAATGCGCTGGGAATCGCAATGGGGTGGGGGAGTTCATGCGTCAAATCAGAACGCTTCCGGTCGTCATATTTTTGTTCGCGCTATCTGTGCTTCCGTGCGTCGCGCAGAAAGATGGCTCGATGGCTGCCTCCGAGGACATCGTCGGCACGGTGCAATCGTTCAGCGGGGATACTTTGGCCATCAAGCCGCCGGCCACACCGTCGGTCTGGGTGACCATCCCCGAGGATATGAAGGTCGACCGAGAGGAACTGAAGCCCGGGACCGAAGTTAGCGTCGAGGCCCGCTGGGCGATGGTTTGCTACGTCGCCACCAAACCGCCCGAAGTCACTCCGAAGAAATCTTCCGGCGGCTAGCCCCGCCGATCGTTCCGCGTATACTACGCCGGCTCTTCGATTCGAGTTGAAGCGTCCGGGCCGCGCGCCAAAGGAGAGGAACACATGAGCGCCATTGATGTTCCATTGAGTCAAACGAAAGGCAAGCGTTGGCTGGTCTGGGCTGGCTGGGTTGTTTCGCTCTGGCCCGTTTTCGTGGTGGGGATGAGCGCTCACTGGAAGCTGACCCGAAATCCGGGTTATATCAAAATGTTCGACCAGATCGGCTGGCCGGTGGACAGGCTGACGCTCCTCGCGTGCCTGCAACTGGGCTGCATCATCCTGTACCTGATTCCGCCTACCGCGATTCTGGGCGCTGTGCTTCTCACTGGTTATCTCGGCGGAGCTGTCGCCGCCTATACCCGCATCCACTACCCCTTTCCGATAACGGTCCCCCTGTCGACGAGCATGATTGCCTGGTTCGGAATCTGGCTGCGAGAGCCGCGCCTTCGACAACTGCTCCCGATCCGGTTCGGACTACTGAAGAAATAGCGCCGCACGCGCCAATTTCCATCTGAGAGCCGCATTAGCCTTCAATGTGTGCGCGGCGGGATGTCAGCGGGCGATTTCGAATTACGCATTCGCGATGGACAACGATGGGCGGCGAAGAATTTCAAGACCCAACCAGCAACCCCAAAACTCTAGAATCCACAAGAGCACCGCGCTGACTCGAAAGCCAGCGGTCAATCCACCCGGCGCCATCCGGAAGACATTGTCCGAACCAGCGCTCAGAAAATGGGAATATCCGCCGATCGCGAGCGGCACGACCAGAAACAGAAGGAGCCAACCACCGAGCCTGGGAAACTGTGCCCACAAGGAAATCAGAGCAACCAGCGGAATGACATTCGCGAGGCCGGCGAGAAGAGGGACCTGATCCACTTTTAGCGCTGCATTCAGCCTGGCAAGTAGTTCGAGGTGCCAAAAGACGACCGCGGCATGCGTAAGCACCACCAGCGTCGCATACCAATATAATCTCCTCATCGGATCACCTGCTTCCTCGGATTCGATTGCCTAGCGGCGCGGGGAGACGGGAAAATTTCTCACGAGCCAATCGACGGTCAGTCTGGCGTAGGACTCGGCGAGCGGGCCCGGCGTCAAATAGTGGCTCGCGCCCTTCACCCAGATCAAGTCGCGCTGCGGCGACGCCGTCAGGCTGTCGTAAATCGCCTGAGCGTTCGGCGGGAGGGCCAGCTCGTCCTTTTCGCCGTGAATCACCAGCGCCGGAACTTTGATCTTCGGGCCGTACTTGACGGAACTCGGCGCGCTCGCATCGCTCGGCGCTCCGAAGAAACTGATCAGCGACTTTGCCGTGCCCATGACGGACAACCCGCCGGGAAACCAGTCTTCATATTCGACGGGTTTCTGCCCCTTGCCCTGGGCGACCAATTCGCGCGCGTGCTTGAGCGTCTCGTCCAGGCGCCGCTTCTCCGCTTCGCTGCTCCGAACTTGAAACTCCAGATACGGTGATGGGATCGAAGCCACAAAGCCGACCGCTTTCACTGCAGGGTCGTTTCGCTCAGCCGCATACTGTGCCACGCGACAGCCGCCGAGGCTGATGCCCAGAACCGCGATCCGCGCGTAGCCCTTTGATTTCGCGTACGCGACGAAGGCGTCGATGTCCTTCACCGCGTCGCTATATTCCGAGTAGGCGTTGTTGTACGAGGCTCGCATGTTGGAAAGCAGGAACGCGTAGCCCTTGTCTGTCAGCCCGGCGGCAAGTGGAGAGTAATCGTGCGCCGGAAAGAACGCCGCGCCCGTCGTGCCACCGGGCACCATGACGACCAGCGAATCGCCGGCCTTCTGCGGCTCCCACAGCAGCCCGTTTAGCGGAACTTTGTCTTCCGCCTCGACCAGAATCAGTTCGAGCCGGCTTTGCGATTGCGGAATCGGAGTGGTTGCCATGGCGGAGACTATATTCCAGTCATCCTCCTCCGATCAAGCCTCTGAGGAGTTGCTTAGACCCATCTCAAGACGAAGAGCGGAAAATTGGGAGAGGGCAGGCAGGGCAAAATCCCCCACCCTCCGCGATGTTTCGCGAAGGGTGGGGAAGGCCAACTAACGTGGCGAAGACGATCTGGTTACCACCTGTTGACCGGACCGTGGCAGACGCCGACGCCCTTGTCGTTGTAAGCAGGGCCACCGGTTGTCTGTGCAGGATCCTTCAGTGCCGACTCGAAATCCCACGCGTAGCCGTCCTGATTGAGCGTCAGGCCCATCACGCCCCAGAATTCCCCGCTTGCCGCCTCGAGATTCTCTGCGTTGAAGTTCGGGTTGCCGCTAGGATCGGCGGCTGTTGTGTCGGTTGTGACGACCGTATCGAGTGTCTCGCCGCCGGTGCCCACGATGAATTCGCGTATGCCCTTCTTTGGATCGTAATTCCCGGAGGCGTCAAGCGGACGGTAGCGGGCATAGAGGTGGTCGTGTCCGTTCAGCACCAAGTCGGCTCCGTACTCGTAGAGCAGTTGCCAAAAGGCCTGAGCGGTGGTGCCCTCTTCGCCGAGACCGTTGGCAGCGCTGAACGTGGGCTGGTGCCAGTAGGCCAGTGTGCACGCGGAATGATTCGCCTCGAGATCCTTTTTCAGCCATTCGAGTTCGGAGGCAAACCAGGGGCCCATGGCTGAACAGCCGCCCGGCTGTGTCTCGCACTCTATATTGAGCGAGATAAGGTGCCACGCACCCAGATTATAGGAATACCAGCCATCTCCAACGCCGACTGGGCCGCCCGCTGTATTGTTTCCGAGTCCGCCCGTTTGCTCGAAGTGCCCTGCCTGTCCATCCGAATACGGCACAGGTTGAGTGAAGGTACCGCCGGTGTCAGGGTTGTTGGCGATCGTAGCCATCATCATGGTTCCATCCGCATTGTGCTGGACGCCGTTGAAGTAGGAGAAGTAGCCGTAGCCGGCGACGCCAACCGCACCGTGCTCGACATAAAACTCGTGGTTGCCAGGCGCGGGCCGCGTGATCAGTTTGAAAGCGCCATAGGTCAATTCGTACGAGTTTTCAAAGTCCGAATATTGGCCTACCTGGTATTGCTCATCTCCGACGAGCGCGACGAGGTTAGGCTTCATATTCTCAATCTGTTGCGCAGTGGCGGCCTGGGATGCGTACAGATTCTGCTTGGTGTCCCCGGTGCAGTTTTCACCCGCCTTCTCACCAGCCGGCTCCGTCTCGCCTGGCTGGCAGGCAACGTCGCCAACCACTGCAAGCACGGGCGACCGCTCCAGCTTGTTGTACGGCCAGGGATTGTCGTTCGGCGAAGGATTGCCGGACTGCCACTGATTGCCGTCGGAGTCTTGATTCTGTGCCGGTGCCCCGGCTGCGAATGCCAGCGCCAAGGCGGCTGCGCCGATGAACGCTGCCGCTCGAAACCTTTCCCCAATCGTCTTCATGCGATTCCTCCCTTTTGGACTTGTGTTTGGATCGTTGCCGGACCAGCACTTGTATCCCTTTAATATTTCGTGTGTATGTCGAATGTGTGAAGAAGGAGTAACACGGATTATTTGGGAGGTTGTCCAAGCCGTCAGCAAAACGGAATGTCCTCGATGACCGAGGGCTAAGAAGGCTTGCTGCAAACGAATCCGTGGGCGATTCGTAACGCGAGGTTTCAAGCTATACCGCTGCGCGGATGCACAGCCGTAGGCTTCGCAGAATCGCTATCCGGCAGGTTTGCTCCGCGGTGCGGTGCTTAGATGCAGCGAAATAGTGCCACGAAACCAAAGTCCATGTGCTGCTGGATATGGCAGTGAGACAGCGTGAGGCCCGGCTGGTCAGCGATCAGATCCACGGCGGCGCGTCCAAAATGCGGAGACGATCACCGTATCCTTCTTGATGCCGGCAGTCGGCTTGCCAACCCACCTCCGACGGGGTTCACCTCGTCGCGTACGCCGTGAAAACGTAATCCCTTGTTTTCACGATCGTGTGGCACGTGAACCCGCATTTGGCGTCGTGCCCCTGCGGCGGCTTCCCGGCCAGGGTGCCGGGCGTGAACGTTTTGGTTGCGGCGTCATAGTCGAACGTGCCCCATCCCCAGCCGCCGCTGTCCGCGAATCTCTTGCTGTCCTTCACCATGAAGTCGACGTCATGCTGAGTGCCTGGCACCCCGTTGCCGCGGGAAACGCCTCCATCTTTGTCGGGATCCAGTGGATCTTCGCCAATTTGGAGCCGTCGGGGAAAGGCTTGCCGTTGCCCGGAATGCCTTCCTGGTAGGCTTTGATCATCAGAGGATTGGCGAGGATCGCGGCAATGTGGCCTCCATCCTCGCTGATGGAGACAACCTGCCAGCTTTCATATCCTCTGAATTCAGAAAACGCGAGCCCACCCGGCACTTTCGCGGTGTACTTGTCCTGCGCGGCGACTGCGGCCCTGCCTCCCAGTACGGCAAGCGCCACCGCTACGATCATCATCACCCCGCATAGAATTGTCTTCATGGCTCATTCCTCCGCAGCTCTTTGGATGCTCGGGATCTCGAGTCGGTGCCGGTGAATCCAGGTCACGAACGATAGGCCACGAAAACGCTGCGGTCAAGGCCCCACAACCAGGTTGTCCAGTTCGAGAGTGGAGCGCTACAATCTGAAACCTAACGTTTTCCAAAATCTGAGGCAGTAACCGAGGTCCAAGGGAATGCACATTTTATATTTAATCTCTTCCTGGCTTGAAAACACTCTGATGGGGAGATCGGTACACGACTCAGAGTGGCTGTTTCCGGTAATCGAAACGGTCCATCTTTTCGGCGTTGTCGTACTGGTTGGTTTTGCTTCCGTCTTGGATCTGCGCTTGATGGGCGTGGCATTCAAAGATTACAAGGTCTCGATGTTGGCGGAACGCTTTCTGCCGTGGATGTGGACTGGCTTCGTGGTTCAAGTGGTGACGGGAATACTCCTGTTTTCCTCCGAAGCGACGAAGATGTATGGCAGCGGCGTGTTCCGAGTCAAGATGCTGATGATCGCAGCCGCAGGGCTCAATGCGCTTGTATTTCATGTGCTTGCATACCAGAGCGTCGGAACGTGGGAGCGCGACCCAGTCGCTCCGTTGTCGGCCCGCTTTGCCGGAGCGTTCTCGATCTTGCTATGGTTCGGTATCGTTGGTGCAGGGCGCTGGATCGCTTACAGTTAGACGCCCATGACTCCAGCCTATTCCTTTTTTCACTGGCTCACGCAAACCTACCTTGGCAAGCTCATGCAAGGAAACGATTATTTGTTCCCGTCGGTGGAAGCGCTTCACATCATGGGCAGCGTGGCCCTGGTTGCATCCACTACGATCCTGAGCCTGCGCCTCGCGGGGCTTTTCCTAACCGACATACCCGTCTCGAAAATCGCGGGTCAATTTCTGCCGTGGGCTTGGTTGGGCTTTGGATGCCAAGTCGTCACTGGAACTCTTTTATTCATGTCCGAGGCCACGCTCGCGTATGCCAATGTGATCTTTCTAGTCAAAATGGCGCTGATCGTTGTGGCCGGCATCATTGCCCTTGTTTTCCACCAGACCGTCTATCGCCGGGTGAAGAGTTGGGATCTCTCCAATCCGCCCTTCTCGGCCAAGTTTGCGGGTTATCTTTCGATCGCGATCTGGTTTGCGGTGATTGCTGCCGGACGGTGGCTGAATAGTTCGGTCGCTAATACTCCAGCGCCACCGCCCCCGTTGTAGCGCCTCTCACGATCAGTGCTCCCAAGTGCCTCCGCATACCAGGAGTCATCGATCCTACTTGAGATTCGGGTCCGGGCCGCTGGGAGGCGGGGGGATGGTATCCACCTCAGCTTTGCCATCGCTGGTCACGGAGTTGCGGTTGTTCTGCTGGCAGATGTATTCATCGATCGTCCAATTCGGATAACGCTTCATGATTCGCGTTGTCGTGTAGGGGCCGGTCAAAGCCACGGGATCGATAATCGTAGTCTTGATCTGCATGGTGTTGGGATCGAGAAGCCGAAAACGCTCGATGATTTTCATCTTGTCACTGTGCGGAACGGCCACGACATCACGGCCCGTCACAGGCGGCGTCGATAGCATTAGCGTTTGCGGAGAGAAGCCCACGGACTCGACCACCAGCGTGTTGCCTTCCCAGTGACCGACCGACGTGCCCCAAAACGTCGGATCGGGGTCTTTGGGAAGCGGGCGCCCATCGGTGTAGATATGACGAATCATCCGTTCTTCCTCACCGATGATGGTCACCTGGCCGGGAGTCAGCAAGAACTCATACGGATAGGGCATGGTCATGATTGTCGGCATGCCGTGCGGCACACAGTTCGCCTGAGCATTGTCCTCCGCAGCGTGGTCCTCCAAATCTTTCACTTTGGCGGCCCACGCAGGCGTCAGAGGCAGGGTTGGCTGCACCGAGGAAGCGGGAAATTTAGAGTGGGCCGCCGTTTTCGCGTGACCCTGTTTAGCCTCTGCAGGTGGCACAACGAGGTGAGTGGATCCCAGCGGCTCTTCCCAGACGCCAGTGAAATCGGGCAATTTGGCAATGGCATCCCAGTCTGCAGCGGTGGACGCCGGGCGCTTAGAGTTTTGCCAAGTTTGAGCTGGAGTGACAGAAGCAAACAACGCCGAAGCGAGCGCGACGACAGCGAATCGTCCGAAATGCTTCCTTAGTTGCTGATCCATTCGCGATCCCCCTTGGACAAATCACCGTTTAAATTAGAGCGACCCGTCGTCGAATCAATACAAACGACGCGATCATATTCGTTCCATAAGGGAAGCGCGCTCGTGATGTGGTTTGCGGTCGTTGGTGCGAGCGGTGGCTGAATAGTTCAGTCGCTGATACGCCAGCGCCGCCACCCCGATGTAGCGCTTGCTGGAGCTATTCAGCTGTCTGCCGCACGGCGTCACGCGGCAGGGTTACCTCGCGCCGGCTGGCACAAAGTTGTTTAGCACTTCACCGTTCTCCTTCGTAGCGCTCGCGAGGGTTCCGCCGTGCTTCGCGGGATCTTTGAACGGGAAGAAGTTTACGGTGATTTTGTCGCCTGGTTCCAGTGAGTCTTTCGTCCATCCGCGGCGGCCCAGGTAGTTTGGGCTCATTCCTTCAAAGGCATAGAGGATGATGCCTCCCTTGCCGTCGGGCACATCGAGCCAAAGCCACGTATGAGGATTCGTCCATTGGAAAGCTCTCACCTTACCTACTATCGTGTCGTGCCGCGTCATGTCGTAATCGGCAAATCCGTGGTGCGCGATTGCCGTACCCGCTGGCACGATCAGTGCTCCCAGCAGGATTGCAAACAACGCTGCTTGCTTTAAGTTTACCTTTACTTGCTTCATCAAAGGCCTCCGCGTACTAGGCATCTAGCGATCCTACTTAGAATTGGGCTCCGGGGGCGGAGGAGGGGTGGTATCCACCTCGGCTTTGCCATCCCTGGTCACAGAGTTACGGTTGTTCTGCTCGCAGATGTATTCATCGATCGTCCAATTCGCATGACGCTTCAAGATTCGCGTCGTCGTGTACGGCTGCGTGAAAGCCACGGGATCGATCACCGTTGTCTCGATGCTCATGGTGTCCGGATCGGTCAGGCTAAAACGCTCGATGATTTTCATCTTGTCACTGTGCGGAACATCCGGTGCAATCGTCGTCTGCGGAGAGAAGCCCACGGATTCGGCCACCAGCGTGTTGCCTTCCCAATGGCCGACCGACGTCCCGAAAAAAGTAGGATCAGGGTCTTCCGGCAGAGTGCGGCCATCCGTGTAGATATGACGAACGATCATGTAGGCCTCGCCAACGATCGTCACCTGGCCCGGCGTGAGCAAGAACTCATACGGGTAGGGTTGCCCCATAATTTCGGGCATGCCGGGCGGCAGGCAGTTCGCGGCGGTAGTGTCCTGCCCAGCGTGCGCCCTCAAAGCCTGCACTTTGGCGGCCCAATCGGGCGTGAGAGGCAGGGGCTGCCGCATCGGGAAAGTGGGGAACCTAGATGTGCTCGCTGTTTTCTCCGGAGCCGGTTTAGCCACCCCAGGTGGAATCACCAGCGAAGTTGCTCCGAGCGGCGATTCCCAGACGCCGGTGAAGTCCGGCAACTTGGCAAGCGCAGCCCAGTCCGCAGCGGTGGGCGCCGGGTGCTTGACGTCGAGCCAAGTTTGAGCCGAAGTGACAGAACCGAACAATGCCGAAGCGAGCGCGACGACAATGAATCGTCCGAAATGCTTCCATGGTTGCTGAGTCAATCGCGATCCCTCCCCTGAATGTGAATTATTACAACCCCAATCGCCGAAAATAACAAGGTGTGGAGCAGAAAGCAATCGCCAAAAAAAAGACGACTAACGCGGAAACCGGACATCTCTAACAATGTCGGCTCTGTCAAAGCTTTTCTGAGCGCACTTCTCCGTTCACTTCGAAGAGTGTCCTGTTTTGCTTTCGTAGGGCCTTTGCATTGACGACCGCGGCTCGCTCGTAATCGATCGGTCGGCTTCCGTCCGACCCAAACATCTCTCCGATCAAACTTCGACCATGATTACTTCTTCAAACTCCCTCTTGCGAGGGAGCGGGATGCCCAATCAAGTGGACGGCGCTCTAGTTCACGCCATGTCCGGTTACGAGCTGTCCCGCGTTCGAACCGAACTCGACCCATTGCGAATATTCCCAACCATTCCGCCACATCCAGTACAGCCGAACCGCGAGTCTTCGGGCCATGGCCACCTTGGCGATGCGACGTTCTCGACGCATCGCCAGATGCACATACCGACGACGCCAGTCCGGGTCGTAACGCACGGCTGCCTGTGCGGCCTCCACCAACAGAAAACGCAGCAGTGAGTTGCCTTGCTTGCTGATGTGTCCCAGCCGTTGCCGTCCGGCACTGGAGTCTTCCGAAGGGATCAGCCCCACATAGCTGCCGATCTGCTTGCCGCACGGAAACCGATCCGGAGTTCCGATGATCAGCACGAAGGCCAGTGCCGTCAGTGGACCCACGCCAGGGTGCGTCATCAGCCGCAGCACCTCGGGCTGTTTCTTCGCTTCCTGCTCGACGGCTGCGGTTAACGCCTCGATCGTCGGATTCATTCGGTCCAGCAGCTCCAGCAAATCGTGCCGGCGCCGGCTGGCCCAGGTCTCCAACGGAAGCTTCTCCAGTTGTGCTCGCCCTTGTTCGCTCCACAGCTTTTTCTTCCGCCGATTCCCTTCGTTCATTGCCAGGGCCTGGAGTTGATTCATGATCCGCGTTCGCATCTGCACCAGACGATGCCGATGCCACAGCAGTTGCCGCAGATCCCGATTCTTCGGACTCGGTACCCAGACGCGAGGAAAGTTATTTTCCAGCAGCAGCTTCAACAGAAGCTGGGCATCCTGACGATCGGTCTTCTGCTTGCGGATTCGCTTCGCCTTGATCTTCGCGGCGTCGCCAATCCACACCTCGATACCCAGTTCCATCAGCAACCGCTCGAACCAACGTGAATATCCGGTGGCCTCCATCCCCACGCGCACGCTGACTCCTCGTGCGGTCAGTTCTCGGTAGAACTTCTCTGCCTCTCCGCCACCGTGGTTCAATCGCCGTTCGCTGCTCTCCCCGGTTTCTGTATCTACAAACGCGATGTACTGATCGCTCGGGTGATAATCCACGCCTATAATCACCATGTTCGGCTCCTTCCTCCCGAGCCTTGGTCGTCATGCAACCAAAGTCTACTCGGGTCGAGGGAGCCGACATTGTTATGAAATCAAGTGAGTACCAGCCGGGCAGATGTCCGGTTATCCGTGCGGGACTTGGTCCGCCACTGCCGCGATTCTTTAAGCTCCGGGAACTTCGGATGGACGGGAGACTATAATGCGCCATGCGGAGACGTGCGCCGCAAGAGGTTGCAGAGATGAAGAAGACATCGCTTCCTTTGTCGCAGGTCTACCGTTTGTTGGAACCTGGGCCGGTTGTGTTGGTGACGTCCGCGCGCGGCGGAAGAGCGAATGTGATGACGATGTCGTGGCACATGATGGTTGATTTCGAACCGCCCATCGTAGCGTGTGTGATTAGCAATCGCGGCTACACGTTTGGGATTTTGAGAGAGACGAAGGAATGCGTGATCAATATCCCAACCGTGGATCTGGCGAAGAAGGTGGTCGGCTGCGGAAACATTTCGGGCCGTGAGGTCGACAAATTCAAGAAATTTCGCCTCACTCCAGCGCCCGCAGCCCGCGTCAGTGCGCCGTTGATCTCCGAATGCTACGCCAATCTCGAATGCAAGGTAATCGATGCAAGCATGGCGGGCAAATACAATCTGTTTATCCTCGAGGTCGCGAAAGCCTGGATCGATCGCTCCAAGAAACATCCTCGGACGATTCATCATTGCGGGCGGGGCGTATTCATGATCGCGGGACGAATCATCAAATTGCCATCAAAGATGAAATAACGCGTTGATCTTCTCACCGAACGAAAACTCTGTGACGGCAGTTACATACGTGTGTAGCCAGCATCACATAATCACCCCATGAAGCGTCCTACGGTAGGAGCACCTGGGATTGAAGTTCGAGATTTCGCTGTCGCATTTGCAGCGACAGGAGTTTTTCTTATGCCAAAATCGATGATCACGGTCCAACGGCATATCCTTGAGGAAGAGCGCAAACACCCGCAAGCAACCGGTGACCTGACAGGCTTGCTCTGGGATCTGACGCTCGCCGCCAAGGTGATCTCTCACCAGGTTAACCGCGGCGGCCTGGCCGATATCTTCGGAGAGAACGGCGAGGCCAATTTCACCGGGGACCTGGTGAAGCGCCTCGATCGCATCGCGCAGGACACGATCTACAGGGCCATGGACCACGGCGGCCATCTGTGCGTGATGGTCTCCGAGGAAAGCTCCGACATCATCCCTATTCCTGCAAAGTTTCCCAAAGGGCAGTACGTTTTGCTTTACGACCCACTCGACGGCTCCTCGAATATTGAAGCGAATGTCAGCATCGGTACGATCTTCTCCGTCCACCGCCGAATTTCTTCCGAAGGCGACGGCACTCTGGGAGATTGCCTGCGGAAGGGGTCTGAGCAGGTTGCAGCCGGCTACTTTCTTTACGGTTCGAGCACCATGATCGTTTACACCACGGGGCAAGGCGTCTATGGCTTTACTCTGGAGCCGAGCATCGGCGAATTCATTCTTTCGCACGAGGGGATCGTCACGCCTCCCAAAGGCAGGTATTACAGCGTCAATGAAGGCAATGCCGCCACGTGGGACGAACCGACACGCAGATACGTGGAATATTTGAAACGAAAGGATGCTGCGACCGGCCGACCCTACTCGCTGCGCTACATTGGGTCACTGGTGGCCGACTTCCACCGCACGCTGCTCTACGGCGGCGTTTTCCTTTACCCCGCCGATTGCAGCAATCCGCAGAAGCCAAAACCGAAATTGCGTCTCCTCTACGAAGTGGCTCCCATGGCTTTCCTCATGGACCAAGCCGGAGGCGCTTCTACCACGGGGACGCAAAACGTGCTGGACATCCAAGCCACGTCTCTGCACGACCGGGTTCCGATCGTCATGGGAAGTGCGCAAGACGTGGCCGCCTACGAAAAGTTTTGCCCCAATGCGAATCGGGAATCAGTGAATCTTGCCAGTCACGTTCGCTGAATCGCGGTTGCCGAAGAAGTGATAACTCGGCCAAAGCCCCTCGCGGCGCTCAGCCGGCTGCCTCGCGCTCCCGCATGAAGGCAGCGAATACCTGGTTGAGTTCGTCCGACACGATCTGCGGGAAATGGTGCCCCGCCTGAATCACCGCGCGCCGGCCACCAGCCGCAGCGGCAACAGCATCGGAACCGGCCTCGACCGCGGGGTTCCAGCCGCCGGTAATGACAAGCAGCGGAATGCCCGCCTTCTTGATTACCTCGAGTTCGCGGGTGAGCACCTCCTTCTTCGGGACCCGGACGCGACGAAGCGACCTTCCCAATTGCGCCAGCTGCGCCTTATCGCCAGTGCCGCGCACTTCCGCAGGGATTCCGAGCAGCTTGAGCATCCGCCTGGCCAGGCGCGCGTCCGAGAAGGAGAAGATCATCGCCCACATCATCGCGAACAGCTGGCGTCGCACGGCTGGATTGCCCGCTGCGAAATGAAACATCGCGGGCTCGATCAGAGTAAGCGACTTCACCGCTTCGGGCCGCCTTGCCGCCGCGGACAGCGCGACGCAGCCGCCAAATGAATGCCCGAGCAAGCGCGCGCCGTCGCCGAGCAGATCGGCAACCCACATGCCGTCCGCTTCGGCATCATCGGGGCGACCCGGGTCGAGACTTTTCCCGTGCCCGGGCCGGTCCGGCACGATCAGCTGCCAGCCGCGCTCGGCAAGGACCCTCTGATTCGAGAAGTTGGTTTCGCCTCCGACGGCCGTGCCCTGCGTGCCGCCGTGGACGAGCACAACCCGCGGACCCGAATCGCCCCAGCGCGTGATGTGAATCGAAGTCGGACCGCTCATGCTGCTTTCACCTTGTCCTGAACCGCGCCGATCCCGTTTCCAGCGCGCCCATATATTTCAGTTGATACCACACAATTTCTTGATTCTGCCACGGTCGATTTATGCAAGTTTCGCGTTCGATCTCACGGCTTACGATTCTTGCTCAAACGAAGTTTCAAACGGCTGCGGCGAGGCGCTCACGCCCAGGTGATTCTCAGCTCCGCATACTTACCACCGGCAGAAATGGGGACGGTGAATTTCGCCGCGACCTGCTTGGCTCCCGAGATTTCCAGCGCCTTGCGATAGAAGCCGATGATCGCGTAGCCGACGATATCGTGTTGGCTCTGGAAACCCACATATTTGATTAAGGCTTGCTTCGAGTCGTCGAACTCCGGAATAAAATGAATGCCTTTGAAGTAGGATTCGTGAACCGACGCGATCCGCTTGATGACGTACTCAGGCGAACCCAGTCTGATGAATAACTTGTACATGCCCCGCAGTTGCGCTTCGAACACTTTCTCGGAGCGAAGGATTAGAACTTCCCGGTCGCCGTTCGCAGTTACGCGAACATCCGCTTCGAGAAAAGCTGCCAAGATGTCGAGCGAATACCAATCCCACGGAGAGATCCGGCCCTCGATGACGCTCCGGGAATCCGGGCCCAACTGAGCCACGATGGTTGCGAGCTTGTCTTCCCCATCTCTCGCCTTGACGGCCTCGATCGTCTGGATGAGAGTCGCACCCTTGATTTCAGCCATTCGACCTGCCTTACGAAATCATGTTCGTTCGATCGGGTGTGCCTAGGGCCGGGGCCGGTTGGTTTGCACGCTGGACACTACTTCGGCGCTCAATTGGCGTCAATCGGATTCCCCGCTGCCGCTTCAGGAACATTGTGAGGCCCTACTGGTCACCACCTTTAGACGTTCGCTTGCAGCATTCGTGGCCCGCGTAGGACGTACGTGCACCCCAGAACACACCCCCGGTCACCCGTGCCGCTCGCCGGAAGATTGCATCCCCCGCAATAGCATCATTTACGGCACACGCCCACATTTGGAACCAAGCATGCCCTTCGAACTGAGCGATTCTAGACTTAAGCCTGCGCCTCACAGGAGGAGTCTTGCCCACCCAACGCCGGCACTTTTTCGTCGCTCTCGTCTTCGCTTGCGCGCTCAGCTTCCTCAACGCGCGCGCCGCCTCCGCTCAATCGAACGTTGCGTCGCTGATCGAAAAGCTTTCGAGTCCCGACCCGGACGTCCGCGGTGAGGCCTTGCGAGCGCTCAGCGCCTTGCCCACGAACGCGGTCGTGCCTGGCGTCCTCGACGCGCTGAATACCGCCGACCGCAGCGTTGCAGAGCGCCTCGTGGATGTTCTCGTCAAGCATCCCGACCCAAAAGAAATCGCCCCACTGATCGCGCTGGCGAAAAAATACGACGGCCTCGGCGCCGAAGCCTTATCCGCGCTCGGGGCCCCCGGTGTGCGCGGCTTGCTCGCCGCCGCGGCGAATAACTGCGATGTCACCATTGATAACAGGAGTTTCCCGGCATGGGCGGGAGAAACGGCCGCGCAGGCGGATACCGATTACCGTCCCTTGCTTCGCGAAGCCACGCGCGCTTCCGATCCCTGCACGCGGGAAGCCGCGCTTGACGGCCTCGCGACGGTTCCTGCCGACCAGGAGATCAGTGAGGACGCGCTAAAAAAGGATGCCTCGTTGATCGTTGCCGCCTTGGCGGATCCAGACACAAGAGTTTGGGAGACCGCTGACCGGATCCTAACCCTCGACCCGCCCGGCTCGCGCTTCGGCAATACGATCGACAACTACTCGGCGGAGCCTATGCTCAACTTCTTTGCCGAACAGAAGAGTCCGGAAGTCCGCGTGCACGTTCTCCGAATCCTCGCATCCTACGGCGATTCCGAAGTCGTCGACTTGATGAGCCGCCTGGCCGACGATCCCGATCCCGACATTCGAGAAATCGCCACGGGCTACCAACCGCCGGATAACGATGACACACGTGTGGAGTACAGCGACTCGCCGCAGTCTGGTATCACGCCGCCGGCGAAAGCGGTTGTATTGCAGCGACTCATTGCCAGCAAGAACCCCGTGGATCGAGCGAATGCTGCGGAACAAATGGGCAAGTCAGGCGACGTCGACAACACGGCTCCCCTGATCGTGCTGCTGCATGATTCCGATCCCGCCGTTCGCGAAGCAGCTGCGACCGGTCTTGGCGCGCTGAACGGGTATTTCGAGGATGCAGCAGTCACATGGAATGGCAATCGCGACGATACGGCTCCCGCGCTGTATGCCGCGCTCGACGACCCAAGCGCCCCCGTTCGCGCTGCCGCTTTGAATTCCCTTCTGGGACTCTACCCCGACTGGGCCGAGACGCCGGAGATTTCTGAGCCACACGCGGACCTCCTCGCAAAGCTCCAGAAGATGATGACCGACTCCGACCCCCGCGTGTCGCATGAAGCCGCCTTGGCCTTCGCTCACTTCCTCTTGCCGGAAGACATCGATGAGTCCATCGCGCTCCTCCACAACGCGAACCCCGATGTGCGAAAAGAAGCCGAGGGAGCTGTTGCGAACTCGCACGACCCGAAAGGGGTGCGCCCGCTGTCGGCGATGCTGAAGGACCCCGACGTGGGAGTTCGATCCGAAGCCCTGCGGAATCTTTTGCTCATGACGGTCCTCAACTATAAGGACGATTGGCTCCAACTGGCGGCCCAACTCCCGGTCGAGCCGCTCGTGGAAGCCTTGCCCCAGGACACGACCGGCGAAGTAATGGAGCTGCTCGCCGCTTCGCCCGATCCCGCCGCAGCGAAGGCGCTCCTCGAGGCGCTGGCAAACGTTCGGTCGTACGTCACCACCGAAGAAATCGACAGCACGGTTGCCCGTAGAAAAGACCCTGGCGCTACGCCCCTCTTGCTCGAGATGATCCGCATACCTCACCCTTCCGACCGGATGTTGTTGGGGGATATCCTCGATCGACATGATCCCGGCGTCGTCGAGCCACTTCTCGAATTTGCCAAGACGAAAGAGGGCGCTTGGATCAACACCGACCAGGTCTTGCTTGCCTTTCACGATCCGCGCGTCGTGCCTCATCTTCTCACGCAACTGAAGGATCGGGATGAATCCGTGCGCGTCAACGCTGCCAAGAACCTATCGAGCTTTCAAGACGATCGCGTCGTGCCGGCTCTCATCGCGGCTCTTCAGGACGAAGCGTGGCCTGTCCAATACGCAGCCGCTGCTTCCCTGGGCAAATTAGGCGATCCCCGCGCGATTCCGTCTCTCATTGCCATGCTCGATTACAATCCCGGCGCGGCTGCTCTCGCGCTCGGAGACCTGAAGGCCGTTCAGGCCGCGCCGAAGCTCGCGGCGGTGCTGCGCGATCCCAAGGCTACCAACCGCAGTGAGATTATTCGCGGAATCGCGAAGCTCCCTGCGAGCACCGCCGCCGATCTGCTGGTCTCCGCGTTTCAGCAGAGCCCAGCCACCGACTGTTCATTCCGGGAAACTCTCGCGCCCGAACTGGCCAAAGTCCAGGACCCACGCGTCATCCCCGTGCTGCAAAAGATTTTCCTGGAGAGCTGGAAACCAAACGGATGCCTTCAGGCGCGGAGCGTGGCCGCAGCTGCATTGTCCCAGCGTGGCGCTCCGCTGCTGCTGCAACCTTAGCGCGTCAGCGAAGCAATCAGCACGGGCGCGACACGCGATCCGAAAACGTACAGGGGTACTAGTTCTTGTACCAATCCTGTCCTTCGGTACACCACTTTCGCCCGCGGCACTTGTGCTAGCCTCGAAGCGAGACAATGAACGCGCATCGACAACTCGGAAAAAGCGCCCCGCGAAGGCCCGCCCCACCTTTCCCTGCCTCTCTGTCTCCTTGCTTCCCTACCTCTCTGCCTCCTTGCCTCCCTGCCCCCGTGTTCGAGTCACGAATCACGCCCTTCAAAGCCTCACTGCTCACCAATCACCACTCACGAATCACACGACTTCTAATCGACATTTGGCGATTAGAAATCGATCTAACCCCTTGCAGATACAACAAAACTCACCACTCTAATCGACACGGTAGCGGCACCTTTCCCTTTTGCACAATCGCCACGAAACTCGCCAAAGTTCTCTATTTACCCCGCGATTTTCTTTGCTATAGTCATCGCCGCACTCCCGTTCCTCCTCTTGGGCTCCGCGCGCTAGCGCCCGCGCGACCCACATGGTGCGAGAGCCTTCCCCTGCCTGGCCATCGAGAGCTTTCTGTTCCCAGCGCTTCGCAATACCGGCTGGAGGCATCAAAGCTAAACGGAGACTTTCGTGCGCGTTCTTACGCCAACTGAAAATAAGCGCCTCAACGAGCTCATCGGCTTCATCGGCCTCAGCCTGGCCGTGTTTCTCGCCCTGAGCCTGCTTTCGTATTCGCCGCTCGACCCGTCGTTCAACGTCTCTGCTGGGCCGATCGGCTCCACGCCCGTGCACAACTGGATCGGGCCCGTCGGCGCGCATCTCGCCGATCTCGTCTTCCAGTTCAGCGGCTACGCGGCATTCCTGTTCCCTGTCGCGATCTGCATGGTCGCGCTGCGCTGGTTCCGCAGCCACACGATCGACGCGCCCATCGCCAAGCTGATCGGCGCGGGCCTCCTGCTCACATCGCTCGCGGCGGAAATGACGCTGGTTCATCTTCCGCCCGTCCGCGGGGCGCTCCCGCCCGGCGGACTGCTCGGCACCGTACTTGCCGAAGGTCTGCGTGCCGGATTCAATGCCGTTGGCGCGAATCTCGTCGCAGTGGCCACACTCCTAACGGCGCTGCTGCTCACCACGAGCTTCTCGTTTCACGCCGCCGCGGATTGGATGAAAAAGCCGCTCGCGCCCGAAGGCATGGTGGGCAAGTGGATGTCGCAACTGAAAAACTGGCGCGAAGAACGCGAAGCCGCGCGCCTGCGAAAGCGCGTCGAGGAGATCAAGATCGCCGGGCGTCCGCCCGTAAATCAAGCAGGCGCGCGCCGCACGGCCGTCAAGGATCTCGACGAGGACGAAGAAAAGGACGAACGGGACCCCGAACCGTTGCTCCCCGAGCGCGGTCCCGCCGTAATCAAGTTCCACGAGCTCGACGCGCCGGCCCCTCCGAAAAAGACCGACGAACCAAAAATCTCGCGCGGCCGCACCAGCTACAAGCTGCCTCCCAGCCACCTGCTGCATAGCGCCGAGCGCGGCGAAAAAATGGACGAGGCCGAGCTCAAAGAATGCGCGCGCGCCATCGAGCAGAAGTGCGCCGAATTCGACGTCTCCGGCCACATCACGCAGATCAATCCCGGCCCTGTCGTCACCACGTTCGAATTCAAGCCCGAGGCGGGCATCAAGTACAGCCGCATCACCAATCTCGGTGACGATCTCTGCCTCGCTCTCCGCGCCGAATCGATCCTGATCGAGCGCATCCCCGGGAAATCAACCGTCGGCATCGAAGTGCCCAACGCGCGCCGCGAAGTGATTGCCCTCCGCGACGTGATCGAGGCGCCCGAATTCTCGCATTCGCCGTCGAAGCTTACTCTGCCGATGGGCAAGGATCTGATCGGCCGCATCCGCGCCGCGGATCTCACGCAGATGCCGCACCTCCTGATCGCCGGCGCGACGGGAACCGGCAAGAGCGTCTTCCTGAATGCCCTGCTCATGGGATTGCTCTACAAGGCGACGCCCGATGACCTAAAACTCGTGCTCGTTGATCCGAAGCAGCTCGAACTCGGCCTCTATTCCGATATTCCGCACCTGTTCACGCCGGTCGTCACCGACCCAAAGGTCGCCGCCAACGTCCTGCGCAACGCCACGCGCGAAATGGAGCGCCGCCTCAAGCTCCTCGCGGGACGCTCGGTGCGCAACATCGATCAGTACAATCGCACCTTCGAGAAAAATCAGTCGCTCTCGCTTTTCGATAGCGCTGAGGAAGAGCATCGCCCGCTTCCCTACATCGTGATCGTCATCGACGAACTCGCCGATCTCATGATGGTCGATACCAACGGCGTGGAGGAATCGATCACGCGTCTCGCACAGATGGCCCGCGCGGTTGGTATTCATCTCATTCTCGCGACGCAGCGCCCGTCCGTCGACGTTATCACCGGCCTCATCAAAGCCAATTTTCCCGCGCGCATTTCGTTCCGCGTGGCCGGCAAAGTCGATTCGCGCACGATTCTCGATGCGAATGGCTCCGAATCGCTGCTCGGCAAGGGCGACATGCTCTATCTCCCGGCCGGATCGTCGCGCCTGCACCGCATCCACGGCCCGTTCGTCAACGAATCCGAAGTTACTGCCGTTTGCGATTTCTGGCGCGATCAGGCCAAGGCGATTTACAACGAAGAGCTTCTGCGTCCGCCGCGCGACGAAAACGCCATGAGCGGAGGCGCGGATGGCGTCGATGGCGAGGAAGTCGACGACGATCTTTACCACGATGCTGTCCGGGTCTGCTGCGAGATGGGACGCGCGTCTACGTCCACTCTTCAGCGCCGCCTCCGCATCGGCTACGGCCGCGCCGCCCGCCTCATCGACCTAATGGAAAAAGACGGCATCGTCGGCCCCGCCGACGGCTCCAAGCCCCGCGAAGTCCTCAAGAAAAAAGACTGGATGCGCGAATTCGACGAATCCATGCAGTAGCCGGCGGGAACGCTGGCCGCGAGGCGCTTTTCCCTTTCCAGCGCCTCTGCTTTTCCGTAAAATCGGGACTTGTTCCGGTGCCGAGGTAGCTCACCGGTAGAGCGCGGCCCTGAAAAGGCCGGCGTAGGCAGTTCAACTCTGCCCCTCGGCACCATCTAAACCGCCCAGGTTTCAAATCAACAAAATTGCGCTCGCGTTTTGCAGCACCCTAATCGGAACCGCCTCTGGATCGCGCTACTGGCTGGCCGCTCACGTCCGCGCCGCATGGCCGCTTATCCGTATCCCGCGAGTGAAGTATCGCTACGACCACCAACGCGCACGCGATCGCCAATCCGATCTGAACGCCCTTGAACAAATGCATGAAGAAAACCAGGAATGCGAGCAACGCGACGTAAAAAACATCCAGGAAGAATTCGTAGTGACGGACCACAAACTCTCTCATAGCGCACCCCTCCATTTCGTTGGATGCAATCGCGACGGTTCACGGCGTTGACGTTTCCGCATCGAAGCTGCGATGATCCATTTCCGGCGCGATTGGGATTCGGAGCAATCAATGGCGGCAACATCGTACAACATGTGCGGCACGAAGGTTCTGGCATGTTCGCCAGACGGGAAGAAAGTGCGGACCGACCGGGACGCGGTGGAATTGATCGGCGAGGCCTACGAACAGGAAGCGCGCTGGATCGTCATTCCAACGGAGCGATTCGAGGACGCCTTCTTCCAGCTCCACACGCGCATCGCCGGCGAAATCATTGGGAAGTTCGCGGTGTATAAAATGCGCGTTGCGATTGTCGGCGACATCTCGCGCCACACCGAGGCAAGTTCGTCCCTGCGAGCCTTCGTCTACGAGTCGAACCGTGGCGCGCAGGTCTGGTTCCTGGCGAATATCGAAGAGTTCAATGCCCGGCTGGAACGAGCGCACGCGAATACCTAAGCCGTTCGCTGGGCTCGAGGGTTACTTCAGTGACAGCGAATGCACGGCGCCGATCTGCGACAGGAATCCGAGCGTATCCGGCGATTGCCACGTCTCGATGCACTTCCCCGCGCGGAAGAGGTTTATGACGATTCCCGGTGACACCACGAACTTGCCTGTTGCCGGGACGCCCGCGAACTCGCCCTTGTGCGTGCCATAAAATGTGTAGCGGTTCGCGATCTTCTCGCCCGACGCGACCATGTCCTCGCTGACGATCCTCATGTCCGGGAAGCCCTGCCTGAGCTGGGTGTAATATTCGCGCAATCCTGCAACGCCCGGCTTCAGTTTGCGCGACAGTCCGTGAAACACCACGGAGCGGTCGAACATGTCGAGGTAGCCTTCCAGTTCCTTCGCGTTGAAGCGCGCGATCGCCTGCTTTAGGATCTCGATGTTCTGTTGTTCCGACATTGGCCCACCTTTAGCGCAGATTGCGGCTGTTCGCCACCTGGAGCAGTGCCGCTTCAGTTCTTCGGCGTGGATGCGCTCTCCGTCGACTTTTCCCAGAGGATGATTGCCGGCACGACCACCGCCCCTGCTCCGACCACGTAAAACCCGATTGGGCGGCGCAGGCTGTGCCGCGGCTGCTGCTGATCCTGTGAGGCTTCTTCGCGGCACGCCGGCGAGCCGCCTTCAGCGAAGGTGACTTTCGCGGTCTGGCCCTGCGGAATGGTGCGGAACTCGCCGCCGTCGTCGAGCACCAGATCGCCGCGCATCGCGGTAACCGTCATTTCTGTCCGCCCCGTGATCGTCACTTCCCCGGACGCCGCTTCGCCGTTCGCTGGGCGGACGAACCCTGCAGGCGTCACCATCTCGATTGCCGCGCCTGCCATCGCCGAAAATCCCATGGTTCCGCGGTCGATGTACACGTCGGTGCCGTTGAAGCCCTCCTGCAGCTGGCCCTCGCTCGCGGCCGCGAGGTAAACCTGGCCCGACCGGACCTGCACGCGCATCTGGCCGCCCTGTTCGGTCTCGAGGGTGTCGCAGTCGTAGACGTTCGCTCCGGATACGGCGTCCGCCGAATCGATATGGCCGCGGTCGGTCTGGGACACGACGCCGACCGCCTTGCGCTGGATCGCCTGAGCGGATGGCAAAATGAGCGCGGCGGCGAACAGCACGCCGCAATAGCGCGCCAAGGGACGCATGAATTTCCTCCGAGAGGTGCCATTCCACTGTGTTCTCGAAGTCCTTCAGCGTCAATGAGACACGGCCGATCGGTTGTCACAACCGCACTGGTACCCCAGTACAGGTGAATCACATCCGCAAGCGCGCCGGTCCGCTGACGAAGGGGCTGCCTTTCTCATAGAAGCGCAGCTTTCGATGTGCCGCGCGCGTGATGCCGATGCGCGTGGTCACGCCGATGACGCCGAGAGGTCGCACCGCCGCGCCGAGCCATAGCACGCTCTTCCGCGAGCACAGATCGACGCCATCGAACCGCTCGTCTATCCCCATTGCGGCGGCGACCCGGCCCGGGCCGCGCGCGAGATCGCGGAGCACATGCGCGCCGCGATTCTTTTCCATCCATGCAACGCCTTCGAGAGGTTCGAGCGCCCGGATCAGCACTCCGGCGCCGATTCCCTGAGTCTCGCTCGAGACGTTCATCAGCCAATGCACCCCATACGTAAACCTCACATAGGCATGCCCGCGCTGGAGAAAAAGCGAATCGTTGGCGCGGGATTGGCCGGTGAACGCGTGCCCAGCAGGATCGCCGACAGGATATGCCTCGGTCTCGACGATTCGCCCCGCCAATCGTCCGCGCGGCAAATCATGGACGAGCGTTTTTCCGACCAGACAGCGAGCAAGCTCGACCGTATCGACTGGCAATTCCGCGCGGCGCAAGCGCCGGAGGCGTGGTGCAGGATTTGGTCGCTCGGCTCGGATCATGGCCTCGAATCCGACGAATGAATGCGCAATTCGGACCAACTGTTCTACCATAGCCCTGCGCACAGCCCGTTGGCGATTCTCGAAGCCCATCTGCTCGAATGGAGGCACCCATGTCCGAAGGTCAAGCTCCGGCGCTATCGGCATTAACCAAGGACGAAGCCTGGCCCGCTTTGCCTCTCGCCGAATGGGAAGATACGCGCGCCACGCTTCACATGTGGACGCAAATGGTGGGCAAGGTGGCCCTAGGGCTGAGCCCGAAAGTAAATCACTGCTGGGCCGAAGCGCTCCACATCAGCCCGTGCGGCCTGACGACTTTGCCTATTCCGTATGCCCTGGGAATCTTCACGCTCGAATTTGACTTCATCGATCACGTACTCCGAATCGCGACGAGCCGCAATCAGATCGAGACGATTCTTCTCGTGCCGCGTACGGTCGCGGATTTCTATCGCGAGTTCACAGCCGTCCTCGCCTCGCTCAAGATCGATGCAAAGATTTGGCCGATGCCGGTCGAAGTTCCAAATCCGATCCGTTTCGACAAGGACACCCAGCACGCTTCCTACGATCCCGAATACGCGAATCGGTGCTGGCGCATCCTCACGAGCGTCGCCACGATTTGCCAGGAATTTCGCGCGCGCTTCATCGGGAAAGCCAGCCCCGTCCATTTTTTCTGGGGAAGCTTCGATCTCGCCGTATCGCGGTTTTCCGGGCGCCGCGCCCCGGAACGCCCCGGCGCAGACGCGTGGACGCGCGAATCCTATTCGCATGAAGTGAGCAGCGGGGGATGGTGGCCGGGCCAGGGCGGCTTCGATGCGCCGATGTTTTACGCCTACTGTGCACCGGAACCCGCTGGATTTCGTACCGCGACCGTGTTGCCTGCGGAGGCCTACTACGACGCGAAAATCAGCGAATTCCTGCTTCCCTACGACGCCGTGCGCAATTCGCCCGATCCGAAATCAATGCTCCTGAATTTTCTGCAGAGCACCTACGAAGCCGCCGCCAACCTCGCCAAGTGGGATCGCGCCGCCCTGGAACGCCAGCCCTAGCGCTTTGCAAATCTCGCGGCTGCCGGGCCGGATTCCCGCATCCGGCTCGGCAGCCGTTGCCAATCTAACGCCTGCGAAAAGTGCTACTCATTGGATTTGAAAAGCTGCTTGCACCGTCGCGCTCACGGTGATTTTCTCGGGGCTTACGGCTGGGAATGTTGGCGCCGTCGAACGGTTGGCGCCGCCCGCGCCCGAGATTCCAGCCTCGACGGTAACCGTTTCAGCCGTGCTTGCCATTGAGTAGAGATTCGTGACGCCGACGAGCTGCCTTACGTCCAGATTCGCATAGCGCACGGCGCCAAGTTTCTGGCCGTTCTGCGCGAGCGCGGCGGTAGCGCGCCCCACGGCGCTGCGCATTGCCGCCGCGACGGCTTTTTCCTTGGCCGCCTCCTCATCTTGCAGCGAATAGGTCAGCGACCGGAATTCCACGATTCCCTCCTCTCCCGCTCCATCGAGCAGCGGCCCGATGCGCGCAAAATCGCGCACCTTCAACGCGATCTCGCCCTGCACGCGGTAGGACTTCGCACGATTCTTCCGGTCGCGTTCATACGACGGCGCCAGCGTCAGCGCGCCGAGCACAACGTCCTCTTTGCCAAGCCCGCTTTGCGTCGCCAGTGCGACGATGCGCTGCGCCGCCTGCGCCGCGTTGTCGTAGGCCACTTTCAAATTCTTGTCCTGCGAGTCGATGTCAAATGTCAGAGTCGCCAGATCCGGATTGCTCTCGAAGCTTCCGTCCGCTTGCACCACCAGAGTATCGGCGACAAAGCGGATCTCCGGCGTCTGAGCGTTTGCCGCAACCGCACACACGAGTACGAACAACGTCGTTGAAAGGTAGCGTTTCATGGTTCCCTCCCCACCCGATGGCGCCCGTCTGGCGCCGTTTCCTATGTCGATGCGATGCGAAGGGAAAAGGTGTTCTGAGAAAGTCGAAAATAGAGGCATTGCGACTGCGCAACGTGCTGATTGGTAATAGCAGAGCTAGCCCGCGCGGCAGATGGCCGGTCGATTCGATGGTGATCTAGCCGTTCGTTTCAGGTGCAGGCAGAAGCCCTGCGGAGGACGACGCGCGCACGCGGGCTCGGTCCGTCGCTTGGGCCAGCACCGCATGATGCCGCCCCAGAAAATGTTTCTGCGCGCGGCGGCCCCATGAACGCACGAAGTAATAGTTGATCGTGCCGGCCACACCCGCGCTCACCACGGGAACGATGCGCCCGGCCCATTTCTCGGCAACCTCGGCGCCGACCTTCACCGCAACCTGATCGACGATCCGCGGCACCACGCGCTCCACCGCCTGCTTTTCGAGGAAATCACGCCCGAGGTCGACGCCCGCCGCGCTCGCCGCCGCCACCCATAGCGCGACAGTTTCGTCATCGGTCGCATACTCAAAGCCGTAAAGCAGGCTCAGCTTTTGCAGCATGCGCAGCGTGATGGCCGCCAGAATTCCCATGTCTGGGATAGCCGTGAGAAAACCCCCGAGCCCGAGGCCCATGCCTTCGAGCGCGGCCATTTTCGATGCACCGGATATCGTACGTGTCGCGATCGGGTCGATCACCTGCGGCCCGAGGTAGAACATTTCGCGCCAGTTCTGGATCGGCAGCCGGTGCGCCCGCTGGACGTGGCGCAGATACTTCGCCTCGTCGATGCGCACCTGCTGGTACGCGCGCCGGAATCCCGCCTGCGCGGAACTGCTCAGCACCTGCGTCACCCACGCCTTTTCTTTGCGTTTCGCCATGTCTATTTGATGCGCGGCTCCGGACCCAAGCCCCCGTGAACCGCTCCCGGATAGGTCAAGTGTAACCCAATTCAGGGCGCGCCGAGGACATGGAGAAGCTTCACGGGGCCTCTGCGTACTCAGTCTCTTCTCTGTGCACTCCGTGTTTGGCCGCGCGTTCAAATCCACGCACCGTGAAATGGCGCTACTGCCCTTCCGGACCTCCATTTGCCGCGACCTGCAGAGCGGCGTATAATTTTGGGTTTAGGCGCATGGCAACGGAACCCACTGTGAACCCCCGACCGCGAACGCCCCTGCCCCCGCGAAAGAACATGCCCGATCCGGCGGCGGACAGCGCGGAGGAAATCAGCGTTCGCGGGGCGCGCGTCCACAACCTCAAGAATATCGACTTCACGATCCCGCACAACGCGATCACCGTCGTCACCGGCGTCTCGGGCTCGGGCAAGTCGAGCCTCGCCTTCGATACTCTCTACGCCGAGGGCCAGCGCCGTTATATCGAGTCGCTCTCGGCCTACGCACGCCAGTTCCTCGAGCGCATCGAGAAGCCGGATGTGGACGAGATCACAGGTATTGCCCCGGCCATCTCGATCCGGCAGAAGAATTCGACGCGCAATCCTCGTTCCACGGTCGCCACAGCCACGGAAATCTACGACTATCTGCGCCTGCTCTTCGCGCGCATTGGCCATACCTTCTGTCTGAATTGCGGCGAGGAGGTCCGTCGCGACACGCTCGATGAAATTGCGGCGCGCGTGCTCGCGCTGCCGGAGGGGCGGCGATTTTACGTTCTCTACGATCTGCGCTTCGGCCCGGAGCCCGCCGTGGGCAGCGCGCAGACGGGGCAAACAGCCCACGCCGCTCGCGCACGCAAAGTTTCGCGGCCCACGCCGGACGCGATTCGCCAGACGCTGATCAGCCTCCGCAAGCGCGGCTTCAATCGCCTGTATCAATCGGCGCGCGTCTTCGAGTTCTCGACACCCGAGGAGTTGCTCGACGTCGATTTCGCGAAGCCGGTGTACGTGCTCGTCGACCGGCTGGCGCTGTCGCCCGAAATTCGCTCGCGCCTGATGGACTCGATCGAAATCTGCTATCGCGAGGGACGCGGCGAAGCGATTCTCGAATTTGTGCCGGATCCCAGCGTGACACCACCATCCGCGAACGCCGCGCCCGAGCGCCTCGTCTTCAACGAGCGATTCGAATGCAAACAGTGCGGCGCAAAATACGAGGAGCCCGAGCCGCGGCTCTTCTCGTTCAACAATCCCTACGGCGCGTGCCCGCGCTGCCAGGGTTTCGGCAATACGATCGACTTCGACCTCGACCGCGTGATTCCGGATCAGGGCAAATCGCTCGCCGAAGGCGCGATCGAGCCGTGGACGAAGCCGCGCTACCGTCAACTGGCGATGGAGATGCGCCGGTTCGCGCGCGCGAAGGGCATTCCGGTCGACGTGCCGTTTCGCGAACTGACTGCCGCGCAGCGCGACGCGATTCTCGAGGGCGATAAAAAGGAAGATTTCCCCGGTGTGAAGGGATTTTTCGGCTGGCTCGAACGCAAAAAATACAAGCTACACGTCCGCGTGTTTCTCAGCCGCTATCGCGGCTACGCCACCTGCCCCGATTGCCGCGGCACGCGCCTGCGCGCCGAAGCCCGCGCCGTGAAAATCGCAGACCGCTCGATCACCGAAGTCTGCCAGATGACGGTAAAAGATGCGCGGCCATTTTTCGAAGGCCTGCAGCTCAGCGACGCGGAGACGGTGATCGCCGACAAAGTTCTCGAGGAAATCCAGCAGCGCCTGCGCTTTCTTGACGAAGTTGGCCTCGACTATCTCACGCTCGACCGGCTCACCTCGACGCTCTCGGGCGGCGAGGCGCAGCGCATCCAGCTCGCCACGTCGCTCGGCTCGCATCTCGTCGGCGCGCTGTACGTGCTCGATGAGCCTTCGATTGGCCTGCATCCGCGCGACACGAGCCGCCTGATCGACATCCTGCGGGGCCTGCGCGATCTCGGCAATACGTTGCTGGTCGTCGAGCACGATCCCGATACGATCCTCGCCGCCGATCGCATTCTCGATCTCGGCCCCGGCGCTGGTGAGCACGGCGGCAACCTGATTTTTGCCGGCACACGCGAGGAGCTTCTTGCGGACGCGCAGTCGCTCACCGGCCGCTACCTGCGCGGCGACTTGCGCATCGCCGTCCCCGCGCGCCGCCGCAAGCCGCAGGGAAAATTCCTGAAGATTCTCGGCGCCCGCAGCCACAACCTCGCCGGCGTCGATGTGACCATCCCGCTTGGTATGCTCGTCGCGGTCACCGGCGTTTCCGGCTCCGGCAAATCGACACTCGTTTACGATGTGCTGTACAAAGCGCTCACCACCAAGCGCACCGGCGGCGCCTGGCGCGAGTTCTGCGACCGCATCGAAGGCGACTCCGCAATTGCGGCCATCGAGATGGTCGATCAATCGCCGATCGGGCGCACGCCGCGATCGAATCCCGCGACATATTTGAAAGCGTTCGATCCCATTCGCGAGATTTTTGCCTCGACGCCGGAAGCGAAGAAGCGCGGCTTCGCGCCCGGGCATTTTTCGTTCAATATTCCGGGCGGGCGCTGCGAAGCGTGCCAGGGTGACGGCACCGTGACGGTCGAAATGCGTTTCCTCGCGGACGTCGAGCTCGTGTGCGAAGAGTGCCGCGGCACGCGCTACAAGAGCAGCGTCCTCGATGTCCGCTACAAGGACAAAAACATCCACGACGTGCTGCAGATGACCGTGCGCGAATCGCTCACATTTTTCGCCGCACATCCGAAGGTCACTTCGCGCCTGCGCGTCCTCGAAGAAGTCGGGCTCGGCTACCTCCGCCTCGGCCAATCCGGCACCACGCTTTCGGGCGGCGAAGCGCAACGGTTGAAACTTGCGGCGCATCTTACCCGGCAGGAGAATGCCGGTATCCTGTATATTTTCGACGAGCCGACGACCGGCCTGCACTTCGACGACATCCAGAAGCTGCTCACCGCCTTTCGGAAGCTGATCGATGGCGGCGCTTCCCTGCTGATCATCGAGCACAATCTCGACGTCATCAAGTCGGCGGACTGGGTGATCGATCTCGGCCCGGAGGGCGGCGATGAAGGCGGGCACGTGATTGCGGCCGGAACTCCCGAGCAGGTGGCGCGGAATTCGCAGTCGCACACGGGAAAATATCTCGCGCGCGTGCTCAACGCCCGCGCCAACGGCCACGAGAATCACGCCGCGGCCCCAGGCGCAAAGCCGCGCGATCCGGGCGAGCGCCCAGCAACAGTTTGAGATGCGCGGACGGTTTGCCTTCGTAGCGGCCGCCTTTCAGGCGGGCGAATTTGGTGCCGCGGGTCGCGAAGTTCGACGCGGCGAGGCGCAATGAGCGGTCTGCGATGCATGACATCCTTTTCGAAGCCGCTGGCGCGCTGCGCGCTCGGCGTGGCCCTCAGCTCCCTTTGGTGCGCATCCTTCGCACGCGCAGCCCTCGCCCAAACCAGCAGCTCCAGCCACAAGCACATTGCCGCCGATCCCGAGGCTCAGGCGCTGAATCACCTCCTCAGCGACGCGCAAAGCGCCGTCGATCGCCAGGACTACGCAACCGCCGCGCAAGACTATCAGGATTACCTCGCGAAAAAACCGGACGATGCCGACGTCCACTTCAATCTCGGCTACGTCTACACGGCGATGCAGCAGCCCGACGACGCGAAGGCCGAATACGAAAAAGCCATCGCGCTTGCTCCAGACGATCCGAAAATGGCCCCCGCATATCAAAACTTGGGGCTGACGCTCCTCTCAAAGGATCCGGCCGCGGCGGTCGATCCGCTGCAGCACGCCGCCGAACTCGCACCGCAGGATGCGCGCACGAAGTGGCTGCTAGGCATGGCGCTCGAAAACAGCGGAAAGCTGGCGCCAGCGATCGAGCAATATCAGGCGGCGGAAAAACTGAACGAAAAGGATTTCGACACGCGGCTATCGCTCGGGCACGCGCTGATCGCGGCGGGCCGGCCGGCGGAAGCGGAGCCCGAGCTGCGCGAGGCTCTTGCATTGCGCCCCGATGGCCCGGATGCGGATGCGTCGCGCGTTCACCTCGAGCTTGCGGAGTGCCTGATCCTGGAGAAAAAGAACGAACCGGCGGCGGCCGAGCTTGCGATATATCTTCAGTCGCATCCCGACGACGTTGCGAGACGCCTCGACCGAGCCTCGCTGCTCGTGGACCTCTCGAACATTGACGATGCGCGTGCTGAACTCGATCGCGCTGCCAACGGCAAGCCCGAGACTCTGCGCGCCCTTCAATTGCGTTCGCACATCTACTACCAGGAAAAGCATTGGGACGACCTGATACCCGTGCTGCAAAAAGCCGAGGCTCTCGCGCCGCAGGACTCCAGCATTCCGGCACAGCTCGGTGAAGTCTACCTCACGAAGAAGGACTACCCGGACGCGGCTCGGACGCTGATTGTTGCTTACAATCTGAAACCCGGCGCACTCGACGTTCTCACGGAGCTGGTCGAAGCAGAATATCAGGCCGGAAATTATGCGGGCGCATTGCAGGCACTCGATCTGCTCGCCAAGCAAAAGGATTTGCCGGCCCCCAGCTGGTACATTCGCGCGAGCTGTTACGATAAACTGGGGCAACCAGCCCAGGCACTCGACGCGTATCAGCGCTTTCTGCAACTGAACACGGACCAGAATAGTGACATGTATTTTGCGGCGGCCGCGCGCGCAAGAGAGCTGGCCCGCGAAGTGCACGACAAGAAAAAGAGGTAACGCCTTGCCTGGACCGGCTGGCGCACGGGGATTCATACTTGCTTCGCTGCTTATCTGCCTGCCGGCGCCTTTCGCGGCCGCCGACGCGGCGCAGAATCGCGCCCCGGCCCTTCAGGCGCGCTTCGAACGGGAAAAGGATCCAGTCGGTAAGGCGAAGATGATGCCGCGCCTTGGCATGGATGAGTTCGAGGAGATACGAACGGACGTGAACGAAGGAAATCTCTCGGAGGCTGTCCGGGTTCTCGATCGGTATCGCGACCAAGCCCGTTCGTGCGTCGACGGGCTGGACGCAAAACACATCAATCCCGCGAAGCATTCATCCGGCTTCAAGCAGTTGCAGATTTCGCTGCAAGAGGCGCTGCGGCGGCTCGATGAAATGATTGCCGGATTGACGTCGGATGAACAACCTCCATTCCTGGCGGCCCGCGGCGATCTGTCAAAGATGAACGATGATCTGGTTCACGAGCTTTTCCCGGATACGCCGGCGGGCAACCCGCCGGCGGAGAAAGACACTCCTTAGAAAGCAGGCTATGGCTTTCCTACAGCGGCATGCGACTGTGCTCACCGTCAGCCTGGTGCTGGCGTCGCTCGCGGGAGCGCGCTTGGCGTCCGCTCGTTCGCGCCCGCAGGACTTCACGCCGAAGGATTACCTCAGCGACGAAGAGTCGGACAAAATCCGCGACGCGCTGACTCCCGACGAGCGCATCAAGCTTTACGTCGCGTTCGCCGAAGATCGGCTGAAGAAATTCGATTACGAACTTAAGCGCGCCGTGCCCGAAGCTCGCGAAAGCGAGATCCTCAACGGCCTGCTCAATGGATATGCCGGATGCATCGACGACGGCGCCGACCAGATTCAGGTCGCCCAAGACAAGCAGATGGACATCCACAACGCCCTGAAATTAATGGACACGAAGGAAAAGGAGTTCCTCGAAATTCTTCAGAAATACGACAAGGGTGCTCCCCATCTCGACGACTATCGCGATACGCTCGAAGACGCCATCGACGGCACGAAGGAAGCGATCTCCGACGCCGAATACGCCGAAAAGACCGCTCTGCCCGCGCCCGTGCGGAGGAAGCAGTGAGGCGATCGGGCGCCCGCCACGGAACCGGCGGACGGCTCGTACCGGGCGGCGCGCAGATTTTTCATCGCATCTATACGCGGCTCGGCTGCGAAGGTCGCCCGCCGCAATTCGTCGTCGAATACCATCCCTACACAGACCTCACGCACACGATCCGGCTGCGCGAAGATGTTGCGCGCGTCCGGATTTCGGACGTTTTGCGCACAGCGCCGCTCGCCGTCGTGGAAGCGGTCGCCGCCATCCTGCTCAGCCGGCTGTATCGGCGGCCAACGCCGCGAGATTTGGCTGAGATTTACCGGGAGTTCTCGTACGCGCGTTCCACGCGGCAGCGCATTTTGCTGCAGCGCCGGCGCCGCGCACGCCGCGTCGCGCATCAGCCCACGGGAGCACATCACGACCTCGCTCCGCTCTTCGAGCGCCTGAATCAGCACTACTTCGAGGGCGCGCTTCCGCGCCCGCGCCTCGGCTGGAGCAGCCGCGCCTGGCGCTCGCAATTGGGCTGCTTCGATCCGGCGCTGAATCAGATCGTCATCAACCGCCAGCTCGACCGGCCGGGCGTTCCCGAGTACGTGGTCGCTTACGTGCTCTACCACGAGATGCTCCACCAGAAGCATCCGGTCAGCTTCGCGCGCTGCCGCCGCGAATCGCACTCCGCCGAATTCCGGCGCGAAGAAAAGCGCTTCGGCGACTATCAGCGCGCCATGAAATTCCTGGAACGCTTCCCGGTTCCCTAGCGCCCCGACGACAATTTCTCGATCTTCTTCTGGATCTTCTTTGCGTCGGAGGCGTTGGGGAATGCTTTCAGGTAGTCCTGGTAGGTCTTCACGGCGTCGTCCGTATCATGGGTCCGCTCGTAGGCTTCGGCGAGCATCAGGCGGGCTTTCGCGTACTTCGGCTTCAGCTGAACCGCCTCTTGAAGGCGCGGAATCGCTGCGTTCATATCGCCCTTGCGCATATAGTAGCTCGCCACCTCAACGTCCTTCTCGGCGTTGGGCGGATCGGAGGGGGCAATTTCCTTCCGCGGCGCGGGTGGAGATGGACTCGGCTTCGCGGACGATGGCGGCGAGGCGGGGGGATTCTGTCCCGATTGCCGCGCGCACCACGCCGGCAGCGCGAATATCATCAGCAATAATAGTGGAGAGACTCGCTTCATCGCTTTCCCATTGAGTTTAGAGCGATTTGCTATCATAGAAGTTGTACGCGGCGGGCGAGGTTCCCGCCGGAAACGTACGCCCCGGTCATTGTAACGCGCTGAAAATGGAACTCCGAGAAAAAGTCGCGAATCTGCCCGCCCAGCCCGGCGTGTACCTTTTTCAGGACGCATCCGGCAAGATCGTCTACGTCGGGAAGGCGCTTTCGCTGCGCAGCCGCGTGCGCTCGTATTTTCTGGAATCGAGCTCGCTGAACAATGCCAAGACCGGCTCGCTCGTCCGCGAAATCGCCGAACTCGATTACATCGTCGTCGACAATGAGCGCGAGGCGCTGGCACTTGAGAACAACCTCATCAAGCAGTACAAGCCGAAATTCAATATCCTGCTGCGCGACGACAAGACCTACCCGTACATCCAGTACACGGCCTTCGAGAAATTCCCGCGCGTCTACGTCACGCGCCGCCTGACGAAAGACGGCTCGATCTATTTTGGGCCCTATTTTCCCGCGAGCCTCGCCTACCGGCTCGTCCACCTGATTCACAAGCATTTTCTGGTGCCGTCGTGCACGGTCGATCTGGGGCGCCTTCATCCGCGTCCATGCCTGCAATATTACATTCACCGCTGTCTCGGCCCGTGCGCCGCGCTGGTGAGCGACGAGCGCTATGCGGAAGCGGCCCGCGATGTGGAACTCTTTCTCGAAGGCCGCCGCAACGATCTCGCGCGCAGCCTGAAACAGCGCATGGAAAAGGCATCCGAAGAGCAGCGCTACGAAGAGGCCGGGGGCTACCGCGACCTGCTGCATACCCTCGAAGAAATGGAAGAGCGCCAGAAAATCGCCGCGGCGGAAGGCGACGACACGGACGTCCTCGCCTGGTACGCGGAGCCGCCGCAAGTGGCCGTCAATCTCTTTCACTTGCGCGGCGGGCGCGTGGTCGACCGGCGCGATTTCTATTGGGAGGATATCGAGGAGCTGCGCCCGGAAGAATTCCTGCCGTCGCTGCTGAAGCAGCTGTATCTCGATGCAGCGTACTTGCCGCGCTACATCCACGTGCCGATGGATTTCGAAGAGCGCGAGTTGCTCGAAGAAGTGCTTACCGAAACCGCCAAGCACAAGGTGGAAATCCTGAATCCGCAGCGGGGGCAGAAGCATGCATTCCTCGAGCTCGTCGAAAAGAACGCGCAACATTCCTTCACGCAACGTTTCCGTGTGTTGAAGCCGACTTCGAAAGCAATCGCCGAGGCTCTTCAGGCCGCCCTCAGCCTGGAAGAGCCGCCGAAGCGCATCGAGTGCTTCGACATCTCGCACATTCAGGGATCGGATACCGTGGCGTCGATGGTCGTGTGGGAAGACGGCCGCATGAAAAAATCCGATTACCGCAAATTCATCATCCGCGGCGACGCGATGCCTGAGGGTCCCGACAAAGCCGCAGGAATTCTTCGCGATGATTTCGCCAGCATGCGCGAAGCCGTCCAGCGGCGCTATCATCGCCTGCGCGATGAAAACAAGCCGATGCCGAGCCTGCTGCTCATCGATGGCGGAATCGGCCAGCTCCACGCGGCGGCCGAGGCGCTGGAAAAGCTCGAGATCATCAATCAGCCCGTGGCGAGCATCGCGAAAAAGGAAGAAATTCTCTACGTCCTCGGGCGCGAAAACGAGCCAATCGTGCTCGACCGGCACTCGCCCGTCCTCCACCTGATCCAGCAGATTCGCGACGAGACGCATCGGTTCGCGGTCACCTTTCACCGGCAGCGGCGATCAAGCCGGCGGCTGCGGACATCGCTCGTCGAAATTCCGGGCGTCGGCGAGCGGACGGCGCAGAAGCTGCTGCGGAGATTCGGCAGCGTGGCGCGGCTGCGCGAGCTAGGCGTCGAAGAACTCGCCGCCGAGATTCCGCGCCATCAGGCGCAGCGCGTCTACGACGCTCTGAGAGCGCCGGCCGAGAAAACGCCCGTAACGTAATTCCCATCACATCACTACAGCTTCGCCACTCTTGCCGTACTAGAAGTGCTATGCTAGTGTCCAACAATGGAGGTGGACGATGGCTGACACCGTTGGCTCGAGAGTGAGCTTCTTTCTTGTCGGGCTTGGCATTGGAGCGCTCGTTGGAATTCTTTTCGCGCCAAAGTCCGGCGAAGAGACACGCGAATACCTGACGTCGAAGGCCGATGAAGGCCGCGACTACGCCCAGAAGAAAGCGCGCGAGCTGCGGGAACGCGCAGAAGACCTGATCGAACGCAGCAAAGAGATCATGTCGCGCCAGAAGGATGCCATCTCCACGGCCGTGGATGCGGGCAAGGAAACGTACAAGCGCGAAGCGAAAGCATCCTGACGCACCACCGGGAGCCCAATGTCCGGCTGGCTCGAAGTGTTCATCGCGGTCGCTACGATCGCCATCGTGATTCAGATGGCGATTCTGCTGGCGATGTTTCTGCAGCTGCAGGCGGCGATCAAGAATTTCACGCGGATCGCGACGCAACTGCAGGCTCGCATCGATCCGATCCTCGTCCGCACGAATCACATTCTTGAGGATTCCGAGGACCGCATTCGCAGCATCATGGGCGACGCGGCCGAAGTGACGCGCGTGGCGCGAAGCCAGGCGCAAAAAGTGGATCGCGTTTTCACGGATGCCGTCGAGCGGCTGCGCATCCAGATCATTCGCGCGGACCAGATCCTCACCGGCACGCTCGAGGTGATCGAAGACGCCGGCTCGACGATCCGCGACAAAGTCTGGGATCCGATCAACAAAGTGTCCGCGGTTTTGAAGGGCGTCAAGGCGGGACTCGATTTCTTCCGCGATCGGCGCCGCCCGCCGCAACCCGACGCGGCCACGCAAGACGAAGAACTCTTCATCTGAAGCGATTTTCTCGCTTCGCCTGCATGAAACCATCTGCATTTAGCTTTCCTGACTACTTCGAAATCCAGCCGCCGCCGAGGACTTGCCCGCCGTCGTAGAAAACTGCGGCCTGGCCGGGTGTGATCGCACGCTGCGGCTCAAAGAAAGAGACGCGAGCGGTGGTTGCATCGAGGGGGATTATTTCCGCGTCGGCGGGGATGTGTCGATTGCGAATGCGGACGGCCGCGCGGACGGGACTTTCGGGGACTTCATACGGAATCCAATTGATGTTGCGAACTTCGCAGGTGGCGCGGCGCAATTCGCCATCTTCGCCGACGACGAGGCGATTATTTTCGCGGTCGAGCGCGACCACGTAGACCGGGTGCCCGGCGGCGAGGCCCAGGCCGCGGCGCTGGCCCACGGTGTAGTGATGCAGACCATTGTGGCGGCCGATCACTTCGCCGGAAGTGGAGACGATCTCGCCGGGCTCGCCTAATTCTCCCAACGCTGTTGCGCTGTGCCCATCTTCGCGCGCGGCAGTTCCCTGCTCCTGCAAATAGCTTTCGATGAAGCGGACGTAATTGCCCGTCGGAACGAAACAGATTTCCTGGCTTTCGGGCTTTTCGGCCACCGGCACGGCGAGGCGGCGCGCGATTTCGCGCACTTCCTGCTTGGTCAGCTCGCCGAGAGGAAATTCGGTGCGTGCGAGCTGTTCCTGCGTAAGGCCGAAGAGGAAATACGACTGATCCTTGTTTTCGTCGACGGCGCGGAGCAATTCGTAGCGCCCCGTTTCGCGATTGTGGCGCACGCGCGCGTAGTGGCCGGTGGCGATGCGATCGGCGCCGATCTGGCGCGCGGTGACGAGAAGCTGATCGAACTTGACGTGATTGTTGCAGTGCGTGCACGGAATCGGCGTGCGCCCGGAAAGATAATCGGTGACAAACGGGCGGACGACGGTCGCCTCGAATTCGCGCTCGAAATTGATCACGTAATACGGAATGGCGAGATGCTCGGCGACGCGGCGCGCGTCGTAGACATCGTCAAGCGAGCAGCAGCGATGCGGCGCGGGCCCATCGCCCTGAAGCTGCAGAAGGCGGCGCTGGTTCCACAGCTGCATGGTGAGGCCGACGATGGGTTCGCCGCGATCGCGGAGGATGGCGGCGACGGTGGAGCTGTCGACACCGCCAGACATTGCAACGGCGACTGTGCTCGCTACGGGCGTAGAAGCGTTGCGAATGGGATCGAGTTGGGCCGTAGTGGCCATTTTCGCGGTTACCGCGCGGGCGCGGCCTCCACCTGCGGGGCGCGCGGCGAAAGCGCGCGGATGCGCGCGACGGCGCCGGGAATGATTTCGATGGCGCGGTCGATTTCGGCGGCAGTGGTTGGGCGGCCGAGGCTGAAGCGCAGGCTGGCGCGTGCGTCGTCGCGCGAAAGCCCGGCGGCGGTGAGGACGTGCGACGGCTCGGTGGAACCGGACGAGCAAGCCGCGCCCGTGGAGCATTCGACACCCTGCAAATCGAGGGCGATCAGCAGCGCTTCGCCGGCCGCGCCCGGAAACGAGATGTTCGTCGTGTTCGGGACACGATGCGCGCGGTCGCCGCTCACGCGGGCCGACGGGATTCGCTCGAGCAGCGCGGATTCGAGGCGGTCGCGGAGCGGCGCGATGCGCGCGGCATCTTCCGCGAGCAGCATGCGCGCGAGCTCGGCAGCCTCGCCGATACCGATAATGCCCGGAACATTTTCGGTGCCGGGGCGGCGGTCGCGCTCGGCGTGGCCGCCGAAAAATCGCGGCGCGAGATTCGTCCCGGTGCGGACGTAGAGCGCGCCCACGCCCTTCGGTCCATAAAACTTGTGCGCGGAAATCGAGAGCAGGTCAACGCCGAGGCGATTCACGTCGAGCGGGACCTTGCCAGCCGACTGCACACCATCGCAATGAATGCGCACGCCCGCTTCGGCGGCGACGCGCGAGATTTCGTCGATCGGCTGGATCGTGCCGAGCTCGTTATTCGCGTGCATCACGGTGATGAGAATGGTTTCGGGGCGGAGCGCGCGGCGAATGTCCTCGGGATCGACCACGCCTTGCGAATGCTGATCTCGGCCAACCGGTACGACGGTGACGTCGATTCCCTGCCGCTCGAGTTCCTCGCAGCTGTGCAGGATCGCGTGATGCTCGATGGCCGTGGTGATGATGTGCTTGCGCGGTTTCGGCGATGCCGCGACGGTGCCAAAGATCGCGAGGTTGTCGGCTTCGGTGCCTCCGCTGGTGAAAACAATTTCGCTCGGCTTCGCGCCGATCAGCGCCGCGACCGATTCGCGCGCGGCATCAACCGCAGCGCGAGCACGCTGCCCCGCCGAATGGACCGAGCCTGCATTGCCGAAATTTTCGCCGAGAAACGGCAGCATCGCTTCGAGGACCGCTGGGGCCACGGGAGTTGTCGCGTTGTAATCGAGATAGACAGCCATTTTCAATGCCTCTAAATTTTCAAATTCGGCCGCGGAATCGATCGGAACTTGCGCTCCGCCGACCCTCTCTTACTGTGTCGATTAGAATGTACACCGCTCCTTTATTTTCAGCGAGTTACGCCGATTTCTAATCGTCAAATGTCGATTAGAATTGCGGCAATTTTCGATGGTTGCCGGCACCGCGTTTGAGCCGCACAGTCCGGTCGCCGCAATCAGGCTAGCAAGATTGGGGCGAATTGCAAGCGGGAGGTGGCGTGGCCGCGAGTGCGAATCGCTGCCGGATTTTGGTGAGGCGCTTTGGCCGAGTTGTCGATGCGCGTTCATGCCGCCTTCACACTAGCACAACGATTCGCGCGGAAGGGGTGTACCGAAGGACAGGATTGGTACAAGAGCCAGTACGCCTGTGCGTTATCGCGAGAAAAGAAGGAGAGCGCCGAAAACCAGAAGCGCACCGCACCCTTCGCGAACGGACTCAGGGCAGGGAGACGCAGAGAAGGCAAGGCCGGGAAGGCTTAACACAGAGACCACAGAGAAAGGCCACGGAGGCCACGGAGAAAGCTACGATTCCGCGGCCCTTCCTCTGCCGACAGACTCGGCACGAGGAAGCGAAGACGCGATCGGGATAGCGTGGCAGAATGGGACCCCGCTCTTACGCCTTTTCCGCGGAGCTTGCGCGGAGTGGAACTTTTGGAGACGGGCGCGCGTATCAGTGACAGGGAGCAAACCATGAGCACAACCGGGGGAACGGAAACGGGCGGTACGGGAACCGGGGCCGGGCCGGAGCTTCGTCGTCCGCGGAGACGGTCCATGGCCGGGCCGATTTGGTTGATCGCGCTCGGAGTTTTATTCCTGCTGGGAACGCTGCGGCCAGATTTCGATCCGTGGTGGGTCCTCTGGCGGTACTGGCCGCTGCTTCTGATCTTCATTGGCCTGGGCCAAATCTTTGACCACTACTGGAATCGCAACCCCGACGGCACGCGAAGCCACGCCATCTCTGGAACGGGGATCGCGATGATTATTCTGCTGATTATCCTGATTGCGGCGGGTCTGCACGGTGGCGGACCACGGCCGGATGGCTGGGGCCACGGCAATGGCTGGTGGGCGCACAACTGGAACGACAATCGCAGTTGGGGCAGCGGGCACGATTTGCATGACGCGCAGTCCGTCGAGCTGCAGGGCGCGAAGAGCGTGAGCGCCAACCTCGACATACCCGCGGGAACCGTGACGGTGAGCGGCGGATCGAGCAAGCTGCTCGATGCGTCGTTCGATTATGACGACACCGAGGGCAAGCCGACCATCGATTACGGCGTTTCGGGAGGCCGCGGCGATCTCAATATCACGCAGGACACCAGCGACCATACACACTGGGGCGAACGCCGAGACAATTGGAATTTGCGATTGGCCAGCGGCGTTCCCATCGACTTCAAGCTGAACATGGGCGCGGGCCAGAGCAACTTGCAGATGAGCCAGGTCGACTTGAGCCGCCTGGAGGTCCACATGGGCGCGGGCGACCTGCATCTCGACCTCACGGGGCCGCGGACGAGCGATCTCGATGCGACGATCCAGGGCGGAGTGGGGTCGGCGACGATCCGGCTGCCGAAGGATGTGGGCGTGCGGGTGAATGCGTCAGGCGGGCTGGGGTCGATCAACGCGAATGGGCTGCAGCGCGATGGCGACGCTTACATCAATTCGTCCTACGGGAAGTCGACGGCAACCATCAACCTGACGGTTGAAGGCGGCGTGGGCCAGATCAATCTATACGAAGAGTGATGGGCGCGCGCGTTACTCAATCGCGGCAGGTGCGAGTGGTTGGCTTTGACACGGGCGCGACGGTTCGCTAGCGTCGAGGTTGCGCCTCCGGAGGTTTTGCTACGGGCGGCGCGCGACTGGAGCGAACCTTGGCGCGGCCCATCATCACACTGACGACGGATTACGGCACGAATGACCATCTGGTCGGGGTCATGAAGGGCGTGATCCTCGCCATCAATCCGGAAGTCAACGTCGTCGACATCACGCACGGCGTGATCGCGCATGATGTTCTGGATGGCGCGCTGACCATCGCGCAGGCCTACAAATATTTCCCGCCGAAGACGATTCACGTGGTCGTGGTCGACCCGGGCGTCGGAACGGCGCGGCGACCGATTCTGGTGGCGGCCGATCAGCACTATATCGTCGCGCCGGACAACGGCGTTCTTTCCGCGGTCTACGATCAGACCGAAGCCCTCTACGTCTGGAATATCATCTCCGAACACTATTTCCGCAGCCCGGTAAGCAACACGTTTCACGGCCGCGATATTTTCGCGCCGGTGGCGGCGTGGCTTTCGAAATCGTGGCAGACCTCGGCATTCGGCGAGCAGATTACGGATTTCACGCGCTTCGCGATTCCCAAGCCGAAGACGGCGGGCAACACGGTAAAAGGCATCGTCCTGCGCGTCGATCATTTCGGCAACGCGGTGACGAATATTACGGCGCAGGACGTCCCGGCGCTGGCGGGCGGCAACGGCAAATTCACGATTCGCGCGGGCAACGCGGTGGTAAGCAAGGTCGTCCCAACATTCGCGCAGGGCGCGGCGGGCGAGGCGGTCGGCGTGATCGGATCGAGCGGATACCTTGAAATTTGCGTGAACAAGGCCAGCGCGACCCGGGCGCTCGGCATCGCACGCGGCGCCGAAGTCACCGTCGAATTAAGCTGACGGTTCCTTTACGGCTACACGCAGTTGCCTCGTGGTTTCGTCTAGCAAAACATCCAAGCCTGGAGCAAGAGTTTCGAGAATGCGAAGACGCTCGTTGCACAATATCTCTTCATGGTCGATTCTCACGACACTGGGTTCCCTCTTCCGATGTGAGTTTCTGAAATCAAAGCACACAGGATCGTAGCTGCCCCCAGCAGGACGCGCGAACTGAACGAATCCGTTTTTCAGTAGAAACGGCGACATATGAGGGTCCCCGCGTATCGCCCAACGAAACTCCAGTAAACGATCTGAATCGCAGCCGACCGAAAAGAACGTCAACGGTCCGGCGTCAAACGAAGGGAACAGGTATCGCGATATTAGCGACCGCACCGTAGGCGGCAACGGAAACGGCAGTTGACGCTCGAGTTCGGACAGCCAGCTCGCATCTAAAGCTCGCACAATTTGCCAATCAAATCTTCCCTGCCATTTAGATTCTGACTGGCGGCACGGAGGCGGAATATCCTCGACAGACAAATGTTCGCAGGGCGAACAGTTGACCGCAGCAACAAAGGCATCGACCTTCCGATCGGTCAGGAGATCCAGTTTGCCCATACGAGCAATCTAGCATGACAACTTTTGCGGCCAGAGGACTATCTCGCCAATGAAGTCACAATCAAATAAGAGCGCATGCGCGGGTCCATCCAGTCGCGGAGGGCGTCGCCGAGGAGATTGAACGCCAGCACGGCGGCCATCACGGCGAGCGCGGGGAAAATCACCATGTGCGGCGCGTCGAAGAGGTGGCTCCGCGCGTCGTTGAGCATGGCGCCCCAGCTGGGCATGGGCGCGAGGACGCCGAGGCCGAGGAAGCTGAGCGTCGATTCGGCGAGAATCGCGCCGGCCATGGCGATGGTCGCCTGCACCAGAAGCGGCTGAAGAATATTGGGCAGAAGATGCCGCAACAAAATGCGCGCGGGCGAAGCACCGAGCGAACGCGCGGCGAGCACGTACTCCATTTCCTTGGCCTGCAAAATCTGCGCGCGCGCGAGCCTCGCGTAACCCGCCCAACCCGTGATGACCAGCGCGAGAATCACCTTGCCGATGCCCGGGCCGAGAAACGCGGCGAACGCGATCGCGAGCAGAATTCCCGGGAACGAGAGAAACGCATTGATCAGGACGATGTTCACGATGTGATCGAACCATCCGCCGATAAAGCCCGCGAGCGCGCCGATCGAAAGGCCGAGGGCTCCCGCACCGGCCACCACGCTGACCGCAACCAGCATCGACACGCGCGCGCCGAAGAAGATGCGCGAGAGAATGTCGCGGCCGAGATCGTCGGTGCCCATCCAGTGCGCGGCGCTCGGGCCGAGCAGGCGCGCGGGAAGATTCTGCGCGGTCGGATCGTAGGGCGCGATCCACGGCGCGGCCAGCGCGATGAATACGAGCAGCAGCGCGAGGCCGAGGCCCCAGCGTCCCGGGCCGCTCCGCAGAAGAAACTCGCGCAGGCCTTTCATTGCAGGCGCACCCGCGGATCGACCAGCGCGTAGACCATGTCGGTCAAGAGATTCACCACCACGTAGGAGACGGCGATCAGCAAAATGCAGCCCTGCAGCAGCGGATAGTCGCGCGCGGAGATCGCCTGAACGGCAAGGCGGCCGATGCCCGGCCACGAGAAAATCGTTTCGGTGACAATCGCGCCGGCGAGGAGCGTCCCGAACTGCAGGCCGAGGATCGTGAGAATCGGAATCAGCGCGTTGCGAAAGGCGTGGCGAAATAGAACCTGCGATTCGGAGAGGCCTTTGGCGCGCGCCGTGCGGACGTAGTCGCTCGAAAGCTCTTCGATCACGGAGCTGCGCACCATGCGCACCAGAATCGCCGCGAGTGCCGCGCCGAGAGTGATCGCCGGGAGGATCAGATGCGCCGCGCCGCCGCGTCCTGAAACCGGCAGCCATCCGAAAATCACGGAAAAAATCAGGATCAGCACGGGACCGAGCGCGAAATTCGGCACGGAGAGGCCGAGCAGCGTGAAGACCCCGACGGCGTGGTCGGCTGCGGTGCCGCGGCGCTCGGCGGCGTAGATGCCAGCGGGAATGCTGATCGCCATGCAGACCAGCAGCGCGACGAGAGCCAGTTCGAGCGTCGCGGGATAATGCTCGAGGACGACGCGCGTGACCGGCTCCTGGAAGCGAAACGACTCGCCGAGATTGCCGTGCAAAACGTCAACCAAATAGTGGCCGTATTGCACGGAAATCGGCTTGTCGAGGCCAAGCGAATGGCGAAGCTGCTGCAAATCCTCCGCGCGCGCGCCTTCGCCAAGCATCTGCTGCACCGGATCGCCGGGAATGATGTGCGCGAGCAGGAAAACCATCGTGACGATCAGCCATAGCGCGGGAAGCGCGAGCAGCACTCGCACCGAAAGGTAGCGGATCATTTCGCGCGACGCTCCCATATAGGCGCGGCTCGCTTCGGCGCCGGTGCAGGCGAGGCCGTGGCTGCGGATGGCGGAGGCGACGGAACGAGCGACGGCCCCGCGGACCGGATCGGCTTGATCTTCACGCGCGAGACGCGCCGGCGATCCATCTCCGTGACCGTGAAAAGATAGCCGTCCGATTCGAAGCTTTCGCCGCCGCGCGGGATGAAGCCGAGGCGGCTGAGGACGAAGCCGCCTACCGTCTCGTACGACGGATCGTCGGGAATCGTAATGTTGTACTGCGCTTCGAGGTCGCGCACCTTGATGGCAGCGTCGAAAATCATTCCGCCGTCGGGCAGGCTCAGCGGCTGCTCGACTACGTCGAATTCGTCGTGAATCGCGCCGACCATCTGCTCGAGGATGTCCTCGAGCGTGACGAGGCCGAGGATGCTGCCGAATTCGTCGACCACCATGGCGAGGCCGATGCGGCGCGTGCGAAATTCAAGCAGCAGGCTGCTCGCGGGCTTCGTCTCGGGAACGATCAGCACCTCGCGCAGGAGTTTTCTCAGCGCGAATGGAGGCGTTGACTGATCTTCCTCGGCGCGGCGCGCGCGATCGAGCAGCAGCCAGATGATGTCTTTGATGTGGACGAAGCCGAGGATGTGATCGAGCGAGCCTTCGTAGACCGGCAAGCGCGAGCGCTGCGTGGTGGCGAACATGCGCATGGCTTCGTCGAGGCCGGCCTCGGCGGGCAGGGCGTGGACGTCGGGGCGCGGCACCATGATTTCGCGCACCTGCACCTGGCCAAGCTCGATCGCGTTTTGCACGAACTGCGCGTCGCGCTCGGCGAGCACGCCACGGTCGCGCGCCTGCTGCACCATCACCTGCAATTCCTCGACGGAGCGCACCAGCGTGTGGCTGTGCGGCGCGACGATGCCCAGCGCGCGGACGATTTTCTCCGACGTGCCGTCGAAGAGTTCGATCGCCCAGCTGAACGTCCGCAGAAACCAATTAAACGGCCGGGCGATCAGCAGCGCGACGCGTTCGGCCCGGGCGAGGCTGAGACCCTTGGGCACGAGCTCGCCGAAGACAACCTGCAGGAACGTGAGCAGCCCAAACACGACGACCAGTGCGATGGCGTGAGCGAGGATTGGCGCCCACGGGCGGGTAAAATCCTGCACCAGCGGATGCACGATCGCCGCCAGCGTGATCTCGCCGAGATAGCCGAGGGAAAGGCTCGCGATCGTAAGCCCCACTTGTACGCCGGAAACGACGCGGCCGAGATCGCCGATCAACTGCTCGACGATTTTCGCGCGCGGGTCGCCCTTTTCGACAAGCTCGCGCACGCGGGACAAGCGGACGGCGACGAGCGAGAATTCGGCGGCGGCGAAAAACGCGTTCACGCCGATCAGGAACAGCATGCCGAAGACGTGGAGCGGCGTCATGCTGCGGCGGGACCTTCCCTGCGCAAGATCGTGGGCCGCGGCAGCAGCCTAGACGCGAAAATCGCGAAAACTCGCATTTGCGCCAATTCTATCAGGGCGTAGAGGGCAACGGGGAGATGGCGTCGCGCAGTGTTGCTTCGAGCCGAAAGGCGGAATCCTATCGCTGAGATAACTCGCCGGCGTTGACGCGCGCGTTGTAATCGGCGGATTTGCCGCGAGGGATGGTAAGCGATGTCCAGCGGCCGGACGCGCAATGTTTGGCGATGTAAACGATCTGGCCGATGTGATAGGCGTAGTGCGCGACCTGGCGATGGATCGCCTGCATCACGGAATGGCGCTCGCCGCGGATGAGGACCGTGCGGCTGAGATCAGCGTCGGTGAGCGGAGCGAGCGCATCGAATACGATTTTCCACGAGGCTTCCCATAGCGCCAGAATCTCGGCGCGTGTCCGCGGAGGAGCTTCAAATTCCATATCGCGATTGCGGTCCGGCTTCTCGCCGTCCGAGGTGAGAAAATCCGTCCAGCGCGATTGCATGTTGCCGGTGAGGTGTTTCACGATAATGGCGATCGAATTGGACTCGGCGTCGAGCGCGGCCGTCAGCGCCTCGTCGGGGACCTGCGCGATGGCCCGCTCGCCAAGCTTTTTATAGTAGCGCAGCAGGTCAATCGAGTCTTTGAGGTAAGAGGTGGTAAATTCAAGTGGCATGCGGCGATTGTGCACGAGGCGCGGCCGGTGCGCAAGAGACGGAGAGGTTGATGGAAACCTTTCTGAGATCAACGGAGATCGTGGATTGGAAAGAGCCGGGCGTGCTCGCCAAGGCGCACGAGCTTTCGGCAGGAGCTGCTGGAAGGCAAGAGATTGCGCGGCGGTGCTTCGAATGGGTGCGCGACCACATTCAGCATAGTTCCGATTTTCGGCGCAACCCGGTAACGTGCGCCGCCTCGGAAGTTCTGGCCGAGGGCACGGGCTATTGCTACGCGAAGAGCCATCTGCTGGCAGCGCTGCTGCGCGCGAATCGGCTTCCCGCCGGGTTCTGCTATCAGCGGCTGAGTATCGATGAAAAAGGCGCGCCGTATTCCCTGCACGGCTTGAATGCCGTTCACTTGCCGGAATTTGGGTGGTATCGAATCGATGCGCGCGGCAATAAGCCGGGCGTGGACGCGCAGTTTTCGCCGCCGGTCGAAAAGCTGGCCTTTCCTGTTGTGTTTCCCGAGGAGCGGCTTTTCCCCGAGATTTTGGCCGATCCGCTACCCGTGGTTGTCACCGCGCTCCGCGCGCACAAGACGTGGGACGAGATGTATCGCCACCTGCCCGATTGGGAACCGGCTTCCCTTCCCGACGCCTGAGTTGGCGGAGGCGAAGCAGTGGCAGGGGCGCTGTGTCCGCACAAGGGCATTGTTGACGTTCTGCGGCGTGCGCTAGAATGCAGGACTCACCGCAGAAACGCAGAGGACGCAGAGAGAGACAGGGCCGAACGCTTGGTCATTTGACGAAGGGATGAAATGAATTCAGCGACCAACAAGGCAGCCGAGCCGCAGAAGAAGGGCGATTTCGAGAAATCGCTTGCGCGGCTCGAGGAAGTGGTGAAGCGGCTCGAGAGTACCGACCTTTCGCTTGACGAAGCCATGAAGCTTTTCGAAGAGGGCGTGAAATTGTCGCACGAATGCCAGAAGCAGCTCGAAGAGGCGGAAGGGCGCGTCGAAATCCTGCTGAAGAAGGCGGACGGAAAGATCACGGCGGAGCCGTTCGAGCCAAAAGATGAATCTTCTTAGCATTCGCGCGCCATTTCGTAACTTGGTCTGCGTCACACTTTTGGCCCACCTCGACGCATGAAACTTCCCGATTTTTTCGAAGCGGATCATGCCGCGATCGAAGCGGCGCTCGAACGCATTCTTCCCGCGGGAGACACGCAGCCGCCCTCGATTCATCGCGCGATGCGCTATAGCGTATTCGCGGGCGGCAAGCGCATTCGCCCCGTCCTGTGCCTCGAATCGGCGCGCATGTTTACGGAACATGTGGATGCCGCGATTCAGGCTGGGTGCGCGCTCGAATTCATCCACACATATTCCCTAATTCACGATGATCTGCCCGCTCTCGACAACGACGATCTGCGCCGCGGCAAGCCCACCAACCACAAAGTTTTCGGCGAGGCCATCGCCATCCTCGCGGGCGATGCGCTGCTGACGCTCGCATTCGAGACACTCGCGAAGACGCCGCTTGAAGCGGAGCGGCGCGTGCGGGTGATCGCGGAAATTGCCGCCGCAGCGGGCACCGTTAACGGCATGGTGGGCGGACAAGTGGCGGACGTGGAGGCCGAGGGGAAGCCGGTTACGGCGGCCGGACTTGAATACATCCACCGGTCGAAGACCGCGGCGCTGATTCGCGCGTCGATTGTGGCGGGCGCAATCGCGGGTGGCGCGGCTAACGAAGATGTCGAACGGCTGCGGCGTTTCGGCGACAACATCGGCTGGGCGTTTCAAGTGGTCGACGACGTGCTCGACGTTGAGGAATCGTCCGCCGCGCTGGGGAAAACAGCCGGAAAAGACCAGGCGCAGAAGAAGGCGACGTATCCCGCGCTCTACGGCATCGAAAAATCGCGCGCGATCGCGGCGGAGCTGGAAGCGAAGGCTTTGGCCGAGCTGGACTCTTACGGTGCGGAGGCCTCGCGTTTGCGGCAGCTAGCCGGGTTCCTGGTCGCACGGCGGTCGTAATAGCAGCCAGTACTCAAGTACATGCTGCAATAAACACAGCGCAAGGGAATCGCGCTTCGCGCGGACACTTTATGGCGGCGCTGAAGCCCCGCCCTTCCACCGTTTTCGCTGCACGCCGAGGAATGAGCCGCGCCACGAAATGTCCAAGCCGGGAAAAGCGCGATTGGATCTGCTGCTCGTCGAACGCGGGCTCGCCCCTTCGCGCGAGCGCGCTCAGGCGATCTTGCTCGCCGGACAGGTACGCGTGAACGGCGCGAAGATGGAGAAGGCCGGGAGCCAGGTGGCGACGGATGCGCGAATCGAGGTTGTCGGCGAGACGCTGCGCTACGCGAGCCGCGGAGGGCTGAAGCTCGAAGGAGCGCTCGATGATTTCGGGGTCGATCCGCGCGACCGCATCTGTCTCGATGTCGGCAGCTCGACGGGCGGATTTACCGATTGCCTGCTGCAGCGCGGGGCAAGAAAGGTATATGCGGTCGACGTAAGCGTCGATCAGCTCGATTGGAAGCTGCGCCAGGATCCACGCGTCGTGAAGGTGGAGCGCAACGCGCGATACTTGCGAGCTGACGATATTGCAGAATCGCCCAGCCTGATCGTGATGGACGTGTCATTCATTTCCGTGACCAAGATTTTGCCGGCAGTCGTTGCGATCGCGCCGGCAGGCGCCGATTTTCTAGTTTTGATCAAGCCGCAATTCGAGCTTGAGAAGCGGGACGTCGGCAAAGGCGGGATCGTCCGCGACGCGGCCCTGCGCGAAAAAGCAGTCGAGCGCGTGCGGACAGCGGCGGCCGAGGCCGGGCTTGAAATCCTGGGCGTGCAGCCGAGCCACCTGACCGGCGCGGAAGGAAATCAGGAGTATTTTCTCCACGCGCGGCGGCGCGGGTAGAATAAGATGGCGTCCAAACGATGATCCGCTCAGCCGGCATTATCTGCAAACCAGTCCGAGACCTGGTGGCCTCCGTCGTGCCGCCGCTCATCACGTGGTTGCACGAACGGAAAATCAGCGTCTTCATCGACGAGGAAACGCACGGGTGTTGCCTCGACCTGGGCGAGCCGGTGCTGGCGCGCGACGCGCTCGGCGCCAGGATCGATCTGCTGATCGTTTTCGGGGGCGACGGCACGCTGCTTTCGGCGGCGCGCGCGCTCGGCGGGCACAACGTCCCGATCCTCGCGGTAAATCTGGGTGGGCTCGGCTTTCTCACAAGCGTGACGCTCGATGAGCTTTATCCGGCGCTCGAGCAAGTGCTCACGGGCGAGCATCACACGAGCGACCGGATGATGCTCGACGCGGAGATTCGCCGCAACGGGAATCCATCCGAGGTGCAGTGCGCGCTCAACGACGCGGTGGCAAACAAAGGCGAAAAAGCGCGCATGCTCGATTTCGACGTGCATGTGGACGGGCAGCACGTGGCGCGGTACCGCGCGGATGGAATTATCGTGGCGACGCCGACCGGATCGACCGCCTATTCGCTGGCGGCGGGTGGGCCGATCGTCGATCCGAGCCTCGATGCGTTCATCATCACGCCGATCTGCCCGCACATGCTGACGAACCGGCCGCTGGTAATTCCCGCCAATTCGCGGATCGATCTCGATTTCAGGGCGGCGTCCGAGCCGGTGTACGTCACGCTGGATGGACAGATCAGCGTGGAGATCGAGCCAACGGACCGCGTGCGGATTACGAAGTCGGCGAAGCGCGTGGCGCTCGTCCGGCCGCCAAGCAAGACTTATTTCCAGATCCTGCGCAGCAAATTGCGTTGGGGTGAACGGTAGGCGCGGTAAGGCCGCCACAATCACCGTTTTCTCGACCGCCTAGGGCCTTTTAAGGGCCCGCTGGGGGGATCCTTGATCCCCACGTTCGAGCGGACAATTTGCGTGCAGTTTCGAACGCAAGTGCCGCCACCGTTTACCGCACCTTGAGGACCAGAAGCGTGCGGTCGTCGGCGGGATGCTGGCCGCCGGAGAATTTGTCGACCTCCTCGAGCAGGTGGTCGGCGATCGCATCCGGTGTCAGCGCCGCATGTTCGGTGAGGATCGACACAACGCGCCTGTGTCCGAAGAATTCACCCGCCGAATTCTGTGTGTCGGCGATTCCGTCGGAATATAGGAGGATCACGTCGCCCGGATCGAGAAGGTAGCTGCGCTCGTCGTACGTCGCCTCTTCAAAAATCCCAAGAGGAAATCCGGCAATCGGAATCTTTTCGCACTTGCCGGCGTGCCATAGCAGCGGCTGCTCCTGCCCGGCATTGGCCACGCGCAGCTTGCGCTGGCGGCGATTCCATGAGGCAAAGCAGAGCGTCATGAAGCGCCCTTCGATTAACCGCTCGCCGAGGAATCCGTTGACGGCGCGCAGCATGTTGGCGGGCCGCGGCTTCAGCGAGCCGAGGCTGCGCAGCGTCCCGATCGCGACTGCGCCGTAGAGCGCCGCCGCACTTCCCTTCCCGCTGACGTCGCCGAGCGCGATGCCCAAATCTTGCGGGCCATAGCGAAGAAAGTCATAGAGATCGCCGCTCAGTTCGCGCGAGGAGACGACGCGCGCGGCGATATCGAGACCGAATTCTTCGCCCGGCAAATGCGGGAGCAGCGCGCCTTGTATTCGCCGGGCGGCGTTCAGATCGCGCTCCATGCGGCTCTCGTCGCGCGCCACCTGCTCGTAGAGGCGCGCGTTTTCGATCGAAATCGCAAGGTGCGAAGCCAGAATCGAAAGCACCTGCACGTGGTCCGGCGTGAAATAGTTGAGCTGCGGGCTTTCGAGATCCATCACGCCGATCACGCGCGTTTTGTAAATCATGGGCACGGCAAGCTCGGAGCGCGTCTCGGGATTCAGCATGCGGTAGCGCGGATCGAGCGACACGTCCGGAACCACAATCGGGCGGCGAAGCTTCGCGGCCGCGCCGACGATGCCTTCGTGTTCCGGAACGGTGGATTTCTCCTGCACGCGCTGGCCGAATTTCACGGTGACGTGGTGGCGAAAGACGCCGGCCTGCTGATCGTGCAGCAGGATGCTGAAAATTTGATAATCGATCAGACGCTTGGTCATCTCCGCGGCGCGGCGGAGGACCTCTTCAACTTCGAGCGTGGCGCTCGTTTCGCGACCGATTTCGTTGAGCAGCATCAGCGTCTCGGCCTGCTTCCGGGCGCTTTGGAATAGGCGCGCGTTCTCAACGGCCGTGCCGATTCGGCTGGCAACCAGCGTGAGAATCGTCTGCTGCGCCGGCGTGAAATAATCGAGCTGGCTGCTCTCGATGTCCATCACACCAATCACGCGCCCGCGCACAATCAGCGGAACGGCCATTTCCGAACGAACCTCGTCCGCCGCAGCCAAATAGCGCGCATCTTTGCGCACGTCACCGACGCGAATCGCCTGGCCGAGCTGCGCGGCGGCGCCGATAATGCCGTCGCCGATGGGGATGCGCCAGTGCTCGACGACTTCGCGGCGATGACCGATGGCGAATCGAATGTAGAGGTTGTCGGATCCCTCCTCGGGGAGCAGGACGGCGAAAATCTCGTAATCGATCAGCCGCTTCACCTGAGCGGCCGCGTTCGCGAGGACTTCGTCGAGGTTGAGCGACGCGTTGATCTCGTGGCTGATCTCCGCGAGGACGGCGAGCGTCTCCGCAGGGATATCGTGCGTCGAATTGAGTTCCGTCAAATCCATGGATGATGGCGATCCGGGCAGGTTCTTTGCTCCTGTATGGTGCACGACCGACCGCGGATCGCGTGCGAGATTCCCAGTCCCGCAGGCCCAAGTCGAACCATTATAGCAGGCGGGAAATTCGCTCCGCGGGGATAGATGGCGTGCCAGCCAACATTCTTGCGCCAATTTGGAGGTTGATCTTCAAGCCGGCAGAGTGGGCAGCCGGTCAGTGCGTCCCATCACCGGGGAGATTCAGGACGTAGACGTCCTTCAAATTGCGGTAGCGTTCGGCGTAGTCGAGGCCGTATCCGACCACGAATTCGTTGGGAATCTTGAATCCGACGTAATTGGCTTCCACGGGTTTCAGGCGGCGCGATGGCTTGTCGAGAAGAGCCGCGACGCGAAGAGTTCTGGGGCGCCGCTGACGCAAGACCCGCAAAAGATAGCTCAGCGTGAGGCCGGTATCGAGGATGTCTTCGACCAAAATGACGTTGAGGCCCGCGATGCTGCTATCGAGATCCTTCAGCATGCGCACCTGGCCGGAGGATTCTTTGCCGCGACCGTAACTCGAGACGGCGATAAAGTCGATCGAGCTTTCGAGATCGATCTCGCGAACCAGATCGGAAAGGAAAATACACGCGCCCTTGAGTACGCCGACTAAATGAACGCGCTCGCCCTTAAAGTCCCGGGTAATGTGGCGTGCGACGGCGCGAACGCGCTTCTGAATTTCGGCGCGTCGGATGAGGACCTTGCGCTCTGCTGTCTCCGTGCTCGCCATCTCTCTCCCGCTTTCTCGCGCACGTGATCGCGGCGTGATCGCTACTGTAGCGTACGGAGATGCGACGAACAAGGCCGGTGGTTCGTTGTCGATGACGAGTCGCCGGGCCTTACGTCTTCTTTATCCCAAGCCTGATACTTTCTATTGCGAGCGTATATCGCCGTTAGGGAGTCACGATTGAGTCGACTAAGCCTGTTTGGACTGTTTGCTGTGACTGCCATGCTTTTGTGCTACGCCTTTGAAAGGCGCAGCCGATGGTTCGTTCTCGGTTTTGCCGGAGCTTGCGCGCTCGGATCGTTCTATGGCTTCCTGCAGGGGGCGTGGCCCTTTGGAATCGTGGAAGCCGTTTGGACTATCGTGGCGCTGAGGCGATGGTGGATTGCTGCACCAAGCAGCCATTAGGACGCGTTCCCGAATCTAACCGCGCAAAGCCCCACCCTCAAAAAACGAGGATGGAGCACGCGGAAAATCAAAGGCAAACGCACGCCGCGTCGAGTCGTGTGATGATCGCGAGTGCCCAGCGCTGACCAATTCGCCTGCTACGGTAGGGTCTACGACAGCCCGACGATCTTGCCCGTGGCAAGGTCGAGGTCGATTTCGTAGTATCCCGGCCGCGTCGAGAGGCCCGGCATCGTGCTCATTGTTCCGACCAGCGGGAAGAGGAAGCCCGCACCGACACTCGCGCGCACGTCGCGAATCGGGATTGTGAAACCGGTCGGCGCGCCCTTGATATTCGGGTCGGAAGTAAAGCTCAGATGCGTCTTGGCCATGCAGATCGGGATTCTATCGAAGCCGAGGCGCGTGTAGAGCTCGATTTTCTTCTCGGCTTCGGGTGAATATTCGACGCCGGAGCCCCCGTAAATCTTCTTGACGATCGTCTCGATCTTTTCCTTGATGGTGATATCAAGTGGGTAGAGAAACTGGAAGTTGCTCGGCTTCTCGCACGCGGCGATCACGGCTTTGCCGAGTTCGACCGCGCCGGCGCCGCCCTGCGCCCAGTGATTCGACATCACGGCGTCGCTCGCGCCCGCCTCGATCGCTTTCTTGCGGACCAGCTCGATCTCGGCCGGCGTGTCGTACTGGAAGCGATTGATGGCCACCACAACGGGGATTCCGAAGAGGCGCGCGTTCTGAATCATCTTGACGAGATTCGTACAGCCCTTTTCCAGCAACTCGAGATTTTCTTCTGTGTACATGTGGCTTAACGGCTGCCCCGCGACGACCTTTGGCCCCCCGCCGTGCATTTTGAGCGCGCGGATCGTGGCAACCATCACGACGCAATTGGGCACGAGGCCGCTATAGCGGCACTTGATGTTAAAGAATTTTTCCATGCCGATATCGGCGCCGAAGCCCGATTCGGTGAGGACGTAGCCGTCCTTCCCGACCAGCTTGAGCGCGATCTGGTCGGCCACGATCGACGAATTGCCGTGCGCGATATTCGCGAAAGGCCCGGCGTGAACGAAAGCGGGCGTGCCTTCAAGCGTCTGCATGAGATTCGGCTGAATCGCGTCCTTCATCAGGACGGTGAGCGCGCCACTGACACCGATGTCGTCCGCCGTGATCGGTTCGCCCGCCTTGCTGGTGCCGATGACCATCGCACCGAGACGCTCGCGCATGTCGGCGAGGCTTGTGGTGAGCGCGAGGATGGCCATGATCTCGCTGGCAACCGAGATGTCGTAGCCGGTCACGCGCGTCATGCCCTTTTCCTCGGGGCCCTGGCCGATGGTGATCTGGCGGAGCATGCGATCGTTGGTATCGGTCACGCGGCGCCACGTGATGCTGTTCACATCGATATCGAGATGCGCAAAACGGAGGCGCTCCTCGGGCGTGAGATCGTTCGGGTTGGTTTTCGTGATGCCGAGCTTTTTCAGACGGCGGAGCATGACCGGCGAGAAGCGGCGGCTGCCGTCTTTCGCGGGCGGGCAGAGGCGGTCGAACAACCCTTCCGGCTTTTGCGAGCTTTCGTGAAACCACCGCGTGTCAATGGCGGCGGCGGCGAGGTTGTTCGCGGCGGTGATGGCGTGAATGTCGCCGGTGAGATGAAGGTTGAACTCTTCCATCGGGATGATCTGGCTGTACCCGCCTCCGGCGGCGCCGCCCTTGATGCCGAACGTCGGTCCCTGGCTGGGCTGGCGAATGCAGGTGAAAACTTTTTTGCCGAGATGAGCGCCGAGCGCCTGGCTCAGGCCGACGGTCGTGGTGGTCTTCCCTTCTCCGAGGGGCGTGGGGGTGATCGCTGTGACTACGATGTATTTCCCGTTGGGACTGTTCTTCAGGCGGTCGCGAATTTCGAGGTGCACTTTCGCCTTGTTCTTGCCGTAGAGCTCGAGCTCGTCTGGGAGGATGCCCACTTCGGCGGCAATCTTGTCGATCGGGATCGGCGTGGCGGCTTGCGCGATTTCGATATCGCTCGGCACACGCGAGAGCATGTTCGTCAGCTTATGCGGCATTCCTGTATCCTCCCGGTAAAGCGAATAATTGCTTGAATCTTAGACTTGCGATGCCCCGAATTCCCAAGACCTGCACGATGCGCTGGTTTTTCTGAGGCCCAACACCCAAACGGATACCGTAATGGGCGCTCATTCGATTGTCAAGCGCGACGCTTCGCAGCGAAAAGGCAATTGGCGGTGCGATTACGCGATCTTGCGGTCGACCGCCGGCGCGATGGCGCGAATTTCCTTCATGAGCTGCGCGAACTGATCCGGATAGAGCGATTGCACGCCATCGGATAGAGCGCGCTCGGGGTCGGGATGTACTTCAATGAGCAAGCCATCCGCGCCCGCAGCTACGGCCGCGCGCGCCATCGGGGCGACTTTGTCGCGCTTGCCGGTGCCGTGCGACGGATCGGCCACGACCGGCAGGTGCGAAAGGCTCTTGAGCACCGGGATCGCCGCGATATCCATCGTGTTGCGCAAGGCGGTTTCGAAGGTGCGGATGCCGCGCTCGCAGAGGATCACTTTGTAGTTTCCGCCGGCCATGATGTATTCGGCGCTGAGCAGCAGCTCTTCGATTGTGCCGGACATGCCGCGCTTCAGCAGCACGGGCTTGTCGACTTCGCCGAGGCCGCGGAGCAGATGATAGTTCTGCATGTTGCGCGCGCCGACTTGCAGCACGTCGACGTAGGGCATCATGATTTCGATCTGGGACGGGTCCATCACTTCGCTGACGACGAGCAGGCCATTTTTATCGGCGGCGTCGCGCAGCAATTTTAGTCCTTGCACGCCGAGGCCCTGGAAGCTGTAGGGCGAAGAGCGCGGCTTGAATGCGCCGCCGCGCAGCAGCTTCGCGCCCGCGCGCGCTACCTTCGCGGCGATGTCCTGTATCTGCTCGACGGATTCGACGGCGCAGGGGCCGGCGGCGACCACGACTTCCGGGCCGCCGATCATGACGCCCTTGCCGAGATCGATTACCGAGCCTTCGGGACGCACGCTGCGCGCGGCGAGTTTGTACGGATGCGAGATGCGGACGATTTCCTCAACGCCGGGCGCCGAAGCGAGCGCAAGAAGCTCTTCGCGACTTGTCCGGCTGTTGCCGACGACTCCGATCACGGTGCGCTCCTTGCCGCGAATCAGGTGGGCTTCGTAGCCGCACTCCTTGATGCGGTCGACGATATGGTTGATGTCTTTTTCGGTTGCTTCGCCCAGCATGTTGAAAATCATTTTCGGTTCCTCACCCTTTAGAAAATCGATCGCTAAGATTTCGTGCTGTCTGAGAGCGGCGCGGAAACGTACGACCCGAGAATCCGCAGCCCGACGACCAGTGATTCGAGTTCGCGCAGGGCCGCAGCCACTTCGGGATCGCGCCGCGAAGCCTGCAAATCCAAGTAAAAGCGGTACTGCCACGGCCGTCCGTGGACCGGGCGGCTTTCGATCTTCATCAAATTGAGATTGCGCCGCGCGAAAGGCTCGAGCGCATTGTAGAGAGCGCGCGGGCGATGATCGAGCTGGAAGACGAGCGAAAGCTTGTCGGCATCCCCGGCGGAAGCGGTGGATTCCGAGAGGAGGAGAAAACGCGTGTAGTTCTCGGAATTGTCCTCGAGATGCTCGCGCAGAATCGCGCCGCCGTAGATTTCCGCGGCGCGGCGGCCGGCGATGGCGCCTCGCGAGCGATCACCCGAGGCAACCACATCGCGAACGCTGCCGGCGGTGTCTTCGGTGGCGATGCGTTTCAAGCGCGGGTGCGCGCTGAAAAACTGCTCGCACTGCGCGAGCGCCACGGGATGCGATTCGACGACCGTGATTTCCTCGAATTTTGCGCCCGGCGCAGCGATCAGGTTGTGCGCGATTGGAATGATCACTTCGGCGAGAATGTTGAGCGGGCTATCGACGAGCAGGTCGAAGGAGCGGTGGACCGAGCCCGCGAGGCTGTTCTCGATCGGCGCGAGAATGTAATCGGCCACACGATCGCTGATCGCGTTGAACGCGGCTTCGAACGTGGGGCGCGGGACGAGCGTGATTTCCTCGCCGAGGAGCTTCACGGCCGCCTCTTCGCTGAAGGCGCCTCGCTCGCCCTGGAATGCCACTCGCGCGTTTTTCTCAATCTGCATCGTTCATTCCGTAGACCATTCCTTGGTCACAATTTCCTATCGACGCGCGGGCTTGCGACCGGCCGGGCGCGACTCGTCGGGTTTTGCTTTCGTTGCTGCGGGCACGCTATAGCCGAAGCGCGTTTGCGTGCGAATCGATTCATCGAGGATCAACTGGTAGACCTTGCCGATGGTTTCGGCGTCGAGCGGGCCGGGATTCAACTGCTTCATGCGCGTCAGAATTTCTTGCTCGCGCTCCTTGGAACGAAGCGGAACGCCCGCCTCACACTTCATGCGGCCCACCTCGATTGAGAGTTGTGCGCGCAGATTCAGGAGGTGCAGCATGGCCATGTCAATCGCGTCGATTTTGTGTCGCCACTCGTCGATTTTCATCGTGCCTCCCGTTTCCCGCTCGTCCGCGCCGCCCTGCGATCGGCCGCGCAACAAAAAAGGCCGCGTCCCCGTTCGGAGGTCGCGGCCCGGTTTCTCGAAACTTTGTGCGGCTGTCTAGTTGCCTTGATTGCCCGCGCGCGTCTCGCCGGCCCGCTCCCCCTTAAAGGAGAAGCGGTAAGTAAAGGCGAAATAGCCGAAACATTGCATCACGCGCTCTCGAATTTCCTTCCGATTCAGCCACCACCGCCGAATCGAAGGTCGAATATACAAAAGGGCCCGGAGCGCGTCAAGGCGATTTCCTGCGCCGTCGCGACCCTCGAAAATGGTGGAGTTGCCTGACTTCTTGGAACGCCGGTCGGTATAAACCTGCTTTATACCCGGTCGCCACAAATACCAATTTGACTTATCCGCACGGATCGGCGGTAATTGGATTTTGAGGCTCGCGTCTGCAAATGGAAGGCGGCACCGGCGAGCGCAGGAAAGCGATTGTCGATTCCGGGATGAGACGCTACTCTATGACACGCCCTACAAGACCATCGGTATTCTCCGGCGTATATGTAACGATCGGGTGGGGGCCACCCTCCTAAGCCAAGCTTAGGCGTATGCGCCCCGCACCTGATGGCAGGCAGCGGGGCTTTTTTATTGGCCGGGCGTTCGTTGGACAAGAATTAGGGCAGCCACACGGGAAAGAAGGTTTCGAGCGAAATGCAGAGCGACGCAATCAAAAAAGGAATCGCGCGGGCGCCCGCGCGGGCGATGTTGAAGGCGACCGGACTTACCGACGCGGACTTGGCGAAGCCGCTGGTGGCGGTGGCGAACACGTGGTCCGACGTCACGCCTTGCAACATGCACCTTCGCGGCTTGGCTGAAAAAATCAAGGAGGGGATTCGCGCGGCGGGCGGGACTCCGATCGAGTGCAACACGATCGTGATTTCCGACGGGATCACGATGGGCACCGAGGGCATGAAAGGCTCGCTCGTCTCCCGCGAAGTGATCGCCGATTCGATTGAATTGTTCGTGCGCTCGCATGCGTTCGACGCCGTCGTCGCGATCTGCGGATGCGACAAGACGATTCCCGGCACGGTGATGGCTCTCGCGCGGCTGAATCTGCCTTCGCTCTCGCTCTATGGCGGCTCGATTCTGGCAGGACATTTTCATGGGCACGATGTGACGATTCAGGATGTTTTCGAAGCGCCCGGCGCGTACGCCGCGGGGAAAATGAGCGAGCAGGAAGTGTGCGAGCTCGAGAGCCGCGCGTGCCCCGGCGCCGGAGCGTGCGGCGGCCAGTTCACGGCGAACACGATGGCCACAGCGATCACGTTTCTCGGCATGTCGCCGATGGGCGCGAACGAAGTTCCTGCGGTCGATCCGCGCAAGGCGCAGGTCGCGATCGATTGCGGCAAGCTCGTGATGCAGCTTCTCGCGAAGGACATTCGGCCCAAGCAGATCATCACGCCAGCGGCTCTGCGTAATGCCATTACTTCTGTGTTGGCCACGGGCGGCTCGACGAACGGCGTGCTGCATCTTCTCGCGATTGCGCGCGACGCCGGTGTGCCGCTTACCATCGATGAATTCGACAGGCTCTCGAAGAAAACGCCTGTGCTGGCCGATCTGAAACCCGGCGGCCGCTTCACGGCTCCGGACATGGCCGCGGCGGGCGGCATGGGCCTGCTCGGCAAGCGGCTTCAGGAAGCGGGCTTGCTCGAAGATGGCCTCACGGTTTCCGGCAAGAACCTCTTCGAGGAAGTTCGCAACGCTCGCGAAACTCCGGGCCAGGAAGTAATTCGCCCGATCTCGAATCCGCTGAAGAAAGAGGGCGGCATCGCGATCCTGCGCGGCTCGCTCGCGCCGGAGGGCTGCGTCGTCAAGCTTGTCGGGCACGAACGCCTTTTGCATAGCGGGCCTGCTCGCGTGTTCGATTCGGAAGAATCCTGCTTCGAGGCGGTGCAGAAGCGCGAAATCAAGGCGGGCGACGTGGTGGTGATCCGCTACGAAGGCCCGAAGGGCGGGCCGGGGATGCGCGAAATGCTAGCCGTGACGGCTGCGCTCGTCGGCCAGGGGCTCGGCGATTCGATCGCGCTCATCACCGACGGCCGCTTCAGCGGCGCCACGCACGGCCTGATGGTCGGACACATAGCACCGGAAGCGGCGAACGGCGGCCCGATCGCGTTCATTCGCGATGGCGACAAAATCACGCTCGACGTGCGCGCCCGGCGGCTCGACGTCGACGCCAATCTCGACGAGCGCCGCGCGCAATGGAAAGCGCCAGCGCCGCGCTACCCGAGCGGCGTGATGGCAAAATACGCAAAGCTCGTTTCATCGGCGTCTGAAGGAGCCGTCACGAACGCCGCATAGATTTCGGCAATTTCCTAAGGAGAAAAACACATGGCAAAGATGTTCTGGGAGAAGGACGCAAACCCGCGGGCGCTCGAAGGCAAGCGCATCGCCGTGATCGGATACGGAAGCCAGGGTCGCGCGCACGCGCTGAACCTGCGCGACAGCAAGCTCGATGTGGTCGTCGGCCTGCGCCGCGGCGGACCCTCGTGGGCGCAAGCCGAGCAGGATGGCTGGAAGCTGGTCGGCCCGTCCGAGGCATCGGAAGGCGCGGACGTGATCGTGATGCTCGCGCCGGATATGGCGCAGCCGGCGATCTACACGCACGAAGTCGCCGCGAATCTGAAGCCCGGCTCGATGCTGCTCTTTTCTCACGGCTTCAACATTCACTACGGGCAGATCGCGCCGCCGAAGGACATTGACGTCACCATGGTCGCGCCGAAAGGCCCCGGCAATCTCGTCCGGCGGCAATTTGAAGCGGGGCGCGGAGTTCCCTGCTTGCTCGCCGTGCATCAGGATTCGTCCGGGCACGCTTTCGATCGCACGCTCGCTTACGCACACGCGATCGGCGGCACGCGCCCCGGCGTGATTCAGACCACGTTCAGCGAGGAAACGGAAACCGATCTATTCGGCGAGCAGGCCGTTCTCTGCGGCGGCGCGCGCGCGCTGATTCAAGCGGGATGGGAGACGCTTGTGAACGCGGGCTATCAGCCCGAGTCCGCCTACTTCGAGTGCCTGCACGAGCTCAAGCTGATCGTCGACCTGATCTACGAAGGCGGCATCGCCGAGATGCACAAATTCGTCAGCGAGACCGCGAAGTACGGCGACCTCACGCGCGGCAATCGCGTGATCGATGAACATGTCCGCGCCGAGATGAAAAAAATCCTCGACGAAATCCAGACCGGCGCCTTCGCGAAAGAATGGGTCCTCGAGAATCAGGCGGGGCGCCCGCAGTACGCAAAGTTGCTCGAACGCGATAAGAATCATCCGATCGAAGCGGTCGGCAAAGAGCTGCGCGCCCAGATGTCGTGGATCAAGCCGGAATCGACAGCGGCGGGCCGTGGCAAGAAGTAAGACTGTCGCAAATCAGATGACGAACGACGGCGCGGCGTAGGCGATGGCTGGCACAGTTCCCTTTCGCCGCGCCGCCATCATCGGCACGGGCCTGATCGGCGGATCATTTGCCCTGGCCCTGCGCAAACGTTTCCCCGAAGTAACCACCGTCGGCTACAGCCACGCGGGATCGCTCGAGCGCGCGCTAGCCCGTGGCGTGATTCAGGAGGCAGTGCCCGATCTCAGCCTCGCGGTGCGCGGCGTCGATCTCGTTTACATCTCGCTGCCCATCGGCGCCACCATCGAAGCGCTCGGCGCAATCGCCGCAGCCGCGGAGCCGCATGCGCTCGTCACCGATGCAGGCAGCACGAAAGCCGCGATCTGCCGCGCAGCGGCAGCCCACTTTCGCAGGGGCGCGCGTTTTCTCGGCGCGCATCCCATGGCAGGCAAGGAAAAAACGGGAGTCGCTCACGCCGATGTGGGGCTTTTTCAGGGCGCGCCCTACGCGCTCGTAGCAAACGAAGACGACTCCGATCCGCGCGTGATGGCTTTCGCCGAAATCGTGCGCGCGATTGGCGCACAGCCCGTTTGGACCGACGCCGACACGCACGACTGGGCCGTCGGCATCGTCTCGCACCTTCCGCAGCTTGTGTCGATTGCGCTCGCGCGCGTGGTGCGGGACGAAACGGACGAAACCGGCATGCCGCTCACGCTCGCCGGGCCCGGCCTGCACGATATGCTGCGGCTCGCGGGCAGCTCGTACGGGATTTGGCGCGACATCCTGCTCACCAACACGGAGAATGCTGCCCGCGCGCTCGATCGCCTCGCGCAAGCCGTCGATCACCTGCGACGCAACCTTGCGAGCAAGGAACTCGAACAGGAATTCGCTACCGCCAACGAAGTGTACAAACTCCTTCGCAAGTGAAAAAAAGCAGATCCCTCGCTCCGCTCGGGATAACAGTTCGGTGCTTTTTCAGGAAAGCCTAGAAAAGAAAGTATCGCTGCGCGAGCGGAAGGACCTTCGCCGGCTCGCAGGTGATGGCCGTCCCGTCGACGGTGACTTCGTACGTCTCCGGATCGACGTGAATATCGGGCGTGGCGCTATTGTGCAGCATGTCTTTCTTGCCGATTTTGCGGCAATTCTTTACGGGCGCGACGATTTTCTTCAGGCCCAGCTTCTGCGGCACGCCCGCCTTCAGGCTCGCCTGCGAGACGAATGTGATGCCGGTCGCGGCCGTCGCGCCGCCGAATGCCCCGAACATCGGCCGGTACAGCACCGGCTGCGGCGTCGGGATCGACGCGTTCGGATCGCCCATCGCGCTCCAGGCGATGAAACCGCCCTTCACGATCATTTCTGGCTTCACGCCAAAAAACGCGGGCTTCCATAGGACGAGATCGGCCAGCTTGCCCGGCTCGATCGAGCCAATTTCCGTGGCCATTCCGTGCGTGATCGCCGGATTGATCGTGTACTTCGCTACGTAGCGCTTGGCGCGGAAATTATCGTTGCGCGCGAAATCCTCGGCGAGCGGGCCGCGCTGGGTTTTCATTTTGTGCGCCGTCTGCCACGTGCGCGTCACCACCTCTCCGATGCGGCCCATCGCCTGCGAATCGCTCGAAAGCATGCTGAGGACGCCAAGGTCGTGCAGGATATCCTCGGCGGCGATCGTCTCGGGACGGATGCGGCTTTCGGCGAATGCGACGTCCTCCGGCACCTGCGGATTCAGGTGGTGGCAGACCATGAGCATATCGAGATGCTCGGCGATCGTGTTGACGGTGTACGGGCGCGTGGGGTTCGTCGACGACGGCAGAATATTCGCGAAGGACGCGATGCGGATGATGTCCGGCGCGTGGCCGCCGCCGGCGCCCTCCGTGTGATAGGTGTGGATCGTGCGGCCGGCGATCGCATCGACCGTGGCTTCAAGAAAACCCGCCTCGTTGATCGTATCCGTGTGGATCGCGACCTGCACGTCGAATTCGTCGGCAGCTTTCAGGCAGGTGTCGATCGCGGCGGGAGTGGTGCCCCAATCTTCGTGCAGTTTCAGGCCGCACGCGCCTGCTTCGATCTGCTCGTTGAGCGGCGGCAACGCGGCGGCATTGCCCTTGCCGAGAAAACCGAAATTCATCGGCCAGGCGTCCGCGGATTGCAGCATGCGCGCGAGATTCCACGCGCCGGGCGTGCATGTGGTGGCTGCGGTGCCGGTGGCCGGGCCAGTGCCGCCGCCAATCATCGTCGTGATGCCGTTCGAAATCGCCTCGTAGATTTGCTGCGGCGAGATGAAATGGATGTGGCTATCGATGCCGCCTGCGGTGACGATCAGGTTTTCGCCCGCGATCACTTCGGTAGACGCGCCGACCACGAGATCGAGATCGACACCGTCCATCGTATCGGGATTCCCGGCTTTGCCGACCTTCACGATGCGGCCGTCTTTCACGCCGATATCGGCCTTGACGATGCCCCAATGATCGAGAACGACGGCGTTGGTGATGACGAGATCGAGCGCGCCGTGCGGCCCTTCGCGCTTCGCGCCGCTGCTCTGGCCCATACCGTCGCGAATCACCTTGCCGCCGCCGAAGGTGATTTCGTCGCCGTAGTGCGTGAAGTCTTTTTCGATTTCGATGATGAGCTCGGTATCGGCGAGGCGAATGCGGTCGCCTTTCGTGGGGCCAAAGAGATCGGCGTAGGTGCGGCGCGGGATTTTCAGGCTCACGATTTCTTCTCCCCGCCTGTAAATCCGAAGCCCGCTTTTCGTGCTTTCTCGACAGCGCGTTCTTTCGCGCCGGGGGCTTCGAGTGGCCCTTCGACCAACGCATTGAGGCCGTGAATTTTGCGGCTGCCGCCGAAGACGGTCAGCTCGATTTCCTTCTCTTCGCCCGGCTCGAAGCGGACCGCGGTTCCCGCTGCGATATTGAGCCGCATGCCGTATGCCGCGCCGCGATCGAAGGCCAGCGCGCGATTCGTCTCGAAAAAGTGGTAGTGGCTGCCCACCTGGATCGGTCGGTCGCCGGTGTTCTTCACGACGACGCGCGTTGTGCGGCGGCCCACATTCGCCTCGATCGCGCCTGCAGCTTCATCGAAAATATATTCGCCCGGTTTCATGATGGTCCCGCGCCTGTGATCGGATCGTGGATCGTAACTAGCTTGGTGCCGTCGGGAAACGTCGCCTCAACCTGCACTTCGTGGATCATTTCAGGGACGCCCTCCATCACCTGATCGCGCCGGAGAATTCTCGCGCCGAACGACATGATCTCGGCGACCGTTTTGCCGTCGCGCGCCGCTTCCATCACTTCCGCCGTGATGATCGCGACTGCCTCGACGTAATTGAGCTTCAGCCCGCGGGCCTGCCGCCGCCGCGCGACGTCGGCCGCCACGACGATCATCAGCTTTTCTTGTTCGCGCGGCGTCAAGTGCAAAGCATCCTCCGAGTGGATAACAAATATAAACGAACCTTACGCGATCCGCGTCCATCAAAATTACTCAAGGGAACAGATCGAAGACTTTAATGCACCTTGCGTGGCGGGACGGCGGCCCGGCCGTACAGGCGAAGCTTCGCGGCGTTCCACAGCGCGTGTAGCCCTCCGAGCGCGTCGCGGCCGCGAACGGCGAGTCCCCGCACGATCAGCCCGTCGGCCAGCAGCGTGCTGACACCCCAGAGCGCGGCGCCCGGCCGGCTCAGGTCGCTCGCCGCCTCGCGCAGGTGTTCTTCCGTCGCGAGCCATGCAGTGGCGTCGAGCCCCACGCGGCAGATGTAGAAAGTCGCCCAGTAGCGATACTCGCCGAGCCGCGCAATCGACCGCAGCGCCGAGCCGCGCGGATCGAGCCGAATGTTTTCGGCCGCGATCAGCCGCCCGTTTGCGGTGACGTCGGTCCGCATTTCGATGCTTTCGTAGGCAAAAACCTCGCCGCTCGCTTCCCTGCCCGGCGCGATCACCTCCCACCAGAAAAGGCCCGCGCCTGCCGCCAAGTCGATCCGCGTCCGCTGCGCGAATCGCGCTCCGGCGTATGGGATGATCGGGTCAGGGACATACTCGAGCAGCGCGTTTTCGCCGACGCGAATGGTGTTGGTCTGCATGGTGGGCGGCGCGCCATCGCGCGGGCGATAGACGCGTGTACCACCGGTGGTCGTCAGCTGAACGCTCGCGCCCGCCCCGATGTTCGCGGCGAGCGACAAGCGATCCCCGCCGAGGAGGCCGCCCGAAACATTGTGGAGATGCGCGAGCGCCGAGCCATCATCGAGCGCGAACGCGCGCACGACGCGAAGCGGCGGCTCCTGCACACTCGCCGCAAGCACCGTGCGGCCCGTCGAGGCGTCGCGCGCGAAATCGAGCGCGAGCGATGCCTCCATACGCGGCGGTGCGGAGATGATTTGAGGCTGGGCGTCCTTCGCGGCGGCGGGCGAACTCATCGGCGGTTAGCTCACGAAAAGGCGCGTAGGGAGCGCGGGATGCTGCATCGCGCCCCAATCGAGCAGCGGCATGAAGCACGAAACAATTTCCACATCGCTCGTGGCGCTACGTGCAGCAGTCTCGATCATCACCGGTTTCAGGTTCCACAGGATGCGCGCCGCGTCGGTCTGGCCGAGCGGCAGCAGCCGCTGGCACGCCGAAACGAGATTTGCCGCCGACTGATGCAGATACGCGAGTACGGCACGATTTTCATCGAATCCGAGCGCGCCGCTCGCCAGGCCAAACGCGAGCGAATGATGGATCGGTACGGCAGGCGGCTTTCGCGCCGCATCGAGCGCCTCGCGCAGCGCGGGATGCTCGCCGAGCGCCAAAACCGTCGTCAGGAAATTTCGTCCGAGGGCAGCGCTTCCGGCGCGGCTCTCGCGCGCGGGCTTGAGGGCACTCAAGCGAGTGTTCAACTCGAGCCATCGCTCGGCGGCAAATGCGCGCGACGAATCGACGGCGAGCTGAAATCCCGCGCGGCAAAAGACAGCTTCCATCGTGCCAGCCTCTTCGAGATAGCCGCGCAGGAAGCCGAACAGTCCGTTCACATCGAGAATCTCGGCCGCCACAAGCGATTCGAGGCCAAACGAATGCGCGAGCGAGCCGATCGGTAGCGCGGTGTCGGCCAGATGCAGCAAGCGAAGATCAGCGAGTTCTTCCGGCGAGGCGTGAACGGCAGATTCGGAAGAGCGAGGCGGGTCCGAGTCGGCGGGCATCGTCAGTCCGCTTCGGAGTGATGCCCGTGCGAGTGGCCATGTTCATGGCCGTGCTCGTGGCTGTGGGTATGGCCATGCGAGTGACCGTGGTCACGGTCCTGCTCGTCGCTGTGCGAATGCGGATGGCCCACATACGGCGCATGCGCATCGATCAAAGCCCGGCGCGGCTGCGCGATTTTCTCTTCGACCCACGCGAGCACGCGATCAAGCCCGACTTCATCGCGCAGATTCGTGAAAAGAAACGGCCTCTCGCCGCGCATCTTCTTCGAATCGCGGTCCATCACTTCGAGCGACGCGCCCACATACGGCGCGAGGTCGATCTTATTGATCACCAGCAGATCCGAGCGCATGATGCCCGGCCCGCCCTTGCGCGGTATTTTGTCGCCCTCGGCCACGTCGATCACGTAAATCCACACGTCGACCAGTTCTGGGCTGAACGCAGCGCCCAGATTGTCGCCGCCGCTCTCGACGAACAGCAATTCGAGCCCAGGCAGCGTGTCTTCGAGGTCCGCGATGGCCTGCAGATTCATCGACGCGTCCTCGCGGATCGCCGAATGCGGGCACGCGCCCGTTTCGACGCCGCGAATCCGGTCGGCGGGCAATGTGCCCTGGCGCAGCAGAAATTCCGCGTCTTCCTTCGTGTAGATGTCGTTGGTGACAACGGCGAGGTTGTAACGCGGATAGAGATGTTGCGTGAAGCGATGCACGAGAGCGGTCTTCCCCGAACCGACGGGGCCGGCGATGCCGATGCGAAACGCGCGTTTTGCCTCGTGCTTTTCCATCCGCAATTCCCCCGGGGTCGCTACCTATCTACGTCTGCGAGCTAGCGGCGATGCGCCACTTTGGCGGGTTCGTTGTGGTCGCCCGACACAGCGCCCACGCCGGCCACTCCCTGGCGCGCCAGCGCAACAAACGCGGATGCAGAGCGCGGCAGCGTCCGGTCGCGCCGATAGACGATACCCAGCTCGCGCCACACTTCCATGTCCGAGATCGGTATCAGCTTCACGTGACCGGAGCGCGCTTCGTCCACCGCGAAGCTTTCGCTGATCAGCGACACGCCCAGCCCGGCAGCGACGAACTGCTTGATCATCCCGACGCTCGGCAGCTCCATCGTCACCCGCAGTCGCGAGCGGAACGGGCGAAACTGCTTGTCGAGCACCTGGCGCATGAATCCCATCTTCGGGAAAATCAGCGGCTGGTCGGCGATGTCGGCCGTGCGGACGCTCTTGTACGACGCGAGCGGATTCTCCGGGCTGACCATCAGCATCAGCCGGTCGCGAAAAATCGGATGCACCTTGAGGCTCGGCGACTTCACCGGCAGCGTCACGATTCCGACGTCGACCGTCCCATCCTCGATTTTCTCGAGCACCTTGTGGCTGAAATTCCGGTAGATGCTGATCTGCACGGCGGGGAACTTGCGGCTGTACTCGGCAAAAATGTGCGGCAGGACGTACAAGCACGTCGCTTCGTTCGCCCCAATCGCGAGCGTCCCACGCGGTGTGCTCGATTGGTCGGCTACGGCGCGCAGCGATTCGTTGCGCAGCGTCAGCAGGCGCCCGGCATATTCGAGCAGCGTCTCGCCGGCGACCGTCAGCCGCACCGATTTCCCGACGCGGTCGAACAGTTTCTGCCCGTATTCCTGTTCGAGCTGGCGTATCTGCGCGCTCACGGCGGGCTGGGAGCGGTACAGTTTCTGCCCCGCTCGCGAAAAGCTGCCCTGCTTTGCGATCTCCAGAAAGGTTATAAGGTGGTCAAAGTCCATAGATTTGGGTGCTTCTCACCGCAAACGGTTCCGCCCGGTGCTAGTTCGATTTGAATGGCTGGATTATAGCAAAAAGGAGGCGTCGCACCCGATACAAAGGCATAAGCCCAATCCGTCACGAGCTAAGCACATAACGGCACTTCAGATTACCGGTCTTCCGGGTCTTCGAGCGGCAATTCATCTTCGGGGCGTTCATGAACGCGAACCTCGCCCTGGTCGGCGTCGGGTGCGTTTTCGACGCCGCTGATCGCATCGGCCTCAAAAGCCTGGCCCTCTTCGATCAGTTCCTCGACGCTTTCCGAATCCACGTCAATGGTGCGCGACAGCCCCTGCAAATCGCCCGACTGCCCGGCCGCGCCCGTGCCAAGCCCTCTCTTTGTCGGGCGCTCGCTCGTTTCAAAGGGACCGGCGCCAAGGGACGAGCGTTCGCTCCCCGACGAAATCTCACGCTTGGCGATCGGACGCCGCGCCGTCTTGTTCCCGCGAATCGGCTTCCTCGCAGGGGCGGCCTTTTTGGCGCGTCCGGCTTTTGCGCCTCGCGTGACTTTCTTCTTGCCGGCTGCTTTCTTTGCCCGAACTGTTTTCTTTTTCGTTTTCTTCGCCACAGGTTTAACCAGCGCTCCCCTCGTGGACCTCAACCGCAGGGGGCATTGTACACCGCCTCACTTTTTTCGATGCTGAGTTTCACCGGCAAGACGCACGCGCCTGCGCGCATTCGCGGGAACTCGACTTCCGGGCACAAGGTGCCATCGCGCCTTTGGCAACACGTGGCAGGAGGAACCGGCTGGAGGGCGCGTTACTTCCCGTGGTGGTGATGATGATGGTGCCGGTGGTGATGCCTGGAGCGCGCACCTGCTGGAGCCGCTAGCGCGGAAACCGCCACCAAGCCGAGCAGCAGCACGAGAAGTTTGGAATGCCAAAAAGCCATGGGGACCTCCCAAAACGCGTTCCCGAAAGGCGCGTCCCGCCGAGATCGAGCGCGCTATCCATAGCTTACGCGGATACCGTGCGCGGCAAAAGCGTTACGGTCAAACGCGTCAAACTAAAGGTAACCACAGAACAGGAGATCAGCAAGGCTCGACGGACTGCTGCGCGTCTTCCGCATGGAGCGGATCGGCGATCTCAAGCGGATTGACTTCCTGGCGCTCGAGGCGCGCGATGATGGGTTCCCAGGTCTGCGAAATCGGACATGGCAGGTGCACAGGCTCGATCCGCACCAGAGGCAACTGGTCGGATTTCAGCAGGCGCTTCGCGCGCGGGCTGCTGGTGAGCCGGAAATGCTCGGCGAGAACGCGGCGCAGCCACGCCTCCTCCTGCTCGTCGATCTGATCTTTCACGTGGTCTTCGATCGCCGTGCTGCGGACGAATTCGCGGTTGTAGTTCCCTTCCACAACCGACTTGCGCAGCATGTAGATCAGGCCGCCCGTCATGCCGGAGCCCATGTTCACGCCGGCGGGACCGAGGATCACGGCGATGCCCGACGTCATGTATTCGCAGCCGTGGTGGCCCACGCCTTCGATGACCGCCAGCGCGCCGCTATTGCGTACGCCAAACCGTTCGCCAGCGCGCCCGGCGATATAGAGCTGGCCACTTGTCGCGCCGTATAAGCAGGTATTGCCCGCAAGAACGTCTCCGCGGCGCGATGCCTCGACGCCGGCGGTGATAGCGATGGTTCCGCCGCTCAGACCCTTGCCCACGTAGTCGTTGGCTTCGCCCAGCAGCCGCAGACGCAGCCCTGCAATCGCGAACGCGCCGAAACTCTGCCCCGCCGATCCGCGGAATTCGCAGTCGATCGTCG